>NZ_FQTW01000046.1 GCF_900129035.1 Psychroflexus salarius | reverse complement strand
AGCTGAAATGATAATTTTGAGTATTTTAAAAAATAAAAAGTTTAACCGATAGGCAAGTGTTTTTTTAGTCGCCACTATTGTTATACAAATCCGTTGCCAGTAATTTTGAAGATTAAATATGATTTTAGTGAATAAGAAAAATAAAGAGAATTTGCGGTATATATTTAAGCTAATAGGAATATCTGTAATCCTAGTTATGATACTGAGTCAGTCATCTTGTCACATAGGTGGTGGTGATGATGAAATTACTTTTACTTCATTCGGTGAAAATAATATTTATACCGGAACAGTTGTAGATGGAGAAGGTATCCCAATAGCTGATAGAACTATTATCATATCAAGTAGTCAGCTTGATATAGCAGAAATCGTTACAGACAGCAATGGATTTTACGAAGTTAATGGTGATATTTACAATAGACATATAACTTTTAGTCTAGTGAATGATTTTGATGATTTCTACGTTGATTCAGAATACACACTAAGTTATACTTATGATCCTTCTAATCAAACAATTAATGTACCGCCCTTAATTTCGATACCATTCTCAGTATTTCGAATAGATGTTGTAAATAACAATGATTTAGATTTCACTGTAAGTTGTGATTATGTGATTGGTTTATGTAATAAATATTTTGAGGACGATGTAGAGATTCACTCAATTTGCTATGAAACTGATAACATTACAAGAAATATCAACAGTTCTAGAGATGGGACAGTTTTAATCTTTCGCGCTGTAACTGGGACTAGTGTAAATATTAATATTAGTAATTCTGAAAGCTCTATCACAGAGACTTTCATTGTTAATGAATCCTCTCAAGAAGAAACAATTATTTTAAATTGAATATTATTAACAAATTTAAAACAAAAAACTACTGGCAACAACAGCTATAAGCAATAGCGCGGGTTTAGGCTGAAAACAAAAGTTCGGGATTTTTTTGCTAAATTAGCTGAATAAATAAAAATGAGATGGCTTGTTTGGGCGCTACTGCCTTATAGCCAAACCGTTACCAATAAGTTGATTTCAATGATTTTTTAGAGATAAATTCATGTTTTGATAATCCTAAGAATTGGAATTGATTCTGAAAAAATTGAAAAGT
>NZ_FQTW01000019.1 GCF_900129035.1 Psychroflexus salarius | reverse complement strand
TCAAAAGTCATATTTTAGGACTCTGTTTCGTTTATTCATATTTAAAAACCAATTTTCGATAGAAGCGGAGATTTCGACTTTTAAAAACAGCTTTTCAATTCGTTTCAGATAATGCTTGACAAATTCAGATTCTTAACTTTCATATATCCAACCCGAGTTTTTTCGGAGTGTTTGTGTGTAACGTTTTGTGTATATGAAACGTTGTGGGTTAATATTAATTTTTTTCGGTTTTGTTTTAAGTTTGCAAATATGCAGTGTCTTTTAGGTCTGTACTGTTTTCACAATGTTTTATATACGCTGTTACCTGCCGTATTTTATTCAGAGTGTTGTGTTTTATTTCGTATTATTGTTTTTAAAATTAGTTCATTATGGAAAAGTATAAAAATAAAAACCAAAATTTTGTAACTTTAAAAGGTCAAAAATATATAGCTGATTTTTATATTGAATTACCCGCAGATGACAAATTTGAAATTAAAGGTGTAACATGTGTTTATTATTCAATAGTAAACCCGCCATTTAGAAAGTATTTAGATGCTATTCATTTTGATGTTTTAAAAGAAACAAATGTAGATAAGAGTATTCAATATTTAAATCCAGGTCATGTTTTAATTTTCAAGGGTGATGACTTTCCAATAAAACAATTCAAAGAAGAACATGTAATTTAAGCACGCTCTATTCCTGAAGAAAAAACAACAGACATTTTTTTAGACACTTCTTTCAAATAATTTGCAAACAATTCAATTTCACAAAATGGTTGGTTATGAAATTCTTGCATTATTTTAAAAGAAAGTTTTCTAAATTTTTCAGATTTTTCGCTTCTTTCTTTTCTTCCGCCTTTGAAATCATTCACTAAATCTTGTAGGCTTGTTTCATCGTATTTATATTTATTTTGGTTGTCCATATTTCAATTCATTTTTCACAACGTTTTTTTATCGTCAGTCTGCTTGGTTTTTTATATGGCAGGTAACGGTCTTGGCTATGATGTCGTTGCGGAATCATCCGCTAGGATTATTCCGCTTGAAAACGAAAATACGCTTTTAACTGGAATTTTCCATAGAAAATTCCAAACCGCAATGCATTATAGCCGTTGTTACCAATAGGTTTTATATTGAGTTTGAGTTCATTTTTTCGTTCTGCTATTCAATTCCGTCGAGTAGAGCAGAAGTTTTGCTACATAAATCTAGAATCAAAAAATTTGTTTTCAAGAGTAAATTCTTTTGTTTTCAAATGTGCTAAAATTCCGCTGTGTTGATTTTCCGCGTTTTGTTATTCCGCGTTTTGATTTTCAAATTCAGATAGCTGCTAAAAGCTCAACCAAAAAAATCAATTCCATTTGTTTTCAAAACAATTCAGTTTTCAGAGTTTGAGTGATAACATCCAATTTTTAAAAATTAATCAATTTTTTCAATATTATCAGAGTCAATTCCAATTCTTAGAATTATCTAAATATGATTTTTATCTCTAAAAAATCTTTGAAATCAACTTATTGGTAACGTTCTTGGCTATGATGTCGTTGCGGAATCATCCGTTAGGATTATTCCGCTTGGAAACGAAAATACACTTTAAACTGGAATTTTCCATAGAAAATTCCAAACCGCAATGCATTATAGCCGTTGTTACCAATAGGTTTTATATTGAGTTTGAGTTCATTTTTTTCGTTCTGTTATTCAATTCCGCCGAGTAGAGCAGAAGTTATTCTATATTAATCTCGATCTAAAAATCTGTTTTCAAGAGTAAATTCATCTGTTTTCAAGCTTGCTAAAATTCCGCTGTGTTGATTTTCTGCGTTTTGTTATTCAGCGTTTTGATTTTCAAATTCAGATAGCTGCTAAAAGCTTAACCAAAAATCAATTCCATTTGTTTTCAAACCAATTCAGTTTTCAGTGTCTGAGTGATAACATCCAATTTTAAAAGATTAATCTACTTTTTCAATACTATCAGAGTCAATTCCGTTTCTTAGAATTATCTAAATATGAATTTTATTTCTAAAAAAATCTTTGAAATCAACTTATTTGTAACACCGTTAAGTATTGAAAGCTTAAAATAATTCAAAAATAAGCTTGTAATTAAAGCTTGTTGAACTGGAAATAAATCGACCGAAGGAGATTTATCTTATTTCAACAATGCAAAGATCCTTATGCCTTAAAAAAATCAATATACTATTTGGTTTTTAGCTCAGTTCTTTGTTACGCCATGTCAATTATCGGTATATATTTGACTCCGTATTTTGTTTACATAAAAATAGAGCGATTGAGTTTCAGTTATTAATCAATCGCTCTACGAAAGCAGTTTAAAATCGAAAAAATAGTTATAGCAGTCCAGCTATTAATCCTATAATTACACTATCTTTTAAATCTTCATTATTGCTGTTAAAATAAATATACTTTAATTGATTAAACAAACCAAAATGTTCAATAATGTTCCACTCTTTAGAACTGTATTGAGACTTTAAATGTTCATTAATAAAAGCATATAGCTTGTCATTTTTGAAATCAACTTCAAAATCAATTAAAGATGCACCAGTTTCTAAATCAATAACTTTAGTTCTATTTGAAAACAACTTTTTTTTAAATTTAAATTGTTTGTTTGTTAGAAAAAGTTTTTTTCTTTTTACAGCAAAGTCTTCATCTTTGAAAATTATCTCTTCATCATTCATTTTAAATGTCGCATCTCTATTTTTGTAGGTGTCATTTAAAATTTTAAACGATAATGTGTCAGAAACAGTGCTGATCGTAGCACCATCGCTAAAAGAGTGAAAAGAATAAATGTGGTCTTGACCAATTGCTAAAATTGGTAAAAAGCATAATAATAAAATTAGATTTCTCATATCTAAAATAATTCTTTAATACCAGCACCTGCTGAACTGCCCAAGCCGCCTTCCAGTGCACCAGCCCCAGCAGTTACCCATGTACCACCTTTTATCCAACCCTTAACAAATCCTGTAGCAGCACCAACTAAATCCGCAACAACAACAGGTTTTATTTTTTTCCAAAGACGACCAAGCCATCCTTTCTGTCTATTAACTTCGGTTTCCCACTTAGACATGTTCTCGTGCCAATATAAAGCAGAATACCCCATGACATCAACAGCGTTTTTCCATGCCTCTTTATCAACTTCGGATAGATTAATTGGTGGATTATCTAAAATATTTTGAGAATAAGCAAAAATTTGAGCACCAGCATTTTCATTTTCTTCGGTAATTGTTTCATCTAAATATGCAATTAAAATATCTATTTCCATCTGAAGTTCAGTTGAAAGAATGTTATCATTATTGCCGTAATAATGACTTGTAAATAAATTTGTGTCTTGTTCATTAGGATAAATACTCGAAACAAAATCAGTACCGTCTGCAATTACTTGATTATTTAATTCTGTTTCATTTGCATAAAACTGGTTGAGCAAGCTTTCTTTATATATATATTCTAATCCTTGATTATGTAATTTACCAGTTGAAAGTGTAAGAGTTTTTGGTGAATTATCTTTTATACTTAAATCTTCTTCCTCGCTACAAGCGTTAAACGTAAAGGCCATAATTAATATCATAAATGGCACATATTTTCTAAATTTGTTCATTACAATAATATTTATGTCGTTTTAAGTAAAATTATGTACGACTGGTTCAAAAAATGTTTCTTAACTCACTTCGCTATAAAGTAAAATTGTTGTTATTAAAGCTCGACGACTTCTTATTTTATTTCGGTAGTCGTTTTCACATAACCGATTTTGGACAGGCAATCCTAAATACCATTTATAACATATTTTCTACGTTATTAAGTCAAAATTAAATGTGTTTTTACTAAGGTAAAATTAATATAAAGTTAAAGTGTTGTTAATGATATGGCATAACGGTCTTGGCTATGATGTCGTTGCGGAATCATTCGCAGAATTATTCCGCTGGTAAACGAAAATACACTTTTAACTGGAATTTTCAACAGAAAATTCCAAACCGCAATGCATTATAGCCGTTGTTACACATTGACACGACACGTACTGCTTGGAACGAAGCGCTTTTCACGTTTCCAATTTTTTCCGAACTGCTATTGAATTCAGTTGAGTAGAGCAGAAGTTTTACTATATAAATCTGGATTTATAAAATCTGTTTTCAAGAGTAAATTCATTTGTTTTCAAACGAGCTAAAAATTCCGCTGTGTTTATTGTCGTTTGTCTATTTTATTATTCACGCTATAATTGTCAGAAGTCAAATTATTCCTAAATAATGAATAAAATCCAATTTTGTGTTCATTTCGATGTTATGATTTTCACACATTTTTTTCAAATTCAGATAGCTGTTCAATGCTCGACAAAAAAATCAATTCCATTTGTTTTCAAACCAATTCAGTTTTCAGAGTTTGAGTGGTGAAATCCAATTTTTAAAGCTTATTCCACTTTTCAATTTTGTCAGAGTCAATTCCAATTCTTAGGATTATCAAAACATGAATTTTATCTCTAAAAAATCATTGAAATCAACTTATTGGTAACGGTCTTGTATATGGCTCGTAGCGTTCAAATTAGCGATTATTTTTCGGTTTAGCACAAGCCAGATTTTTAAATTTTACTATTTATCTTTTTTGTTGGAAATCGTCAAATTTAAACATTTGGCGACTTTCCAAATACGCCCTAACTTCGATTAAGCAACTGACCAGCTATGAGCTATATACGGTGTTAGGGCACGTATTTTTTTATCAGCTCCCACGTTTTACCGTCTTTTTTTTCAAATTTTAAATATCCATTTGATTTACTCCAATAAATTTTTTCAACGAAATTATCCCTTTCCGAATATCGTCTTTCTTTGTCATTTATTTCTAAAACATCTGAAAATTTCCCGATTGGTGTTTCAAGAAATGTCAATTTCATTGAGTCCAACTCTTCAACTGTTCTATAACTATCATAAAAAACAGAATTTTTTGCTAAAAGTCTGAAGTTTATTGTAGTCGGTGTTTCAGGTGTTCCGGTTGTGATTTCGAGAAAATTATTTTTTAGATGCCTATCATAATTTGGGTCAGTATGTTCTACAAAAATCCATAGGCTCTCATTGTAATATTTTAATGGTGTAGGTCCGTCTGGAAAAATATTGTCATTAATTTCTTTCACTTTAATTGTATCCAATTCATTTTCACTCGACTTAAAAATTAAAACTTCTCCAACTTTATAAGGATTCCATAATTTTTCAGATTCAGGCATCTCAATTTTCTTTCCACAGCTTGTCAGTAGAATTGTAATTAGAATTAATATTGAAGTTTGTTTTTTCATATGTGCCCTAACGTTTTTGTATAACCGCAGTTATTACGGATTTAAAATTAGTGATTTTCAATTACAAAACCCAAGTGAGCAAATACGAGTTGATTCGGCTTTTAGTCGAATCAGCCGTAATTGCGGTTATACATTGTTGTACAACGTTTTTTATGTTTTATCAGGAAAATAGTCAGTTAAGCCATTGAAAACGTCTTTATGAGAACGTATTTCATATTTTCCATTATCGATTGTCTTAATTACAAAATTCAGTCTATGCATATTTGATAGTCCGTGTATTAGATTCATTACTCCGTGAAATTGTTTTATTTCATCATATTTCAATTCAATTCTACGTGTTTTTGAAAAGAGTAATATTCCGTTATCTTTTAATTCCAATTCCGCTTTTTCATAATTCCGCATTCCTTTGAGCCATTCTCCAAATAAGAAAATAGCGATTGAAATTGAAATAAGTATGTAAACATTACGATTCACAAATTCAATCAGATAGATTATTGCGATTTCAGATGGTAAATACTTTGCGGGCAACAAAAAAAGGCAGAATACAAGTGCGAAAAAAAATCCGAAGTTTGCTATTTGACTTCCGGTTTTATTAATTTTTTTCCTTTCAGCAAATTGTATGTCGAATGTATTTTTCAAATGTTGTACAACGTCTCGCGCATAACGAAAGTGGCGAGCTAAAGTGCGCAAGTTTTTCGGTTAAACTTTAAGTTTCTAAAAATACAATAATCTCTTGTTTTAG
>NZ_FQTW01000043.1 GCF_900129035.1 Psychroflexus salarius | reverse complement strand
TAATTGGTTTGCTTAAAGACTTCATCACCCCATTTATTAAAGACTCTCACGGACGTATTAGGATAACTCTCTAAATTGTAAATCATCCAAGTATCATTAATGCCATCACCATTTGGTGTAAAGGCTTCAGACACATTAATTTCCATCAAGTCACAAACATCTCCTATACCATCGCCATCACGGTCTTCTTGGCCTGGATTATAAGCTTCTGGACAATTATCTTCTGCATTTAGGATACCGTCACCATCAATATCATCATCGCAACGATCGCCAATACCATCACCATCTAAGTCAAATTGTTCTTTATTGAATGTTAATGGACAGTTATCTTCCGTGTCTGGAATACCATCGTTATCATCATCTGGGTCACAATTGTCTTTAATGCCATCGCCGTCATTATCACCAAACTCGCTCACAACATTCACTACAAATTGAAGTGTAGAAACGTTTCCTGAAGTGTCAGTCGCTTGGAAAGTGACAATGTTTTCGCCTTCATCACTACAGAAGAAAATAGGTTCAGATATAGCTATACTTTCAATTGAACAGTTATCAAAACTTCCATTATCAACTGTCGCTGCCTCTAAAGTTGCTTCGCCATTTTCATCTAAAAACACAGTTACAGTATCTTGAATATCAAGAATTGGTGCTATAACATCGATGACTGTAACAGTAGCTTCTGCCGATGCTTGATTATCATTTACATCTGTCACGGTTAAACTTACCGTGTTATTTCCAAGATTTGAACAATTGAAACTAGAAGTATCAAGCGTAAGCGCTGCAATAGCAATATTATCAGTACTACCAGCATCAATTTGCTCAGGTGTAATACTTGCTTCTCCATTTTCATCTAATTCAACCGTTATATCTTGTGTAATGACTACTGGTGGTATGTTATCACCTACCGTTACTATAGCTGTTTCGGTTGAAACGTTACCATTTACGTCAGTTACCGTTAGGGTTACCGTATTCTCACCAACATCTGCACTGGTAAAGTCTGTGATGTCTAATACTAAACTCTCTATACCACAATTATCACTGCTACCAGCATCTATTTGATCGGCTGTAATACTCGCTTCGCCGTTATCGTCGAGATCTATTAAAATATCCTGAGTAATTACTGCTGGCGCTATATTATCTTCAACTGTAACTACTGCTGATGATGAAAATTCATTACCATTAACATCAGTAACGGTTAAAGTTACTGTATTAGCTCCAACATTAGAACAATCGAATTCAGTCACATCTAATACCAAACTTTCTATTCC
>NZ_FQTW01000042.1 GCF_900129035.1 Psychroflexus salarius | reverse complement strand
CATTGCTCGAAATTTTTTACTTTTAAGAAAGCAAAAGTTGCGGCGAACAAGTCCGCGCATTTCAACCCGCAACTTTTCATATGCAAACCGTTGTGCGTCATTTAACCACTCATTCAAAAATGAACAATAATTTATATTCTTCAGTTTACAGAAATCTTGAACGAGAGCTTGTTAGCTTATCGAATTTAATTCATATAAATGACGAGCAACTTAAAATTTATTCAATTAAAATAACCGAATTACTAATACGAACAGTTGTAGAAGTTGAATCTATTTCAAAGGAACTTTATTTTGCAAATGGTGGAGAAAAAGACGATGACAAAGATTTATTTTTTGATACTGATTGTATCCAGCTTTTAGAAGATAAATGGAAATTGAGTAAGAAAGTAATTTTCGTTTCATCACCCAATTTATATTTTGAAATTGATGATAATAAAGTGCTTAATCCATTAAAAAAAGCAAATAAAAGAGGTTCTAGTTCTTCTGATTGGCTAAAAGCATATCAAGCTGTAAAACACAATAGAGGCAAAAATTTAAAGAAAGGAAACTTAAAACATTTAATACGTGCTTTAGGTGGATTATACATCTTAAATGTTTATTATCGAGATACAATATTCCAATTGGAAAAAGATGGAACTGGAACAAATTTCGATTCAAGTTTAGGTTCGGAATTGTTTTCAGTAAAACTTCACGTTAGTCAAACCATAAGTATCGATAAAGATTATACTCTAAATCCAGATTTCGATGAATGTATTTATCTGCTTAAAGCGACTGATAAAACAAGAGAAGATGTTCAAAAATCTCTTAAGCTAATTAATGAAAAGACTAATGAAAGAGTTAAAAATAATCTAACCAAAGAAATACAAAAGCACTTGTCGACCATAAAAGGTTCTGATAAAGAGGAGGTAGAGAAGAATTTAAAAGATGTGGTTAGCAAAATCAGAAGTGATATACAAATACAAGTTGCTAAAGAAAATGGATTAAAACTAAAGCAAACCTTTGAAAATTTGAGGTACGAAGGAATAATTAATAAACAACAATTTGAATAAAAAACGAACGCACAACAATGGCTATAAGTAATTGCTTGTTCTCGTCTACTTCTGAAAATCCTCGCGGATTTTCAGTTTGGTGTGTACTTGCAAAGTTAAGTGCTAAACCACGCAACTACTCATAGCCGAGACCGTTGGCAATAATGTAAAATGAAAAAAATAATAACATTTATAATTCTGATATTAGCAATTAATTCAGTGACTTCACAAAACCGAAAAAACT
>NZ_FQTW01000044.1 GCF_900129035.1 Psychroflexus salarius | reverse complement strand
AACCAGTAATCGTCTGATGGTAAAACCTCACCTTGATAAGTCCCATCCCAACCTGATTGATCTGGTGTTAATTTATACAAGTGTTTCCCATAACGATCAAATATATTAACCTCACTAACATCTAAATTAGACATTGTTGTGTTATTTAACTGCCAATTATCATTATATCCATCCGCATTTGGTGTGAAAAACTCTGGATAATCAATTAATGTAATTTCTTTAGAGACTTCTCCACAACCGTTTTTATCACGTGCTGTAATGGTATGCATGCCGCCTGGAACGTCGCTAAATATCAACTCTGTTTGACCGTCTTCTAAATCGAACCACTCTCCATAATCTAATCTAAATTCGTAATCTCCTAATCCCACTTCTGTGATTGTAACGCCTATTCCGTGTTCATTATTTTGAAAGCTATCCGTTAAAATTGCTAATTCAAAATCTATTTGACCACTTTCTATAATTTCTGCTGATGAGCTATTAACACAGCTTGTAATTTGTTGAGCTAATGCATTGGTTACCGCTACGGTATAAACACCTGCTTCTGTTGCCGTAATACTTGGTGATGTTTCACCTGGAATTTCTACTCCATCTAACATCCACACAAAATCATAGTCGGTAGCTGCTAACCCTGTTTCTATAATTGGTGGTGAGGTGGCTGTATTTACTAAATCACCATTCTCATCAATACAAACGCTTTGCCCTTCATAGCCTGAAATATCAACTAATGGAAGTACATTTTCTATATTAAATGAAGTGACTTCTGAACGACAACCGGAAGCTGAATTAATTACAGCTGCATACATCTCAGTTTGGCTTTCTGCTAAGTTGAAGCTTTCTGGTGTAGCAATTGGGTTATCGTTTTCATAAGCGGTTTGCGAAACATAATATCTAACCACACCGCCTGTCGCTAGGCTGTTGATTTCTGTATCTTTTACTGTTAAATCTACCGCATTATCTCCGCCATCTTCATAATCTATACAAACTTCTAAAACACTTGCGGGTGAAACTTCTGGCTGTGGTGTAATGCTTAAATTAAATGTTTCAGTCGCTGTACAAATTTGGTCGTTTTGGTTGGTTACTTCTACTGTTATCGTCGCTGAACTCGACACTTCATAAGCTTCAGGGTTGCTTATCTCATTATTAGAAGCGTCTAAATAACGTACTGCATGTGTCGTTTCATCTTGATCTTCACCGAATGCTAAATCTGTATTTTGGGTTAAATC
>NZ_FQTW01000027.1 GCF_900129035.1 Psychroflexus salarius | reverse complement strand
TAAAAAGATAAATAGTAAAATTTAAAAAATTGGCTTGTGGCTCAACCGAAAAATAATCGCTAATTTGCACGCAACGAGCCATACACAAGACCGTTAGGCACAAGCTGAAAACGAAAAATATGACAAGACAACAAGCCGAAAATGAACTTTATGAATTATGGCAAAACGGAGAAATACCAAGTAATTTCACGGAAGACCATTCTGAATATGAAAGAGCTGTAAAACAAATGATGAAATATGGAGAAATCGATTATTCTGAATTTTTCTAAATAATGGTTTCTCTACTTCTAATAATTCCTTGGATAATATTCGGATTTAAACATCCCAATCTGAATTTATTCGGACTCAATCAAACGAAAAAATCTCTGACTTTCCTGTTTTTTGTGGAATTAACTTTTTTCTTGATTCTCTATTTTACTTTACCTGAACCGAATTCAAAAGTTGCCGGATTACAGAGCTTTGCGTGGAATTATTTTTATGCTTATTACGCAAAAGCTATTATTCCGACTTGGCTTATAAGCGAATCTATTGATGGAAATCTTGGAGATAAAATTGACTTAAACTATGAATATGTTTATCTGATAGTTAGTTTAATTATGGATTATTTGATTTTACTAATAATTAGCCCAAATATTAAAAAAATATGGAAGCGGAGAAAAGCCAGTGCCTAACATCGCATATAGCTTATGGCTGGGGTTTAGGTGAGTACAAAATTTATTGTATTTTTAGAAAAATTAATCCTCAACTGAAAAGCTTGTTTGCAAATCATCGCCACAAGCCATATGCGAGAAACGTTGCCAACAAGTTGAAAAAAAAATGTATGAATAGAATAATCATCGGACTGATTTTAGTAATTAGCTCACTACAATTAACCTTTGGACAAAATTTACAAGAAGGACAAAAAAGATGGAATTCTGACCAAAAACTGACTATCGAAGATTTTAAAATCAAAATCAGCGATGAAAATAATGATGTCGTTTTCAGTCAATTTATGATTTCACAGGCAATCGGCGGATTTGACTTTATGAAACGCAATCTGAATCAAAAAATAGAAAATATATTTCTTGGCAATGCTTCGTGGATAGACACCACAAAAGTTGCTGACATTCAAAAACAAATTGACTTTCAACAAATGCAGTTTGACCTTGCGGAAATTCACGCAAGAAAATTTAGAAAAAGAGCTTTAGAAAATAAAGGGCAAATAGCAAAAGGATTTGACATTATAAACCAAATCAACAACGATATTATGACCGAATTTTCTAAAAGTCGCTTGGAATTGATAAAAGAAACTGAAGGTGGACGAAATGATGAAAAAATTGAGGAATGGAAAGAAAAAATTGCGACTGAATTAAAAGAGTTGTATGAGTTTCGTTATGAAAATAAAAAGAAAATAAAACTGAATAAATAAAACCTGTTGGCAACAATATGTATCTTCAATGGCGAGGTTTGGGAGTTGAAACCAAAAGTCTGGGATTTATTTGCTAATTTTACGACTGAAAAACGAAGGGCATCGCTTCTTTGCTCGCCACTGAAAGATACACAGACCGTTATGCATCATTCAAATTGAAACTACAAACAAATTAGAACTGATAAAATATCCTTATATTTGTAAGGTTTCAAAAAGCAAAAAATATGTATAACTCAATAGAAATTGACCGAAAAAGACTTACGATAATGGGTGTCAAGTTTTCAGATTTAAAGACATTGGAAAACACTGCAAGTGCTATTGGAAGCAATATGTTTGAAGGTTTTAGACCAACGCAAAGAAGTATTGAATTCATAAGAGATTATATAATGGGTAAAATATCTCTAGACGATTTAATAATTTATACGAAGAAAAAGACCTATGTCTAATTCTTACAGATATGTTGATCCTGATTATACTTATATCGACCCAAAATCAGGAGTGTTAAAAAACTTAGCTGATATTACTGACTCAGAAGATTTACTTTTTTTTGAGAGTGTTACAGTAACAAAACGAATTAATGAATTACATAACAATCCAATCAAAATAAATGGAATTGAAAGCTTATTTTCGATTCATCAACATTTATTTCAAGATATTTACGATTGGGCAGGTAAGAAAAGACTTGTTGAAATAAGTAAAGATGGAAAACAATTTTTCCCAACATCTCATTTCGAAAATGCTTTTAATTTTATAGATACTTTGATAGAAAGTTTCAAGAAAACTAAAAGAGATGATAGAAATGAAATTGCCGAAAAACTAGCTGAAATATTAGACAACGTTAATTATTTACATCCATTCAGAGATGGTAATGGAAGAGCTCAAAGAGAATTCTTAAGAATGTTGGCTCTTGAGAAAGGGATATCTTTGAACTTAAACCCACCTGACGATAAAAATGTTTATAAAAGATATATGCAAGGAACGGTAAATAGCAATGTTAAAATATTGAAAGAATTGATTTTTGAATTAATCAGTTGAATTAAGAACGATGCATAACAGCTGCTATACACAATAGCTTGGGTTCATAGTTGAAACGAACGGTTCAGGTTTTTTGCTAAGTTTGTATTTGAAAACGAAAATGAATCGCTTTTTTACACGCTACTGTGCATAGCAGCGAGACGTTACCAATAAGTTGATTTCAATGATTTTTTAGAGATAAATTCATGTTTTGATAATCCTAAGAATTGGAATTGATTCTGAAAAAATTGAAAAGT
>NZ_FQTW01000041.1 GCF_900129035.1 Psychroflexus salarius | reverse complement strand
TTTGTTTTCAACGCAATTCATTTTCAGCGTGTGAGTGATAAAATCCAATTTTTAAAGTTAAATCCACTTTTCAATTTTGTCAGAGTCAAATCCGATTCTTAGGATTATCAAAACATGAATTTTATCTCTAAAAAATCATTGAAATCAACTTACTTGTAACGGTTTTGTATATAGCTTGTAGCGTGCAAATTAGCGATTATTTTTCGGTTGAGCACAAGCCAGATTTTTAAATTTTACTATTTATCTTTTTTATTGGAAATCGTCAAATTTAAAAATTTGGCGACTTTCCAAATACGTCTTAACTTCGATTAAGCAAATCATTAGCTATGAGCTATATACGTTGTTATGTGGCGTATTATTTTCCGATGAATGTTAAGCGTAAATGATGTTCAGTTCTAACAGGAATATTGTTTATTCGACCTGCTTTCCAAATAGGATAATTCTGCTTAATATAATTCACGCCTATTTTGTATAAGTCATCTTTGAACTTTTCATTGTGTTCTAATCTTGATATATAATTGTGGCTCCAAAATTTTGATATAGTTCCGTCTTTCTCTATGATAAAATTTAAATCGATAGCTGGCCAAGTTTTAGCTTTGTCTGTTCTCTTTAAATCCAAATTTTCAACATCCAAAGTTGTTTCCAGATATGAACGATTTTTTAATATTGGTTCTGGTTCAACATCGCAATTCCAAGAAATAATTGGAATATCACTGTTAGTAATTCGTATTGTGGTTAGACTATCTGCTTTTTTAATAAATTCTTGTTCAAAGTTTACACCTAATTTTTTAATTAGAAAAGAATTCATAATTGCTCGATAACATCCTTCTGTCTGTCCTTCTTCTATAACACAATTAGGTAGTTCAAAATCTACTTCTATTCCTTTTTGAGAGTATAATTCTTTTAATTCGCTCGAGTATCTTTTCATTGCAATAATGAATGGTGCTACATAAACATACTTTTCTCTTTGGATATCTTTTTTTGCTCTGTCAATATCCTTATTGCATAAGGTATCAGTGCTTTTAGGGTTTAAAACGTAATTTCCTAAATCAAAATCAGATGTTTCTGTAATATTTGGCTCAGCAATTTTTCTATCCTTTTCGTCAATGCTTTTATTCTCAACACAAGATAATTGTAAAAAGATGATTGTAATATAGAATAGTGTTTTTTTCATATGCCACATAACGTTTTTGTATAACCGCAGTTATTACGGATTTAAAAGTAATGAATTTCAATTATAAAACCCAAGTGAGCAAATACGAGTTGATTCGGCTTGTA
>NZ_FQTW01000040.1 GCF_900129035.1 Psychroflexus salarius | reverse complement strand
TGAAAAAATGTCTCGTCCTAAAATAGGTTGACTAAAAATTAAACACTTTTAGTACCTATGGAAACACCAAAGAATTCAGACTGTCGAAAAAAGCAGTATCAAAAAGTAAGTTTTGACTTCAAACTTAAAGTCATTGACGAAATTACCAATGGTCAGATATCCATCAACTATGCATCTAAGAAGTATAATATTTCCAGAAGCTCTATAACTTATTGGTTAAAGAAATTGAGTAACTTCGAATCTAAATCCAATAGTATGAGTAAAACTGATGAAATTAAAAAGCTCAAAGAACGCATTGATGAATTGGAATTTGTGAAAGAATTTCAACAAGATGTGATAGCTGATTTTGAGAACATTACAGGTGAGCATCTCTCAAAAAAGTATTTACCCGAAGTATTAGCAAAAGAGATAGAGCAAAAGCGCAAAAGCCATACAAAGTAAAGTGGCTCTATCAATATTTCGGGATAAGTAAACAGGCTTATTATAAACGCATACAGGCCGATAAGGCAAAGGAAGACCGAGATCAAGTTGTCTTGAACTTAGTAAAGAAAGTCAGGAAAGTACATCGCAGATCAGGTGGTAGAAAGCTTCACAAATATATAAGAGAAGGTCTTAAGCAAAACAATATTAAAATGGGAAGAGATGCTTTATTTGACTTGCTTAGAAGCTACGGTATGTTAGTTAAAAAGACCAAGCGATATCATGTAACTACCGATTCCAATCATGGGTTTTATAAGTCACCAAATAGAATAAAAGATATGGAGATTACTCATAGTGAACAAGTATTTGTGAGTGATATCACTTACATTAAGACCGATGCTGGTCATGCTTACTTAGCCCTGGTTACCGATGCCTATTCAAAGAAATTAATGGGTTGGGCATTGGATGACAACATGAGGGCAAGCTTAGTTGTAAAAGCACTAAAAATGGCAACAAAACGATTAGAGTTCCACCCTAAAAAGATTATACATCATTCAGATAGAGGAATTCAGTACTGTTGTCCAGAGTTTACTGAATATGCTACCCAACATGGGTATGTATTAAGCACAACCCAGCAGTATGACCCTTATGAGAATGCAGTGGCAGAACGTATAAATGCAACATTGAAGTATGAATTTGGACTTAAACGAAGGATAAAAAGTGTAGCCATTGCTCAACTGATGATGCGAGAAGCCGCTCACATTTACAATACACAGCGTTTACATTGGAGTTTAAACTTGTCAACACCAGAGCAAATCCACAGGGAGTATAATTCGATAAAGTACAAATCTTATAAAAGGGAAGCGGCGTAGGAATGTTGATAACTTTTTTAAAACCCGAAGGGAATTATTTAAAAAAAGTTATCAATGTTACGTGAATAAAAACGATATTTATGAATGAAATTTTTAACCCAAAAAAGATCAACCTATTTCAGGACAAGACAAAA
>NZ_FQTW01000039.1 GCF_900129035.1 Psychroflexus salarius | reverse complement strand
CTAAAACAAGAGATTATTGTATTTTTAGAAACTTAAAGTTTAACCGAAAAACTTGCGCACTTTAGCTCGCCACTTTCGTTATGCGCGAGACGTTGCATACAAGTACTCCGAAAAAACTCGGGTCGGATAAATGACAGTTGAGAATCTGAATTTACCAAGCATTACCTGAAACGAATTGAAAAGCTGTTTTTAAAAGTCGATTTCCGCTTCTATCAAAAATTGGTTTTTAAATCTGAATAAAAAATAGAATTCTAAATATGACTTTTGACAAATGTTGAGCATTGAGCAATTATCCGAATTTGAAAAAATATTTGAAAAACATAACGACGAAATGAACACAAAATTGGATTTTAATCGATATTTAGGAATACATTTGACTTTTGACAATCATTTCGCGAATCATAAAAATAAGCGAATAAAAATCAGCACAACGGAATTTTAGCACGTTTGAAAACAAATGATTTTACTCTTGAAAACAGAATTTAAAAATTTAGATTTATATAGCAAAACTTCTGCTTTACTCAACAGAATTGAAAAACAGAACCAAAAAAATCAGAAACGTGAAAAGTGCTTCGTGCCAAGCAGAACGTGTCGTACCTGTATGCAACAACGGCTATAATGCATTGCGGGTTGGAATTTTCTGTTGAAAATTCCAGTTAAAAGTGTATTTTCGTTTACCAGCGGAATAATCCTGCGGATGATTCCGCAACGACATCATAGCCAAGACCGTTGCAAGTAAGTTGATTTCAATGATTTTTTTGAGATAAAATTCACATTTCGATAATTCTAGGAATCAGAATTGACTCTGACAAAATTGAAAAATGAAATAAACTTTAAAAATTGGATTTTATCACTCACACGCTGAAAACTGAATTGCGTTGAAAACAAATGAAATTGATTTTTTGTCGAGCATTGAGCAGCTATCCGAATTTGAAAAACAATGTGTGAAAAGCATAATAACGAAATAAATACAAAATTGGATTTTATTCGACATTTAGGAATACATTTGACAAATGACAATCATTGCGCAAAAAATATAATAGCCGAATGAAAATCAGCACAGCGGAATTTTAGCTCGTTTGAAAACATATGAAATTACTCTTAAAAATTTAATTTTAGATTTATATAGAATGACTTCTGCTCTACTCGACGGAATACAATAGCAGAACCAAAAAACGAAATAATCACACTCTATAAAAAACCTACTTGCAACACCGCATAACCGCAATTACGGCTGATTCGACTACTAGCCGAATCAACTCGTATTTGCTCACTTGGGCTTTATAATTGAAATTCATTACTTTTATGTCCGTAATAACTGCGGTTATACAAAAACGTTGTAAAACATTTGAAAAAATGTCTCGTCCTAAAATAGGTTGACTAAAAATTAAACACTTTTAGTACCTATGGAAACACCAAAGAATTCAGACTGTCGAAAAAAGCA
>NZ_FQTW01000034.1 GCF_900129035.1 Psychroflexus salarius | reverse complement strand
TACAAGCCGAATCAACTCGTATTTGCTCACTTAGGTTTTGTAATTGAAATTCACTACTTTTAAGTCCGTAATAACTGCGGTTATACAAAAACGTTGTAGCACATTATAAAAATGAACTTTCCTGAAATAGAAACATATGAAACTGAATAAAACATTATTAATTATTACCATATGTTTTTTATTAGTCAATCTACTCTTTTTTAAACATTCTGAAACTTTGAATGGTGGAAGGGCAATGATTTACATAATTATTTTTCCAGTATTCTGGATTGCAACTCTAGTTACTGTTGGAATATTAGCATATAGAAACCGAAAAAAATGGTTCAATAAAAAAATGAGAATTTCGACTATTGTTTTTTTGATTTTATGCACACCTTTATCAATATGGGGATTTTCTGCTTTAACAAGACCTGAAATACAACTAAGCGGAACAGGATATAATCCAACAAATGGAATAACAATAAAGACCGAAACGTGGATTTATAATTCTGGTCAGACTGCCGTTAGAAAATTTTGGAAATTAGACAAAGTGAATTCGACGAATTCTGAAGAAAGCGAATACAAAAAAGACTCTATTTGGGTCTATTTTGACAAAAAGGGAGACACATTAAAGGTCGAAAAGTACAAAAATGACAAATTAATAGAGACAACTGAACTGAAAAAATAACGTGCTACAACAGCGCATATAGTTTATGGCGGAATTTGAGATAAACCCAAAGATTTTTGTATTTTTAGAAACGTAAAACTTAGCCGATAAATTAGCGCATTTTTGCCCGCCACAAACCATATACGTAGAACGTTGGGTGTAATTTACGGTTTCAGAAGCAATATTATCAACCAAAAAAATATTTTTTAGATATAAATTATGATAAAACCTCTTACTTCACTCAGATTCTTTTTTGCACTTATGGTTTTTATATCACATCTGAGCTTTTTCCAAAATAGTAATTCTGAAAATTTGAAATGGGTATATTTTAGCATAATGAAAGAAGGATCTTTAGGAGTTAGTTTCTTTTTTATACTCAGCGGATTCATACTTGCATATAATTACCAAGAAAAATTCTTAAAAAAAGACTATTCGATTAAACAATTTTATAATGCTCGATTTGCAAGAATATATCCGCTTCACTTTATTACATTCATAATATCTACACCATTATTTTTTTATAGTACAGAATTATCAGGTAAGTTAATTCTTCAAAGTCTTACTAATCTTAGTCTAACACAGAGTTTTATTCCAATTAGAGAAATTTATTTTTCTTTTAATTCTCCATCTTGGAGCATTTCAAATGAAATGTTTTTCTACTTGTTATTTCCTTTTATTATAGGCTTAATTTATTCCTTGAAGAAAAAATGGTATCTACTCTTACTTATTTTTTTTTTGGTTCCAATTGGAACTTTAATAATACCAAGTGAATTCTATCATCAATTATTTTATATCAATCCTTTTGTTAGAATATTTGACTTTGCGATTGGAGTGTCGATATACAATTTATACGTCCATATTAAAAAGAGTAAAATAATGGTAAATTATAACTATGTTGAAATCAGCGCAGTTTTATTATTTGTAATATTTTTCTATTATCATAGTGAGATTCCAAAAGTCTCTCGATATTCATTTTACTATTGGTTACCAATGAGCTACATTATATTAGTCTTTTCTTTTCAAAGTGGGATAATCTCAAAATTATTATCTCATAAATGGCTAATTTACCTTGGTGAAATAAGTTTTGGCATCTATATGTATCACCAACTAGTAATAAGATATTTTAACCCGCTTAACAATAAATTATTAGGTATTGAAAATGAATTATATATTGCTACTTTAATTCTTATAATTAGTCTTGTAATAAGTCATTATAGCTTTAGATATTTTGAGACACCTATGAATACCTATCTAAAAAGGAGATTGAATAAAAAAACTACACCCAACAATGGCTATACGTAATGCGGGATTAAGTGCTGAAATGAAAGCAATTAATTAAACTAACTATAAACGGAAAGTGAAGTCCTTGAAATCCCGCACTACGTATAGCCGAGACCGTTGGGGCTAATTTAAAGTTGAAAATATATAATCGAATTAATATGAGTGATAATAAGAAACAAAACAACTCTAAACCGAAAACGAAATCTACAAG
>NZ_FQTW01000032.1 GCF_900129035.1 Psychroflexus salarius | reverse complement strand
GACTACAAGCCGAATCAACTCGTATTTGCTCACTTGGGTTTTGTAACTGAAATTCATTACTTTTAAATCCGTAATAACTGCGGTTATACAAAAACGTTAGCTACCATTTGCAAAAAAAAATATGGAAAACCATTTAACAGTAATTTTAGGAGCAGGATTTTCAGCAAACGCTGAAATGCCAACTGCAAGTTCAATAGCTGACAGATTCGATCGTGATTTAAGAGAAAAACTCTTATCTGCATCTTCAAGTGAATGGTTTTGGATTGACGATAAAGATGAAACTTTTATTCATAATGGTAGATTGAATTATGACTATATTGCATATTCCTATGTTTTCAATGAATTAGTAAAAAGCTATGTTACTAAACGAGGTAGTTTTGTTTACTATGAAGATTTTTATCAATACATAATTGACAATTTTGCCAACTCTGATTGGGTTGAGAAGTTATTTGAAAAGTCAAAAAAATCGCTTCTGACTGACAAGCCTTTTTTTCTCGAAAAGAAACATAAAGAATACTATAAAAACTACTTGTTTGCTTTCGACCACAAACAATTCCATAAAGTAAGTGCTATTCTAAACTATTTGATTGGAGATATTCTTTCGGTAATACCAAAAACCGATGCTGAAATTAAGGAGATTTATAAAGGATTTGTTGAATTTATATCTCAATTTGAAGCTTTAGATATTTTCACTTTAAATCATGACTTATTATTAGAAAGAGTTTTTGATCTAAACGGATTAAAATATTCTAAAGGCTTTAATATTGAAAATTCCCCAATAAGCCATAATGATAAATCAGTTCCATTTTTCAATAATAATTTCAACGAGAAAATTAAAATACATAAACTTCACGGGAGTTTAGATTTTTTTCAATTTAGACATTATGAGCAAATTGGAATGACCTTAAGACCAACTGATAATTATGATTATTATATGACATCAGATTATTATACAAAACATAATTCCATAAGAATAAACCCAAATACAAAAAAAATACTACAGAATTATAATTACGATATTGTCCCCAAATTTATAACCGGGACAAAGAAATTAGATACAATAGGGAATGATATTCTATTTAAAAAATTATTTCAAAATTTTTCAGAAGTAATGATTAGGTCAGATAAATTATTTATTTCTGGCTACTCTTTTAAAGATGAACATTTAAATGAAAAATTAAAATCTAAAGAGTTTAAATATGTAAATCAAAATCCGTTTGAAAAGTATCCATTTGAAGGAAATGGCAAAAACATAAAAAATCTAGATGAACTAAAAACGGTAGCTAACACGGTGTATAGTTAATGGCGAGGTTTGGGCTAAATTGATAAGTCCGAATTTTTTTGCTAATTTTACGATTGAATAAACAAGGTTCGTGTATTTTTAGTCGCCACTAACCATACACCAATCCGTTGGGCTTCATTTGAAAAAAATTATCGTTTACAAATTATATTTATTATTTTTGATATATAAATTAATCCTATGGATATTCAAGCTGAAAAAATACAACTCGCTAAACTTTTATTAGAAACAGAAAACCTAAATATTATCAAATCTGTAAAAAAGATTTTTAAGCAAAACAAGGTATTTGATTTTTGGGATGAACTTTCGCCTGAGCAAAAAAAAGAAATTGAAAAAGCATCAATTGAAATTGAGAATGGAGAAATTGTCGATTATGATTCTTTTATGCAAAAACACAGATAAGTGAAAAGAAAAGTTATAATCTCAAAAACTGCTGAAAAAAAATTAGAAAAACTTTTTGAATATCTTACCGAAAAGTGGTCAGAAAAAATAAAAATTGAATTTATTCAAAAGCTTGACCACAACATTGAAATAATAAGAAATCAGCCTGAGATTTTTCCTGAATCTAAGAAAGGAAAAAAATTAAGGCGTTGTGTTATAACTAAACAAACGACACTTTATTATAGGTTTAATTCCAAACGAATAAATGTTGTAACGATTTTTGATACCAGACAAAATCCGAATAAATTAGATTCTGGAATATAAAAACGAAAGCCCAACAGCGCATAACAAAAATGGCGAATTTATTTATAAAACGAGAGCTTATTGTATTTTTAGAAACTTAAAGTTTAACCGAAAAACTTGCGCATTTTAAGTCGCCACTTATGTTATGCGCGAACCGTTGTGCAACATTTATGAAATCCGAAATAAAAATTGGATTCTCGATAAATACTTTGATTATTATTTAATGAAAATCCTGATATTTAAATATTATAGTTCAATATTGAGTTTGATGAAATACACAGGAATGGGACTGACCAATGAACATTCCAGAGCTGTATTTATTTTCAC
>NZ_FQTW01000012.1 GCF_900129035.1 Psychroflexus salarius | reverse complement strand
AATAAGATAAGGATGCATATTATATGTATTAAAATGTATTATAGGCTAATTTTGTATACGCTTAGCTTAAAAATTGAATTTGATGACTTATAATTTATTAATTAATGTACATTAAATAAATAAATAAAGCACATTAAATGCATAAATAATGTACATTAAATACATAAATAATGTACATTAAAAATAAAAGTTTTGTACATTAATTATACAAATCGATATTATAAGTTAATAAAACAAACCTAAGTATTTAAAAACTTATTAGTGTTGTTTTAAATGTGACATCAATTGAAAGTAATGCTATCTCAATTAAGCTAAAGTGTTAACTTAAGATGAGACACTAGATGAATTAAATGATTTTATCTAACTGACATCTGTTGAATGATTCAGACGTCATCTAGTTAATAACTAAAGTCTAGTGTTGAAAATTATAGTTTTAAATCAAATTTCTAAGGCTATCATTAAATATATAATAGAATGGTATAAACCTTAGATTATTTATAAAAAAGAAGCCAAAACCCAGTATTGATACGGGTTTTGGCTTTCCGTGATCGCGACAGGATAACTTTTAGGTTTATAGATTTTGATATATTTTAATGTAATCGCACTAATTGATTTTATTTAAATAATTGATATTTAATACTTTAATCAAGTTGATAGTGACTTGGTTGTAGATTTTCTTTACTTTGTTATTAACTGATATTTAATGTTTATTATATTTGGGCGACACATATGGCGACACATATTTTTTAAAATTCAATTATGGCATCTGTAAATTTATCGATTAGAAAAAATCCGAAAGGAACTGCTAAAATTCTATTGAATTTTAATTATGGTAGAAAAAAAAGATTTAGACATTCTACAAAATATACATTGAGTGATGCTAAACAATGGGATAAAAGGAACAGGAAAGTAAAAATTTCAGATCAAATTCCAAATGCTGATGAAATCAATAACGAATTAATAAGTTTATTAAATTATGCTGAAAAGTTGGCATCAAGCTACTTATCAAGAGAAGATCATCTTAATAATGATATTATAAAAAGAGACCTTGATAAATTTTACAATAGAAATAAAGTAAATACTTCAAAAAATACTGGTTTAATAGACTACTTTGATTGGTATATTGATTATTATTCAAAACATCCTAGACCAAAAACAAATTCAGTTTACGGTAAAGGGACTTTAAAAACTTTAAAAAGCTCAAAAAAACGAATAGAAGAATTTCAGAGACATTATGGGTTTATCGAGTTTAACGATGTTAATCTTGATTTACATTCAGAACTGTTTAAGTTTTTAAGAGACACTAAAGAGTATTCATTAAATTATACTGGTGTTGTTATAAAAAACCTCATAGTAATAATGAACGACGCTTATGAAAGAGACTTCCATCAAAATTTAGATTTTAAAAAGTCAGGTTTCACAGTTACTAGAGAAGATGTTGATAATGTTTATTTAAATGAAAGTGAAATAGATACAATAAAGAACCTTAATGTTGATGATGTAAGTTTAAATATTAATGATCATCCAGAAATATTTAATAAGCACGACACACCACCAACTAAAGATGCTTTAATTAGAGTAAAAGACTGGTTTATCATAGGTTGTAAAACAGGTCTACGTTATGGTGATTTATCAAGTTTAACTTCAAAGAACTTAGAGACTGAATATGATAAAAATACTAAAGAAGAGTATCAAATAATCAAGGTTGAAACAAGCAAAACAAAAGGTTTAGTTTTAATACCAACTTCTAATGATGTTCGTCAAGTTTTAGAAAAAAATAAAGGTGAATTTCCTAAAAAAATATCAAGTCAAAAATTCAATAAGTTTATTAAATTGATTTGTAAAGAAGCTAAAATAGTAGAAGAGTTTGAAGGTAAGCCTAAATACTTGAGCGTTGCTTCACATACTTGTAGACGATCTTTTTGCACGAATGCTTATAAATCTGGAATGGATACACTGGATATTATGCACATTTCAGGACACAAGTCAGAAAAAACATTTTATAAGTACATAAAAGCTTCATCTAAAGACAGGCTGAATAAAATTAGACATCAAAAATTCTTCGAGTAACAACAAGCTATCAACGGTATCAATGGTCAATTTAAACTAAAATTATACAAAGCCATTGTTCTAACCATTGAAGCCATTGAAATATATCAACATGAAACTTTTAGTTGAAGTTCGTTCAATGATAAGTTATGTTTTTTTATTTTTAAATCACTGTAAAACAGTAACTTAAATAAAATAATCTCTTTTTTTATGAAATTCACACAAAGCATCACAAAATGTCATGACCATATCATGACTAAACACAATCAGTCATAAAAAAACACCTAAAGCGGTTTAAAAAGGTGTGTAAAGGTGTACAAAAGGGTACAAGTGTGTAAATAACAATTTCAATAATAGAATCATTTTTGGTGACTTCAATTAGTCTTCATTTTAATAAGTCATCACTTTAAACGAGCAGCTTATTGATCAACTCAATCTTGATGTTGTTATGGCGACTTCAATAAAGTAAGCCTTAAATTCCTTTATTTCAGATACTCAAAACTTAAGCTATTTTAATTTGCGTGATAAAGTTGCTTTTAGATTTTTGTTTATACAGATAAATTTAACAAAATTCGACTATATCTAATTCATATTAAAGCACAAACAAAAGTTTTAATAGGCTAAGTTTAAAGACTAAACTCCTAAGTACTTAATTTTTATCTTCTTTAAGTAGCCACTTAAATTAATTCATTTTGATTACTTAAAATAGTATAGTGTATTTTATTCTATCCTAATATTTACGTAAAAAGTAATCATATTAAAGCTTTTAAATAACTCTATATAAAATGTTAAAAAATAAAAACTTTTATATTACCTAATAACATTATGTATAATATTGCCTAATAGCATTAGGTATATGGATAAGCAAATTCAATCGAATTCTAAACTCAAAAAACCCATCGGGATAAGCCTTGGCGTCATCGCTTTAATCGGGTTATCCTGGCTGGCCTACAGTGCAGATAAGGGATCTTCCGGCCTAGTAAAGTATAGTGAAATTGAAGTAGCCGAAGTCACACAAACCAATTTTAAAGAGGGCATCACCGTAACCGGCGAAGTCATTCCCAACAAACAGACGTTTATAGATGCCAGCGAATCTGGTACGGTCGAAAAAATTATAGCCATGTCTGGAGAAGATTTAAAATATGGAGACACTATTATGCTGTTGTCCAATTCCGATTTACAATTGGAAGTGCTTCAGCGGGAATCTCAATTGCTGGAGCAACTCAACACCCAACGCCAAACTCGAATTTTATTAAACCAGAACGATCTCAGTCAAAAACAGCAAATCGAAGAAGTTAATTACGAACTGAGTGTTCAAAAGAGACGCTATGAAAGAAACAAAATCCTTTTCGATAAAAAAGTTATTGCTAAACAGGATTTTGAAGAAATCACAAAACGCTATCAGTACCTCAGAAAACGACAGTCGATATTGCAAAAAGTCTATCGTACTGACTCCATCGCCAGAGAAAGTCAGCTCAAGCAAATTGATGATTCTGAAGTCCGTCTGACTCAAAATCTGGTCGCCGTACAAAACATACTCGATAAACTTTGTATTACTTCACCGATGAACGGCAAACTCAGTGAGTTTGAATTTTCACCGGGGCAATTGATTAATGAAGGGCAACGCATCGGCATTATTTATGACATCACACCACCAAAAATTGAAGCCTTTGTAGATGAACTCTACATCAACAGCATCAAGAATGGCTTAGAGGGTACCATCAAAATTAATAAGCAATCTTATCCAATCCGCATAGACAAAAAATATCCCGGCGTGGTTGACGGTGATTTTAAAATTGAAATAGCCTTTGATGGTTCTCTTCAGGACACCTTGTACAACGGTCAGACTTTACGGGTAAAGCTCAATCTATCCAAACCCAAAAAAGCGTTGGTCATACCTAAAGGACAATTTTACAGCAATACCGGCGGGCAATGGATTTTTGTGTTCAAAAATGGTGTGGCGGAAAGACGGCCAATCGAGATCGGACAACAAAACGAAGATTATTACGAAGTGACCAAAGGCCTGAAGCAAGGCGAAAAAGTCATCATCTCCAATTACGACAATTATATGAATTATAACACTTTAGAAATTAAAAAATCATGACAAAACCATTGATTTCATTACAACATGTGTACAAATACCATTACACCGATAAGCTGGAAACCTCGGCTTTGAACAACCTCAGTTTAGACATTAATCAGGGTGAGTTTTTGTCCATCATGGGACCTTCAGGCAGTGGAAAATCGACACTACTCAATATTCTGGGTATGATAGATGTCTGCTCCAAAGGCCAGTATTTTTTTAATGAACAACCCATTCATGAAATGAATGAATCAGAACGCACCAAACTCAGGAAAGGCAATGTAAGTTTTATTTTTCAGTCGTTTAACCTGATTGATGAACTTACCGCTTACGAAAATATTGAGTTGCCACTTCTATATTTAGGCGTGAAACCCAAGTCCAGAAAAGAGAGGGTCGAAGCCGTGTTGAATGATCTTGAAATGGCTCATCGCAAAGATCATTTTCCTCAGCAATTGTCCGGCGGTCAGCAACAGCGCGTCGCCATTGCTCGTGCTGTTGTGACGCAACCAAAAATGGTTTTGGCTGATGAGCCCACCGGAAACCTGGACTCCAAAAACAGCGAAGCGGTAATGGCCATTTTGCAAAAACTGCACAACGAAGGAACCACTTTAATTATGGTTACACATTCCGCGCATGATGCCAGCTATGCCGAACGCCAGATAGAACTCTTTGACGGCCAGATTTTACAACACGAACAACAACTTCAAAACGCATAACTTATGATCACTAAACAACTTGTTGCCGCATCAACTAAGCCTCTATTACTCTCCATATTATCTTATGGAGAAAACTACGGCTATCAGATTATTAAGGAAGTAGAACGCCTGTCTGATGGTGAACTCCAGTGGACGGATGCGATGCTTTACCCGGTTTTACACCGCATGGAAAAAGAAAATTTAATTCAGTCCAAATGGGTGAAGCGCGACAACGGCAGAAAACGAAAGTACTATCAAATCACGGCTGAAGGTGTAAAAGCTCTTGAAAAAGAGCAAAACCAATGGAAGAATGTAGACCAGGTGATGCGAGCACTTTGGAGCAAACCCGAGACCGAACTCGCTAATATTTCAATTAAGTAAACCTATGGCATTCCGTATAGAACAAGCTGTAAAGGACTGGCGCAAGCAATTGCTTAGTAATCCTTCTATCGAACCCGGGTTTGCAGAGGAGCTCGTGGCGTCCTTGTATGACCGCTATGATGATTATCTCATTGCCGGGTATTCCAAGGAAGACGCTTTCCGCAAAGCTAAAGAGGCTGTTTCGCCTTGCTTAGAAAGCACCTGTGGAGAATATCATAAAGTCACTTCACGACGAAAGTTTCAATTTTCTCAACACCCAAAACTATTTATTTTGCTTCCTAATTATATTAAAACCAGCATCAGACACCTGACCAGAAAGAAATTTTATAACGCCATTAATTTCTTATCTCTGGTAATCGGACTATTGTTTACGCTTTTAGCCATTCTTTATATAGATTACGAAACCAGCTTTGACACCTTTCACGAAAATACAGAAAACAAATACCGTCTGGGCAGAGAGTTTCGCTCCCAGAAATACAGCGTTTACAGCTTTGACGGCTATTACGGCGCGCCTCGAGAGGAGCAACTGAAACAAATCAATGCGATTCAGGACATACCGGACATTAAAACAGCCTGTCAGTTTTATACCTTTGGTTTACCGGAATTGGTGACTATAAATAATAAGGAACTGTCAGTTGAAAACCTTTTGGAAACCAACACGCCAAAACGCTTTTTTGAGTATTTCAACTGGACATTCATACAGGGAAATACAACGAGCTTTAGCAGTCAGTTAAATTCAGCTGTTCTGACAGCATCAGAAGCGGAGCGGTTTTTTGGTGAAGACTGGGCTAATCAGGAAATTATAGGTAAAGACCTGAATTACAATGATGAAGCCTTTGTAATTTCGGGCGTAATTGAAGATATCCCGAGCACGTCCCACTACGATTTTAGCCTGGCGCTTCACGTTGAAAAAATTAATTATTGGGGCAGTCGTACCTACATTGAGGTCGCCGACAATTTAAGTCCTGAAGAGATTGCAAGTCGACTGGATGCTAATATGGACAAAATCAACACGCCTTTATCTACGAGTGAATTATTTAATGGAAACATCGTTCAAAACCTGACGGACATTCACCTGAATTCCAATATGCTTTACGAACTGAAACCACCGGGAGACAAAACTTATTTATACATTTTTGGCATTATTTCCGGCATCATTTTATTGCTCACGGTATCTAATTACACCAACCTCTCCATCGCAATGAATGCCTCCAGAACCAGGGAAATCGGCATGCGTAAACTCTTTGGTGCAAAAAAACCACAGATTGTCAAGCAGTTTTCAGCCGAGTCTCTTTTATTAAGTTTGCTGAGTATTCCCCTGGTGTATTTGGGTTTAAAATTACTGATTCCGGAATTCAATAGTTTTATGAACGTAGAATTATGGGGTAACCAAACCTCAGACCTTAAAATCTGGAGTTATTTCTTCGGTATTGCACTTTTGATTGGGATATTATCGGGCATGTACCCGGCGCTTTATCTCGGAAAAAAGAAAATTATTCGCCTGTTCAAAGGCAACTTAGTCCAAAATGGAGGTTCGGGAATAACCACGAGAAAAGCCATCATTACGTTTCAATTCACCTTATTGATCGGCTTGTGCAGTTTAACGCTTTATGTCAATCAACAGTTGAAATACATCCAAAACGCAGATTTGGGCTTTGACCGCGATGCGCTGGTGTATGTGAACCTTGGCGAAGACGCCGATGTCTATAAAACCTTTAAGAATGAAGTCCTTCAAATTCCCGGCGTCACTGATGTCGGCACTGGCAGTCCGTTGGGCAGAAGTCCGTTTAACCAAACCACTTATAAACTCGGTCAAACCGATGAAGTTTTTGACGATGCCTACGATATTTACCTGACCTACGAATCAGTTAAAATGCTGGATATTGAAACCAGCATTCCGGAAATTATTGAAAATCCGGAGAAAGCACCAAAATCTATTGTCATCATTAATGAAACGCTTAAGCAGAAATTGATGAACCGTTTTAATCTAACGGCTGAAGAACTACTGCAAAGACGCATCATTGAAGAACCTGAATATACCGATGAAGACACTGGAGAAGTGGGCTTCCCTTTTGAAATCGGTGGGTTTTTTAAGGACATCAATATGTTTTCACTTCGTGAAGAAGTTACGCCAATGTTCATCACGGCCTACAAAGACCCTGAAAATGTTCGCTGGGCGGCGATAGGTTTCGACACTTCCAACACTGCACAGTTGATGGCTCAGGTGAAAGCAGCTTACAAAAAGTTGAATTTAGACAAAGCCTTCTACAGCAGTTATCTGTCTCAAAACATCAATGAACTTTACAAAAAAGAACGCCGACTGGGTAGCATTTGTATCCTCTTTAGCGTGGTTGCATTTTTTGTAGCGGTTCTAGGGTTAATCGCGCTTACCACCTACCTCACCACCCTCAAGCAAAAAGAAATTGGCATTAGAAAAATATTGGGTGCTAATTATTTTCAACTCATCAAGCGATTCAACAAAGAATATGTCTGGCTATTGGTCATTGCCATTCTTATTGCCGCACCGCTTACCTATTACGGCGTATCAACCTGGCTTGACAGTTTTGCTTATCGCATAGAACTCAGCGGTCTGGTCTTCATTTGGGCGGCATTGATTACCATTTTTATTTCTGCTCTTGCGGTGAGTTTAATTACACTCAAAGTGGTGAGAGCCGTTCCGGTAAAAACATTGCAAGTGGATCAATAATAATTAAAAATCAAGTATATGAATTCTATAATTAAAACTTCGCTATTGTTAGGAATGTATTTATGCCTTTTAACAATCAGCAGTTGTGATAAAGCAAAGGATCGCCCTGAACTAAAAAAGAGTAAAGACTATTGGAAAGGCACTTACGATCTCACTTTACAAACAGATTCCACCGACATTGAGTTTAAAATTGAACTTGTTACCGGTACGGATGATATGGTTTACGGCTATATGCAAAGCGATTTTAAGTCTTACGATTCACCCATCGCCCTGGATAGCACCGCTTCAGACACGGCCTATTTCCACGGATATACCAATAGACTCAGACTTCAACAAAAAGACTCTGTCTGGAAGGGAAAGTTCACTTTCCTGAGGAAAGAATACGATGTGGAGATGAAGCAGACCAACACTTCAGTCCGTAAATCTTTAGTCGAAAGCAGAGACTTTACACCACTGCAATTCGATAGGGATTTTAATTCAGTCGCCTGGGCAACGCCAGTTTCAGCAGATCGTATTTATGTGACGAGTGAAAAGGACATTTACCTGGCTGAACTTGACGGTAACACCTGGCAAACCACAAAAGTCAACTACGACAGAACCCTATGGGAATTTTATTCTATTGGTATTTCGGCTGACAAACAACGATTAATCGGTCACGGTCAACCTCTAACAGACAGCCTACCGCATCAGGGTGGAGGCGATTATTACTTTTTGGAATTAAAAACCCCAACTGAAATTGGAAACATCAGCCCACTTCCGGAAAGTATCAATACCGACTCTTACGACATTTTCCCTTGGATGGCTGAAAATGACGATATCGTTTTAACGAGTTACGGCAAAGTTGAAGGTGTAGAAAAATCCGGTAGAGCAGATATTTACCTGGCTAAACTTCAAGACGACGGCTCTTATGAAGTTGGTGTTTTTGACCAGGATATCAACACCGAAGAAGCCGAAGCCGGTGTGTTTATGGACTATGACCGACGCTTTATCATTTTCCATAAAAACAATCGAGAAAAAGGCACACCGGACCAATTGTATATCAGCACAAAACAAGCAGACGTCTGGTCGACACCCCAAAAGTTAAGCGCGCCGGTCAATCGTGATTTCACCTGGTCCTACGCCGGAAGAATAGACCCGCAGGGAAAATACCTGTACTTCAATTCGGGCTTTCGCGGAAAAATTCAGATTTACCGTATAGCCGTCAATGAGTTGGAAGAATTGGAGCCATTTTTTAATTAAAAATAAAGAACCTTGAAAAAAACGATACTACTAAGCATCAGTTTACTCATCATGAATTTCGTAACATCACAGAATATCAACACCTATCTGGACAAATACAAGCTGTATCCCAATATGATCAGTCAGCATTCGGATGGTGAATGGTTTTTGTCCACAAAACCTATAGAATCGGGTACACCTGAATTGGTCAAGATCACACCAGTTTCTCGAACTGAAGCCAAAATCGATACGCTGGATTACGGCTTTTATTTAAATATTTCAAAATTGTCCAACGATGGTGATCACCTGCTTTATGCTTTTGCAGATACCATACAGGATGTTCGAAAAACCTACATGCGACCTTACAAAAACGGCGAGTTAGGTGAGCCTACGGATTTTAGAGCGTTCACAGGATTAGAATCGCTGACCTACTTTATGGTCGATAAAGATGACAATGTATACTTCTACTCCTACTCCAAAAGCCCAAAAGGGATTTACCTCGTGCTTAAACAAAAAGACGGCAAGTATAGCGAAGCTAAACTACTTATTCCAAAAAGGCCAGATTTAGTGCCGTTTTCACCATTGCTTTTAGATAAAAGCACCATGCTGATGGCGATGCACGGGGAAGATGACCAAAGCACCAACGGCATCTACGTCAGTAAGAAAACAGACAATACTTGGGCAAAACCAATCAAAATCGAAGACATGCCCTACGGCTGGAGCTTGGGGTTTGACTCGGATGGCAATCTAATCTATATCAATGCTAAAACCAGGCGAATTGAGCGTTATAGCCAAAATACCATTCGAAAGGCTATTGATAAAACCATATAAATTTTAAATATTAAGCTATGAAAAAGACCATATTACTCATATTATTAATCATTTTAAACACAAGCCTCTGCGCACAGGAAGAGGTCAATCGTTTATTGGATTCACTAAAAATTATTCCAACGACCATCAGCTTTCATCCTGAAGGCGATATATTGATTTCCACCAGCTGGAGCAGAGAAAAGCCTCAATATTTAATGGTGATTACCAAACCTGAAGGAAAAATCAACATCGATACCCTGAGTTCTCAACGGCCAAATCGTTCGGTGTTTTTCAAAGATGGAGCCTATTTAGTTCATAATTACCGAGATGAGGTATCGGGAAAATTCTACACCGCCAAGCGAAAATACAATAGCCCTGACGATATTGGTGCTCCAGTGTTGATTTCTGAAGCGCTTTTCGTCGATAACATGTATTACTACTTTATGGACGATAATCAGGATTTTTACTATTACACCTATGTTCGCGAAAACAGAGCTGAGGGTGGTTTGCTTTACTCAAAATTCGAAAATGGCCGATATCAAAAACCACAGATGATTCATCCCGATCGGAAGAATGCGGTAGCTTATTCGCCGCTTTTGTTAAACGACAAGACTATGATCTTTGCCCAGCACGGTGTAAAAGATGATACCAATCAGGGTATTCACTTTTCCATCAAAAACGATGAGGGACAGTGGTCAGCGCCTGAGGTTTTGGAAGAAATTCCTATGAGTAATGTGATCACCTACTATAACGAGAATGAAATTTCGTTTCTGGTTGCTAAAACGGCTCGATTGAAGTTATACCAGAAAAAATACATCATGGAAATGATCAAAGAAAAATAATTATGATTAAAACAAAATATAGCCTTTTACTTATTTATTTGATTTTTGCAAGCTGTACAAAAAAGGCAAATCAACCCTTTGACTGGGTTAATCCTTCTGATAACTTACAGATGTTGGGAGAAGGAAAACTCTCGCGTTTCTCAGCAGATATCTATAATTTTGCCTTTACGATTGAGGGCGATACCATTTTCTTTCACACGACCGATAGAGGTGACGGCAAAGCCGGTGTTGCGATCTCAACCCGAACCAAGTCAGGCTGGACCCAACCTAAACCTGCGCCTTTTGAAACTGAAAACTATGACGAAGGGCATGTGAGCATGAGTCCGGATGGAAAGCATCTCATCTTTACTTCAGACCGAACCGATGATTTGAAAGGTGAGCCTAAGCCAGCGGATGAATTTTTTGTCGTTAGTCAATCTTCCGGCTGGACCAACGCCAAACGGCTGACATCCACGCCCAAAATGAGCGAAAAGCGAGGAACACTGGCCTCTGATGGTACGTTCTACTACTGGGCTTACCAAAGAGGTTCAGGCATGTATTTTTTTAAGTCTCAAATCGATAACAATCTACATATGGCAGAACCACAAGATGCAGACAAAATGCTTTTTGAAAATTATAAAGGCGAAAATAATCCCTTTATCCATCCCAATAAAAATTATATGCTTTTTGCCGTTTATGGCAAAGATGATGGCTACGGCAAAGAGGATATTTATATTTCTAAGCGAAAAGATGACAGCTGGACAAGGCCAAAAAACCTGGGCAATTTAATTAACACAAATGGCAATGACACCAGTCCATTCGTTAGTCCCGACGGAAAATATTTATTTTTCGTTTCCGACCGACTAACTTCCAAGTCGGATACGCTTGAGAATCGTAATATTTATGTAATAAAAACTAGTCATATTAAAGTTTTTAATCAAACCTAAATTTGCTTTTTCATTTTAAGAAGTTTAAAAGTTTAGCTTGAAAATATTAATATTATAACTACCACTTACTTTCTTTTTCTGTAAATAATTAGCGTATTATTTCCTATTCACCTGTTGTCATTATATAATAACTTATAAACATTCAAATGAAAATTTACATAAAAGACAGCTTGATGATTAAATTTGAACACTATGGATTACGAGGGTCGGACGTACGATTAAGCAAGGACAAACCTTACGCAAAAGTTTTTAGAGAAATGTATTATTTTGAATCACTAACAGGTTAAAACTCACTTGATTTTATTAATATAAAAGATATGTATTTCATAAAGCCTAGAAAAACAAATACTTAGGTAAAAAAATTCTTACATTTTATGAAATTTACACAAAGCATCACAAAATGTCATGAACATATCATGACTAAACACAATCAGTCATAAAAAAACGCCTAAAGCGGTTTAAAAAGGTGTGTAAAGGTGTGTAAAAGGGTACAAGTGTGTAAATAACAATTACAAGAACAAGATTATTTTTGGTGACTTCGATAAATTTAAAAGTAAGAAGTTGAATCAAATTTTAAATAAAACATCCAACCAACTACCAACAATGTATGTCAGTTTAAACTTTAATTAGTTATAAAGTTTCAAAATAAATACGGAATAATATGTTTAAACTCGTTAATTTTTGTCTTTAAAGCAAGAAGTCATCCTACTAATATCAGAAAATCAGACTATTAAAAATTATTATTTAGATTTGTTATAAATAACTTGGTTACATTAATAGACTTATATATTTTTGCGGAAAAATTACTATTTATATTAAGTCTAAACAAATACAAATGAAAAACCTATTATCATTTTTAACCTTAGTAATGCTAACAAATATTGCTTTAGCACAAAATGGCACAGTATCTGGAACTGTAAAGGATAACAATCAAGCACCTTTATATGGAGTGAATGTTTATTTTAAAGACACAACAATAGGTACACAAACAAATAAAAATGGCGAATTTAAAATCTCAAATTTGGAAAATGGCGATTACACGCTTTTAATTTCTTACATAGGTTTTAAAACCAGAGAAATTCAACTTTCAGTTATAAACAATCAAAACAAAAATTTAGGAACAATTACCCTCTATGAAGGAAATGAAATTTTAAGCGAGGTTATTATAAATGGTGAACGTCGTAACAAGTTTTCAAGAAGGAAAACTGCTTATGTTTCAAAACTCCCTTTAAAGGATATCGAAAATTCACAAGTTTATAGTACAGTTACTAATGAAATTCTAAAATCACAAATTGTTACAAATTTTGACGATGCGTTAAAAAACGCAACAGGTGTTGAACAACTTTGGACTTCAACTGGTCGTGGTGGCGACGGTGCTGGATATTATTCGCTTCGTGGATTTTCTGTTCAACCACAATTGGTAAATGGACTTCCAGGTTTAACAAATGGAACGATAAACCCTGCAAACATTGAGCGTATTGAAGTACTAAAAGGTCCCTCTGCAACTTTGTTCGGAAATGCAGTAAGCTCTTATGGTGGACTTATAAATGTAGTTACCAAAAAACCGTATGTAGGAACTGGTGGCGAATTATCTTTTACTTCTGGATCTTACGGACTTAATCAAATTGTCGGAGATTTCAATACCGCTTTAAGTAAAGAAGATAATTTATATTTCAGATTAAACACAGCTTATACTACAGAACAAAGTTTTCAAGATGCTGGTTTTAGAAAATCTTTTTTTATTGCACCATCATTATCATATAAGGTAAACAACAGGCTTTCATTTTCTTTTTACGGAGAAATAACCCAAGCAGAGCAAACCAATCCAACCTTTTTATTTCTAAATAGAAGTGCTCCAACGGCAGCATCGAATCTTGATGAACTTAACTACAATAATAAGTTGTCGTTTACTAGTAACGATTTAACATTGCAAAATCCAACACAGAATTACAGAATTGAAATGGATTATAAGTTATCGGATACCTGGCGATCGCAAACCTTACTTTCCAAAAGCTCAACTTCTACAAAAGGTTACTATTCCTACTTATTTGACTACGGTATTTTAGAGGGTAATACGTATACTCGTTTTATCAATAAACAGAATGCAAATACACAAACAACCGATATTCAACAGAATTTTATTGGAGATTTCAAAATTGCTTCACTAAGAAATAGACTGGTTATTGGTGTAGATTATTTCAATGAAACACAAACAAATAACAGCACTGGATATGCATTTTATGGAAATGTTACGCCAGATGGTGGTTCTAATGGCGATAATCCTTTTACACCAGGTATAGAGGATGACTCATATCCACTTTCAACTTCGGGAGTTGATGCTGCCTTAGCATCACAAGGTGTTAGTAATGTGAAATCAAAATACCACATCTACAGTTTATATGCGTCTGATGTCATCAATTTTACAGATAATCTTTCCGCAATGATAGGTTTACGATTAGATCATTTTGATAATGAAGGCGATTTAGCAATTCTTGACGATGATTATGACCAAACTACTTTATCACCTAAATTTGGTGTCGTTTATCAACCTATAAAAGACAAATTATCTGTTTTTGGGAACTACCAGAATGGTTTCACCAATGTTGCACCTCAGTTAGTTGGCAATCCTGAAGATGGACCACAAACTTTAAAAACCTTTGATCCAGAACAGGCAAACCAATTAGAATTTGGTATTAAAACAAATCTCTTTAATAATCGCTTAAATGCCACGATTAGTTACTATGATATTAAAGTTAAAGATCGTGTAATAACCGATCCTTCATCGCCTTTCAACAAAATTCAAGGTGGTGAAGTGCTAAGTAAAGGCTTTGAAATTGAAATTAATGCCAATCCAATAAAAGGTTTAAATATAAGAGCTGGTTTTAGTAATAACGATAGTGAAACAATTGAAACTGATAATACTGAAATATTAAACAAAAGACCACTTGAGGCAGGACCAGAAACGCTATATAATTTTTGGACAACTTATGAATTTCAAGATGGAACCTTTAATGGTTTTGGTTTTGGGTTAGGGTTTAACGGCGCTAGTGAACGCTTTGCGATAAACTACGTATCGACAGGTGAATTTATTTTACCAAGTTACACGATTGCAAACGCCTCTGTTTTTTACCAAGCTGATAAATACAGAATTGGCTTAAAGCTAAACAATGCTTTTAACAAAGAATATTACAAAGGTTGGACAACTATAAATCCTCAACAGCCTAGAGCATTATTGGCAAACATTTCGTATAAATTTTAATTAGTTAATTGGGAAAGAGCAATTTTTTACTAAAGTTGCTCTTTTTTAAATTTTAAATAATGTCAGCTAAAAAAATCATATTTCAATTACATAAATATTTAGGTTTAACAACTGGTTTAGTAGTTTTTATCGTTTCTATAACTGGTTGTTGTTGGGCGTTTAAAGATGAAATTGAAAGCCTGTATGATGACTATAAAAAAGTTACACCACAAGACAAAGCAATTTTAACACCAACACAAGCAAAGGAATTAGCAAAAGATGTATTTCCAAATAATACGGTTCACGGTACTTTATTTAAAAAAGAAGACGATGCAATTGAAGTAATTTTCTATGATGCTGAACCAGAATTCTATCAAAGCGTTTTCTTAAACCCATATTCAGGGGAAGTGATTCAAGTTGATAATCATCTTTCAGGTTTTTTTGCATTTATTCTAAAAGGTCACATGAGACTTTGGTTGCCTAAGACTATTGGTGAACAAGTTGTTGGGGCTTCTATTTTAATATTTATAGCAATCATTATTTCAGGATTTATACTATGGTTACCCAAAAAACGTAAAAACTTAAAACAACGTTTAAAATTTGATTGGAAAAAAACAACACGCTGGAAACGTAAAAACTTTGATTTGCACACGGTTGTTGGCTTTTACATCTGTTCACTCGCATTAATTTTAGCTTTTACAGGTTCAATGATGTCTTACAATTGGTTGAAATATGTAGTTTACAAATCAACAGGCGGCGAAAAAGTTCCTGCTTTTATTATTCCTGAAAATCAAAGCGAAATTGAAGATAGAGAAAGTAAAGTTCCAATGGACTATTTAATTGCTAAACTTATAAAAGAAAACCCAAATGCAGAAAGCTTTGAATTGCACTATCCCGAAACAGTAGACGAAAGTATTTACGTTGAAGTCTCAAATAGCAAAGGAATTTATTACGATTCAGATTTTAGGTTTTTTGACCAAAACACTTTAGAGGAAATAGAAACACCAAGTATTTATGGAAAATACGAAAATGCAAAAGTAGCAGACAAAATTCAGCGAATGAATTACGACATACACATCGGAGCAATTGGTGGTGTTGCAGGAAAAATTATTGTGTTTGTCGTGAGTTTACTAACAGCAAGTTTACCTGTAACTGGAGTGTTATTATGGTACGGACGGAATTATAAAAAGAAAAAGTTTTAAAGAGTATTAAATGTAATACACAAATTACCATGCCACTCACTTTAACCCTAAGTCTATATTCAAGCAAAAAGAGTATTACATAACATGTTAAAACAAACCTAAGTATAAAAACCTATGAGTGTTGTTGTAAATTAGACATCAAAAATTCTTTGAGTAACAACAAGCTATCAACGGTATCAATGGTCAATTTAAACTAAAATTACAGAAATCCATTGTTCAAACCATTGAAGCCATTGAAATATATTAACATGAAACTTTTAGTTGAAGCTCGTTCAATGATAAGTTATTTTTTTATTTTTAAATCACTGTAAAACAGTAATTTAAATAAAATAATCTCTTTTTTCATGAAATTTACACAAAGCATCACAAAATGTTATGAACATATCATGACTAAACACAATCAGTCATAAAAAAACACCTAAAGCGGTTTAAAAAGGTATGTAAAGGTGTGTAAAAGGGTACAAGTGAGTAAATAACAATTTCAATAATAAAATCATTTTTGGTGACTTCAATTAGTCTTCATTTTCAATAAATCATCACTTTAAACGAGCAGCTTATTGATTAACTTAATCTTGATGTTTTTATGGCGACTTCAATAAAGTAAGCCTTAAATTCCTTTATTTCGGATACTCAAAACTTAAGCTATTTTAATTTGTGTGATAAAGTTAGTTTAATTAGTTTTAGATATTCAAAAAAATAATCCTTAAGCATGTCTGAAGATCATAAAAAACAACTCGAAACCCAATTGTGGAATATTGCCAACGAACTCCGTGGCAAAATGGATGCCGATGAGTTTAGAGATTATATATTAGGCTTTATTTTCTTTAAGTACTTATCTGAAAAAATGCACATCTACGCTGATGAATTATTGAGCGATGATGGACTTCATTTTATTAATTTAGATGCCAATAATTCAGCTGATGCTGAATACTTAGAAGCGGTGCGAGAAGAAGCTTTAGGAAAATTAGGTTACTTTTTAATGCCTAACGAGTTGTTTTCTGAAATTGCTAAACGTGGCAATAAACAAGCCGTTGACCAAAGCAATTTTATTATTGAAGATTTAACGGCTATTCTCAATAATATTGAGCAAAGTACCATGGGAACCGATTCTGAAGACGATTTTGGGAATTTGTTTGAAGATTTAGATCTCAACTCCACCAAATTAGGAAAAACCGTTGATGCCAGAAACTCGTTAATTGCTAAAGTCTTGGCACATTTAGATAAAATTGACTTTAAATTACAAGACACCGAAAGCGATGTCTTAGGCGATGCTTACGAATATTTAATTGCGCAATTTGCCAGTGGAGCAGGAAAAAAAGCAGGTGAGTTTTACACCCCACAACAAGTCTCTAAAGTTTTAGCTAAACTCGTTACCCTTGGTAAAGAAAAAATAAAATCGGTTTACGACCCGACTTGTGGGAGTAGTTCGCTCTTGTTGCGTGTGGCTAAAGAAACCAATGTCGCTCAGTTCTACGGACAAGAACTCAACCGCACCACTTACAACTTAGCACGCATGAACATGATTCTTCACGATGTGCATTACAAGCGTTTTGACATACGCCAGGAAGATACCTTAGAGAAACCACAGCATTTTGACCAAAAGTTTGAAGCTATTGTCGCCAATCCGCCATTTTCAGCGAAGTGGACGGCTAACGACTTGTTTTTAGGCGATGAACGCTTTAGCCATTACGGTAAACTCGCACCCAAATCAAAAGCCGACTATGCTTTTGTGCAACACATGTTGTATCATCTCGACGAGCAAGGTACCATGGCGGTAGTTTTACCACATGGCGCCTTATTTCGTGGCGCAGCCGAAGGCCATATTCGTGAGTTTATCATCAAAGAAAAAAACGAACTCGATGCCGTAATTGGTTTACCCGCTAATATTTTTTACGGCACCAGCATCCCGACTTGTATTATGGTCTTTAAAAAATGCCGCCCACACGATCAAAATATTGTATTTATTGATGCGTCTCAGGAATTTGAAAAGGTAAAAACCCAAAATTACCTGACGGAAGAACATGTCAATAAAATCATCAGCACCTATCAAACCCGTGAGAATGTAGATAAATACGCGTATGTCGCGACTTTAGGAGAAGTGGAAGAAAACGACTACAACCTAAACATTCCCCGTTATGTAGATACTTTTGAAGAAGAAGAACCTATAGATTTAGACGCTGTTAGTCAAGAATTGAAGCAACTGAACCAAGACATCAGTAAAGTAGATAAAGAAATTGAAAGCTATTGCCAGGAGTTGAATATAAACACGCCATTTTAAGATGATTAAAGGATATATGTATATTTTAGAATGTAGTAATGGAAGTTATTACACTGGAAGCACCAAAAATTTAGAAAGGCGTTTGCAACAGCATCAAAACGGCGATGGCGCAAATCATACCAAAAAGCATTTGCCTGTTAAATTGGTTTATTTTGAAACCTTTAGTAGAATAGATGAAGCCTTTTACAGAGAGAAACAAATACAAGGTTGGAGCAGAAAAAAGAAAGAAGCACTAATAAATGGTTTTCCCGAAAAACTGCATGATTTAGCAAAATGTTTGAATGAGACGTCGCACGTTGCCTTCGGCTCCGTTCAGTCAACGTGTGAAAAAGATTCTAAAACGGTTGCCTTCGACTCCGCTCAGTCAACGAAAGATAGAAACGCTAAAACGGTTGTTGAGCGGAGCCAAAATGATCTACTCGAAAACGACAATGCGGTTGCCTTCGACTCCGGTCAGTCTACGTGTGAAAAAGATTCTAAAACGGTTGCCTTCGACTCCGCTCATTCAACGTGTGAAAAAGATTCTAAAACGGTTGCCTTCGATTCTGCTCAGTCAACGAAAGATAGAAACGCTAAAACGGTTGTTGAGCGGAGCCGAAACAACCTTGAAACCCAAAACTAAAATGAAAACTTCAACTAAAACCAAGGTCCCTGAATTACGCTTTCCTGAATTTGAAGGGGAATGGATGAAGAAGCAATTAGGTAGTATAACTTCTAAAATTGGTAGCGGAAAGACACCTAGAGGTGGTAGTGAAATTTACACAAGTGCTGGAATACCTTTTATTAGAAGTCAGAATGTAAATAATAATTCACTGATACTTGATGAAACACACATTCCAGGATCTGTTCACCTAGAAATGAAAAGTAGTAAAGTCAAAAGGAATGATATTTTACTTAATATTACAGGAGGATCTATCGGTAGAAGCTGTGTTGTACCAAATAGTTTTGATGAAGGAAATATAAATCAACATGTTTCGATAATCAGATTAAAAAAGGATCAACCTTATTTTTTACAGCCATATTTAAGTTCTTATAAAGGGCAAAAGCTCATTTTTAGATCAATGACAGGAAGTGGTAGAGAAGGTTTGAACTTCAAAAGTATAGGAGATTTTAAGATATATTTTCCTTCTCTCCTCGAACAACAAAAAATAGCCGATTTTTTAAGCCAAGTCGATCGTAAAATCGACTTACTCCAACAAAAAGTGTCGGCTTTAGAGACCTACAAAAAAGGCGTGATGCAACAGCTCTTTAGTCAGGAGATTCGCTTTAAGCGCGGCCTGAGCGGAGGCAAAGAGCAAGTACAACAGATACGCTCTAAGCGCGGCCTGAGCGGAGCCGAAGGGCAAGATGATGGCTGTGATTTTCCAGATTGGGAAGAGAAGAAGTTGGGGGAAATAGGTAATACATACAGTGGCTTATCTGGGAAGAAAAAGGATGATTTTGGGGAAGGTTACAAGTACATTCAGTACAAGCAAATTTTTGACAACTCGAAAATTGACATACTTGAATGTGGTGAAGTAAGTATAAACGAAAGTGAAAAACAAAATAAAGTAGAATTTGGTGATATCTTTTTTACTGTATCATCTGAAACTCCTGACGAAATTGCAACAGCATCAGTATTTTTAAGTAGTGTTGAAGAAACGATTTACTTAAATAGTTTTTGTTTTGGTTACAGACTTGATAAAAACATAATTAGTCCTTTTTATGCAAGATATTTATTTAGAAGTCATTCCTTTAGAAAAAAAATAATACCGTTAGCTCAGGGAAGTACTAGGTTTAATATTTCTAAATCAAATTTCATCAAGTTAAAGACAAAGCTCCCAACTCTGAAAGAACAAACCAAAATCGCTAATTTTTTAAGTAGCATCGACCAAAAAATAACGCACACACAAGCACAATTAGAGCAAACCCAAAGCTTTAAAAAGGGCTTGTTGCAGAAAATGTTTGTGTAGGGATGGAGGATACTCAAAAGCATGTATTTAATGAAAAAAAAGAGTTTATCCAAATGCGTAATCTCTACTTAAAAAGGGTTGAAGAAGAAATTGAAACTTATCTATCTTTTTTAGACCTAGCTGAAGTAAACACAAAAAATGGGACATTAAAAGAAATTTCTTTGACTATTATTTCTACATTGTTAAGAAAGTGCTTTGATTTAAAACTAATTCCAAAGACAGAAGATCGTAATAAATTCAATTCTATAATTCATACTGTTCAGGCTTTACACAAGGGAAATGGAGATGTTTATTTATCTAGTGATTATGACATTAAACACAATCGTAAACCTACATTGATAAATTCAAAATTTTTAATTGAACTTAAAGAACAAGTTATAAAATGGAAAAACATCTCTTAAAAATCATACAAACACAAGGTGTTTTGATTATGACTTTAAAGCACAATGTTGACTACATGGAAGCTTATGCGGTATTTAGACGTAAGGAACTAATAAATATTAATCATCTTTTACGTTTGTATCATTTAGTACAAAATGATTCAGTATTAATACTTTATAAGCTTATTAAAAATGATGAGTCATATAGTTTAGACAATCTAAAAGCTTTATTGTTCAGTAATAAACTAATTGATAAAAAAGACAATTTTTTAAAGGCAGTAAGTATTTCAAAAAAAATAAAGAAAAAGTATAAACAACTAAATATTGAAGAAATAAGAGATACATATATTGGCCATTTTGACCTTAGTAGAAATGAACATTATATAAAATCAAAAGACTTTAAACTTTTAAGCGAATATCTTCAGGATTATTTCTGGTATATTGAAAGTCTATTTGGTGAGGAAAGAACAGATGTAGATAGATTTTCATATAAGTCATTAATGCCAATTCTGGACTTAGAGATAAAAAATCATAAAAAAAATAATCAATAAGGTTTTGGAATTTATCAATTCATTCAAGCCTTTAGAAAATTTAAATAGACTTTTGTTATATGTTTAAAACCAGTTGTTTATAACTTAAAAAAGTTAAAATTTTTACAGATATAAAAAGCAAAACTATATTTGCGGCAACAGTACACACCACGCTTACCCATAAGAACAGCGTCCCAGGGTGTGTCTTTTTTTATATCTTAGTTTTGCTAACACTTTAAATGCACACCATGTTTAGCAAAAACCACTTACCATAAGGCCACATGATTTTTTAATTTAAAAAAAACTTTACACCAAAAATACTTCATTACATTTTTAAGTACTTTTCATATTTCAGTAAAATAATAAGTGTTTTTCACTTGTTGTAATCATTTTTCAGCTACATTTGAAAATAAATGTTTTTCATTTTTAAGCATGAATAATAAGCAATATTCATTCAGCATACATAATTTTCACGGAAGACAAGCGCCAGAACCTGGTTTGTTAGTGGGTTATGCTGCTATTATAGAAGCGCATCAGCTTCAAGTGCCATTACCTCAAAAACTGGCTTTAATAAGTAAAAAAAATCGCCGTTACAGTACGTCAGCTTGGCAAGTCTTAACCCCAAGACACACACCCGAAGATAATTTATACAAACAATTGGTATTTGCTTTAAAGTATGAAGGAATTAATCTTTTATTGATTAAAACCCTATTTACGCATATTGATAAAGATCATATTACCAACATGATTACTTCAGAAGCACTGGGTCAGTACAGCAGAAAACTTTGGTTTTTGTATGAGTGGTTGCTAAACGAACAGTTAGACATACCAGATTTAAAAACAGGTAATTATGTACCCTTACTAGACCAAAAACTACAATATGCCATAACCGGGACAAATTCAGCGCGGCATAGAATTATTAACAACCTGCCAGGCACAAGAGAATTTTGTCCGTTAATCTATAAAACCGATAAATTAGAAGCTTACATCAACGCCCAATTAGCTAAGCAAAAAAACAAGTATTTAGCCAATTTTCAAACGTCTATTCTGCAACGTGCCTCTTCATTTTTGCTTTTAAAAGATTCTAAAGCATCCTTTAGCATAGAGCAAGAAAATCCTGGAACAAACAGAGCCATACGCTGGGGAAAAGCCATTGGCCAAGCTGGAAGTAAACCACTAAGCATAGAAGAGTTAGAACGTTTACAGCAAATTATTATAGAAAATGCTCGATTTGTAAAGCTAGGTTTAAGAAAAGAAGGTGGTTTTGTAGGCGAACATGATCGGCTTACGGGCGAACCTATTCCAGCGCATATTTCTGCTAAAGAAGAAGATTTATTATCGCTATTAAATGGCTTAGTAAAGGCCAACCAACGCATGCAAGATGAAGGCTTTGATGCAGTACTTGCGGCAGCTGCCATAGCATTTGGTATGGTATTTATACATCCATTTCAAGATGGTAATGGTCGTTTACACCGATACATAATTCATCATATCTTAGCCAAAAAAAGATTTACAAAGCAAGGCGTTATTTTTCCAATTTCGGCTTCAATTCTAGACCATATCGAAGATTATAGAAAGGTGCTAGAAAGTTATTCGCATCCTTTATTAGATGTTATTGAATGGGAAGCAACTTCAGACCATAATGTGAAAGTGGTCAATGAAACTATTGATTTTTATCGTTATTTTGATGCCACCAAACAAGCCGAATTTTTGTATGATTGTGTTAGCGATACACTCAACCGAATTATTCCAGAAGAAGTGAATTATTTGTTGAAGTATGACGAGTTTAAAGCTTTTATAGATGAAAATTTTGAAATGCCCGATAAACTGCTCGCTACCTTGGTGCGTTTTTTAGAACAAAATGAAGGCATACTTTCAAAACGAGCATTGAATAAGGAATTTTCTGCATTAACTGAAAATGAAGTAAAAGCAATACAAGAACATTATAATAAAATCTTTTTAGACGTATAAATGACACGACAAAGCGAAGCAGCATTAGAAGAACAACTCCTTAAACAATTACAAGGTTTAGGCTATCAACGGCTAGTCATTAAAAACGAAGCAGAATTATTAGCTAATCTAAAACAGCAGTTAGAGAAACACAATGGTGTGCAATGGTCATCAACAGAGTTTCAACGGGTACTCAATATTCTCAATAAAGGTTCGGTGTTTGAGCGGTCTAAATTGATACGCCAAAAACAACAAATCGAGCTTGATAACGGCGATGTACAGTATTTTGACTTTTTAAATACACAAGCTTGGTGCAAAAATCAATTTCAGGTCACGCATCAAATCACCATCAACGGTAAATATGAAAACCGATATGATGTTACTATACTTATCAACGGCTTACCATTGGTTCAAATAGAACTCAAACGTCGCGGTTGTGAAATGGCCGAAGCGCATCGCCAAATCTTACGTTATAAAAGTCATTCGTTTGGAACAGGTTCGGGTTTATTTCAATTGGTGCAGCTCTTTGTCATATCTAATGGCGTTAATACCAAGTATTTTGCCAATAATCGACTTAAAGCACTCAACTTTAAGCAAAGCTTCTACTGGGCTAAAGAAGATAATTCAAAAATTACCCAACTTTCAGCCTTTACCGATAGCTTTTTAGAGCCCTGCCAATTGTCGAAGTTTATTAGTCAGTACATCGTCCTGGCCGAAACCGATCGCATTTTAATGGCATTGCGGCCTTACCAGTATTATGCCACCGAAAAATTGATTGATCGCGTCAAAAACTCAACTAAAAACGGCTATATCTGGCATACCACAGGTTCAGGTAAAACCTTGACATCGTTTAAAGCCAGCCAGATCATCAAAGACATTCCTGAAGTGACTAAAGTCGTGTTTGTGGTCGAATCAGCCGTAATTGCGGTTATGCGGTGTTACCAATAGGTTTTTTATAGAGCGTAATTATTTCGTTTTTTTCGTTTTGCTATTTAA
>NZ_FQTW01000037.1 GCF_900129035.1 Psychroflexus salarius | reverse complement strand
AATGAAACGAAAAATTATAGTATTTTTAGAAATTAAAACTTAACCGAAAGGCGAGCAATTTTTATCCCGCCACAAACCATATACGCGAGACGTTGTGCTTAATTACAAAACGCACCTGAAAAATTGATAATAACTGAAACACATATTTATTGGGCAGGAATGAGTGTTTTAATGCTTTATTTCCTTGTGATTTATGCAAAACTTCATAGAAAAAAATATGTGCTAGGTAGCCTCTTCTTTTTCGGTGTTGTTTTCGCTGTTATAGGCTTAAAACTGCACTCATATACTGAATATCAAATGAATGACGGACATGCTGCTTCGACATTCTTCGCACCACTTATTTATATATTATTCTATCAGATATTAAGATTGTTAGCTAAAAAGATTACTGGAGTTGAGCCCGCATATGAATACGCATCTTCTTATGACAATGTAGACAATAGAAAATTAAACGCTTTAGATTACATTGTATTTGTTCTCCCATTCCTACTTGCAGTATTTTCACCATCAATAATAGAAGTAATTAAAAACTAAGCACAACAACGGCTATATGTAATGCGGGCTGAATCGTTAAATTCAAACTCCTACCCTTTTTTCCGCTCGCAATTTGTATCTTTATTCAAGTAAAATAATAAACCTAAAAATGGCTCGCTTAAGTGAGTGCTGAATTGAAACTGTAAGGCTTTATAAAATCCGCACTACACATAGCCGGAACCGTTAGGCTTCATTTAAAAAATTCTCAATAACAATATAAATCTGCATTTAAATAACTATTTTTGATTGTAAATAAATCAGTGATGAATATTCAAGCCGAAAAAATAGAATTGGTTAAAATGCTCTTGGACACTGAAAATCCAAGAATAATTGAATCAATCAAAAATATCTTTAAGAAAGAGAAGACTAATGATTTTTGGGATGACTTTTCTATTGAACAACGTAATGAAATTGAAAAGGCGTCTCGAGAAATCGAAAACGGCGAAATAACTGATTACGAAACTTTTATGCAAAAACATAGGTAAATTGAGCAGAAAAGTTGTTATTTCCAAAACAGCTCAAAAGAAATTAGAAAACCTTTTTGAGTATTTAATCACAGAATGGTCACTTAAAGTAAAGAAGGAATTTGTAGAAAAACTAGATTCGTCAATCGAAATAATCAAAACTCAACCCGAAATTTTTCCTGAATCTAAAAAAGGGAAGAAATTGAGAAGATGTGTTATAACAAAACAAACAACTCTTTACTATCGATTTAATTCTAAAAGAATAAATGTTGTAACAATTTTTGATACCAGACAACATCCGAATAAATTAGACCCTGAATTATAAAACGAAAGCCTAACATCGGCTATAAGTAATGCGGGATGTATCGCTGAATTCTAACTTTCTGCTTAATTTTCCGCTCGCAATTTGTATCTTTATTCATGAAAATAAAAAACATAAAAATGGCTCGCTTAGGTCGGTACTGAATTGAATATACAATCATTTCAAAACCCGCACTACATATAGCCAAAAACGTTGGCAATAATGTAAAATGAAAAAAATAATAACATTTATAATTCTGATATTAGCAATTAATTCAGTGACTTCACAAAACCGAAAAAACTGGAC
>NZ_FQTW01000031.1 GCF_900129035.1 Psychroflexus salarius | reverse complement strand
CGTTGCCCACAATTAGAAAAAAAATGAAATTCAGCCATTTAAGCCCAATTTTACTAATTTTACTAGTTGCGTGCAATGGCGGAATTAAAAGTGGAAATGATTTATCAAAAGTGGAATTGGAATATATCCGTGAAATCGGATTATTAACCAATAATGAAAAAATATTAAGATTTACTTCCCAAAGTGTGAATAGTACAAATGGAGGTTTTATAAGTGATAAAAGATTAGCGTATTATTGGATTGACGAAAGAAACGAAACCAACGAAATCAATTCAGCAATATATAGCGAAATTGATACTCTAATATTTAAAGATTTATCGGATGCGTGGACTTACTCGTCATTTATAAAAGTTGTTACACAAGATAGTTTGGAATTTAAAGTTTACGTGAATGATGACCGAGAAAAAGCAAATGAATTCTTTGAAACAGCAATGTCGCAATGGAAGAAGTGAAAAAATAACTGGGAGCAAATAAAAGTGTATAAAAATGATTACTTTAAGACTAATCGGAAGTGAACCATATGTTGACCCAAGATTTTTGGATTCAACGGATGTTCCATTTATGTTAATCGGAATAGTTTTATTAATCATAGCCTACTATAAAATCAAGAATACAAAACCAAAAGAACATCAGAAAGAAAAAACTAATGAAATAGAATCCAAATTTGAACTAACTGATTACGATATTTTAATGCAACCCAAGAAGAATTTCAATAAGAGTGAATTACCATTTATTAATTTTTCTTTGCCAACTTTATCTAGGAAAGAGCTTATTCTTGGAATAATTTTATTCATTTTTTATTATTTAATTTTTACTGAGAAAATTTAATAGTCACAAAAAATAACTGTGGGCAACACCGCATAACCGCAATTACGGCTGATTCGACTACAAGCCGAATCAACTCGTATTTGCTCACTTGGGTTTTATAATTGAAATTCATTACTTTTAAGTCCGTAATAACTGCGGTTATACAAAAACGTTACAAGTAAGTTAATTTCAATGATTTTTTAGAGATAAAATTCATGTTTTGATAACCCTAAGAATCGGATTTGACTCTGACAAAATTGAAAAGTGGAGTAAATTATAAAAATTGGATTTTATCACTCAAACGCTGAAAACTAAATTGCGTTGAAAACAAATTAAATTGATTTTTGGTCGAGCATTGAGTAGCTATCTGAATTTGAAAAATAATGCGTGATAACTTAGTAACGATAAAAATACGTAATTGGATTTTATTCGACATTTAGGAATAATTTGACTTCTGACAATTATAGCGTAAATAATATAATAGAAAATTGAATAAACTACACAGCGGAATTTCAGCAAGTTTGAAAACAGATGATTTTACTCTTGAAAACAGATTTTTAAATCTAGTTTAATATAGCAAAACTACTACTCTACTCGACTGAATTGAATAGCAGTACGAAAAAAACGAAATAATTAGACTCTATAAAGAACCTACTTGTAACACCGCATAACCGCAATTACGGCTGATTCGACTACAAGCCGAATCAACTCGTATTTGCTCACTTGGGTTTTGTAACTGAAATTCATTACTTTTAAATCCGTAATAACTGCGGTTATACAAAAACGTTGCCACACATTTGAGAAAAACACAATTACATATAATAATTCTGCTTTTTTGCATCATATTTAGTTGCAAAAAAACGTCAACGCCAAATGAATATCTGAACGGATTGAAAATCGAACAATCTGAATACCAAGCAGACAAAAAGCAACTTGCGAATTTGACTGAATTAAGACGTGATTCTGTTCGGGCTTCATCAAAAACACCAGAAGGAAAAACTTTAGAAATTTATATCGATACAGTTTTTTATAATAAGGACAACAAAATTGTTTTTCTTTCAATTACAAAAAAAGAAAATCGATACGCGATAAATAATGATGACGGAATTTCATACTCGGGCGAATGTTATATTGGAACAAAAGAATTGGAATCTAAAAAAATAAAGATACTCGACCGACTGAAATACAGTTCAACTTCAGACGAAAATGACGGATTTGATAGAGTACAAAAATCACTTCGGAATATTTATCTGACTGAAATGGAATTTATTGACGGTCGATTTAATATTAATGATAACCGATTTTGGACAAGTAAAGTATGGAATGGGAAATAAAAAAACGTGTGGCAACACCGTGTATAGCTCAATGCTAGTCAATTGCTTAAACCAAAGTTAGGGCATATTTGGAAAATCGCCAAATTTTTAAATTTGACGATTTCCAATAAAAAGATAAATAGTAAAATTTAAAAAATTGGCTTGTGGCTCAACCGAAAAATAATCGCTAATTTGCACGCAACGAGCCATACACAAGACCGTT
>NZ_FQTW01000003.1 GCF_900129035.1 Psychroflexus salarius | reverse complement strand
TCTTCTGAATAAATCTTTCGGGGCCCTAAACGCTTTCCGCTTTTTATCATCTTTAAAATGGGTTTAAAACGGTCAACCTATATCAGGGAGTGACATTAGGCGCTTTTTTACTTATTAGTGTAATGGTGTAGTGGAATAGTAGTGAAGCGTGAATGGTGAAGCGTGAGTCGTGAATCGTTGTCTGTTAACGGTTTTCAGTGAATAGTGAATTGTGAAGCGTGAATGGTGAAGCGTGAGTCGTTTTCTGTTAACAGTTATCGGTTTTCTGTTTTCAGTGAGTCGTGATTTGTGAGTCGGTTATTCGGCTATTTGTTGATTCGATTATTCGTGTAATGGTGTAGTGGAATAGTAGTATAGTGGTAGATCTCGGTTGTAGGTAACTGGTTGACTGGTGTTGAAGAGGTGTTGTCGGTTGTCTGTTCTCAGTGAGTCGTGAGTCGGTTATTCGGCTATTTGTGGTTTCGATTATTCGTGTAATGGTGTAGTGGAATAGTAGTGAGTCGTGAATCGTTGCCTATGATGTATTATCTGTTCATGGTTTTGTTGTGTTCAAATACCTTATTAAATCTTGACTTCATTTGAGCTAAAATAAATTGAATGCAACTCGGTATTCGTTTTTGATGGGTATAAAAAATCCCTGTGGTGAGGAGGCGTGTTTTGTTTTATTTATTGACTGCTTAATTATGATACTTAATGGGTTTTGCGGGAATGCCTACGGCGGTGCAATTGGGTGGTATTGATTTTGTGACTGCAGATCCTGCACCGATGATTGAATTTGTCCCTATGGTCAAATTTTGCAAAGTTTGACTACCTATACCTAGCTCGACATTCTCTTTAATAACTGTAAAGCCACCTAAGCTAACACTAGGAGACAAACTAGCAAATTTGCCTATTATGCAATTATGGCCTATTGCACAATTCATATTCATCACAACATAGTCATCAATTTGGGTTGCATAATTAATCGTACAACCTGGGTAAATTATAACCCCTTTTCCTATTTTCACATTATTTGAAATCCATGCTTTTGTTGAAATTAAGCTTGGGAAATTATTGTAGCCTTTAGTTATTAATTTCGAAATGATTTTTCTTTTTATTTTCGGAAAGGCAATTCCAACAACAACCATTATATCTTTTGGATATTTTGTAATTGTATTGATATTACCAACCACTTTTGCATCACAAAAATTTCGTCCTATTTTAGACTTATCATCGTCTAAAAATAAAACTTCAATATCTTCTTTAAAATATAGGTTTAGATTGGAAGCGATATGTCCTCCCACACTACCTGCGCCTATGATGATAAGTTGATTTTGTACTGATTTCATATTTTAATTCGTTCCATCAAAAGGTTGCATCGGTCTGGCTTCTGATTGGTTCACGCCTTCGCTTTTTACAACTTTCAATACTGTTAAGTATAATATTTTAATGTCTAAACCTATTGATATTCTATCGACATATTCCACATCCAATTCAAATTTTCTAGTCCAGCTGATGCTATTTCTTCCATTCACTTGCGCCCAACCTGTAATGCCTGGCCTTACTTCATGTCTTCTCAATTGGGTTTTGGAAAACAACGGAATATATTTAAATAATAATGGTCGTGGGCCGACTAAACTCATGTCTCCTTTCAAAACATTGATCAGTTGTGGCAATTCATCGATAGACAATTTACGGATCACTTTTCCTAAGCTGGTTATACGTTTCACATCTGGTAGCAAATTACCGTCTTTATCTTTTTCATCGGTCATGGTTTTGAACTTGATGATTTGAAAAGCTTTTTGATCTTTGCCTGGTCGTGTTTGAAAAAAGAAAGGTGTCCCTTTGTTTTGGAGCGTCAATAGAATTGCAACAATCAACAATACAGGACTCAATATCAATACACCTAACAATGCTGCTGTAAAATCGATTAAAGGCTTTAAAATGTTCTTATAAGAATTCTTCATTTAATTCTTTAAAACCTTGTTTACTATAAAAGGCTTTTTTCCTGATTTAAAAGCATCGATAAAAGTAACAAAACTAATATGTAGCTTAATTTTTTTACCAAACTCATTTATTAAATGGCTACGTAGATCATTAAACTGGTTTGGATTAGCTTTAGTTTGAATTTTTAGATTTATCTCTGTTAAAGATTCTTGAACAAACTGAAACCTTTCAACTTTATCCTGAAAAGGAAACATCAGCATATTGATATGACCATATGATAGTTTTCTGCCTTCTGAATCTATAAGACTATCTACAATTCTCCCATTTAATGATTTTAATACTCTACCATTTTTCCCGCATTTACAGTTTAATTTACTAATTTCTGCTAAATCACCTATTTCATAACGAATAAGAGGAAATGCATAATTATATAAATCTGTAATAATTAAACGACCTACACCAGGTTTTTCTAAAGGTATATCTTTTTCTAAGTCAAAGACTTCAATATGGTAGTCAACATCATTAAGGTGAAAGCTATTTTCTTCACTGCATTCGTGAGCTAGTACGCCAAACTCTAGGGAAGAATATCTACTTAAGACTTTACAACCAAATATATTTTGTGCTAATTCCCTTGTATATTCATCTAGCGGTTCACCGGTTGAGATTATTCCTTTTAATCTAAAATCTTTAGGTGTAAGTTTAAGTTGCTGACAATATGAAGCAATTTCACGTATTACTGAAGGATAGCCAATATAAAATTTAACATTTTTATCAACAATTATCTTTTTGAAAGCTATTAAAAAATGCTTGTCAATTTTTGAAGGATCTATCAAATATTCATTCTGCAGGAATAGTTTTAACTTACTTTTGTATGAGCCTATCGCATTTAAAGCGTGCTTCATACCAACTTCATAACCAGCCCATTTATTAAAGAATATCAATTCCGCTTGCCTGATATCTTTTTTTTGTTGACTATAAAAAAACCTCAGTGGCGAGCCTGTTGAACCACTTGTACTTCCAGTATATAACTTTGATTTCTCAAAGTTTTTTGAGATAAATTTTTCATAGTTTTCCTTTATATGCTCTTTTTTTAAGACGGGTATCTCATCAAAATTTTTATATTTAGCGTAAGATGTATAAAAGCTTGAATTAGTTACTGCATATCTTAATAATGCATTAAGTTTATCGTTTTTATGGTTATTAAAATTAGACGAATTGTAGTAACTTTTTAACTCTTCAACTTTAGAGAAAATACGACCTTTGTTAAGTAGTTTATCCTTAGATTTTAAAATATAGTTTCTCATTTTCTGATTAGTTCTGCCATTTTCTGAGACCAATTTCAGCAAGTTTCCTTGCTAGTTTAGCTCTATAGATTAAGTATGTATATTTTATTTTATTGATTAAATTATTATCATATTCATAAAAAATAGGCATTAATTTGGATTTCCTTCTATTTATTTTAAAATAATTAGCATACTCTTTATCAGTGAAATGACTTAAATTTTGGTTTTGCCTGACGTTATTTGGACTATAAGAACTTTGGTACTTTAAATTGTACTCTTTATTAATACCTACACCTTTGAAGTGGTGAATTTTTATTTCTTTTGTTTTTATGTTAAAATCGATAACTTGTGAGTATTGTGACCATTCAGGAAATACAACCTTTCCATTCATATAGGTTCCGTTAGGAAAATAAAAATTACCAATCCCATAAGCAATTGTTTTCCCCTTATATTTTTCAATTGGTTGAATACAATGCGAATGACAACCTACAACTAAATCTACACCGACATCAACAAGCTTATGACTAAACTTTCTGTAAGAAGGAAATGGTAATACTTCAAGATCAAAACTCCAATGAAAATAAGCTATTAAAACAGATTCTGGATACTTAGATTTAATCTTCTTCGCTTCCTGAATTATTTTATTTTCTTGTATTTCATTAATATAGATACCTCTGTCTGCCGGATTTTTTTGATGATAAAGCAAAAAACTCCAACAGGAATTATGAAGAAAAACTTGTTTACCATCTTCCCACCAAGAAACCCATGAACTTTTAGTATTCAAATTTTGATCTGTTGAACCAACTGTTTGTATATTCTTAGCCTTTAAACTTTTAAGTGTTTTATCGTAGTTGTTTGGTATATCTAAGGTATGATTATTCGCAAGACAGGTTACTTTAGTTTGATTTGATGCCAATACATCAACAACAGAACTATGGTTGTATATTACTACCTCAGTATCTAGTTCTGAACGGGTATCTGAAAGCAAACCCTCAAGGTTAAACACTTTAGCTTTCCCCTTAAATAAAGCTTCATTTTTATCAAAAAAGCTTTGTAACTTATTTGAATGAAATTCATTTGGAACAGCTAAATCACCAAATATAAGCATTACTTTGAGTATATTTTATTTATACCTGACCAGACATTTAATTGATTAAAATTCTGAGCCCATTTTTCACCTTCTACCCCAAGTAATTGTCTTTCTTTTTGATTATAGACAAGATGATTCAACATGTTGTATAGACTTGTTTTGTCTTTAGTTTTAAATATATATCCATTTACATTTAGATTTACAGCATCTACGCAGCCCGTTGCATCACTCACCACAACAGGTAACCCCATAGCGGCCGCTTGAATAGGCACATTCGGAAATCCTTCGCGCCAAGATGGTAGGACAAAAATATCAAATAAAGACATATACAAAGGCACATTATCTTGAAAAGGAATCAACACAATACCTTGATGGTTCTGAATATAATCATCAAATTTAGGATCACATTTTCGATGCCCCATCATAATCAGTCGTATATCTTTATTCTTTTTATATAACTTATCAAATACTTCTACCAATTCATAAGCGCCCTTGTGTAAACTTACTCGGCCAACAAAGCCAATACATAATTTATTTTGAAGTTGATATTTTTCTATAAGTTTATTTCTATCAGACTCGCTAATTGCGTCTCTGTTAAATGCGGATACATCTACACCATTACTACTCCCCAAGCCAATTAAATTCGATTTTTTTGGATTTTCTAATCCGTTTTGTTTGGCTTTTTCTTTTAATGATTTACTTACATAAATGACCTCATGTGCACACCAAACTGTGAGCTTTTCCATCATTAGGAGTATTTTACGTTTAAAGCCCATTTCTGTTTCAAAGCGATGACCTCTACAGGTATATACTCTCTTTTTGACTCCTAACAATTTAGCAGCCAACATTCCTAAAAGGGCTATTTTAGGTGTGCCTAGATTTACTATATCAGGTTTTACTTTTTTAAAATGTTTGATAATTTGAAATAATGCTTTGATGTCTTTTAGCGGATGAATATCGGCCATTAAACTTTTTACAGGTAGATGCGTTATGCCTTCTTTTTGACAAAAAATAGGTTCTTTGAAATGGTCTTGAGATATTAAATAGACTTCATAGCCAAGATCTTTAAAATATTTTGCCTGACCATCTAATAAACGAGAACTACCACCTACCGTAACCCCTAAAATAAGTTTTTTACGCATTAAAATTACTTTTATACCATTTTTGAAACGTGAACAACTGCCATAATTTAGACGAATGATTCTCTTTATTCGACATGTGTTCTTGTATAAGTTGATGGATATAATTTTTATTAAACAAGTTTTGCTCTTCAATGAATGAATCTTCTAGCAATTCTAGTAATTCTGATTTTAATTCATTCTGAAACCACAAACGAATGGGAATTCCAAAGCCCTTTTTACTGAAACTCATTGTTTCTTCAGGAAGTAGGTCAGCAAAAGTTTCTTTTAAAATTCGTTTTTTGTTGATGCCTTTGATTTTGAACTCGTGGGGTAATTGAAAGGAAAAGTTGACAATTTTAGAATCTAAAAAAGGGACACGAGCTTCTAAGGAATTGATCATACATGCTCGATCTACTTTTGTCAACATATCGCCTTCCAAGACTAATTTAACATCACTATAAAATGTTTGCAAGAGCTCATCTTGTTCCCCTAAGTTCTTAAAATGACTGAGGATATCATCTGAAATCTCAGCATTCAACTCTTTTGTCAAGAGCTGCTTTTTATACGTAGGTGAAAAGCCCAATGATGCTAATTTTAAATAGCGTTCTTCGGGTGAAACCTCCGCTGACTGGATGACTTTCTTGATTTTTCTGAGTGTATGGTTAGTTGCGTTGGTGTGTGGAATTTTATTAACGCCCCACTTCAACATATTTTGCATCACCTTAGGGTAGGTTTTGTACTTATCAGCATAATGTTTACCCAAGTATTTTTCATAGCCTCCAAATAACTCATCAGCACAATCGCCCGTCAGAACGACTGTTACCTTTTCTTTGGCTTTTTTGGCTACCATCATCGAAGGGATGGCGGATGAATCACCAAAGGGTTCATCAAAATAGTTGAGCGTATCGTCAACGACTGCTAACAAATCTTCATGTCCTAATACATGTAGCGTATGCTCTGCGCCAATGTGTTTGGCAACTAAGGCAGCCCTTTCACTCTCATCATAGGCTTTTTCTTTGAAGCCAATAGAAAATGTCTTAATAGGTGTCTTGGACACTTTTGCCATGATAGCAGACACAATACTGGAATCGATGCCACCACTTAAAAACGAGCCTAAAGGAACGTCTGAAATCATTCGCTTTTCTATTGATTCAAATAAAAGTTGACGCAGTTGAGCTTTGGCTTGCTCATAATCTGAGTTTTGTTTTGATCTCCCAGACTTAACCACAGCTTTTAAATTATAATAGTTGTTTATGGAAACTCTTTCTTCTAAATCAACGACCATGTATTCTCCAGCCCCGAGCTTAGATACACTTTCATAAATTGTAAAAGGTGCTGGAATGTATGACAAGCTAAAAAATAAGTTCAAGCCTTTTTTACTGATGGCTTTTATATCGGCAAAGGGTTTTAAAGCTTTTAACTCCGAGGCAAAATAGACTCCTTTTTCATTTTTTATGTAATACAATGGTTTTTCTCCATAGCGATCTCGAGCTATCAAGAGTTTTTTTATGTTGTAATCCCAAAGCGCAAAGGCAAACATACCTTCCAGCTTTTCTAAACAGCCTTCAAAACCCCAAGCCTGATAAGCTTTTAGAATCACTTCGGTATCACTTGTGGTCGTGAATTCAAAGTTCAAATCTTGGAGTTCCTGCTTAATTTTTAAGAAGTTATAAATCTCTCCGTTAAACACTAAGACTTGCTGGCCATCGGCACTATGCATGGGTTGAGCACCAGATTCCAAATCAATAATAGAAAGCCTGCGATGCCCTAAACCTACAGGGCTTGAATAATAATAGCCTGAAGCATCAGGACCGCGTTGAGTTAAACAACTGGTGGTCTGTTTGAGCTCAGCTTGAGATGATTGTTTAGAAATAAAACCGAAAATTCCACACATTATTTATTATATTTTAATACTCGAGCAAAACCAAATAATATACCGAATAAAAAAAATGGGGTAAGTTTTTGTTTTAAAAAAAAATACTTCATTACATTTTCAAATTTTGATTTCATTTTGTTTTTTATTAAAAACTCTATAAGGCTTTCATTATTAAACATATTGGTCATAAAATATATTTTAGTTTCAAAAGGTATTTTTTGAGTTTTTGAAATATGCATAGGAACAACCTTAAAAAACCAAGTTGAAAAAATTTTAGATAAAAATCTATTTTGAATTTCTGTATTATCTGAAAAGAAATTAGAAAGTAGTTCAAAGTTTTTTATGTGATTGATAACAATATCTTTATCGAACTTATTTTTATTTCCAAATATAATCCGATAGTTATAGAGTGGTTTGTTGATGGAAACTATTGATTTTGTTTTAGCATATAATTTAATTACAAACGTAAAATCCTGTCCTCTTTTTTTTCTATCGAAATAAATATTGCTCTTAATTATAAGTGATCGTTTTATAATCTTATCCCAAACTGCTAAACCACAACCATAAAGCATGTTTTGAGCCAATAAGTCTTTATTATCTTGAAGTTTATCAGTTTCTTCACTTTTCGGGTTTTGTGATCTGAGAAACTTTCCTTTCTCACTTATTTTATTGTAACCAAAAAGTATAATATCATAATCTTTATGAATAAAGCGAAATAAGTCTTGAAATAAATTTTTATCAATAAAATCATCTGCGTCTAAAAAATATACATAATTTCCGGTCGCTTGATTAATGCCATAATTTCTTGCCATACCTACACCACTATTTTTTAATCTAAAAAGTTTAATTCTTAGGTTTGAGCTAGCATATTCTTGACAAATATTTCCAGACCCATCTGTCGATCCGTCATCAATAATTATAATTTCAACATTTTTATAACTCTGCCTTAGTATCGACTCAATACATTCTGAAACATATTTTTCTACATTATAGACTGGCACAATAACCGAAATTAATGGCTTATTTTGCATTAATAAATTGTTTGATTCTTTCAATTATTACCTTTTGATTTAATTTAATTTTTATTTGTTGAGCATTCTCACCAAGTGTATGCCTTTTATTGGCATTTTTGATCAAGTCATCCATAGCTATTGCTAAAGCTCTTATATCTCCTTCAGGGACAATCACTCCATTTTTATTATCAGTAATCATGTCTCTAGGACCAGCTATAAAATCAAACGCAACACAACAGCAACCTGCCGCCATTGCTTCAGCAAGGGCGTTTGGAAAGCCTTCGCTTCGTGATGGGATTACAAACAAACCTGCTTTTGCATAAACAGGATCTATGTTTTTGACTTTTCCTAAAAATTTCACTCTATCGCTAATACCTAGTTTTGAGGCTTGTTGTTTAAGCGCTTCTCCATTTTCATCACCGCCAGCTATATGTAGCTCCCAGGTTTGATTATTTAGTAATGTAAAGGCTTCCAACAATAAATCGAAGCCTTTCAAATAATCATTTAATCGTCCTACGGCAAGAATATGATACTCCCGTTGAATTTCCGGGAACACTTCTATGCTACGAAGAATATTTGGTATCACTTTTACCTCAGATTTTTTAAAATATTTCTTTTGATAATCTGCCGCAATCTGAGTCTGTGCTATTACCCCTTGAGGTGGGTTAATTTCATAAGCTACCTTATTGATGATATTAAACGGAAATTTCCAATGAAATAATGGGCTTGAACGTTCTGATAAATAAAAAGGGATATCTATACCCTTAAGAGCTAATGCTACAAGTGCACCGTATAACTTATTGAAGACTATAACAGAATCAGGTTTATACGCCTTCACTTCTTTTCTAATCCAAGAAATTGATTTCATAAAGGATAGGCTAGTTATGTTAAATCCTTCAGGCTCAATTAATTTAATCTTTGGGTTTAGTTTAAAGAAGTGTTCTTTTTTGAATAAGCTCAGAAAAATCACTTCACAATTTTGGTCATGAAGACCATTCGCTGTGTTTACAGAGGCACGCTCCATACCACCCATAGACAATGCAGGTGCTATAAAAAACACTTTAGGTTTAGTTTTCATTGATAAACCTAGCTATAATCTGCGATTTATATTTTTCATCCTGGACATCATCTACTATTCTACCTTCTTTAGCTTCACTTGTATATTTCCCTGGTATTTTAATTTTTTCCGTTGCCCCTCTTAAAAACCATTCATATTCCACATCTAAATTTCCTATGTCTATAGCTTGGAAACCTTGCAATGCCAATTCGTAACACAATGGTTTTGCTGTTGGCCCCATAGCCAGTAAAACCAGGTTGTTCTTATCTTGTTGCGATGCAAAATTTAATAAGTTATCAAATTGATCGAAGGCATTCTGCGCTGGCCCTAACGCCCGTTTTATAGAGTTTGCATTATTAAATAAATCATTCCCAACACCTAAACGACTTTTTTCTCCTTCAATTAATAAAATATCTCGTTTATTCCAAATGGAACGCACTTTTTTAAACCATGCACTGGAATGAGAGGTGTCTTGATAATCCATATACAATCTTGTCATACTTGCATTATAGTATTGTTTTGATGGATTTAAGTACTTTCTCACCCCAGGGTAGGTCCAAGAAATAATTGCTCTCCACGTCGTTTTGCTATCAGATTTTAAATTGCTAAGCGAATAGAAACCTACAGGTAAGCCAATCAAAATATGTTTATGGTCTGAATTTAGCAATTCGATAAAATAGTTTCTTAATCTCGTATCTTGTTTTTGAAAAGGTAATGAACGTTTTTCTGACACATATAGTAATTCTCCATCCCCAAAACGGCATATTGAACATTGATCAGCTAAGATTTTATCTATAGTTTCAGGAATACTTTTGATTTTCGGGAGCGGGTATAATTTGATAATCAGCGGGTAGATCGAACTTAATAAATGTTTGAATGCCTTACGTGGGTATTTAAAAAACGAGCCGTATTGTAAGTTCATTTTAATTATTCCTATAGTTTATTAAGGCTTTTATATTTGATTTAAATTTTGAAGGAATAGATCGTTTTATTAAAGTTAAAACACTTGGTCTGTATTTGTAGAACTTAAAATCAATTTCATCTTTATAAATTAAATTTTCATTTGACAGATGAATATCAATCCAAGAGTGTGGTAAAGACTGATATAATTTTAAAATTTTTGATTTAGAAATCCATGGGCTTTTAACATCTAAACCGAAAGGCCCAGCAGTCCTTAATTTTGTAGCATTATAAATTTTAGAAAAATTATAAAATGAAACTATATTGAAGGATTTATAAATTCCAAGACTTATAATTTTTTTAAGATAGTCAAGCCCTTGATTTTCAAATTGTAAATATTTAGGTAAAAGTTCTTTTTCAATTAAATAATTTAGAATAATTTTATCATAACCCTCAAGGTCTATTTTTACAAAATCAGGATGACCAAATTGATCTATCAAACTTTTGTAAGAAATTGATTTAACAATAATTTCTTCATAATCCATCAGGTTGTTATCAGGTATAGTAAATCGTCCTAAGCCTGTTTCGTACTTGTTAGTATAAAAAGTTACTGGTTTATTTTCATAATTTATTGTAAGACAATTTTCAACAAGAATTAATTTTCCAGAATCGATTTCATCCTTGAAATTACTTTTTATAATATTACACAATTTAGGATTGGCTTCAACGGCAACAACTTTACTAGCTTTCGAAAGGTAATATTTAAGATTACCACCTTCATTTGCTCCTAAATCAAAAATTAAATTCATTATAAATATATTAGATTAGTTTTTAAATAATTCCATAATCCACTCAACTTGATTAAACTTACCTTCGTGCCAATTTAAATCTTTATCCCAGTAGCCAGGACATTTTAAATAAGGTTCGTGAGCAAAACCGTAATTAATCTCCACAATTAACGGTTTATTATTTCGATCAAATACAAAATCGTAAGCAACACAACTAGCATCCAATTTTTCAGATGTTTCAAACGCAATTTGTATACACCTTGTATCTATTAATTCTATGTCAAATTTAATGGCACCTCCTCCAGAAGCACGAAAATCATTGGGTCTTGTCATTCGTTTTATGGCAAAGGCTTTATCTCCAATGGTAATTACTCGTATGTCAAAATTGTTTGCTGGTATAAACTCTTGAAAATACACATAGCCTTTTTGTGGGCCTACTGTTTTTGCAAATCTTGTAGATACCAACAGACGGCGAATACTTTTAAGGAAGTCAACAGACTTCAATTTCTTTTGCCTGAAGCGTAAGAATTGTTCTTTAATGTCATTCCAGCCATCGTAGGCTGCAAAACCTTTACCAAAGGCTTTGTTAATTTTACTTATGGCTTCATTTTTAGAGCGGACTAATTTCACGTTGGTAGAACCTGCACCACCTCTTAGTTTAAACACTTTTGGATAAGTGGTTTGTTTTGCCCAGGTTAAAGCCTCTTTTTTTTCATAAAACACATAAGATTTAGCCACTGGTGCTTTTATGGCTTCTAACAAGTATTTTTGGCCGACTTTATCGTCAAAATGCCAGTTAGCATTAAATTCTGGGAACACTTTTTTTCCAGCCTGCTCTAATGCAAATAATAGTCCTTTGGCAAACAATACATCTTTAGCATCTGTATGGTGGTGATGCCACAATAATACATCACAATCTTCTAATTGCGTCATGATATCATTATCATAACAAGACACAATTTTATGGGGAATATTATGTTCTTTACAGTAATTGATCCAAATGGGTGAAAATCCCCAAGATGATTTATGTATGGCTATTTTCATCTACTTAACAGGTTTAATAGGATGTCTCTATGTGCTTCACATCGTATTATATTTAAGTATAACTTCTTTTTTACTTTATTATTCAAGAAGTTAGGTAATAAGCCTATTGATAACAATTTATGTAAATACTTTGATGTGTAAGGTTGCAAATAATGTATATATTGTTTTTCAACTTTACCTACAAATTCTTGATACTCCTCTTTAATAAGTTTTTCAGAGGCAATTACCTTAGCTAGCTTTTTTCTCATTTCTAAAAAATGCTTTATTTCTGTCTCATTTAAACTTTTAAGTTTTATTGCATTAGAAGCAACAAGTATTACTGGTATTTCTTTAAGTCTTATTGGTTGGTTTTTTTCAATTTCTAATTGGCAAATAACTCCTAAATTCCATGATATATCAGCATTTTTCTTAGGGAAAATAAAATTTCCAGTACCATAAACTATAGGGATATTGTTTATTACCTGAGAGCCGTTATACACATGCGTATGATGTGCAATTACCGCATCCGCTCCTTGATTGGCAAAGAACTCCAGAAGTTTTTTGAATCTCGGACTTGGGTACTTATGCAGTTCTGCGCCACCGTGAATAATAACAATAACTTTATCTACTTCAGACTTTAGGCATTGAATTTGAATTGTATTATCTATTATATTTAAAGGTGATGCTCCAGGATAGTTCCCATCAGTATTTGAGAATTCATTTTCGGCAAAGTTTAGAATACCTATTTTTAGATTTTCCTTATTCATTATAAAAGGTCCAGATGCCTCTGACAAATCTTTACCAGCTCCAACAAAATCAATATTATTTTGAGTTAAGTATTTAATAGTACTCTTCAAACCCTCTGCGGAATGGTCTAATATGTGGTTATTGGCTAAGGTAACAAAATTGATATTTAAGTTTTTTAAAATTTCCAAACATCTGGCATCTGTATGTAAACTAGGCCCGTACTTTTCTGAAGGTGTAAACTTATCAACGATTGGCGCTTCTAAATTAACGATATTAATATCAGCTTGAGTAAATACTTTCTGTAAATCTGAATCTACTATTTCACTACCTTTAATCTGATCTAAAAATGTGGGAGCCAAAAAAAAGTCTCCAGCGATATTTAATTTAAGCATGTTTTTTTGAATCTTTAATTAATCGCCCTAATTCTTCGCTATGCATAAATTCTACATTAGGCCATTTTTTTATCACTTTTAATAAAATTTCCTTTAAGAGCAGCAAATTCTCATCCCTGTTACTTTCAACAAAACCGCCCATAAAATTAAGCCTATGCATACTGATTGTTGCTGGTTTGTTTAGATGGAATGCCATGTTTATCTGTTCTAAGCATTTATCCTTCATTTTCTTTTTTTCATTTGATGTACTTGGTTCAAAAATGCTATTTCTCACTAAGTAAATTTGACCCAAGCTATTTTGTTCTCCAATTCTTTTGATAATACTTCTATCACCATACTTTTTTGGAAGCATTTGTGAACGTGAAGACTGAATAAAGTCAACACCTACTTCATTTAACTTAATTTCAATATTTGAAGACCAAACATAATTTGGTGCGATAAATGATTTTGATTTATAACCAAAAAATGACTGAAATTTTTGCGATGCTAAGCTAAGACTTGGCAGCATAAAATCATCGAGTTCTTTATCATCGTAGTAATTTAATGTCGCTAAATACGTATCTCTTTTTTCTTTTGAAACATTTGTACTAATTCCGTAAACTTCGTGCCTAAAAGCCTCTAAACTTTCTTCTTTTCTATCTTTCAAATTACGTAACCAATAAGGAACTTGCACATGCTCCATACCGTGTAGTTGAGGATAAAAAAACTTCTTTTTCATAAGCGAATTGACACAATTCTTGTATTCATTTAGTTGGCTACGTTCACTCAAATGATCCCAAAAAAACTTTCTATAATACTTTTTAAAGTCTGAAGCCATAATTTTCTCAAAATCTGGATTTGAGAGTATATAGTTTGCTGTAATTACAGGCCTTTTGTTTGTTTGTTCATAAATGCTCGAAAAGATATTTTCAATTGCTTCAAAATCTTCACGATTTTCGAAACTGTCGTATTTTAAAAAAGGACATTTATCAACTTCAATGTTTTTTTTCAGTAAGGCATTAAAAGACTCTTTAGATGGCATTCTAATACTACCCCAATCATCGGACTCTATCACCACAATTTTGCGATTGATTGACCAATCTTTATAGGAGTTTTTGATAAATCCTAAAGATGATTTCAGTTTTTGAATCATAAATCTTTAACGCTTATAAATTCAACCTCTGGCCATTTCTTTAAGATTTGCTTTAATAATTCATCTAAAGCTCGTAAACCTTTTTCTCTGTTTTTTGGATCTATTCTTCCTACAAAAGATGCCCTATGATTTGAGATGATGGCTGGTTGTTTTAATTGAAAAGCCTCTTCAATCCCTTTTAGACAGTCTTCTACGCCATTATTGGTTTCTGACATATTGGTTTCAAACACTGTATTTCTAACCAAGTGCCGTAGGCCGTATTTTTGTTTTCCTAAAATAAAAAAACGCAGTGTGGTTTTTCCATTTGGTTTAGGCATCTTAAAAAAGCGTGGTACATCTAAGTATTTTATTCCTTCACCTGAAACTCTTCTTTCCAGGTGATTAGAAAAACTGATGGCTGGTGGTGTAAAAGAATTTGGTGTTTTACTGAATAACTCTTGAAAAATAGTTACAGACGATTTTAATGTCTCTAAGTTAAGCGTTTCATCTTTAGTATTCATGACATCAAAAGCAGCCCCGTAAGCTCTATAGTTAGATTGAATTTTAGCGGGTGGTAAAAAGAAAAACTCTTCTTCAAATGCTTTTCTTGTGTTTGAGTTCTTATTTTGTAAATCCTCCAACCACCAATTCCATTTGAGGTGTTCACGGCCATGAAGCTCTGGAACGAATATGTTTTTGTTTTGCCCCTGTTTGATGAGTTCTAAAACTCTATTTGAGTCTTGATATCTATCATAAGTCTCCGCAATGGTCTCAAACTCATAGTTTTTAAAATCACTGGCTTGTATTCTCTTAAAGTCAGGATTCCCAAGATTGGTAACTGCCGTAATGATGGGATGATTTCCTTTATAATCTTTGTACTTGATTAATACATTAAATAATTCTTCCAGATCTTGATTGGTTTCTAGAGCATCATATTGGTCGAAGCGGTTGTTGCCTAATACATCTAAATCTTTTAGTCTTTCTCGGGATTGTTTTGATTTTAAACGTAAAGAACCCCAATCGTCTGACATCAACAGAATTAGTTTTTTTTCGGTTTGGTAACCGAGTTTAGCTGAAATTGTTTTTAGTAATTTTTTCATTATAAGATGACATCTAAAAAAGACCAATTTAAATCATAACCAAATGGAATAACAATACTCGGCGATAAAACTACTGTACTCAGCGTAGAAAAGCCTACTCTTAAGCTAATAATGATAGGTAATGCCATAAAGGCAAGGCTAAAAGTTGAATAGATTGAAGTAATCTTTGGCTGCCAATATTTGATTAAAATTAAAGAATTTATGACACTAAGCACGTAGAACACTGATAAAAAGCGCCCGCCTGAAGGTACTAAGCTCACTATATTTGCATAACTTAAAAATAGTAAGCTAAAAGACAGTATATTAACTTCAGCTTTTCTTAATCGGTCGTTTTTATAATATTTAAACATCAACAAAATGCTATTAAAAATCAAAATTGACTTAAGTAAAATTGGGCTTAATTTCATGAACCATACTGCTTGTGCTTTTTGTTCTGAAACTTTATCTGCATATTGTTCGCTAGCATAAGCCGAGGCTTTTTCATCAAAAGCTGGGCTAATTTGCTCTGCAATATTTTGGATACTTTGAAAATTGATTTCTGAAACTGTCATGGTAACCAAGCCCATCATTAAATAGAGCCATGGCCTATTACCCGCAAATATCCAAGCTACTAATACAACATTAGCACCTAAAAACGAGAAATGCATAAAACAAGCTGAAACACATAACAATAGATATTTATAGTCTCTATCCCACACCACATGTAGAGCCCCTAAAATAAATATCCAAGCAGCTGTCCACATTCTAAACCCATTAATATTAAATATAGGTATTAAGACGACTAAAAGCACTATGTAAAGTTTACTGGTTAAAGATTGGCTAGGTTTTATTTTACTCATAACAAAGCCTATTGACTTTAAATAAAAAAAGCCGAAAATTAAGGCATATACCGCAAACAACACATGGTGAGAGTCTGTGAATCTAGAAATGATATAGGTTATTAAGGGCTGTAAAAAATCTAAAGATGTATTGTATAAGTCAAAAAGTTGGTCGAAAAAGCTTGAAAAGGGTTTTGTATAAGCTAACTCTAGTCTTTCTGCATATCGCTCTCCATCCATTCTAGAATCTATCACAAAACAAAAGCCATATAAGGCAAAAAAAGCCATGATAATTTTTTTGCTGAATGGTTTGTCAAAATTCTCTACTGCTTTTACAACAGCCATCAATGGCCAGAATAAAAACATTATAAAAAGATTTTTTTTCAGGAATTTAGTCCTTTTAATGTCTAATATTAATCTACTATTCACCTGAGTCTAATTCTAAGAATGATTTAGCCACGTTTATTATATTGTAGTCATCAATATTATTAATTACTTTAGCATTGGAGTAATCTTGATTTAGAAATTGATTAACCAAATTTCTATCTATATTTTCTGGTAAGATATTTAAAATTGGCCGCTTTGCTAGGGTATAGTCAATTAGTTTACTTGGTGTTACAATTGAAACCCCATTATCAAGATTGACTAAAAAGTCCATTTTACTTAACTCAAATAACAATTCTGATCGCGGGATTGGTTGGTGTAAAATTATGCGTCCTTTAGATTGTTCTGCTAAATGCTTTAAATCAGAACTATTATTGGAATAAATATGAAATCTGAATTCCTGTTTTAAACTTAATAAATACTTGATTAATTGGTGTGGACTTCTAACACCGCTTGCAGAAACACCACCAGCGTAAGCAAACTCGATAGGTGTATTGGGTGAAAATCTGTCTACAATCTTAATATTTTCAAAACTAAAACCCTGTGGAATTACTTTGAATTTGCGATGGTATTTTTTGTTATATCCTGCAATAGAACCTTTTGTAGGCACTGAAATGTAATCTGCTTTTTTTAAAAAATTATTTTCAAGAAAGCGAAAATAAAAGGGTGGCGGTATACGCTCTAACTGATTATCCATGAATGGATCTCCACAATCTGCGACCCAAGTTTTGGCAATAGGATTTTTCTTTGATCTCAACTTAGCGATAGCCCAATGGTTTTCATGGGGCACGGCGATGCTGATCAGTAAATCGTATTGCTTTTTTAGATGTTTTAAATACTTTGGTAGCTTAAAGTAAATTTCGATGTTAGGGTACTCAAACAATAAAAATAAAAGTCTTCCAAATTTGCGTTTCCAGTCACCAATCAATTTTGATTGCCCTAATTGCTTCCATTGAAGCGACCCATAATATTTTATTTTAATGCTGTGCCCTTTAGCGTAGTCTAACTGTTGCTCTGATTTTGAATTCTCAGGCAGCAAGACTTCAACCTCATGCCCTAGCCTCGCCAATTCTTTTGCTAACTCTGTTGTTCGGAATGAACGTGGTGAGTTCATCGGGTAAAACGCACGTGATATGATGAGTATTTTTTTAGGCATTAGCTTCTATTTTCCAGATTTGTTTGTAGTAGGTTAGAGCTAATTCAGCTACATTATTTGCATCGTGATACTTTTCTACGAAAAGCCTACTTTTTTTACTAATATCTTCTAGTTGCTCAGGGTCATCTAGTAGGTCTTCAATTTGAGTGACTATATTTTGCTTGGTTATGTTAATCACAGGTATTTCATCTGAGTAATCTATATTTTCAAAATAAATTTCATCAATAAACGCCATCGTTGTCTTACCAAATGCCATCGCTTCCAATGCTGCAGTGCCATACCATCCAACTGAAATTTGATCAATAAATATATCGCAAGTTTTGTATTCTTCCAAAAGCTCTTTATGAGTAACACCTTCTACAATTTTAAATTCAAAATCATATTTTAGTTTTAATTTATTTATAGCTGATATTATAATTTCAGTTCCCTTAAATGCTCTTGAAGTAGGCGCATGTAGTATTTTTAATCTCTCGACTAAAGGCTCTTTTATTTCATATTTATAATTATTCAAATTGATTGCTAAAGGAAGTAAATTTTTTATCTGAACTCCAAATTGCTTAGCAAAATAAAAATGAGACGGTAGACAACAGAAACTATGATTCAAATATTTTTGCTCATTAATTAATCTCTTCTTTGTTTTAAAATCATGTTTTTTCTGATTAACATAAAAAGGGTGATTTTGTGGCAACTTATATCGATAAATTAAGTCTGCGTAGTTCCTTACATCATTTCCTAAATACTCCATAACTACTTTTTTACCAAACATCTTATAAAAAGGTAAGTCAATTTGGTTTTTAAACAAGGTTTTACCAAAATAAAAATGAAAGGTGTTAAAGGCAAAGAACCAATATAGTTTTCTAAGGTTATTCCAGGTATGCTTAACAACTTTTGATAGGATGCTACCACCATGTAATAACTCGATATCCACTTTTCTTTTTGACTTATCGCCTGTAACAACCGAAATTGATTTAACTCCCTTTTTTCTCAGTGCTTCAGACAAAAGTCCGGCCTGTGTTCCATAATTAACCAAGCCATGAAAAACTTTTAATTTATCGGTAGTCATTAATGGTTTTAATTATGGTATTGACTTCATCTTTAGTAATGACCTGACTTATTGGAATACTGATAACCTCGTCGTGCATTTGTTCAGCTACAGGTAAATTTAAATGTTTAAATTCTTTTAAAGCCGATTGGTGGTGTGGCGGTATGGGATAATGAATGACTGTCTGAATATTATGTTTTGCAAGGTATTCTTGAAAATGATTTCTTCGGCTTTCTTTAATTCTTAATATAAATAAATGAAAGGCATGTTTTTCTATATCATGCACAATGGGCAATTGTATATACTTATTTTTAATTTGCTCTACATATAATTTGGCTACATCTTGGCGTTTTTTATTATCACGGTCTAAGTTTTCAAGTTTTTTATTTAGAAATGCCGCCTGTAATTCATCTAATCGGCTGTTGACGCCTTTGTATTTGTTGTGGTATTTTTGATGAGAGCCATAATTTCGGTAAGCTTTAATAATTTCAGCCATTTCTGAATCGTTAGTTGTGATTGCGCCACCATCACCCAAGGCACCAAGATTTTTACCTGGATAAAACGAAAAAGCTGTGGCATGGGTTGACCCACCAACTACCTGACCTTTCAAATCTTTTGCGCCATGTGCTTGCGCCGCATCATCAAACAATAACAAGCCATTCTCACTAGCAAGTTTTGTTAAGGCTGGTATATTTGAAGCTTGACCATATAGATGAACTGTAAAAATAGCTTTAGTTCGACTTGTGATTACTTTTTTAGCGTTTGAAACTGATAGGTTAAAATCTTCATCAGGCTCCACAAAAACTGGCTTTAAACCTGCATTAATCACTCCTAATATAGTGGCGATATAAGTGTTGGAAGGGACAATCACCTCATCACCTTCTTTAAGCTGACCTGCGATTTTATAAGCTTCAAGAATAATCGTAATCGCTTCTAAACCATTGGCTACACCTATACAATGTTTTGCCTTACAATACTTGGCAAAATTAGTTTCAAAACTCTCTAAGTGCTTGCCCATTAACACCCAACCAGAATCTAGCAAATCGTCTAATTGGGTATGAAAAGTCTCCGTGTATTCTTTATTTATTTGCTGTAAATCTAAAAACTTAATCATTTTGTATTAATTGATTATTAACAATAACCCACTCTTTTCTGTTTTTATCTATGAAAGTTTTAGCGTTTTTCCTTTTCATTTTAGTTCCATCTTGATTCAACCAACCTATTATTTTCGCTGGATTTCCAACGACTAAGGCTCTATCTGGCACATCTCTTACCACAACACTTCCAGCACCTACCATTGAATTAGCTCCTAGCACTAATCCTCCCATTATAGTTGAATTTGCTCCAATTGAAGCGTTAGATTTTACAAGTGTTTTTTGAAATGATTCAGGGTAACGCTTAGATCTAGGAGTTTTATCATTAATAAAAGTAACGTTTGGACCAATAAAAACATTATTTTCAATTCTTAAACCATCCCAAATTTGAACCCCAGGCTTTATTGTTACATTATCACCTATTATAACATCGTTTTCAATAAAAACGTGGCAATTAATGTTACAATTATCACCAATTACAGCTCTTTCAAGTATAATCGTAAATTGCCAAATGATTGTGTTTTTACCTATACTTTTTGAGTTTACATCTGAGAGATTATGAATGTTTCTTTTTTCCATCTTTAATAATTGCTTTAAAAGCTAAAATATCTTTTTTAAAAAAAACTCCAAGTAGTATAGTTAAAATAAAACAGTAAAAAGCTAATTTATAAATTAAGGAATAAACTACTATATCAGAAAAATTAACAAAAACAAAAAAGTAAACCACAGTATTAATAATTAAAATTATTGATATATCTTTCAACTGCTGAACGGAGCTATAGTCGATTAACTTTTTGCTATAACTACTAATCAGCAAAAAACAGAAAAATTCGTATAAAATTAAACCATATAAAAAAGGCTCGATACCATAAAAAATTAAGGTTGCAATCAAGGGTATTGCTAAAAACTTACGGTAAATCCCTATTTTAAGAATTTTACCACTTTGTTTTTTGACTTTTAAAATATTAGAATTAAGCGCATCTAATGGATAAAACAAACCAGAAAAACAGAGAATGCTTAAATATTCTCCAGCTAATTCCCACTGCTGACCCATTAAAACTACTGTTAAATCTTTAGCAATAAAGGATAATAAAAACATGCCTGTAATAGACACCAACATGGTCGCTTTTAAGATTTGCTGGTATGCGTTTTTTAATCTTTTGTCATCATCTTGTATTTCACTTAAAACCGGGTAAGTGACGCGCTGGATAATTTGAGTCAACGTATAAGAAGGTAAACGCTTAAAAGTTTCTGCACGTGTGTATTGGCCTAAATCTGCAGCTGAAAAATATTTACCAATAATTAAAAAATACATGTTTTTATAAGCGGTATCAATTAAGCCTAAAAACATCAGTTTATTCCCAAAACCAAACATATCTTTAAAGGACTCCTTGTCAAAACGTAAACTTGGTAACCATTTGGTTAAGTGCCAAAAAGCTAAAAGGGTCAATAAGCTTGCAATAATATTTTTCCATACTAAACTCCAAACGCCATAATCTAAGTAGGCTAAGACCACAGCAACACCACCTGAAAGTAAAGAGGAAAATAAGGTGAGCTTCGCTAAAGCTTTAAAGTTAATGGCCTTTGTTACTTGGGCACGTTGCACTAAGGTTAGTGCATTAATAATTAAGGTAAATGATAATAAGCGAATAATGTCGGTTAGTATTGGTTTTTCGTAAAACTCAGCTATGAATGGGGCTGTAAAGTATAAAACAGCATAGAGTGTAATACTTACTCCGGCATTAAATAAAAAAGCGGTATTATAATAATCGTCATCAGGATTTTTCTTTCTGATTAAAGCATCACTAATTCCTGAATTTATTAAGACCTGAGAAATACCTATAAAAATGGTGATCATCCCAATTAAACCAAATTCTTCAGGTGTTAATAATCTGGCTAAAATAATACCAACGCCAAAAGTAATCACTTGGCTTGACAAATTCTCTACGGCACTCCAAGCTACACCGCCTAATGCTTTTTGTTTAAGCATTTTTAAAGTTTAAGAAGTCGTTATAATTTCTTAAATAATCTTGTTCATCATATTCATGGGATGCTAAAACCAAACAAATGGCTCCCGAGGTGAAATTAATTTCAGATGCCCAAATCCCTGGTGGAACATGCAAGGCTTGATTAGGTCTACCTAATGAGAAAACATGTTTATTTTTAGTATCGTTAACTTCAACTTGAAAACCACCACTTGCCGCAATTAATAATTGATGACACTCTACATGGGCATGTGCTCCGCGAGATTCACCTCCAGGAATATCATATAAATAAAACACACGTTTTACTTCAAAAGGAACTTCTCTATTATTTTCAATCACAGAAATATGTCCTCGGCGGTCACCAATTTGATTAATCTCAATAAGCTGGCAATCTTGTATACTTGTGCTTTTACTCATTACAACTGGCTAAAATTTCTAATATAATCTTCCGCATCAAATTTATGACTCGATAGGTGCAAAGTTACGGCGTTAGTCGAATGGTTTTCTATATGTCGCCAGGTTTTTGGCGGAATGTAAATGGCATTATAAGAACGGTTTAACTGATAGGTGTCTTTTTCACCACTTTTATTAGTAATAACTACATCAATGCTACCTGAAAGTGCAATAATAATTTCTTCTTGTTGATGGTAGGCATGACCGCCTCGTTGCTCTCCGCCTGGCACATCGTAGGTCCAAAACACACGTTCTACTTGAAAAGGAATGTGTGTATTTTCTTGAAGAAAAGTTAGGTTACCTCGGTCATCTTCAATCTTCGGAAGTTTTAATAGCTTAACTTGGTTTAGCATTGTTTATAATTTGCGGATTTGTTGTAGGCTGTAGGCACTAGGCTTTTAATTTTTGACTTAATCTATAAAGCTGCGTTACAAAATCGATAGCTTCATTCCAAACTTTAAGGTCTTTATGTGTTTTCATTTTATTTGAAAGACTGGTTGGCTGGTGGACTGGTGGACTGATTGACTGATTGACTGGTTCACTGGTATACTGGTTCACTGGTTCACTGTTTTAATACATCAACCCGAAATGCCAAAGTGGTATGGTGTTTAAAAAACCTGTTTCGATATCGTCTTTAACGACAAAGCCATTTTTTGCATTTTTAATTTGTTTCAAGCTTTTGTTTTTTCCGCCAACTTCAAAATCGAGCTTATCAATTCTAAAATCGGCTATTGCTGAAGCAGAAACATTGTATTTTGCTTTTAATTGGTTAAAGAAAAACGTCTCTCTTAGATTTCCCTTGTTTTGGTTTTCATCAGCTAGGTTATAAAGTAAATTGGTGTTTTCTAAATATACTTTTTCTACTTTTCCTAAGGCACGAATACCTTTAGTTTGACTTCTTAGCTGTGCAATCATTCCTGCATCTTCTATATAAAGCAAATAATCTGCAATGTTGTTTCTGCTGATATTTAATAGTTCAGCTATTTTGCTCATATTCGGTTTGAAAGGAACGCTTTGTGCCACAACGGCTAATAATTGCTTTAACTTTCTTCCTGTTGAAACATTCATTGATGCGTAAATTGGAATATCTATTTCTAAAGTTTGGTTAACAACTTGTTGTAATTTTAAATCAAACTCATTTTCTGTTGCAAAAGGATAATAACCACTTTTTAAGTATTCTTTAAAAAGTGGTAATGGGTGTTTCATTTCTGGAACATTGACTTGATGGTTAAGTATTTCATCTAAAGCATATCGTGGTGCTTTTATCTGATGAAATAGCATTAAATATTCGCGAAAAGACAGGCCTTGCATAGCATAAATAACCGCTCTTCTGCTTAAATCTGAACTTCCTTTTTTGATATCTAAAATTGAAGAACCCGTAAATACTACCTTCAAGTTTTGATGATAGTCGTAAATTAATTTTAGTTCTTTAGACCAGTCTGGATATTTGTGTATTTCATCTATAAATAAATATTTACCGCCTGCTTTTACAAAGTCACTTGCTAAATCAGTAAATCTGTTTTTAGCAAAATAAAAATCTTCTGCGGTTACATAAAGTGTTTCTTGCGGATTTAAGTTATTTTTTATGAATTGAAGTAGCAGGGTTGTTTTCCCAATCCCACGTGAACCGATGAGTCCAATTAATCTATTGTTCCAATTGATTTCATTATACACATAGCGAGTAAATGAAGTATCAACCTGTTTAATTAACTGATTAGAATATTGAAATAGACCTTCCATGCGCCATTTAATTACACAAATATATCATAATTTGCACCGATAGGGTGCGTTTATTTTTATTTTTTGCACTATTGTAGTGCGTTTTATTTTGTTTTGAGATTCTGAAGACATTGTGGACTGGTTCACTGGTCACTGGTCACTGGTTCACAGATCACTGACTTAAGTATTGTATTAGTTTTACGAGTTGCTTGCCGACTTTAGCACTTAGAGATTCCATTTTTTCAAATTCATCTTGGCTTATAAACCTAAGGTTTTTAGAGATCATCAGCTGAGTTTCAATTTCAGAATTACTTGCTAGTGCAATAGCATAAAATTGTCTTCTCTCCTTAACACCTCGTCTTGCCGAACCTTCAGCTATATTAGATGGAACAGAAACTGAAGCGCGTCTTAATTGACTAGTGAGACCATACATTTCAGATTTTGGGAAACCGTCGGTCATTTTATAGATTTGAGTGACAAATTCAATAGCCTCATTCCATACCCTCAAATCTTTATGTGTTTTCATTTTATTTCTTTTACTAATTACTGGTTGACTGGTTACCGGTTGACTGGTTGACTAGTTCACTGGTTGACTGGTTTACTGGTTCACCGGTTTACTATTTACAAATTCTCCCAATACCATTTTACCGCTTCTTTAAGTCCGCTTTTAAATTCGTGGGTAGGCTTATAATTGAGTTTTTCTTGTGCTTTTTCGATGCTCGCTAAGGAGTGTGGTACATCGCCTTGACGATTGGGTCCGTTTTTAATAGGGACTTCGTTTATTTTAGAATCGTAATGACTTAGTTCATCTCTTAATAATTCAGCCATAGCTTTAATAGTAATGCGATCGCCAACGGCTGTGTTATACACTTCATTTAAAGCTGCTTGATTAGTGGTGGTGATCGCTAATAAATTCATTTGAATGACATTATCGATGTAGGTGAAATCTCTTGAATAAGTGCCATCGCCATTAATTACTGGCGACTCGTGTTTCATGAATTGCATCACAAATTTTGGGATAACCGCGGCATAAGCGCCATTTGGGTCTTGACGGCGACCAAAGACATTAAAGTAACGTAAACCCACACAATTGAGTCCGTAGGTTTTTCCGAAAATATCGGCATAGAGTTCGTTAACGTATTTGGTGATGGCGTAAGGTGATAAGGGTTTGCCTATTTCATGCTCAACTTTTGGTAATTTGGTTGAATCGCCATAAGTTGACGAACTCGCCGCATAGACAAAACGTTTAACCTTTTGATCTTTTGCAGCCACTAACATGTTTAAAAACCCATTAATGTTAACTTCATTGGAAGTAATTGGATCGTTAATTGATCTTGGAACAGAACCTAAAGCGGCTTGATGCAAAACAAAATCTACTCCTTTACAAGCGGTTTGGCAAGTTTCTAAATCGCGAATATCGCCGTCGATAAAACTGAAGTTTTCTTCTTTTAGGAAAGGAGCGATGTTGTGTTTGTGCCCAGTTGCTAAATTATCAAGTGCTGTCACTTTTGCACCGATTTTTAAAAGTGTTTCGCAGAGGTTGCTTCCTATAAACCCAGCACCTCCTGTTACTAAAATTTTTTTGTTATTTAAACTTTCGAATTCTGTTAAATTCATACGATATTGATGTTTGTTACTTCTTCATTTTGTCTTGACACAATCCCGAAACATCGGGAGAACCAATCCCGAAGGGTCGGGACAAGACTAATTTAAGGAAATTTTTGCGGCGCTGGGCTCTGCAAAACCATTGCTGGTAGTTTTGCTGCATGCTTATCACTGCGTGATGCACTTCCGCAAATACCACAATTATTTCTGGAAATTAGTCGGTTTACGTTATAATTCAGTTTTTTAAGCTTTTCGACACTTCTTTAATTTTTCAATATTTTTTCAATAGACCTTTCTTCGCTTGTAGGCTTTTTTATTAATTGACACATTTGCATGTTAGCGTTCTGTTTTCGGCTCACTATTCACGGTTCGCTATTCACAACTCACTAAAAACTGACTATTAAGAAAAAGCACGGCTTCGCCATGGCGAGTCCCATTAGAGGGTCGCTCATGACTCCAAAAAAATAGGCATCATACTATTAAACTTCACGCCATAACTGAAGTTATCGCTATTCTGCTATTAAGATAAGGTTGGGGAAATAGGATTTACAAAAATCCAAACTAAATAACTTCGTTTTGGTTAGCATGATGATGTGTTAGTTGGGTTCAAATGTAATATATTATATGACTTTTTAAAAATATAAATCAATTAACTCTATTTAATCTGCTTGGTAGATTTCTAAAACACGGGCTGAAGGATCAATTACATCACCACACCATTTTGGTAACCATTGGTATGGTGTTAATTGATGGTGGTTTGCGTAATACTTGGCAAAAAGTTGACGGTAATAAAAGGCTTCTTTTGTTGATGGAACAGGTGAAAATTGGTGCTTCTGAAGTTCAAAAGCTTTATCTGAAACAATTAAATCGACATGACTTTTGATAATGCTACTCCAAGATTTTGATTGCGCACTCACACTATCTGAAAACCCATTTTTTCGTCGCCAAAGCACCTCATCTGGCAATAATGCATCTTCAGCAAAAGCCTTCCTTATCAAATACTTTTCAATTTTAGCGTCATTAAACTGACGTTCTTTAGGTGGTATACTCATATAATATTGCACAAAAGTTTTATCTGCAAAAGGCACACGCGCTTCGAGCCCTGCATTTGAAATACATCGGTCGCCTCGTTTCATATCAAAAAAATGAATATCTTTTAATAAACGAATCGCTTCTGCTTGAAATTCGGCTTCTGATGGTGCATTTTGAAAGTACAAATAAGACCCAAATTCATCGGCTGTTTCTCCTGAAAAAAGAACTTTAACATCGGTGTTTTTGGCTACGTATTTGGCCACTAATTGATGCCCTACTGAGGCGCGAATGGTGGTGACATCATAGCTTCCTAATATGTAAACTGTCTCTTCTAATGCGGCTAGAAATTCTGATTCAGAAGCCACAATGCTGTGGTGTTTACTACCGATGTGTTTCGCCACTTTTTGTGCGGCTATTAAATCGGGGCTTCCTTCTAAACCGATGGAGAAGGTTTGCAACTGTTGCCCTTTAGCGCGATAAGCTTTAGCTAATAATGCTGCTACTAAGCTACTATCTAGGCCACCACTTAACAAACAGCCCACAGGGCGCTCACTCATCATTCGTTTTTCAACCGCTTGTGTTAATAAAGTTTTTATGGTTTGAGTATAGACTTCAACTGGCGTTTCTTTAGTCTGATAATCATGTGTAAAATAAGCTTTAAACTCCTCTGTTTTAGACGACCAATACTGTGCTGGTGGAAATTGATTCAATTGTTCACAAAAGGTTAGCGCTTTACTTTCTGAAGCGATGTAAACTTCAGACTTATATCGACCAAAATACATTCCGCGCACTCCTAAATGATCTCTTGCAGCAAAAAATTCATCGGTGGTTTCATCAAACAACACAAAGGCGAATTCGCCATCTAAGGCGTTTAGTGTAGCTTCAATTCCTATAGACCGGTAAAGGTCAATGATTACCTCGCAGTCTGACCCTGTTTTTAGTTGAAGTTGATGGACTTTAGCGAGTTGTTGATAGTTAAAAATTTCTGCATTGGCCACTAAATACACGCCGTGTTTATACATAGGTTGGTTAGCTTCCGGCCTTAAACCGTTAATCGCTAAACGGTGAAAGCCAAAGTAAGTTTGGGGTTTAATTTCTTTAAAATCGGTTGCATCGGGACCGCGATGTTTAATTTTCATGAACTGCTTAAATAAGTCTTGAGCACTTTGTTGGGTCTCTATAGCTGCAAAAATTCCGCACATTTTGGTTGTTTTTAAAATTATTTACAGCAAATAACTAATATAGCTAAATAATAATCAATACTTTTGGTTTAAAAACATATATTATTTACTATTTTTGAATTAAACTAATTATTTTTAAGCAAATGGATACTACAGACCAAATTATCTTAAATATTTTAAGTACCAATGCTAAAGCCTCGCTTAAAACCTTAGCCGATGCTTGCCACTTAAGCACCGCTGCCGTTCATTTGCGATTGAAAAAACTCGAAGACCAAGGTGTGTTAACCGGTTCACAATCAGAGATTAACTTGCACCAACTGGGTTATCAAACCCAAAGTTTTATTGGCATTTACTTCGATCGGGCTAATATGTATCAACCTGTAAAAAAAGCCTTATTAGCTATTGATGAAGTGGTGGAATGTTATTATACCACAGGTAATTTTTCATTATTAGTAAAAGTGATTTGTCGTGACAACCAGCATTTAACCGAAGTTTTAAGTGGAAAATTACAGCGTATTGATGGCGTTGCAAGAACTGAAACTTTTATTTGCCTAGAACAAAGCTTCAGCCGAGCTGTTAAATTTTAAGTTATTTATTGAAGTCTTGATTTATAATTGACTCCTCACAAATGTTGAAATAGAAATAAATTCAAGCTTTCGTTTAAGTGATGCCAAACTTATAAAAACAGTTTTTTTGCGTCAGATTTAAGGAAAGCTTCTTAAATTGTCATCAATTTAAATGCAATGCTAGAACTTCAGCAATTATCTATCGCTTTTCAGTCTAATACCGTTGTAAAATCGGTTGATTTAAGTCTTCAGCCCAATGAAATTTTAGGCTTAGTTGGCGAATCAGGCTCAGGTAAATCGGTCACTGCAAAAGCCATCATGCAACTGCTGGATAAAAAAGCCGAAATCACAGGCCAGTTAATATTTGAAGGTAATGATTTAAATCAATATTCTGAAGCAGAATTTCAGCAATTAAGAGGTCGTGAAATTTCGATGATTTTTCAAGAACCTATGAGTTCATTAAACCCGTCGATGCGCTGCGGAACTCAGGTAGCTGAAATTTTAAAACAACACACCAAAGGTTCTCATAAATCGATTCAAGCTGAAGTGATTCGTTTATTTGAAAAAGTTAAACTTCCACGGACTGAACAACTTTATAAGGCTTATCCTCACGAAATTAGTGGTGGCCAGAAACAGCGTGTCATGATTGCCATGGCTATTGCTTGCCAGCCGAAGATTTTAATTGCAGATGAACCCACAACCGCGCTTGATGTTACTGTTCAAAAAACCATCTTAGAACTGCTGAAATCGATTCAAGCAGAAACCGGCATGAGCATCTTATTTATTTCTCACGACTTAGCTTTAGTCTCAGAACTCGCCGATCGTGTGGCGGTGATGTACCAAGGTGAATTGGTTGAAGTTAATGAGACTGCCACATTATTTAAACAACCCAAACAAGCTTACACCAAAGCTTTGCTAGCAACTAAACCACCTTTAAAATATCGCTTAAAGCGTTTACCAACTGTTGCTGATGTGATGCAAGACAAGCTTAATTTAGACAAAGAAAGCCGTGCCGAACGCGAAAAAAGACATGAAAATATTTATGGGCATCCGCCGCTGTTAATCGTTAAGGATTTACATAAAACTTATGTTAAAGCTGGTCGCTGGTTATCAGCTTCGACTGAAGTTAAAGCTGTTAATGGCGTAAATTTTGAACTTTATGAAGGAGAAAATATGGGTTTGGTTGGTGAATCTGGTTGCGGTAAATCAACTTTAAGTAAAGTCTTATTAGGACTTGAGCCAGCTACAAAAGGTGAAGTATGGTATAAAGGCCAAGATATCACTCAACTTTCATCAAAACAATTTAAACATTTACGCAGTGATATTCAGTTGATATTTCAAGACCCTTTTTCAAGTTTAAATCCGCGGCTTAGCATTGGTGAAGCTATTGTAGAACCTATGTTAGTTCATGGTATTGCGCACTCAAAAACTCAAGCCCAACAAACTGCTTGTGAGCTTTTAGAGCGTGTTGGGTTAAGCGCAGCGCATTTTCATCGCTATCCGCATGAATTTAGTGGTGGTCAACGCCAACGTATTGGTATTGCCCGAACGATTGCTTTACAACCAAAAATCGTGATTTGCGATGAGTCTGTTTCGGCTTTAGATGTCTCGGTTCAGGCTCAAGTGCTCAATTTACTCAACGATTTAAAAGCTGATTTTAATTTTACGTATTTATTTATCTCACACGATTTAGCCGTCGTTAAATACATGGCCGACCAATTATTGGTTATGCGTGATGGTGAAATTGTTGAACACGGAAATGCTGATGTGGTTTATGCTGACCCTCAACAAAACTACACGAAAGAATTAATTGCTGCCATCCCAAAAGGAATTGACTAAGTTTGGTCTAGGTTTTAAACTTATGAATAAAAACAGGTTTCAAAAACATGGTGAGCATGTTTTTGAAACCTTTAATTCTTATGCCTTCAACTGTTGTGCTAATAAATCAGCCACTTTTTCAGATGAAGCTGGATTTTGACCAGTTATTAAATTTCCATCTTCTACGGCAAATGGTTGCCAATCTTTTATTTTTGTGTAAATACCGCCATTTTTAACAAGCATATTTTCTAATAAAAACGGCACCACTTCGGTTAGCTGTACCGCTGCTTCTTCTTGGTTGGTAAAACCTGTTACTTTTTTTCCTTCAACTAAAGCTTTACCATCAGATTTTTTGGGATGTTTTAATACTGCTGGCGCATGACAAACAAAAGCGATTGGCTTTTTATCTGCGTTAAAGGATTCGATAAGCTTAATGGAATCTTTATCTTCAACAAGATCCCAAAGTACACCATGACCGCCTGGATAAAATACAGCATCAAAATCTGCCGCATCAACATCACTTAATTGATGGGTTTGAGATAAAAGTTTCTTTGCCTCTTGATCTTTATCAAATCGCTGTGTGGCTTCGGTTTGGGCATCTTCAGTTTCAGAATTCGGATCAATTGGTGGTTGGCCGCCTTTTGGTGAGGCTAATGTAAGCTCAAAGCCTGCATCTTTTAAATTATAGTAAGGTGCGGCAAATTCTTCAATCCAAAAGCCTGTATTATGACCTGTTGTACCAAGTTGATCGTTACTTGTTATCACAAAGAGTATTTTTTTCATAATTGTTTTTTTTTACAAATGTAGGCCTGAGTTCCTGGTTAAAAATTGATGTATATCAAGATGACCTGTTAATTATATGTTAGGCAAAAAATTCAGTTTTTATGAATTTTAATTCTGTCGTGACTTCAATAAAACATTTAAAGGTTTAAATGCTATTTCTAATGCGACTTAAACTTTCAGGCGACATGCCTAAGTAATTAGCAATGTTATAATTAGGAATTCTTTTTTCTAAGTCAGGATATTGCTCACAAAACTCTTTATAACGCGCTTTGCTATCGTTTTGTAGTCCAGATAGCACTCTATTTCTTAGTGCTACAAAGGCTTTAGTAACTTTTAATCTAAAAAATCGTTCGAATTTTGGTATGGTTTGGTAGAGTTGTTCTAGGTCTAATTTATCTAGACTAAGTATCTCACTATCTTCTAAGCATTCAACATATAATTGAGCAGGTTTAGCATTAAAAAAGGCTTCAAAATCACTTATCCACCAATCTTCAATGGCAAATTGAATAATATGGTCTTGGCCAGCTTCATCTATATAATAGGCTTTTAAACAACCTTTTAACACGTAATATTCCTTAGTTACTTTATCGCCTGGTTGAAGCAAAAGCGTCTTCTTATTAAATTTTTGACGACTTAACAAGTTGGTGAAGGCTTTAATTTCTTCAGGATTGAAATCGACATCTTTAAGAAGGTGGCTTTGTAATTGCAAATACATGGTGCTAATTTATAGCAAGTTTAGGGATTTTTCTGCTACACCAAAAAAGTTAGGCCTCAGCATCTATTAATTATTGGTTGAAGATTGAAATAAGCTGCGATAAAAAATAAATAATAACAAGATTTAAAATAAATTTCTCTTAAATTTTAATGGTTTTTATGAATCTTAATTGTTAAACTATGATTAAAGACATCATCTATAGTTATAACAGATTCGTGAGCGTTAAAATAAAATTTATATTTGTGCATCCTATCAATTAATTATGTTAGAAGCAGTTTTAGTCGGTTTTATATTTGCAATTCTCTTGGTTTTTGTTGGCCGTTGGTTTCGTGGGCCTATTGCCGTGGTTTCTGCATTAATTCCTATTGGACTGTTTGTTTACTTTTTATGGCATATCGGTGGTATTTCAGCTGGAGATGTTATTTATGAAAGCTATCGGTGGATTCCCAGTTTTGGGGTAAATCTTAGTTTTAAACTCGATGGCTTATCGCTGCTTTTTAGTTTAATGATTACAGGCGTTGGTAGTTTGGTGTTTCTATATACGGCTGCCTATTTAAAAGGACATAAGTATTTAGACCGGTTTTATGGCTATTTGAGTTTGTTTATGGCAGCTATGCTTGGTTTAGTCTTATCTGACAACTTAATTTCAATGTTTGTGTTTTGGGAATTAACCAGCATTTCGTCGTTCTTTTTAATTGGTTTTAACAACGACTCTAAAGCCTCTAGACAGTCGGCCTTAGTTGCTTTAGGAATTACAGGCTTAGGTGGTTTATTACTTCTTGGTGGTGCGTTATTGTTAGGCTTTATTTCTGGCACTTATGAAATTTCTGAAATGCTAACTCAAAGCGACGTTATTACGCAGCATCCTTACTATGCTTTAGCGGCGATTTTAATGTTTGGTGCTGCATTTACAAAATCGGCTCAATTTCCATTTCATTTTTGGTTACCTGGTGCGATGAAAGCGCCAACACCTGTATCAACTTACTTACATTCGGCGACCATGGTTAAAGCTGGCGTCTATTTATTATTTCGATTTTCACCTGTTTTAGGTCAAACTGAATTATGGCATACCACACTCATTAGTATTGGTGCTATCACTATGTTATACTCTGCTATACATATTATTTTTAGAACTGACTTAAAAGGTATTTTAGCATATTCTACTATTTCGGCCTTAGGAATTTTGGTGTTTTTAATTGGCATTGGCACCGAAGCTGCGTTGATTGCCGCATCTGTTTTTATTGTTGTACACGCTTTATATAAAGCCTCATTATTTTTAATTACAGGAATCATAGACCATGAAACGGGAACACGAGACATCACAAAACTTACGGGTTTACGCAAAGTTCTTTTGCCCGTGGCCATTGCAGGTTTTATTGCGGCTTTGATTAGTGGTGGCGTGCCACCAAGTATTGGTTTTGTGGGTAAAGATTTAATTTACGAAGCAACTTTACACTCGAATAATGCAGTTTTACTTACCGTTTTAGCCATTGCCACAAACGCTTTACTATTTTACGGCGGTTTTGTAGCTGGTGTTAAGCCATTTATGGGTCAACTACCAAAAAAGTTTGAAAAGATTCATTTACCAAGTCCGTTAATGTGGTTGCCGCCATTAATTATGGTCACAGCTGGTATAATTTTCGGAATTGCGCCAGGTTTAGTTGAAACGACTTTTGCCCAACCAATAGTTAATGTTATGTTCACTTCAGCTGAAGACGTTCATTTAAAATTGTGGCATGGCTTTAACCTTGTGCTTGGGCTAAGTGCCTTAACATTAGCCGTTGGAACGATTTTGTATTTCCTATTGAAGCCAACGCATCAAAAAGAAACATTTATCAGTCAATTTAATTTTATAGCCCCAAAAGATTTAACGCTGAAGCTTTCAGATGGCTTTGAGTGGTTTGGACATATTTGGACGGGCTATTTTCAAAATGGCTATTTAAGACATTATTTATCGATCGTTGTTGGCTTTATTATTTTGTTATTAGGCTATTTGTTGCTTTTCGATTTTGATTTAGATATTGATTATGCCAGTTTAGCCCGAATTACCGTTTATGAAATTGCGATTGTGCTGATGATGGTCATCGCGATTATTTTCACTGTATTTACAAAATCACGTTTAGCTGCTGTTGCCGCTATGGGAGTTGTTGGCTTTGCGTTTAGTCTATTCTTTTTATTTTACAGTGCACCCGATTTAGCGATGACGCAATTTTCAGTTGATACCTTGACGGTTATTTTGTTTGTGTTAGTATTATACAAACTCCCAACCTATTTAAAATTAACCAATGATAAAATCAGAATAAAGCACGGTATTTTATCGTTGAGCTTAGGTGGCCTAATTACTATATTAATTCTTAAGGTACTCAACGAACCCAAAAACACAGAAATTACTGATTTTTATGCAGAAAATGCCTATAAATTAGCCCATGGAAAAAACATTGTGAATGTTATATTAGTCGATTTTAGAGGCATTGATACCATGATTGAAATTTCTGTCTTGGTCGTGGCTGCTTTAGGCGTTTTTGGTTTACTGAAATTACGATTAAAAACAAAAGATAAAAAATAAAGCAAGTGAAAACCATAATTTTAAAAACAGCCTCGAATTATTTACTGCCAGTATTATTGCTGTTCTCTGTATTTATATTATTACGAGGACATTATTTACCTGGTGGCGGTTTTGTGGGTGGCTTAGTAGCCGCAATTGCTTTTGTACTTGATGCTTTTGCAAACGGCCTACAAAACACGAAACAAGTGCTCAAAATTCACCCTGGATTTTTTATGCCTGTGGGTTTGGCTATTGCCTTTTTAAGCGCTATTTCTCCTATATTATTCGCAGACTTACCGCTTATGACAGGCCTTTGGGCGCATGAACCTGTTCCTGTTTTAGGTAAAATAGGCTCGGCATTATTTTTTGACACTGGCGTTTATTTGGTGGTGATTGGTGCCGCTTTAACTATTATTTTCACCATATCAGAATCAGCTTAATATGGAATTATTATTAGCCATTATAACCGGTTTACTTTATGCAGCAGGCATTTATATGATTATGCGCCGCAGCATTGTAAAGCTAATTTTAGGTATTGTGTTGTTGGGTAATGGCGTTAACTTACTTATCTTTTTATTAGGACGTATCACTAAAGGTGAACCACCTATTATTTCAGATAGCGATAAAATTTTAGAAGGTATTTTTGCCGATCCTATTCCACAAGCACTTATTTTAACCGCCATTGTTATCAGTTTTGGTTTACAATCCTTTGCCATTATTTTGGTTAAGCGTGCTTATAAAGTATTAAAAACAGACGATCTCGATCAACTTAACACCACAGACGAAGATTCATGACAAACCACGTGATCATATTACCCTTAATTGTTAATTTGCTATTTAGCATCATATTGATGTTTTTTTGGCGAAACATTAATTTCCAAAAACTCTTTAGCGTTATTGGTAATGCTATTGGTTTGGGTGTAGCGATTTACGTGTTTACACATGTCTACCAAAATGGTACCCAAGTGGTTGAAGCTGGTAATTGGGAAGCCCCTTTTGGGATTGTGTTTGTAGGTGATATGTTAGCTGCGACTTTGGTGCTATTAACTGCTATCAGTGGTTTAGCGGTTTCTATTTTCTCCAGCATTTCAGTTATTAATGCGCGCCTAAGATTTGGTTACTTTAGTGTATTTCAGTTTTTGTTATTAGGACTTAATGGGGCATTTTTAACCGGTGATATTTTTAATCTATACGTCTGGTTCGAAATTATTATTATTAGCTCATTTGTGCTGATCAGTATTGGCGGTGAGAAAAATCAGCTTGAAGGTGCTGTGAAATATTTTGCACTCAACTTCTTCGCCTCAATGATATTTTTAACCGCTTTAGGCGTTTTGTATGGTTTGGCAGGAACTTTAAACATGGCCGATTTAGCAGGCAAGGTTCAAAGCATTGAAAATCGCACTTTAGTAGATGTTTGTGCGGTTTTATTTTTAGTTGGTTTTGGTATTAAATCGGCTATTTTTCCCTTATATTTTTGGCTTCCCGCATCATACCACACGCCACCATCAGCAGTTTCGGCGATTTTTGCTGGTTTATTAACTAAAGTTGGCGTTTATGCCTTAATTCGTGTGTTTTCAATGATTTTTGAAATAGACGTGTTCCTTCAAAACTTACTCATTGGACTTGGAATTTTAACCATTTTTTCTGGCGGTATTGGCGCTTTAACCCATACAAATATTCGGAAAGTTTTCTCGTATTTAATCATTTGTCACATTGGTTTTATGATCGGTGGTCTTGGCTTATTCACAAAAGTTGCCCTAACTGGTGTTGTATTTTACCTCATTCACGACATTATCGTTAAAACCAATTTATTTTTAATTGCTGGTGTAATTTACCGGATTAAAGCAACCACGAATATGAATAAAATAGGTGGTTTATATGCCAATTATCCTAAATTGAGTTTGCTGATGGCCATCCCTTTATTTTCTTTAGTTGGAGTGCCGCCATTATCAGGCTTTTGGCCGAAACTATCACTTATTTTAGCAAGTTTTAGCGAAGCGCAATATTGGTATTTTGGCGCCTTGATTTTCGGGAGTTTTATCACGCTATTCATCATTGCGCGATTGTGGTCTAAGGCTTTTTGGAAAGACCAACCTGAATTTAAACGTGAGCGTAAGTTTATATACTTTTATGAACTTCGACCATTTCAAAAATTACAGTTTATCATGCCTATTATGCTGTTAACTTTTGTAAGTTTATATATTGGATTTGGCGCTAATCACATTCAGGAACTTTCGGTAAGAATTGCTGAAGAAATCACTAATAAAGATTTATATATTAAAGCCGTGTTAAACCCATAATTATGAAAACACAGTTTTTATCTAACATATTACTTATGCTCATCTGGGTGTTTTTAACAGGTAGCTATACCTTTGAAAACTTCAGTTTCGGGTTTATATTGAGCTTTTTAATCTTGTGGATTATTTCCCGAAAAACCGATCAAAATAAATATTATAAAATATTGCCTCGAATTATTGGCTTTTTTTTCTTTTTTCTATGGGAAATGATTAAAGCTAATATTCAAGTTGCCATTGAAGTCATTACACCAACGCACAATATGAAGCCAGGTATTGTTAGTGTACCACTTGATGCTAAAACTGATGTTGAAATTACTTTTTTAGCTAACTTGATTACTTTAACACCTGGAACATTAAGCCTTGACGTCTCTACAGACCGCAAAGTTTTATATGTACATTCGATGTACGTTCACAACAAACAAGAATTTATAGACGATATTAAAAACGGATTTGAAAAGCGATTATTAGCTATATTAAGATGACCTTAAACGACTATTTATACTACGTAATATTACCCTTGCTATCTTTAGCTGAAATTCTTGTGTTTATACGTTTCATCAAAGGTCCAAGCATTATAGATCGCGTTGTTGCCTTAGATTTACTGATTACCATTGGTATCGGAATTATTGCAATTTATAGCATCATCAACAACCAACCTACGTTCTTAGACATCGCCATGATTTTAGCACTCATAGCGTTTTTAAGTACCGTTGCCTTTTCTTATTACCTTGAAAAACGAAACAAAAATGACTGATGTATTAATCTACATATTCGCCACATTAGGCACCTTATTTGCCTTACTTGCAGCTATCGGAATTATTAGAATGCCAGATACTTACTTACGGATATCTGTCAATACCAAAGCCGCTACATTAGGCGTAGGATTATTACTCGGTGCAGCCGCTGTTTATTTTTATGACTTTTCAGTCACCACACGTGTGCAAGCCATTGTTATTTTTATTTTACTCACTGCACCTGTGGGCGCACACCTCATTGGGCGAACATCTTACTTTTTAGGTAATAAACTTTGGGATGGCTCTGTAATTGACGACTTAAAAGATCGTTACAATAAATCAACACACGAGCTAAAAAGTGACCCAGAACAAGTAGAAGAAAACAACTCAAAACAGGATTCAAAAACAGATCGCAATGCCTAAATTACCAAAGGCATTACAATTAAAACTAGATCAGCGCCTGCGAAATGAGAGTCTTCGTGAACTCAAAACCACGTTCCCATCATTAACCGATTTTGCTTCAAATGATTATTTAGGTCTGAGTCAACTTACGTCGGTTGAAGTTACCGCAGAAAAAATTCATCAACAATATCCAGTTGATGCCAAGCCTGGCTCAAGATTACTCACCGGGAATTCTCAATTACACTACGATTGCGAAAATTATTTAGCCGATTTTTATCAAGCTGAATCAGCCTTATTATTCAATTCAGGTTATACGGCTAACTTAGGTTTAATATCAGCAATTGGTTTACGGCAAAGTTTAATTTTATTTGATGAGCTTGTGCATGCTTCTATTCGTGATGGCATCAGTTTAGCACAAGCCAAGAGCTATAAATTTAAACACAATAACTTAGATGACTTAGAACGAAAGTTACAACAATATGCCCATGAATTTGACAGTATTTACGTGATTACCGAAAGTGTTTTTTCTATGGATGGCGACCAAGCACCTGTTGAAAAAATCAGTGCACTTTGTAAGCAGTTTAATGCTCATTTTATTCTTGATGAAGCTCATGCCATTGGCGTTTTAGGCAAAGAAGGTTTGTCGTTTCAAAACATTAATAGTTTAGCACGCGTGATTACCTTTGGGAAAAGTTTTGCACAACACGGCGCTGTTATTTTAGGGAGCGAAGCTTTAAAATCTTATCTCGTTAACTTCAGTCGGAGTTTAATTTACACCACGGCTATTTCAACACAGCAAACCGCCTTAATTTGGGCCGCTCATCAAGAATTTAAAAAAAATCTTAGCCTAGCACATCAGCTTCAAACTAATATTGCTTTATTTTTAGAGCAAGTACAACAGCTTCAGTTAGAAGATTATTTCATTACCAGTCAATCAGCTATTCAATCCTGCATCATTTCAGGAAATTCAGCATGTAAAAGCATCGCCGAGGCACTTCAAAAAGAACAATTTGATGTGCGCGCTATTTTATCACCAACGGTTCCTAAAGGAAAAGAACGGCTTCGCTTTTGCCTTCATGCCGATAATTCACCCCAAGAAATTAAGCGAGTTTTAGCACTTTTAAAAGCAAAACTAGCCTCAATTTCATAACTTTGAAAGACTTAAAACGACGTCATGAAAATTATTTCTTATAACGTAAATGGCATACGTGCCGCCTTAAAAAAAGATTTACTCGGATGGTTAGCTGCCGCTGAAGCAGATGTGGTTTGTTTTCAAGAGACCAAAGCCCAACCCGAACAAATTGATGATCAGCTTTTTCATGACTTAGGTTACAAACATTGTTATTGGTTTTCGGCTGAAAAGAAAGGCTACAGCAGTGTTGGCATTATTTCAAAACACGAACCAAAACATGTAGAATACGGAACAGGTATTGATTATATGGATCGTGAAGGCCGTAATTTACGGGTCGATTTTGATGGGCTTTCAATCATGAGTTTATATTTACCATCAGGCACCAATGATGCTCGCCTTGAGTTTAAGTTGCAATATATGGCCGATTTTAAAACTTATGTAAACCATCTAAAAAAAGAATATCCAAACCTGGTGATTTGTGGCGATTATAATATTTGTCATGAACCGATTGATATTCATGACCCTGTTCGACTTAAAAATGTGTCAGGCTTTTTACCTATAGAACGCGAATGGCTTACCAACTTTCTTGAATTAGGTCTCATTGATTCGTTTAGGCATTTGCATCCCGAAAAAGAACAATATTCATGGTGGAGTTATCGCGCCAATGCTCGTGAACGTAATAAAGGTTGGCGATTAGACTATTTACTTATTACACAAGATTTAAAACCGCGATTAAAACGGGCATTAATTTTGCAAGAGGCAAAACATAGTGACCATTGTCCCGTTTTATTAGAACTTGATTAATTTTATTTTATAAGATATGAAAAAGATATTTCTTTTAAGCTTGATTTCAATAAGCTTAACCGCTTGCGTGAGTCAGAAAAAATTTGATGCACTTACACGCCAATTTGAAGATTTACAAGCCGATTTCAATAACCAGTCGAAAACATTAAACGACTGCCAAAACGCATTAGAAGCTATAAAAACTGAGCGGCAAGAATTAGCTACTCAGGTTGAAGCACTCGAAAAAAATAAAAAAGAAATTGAAAAAGCGTTAGCAAAAAAACAAGACGAATACAATCAACTTTCACAATCTTACAATGCACTTGAAGCCAACAGTAGTAAAGTCTTAGCCGAAAATGCACAACAAAACAGAGCACTTTTAAAAGAGTTAGAAACTAAAAAAACGGCACTGGCAGAAGAACAAAAACGCTTGGAGCAATTACAAAAAGATTTAGACTACAGAGCCCAAAGAATTGATGAGTTAGAACAAATGATTGTTGCCAACAAAGAAAAAATGAAAGCACTAAAAGACAAATTATCTAGTGCACTCATTAATTTTGAAGACCGCGGTTTAAGCGTAGAACAACGTGATGGTAAAGTTTATGTTTCTATGGAAAATAAGCTCTTATTCAAATCTGGAAGTTGGACGGTTGGTGCTGAAGGCCAAGCCGCTGTTCAAGAACTCGGTAAGGTTTTAGCGGATAATCCAGATATTGCGGTTTTAATTGAAGGCCACACCGATAATGTACCTTACAATGGTAGCGGACAGTTAAAAGACAATTGGGATTTATCCACCAAACGTGCTACTGAAGTTTTAAAATTACTTTTACAAAACGAAAATATTGAGCCTGAACGCTTAACTGCAGCCGGACGTGGAAAATATGCGCCAGTGGCGCCAAATACAACGCAGTCTGGTAAAGCTAAAAACCGGCGTATTGAAGTGGTACTCACACCGCAGTTAGACGAAATTTCGCAATTACTAAAGCAAAATTAAATTGAACTTACTACACAAAGCCTCAAGTCCGTATTTATTACAACATCGAGACAATCCAGTGCATTGGCGCGAATGGAATGCAGAAAGCTTGGCTTTAGCTAAAAAAGAAAATAAACCATTACTTATAAGTATTGGTTATGCCGCCTGCCATTGGTGCCATGTCATGGCACACGAATCTTTTGAAGACCAAGAGGTCGCTGAAGTCATGAATGCTCACTTTATTTGTATAAAAGTTGATCGTGAGGAACGACCTGATATTGACCAAATTTACATGGATGCGGCACAAATCTTAACTGGTCGTGGCGGCTGGCCACTTAATGCTTTTGCATTTCCAGATGGCAAACCCTTTTATGCGGCCACCTATTTCCCTAAAGAGAATTGGTTAAAAGTGCTTAAAAATGTAGCAAAAGCTTATGATACCCAACAAGAACAACTTAAAGACACAGCTTTAAAGTTAACACGTGGAATTCAAGATATTGACCGCTTAGATTTTACTGAAAATGATCAAGATATTACCTTTAGCAAAACCGATTATCAAGACTTGTTTGGCAGTTGGCAGCGCTTTTTTGACTCTAAATATGGTGGCTTTAAAGGTGCACCAAAATTTGCGATGCCCAGCAGTTGGCAGTTTTTATTACAATACCATGAGCTGACTCAAAATAAAGAAGCCTTAGAGCAATGCCTCAATTTACTTGACCATATGATTGCTGGCGGCATTTATGACCAAATTCACGGTGGATTTGCGCGCTACTCTGTCGATGAACGCTGGTTTGCTCCGCATTTTGAAAAAATGCTTTACGATAATGCACAAATGATTAGTTTACTGGCCAATGCTTATAAAATTACCCAAAAGCCAAGTTATGAAATAGCGATTGAACAAAGCCTTGACTTTGTTGACAATTGGCTGAGCGATACAAATGGCGGATTTTATTCGGCGGTTGATGCCGATTCTGAAGGTCGTGAAGGTGCATTTTATACCTATAGCTATAATGAATTAGAAGAAGCTTTAACTTCAGATGAATTTGAAATAGCAAAAAGCTACTTCAATTTAAAGCAAAAAGGCAACTGGGAAGAAGGACAAAATATTCTCTACACCGCTCAATCAATTTCAAAAATAGCCGAAGAGTATAACTTATCTGAAAATGAGTTAGTAGGAAAATTGAATCTTATTCGTTCTAAAATCAAAACCTTAAGCAACTCAAAACCACGGCCTGAAATTGATACGAAAATTTTATGCAGCTGGAATGCGATGATGCTTAAAGCCTATGTTGATGCCTACCAAGCTTTGGGACATCAAGCCTACCTTGATCAAGCTGAAGCTAATGCTGCTTTTATTCAGAAAGAACTTTTAAGTGAAAACCAGCAGTTGTTCAGAAATTTTAAAGATGGGCAATCTAGTATTACCGGATTTCTAGAAGATTATGCGTGGTTAAGTTTGGCTTTAATTAGTCTATACGAAGCCACTTTAACTGTAAGCTATTTAGAGCTAGCTAAACAATTAGTTGATAAGAGCATTACCGATTTTTACGATGCGGATTTAGGTTTATTTTACTACACTTCAACCGAAGCCGAAGCGCTAATTGCGCGTAAAATTGAAGTCAATGACAACGTTATTCCATCTTCAAATTCGGTGATGTTGCAGGCGTTATTCAAACTGCACAAATTCTACAATGCCAGCAGCTATAAGCATATTGTACAAAAAATGTTAGCTAAAGTCTCTCCAAAACTTCATAAATCTGGTCCGTATTTGGCTCATTGGGCCATTGTTGTGGGTTACTTAACACATCCTTTTGCTGAAGTGGTGACCTGCGGAAGTGATTATGCCCAAAAGCATAAAAGTTTACTACAACATTATAACCCTAATGCCATCTTTTTAGGCGGTACAACTGAAGACTTAGCGCTGATGAAGGATAAAACCGATTATAATCAAATTTTTGTTTGTGTTGACCAAAGTTGTCAGCAGCCAGCAAACACAGTTGAAGAAGCTTTAACGCAATTGAAAGCACTTTATTAATACTGCTTTTTAAAGTCCAATTTCTGAAATGCTTAGACCAATTAAGCTGAGACTAAAGCGCCATACCCGTAAGTTTTTTATAAGTGCGTAAAGCTTCACTATCTGTCATGGCAGCGATATGAGAGCTAATATCTATCAGCCAATCTTCGGTAGGTGATTGCTCAGCATTAAAATGAGGCAGAAAGTTGGCTAAAATTAAACGGTCGATAGATGTTGATTGCCCGTTGAGTTGATGCTCTACGGCGGTGGTAAACTCATGTAGCAAACTTGTTAAGACTTTATAGCCCACAATTTCTTTATCCATGACCTCTTGACTGCGGTAAACGTTTTTAATACTGATATTTATAATATCCTTAATTTGGGCTTTATAACGCGACTGAGACAATAAGTCTACATGAAAATCTCCATTTAAAATAGCGGTTTCATTCGCCATGAATATGTCGACTGTTTCTTGAATTAAAGTCCCAATAGCTAAAGAGCGTAAATAAGCCACCCGATTTTTAGTGGTGTTGAGTTTGGCGTATTTATCGACATCTATTTTATGATTGATGAGTTTAGATAAATATTCTAAGGCGTAATCTTCTGGAATTAAACCGAGGTTGATGCCATCTTCAAAATCGATAATGGTGTAACAAATATCATCGGCAGCTTCAACTAGAAACGCTAAGGGATGACGTGCATAACTTTGGCCATGTTCGTGGGTTGAGGTTGGTAATCCGACGTCTCTAGCTACCTCATCAAAAAAATCAGCTTGCTGGGAAAAATAACCGTATTTTTTATGGGCGATTTGGTTGGTTGGTTTGTGAGGTAAAGATGCCTTAGGGTATTTCGTAAAACTAGCTAAGGTTGCATAAGACAAGCGTAAACCGCCTACAGAGCCATCGCGTGTTTCGGTGAGTAATTTAAAGCCGTTGGCATTACCTTCAAAATGGGTAAGGTCTTGATACGCAAGTTTCGAGATTTGAGATTGAAAGCGTTGGCCTGCGCCATTTTTAAAATAATCGCTCATAGCGTTTTCACCAGAATGCCCAAAAGGTGGATTGCCAATATCATGAGCAATGGCTGCCGCGGCAACAATGGCACCAAAATCGTTAAAATGAAAGCCGTGTGTGGCTGCTAAATAAGGGTATTTTTTTAAGATGGCCTTGCCCACATTTCGGCCTAAGGAGCGCCCAACGACGGAGACTTCTAGGCTGTGTGTTAATCGGGTATGTACAAAATCGGTTTCGGATAGCGGAATCACTTGGGTTTTATCTTGCAAGCTTCTAAAAGCTGATGAAAACACAATGCGGTCGTAATCGACTTCGAAGCCTAAGCGTGTATCGTCTTGTTCTTTACGGATGCGTTTATGCTTGTCGCCGAAACGCTTGAGTGATAAAAGTTGTTCCCAGTTTGCCATGCGGAAAATAATTTGATTCAAAAATACGGTATTGTGGCGTGATTGGGCTCAAACATTTTAAAAATCCTTTTTGTGAAATTCCTGCTCTAATTGAAAACTAAATTGTGTTGTTGGTACAGGTAGCTGTGTCAGGAGTTTAAAAGAATTATTCCCCATGAAGACGTTTCATAGGGAATAGTACCTCTCTTTTTCATTGAGTTAAATCGCGGCAAAACAAACACCTGTAAATTCATAACGCAATAAATCAAACAACAATTAAATTTCTGTGATTCTTGTTTGTATCAACGACATTTCATAACACGGCACAAAAGTTTTGTTAAGGTCTGATTTAAAAATGATAAAAATATTGTAACGCTTGTAGGTCTTTTTTCTGCTTTTATGCAAATACTCATAATAATAAGAATAATGTTTGCTGAAAAATTGTGATACTTCCTTGTTATTATAGTTGTTCAGTTTAGTCATAAAAGGCTTAATATCTTCAAGGTTTCCTTTTCTTTCTAGTTCTGGAATCATTTCATTTGGTAACAAATACCTGAAATTATTCTGATCTGCCCCAGATACATAAATATGAGACAAACTTATTCCCCAATTCTTTTTTTCATTAGTATGAAAATATTTAAAATTGGTTGAATCCTTACTACCTCTTGTAATAGAATCTGTCTTTTTATCAACAACCAAAAAAAGGCTATTTGAAATAGATTGCGAAAAAGCACACTTCACAAGCATTATAAATACAATAAGGGTTATATAGTTTTTCATATTAGCTAGTTTGGACAATTATTTGTCGTTGTAAAAATATATTGTTGATAGGCTTGATTAATATTCAACAGAGCTTAGTATTTTGATATCCCAACATCCATCAAAACCTCTTAAACCTTCAAACTCAATGTAAACATTTTCAAAAGGGATAAAAATGCCAACTTTGTAAAATTCTCTATTAGATTTTATTTTCTTTAAAGTTTTGATTATTAAAACACCCGTATATTCTTTATCAGATGTTAAAGGCAGATCTTTAAAGTTTTCACTCAAGTTATTTTTAAAAACTACTGGATCATCCACATAATGTAAAACTTCTTTATGGTTAAGAATTTTTGAAATCAATTCTTCTTTGTTATTATTTTGAAGTAAAAGGTTTGCTATTAAAAATAAAGATAATATTGATTTCATGTCTAGTAATATTTATTTAAGATTAACCATTGAGCTGAACCTGCATTTAAATCTTGATTTTTAAGAGATTTGTTTATGACTTAAAGTTAATGCCCGAATAAATATTCTCTCCATTCTGCTTTATAAAGTGCATACTTGTTATGAGCAAGTTTTTCGATAATGTAGGTTACAAACAAATCATTTTTTGTGTATGCCTGATAAGCTTTACCTTTAGCAGGATATTTACCATAGGTTTTTTCTCTAAATGCTAGTACTTTATCTTCAACAAATTTTGGTTCGACTATATTTAGTTTGCTAAAGGTATCATATTCGATTGTGTCTGTCTGAGTTTTATTAGCTTTTAAGGCAAAACCATTGTTTAAATTAAGATATATAGTAGTATTTTTTATAAATTTTTGATTATACGGATAATCGGCTTTGTTCTCTTTAAAAACTAAAAAAATAGTATCGCGCTCAAAGTTTTGTGCATTTAAAAAGCATGTCGCTAATAAAAAAATACTTATCAGTTTAAATTTAGCAGTCATTAGTAAGGTTATTTATTAAATTATTTATCATGCTAATGTAGCTTTTGCTTTTTTAATTCCACACGACTTATAGTTCTATTATGATGATGTAGTATTAATTTATTTTCATAAAAATCTAATTTCCCAATCTCTAATATTTCATATATCAGTACTGTATCATTTTCTATTAATGGTTTCCCAAGCGTAGACTTTACTTGATTTGTTGTTTTGGAAATTAGCTGCTTACTTTCAAGCAAATTTTCAAGCATTAAATATCTATTTTCAGGCTTGTTCATCCAAACTTCTTGGTTAAAATCTAATTGAGTTCTAAGACCAAAATACATATAAGTTATTCCTAAAAATAGAATCAGGTAGGTTAAAATTGTACTGAATATTGTAGTTAAGATATGATTAGACCTACTCCTTAATTTACCATATTTTTTAATTAATTTGCTGATAGTTATATATATTAAAAGGATGACTAATGGACTTGCTATTAGAAGTATTAATTTCATGATTTAAAGACAGTGTTTTTAGAAAAAACCTCTACTTGGGGTTGTAGAGGGTTTTCTAAACATTTTGTTTCAATGTATTGAAGGTATTAGAAAAGTCTGGATCTGTTTTTTAAAATGCCTATTTTTGTATCTGATTTTAATTTTAATTTTTTTTAAATCAGATGTTTCTTCCACTTTTAAAACGGAAGGTGATATTAAACCTTTTATAAAATAAAGTTTTGAATACGCAAACTCACCTGTGTTTTTTACAGAGATTATCAAATTTGATATTGAACCACCATATCCTTCAAATAAACCTTCAGGTGTATTATGCGGATCAGATTGTTTCAAAACAACAACTAAAGACCCGCTTAATTCTTTAGAGTAGAGATTATCCCACCAGATGTTGCCTAAGATATAACTAAAATCTTCGTTTACTTTGTATTCATGAAGTTTTAGATTTTGACTAGTTGCCAAATTACTTATTAGAGACAATGCTATTATAATTATAATTTTCATTTTTAAAATTATTTATCTTACTGAAAAATGAATATGATCTTGATGTCCACCTACATTGTAATTAAAGTTCCAAGTATCATTTTCAATACTATATTTGTGTTTAAAATGAGGTCCAAAATTTTCACGAACATTAGGAAAGTCGTCCATAGCTTCTTGTAATTCTGTGATTTGCTGGGTCAATCCTGAAACTATCATTACAAAGACTTCCATTTTCGCATCATTCTATTGCTGTTTTATTTGCATAAACTCAGTCTATGTCAGTTAATATTCAACAGAGCTTAGTATTTTGATATCCCAACATCCATCAAAACCTCTTAAACCTTCAAACTCAATGTAAACATTTTCAAAAGGGATAAAAATGCCAACTTTGTAAAATTCTCTATTAGATTTTATTTTCTTTAAAGTTTTGATTATTAAAACACCCGTATATTCTTTATCAGATGTTAAAGGCAGATCTTTAAAGTTTTCACTAAAGTTATTTTTAAAAACTACTGGATCATCCACATAATGTAAAACTTCTTTATGGTTAAGAATTTTTGAAATCAATTCTTCTTTGTTATTATTTTGATGTACAAGGTTTGCTATTAAAAATAAAGATAAGATTGATTTCTTGTCTAGTAATATTTATTTAAGATTAACCATTGAGCTGAACCTGCATTTAAATCTTGACCATATGTATTAATTTCAAATATTGTACCTTCTTCACCAGGATAATCAATCTCATCTAGGTTATCCAAAAAATGTACATATTCATGCATAATCCTTGCACCAAGTAAAAAAGCAAAAGCATTAGCTTAGCTTGAATAAGACCGAAATTAATTCATTTCATTTTTAGTTATTAATAAAGTATCTTTTTCAATTTTTAAGTTAAAATTGTAATTTTTGAATACAGCATTAGAATAGTACCCAAAACCCTTTTCTAATTTATTTCCACCTTGAAAAATTTCTAAAAAATAAGTGCCATCAACACCTTTTAGGTTCATATCTAATATTAGATGACGTTTTTCTTTCGAATCAATATGAATCGCTCTATAGGTTTTGCTTTCTTTTTCAGTACCATAGGTTAGTTTTAGGCTATCGATAATTGTATTAGTAGAATTATTTATTGAAATTTTAGTTTGTTTATCACTTGTACAGGATAAAAAACATAGCACAATCAAAAACATTAAATTAGGTTTCATTTTATTGATTTGTAGGAGTTAATTGAGTAGAAGGATTTATTCCGAAGTTTGGTGGAATAACCGGACCTAATGGTGATAAATATCTAAGGTTACCATTTAGTAATTCTGTATAAACTGAATCGGAAAGATCTTGGTCTGAAACAAAAAAACTCGCATTATCACCTATTAAATGCCCAATATCATTGTTATGCAAATCCATCTGAACTTCTAAAATTAGATGCGCTGGAACTTCACTCTCGTGGGCTGTTGAAAATAGTCTTGCAATTGTATCACCAGCATCGTTTGAATTCATTGCATTAAAAAAAGCATGCCTAAAAGCATCGGATTTATCATTTCTTGCACTATTTCCATATCTATTTTCGGTTTCTGTATGTGCCTCATCTACATTCGCTTTTATTATTAAAGCATGCAAAGGAAATAGTTTTATTAATAATTCTTCTTGTTCTGTTAAATCACCAAAACCTTCATCGTCTAAATTAAAAGTGAAATTATTTTCGATAAAACTTTCATTATTCCACCATCCAAACGGCAGACCTTCATCAATTCCAGGATAATTAGTTAAATCCCAATCCACCTCAGCATCAGGATTATTCAAAAGTACTTGAATAGCTTCTTTTACAAAAGCTAAAGCTTCTTGGCTGTAATAGCCTTGAGAATCTTGTGAGTTATCAAGAAATGTTTCAATAGCGCTTTTTTGGGATGGCGTTGCTTGACTAGCCCACCACCAACTATGAACTGCACTTAAATATTGAGTAGTTAATTGAAAAATAGTACTTATTTGTGGCGTGCTTGGTGTTAACACATTAGGATTGGTCACCATAGTCCTACCACCGGCTGAGCTAGAATCACCAGCGTCTATTGTATTTATGTTGGGTGATGTGCAAATTAATGAACAACTTTGATAGGTATAAGGTTGATCTCCGTCATCTAAATTACAGCTTTGACCTGGAGCATGTGCACCACTTTCGCACATTACATCAATTGTTGTACAATTATTTTGACATAATTTAGCCATCATATCATTTAGTGTTCCGTTTTCTAACTGTCTAACTATCATTTGATTTTTATCTTGTAGTTCAAAATCTATACCATTTTCTATTTGCTCTAGTTCTTCAAGGCTAATATCATATTGAATAAGATACTCATCGTAAGTTTGTGTGTCAACATTGTAATGCAAAACCAAATTTTCAAGTGGATAATCTGCCTGTGGACGAGAAATTTTTAAGGTAATTGTGTGGGTGTTAGCATGAACTACATACAATACATCTTCAGTATTAACAAAAACACTATCTACATTATTGCTTTTCTTTTGAAAATGAGTTGAAAGTGTTCGAGAGACTTTAGAGATTAAAGGTATAACTTTAGCTTTTTGCGGTAATTAATCTAAACTAAAATATTGTGAAGTTATGTTTGGTTTATGCTCAGTTAGAGACATCTCGTTTTGCTCACAACCTAATAAGGCAATGAGAAATGTACACATGATAAGATTAATCAGTTGTGACCGTTTGTTGCATGTTAAATTCATAAAATTGGTTTTTAAAATTAATATGGGGCTAAAATAGAGACTTGTTTTTAACTTGCGGTAGGCAAAATCCGTAAAAAAAGTAAGCATAATCCGTACTTTTTAAGGTAAAAACAGCTGATTTACTCGATAAGGTTATGTTTTTGGTGTTTTGTTAAGACTTTTTTAAGATTAACGCTGTTGATGTTAGGGTTAATTAATTATTTTTCAGCGGGGAAAGAAGCTAAAATTAAATTCACAAAAGGGATTAAAAACAACCACTTATTAAATTTGGTTTCATTTAATCTTCGCATCCCTAAAGTAATCCCCGGTATAAGAAATACAAGCCTGATGATCAAGGCATTAGTATCGTTTAGTGAATCAAGGCCTCTTAGAAACCCGATTAATGGACCGATAAAAAAGATAAAAAAAGCTTGATATATCCAAAACTCTTTTTGTGAAGCTCGGCCTTTTATATCTATAATTTTTACAAATGGGTTTAAAATATATTTCATCACATTAAAATTTATTCTGCTTGATTTGGCGGTGTATCATCTAAACAATTTTTTGAAGCGCATTGCGCAGCTTCTTCTGCTATGCAATTCATCCCTGCTGCTGCACATATTAATTTACCCATTGTGTTCATTCCTTCATATATATTATATCGAACACACTGCCTTATACCTTCATATGAACATTCATCTCTGCCTGGGTATTCTGTGTTTTTAAGATGAATTGCATCGTTTTGATTCTCTCCATTTAAGTTGATTTCAAAAGATTTATCAGCAATATCATTAAAGTAAAAAGTAAGTTCTCCATTAAAAATGTTTTTATGGTTCAGAAAGAAATTTTCAATTTGACTTTCATTGGTAGAATTTAGTATGTCTTGAGGAATTTTGATGTTAGATGTTAAAACAGAACTTAAAACCAAACTATCGTTATTAGTATTTTTAGTGAAATTAGATTGTTGTCCTTTCTTTATTAATACCACTGGCTCAAAATTATAAGTGTAGACATTAGGTTTTAAAAAATTCGATTGGTCTTCGCAGCCAAAAAAAGCAAAAAGAAAAATCATAATAAGTGCATTCTGAAAAAGTTTCATAAAATTAGTTTTTAAAATTAATATAGGGCTAAAATAGAGACTTGTTTTTAACTTGCGGTAGGCAAAATCCGTAAAAAAAGTAAGCATAATCCGTACTTTTTAAGGCAAAAACAGATGATTTACTCGATAAGGTTATGTTTTTGGTGTTTTGTTAAGACTTTTTTAACAATTCAGGCGCCTTCTATTTTCAATATTAAAAGAGTGCTTTTATCTTGAAACAAAAAAGCCCGCCAATTGGCGGGCTTTTTAAAAATTGATACAGTTATTAAATTATGAACCACACATTAAACAGTCGTCACCTTCAGACTCTTTTGATTGCTGAATTAAAGCTTTTAGTTCTTCTGGAGATAAAGAAGAATCATCTGTAGCAAGCTTCGTTTCTTGCTTTTGAGCCTCAAACTTTTGTGCCGCTTTTGCTGCCGCTTCACTTGGCTGGTTATCTTTTTTCTTATCGTTTTTAAGGGTAAACTTAATGGCATCTACCGCCGATTTTGTTCTGAGGTAGTACATGCCTGTTTTTAAGCCGCTTTTCCAAGCATAGAAATGCATTGAGGTTAATTTTGCCATCGTTGCACCTTCCATAAATAAGTTAAGCGATTGCGATTGATCTATAAAGTAACCGCGTTGGCGCGACATATCTATAATATCTTTCATAGACAGTTCCCAAACGGTTTTATAGAGTTCTTTAATATCATCAGGAATAATATCAATGCCTTGAACTGAACCATTGGCACGCATAATCGCATCTTTTACCTCATCATTCCATAAATCTCTTGCCACCAAATCTTTTAAAAGGTGTTTGTTCACCACAATAAATTCGCCAGAAAGGACACGTCTGGTGTAAATATTTGAGGTGTAAGGTTCAAAAGCTTCATTATTTCCTAAAATTTGAGAAGTCGATGCTGTAGGCATTGGTGCTAGTAATAATGAATTACGCACGCCGTTTTCTTGAACTTTTTCTCTGAGTTTTGCCCAATCCCAACGACCGCTTAAGTCAGCATCTTTTAAGCCCCAAAGGTTATATTGAAATTCACCTTGGCTTATTGGTGAACCCTCATAGGTTGAATATGGACCTTCTTCTTTGGCTAACTCCATAGAAGCTTCAACCGCACCGAAATATAGCGTCTCAAAGATTTCTTGATTAAGTTGTTTTGCTTCGTCTGAAGTAAATGGTAATCTTAATTGAATAAACGCATCGGCTAAACCTTGCACGCCTAGACCAACTGGTCTGTGGCGCATGTTAGAGTTTTCGGCTTCTTTAACAGGATAGTAATTACGATCGATGACTTTATTTAAGTTTTTAATCACGCGTTTGGTGATTTTGTACAATTCGTTATGATCAAATTCGCCATTTTTTACAAACATTGGTAGTGCGATAGACGCCAAATTACAAACGGCAACTTCATCGGGACTCGTATATTCTAGAATTTCAGTACACAGATTTGAAGATCGAATAGTCCCTAAATTCTTTTGGTTCGACTTACGGTTGGCTGCATCTTTATACAGCATGTAAGGCGTACCTGTTTCGATTTGCGATTCGAGTATTTTTTCCCAAAGTTCACGTGCTCTAATGGTACGTCTGCCGCGACCTTCAGCTTCGTACTTTAAATAAGTTTCTTCAAACTCTTCACCGTGCATATTGAATAAGTTAGGGCATTCATTCGGGCACATCAGTGTCCACTCGCCATTTTCTTCAACACGTTTCATAAATAAGTCAGGAATCCACATGGCATAAAACAAGTCACGTGCTCTCATTTCTTCAGCACCATGGTTTTTTTTCAAATCTAAAAAGGTGAAAATATCGGCATGCCAAGGCTCTAAATAGATGGCAAATGAACCTTTTCGTTTACCGCCACCTTGATCTACGTAGCGCGCTGTATCGTTAAACACACGTAACATTGGCACGATACCATTAGAAGTTCCGTTGGTTCCCGCAATATAAGAACCTGTTGCACGAATATTATGTATAGACAAACCTATACCGCCAGCGGATTGAGAAATTTTAGCGGTTTGTTTTAAGGTATCATAAATACCGTCTATGCTATCTTCTTTAGTAGTTAATAAAAAGCAAGACGACATTTGAGGTTTTGGGGTTCCTGAATTAAATAAGGTTGGTGTTGCATGTGTAAAGTACTTTTTAGACATCAACTCATAAGTTTCAACCGCTGCCTCTAAGTCTTCTTTATGAATACCAATAGAAACACGCATTAACATGTGTTGTGGGCGCTCAGCAATTTTACCATCTAACTTCAACAAGTACGAGCGTTCAAGTGTTTTAAATCCGAAGTAATCGTAATTAAAATCACGGCTGTAGATAATTCTAGAATCGAAAAAATCTTTATTCGCTTGAATAATTTCAAAAACGTCATCGGCTAATAGTGGTGCTTTTTTTCCTGTACGCGGATTAACATACTCGTATAAATCTGTCATGACCTCACTAAAGGTCTTCTTGGTATTTTTATGAAGGTTAGACACCGAAATTCTAGCTGCAAGATGCGCATAATCTGGATGTGAGACCGTCATAGTTGCAGCCACCTCAGCCGCTAAATTATCGAGTTCGCTTGTGGTTACGCCATCATACAAACCTTCAATAACACGCATAGCAACTTTGGTTGGTTCGACTAATGGGTTAAGGCCATAGCATAATTTTCTAATTCTAGCGGTAATTTTATCGAACATTACCGGTTCTTTTTGTCCGTTTCTTTTAATTACATACATGCGTTTTGTGTTTTTGTTGAGTTAAACTGATTCAACTCTATATTTAGAAATCAGCATCAAAGCTAATTTGGTTATCTTCTTCTTTGTTTTTAGACATCACACCAGCTTTTTGATATTCGCCAACACGTTTTTCAAAAAAGTTGGTTTTACCTTGAAGTGAAATCATATCCATAAAGTCAAACGGATTTGAAGTTCCATATTCTTTTTCACAACCAAGTTCGACTAAAAGGCGGTCTGTGACAAATTCGAGGTATTGCGTCATTAAATTAGCATTCATACCAATTAAACTGACTGGAAGTGATTCTGTAATAAACTCACGTTCGATATTAAGTGCATCCACAATAATTGCTTTAATGCGTTCTTTTGGCACTTTATTGACTAAGTGGTGATTATGTAAGTGTACCGCAAAATCACAATGCACACCTTCATCACGTGAAATCAATTCGTTAGAGAACGTTAGTCCTGGCATTAAGCCACGTTTTTTGAGCCAGAAAATCGAACAAAATGCACCTGAAAAGAAAATTCCTTCAACAGCGGCAAATGCAATTAAACGCTCGGCAAAAGAATCTGATTCAATCCATTTTAAAGCCCAATCTGCTTTTTTCTTAATGGCTGGGAAGTTTTCAATCGCTTTGAACAATTGGTCTTTTTCGGCGTCATTATCAACATAAGTATCAATTAATAACGAGTAAGTTTCAGAATGGATATTTTCCATCATAATTTGAAAACCATAGAAAAATTTAGCTTCAGTATATTGAACTTCATTAACAAAATTTTCGGCAAGGTTTTCATTAACAATACCATCTGAAGCCGCAAAGAAAGCTAAGATGTGTTTGATGAAATATTGCTCGTCTTTATTTAATTTATTTTTCCAATCGCTAATATCTTGGTGGAGATCTATTTCTTCAGCTGTCCAAAAGCTTGCTTCACATTTTTTATACCACTCCCATATATCGTGATGTTTAATAGGAAATAGTACAAATCTGTTTTCATTTTCTTCTAAAATAGGTTCAACCTGAGCCATAACTAAGTGATTTTGATGTTTGTTTTTTTGAAAAAGTGTGCTAACAAATATCAAAAATAAGTTTGCTTTTTTGCTATGATTTGAGCAGAGGTTATCAACAAAGTTATTAACAATCTGAAAAGCTTAGTGTATTCAAGCTATTTGAAATTACTACCCTAAAAATTTAATATTTGTTGAAGTTTTTAAACTTAAAAAGTAGACAAGTAGATTAAAAAGAAGCTACTCGTTTTCGAGTTTTAAAACAACTTTTTCTAGGGCTTCATACCAATCTTGACCAAATTTTCTAATTAGCGCATTTTTGGTGAATTTATATACAGGCACTTCTAATTCTTGGCCCAAACTACAAGCTGCATCACAAATAGACCACTTATCATAATTGACGGCTTCAAGTTCAGATAATTTTTGTACTCGAATTGGGTAGAGTTCACAAGATACTGGTTTTTTGAAGTCAATTTTACCATCGCGGTAAGCTTTTTCTATACCACATAAAGCCATACCGTCTTTTGAAAAAGTTACATAAGCACATTCGGCACCATTGACTAAAGGTGTTTCAGGTTCGTTAAAATCTGACATCACATGTGTGCCTTGAGCTTCGATAGCCGCAATTCCTTCTTCGCGCAAATAAGGTTTTACTTTTGGATAAATGTCCTCTAAAATTGCGAGTTCTTTTTCTTCTAAAGGCGCTCCAGCATCACCAGCCACACAACATTCACCTTTACAAGCTGATAAATTACAGGTAAACTCTGTATCGATAATAGCTTCTGAAATGAGTGTTTTTCCGATTTGAATCATGCCGCAAATTTAACCATTTATTAAAAGAAAAAGTGCCTTTAAATTGATGCCATTTCAAATTTCTAGAATTACTTTTGCAAAAAATTTTAAAATGTTAGGCTTGTTTGATTTTAAAGAAATTTTCACAGCAGGGATGATTTTATTTGCTGTGATTGATATTATTGGGAGTATTCCCATCATTGTAGATTTACGAAAAAAAGTTGGTCACATTCAGAGCGAAAAAGCTTCTGTTGTAGCTGCGATCCTAATGGTTTTATTTCTATTTATTGGTGAAACCATTTTAAGTTTAATCGGCATTGATGTTAACTCATTTGCGGTTGCAGGTGCTTTTATTATATTCTTTTTGGCTATTGAAATGATTCTAGGTATACAACTTTATAAAGATGATGCACCAGAAACAGCTGCCATTGTGCCATTAGCATTTCCGTTAGTGGCAGGTGCAGGAACAATGACTTCAATTTTATCGTTAAAGTCTGAATTTGCAACGCCAAATATTATTGTTGCTATTATTATAAACGTGATTATTGTTTATATCGTCTTAAAATCATCTAAAAAAATTGAAAAATTATTAGGTCAACAAGGAATTAGCGTAATTCGTAAAATATTTGGTGTAATTTTGTTAGCGATTGCGGTTAAATTATTTGCTGCAAATATTCAAGATTTATTTTAAGATTTATGACGTTTTTTATTCGATTTTTATTGGTTTTTGCATTGGGCTTTTTAATCTACAATTTGGTTATTATTGATTATTCCTCGCCTTTAACAGGCCGTAGTTTTGATTCAGTTATAGCTGCATTTATAGCTTTAGCCGCTATTATTTTGTTGATAATTTTGCGCTTATCTCAGAATTTAAAAAAGAAGTACGAAGAAGATTCTAATTAGATTTTAGTTGTAATAGCCTTTTTATCATCAAGTCATGATCTGCAATAATTTGATTAGCTAAATTATCGTCGAATAATTGTTGCGCCATGGTAGCTTTAAGGTAGATTTTTAGCTGTTTGATGCTGCTATCAAAATCATAACTCATACTAAAGTCGCCTAAATAATTTTCGAAATCTTCAATCATTTTGTAAGTAATTAAATCACTCGACAAAAATTCGTTTTCTGATAAGGCATTATAATAATCTCGGTGTTGATCTAACTGATTGAACATAAAACGAGACATGACGCCACCTTCAAACATAAATTTGATGTCTTTTTCAGTTTGAGTGTCTTTTATTGGGACAAAAACGTCAGGAATAATTCCACCGCCGCCATAAACAATTTTACCCTTTGGGGTTTTATATTGAAGATTTTTATTAACACTCATGCTATCTTTAAACTTCATTTCACCATTGACGTAGCGACTTTGGTAATCGTCATAATAATCATCAGTACCTGCATCATAAGGTCGTTGAATTGAACGACCAGTTGGCGTATAATAACGTGCTACAGTTAATCTTAAGGCGCTACCATCACCAAGCTTCATTTCGCGTTGCACTAAACCTTTACCAAAAGATCGACGACCAATAATTAAACCGCGATCGTTGTCTTGAATGGCTCCGGCAATTACTTCGCTCGCGGAAGCTGTTTTTTCATTAATCAACACATAAACATTTGTATCTTCAAAGGCTCCAGAAGATGTTGCAAAACGTTTATTAACTTGACCATCTTTATTTTTTGTAAATACCATCAAGGTTTCATCGCTGAGAAATTCATCTAAAATATCTGTTGCCTCTTTCATGTAGCCACCACCATTATTGCGCAAGTCTATAATAATTCCCTTAGGGTTTTTAGGTTGAAGTTGATTAAGTTTTGCTTTAAATTCACTATAGGTAGTTTCTGAAAAGCGATTAAGTTTAATGTAACCTAAACTGTCGTTAAGCATAAAACCCGCATCAACGCTTTTTAAGGGTACACGTTTTCGCATCAAACTAAAATCTAACAAACGCTTTTGATTAGCTCTTTTCACCTTTAAATTAACCTGAGTATTAGGTTTGCCTTTTAAAACGCTAAAGATAGAATCTGTCGTGCTGGTAATTAGATTTTTATTATTAGCTGAAACAATTCTATCTCCTGGCAAAATACCCGCGAGATCGCTTGGCCCATCAGGAATGGTATTAATAACTGCAATAGTATCATTTATGGTAAAAAAACTAATGCCAATGCCTACAAAGTCGCCTCGCATTTCAGCTTGAACTTGATCGTAATTTAGGCTCGAAATATAGGTTGAATGTGGGTCTAATTGTTTTAATATCGACTGAAGACTGACTTCAACTAAGCTATCTGTGTTGACCTCATCAACATAAGACTGGTCTATATAATTAATGAAGCGAGAAAACTTTTGGTTGGCTGAAGTAGATGCCGCTTTTTCTGGGTAATTCAACCATTGACCAAGATACATGCCACTAACAACAGCTATTGCTATAATTATGGGTAAGTAAATTTTAGTTGAATTATTCATTAATGCTATTCTTTTTTAAATCGATTCTTCTAAATTACTAACTTGTTTAATGTCTACACCAGCTTTTTTTAAAAAATTAAGACCAGCATTGTCTTTATAAGCATTTTGATATACCACACGAGTGATACCTGCTTGATGAATTAATTTACTACATTCTTTACATGGCGACAAGGTAATGTAAAGTGTTGCACCTCGGCAAGATTGTGTTGATCCTGCCACTTTTAAAATAGCGTTAGCTTCAGCATGTAAAACATACCATTTGGTGTAACCTTCATCATCTTCACAGTAATTTTCAAAACCAGTAGGTGTGCCATTGTAGCCGTCTGAAATAATCATGCGTTCTTTAACAATAATTGCACCCACTTTTTTCCTTTCACAATGCGATAGCTTACCCCATTCACGAGCTATTCTTAAATAAGCTTTATCGAATTTATGCTGTTTGGCATCGGTCATAAACATCAATTAAAAAATCCAATTATCAAACAATAAAGGTAGACTAAGTCCTAATACAACCGATGATATAATTAACACCCAATCGCGTTTTGAAAAGCGTAAAAGTGTTTGAAAAATACCAGATAAAATTAAAATAACTAGCACTACAACCAGTTGAGACGCTTCAATGCCTAAAGCAAATTCAAGAAGCATTAAGGCAATATCAGACGCGCCTTCAGATAACATATTGAAGTAAGTCGAAAAGCCAAAACCATGCACTAAGCCAAAAAATAAGGTAATAATATATAAAACAGCAGATTTTGTTCCACCAGTATCTTTACCTGCTGTAAATAAATTGAAGATGGCAGTTAATACAATACTCAAAGGAATTAGAAATTCAATTATTGCTTTATCAAAATGTAAAATATCAAAAGCCGCTAAAGCTAAAGACAAACAATGACCGACGGTAAATAAGCTTACCAATGCTAGTATGCGTTTCCATTGCTTTAGGGAATAGGCTGCCACTAAAACGGCGATAAATAAAACATGATCATAGGCAGTAGCATCTAAAACATGATTAAAGCCTAATTTAAAATATAACCAAAAATCTTCCATTTAATTGAATTTGAACGTAAAAGTAAATAAAATGAAAAATTCTCACATTTTATATGGTAGCTTTATTTAAGTTATTGCTAAAATTTAGCGTTTTAAGGCTAACTTTAGACTTGTAAACTTCTTTTTGTGGTGTAAAATTTAACTCTTGAATTAACTAAAAAATTGAAATTTATTGAATAGTTTAAATCAATTAAACTTACTTCTATTTCAGTGCAATATTAACAACTGATATAAATTGAATTTAAAGCTTATCAATTATTTATCAAAATTAATTCTAACTTTTAATCAATAAACTTATATTTGTCAATAATAAAATTTGGGGGATTAGCTCAGCTGGCTAGAGCGCTACGCTGGCAGCGTAGAGGTCATCGGTTCCCCCGAAGCTTCGGGGCGATATTCTCAAACATTTAGTTTTTAAAAACGTATTTAATCCCTAAACTTTTTATAATTTTTAGACTCATTTTTAACCAATACATTTATATTTGTCTCATCTTTTAGAATTGGGGGATTAGCTCAGCTGGCTAGAGCGCTACGCTGGCAGCGTAGAGGTCATCGGTTCGACTCCGATATTCTCCACAAAAGCTGTCTAACTCTAGACAGCTTTTTTATTTAGACAAATCTGGTCGGTCTTCATACCAATCATTAAACACTTTTTCGGTTGTATAATTATCAGTTAACACATGATAAACGGCAAATATTAACACAACCTGGCCAATTAAGGTTAAGTAAAACACCCACGAAAATGCCAAGTTCATACTTGCAAAAATTGTAACTGTAATTAAAATTAAGGTTGATAGCGCCAACAAAAAGATACCTTTAGATTTCATTTTTTATTTAAAGTTATGAAATACAAGGCAATACAAGTGTTTAAGTTATGCTAAAAAAAGTAAAACGCATCTTCGAGATGCTCAATGCGTTTTCCTAGTCTATTTTTAATAATGGCAATAATATCAAATCGCACCTCTAAATCAATATCGTTTTGTTGAATGTAGTGGTCTATTGCATTAACGAGTCTTTTGATTTGTGCAGGTTTTACAAAATCTTGAGGATCACCAAAATCAGGCGTGCTTCGGGTTTTTACTTCTACAACTACCAATTCAGTAGTAGTTTTGGCAATAATATCTATTTCGGCTTTTTGAAAAGTATAATTCGTTTCTAAAATTTTGTAGCCTTTTTTTAACAATAATTCTACGGCCTCTTTTTCACCCTGTTTGCCTAAATCATTATGTGCAGCCATTACATATAAGAGATTTTACTTACTTCATCGGTCACTTCAACCGAAACGGGGTGACCGTGAATAAAAGTTTGATTATTAATAATGTGGCCACAAGGAAAGTTAAAACAAACCGGAAAATTAAATTTAGCTACCGCTTCAGTAATAATTTCTTCAGCAGATTGGCCAAAAGGTATTGAATTGTCATTCATTTCAGTCATTCCACCAATTATTAAAGCGCTTAGTTGATTAAAATAGCCATTGCGTTTCAAGTTTTGCATCATTCGGTCTATATGGTATAGATATTCATCTAAATCTTCTAAAACCAAGATGGAATTTTCGGGAATTAGTGCTGAATTACTGCCACATAAAGAATAAATGACCGATAAATTACCACCGATGAGCTTTCCTTTAGCTTTACCGTTTCGGTTGAAGTGACTCGATTCAAATTTATAAGCTAGCGCTTCGCCTTTTAAAAGTTGCTCTAAACTTTGTATACTTTCGGCTGATTTTTGGTCTACACCAACAGCCATTTGGCCATGCATACTCATGACGCCCAATCGATTTAAATGCGCATGTATAGCGGTGACATCGCTATAACCAATGAGCCACTTAGGCTGAGTTAACAGCACAGAAAAATCGACTAAATCTAAAATACGAACGCTACCATAACCACCTTTAGCACACCAAATTGCTTTTATTTCGGGATTATTAATTTGTGTTTGTAAATCGGCTGCACGTGCTTGATCACTTCCGGCAAACTGATCTTGTTCTAAACCAATACTTGTGCCAATTACGGATTGAAATCCCCAAGATTCTAACAACAGTATTGCCGGTTGTAAATCTGCTAAGGCCACTTTTCGCGCCGTCGCTATAATGGCAACTTTATCACCTTTATTTAGTTGTGGTGGTTTTAACATGATTCAATTTGATTTACTAAAATAGGGAAATCTTACAAATCTAAACCTATCCGTAAATGAATGTCAGCTGAAAAATTCCCTTTTGAACCTGAGCCAAAAATACCAACAGATCTTGAAGTTTCATTAAGGTAGTACTCATAACCAAAACCTATTCCGGCTTCATAGACAAAATGTTTACCAACTGTACGTCTTATACCCCATTTTGGTATAAATTTAATTTGGTCTAAACTTCTAATTCTTTCATTATTAGTAAATGATAAATTTTCAAAATTACCAACCACAAACAATTCTATAAAGTTTCCGCTGTTACGTTTAACGCTTTTCGCTTTATTAAATCGATTCTTTAAATTATAATACCATCTCGGGGCTAAGCTTAAATGTAAAATCCCGTAAAAATCATCGTTTGGTCCAACTGATTCAAACTGACCAACACCTTCTAACCTAAAGTCAATCCCTATTTGACTTCTTAAAGCGAATGTATGAGATAATCGACTTTCATTATAAAGCCAAATACCTAAAAAGCCTGTTTGAAATCCGTTAATAGATTTTTCAAGACTAACTTGTTTATCATTATTGCTGATTTGAGCATAAAGATTTAAGCTAATTATTAAGGTTAAAATTAAAGTAAATGTATTTAATGTTGTTTTCACATCTCTATTTTGTACACGACTTCACAAAACTAGTAAATAATCTCTATGCATTTAGGTATTATTCCTCATATATAATGTAATCATGTTTAATTACCTTTGCGCTATTAGTAAACGGATAAATAATCATGAAGAACCCAAAACGTTATACCATTACAGCAGCTTTACCTTATACCAATGGCCCAATACATATTGGCCATTTAGCTGGTGTTTACATTCCTGCCGATATTTACACACGCTACCTTAAATTAAACGAAAAAGATGTGGTCTTTGTTTGCGGCAGCGATGAGCACGGCGTTCCTATTACGATAAAAGCAAAAAAAGAAGGCATTACACCACAGCAAGTGGTAGACCGTTACAATACAATCATCAAAAAATCATTTGAAGACTTCGGAATTCAATTTGATAACTATTCAAGAACTTCAGCTGAAGTTCATCATGAAACAGCTTCAGAGTTTTTTAAAACACTTTATGAAAATGATAAGTTTATTGAGGAAACTACAGAGCAACTCTACGATGCTGAAGCCAAGCAGTTTTTAGCCGATCGGTTTGTTACAGGTACTTGTCCAAAATGCGGAAATGAAGAAGCTTATGGTGATCAATGTGAAAAATGCGGAAGCTCTTTAAACGCGACTGATTTAATTCAGCCTAAATCTGCTATCACAGGAAACACACCAACCTTAAAAGAAACCAAACACTGGTTTTTACCATTAGACCAATATAATGATTGGTTGAAGCAGTGGATTTTAAATGACCATAAAAATGACTGGAAGCCAAATGTTTATGGTCAATGTAAATCTTGGATTGACGATGGCTTAAGACCCAGAGCTGTAACGCGCGATTTAGATTGGGGTATTCCTGTTCCTGTTAAAAATGCAGATGGCAAAGTGCTTTACGTTTGGTTTGATGCACCGATAGGCTATATTTCATCTACAAAAGAATGGGCAAAACGTGAGCAAAAAGAATGGGAACCTTATTGGAAAGACCAAGATACTAAACTCGTTCATTTTATTGGTAAAGACAATATTGTATTTCATTGTATTATTTTTCCTGTAATGCTAAAGGCTCATGGCGACTATATTTTACCAGATAATGTACCATCTAACGAATTTTTAAATCTAGAAGGCCAAAAGCTATCAACCTCAAAAAACTGGGCAGTTTGGCTACATGAATACCTTGATGATTTCCCAAATCAGCAGGATGTTTTGCGATATGCCTTAACGGCTAATGCACCCGAAACTAAAGATAATGACTTTACATGGAAAGACTTTCAAACCCGTAATAACAGCGAATTAGTTGGTATTTTTGGGAATTTCATTAATCGTGTAGTGGTATTAACCAATAAATATTACCAAGGTCAAGTTCCTGAAAAGGGCGAATTAACAAAGGTTGATTTAGACACTTTAAAAACACTAAAGGAATCGACTCAAGGTATTTCTGAATCAATTGAACTTTACCGCTTTAGAGAAGCCCAAGCTAAAATGATGAACATTGCAAGACTTGGCAATAAATATTTGGCTGATGAAGAACCATGGAAACTTCAAAAAACCAATCCTGAGCGCACACAAAGCATCATGTATGTAGCACTTCAAATAGCTGCTGGTTTAAGCATTATTTCAGAACCATTTTTACCATTTACTTCAACTAAGTTAAAAAACATGTTGAGTCTTGATACACTTGAAAATAAATTAAATTGGAATCTTATTTCAAGCCTAGATGAATTAATTCCAACTAATCATCAAATCAATTCCGCTGAATTATTGTTTACAAAAGTTGAAGACGATGCTATCCAACGTCAACTAGATAAATTAAGACAAACCAAGCAAGACAATCAATTGGGCAATTCAGAAATTGAGCCGCAAAAAGAAGAAGTTAGTTTTGACGATTTTTCTAAATTAGATATCAGAACAGCTACCATTCTTTCTGCAGAAAAAATGCCAAAAGCTAAAAAGTTACTTGCATTAAAAGTAGATACAGGTATAGACCAGCGAACTATTGTTTCAGGCATAGCTGAACACTTTAAGCCAGAAGACATCATCGGTAAGAAAGTTTCGGTTGTTGTTAACTTAAAACCCATTAAGCTTCGTGGGACATTAAGTGAAGGTATGATTTTAATGGCAACTGATGCTAAAGGCAAGCTTAGTTTTGTGAACATCGAAAATAATTTTGGCAATGGAATGATAATTTCATAATTTTATTATTATATATTTAAGCATTATAAACAACAACCTAACACTTATGAACAATTCAGTAGAAAATTTAACAAGTTTAGCCAAGCACGGCTTAGATACTTTAATTGGTTATTTACCAAGCATTATTGGCGCATTAGTTATTTTAATTCTTGGCTTGTGGCTTATTAAGCTAGTCATGGGAAGAATCAAGAAAATAATGGAAAAACGTGAAGTAGATCCAGGTGTTAGAGGTTTTGCGTTGAGCATTTTAAGCGTAGTCTTAAAGATATTACTCTTTATTTTTGTCATCTCTAAACTAGGCGTAGAAACTACCTCATTTGCGGCTATACTAGCAGCAGCAGGTTTAGCGATTGGTTTAGCATTACAAGGTTCTCTATCTAATTTTGCTGGTGGCGTCTTGATTATTATGCTCAAACCCTTTAAAGTAGGTGATTTTATAGACGCGCAAGGAGAATCTGGCACAGTTTCTGATATATCTATATTCTATACTTATTTAACAACTGTAAATAATCAACGAATTGTGATTCCTAATGGACAGCTATCTAATAACAAGGTAACTAATTATAGCCATGAATCATCAAGAAGAGATGTTGTTACCGTAGGTATTTCGTATGATAGTGATATTAAAAAAGCTAGAGAAGTTTTACTTAATATCCTTAGTAATGATGATAGAACTTTAAAAGATCCTGCACCTGTTGTTTTTGTTGGTGGACTTGGCGATAATTCTGTTGATTTATCAGTTCGTTATTGGGCTAAAAATGAAGATTTTTGGGGGCTACACTTTGATTTTATAGAGAAATTAAAGGTTGATTTAGAAAACGAAGGCATATCATTTCCATTCCCTCAGCGTGATGTGCATTTATATAATATGAACAAAAATGAATAAGCTATGAAGATGAATTTAAAAACTAACATTATTGCGATGACAATATTGTCATTTGCATTTAGTGCGCAATCACAAATCACAAGTAATTTTGATCCAAAAAGATTACAAGATATTAATGTTTATAATAATATCAATACAAGATATGGAAGCATTAACTTAGACAATGTCGATGGTTCACCTTACTTAAAAGATGAATTTGTAAAAGGAAAAGTAATTGACACAAAGAAAAATCAAAGCTTTGATGCCTTTTTAAGATATAACATCTATAAGGGTCAAATTCAAATTAAAGAAAATATATCAAGTGATAATGTTAAATCGCTTGAAAGATTTAACCAATACAAGTATGTTATAGACGGCGAAGTGTTTCAGTTATTTAACAGTAGTTCTGTATTTAAAGGCGGTTCTGACAACGGTTATATGGCAATTTTAAGTGAAGAAGGTAAGGAAGCATTATTGCTAAAAAACTATCACCAATTATATACGCCGCCCAAAAAAGCGACTAGCACTTATGATACTGACAAGCCTGCTAAACTTGAAACAAAATTTGATTATTACATCAGTAAAGATGGTGGTCGAAGCTTTATTAAAATAGAAGCCCACAAACGCCGCATTCTTGACTCTTTCTTTGGTGAAAAACAAGATATGGTTAAAGATTACATAAAGGAAAATAACTTTAAGTTTAGAGGATCTGATAAGGAAGTTGAAAATCAATTAAGACGTGTAATTGCTTATTATAATTCAATTTAGTTTATCCTGGAATAAAGTCTTTTAAATAATACGGTACAAAATAAGCCGTATCTTCAAAATTTTTCGCTAAAAACTTCTGTCGTGCAAGTTGAAATTGCTCTCTTGCCGATGGAAGTTTTTGCGTTATAAAACTAACATTATTAGTTAAAGAAGATATTTCAGCAAATTTTTCAACACCATCACCAATAAAATGAATATGGCGTTTGTGGGCTTCAGTTGAAAATGAATGAACGTCAAGAATTTTAGCTTCGACTGAAGTTATTGCTTTATAATCAGATGCAAAACTCTGCGTATAAACTTCCATTCGGCGTGCATCTAACATTGGTACAATTAAATCTGAAGTTGATTTGGGTTTTACCTGTAAAGCTAAACTTTGTAAAGTTGATGTCGCAATTAATGGAATTTCTGCTGCATAAGCAATTCCTTTTGCTGCTGAAACACCAATGCGTAAACCTGTATAAGAACCAGGACCTTCACTAACCGCAACTGCTGAAAGCTTTTTTACTGTGATACCATGATTAGAAAGTAAGCTATGTATAAACGGGTGCAACTGTTCTGCATGCGAATAATTTTTGCTATTCAATTCTTTTACCTCTAGCAGCTTCTCTCCGAAACCTAAGCTTACAGAACAGTTAGTTGTTGCCGTTTCTATGCAAAGTATATAACTCAAAATTGCTTAATTATAATCAACTACTCTAATACCGAAGTATAGCTCTAAAACTTTTAATCTAAAAATGAAATCGTATTTAGCATTGATTAGATTATTCTCTGCATTAGTAAGCCTAAACTTAGATTGACTTAAATCAAACGCGTTAGAAACACCAACATCATAACGCTCTTTTGCATAATTATAAGCAATGCGTTGTGCATCGACAGATTTTTGAGCAGCCTCATAAGTTTTAGCAGCACCTTGAGCATCAACATAAACTTGATATACATTAGACTCTAAATCTAATTTAGCTTGCTCTAATTGAAATTCAGCTCGTTTTGCATTCACTTTTCGGCGTTCAATGGTGTTTCTAGTTTGTAGTCCGTTAAAAATAGGAACGTTTAATTGAAGCCCATATGATAAACCATCATTTCTCCAAAGTTGATCAATAAAGTCTCGAGGAGCAATACTTTCTACAGCAAAATTTGGGGCTACTACAGCTTGGTTTGTGCCTTCAACGACACCAATTTGCTGAGTCGGATTATTAGGGTCTATTCCAGCAGAAACAGTTCTACGACGGTCTGATTCCCTTGTATTATAATTTAAAAAACCAGATAAAGTTGGGTAAAGTTGAGTTTTAGCAATTTCAACATCTTTATCGGCGAGTGCTAAATTTTGTTCTGCTAATTTTACTTCGTAACGTTCTTTTTCAGCCTCTGCAATAATTGTTTCAGGCGTTTTAGATAGAATGTCTGTCACCGGAATTTCATAGTCATCATCGGCAATATTGAAGTTTTGATAATCTTCCAATAATAAAAGTTGAGCTAAATTTATTTTCGAAATTCTAACATCATTCTTAGCGATTTGAATTTGTTGTTGTTCATTCGCATTAGTGGCTTCAATTTCATATAAGTCGCCTTCGGGTAAAGTTCCTGCTTCAACTTGTTTTTTTATTTGATCAATTTGAAGTTGCGTTACAAGATTTTGCTCTAATAAAACGTCTAATTGTTGTTTACTCACTAATATTTGAAGATAAGCATTGGCCACATTAAGCGATATGTTATCTTTCATTTGGTTTAAGGCGTATTGAGCAGAAAGACGTTCAAGCTTTGCGCGCTGTAATTGTTTTAAGTTACGCAGGCCATCAAAAATTGTAATTCCTGCTGTGGTGCTTAGAGAAAAGTTTCGTGTGACTTGGTTTTCTAAAACACCAGTTGTAACGTTTTGGGTTAAACCTGAATTCCATGAATTGCTGATATTTCCATTTAAAGAAGGTAAGTAATTACCAATGGCTTCACGTTTACTGATATCAGCATTTTCAAGGTCAAGTTCAGATTGCTTTACCGAAATATTATTTTCTATAGCGTAGGCAATACAGGCTTCTAGCGTCCATTCTTCAGGTTGTTCTTGGGCAAATGCTTGTGTACTTAATAAGCTAAAGCCTAACACAAAAGCAAGACTATATATTAGTTTCATAAACTTCAGTTTCAAAATTTGTTATCTTCTTCTTGGGTTTTGTGCCATAGGTTCTTGAACCTTGTTCCAAACCTTAATTTTGTCATCTTTATCTATACCAGATAATACTTGAACATTTATACCATCACTTAATCCTAACTCAATGTCACGACGTTCAAATTCTTGATCACCCGTTTCAACCTCAACAAAAGGGGCTTTAGTTTCCTTATCAAATTGTACTAAGGCTTCTTTTATAGCAAGTACATCTTCAGCTTTTTCAAGAATAATTGATGCATTTGCACTTAAGCCAGCACGTATAAAAATACCTTGAGTATCTTTTAAGCTTCCTTCAATTTCAAATTGAACAGCACCATTTTCTTCAACACCTTGTGGAGCGATATAGTCTAAAACAGCATCAAATGTAGTATTTTCGATAGCACCAACTTTAATTTCTAATGGAAGGTCTTCTTCAATTTTACCGACTTCAGACTCGTCTACTTTTCCTTCAAAAATCATGTCGTCTACTTTGGCAATAGTTGCAATTGTAGTCCCTTCATTAAAGTTGTTAGCTTCAATAACTTGGTCTCCAACTTCAACAGGAACATCAAGTATCATCCCAGTAATACGTGCTTTAATCTCTGTGGTTGCAGCATTTCCGGCATCTTTACTTGTACCTGTTTTAATGATTTCTAGATTTTCCTGAGCAAAAGTAACCTCAAGCTTAGCGTTGTCATAACTATTTTTAGCTAGGTCATAATCGTTTGCAGAAATAACGCTTTTATCAAACAATTCTTTTTGGCGCTTATAAATTTTTTCTTGATTTTCTAAATTAATTTGAGCCTGACGTAATTGGTTTTTAGCTGAGTTTAAGTTATTGATACTTGGAACAACTTTAAGCTGTGCAATTAAATCACCAACTTCAACTGTATCACCTGGTTTTACCATTAGTTGATCTACAATTCCTGAAATATTTGGCTTTACGTCTACTTCTTCACGAGGTGTTAAAGTTCCTGTAGCCACTGTTTTTCTAATAATGGTTTCATTAGTTGGTTGTTCTGTTTTAAAAACTTCTGGGCTTTCTTGATTTTTTTGATATAAATAATACAATGATCCGCCAAAAAGCGCAACAATGATTATTAGAACAATAATGGTAACTACTTTTTTCATTTTATTTATTATTAGGTCTTTTGGTTTTTATTCAGTTCTTAAGGCATCAACAGGTTTTACTTTAATGGCATTTTGGGCTGGAATAAATCCTGCTAATAATCCCGCAATAATTAATATCAATAAAGCAATAATAACGGTTGGTAAATCAACGCTAGGATTAGCAAATGGTATATCGCCACCTTCAGGTAATACAAAATTAATAATAACTAGAATTCCTGTTGCAAAAGCAATGCCGGCCATACCAGCGATGAGTGTTAAAAATACAGACTCAAAAAGGACTTGGCCTCTAATGCTCCAAGGAGTTGCCCCAAGTGCTCGGCGAACGCCAATCTCGTTAGTACGTTCTTTTACTACAATCAACATAATATTACTTATACCTATAACACCTGAAAGTAAAATTAATATCCCCACAAAATAAGCAACTGCATTTAAGGCTATAAATAAACCTTGAATTTTAGAGAATTGCTCGTATAAATCAAAGTTACCTATGGCGCGGTCATCTTCAGGATGTATTTTATGATTGGTTTTTATGACATCAAAAATTTGTTCTTTAAGATTGGTAACCGAATAGCTATCTTTTGCTGTAATTGCCATCCAGCCAACTCTTTCACCGTAGTTAAAGGCTTGAGAAAAGGCCGTAAATGGCGTGTAAATTTGTTTTTGGTCTTCTTCAGCATTTCCGCCACCGAATCCACGTTTTTTATAGACACCTATGACCATAAAATTAACGCCTTGTATTTTAACATAGGTTCCCAGCGGATTTTCATCTATTTCATAAAGTTCACTTAAAACTCCTTCACCAATAACAGCAACTTTTCGTTTATTTTCAATATCATTTTGGTTAATGAAACGGCCTTGAAGTATTTTCATAGGCTCTTGATTTTGGATGTCTGGATAATCACCATAAACATTAAATGCGCCATTTTTTAAACCACGAACAACATTATTATCACCGCCAAAACCGCCTAGTTGGTTTCTTGGTGATACATATTTTAAGCCATTTACTTTTTGTTTGATTGATGTTACATCATCCAGGTCAAAATTATAGCGTCTTCCTTTGGGCAAGCCTTTATAGGGCTTAGAAGCTGTTTGTGACCACATAAACATGGAGTTCGATGAAATGCCCGAGAAAATATTTTTAACGCCATTTTCAAGACCATTGCCAGCCGCCAGTAAAATGACGAGAATGAAAATTCCCCAAAATACGCCAAAGGCGGTAAGCACTGTTCTAAATAAGTTAGATGACAGTGACTCAATTACTTCATTCCATTTATCTCTACTAAACATATTATTCGTCTCTTAATGCTTCAATTGGTTTAATTCTAGCACCTCGCCAAGCTGGAAAAAATCCAGCTATAGCACCAGCAACAATCAATATCACAACGGTTGTTAAGGCAATATTGAAATTAACTGATGGATTAACCATAAAGTCTAAGTCAACCATAGGACCAATAAACTCGAGCAGTGCTAGCGCTAAAATTAAGCCTACAATTCCTGAAAATGCTGTTACAAAAACAGATTCATGAAGAACCATACCTACGATAGACATAGGCTTAGCGCCTAGTGCCTTTCTTATTCCGATTTCCTTAGTTCGCTCTTTAACTATAATTAGCATGATATTACTTACACCGATAATGCCTGCTAACAATGTAGCGATGCCAACAAACCAAAAAAAGATTTTCATGGCCGAAATAAGCTGGTAAATTTCTTTTGTATTCTCTATATTGTTACTAATAAATATACCACTGGTATCAAGCGGATTAACCAGTAGTTTTGCTTTTAGTTGGCGTTCAATTTTAGCGGTAAATTCTTTAGATTCGGTTAATGCTTGCTCATAATCATCAACTTTAGGTAAAGTAAATCCCATTGAACGAATATTATTTCCAGCGCCGTAAACCACTTGTGCAGTACGCAACGGAATATAAACACGTGCTTCTTCTCGGTCGCCGCCTGGATCTGTAAATACGCCAACTACTTTAAAATTTAAACCTGAAAGTGATATATATTCGCCTATGGGTGATGCATCTTTAAACAAGTCCTTTTTAACACGATTGCCAATAACAATGTGTTTCTCGTAGTTTTCTAAGTCAGATTGATTGATGAATCTTCCTTCAATTATTGAAGCATTTTCAAGAAATTGATAGTCTGGCAAAACACCTTCAACGCGATAACTACCAAATTCTTTTTTATATGAAACTAAACCATTCCATATTCGGTAAAGTGAAGATTTACGTTCAACTTCTTCTTTATTGCTTAAAGCGAGTTCGTAATCTTCATTGGTAAACTGAATTCTTCGACCTGGATTTAGACCTTTATACTCTAATGAAGTTTCACCAGGATAAATGTTGATGATGTTAGAAGCATCACGTTCAAATTGTTCTTCAATTCCGTTTTGCATACCAACGCTAACGCCAAGTAAAATAATTAAGATAAAAATTCCTGAAGCAACCGATACTCCGGTTAAAAAAGTACGGAGTTTATTTTTACTGATGGTTTCAAAAACCTCTTGCCAACGTTCTAAACTAAACATTTTCGATTGCTCTTACTTGTTCAACTTTTTCGTCATTAATTATTACGCCATCCTTTAAATGAACAATACGTTTAGTCATTTGGGCAATATCTTCTTCGTGTGTGACCACTAAAATAGTTTTACCTTCATCATTAATTTTCTGGACTAAATCCATTATTTCGTAAGAAGTTTTAGTGTCAAGTGCACCTGTTAATTCATCGGCCAACAATACTTTTGGGTGACTCGCTAAGGCGCGAGCAATAGCCACACGTTGTTTTTGACCACCAGAAAGCTCATTAGGTTTATGTGTTGCCCATTCAGCTAAGCCAACTTTTTCTAGATAACTCATGGCGCGATCATTGCGTTCGCCACGAGAAATACCTTGATAGTATAGTGGTAAAGCCACATTATCTAAAGCTGATTTATAATTGATTAAGTTAAACGACTGAAATATAAAACCTAAAAATTTGTTGCGGTAATTAGCAGCAATACGTTCATTTAAATTTTTAATCGGCACACCATCTAGATGGTAAGTACCTTCATCGGCTTCGTCAAGTATGCCTAAAATATTTAGTAAAGTCGATTTTCCCGAGCCTGAAGATCCCATAATTGAGACTAACTCGCCTTCTTTAACGCTAAAATTAATCCCTTTTAAAACATGTAATGCGTTTTTACCAACTTTATATGACTTGTGTAAATCTTTAATTTCAATCATAGGTTTAATTTTAGCTTGCAATAGTAAGACTGATAAAAGTTACAATTGTTACATTAGATATGTTATTATGATGTTAAAAAAATGGATCTACTTACAGATAGCACCTTTAATATACAACCGCTACTGAAAAAAGCAATTTTGAAGTATTCATTTAACAATAAAACATATAATGTACTGAAGTTGATAGTTAACTTTAATCATCAACTATTTGCTGAAACTAAAAACTTTTTAAGCTTTAAAATTTGCAGCTAAGTTGAAGTATCTTAAAAACTATTGCAAAGCCTAACTAGCTGAAAGTTGAATCAAATATGAAAATGCCTTTATAGCTTCAGCTTTTTAGATGCTATAAATTATGACTGACCTAGCCAAGTTTTAAAATCGACTGATTTTGCAATAATTGAGCTTAATTCTTCAATTTTTACACGTTCTTGTTTCATACTATCGCGATGCCGTATTGTTACAGAACCATCTTCTTTGGTGTCATGGTCAACAGTGATACAAAATGGCGTTCCTGCTGCATCTTGTCGGCGATAACGACGACCGACCGCATCTTTTTCATCATAATCAATATTAAAATCCCATTTTAGCTCATCTACAATTTTACGTGCAATTTCTGGTAAGCCATCTCGTTTCAATAATGGTAGAACTGCTGCTTTAACGGGCGCTAGTATAGCTGGCAACTTCAATACAGTTCTAGAATTACCATCTCCTAAATCTTCATCTTGAAGCGCACTTGAAAAAACTGCTAAGAACATTCTATCAAGGCCAATAGAGGTTTCAATAACATAAGGCACATAGCTTTCTTTCATTTCAGGATCATAAAATTGAAGTTTTTTTCCTGATAAGTTTTCATGAGCTTTTAAATCGAAATCGGTTCTTGAGTGAATTCCTTCTAGTTCTTTAAAACCAAATGGAAATTTAAATTCGATATCAGTAGCAGCATTTGCGTAATGGGCTAATTTTTCGTGATCATGAAAACGGTAGTTATCATCTCCTAAGCCTAATGAATTGTGCCATTTGGTTCTGATCTCTTTCCAATGCTCAAACCATTTAAGTTCATCACCAGGCTTAACAAAGTATTGCATTTCCATTTGTTCAAATTCGCGCTGACGAAAAATAAATTGGCGCGCCACAATTTCATTTCTAAACGCTTTACCGATTTGAGCGATTCCGAACGGAATTTTCATTCGGCCTGTTTTTTGAACATTGGCAAAATTCACAAAAATACCTTGCGCTGTTTCTGGCCGTAAATATAAATCTGAAGCCGATTCGGCCGAAGCGCCTAATTTTGTACCAAACATTAAGTTAAATTGCTTGACGTCGGTCCAATTTCTAGAGCCACTCATCGGGCATGCAATATCAAGTTCTTCAATTAAAGCTTTTACATCGGCTAAGTTATCATCGTTGAGTGATTGCCCTAAACGCTGAAGTATTTCTTGTGACTGCTGGCGGTATTTAACCACACGAGGATGCGTGCTTACAAATTCTGCTTCATCAAATTTATCACCAAAACGCTTTTTAGCTTTAGTGATTTCTTTTTGTGCTTTTTGCTCTAATTTTTCAACATAGTCTTCAACTAAAACATCAGCTCTGTAACGCTTTTTAGAGTCTTTATTATCAATTAACGGATCATTAAAAGCATTAACATGACCAGAAGCTGTCCAAGTTTTGGGATGCATTAAAATGGCAGCATCTAAACCTACAATTTCTTCATGCATTTGCACCATGCTTTTCCACCAATAATTTTTGATGTTGTTTTTAAGCTCAACACCATTTTGACCATAATCATAAACTGCACTTAAGCCGTCGTAAATTTCGCTAGATGAAAATATGTATCCATATTCTTTTGCATGCGAAATAACTTGTTTGAATTTGTCTTGTCCTTTTGCCATGCCACAAAAATATAAAATAGCGGCATACCGCATTAATTATTAGTTAAAAAAGACCATTTTAATTATTGACTTATTCTAGCAGAATAAAAATTAAACCATATTATTCTAGGAGTTAGAAATATAAAATACAGACCATGGTTTGCGCTGCATTAATTTTTTAGTTACTTTTATGATGTGCTAAATAGTTTAGTTAACTTTTTGTTCCCCACAATCTGTGGGGCATGCACACACATTTTGCACCCACGAGAATCCTTTTTGTGTACACATTGCCTTCATAATATAGCACAATATCCTGTTGAACTACAACAACCTGCTTTTGAAAGTTTACTTTATGGACGTGTTAACTTTGAGCAAGCCCGATGTTTGTTTTATTTCCAAAAACATGGCGCTTCACAAGAAGCCATTCACAATTTAAAATACCGAAATCAGTCGCAGTTAAGTGAATTTTTTGGAGATTGGATGGGCGAATTACTTAAAGAAAGTAAGCATTTTCAATCGGTCGATGCTGTAATTCCTGTGCCGCTTCATCCTAAAAGGCTTCGGAAACGTGGCTACAATCAAGTTGAAGGTTTCGGCCGAGGCATTGCCAAACACCTCAAAGCAAATTATATAGATCACGTATTATTAAGGCGATCTAACAGTAAAACACAAGTTTTTAAAAATCGCATGGCACGAACTGAAATGATTGAAAATAGTTTTTACATCAGTTCAACTCGAACTTTAAAAGAAAAACACCTCTTGTTAGTTGATGATTTAGCGACCACTGGTGCTACTTTAGAGTCTTGCTACTTAGCACTAAAACCTATACCAGATTTCAAATTGAGTCTGGCTACCATGGCTTTGAATAGATAAATCTTAAATAATTATTGTTTCTTTGTGAAAAAATACGCATTGAAACCGATTATTGCCTCAATTTTAAGTCTTATTTTTTTACTCACACTTTGGTCATGTGCCCAACGCGGTAGACCAGATGGCGGACCAAAAGATAAAGAACCACCACAATTTTTAAGTTCTAAACCAGCTAATTATAGCATTAATTATAATGATGAAAGTGTTATAATCAAATTCGACGAATTTGTTCAGCTAAATAACCCAAGACAGCAAATTATTGTTTCGCCACCTCTGGCAGACAAGCCTGTTATCACTCCATCAAGCACTCCAAGTAAAGAATTTACAATTGAAATGCCTCGCGATTCCTTACTTGATAATACAACTTACACCATCAATTTTGGCACAAGCATTGAAGATTATAATGAAGCTAATGTTTTTCCCTATTTCAAATATGTGTTTTCAACTGGCCCAATTTTAGATTCTTTGAAACTTAGCGGCCGCGTATTTGATGCTAAACAGCGACTACCTGAAGATAATATTTCGGTTGTGCTATACCAATTAGACAGTACTTACTCAGACTCAACAGTGTTTCAATCGCCACCAACTTATATCGCCTATACCGATTCAACTTCAGCTTTTACAATAGAAAACATTAAAGCAGGAAGCTATAAACTCTTCGCCATTAAAGACAAAAACGCTAATTATACTTTTGAATCTGATACAGATAAAATAGGGTTTTTGACTGATACAATTCAAATTCCAACCCAGAAAACTTATGATTTAATTGTTTTTAAAGACTTTATTCCGGTTGAAGTCAACAGACCAAAACAAATTTCTCGCTTACAATTAGAGTTTGGATACAAAGGCCAACCCGAATCACCTGAAATTAAATTAATTTCTAAACTTGACGATAGCATAAATTTTCAATCACGCATTTTAAAGCATCCCGAAAAAGATACTTTACAATATTGGTATAAACCTTATATCGATAAAGATAGTTTATTATTCACATTTAAAAATGCAGGACAATTAATTGACACGCTAGAAATTAATCCTAAGCAAATTGAGCTTGATTCTCTGCGTTTAAGTCAATCGCCAAGTAGCGCAATTGGTTTTTTTGAAGCTTTAAAGCTAAGAGCCAATACGCCTATTTCAGCTATTGACACCTCAAAAATTAGTGTTTTATCACAAGATTCAACCAAAATTAACTTTTCAAGCCGCCTAAAATCTGCTGAAAATACTTTAGAACTCAATTTTGAAAAAGTTGAAAAAACAAGTTATAACATTAACTTGCTTCCTGGCGCGATTACCGATTTTTATGAAGAAACCAACGATACGATTAGCTACCGTGTAAGTACAGCCTCGTATGCTGATTTTGGAAATCTAGAATTAAGCGTTGATGGTATCATAACATTTCCTGTGATTGGCGAACTGGTTGATCAAGATGGTAAACTAATAAAATCCCTTTACAATACTAACAGTAACACCTTTAATTTTAGATACATCAGTCCTGGAACTTATTATTTTAGACTCATTTATGATACCAACAAAAATGGAGTTTGGGATTCTGGAAATTACTTAGAATCTAAACAGCCTGAAGTTGTACTTTATGAGCCAAAACCTTTTGAAATTCGTGCGTTTTTTGATTACGTCCAGCGGATCAGTTTAAAGTAAAATGGTCGCGATCATTTAAAAAAGCAAATTTTTGACGTGCATTTTGCTGGCTTTCATAATTCAGTTTTAAATGTGTAACATTTTCAGCTTCTGGATGATGCTTGCTTAATACTTGCCCTAAATAGTCATAGGCAGCTGAATGCCCAACATAATTAACGCCATTACCATCTTTACCGATACGATTAACACCTATGCAATAACTCATATTTTCTATGGCACGTGCTTTTAGTAAAGCATCCCAAGCTAAAATACGCTTTTCAGGCCAGTTGGCAACATAGATTAAAACATCATAAGCTTGTGTATTTCTAGACCAAACAGGAAAACGTAAATCATAACAAATTAAAGGACAAATTTTCCAGCCTTTATAATTAACCATACAAATATTATGGCCAGCAGAATAGACATTCTGCTCATTAGCGAGACTAAATAAATGATGCTTATCGTAAGTTGAATAATCACCATTTGGTTTCATAAAAATAAGTCGATTATAAAATTGATGTCCAACTTTACACATCACACTACCCGTAACAGCAACATTGTAAGTTGATGTTATTTTATTGAACCAACGCAAATGTGTTTCAAAATCTTCTGCGTTGACTTCAGCTTGCATCGAAAAACCAGTTGTAAACATTTCAGGTAAGATAATAATATCAGTCTTAGCAGCATGTTTTGCTATCAGTTCTTCAAAATGATTTCGATTTTGCTCAGCTTGCTCCCAATATAATTCAGTTTGCACGTAGGCTAATGATAAATCTTCCATATTAATCAACAATATCTAAGTTCGACTGCGACTTAAAGCGTTCTAAAATCTCTTTAGCTTCAAGAACATCATTAGGGTGAACCTTCAAAAAAATTCCGCCAAAAGCATTAGCGTAAAATGGCATTACACCTAAAACAGTTTCGTTTTGAAATACATACCTAATTCCTTCTTGTTCTAGCAAATGCTGAATTATACTATACTCGTAAGCATAAGTAAAAGTTGCAATTTTTACATAATCAATCATAATTTAAATATCGTTGTTTTAATTAAAAACAAGATTTAAATTTAGTTAAAAAGAGGAAAAAAATTGAAGTAAAAATCCCTAACTCAGCTAATTGATACTATGGTTGAGGATTAATTTGAGATAGACAAAAACGGCTATAAACCCTACTAAAGCTATGATGATGAGCAAGAGTAAGATTTTTTTAGCTTTTAACATAAAATAATTTTTATCAAATTTACAAAATTTTTAACACTTTTTATGAATAAATTGTTAGCAAATCATTACCCATTACTTTTAACTTAACAAAGATTTATTGCAGTGCGTTTAGCATCAAATTATTAAATGCTAACTTAGCAGCGTTTAAATTAAACTATGAGTAAGAAAAAACAACGACGATCAAAAACAAAATCATCTCACAACTCTCCTAAATTTAGTCAAAAAGTATTAAGCTTTTTTCGCCAACATCGCGACAAATCATACAGCTTTAACCAAATTGCCGATTTATTAGACCTAAAAGATACCAAAACCCGAAACCGATTAATTAGACTTTTAGGGCAATTAACCGCTAAAGGACAACTAAAGCAAGATCAAAATCACCATTTTAGCTTAAATACTAAAGACCATTTATATACAGGCAAAGTTGATATGACAACACGAGGAAATGCCTACGTTATGGTAGATGACCTAGAGCATGATATTCATATTGAACAAAAAAACCTGAACCGTGCTTTAGATGGTGACGAAGTTGAAGTTTTTGTCTTTAAAAAAAGAGAGCAATCTAAATCTGAAGGCGAAATTATAGGCATACTTAACCGCCATAAAACCGACTTTGTTGGTGTGCTTCAAAAACAGAACCATTTTGGGTTTGTTATTGTTCAAAATCCAAAAATGTATACTGATATCTTTGTGTCTAAAGATCATTTTAACGGCGCCGATGATGGCTTATTGGTTAAAGTTAGGCTACTTGAATGGAAAGAAGATAGCGATTCTCCAACAGGAGAAATTACTGAAGTTTTAGGAAAGCCTGGCGAGCATAACACCGAGATGCATGCCATTTTAGCTGATTATGGCTTACCAGAAAAGTTTCCGCCAGAGGTTGAAGCTTTTGCAGACCAAATTGATACTAAAATTCGCCCTGAAGAAATTAAAAAGCGTCGTGACATGCGTGACACGCTTACCTTTACAATAGACCCAGCTGATGCCAAAGACTTTGATGATGCACTGAGCTTCAAAACACTAGATAATGGAAATTTTGAGATTGGTATTCATATTGCCGACGTAGCCCATTATGTACAACCCGATACTATTTTAGACGAAGAAGCCTACAACCGAGCAACGTCTATTTATCTTGTAGATCGCGTGGTACCAATGCTACCCGAAGTTTTATCTAATGGCGCATGTTCGCTTAGACCAAATGAAGAAAAATATACCTTTTCGGCTGTTTTTGAAATTACACCAGATACCAAAATTGTTAATGAATGGTTTGGTAGAACAGTAACTTACTCTGATGCACGCTTTGCTTATGAAGAAGCCCAACATATCATTGAAACAAAATCAGGCCAAATACCACCGCAAACAAGTCTTACTAAAAAAGCTTACACGGTAGAAAAATCTATTATTGAAGCCATCCTACAACTTGATCAACTCGCTAAAAAAATGCGACTAAAACGCATGAGTAGTGGTGCTATTTCATTTGATAAGGTTGAAGTTAAATTTAATTTAAGTGAAGATAACTCGCCTTTAGGCGTTCATTTTAAAACTTCAAAAGACGCCAATAAGCTTATTGAAGAATTTATGCTATTAGCCAACAGAAAAGTGTCTGAATTTATTGGTAAACAGAAAACCCAAAAAACATTTGTTTACCGTTGCCACGACGAACCTGATGACGAAAAACTTGAAACCTTAAATAAGGTTGTTTCTAAATTTGGCTATAACTTAAATTTTAAAAATCATAAAAATATAGCCAATACCTTAAACAAATTATTAAACGATGTGCAAGGTAAAAAAGAACAAAACCTGGTTGATACTTTAACCATTCGCACCATGAGTAAGGCCTATTATTCAACCCAAAATATTGGGCATTACGGCTTAGCTTTTGATTATTACTCCCATTTTACATCTCCGATAAGGCGATATCCAGATGTCATGGCTCACCGCTTATTACAACATTATCTTGATCAAGGAAAATCGGTAAGTGAAACCGAATACGAAGATAAGTGTAAACATGCCAGCGAAATGGAAAAATTAGCCACCAATGCCGAGCGTGATTCCATTAAATATATGCAAGTCAAGTTTATTCAAAACCATGAAGATACTGAATTCTTAGGGGTAATTTCTGGCGTAACCGACTTTGGAATTTTTGTAGAAATTATCGAAAATAAATGCGAAGGGATGGTGCGTTTACGAGACATTAAAGGAGATCATTACGACTTTAACCAAGAACATTATGCGGTTATTGGTCGGCGAACAAAAACCATGTACCAATTAGGTGATGAAGTCTACGTTCGCGTTAAAAAAGCCGACTTAATTAAACGTAACATCGACTTTGAACTTCTTGGTGCTGCTGATGAAGTCTTGATTTAAATAGATAACCAGTTTTCCTGTTTCAACATAAAAAGCCGACATATAATACGTCGGCTTTCAACATAACAATTGATTAGTTATTCTAGATAGGTTTGTAAATATCGTTTTACTTCTTTTATTAAGTCGCTAAAACTTTCTAAATGCTAACAATGCATTTCTAAAATTTAAGGTTGAGTTTCTAAGTTAATTTTACTTAAACAATATAAATTTTACCATAAAATTACCAAGAATTAAAAGTCTAAAATTCGCTTTTTTATGAAATTTGAACATAAAAATAACCATGCTTAAAATAGCATTCCATCCGATATACAAGCATCCTTTACCAGAAGGCCACCGATTCCCAATGGAAAAATATGATTTACTTCCTAAGCAATTATTACACGAAGGAACTTGCGAACAGGATCATTTTTTTGAGCCCCAAATATTACCAGAAAACGAAATTTATATCACACAGGCGCACGACGAAGCCTATATTACAAATCTCTACAATCTAGATATAGAACCACGACAAGCGCGTAAAATTGGTTTTCCGTTATCGGCAGAACTTGTTGAGCGGGAACGCCTTATTACTAACGGCACCATTCAAGCTTGCAACTTTGCATTAAAAAATGGCATTGCTATGAATATTGCAGGCGGTACTCACCACGCTTATCGCAGTCATGGCGAAGCTTTCTGCATGATTAATGATCAAGCAGTTGGTGCTTATTACCTATTAAACAACCATTTAGCAAAACAAATCTTAATTATTGATTTAGATGTGCATCAAGGCAACGGCACTGCTCAAATTTTTAAAAACGATGACCGCGTCTTTACTTTTTCAATGCATGGTAAAAGCAATTACCCCTTCAAGAAAGAAACTTCAAATCTTGATATTGCTTTAGAAAACGATACTAACGACGATCGTTTTTTAACTACTTTAAAAGCACACTTACCTCAACTCATTAAAAAGCTTCAACCAGATTTTATCTTCTACTTATCGGGCGTCGATATATTGGCAACAGACAAATTAGGGAAACTCGGTTGTAGTATTCAAGGCTGCAAAAACCGCGACGAATACGTTTTAAACTTATGCAAAAGCCACAACATCCCTGTAGAAGTTAGTATGGGCGGCGGCTATTCTAAAGACATCAAACATATTATTGAAGCCCACGCCAATACCTATCGCATCACACAAAATATATATTATTAAAATAATAACCTGAATTTTAAGTTATAGTATCAAGTAATTTAAATCATGTGAAACTTGACACGTCTTAATTTCAAATTAGTTCTAGGACTTTGCAGCTTATTACTGAGTATAAACTTTTATGCCCAAGACTCTACTTCGGTTGAAGTTAACAAAACCAAGTTTCATGAACTCAGTTTCGATGGTTTTGAAGCTCTCGTGACGCCTTCAGCCGAGCTTAATTACGAGTACTTGCTTGGTAAAGAACAAAGTATTGGTGCCTTTGTTTATAAAAATTTCAATAGCGAGATTAACAATAACTACCAAGAGGAATTTTCTTTAGGCTTTTCTTATCGTAACTACTTATATTCTCTACAGCCGAGAACATCTCACACAGGTATCTTTATAGAAGCCTTTAGTCAATTTAGTCTTGGAGAGCGCTTTAGGTTTATTAATCTAACTGAAAGTGAAAAAATAGGAAACTGGTCTAACTTTGGCCTTGGGTTTATGGCTGGTTATAAATGGTTAACCCAGCATAATATTGTTATACAAGTCCATTTGGGTGGCGGACTATTTGCGTTTAATACCAAAAAAACACCCGACAGCTTTTTTAGAGGCGGTCTTTTATTAGGCTACCGGTTTTAAATTAAGATTTCCAGTTATAACCTTTGAGAAGTAAGGCTGTTCTTAAAACATCTTTTTGACTCAAAACACCCACAATTTTACCTTCATCAACCACAGGAAATCGTCTAAATTTTGTAGCAATAAATTTCTGAGCTGCATCAAATAAATTGACATCAGGCGTTATGGTTTCTGGGTTTTTGGTCATGTAGTTTTCAACCTTAGTCTGTTCCATTGGCATATTGTAATACCGACTATCTGATATTTGCTTAATACAATCACCTTCAGAAATAATACCAGTTAAACGTTGATCTTCATTTACAACTGGCGCACCAGATATACGATGTTTTGTAAGCTGTTCTACCACTTCAATAATCGATTGGCCTTCTTCAATAATAACCACCGCTTTAGTCATACAATCAGCAACGCTAATTTTCTCAGCCTTAGCATTAACTTCACCGATGTGTTGCGCTTGAAAATTTTTGATTGCCATAAATTTTATTTTTTAAGTTAATTTTTATTAATATACTTAAAATAAAATTCATATTTTGATAATATTTATATTTTAACACCTTTATTAATTGATAATCTTGTTTTATTTAACTAAAAATAAATCATTAAGAATTAAAAAGAGATTAATGAAGTTTTAAGTGTACTTTATCTTAATAGTTGAACTGAAAACTTAAATTTGCAGTTTTAATGCAGCTTTATTTATGGCGAAACGCAAACCTCAGAACGATCTTCCAAAAGCCAAGCTTAGTGCTAGCAATCTTAAACGCTCTTTGCGTCTATTTACATATATCGGTCCACATAAATGGAAATTAATTATAGGAATGATTTTTCTTGGACTAACTGGTGTTACCGCCTTATTGTTTCCAAAATTAATGGGAGACTTAATTCAAACTGCCGATTTTTCTGTAGACGATATTAATCGCATGGGATTAATTCTTCTAGGATTATTTACAGCTCAAGCTGTCTTTTCATTTTTTAGAGTCGTCTTGTTTGTTAATGTTACTGAAAACATGTTGTCTACAATTAGACAAGATACGTACAATAACTTGATTAAAATGCCCATGCAATTTTTTTCAAGTCGTCAAGTCAATGAATTAAACTCACGTGTTGCTGCCGATATTTCTCAAATTCAAGATACATTTACCACAGGTTTAGCTGAGTTTTTACGTCAAAGTATTATTGTCGTTGGTGGAATTGTGGCGCTGTTTTTTACATCGGTAGAACTCTCATTACTTATGCTTGCAACCATTCCTGTTTTTGCTATTATCGCCGTTTTTTTTGGGAAATTCATCAAAAAATTATCAAAAGCAGCCCAAGACCAAGTGGCTGAATCTAATACTATTGTCGGTGAAAGCCTGCAAGGCATTAGCAACGTTAAAAGTTTTACAAACGAGTGGTTTGAAATTAAGCGCTACAAGAAGTCGGTCAACAAAATTAAAGCAATAGCCATTAAAGGCGGTTTAGCTCGAGGTGCATTTTCATCATTTATTATTTTTTGCATTTTTGGTGCCATTGTACTACTGGTTTGGCAGGCTGTTAAACTTCAAAATACAGGCGATTTAAGCCAAGCCGATTTAGTCACTTTTATTTTATATACCATTTTTGTTGGTGCATCGATTGGCGGTTTACCCATTCAATACGCACAAATACAAAAAGCGATTGGTGCTACTGAACGTGTTTTTGATTTAATTGATGAAATTCCTGAATCTATTGAAACTTCAACTGAAACTAAAAAAATTATTTCGGGTCAAATTGAATTCAATCAGGTTAATTTTGCTTATCCGTCAAGAGCTCAATTTCCGGTACTATCTTCCGTTAGTTTTAAAGCCAATTCTGGTGAAACGATTGCCATTGCAGGGCCAAGCGGCTCAGGGAAGTCAACTTTAGCCTCGCTTGTTTTACGATTTTATGAACCTCAAAGCGGTGAAATTTTATTTGATGGTAAACCTGCTTCAAATTATGGTTTACATGAATTACGCCAACAAATGGCTATAGTTCCTCAAGATGTGTTGTTATTTGGCGGCAGCATCTTTGAAAATATTGCTTATGGGAAACCAAATGCAAGCAAACATGAAGTGATTGAAGCTGCTAAAAGTGCCAACGCACATGAATTTATTATGGGTTTTCCTGACCAATACAACACTTTAGTAGGTGAACGCGGTGTTCAACTCTCTGGTGGCCAACGACAACGCGTTGCCATTGCTAGGGCTGTACTTAAAAACCCTAAACTTTTAATTTTAGATGAAGCCACAAGCTCTCTCGATTCTGAATCTGAAAAATTGGTTCAGGAAGCTTTAGACCAATTAATGAAAAACCGAACCTCGATTGTTATTGCGCATCGCCTTTCAACCATAAAAAATGCTGATCAAATTTTGGTCCTCGAAAATGGGCAAATTATAGAAAAAGGTACACATGAAGATTTGCTTCAACAAGAAAATGGGTTGTATAAAAAATTAAGCTCAATTCAATTTGATGCTTAACGTGTTTTCAGCCAACCTGTAATACTAAGTCGCTTTCCGCTATTAACTTTTTTAACCTCATGTTCGAGCAACTGGCTTTCAAAAACGACTAGTCTTCCTGGTTTTGGAATAATTGTTTCAGTAGTGTTTTGGTGGGTATAAATAACTAATTCACCGCCATTTTTAATGCTCCAGTGATGATCATTTAAATACAAAACCATCGATAATTTTCGGCGTTGATCACTTTGAAAGCTGTCTAAATGCCGTTTATAAAATGTGCCTTCAGGATATACGGCATAGTGAAATTCACGATGTAAGATCCCCATAAAACAAGTACGGTTGAGGTATTCTATAAACTGATTAATTTTATTAAAAAAAGCCGCTTCAATGGTATTTTTAGATTGGTGATTAATCCATTGAATATAATCGCCACGTATAGAGTTAATAATCGTTTCGTTTGTGCGATTACCAATTGCTGCTTTTTTTAAATCGTCTTGTTGATATTTGTCAAGTAACTGTTGCCGAAGTTGATTGATCAACTCTGGTTTAAAAAAATGGTCTACACAACTGAAGTGCTTCAATTGTAAATCATTAATAATAGCTTCGTAAGTTGAATTGGTTTTAGCTGAAACTAATTCAGAAAGTAAAGATTTTGTCATTTATATTACACCATCAATTAAAAAGATGGCGCGCAAAATTACGCTAGAAATAATATATCAAACAACACTTTTAATAAGTTTTCGTGACATCTTCATCTACGCAAATAATAAAATTAGCCAGTTGTTTGTTTTCAGCATCAAGCTGGTTAATTTTAGCTTGCTCAACAGTTGTAATAGTAAGAATGTTTATTTCAGGTTGATGTTGTTTGAGGTACCAATAAATTCCATCAAAATTATTAGAATGGTAACTCCCATTAAAATGTAAAAACACTTGATTAGCTTGGGTGTTTTTTAAAATAAAGTGCGCCATCGTGGCGTCTTTAATGGCTTGGGCTTTTACCATATCTACACTTGCATGATCGCCCATCATTTCTAGCATAGCTTTATAGCCTGGCAATTCAGGATCAAATAAAATTGGGCGTGGCGCCACCCATTTTAATTGCTGTTGAGTTAAACTATCAAGACTTGAAAAACCGCCTTTTTTATAAACATTACTCGCAAAGCGACGCGGAATATTAGTCGCTATAAAGTCAAGTTCATTTTGCTGAGCGAAGTCAAGTAAAGGCTTATAATCTGTTTTAAAATTTGGCCATAACTTAATGCTATCTTTAAGTTGTTTCACATTTAATGCTTTGCTTAAATAAGCATCAATGGCAGGTTGTTGGTCGGCTTCAAACATTTCGGCACCCAAAACCATATTTAAGTTGTTTTGGTGTAAATCTTTAGTCACTTCAATTTGTAGCCAATGTGCTATAGCGTTGTTATGAAATTCTCCAAACAGTACAACATCAGCTGTCGCTAAACTATCAATCATTTTTTTATAGTCAAGGTTTTGACCATTTGAATTATAAAGCTGATAAGCTTGTTTATGCTGACTAAAACTTAGCTGAGTGACACAAAACACCACGAGTGAGATTAAACGAAAAGCTGTTTTTGACGTCATAATTTAAATTTTGCTTAAATATAATCGCTTTGCGTATTTTTAAGCCTTTATTTTAAATAAAAAACTTATGAAGCAGTTCTGGTACATTTTACTTTTAGCCGTTTGTTTAACCCAAGCGCAAACACCTTTAAGCGTAGAAAAAATTATTCAAAATCCCAATTGGATGGGCTATTTTCCTAGCCAAATAAATTGGGGACAACAATCTGAAAAAATATACTTCAACTATAATCCAGAACAAAATGAAACCGATTCTTTGTATTCGTTCAATTTGAAGCAAAAAACCATTACTGAAGTTAATCCAACTGACGCTTCTCAACTTATACCACAAAACGCTGTTTCAAACGCAAAACACACTGAAAAAGTATTTACACGTAATGGCAATTTGTTTCATTATGTGATTAAAAAAAATGAACAAAAATTATTATTAGACTTACCTCAACGCATTTCATCGCCTCAATTTTTAACCAAAAACGCCATCGGTTTTGTAATTGATGGAAATGTATACAAACTAGAATTAGAGAACTTTAAAGTGCAACAATTAAGTTTTTTAACTGAAGGAAAAGCGCCTCAAGATCAAGATCAACTTAACGAAAAAGAAGCCTGGTTAAGATCAGAGAATTTAAAGTTACTCGCTGAAGTTCAACAACAAGTTAAAGCTGAAGAATCTCGTAAAACTTATCGTGAACAAAACAATACTTCTGTAAAGCCCTTTTATTTAGGAAATGAACGTGCTTATAATTTTAATATCAGTAAAGATGGGCATTACATCAGCTTCCAAACTTATGTGCCAAGTTCTAGTAAAATGACTTCAGTTCCTGATTTTATTGATGCCTCAGGTTATACTAAAAATCTGCCAGCTCGATCTAAAGTTGGCGATCAAGATCGTAAAACAGCTTTATACCTTTATCATACCAAAACACATGAGGTCACAAAAATAGACCCAACTAACTTACCTAAAATCTCGCAATTACCTGAATACACAAAAGAATATCCCAACCGCGAATGGAAAGAAGAACCAAGATCGGTTACCTATTCTGAAGTTTATTTTTCAGGTGACTCAAAACGAGCCGTGGTAGATATTAGAACACAAGATAACAAAGACCGTTACATCAGTTTAATTGATTTAAAAACTGGTCAATTAGAAGCCTTAGACCATCAACATGATGAGGCTTGGATTGGCGGCCCAGGAATAAATGCCTATTACAATGGTGGCGTTTTAGGTTGGTTACCAGACCACAAACACATTTATTATCAATCTGAAGCAAGTGGGTTTTCACACTTATACCTTCATAATACCTACAACAAACAACAAACCGCTTTAACCAAAGGTCGCTACGAAGTGTTTAATCCGAAACTCTCTAAGAACGGTAAACATTGGTACTTCACTTCATCAAAAATACATCCTGGCGAACGCCATTATTACAAAATGCCTGTTTTTGGTGGAGAACAAAAACAACTTACCCAAATGAAAGGTCGCAACGAAGTGAGCTTATCACCAGACGAAAAATACTTAGCCATTCGATATTCTAATGCAAATACGCCTTGGGAATTGTATTTAAAACGTAATCGCTCTAATGCTAAACCCAAAAAGCTTACCAACGGACAGTCTGATGCATTTAAGGCTTATAACTGGCGTACACCAGAGTTAATTCAATTCACAGCGCAAGATGGTCAAAAACCATACGCAAGATTATACCAACCAAAAACTGAGCAAGCTAATAATGCTGCTGTCATTTTTGTACATGGTGCTGGCTATTTACAAAATGCCCACCATTGGTGGTCTAGCTATTTTAGAGAATATATGTTTCATAACCTTTTGGCTGATTTAGGTTACACCGTTCTAGATATTGATTATCGAGGAAGTGCTGGCTATGGGCGTGATTGGCGAACAGGAATTTACCGTCACATGGGCGGAAAAGATTTAAGTGACCAAGTTGATGGCGCTCAATACTTAGTTGAAAATTTTAATATTAACCCCGAAAAAATTGGCATCTACGGCGGTAGTTATGGTGGGTTTATCACCTTAATGGCATTATTTAACGAAGCTGAAAGTTTTGCTGCTGGTGCGGCTTTGCGTTCGGTGACCGATTGGGCGCATTATAATCATACCTATACCAAAAATATATTAAATGAACCTCATCTGGACCCAATAGCCTACAGACGTTCATCACCAATTTACTTTGCTGAGGGTTTAGAAGATCCATTATTAATCGCTCACGGTATGGTAGATACAAACGTGCATTTTCAAGATGTGGTGAGGCTTTCACAACGCTTAATTGAATTAAAAAAAGACAATTGGGAAATGGCTGTTTACCCAGTTGAAGGCCACGGTTTCACTCAACCCAGTAGTTGGACAGATGAATATAAACGTATTTTAAAACTTTTTGAAACAACAATCGGTCAATAGTCCATAGCATATTTAATGGCAACCGCTTTTAAGACTAAAAAAAACGAAACTTAAATCAAGGCTTAACTTTTCAAACTGATTTTTATACGGTCAATACTTGATAAGCCGTATTTTCGTTCTCATAAAGCGATGCTAACTAAAATGCGGTTATTTTTAGGTTTACTTTTAAGTCTTGTCATGTGCACCAATTACGCACAAGATGAAACTTCATACCGCTTTTTCTCAAAGGAAATTACAACTAAAGAATTAGTAAAACTCGATAGTGTTAGCATTTCTTCTTATCAATTTCAACTGAAATACTTAGATGGCGAAACAGTTTCAGATGAATTATATCAAGTTGATTTCCCAAAAGCAGAGCTTCGTTTAAAGCCTAGTTTAATTCAACAAGCATCAAAATTATATGTTTATTATGCACGATACCCAAAATTGTTTTATCTAAATACAACTGCAGTAGATTCAAGTTATATTTTACCTAATTCGGCCAATACAAATACAAAACTTGTTGACCTTCAACTACAAACACCAAAAGCCAAGCTTAAAAATCCGTTTTCAGGCTTACAAACATCAGGAAACTTATCACGTTCTTTAATTGTTGGCAATAATCAAAATGCTGTTGTACAATCTGAATTAGACCTTCAAATCTCAGGTGAATTAGCAAATGATTTACGAATTAATGCTTCCATTAGAGATGCCAATTTACCTTCGCAAGCTGGCGGATATACGCAGAATTTAAATGAATTTGATCAGATTTTTATTGAACTCGAAGCAAAAAATTGGGCCATTCGCGCTGGTGATATTGATTTATATTCTGAATCGCGTTTTGCCGCCTACACCAAACGTGTACAAGGCTTAAGAATAAAAGCCAATTTTGATGATGAGGGTTCTAATGCTGCATTTGCAGCGGCTGCTTTAGTTCGCGGCGTGTTTAAACGTAGCGAAATTCAAGCTCAGGAAGGTAATCAAGGTCCGTATAAACTTGTAGGAACTAATGGCGAACAATACATTTTAATTGTTTCTGGAAGCGAATCGGTTTTTGTAAATGGCACTAAACTTAAACGAGGTGAAAATGCCGACTACATCATAGATTATAATGCTGGCGAAGTCATTTTTAATGCCAATTACCCAATAGATTCGCGCATGCGTATTATCGTTGAATATCAAGTGGCAGAGCAAAATTATTCACGTGTTATTGCTACAACTGGCGGCCAATTAGAGACAAATCAACTTCGTTTAGCAGCATCCGTTTATCATGAAAGTGATCTTAAAAATCAACCGCTACAACAGTCGCTTACCGAAACGCAAGTTGATTTTTTACAGCTAGCTGGTGACGACCAAAGCCTGATGTTTGCGCCAAGTGCAACACCAGCAGAATACAATGAAAACCGTATTTTATACAGACAAGAAAATGTAAATGGTGAAATTATATATGTATTTTCAAATAACCCAGAAGATGAGCTTTTTAATGTTCGCTTTACGAATGTTGGCGAAAACCAAGGTAATTATGTTGTTAGCGATCAAGAAGCCATTACTACAATTTTTGAATATGTTGCACCCGTTAATGGTATACCACAAGGTAGTTATGAGCCAATTGTACGTTTAATTGCGCCTACACAATTGCAAATCGGAAACATTAGCGGAAGTTATCAGACCTTTAAACATCAGGACATTAAATTTGAACTCTCAGCTAGCAGAAATGATGAAAATTTATATTCAACTTTAGACGATGACAATAATGAAGGTATTGCGGCTCATGTAGAACTTAATCAAAGCCTTTTAACAGCTGATTCTTTAAATCCGCACGACTTGAAATTAACAGGTCAAATAGACTTTATAGACCAAAACTACCAGAGTATTGAACGCTTGTATAATGTTGAGTTTAATCGAGATTGGAATATTGAAACACCCTTAAATGCCAACCAAAATTATTATAGAATTGGTAGTGCTTACAATTTTAACGCTCAATTAAAAGCTAGGTATGCCTTTGAGAAGCTTCAATTTGGTGAGTTTTATGATGGTCAAAAACATATCTTTTCAACTCAGTCACAATTTAAAAAACTTCAGTTTAATGCGCGCGGTAGTTATTTAGAAACGGAAAGCCAATCCCTTGAAACTGAATTCTTTCGTTTATTTTCTTCAGCTGAATATAGCTTAAATAAAACTTGGGTAGGTACAAGTTTTGATACTGAACGTAATGAATTACTTGATGTTGAAACACAAGAATATTCTAATTTAAGTCAAGGTTTTGCAGCTTACTCGGCTTATGTTGGTGTTGGCGACAGTACTAAAGTTTACAGCAAGTTATCTTATACGTTTCGAGAAAATGACAGTTTGCGGCAAAACAAGTTACAACGTGTTAATTCGTCTCATAATTTCAGTCTTGAAAGTACACTTATCAAACAAAAAAACACCAATTTAAGTCTGTTTGGACGCTGGAGAAAATTACAATTTAACCAACAAAATATTCCTGACGAAACTTCTGTCAATGGTCGTTTACGCTATACACAAAGTCTGTTTAACTCGGCATTAAATTTAACCACAGCTTATGAAACTAATAGTGGAAACATTGCCCGACAAGCCTTTACATACGTTGAAGTTGAACCTGGTCAAGGACAATATACGTGGATTGATTATAATGCTAATGAAATTCAAGAATTAAACGAGTTTGAAGTTGCTCAATTTCAAGACCAAGCGCGATATATTAGAGTTTTACTTCCTAATCAAAATTTTGTGCGCACTAATCGAAACCGTTTTAGCCAACAAGTACAAGTCGATTTTAAGCGCTTTGCTAATACAGAACGTCCCTTAAAGTTTTTAAGTCATTTTTATAATCAAACGAGTTTAATTATTGATCAACAAGTAGAACGCGATGGTTCAGGAATCAAATTAAATCCATTTACTTCATCGGGTGAGCAATTAATTGGCCAGAATAATGTAATTAGAAATAGCTTATTTTTTAATAGAGGTCTGCGCAAATACAGTACAACTTATAACTTCAACCTCAGCGAAAGTAAAAATTTATTAATTGTCGGTTTGCAAAGTCAATTAAACCGTTTACATGAACTTCAATTTCAACATGAAATTAAAGAGTTGTGGTTATTTACTCTTAATCAAAAACTTACTCAAAGTGAGCAAGCTTCAGCTAATTTTGAAAACCGAAATTTTAAAATAGATGGATTCCAAGTTTCGCCTAAATTTTCATATTTACCCGCAGGAAACAAACAATTTGATGTGTTTTATAGTTTTAAAAATGCTGAAACCAGTTTAGGAGAATTTGCGCTTTTAGAGCAGCACGAATTGGGTTTAAGTTTTAATGTCAATAACCAACAAAAATACAGTCTTCGTGGTGAGTTGAAGTATATAAAAAATGCTTTTGAAGGAAATGCAAATTCTCCTGTTGCCTTTCAGTTATTAGAAGGTTTGCAGCCCGATGATAATTTTACATGGTCATTGTTTTTACAAAAGCGTTTGAGTAATTTTTTAGATGTTAATATTACCTATTTAGGCAGAAAAACACCCCAAAATGCAACAATTCATACAGGGAATATTCAGTTAAGAGCTTTCTTTTAATTTTTGCTCATTTGTTATTGTTTTTCAATAACGATTAATATATTTGTTATTGAAAAACGATAATTAATATTCATGAAAACAAGTTTAAAATTACTTTATGTTGGGGTTCAGTTTTTACGTCTAGTTTTAAGCGCTTGTATAGTGGTTTATACCTATTTATTTTTTAATGACATTGATGATATGTTAACATCATATTTACGCTTTGCCTTAATTAGCTTACCTGTATTTATATTTTGGGTATTTGCATTTAGCGCTTTAAATAAAATTGTACCTGTTATAAAACGCTGTCTTAATCAGGATTTTTTTGCTCCAGAAAATGCCAAATCAATACGCTTTTTAGCCTATGTTTTAATCATTTATGCAATTGGTTCGCCTATTTTAAATTTTGTTTTTAAAGTAATTGAACATGGTAAATTTGAGCTAAGCCTTGCATTTGATATAGAACATGCCTTTGTAAGTCATTTTGCATTGGGGCTCATTTTATTGATTTTAGCTCAAATCATCAATCGTGGTAGAACGCTAGAAATCGACCAAAAATTAACCATTTAATTATAGCGAAATGTTTAAAAAAGCAAGCTTTAAACTCATTTTTGATATTCTATTTTATTTGGTAATTCTTGATACAGCTTCAACTTTAATCCTTAGTTTAATTGAAGTCTTTTCGGTTAATCATACCTCTGAATCTCTTGTAGATTATCCTGTATTTTTCATAAGTAATCTTGTATTTTCAATAGCCTTTGTGTTTGTTGCTTTTCATTTAAGAAAAGTTGCGCAACTTTTTATAGTCAATGGTGAATTTAAATCTTTAAACTTAGTTAAGCACCTTAAACGCTGTGGGCAATTTTTGGTGGTTCTAGGTTTAAGTTTAATGGCCAGATATCTTGCTTCACCAAATATTATTGAAATTGCTACGGAAAAAGTTGACCCATCTAATTCTGTTCTCAACTTGTTACTTTTTGTAATTGGTTTGAGTTTTATTCGCCTGAGTAAAATGCTGAAATTATCCATTGAAGCCAAGCAAGCACAAGATTTAACGATTTAAGCTATGCCCATAAAAATTAATTTAGACCAGTTGCTTAAAGAGCGCAATATGCAGTCGGTAGATTTAGCCAATGCTATTGGCATTACCAAAGCTAACTTATCAATTTTAAAAACTGGTAAAGCTAAAGCCATTCGGTTTTCAACACTTCAACACATATGTCAAGTTTTAGAATGCCAACCTGGCGACATTTTGGAGTATGTTGAAGATGCGCCTTAGTCTTTATACATTCTGACCACCAATTCACCTTCAGCATTCATTGAGGCGCGATACATCCCTGGCGTATTAAATTCCATACTCATTTGCCCTGTATTATCAATCCCTATAATACCACCATTTCCACCTAAATCTGGAAGTTTTTCTTGAATAACTTTTTGGCTCGCTTGGTTTAAAGATTCACCTAAATACGCCATACGTGCAGAAATATCATGAGCCACAGCACCACGTATAAAAAATTCGCCCCAACCCGTAGCTGAAATGGCACAAGTTTTATTATTAGCGTAGGTTCCTGCACCGATAATAGGCGAATCACCAATGCGACCCCATTTTTTATTGGTCATGCCTCCGGTTGAAGTTCCTGCGGCTAAATTTCCATTTTGATCTAAAGCCACACAACCGACTGTCCCGAATTTCGTATCATCTATAAAACTATCGGTATAAGCTGTTTTTTCTTTGTTTTTTACCCGTTGCAAAACATCAAATCGATCTTGCGTAAAAAAATAGCTCGGATCAACAATTTCTATGCCTTGATCAGCGGCAAACTGCTCAGCGCCTTTTCCTGAAAGCAAAACATGTGGAGAATTTTTCATCACCTCAAAAGCAAGTTTAATCGGGTTTTTAACCGTTTCTACACCAGCAACCGCGCCAGCATTTCGTGTTTGGCCTTCCATAATCGAAGCATCTAATGAGTTTTTCTCGTCATTTGTAAAAACGGCACCTTTGGCTGAATTGAATAAAGGTGAGTTTTCCATAATCACAATACTTGCCTGAACGGCATCAATAGCATTACCACCATTCTTTAAAATTTCATGCCCAGCTACAACCGCTTCAGTTAATTTTGCTTCATAGACTTTTTGTAAAGAATCAGTCATATTTTCGCGTGTAATTGTCCCAGCGCCACCATGAATAGCAATTCCGAATGTTTGTGAAGCATTTTCTTTTTCTACGGAATTTGAATTTAACGATTGAGCTTCAGTTGGTTCTGAATTTTGACAACCCACTAAAAATAGGCCTACTATTAAGCTTAAAAGTTTACAGTTGAAGTTAAGGCGTAAAGTCTTCATTATTTTCATTTCAGTTAAAGTTATAGGTTTAATAAATAATTTAATGCCTTTTCATCGATTGTTAAAAGTTCGGCATCTGGTAAGCGTTTTAACAACCTTTGCCAGTTTTTATCAATTTCGAAAATGCGTTCAAATATTGGGACTGATGTTTTAACATCTCCTGAATTGGCTAGTGCTACAGCTTTCCAGAATTTCATTTCGAGGTTTGTGGGCTCTAAGGCTTCAGCTTTTGAGTAAGCCTCTAAAGCTGCTTTCAAGTTATTTTGTTCCATAGCAACATCGCCTTGATTCATATAATCATAGGCGCGATGAACTTTAAGTAAGCGTTCAAGCTCTTTGATGGGTGTTTTATGATCATCAACTCTTAAATCAATACGCTTATCGTTCCAAGGCTGTTGAGCTTTTTCAGGACCCACAACAATTAAAGCAGCCGATTGTTTTCCGCGAATATCGCCACCAGCGGCTTGCGCTGCTTTCATAGCTTTAACAACACGCTCGGCTAAAGCTAAATTTTTATGATTTTTAAAAGCCTCATACATTTTTTCAACAACGGTTTCATTAAGCATCATATTAGCTTGTACTGAAAAGTTGTCTCCTATTTTATGCTGTGCATGAGCGATACACTTTTGACCCGTATGTACGGCAATTTCACCCTTAGCATCTAAAATGGCAACTTGTCTAAAGGCTTTTGCTTGATCTTGTTGTTTAAGTTTTTCAAGCGCTTTTTTAGGCGTGTAATTCTGTTCGAGGAGTTGTAAACCTTCATAACCATAGCGCTCACTCACAAAAGATTGAGTCGCTACAACGCCAACACCAGATTTTCCCCAAGGCACAACTGAGCCAACTGAAAACCAATGGCTTTGAACACCAACGGCCATTTCGCCAGTTTCGGCATCACGCGCAACAATAGAGAATGTATGCGCAAAGGAATCTTTAATCGGAATCTGTTGAGGAAAAGAAAAAACAGAATATAAAAAACAAGCTAAGGCAATACAATTTTTCATGTTCTTAGGTTTTGCCCTAAATTACAACTTTAAATTGAATTGCTTAATGAAGCTTTGGTTTGTTATAAAATTATCTGTTTTTACAGTTTAATGTGGTAATTTACTTTTGAGTAAACCGTAAACAAATGTACCTAAAATAGCGCTTCCAACAACCAATAAAATAGGCAAATATCCGGCGCCAATTAAAACATACATCGGTCCAGGGCAAGCGCCAGCCAATGCCCAACCTAAACCAAATAAAATGCCGCCTAAAATATATCTCCAAAATGATTTTGCTTTTGGTTGCAAATGCATATCAGCACCATTTAAGGCTTTAATTTGCTTACGTTTTATGAGTTGAACACCTACAACACCAATCGCTAAAGCTGAGCCGATAATGCCATACATGTGAAAAGATCCAAACTCAAACATTTCGTAAATCCTAAACCACGAAGCGGCTTCAGATTTATACATTACAATTCCAAAAAAAACACCTACGATTAAAAATATTATTGATTTCATAGTTTAAAATATTAAAGGATAAATTAAATGAATCATCACTAAACCGCCGATAAAAAACCCTATCACCGAAATAAGTGATGGTAATTGAAGGTTACTTAGACCAGAAATAGCGTGACCAGAAGTACAGCCACCAGCATATCTTGCGCCAAACCCTACCAAAAAGCCACCTACAATTAAAATAGCTAAAACCTTAGGATTGCTTAAGGCTTCTGCTGAAAAAAGCTCACTTGGCAAATAGGCGTCATCAGCACTTTCAATACCGTAACTTTCAAGTGTTTGAGCAACATCATCATTAATATTGACAGAATTATTTGATAGGTAATTGTTGGCTAAAAAACCGCCAATTACAGCACCAACCACAACTATTAAATTCCAACGTTGTGTTTTCCAATCAAACTTAAAAAAATCTGCTACTTTTCCAGCACCTCCAATTGTACAAGCAGTTCTCAGGTTTGATGACATTCCAAAATTCTTGCCTAAAAACAATAAAATAAACATAGTTAAGGCAATTAAAGGCCCAGAAATATACCAAGGCCAAGGTTCATAAATCCAATTCATAGTTATAGGTTTTTTGCAAATAAAGTAATCCAATTAAGTATTGAATGTAACCTTAGTTACGTTTTTCTTGTATAAGTTTTAAAGCTTTACTAATACTAGCATAAATTTTTGCTAACTCATTGTTATTAATGACAAAAGGCGGCAAACAGTAAATGGTTTGTCCTAATGGTCTTAAAAAAACGCCTTGTTCCATGAAAAATTGAAATAGCCAATTGCGTTCTTTTCCATAGCGTGACATTTCTATATTAAGATCTAAAGCGAAAATAACGCCTAAATGCCTTACCGACTTGACCAAAGGATGTTGCTCAATTTGGCAAGCAAAAGCTTTGTGCTGTTCAGCTATTTCAACTATTTGCTTTTGAATAGCATCACTTTTGAGCAATTTTATACTGGCAATAGCTGCCGCACAAGCTAAAGGGTTTCCGGTATAGGTATGGCCATGAAATAAACCCTTAGCAATGTCATTATCATAAAAAGCCTTATAAATTTTCTTGGTACAAGAGGTTAATCCCATTGGTACCATTCCAGCGCTTAAAGCCTTACTAAAACACATTATATCAGGCTTGGTTTTTACTTGGTCTGATGCAAAAAAAGTTCCTGTTTTACCAAAACCCGTCATAACTTCATCTGCAATGCAAATAATATTTGCTTTTTTACAACGCTTTAAAATTTCATCTAAAGCTTTGACATCGTAGATTTTCATGGCTGCCGCACCTTGAACTATAGGCTCATAAATAAAACCAGCAATAGCTTCTGTTGCAATAAGTTGGTCTAGCTGAGCTAAAACAGCAGCGTTATTATGGCCTTCAGGACGTGGAATACGAACAACTTCTATAAAATGATCCTCAAATGCACCATTATAAACTGATAAGCCAGAGACGGACATCGCCCCAAAGGTATCACCATGAAAACCTTCTTCTAAAGCCAGCATGACCTGGCGCTTTTGGCCTTGATTGTGGTGATATTGCAAGGCCATTTTAATACCAATTTCGGTAGCAGTTGAACCATTATCATTAAAAAATAATTTTTGCTGATTAGATGGTAAAATATCTAAAAGCGCTTCAGCCAGATTTACAGCTGGCTCATGTGTAAAACCACTAAAAACAATTTGATCAAGCGTTTGCATTTGATGATGAACCGCCTCAATAATTTCGGGATGGCAATGCCCAAACATACTTGTATACCAAGAGGCAATCCCGTCGATGTAAGATTTACCGGATTCATCGGTTAACCAAACGCCTTTAGCTTTTTTGATCGCTAACATCTTTCCACTGGTTTTATGTTGCGTTAACGGATGCCAAATATGCTTTGCATCACGTGCGGAAATTGATGGGTTTGGCTGAAATAATTTTGAGATATGCTCTAGCGTCGAATTCATGAAATTGACTTCAGTTGTTGCAGGTTTTCGCTGAAGGTTCTAGCGTAAGATTGAATAACTTCAGTTGTAATTTCGGCTTCATTATTAATTCTACCAATAACATTTAATGGAAATCGCTTTAATATAATCGACTCGGTTGAAGGGTTTTCGTCACCATTAAATAGCAAATGTATGTGCTTAAATCCTTTAGACTTCAAATATTCTAAAGTTAATAATGTATGGTTAATACTACCCAGATAATGCCGTGAAACAACTACTATATGGTCTTTCTCTTTTGCTAGGTTTATTACATTTTCGGTATTATTCACCGGTACTAAAATACCACCAGCACCTTCAATGACTAAATGATTAGTGGTGTTTGGACGGTTAACTTGATTTAATTGAATTTGAACTTCATCAATTTCAGCTGCAGCATGCGGACTCATTGGCGTTTGTAAAGCATGAGCATTATCAAAAAACTGGGATTGAGCGTTGCTCACTAAGCGCTTGACTTTATGTGTATCTGAGTTGTTTAAATCACCTGCTTGAATAGGTTTCCAATAGTCGGCTTTTAGGGCTTCTGTAATGATAGCTGCCGCTACCGTTTTGCCAACATCAGTGCCAATACCTGTAACAAAAATCGTCATTTTTAAAAGCTTCTTTTTAATTAAAATCAGGCTTGCGTTTATTGAGGAAAGCTTGTGTTCCTTCAGCAAAATCGTCTGTGCCAAAGGCTTCTCCAAAAGCTTTGATTTCAGTTTCAAAACCATTGGTACCATCTTCATAATTCGCATTAACTGCTTTAATTGCTGCGGCAATTGCTTGACTAGAATTATTCATAATTTTATGCGCTAATTTTTCGGCAAGATCAAGCAACTCATTTGGTGTGGTAACGTGATTAACTAAGCCATAGTCTTTAGCAGTTTTAGCATCAATCATGCCTGCGGTCATAATCATTTCCATCGCACGACCTTTACCTACTAATTGAGGTAAACGTTGCGTGCCACCATAACCAGGAATAACGCCTAAAGAAGTTTCAGGTAAACCCATTTTAGCATTTTCGCTGGCAACTCTAAAATGTGCAGCCATCGCTAATTCTAATCCGCCGCCTAATGCAAATCCGTTAATGGCTGCAATCACAGGTTTCGGAAAATTCGCGATATAGTCAAATACAATTTCTTGGCCTTTTGCCGCTAAGTCGGTGCCTTCTGCAACATTATAATCTGCAAACTCTGAAATATCGGCACCGGCAACAAAGGCTTTTTCGCCACTTCCGGTTAAAATAACAACACGTACGTTAGCTTGGTCTTTTAAATGTTTAAATGCCGTGTGAATCTCCTGAATGGTTTCACGATTTAAAGCGTTTAGTTTTTTGGGACGTGCAATAGCTAATGTAGCTATGGCATCTTTAATATTGAGTTCTAGGTTTTGAAAATTCATAGTTTTTAATTTTTAGGTATTGAAATCACAAAGGTACTACCTTGATTAAGTTTAGAGGTTAATTTTATACTGCCTTTATAATTTTCGACTAAATTTTTGACCATACCAAGACCTAATCCCATACCACTTGATTTGGTCGTAAATTTTGGTTCAAAAATATGTTGTTGATGGTCTTCAGAAATGCCACAACCATTATCTTGAACTGAAATTTTAACCCTATTATCGAGTTCGGTAACTTCAACTAAAATCTCTGGCTCAGATTGCTCAGTAGTTGCTTGAATTGCGTTTTTTAGAAGGTTAGTAATGATGCGAATCCACTGAGTTTTATCAAATTTCAAATCAATTTCAGACTGATTTGTGGTTAGCTGAATATAATTAGCATTAAAAATATCGATGGCCAGCTTAGTAGTTTCGACAAGGTTGATGGTTTCAGACTTTTGGGCTGGCATTTGCGCAAAGTCTGAAAATGCTGAGGCAATGGTGCTCAAGGTATCTATTTGTTGAATTAATGAGCTAGAAAAATCTTTAAGTTTGGTTTTAATATCTGGATCATCTGCTTTAAAACGACGCTCAAAATTTTGAATGTTTAGGCGCATAGGTGTCAACGGATTTTTAATTTCGTGCGCCACTTGTTTGGCCATTTGTCGCCAAGCTTCATCACGTTCAGATTTAGCGAGTTTTGCTGCGCTTTCTTCAAGCTGGTCGACCATGGCGTTGTAAGAATGAATGAGCGGCTTGATTTCTGAGCTGAGTCTATCAGCTTTAATTTTTGGATTTTTTTGGTCTAAGCGGGTTTGGTTTAAAGTTTGACTGATGGCTTTAAGCGAACGTGTGATGTAATTAGATTGAAAATACGCCAAAACCATAGCGGCTATTAGCATTATGGCATAAACTTGTGCTAATAAGATTAAAAAATCGTTTAACTCACGTTCTAAAAAACCATCGTCTTCTATGTAAGGTAAATTTAAAATGCCAATAGGTTTAAAATATTTATCGAGAATGTAAGTGTAAGAAGATTGGTATTTTTGGTTGTCTTCTACAAAGCTATTTACGTATTTTTTGTTAGAAGAATTTTGTAAAGCGATTAATGCTTTTTCGGGCATTTGAGTTGATATACTATCAAGGTAAAACTTGGTCATTGACGACTTTAATAAGTGACCTTGGGTATCGTAAATATTAATTTCAGTGTCGTGAATATCTTGTATTTCATAAATTTTTTCTTTAAAAATAAGTGGTAAGTTTTCCGTATTTACGGTGTAATAAGTGGTTCTTAAAATGTAGTTGATGTTAGCGCGAATGGCATTTTCTTTTCGGTTGAGCTTTTCGCGGTGCAAATCTTCTGCTTCCTGCTTGTACTGGTAAACTGTAACAATTGCAATAAGTACTGATGCACCGATGACCAAAGCAATCATCGATAAAAATATGCGTGTACTTAAAGAGCGTTTAAACATCTTCACCTTTAGCTTTTCTAAAATTTTTATAAGCTCTAATGCCTAACATGAGTAATACGGCTAAACCAACTAAACCAACAAGCCCGTAAATCCAATTAATAGCGCTTTTTAATATTACTAAAAATACAACGGCAAATAAAATAATCGTGGCGCCTTCATTCCATAAACGCATTTGGTTGGAGGTCCAACGAATATCGTCTTGTTGAAATTGTTTGTAGATAAAATGATTTTTGAGATGATAAGCAAACAATAAAATAACAAAAGCAAGTTTTACATGCATCCAGCCTTGTTGAAGCCAATATGGATTAATAATTAATAACCAAACAGCAAAAAGTGTTGCCAGAATAGCTGAAGGCCAAGTGATAATATTCCATAAGCGTTTAGTCATAAGCTTCAATTGTTCACTTAAAATTTTAGATTCTGGTTTCGGTTTTAAACTGGCTTCAATTTGATAAATAAATAATCGCGGGATATAAAATAAGCCCGCAAACCAAGTGATGACAAAAATGAGGTGTAGGGCTTTAATGTAATTATAGGTCATTTTATTGAGCTTATGGCAAAAGTTGAAGTTACAAAATTAAGCGCTTGGCTTGAAACATTATACAAATTAAAGCTTATTTAAGGCTTCTTGTTATTTTGTAAGATGTAAACCAACACAAATCCGCCAGCGCCACCCATGAATGTCCAAGCTGTACTTCCGAACCAATGGCTAGTTACGTAGGCCAAAAAACCGAATACGATGATGATAATGCCTATTATTTTTAGGTTTTTTGAAGTCATACGCAAGTCTACATTTAATGCAATTAAGTTTTAAATTTACAATTAAAATAGTTAAGCGACAGATTCCAGGCCATAAAAGTTGATTGAAGCTAACTTAACTTCAACTGATGTATTTTAATAGAGCCTTCAACTGGTCGTGTATTAACATAACTAAAAGTTGCATGCTATGCTCAGGTTTTGAATAAATTTGAGATTTTGTTTGAAGTTTAAGAGTTATTTCAACTTAGGAAATAGATAGATTTAGTGTAAGCTTACATCTTAAAGAAGCATCATTGCCTGTTAGAACAAAGATTTAGTCATGACGACTGTTGTACCCTCTTTTATATCTTGTTTTAACAGGCGTTCCCGCTATGGGCGATGCTTATTTTATAATGGCATAATATCTACCATAAGGTCGTTATTATTTTGGTAAGTAATCATGCCAACAAATTCTATTTTAAGCTTTAAATAATCTTTGAGGTATAGAAATTTTTCAGGTAAATAACCCAAACAAGTATTGGTTTCGTTTACAACTTTTATATGGTTATTATGATAGATTAGACTTACGAAACTACCCATACGAGGCTGTGTTTGATGTTGTGTGAAATAGTCTGACTGATCACTTTTAATAAGAGCTGCCGAAAAATGAAGCTGATGTTTAGTATTTATACTTGAGGCTGCTTGATTGAACAAACTAGGGTCGCAAATTTCGTAAGTTACGGTTTTCATTGTTGAAGCATTTGGGGAAATAGCAGTGCATGAACTGTTCATAACAATTTGTTTTAATAACATGATAAACTTACGAGCTATTAATTAACTTGCGGTTGTCATTTACCGTAAAAAAAGTAAGCATAATCCGTACTTTTTAGGGCAAAAACACCTGATTTACGCGATAAAGTTGTGTTTTTGGTGTTTTGTTAAGACTTTTTTAAGAAGCTTTGTAAAACAAAAGGAAATTAAAAAAGCAGCCTAGAATTTAATCTAGACTGCTTTTAATTGATTTAAGTTGAGTTTATTGTTTTGTTATTGTAAATATAGGTTTAGTGGCGCATTAAACTAGCTATAACAATGGCTACTCATTTAAACCTTTTGTAGGCATTGAATTTATATTATGTTATTACCACGTTTTTTATTACTAAACCAGATTTTCAATTTTCATCTTAAAAATTTCACTTTTAACTAAATAAAAAATAAACCAAAGTAAACTAATTGTAATAAATATTACTAAAAGATACGTATAATCATAATCATATTTAGAAAATTTAGTTAATTCTAATATAATAAAGGCTATAAGCAACATAATTGTCTGATATATCATAGATTTTTTAATTGAGGTTTGAATAAACCCTGAAATACCATTAAAACCTTCTAATTTATCACTTATTTTTATTATTTCTTGATTATCTGAAATTTGTATATGTGAAAATAAATTAAATCCTAAATTAACTACAATTAATCTTCGATTTTCATAATATTCAAAATTGTAGTTGTATTTATTTAAAAAATTTAATATTTTTTGAATATTTTTCATTTATATTGAGTTTATATACAACTTCTTGATCCATCACTATTTTCTTGTAACTCTTCTACAAGGGCAGAATATCCTTGACTTCCAACTGATGCTCCAACTATTCCGCCAAAACCACCTATAGCTGTTCCAAGTAAGCCTCCAAAAATGCCACCAGCTGCGTCTGCAATTCTTACTTGATTTTTAGGATCACAATCACTTTTAAAAACAAAAGAATTATTTTCTCTTTCTGTCCAAAATTGATCTGATGCCAAATATACTGATGTAAATATTTCTAGTCCCTTTTCGTCATTATATTTCATTACACCTTTCTTTTTAAAACGCGAAATACTATTAAGGATTTGATTTTTATTAGGGTTAGAAATAACAAAACTCTCTATCAAATTACCTAATTCTCTTGAGATTTGTTTTTCTGCAACTAACTCATCAATCAAGTATATGCTTCTTTCTCTATAATTAAACTTGGTTTTATCGTTTGTTCCATACAACTTTAGAGACAATTTGGATATTTTAATATCCGAAACATTATTAAAATACTTTGGATACAAAGAATTGTTTATATTTACTAGTTCGTGAGAAAATTCATTTAAGTTAGAATTAATTTTATCAGCTTTCTGCTTATAGTAAGCATTTAATCCAGTATTATGCATTTCTCCATAATCTACTTTTTGATTTTTAAGAGTTATATCTTCAACTACTGAATCACTATCTTCGCTACAAGAAGAGAAAATAAAAATGGCAATTAAACTTAAAATAAATTTTGATAAATTTTTCATTATTATAATTTTTAAAGGAAAAATCATTTTCATTTTTAATAGACTTTTCCAAGTTAGTAAATTTTTTCTACTCTTTCGATTTTCGTAACTCGGTTTACTCTATTTTTTGAACAAGTTAAGCTACTTTGGTAACTCAAAATGTCCTTAAGAGGCTTTTCAACTTTCACATACTCCTCTTACATTATTTTTATGTCGTTAGTTTTCGACTTGGGATGGTCAATCCGTTTTTAACCCCTATGTTAGTTTTAATATGACACAACTTAAATTAACACGATAAACTTACAAGCTATTAATTAACTTGCGGTAGGCATAATCCGTAAAAAAAGTAAGCATAATCCGTACTTTTTAGGGCAAAAACATCTGATTTACACGATAAGGTTATGTTTTTGGGGTTTTGTTAAGACTTTTTTAAGATTTGGAAGCGCTAAAAATTTGACGGTTTTTACAGTATTGTTTAATTCAATTACACGTAACCTTCTTTTTTGGCTTGGATAATGAGTGAGCGGTCATCGTTATTTTGAACTTTAAACACTTCTTTTAAATTACGTTTGCGTTTTTCAAGTGCTGCTTTAGAGAGGTTTATTACATCTGGTAACTCATTCATGCGTGTCCCGATAGAAATTTCATACAATAAACGCCGGTCAATCTCATCAATTAAATAATTATTAGATGCTGTTTTCCTTAAAAGCTGTAAAACGGTTTTACTATAAAAAGGTGGCTGATTAATAACGGTAATCATCGCTTCTTCAAGCGTTTTAGATGTGATGTCATTTTTAACCAGTAGACCATCTGGATTGATTTGCTTTAAAATGCTATTAAGCCGATAATTATTGTTAAATGTGGTTGAAACAATCAGTTTTAAATTGTTGAAAGTAGCCTTTAAAACTGGTGCTAAGTCTTCACCAGATAATATTTTACCGTCGCTAGAAGGCGGAATTTTAATATCTAAAATAACTAAATCAGGTGAAGAATTTTGATGTTTAAATTGGTTAATCACGGCTGTAGCTTGGTCAGCGTCTTCAGCTGAAGTTACTTTAAATTGAAACTGATTTTGTTGAGTTTCGGCTTGTTTAATTGCTGTTTTATAGGCTTCAACTATTAATGGATGGTCGTCAATTATTAAAATTGTGTAGGGTTTAAGCATAATTAAAGTCTTATGTAAATGCTAATTTGTGTTCCTTTTGGTCGACAGTTTTCAATATGCAACTGCCCATTTATTTTTTTGGCTCTAGAGCGCATATTTTTTAAACCGATACCATTTTTTAGATTGGTATTAATGCCTTTTCCATTATCCTGTATCAATAAATCTAAGTGAGATAGATTGCAGTTAATTTCAATACAAATTAAAGAAGCATTAGCGTGTTTAATTATATTTTGAAGCGCTTCTTGTAAAATGCGATAAATATTAACCTTTTGTTCTTGTGAAAGTTGGTTAATCTGTTCTTGACCTTCAATTTTAATTTGTGTTTTTAGTTGAGCGATTTTAGCTTTATCTTTTATAAGAAGTTCTAATGCTTTACTGAAACCCAATTCAGAGTCACTGAAATGATAGCTTAAGGTATGCGAAACATCTCTAATTTCTTGTTCAATTTGTTGTAACTCGTTCAGGTAATTTTCGCGTAAGTCTAAATTGTTATCTTTCGGGTTTACAGGTAAGTAACTTAAGTTTAATCGCGTGGCAAATAACTTACTTAAAACACCATCATGCAAATCTTCGGCAATGCGGTTACGCTCAAGCAAACGTTCTTTTTCTAACTCTAATTGTCGCTTTATAGTCAGTAAATAAACCTCTTGATTGGCATTCTGTATATCGTTTTCAAGGGCTAATTTTTCTTTTAAAATAAACTGATTTCTAATAAAGTAAACTAAAGTAATTACCACAAAAAAGCTTAAGCCGACAATAATAAGTTGTAAGTTTTGTTGAGATAATTGTTTGGTTTTTGCTTTGTATTGGTCGGTTTCATAAGCAATACGCATAAACTTGTTTTGATTATCACGCTCAACTGAATTAATGCTGTCGTTATAGCTAATATATTGGTTGAGGTAAGCATTAGCATGTTCTTGGTCTAAACTTGCTAACAGCTTTAACGCACCAAGGTAATCTCTTGGGTTTTCAATGTCTTTTGCTAAGTCTTTAGCTTTTTCAGCTAGCAAAATTGCTTTTTGAGGCTGATTAACTACATCATAATACTGCGCTAAATGAATCGTATTAATTACAATTCCTGATGCATTTTTTAAACCTTCTCTTATCTCTAAAGCTTGATTAAAACTTTTAAGAACATTAGAGGTATCGCCCAGTTTTAATTGACTGTAAGCTAAATTATCTAATAATTTAGCATGCAAGTTTGTGTTTAGTTGTAAGGCTTCATGCGCTAAGGCTTCTTTGTAGCGGTTAATCGCTTTTTGATATTGACCTGTTTCATGGTAAATAATCCCGATATTATTTAAACTCGCAATTTGTTTATTTTTTGAAGCCGACGAATCATCTAAGTAATCTAAGGCTTGTTCTTGATAGCCTAAAGCTTGGCGATAATCTCCTTTGTCTTTAGATAAGACCGATAATAAAGAGTAACAACTGTAATAAAAAGATTGATACTCTTTTTGATTGTTTAATAAGTTTAAAGCTTCAAAAATTAAATTTTCAGTGCCACTATAATCACGAAAACGGCTTTTAATAAACGCCATGCCGTAAAGCATTTGGGCCACATGATAATGATTGTCGGCTCTGGTAAAATAGACTTTAGCTTCTTTAAAATGATAGAATGCAGAATCGTAAACTTGTAGGTTATTATAATAGCTGGCGTAATTCCACTCAACATCACCTAACTTAAACCAGTTGTTTTCTGCTTTCGCTTTTTTAAACGCTAATTGGTTAAGCTGCTTAAATTCAAACGTATTGCCCAATTTTAAATAATCGTATGCAAATTGTGATAAATAAAGATTTTGAATAGAATCTGGTTGACGAATGATAAGTTGTTTGGCCTTATTTAATAATTGGAATTGTTGAGTTTTATCATGAGTCGATTGGTATTGCTGAATTGCTTCTGCTAAGTTTTTAGGTACAACTTTTTCAGGTTCTTGCCTATGGCAAGCCCAAAATAAACTTAAAAATATAAGTAAACTTAAAACCTTCAACCTTAATTCTTATTAAAAACAAAAGTCAGTTGATTAATTTCAACTGACTTTGTAAAAATATAATATTATAATTTAATTATTCATCATTTAGTCATGAGAACCTTTACTTCCATCAGGAACTTCAGTTTCATCTCCTGTAAAATTATCACTTTGCTCTGCACTCATATCATTAAGTTCTTGTGTATCGCTAAAACTGTTTTCAGTACAAGCAGTTAATCCTAAAGTAAATAAGGCTAATAATGCAAAATTTTTAATCGTTTTCATAAGTCTTGTTTTAAATTAAATTTTGTTTTTGTGTTGTTGACAGGTGTAAAATTAAAGCCAAAGTGATGAAGACAAAGGCCTTAAAAACAAAATCATGTGAACATACCACGTTTAGCTGTCAACTGGTATAAAATACGAGTAAGTACTTAATTTAAAGCACTTAAAGCAAAACCTGAAAGCTGCTGATTAATTTGGTGGATGGCTGGCTTAAAACTTTTAGAAAAAGGGATTTTAATGACCGTTCCTAATAAGGTGCAACGTTGTTTACCAAAATTAATACGTGATATATGGTTTTTATTAATAATGTAGCTTCGGTGAATGCGCGTGAAATTTATAGGTAAATTCTCTTCGAATACCTTTAGTGTTTTGTAGGCTGTTACTATTTTGTCATTTTTAAGATAAATATCAGTGGTATTGCTATCGGCTTTTAAAAATAAAATTTCATTCGTATTAATGTATTGAAAGTCTTTATGAGACTGCAAGCATATCTTTGTTTCTGTAATTAAATCAGGAAAATCATGTTTTAACCTTAAAGCTAATTTTTTAAAATCAAGCGCACTTAAAGGCTGAAGAAAATAAGCGTAAAACCCTAGTTGAAATGCTTTAAATGCCAAATGCTCTGTTGATGAAAGAGCAATAAATTTAGGTGGAATTATTAAAGATTGATTAAAATCTAGTACAATTTGACTAAGCTGATCTTTAAAATAATCAATATCAAAGGCAATTAAGTTTAAATTGAAATCAATAGCCAAATCAATACCTTCATTTACAGTTGAAGCATACATGAATTGAAACTGATTTGAAATTTTTAATTGGTTAAGATGAGTCTTTATTGGTTTTAGTTGAGGAGAAATAAGTAAGACCTTAAACATAACTTTAAATTTTAGGCTAAAAATACATCGCTAAAAATTAAAGTTGGTGAACAAAAACCGTAAAAAAAGTGAGCAAAAACCGTACTTTTTAGGGTCAAAACAGCTGATTTATGTGATAAAGTTATACTTTAATAAAATTTGATGGATAATTCTAATGAAAATATTGTAGTTAATTTTGTTTTGATTTAAAGAGAAAAATTAAGTCTTAAATTACCCTAACCTAAAATTATAGATACTAACCTAATTATCTTATTGTAAATCGCTCTAAGTATAAAGCTTCCGTTTTACTCGAGCATTCATGCTGCAGAACAAACGCCCAATCACTTGCTATTTTAGTATAACTGCCCTTAAACTGATGCGTGTTATGCAACTCTAGCCGATAATTTAGGTCTGAAGTTTCCCCAACATAAAATCGGTCCTTTGATTTTGAATATATAATATATAGAAAGTCCATCGACAGAAAAAAAAGAAGCCCCAACTTATTGTGGGGCTTTTAAAACTGTGGTGCCTCCAGCTCCGAAGCATCGGAGGAACCAGGGACAATTAATCCCTTTGACTAATGTTCATTAAAATTTTTGGGTCATTGATAATTTTTTCTATGAATTTTCTGCTTTTCATTCGCTTAATAAATCGCTCTAAGTATAAAGCTTCCGTTTTACTCGAGCATTCATGCTGCAAAACAAACGCCCAATCACTTGCTATTTTAGTATAACTGCCCTTAAAATGATGCGTGTTATGCAACTCAAGCCGGTAATTTAGGTCTGAAGTTTCACCAACATAAAATCGGTCCTGTGATTTTGAATATATAATGTATAAAAAGTGCATCGACAGAAAAAAAAGAAGCCCCAACTAATTGTGGGGCTTTTAAAACTGTGGTGCCTCCAGGAATCGAACCAGGGACACAAGGATTTTCAGTCCTTTGCTCTACCAACTGAGCTAAGGCACCGGTAGTTTTGCGGATGCAAATATAAATGCATTTATCATTCTACCAAAATAAAAGCTTTAAATTTTTTAAATCGTATTTTTGCGTAATAACTCATATACTTATGAATTTTATTGTCGATGCAGGTAATAGTTTGATTAAACTGGCTGTTTTTAATAACAATAAGTTAATATCAAGCGTAACTTTAAACTATGAGATAGCAATTAGTCGTACAGAAAAGATTCTAAATAATTACCCTATTAAGTACAGCATCGTCGCTTCAACTAAACAGGATCAACCGCAATTGCTTCAACTATTAGAAAGACGTACAAAACTTCATATTTTATCACACAAAAGTGAGTTTCCTTTTAAAAATAACTATAAAACACCGACAACGCTTGGCCTAGATCGTTTAGCTTTGGTAAGCGCGGCTATAAAAGAATTTCCGCAAAAAAATTGTTTAATAATTGATGCCGGAACTTGTGTAACTTACGATTTTATAGATAGAAAAAAAGTATATCATGGTGGCGCCATATCACCTGGTTTACACATGCGATTTAAAGCTATGCATACGTTTACTGATAAATTACCGTTATTAACTAAGCAAGAGTTAAATAAAGATTTGATTGGCAATACCACTGAAACATCTATGCATGTTGGTGCTTTAGTTGGGTTAGTTAAAGAGGTTGATGGGTTTATTACTGATTATCTATCTGATTATGAAGATTTAACAGTTATTTTAACAGGTGGCGACCATCAAATCTTGTCAACTCGTTTAAAAAATAGCATATTTGCGACTTCAAATTTTTTAGTTAAGGGTTTGAATTTCATTTTAGAATACAATAAAAATTCATGATAAAATACTTCAGCACAGTTATTTTGTTGCTTGTAAGCTTCAGCATCTACGCACAAGAAGGCACGTTTTCGCCATATTCGTTTCTAGGAATTGGTAACGACTCGTTTAAGGGAACCGCCGAAAATAGAGCTATGGGAGGCTTATCCTCTGCATCAGATAGTATTCACCTTAATCTTCAAAATCCAGCAGCATATGGTGATTTAGGCTATACAGCCTTAGCAGCTAGCATGACGGTAAATAGCTTAAATACTGAAACTAATTCTCAAAGTGAGAGTCAAACTTACACCACTTTTGATTACCTTTCCATTGGTATTCCTTTTAATCGATTTGGTGTTGGAGTAGGTTTAAAGCCTGTCACTTCAGTAGGTTATAATATTGAAACTAGAGACGCTGAATTCTCAAACCAATTTGAAGGTAAAGGAGGCTTGAATTCAGTATATTTTAGTGCTGGAACAGAGCTATTTAACAATTTTAAAATTGGTGGTTCTGTTAATTATAATTTTGGGACTTTAGATTATCAAAACATTGTCTCACAAGCACAAGTGCAATACGCTACGCGTGAAATTATAAAAAATGAAATACGCGGCTTTACCTTTGATTTAGGGGTGATGAAAGATTTCAAAATTTCTAAGAATACTTATTTAAGAGCTTCCGCAAGTTATCAACCTGAAGCAGAACTTGATGCCACAATTAATAGACGCTTGGCTTCTGTACAAATATTTACAAATAATAATGTGGTTGTTATTGATGAAAATAAGCTTCCTGAAAACACCTCAACCTTAACTATCCCATCTGAAACAACACTTGGTTTAGGTTTAGGAGAAACACGAAAGTGGTACATCGGTGCTGATTATGTTGCAAAAGATGCATCTAATTTTAACGATTTAGATTTCAATTTTAATAGCGATGTGTCCTACAACGCATCCCAAACCTTCAAATTAGGCGGCTTTTTTACACCGCGTTACAATGATCCTGTACGCTTTTACAATAGATTAACCTATCGTGCTGGAATTCGTTTTGAAGAAACAGGTTTAAACTATCGTGGTGAAGATATTAATGAGTTTGGTATAACTTTTGGTGTAGGTATACCAGCTGGTCGTGTATTTACTAATGCAAATATTGGTGTTGAATACTTTACCCGCGGAACAAAAAACAATAATTTAATTGAAGAGAATTACTTAAGTGTCTTCTTAAGCTTTTCTTTTAACGACAAATGGTTTATTAAATCAAAATTTAATTAAAATTGCTATTATGAAACGTAACAAGTTATTATTTACATTATTGAGTGTGTTTTTTAGTGTAGCTGCAATGGCACAAGATTGTATGGTTACACTTAGCCTATTTAATGAAAGTGCTAAGGTTAAAAATTATGAAGATGCTTTACCTAAATATGAGCAACTTATAGCTGAATGTTCAGACTCAAAACTTCTTCTTTACCAACGTGGTGAAAAAATGCTTGAAGATTTAATTGAAGCTGCTGAGACTAAAGAAGAAAAATTAAGCTTGGTTGAGAAGTATATCAAAAACCAAAACCTACGTTTAAAATATTTTCCTGAAAAAACCAATAATGCTGACGTACTTGAAAGCATTGCACTTATTAAGTACAAAAATAAAATTGGGACTTTAGAGGAACGATTAGAAGCTTTTGAAGCTATTGTGAAAGAAGATGCCGATAATTTTGATAATCCAGTTGCCCTTTATGCTTATTTTAGAACAGCCAACACGCTGAATGATAAAGGCAAACGTGACATCCAATTTTTATTTGATAAGTACGATGAAGTTATTGGACTTCTTGAAACTCAAGAAAACAAGAAAGCGGCGCAAGCTCAGCCTTTAATTGCTAAGGAACAGAACAATGAAGAGTTAACAAGACGTGAAAAGCGAATATTAAAGAATTCTGAAATTTACCTTAGAAATTACAGTAAAATTAAAGGTAGTGTTAATGGTTTGTTAGGAAGTAAAGCCGATTGTGATAACTTAATTCCTATGTACCAAAAAGATTTTGATGCTAAGAAAACCGATATCGAGTGGTTAAAAAATGCAGCAAGTCGTCTTTATGCTAAAGAATGTACTTCAGACCCTATTTTCTTTAAAGTAGTTGAAGCTCAAAATAAAATAGAACCTTCAGCTAAAACCGCTTTATATTTAGGCCGTTTAGCACAAGAAAATAGAGAAATGAATAAAGCACTTGATTACTATAAACAATCAGCAAGTTTAGAAGAGTCTAAATCTAATAAAGCTCGTGTTTTTTACAGTATCGCAGAAACTTATAAAAACATGGGAAGTTACTCTTCAGCAAGAAGTTACTACAGAAAAGCGCTTAACATAAAGCCTTCACTTGGAGCTGCTTATTTAAAAATTGCCGAAATGTATGCAAAAAGTGCTAACAATTGTGGTGAAACAAGTTTCGAGAAAAGAGCTATCTACTGGTTAGCCGCAGATTATGCTAACCGTGCTGGCCGTGTAGACCCTGCATTAAAATCTAATGCAGCTGCTGCTGCTGAAAGCTACAGAGCACGCGCGCCACAAAAAACCGATATTTTTCAAGAAGGCATGAGTGGTAAAACAGTGACGTTTTCTTGTTGGGTTGGCGAGTCTGTAAAAGTACCGAGCTACTAAACATGTTTCGAAACCTTATAATCATTAAAAAAAGTATTGTTGCTTTGCTTTGGGCAACAATACTTTTTTCATGTAAAGGTAACTTAGATGAGGTTAATAAACGCAATCAAATTTCTAATGACCCACAAGCAAAAGCTTACAACGTTAACCTGTTTTATACCGATAGTGGCAAAGTAAAAGTCAATTTAAGAAGCCCTTTAGTTCTAGATTATACCCATTTTGAATTTCCATATCGTGAATTTCCCAATACAGTAGATGTCGATTTTTTTGATGCTGATTCATCTAAGTCTAGCATTTTTGCCAAATATGCCATCATTTATGAACAAACGGGTTTAGTAGATATGCAAGACAGCGTTTCAATAACAACCGCAGAGGGTTTAGTTTTACAAGGCGAACAGTTATACTGGGATCAAAATAAAGGCTGGATTTTTACAGATCAAAACTACACGATTACCATGCCTAACGGCACTACAAATAATGGACAAGGCTTTGATGCTAATCAAAAATTTACTATTTTCATTTCAAGATCAAATAGAGGGAAACAGATTATAGACCAAGACAACGAATTATAAAAAACAGTATGAAATTTTTTAAGTACTTTGAATACGCCTACATTGCCTTTGCGGCTTTTTTTATTTATGAAGCCATAAAATCTTGGTCTGAAAACCAACAACAAAGTTATTTATATCTATTTTTATCTGCAGTAGCTGTGTTTATGTATTTCTTCAAACGTAGATTCAGGAAAAAATACGAAGATAAGTCGAATAAATGAGTGTCACCATTCTGGTAATTCTAGCTTCACTACTGCTTTCAGCCTTTTTCTCTGGCATGGAAATAGCCTTCGTATCCTCAAATAAGGTTCACATAGAACTAGAGAAAAATCAACAAAATTTAACCAGCAAAGTTCTAAAAATACTTACCAATAAACCTTCAAAGTTTATTGCAGCTATGCTTATTGGCAACAATATCGCACTAGTGGTTTACGGTATTTTTATGGGTGATTTAATTATCGATTGGTTTCAAAGTTTAGCGCCTTACAATAATATAATTTTAGAATATCTGTTAACCGAAGCAAGTTTGTTTTCACAAACTTTGATTTCAACATTAGTTATTTTACTCACAGCAGAATTTTTACCCAAAGTTTTTTTTCAAGTTTACGCCAATACCATGTTAAAGGTATTTGCCATACCAGCATTTATTTTTTACAGCATCTTTTATGTTATTTCTATATTCATTATTTGGATTTCAGACTCAGTGTTAAGAGTGTTTTTTAAAGTTGAAGGCGACCAAGTTCAATTAAACTTCAGCAAAGTAGAGTTAGGCAATTACATTAATGAACAAATGGAAGCTATTGATGAAAAAGAAGAAGTTGACTCTGAAATACAACTCTTTCAAAATGCCCTAGAGTTTTCAGATGTAAAAGCCCGTGAAGTCATGATTCCCCGAAATGAAATTGTTTCAGTAGATATTGATGTACATCAAGACGAACTAAGCACAAAATTTACTGAAACTGGACTTTCTAAAATCTTAGTCTATCAAGCTAATAATGATGACATTTTGGGCTACATCCATTCATTTGAACTCTTTAAAAAACCAAAACATTTGCGAGAAATAGTTCGTAAAGTCGTTTTTATTCCTGAAACTATGCTCGTTAAAGACGTTTTAAACTTAATGATTAAAAAGCGTACCAGCATTTCGGTGGTTGTCGATGAATATGGCGGAACCAGCGGTATAATGACCACAGAAGATATTGTAGAAGAGCTATTCGGAGAAATTGAAGATGAGCACGATTCAGCCGAACTTACTGAAGAACAGCTTTCGGAACATCACTTCAAATTTTCTGCCCGTCATGAAGTAGATTATCTCAATGAAAGCTATAAACTCAACCTACCTGAAAGCGATAATTATGAAACCCTTGGCGGATTAATTGTTAATCACGCTGAAGAAATTCCTGAGATTGGAAGTGAAATTACAATTGAGCATTTTCATATTAAAATATTAGAAGCTTCTTCTAAAAAAATTGAACTCGTCTACATTCGTGTTGGTGAGGACTAATTTGAAAATTAGTTACACAGCAATTTCAATTATTTAAAGCTATATTTCATTATATTTGGTCAGATTGAAAATTGTAAGCGTATGAAATTTTTACTAAAAGTATGTAGTGTTTTTTTATTTTTCGGAATCACAACATTTGCACAAACCACTTATATTCACGCCGGTCATTTTATCGATGTTGAAAAAGGCAAATTACTTAAAGAACATACAATAATAGTTGAAGGCACCAGCATTAAGCGTATAAAAAAAGGCTACACTAAAATTCCTTCTAAGGCTAATTACATCGACTTAAAATCATCTACTGTAATGCCAGGTTTGTTTGATATGCACGTGCATTTAGAAACCGAAACTTCAAAAAACGGCTACATAAAACGCTTTACCGAAAATGATGCCGATGTGGCTTTTAAAGCTGTTAAACATGCTAAAATTACCTTAGAAGCTGGATTTACATCGGTAAGAGACTTAGGTGGTAGTGGCGTTAATACAAGCTTAAGAGATGCTATTAACAAAGGTTACGTAATTGGTCCTCACGTCTATTCAGCCGGAAAATCAATTGCAACTACTGGCGGTCATGCCGACCCTACAAATGGGTATCGAAAAGAACTTATGGGAAACCCTGGACCAAAACAAGGTGTTATTAATAGTCCAGAAGATGCTAGAAAAGCAGTAAGACAGCGCTATAAAAACGGCGTAGATGTCATAAAAATTACAGCTACTGGTGGCGTTTTAAGCTTAGCTAAAAACGGGCAAAACCCACAATTTTTTAATGATGAACTTCAAGCCATTGTTCAAACAGCAAATGATTATGGTTTTTTGACAGCTGCACATGCGCACGGTGACAATGGCATGCAACGTGCGATTAAAGCAGGAATTAAAACTATTGAACATGGTACCTACATGAGTGAAGAAACAATGCAGCTTATGAAGCAATATGATGCCTATCTTGTCCTAACAATCACAGCAGGAAAAAGCGTTGCTGAATTAGCTGAAATCCCTAATTACTATCCAGAAGTCGTTGTGCCAAAGGCCAAAGCCGTTGGACCTCAAATTCAAGGCACCTTTGCTAAAGCCTATAAAAATGGCGTTAATATTGCCTTTGGAACTGATGCAGGAGTTTTTAAACATGGCGACAATGCTAAAGAATTTACTTATATGGTTGAAGCCGGAATGCCAGCTTTAGAAGCCATACAGTCAGCAACAATTATAGCGGCTAAACTATTAAAAGTACACAGCCAATTAGGGTCTTTAACTGAAGGCAAACAGGCTGATATTATTGCTGTTCCTGGAAATCCATTAAAAAATATTTCTTTGATGGAAAAGGTTAATTTCGTGATGAAAGGCGGAAAAGTTTATGTGAAACCATAACATCAAAAAAGAATACCTTACAACCTTTAATTTAAGTTAATGCGCATGTCGACCAATTTGAAAAATTCTATATTTGTATCTTAATATTAAGTCTTTAAAATTACTAGATATGTATCCACAAGAACTCGTTAAGCCAATGCAAGAAGAGCTAACTAGCATCGGTTTTCAAGAATTAAAAAGTAAATCTGATGTCTCTAATGCTTTAGCAAAATCAGGAACTACATTAGTGGTTGTTAATTCTGTTTGTGGCTGTGCTGCTGCAAATGCACGTCCAGGCGCTAAACAATCTTTAGAGCATTCTAAAAAACCAAATCATTTAGTAACGGTATTTGCTGGTGTTGATAAAGAAGCAACTGACGAAGCACGTGCCCAAATGGTACCATTTCCACCAAGTTCACCTTCAATGGCTTTATTTAAGGATGGTGAATTGGTACACATGTTAGAGCGTCATCACATTGAAGGCAGACCGGCTGAAATGATAGCCGATAACTTAAAAAGTGCTTATGATGAGCATTGTTAATCTGCTATAAATTTTTAATTAACCTAAAGCCGTTATTTAAACGGCTTTTGTCTTTTAAACCCCATGCGAAAAATTATTGCTAGCATCTTATCAGTTCCATTTTATTTAGCATTTGGCTTATGCTTAGTTATTTTTCATGTGGTACAAGTAATTTGCTTTAAAGGTTTCGGTTACCAAGCCCACAAAAAAAGTGTTGATATCTTTAATTTCTTTCTACTAAGATGTCTCAATTTACTTGGTAATTGGGTAAGTTTTGAAAATAACTTCAACTTTAAACGAAATCAACCACATATTATAATTGCTAATCATCAAAGTATGTTCGATATTCCACCTTTAATTTGGCATCTTCGGCAGCTTCATCCTAAATTTATTTCAAAAAAAGAATTAGGTAAAGGAATTCCAGGTATTTCTTATAATTTGAAACATGGCGGTTCAGTTTTAATTGATCGAAACGATAGAAATCAAGCGCTTAATGCAATTTCAAAATTTGGTCAATATTTAAATCAATTTAATCGTTCTGCCGTTATTTTTCCTGAAGGAACACGCTCTAGAACTGGTAAGCCAAAAGCCTTTTCAAGAAATGGATTAAAAACCTTATTTGAACACTGCCCAACTGCTAAAATTGTTCCTGTAAGTATTAATAACTCATGGAAATTACAAAAATTTGGAATGTTCCCGATGAATGTAGGTTTAAACTTAAAATTTAAAGTCCACCAGACTTTAGACTTGGCTGAATTTGACAACTACGATACTTTAATTGACCGAGTTGAAGCAACTATTACAGAACATATTTTACCCGCTAAAGCTGCTTAAAATGAAAGATGAATTTTACACTTATATTCAACAATTACAAGACCATATCACCAAGGATTTAGAGCAAGTTGATGGTCAAGCAAAATTTAAAGAAGACCTTTGGGAGCGCGCTGAAGGTGGTGGAGGCAGAACACGCGTGATTGAAAACGGTGCAGTTTTTGAAAAAGGTGGTGTAAATATCTCAGCTGTTCATGGTGCTTTACCAAGTTCGATGCAAAAGTATTTTGGGGTTAAAGATTGTGATTTTTTTGCCTGTGGACTTAGTCTAGTCATACACCCTAAAAACCCAATGGTGCCAACTGTACATGCCAATTGGCGGTATTTTGAAATGTATGATTCAACAGGTGAAATTATTGACCAATGGTTTGGTGGTGGGCAAGATTTAACACCTTACTACTTGTTTGAAGAAGATGCTCAACATTTTCACCAAGTTTGTAAAACGGCTTGTGACCATCATGACCAAAATTTTTATCCTCAATACAAAAAACGTTGTGATGACTATTTCTGGAACAGTCATAGAAACGAAGCGCGCGGCATCGGCGGCTTATTTTTTGACTATTTAAAGGCCAATGAGAACCACAGCATGACTGATTGGTTCAACTTTGTAACTGAAGTTGGCAATTCATTTACTGAAGCTTACATTCCGATTGTTAATAAGCGAAAAGATATATCTTACAATGCAAAGCAGCGTGAATGGCAAGAAATACGGCGTGGTCGATATGTTGAGTTTAATTTAGTTCACGATAAGGGCACTTTGTTTGGACTAAAAACCAATGGCCGTATAGAAAGTATTTTAATGAGTTTACCACCTCATGTACAGTGGCACTATAACCATATTCCAGAGCCTCATTCTGAAGAAGCCAAACTACTTGAGGTTTTACGTAAACCAAAAAAATGGGTTTAACAGTATAATAGATTTGTTTGCTTAACTACAAACCCTATAAATCTAGTATTGTGAGACTCTTAAACAAGTCTTAACCCCATATTAACAAGATTAAGAAGGCTTTTTAGTATATTTGAGTAAATCACAATAAAATATATAATCATGTCAAATAACACAGGAAATACAATTATCGCATTACTAACAGGCGCAACTATAGGTGCTGGTTTAGGATTATTATACGCGCCTAAAAGTGGTAAAGAAACACGTAAAGATTTAAAAGATGGCGCCGCAGATTTAAAAGACAATTTATCAAGTCAATATGATGATATTTCAAATCAGTTAGTCGACTTCACAAATCGAACTAAAAATGATATTGAAAAGCGCTTAGAGCATACTTTTAATTCTACCAATGAAAAAGCTGATGATATGTTAGGAAAACTTCAAGCTGAATTAGATGAACTGAAAAAGAAAAATGAAAAACTTCAAAAAGAGTTGAAATCAGCTACTAAATAAGTAGAATGAAAGCAGTTAAAGATCATGTTGAGCATCTTTCAGAAGACTCTCAAAACTACATTAAAAGCTTAATTGCGTATTATAAGTTAGATGCATTTAAAAAGCTAAGCAAAAGCCTTGTAGCCTCCTTAAATTTATTATTATTAGGAGGCATAGGGCTATTGCTGTTTTTGTTTATTTCAATAGGTCTGTCTTTCTTAATTGGAGAAAGTTTAGGCACAATTGCATATGGTTTCTTGATTATGGGTGGTTTTTATGCCTTGCTTTTTGTACTAATTTTTGCTTTTGCTAAACCAATTATTGAACGTAAAGTTCTCATGTTTTTAAGTCAAATTATTAATGATTCTGAGGCTAAAGCAGAAGATTTAACATCTAATGAATAAATTATGAAAACTTACACTTCTTTTAAAGACCTCGATAAAGATTTGCGCATCAAACGTTTAGAAGCTGATATTTATAAACAAAAGGCTAAAATTGATATTACATTTATCAAAGATAGCCTTAGTTTTAGCAATTTAACGGCTGAATTAATTTCCCAATTAAGTCGAAAATACATTCTAAAGAAAATAGGAGCGACTTTACTGAAGAAAATAAAAGTTTAGCTTATTCGCCGTCGCCGTCTTTAGCTGAATTATTATCATTTAGTTGTTCCTTATTATAACGTTTCATTTCTTCTCCAATTTGGCTAGAAGCTCTAAACGAAGTTATCATTTGATTAAGCATATCACTTCCAGCTTCAGGAGAATTTGGCATTAAAATTAAATTAGAATTATTTTTTTCACCGATAGATTGAAGTGTATCGTAATGTTGCGTCACCACAATTAAGGCAGAAGCTTCTTGAGAATTAATACCTACGTTATTTAAAACATCTACACTTTCTTCAAGACCACGTGCAATTTCTCGACGTTGGTCGGCAATACCTTGACCTTGTAAACGCTTACTTTCAGCTTCGGCACGTGCTTTAGCTACAATTTTAATACGCTCAGCTTCAGCTTCATATTCAGCAGCAACTTTTTCCCTTTCAGAAGCATTAATTCGGTTCATTGATTCTTTTACTTTTTCATCAGGATCAATATCGGTCACTAGTGTTTTAATAATATCATAACCATAATCTAGCATAGCATCGTTGAGTTCAGCTTTAACTGCATTGGCCACATCATCTTTACGTTCAAAAACATTATCAAGTTTCATTTTAGGAACTTCAGCACGAACAACATCAAACACATATGATGTAATTTGCGCAGCTGGACTTTCAAGTTTATAAAATGCATCATAAACATTAGCACGCATGACTTGATATTGAACAGATACCTTTAAGTGTACAAAAACATCATCTTTTGTTTTGGTTTCTACAATGACATCAAGCTGTTGAATCTTTAAGTTTATTCTACCAGCGATGCGATCAATTATAGGAATTTTAATTTGCAAACCTGAATTTCTAACGCTATTAAATCGCCCAAAACGTTCTACAATAGCAGCGGTTTGTTGTTTAACGGTAAATATGCCAGAAATGATTACAAAGACAATAAATACAATAATAAAGACTGTGATAAATGAGTTCATATTTAATAATTTAAATTGTCTTTAAAAATAAGCTAAAAAAATAAGCTTAGTTATAAAAAATTAATTTTAATGTTAAATGAATAGCAAAACAATTTAGTTAAAAACTAATTAGATGCACTAAATTTACTTATCGCTGCTTTAATCCGTTGTTCGGTTTCTTGTTGACCAATTGCTGCGGCAATATTAAAAATACTTGGTCCTTGCATGGCACCGACTAATGCTAAGCGCAATGGTTGCATTACTTTCCCAAAACCTAAGTCATGATCGTTAATCCATTTTTTTACAGCTTGTTCTAAACCTTCTTCTGTAAATGGCTTTTGAGTTGAAATAACATCATCGTATAATTGGCGCATTAGTTCAGATGTACCGGATTTCCAAGCTTTTTTAGAAGCTTTTGCGTCGTACGTTTCTGGCGCTTGAAAATAAAAGTGTGATAATTCCCAAAAATCACTTACAAAAATAGCTCGTTCACGAATGGTAGCCACAACATGCTCGATGTAAGGAATGCCAACTTCAATCCCTTTTTGATTTAAAATGGTTTTATATTGGTTGACTAAAGCATTTATTGGAGCTTTTTGTAAATAATGTTGCTGAAACCATTTCAACTTTTCAGGATCAAATTTTGCTCCACCTTTATGAACTCTAGTCAAATCAAAGGCTTCAATAAGTTCCTTTAAATTATAAAATTCTTTATCGGTTCCATCATTCCAACCTAATAAAGCTAAGGTATTTACTAAAGTTTCTGATAGATAACCGTCTTCTCGATAACCTTTTGAAGTTTCACCAGATTTTGGGTCGTTCCATTCTAATGGAAAAACAGGAATACCTAACTTGTCGCCATCGCGTTTACTTAACTTCCCTTTTCCGTTGGGTTTTAAAATCAATGGCAGGTGCGCAAATTTTGGTGGTTCCCAACCAAAAGCTTCATAAAGTGAAACATGAAGTGGAAGCGAAGGCAACCATTCTTCTCCTCGAATAACATGTGTTATTTCCATTAAGTGATCATCTACAATATTAGCTAAGTGATAAGTTGGTAAACCATCACTTTTAAATAATATTTTATCATCTAGAACAGCTGTATCAACTTCAATTAAACCTCTAATAACATCTTTCAAGTGTAAATGACGACTTACTGAGGTTTTAAATCTAATAACATAATCGTCTCCTCGTTCCAGACGCTCATCTAATTCGGTTTTGGATAAGTTTAATGAATTATTAAGTGATTGGCGTGTTTGAGGTCCATAAGCAAATTTTTCTCCTTTAGCTTCAGCTTGTTGGCGTAGTTGATTTAATTGTTCTGGTGTATCAAACGCATAATAAGCTTTACCATGTTCAATAAGTTGATTCACATATTTAACATAAATATCTTTGCGTTCGCTTTGTTTGTATGGACCAAAATTTCCTTCTTTTCCTGGACCTTCATCATAAGGAATACCAGCCCAATTTAAACTTTCAATGATGTAGTTTTCGGCACCTTCAACAAAACGGTTTTGGTCAGTATCTTCAATACGCAAAATAAATTTACCGTCGTTTTTCTTAGCAAATAAATAATTGTAAAGTGCAGTTCTTAAACCACCAATATGTAATGGTCCTGTTGGACTAGGAGCAAATCTTACGCGAACACTTGTAGACATATTTCTATTTTTTGACAAAGATAAAATTAATTAAGGGTTTACAGAAAACAGTACAAAGCATTAAGTTTGAATATTAAGTTTTTAATGTGTAATTGAGTTTAATGTTTTTAAATCTGCTTTGCTTGTTAAAACACAATTAACCACATCATTAACATTCGCATTTTTAATACCTTAGCAAATTATTGATTTATCAAAATGCAGCATTACCAACAAATTGAACATAAACTCGCGCAGTTTATTAAAAAATACTACTACAACCAGTTAATTAAAGGTAGTATTATAAGCTTAGGTTCTATTTTAGCGCTAAGTATTTTAATAGCTGCTGTAGAATATTTTTTATGGCTAAACTCGACTGGTCGTTTAATTTTACTCATAGTTGGCTGTTTTATTATGGTAGCTATTTTAAGCCTGTTTGTTATTAAGCCGATTTTAAAACTGACTAAAATTTCGAAAGGAATTGATTTTTATAGCGCTTCTAACTTAATAGGTCAACACTTTAAAGAAGTTGATGATAAACTCACAAATATTCTTCAATTAAAAGAACAAGGCGCTTCAAATGAATTTATCATTGCTAGTATCGAGCAAAAGTCTAAAGAAATTAAGTCTGTTCCTTTTCAAATGGCTGTTAACTTCAACTATAATTTGAAGTATCTGCGTTTTGCGATTATTCCGCTGCTAATTATTGTAGCGATTTGGGTTTCAGGGCAAGGTCAGTTTTTTTCAGATTCTTATTTCCGCATGGCCAATTATCAAAAAGAATTTGAGCCGCCAGCACCGTTTCAGTTTCATATTTTAAACGATAGCTTAGAAGCGATTGCTGGAAGCGATTTTACCATTAAGGCTATAACGCATGGTGAAATTGCTCCTGAACAAATTAGTATTCATCTTAATGATGAAAAATTTAGTTTAGAGCAACTGGCTGATGGAAGTCATATTTTTAATTTACAAAACTTAACAGAAACAACTGAATTTTACTTAAGCGCCAATAAAATTAAATCTAGAACTTACAAGATTTCATTATTACAAACGCCACAGTTAAAAGGCTTAAACTTACAGTTGAAGTTTCCATCTTATATTAAACGCCCAGCTTCTAATATAAAAGGTACAGGAAACCTTACCATACCTGAAGGCACAATGGTTAGTTGGCAAATTTCAACTGCACACACTAGCCAAGTCAATTTATTGAGCGATACAGAAAAAGTAAGTTTTCAAGATGAAGATGGTATTTTTAGCCATCAACAAAAAATATTTCAAAACCTTAATTACCAACTCAGTATTTCAAATGCTTTGTTTTCAAATTTTGAAAAACTAAGTTATCAAATTAAAGTAGTTAAAGATGAATATCCTCAGCTTAAGCTTCAAACTAAGCAAGATACCATCAATCAACAACAACGTTATTTTTTTGCAAAGTTAAGTGACGATTATGGCTTAACAAAAGCCGAAATTGAAATTACAAATACAAAAACCGATTCAAGTTTTACCCAACCGATTTCAATTGCAAAAAATTCATTTGCAACCTTTAATTATGCCGTTCCTAATCCAGAATTAAACTTCAAACCTGGTTTTACTTATCGTTATGTTTTCAAGGTTTATGATAATGACGCAGTCAATGGTCAAAAAAGTTCTCAATCTGAAATATTTTACTTTAATAAACCAAGCCAAGCCGAAGCTAAAAAAGATAATTTAAAGCAACAACAAGAAGCTATAAACCAGATAAATCAATCACTTTCTAAAAACAAAGCAGCCGAGAAAGAACTGTCAGATTTAAAGCAAATAAGCAAAGAAAAGCAGCAATTAAATTATACTGATAAGCAAAAGCTAAAACGTTTTGTTGAGCGCCAAAAACAACAAATGGCCTTGATGAAATCTTATTCAAAAAAATTAGAAAAACAACTTAAAGATTTTGACAGCAAAAACCAAGATAAAAATGAACTTGAAGAGCGCTTAAAGCAAAACCAAGAACAAATAGAACAAAACAAAAAGTTGTTAGATGAGCTACAAAAACTTCAAGAAAAAATTGATCAAGAAAACTTAGATGATGCGCTAGATGAGTTTGATAAAGAGCAGAAAAAACAAGAACAAAATTTAGAGCAACTATTAGAGCTAACCAAACGCTTTTATGTAGAAGAAAAGCAAAAGCAATTAGCAGACGAACTGAAATCTCTTGCTGAGAAACAAGAAAACTTAGCAAAAAGCAAAGAAAATTCATCAGAAAAACAAAAAGACTTAAGTCAAGACTTTAAAGAACTGCAAGATGAAATTAAGCAACTAAAAGAAGAAAATGAAGACTTAGAAAAGCCGATGGATATTGGCAGCGATAAGTTTTTGGAAGAGAATATTAAAACAGATCAGAACACAGCAGAAGAAAAACTATCTGAATCTGAAGAAAACAAGGATAATAAGCAGCAATCTAAACAGAAAGCACAAAAAGCACAGCAAAACGCGGCCAAGCAAATGCGTCAGTTATCCAAAAAAATGCAACAGCAAATGATGGCAGGTGGTATGAAACAGCAGCAGGAAGATGCCGAAATGCTTAAACAAATTTTAGATAACCTTATTGTGTATTCTATTGAGCAAGAAAAATTGATGAACGATTTCTCTAGACTTACTAATAAAAACCCATTATTTGCCTCGAAATTAAGGCGTCAGGCAGAATTACGAGAAAACTTTAAACATGTTGATGATAGTTTATTTGAGTTAGCAAAGCGCAATATGATGATTACGGCTTTAGTTAACAATGCTATTGAAGACATTAAATTTAATACCAAAAAAACCTTAGAAAACCTTGCTGAAAATAAAATAGATCGTGGTATGAGCTATCAGCAATATATCATGAAAGATGCTAATCAATTAGCAAATCTATTAAGTCAATCCCTAGATCAAATGCAACAACAAATGAGTGGTTCTGGACAAGGTCAAGGTGGCAAGCCAAAACCTGGACAAGGCCAAGGTTCAGGACAACAATTGTCTGATATAATTAAATCTCATGATGAACTTTCAAAAGCCATGAAACAAGGCCAACAAAAAGGTCAAAAATCTGGCGGAAAGAAAAAAGGTCAAAAAGCCGATAAAGGTGGAGAAAAAAGTGGAGGTGAAGGGCAAAGCGATACTTCAGGACAGAATGAACAAAATGGTAAAAACGGTAAACCTCAATCTAATCAGAAAAGTAGTGATAAAGGACAAACTGGAAAAAATGCTGATTCAAATGGAAATGCAGATGAAATTTATCGCATCTTCAAACAACAACAAAAATTAAGACAACAACTTGAAGATCGTATTCAGCAATTAGGTTTAGATGCCAATACTAACGCACTTGATAAAAGTTTAAATGAACTTGAACAAGAATTACTCATGAAGGGTTTTACTAACAAACTACTTCAGAAAATGGAATCGGTTAAACACCAGCTCTTAAAACTTGAAGAAGCGGCTAATAAACAAGGTAAAGAAGAGCAGCGCCAAGCTGAAACCAACACAAAAACTTTTAACAGCAATCAAGAAAATTGGATTGAAAAATCTAAAGAATATTTTAATTCAACTGAATTATTAAACCGCCAACAATTACCTTTGCAACCTAAATTTAAATTGCTTATTGAGCAATACTTCAAACTAACAAATGATTAATTTTGAATCTCAAAACGGTTTTAAACTCGACAATCCTAAAGCATATATGCAGTGGATAGAATGCGTAGTGAACAGTGAAAATTTCAATCTACAAGAATTACAGTTTGTGTTCTGTAATGATGATTATTTACTAAAGATTAATCAGCAGTTTTTAAACCATAACACATTAACTGATATAATTACATTTGACCAAAGTTTGGGGCAAAGCATTTCAGCAGAAATATATATCAGCTCAGAACGTGTTGCAGAAAATGCAAAGACCTATGAAGTGAATTTTAATGATGAATTAAAACGTGTCATGATTCACGGCGTACTACATTGCATGAAATATGGCGATAAGACTGAAGAAGAGCAATTAAAAATGCGTAAAAAGGAAAACGAAAAAATACAAATGTTCCACGTGGAACAAAACTAATTTTTATGTTTGAACATGAATATGATGTAATCGTGGTTGGTGGTGGCCACGCCGGAAGCGAAGCCGCAGCTAGTGCTGCAAACATGGGTTGTAAAACATTACTTATCACCATGAACTTACAAAACATTGCACAAATGTCCTGTAATCCAGCTATGGGTGGTATTGCAAAAGGACAAATCTTAAGAGAAATTGATGCTATGGGCGGTTATAGCGGTATAGTCTCTGATACAAGTGCAATTCAATTTAAAATGCTCAACAAATCAAAAGGTCCAGCCATGTGGAGTCCTCGTGTGCAAAGTGACCGAATGTTATTTGCTGAACACTGGAGATTAAAATTAGAACAAACCAAAAATCTTGATTTTTATCAAGAAATGGTTGCTGGTTTATTAATCAAAAATAATAAAATTGCAGGTGTAAAAACCTCTCTTGGATTAGAAGTAAAATCTAAAGCTGTTGTCTTAACTAACGGCACTTTTTTAAATGGTTTAATTCATATTGGTGAGAAAAACTTTGGTGGTGGTAGAGCAGGAGAGCGCGCTTCTACAGGCATAACAAAAGATTTAATTGACTTAGGCTTTGAAGCAGGTAGAATGAAAACCGGAACGCCGCCAAGAGTCGATGGGCGTTCATTAGATTTCTCAAAAATGATAGAACAAGCAGGTGATGAAGAGCCAGATAAATTTTCATATTCAAACGAAACAAAACCCTTAACAAAACAACGCTCATGCCACATGACTTACACTTCGCCTGAAGTTCATAATTTGTTAAGAGAAGGATTTGATCGTTCTCCAATGTTTAACGGTGCCATTGAAAGTGCTGGCCCTAGGTATTGCCCAAGTATTGAAGATAAAATTCATCGGTTTGCAACTAAAGATCGGCATCAAATTTTTGTTGAACCTGAAGGATGGAATACTGTTGAATATTATGTCAATGGATTTTCAACATCCCTACCTGAAGACATTCAATTTAAAGCATTAAGGTCAGTTGAAGGTTTCGAAAAAGTGAAATTCTTTAGACCTGGATACGCTATTGAATACGATTACTTTCCACCAACTCAACTTAAACATAGCTTAGAAACTAAACTGGTAGATCATCTCTATTTTGCTGGACAAATTAATGGTACCACAGGATATGAAGAAGCAGCCTCACAAGGATTAATGGCAGGAATTAATGCAGCATTAAAACTACAAGAAAAAGAAGAATTCATTTTACAACGAAATGAAGCCTACATTGGTGTTTTAATAGACGACTTAATTACTAAAGGAACAGAAGAACCCTATAGAATGTTTACGTCAAGAGCTGAATATAGAACATTGTTACGCCAGGATAATGCCGATTTCAGATTAACTCAACGCGCCTATGAATTAGGTTTAGCTTCAAAGGAACGATACAATATCATGTGTGAAAAGAAAGAAAAATCTGAGAAATTTGTAAAGTTCTTTGAAGATGAAAGTGTAACCACTAGTGAAATGAATCCGATATTAGAATCAAAAAATTCTAAGCCAATAAAACAACAAGGTAAAATGTTTAAAATATTTGCACGTCCTAATGTTACAATGAAGGATATGTTGCAAATAGATAAAGTCAAATCTTATGTAGAAGAAAATAACATTAGCAAAAGCGTTTTAGAACAAGTAGAAATACAAGTCAAATATTCAGGTTACATTGATAAAGAAAAACAAAATGCTGACAAATTAAATAGATTAGAAAATATAAAAATCCCACATAATTTTGACTATTCTGTTTTAAAATCCATGTCATTCGAGGCAAGGGAAAAATTAAATAAGATTAAGCCCAGAACCATTTCGCAGGCATCACGAGTTAGTGGTGTAAATCCAAGTGATATTTCTGTGCTTTTAGTTCATATGGGACGATAATGTTTCACGTGGAACAATTAACAAGATGAAAATAACTGATTGGGCGCATTCAAAGAAAGAATTTGAACTTAAGAAAATTGGTAAAGGTGTATACAGACTTTCTAATATTCCTCAAGACCTTGAAGCCTACTACAACTTCAAAGATTATATTTCACACCAAAATGAAAAGAAGACACTAACAGAAAAGATTTATCAGTTTGTTAAAAAATTCATGTTCGGTAGGAAGTTAAAAGTTATACAACAACATACCAATAAAAAAAACTTAAGAATTTTAGATTATGGATGTGGCGTTGGTGAGTTTGTTAGCTATTTAAAAAATAAAAGACACGAAGCAGAAGGCTTTGAGCCTAATGAGAAAGCAAGAAGAGTAGCGCTAGAAAATGGTGTGAAATTAATCGATACCTTATCTAAAGAAAATAAATATGATGTCATTTGTCTGTATCATGTTTTAGAACATATCGAGGACTTAGACAAAAAACTTAAACAATTACACCAACAATTAAATGATAAAGGGATTTTAATTGTCGCTGTTCCTAATCACGATGCTTACGATGCCAAACATTACAAAACATTTTGGGCGGCTTGGGATGTACCTCGACATATTTGGCATTTTAATAAAATTGGATTAAAAAACACAATAGAATCATACTCATTTAAGTTAATAAAAACAATGCCTCTGTGGTTTGATGCATTATATATTTCAATGGTATCTGAAACTTTCAAAAATTCAAGCCGATTAAAGGGATTATTGATTGGCGTAATATCAAACCTTAAAGCACTCCTTACAAAAAACTACTCTTCAAATCAATTTGTGTTTAAAAAAGTAAAATAAACGCATATATCATGCTTATTATACTTGTGTATACTTTTTTATTTAAAAAGTAAAAAGTTGCTTTAGACGTCAACTATAGGCTCTGATTTTGATAGGTAAAAACAATTTAATATTAACTTTTGATAGTAAATGATAATGATTTTTTCGGTATAAAAATTATGATACCTTTGGCATAAAATTATACACATGAAAAAAATAATTCTTTCAGTTTTTACAATTGCAACTTTATGGTCTTGTCAACAAGATAAAACAGCCTATGTCAATAACTCTAAATTGATACAAGACTACAGCAAAATGAAAAGAACAGAAGCTGAGTTTAAGGAGAAAAACGATGCTTTGTCTTCAGAATTAGATTCAGTTGCTATGGCATTTCAGCAAGAAGTACAAAAGTTTCAATCTGAAATGGAATCAATGTCAAAGTCTAAGAGAGAAAGCGAACAAAACCGCTTGATGCAAAAACAACAACAGCTACAACAGCAACAGCAGCAAAAAAGCCAAATGCTGCGTCAAGAAAGTGATAAAGCTATTAATGCCATCATTGATGATGTAAAAGACTATGTTGCAGATTATGGTAAAGAAAATGGATATACCTACATTTTTGGCTCTAATGAATCTGCTAACATTATGTACGCTAAAAAAGGTTTAGACTTAACTGATGAAATCTTAAGAGAATTAAACAAAAAAGATTCTTTAGCTCAAGAAAAATAGTTTGATTGAAAAGATTTTAAAAAAACTAGCTTCGGCTAGTTTTTTTTATGCAAAAACCTTGTGAGTTGAAACGATAAATCTGTAAAAATCATCTTAGCATTACCGTTACGTTCAATATGGTAAATAGCATCAGAAATCGCATTAAAAATAGGCTGAATATTAGCACCAGTTATAAAAGTTGAAAAGGCTTCAAACTTAAACTTTTTATCATTAGGCTTTAAAAATACTAAGTCATTTGCTTTGTAATTATGCAACAATGCTTGTCTAAAAAATTGTAAGCAGTATTCTAAAAAACGCTTTTGTAGTTCTCTAGTTTGCTTAGCAAGTTCTTCAGACCAATTGACTAAATCATCAACAACTGCTTTGTTTCCTTTAGCTCTAAATGCAGAACGTACCCAAGATATAAACCAATCTTCAAATTGTAATTCGTCTTCATTATGATAAGCGAGGTGTAAAGCTCTAACAAAATCTCCATCGGCTTGATGCGCGATTGATTTTGCTAAATGCGATTCAATAGATTGTTCAATTAAAGCATCAGCTATAACAGACTCACTTAATGGCGGAAAATTAAGTAATTGACAACGCGATTTAATTGTATCAATAATTTGATCAGGATTCGAAGTTGTTAATATAAAAAAAGTGTCCTTTGGTGGTTCTTCAATTAACTTCAATAATTTATTTGAAGCTTCACGATTCATTAAATCAGCACACCAAATAATCATCACTTTTACGCCACCAGAAAAGGATTTTAAACTTAAGGTCTTTAAAATTTCCTCTGCTTGAGTTACTTTAATTAAACCTTGTTTCTTTTCAATCCCAATATGCTGATACCAATCAAATAAATTTTGGTAAGGTGATTGTCTAATAAAACTTCGCCAATCTTCAAGAAATTCTTGACTTGTCGGTTTCTTAGAGGAGCTCTCTGTGACATTCACAGGATAAACAAAATGTACATCAGGATGTTCAAGAATAGAAGTATGATAAGACTTTTTTCCAGCAAAGGTTACTAAATGCTCTGCAAAAGCTAGAGCTAATGGTAAAACACCATAACCATGCTCACCTATGAATAATTGAGCGTGAGCAACACGTTGTTTCTCTACAGTAGTTTTCAGGTGATTTTTAAGATGGTCGAGCCCAAGTACATCATCATAATTCATACGGCTAAAATATCAAAATAAAAACCGAAAGTAAAGCTCAACTACAAAAAAAGAATAATTACTTACCTTTGAAATTCAATAAATGAAATCATCATGAAAACAACAGAAGACTTTAATTTTAAAGACAAAAAAGCCATCATAAGAGTAGATTTTAACGTGCCACTTAACGCACAATTTGAAGTCACCGATGATAGTAGAATTGTAGCTGCTAAACCAACAATTATTAAAGTGTTAGAAGATGGCGGATCGGCTATTTTAATGTCGCACTTAGGCAGACCTAAAGGCAAAGAAGATAAATTTTCTCTCAGTCACATTGTTAAAAAAGTAACAGAAGTCATTGGCGTTAGCGTAAAATTTGTGAATGATTGCGTTGGTGAAGAAGTAGAAGAAGCAGTTAAAAATTTAAAAAATGGTGAAATTCTTTTGCTTGAAAATCTAAGATTTCACGAAGAGGAGAAAGCAGGAAATGAAGCCTTTGCTCAAAAACTGTCTACTTATGCAGATGTCTATATCAATGATGCATTTGGCACTGCACATCGCGCCCATGCATCTACCACTGTCATTGCACAATTTTTTGAAGACAAAATAGTTGGAAAACTACTTCAAAAAGAAATTGAAAGCTTAGATAAAGTTCTACATTCAAAAGAAAAACCGGTTACTGCGGTAATTGGTGGTGCAAAAGTGTCATCCAAAATTACAGTGATTGAAAATATTTTACCAAGAGTAGACCATTTGATTATCGGTGGCGGAATGAGTTTTACATTCATAAAAGCAAAAGGCGGAAAAATAGGTAACTCATTAGTTGAAGACGATAAACAAGAACTAGCTTTAGAAATACTAAAAAAAGCCGAAGCACAAAATGTACAAGTTCATTTACCAGTTGATGTTATTGCTGTAAAAGAATTTGATAACGATGCAGAACAAATAACAGAACCAATCGATCAAATAACTGATGACAGAATGGGATTAGACGCTGGTCCGCAATCAAGAAGTAACTTTGCTGAAGTTATTAAAGCATCTAAAATAATTTTATGGAACGGACCTTTAGGAGTTTTTGAAATGGAAAACTTTGCTAAAGGAACCATAGCTTTAGGTGAAGCCATTGGTGAAGCAACTAAAAACGGTGCATTTTCGCTTGTAGGTGGTGGCGATAGTGTTGCTGCTGCAAAACAATTTGGACTCGCTGAACAAATGAGTTATGTCTCGACTGGTGGTGGTGCCATGCTTGAAATGTTAGAAGGTAAATCTTTACCTGGTATTAAAGCGCTACAATAGACTTCAACTAATTTTCAAACATTAAAAAAGCCCTCAACTTTTGGTTGAGGGCTTTTTATTTAGTAAATCACAAATCTACTTCAATTTCTTAATGCCTAAAAAAGCGCCCACGGCCATCGCTAGTGGAATTAAAAAATGAATCGGTGCCGCTGGCGTGTCACTCACTGTGTCTTCAAATCCAATGGCATCTTCTAATCCTTGTGCATTAACTTGAGTGGCCAATAAAACCATCATTATTAGTAATGCATATTTATAAGTATGTCTCATGTTTTTTTGTTTTGAATTACTTCTTGATGATTTTCTTGCTCACTTTCCCGGCTGAGGTTTCTAGCTCAACCACATAAACACCTGAGGCTAATCGACTCACATCAACTTGAGATTGCGTGGTTGTTAGCACCTCTTGACCTAAAGTATTGAAAACTTGAACTGAATTGATCTCAACTGACGCTGGTAATTCAATTTGTAATTGATTTACCACTGGATTAGGATACAAACGAACTTGTCCGGCATCAAAGTTTTGATTATTTAAAGGCACTTCTTCAAAACTTAAATGAAAACGATTTTGATCGATACTCTCTGGCACATTAGCATCAACTGTAAAGTCATAAGTTGTGCTTTCCGTTAACTCGGTTTGTGTATTTAAATAGTTGTCATTTAAGTAAACCTTAAGCGTTTCAGGCTGATTCCCTAAGTTGAAGGTTAAGCTGTAAGCCGTATCTTCATAGTTCATCATCAATAAATCAATTTGATGGCCATCAGTTGGGATGTTTTGCTTATCAATCGATTTAAAACCATTGTTCACAATCGCGTAGTTTTCACCTGGATTGGCTAATTTGCTGGCATCTTCATCACTACCAATCGTGGTATAGTTTTCATTAAAACGTAAACCAATGGCATCGCTTTCCATCTCACCGTTTTGTAAAGCTGAAGCTTTGTATAAACGCGAGTTGATATAAAAGTTAGTATAGGTACTAAAAATACCGACTTGAGTTTGACCTGTGGCTTTATCAGCTTCTTCAAACGTAATTGATCCGTTACCAGTAGCATTATTTTGCACAAAAAAGGCTTGACCTGGTGCAATGTATTGCGAGGCATCAGAGCTACTTGGACTTGGAGCTGTGATATTTCCAGTAGAAACTTGAACGGTCACATAACCGCCATTGCCATTAGACCCAGCAACAGAAGCATCCCAAACATAGATAAAATCTGTAAGATTAGATTTAGTTACCGAAGCAAAGTCAACCACAGCTTGATAAGGATTACCAACAAAACTATAGTTATCAGCTGCAGAGGCTAAAGTTGGTGAATAACTTCCTGTATGCATTGTACCCGAAGCACTTAAAGTCGTTGCAGTCGCTGAAGCTTCATTATTAGTTAAGTCGATGGTTCGGTCACCACGCACCATTAAGCGGTAAGGCGTTCCTGCTGAAATCACATCACTGGTTGAAGTGACGGCTTGCCAAGATTGAGGTTCTCCACCAACCACTTGTGGATCTAAACTATTATCAAAAGTAAAAAGTGATGGGTTATCAGTACTTGTAGCGTCAAAACCATTGGTAACGCCACCAGAACCCGTAATATGCGTGTCCTGTTGCCAGGCATTGGCAAAAGTTTGACCACCAACCGAAGAGCTTAATAAACGAAAAGCACGCTTGGCTGGAATAAAACGCTCAACGGTAATATCTCCAGTGATGCTACCAGTAAAGTTTGCTAGCTGTGCTGTGCTAGTACCATTACTCTTAAAGGTAAAAGTACCGTTATTATCAATATCACCTGAAAGGGTTAAAACTGAATTTTCAATATCAAGTGATGCGCCACTTTCTATGGTTATAGACCGTAAGCTCGTGTCTGAAGTTAAAGAAGTTGAACCAGTTTTAACCATAACATCTTTTGCGGTCTGTGTAACTCCATCGGGATTGCTTGGTGTCCAAGAATTATCATAAACATAGTAAAATGGATAATTTCTGAAACTAGTAAAAGTTACATTTGCACTTCCTGGATTTCCAGAAGCTATTCCATCTCCATAAGCTTCATCAGATAGAAAACCATTACCACCATTCATATAAACAACGATAAACTCAAAACTATCACTTGAAGTTAAACCAATTTCTGACCAATCAAAACTGAAGGTAAATGAAGCATCACTTGGTGTAAGTGGTTGACCAACAGGACTCAAGTAAGTAAGACCATTATTTCCAATTGTACCAGTTGCAGGTATAGAATATAAACCACCAAAAACGTTACTATATACTCCTATTGCGTGAGTAGCTTCAAAACCAGAAGGGAAATTAATATCTGATGCATCAACACCTGCCGAAGAAATTGCTCTTCTATTATCATCATTTTGGTCGTTAACATCAGCATCAATTATTGAACGTCCTGACGCACCAGTTGAAATGTAAATAACCATCACATCATTAAAATCGCCAGCACCTTTTGTAAAAGTTCCTGTTATTGTGGTACCATCATCATCAAATTCTAAAGTACTTCCGCCAATTGGACCAGCAAAGCCTGAGTTTCCATTTCCTGAATAAGTAGTTTGACTAAATCCATAAAAGCTTACAATCAAGCTTAATAAAAGTAATAAGTGTTTCATATCTATTGATTTAAGTTAATGTTAATATAAAGTAAAGAAAAGAAGAACTAAAAACAAAAAATTGAGGCATTACGAAAACGTTATCGTAGAATTAATTTAACAAAAAATTAATATTATAAGGCTTTTATCTGCTTTTTAATAATTGATACTATTTATAATTAGTAAATCTATAAATTATAAAGCCTAACTGATATTTATAACTAAAACCTATTTCGTAATTTAAGTAGAAAGAAATCGAATTTGAGTATTTATTAGCATCTTTGTGCTTTTAAAAACATGGCTAAACAAACTATTTATAAAACTGAACGTTTAAAGTCAAGAAAAGCCATTGACCGCTTGTTTAGTCAACGGCAATTTAACAAGGCTTTTCCTTTAAAGTTACAATACGAAATCACGACTAATACACATCATCAATTTGCTGTAGTTGTGCCAAAACGCTTACATAAACATGCTGTTGACCGCAATAAAATTAAAAGACAAATACGTGAGGCTTTTCGTTTACAGAAACATGAACTTCAACAAAAGGTACATTTTAATATGATGTTTATTTATACATCACCTCAACAGCTTCAATTTGAGCAGATTTTTAAGGCGGTTAAACGCCATATTTCATTCTTAAATCAATTAAAGTCATGAAAAAAACATTTATCATATTCAGCCTCATTTCAATTCTAGGTTTGAGCTTGTTCAGTTTTAAATCTATTAAAAACGACTTCTTTGAAATTGCCAAACAAATTGAAATCTTCACGAATTTGTATAAAGAAATTAATATGAATTATGTAGATGAAGTAAATCCTGCTGAATTGATGGACACCGCTATAACAGCAATGTTAGCAGATTTAGATCCGTACACGGTTTATTACAATGAACAAGAAGTGCAGAATGGTAAATTAAACTATGCAGCAAATTTTTCGGGGATTGGTATTCAAGTCGATGTATTTAGTGACCAACTCTTGGTTAAATCGGTTAAAAAAAATAGCCCTGCAAACCAAAGTGGACTCCAAATTGGTGATGAAATTATTCAAATTAATCAAGTACGCATTGACCAATACCAAGATGACGCGGGAACTTTGTTAAAAGGAAAGCCTGGTAGCAAAGTAAAACTAACTATTAAACGAAATAACAGCACAAAAACACTACAAATTACCCGTGAACGCGATAAAAAAATAGCGGTTCCATTTTATAAGTTAGTCGATCAATCTGGTTATATAGTGTTATCACAATTTAGCCGTTCAGCTTCTGATGAAGTTATTGAGGCTTTTGCTGATTTAAAGGAACAAGGCGCAACTTCTATTATTCTTGATTTACGAAATAATCCTGGCGGTTTACTTTCTGAAGCCATCAATATTGTAAATATTTTTGTAGAAAAAGGCACTACTATTGTCACGACAAAATCGATTATCGAAAAGTATAATCGCACTTATGTTACTCAAAATCGTGCTCTAGATACCCAAATTCCGGTCGCTGTTTTAATCAACTCTAGCAGTGCTTCGGCTAGTGAAATTGTCTCTGGTAGCCTTCAAGATTTAGATCGTGGTGTTATTATTGGGCATCGCAGTTTTGGTAAAGGCTTGGTTCAAAGACCTAAACCGCTCAATTATGGTACGCAAGCTAAAATTACCATTTCACGCTATTATACACCAAGTGGTAGAAGTATTCAAGCTTTAGATTATATTGATGGCGAAGCAGTTAGAAAAACAGAAGATACCTACCAAAAATTTACAACCAAAAATGGTCGTGATGTATTTAGCGGTGGCGGTGTAATGCCAGATGTGTTATTAAACCAAGACCAACAGTCTGCTTTTGTAAAAGATTTGGTTAATAAAAATCAAATCTTCAATTTTATTTTAAAACAATCTAAAGCAGAAATGAGTTTAGATGAAATTGCTCAGATGAATTTAGTAAAAGATTTTAAGTCTTATTTAAATGATGTCGATTTTAACTATCAAACCAAAACTGAAGTACAATTACAACAACTAAAAACTTCAGCTGAAAATGAAGCTATTTTACAAGAAATTAATCGTCAAATTGAAGATTTAGAAGACCAACTAGCTTCAATAGAAGATGATTTACTTCAACAATCAGCTGAAGCGATAGAATTGTTATTACATCAAGAATTGGTAAAACATCAATATTTTGAAGAAGGCGTTTATCAATATCATGTAAAGTATGGCGAAACTGTTAAAACAGCGGTTGACCTGTTGAATAACACCAAGAAATACCAAAGCACTTTAAAGCCTTAAAGATTAAATTTTCATCTAGACCTGAATGTGTTATTTAGGTATTAAAGCTTTCAATTCTTCTAAAGTATTAGCTTCGGTTGTGGGTTTATCTTTTCGCCAGCGTACAATTCTAGGAAATCTAGTAGCAACCCCACTTTTATGCCGTTTAGATGTAGCTATACCTTCAAAGGCAATTTCAAAAACATGATGTGGTTTTACACTTCTCACCGGACCAAAACGCTCTAATGTGTTGGCTTTAATCCATTTATCAATTTCTTTAAATTCGGCATCTGTTAAGCCTGAATAAGCTTTAGCAAAAGTAACAAGATTTTCATGGTTGTTATCCCATAAGGCAAAGGTATAATCTGTAAATAAGTTACTTCGCCGACCATGACCGCGCATTGCATAAGTTAAAACAGCATCGATGGTAAATGGGTCAGATTTCCATTTATACCAATCGCCTTTTTTACGTCCAACACCATAGCTTGATGCAGAACGTTTGATCATCAAGCCTTCAGATTTTTTTTCTCTTGCTGTTTCGCGCTCATTGACTGCGTCTTGCCAAGATTTAAATTGCATAAGATGCGATAAATGAAAGGCTTTAATTTCTGAATGGTAAGTTATGTATAAATGGTCTAATAAACGTCGCCGTTCTTGATAAGATTGTGATCTAATATCTTGATTATTAAACTCTAACAAATCGTAAGCTTTAAAGATTACAGGGATTTTTTGCAGCATCTTTTTAGAAACAGTTTTACGATTGATGCGCTGTTGAAGGTCTTTAAAATCGCCAATACTTTGATTTGGAAAGGCTAAAATTTCACCGTCTAAAACAGTATCATCTGGTAAAATTTCAGCAAATCTCTTAAATTCTGGAAATTGATGGGTCACTAATTCTTCACCACGACTCCACACAAAACATTCGTTTTGACGACAAATAATTTGTGCGCGAATACCATCCCATTTATGCTCAAAATAAAACTGTGAGACGTTTTTTGTATTCACGACATCATCTTCAACTGGGTAAGCTAAGTAAAAAGGATAAGGTTTTGATAAATCAGCCTTTGGGTTAGGTTCTAAAATTAATTCTTGAAAAGAAAGTTCAGTAGGTTTCCAATTTCCCATCAATTTAAAAGCTAAGGTTTCCTCATCAATTTCAGTGGCTTTAGACAATGCTCTAGTCATTAATTTCTGACTAACACCTATTCTAAATCCGCCGGTAATAAGTTTAGTAAACACAAAACGTTCGTAATAATTTAAGTTTTGCCAATTAGTTATGAGATAATCTTTTTTTTTGGTTTCGGAGCTTGATTTTAAAGCAATAATTTCATTGATAAATTGCGTTAAAGTTTTATCTGAATTATTGGAAGATGAAGGAACAACAAGTGCAATGGTTTCAGCTAAATCACCAACAATATGGTAAGATTCTTCAAATAACCAGAGTGGAATATTAGCGAGTTTGGAAGCGTATTCTCTAATTAAAGTAGAGTTTATTGGTCGTTTTGGTCGCCGATGTGATAAAATAGCAATGGTCCAGACTTTATCTTGATCTGGCGCTGTTTTAAAATAATGAGCTAAAGCTTCAACCTTAGCATTGGTTTTATTAGTGCTATCTATGGTTTTAACAAGCTCAGCAAATAACTTCATACTTTAAAAATACGGCAATCTAAGCTTGATAAAACTCAAGTAAATGTTAAGAATTGATATAATACCAAATCTCCCATAAAATAAGATAAATAAAATTGGTTGTAGTTAAGCTTAAAATAGGCTGCATCTACTCTACTTCATTAAAGCTATCTTATAAAAAAGTATTTAACTTTATAAGAGACTTAATTATCACTGGCGTACCACTCAGCAAAAGCAGTTTCAGTTTCACGAAGTTTTAGGCTATGTAAACTTAGCTCTGAAGATAATTTAGATTGAATGCGATTAGCAAAATCTATGACCATGTTTTCACTTGTAGGTTGATAATCGACTAAAACGACATTATGGCCAGTTTTTTTTAAATCGTCTGCTAACTGAATATGTGGTGTGTGTTGATTTAAAACTATGGCGTGATCCATCACATCGACGACTTCAGTTTTAACGATTTTTTTTAAATCGCCAAAATCTATAACCATACCGCATTTAACATTGCTTGTATCGGCTATTGGTTGGCCGATTACAGTAACATCTAACTTGTAGGAATGGCCGTGAATGTTTTTACATTTGCCGTCGTAACCGTATAAAGCATGCGCTGTTTCAAAAGTAAATTGTTTGGTTATTCTAATCTTCGCCATAATAGTTTTTAATAGATTGCAAAGATAGCAAGTCAATAAAACTAAAATTCAATTCAATCTATTTTTTCAAAGTTATTCACATTATATATCATCTTATTTTTCTTTCTTTAAATTTTAAAAAACTAAATAATGATGATTATTGCGTGTTAATTTCAGTAAAACTTTATTAGAATTTAGTTGTGTTAATTAAAGTTTAAATTTCTTCAACAGATTTGTGATGAGATTGTTAATTTTTAATAGCTGATGATCAATTATTTAGTATAAGTTATTCACAACTTTTAAAGTTGATGCTTAGTTATTTTATTTTAAAACTTCAATTAAAACTCTTGTTGAAAACTGGTTAATAAGTGCTGATAAGTTTTTTAAAATTTAGGGACTTATCAATTTGATATTAAATTATAAATTTCATATAGATAAATTTGTTGTTTATCAAAATTTTCTTTTCAGTTTTTACAGTTGACTTATTAACAAAATTGTTGATAACTAAAGTCTTGAAAATCAACTGAAGTTTAAAAGTTATTAACAATGGATTTTAATTATTTAAAGTATTGATAATTAGATATTTAAATTTATATTTTAAAAAGTCATTATTTCAAATTACTAATCTTTATTTTTGTTCAAAAATCATATCATGACAATTTCAATAGGAAACGATCACGCAGGTACAGCCTACAAAATGAGTGTTTTAAATCAATTAAAAGCTAAAGGTATTAGAGTGATTAACCATGGAACCGATTCAACTGAAAGTGTAGATTATCCAGATTTTATTCATCCTGTTGCTCAAGATGTTGAAAATGGTGAAGCCCAATTTGGTATTATTATTTGTGGTAGCGGCAATGGTGCAAATATGACCGCCAATAAACATCAAGGTATTCGTTCAGCTTTGTGTTGGACTAAAGAGATTGTGGCACTAGCGCGTCAACATAATAATGCAAATGTTTTGAGTATTCCAGCGCGATTTGTATCTGAGCAGCAAGCGCTTCAATTTGTCACTACTTTTTTAGAAACTGAATTTGAAGGTGGTCGCCACCAAAATCGTATTGGAAAAATTGCTTGTCAATAAATTTTAAATGACGCATCACCACCATTCCCAAAAAAAATTAGGTGTAAGTATTTTACTTAACATCGGTATTACATTAGCCCAAATTATAGGTGGTTTACTTAGTGGTAGTTTAGCTTTACTGTCTGATGCTTTACATAATTTTACTGATGTTGTGTCTTTAATTATAAGTTATGTTGCCGCTAATTTTTCTAAAAAAGATGCTTCATTAGGTAAAACTTTTGGTTATAAACGTGCCGAAATTATTGCTGCTTTTATAAATGCTTCAACATTAATAGTAATTGCTATTATCTTAATTATTGAAGCTGTAGAGCGTTTTTTAAAACCTCAATCTATCGATTCTACTTTGGTAATTTGGCTTTCAGTTTTAGCTATAGTTGGCAACGGTTTAAGCGTTTTATTACTATTAAATGATCGTAAAAAGAACATGAATTTAGCTTCAGCTTATGCCCATTTGTTTACCGATATGCTTGCATCAGTAGCTGTGTTAATTGGTGGTTTATTGATGAAATTCTATAGCTTATTCTGGGTTGATAGTTTTTTAACCGCAGCGATTGCTATTTACCTTATTATTGTTGGTATTAAACTCTTGCGGAATTCATTTAGCGTATTAATGTTATTTACGCCAGAATCTATAGAAATAGATGAATTAGTTAATGATATTAATCAACTTGATCATGTTAAACACATGCATCACGTTCATATATGGCAATTGAATGAAGCTGAAATTCATCTTGAAGCTGAAATAGATTTAAGTGAAGATATTTCAATTACAGAGTTTGAAGCGATTTTAGAACAAATTGAAGTTACTTTACTTGAAAAGTACGGCATTAATCATATTAATATTCAGCCAGAGTTTAATAAAACCGACGATAAAAATATTATAGTTCAAGATTAATCATGCAAATACAAATTTTAGATTTTAAACAACTCAATATCAAACAATTATATGCCATTTTACAATTACGTTCAGAAGTTTTTGTTGTTGAACAAGATTGTGTTTACCAAGATATTGATGCTTATGACCAGAAGGCACAACATGTGATGTTCTTCAAAAATAATATTTTAGCTGCGTACGCCAGGATATTACCACCAAAGGCTTATTTTAAAGAATTAAGCATTGGCCGCGTAATTGTAAAAGAATCATTTAGAGGTCAAAAATTAGGTCATCAATTAATGCAGACTTGTATTAAATTTTGCCAGGAGAACTATACAAATCAGCCCATTAAAATATCTGCGCAACAATACTTAATAAAATTTTATGAACAGCATCAATTTATAGCCTTTGGTAAAGGTTATTTAGAAGATGGAATTCCTCATATAGCCATGAAACGTGATGACTGAATTAGAATTAATAAAAACAACCAAACAATTTGTTAAGCATAAATTATCTGATGCAGAAGCTGGTCACGATTGGTTTCATATTCAGCGTGTTTATCAATTAGCACTTCATATAGCTCAAAAAGAAGGTATCAACGATTTACTCATCATTAAATTAGGTGCTTTATTACATGACATTGCTGATGCAAAATTTCATGATGGAAACGAAGATTTAGGACCTCAAATCGCCGGTCAATTTTTAGAAAAGCATGCGGTAAATGATGCAGTTATTAATGAAGTTAAATTAATTATTAAACATATTTCATTTAAAACAGAAGCGGCTAGTTATACTTCAGATGATTTAAAAATCCTTCAAGATGCAGATCGTTTAGATGCGATGGGCGCTATTGGAATTGCTAGAGCTTTTAATTTTGGTGGTTATAAAAACAGAGCTTTATATAATCCAGAAATCCCTTCAAAACCTCAACAATCTAAAGCTGAATATAAGGCATCTAAAGCACCAACTTTAAATCATTTTGATGAAAAACTTTTATTATTAAAAGATCAAATGCACACTAAATCCGCAAAAAAAATAGCCCAAAAACGCCATAATTACATGCTAAATTTTGTTGAAAGATTTAAGCAAGAATGGTATTTACAGATAGATGAAGCTTAAAATAAATGTTGTAAACCAGGATGTTTTTGTAAGTCTTTAAGTTGCTCAACTTTAATCGGTTTTTCAATGAAGTCTAAGATTAAGTTATAATCTTTTGCTTTGGTTTTATCAGCATTATCTACAGAAGAGGTTACTAAAATAATATAAAGTTCTGCAAGTATTTTATTATTTTTTAAATGGTCTAAAACATCCCAAGCATTTAAACCAGGCATATTAATGTCTAAAAAAATGACAAAATCAGCTTTATCATCATCATTCTGTTTAAGGTAATCTAAAAGTTTTTCACCAGAATCTAATGTAATCGCTTGTGAATCAAAATTTGATAGCTGACACATTTTTTGATGTAAAAACAATATGACTTGATCATCATCTACAAGTAGCGTCTTAAAATTCATGAGAGACCTTGGTTTAAATTTATATTTTTAGATTTTTTATTAATTTTCCTAATAATTTGATCTAAGTCTTTAGATGAATCTTCTAGGCTTTTAATTAAATAATCAAACTCTTCATCAGATATTCCTTCATTTTTAAGCAAATCTACAATACCCATTATTTTAGTTAAGGGAGATCTTACCATGTGTGATTGTATCCATGCAATTTCACTTAGCTTTTCATTTTGTTTTTTTAAGGCTTGAAAGTAGCTTAAGCGTTCAGAAATATCAGTTGCTATACATAAAATAGCATAACCTTGTTTATAATTAATTCTTGTGTTTTTAATTTCTACTTTTATTAAATCACCATTTTTGGTCTTATGTTGAGATAAATTTTGCAAGAACATTTTTTCTCTACCTTTAGTATTTTGAAGTAAAGCATTTAATTTACCACTAAAAGTGTTTTGAATATCGGTTAATTTTAGTTTTAAAAACTCGTCTTTGTTATAGCCATATTTTTCAATAGTTGCCTTATTAACATCTAAAAATCGCAAAGTTTTTTCATTATAAACCCACATGGGTTGCGGACTTAAATGAAATAAATCGCTATAACGTTTTTCTGAAGTTTCAAGTCTAGAAAATGTTTTTTTACGTTCTATATTGTAAACTATACTTTTAAATAGAGCTGTAGCATTAAGTTCATCTTTCACTAAATAATCAGAAACGCCGAGTTTAAGTGAATCTAAACTAAAGTCTATATCAGGAAAACCTGTTAGTATTAAAATTGGTGTATCTCTAGATAAACTAACTATTTTATTAATAAGCTTCTTGCCATCTAAATCTGGTAAAGAAAGATCTAATAAAATAATATCAAAATTCTTTTCTTTTAATAAAGCTTCAGCCTGTTGAAAATTAGTAACATGATCTATTATAGGATTAATAATCTTTTCACTTAAATAATCTTTTACAAGAAAGGCATCGCCAGGATTATCTTCAACTAATAAAATGTGATATGTATTCTCAGATATATTCATTTGCTTCTAATCCTAAATTTTTGGTAAGGTAAAACTAAATTGACTTCCTTTATCTAATGTAGATTTTACCCATATCTTACCACCTAAACTTAGCACAATTTTTTTACATAATGCCAATCCCATACCAATACCATTATCATCATTATGTAACCTTCTGAATAACTTAAAGATGTGTTCAAAGTTTTTTTCGTCGATACCAATACCATTATCAATGACATTAAATTTCCAGTAATTATCAAGGTGTTCAGCTGTAATATTGATGATCAAATTACGATTAGGATGCCTGTATTTAATAGCATTGCTTATTAAGTTTCGAAATACAATATTCAGTGGCATTTCAACAGATTCTACGGTTGGCAAATTTTCAAATTGAATGTGAACCTTATTTTTTTGAATTTCACTTTTATAAAGCTGAATAGCTGATTTTACACAATCTTCTGTATTAATTGAAGTGAAGGAATTTTCATCAACACCTGTTTTTGCAAACTCAAGTGTTTCTTCAATTAACTGTAAGACTTTATGATTACTTTGTAAGGCATAATTAATGTATTGTAAAGCCTTTTCGTCTAGTGTATTTTTATAATCTTCTTTTAAAATCTCTAATAGACTACTTGTAGATGTAATAGGCGATTTTAAGTCGTGAGCAAGTGTAAAAACAATTTCTTTAATCAGTTTAGATTGCTCGTTAATTTGAATTCTTGACTCTCTTAAGTAGCGTTCTTGTTTATGAAGCTCTAAAATTCTACTCACTTGTTTTGCTAGTTGTTTAAGCGCCTTTTTTTGAGATTCATTCAAGTTAGATGGTTGATGGTCAATTACACAAAGCGTACCAAGTGCATAACCATTTTTTGAAATTAGTGGCGCACCAGCATAAAACCTAATATGCGGGTTTGAAGTCACTAAAGGGTTGTCTTTAAACCTAAGGTCTGCTTTAGCATCATTTATAATAAAAAGCTCGTCAGGTTTTTGTATTGCATGTGTACAAAATGAAATATTTCGTGGTGTTTCAGTTACATTTAAACCTTTACGAGATTTAAAGTATTGCCGGTCATGATCGATTAAAGAGATTAAAGATATGTTTGTACCACATATTGTTGAAGCTATCTCAGTGAGTTCATCTAAAGCTTCTTCTGGGCCAGTATCAAGAATTTTATAATTGTAAAGTTCGTTTAAGCGTTCTTTTTCTGATAATTTTTTGTGGGGTTCCGTTGTCGTCATTCGCCATTATTTAAAGGAATACTAAACTTAAACAGATTTCCGTTGGCATGAGATTCTACCCAAATCTTACCACCAAGTCTTATCACAATTTTTTTAGCCGTTGCTAAACCTATACCTGTGCCTTTAACTTCTGGTAATTGTTTAAGTCTTGTAAAGATAGAAAATATATTTTTATATTGCTTATTATTTATAATAATTGCGTTGTCTTTAACACTAAATATAACTTGGTTTTTATGAATTTCAGACGTAATTTTTATGTTAGGTGTTTGATTTTTGGCAACATATTTAATGGCATTATCAATTAGAATTAGAAATAATTGGCGAAGTTGATATTTAGAAATAACTAGAGTTGGTAAATCATGGTATGTAATTATGGTGTTGGTGTTTTCTATTGAAGTTTTTAGGAGTAACTTAGCTTCTTCAATAATAGTTGCTACATTTATTTCTTCAGATTTGTTTTTGGCATTATCTACTTTAGAGAACTCAAGTAGGTCTAAAATAATTTTACGCATGCGTTGCGCACCATCAACAGCAAAATAGATGTATTGTTTGGCTTTTTCATCTAATAAATGCTCGTAGTTTTTATCAAGTTGAGATAAAAAGCCAGAAATCATACGTAAAGGTTCTTGTAAATCGTGTGATGCAACGTAGGCAAATTGTTCTAACTCTTTGTTAGAGCGATTTAAATCTTCGTTTCGGTTTTTAAGAGTTAAATTTAATTTCTCAAGTTGTGCTTCGTAGTTTTTTTGATTGGTTATATCTTGTAAGGCGCCAACAATTTTTAGGGCTTTACCGTTTTGATCTCTTATAATATAACCTTGGTCGTAGATATATCTAAAGCTGTTGTTATTATCTTTTAATCGGTAATTGTCTGACCAATAGTTTAATTTTGGATTTTTAATGCAATGATCAAAATGTTTGTCAACACGTTCTACATCATCTTTATGAATATGCTTTATCCATTGGTTAATAGTTTTAGGATAATCTTCAACTTCATAGCCAAAAAGTCGTCCAAAACCTTCACTCCAATCAATAGCATCCTCAACTAAGTTAACCTCCCAAATAACGTCATTAGTAGATTTAGAAATAAGCTCAAATTTATTTTTTGTGTTTTTAAGCTCTAACTCAGTTTTAATTTTATCAGTAATATCTTTACCGACACCATAAAACAGCCCTGTTGTTTTTGAACGTGATATGGACCAGGCGATATGAACGTATGAGTTAGATTTACTTAAAACCCTACTTTCTAGATAAATTGGTCTATTGTATGTTGCATTTTTAAGTTTTTCAATGAGTTCTTGGTAATCATCAGGATGAAAAAAGTTAATAATTGGATTGTTGATTAAAAATGCATTAGTGTAACCTAAAATTTTTGAAGCAGACGGATTAACTCTTTTCAAGTAACCATCTTTGCGAGCTATACAAATAAAGTCTGGTGCATAATTTACAATTTGGTTAAGTTCATCTTCGGCTTGTTTATGTTTTATTTCACTGGCCAAATAGATTTTATATTCCTCTAAAAGATTGATAAGGAAATCTTTACGTTTAGTAAAGTTGTTGTAGCCAAGAATTAAAACCGCGGTTTTTTCTGAATTTTGTTTAATCGGAACATAAAATACGGTAACTTGACTCTCACGCTCAACATTCGTAAACACTTGTTTATTTGAAATACCTTTTATAGCCTTTATTGAGTTGGTATGCCAATACTGACTAATAAATAATTTGCTAAAATCTTCGTTTGCTAATTTGACACTAAATTCAGAATTATAAAGCTTTTTATCTTCAATAAAACACTGTTGTTTAAGCTTTTTTTCTTGTTGATCATACACCCATAATTCACCATAATCAAAATCTGTAAATGCCTGTGTTACTTTAAAAGTTTCATTTAAAGCTTGACCTAAATTAGTTGAACTTTTAAAAAGCTTATTGGTTTCTTTAATGAGTTCTTGTTGAATTTCTTTAGATTTCTTTTCTGTAATATCTTTTTCAACAGAAACCCAATGGGTATATTTTCCTTCAGAATTAGTAATCGGTGATACTGATATGTTCGCCCAAAATTCTTCTCCTTTTTTGTTATAATTTAGTACATCAACTTCAAAAGACTCATAGCTTAACATTTTGTCATACATGAGCTTTATGGTTTCAGCACTTGTTTTTTCACCATGAAGAAGTTTAGGCGTGTGACCAATAATTTCATCAACATCATAACCAGTTAACTGTTTAAAACTTTGGTTTGCATACACAATTACTGGACCAGATTGGTCTGATGGTTCAGCTTCAGATACTAAAATGGCATCTGTTGTGTTTTCTATAACAGATTCAAGTAAATTTAAATGGTCTGTTCTAGCTTTTTCTTTAGAGATATCTTTAAGAGCACCAATTACCCGAATAGCTTTACCCTTTTTGTCTCTAATAATCACCGCATTATCAAACACATCAGCATAGGTGTTTTTACCATTTTTAAAGCGGTAGTGGCAAGACCATCTTTCTTTTTTTGAGTTTCTTACAGCTTCAAAAAAGCTTGACATTACGTGTTCTAAGTCCCGATGATGTATATGCTTGCGCCAAAAAGCTTCATCGACAATATTAGATTTCAGTTTTACATTAAAAATCTGTTGATAACTATTACTCCAATAACGTGTATCATTAATAACGTCAAAATCCCAAATGGCGTCACTCACTGCTTTAGAGGCATATAAAAAACGGTCTTTTACATGTTTAAGCTCTTGATTTGCTAGATAAGTTTGGGTTTGATTAGTAACCGTAGAAATCATGATATTTTGCTCAAAAAGTGGAATATTTTTTGCACTAATGTATCTTGTCTCACCTTTCGCTGTGGTTACTTTTAAGTTATCCCAAGTCATACGGCTGGGATCACCACTTTTAATATCTTTAATTACTTCAGATTTGATTTTTTCACGATATTCAGCCTCTGGATAGACTAATTCAAAAAACCGATCAAAACTTGAAATAGCCGCTTTATCATGCCCATAAATAGTTTGAAATGCCTCATTAAAATAGGTTGGATTTCCTGAATCAATTTCATGTATAGCAACACCAATCGGTAAATTATCTAAAACCGTAGATATAAAATGATTGCGTTTTTTAAGCTGTAGCTCTTGTTCTTTTTCTGCAGTTATATCTTGTAAAGTTCCAATTAAGCCAACAATTTTATTATTTTCTAGCTCTACTTCAGCTTTTATTTTTACCCATTTTTTATGGTTTAATTGTGTGGTAATTTGAGTGATAAATTCAAAAGCTTTTCCATGATTTATAGCTTTTTTTATATGTTGCTTGAGTTTTTGCCGATCTTCTTCAGATGGAATAAAATTGTATTCATCACCATAAACAGGTTTATAGTCTTTTTTAACTTCAAGAATACGTTTAAAATTAGAGGTACAAATTAATTGTTTAAATTCTACAAATAAGTACCAACTACCTATGTGAGCCACTTTTTGGCTTAATTCAAAAATTTTAAAACTCACATCGCCAGCTTGTTGAGCTATACTTTGTAAAGGCAGAAACTTAATGGAAACAAATTGAGATTGGCCTTCATAAAACCACTGAAATTCTAATTGAAATTGACCTGAATCGCAATTGGTTTTAAGTTCTAGTTGAAGTGTCTCGGGTTGTTGTTTTAACTTTGTTAGCGTTGATGCTAATAAATTTTTATCAACAAGATGCTGCTTTAAAAAAGCATTAAAATTAGTCTGCTTAAAACCTCCAAAACACTCTGTTGCTTTTGTGTTTATGTCTATAATTGAATAGGCTTCATCTTCAACCTGTAAAACGATGTAGGCAGATTTCTGAGCATTTAAAAATGAACTTAGCATCAACTTTGCTTTTATGGGGAATGATTAATACTAGCTTTATTCACCCATAAAGCTAAATATTTAAATCTAAAGAGCCATAATAAATATGTTTATTTACATAAAAAGAAATGCTATTCATAAAAATGAATTACCTTTAACAGATAATATATTGATTTATAGTTAATTAATTTAAATATGCTAAATTACATTTCTTCAGAAAAGTAAATACTGTTGATGAGTAATTTCATACTACCTAACCAAAAAGCTCTAAAGTTGGTATTATCAGTAAACGCGATGACTTGACCTCGACCAAAACCAGAAGTTTGAAACGGAACACTTTCTTTTAGTAAGTCTAAATTCTCATCATTAATATAGCCACTTAATAAAGGCATTTTAGTATACTGAATAGGATTATTAAAACTTAATGCATCAGGTTTTATAAATAACTCAGTGTTTCTAAATAAAGCTATTTTTTGGGTGTTAAAACCATAATTTATTGGATGCGTTCGGTCAATTTTAGCTTCAAAAATAGCACCACCAATTTGTTTAGCCCCATAAAAACTAGAACGCTCATCATAACTAATATTTTTAGCATTAATACTATCATTCAAAAATTCTAAATCAATCAATTTTGAGCGATTTAACCATTTTACAGAATTTCGATAACCGATTAATGTACCGCCAGATCTCACCCAAGTTTTAATTTGTTTTAATCCTTTTACATTAACAGGATTTCCGTAAGAACTTGGTAGTATCAAATGCGTATATCGACTTAAATCAGTTCTATTAAAGTTTTTTGTATCTAATTTGGTTACCGGAATTTCTAAACGTGCGTCAAGTAAATGCCAAATTTCACCTGCATCGTATGGAGATATACCTTCACCAACGATTAAGGCTATTTTGGGTTGTTTAAGATGAGCCATATTTGGGCTTCCTAAATTAATACCTTGAGTTAAACCTGTGTTTAAAGCGCTTACTTTAACTTTATATGTTTGACTTAACTTAGACACTAACTTGTAAATTTCTTGTGCGTTAAGCTTTTGGTTAGCCACAGGTAATAAAATCGTACCATAATCAAACTTGTCTTGGCCTGAACTAAATGGCTTTTTAGCAACTTTTAAACGTAAATTCTTGTCTTGTAATTTGTTAATGAGCTTTGGCGCATTAAAATCGCTCCACCTAATCGCATAAGCATACGTGCTTTTATCAGTTAATTTTGGTTGGTAAAATTGGTTTCCTTCAAAGTTTTTACCAAGATCTAATTTTTTAGTCTCTTCAAAATCTACGCCAAAGGCATGTTTAAAATCCCAAGCCGAAACATCATAAAAAATGCTATCTTTAAAACTTGTTCGAGAATTAAACATAGCTTTAACTAAGCGTTGTTGGGCTTGTTGTTTAGGAATCACTAAACTGGTTTCAGGGGTAAATTTAGTGCCATTAACTTCAACTGGAGACGCTAAATGCTGTAATTTAATTTGGTGCTGCTGTAAAACTTTAGCCAGTTCTTCTGTTAAAAAAGGATTTTTCTCTTTTCCGAAGATGTAATAACCTTTTTCAGCATTTTTAAAAGCATTGTAATAAAATTGATCTTGTAATTTCAGTAATTCTGGTTTTAGATTTACTGCTGCCTTTAAGGTTGATAAAGCAGTGGTAAACTGGTTTTTAATGGTAAATTTAAATTCTAAAATACCGTTGTCGGTTTCTTGTGCACTACCGCGTGAACTGGCTTGCTCGAATAAAATTCCGATGCTACCATTAATATCTGGAAAAGTTGAGCCTTTACCATAGTAAAAATCGTCAAAGCTTTCTTTAGAATAGTACAAACTCCCAATACTATCAAGTGCTTCAGCATGAAACTCGCCAATTTTAGCGGTTAAATCTTGGTTAAGTTGTGGTGTTAAAGGATTGGTACGTTGCGGAATACCTGGCTGAAAAAAGAACGTAGAATTTGAACCCATTTCATGGTGGTCTGTCAACACATTTGGGCGCCATTCATAAAAAGTAGCAATACGTGCTTGGCTTTCTGGCAACTGAACTGGTAACCAATCCCGGTTTAAATCAAACCAATAATGGTTGGTTCGGCCGCCTGGCCAAGTTTCATCAAATTCACGGTCTTGCGGATCTGGATTAACATGTAAACTTCGGTTAGAATTAGTCCAATGTGCAAAACGTTGTATGCCATCAGGATTAAAACTTGGGTCTAGTAAAATAATAGTTTCATCTAATAAACGCTCGATGTCTTCACCTTCAGCCGCTGCTAAATAATAGGCTAAAATTAAAGCCGAATTTACGCCGCTAGGCTCGTTTCCATGCACTGAAAAACCCTGATTAACAACAATAGGAAGTTCCTCAAAATTGGCATTGTTAAGTGCGTTATCAATTAAAACGTCACGTTTAGCTTTTAAATTTTCAAGCTGTTTGTGGTTTTCAGTTGAAGTTACCGTGAGCAATATTAGCGGCCGTTTTTCATAGGTAAATCCGCGGTTTTCAATTTTTATACGTGGCGAAGCTTCAGCCAAGGCGTACACATATTGCACAACTTGATCATGAGAAGCATGCCAATCACCAGGTACAAAACCTAAAACTTCACTAGGTTTAGGTATTTCAGAATTATAGCTAACAGTTGTTGGCAAAAAATAATCAAGCTGGTGATCTTGAGCAAAACTAAACTGACTTAAAATAAAGGCAAGACCAATACAAAAAACCGATTTCATAAACTAAATTTTATAGGTTGAAACTTTGACCTCTAAAATACAATAAAGTTTAGTTTAAGCTAAAATGAAAGCTTTTAGGTTTATTTATAATAAGTATTTAACAAAATTGAAAGCATAACTTTATCATGTAAATCATTGGTTTTCAATTTAAAAAGTATAGATTATGAACACTTTTTGTATAGTAAATTACCACCGGAATTTTATTAATGCCTCGTAAGTTTGTTGTTTTTACGAGTTGGCTACAATTTTGAAAATGATTCGTTTTTGATGTATATTTACACCAAATAATTAAATTATGACGAGACAAAGTATATCATTTACAAAGCCGAACGATGAATGGTTAAAAGCCCAAGTGGACAATAAAGAATATTCAAGCAAAAGCGAATTAGTTAACGATTTGATTAGGCAAGCCCGAAAACAGCAAGTTCAAATTGACTGGATTCGAGCTAAAATTGAGAATGCTGAAAATAGCGGATTTACGAATGACAGAAAAGAAAATATTTTGGCTCAATCAAAGTCTATGCTAAATGGCTAAATACAAACTGACAAATGAAGCTAAAAATGACTTGATTCGGATACACCAATACGGAGTTAAAAAATTCGGAATGACCCAAGCGGATAAATATTTTGCATCTTTTTTTGAATATTTTGACATCATTGCTGAACGACCTTTTTCTTTTGAATCTGTTGATTATATAAAAAAAGGTTACAGACGTTGCGTTTGTGGAGTTGATAGTATTTACTATAAAATCAACGAAAATATTGTTGAAATAATAATAATTGTTGGAAGACAAGATTTGAATGAAAAATTATGATGAAATCTCAAACTATTATAATCCGAGTTTTGTTATTAATTATTACGCAATAAAACATCAACGTAAAGATCAAGTCGCTCAAAAAATTTATCATTCAGGATTAAATGTAATCAGGTCTAAAGCTAACAAATTATCTACTTTCTTTAAGGATTGCCCTAAAGTGACTTCAAAAATTAAAAACATCAATTCTAAGAAAGAATTTATAGCTTTTGTAAAATATTACAACCAAGTTTGTGACGATTAAGTTATCTTTCAATCATCAATAAAAATTAATAGAATGGAAAAAATACGTGTGTATAGTTCGAAAAATGAGATTGAAGCCAACGGTATTGTGCGTGCTTTAGAAGAGCAAGGTATTGTTCCACATATGATTAATAAAACCGATTCTGCACACGCCAAATTGTTTGGTTATATTGAAGTTTACGTAGACCATAATCACCAAGCAAAAGCTGAACAAGTAATTAAAGATTACTTTAAATAAGCAAGTATGAATTTATCGTATTGGGAGCAGCAATCGTGGTTTTCTAAGGTCAATTATTGTGTGATTGGTAGCGGCATTGTTGGCTTAAATTGTGCCTTAGCCTTACGTCAAAAATACCCAAAAGCTAAAATTCTTGTACTTGAACGCGGTCAATTACCACAAGGTGCAAGTACTAAAAACGCAGGTTTTGCCTGTTATGGCAGTGTGAGTGAACTCCTAGCCGATTTAGAACATCATACCGAAGAAGAGGTTTTCAATTTGGTGAATCAGCGTTACAAAGGTTTACAACTATTGCGCAATACATTAGGCGATAAAGCCATCGATTATCAACAATATGGCGGTTATGAAGTCTTTTTAAATCCTGACCAAAAGCGTTTTGAAGAATGCTATCAGCAAATGAAGCGATTAAATTAGTTGTTACATCCTATTTTTAAAACCGATGTGTTTCAACTGAAGCCTAACACCTTCAATTTTAAATCCTGCCTACCCGAATTAATTCAACATCAGTTAGAAGGCCAAATTGATACTGGAAAAATGATGCAGCAATTACTTCAAAAAGTGCAATCTGAAGGTATTTTAGTTTTAAATTCAGCCGAAGTTTTAAGTGTTTCAGCTGAAGTTTCTTCAGTAAAAATTCAACTTCCCAACCTAGAATTTACAGCACAACACACTTTTGTAGCGACAAATGCTTTTGCAAAAGATCTGCTTGATGTTGAGGTCACGCCGGCTAGAAATCAAGTTTTAATCACTCAACCCATTCATAATTTACAACTTAAAGGCTGCTTTCATTTAGATGAAGGTTATTTGTATTTTAGAAATATTCACAATCGTATTTTACTTGGTGGCGCTAGAAATCTAGCACCAGAAACCGAAACAACAACAGACTTTAAGCTTACAAAACTCATACAAACCAAGCTTGAATCATTGTTAAAAGAGGTGATTTTGCCAGATCAAGATGTAGAAATCACCCAACGTTGGAGTGGAATTCTAGGTGTTGGGCAACAAAAAAAACCGATGGTTAAATCGGTTTCAAATCACTTGCATTGTGCCTTTAGATTGGGTGGAATGGGCATTGCCATTGGTAGCCAAGTCGGTCGAGATTTAGCTTATTTAATTAAGTAGTGTTTTAGTGCGCCTAAGAAATTAAAATTTACCATCAATAAAATTCAAGTAAGTTTCAAAACTAAAAGCACCACTAAATAAAACCATTGATTTATTTAATACTTCACCAGCTGTAGCTTCGTCAAAGCCAAGTCCAATCGCGTAACGCTTCAATAAAACCGCTTCGGCATCATCCATCACGCCATCAACATAAATAATTTTAAACAAGTCAAATAAATGCTCTAATCGTTTTTCGCGTGAGCTAATACCTTCAACAGGATACTTAGCAGGATTACTGATTACCTTGGCATAATCATGTTCTGCGATGTTTAATTTTCGGGCAAATCGTTTGAGTAAACCTTTTTCTAAATCGGTTATCGTGCCGTCTGTAGCTGCTAGATTCACCAAATTGGCAAAATGATTAAGATTAGTTGAAGGACTTTGTAAATCATAAATATCAGTTGTTGACATAATTAAAAATATTTTTTCATTAAATATACTATTAATTAAAATTCAACACTTAATTTTGGTATTGAAATTAGGGTATGAGTAAAAAAATAATTGGTAGACGTGATGTAGCAAATTTTCCAAATCTTGGTTTAGCACATGTTGATATAAAAATTGATACTGGCGCCTACACTTCATCTATACATTGTGACCAAATTGAAGAAATCAATAATGAGTTGCATTGTCGTTTCCTTAACCCAAAAGATAAGCAAAGCAACCATAAACAACTTGTTTTTAAAGACTATAAACATATAAAAGTTAAAAGTAGTAATGGTATTGTGCAACACCGTTATCAAATAAAATCGACCATACAATTATTTGGAAAAACCTATAAAATTTCACTTTCTTTGGCCGACAGATCAAGCATGAAAAATCCGGTTTTAATAGGCCGTAAATTTTTGAATAAAAAATTTATAGTCGATACTGATTTAGAATATTTATCACACAACACTACAACATCATGAACATTAGAGTATTATCTAGAAACCCAAATCTTTATTCAACAAAACGCTTAGTTGAAGCTGCTAAAAAGCGTAAACACGAGGTTGAAATTATTGACCCGTTAAAATGCGACTTGGTGATTGAAAAACGCAATCCAAATATTTATTACAAAGGTCATTATTTAAAAGATACTGATGCCATTATCCCTAGAATTGGCGCCTCAGTAACATTTTATGGAACAGCAGTTGTAAGACAGTTTGAAATGATGGGCGCATTTACCACGATAGACTCTGAAGCTTTGGTTAGAAGTCGTGATAAATTAAGGAGTTTACAAGTTCTATCACGTGCCAAAATAGGTCTACCTAAAACCGTTTTCACAAATTATTCTCGTGATGTAGAAGGCGTGATTGCACATGTTGGTGGTACGCCTTTAGTGGTTAAATTACTTGAAGGTACACAAGGTTTAGGTGTGGTTTTAGCTGAAACCAAAAATGCTGCAAAATCGGTTATTGAAGCCTTTAACGGTTTGCAAGCACGTGTGATTGTTCAAGAATTTATAAAAGAAGCTAAAGGTGCTGATATACGTGTTTTTGTGGTAGACGGTCATGTTGTTGGTGCTATGAAACGTCAAGGAAAAGAAGGCGAATTCAGGTCTAACCTTCACCAAGGCGGTTCAGCTGAAGTGATTGAACTTAGTGATGAAGAAGAAATTGCAGCCATAAAAGCAGCAAAAGCGATGAGACTTGGCGTTGCCGGTGTAGACTTGCTACAAAGTTCTCGAGGTCCTTTAATTTTAGAAGTTAACTCTTCACCAGGACTTGAAGGTATAGAAAAAGCAACAGGCAAAGATATTGCTAAAACCATTATACAATACATCGAAAAAAATATTTAATGCCGCATATAGACGAGCAAAATGTCTTGCACATTCTTGGCGAAGAAGTTTTACCTGGGCAAAAAGCACGGATTAATTTTAATACAGCCAAGCTTTACACTAATACAGCGGTAGAAGTTCCTGTTATTATTAGGCGTGCTAAACGCAAAGGTCCAGTAGTTTTAATTACCGCTGGCATTCACGGCGACGAAATTAATGGCGTAGAAATTGTCCGTCAAGTTATTGCTAAAGGTATCAATACACCACGAATCGGAACTATTATTTGTATTCCTATAATTAATGTATTTGGATTTTTAAATCAATCAAGACAATTTCCAGACGGTCGCGACTTAAACCGCATGTTTCCCGGGACAAAAAAAGGCTCTTTAGCCAGCCGACTCGCCTATCAATTTGTTGAAGAAATTTTACCCGTTGCTAATTATTGTCTCGACTTTCATACTGGAGGCGCAAGTCGATTTAATGCAGCACAAATTCGAATTTCACAACACAAACCTGAATTAAAGCATTTAGCTAGCATTTTTAATGCCCCATTTACCATTTACTCTAAAACTTTAAAAAACTCGTACCGCTCAATTTGTGAGAAAAAAAACATTCCTATTCTATTATTTGAAGGTGGCAAATCAATCGATAAAAACAGTGATATTACCCGATATGGCGTTGAAGGTGTCAAACGTATATTAAATCACCTCGATATGCTTAAAAGCAGTTTTAGCATCACAACTTTAAATGAATACAGCACTTTTATTAGTAAAACCAAATGGATGCGAGCGAAGTATAGCGGTATGTTTCACAGTGAAATACCTATTGGTAAATACGTCGAAAAAGGCGAAATCATTGCTTTTATTACCGATGCTTACGGCAGTTTGCGTTATAAGGTTAAAGCTACAAATAATGGCTATATCATCAACGTAAACCAATCGCCTATTGTGTATCAAGGTGATGCTATATTTCATATTTCAACCGAGTTAAATTAACTATGAAGCCAGCTTTAAGAAAACATTACAAACAACTTAGAGAAGAAATTTCAGAAGAAACCTTAGACCAACTCAGCTTACAAATTGCCAATAAAAGTCTAGAATTAGAGGCACTTTGGCAACAAACTTACTACCATGTTTTTCTTCCGATTAAGCGTTTAAAAGAAATTAATACAGAATATCTGCTTCATATTTTACAAGGTAAAGACAAGCAAATTGCAGTGTCGAAATCTGATTTTGAACAGCTTGAAATGCAACATATTTTACTTACGGATGCTACAAAAATTGAAGTTAATGCGTTTGGAATTCCCGAACCAGTTGAAGGTATTGCGGTTAAACCAACTCAGCTGGATGTTGTGTTTATACCATTATTAGCTTTTGATCAAAACGGCAATCGTCTAGGCTATGGTAAAGGCTTTTATGATATTTTTTTAAAACAATGTAGTAAAACCACCTTAAAAGTTGGCGTTTCATTATTTCCACCAGAAGCTAAGATTAAAGCAGAATCTCATGACCAAAAGCTTGATTATTGCATTACACCGCAGCAGATTTACAAGTTCTAGTTAGAAATTTTAGTGAATAACTTATTCTCCATACGATTGTTTTATATTTGTACAAAATTAAACTTCTCATGAGTAAATTATTAATAGTTGGTACAGTTGCCTTTGATGCTATCGAAACGCCATTTGGCAAAACTGATAAAATCTTAGGTGGTGCAGCCACTTATATAGGTCTAAGTGCCGCAAATTTTAAAGCAAAAAGCGCAATTGTTTCGGTTGTTGGTGATGACTTTCCGCAAGAACATATTAACCTTTTACAACGCAATAATATTAACCTAGAAGGTTTAGAAGTCGTTAATGGTGGCGACACGTTTTTTTGGAGTGGTCGTTATCATAATGACATGAACACGCGAGACACTTTAGATACACAACTTAACGTTTTGGCCGATTTTCAACCAGTTGTTCCAGATGATTTTAAAAATGCAGATATTGTCATGTTAGGCAACTTACATCCAGCGGTTCAATTATCAGTCATTAATCAAGTCAATAAGCCTAAACTTATTGTACTAGATACAATGAATTTCTGGATGGACACCACACTTGATTTACTTAAAGAGGTAATAGAAAAAGTTGATGTTATTACCATTAACGACGAAGAAGCGCGACAACTTTCAGGTGAATATTCTTTAGTTAAAGCGGCTCGAATTATTAGTGAAATGGGGCCAAAATATGTGGTGATTAAAAAAGGTGAACATGGTGCATTACTCTTTCACGGCAATGAAATGTTCTTTGCGCCAGCTTTACCACTTGAAGAAGTGTTTGATCCTACTGGCGCCGGCGATACCTTTGCAGGCGGATTTACTGGTTATTTAGCTGAGACTAAAGATACCTCGTTTGAGAACATGAAAAATGCTATTATTTATGGTTCTAATTTAGCGTCATTTTGTGTCGAAAAATTTGGAACTGAGAAAATGCAAGAACTCGATATAAAAGCTGTGAATGATCGCTTAAAACAATTTAAGTCGCTCACACAATTTGAAATAAATTTAACCTAATCATTTCGCCCTGTTTTTCAGGGCTTTTTTTGTACCCTTATGAGCGAATTAATTAAACACGAATGTGGCATCGCACAATTGCGATTACTAAAACCGCTGAGCTTTTATAAAGAAAAATATGGCACAGCGTTTTATGGCATCAATAAAATGTATTTAATGATGGAAAAGCAGCACAATCGTGGTCAAGATGGTGCTGGTTTTGCCAGTGTGAAGTTAGATGTAGCGCCTGGTCACCGTTACATTAGTCGTGTACGCTCTAATGCAGCGCAGCCTATTCAAGATATTTTTGGCACCATTAATCAACGTATTAATCAAGGTTTAGAAGATAATCCAGCTTTAAAAGACAATGTTGACCTGCAAAAAGAAAATTTACCTTATTTAGGAGAAGTTTATTTAGGTCACGTTCGTTATGGCACTTTTGGTAAAAATAGTATCGAAAGCGTTCATCCTTTTTTACGTCAAAACAACTGGATGCATCGTAATTTAATTTTAGCTGGAAACTTCAACATGACCAATGTAACTGAGTTATTTCAGAATTTAGTTGCACTAGGTCAGCATCCAAAAGAAAAGGCAGATACGGTAACCGTTATGGAAAAGATTGGCCATTTTCTTGATTCTGAAGTTCGTAAACTCTACAAAAAACTAAAAGCAGAAGGCTTCAACAAACAACAAGCTTCACCACATATTGTCGAGCAAATTAAGTTACATAAAATACTACGCAAAGCTTCAAAAGATTGGGATGGTGGTTATGCTATGGCCGGAATGTTAGGTCATGGCGATGCATTTGTATTAAGAGACCCAAACGGCATTCGTCCAGCTTATTATTATAAAGATGATGAAATTGTGGTCATTGCATCTGAACGTCCAGTGATTCAAACGGCTTTTAATGTTGATTATGATGACGTGAAAGAACTAGATCCAGGTCAAGCTATAATCACCAAAAAAAGTGGTGAGGTAAGCTTTAAACAAATTCTAGAACCACGTGAACGCAAAGCTTGCTCGTTTGAGCGCATTTATTTTTCCCGTGGAAGTGATGCCGAGATCTATACTGAACGCAAAAAATTAGGGTCACTGTTGATGCCTGAAGTTTTAAAAGCTATAGATTTTGATACCTTAAACTCGGTTTTCTCATACATCCCAAACACAGCTGAAACCTCTTTTTATGGCATGGTTGAAGCGGCACAAGACGAACTAAATCGACAAAAAAATGAAGCGATTTTAAAAGAAAAAAATCAACTTACAGATGAGCGTTTATCTGAAATTTTAGCTTATCGTCTACGCACTGAAAAAATAGCCGTAAAAGACGCTAAATTGCGCACATTTATTACCGAAGATAGTAGCCGAGACGATTTAGTGGCGCATGTTTATGACGTTACTTATGGAGTTGTAAAACCAACCGATAATTTAGTGGTTATAGATGACAGTATTGTTCGGGGTACAACGCTTAAAAAAAGTATTTTAAAAATGTTAGATCGGTTAAGTCCGAAACACATCATCATTGTATCATCAGCACCACAAATAAGATATCCGGATTGTTATGGTATTGATATGGCTAAATTAGAAGATTTTGTAGCTTTTAGAGCAGCATTAGCTTTGCATAAAGACCACCAAACTTACGATCAAGTCATGCAAGAAGTTTACACTAATTGTGTTGCTGAAAAAGACTTACCAAGTCATGAAGTGACCAATCATGTAAAAGCAGTTTATAAAGGTTTTAGTGCTAAAGATATATCAGCTAAAATAGCCGAATTATTAAGTGATGATAGTATTAATGCTAAAGTAAGCGTCATATACCAAAGCATAGAAAACCTTCATGAAGCTTGTCCTAAAAATTTAGGAGATTGGTATTTTACAGGAAATTATCCGACGCCAGGTGGCAATAAAGTGGTTAATAAAGCGTTTATGAACTTTTATGAAGGCAAAAGTGACCGCGCTTATTAACCGTCTTTAATAGATGCTAACACCAACCTAACAACTACTTGTGAACAAACGTCTAAGCGATATTTTAAAAGATGCCGATTTTAAAGAAATCCTAACCAAGGGATTTTCTTTTTTATTGTTTAGGCTTGGTGGTACACTTGCAGGTTATTTTTTTACTTTATTCATATCAAATAAATTTGGTGAAGATATTTATGGCTTGGTTGCCATTGGGTTTTCTATGTTTTTAATTCTAAGTGTGGTTGGCAGATTGGGCTTAGATACAAATATGATCAAGTTTTTTTCTCAAGACACTAACGATCAGGAATCGGGTATTTTTTATAAATCGATTTTAAAATCTTTTGTTTTAAGCTCGCTTTTAGCTGGTGTAATTTACCTATTTAAAGAGACTATAGTTCTCGATTTTTTTAAAGAGCCTAAGCCAGAGTTAATTCCTTTTTTACCTTGGGTGTTAGCAGCAATTCCCTTGTGGAGTGTTACCATTATTAGTGCAAGTTTTTTAAGAGCCAAGAAAAAAAACAATGCTTTTGCTTTGTTTAATAATCCAAGCCGATTTTTATTTGGTTTAGTTTTATTAATTATTTTTTATAGTTTCTCGCAAGAGGCAATGGTTATATTTAAAGCGCATTTTTATGCTGTGGCTATTTCGGCGGTCTTGAGTTTTGGTTTAGTAGTCTATTACTTGAAAACACTTCAACTGAAAACGCAGACCAATTCTTGGTTTTTTCTTAAAGACTCACTTCCGATGATGCTTTCATCTTCCATATTAATCTTACTAGGCTGGATGGATACCTTAGTGATGGGCATTTTTGAAACTGATGCTAATGTAGGAATTTACAATGTGAGCTTAAAAGTAGCGAGTTTATCTGTATTTAGTTTGCAGGCCATTAATTCGATTTTAGCACCTAAGATAGCAAAAAGCTATGCAGAAGGCCAGACAGATTATAAGCGTTTAATAGCATTTTCTACGAAGTTAAATTTTATGATTAGTGGTGTAATTGTAGTAGGCATTATTGTTTTTCATAAGTTTCTATTAGGCATGTTTGGCGAAGCTTTTACAGCTGGTGCAACTATTTTATTTATTTTTTGTGCCGGCCAAATTATCAATTCATTTTCGGGTTCGGTTGGCGTTATTTTACAAATGATTGGGAAACAAAAAGTATATCAAAACTTTGTATTAGCCGCTTTAGTCATAAATCTTATGCTTACTTTTGTTTTAACGCCAATATATGGTGGCGTTGGCGCTGCAGTTTCAACGGTGATCAGTATGGTATTTTGGAATATTGGGAGCGCGATTTATTTGAAGAGAAAGATGAATATTGTAACGTATTATAGATTGAATTAATATGATAAAAAAAGTACAAGGATAAAATAAAGTTGATAGTTTATGAAAGTTCCTAATTTCATTTTAGCAGGTTCTCCTAAGTGTGGTTCAACTTCCTTATATTATTATTTGGCAGAGCACCCAGATATATTTATGCCCCAGCAGAAAGAAATACACTATTTAACTTTTGATATACTAAATTCTTTAGATCAAGGACCAAAAGATAAAGTTGTTAATTCGTTTCATATCAGTAATTTTAAGGATTATAAAAATCAATTTACAAAAGCTCGTAATAATCAAGTAATAGGAGAAGTCTCGCCTTCTTACATTAATTATCCAAGTCAAACTATACCAAAGGTTAAACACCATTTGGGAAATCCAAAACTCATTTTTTTAATCAGAGACCCTATACAGAGAGCTTTTTCTAATTATTTACATTTGGTTAGAGAAGAACGTGAAAATTTATCTTTTTATGAAGCACTCCAGGCGGAGCAAAAAAGAATGGAGAACAAATACTCAGATTTTTGGTATTATTCGTTCAATTCATTTTATTATGAGAAAATAAAAGCCTATGATGAGGCATTTGACGATATTTTGATCATAACAACAGAAGAATTAAAAAATAATACTTTACAAACACTTTCTAAAATATTTAAATTTATAGGTGTAAAAGATTTTGAACCTTCAAATTTAGATAAGAACTATAACGCAGGTGGTGTTTACGAAAGTAATTTTATAACACAATTTTTCTTTAGACAGTCAGCATTAAGGAGCTTTATAAAAAGGATTATCCCAATTACTAAAGCTATGAAACACTTTAAACAAAGCTTGATTAATAAATACAGAAAAGAACCACCTGCAATCACTCAAGAAACTGAAAAATACTTAGTAAATAAATTTAAAGAAGATGTATCTAAATTGCAAAAGGAATATGATTTGGATTTAGAGTATTGGAATAAAAGTTTAACCAATGATGATGAATAAACCGAATACTTTTTTAATTGGGGTTCAAAAAGCAGCAACAACTTCTATATATAATTGGTTGTCTCAACATCCTGAAGTTTGTGCACCCATTGCAATGAAAGATATTTCTTTTTTTACAAGACCAATGTTTTATAAAGAAAAGGGAATTGACTATTTACTTAAGCATTATGAAAATTGTCAAGAAGACCAAAAAATTAAGTTGCAAGGCAGTGTCCATTATATATTTTTTGAAGATGCTCTAAAACGAATTAAATTATTTAATCCTGATGCTAAATTTGTTTTAATCTTAAGGCAACCTATGGAAAGAGCTATTTCAAGCTTTTTATATGCTCGAAAATTTAATTATGAAAAATTAAATTTTGAAGATGCTTTAGAAGCTGAAAAAGACAGAATGCTCACAGATGATTTAAAGATTAAATCTGAATGCACCTACATAAATCATGGATTTTATGCATCTCAAATCAATCGATTTTTGAAACACTTTAGTAAAGACCAACTCAAGGTAATTTTATACGATGATCTTAAAACTGAACCAGAAAAAACAATAAAAGGCATCTTTAAATTTTTATCTATAAATTCCAATTTCACTCCTGTGTTTAATAAGCATAATAAAACCGGCAGTGTGAAATCTAAGTTTTTGCAGAGTTTCCTTTTAGGAGAAAATAAAATAAAAAAAACCATCGTCAATAAAATATTGCCATATGTTCTCTCAGAAGAGAAAAAGGCGAAAATAAGATGGAAAATAATACATTTAAACACGTCTAACAAGAAAGAGGATATTGTTATTAATCAAGATGTTGTTGAAAAATATAATGCTTTATTTAAAGATGATATTTTAGAACTTGAAAAACTATTAAATAGAGATCTCTCAAATTGGATAAAAGCACCAAAAATAAATTAAAGCACTATCCTTACAGGTATTTAACACTTACCTTAATTTTAGTTGGCTTGTTTTTTTTACCGTTCAATTCTTATGAAGGTGTTCCCTTTTTGGGTGAATTTGCTCAGGAATCTTGTTTTTTATTTTTTGCATTAGCATTGTTATTTGAAGGCTTCAAAATTATCCTAACTCAAAAAATTAGTATACCCTGGAAGCATCCTATTTTTATTCTTCTATTGGCTGTATTATTTTGGTTTTTGCTTAGTTATTTTTTCAACTTTTTAGACATACAGGATTATTACATAAAAAAAACAACGGGGAATAATAGATTTATTAGGCAGTATGGCGCTTTAATTATTTCTGCATTAATATTATACTTAACCTATTACAATGTATTTAAAAGCTTTTCAATAGACCGACTTTTTATTATAATTCGCAAAGTATTTCTTTACTCTTTTATAGTAGTTTCAATATATACTTTAATTGAGATTAGCATAGTTTATCTAAAATTAAGTTTTCTTGAGCCATTTATAAAATTATTCGACTATTTTCCTTTCACTGAAGTTTGGTTAGATTATAAAAACCAAAGGTTGTCTTCAGTAAGCTATGCACCACCTGTTTTCGGTATATACTTAATGACTATTGCTGGATGGATGTTTAGTTACATTATAACCCATAAAAGCCTCTTCAAGTTTCTTCCAAGTATATTAATTGTTCTATTTGCAATTTTATCAGATTCACGCTCAGTTTTAGTAATGGTTGGTTTTCAGTTACTCATTTTTTCATTGTATTTTATAAAGAAAAGAAAATATCATAAAAACTTAATTAAAGTAGGGTTTCTGGTAACTGTAATTTCAATTCCAATTTTACTTCTTAAAGGTCCTGCCATTGGCGAATTTATTACAGATAAAGTTACTTCTTTTGATTTAGAAGAAAGTAAACACTCCGTATCAAATAAATCTAGATTAGGTATGATATATACATCTGGATTAATTTTTCTTGAAAACCCAATAAAAGGAGTTGGATTTGGAATGCAAGCCTACGCAGCACGACCTTTATATCCAAAATGGGCGACAGAAGATAACTGGGAGTTTGAACAAAAATACTTGAATGATAATTATAAAACATTTCCACCAAACTATAATGTTTATACTAGATTACTTGCTGAAACTGGAATTATAGGCTTTTTTTTGTTTGCGATTTTTGTTTTTATCTTAATTTATGTGAGTTATAAAAAAATAGGTTCAAAAGATAAAAGTTCCATTTACTATATTGTTCTTTTAGTTTCTTTTGTGGGTTATGCTATAAACTGGCTTCAAGTCGATACTTTTAGAGTTTTCGGTTTCTGGATTTGCTTAGCTTTATTTACCATTTTAACCCAAAACAAAATAATATTTGGCAAAAAGCATATCAAAAGTTGTGTAGATTAAGGTTTTAATAAAGCCTTAATTTTATTCGATAAATTTTGTGGAACAGCTAAAAGCATAGTATTTCTAATTAATCCTATTATAGGATAATAGCCAAAGTAAAAGTATTGCTTAATTATTGAAATTCTACTTAAAACCTGTTCTTTTCTTTTTTTACCAGAAATGCCATTTGGATTCATTACACATTCAACTAAAGCCTTTTGAATATTCGCAACTTTGAAATGTTGTATTACATTAAAAAAGAATGCATAATCTTCAGCAGATTTTTTGTTAGTTGGATAAAGACCTGTTGTCTTTAAGATTTCTTTTCTGAAAAAGATACTAGGGTGAATAAACATAGCATTGAAGTACATTTTCTTTTTTATTTCTTTATTTGAAGCAGGTAACTTTAAATTGAAAAGATGCTTATTATTTGTGTCTACAAACCTTACACTAGAACCAATAAAACTTATATCTCTATTTCTTTCTAAAAAGTCATACTGAAGTTTTAATCTATTTTCTAAATTAATGTCGTCACAATCTAAACGAGCTATATATTTTACATTCTTATATTCATTAAGTATATGAGTTAACCCAGTGTTTAAAGCATATTCTATACCTTGATTCTCTTCAAGCATCAGAAAATCTATATGAACTTTGCATTTTTCTTGTATATCTAGCTTATTAATTTTTTTATTGTTGCTACCATCATCAACAACTAAAGCAAAGACTTTATCGTCAAAATTATTAATTGAAAGTAAACTTTTTAGTAATCCATCTGGATTATTGAAATGTGGTACTAAAACTACTATTTCATGCTTTTTATTCATCAATAACTTCTAAAGTATAATGCTTATTTAATTTGACATAAAAGTCAATCGTCTTTATATAAAACATCAAAATACAATTATAAATGATGTAAATTGTAAATTGATGATAATTTTCAACAAATATAGCATTACATATTTTCAAAATAATAATCAAAATGGTAAGATTAATTTTAAAAATTGCATTTTTGAATTTTAAACAAAATTATACCTTCATCAAGCCTTTTAATACTCATGATAAACAGTAAGAATCTTGATAAGCTCTATTCATTATTATGGATGCTTTTTGTATTTGTATTACCATTTTCGAAAGCTTTTCCAAATTTGGTCTTGATTCCTATAGCAATTTTATTCATAGTTTTAAAAAAATACAATAACATAAATTTTACTAAGAAAGACAGTTTTGTTTTTTTTATTTCAGCCGTAGTTTGGATCAGCTTTTCTAGCTTATTGCAAAATGGTATTGAAGAAAGTCTAAAGTTACTGACCAAGTTTTATATGCTTATCGGTATTTTTTTTGTCTCTAGGAGTATAAATCAAGATTCCTTGAAAGTTATATTTGCCTTTATTGCAGGAGTAATAGTAAAGTTTATAATTTCAACATATGGGATTTTCAATTATTTTTTTGAAAATGGTTTTGTGAAATTAGCGATTGGGAAAGACGTAAATTCCATTTTAAATGCTGAAAGGCCTTACTTAGGTTTTACACTTGCATTAAGCGTTCATCTTAGCTTATATCTCATACGTGAATTAAAGCAAAAATGGCTTTACGCTTGGGTAACAATAGCAATTACATATGTATTTTTTATCTCAGCAAGGTTAGCCACTTTATTATGTATTTTACTACTAGTTTATCACTTGTATATTATTTTAAAAAATCAAAGAATCTATCTTTTGTTAAGCGTTTTAGTCTTGTCTTTGGCCGTTATAGTTAGTCTTTTTTTTAATGATAACTTTCAAAAACGAATGCGTATTGATAAAGATTTAAAATCTTCTTTTGCTAAATTTAAAGCTTATGAACCAAGATTTATTATTTGGGAATGTGCAACTGAACTTATCCAACAAATAAACCCATTGATAGGAGTTGGTAATTATCAAAAGCTTAAAGCTCAACAAACTAAATGTTATACGTCTAAGATACCTCATCGACAATCAAGCAAAATTGAATTCTATAAAGAGAAATCATTTAACACTCATAATCAATTTTTAGGTTTTCTATTATTAGGAGGTTGGTTGGCTTGTCTTCTACTTTTAGGATTCTTCTTATCTTCATTGTATAATTCTATTCATTCAGTATATAGCATTATACTTTTATTATTCTTACTATTCTTCATTTTTGAAAACGTGCTATACAGACAATTAGGAGCTCAATTAATGGGGTTTTTTCTGGGCTTTTTGTCTTCAAAATCAAATTTAATTCATGAAAACAAGGAAAATTAAAATAATTCACATTCTTCACTCTGTAGGAGGTGTAGATGTTTCACTTCGCTTAATTTTAAACAACCTAGACTCAGGTAAATTCGAGAGTATTGTTATTCATGGTTACGAGGACACCAAGATAGGTTTTGAAAACAATAAAAATAAACCAATAACCGCTTACCAAACTAGAATAAAGCGAAGTATAAGCCCTATAAATGATGTTAAGTCACTTTCTTTTATTTTAAAAATATTAAAAAAAGAGAAACCCGACTTAATTCATTGCCACAGTGCTAAAGGAGGCATTTTAGGTAAATTAGCTTCATTTTTAACAAAAATACCATGTTATCACACTCCACAAGCTTATTCTTACTTAAGTGCTGAAAGTAAGTTAAAAAGGATTATATTTTTAAACATTGAAAAACTTTTTTCAAATTTTAATAATAGCATTTTAGCATCATCAGTTTCAGAAAGGAATAGAGCGATAAATGAAGTGGGTTATCACCCTAAAAAAGTAAAGGTGTTTTCAAATTCTATTATCCCGATTGAAGAAGTACCAAGCTTAAAAATTCCAAAAACATGGCCGCCTGAGTATATTTGCTCTGTAGGTAGACCTTCTTTTCAGAAAAATATAGAATTGATGGTCAAGGTTATTTCAGAATTAAAGGAAACAAAAAAGAATATTCATCTAGTATTAATGGGAGTTGGTTATCATTCACCCAATCTTGAAAAAGTGAAATTATTAATTGAAAAATATAAGCTTAAAGAGAATATTACTTTACTAGAATGGACAAATAGGAGCGATATATTTAATATTATCTCTAACTCACAACTCTATATATCTACAGCAAGATATGAAGGTTTACCCTATTCTGTAATCGAATGTTTGTCTTTAGGTAAAGCCGCTGTAGTATCAGATGCAGATGGCAATCGAGATTTAATTGAGAATGGTAAAAATGGTTTTGTAATCTCTAATTCTAATCCTTCTCATTTTTCTGAAAAAATAAATATTTTGTTGAACGATGATAGTCTAAGGAGAAAATTTGAAAATCGGTCTAAGGTAAAATTCGAAAATGAATTCGATATGAAAAAAAATATTTTCAAACTTGAAATTTTATATAAAAATAAAGTAAAAGAATAATGAGTGTTAATCTTTAAAATATAAACTCTATCTATCTAATAAATAACGCCAATATTAGCATTCTTTATTTGCAAAAACTTAACAGATAAACTACTTTTGGCTAAACTTTAAATTTACTAACCAGTCCCATAAAATTACAATTCTATGAATATAACAGTAGTAGGAACAGGCTATGTAGGCCTTGTTACAGGAACATGCCTCGCCGAAAATGGTAACAACGTTATTTGCGTCGATATAGACGAAAACAAAGTTAACCGAATGAAAAATGGAGAAGTTCCCATATACGAACCTCATCTTGATGTTTTATTTGAGCGCAATATAGAAGCCGGTCGACTAAATTTCACTACAAACTTAATTCAAGGTCTTGACCATGCTGAAGTTATTTTCCTAGCCTTACCAACCCCAGAAGATGAAGACGGCTCAGCCGACTTAAAATACGTCCTTGGCGTTGCTCAAGAAATTGGCCAACATATTACCGATTATAAAGTAATTGTCGATAAAAGTACCGTTCCTGTTGGAACTGCCGAAAAGGTTGAGGCTACTATTGCCGCAAATACTTCAACTGAGTTTGATGTGGTTTCAAATCCTGAATTTTTACGTGAAGGTTTTGCTGTAGACGATTTCCTTAAACCAGAGCGTATTGTCGTAGGCACAAGTAGTCAACGCGCCGAAGAAATCATGCATCGCTTATACAAACCATTTGTACGCTCAGGAAACCCAATTATTTTCATGGACGAAAAGTCAGCTGAGCTTACCAAGTACGCTGCAAATTCATTTCTCGCCACAAAAATTACCTTCATGAATGAAATTGCCAACTACTGTCAAATTGTAGGCGCTGATGTCGATAAAGTTCGCATCGGTATGGGAACCGACTCCAGAATTGGTAAACGCTTTTTATTTCCAGGTATTGGTTATGGCGGTTCATGTTTTCCTAAAGATGTTAAAGCACTTCATAAATCAGGTCAAGACGTTAACCATAAATTTAAAATTCTCGATGCTGTGGTTGAAGTTAACGAAGCCCAAAAAACTATACTTTTTCCTCAAATCAACAACCATTTTGGTGGAAACTTAAAAGGCAAAACCATTAGTATTTGGGGTTTAGCCTTTAAGCCAGAAACCGATGATATTCGTGAAGCACCATCACTTTATATGATAGAAAAATTACTTGAAGCTGGAGCAAAAATAAAAGCCTTTGACCCAGAAGCGATGGAAAATGTAAAGCAAAAACTTGGTGATAAAATTCAATTTGTAGATAATATGTACGAGGCAACCCAAAATACTGATGCATTGCTTATATGTACAGAATGGAGTATCTTTAGAACACCAAACTTCAGTAAATTGAAAGCGCAAATGAACGATGCTGTTATTTTTGACGGAAGAAACTTATATGATATTGATGAAATGACTGAAGCAGGGTTTAAATATACATCTATCGGCAGAACAGCTGTATAGATTAAAACATCTGTGCTGGGTGATCAGTTTCAGTTGAAGTTTCTCTGATAATATTCATCCTTAGCATAAAAATAAATTTTACATGAAAAGCATACTCATTACCGGCGCTGCAGGATTTTTAGGATCTCATCTTTGCGACAAATTTATAAAAGAAGGTTACCGCGTGATCGGGATGGATAACCTTATTACAGGCGATCTAAAAAATATTGAACATCTGTTTAAACTCGAACAATTCGAGTTTTACAATCACGATGTTTCAAAATTTGTTCATGTAGCTGGTAAGCTAGACTATATTTTGCATTTTGCCTCACCAGCAAGTCCGATAGATTATCTTAAAATTCCTATTCAAACCTTAAAAGTAGGCTCTTTAGGAACACATAACTTGTTAGGTTTAGCGAAAGAAAAAAATGCTAGAATTTTAATCGCATCAACATCTGAAGTTTATGGCGACCCTTTAGTTCATCCACAAACCGAAGATTATTATGGTAATGTAAATACTATAGGTCCACGAGGCGTTTATGACGAAGCTAAGCGTTTTCAAGAATCAATCACTATGGCTTACCACAGATTTCACGGTGTTGAAACTAGAATTGTAAGAATTTTTAATACTTATGGTCCACGTATGCGCTTAAATGATGGTCGCGTAATTCCAGCCTTTATCGGTCAAGCCTTAAGAGGTGAAGATTTAACTGTTTTTGGTGACGGCTCACAAACCCGTTCATTTTGCTATGTCGATGATCAAGTTGATGGTATTTATAAGTTACTACTAAGTGATTATGCAGAGCCTGTTAATATTGGAAATCCTCACGAAATATCAATTTTAGACTTTGCAGAAGAAATTATAAAGCTCACAGGAACAAAACAAAAAATTGTTTTTAAACCACTTCCAAAAGACGACCCAATGCAACGGCAACCCAATATAGAGCGTGCCAAATCGGTTTTAGGCTGGGAGCCAAAAGTCAATCGTGAAGAAGGTATGAGAACAACTTATAATTACTTCAAATCTTTAACGCCCGAAGAGCTACAAAGAAGTGAACACAAAGATTTTTCAGCACACAACAAAAAGTAATGAAACAACGAATAGGCAGATATTCTGGTTATCTTAGGCCAATTTCATATGCGATAGATTTTTTCATCATCGCATTTTTTGCTTATTTCTTACAGCTCAATTTAGCAGATTACGGTCTATTTTTTGCTTATCTTTTTATATGTTGGCTGATTTTTTCCCTTAAAACCAAATTTTACGAGGTCTACAGATTTACAAGGGTAACACGAATACTCAGCTTAATAGCCATTCAAACTATTGTTTTTGCTTTAGTTGTTTTTGCTTTTTACGGCTTTACAGACGCCATAAAAGTACCTAATAATTACTTAATATGGTTTGTTGTTGCAGTGATGTCAAGTATTGGTATCGCTAAGCTATCGGTTTATTATTTATTAAAACGCTATCGAAAAGTATTAGGTGGCAACTTTAGAAATACAATAATTATAGGAAACTCAAAACGTTCGCTTCAACTGTATAGTTTTTTCGAAAACAACCCAGATTATGGCTATAAATGTCAAAAAGTATTTCAAATTAAAGAACCAATTCTCCGTGAAATTTTTAGTTATGTGATCGATCATGATATAGATGAAATTTATGCATCAGTCGGCCAACTAAGTGATGAACAAGTCAATTTACTTATTGATTTTGCCGATAATAATCTGAAGGTGCTTAAGTTTATTCCAGACAATAAAGATGTTTATTCTAAACAAATTCAGTATGATTACTATGGTGTTTTACCAATTATATCATTGCGTAAAATTCCACTAGACGATAATGTTAACAGAATCATTAAAAGGACTTTCGATTTTGTTTTTGCTACTGTAGTTTTAGTTGGTTTATTGTCATGGTTAACACCTTTACTAGCGATTATTATCAAAATAGAATCTAAAGGTCCAGTATTTTTTAAGCAAAAACGTAACGGCCGAAATAACAAAGAATTTTATTGTTTTAAATACAGGTCGATGAAGCCCAATCCTGAGGCCGATATTCACCAAGTTAGAAAAAACGATAGACGTATAACAGCTATTGGTCGATTTATGCGTAAAACTAGTATAGACGAGCTACCACAATTTTATAATGTATTATTAGGCGATATGAGCGTTGTAGGACCTCGACCACACATGGTTAGCCATACCAACATGTATGCTGAAAGTATCGATAAGTTTATGGTAAGGCATTTTGTAAAACCAGGCATTACAGGTTTAGCACAAGTGAATGGTTATAGAGGCGAAGTTGAAACAGAACAAGATATTATTAATCGGGTTAAGTATGATATTTTCTATCTTGAAAATTGGTCGGTTTTAATGGATTCAAAAGTAATTATTCAAACACTTGTTAACGCCATTAAGGGTGATAAAAAGGCTTACTAATACCAAATATCCTTTGAAATGAGATAAAAAGAAATTGAATTATAATTGTCTAAATCAAGGCAAAAAAATTAATCCCGTCCCGACGTTTCGGGATCGGGATTAGCTAAGTTTCATTTTTTTAAAGAAGAGAAAGGCAATTAGAAACTATTTATTAGTCTTATTTTATGGGAGATTTGGTATAATTTAAACAGCTTTGCTCAAAAGCTTTAAACTGCGTTTCTAAATTAAAGGCTTGTTTTGAAATCGCTAAAACTTCAGCTTTTGTTGGCAGATTGATTTCTTGTTGTACGATTTGTTCAATATTTCGCTCTAAGCTTTTATAATTTACTTCACGTTGTGCTATTCCCAAACCCAATTGTTCCACAACATCAGCACCTTCACCATCAGAAAAGAATAGAATAGGTAAGCCTAGCTTACTATATTCAAATATTTTTGATGGAACCGAGCCGTAAATTCGATTTTTAAGTGGAATTATAGTTACATCATACGGCATTAAGGTTTTATGTAGCTCGTTTCTTGATAAACTCCCATGATAAAAAATGCGCTTATTATCCTTAGCCAATGCTTTAACTTCATTAGCTTTTGGGCCGTCACCATAAATATGAAAGCTTGAATTTTCTGGAAAATTGACTTGCTTACAAATTTCTTCAATACCTTGAGCAATGCCTATTAAACCAGCATAGACAAACTTAATTTCATCTTGAGGTACTTCAACTGATGATTTTGGTAAATTAAATTGTGGAAAGTTTCGATATAAAAATAAGGGTTTTGTTGAGGTTTTAATATTTTTTTTAATGTGGGTTAAAATTTCTTCAGATTGACCAATAATCCGGTCTGAATGCTTGTAAATAAAACCTTCAATATACTCTAAAATGCGATAATACAGACCTTTAGATAAAATACCCATTTCAAGTCCAGCAAGTGGCCACAAGTCAGATACATTTAAAATAAGTGTTTTACCTCTTAATCTACCAGCAAGAACAGCAAAAAAACCAACAAATAAAGGCGAACATTGAATGATTTGTCTTTGAGGTGTTTTAGTTACCAATAAATAAAAAAACAAGCTAATGGCGTAGCTAAGGATAGAAAATAAACGAATAAATTTGTTATTAGATTTGCTGGCGAAAATAAAAAGACGCGTGACAGGAATTTGCTTAAATACTTCGTTTACCTTGAATTTGTTGCGATAAGCTTCAAGTACCTTTCCATAAGGATAATTAGGTAAAGGCGATATAACCTTCACTTTATATTTATGATGCTTTAGTTGTTCTGAAAGCGCGAAAATACGGTTTGAAGCAGCACCTGTTTCTGGTGGATAATAACTTGTAATAATTAAAATATCGTCTTTAGACTTCATATAACTTCAGCAATTCATCTACAATTCTTTCTGAAGTTTTTCCATCCCATAAATCTGGCGCTTCAGCTTGTTTCCACTGTCCAGCATTTAAACGTTCAAAAGCTTTCTCAATTTTAGAAATGTCTGAACCTACTAATTCATTAGAGCCAATTTCACAAGTTTCAGGCCTTTCGGTAGAATCTCTAAAGGTTATGCATGGTACATTCATCATGGTTGTTTCTTCAGTAATTCCGCCTGAATCGGTGAGTACAGCAAAAGCATTTTTAATTAAATAAATAAAATTTAAATAACCTTGTGGCTCTACATAATGAAGCTGATCATAGTTGAGATTAAGATTTTGAAGTAGTTTTTTGGTTCTAGGGTGAACTGGGAAAATAATTGGTTTTCCTTCAGATTTTTCGACGATGGTTGAAATTAAGTCGGTTAATTGTTGTTCTTCGTCAACATTAGATGGACGATGAAGTGTCATGACATAATAGGACTTACTTTCTAAGCCGAGTTCATTCCAAAAATCAGGTTGCTTAAGACGCTTCATGTTTTTGAATAAGGTATCAATCATGACATTACCTACTAAAAATAGCTGTTCTTTGGTTTTACCAGAAGTTAGCAAATTTTCATTGGCTAATTTGGTTGTGGTAAAGAAGTAATCTGTAATGCTGTCGGTAACCATGCGGTTAATCTCTTCCGGCATTTTTAAATCGCCCGAACGTATGCCAGCTTCGACATGGGCAACATCAACATGCAATTTTTTAGCTACAATTGCGCAAGCCATGGTTGAGGTTACATCACCTACAACAAGAACTAAATCAGCAGGATTTGATAACAATTCTGTTTCAAATTTTGTCATTATTTGAGCCGTCTGTTCAGCTTGAGAACCGCTTTTAACTTCTAAATTTACATCTGGATGCGGAATATTAAGCTCTTCAAAAAAGGTGTCGCTCAAGTTTTTATCGTAGTGTTGTCCTGTATGCACTAATCTATAATCAATAGCTTTACCCTTAGATTTGGCGTTGTTAATGGCTGCAATGATGGGTGCAATTTTCATGAAGTTAGGTCTTGCACCTGCAATAATTGTAATTTTAAGCATGTTGGTTAAGTTTAGATATAAATTGTTTTAGCTTTCCGCTTTTAGAGCGCTCTAAGGTCGTGAATTTTTTAAAACTAACCTTTAAATTAGGTTCTAAATAAGTTTCAATAGCTTTGGTAATTTTACTTTTTTGACGATCAGTTAATTCATTTTCAGAAACATATTCAATTTTAAATTCGGCTTCAGTTTCTTGAATAACTTTAATTTCTTTTACATCGCCAGAGTCTTCGATAACCGATTTGGTAACATAATAAAAACTTAGGGCTGGAATACGTTTTCCGCTAGGTAAAATAGCAAACTGATTTGTGCGTCCTGTTAACTTTTTCAAAATTTGATGTTCAGCTGTACTCTTTTTACTAATAACACCAACATCCCCAATTTTATAACGGATAAAAGGATGCGCTTTATTATACAAGCTTGTTACCACTAGATGGCCTTCTTCACCATTTGGCAGCACCTTATGGTGATCATCTACAACTTCAACCAACAGGGTTTTGTTGTTAATTTGCCATTCACCTTCAGTATTTTCAAAAGCAATTACATCGAGTTCGCTTGCGCCATATTCATTTATAATTGTTACACCCAAAACGTCTTCTAATAATTTTCGGTCAGAGTCAAATAACATTTCACTCGTCGTGATGCAAGCTTTTAAACTAGGGCAAACCGCTTTTAAACTAATTTGTTTTGATTGTAAAAATTTGGCAAACATAACAATAGAGCTTGTGTAACCATTAATTAACTCAAATGGTTTTCGTTTAAATTCCTTTAAAAAATCTTCAAGCTTATCATCAGATAAATCAAAAATATCAAAGCGAAATCGATGTGCAAAGACATCTTTAAGGCGTTCTTTTTTGTTACTTATAAAATCTTTTGGAATACCATAAAATCTGGCTTCATAAGATTGACTCATGTCAATGTCATGCTGTTGATACAAACTAATAATATGTGCCCATGTTAAGGCGTGTGCTGCTTTATCTTTTGCAAAAATAAAAGGGTGACCGCTTGAACCTGAGGTTTTATTAACATAAACCGATTTAGCCGAAAAATCTTTACTTAATCGTTGCTCAAGACTAACTTGTAAGTCTTGCTTTGTCATGATAGGAATATCTTCCCAACAAGAAATGGGTTGATTATTTAGTAACTGACGGTAGTGAGAATTATGAGATTTATGATAATTAAAAATACTCCATTTTGAAGTTTCTGTATAGTCTTGAGCATTAGATTTTAAAGCTATTTTAATTTGCTCAAGCTTTGTTTTGGCCGCTGAAATAGGAAAACCTTGCCAACTTAAAACGCGTTCAAACCGATTCACGTATTTTCTTAAAATTGATTAGGGTAGCAATTTACAAACAATTATTTTTGATGCCATAACCTTAAGTCGTTTAATCATGAATATCTTAGTTTTAGGAAGTGGTGGTCGCGAGCATACAATAGCACATCAATTACATTTAAGTCCGCAATCTAACCAGATTTTTGTTGCGCCTGGTAATGCAGGTACGCAGCAAATTGCCACTAATGTGGAAGTTGATTTGAGTAATTTTGAGGCGATTGCCGATATCATTAAACGCAACAATATAAAAATGCTTGTTGTTGGTCCTGAAGCGCCATTAGTTGATGGTATTACTGATTATTTTAATGCCAAACCTAACTATAAAGACTTAATGATTATTGGTCCTTCAAAAAAAGGTGCTGAACTTGAAGGTAGTAAAAAGCGCGCTAAAGAATTCATGAAATCTCATGGTATTCCAACGGCAGCCTACCAAAGCTTTACACCAGAAACATTAGCGCAAGGCTTTGCATTTTTAGAATCTTTAAAACCACCTTATGTATTAAAAGCTGATGGATTAGCTGGCGGTAAAGGCGTTTTAATTCTTAATAATCTTGAAGAAGCCAAGCAAGAACTTTCAAACATGCTTACCAACCAAAAATTTGGCTCTGCTTCGCAACAAGTCGTTATTGAAGAATTTCTTGACGGTATCGAACTTAGTGTTTTTGTGCTTACCGATGGGAAAGATTATGCCATTTTACCTAATGCGAAAGATTACAAACGTATAGGTGAAGGTGACACAGGTTTGAATACTGGTGGAATGGGAGCTGTTTCTCCAGTTCCGTTTGCTGATGAAGTATTCATGAAAAAAGTTGAAGACAAAATTATAAAACCAACGATTAATGGTTTAGCAAAAGAGGAAATTGATTATAAAGGCTTTGTGTTTATAGGTTTGATGAAGGTTGAAGATGAACCTTATGTAATTGAATACAACGTAAGAATGGGTGACCCAGAAACTGAAGTTGTGTTACCACGTATAAAAACAGATTTAGTTGATGCATTAACTAAAACTGCCACTTCACAAATCAATTCACTTCATTTAAATATTGATGAGCAAAGTGCTACAACTGTGATGTTAGTTTCAGGAGGTTATCCTGAAGCTTACAATAAAGGCGAAGAAATTTTGGGATTAGAAACAATCAACGATCAAGATGTTTTTATTTGTCATGCAGGTACAACACAAAAAAACGGCAAAACATTAACCAATGGAGGTCGTGTAATTGCCGTTACTGCGTTTGATTTAAATTTTAAAAATGCGTTGAATAAAGCTTACAACAGCATTGATAAAATTTCATTTAAAAATAAATATTATCGAACTGATATAGGAAAAGACTTAGCTTAAGTCAGCATCTTTACCTAAAAATGAATGTGCTTTTGGATCGCGATTTTCTTCATTATTATCGTTAAAGGTTTTAAGTTGCTTCATCCAGTAAACAAAAGCTACAAATACAATTAACATGAATAACCAATTTAAACCGTTAGCAGCCCACCAAGATGAATCTTGTAATGTGCGTAATGCATCTAAAGGTAGAAATAAAACATCTTCAAATAATGATTGTATAGCTAACATTAAATCTTTCATGACTAAATAAATTAAATTACACTGCAAAAGTAATAAATTGAAGCATGCTAACAAGATTTTTTTCACAATCAAAACCTATTCAACTTGTTTTTCTTTTAGCTTACTTAGGTTTAAGTTATGGTATGTATGCTGTTTTTCACCTTTCAGAACTTACTTTCTTAAATAGTTTTTTAGGCGGAATTGCCATTTTAAGTTGTGCGTTTTTAATCGATTTTATTGTAAAGAAAAATAAATTTCAAGATCAACATTCATACAGTCTATTAATGTTTTGTGTGCTTTGCAATGTAAATCAAGTGATTTTTAAATCACCTATTGAAATATTAGGTTTACTTTTTATTCTTTTAGCTTTAAGACGTTTATTAAGTTTAAAATCTCAAATTGATATTTCTAAAAAACTTTTTGATGCTGGTTTTTGGGTTTTTTGGGCTGTATTGTGCAATCCAACCCATTGGTTACTATTACTCTTAATTTTGGTTGCGGCTGTTTTTTATGCAGGACATCATTTTAAATATTTTTTACTTGGTTTTTTAGGCTTTGCATGTGGCTTAATTCTTCATTTAGCAACCGCTTTAGTTTTTGAAGATACTGCGCCAAATTACTTGAACCTTTTACCAAACTTCGATTTTAAAATTGATTTGAGACATGATTTGCCGCAACTTATAAATCTTTATGTGCTTATTGTTTTAGGTATAGTTCTAGTTATTTTTATGTCGCCTATTTATAGACCTTTAAAGCTTAATCAACAACGCAATTTGAGTTTACTGCTTATTTCACTTATTCTTTACACTATTTACAGTTTGTTTAGTGCTAATTTTAAGCCGATTAATTTTATGTTTATAAGTTTAGGCTTAGCTTTTTTAACAGGCAATATTCTTCAAATTAAAGGCTTAAAGCTTATTTACAAAGAATTGTTTTTATGGTTGATGATTGGTTTGGGCATTTTTCAATTTAGTCTAGTTTAGACATCCGTTTTATTTCACCGCCTAATTTTGTTTTTTGGTTAATTTTTGAAGGCTTACCATAAATATAAATCGTTCCACCAGCGGTAACAGCAGCTCGAATACTTTTGGTAGCATTTGCACGAATGCTACCACCATAACTTACTTTTACATCAGCATTACTGCTAATTAAATGCTTAGTGTTTGCAATTCCACCAGTTTTAACGGTACAATAATAGTGCTTGGTTTCACCGCTTAATTGAACAGTAGCACCTGTTACACTTTTAACCCTTAAGTCTTTAACATCTAATTCTGCGCTGAGAAAGCTAGCTTCAGAAAGATCAATCTCTAGATGCTTCTGGGTTAGTTTTCGGTAACTTCAACCTCAGCACCATTGTTTAAGGTTAGTGCCATAAATGAGTTAACATATAACTTCACTTTGGTATCGCTTTCTGAAAAAAGCTCATCTAAAGGTAAACTTAGCTTTAATTCACCTTGCTTTACATTCCACTTTAAATCTTCACTACCGTAACCTTCAACTATAACTTTAGTTTCTTTGGCGCCAGGAATGATTTCAGCATTAATTTTATTGGTAATTTTAATACGATTAAAATCTTCTTCAATTTTATAGGTTTTGGTTTGAGCTACGCCAGTTAATGTAAACAGAATCAACATGGCTGTACTTATTTTAAAAATCATATTTTTACTTTTTTGGTAAAAGTAATTTGTTTTTTGCAGTGACATATTCAATTTGCTGTTAAAAAAGCTTTAGTATATTTGGCGTTTTAAGTCTTTATGAAAATACCACCAGGTCAACAGGTTTATTTTGCTTCAGATCAGCATTTAGGAGCGCCGACTTCAGCTGAAAGTTTGAAGCGTGAAAAAATTTTTGTTGAATTTTTAGATGAAATTAAAACAGATGCTGCGGCTATTTTTTTACTTGGAGACCTTTTCGATTTTTGGTTTGAGTATAAACAAGTTGTGCCTAAAGGTTTTGTGAGAGTTTTAGGAAAATTATCTGAAATTGCAGACTGTGGTATTCCTATTTATTTTTTTGTTGGTAATCACGACTTATGGATGGACGCTTATTTTGAAGATGAATTAGGTATTCATACGTTTCATAAACCGCAAGTTTTTGAACTAAACAACACTAAATTTTTAATTGGTCATGGCGATGGTCTTGGTCCAGGTGACAAAGGCTACAAGCGTATGAAAAAAGTCTTTACCAACCCTTTTTCTAAATTTCTATTCCGCTGGCTACATCCCGATTTAGGCGTGAGATTAGCTAAACACTTATCGGTTAAAAATAAATTAATTTCGGGCGATGAAGATGCTAAGTTTTTAGGTGAAGAAAATGAATGGCTTGCACAATATGCTAAACGTAAACTTGAATCTGAGCATTATGATTACTTTGTGTTTGGTCACCGGCATTTACCGATGGAAATTCAACTCAATGAAAAGTCAACTTATTTAAATTTAGGCGATTGGATTTCGCATTTTACCTATGCTAAGTTTGATGGCCACCAATTAAATTTAAAGAATTGGCAAAAAAAAACCTGAGTTAAAAACTCAGGCTGATATTAAAAATGAAAAGTTGTTATTTTAATGATTTTTCGTCATTACCATTAGCTTTACCTTCGCCATCTTCATCTTTAGAAGCGTCTTTAAATTCCTTAATTCCACTACCTAAACCACGCATTAATTCTGGTATTTTACGGCCTCCAAATAGCAATAAAATCACAACTGCTATCAAAACGATTTGAGGCCAACCTATCATTCCGTAAATTACTTGTAACATATAATTAGCTTAAAATTGCATTGCAAAATTAGCAATAAAAAAACAAAACAAAGGTTTAGAGTATAAAAACAATCAGAAATTAACTTTATTATATCTTTGTAAGATTGACAAGTGTTACATGACCAAGCCTAAAAAAGACAAAAAGAAACTTTCTGAAAAGCTGCTTCACAAGTATCGGCTTGTTATTTTAAATGAAGACACCTTTGAAGAGCGCGTTGCCTTTAAATTATCTCGCTTAAACGTCATTAGCTTAAGCGTTATTTTTAGTATTTTATTAATTGTGGGCACAAGCGTTTTAATAGCTTTTACACCTATTAAAGAATACATTCCAGGCTATTCATCTTCAGCTTTAAAGCAAAAGGCTACAAGACTAAGTTTAAAGGTAGATTCGCTTGAAAACCAAGTTGCCATCAATAACCACTATTACCAATCTATTAGAGCTATTTTATCTGGTAAAATTCCCGTTGAAGAATTTAATGAAGATAGTACTTATAAAACTCAAATCTCTAACATAAATACTGAAGAATTACAGCCAACACCAGCTGAAAATGACTTGCGGGAAAAGGTTGAAAATAATGATAAATTTAATTTATTAGAGCAAGCCGTTCAAAAGACTAACTTATCCTTATTTCCGCCGGTAACAGGCCGTATAAGTGAAACTTATAATGCAAAAATCAAGCATTATGCCGTTGATATAGTCACCGTAAAAGACAAGCCAGTAAAAACAGTCGCCGACGGTACAGTTATTTTTTCTGAGTGGACTGCTTCAACCGGTTATGTGATTATAATTGAGCATAGTTTTGGATTAATTTCAGTTTATAAGCACAATGCCGAATTGCTCAAAACCCAAGGCGATTTAGTAAAAAGTGGTGAAGTAATCGCCATTACAGGAAACACTGGTGAGCTCTCAACTGGGCCACATCTTCATTTTGAGCTTTGGGTTGACGGTTACCCAGTTAATCCGCAAGATTATATAACGTTTGAAGAATAATCTATGTCTATAAAATCAATTGCAGCTAAATTATTTGCCAAACATATTACCAAGAAAATGGCAAATTGGTCTTCAAAACCCGTTGAAACACAACAGCGCGTTTTTGAAACTTTAATCGCTTCGGCTAGTGAAACTCAATTTGGAAAAGACCATCATTTTGAAACGATTTCTACTCCAGAAGCTTTTAGAAAAAACGTACCGATTCGTGATTATGAAGCTTTAAAACCTTATATAGATCAAGTGGTTGAAGGTGTACCAAATATTTTATGGCCAGGAAAGCCACTATATTTTGCCAAAACTTCTGGTACTACAAGTGGCGCCAAATACATTCCTTTAACCAAAGCGTCTATGCCAACACATATCAATGCGGCACGGAATGCCATTTTATGCTATATTGCAGAAACGGGTCGCTCAAAATTTGTAGATGGCAAAATGATTTTTTTACAAGGCAACCCTAAACTCGAAGAAAAAAATGGTATAAAATTGGGACGTTTATCTGGAATTGTAGCCCATTTTGTACCTAATTACCTCCAAAAAAACAGATTACCAAGCTGGGAAACCAATTGCATAGATGATTGGGAAACTAAACTCAATGCCGTTGTAAATGAAACTATTTCAGAAGATATGACGGTTTTTAGCGGTATTCCATCTTGGGTACAAACCTATTTTGAAAAACTTGTAGAAATCTCAGGGCAACCTATCGGTAAACTTTATAAAAATCTTGAACTTTTTATTTATGGCGGTGTTAATTACGAACCTTACCGCTCAAAATTCGAACAGTTAATCGGTCGTAAAATAGCTAGCATAGAACTGTATCCGGCTTCTGAAGGTTTTTTTGCATTTCAAGATTCACAAACAGAAAAAGGAATGTTACTTCAATTGAATTCGGGTATATTTTATGAATTTATTAAAGTAGAAGAATTTTATGATGAAAACCCTCAAGTTTACACAATAGCTACGGTTGAAGTCAACGTTAATTACGTTATGATTATTTCAACCAATGCAGGATTATGGCGCTATAATTTAGGCGATACGGTTATGTTCGTTAACAAAAATCCGTATCGGCTAGTAGTTTCAGGTCGTATAAAACACTTTACATCAGCCTTTGGTGAACATGTCATAGCAAAAGAGGTAGAAGAATCACTTCAAATCGCCTCGGAGCAATTTCCGATTGAAATTTCAGAATTTACAGTTGCTCCGCAAATCAATCCGAAAGAAGGTTTACCTTACCACGAATGGTTTATTGAATTTAATAACAAACCTAAAGACTTGAGCCAATTAGCTAAAGCAATAGACCAAGCATTACAACAGCAAAACTCGTATTATAAAGATTTACGATCAGGACAAATGCTACAATGCCTAAAAATAACAAGCTTACCTAAGCATAGTTTTGCCAAACATATGGAAAGTATTGGCAAATTAGGCGGTCAAAATAAAGTCCCGCGATTATCTAACGACCGTAAAATTGCCGAAAGCTTAGAACAATTTAAGTGATAATGTTTACTTTTACACCATAAAATAAACCATGACACAATTAAAACATACGGGCAGAAATAGAGCTCAAGAAAGCACAAATGCCATAGAACGCATGTATATAACCATGCGTCACTTATTTATTCGTGGGTTTTATAAACCAATGGGTGTTTCAGGCGAAACTTTACGCGAGGCCTTATTGACTTTACGACCAGAAATTTATGGCACGATAGCTGAAGACAAAATTGAGTTAAATGGTTTACATTATGTGATAGAACGTTTGCCAGAAGGTATTGAAGCCTGTCGCTTTATTAACTTAACCAGTGATGAAGGTTATAATAATTCACATTTTACGCCCATAATTCCTCCTAAGCGTCGTCGTAATTGCTATCGGATTGATGAAGAGCAAATGAACATCGAAATTACAAGAGGTCGCTCTGAAATCTATGATATTCTAACGCATTTAACCTTCCTATTTATTGAGTCTCACAAAATCATGAAAGCCATCGTTATTGATAAAGACGAAAATTTATCCCGCGATTGGTTAAAACTTGAGTCAGCTGTAAAAAAATCAGGTAAGTTAAGCCAAAAAGAAAAAGAAATAGCCATTACACATTTGGCTAATATCATTGGCCGTACTTTTGAAGAAGTCCTTTCTGTATATTCAAAATTTGCCACTAAAAATAACGAGAATAAATTTTTACACCTCATATACAATCTTGGCCAATTAGCCTTGGAAGAATTTCTACATCATAAAAAGCGCACAATTACCTTTAGTCCAGTTGTTAGAGAACGTTTAGGTCATCATATTCATGGTGAAATTTGGGCTAATAATATCAAACAGCAACTTTTAGAAAAAAAACTATTTGATAGACCTTTACATATAATTAGTGCTAATATGCATAGTGTTATGAATACACTTTATGCACCAATTGCTTTACAAAAATTATGTAAAGACAAAACTCGATTTCAAGTATATGAAGCTTTGAGTGATACTAAAAACTCATCATTAAGAGAAAAAGTAACAAAAGAAGCTTTCTCTCGCGGAATGTTTCAAATTAAAGACACAAGTGGAACAAATATCGATGTTCAAGTATTTGATACAGCCCAGTTGAAGCATCCAGAACAAGATTTCAAGTTAGAAGACCCAAAAAATGCACCGGTTATTATTGTGATGGATTACGCTTTTGGAGAACAGGCTTATGAAACTATGGATGAGCTTTTAAAACCATTTAAAAGTAATGATTCAGCTCCAAGACATATGAACGTAGAGTCCATTTCAATTATGGGTAAAGCAGGAATCTTAGAAGGCGGAAAAGGCGATTTAATGATTCCAACAGCTCATTTATTTGAAGGGACGGCAGACAATTATCCGTTTAAAAATGAGTTATCATTAAACGATTTTCAGGATAGTAGTTTAAAAGCCTTTGAAGGCGCAATGGTTACAGTACTTGGCACATCACTTCAAAATAGAGATTTGTTAAGTTTTTTTCACGATTCAACTTGGCGCGTAATTGGTTTAGAAATGGAAGGTGCCCATTATCAAAAAGCGATCCAAGCTGCAGCGCGATTACGCGATAATATTACACCAGAAGTAAAATTACGCTATGCTTATTATGCCAGTGATAATCCTTTAGAGACAGGAAGTACTCTAGCCTCAGGCGGTTTAGGTACTACCGGAGTTAAACCAACTTATTTAATTACAGAAAAAATTCTTTACCAAATATTCAGAGATGCAAGAGAAAACTAACAACGACGAAATAGATTTATTTGAGTTTTTTAAACTTATAAAAAAAGGTTTCAATAAGCTCGGCTTATTAATACTTAAATTATTTGTATTTGTAAAGCGTAATGCGATTTTGTTTATAGCTTTAATTGTTGTTGGTGGTGGCTTAGGCTATTATTTAGACAAAGAAAACAGTGCCAATTTAAAATCTACCATAACACTTCAGGCTATTTATAATTCTAAAGATTTTCTCTATGAAAGTATCGAGGAGTTAAATTGGGATATTTTAAACAGACCTGAAGTTGCTAGTAAAAAATTAAATCTAGATATGGATTTAATTAAAAATATTAGTTTCGAGTTAAAGCCAATTACTAATATTAAGTCAATCACTGAAGAAGAAAGTGTCTACCTAGAATATTTAAGTGAACAAGACGCCATCAATAAAGAAGAAATTAATAAAGCGATTGTATCTAATACCATTCTTCATAGCTTAATTATTTATCATAATGAAGGCATTAACATTAATGAGCTTTACCAGCAAATTGAAAAAAAATACTTAGTTAATACCAAATTAAAGCAAATCCATCAAATTGCGATAAGCAACAAAAAGAATAGTATTGAAGCCTACGAGACAAACATTCGTCAAATTGATACAATTTTAGGTAATTATAGCAAAAAGCTTCTCAATAATAGTCAAGCAACGTCGTTTTATAATTCTGAAAACAACTTAAATGTTGCTGCACTATTAGAAGAAAAAAAGCAACTTTTAGACGGAATTAATAATTTAAAACTTGATATAGAAAGAGAAGAAGGTTACATTATACCTCTTAACGATGCCAAAACAAGTCAAATAGATAAAAGCCCAACAGACCATAAAAAAATACTCTTACCGCTTCTGTTGATTGTCTTATTTTTTGGCCTTAAGTTATTAATTTTCTTAAATAAAAAAGCTAACCAATTACAAGCCAACTCCGATGACTAATATTTTAATCACTGGTGGTGCTGGTTTTATTGCCAGTAACTTTATCAATCATTTTGTTCCAGAACAAAAATTTCACTTTGTAAATTTAGATAAGTTAACCTATGCTGGCGATTTAAATAATATAGAGGTCGCAGATTATAATAATTACAGTTTTGTAAAAGGTGATATTTGTGATGAAAAATTAGTCAAAGAATTATTCGATAAATATCAATTTCAGTATGTATTTCATTTTGCTGCTGAATCACATGTAGATAATTCAATTACAAATCCAGCCGCTTTTATTGATACTAATATTCGTGGTACCTTCAACTTATTACATGAAGCTTATAAACTTTGGATGTCAGGTCCAAATCAACTCAAACAAGCGTTTAATTCAGCCCGTTTTCTTCATGTTTCAACCGATGAGGTTTATGGAACTTTAGGAGAAACAGGTTTGTTTACAGAAAAAACTGCTTATGCCCCAAACTCGCCTTATAGTGCTTCAAAAGCCTCTTCAGATTTTATTGTGAGAAGTTATTTTCATACTTATAACTTACCAGTAGTAACTACCAATTGTTCAAATAATTATGGGCCGCATCAGCATGATGAAAAATTAATTCCAACCATTATTAGAAAAGCTATTAACGGTGCTGAAATTCCTATTTATGGCGATGGTAAAAATATTAGAGATTGGCTGTATGTTAAAGATCATTGTAAAGGAATTATGCTAGCAATAGAAAGTGGTAACTTAGGCGAAACCTATAATATTGGCGGTCGTAATGAACGTGATAACCTTTATATTGCAAAGAAAATTTGCGATATCCTTGATGAGGTTTATCCTAAAAAAGACCAAACCTCTTACAATACTCAAATTACTTTCGTCAAAGATCGTCCAGGTCATGATTTTAGATATGCTATTGATGCCACAAAAATAGAAAATGAATTAGGCTGGGAGGCTGACGAAAATTTTGAATCTGGTATTAAAAAAACTATTGACTGGTATTTACAAAAGTACACACAAGAATGACCATTGAAGCTACACCGCTAAATAATAGTTACATTATAAAACCGAATGTATTTAAAGACCATCGCGGCAGTTTTATAGAAACTTATAAGGCAGGTATGCTTGAGCAAGCTATCGGTTACAAAATTAATTTTGTACAAGATAACCAATCAATTTCTAAATATGGCGCTATACGTGGTTTTCACTTCCAAACTGGCGAGTTTGCCCAAGCTAAATTAGTACGTGTGGTTAAAGGTGAAGTTTTAGATGTGATTATCGATTTACGTCCAGAATCTTCAACCTTTAAGCAGAGTTTTTGCTATAAGTTAAATGAGGATAATAATCATCAATTATTTATACCACGTGGTTTTGCTCACGGATTTTCAACCCTTTCAGAAGAAGCGATTTTCGCCTATAAATGTGACAACTTTTACAATAAAGCATCAGAACAAGGTATTGCTTTTAATGATGAAACTTTAAATATTGATTGGGGCATAGCTAAAAACCATCAAGTTGTATCAGATAAAGATTTAACCAACCCTAGTTTAAACCAATACTTAAGTCATTTAAAATGAGTGTTTTAGTAACAGGTGCTAACGGTCAACTAGGTTTGTGTTTGCAGGCGATTTCTGCTAACTTTAAATCAATTGTGAAATTTAAGACTTCTTCAGAATTAGATGTGACTAATATTGAGGCGCTTACTGAATATTTTAAAACTGAACAGCCCAAATACTGTATTAATTGCGCAGCTTACACTAATGTTGAAGCCGCAGAAGAAGAGACTAAAAAAGCTAATGAGGTTAACTACTTAGCGGTTAGAAATTTAGCACAACTCTGTAAACAATATAATTGCGTATTAATTCATATTTCAACCGATTATGTGTTTAACGGCCAAAAACAAACACCGTATTTAGAAACCGATACTACGCAACCTATTAACGTTTATGGCTTATCAAAACTTAACGGAGAAAAAGCCATACAAACCAGCGGTTGCCACCATTTTATTATCAGAACTTCTTGGCTTTACTCACAATACAATAAGAACTTTTTCAACTTTGTAAAATCTCAAATTGAAGCCAAAACTGAAGAAATTACCATCACCACAGAGCAAATTGGCACACCAACTAATGCTAATGATTTAGCTGAATTTATTTGCTATTTAGTAAATTCAGAATCAAAAAAATGTGGTTTGTACCATTTCAGTAACGAAGGCGAATTAACTTGGTATGATTTCAGCTTGAAAATCAAACAACTTTACAATTCAGTTATAACAATAACACCAGTAGAAACTTTTAAAACCAAAGCAAAACGGCCTCCATATTCTGTTTTAAGTAAAGATAAGTTGAAGCAAAACTTTAGAGGCTTTTATTTAAAAAAATGGGATGAAACTTTAGCCGACCTCATCAAAAAGATCGGCTAAAAATATTATTTGTTGACAAGTTTTGTATTTAAAGATTTAAACTTCAAGACAGGCGATCTTCCTTTTTTAAATATTTTGTTACTATTTCTTTTACCAGCGCGTAGCTTTTTTTGCTCGTCATATGGTAATTTAATAACTTCTTTACAGTGGTCTGAGCAACAATCGTTCATTTTTTCTGCACATTTTTCGCATTGTATAAATAGTAAGTGACAAGCTTCATTAGCGCAATTGACGTGCGTATCACAGGGATCTCCACATTGATGACAACGCGCTATGATGTGATTAGAAATGCGCTCACCACGACGGTGATCAAAGACAAAGTTTTTACCTAAGAATTTATTTTCTAAGCCTTTTTCGTTTACTTGTCTTGTATACTCAATAATACCACCATCAAGTTGATATACATTTTTAAAGCCTTTATGTTTGTAATATGCACTAGCTTTTTCGCAACGAATACCGCCAGTACAATACATAACTAATTTTTTATCTTCTTTATGCGCCTTTAGGTCTGCTTCAATAATGTCAAGAGAATCTCGAAAAGTATCTACGTCTGGTGTAACCGCATTTTTGAAGTGTCCTATTTCGCTTTCATAATGATTTCGCATATCAACCAAAACCGTATCTGGGTCTTCGATAAGTGCGTTAAATTGTTCGGCATCTACATGAACACCACGGTTGGTAACATCAAAACTCTTGTCGTTTAAGCCATCAGCGACAATTTTAGAGCGGACTTTAATTTTCAGTTTTAAAAATGATTTATCATCCTGCTCAATTGCAATATTTAAACGCACATTTTCTAAGAAGTAAATATCATCTAAGAAGGCTTTAAATTTTGAAAATTGCTTTGCTGGGACTGATAGCTGCGCATTGATGCCTTCGTGAGCGACATAAATTCGACCTAGGACATTCATATTGTCCCAAGCAACAAATAAGTGGTTTCTAAATAATTGCGGATTGCCAATTTTCGCATATTTGTAAAAGGAAAGTGTCAAGCGTTCTTCTCCAGCTTGCTCAATTAAAGCTTCCCTTTCTTTGGCACTTAGTTTATTGTACAGTTGCATGCTATACTAGATTTAAGTTAAAGAAAGATTAAAATGCAAATGTAAACTAAAAGATTAGAAATGAAAAAAGTCCCGCTTCGTGGGGACTTTTTCTAACGGGCTAATTCGTTATTAAGATAATTAAATAAATATTGCTTAGTTTTCTTATCTAAAAAAACTAGCTAACCGTCTACCAAAATGTTGGCTTTCTATAAGAATTTAAAGAGGTGCACATTTTAAATTCTATATAATAGATGAGTTATCTATAAATTGGTTGCGTGAAAATAATACGATTATTGATATAAATAGTATTTTTACATCAAAAGTTATTTAGAAAACCTGAATTATGGCAAAAGACAATAAAGAAAAAGACGCAAAACTAAAGGCTTTAAAGCTTACTTTAGATAAATTAGATAAAACTTACGGTAAAGGAACTGTTATGAAAATGAGTGACCAAGCCGTTGAAGATGTTGATGCAATATCTTCTGGGTCATTAGGTTTAGATTTAGCTTTAGGAGTTGGCGGCTATCCTAGAGGTAGAGTTATTGAGATTTATGGACCAGAATCGTCAGGTAAAACAACCATGACACTTCACGCCATGGCTGAAGCTCAAAAAGCTGGTGGTATAGCTGCTTTTATTGATGCTGAGCATGCTTTTGATAGGACTTATGCACAAAGCCTTGGCGTAGATATTGATAATTTGATTATATCTCAACCAGACCATGGCGAACAAGCGCTTGAAATTGCTGATAATTTAATTCGCTCAGGAGCCATAGATATTGTGGTAATTGACTCGGTAGCGGCATTAACTCCTAAAAGTGAAATTGAAGGCGAAATGGGTGACTCTAAAATGGGTCTTCATGCACGTTTAATGTCTCAAGCTTTAAGAAAATTAACTTCATCTATTAGTAAAACTAATTGTACGGTTATTTTTATTAATCAATTACGTGAAAAAATAGGTGTGATGTTTGGCAATCCTGAAACAACAACTGGTGGAAATGCTTTAAAGTTTTATGCTTCGGTAAGATTAGATATTAGACGTTCTACTCAAATTAAAAACAGTAATAGTGATGTTATGGGTAATAAAACCCGTGTAAAAGTTGTCAAGAATAAAGTGGCGCCACCTTTTAAAATGGCTGAGTTTGACATTATGTATGGTGAAGGAATTTCAAAAATTGGTGAAATAATAGACATTGGGGTTGATTACGAAATTGTAAAAAAAGCCGGCTCATGGTTTAGTTATGAAGACACAAAATTAGGTCAAGGGCGTGACGCCGTAAAAACCTTACTCAAAGACAATCCTGAATTGATGGAAGAACTTGAAACTAAAATTATTGATGCTATTAAATTAGCTAAAGCTGAAGAATAGAACTTTTTACGCAACCATTTTAGCAATTTATCATCTTAAGTTAAAGGTTATGAAAAAAATTATCAGTATTACATTAGTCATTTTTAGCTTTTTCAGTTGTGAATCAGATGATTTTTATGACAGAAGCGGTACTGAAGTTGGTACAATTTCTTTTGCAAATTTACCAGATGAATTAGTTTTAGGAAATTCATATCAATTTGATTTATCTGTTGACCAAATATCAGATTGCCACTCATTTAATCGGTTTGAGACTGAAGTTGTAAATGAAAATACAATTGTTGTAGGTGCAATTTTAAATTTTAATGATAATCTTTCATGTGAATCTTCTGACGATGTTAATATTAGAACTTACGACTATGAAGCGACAACATCAGGTACTATCACTTTTCGATTTCTTAGCGACAATACGCCAGGCAATCAAGATTTTATTGAGCATGAGGTTACCGTAATAGAGCCATAACAAATGATTTTAAAAAAACTTATCAAGCAATGTCAAAACAATAATATTGAAGCGCAAAAGCAGCTTTATTTATTGTATGCTGATAAGTTTTTTGGAATTTGCTTAAAGTATTCATCTAATCATGCGCAAGCACAAGATAACCTTCAGGATGCTTTTATAACTATTTTTGAAAAAATAAAGCAGTTTAAACACAAAGGTTCTTTTGAGGGATGGATGAAACGAATTGTTGTTAATACCGCTTTACAAAAGTACAAACATCAAAAAGTATTTGAGCTTATTTCTCCTAATACAATTCAAGACGACAATTATATTGTAGAAGACTTACCAAACCTAGAACTTAAAGAGTTATTAAGCTTAATTCAAGAATTACCAGATCGCTACAGGTTAGTATTTAACCTATATGTTTTAGATGGCTATTCTCATGCTGAAATTGCCGATTGCTTATCAATTAGCGATGGTACTTCTAAATCTAACTTATCTCGTGCTAGAGCTATTTTAAAAACTAAAGTTGAACGTCTAATTCAACAAAAATCTATCAAGCAAGCTTAATGAGTGATTTGGGTAAACATATAGATCGCGTTTTTCAAGAAGGTTTAAATGATTTTCAGCCTGAAGCACCACAACAAGCTTGGCGTAATATAGAATCTCAGCTTCAACCTAAAACTAAATCAAGACTTATACCGTTTTGGTTTTATAAATATGCTGGTGTTGCAGCTATTGCGGTTTTAATGTTTGGTTTAGGTTTTTATTATAATTATACGCAAAACACAAGTGTTGCAAATAACTCCCAAGGCTTTTCTGAAATAGATTATGATGTTAATTTTACAACCGAAATTAGTACAATTTCACCTGAAGCTTTTTCTATTATTTATCAGGATTTAAGTTTATTATCAAGGCCTTCAGTAGAAGCTGATGTAACAAATCAAAATTTAGATAAAACTCAATTTGAAGAACAAATGCAAGTTTCTTCGGTAAATTCTTTATTAAAACAAAAATCAATTTCGAGCTCTAATAATGTTATAAATTCTGAAGCAATTCCTATTTTCAATTTTAAGATGGCTAGCACTAAAGCTAAAGAAGTTAAAACGCTTAAAAATCGTTGGTCTCTTAACCCTCAAGTTGCACCTGTGTTTTCTAATGCTATGACAAACACAAGCAGTTTAGGCTCTAATTTTTCTTCAGAAGGTAATGCGGTTAATATGGCTTACGGCGTCAATTTAGCCTATAAATTAACTGAAAAACTTAAACTAAGAACAGGCGTTAATCAAGTTAATTTAAGCTATGTCACTAATGATGTTACAATGACCTTTGATAACCCTGCTTTTAGTGATGCCAACATTAATTTAAACGCTAATAATCAATATTACGCTGTGGTTTCTTCAACAGAAATGGCTAATTATGGTGGTGAAAATTTTAGAACAGCGCAAAATTTTGGTAATATCAATCAGCAATTAGGTTTTATTGAGATTCCTTTAGAGTTAGAGTATCAACTCATTAATAAAAAAATTGGAGTTAATGTAATTGGTGGCGCAAGTACCCTAATACTGAATAATAACGCTTTGGTTTTTGAAACCACAACTACACAAACCGAAATAGGTCAAGCTAACAACTTAAATGAGACAAGTTTTTCAACAAACTTAGGTTTAGGCATTAATTATGGTTTATCTAAACAATGGTCGTTTAATTTTGAACCTACATTTAAGTATCAAATCAATACGTTTAAATCAGGTACAACAAATATACAGCCATATTATTTTGGGGTGTTTACAGGCGTTCAGTTTAAATTTTAAATCTTTTTACACTTAAATTTTTTTAGCTCTAAAAATAGATTATTTTTGTAGTTATGACTGTTATAACAAAGCATATTATAGAGCTTTTATACCATCACGATTGTGTGATTTTACCTGATTTTGGTGCCTTTTTAACACAAGAAAAGTCAGCTAAAATCAACACAGAATCTCATATATTATCGCCACCAAAAAAAACAATTCAGTTTAGCGCGCAAATCAAAAACCACGATGGTTTATTAACCAATAATTTAGCAAAATCGCTTAACATAAGTTTCCAAAAAGCTGAACGTCAAGTTAGTTTTTATATAGAAGATTTAAAGTCAAGTCTTGAGCAAGGTGAAGAAGTTAAACTGAAAGGAATAGGTAGCTTTAAACAAAATGAATCTATTGTCTTTACAGCCGATGAAACAGCAAACTTTTTGTTAGAAGCTTATGGCTTGCAAACTTGTAAAACTTCAACGATTACGGTTCCTGAGAATGAAGTTACGGCTGAAGAGCCTTCAAATGTTATTGAAATTTCTAAAGAAACACCAAAAAACTCAATTCATTTCACAAAATATGCAGCTGCTATTATTTTACTTATAGGAATTTTTTCTGTTTGGGGTTATAACTACATAAATAACACTGCTCAAAAAAATTCGTTAGCTAACGAGCAAAAAGCGCAAAAAATAATTGAAAACAAAATTCAAACGGCTCAATTTTCACTTCAAACGTCGCTAGATCCTATTATAATTGAAACAGAAAAAAAATTAGTTTCTGCTCCAACTGAAGTTAAACCCTTTCATATCATTGCTGGTGCTTTTAAAGAAAAGTCAAATGCCAATAAGCGTTTAGAAGAATTACTTCAGAATGGATACAAAGCAAATTATGTTGGTCTTAATACCTACAATTTGCATCAAATAGCTTACGCAAGTTTTAGCGACCGTGTTAAAGCTAGACAATTTTTAAAAGAAATAAGACTTACCGAAAATAAAGCGGCTTGGTTGTTGGTAAAATAAAACATTTAGGATATTCTTAAATGTATAAGTTTTACCTTTGTGAAAAATTCTGAAATGAATAAATATCCTGAAGATTCTAAAACAACTCTAACAGATTTAGTTTTGCCTAGTGAAACTAATCCATTAAACAATTTGTTTGGTGGTGAACTTTTAGCAAGAATGGATCGTGCTGCTAGTATTGCTGCCAGACGCCATTCTAGACGAATTGTAGTTACGGCATCAGTTAACCACGTTGCCTTTAATAAATCGGTTCCCTTAGGAAGTGTTGTGACTGTAGAAGCCAAGGTTTCTAGGGCTTTTAAAACCTCTATGGAGATTGTTATAGATGTTTGGATAGAAGATCGCGAAAGCGGAAGACGCTCTAAGGCTAATGAAGCTATTTATACCTTTGTGGCGGTTGATGATGTCGGGCATCCAGTTCCTATCCCAGAAATTACACCACAAACAGATTTAGAAAAAGAACGCTATAATGCTGCCTTAAGGCGAAAGCAACTCAGTCTTGTTCTAGCAGGTAAAATGAAAGCTAAAGATGCGACTGAATTAAAAGCATTATTTGAATAATCATTAAAAAATAAACACATGTACGAAGTTTTTCAAATTGTTCACTCTTATTGGGCTTATCTTGTTTTGCTTGTTTTAACACTAGCAACATTTAACGCTATTATAAAGACCTTAAATAAATCAAGCTATGCAGCTAAAGATTTTAGAATCTCGTTATTTACTTTAATTGTTTCGCACTTGCAATTACTCATTGGCTTAGTGCTTTATTTTGTGCAGCCCTATTTTGTAGCATTTTCAGAACAAGGTATGGGAGCTGTTATGAAAGACTCAACACTAAGATTATACTTAGTAGAACATCCCTTAACAATGATAATAGCTATTGTGTTAATTACAATAGGCTATAGTAAGCACAAAAAGAAGCTTTCATCTACTAAAAAGTTTAGAACAATTGCTATTTTTTATGCTTTGGCATTAATCTTAGTTTTATCAAGAATTCCTTGGGATGCATGGTTTTAAAAAAACGATTAATTATACACCACAAAAAAACCTGTTGATTATTCAACAGGTTTTTTTATTAAATTAAATGCAATTATTATGCATTGATAGGTTCAACAGAAACATAAGACTTATCGTCTTTAGTTTTCTTAAACTGAACAATACCGTCTACTTTAGCGTGTAATGTATGGTCTTTACCTACGTAAACATTAGCGCCAGGCTTATGTTTTGTACCACGTTGTCTAACAATAATATTGCCAGCAATAGCGGCTTGTCCACCAAATATTTTAACGCCTAAGCGTTTCGATTCTGATTCTCTTCCGTTCTTAGAACTACCTACACCTTTCTTATGTGCCATGTCTAAAAGTTTTTAATTATTTACTTAAAGCTTCAATTAATTCTGCTTTCTTCAATGAAGAATATCCTTCTAAACCTTGAGCTTTAGCCATTTCTTTAAGCTCAGCAACTGTGTGCTTACTCAAGTCTTTCGTTTCGTTATTTTCAGCTTTAGCGGTTTCTTTGCTTGGCTCTTCTTTTTTAGAAGCAGAAGATTTTTTAGCTCCGCTAGCTGTAAGGCCTTCAATAAGGATTTCAGTCAAATATTGTCTATGACCGTTTTTCTTTTTGTAACCTTTTCTTCTTTTCTTTTTAAAGACAATAACCTTGTCTCCTTTCAAGTGCTTAAGGACTTTTGCGTCAACTTTTGCACCATCTATAGCTGGGGCGCCAATTGTTGTGTTAGTACCATCATTAAACAAAAGAACTTTGTCAAAACTAATTTGAGCTCCTTCATCTTCTTTTAATCGATGTACAAACACTTTTTGGTCTTTTGCAACTTTAAATTGCTGCCCTGCTATCTCTACGATTGCATACATAATATTAGTGTTTAATTTTAAAAATGTTTGCAAATATAGTGCTTAATTTTTAAATACAAACATTTAGCTTTCAGTTTGAATAGGATTTTTAAATAATTGCATAAAAGATAAAGTAAGCACTACCGAAGTAGCAAAGCCCATAATTGCAACCACAAACGCAAAAATACCAGGCCCAATGTTATAACTATTAGAAAAATTTGTTGCTAACTGGTTGATAAATTTTGGCTCAACTTCAGTAGCATAAATTGTCATAAAAATAGTAAACAAAATGCTACCAATAAATCCAGTTACAATACCAGCGCTAAAACCAATACTGTAATTGTAATTAGATTTTAATTCTATTCGTCTAAACCTAATAGCTTCAAAAATAGCAAAACCTGTAATTACGCCATTAAACAAACTAAACATTGGGTTTGTATGTAAATCAAATAAAGATAATACTAAAAAATAAGCAATAAGCGATGTTGTTAAAGCAACACCAAATCTAACTGGAAGTATAAATTTTGTCATAATCTAATTTTTTCTTCAAATTAGTATAAATTAATTAATCAGTGTTTTAACATCATGTTAATTGTGCTAAAACCATAAGAAATTCATAATTTATCTAAAAATTTGAAAAAAATATAGTCATATTTGTAACAACTTCATTTATCGATAAACTAATATATAAACTAAAACAACTTAAAATGATTAAAAAACTTAACTTATTGTTTCTGCTTTGCGCCAGTACAACGATGTTTGCTCAGCAAGTAGAATTTGAAGAGTACCAACTTGACAACGGCTTAGATGTGATTATTCATCAAGATAATTCTGTTCCGGTTGTAACAGTTGGTGTGATGTATCACGTAGGAGCTAAAGATGAAGCTCCAGGACGTACAGGATTTGCGCACTTTTTTGAACACCTATTATTTGAAGGGACCAAAAATATTGAGCGAGGCGAATGGTTTAATATTGTAGCTGCTAATGGTGGTAGTAATAACGCAAATACAACCCAAGATAGAACTTACTATTATGAAACTTTTCCTTCTAACGCTTTAGAACTTGGTTTATGGATGGAGTCTGAACGTATGCTTCACCCAGTTATTAATCAAGTTGGTGTAGACACACAAAATGAAGTGGTAAAAGAAGAAAAGCGTTCACGAATTGATAATGCACCTTACGGTAAAATTATCTACGCTACAGGAATCAATAAATATATGTTTGACAAGCATCCGTACAAAAACTCTGTTATCGGTACAATGCAAGACCTTGATGCTGCTGAATTAGAAGAGTTTAAAGCTTTTTTTGATAAATATTATGGTCCTAATAACGCAACTCTAGTTGTTGCAGGTAATTTAGAGATGGAAGAAACTAAGGCTATGATTAAAGATTATTTCGGTCCTGTAAAATCAAAACCTGAAGTTGAACGTGTACAAATTACCGAAAAACCAATTACCGAAACCATTAAAGCTACTGAGTACGATAGTAATATTCAAATTCCAATTAAAGCTCATGTATACAGAATTCCTGGTATGAGTGAAAGAGATTCATATGTAATGAGTATGATATCTTCAATCTTAACCGATGGAAAAAGCTCAAGAATGTATAAGCGTATGGTCGATGACGAAAAAGTTGCGCTACAAGTTTTAGCTTTCCCAAGACCTATGGAAGATTATGGAACATACATCATGGGTGCACTTCCGCTAGGAGATACACCACTTGAAAAACTTGCCGAAATCATGGATGATGAAGTTAATAAACTAAAAACAGAACTCATCTCTGAACGTGAATACCAAAAACTTCAAAATAAATTCGAAAACCAATTTGTAAATTCAAACTCAAGTATTCAGGGTATTGCCTCTTCTTTAGCTACCTACCATGTATTATATGGAAACGCTGATTTAATTAATGAAGAAATAGACATTTATAGAAGTATTACTCGAGAAGAAATAAAAGAAGTTGCTAACAAGTACTTAAATAAAAACCAAAGACTTGACCTAGACTACCTTCCAGAATCAGAAAAAGAACAAAAATAAGCACTATGAAATTTAAACTTATAACCTTAATTGTATTGTGCATTTTCGCAACAAGTGTCAATGCTCAAATCGATAGATCAACCATGCCAAAACCTGGTCCAGCACCAAAGGTTAATATTGGCGAGCCAGACCGTTTTAACCTAAGAAATGGGCTTGAAGTTTTAGTCGTAGAAAATCATAAATTACCACGAATTTCAGCAAGCTTAATTATAGATAATAAACCTTATACTGCAGATAAACCAGGGACATCAAGCCTAGTTTCTTCGCTACTTGGTACAGGAACAGAAAATATCTCTAAAGATGAATTTAACGAAGAAATTGACTTTCTTGGTGCGCGTGTAAGCTTTGGTTCAGAAAGTGCTTTTGCTAGTTCATTATCTAAATATTTTCCTAGAATTTTAGAATTAATGGCCGAAGGAGCTCTTAATCCTTTATTTACACAAGAAGAATTTGAAGCTGAAAAAACTAAACTTATTGAAGGTTTAAAAACAGACGAAAAAAGCGTTGCAGCCATCGGAAGCCGAGTTGCATCTGCATTAGCTTATGGTAAAAACCATCCTTACGGTCAATTTGTAACTCCTGAGACAGTTGAAGCAATTACACTTAAAGATGTACAAAATACTTACCGAAATTATTTTGTGCCAGAAAACGCTTACATGGTAATTGTTGGCGACATAACTAAAAGAGAGGCAAAGAAACTTGTAAAGGAGTATTTTTCTGATTGGAAAAAAGCAACACCACCAAATGTAAGTTTGCCAACTGTTAAAAATGCTCAATATGCGCAAATTAACTTTGTTGATATGCCTAATGCAGTACAAAGCCAAATTACGGTAGAAAATACAGTTGACTTACAAATGAATAATCCTGATTACTTTCCAGTTTTAGTAGCTAATCAAATTCTTGGTGGTAGTTTTGGGAGTTATTTAAACATGAACCTTCGTGAAGACAAAGGCTATACGTATGGTGCAAGATCAAGCATTGGCGCAAGCCGTTATGCTTCACGATTTACAGCTTCTGCAAGTGTTAGAAACGCTGTAACAGATAGCGCTGTAGTTGAATTTTTAAAAGAAATTAAGCGTATTAGAACTGAAGATGTTGATGCTGAAAAGCTCGAAGATGTTAAAAGTAAATTTGCAGGTAATTTTGTAATGCGTCTTGAAAGACCTTCAACAATAGCAAATTATGCTTTAAACATAGAGACCAACAACTTACCTGAAGATTTCTATGAAACATACCTTGAGAAAATCAATGCGGTTTCAGTTGAAGACGTTAAACGTGTGGCTCAAAAATACCTTAAGCTTGATAAAGTAAGAGTTGTTATCGCTGGTAAAGGTGTTGACGTTGCTGAAAATTTAGAAAAAATTAAATTTAATGAGAAAAAGCTTCCGGTTCTGTATTATGACAAAAAAGCTAATAAAACAGATAAACCAGAATTTAAAAAACCACTACCAGAAGGCGTAACAGTTGCCACAATTTATGAAGATTACATCAATGCAATTGGTGGCAGAGAGAAAGCTGAAGAAGTCAACTCAATTTATATGAAAGGTAGTGCTAGTATGCAAGGTATGAAGCTCGCTTTAGAACAAAAAATGACAAAAGATGGTAAGCAGCGCATCGCTCTTTTAATGAATGGTAACCCATTAAGCTTACAAGTCTTTAATGGCGAATCTGGTTATATAGTTCAACAGGGTCAACGTATTGAAATGACTGACGAGCAAATTAAAACTTATCAAGCTACAAGTGGTGCTATTCCTGAACTTAGCGTTTCTGATGATGCTGAACTAACAGGTATCGAAAATGTAAATGGTCAAGATGCTTATGCCATTAAAATGTCTGAAAATATGACAGAGTATTACAGTACTGAAACTGGCTTAAAACTTCAAACTAAAACCGTTGTAGAGCAAATGGGTAGAAGTATGGAAACTCTTGTAATGTATGATGATTACAAAGAAGTAAACGGCGTTATGATGCCACATATACTAACTCAAAGCTTTGGTCCTCGAAAACTTGATTTTAATATGAACGAAGTTAAAATTAACGAAGGCGTTTCAGACAAAGATTTTGAATAATTAAGAATAGTAAAATTCAATTAAAGAAGCCGTTTCATTAGGAACGGCTTTTTTTATGATTTTTTCAATTTTCTTTTTCGGTTAGATAAGTACACACCAAGCAATATTACGCCACCAGCACCAAGTTGGTATGAATTAAAAGATTCTCCATCGATCACACCCCAAAACAAAGCCACAACAGGAATTAAATACGTAACCGACGTTGAAAAAACAGGATTAGATAATTGAATTAATCGGTTAAATATAATTTTTGCTAAGGCTGTGCCTAATAAAGCTAAAACTAACACATAATAAAGTGACTCTTGCACCACAGCATTAGATAAATTGTCTGCATCAAAAAAATTAGTAGCTAATAGAAGCCCAAATGCGAAAGGAATTAAAACGATAAATGAGCCAGTTGCAATACCTAAAGCCGAAATATCTTGTAAATAAGATTTAATGATATTAGCATTAAATGCATACATTAAAGAAGCGATAACTGGTAATAGAGCATACCAATAGTTTTGACCTGGATTTAAAGATGCTCCAGCAAAAATGAGTAAAGCCGAACCTAAAAGGCCTACCAAAACACCCCAAAATTGTTGTTTATTAAACATAGCTCCAAAAAATGTAATCCCAACTATTAAAGCTAATAGTGGTACAGTTGAGTTTAAAATTGAAGCAATTGCACTATCTATTTCTGTTTCGGCATAGGCAAACAATATGCTCGGAAAAAGTGTACCAATAAAACCTGATATAGCAATCCACAACCACTGTTTCTGCTTGATTTGTTTTACCTTTTTAAAACCAATTGCAGATAAAAAAAGACCAGTAATTAATACACGAACGGCACCTAATTGAATAGGCGTTAAGCCTTCAAGTCCTTTTTTTATCAATATAAACGAACTTCCCCAAAGTAGTGATAGTGCAATTAAATACACCCATTTTAAATAATGATTTGGCACAATTTAATTTTTTGCGCAAAAGTCTATTTTAATATTGAAGTTGTCTAATAATTTTGGGTTAAAATTTCAAGTTGAAATTTTATAATAAATCTAATACCAAATCTCCCATAAAATGAGATAAATAGTTTCTAATTGCCTTTCTCTTCGTTAAAAAAATGAAACGTAGTTAGTCCCGATGCTTTGGGATTAATTTTTTTGCCTTGATTAAGACAATTATAATTCAATTTCTTTTTGTCTCATATTACAGAATATTTGGTATAATTACTTCCAGCGCATACTTTCAACAATATGCTTTAAGTCGTTTTTAATATAGGATGCAGCTGGTAAAATTGAATCGTAATTAGGTGCTGTTTTAAAGTAAATTGAACCTGTAACAAAGTGTTGTAAACTATCGGTTAAATAAAATTGTGCTTGAGAAGCTGCGTCACCTTCAACTTCGTAAAAGTTACCATAGGTTTTTGCAACGTCATTAGTGAAAATATCAGCTTCAATGGCATCAGCTTTTATAGTGTGCTTAAGAGGAAGTTTTTGGGCATCTGTTAAAAGCGATTTCAAGTTATTATGAATCGGTTTATAGGTAAAAAAAATAGTAGCCCCAAGTTTAGGGTAACGAATATTAAAGGAGCAAGGATCAAAATTTTGTGGCGTTTCTATCTTAGCGATTTGGTTAATTTCAAACTGAAAAGGACAATCAGATTTTATTAATTGATAACTCGGCGATTGATATTCTAAAGCTAAAAAGGCCTTTTGCTTAGGTTGAACATTAGATTCACAACCCAATAAGCCAAATACTAAAATAATTACGCATGATAGCTTAGGAATTTGAGGCATGTTTTTTGACTTTAATTTGTTTAATACGTTTATTATCAACAACTTCAATTGTAAACTTATAGCTCAAGTAAGAAATTATTTGATTTTTGATAGGAAGGCTTTTCGAAATTTCAAGAACAAAACCTGCTAAAGTTTCAGACTCACCTTTATCATTTTCAAACTGTTCTTGTTCTTCTTCTTCAAGTTCAAAAATACGGTAAAAGTCTTTTAGAGCTGTTTTCCCTTCAAATATGAAGGTATGTTCATCAATTTTAGAAAAAATCAAATCCTCATCATCGTATTCGTCACTAATATCTCCAACAATTTCTTCAATAATATCTTCTAAAGAAATAAGTCCGCTTGTGCCTCCATATTCATCTACAACAATAGCTAAGTGGTTTTTTTGTGATTTAAAATCGTTTAATAAATCATCTAATTTTTTGTTTTCAGGCACAAAATAAGGTTCGCGTAACAAATTTTGCCATTCAAATTTGTTTAAATCACGATACGGCAGCAAATCTTTAACGTATAAAATGCCAATAATATTATCAACATTCTCTTCATAAACAGGAATTCTTGAGTAACCTTCTTCTACAATTTGAATTAATACCTCGTTAAATTTGGTTGTCGTTTCTAGAGCAAACATATCAAGTCTAGGTTTCATGACTTGTTTAACATCTGTGTTACCAAAAGAAACGATGCCTTTCAATATTTTTTTCTCATCTGTAGTTGTTTCAGCTTCATGAGTGAGTTCTAGCGCTTGCGAAAGTTGATCTATACTTAAGTTAGATTTTTGTTTACCAAATTTATTATGTATGCTAATGGTAACCGCTCGCATAGGCAAGCTTAATGGAGAGAAGAATTTATCTAAAAAACCAAGCGGAATGGCCATAAATTGGGCAAATTCAACACTATTTCTATTGGCATAAACTTTGGGTAAAATTTCACCAAATAGAAGAATTAAGAAGGTCACTAAACCAATATCAATCAGTAATTTTAAACTTAAGCCTGACCAATAAATATTCGTGCCTTGAAAAAAGTAATCACTTACAGAGCTATAAATAAGTACAATTGCGATATTGATGAAGTTATTAGCAATCAAAATTGTGGCTAACAACTTTTTTGGTCGATCAAGTAGCCTAATTAAGATATGGTCTTTTGGAGTTAAACTGCTGTGGTCAGTATCAAAATCGGTTGGTTTAAGAGAAAACAAGGCAACTTCAGAACCAGAGATTAAGGCTGAACAAAGCAATAATATCACCAAAATTACAAGTTTAATAATTTCGGCTGTTGGTAGACTTACTAATAAAAATAAACTCGAGGGTTCAGGTTCCAATTTGAAACTAAATTTAAATTAAAATGGTAAATCGTCGTTATCTTCTTCGATAGGCGGATTTTGTGCCTTAGATGCCTGAGTTTTTTGCGGCTCTGTAGAATTTGCCGTTGGTGTATTAACGCTATCTTTCGGTGTTAAAAAGGTAAATTCAGTACATTGTACATCAGTCGTGTAGCGATCCATACCTTTATCATCTTGCCATTTACGGGTTTTGATGCGTCCTTCAATATAAACTTTATCTCCTTTTTTAAGGTATTTTTCACAAACTTCAGCAGCTTTGTTTCGCACTACAATATTATGCCATTCTGTATTACTTACCTTTTCGTTGGTCGATTTGTTAATGTATTCTTCATTTGTTGCTAACGGAAACCGGCCAATACAGCCGCCACCTTCAAAATAAGTCATTTTTACATCATCACCAGTGTGACCAATTAGCATTATTTTATTTAAAGTTCCAGAAGCCATAACATTATAATTTAATTGGTAAAAGTAATAAAAAGATTTATGCTCTTAAAACGTATTGCTTTATAAAGTTTTCAATAAGTACAGGTACCGCATAATCATTTAGTTGATCATGTTTCACAATCTCATAATGTTCTGCTAATTGAGGATCAAAGGCTTCACTTAGTTTGACTTGCCAAAAGCGAACAAAGAGTTTACGATGTGTTAAGACATGTTTAATAGGCGTAGAATTGAGGAGTCTAATATCTTTTGATTTTATCTTAGGTAAATATTGAAACTTGTCTAGTGGAAAATCATCGATTTGTTTTGTTGTATCGCTTAAAATAAATTCATATAAGTTTTGCCATATGCCTTTTTGATTGCGTTTGTTGAGTAAAATATTTTCTCTTTCATCTTCTATTATCAAATAGTTGAAATATCTCGTTTTCACTTTTGTTTTTTTCAACTTTACAGGTAAAACCTCTATTTTAGATTGCTGAAAAGCCACACATATGTTTTGAAATGGGCAAAATAAGCAATTTGGCTGCTTAGGTTTGCATTGTATAGCGCCAAACTCCATAATGGCTTGGTTATAAGTGGCAGGATTTTTTCGGTCTAGAAGTTCGTTTGCTTTTATTTTGAATTGCTTGATACCTTCTGTAGAATTAATAGGCGTATCAATTCCAAAAACACGGGATAATACACGGTAAACATTACCATCAACAACGGCCTTAGGTTCATTAAAAGCAAACGATGCAATAGCAGCAGCGGTGTACTCACCAACACCTTTTAATTGAAGCAGATTTTTGTATGTTGTAGGGAAACTGCCATTATAGTTTTTGCTAATATCTTTAGCGGTAAAATGTAAATTTCTTGCACGAGAATAATAACCTAAACCTTGCCAAAGTTTTAAAACTTGATCTTCATCGGCTTTAGCTAAATCGTGTACAGTCGGGAAGTGCTTTAAAAACTTCAAATAGTAAGGAAGCGCCTGTTTTACTTGGGTTTGCTGCAACATTATTTCAGATAACCAAATTTCATAAGCTTGCGTGCTGTGTCGCCAAGGCAAGTCTCGTTGGTGAGTGTTATACCAATTAATTAAAGCTTTAGCAAATTGCATTTGAAGGGTTTTTGTAGCAAACTTAAAGTATATCTAACTACTATTTAGCCTTTTGTGTTTATTTATTGTTATTAAATTCTGTATATTTGCAAACTTAAAATTTAATAACCCCTTTTAAATATTTGAACTATGACAAAAGCAGATATTGTGGCTAACATTTCAGACAAGTTAGGATTAGAGAAGACAGAAGTTCAAGCCACTGTTGAAACTTTTATGGCTGAAGTTAAAGACTCGCTAGAAAGCGGTGATAATGTATACTTAAGAGGTTTTGGAAGCTTTATTATTAAAAAAAGAGCTGAGAAAACAGGTAGAAACATTTCTAAAAATACAACCATTAAAATCCCAGCCCACAACATTCCAGCATTTAAGCCAGCAAAGGTTTTTGTTGAAGGTGTTAAAACTAAAGTTGAAGTAAAATAAATTATTAATCAATAAAAATTATAGCTTATGCCAAGTGGTAAAAAAAGAAAAAGACATAAGGTAGCAACTCACAAGCGTAAAAAACGTAGTAGAGCTAACCGTCACAAAAAGAAAAAGTAGTTTTAAAACTACTTTTTCAATTTTCTGTTCTTTGACAACGAAATTTAGAATATAAATTTCTTCATATTACTTAATTTAATTAATGTTTAATTGTTTAGACAGGTCGTGACCTGCTAAACAGAAAATTTAAAAGCGTGAATAAGGAATTAATTATACGTTCAAGTTCCGACGCTGTAGATTTTGCCTTGCTTAAAGATGGTAAACTTGTCGAATTGCATAAAGAATCTAGCAATAGTAATATAGCAGTTGGTGACATTTACCTTGCCCGTGTTAGAAAAGCCCTTTCGGGACTTAATGCGGCATTTGTTAACGTTGGGTATGAAAAAGATGGGTTCTTACATTACCATGATTTAGGTCCACAAATTCAAACCCAATCAAAGTTTATTAAAAAAGCAAGTTCACCCAAATTTAGAGATTATAACTTAAAAAACTTTACGTTTGAAAGTGATATTGATAAACATGGTTCTATAACCGATGTGCTTAACCCTAACCAAACTGTTTTGGTTCAAGTGGTAAAAGAGCCAATTTCAACTAAAGGCCCAAGATTAAGCAGTGAATTATCACTCGCTGGCCGTTACATTGTTTTGGTACCGTTTTCTGAACGCATTTCTGTTTCTCAAAAAATAGAAGATAAAGAAGAAAAAAGCAGACTTAAACGTCTGGTTAAAAGCATTAAACCTAAAGGCTTTAGTATAATAATTAGAACTGTAGCTGAAGGGAAAAAAGTAGCTGACATCGATAAAGACTTACAAAATCTTTTAAAACGATGGAATGCTATGTGTAAAAAAATTCAGAAAGCTCAATATCCGCTTAAAGTTTTAGGAGAGTTAAATAAAGCCTCGTCTATGTTACGAGATTTATTTAATGACTCATTTACTTCTATTTGTGTAGATGATGAAGCCTTGTATTCTCAAATAAAAGATTATGTCGGTGAAATTTCTCCCGAAAAAGAATCAATCGTTTCTCTCTACAACTCTAAAATACCAATTTATGAAAAATTTGGGGTCGAACGTCAAATTAAAACATCATTTGGTGAAACTGTCACTATGAAAAAAGGGGCTTATTTGGTTATCGAACATACCGAAGCCATGCATGTTATAGACGTTAACAGCGGAAACAGAAGCAATAAGGCAAAAAATCAAGCTGATACAGCATTAGACGTTAATCTTATTAGTGCTACCGAAATTGCACGACAACTAAGATTAAGAGATATGGGCGGTATTATTGTAGTCGATTTTATTGATATGAATAATGCCGAACATCGCAAAAAACTTTACGATCACTTAAAAGAAGAAATGAGTGACGATCGAGCTAAACATAAAATTTTACCACCAAGTAAATTTGGACTCATACAAATTACTAGACAGCGCGTTAGGCCTGAGTTGTCTATTAAAACTAAAGAAAAAAACCCAAACGAAAATGGTGAAGTTGAAGCACCAATTGTGCTCATCAATAAAATTAATGCCGATTTACAAAAGTTAATTGCTAAAGGCCAAAAGAAAATCACATTAACAGCGCATCCTTTTGTATGCGCCTATTTAATAAAAGGAACGCCTTCTATGCGTACTAAATGGTTTTTAGACCATAAAAAATGGGTTAAAATTCAACCTCGTGATGCTTATAAATACCTAGAGTATCATTTTTTAGACGCTAATGGCGATCGTTTAAAACCATAATAAAAAACCTCTATTATTTTAATAGGGGTTTTTTTATGCCCTTAATTGCTACTAAATTTGTGCTAATGAATAAAAAACCATCACTTACTGTTCATGAAGCACTACTCAAATTAATGCAGTATTGCACTTACCAAGATCGCTGCCACAAAGAAGTTGAAAAAAAGCTTGATGAATTAGGCATGTATCATGATGCTAAAGCACATATTATTTCTAAACTCATCGAAGATAACTTCTTAAACGAAGAGCGTTTTGCTAAAAGCTTTGCTCGAGGTAAGTTTAGAATTAAAAAATGGGGTAAAATAAGAATTACAAGAGCGTTAAAACTAAGGCAAATTAGTACTTATAACCTAAATACGGCATTGAAAGAAATTAATGAAGATGACTATATAAAAACCCTACATGAATTAGTTGATTATAAATATAAGCAGCTTGGTCAAAAACTAACTCAAGCCAATAAACAGAAAATTTATCAATACTTAGCCTATCGCGGCTTCGAGAATCATTTGATTTATGAAGCTATCAATAATTTAAAGACATAAAAAAAGCTTTCATTATTTAATGAAAGCTTCAGTGATTAAAGTCAACAGAATACTTTTTATTTGGCAACTTTAGCTTTTAATTTAGCTTCTTCGTTGCGTTCAATTTTATGACCAGGACGAGACCATTTTGGTTTTTCGCCTAAAGGCTTATAGAAAGATTGTTCAGCTTCTACGGTTTTTGGCTGTGATTTTTTCTCGAATGGCTTTTGAGGTTCTAAACCTAAGGTTTTAAATAACTCCATGTCTTCATTAACATCAGGATTTGGAGTAGTTAAGAGTTTATCACCTGCAAAAATAGAATTTGCCCCAGCGAAAAAGCACATTGCTTGTCCTTCTTTACTCATATCAGTTCGGCCAGCTGAAAGTCTTACTTGAGTTTCTGGCATTACGATTCTAGTTGTAGCTACCATTCTTATCATTTCCCAAATAGAAACTTTTTGTTGTTCTTCGAGTGGTGTTCCTTCAACTGGAACTAAAGCATTAATTGGGACAGATTCTGGTTGAGGGTTTAATGTTGCTAAGGCAACAAGCATTCCCGCGCGATCGTCAATAGATTCGCCCATGCCTATAATTCCACCGCTACAAACGGTCACATTTGTTTTTCTAACGTTGTCTATGGTCTCTAAACGATCTTCATAACCACGTGTAGAAATAACTTCTTTATAGTATTCTTCAGATGAGTCTAAGTTATGATTGTAAGCATATAATCCTGCTTCAGCAAGACGTTTGGCTTGATTTTCGGTCACCATGCCTAGTGTACAGCAAACTTCCATATCAAGTTTATTAATGGTTCTTACCATTTCTAGCACATTGTCAAATTCTTCGCCATCTTTTACATTTCGCCATGCAGCACCCATACATACTCGCGAACTTCCAGAAGATTTTGCACGTAAAGCTTGGGCTTTAACTTGAGAAACACTCATCAAATCATTACCTTCAATATCTGTATGATAACGTGCTGCTTGTGGGCAATAACCACAGTCTTCAGGGCAACCACCTGTTTTTATAGATAATAAGGTAGAAACTTGTACTTTATTTGGGTCGTGGTGTTGGCGATGCACAGTGGCAGCTTCGTATAAAAGCGACATTAAAGGCTTATTGTAAATCGCTAAAATCTCTTCTTTAGTCCAATCGTGTCTTGTCATAATCTCTTAATTGATTCATCAAAAATAGAAAAATGTGTGTATTATTTTCAAAAATGCTTGTCTGTTTTTAGTTGATAGCTTTTAAAATTAAGCTGACCGCATTTCCGCCAAAGCCGACAGCATTTACTAAAACTGATTTAATGGGTTGGTTTTTAGTGGTTTGTTGCTCGTAAAAAGGATTTTTATAAAAACCGTTGTTTAACATATAAAGCGCTGTTTGAATACTTAACATTCCTGAAGCGCCAAAGCTATGGCCAATTTGCCACTTATTAGTGGTTAAAAGTGGTGCGGTTTTAAAAACAGCATTTACAGCGTTAATTTCGGCTTGGTCACCTTTTTTTGTGCCAGGCGCATGCATTACAACCGCATCTACAGTGTCTAATTGGGCTTCTTTTAAAGCCATTTTCATAGCGTCTTGAAAGCACAGCGCATCAGTAGAAATTGAAATATTATGGGTAATCATTTCAGTAGCATAGCCAAACCCAACCACTTCTGCTAATGCGTTTTCTGCTTGTTTTGTTAATAAAGCAGTTCCGGCAGCTTCTGCTAAAATCAAACTGTTTTGCTGTTTTTCTAAATCTAAACTTCTACATGGAAGTTCATCATTTAAATTTGAATATAGCTTGATAGCCTTCATTTGCGCAATAGTGAAATGGGTTAAAGGCGATTCGCTACCACCAACAATAAAGGCCTCACTCATATTAGATTGCAGCCAGGCTTTAGCATTTAAGAACCCATGTAAAGCCGTTGAGCATGTGATTGAGTGACTAATTTGAACACCTTTTAAACCAATATCTTGAGCTGGCCAGGTGGCTAAATTGCCTAAAGTTGTGGTTGGTGAACTTAAAGCGGAAACTTGTCCTTGCTGAATAAATTCTTGATGATAAGTTTCAAATAACTTAGTAGCTCCACGTGACGAGCCTATATTTAGACCAGTTGAAGTTTTGTCGAATTTTTGATTTTCTATACAAGCTCGCGTGCACAAAATTGCCATAAGTACACTGCGGTCTAAGCGTGCATATTTTGGTTGCTCTGAGATTAATTTTTGAACGGCTGCTTCAGCTGAAGACGATAACCGAGTTACTTTTATGATTTCATCTTGAAATTTAAAATCACTAAACAGCGCTTCAGCTTTGCTATGTTTATCTTCAACCTCTTGATGGCCAAAACCATAAGCAGAAATACTACTAAAACCGTTGATGTAAATGCGTTTGCTCAACCTATTTTTTTAGCAAATATCATAAAAATACAAGGTTTAAACTCAAAATAAAACCTAATTTGTAGCTTTAAATTAAGACTTAAAAATTTCCTCTAGCAATATTTTAATATCTTTGAGGTTTATTTAATAAACATGAATCTGAAATACTAAAAATTAGTATTTAAAATATATAATTATGGGATGTAGCAATTGTGCTAGTAAAAATGATGGTTTGCCCAAAGGATGCAAGAACAATGGAAGTTGTGGTGTAGATTCTTGCAATAAATTAACGGTTTTTGATTGGCTTTCAGACCTAGAATTACCCAGTGGTGTTGAAAAGTTTGATGCGGTAGAAATTCGTTTTAAAAACGGCCGGAAATCCTTTTTTAGAAATACAGAAAATCTTAGTCTGAGTATTGGTGATGTTGTTGCAACCGAAACCTCACCAGGCCACGATATTGGCATTGTAACCATTACAGGTGAGTTGGTTAAAGTGCAAATGCGTAAAAAGAAACTAGATCCTTACGCAGCCGAATTGCCAAAAGTTTACCGTAAAGCTAACCAAAAAGATATTGATGTTTGGGAAGAGGCTAAAGCTCGAGAAGAAAAGGTAAAAGTACGTGCAAGAGAAATAGCGATTAGACTTCAATTAAAAATGAAAATTAGTGACGTTGAGTTTCAAGGTGACGGCTCAAAAGCTATTTTCTATTATACGGCCGAAGAACGTGTAGATTTTAGACAACTTATTAAAGAATTTGCATACGAGTTTAAGGTTAGGATTGAAATGAAACAAATAGGTTTTAGACAAGAAGCCGCAAGACTTGGCGGCATAGGTTCTTGTGGTCGTGAATTGTGCTGTTCAACTTGGTTAACTGATTTTAGAAGTGTAAAAACATCGGCAGCACGATATCAACAATTATCATTAAATCCTTTAAAATTGGCTGGGCAATGTGGTAAATTAAAATGCTGTTTAAATTACGAGCTTGACTCTTATTTAGATGCTTTAAAAGATTTCCCTAGACAAGACCAAAAACTCATTACTGAAAAAGGAGAAGCTGTTTGCCAAAAAATAGACATCTTTAAATCAAAACTATGGTACGCTTATAGAGACGATTATAATAATTGGATTGAGTTAGATACAGAGGCTGTAAAAACCATTTTAAAAGCCCAAAGAAATAATAAACCGGTGGCTAGCTTAGAAGAATTTATTGAAGATAAGCCTGTGGTTAATGTAGACTTTGAAAATGTTGTTGGGCAAGATAGTTTAACCCGATTTGACAAACCCAAAGGAAGAAACAAGAATAAAGGTAAACGACGCCATAAACGCAAAAGATCACCACAAAAAAATAAGTCGACTAATGCTAAGCAAAAGTCTTAAGTTTATTATCATTAGCTTAGCCTTGGTAAGTATTTCTTGCCAAGATGAAGCAGTGTATTTTTCAAAATACCAAAGTTTTCCTGAGTCATGGCCAAAAGAAGTTCCAGCAGAATTTTCGTTTGAAGCGCCAGATACAACTGAAGTTTATGATGTATTTGTAATGCTTAGAAATACGCAAGATTATGCCTACAGAAACCTATTCTTAATTTCAGATATAAATTTTCCTAATGGTAAGGTAATTGTAGATACTTTAGAGTATGAAATGGCTTATCCTAATGGCGAATTAATGGGACAAGGTTTTGGGCTAAAAACAAATAAGCTTTGGCTTAAACAAGGCGTAAAGTTTACAGAAACCGGTAATTATAAGGTTAATATTAAACATGCCATGCGTGCTTTTGGTGAAATTAATGGTTTAGATAGCCTTCAAGGAATCACAGATGTTGGACTTCGCATCGAAAAACAAAATCAAGAAAATGACAACTAAAAAAAAACCAAGCTTTAAAAAATATATCATCTGGTTTTGGGGCTTATTTTTCGGCGGAATTAGCCTAGTAGTTTTATTATTTTTATTAGCTAGTTGGGGCGTTTTAGGTGAAATGCCAACCTTTGAAGAACTTGAAAATCCTGAAACTAATCTTGCAACCGAAGTGATTTCAACTGATGGTAAAACATTGGGCAAATATTTCAAAGAAAACAGAACACCGATTAAATATGAAGACTTACCTGAAAATCTAATCAATGCTTTGGTGGCGACAGAAGATGAGCGCTTTTACCAACATTCAGGCATTGATGCTCGAGGTACTTTGAGAGCCGTCGTTTTTCTTGGTTCTCAAGGTGGTGCAAGTACAATTACTCAACAATTAGCTAAACAACTTTTTACTAAAATAAGGTCTGATAATTTAGCCGAAGCAATTATTCAAAAAATAAAAGAATGGGTAATTGCTGTTAGACTTGAAGAGCAATACACCAAACAAGAAATCATAACGATGTATTTAAACAAGTTTGATTTCATTTATGGCGCAGTTGGTATTCGTTCGGCAGCACGTATTTATTTTGATAAAGAACCAAAAGAACTTAATATAGAAGAGTCAGCTGTCTTAGTAGCAATGCTTAAAAATCCTGGCTTATATAATCCGCTTCGTGATCGATTTAAAGAAAATGCTTTGAATCGGAGAAATACCGTGTTTAGCCAAATGGAAAAAAATGGCTACATAACTCTAAAAGAAAAAGATTCGTTACAACAGTTAGAGCTGGTGACCAATTATTCACCTGAACAACATGATGACGGTGTAGCAACATATCTTAGAGCTTATGTTCAGGAATTTCTAAAAGATTGGGTTAAAAATAATCCTAAACCAAACGGCGAATTGTATAATATCTATAGTGATGGCTTAAAAGTCTATACATCTATAGATTACCGCATGCAAACTTATGCTGAAGATGCCGTTAATCGCCATATGAAAAAGCTTCAAAAGGAATTTAACCGCCAAAACAAAACCAATCCTACCGCACCTTTTAGAAGTGTTTCTAAAGCTGAAATCAATCAAATTATTAATAAGTCTATAAAAAATTCAGGTCGCTATAAAGAAATGAAGCGTAAAGGTTTTAGCGAAGAAAAAATTCTAGCTAGTTTTGATAAAAAGCGGAAAATGCGCTTATTCTCTTGGAATGGAACAATAGACACCACCTTAACACCAAGAGATTCTATACGTTATTATAAATCTTTTTTAAATACCGGAATGATGTCTATGACACCACAAACAGGTGAAATTAAAGCTTGGGTAGGCGGCATCAATTTTAAGCATTTTAAATATGAACATGTTAAACAGGCAAAGCGACAAGTCGGTTCTACTTTTAAACCATTTGTGTATGCAACCGCTATAGATCAATTACATTTATCACCTTGTTTAGAGTTGCCCAATACCAAACATACAATTCCGGCTGGTCAACATGGCGTAACAGAAGATTGGACACCAAAAAATTCTGGTAATGAATATGGTGGTGTAAAAACACTAAAGCAAGCCTTAGCAGAATCAATTAATACAATTACAGCAAGAATGATTGATCGTACAGGACCTGAAAATGTATTGAGTTTAGTTGATAAATTAGGTGTAGATACCTCTAATATTCTACCAGTTGCCGCTATTGCTCTGGGAACACCAGATTTAAGCGTTTATGAAATGGTTTCAGCTTATTCAACCTTTGCTAACAAAGGTGTTTACGTTAAGCCATTTGTCGTAGAACGCATTGAAGATAAAAACGGAACTATCATTTATCAGCATCAGCCTGAAAGTCGAGATGTACTTAATGAAGAATCGGCTTATGTTACCATCAACTTATTAGAAGGCGTTACACGTTTTGGTTCAGGTCGCCGTTTGAGAACTAATTCAAACTATCTTAAAAACGCAACGCATTATAAAAGAGCAGTCACAGGTTATCCATACGCGTTTGAAAATGCCATTGCGGGTAAAACAGGAACCACACAAAATCAAAGTGATGGTTGGTTTATCGGTATGGTACCTAATCTAGCCACTGGCGTTTGGGTTGGTGGCGAAGAACGCTCGGTACGTTTTCCTAGTATTACTTACGGTCAAGGCGCAACCATGGCTTTACCAATCTGGGGCATGTATATGAAAGCTATTTATGCCGATGAAAATTTAAACATTTCACAAGAAGAGTTTGAGAAACCAGACCAACTGAGTATTCAAATTGATTGTGGAACTGATAATGAGGATGAAACAGAAGAAGATTCAAGAAATAAAATTGAATTAGATTTTTGATGAATTGGTTTTAATAGTTATTATTCACCTATTTTTAAGTCAAAACTTAATAAACCTGATGTTAAAAATTAAATTATATATTGTTTTAGCTTTATCGCTAATTTTAAATTCGTGCACTTCCTCTAAAAAAGTTACTGAAAAACGATGTGCGTCAATAGTTAAAAATGACTTTCAAAATATTATTGAAGAGAAATTCGAGACAATCATAAATCAGGATACGCTGTTTTTTACTGAAGTTAAGTTTGAATGTGTAAAAAACTCATTCTACACCAAGAAAGTAATGTATGATAAATTTGGTAAATGGGATCAAGAAATTTATCTGAAAGAAAATAGTCATCCAATTTTACTATGGAATAATTTAAAACTTTTTCCAGACGATTCAACTAAATTTTCTGTATTAGCAAATGGATTGGAAAGTTCAAAAACCATATATGCTTCTATTTTAGTTTTTGATAAACAAAATAGAGATCTATTAACTGAAGACAATAAATATAAAACTAAATTGATTACATACTTTTCAGAAATGATTAGAAATAATAATGCAAAGAAAAGAGGGTTTTATGATATTTACTGGAAGACAGTAGACCCAGAACGATGGGAGAGAAATAAGCAATATTTGAAATACAGATAAGAATTTTCACTATAAATTTTATCCAATAAATTTACACTCAGTCATATCAAAATATCTAAAAATCGCTAATTTTACTACTAAGTTTGTTATTAAATTTAGATGAGAGATTATACCCGAAATTTTGAGTTTCATATAATTAATAACTTAAATTTTGAAGATAGAATTACTGAGTATTTTAAGTCATATGATTTTAAGATCTTAAGTCATGATAAAAGCAAATTTGTATTCAAAAAAAATGGTCAATATTACATGGCTGGGAGTTCAATCCATTAAATTGGGAGTCTGTCATTGAGATTGAACTTATTGAAAAACATAAAATGCTTGTTAAATATACTGTTATTAATAATGGGTATGTAACACCGGTTGCATTTAATTCACTTTACCAATCGTTTATATCAAATTTAGAACAGTTTTTAAAAAATAGCATTGATTTTAAGCTGGAAAACAGAAAACACATAAAATTAGCAAAAAAAAGAGCCTATAAATATCACGGAATATTATTAATCGGCATTTTATTAGGTTTATTTTCTGGAATTATTTTAAGTAAAATAACTGTAATTAAAATATTTGGTATGATTGGAACTATAATTGGAGCTATTGTAACTCAAAAAATCATGAATTACTACTTAATAAAAGGCAAAAACATTCTATAATAATTTACAAAGTTTGTATTGTAATCTTTCAAGTTTACTACTTATATACCTGAATTACTACGATAAAGAATATTTAAGTTTAATGTAATTTTTATTGATCAACATCTAAACTTGACTCGTATTGGGTGTCTTGGGTTCTGGCATCATAACCTAATTCTGTAAGATAACGTGCAAAAATAGAGGTGTAACCATGTGTACAAATCACTTTTTCGCAATTGCTGAGTTTTATTGCTTTTAGCAAACCGTCCCAATCACAATGATCACTTAGCACAAAACCTTTGTCGATTGCGCGACGTCGGCGAGCGCCTCTAAAAGTCATCCAGCCACTTGCTGATGCGGTTACATAAGGCACCATTTTCCTTATCCAAGTACTACCGTGAGTACTAGGAGGTGCTAATACAATATTACCACGTAGTTCTTCTTTTTTAGTGTCTCTAGTTATTTTAATAGTTTCTGGCATTTCAACTATGTCGCGAACAACTTCTGTCATGTTTTCTATGGCGCCATGGGTATAAATCTTACCGATTTCAGTATCTAGAAACTTCAATATTCGTTGGGCTTTCCCAAGCGAATAGCCAAAAAGAATTGAGGTTTTATTTTCAGCCCGATTTTGCTTCCACCAGGTGTTAATTTCTTTAAAAACTTCTGCTTGAGGTTTCCATTTAAACGCAGGTAAGCCAAACGTGCATTCGGTTATTAGTGTGTGGCATTTTACAGGTTCGTAAGGTGTAGCAACACCGTCATTTTCAGTTTTATAATCGCCTGTAAAAACCCAAACTTCACCTTTGTGTTCTACTCTTACTTGTGAACTTCCGATAATATGACCAGCTGGATATAGGGTAAATTTTACGTTATTTATGCTAAAACTTTCGCCATAGTTTTTGCCAGTGACTGAAATATCACCTAAGCGGTGTTTAATAATCGGGATATTATCGTGATGAGTGATATAGTTTTGATGGCCATAGCGCGAGTGATCTGCGTGACCATGAGTGATTATAGCATTTTTAACGGGTTTCCATGGATCAAGGTAAACATCGGCAATTTTACAGTAAATACCTTTTGTATTAAATACTAAAAGTGGTGACTTCATAGCTTAAACATAAGCTTTACTTAAGGTAAGTTGAAGCTTGTTTTAAGTGTTTAAAACTTATTTAACGTTTGCCTAGAGTTTAACCTCAGCTGAAATACGCTGTGCAAGTGTTTTAAATTCGGCTTCAGTAAGCTTAACCTTTTTATCAAAACGAATATCATCCATGTGGTTTAATGGAATCAAGTGAACATGTACATGTGGTACTTCTAAACCAACAACCGACATCCCAATACGTTTACAGTTGATGGTTTTACGTAAGGCTTCAGCTATTTTTTTTGTGAATTTTAGGAGTTCTAAATAAGTGTTTTCATCTAAATCAAAAAGCTTGTTAACCTCTTTTTTAGGTATACAAAGTGTATGGCCTTCAGCATTAGGATTAATATCTAAAAAGGCTAAAAAGTCTTCATTTTCAGCGATTTTATATGCTGGTATTTCGCCATTAATTATTTTGGTAAAAATTGTTGCCATTTTATTTTTCTTTGTTTTGTTGTTCTAATTCTGCTTGAAATTCTTCCATTACAGGCTTTACAGTGCTTTCTGGTAAATCTTCAATTCGGATATACATCAGGCCATCAACAGAGTTATTAAACATTGGGTCAACGTTAAAGGCCACTACTTTGGCGTTTTGTTTGATGTATTTTTTAATTAAAACAGGTAGCCTTAGATTATCAGGTTCAATTTCATCAATTATTTTATCAAATTTATTCAGATTAGCCTGAGTGGCATCAAACACAAAATCTTTGTCGGCATCTTTTAACTTGACTTTAAATTCTTTTTTAGGTCTAACAAATTGAGCCATGTATGGGTCATAATAATTTGATTTCATAAACTCAATCATCATAGATTTTGAAAAGTTTGAAAATTTATTACTGATGCTTACACCACCAATTAGATACTTGTGCTCAGGAAAGCGTAAGGTACAATGCACAATACCACGCCAAAGTAAAAATAAAGGCATCGGTTTTTGTTGATAATCTTTTGTGATGTAAGCGCGCCCCATTTCTATAGATTGGCTCATCACTTTATAGAGTTCAGGCTCAAATCTAAAAAGCTCATTGAGATAGAAACCATTGATACCATGTTTCTCAAATATTTTAGAGCCTAAGCCCATTCGGTAGGCGCCTGCAATTCGGTTTGCTTTACTATCCCATAAAAACATGTGGTGGTAATAATGGTCGTAATGATCTAAATCTATAGATTTATTAGTGCCTTCACCAACCGACCTAAACGTTATTTCACGCTGGCGTCCTATTTCGCGTAAAATATTTGGAATCACATCGGCTTCAGATAAGTAAACTTCGTAATTATTACTTTGTAGTAATCGCTTGCTATCTTCTCGACATTGATCAATTTCTTTTTGTATAGCGCTAACTTCAACCTCATCAATAATATTTCTTGGTGAACGCGGAAATTTAATCTGTTTAGGAAAATGCTCAATCAATTTTTTCTTATCATAAGCATTCGCCAACATATAGGTTTTACGCCTTACGAAATTGGTAAATTCTTCTAAGCTTTCACATTCATTTTGCTCTTTTAAACTAATAGCATTACCAATACGTACTTTAATACTTCTTCGCTGTGGTCTTGACAGCATTTCGCTCGGCAGTTTAGCTGTTCTTAAGTTATCACTTATCTGTGCTAATTTATAAAACGCAGGACTGTTTTTAGCATGAAAATAAATAGGGATAATTGGCACTTGGCTTTTTTGTACAAGCCTCATAGCTTCTGGCATCCAAGGCTTGTCAACAATAAGGCCTGATTCTTTAAAAGTTGAAACTTCACCTGCAGGGAAAATGCCAAAAGGATGACCGTTGTTAACCTGTTTCAGGGCTTGCCTGATGCCGGCGATACTTGATTTAATATCTTTTCTTGTTTCAAAAGGATTCACTGGCATAACGTAAGGTTTCAGAGGCTTTAATTTGTGCAGTAAAAAATTGGCCACAATCTTAAAGTCAGGACGTTGCTCAAGAATTAATTTGAGTAAAATTAAGCCATCAATTCCGCCAAGCGGATGATTAGAAACGGTGATAAAAGGACCTTCTTTAGGAATACGTTTTAAATCTTTTTCAGGAATCTCAAATGAAGCATCCAGCTCTATTAATACAGCATCAATAAATTCCACACCATCAAGATGCTCGTATTTATCGTAAATAGCGTTAAGTTTATTGAGCTTAGTAAGACTTAAGACCACTTGCCCAACTAGCTTGCTGAGAAAACCAAACTGATCAAACTTAAGTGCTGTTGAAATTTCCTTTGCTGTTACTATGGCCATAATTTGCGAATTGCAATCGGTAAATATACTAAACTTTCCTTTTTAAACTGTTAATAAAGTTGACCTCTATACACCTTATAAAACCTATGATCCCTAAATAAAAAGATTAGGCAAAAGCTGATGTTTATCATAAATTAAACCCATTATTAATGAGACTTTTACATTAATAATTTAAAATTAAACATCATGAAACAACGCGAACCAGTATCTAAAATAATGACTGAAAATCTTGTTAAACTAAATATTCAAGATTCACTTACTAAGGCAGAATCATTATTCAAAAAGCATAAAATTAGGCATATTCCCGTGGTGAAAAATGAAAAAGTAGTTGGAATGTTAAGCTATACAGATTTAATGAGAATTTCATTTGCTGATGCAACAAATGATGATGGAGAAGCAGTTGAAACTACTGTTTATGATATGTTTTCACTAGAACAGGTCATGACCAACAATGTTGAAGTGATCGCTCACGATGCTAATATTAAAGATGCGGCTGAAGTATTTACCAAAAAAGAGTTTCATGCTTTGCCAGTGGTTAAAGAAGACAGTCTTGTTGGCATTGTTACAACAACCGATATGATTAAGTATTTAGTTGAACAGTACTAAAACTAAAAAGCGGAGTTAACTCCGCTTTTTTCTAAAAATTTAAAGCATGGTCTAAATCGGCTACTAAATCTGTATCATCTTCAATCCCAACACTTAACCTAATTAACGAATCTACAATACCTAATTTTTCGCGCTCTGGTTTTGGTATAGAAGCATGCGTCATGCTTGCCGGATGTCCAGCTAAAGACTCTACGCCACCAAGAGATTCAGCTAAAGTAAAAACCTTCAACCGTTCTAAAAATTTAATGGCATCGTTAAGATTATCACCTTTAAGAGAAAACGAAACCATACCACCAAAATCTTTCATTTGGCGTTTCGCAATGTCATGATTCGGATGCGATGTTAAGCCAGGCCAATAAACCTGATTTACACTAGGATGTTGTACTAAAAACCCAGCGATCGCTTTTGCATTTTCAGAATGGCGTTGCATACGTAAATGCAAGGTTTTAATGCCTCTAAGCGCTAAAAAGCTATCCATAGGTCCAGCAATGGCACCACTTGCATTTTGAATAAAGTGGAGTTTTTCAGCGAGTTGTTTATCTTTGGTAACAAGTGAACCCATAACAAGGTCTGAATGCCCGCCAAGATATTTCGTTGCACTGTGCATAACAATATCTGCACCTAAATTTAGAGGTTGTTGAAGGTAAGCTGTTGCAAAGGTATTGTCAACCACTAAATTGATATGATGCTTTTGCGTAATTTCAGCTATGGCTTTAATATCAATAATATTCATCATTGGGTTGGTCGGTGTTTCAACCCAAATCATTTGTGTGTTTTTGTTAATATAAGTGGCCAGAGTTTCGGGATTGCTCATCCCAACAAAATGAAATTTGATACCAAAATCCTTGAAAATCGAATTAAACAAACGGTAAGTTCCACCGTATAAATCATTTGTTGAAATGACTTCATCTTCAGGTTTTAAAAGCTTCATTATCGCATCTATAGCTGCAAGTCCAGAGCTAAAAACTAGGCCATGCGTTCCGTTTTCAATTGAAGCTAAAGCTTTTTCAAGCGCAGTTCGTGTTGGGTTGGCACTTCTTGAATACTCAAAACCTTTATGTTGACCTGGCGAGGCTTGTGCATAGGTTGAGGTTTGGTAAATTGGAGGCATTACAGCGCCATACGCAGGATCAATATCTTCCTGACCGCCATGAATCGCTTTGGAGTTAAATTTCATAAAATCAGTTTTTAATAAAGTTCTTTAAGCCAGAATGAATTTCAAACATACCTATTGAAATGAAATTTCTTTCAGCTCTAATTGAAATTTTTCTGGTTTTTTATTACCTATTAAAATAGAAATTTCTTGAATGCTTGAAGCATCAAAGTTTGGTAAATCTAGTTGGCGACCTCTAAACTGAGGCTTAAAATCGGACAAGTTGAAACTAAAACGTTGCCATTCGCCATTTGTTTCAAAATTTTGATAATAGTTATAATAATCACTTTGAGAAGACTTCAACCTAAGTTGATAGGTCTTTGGTGCCGCTTTCACTTCAATAATAACGCGTTCGAAATCTTGGGTTGAAATTTGTTCGGGCATAAATTGAAGCATGCAAAAGCCACCATTGTTTTCTAAACTCACTTGGCCGCTAAATAGTAAAGCATCGTTTTTAAATGTGTAGTTGCTTGTAGAAACGCCACCCATGACAGCATCATTTACAATTTGCCAATACTTTGAATTTTGGTATTTTGGTGTCGAAAAGTCGTAGTTTTGAGCTTGCATAAGGCTTGGAATTAAAAGTAAAAAGAACAATTTCATAGCATTCATTTTTTATAAATTTATAATTTAAACTTAGCTGAAGATGCCAAACCGCTATAAATTAACACAATCTTACTTTTTGAATAGTGATGTTGTAAGCTTAGCCAAACAGCTATTGGGTTGTTACATTCACACAGAAATAAATGGAAATTATTGTTCTGGTATCATCACAGAAACTGAAGCCTATGCAGGTAAAAACGATAAAGCTTGTCATGCCCATTTAGGCCGATTTACAGAGCGAACAAAAGTCATGTACGAAATAGGTGGTATCGCTTATGTTTACCTTTGTTATGGGATTCATCACTTATTTAATATTGTTACCAATACAGCTGGAAATGCCGATGCCATTTTAATTAGAGCTGCCGAACCAACTGAAGGCGTTGAACATATGTTAGAGCGCCGAAATAAATTAAAACTTACGCCACAATTAACCGCTGGACCTGGCAATTTTTCAAAAGCTTTTGGGATTACAAAACAACATAATGGTTTGACAGTCACAGAACATCAAATTTGGTTGAGTCAAGGTACTTCAATCACTGAAAAAGATATAGTAAAAACAACACGTATTGGGATTGATTATGCCGAAGAAGACGCCTTACTGCCTTGGCGGTTTTATCTTAAAGAAAATAAGTTTGTATCTAAGAAAAGTCTCTCTTAATTTATTAATATTACGCTATAAAACTAACTACTATAGAATCTAAATACATGCCTTTAAAAAACCTAGCTTTATCCATTTTTTTATTAATTACTCAGCTTTGCTTATGCCAGCAATCAGCTTCAAGCTATACGAAATCGATCACTATTGAGCGAACCTATTATACAAGTTTTGAAAGGCACCATCAAACCAATAGAACTTATTTTTATGATCCTGATGATTATGGAGAACTTGTTCAACGAAGTAGAACTTATTTTTACGATCCTTCAGATTTAGAGCAGCATTTAATTATTGTAGGGCAAAATAAGGACAGCATTCATGCATTGCATGTTAATCATCGTAAGTACGGATTTCTTCGTTTATTAAAAAAAGACTTTCTTCAACTCAAAACGGTTACTTCTAATCTTAAAAAAGGCTATTTTTATCGTATTCAAGGAAATAAGAAGAAAAAAAGGTATTATTTAAAACACTACAAAATTATACGATTTAAAGATACGATTATTAATAATGAAGCTCATCATTATTTCGGAGTCGTACCTAAAAAAAAGAAGAAATTTAGGTACAAACCTAGAAGCCATTATATTGTTAAAAAAGATAGTAGCACTTTGCCGCTTGTACCCTATAATCATGCGCGCATTTTGCTTAATGAGTTAGACCATGATATTAAGGGTTTTATGAGGCTAGGATTCAGAATTGTTGGTAAAGATACTTCTGAAATTAGTCGTGGGTATAATGAGAATTCTATCTATAAAAAATTAAAAGTAATCGATAAGTAACCGATGCTTTAACGCTAAACTAATCTTAAATCAAGAAATATAGTCGCTAATTATTTCAAACTGCTATACTTTTGAATCATGAGCGATTTTAAGCTTTTTGAAAATTGGTTTGCACAGCAATCTTGGAAGCCATTTCAATTTCAAACCGACACTTGGCAAGCTTTTGCTGAAGGTAAACACGGTTTATTAAATGCCCCAACAGGCAGTGGTAAAACCTATGCACTTTGGGTACCAATTATTCAAGAAATTATTCAAAATTCTAATTCGCCTAAAGGCTTACAAGCGGTTTGGATTACACCCTTACGCGCCTTATCACAAGAAATACAGCAATCGGCCGAACGTTTAATAGCTGACTTAGACTTAAACCTTAGCGTTGGTATACGAACAGGTGATACCAGCCAGAAAGAGCGGCAACGCCAAAAACGACAAATGCCTCATCTTTTAATCACAACGCCTGAAAGTCTTCAATTACTTTTAGCTTCTAAAAATTACCCTAAAACTTTTAAAAACTGCCGTGCTATAGTCGTTGATGAATGGCATGAACTCTTAGGTACTAAACGTGGTGTCCAAATGGAATTAGCATTATCGCGACTTAAAGCTGTACAACAACAAGCACTCAAAATTTGGGGTATTTCAGCTACTATTGGCAACTTAGAGCAAGCGCGAGACGTGCTATTAGGTTTAAATCCTTCAACCCAAAATGCGTCTGTTTTAATTAAAGCACAACTCAACAAAACAATTGAAGTTAAAAGTTTAATTCCAAAGGAAATGGAACGCTTCCCGTGGCGTGGGCATATCGGACTTCATTTAATAGATGATGTGGTTAAGATTATCAAACAATCTAAAACCACCTTGCTGTTTACAAACACACGTTCACAATGCGAAATTTGGTTTCAAAAGATTTTAGAAAAATATCCAGAATTTGCAGGTGAATTTGCCATGCACCATGGTAGCATAAATAAAGACACGAGATTATGGGTAGAGCAAGCCATCAGAAACGAAAGTTTAAAAGCCGTTGTTTGCACTTCAAGTCTAGATTTAGGAGTCGATTTTGCTCCCGTTGAAACAATTATTCAAATTGGCGGCCCTAAAGGGGTTGCTCGATTTGTTCAACGTGCCGGTCGAAGTGGTCACCAACCTGGAAAAACCAGTCGTATTTACTTTTTACCAACACATGCCATTGAGCTCATAGAAGCCGCAGCCTTACAAAAAGCAGTTAAGCAAAATTATGTCGAGGACCGCATGCCCTACCTTAACAGTTTTGATGTCCTCGTGCAGTATTTAACCACTTTAGCTGTATCTGATGGCTTTTATCCGAAGGATATTTATCCTGAAATTAAATCGACTTTTTGCTTTCAAGCCATGACAGATGATAATTGGCGCTGGGCCTTGAATTTTATTACCAAAGGCGGACAATCACTTGAAAATTATGATGAATATCACAAGGTAGAAATTGAAGAGGATGGCAAATTTAAAGTCAATAATCGCGGTATTGCTATGCGGCATCGCTTACAAATAGGTACTATTGTAAGTGACCAAGTCTTAAGTGTAAAATACCTTAAAGGTGGCTTTATTGGGACTATAGAAGAGTGGTTTATTTCTAAACTTCAACCTGGTGATGTATTTACATTTGCAGGCCGAAATTTAGAATTGGTTCGGATTAAGCAAATGCAAGTCTTAGTGCGGAAATCAACCAAAAAAACTTCAAAAATTCCGAGTTGGATGGGCGGCCGTTTAAGTTTATCGTCCCAAATGAGTGAACTCTTAAAAGCCGAATTGTATAACTATCAAACTTCAACTGCTAAAGAAATAAAAGCTTTAGCACCGGTTTTACAAACCCAAGCTGAAGTATCTTCGGTTCCCAAACAACATCAGTTTTTAGTTGAAGTCTTCAAAACCCGGGAAGGCTATCATCATTTATTTTATCCTTTTGAAGGCCGTTTTGTTCATGAAGCCATGGGCAGTTTATTAGCCTATCGCATTAGCTTATTGCAACCCATAAGCTTTTCGTTAGCGTTTAACGATTATGGCTTTGAATTGCTCTCCAATAAGCCCGTAGATTTGCAAGACGTATTAGACAATAATTTATTTTCTCCAACCTATGTACTGGACGATTTACAGAAAAGTTTAAATGCCACGGAAATGGCCCGCCGAAAGTTTAGAGATATTGCCGTTATTGCCGGACTTGTGTTTACAGGCTATCCAAACAAACAACTAAAGAGCAAGCATTTACAATCCAGCTCGCAGCTTATTTTTGATGTATTTAAAGATTTTGAACCCGATAATCCTTTATTTAAACAAGCCATGACCGAAACCTTTGAGTTTTCATTAGAGCAAGGCCGTTTGCAGCAAGCCTTAGAACAGATTAGTACTCAAGAAATTTTGGTGAAGCAATGTCAACAACCTACGCCTTTTTCATTTCCTATTATAACAGATCGGCTACGGGAAAAACTATCGTCTGAAAAGTTAGAAGACCGCATTCAAGCCATGTTGAAGAAGTTGAGGAAATAGAATTATTGATACTTAACCCCTAAGCTATGTAATTCAGTTTTTTGTTGATTATAGGTGGTCAGATTCAAAGCTTTAGTGGCAGCTTCGATTAAGTTAACTTTAAAGCCAAACTCTAAAGCGTCTTTAATGGTAAAATATACACAAATGTCACCTGCCAAGCCACAAATATCAAATTCAATAACGCCTTTTGCCTTTAAGTAACCTGATAGACCTGTGTCTTTTTGCTTCAAGTTATCAAAAAAACCACTATAACTATCTATTTGTGGGTTGAGCCCTTTCCTAAAAATAGCTTCGATGGGTTTGGTGTTTAATTCCGGATGAAACTCTGCACCTATTTCACCTTGAACGCAATGGCTTGGCCATAAATTTTGTGATGCGCCGTTAGGTAACTGAATGCTTTCAAAGGCCTGTTTTTGTGTATGATTTTCTGCAAAACTAATGTGGTGTTCGGGATGCCAATCTTGCGTGGCTACCACTAAATCGTAATTATAAATAATGGCATTGATAGGCTGTATAATTTCGTTACCCTCAGGAATGGCCAATTGGCCACCTGGCATAAAGTCGATTTGTGGGTCTACGATTAGTAGTGTTTTCATCATCAAGATTTATAAGTCGTTCGTAATTTTTCTCTTGCTTCAAGCAATGCGGTAGATAAGCCTACTTTGTAGAGGTGCGGATTAGTAAATCGCTTATATTCGGCCGGTAGTTCAGCTAATTGTTGTTCAGCAAACCGCTTGATATCAACTAAAGGTGTTGGCGCTTGTTGCCGTTTTCCGTTGAGCATCACAGGTTGTAGTAGAGCTTCAAACTTCAGTTGGTCTAAAGGCATGGTTTTAGTTAAATCAAACGGATGGTGCATTTGATTAAAATCTGGTTGTTCTTCCGCTTTAGCGATAATATTAGCACCAATGAGTTGTTGATTTTGGTCACGTAATCGATACACTTGTTTTTGATGCGGCAAAGTAGACTTAGCTATGTTTTCAGATAATTTAAGGCGTGGTTTTTGGTTAGCGTAAGCCAGTTTGTAAACACCATCTAAGGCAGCGTCGGGATGACCAATAACTAAATTAGTCCCAACACCATACACATCAATCGGGGCATTTTGTTCTTGTAAACTCTTAATGACATATTCGTCCAGTTGATTTGAGACCGCTATTTTAACTTCGGTTAAGCCTTCAGCATCTAGCTGTTGGCGACATTGTTGCGAGAGATAGGCCAAATCGCCACTATCAATTCGAATACCTTTAAGCTGTTCGCCTTGTTGTTGTAAGCTTTTAGCTACCTTAATGGCATTTGGCAAACCGCTTTTAAGGCAATTATACGTATCTATTAGTAGGATACAGTTTTGGGGGTGAGCTTGCGCATAGGACTGAAATGCTTCTAACTCTGAATCGTAACTTTGTACAAATGCATGCGCCATGGTACCGGTTACTGGAATCTTGAAATCGGCTGCTGCTTTAACATTACTTGTGGTATCAAATCCGCCTATAAAAGCAGCGCGCGAGGCAAAATAAGCACCCATGGCTTGCGCTCGACGCATCCCAAAATCGATTAAAGTAGATTGTGGCGCAACTTGACGTATGCGGCTAGCCTTAGTAGCAATAAGGGTTTGAAAGTTAAGATAGTTGAGAAGTATAGTTTCTATGAGTTGTGCTTCGATTAAACTGGCTTTAACTTGAAGTACAGGTTGTGTAGGAAATACAAGTTCGCCTTCTTGTACACTGTAAATAGCACCTTTAAATTTAAAATCTTTAAGGTAGTTAATAAAGCTAGAGTCAAAACCTTGTTGCTGAAGATAGTCTAGATCTTGCGTCGTAAACTGAAACTGCTCTAAGGCTTCAAGCAATGACTCTAAACCACTAAAAATCACATACCCGTTTTTGAAGGGTAATTTCCTGAAAAAGTAGTCAAATACGGCAGTTTGGTTATTATGGTTGAGGTAGTGAACTTGTGCCATAGTCAGTTGGTACAAGTCGGTATAAGTGCCTGAAATTTGAAGCATAGCGTTTTTATATCAAAAATACGAGAAAACTTCAGCTGGAACGAAGGCTTTAGCTAGTTTTAACGGGAACTTCAAAACAAATTTTTGTGCCTTGATTTGGTTCAGAATATTCAACCCAAATATTACCATCATTTTCTTCAATAAAACTTTTACAAAGCACGGCACCAATGCCGCTACCTTTTTCTTGGCTTGTACCAATAGCAGAAATAATATCATCGCTATCAAATAGCTTTTCAGCTGTTTGTTTACTCATTCCGATACCTGTGTCTTCTATACAAACACGCGTGTGAGTTACGCTTTTGGAAGCCGTAATAATAATTTTATCTTCTTTTTCACAAAACTTGATGGCGTTTGAGATTAAGTTTCTTAAACAAAGTTCAAGTGTATTTTTGTCGATATAGATATTTTGGTTTGTGGAAACTTGGTTTATAACCTTAAGTTTTTTTGATTCAATAATATCCTTAAAGTCATTGATAATAGAATTTGTCAAGTCGTGTAAACCGATTGTGGTTTTATTTAGTTGGAATTCGTTTATAGATTGTTTGGCCCATTTTAATAGGTTGCTGATTAAGTTTTGGGTTGAATCAAGCTTGTGCTTTATTTCAGGTAACCATTGGTCAAACTCTTCTTTTGAAATTTTATTGGTGAGATAAAAACTTAAGATTTGATCAAGGTTAGTTAAAGGTTGCCTGAAATCGTGAGATATAATGGAGATTAAACGGTTTTTTTGGGTATGTAGTTTTTGGAGTTTGTTATTACGCAACTCAATTTCTTTAGAGTAACTTTCAAGTTGTTGGTTAGCTTTTGCTTGATTTTTTTTCAGGATTAGTAGTAAAATTATAATAATAATAGTACCGATTAAAATTATACTTAAACCGATTATGAAATTACGTCTTAAATTCAGTTTGAGTTCACTTTCAACCGTTTCTTGATTGCGTTCAAGTTGAAGTTGTTCTTTTAAATTTTTAAATTCGAGTTTTGCTTCAAGCTTGCCTAATTCACGCGATTTATCTTGATTAAAAAGGGAGTCTTTTAGTTGTCTATGCAGTTCTAAGTACTCTAAAGATGTTTTATAGTTTTTGTTAAGTTTAGCGAGCTTATAGAGTAATTGTGCAGCTTCGGCTTTTTCGCTTAAGGCTTGTGTTTTCTTAGCAAGTTTGAATGCTTTATCAGCATAAGTTTGAGCAGAGTCTAATTGATTTAAAGCTAAGCTAGCGTTTGATAAGCCAAGAAATGTAGAAGATTCGAGGTAGTCTAAATTTAAATTGGTTAAAAGTTTTTTTGCTTTTAAATAAGTGTTTTTAGAATCTTGATAATGACCTAGTTTAAATTGGTTATTGCCTTTGTTATTAAGATTATTTGCAAGCTTCGGCTTGCTATTCATCTTTTTATAAACGGCATTAGACTTGTCAAAATATCGTAGAGATTCTTTTGGATTTTTGTCCTGTAAAACTAAAGCAATATTTGAAAGTGCTGCTGCATAAGTAAAGTCGTCAATCCCTTTTATTATCTTAGCAGACTTTTGGTACAGTTTTAAAGCTTTTTCATCATCATTGAGTTCTAAATAATTATTAGCGAGGTTGAGCAATAAAACGGCTTCCATTCTTGGATTATTTATTGCTCGCGCAGATTCTAAAGCTTCTTCAAAATATCTTATAGAACTTAAGTAATTGTCTTTTTTACGCGCAATGTCACCTAGGTTATTTGCCATGGCTATAGCATCTCTAGTTCTCCCAACTTCTTTAAAGATTTTTAAGCTTTTGTCTAAGAAAACTGTTGCTGAATCAAACTTACCTTTTTCTAAATAAACTAAACCAAAGCCACTATAAACACTGGCGCGAGAACCTTTGTCGTTAAGGTTTTGATTAATTTCTTTAGCGACATTATAATTTTTTAAAGCTTCATCTAAATCGCCTTGCTTTAAAAAAATGCCACCGATATTATAATGGTTATTAAAAAGGCCTTGATTAGACTTTACTTTAGTATTAAAATAAATCGCCGAATCATAAGCTTTGAGCGATTCTTTAAAAAGGCCAAAGTTTTTATATAAATTGGCGAGGTTATTATAGCCTTTAGCAATTTTTGCCGTGTCTTTTTTATATTTATAAACTGAAATGGCTTGGTTAATCGACTTAAAACTTTTTTGTCTATTACCATCAAAATAATAATAAACCGCTAAGTTTTTTTGGGCATCGGCAATACCTATTTCATATTTAATTTGTTTGGCAATTGAAATTGCTTTTTCTGCATTGGGTTTAATGCTGTCGTACTTGATATAAATGTACTCGTAACTAATTTCATTAAAAAGGTCTACTTTTGCCTTTTTAGAAGCGGTTTTTTGGAGTTCAGTTTTTAAACTGTCAATTTTAGGATGCTGATTAAAGGCAAACATAAAATTGATTGATATGCAAAAAAGCAGGCTAATTATAAACTTTTTCATACATATGTTGGTTGGTTATACTTTCAAAGTTATTACTTTTTATTAAAGTTAAGCAGTTATTTAAGGATTTAATTACTAGTCTTTTACCTAAATCTTACAAAAAAATATAATAGTTTGAAACTAAAAATTCACGACATCAATATTGAGCTGCATTATTCTGGCGCTATATTTATGAAACAAATGAACACTTTAATTATAGCTGATGTTCATTTGGGAAAAATTGAACATTTTAGAAAACACGGCAGTGCCATTCCACCTATTTTGAGCGCAAAAAATTATATAGAGTTAGACCACGTGATTAACCAATATCAACCTGATCAACTTATTTTTTTAGGCGACTTATTTCATTCGACCAAAAATACAGATTGGCAACGTTTTACAAAATGGATTAAGCGACATCATTCTATAAAATTTCAACTGGTCATAGGTAATCATGATGTAATTTCAAGCCGAGAAATTGAAAATTTAGGCATAGAAACTTCAACCGAAGTTTACTTACAAGACTTCAAACTCACACATCATCCTGAGGTTACTGAAGACTATTTTAATATTTGTGGCCACATTCACCCTGGTTTTCACCTTAAAGGTTCCGCTAAACAATCGCTAAAGTTAGCCTGTTTTTATCACAAGCCTCAGCAACTTATTTTACCCGCTTTTGGGGCATTTACCGGTAAGTTTATCATTTCACCACAAGAAAATGAGCATGTTTATGCCATTGCCGAGCAAAACGTACTTAAAATTTTATAAGGAACTATTAATTTAAGCTCGATTTTAAGCTAAGATTGTATTTTTGTTTAAAATTTTAATTATGAAATTTCATACACTACAAATTCAACATATTAATCGCCAAACAGACAAGGCCGTCGAACTCATATTTAAAGTCCCTGAAGACTTAAGGTCTGAATTTAGCTATCAACCTGGCCAATATTTAACGCTTCAAACTTCAATTGAAGGTGAAGATGTAAGACGTTCTTATTCCATTAGCTCTTCACCAGATGAAGCTTTGTCGGTTGTTGTTAAAGCTATAGACCAAGGCGTATTTTCAAACTACGTTAATACACAATTAAAACCAGGCGACAGTTTAGGTGTTCATGTTCCAGAAGGTAATTTTACTTTGCCGGAAGAAATTGAAGATAAGCAGTTTATCGCATTTGCAGCTGGTAGTGGTATTACGCCAATTATGAGTATGATTAAATCTGTTTTAAAACAAAGCTCACGTTCAAAATTTGTGTTGGTTTATGGTAATAAATCGCCAAAGTCAAGTATATATCTACAAGAGTTATTAACTTTTCAGCAAAGTTATCCAGAGCGTTTTTTTATTGAGTCTGTTTATAGCGAAACCAAAGAAAATAACGCACAATTTGGTCGTATTGAAACACCAACCATTAATTATGTGATTAAAAATAAGTATGCTAACTTCAATTTTAATCAAGTTTATCTTTGCGGACCAGAACCGATGATAAACAATGCTATTAAAGTACTAAAAGAACAAGAAATCCCTGAAGAAAATATCAATTTTGAACTTTTCTTTTCAGCTGAAGACGCTGAGGTAAGTCAAAATCATGACGGTCAAACACAAGTTAAAGTGATTTTAGATGATGAAGAATTTGAATTTAGCATGCCAAAAGATCAAAAAATTCTTGATGCAATATTAGCGCAAGATATCGATGCGCCATATTCATGTCAAGGTGGAATTTGCAGTAGCTGTGTGGCAAAAATTACTGAAGGTAAAGCTGAAATGATTAAAAACCAAATACTTACTGATGAAGATACTGCTGAAGGATTAATCTTAACTTGCCAAGGACTTCCGTTAAGTGAAAATTTGACCATAGATTATGACGATGTTTAAATAAAATGATTAAACATTAGACTTAATAACCTTTAATTTAGAAACCAAAAATTATGGCAGGACATAGTAAATGGGCTAATATTAAGCATAGAAAAGGCGCCCAAGATAAAAAGCGTGCAAAAGAATTTACAAGAGCAATAAAAGATATTTCGGTTGCTGTAAAAGAAGGTGGCGGCGCAGACCCAGAATCAAACCCATCACTTCGTAATGCGATTGCCAATGCTAAAGGCGTAAATATGCCAAAAGACACGATTCAACGTGCTATTAAAAAGGCCTCTGGCGCTGATGCCGAAAATTACGAAACCGTTACTTTCGAGGGTTATGGTCCAAATGGCATCGCTATTTTTGTAGAATGCACAACAGATAATACCAACCGAACAGTGGCTTCAGTACGTTCTATTTTTTCAAAAAATGGCGGAAGTTTAGGGACTAATGGTTCATTAGAGTTTTTATTTGACCATAAAGGTGTGTTTACCATCGCTAAAGAAAATATCACCCTAAACCTTGAAGAACTAGAGCTTGAATTAATCGATGGTGGCGCAACTAGCTTTGAAAATGAAACCGACTTTTTAAGAGTTTATACCGATTTTAATGACTTCGGAAAAATGAACCAGAAGCTTGAAGACTTATCAATAGAAACTAAAAATGCTGGTCTACAGAGAATTCCGCTCAACACCACAGAATTACCAGTTGAAGACGCCATCAAAATCATGAATCTTATCGAAAAATTTGAAGATGATGATGATGTTCAAAACGTTTATCATACGCTTGAAATCACCGATGAATTAATTGAAGCTTTAAACGAAGGCCAATAGCTTAATCTTGTTTTAATAAGCTAGCTTCATTTTTTAAAGCATCTATACGAATACGAGCTTCGCCATACAGTTCAATGACGCTGTTTCCTATGGCAGAAATATTCACAAGGTTTTCTACAAAAGTAGTTACTTCAGCGTCTTCAGAAGTGTAGAGGTCTAAATTCATTATTTTAAATTCTTCAGCCTTAATTTTAGAAGAATTAGTGGCTGTAACATTTGCTTTTTTAGCAAAACCGACTAAACTTAAATCAGCTTTATCTTTAATAGCAAGTGTTAAGTTATCCGTATTTAATTCAATCTTGTTATTACTTTTCTTATTCAAGTTCAAAATAGTCTTTCGGCTTTCAATCTTAAGCTCGCAATTGGTAGCTATCTTAAAACCTTCATTATTGTTGTTGTTGAGCGTAAATTCATTACATGTAATTTCTGTATCTACGCTTGCATCATCGTTTAAAGTAAGGTTAAGTTGAGTTGTAGAAATACCTTTTTTAGATGTTAAAGCTGCTTCATCATTAAGTACAATTGTTTTTAAAGCTTCGGTATACCTTACAATTAATTTAAATGATTTAGAACGTTTGACAATTTTATTGACCGAACAATTTAAAACGCCATTAGATAAGTTAATATCTACAGCCGAGTGTAAGTTAGCGTCAGCTTCTAAAGTGACTGATGCACGCGCCGATTTAATTAATTCTATCTCTAAATTAGAGCCTACAATTAGGGTTTCAATCGGCTCATCAAAAATTTGTTGTTGTTCTTCAACCTCGCGGTTTCCTACTATTTTAGATTGAGCATTTAGATTTAAGAAACCTGAAAAAACAAACATTAATAAAATTAATGGCACAATAATTGGTTTGTTAGTCATAACATGAAGTTAAAATTAAAGACACAAAATTCTTAAATTTTAGCTTTATATAACCATATTTATTCATAAAAATAAAAAACCATGAAAACAACACTACTAACTTTATGCTTTATGTTAAGTTTTGGCCTGAGTTTTAGCCAAAGTGATTCTACAGAAACAAAACCAATTAATGTTAATTATTATATTGGTTTAGGGCTTCAATCTGCCGATGATTTTAATCTTTCTTCAGCACTTCAAAACGATGAATTTCCAGAAATTAGAACGACCGATTTTGAGTTTTCATTTGGTTTAACCGTTCAAACACCTAAAAGTATGTATAGTTTAGAATGGGCAACTTCAGAATCCGAAGATGATCAAAACGGTTATAATTATGAGTTGAGTCGTAATATGATAGGTTTAGGTTATCAATACAATCTATTTAAAATAAATCAACACAAGTTTAATCTCGGTGCCCAGATTAATTATACCTTCATTGAAAACGAATTGTATAATACTAACAGTGAAGCCGATTTAGCCAACCCATCTAATTTAGGAGAACTTACCAAAATAGATTTAAACAATTGGTATTTAGGACCAGTGATGAGTTTTCAGTTTAACAACAAAGACTTAGAACCTTGGTTAAGATTACAAGTAAGCTACGACTTCAATTTATCTCAAAACTCTTGGGATTCAGACTATACTCAATTAATTAATACAATTGAAGAAGACCAGCACATGTTTAGATTTCAAGTGATACTTCCATTTTAAAGCTTGAAAAACTAAATTTACCATTCTAAACAAGAAGCAATAGCGGCTCGGGTTTCAGCCTTGAGCCGTTTTTTATGCGCTAAATTTAAGCTTAAGTCTTCAGTTGAAATAAACGGGTGAATAACAGCCCTTAAAACACCAGGCGATCCTGTTAAAAACTGGTAACGAAAGTTTTTCTTATTATCAATAAAACTAATTGGTACAATGGGAATTTGATGTTCGATGGCAAGTCGAAACGCGCCATCTTTAAACTCATCTAGCTTAAGCGATACATCGTCAGGAACGCCACCTTCAGGAAAAATACAGATGCTTGTACCACGACTTAAACGGCGTTGAGCCTCAACAAAAGCGTCACGCCGACTTTGCGGACTTTTACGATCTACCAAAATACACATTCGTTTGTAGAAAAAACCAAATACGGGCAATTTGCTTAACTCTTTTTTCCCGATAAATACAAACGGCGATTTACTTACATAAAGCATCATCATGATATCAATCATGCTCGTGTGATTAGCCGTAAGCATGTAGCTTTTTCCTGGCTCTAAAGCTTGCTGGACTTTTACATTTGGTATAAAGCCCATGCCAAACAAAATAATCTTTGCCCAAAACCTTGCAATTCGGTAAGCATATTTATAATGCTTTTCTTTGGTGGTTGTCGCTAAAAGCGCTGGAAATAAAAGTAAAATAGGTACAATGACTAAGAGATAAAACCACAGTCGCCAAACAATTATAAATGGAATCTTAATAAATCGCATAGTTGCCAAATTTAGTAAACTCTATTGATACTGAAAGCTTTTAATTATCTTTGACGCTTCAAACATAACAAGAAACATGTCAAGAATATTAACAGGCGTTCAGAGTACTGGTGTGCCACATTTAGGAAATTTACTAGGTGCTATAATACCAGCTATAGAAATGGCCAATCAACCTAAAAACGATTCGTTTTTGTTTATCGCCAACTTGCACACACTCACACAAATAAAAGACCCTAAAGTTTTAAAAGAGAACACCTATGCCACAGCCGCAACATGGCTAGCTTTTGGTTTAGACGTCAATAAAAGTACCTTTTACAGGCAAAGTGATGTCCCGCAAGTAACAGAATTAACCTGGTATTTAAACTGTATGTTTCCATATCAAAGGCTAACGCTAGCACATTCATTTAAAGATAAAGCCGACCGTCTCGCTGATGTCAACGCTGGCTTATTCACTTATCCGATGCTAATGGCAGCCGATATTTTGCTTTATGATGCTGAAATAATTCCCGTCGGAAAAGACCAACTGCAACATATTGAAATGACGCGAGATGTTGCTGAGCGTTTTCATGCTAAATTTGGTGAAACCTTTGTGTTACCAAAAGCTCAAATTGCAGAAAACACCAAATATATTCCAGGGACAGATGGCGAAAAAATGAGTAAATCTAAAGGCAATACCATTAACTTGTTTCAAACCGATAAGAAATTACGTAAACAAATTATGGGTATTCAAACCGATAGTACGCCGCTTGAAAAGCCAAAAAACCCAGATACTTGCAATGTTTTTGCGCTTTATAAATTATTGGCAAAACCCAAAGAAACTGAAGGCTTACGAGCGAAATACCTTGCTGGTAATTTTGGTTATGGTCATGCCAAACAAGCTTTATTTGAACTTATTGTTGACAAATACCAAAAACAACGCCAAGCTTATACTGATTTTATGAATGACAAAGCTGAGTTAGACAATCAACTTGAGATTGGCGCTCAAAAAGCAACGCATGTGGCTGATGATGTACTAAGCCGAGTAAGAACAAAATTAGGCTATTAAGATGAAGCTATCTCCTGTAATTCAAGGTTGTATGACTTATGGGAAATGGGGAAAACAACTCTCAACCCAACAAATTACCCAACGTATAGAAGCCAATCTTGAAAACGGTATTTCTAGTTTTGACCATGCTGATATTTATGGAGATTATACCACAGAAGCTGAGTTTGGGAAGGCTTTTAAAGCAAGCAAAATAAATCGAAAAGACATTCAAATCATATCAAAATGTGGCTTGCAATTACCGTCTAAAAAGCGCCAGAACCAGTTGAAGCATTACCAATATAATGCAGATTACATCATTGCCCAAGCCAAGCAAAGTATTGCTAACTTAGAGTGTGACTATCTAGATGTGTTTTTATTACATCGGCCGAGTCCGCTTATGCAAAGTGATGAAATTGCTGAAGCTGTAGAACAACTTCAAAGCCAAGGTTTAATTAAGCAGTTTGGTGTGTCTAACTTCAGCCTAGCACAAATTGATTATTTAAGTGCTAGTGTTGAAATTTGTTATAATCAAATTCAAATTTCAATAACACATCTTGATGCGATTGAAAGTGACCATTTATATGGTTTAGCTCAGCGGCAAATTCAACCTATGGCTTGGCAACCTTTAGGTGATATTTTTAAATTAAGCCCTAATGCTAGATTAAACAAAATGCTGACAGAATTATGTATGAAATATTCTATCACAGAAGCTCAACTTGCACTGTTATTTCTGAACAAGTTACCGTTTGATATTTTGCCAATTATAGGTACAACATCGATTAATAGAGCGAAGTTATTAGTTGACACGCAACAACTTGATATAGAACGTCAAGACTGGTTTAAACTTTATGAAGCCTCACGTGGCGTTGAAGTAGCTTAGATTTATGATTAGTTTAAGCTTAAGATTGAAAAACCTCAACTATTTTAGTAACTAAACTTTAGTTATGGCTAAAAATGTATTAGGTACAGAATTGCAAGCCTGTTCTTTTAACCCTAAAACAGGTGTCTTTAGAGATGGATATTGCAGTTATACCAAGCAGGATCCAGGTTTACATATTGTTGCTGCTCAAGTAACGCAAGGTTTTTTGGAGTGGAATAAAGCGCGCGGTAATGACTTAATTACCCCAAAACCAGAATGGCAATTTATAGGACTTCAAGCTGGTGATTGGTGGTGCATTTGTATGGGCGTTTGGCTACGAAGCCGTGAAGCAGGGCATCCTTTAAAGTTAAAGTTAGAAGCTTGCCATGAAAAAATGCTTGATTATTTAGATTTAGAAGAATTAAAGGCATTCGCCGTTTAATATACTTACCTAAGTTTTAGCCATACAACATTTATAGCGTCTTCTTATTTCTACATTGTAAACTACAAGGTTTGAGTTGATTCGTTCTACATTTAAACCTTAATTATGATGACATTTATCATAAATAAAGAGCAATTACTGCCTCATATTTGCATTGTCAAACAATAGTTAAAAATTTTAACTCTATTAAATTATAAGGCAATGCGAATATCAATTTTAAAACTTAGCTTTTTAAGCTTCCTTTTTCTAGCTTCAATTGGTTTAAGTCAGGCTCAGAGTTTTAAGGCCAATGTAGAACACAGCCATGTTATTGTTGAAGGTACTTCAAATATTCACGATTGGGAAATTGAGGTTGAAGATTTAGTGAGTCAACTTCAACTGGTAAACGCTAACCAAGACGAATTATCAGTTCAGTCTATTGTGTTTAAGGTTCCTGTGAAAAGCATGAAAAGTGGTAAAGGTGGAATGGATAAAAACACTTACAAAGCTTTAGATGCTGATGACTATAAGTTTATTAATTTCAAATCGACTTCAATACAAAAATCGGCTGGAACTTATGTTGCTGTTGGCAATTTAACCATAGCTGGTACAACCAAAAAAGTTGAAATACCTTTCGAAATTTCGAAAACTAATAATCAAATAAAGCTCTCTTCAACCTACAAGATTAATATGCTAGATTATAACATAGATCCGCCGAAAGCTTTATTTGGTACAATTACTACGGGAGAAAATGTTACCGTTATGACTAATTTAACTTACAATAATTAAATCACTTACTTATGAAAACCATGAAAACAACCGTGTTTTTGCTAATTGCTTTGGCAATCACACAATTAACAAACGCACAGAAGCGCGATTTAGACAACTTTAGACCACGAGACCAACGCGGTGTCACTATGTTTGAAGCTCCAAAAGACACTACATCTACTTTTGATGGTGTAAAAGTTCGAATTGGTGGTGCATCAACACTACAGTTTCAAGCGATAGATCATGAAAATAATGGCGCAGTACCATTAATTGCTTTAGGCGATAACTTTAATTTAGCAACGGCTAACTTAGATTTAGATGTAGCGCTTTATGATGGTGTGAGAATGCACTTAAGAACTTACTTATCTTCCCGACACCATCCAGAACCTTATGTTAAAGGTGGATATTTATTGGTTGATAAGCTTGAATTTATTAATGAAGGCTTTATGGCCGATGCAATGAAGTATTTAACATTCAAGTTTGGTCACATGGAAATTAACTATGGTGATGCTCACTTTAGACGTTCTGATAATGCTGCAACAATTTACAACCCATTTATTGGTAACCATTTAATGGATGCTTTCACAACTGAAGTTGGTTTTGAAGCTTATTATAGAAGAAGTGGATGGATTGCCATGTTAGGTGTAACCAATGGTAAGCTTAACCAATCGGTTGAAGAAACTAATACTAAAGCATCTTTTGTAGCAAAATTGGGCTATGATAAGCAAATTAATGATGACTTAAGGTTTAGGTTAACTGGTTCTATGTACTCCACTAGCGAATCTTCTAAAACATGGCTATACGATGGTGATCGTGCAGGTTCTAGATATTATTTAGTCATGGAAGATGTAGATGCAAGTTCTAGTAGTAACTTTCGTTCAGGTCGAATTAATCCAGGTTTATCAACAGAGTTAACTTCAATTATGATTAACCCATTTGTAAAATATAAAGGATTAGAGTTCTTCGGACTATATGAAAATGCTTCTGGTAAAGGTTTTGGTCCTAACCCACCTAGCCGAACTTATAACCACTATGCAGCAGATTTGCTATATCGTTTTGGAGAAAATGAAGACTTCTATGTAGGCGGTAGATATAGTTTAGTTGATGGTGAACAAGCACCTGGACAAGATATTTCTGTTGATAGACTTCAGCTTGGCGCTGGTTGGTTTATGACTAAAAATATTCTTACTAAAATTGAATATGTTAAACAGTCTTATTCAGATTTTGATGCTACAAGTATTCTAGCTGACGGACAATTTGATGGATTGATGCTAGAAGCTGTAATCAGTTTTTAATAGTTGTTTGAATTAACCAAAAAGGGCTTGAGTTTGATCAAGCCCTTTTAATTATTAAATTATGAAAGCCTTACCATACTTATTTTTTATTTTGAGTTTTGGCTTTTTTATATCAACTAATAATACAGTTGATGTTCACATAAAAAAAGGGAGCCAAATTACAATTAGCGGACAATCTAATGTTAATAAATTTTCCTGCGTTTATACCACTTCAATAGCACCAGGATGTCAAATCGTAGATTATAATACCCTTAGTAGTGCTATCATTTTAGATGATGCTAAAATTAAATTAAAAAGTGAAGCTTTTGATTGTGGCGGCAGAATGATTAATCGTGATTTTAATAAGCTAATGCAATCTGAAGACTATCCTTACATAAGTATTACGCTTACTCAAATTAATTTAAAAGAAGATGTATTTGAAGTTGAAGCTTTAATTAAAATAGCTCATCAAACTAATCTTTACGCTTTTAATATTTTACCACAACACAATAATAATTATAAAGGTAACTTAAAATTAAATATTAATGATTTTGATATGGAAGCACCAAGAAAATTACTTGGAACCATTCAAGTTGATCCTGTAATTAATATCGAATTTGATTTAAATTTAGAGGTAAATTAAGTTGATAAGCAACTATACACTACATATTCAAACTTAACTTTTAGAGATTATAATTTCTTAAAGTTTAAGCTTAAGCCAATAGTTTTTAGTATTTTAATTGTTTTAGTATTAAATTGTTGTAAATTACATTCAGTTTATTTTACCACAACATTTTTATACTAGACCATCTCATTGTTATGAACTGCTTTAAACCTTTCTTTTTTACTCTTATTACGCTTTTATTTTTTTCCTTTTTTAGTTTTTCTCAGGAACTGCCGCCAGTTTTAAGCTTTACAACTGAAGATTATAATGCTGATAATCAAAATTGGTCTGTGACTCAAACAAAAAGTAAAGACTTGTTTTTTGCTAACAGTAAAGGCCTTTTAAAATTTGATGGTGAGCGTTGGGAACTACTAGGTTCACCTAATAAAACTATTTTAAGATCTGTTTTTGCGGTAGACAATTCTGTTTATAGTGGTGCTTATATGGATTTTGGTGTATGGGAGAAGAATGAACAGGACAATTACAAATACACTTCATTATCTAAAGATTTAGATTTAACAGAAGATGAGCAATTCTGGAAAATCGATCAGTTAAATCAGTTTATTGTGTTCCAGTCTTTACATTCTATTTATCTCTACAATACAACTAATCAATCTTTTGAGGTAATTTCTTCTGAGTTTGGTATTACCAAAATGATGGTTGTAAACAATATTCTTTATTACCATAAAGTTGATGAAGGTGTTTTTAAGCTTATTAATGGTCAAGAAATTCCAGTTAACACAACATCATTGATTCAAAACAGTCTCGTTTTAAATATATATGACATAAATGACAAACTTTATGCTCAAACTCAATACAACGGCATTATTAAGTTAAGTGATAATTCGGCCTATGTTCCTAATAATTACCTTGATTTATGGCCAAATATTTCAGTTTATAATAGCATTCAGGTTGATAATGGCGACATTTATCTAGGTACAATTTCACACGGATTATTAAAACTCTCTAATAATCAAATCGAATTTCATTTAAATCAAGAAAATAATTTAAATAACAACACAATTTTAAATTTATATCAAGATGTTAAAGGTAATATTTGGCTAGGCTTAGATAATGGCATTAACTGCGTAAATACAGCATCTAAAATTAGCATTTATAATGACGGGAATGGTGATTTAGGAACAGTTTACACTTCTATTAAAATTAAAGATACCATTTATTTAGGAACCAATCAGGGCTTGTTTTACAGAGATAAAAATAGCTCTAATTTTAATTTTATTAAAGGTACTAAAGGTCAGGTTTGGTCATTATTTAATCATAATAATCAGTTATTTTGTGGTCATAATATTGGTACGTTTTTAATTGATAATGCCAAAGCCAGATTAATTAGTAATGTACAAGGCACCTGGTCGTTTAAAGCTGTTGATCAAAGCACGGTTATATCAGGGAATTATAATGGTTTGCACAAGTATAAAAAACAAGATACGACTTGGGTTTATGAACAAAAAATCGAGGGCTTTAATATCTCTACGAAATATTTTGAATTCCTCAATAAAGACGAAATTTTAGTTAACCATGAATACAAAGGGATTTACAAATTGAAGTTAAATGATAGTTTAACCGAAATAACTTCAGTTAAGAAAGATTTTTCTGTTCCAAAGGGTTTATATTCTTCTATTATTAAATATCAAGACAAAATTCTTTATGCTTACAAAAATGGAATTTTCAGCTATAATAATACCAAGAAACAGTTTCAAAAAGACAGTATTCTTTCTCAGTTTTATTCTTATGATCAATACACTTCAGGGCGTTTAGTAAAAACAAAAGATGGTAAAATTTGGGCTTTTTCTAAATCAGACATCACCCTTTTGTTGCCAAGTTCGCTGAAAAATGGTTACACGACTATAAAGTTACCTATTAACAACGAAAGTAGGCGACAAATTTCTGGCTATGAGAATGTAAGTTTATTAGCCTCTGATAGTTATTTGCTAGGAAGTAGTAATGGTTATTTGAAACTTAATCTAAGTCAGTTTAAACAACCAAATCCAGAAGTAAACTTAAACAAAATTGTAGTATCTTCTAAAAACAAGGATACGTCCTTTGTTGCAACTGCTGGTCGTAACATATTTAAAAATAAACATAACGATATAGCGTTCTTTTTTACAGCTTATAATTATCAGTCAGTTTTTAAAAGTGAATATCAGTACAAGTTAGATAACTATAGTAATAAGTGGAGTGATTGGCAGTCAAATGGTCAAGTTAACTTTAAAAATTTACCGCACGGCAATTACACCTTTAAATTAAGATCTAGAATTGGTAAAGAAAATCTTAGTGATGTGCTTAGCTATAGTTTTGAAATTAAAAAACCCTTATACTTAACCAACAAGATGTTGGTTTTATATGTATTTATACTGATAGGTTTTGGCTTTTTTGTTCATTTCCTTTATAAAATGTATTACAAAAAGCAAAAAAAGCAACTACAAGAAAAACTCAAAAACGATCTTGAACTCAAAGAGCTTGAGGCGCAACGTAAAATTATGCGCATTAAAAATGAAAAGCTTGAGCAAGATATAGAAAATAAAAATAGAGAGTTAGCCATTTCGACAATGAGTTTAATTAAGAAAAATGAATTTTTAGCTTCAATAAAAAAAGACCTCAAAGAAGTTAAAGCTAAAAAAGGCAAACAATTAGACCATGTGCTTAAAACAATCAATAAAAACTTAAACAATTCAGATGATTGGAGTTTTTTCGAAGAAGCTTTTAATAATGCAGATAAAGATTTCTTAAAGAAAATCAAGTCAAAACACCCTTCTTTAACACCAAACGATTTAAGGCTTTGTGCATACCTACGCTTAAATTTATCTTCTAAAGAAATTGCACCACTTTTTAATATTTCAACTAGAAGTGTTGAAGTAAAACGATACCGATTACGTAAAAAGATGAACTTAGATAGGAATGATAGCCTAACTAACTATATTTTAGAACTTTAATTGCTTTAATAGTGAAATACTTAATACGGGTTTTTAAGTTGTAATTTACCTAGTGCCAAAATAAAAAGCTTAAATATTAGATTAAGCAATTTTTCATAAATTTAATTCTTCTGGAACATACTGTGTAATCATCATTTTCAATAGCTTAACGAAAACGATTGCGAAGCAAAGCGATTTATAATCCAATTTCAATAAATTAAAGCATAAAGACAACCTTTACAAACTTAATTTTTAACCATACATTACCTATACAAATTCATTAAATAGATTTATAACTTAAAAAAGCACCAGATTCTGATTGTGTTTATTATAAGGCTTTTGTGTGATTTTTTAAAGATTCGGCAATAATTAGCTGTTTATGTTGCAATGTATATTTTTTGTAGTGTAATATTTTAAGAATAACTAAACTAAATCCTTTAAGTTTGGTTTCTATGAATTTCTTAAATTCTTTAACATGAAAAAAATTGTATTCTTTTTTGTCTGTTTACTCTTCTCAACATCTAGTTTTTCACAAGGCCATGATGTTGAAATAATTTCGAATAATCAAGGCATGAAATTGAAAGTCGATGGTAAAGACTTTATTATTAATGGTATGAATTGGGATTACTTTCCAAGAGGAACAAATTTCAATTACAGCCTTTGGAATCAATCAGACGAGTTAATAAAAGCCGCACTCGATTCAGAAATGGGTCTGCTTAAAAATATGGGTGTTAATACCATAAGATTGTATACAGGAATCCAACCTAAATGGATTACCTATATCTACGAAAATTATGGTATTTATACCATGTTAAATCACTCTTTTGGTAGGTATGGCCTCACGATAGATGGCGTCTGGACGCCCGTTACTAAATATGATGATCCAGCGACACAAAATTTACTCATGTCAGAGGTAGAACAGTTAGCCGCAGAATATCAAAATACACCTGGTTTACTGCTTTTTCTTCTTGGTAATGAAAATAACTACGGCTTGTTTTGGGCTGGTGCCGAAACTGAAGATTTTCCAGATGAAGAAGATCAAAAGAGAGCTGTAGGTGAAAATAGAGGTCGTCCTATGTACAAGCTTATGAATGAAGCTGCTGTGAAAATGAAGCAGATTAATGATAACTTACCTGTAGCTATTTGTAATGGTGATTTGCTTTTTCTCGACATTATAGCAGAGGAATGTCCAGATGTAGATATTTACGGTACAAATATGTATCGTGGCGCTTCTTTTGGTGATGCCTTCGAAAGGGTTAAAAATGAATATGGAAAACCTATTCTTTTTACAGAATTTGGAGCAGATGCTTTTAATGCCATAGAAAACCAAGAAGATCAAAAATCTCAAGCTTATTATATGGTAGAGAATTGGGAAGAAATTTATAAAAACGCTGCAGGTCTCGGGTTAGCCGAAAATTCGATTGGTGGTTTTACATTCCAGTTCAGCGATGGTTGGTGGAAATACGGTCAAACTGATAATCTTGATGTGCACGATAGCAACGCGTCATGGTCTAATGGCGGTTATGAAAGAGATCATGTTGAAGGTCAAAATAATATGAATGAAGAATGGTTTGGCGTTTGTGCAAAAGGACCAACCAATGCAAGAGGTTTGTATGATCTTTACCCAAGAGCTTCTTATTATGCATTAAAAGAAGCTCATAAAATCAACCCTTACGAAGAAGGCGTTAATCTCAACTTTGTTGATAACTATTTTAATAATATTCAATTAATGGATGCTGTTTTAAAAGCTCGAGGTGATAAGGCAGCACTTGGTGGTGGAAGCTCCGAAAAAATAAGTATTAGTAGGTTATCGGCACAATTCACAACTTTTAACACAGGTGGAAGCTTAATTACAACACCAGATAACCCAGATCCGGATAGTAATGCCTTCCCGAATCAACTTGGTTTTGACCATATGCAATCTTATTTTGTTGGAATTGAAGGTAGACCAGCACCTAATATGAGAGCTAATGTAGACTTTAATATTGTTGGTCGTGTCGCTCAAAATCCGATTGATGAAATATTTTATGAAAATAGAACCAGACCAATTACGGTGGCATCACCTGATGGTGAAACGGTAATTAACGATAATAATCGCGTTGCTGTTTATCAAGCAGAATACGAGTGGAAAGCCAAACATTTCGATTTAAGAGGTTTTTATAGAACAGGTCACTATCATTGGGGCTATGAAGGTGATTTCTTTGGTTTATATCCAGAGGCTAATTATGGCCCTAATTTAGATATTTACGGCGGTGAAATTTCAGGTTTTGAGGTAGATGGCAAAGGTGTAGCTAAAGGTTTAAAAGCTGCTTTTGGACCTCAACTTTGGTGGGGCGCTAACCCAACAGCACTTTTTAAATATTCAACAAATATCGCTAAATGGGATGTCACAGGTATTTACCATAGAGATATTGAAACCGATTTAGAATTTGATGAAAATGGAAGGCGTGTTTTAGACCTTAATCAGGTTCGAAGTGGTGTAATTCCGCCATGGCCAACAGAAAGAGCTGCAATTGCTTTAGAAAGAGATTTTGGAAAGTTCGGTTTAACTTTAGGAGGTGTTTGGAGCGGAAGTCCATTAAACGGAAGCTCATATCAAGACGTAAGAGGAACTCCTGGAAACTATACTGTTCTTGTTGATAAAATAAAACCCGAAGATAATTGGGGTGGTAAAGCTAAAATCACTTATGAAGGCGGTAAGTTTAATTGGTATGCCCAAGGTGCAATTATGGGACTTATTGCTAATACTGGAGCCGATCAAACGCAAACATTTACAGGCTGGCGATTAAAAGATTCTGGAAGTGGTAACCAATCTAACTTTTTATCGGGTTTCACTTATAATATCGGTAACTGGCAAATTGCACCAAACTTTTTATGGCAAAAACCTTTGGTAGGACCGATGCCAAGAGGAATTGATGCTCCTGGAAGATTAAGAAATATTATTGACGATCCATTCGCGGTAAGAAGTAATCGTGAAACGACCGCTGGAGAATTGTTACTAACTTTTGACCCAACACCAGGAACATGGATGTATGAGTGGAATAATGATAGAGCAGAAGATGCTTCTTTTGCTATGAGTGCTGGTTTTGTTTACCGTCACCATCCTACTGCGATGGATGGTCATATCGGTTTCTTAGCAGACCGTACATTTTTTGCTTTTCCTGATTCTGCACCAGCTGAAGATTTATGGGAAGCACATACCAGAATGGTGTCTAAATTAACACCTGATTTAGGTATTATCGGAAACTTTTATTATGGTAATGGTCAAGCCAATGGTGACGATCCTAGATTAATCAAGCGCTTTGGTGGTGATATCAGAATGATTTATAAAAAAGTAAAAGCGCAAGCTATGGTTAAAGTTAATGATTGGGGACCATTTGATTATCATAGAGACTTCAACCTAACTTTTCCGCTTCAACTTATGCTAGATGTTTCTACAACATTAGCAAAACCAGACTGGTTCATGCTTCCTAGTACTAAAATTGGTATCAGAGGTACATGGCGATCGCTTGATCAAAATTCACCTAGATATGCGCCTGCAACGCCACCAGAAAACGTATTTCCACCACAGCCAGTACTTAGTGCAGTTGGCTTTCCTAATGGTTCAGAATGGGAAATTAGAACATACATTCATATTAATATCGGAAAATAATTTATTATGAAATTTAATTATAAAAATTCAATAAAAAATATAGGGCTATTAACTGTAGCTGTTTTATGCAGTCTTAGCTGTGAAAGAGATATATCTGATGATGCTGTAGTAGCAGAATTCCCAAGTACGGCTGATATTTTTACAGATAATCCAGTTAGTATGGGAAGTGACTTTTATTTTCCTTACGCTGATGCTTTTCCTGAAGCTTGGTCTGTTGATGAAGAAGAAAGTTATCAAGGCTCAGCTTCTATGAGAATAGATGTGCCAAATGCTGATAACCCTGTAAGCGGTTACGCTGGCGGTATCTTAAGAATTGATGGTGCTGGAAGAAATTTAACAGGCTATGATGCCTTAACTTTTTGGGCAAAAGCATCTGAAGGCGTTAAAATTGATGAACTTGGTTTTGGTGAAGATTTTGACCAAAATAAGTTCATGGCTTCAATTACAAATGTTAGCTTAACAACTGCTTGGAAAAAATTTATTATCCCAATTCCTAACGCCTCAGTTCTAAAACAAGAAAGAGGTATGCTTAGGTTTGTTGCAACACCGAAACAAGTTGTTGATAATCCTGACGGCGTTTTAAATGGCTATGGTTATGCTTTTTGGATTGACGAATTGAGGTTTGAAAAGCTTGGAACACTCGCACAACCAAGACCAAAAATTCAAAATGGAGAAGATGCAGTAGCCCAAACTTTTATCGGTGGTAATTTGACAGTAAGTGGTTTAACTCAAACCTTAAACTCACCAAGTGGTGATGTAACAGTTACTGCATCACCTGCATATTTCGAGTTTGAGTCATCAAATACAAATGTCGCTACGGTAAATGAAAATGGAGAAGTTAATATCGTTGGTTCTGGAACAGCTGTAATTACTGCAAGCCTTAATGGTATAGATGCAGAAGGCTCTTTAACAGTAGAATCTTTAGGAAGCTATACACCAGCGCCAATACCAACGCGTGACCCTGAAAGTGTTATCTCTATTTTTAGTGAGGCTTATGAAAATAGACCAGTTGATTTTTATAACGGATTTTATCAGCCATTCCAAACCACAACATCATCAGATTTCATAGTTAATGGTGATCGTGTTTTATATTACTTGAATTTTAACTTTGTTGGGATTGAATTCAATCAAAATGTACCGACAATTAATGGCAAATTAGCAACAGATTTACATTTTGATATTTTTATTCCAAATGAACCGTCATCAAATACGGCCTTAAGAATAGATTTAGTAGACTTTGGTGCGGATGCTTCTTTTGCAGGTGGCGACGATACAACTTTATCTGAAGGCTTTACAGAAGGTTTGGTAGCTGGTGAGTGGATTTCAATAGACATGGATATTACAGGCTTAAACCCTAAAACGAATTTAGGTCAAATTATTTTAGCTGACTTCAACGGAATTACACCGCCAGAAGAATTCTATGTAGATAATATTTATTTTTACAGAGAAGACGGCGAAAATATTACACCAGAAACAGTAGCACTTCCACTTGATTTTGAATTATCAAACCCAGCAAATTATAGTTTCACTGGTTTTGAAGGCGCCGTAACTACCATTGAAGATAATCCATTTCCAAATGGCATCAATACTTCACCAACAGTTATGCAGTCTGTTAAAACAAACGGGGCTCAATTTTTTGCAGGTACTAGCATAGATCTCGATCAAGCCATAGATTTTACATCAAGCCAAACCTTAAAAATGAAGGTTTACTCGCCTAAAGCTAATATTCCAGTAAGATTAGCGCTTGAAACTGCTGGCGGAGGAAATCAAGTTTTTGTTGATGTAAATACAACAACTTCAAATGAATGGGAAGAACTTGAATTCGATTTTAGTAATGTATTAAACGCTTCACTTGATTATCAACGTATTGTTGCCTTCTTTGAATTTATTGAAGGTACACCAGGAGATGGAAGCACTTACTATTTAGATGATATTCAAACAACTAATTAAAATAAAGATGATGAAAAGACATAAATCAATTTACGTAATACTAACCTCTGTATTGATTGCTTTCAGCTTTTACAGCTGTGAGACTGACGATGTACAAACGGTTACAACTTTTGATGATTTAGTATTAGAAGATGAATTTGATGGGAATGAATTAAACACTAGTTTATGGTCTTATGAAATTGGTACAGGGCAAAATGGTTGGGGAAATAATGAACTACAATATTACACCGATCGGCCTGAAAATGTAAAAGTTGAAGACGGAAAATTAACCATAACAGCTCGCAAAGAAGCCTACGAAGGTTCTGGATATACTTCTGGACGCATCATAACAAAAGTTAATTTTGAGAAAACATACGGTCGCTTTGAAGCACGTATGAAATTACCTTGGGGACAAGGTTTATGGCCAGCCTTTTGGCTTCTAGGAGCTGATATAGATCAAGTCGGTTGGCCGCAAACGGGCGAAATTGATATTATGGAGTATCGCGGTCAAGACCCAACGATTATTCATGGCAGTGTTCATGGTCCTGGCTACTCAGCTGGAGAAGCCATCACAAAAACTTACGACTTGGTAAATTCTAGATTTGATACAGATTATCACATTTTCGGGATTGAATGGGGACCAAATTATATCAATTTTTATGTTGATGACAAGTTGTATAATCAAATTACACCGGCTGATGTCCCAGGTGAATGGGTTTACGATAAACCTTTTTTTATTTTAATCAACATGGCAGTTGGCGGAACTTTTGTCGGTTCACCTAATGAAAATACGGTTTTCCCTCAAACACTAGAAGTTGATTACGTAAGAGTTTATCAAGATTAAGATTCAAATTAAGGCTTAAAAAAAGCGGTAACCTGAAATCTTGCCGCTTTTTATTAATAAGGCCCAAAATAAAGAAACAAACAATATAAAAATGATTCAAGACAAGATACTAGACAATAAAACGTCTAAAACTAGTGATTTAGAACAAGTAAGGTTAAATGGCGAAAAATTTTTAAAAATTTCAAATATCGATGCCATGCGACCATTTTTCATGAGCATTGTAAGCGACTCTAATCACTGGATGTTTATTTCAAGTAATGGCGGTTTAACAGCTGGAAGACGAAATTCAGAATTTGCGCTTTTTCCGTATTATACCGATGATAAAATCACTGAATCTGCACACTATACGGGAAGCAAATCAATTTTTAAAGTTCACTTAAATGGCGATTTAAATTTTTGGGAACCTTTTTCAAACCGTTTTGTAGAGCAATACGAAATTACTCGTAATATCTACAAAAACATTTATGGTGACAAACTGGTCTTCGAAGAAATTAATCACAGTTTAAACCTAAGTTATTCTTATCGTTGGTCAACAAGCGATCGCTTTGGTTTTGTAAAACAGGTCGAAATTAAAAACCTAAATCAAAAACCCGTAAAAATTGAAATCTTAGATGGACTGCAGAATGTACTACCAGCTGGTGTAGTTCCAGATTTGCAAACTCAAAGCAGTAACTTAGTTGATGCTTATAAACGAAGCGAACTTGATACGGTTAACGGTTTAGGGATTTTTGCACTCAGTGCCGTTCCAGTAGATAAAGCAGAACCTAGTGAAGCTTTAAAAGCTAATGTTGTATGGTCTTTAGGCTTAGAAAATCCAACTTATCTACTTTCATCCTTACAGCTTGAAAAGTTTAGAGCAGGACAACAAATTTCACAAGAAACCGACGTAAAAGCTGAAAAAGGCGCGTTTTTTATTAATAAAACACTTCAACTAGACACGCAAGAACAAACCTCTTGGTTTATTGTAGCTGATGTTAACTATAATCATTCTGCAGTTATTCAACTTCAACAAGATCTAAAACAAACTAACCTAGCTGAACTAATTCAAAATGATATTGAGCTAGGCACTGAAAAATTAATGCAACTTAATGGCGCCGCCGATGGTCTGCAACGTTCTAACGATAATCTAAGAGATATACGGCATTATTCTAACACCATGTTCAATATTATGCGCGGTGGTATTTTTGATAACAATTATCAAATTGAAAGTCAAGATTTTAAAAATTATCTAAATAAAGCAAATAAACCTCTAGCTCAAACCTATAAAAATGAACTCAATGCACTTCCAAAGGTTTTCAGTTTAAATGACTTAAAAGGATTAGCTGAAAAATTAAATAATACAGATTTTTCCCGCCTTTCAATAGAATATTTACCGCTAAAATTTAGCCGTAGACATGGTGATCCTAGCCGACCTTGGAATCAATTCTCCATTAATACCAAAGACGATCAAGGCCGTAAAATCTTAGATTATGAAGGTAATTGGCGTGATATTTTCCAAAACTGGGAAAGCTTAGCCTATGCTTATCCGGAGTTTATTGAAAGCATGATCTATAAATTTTTAAATGCAACAACTTTTGATGGCTACAATCCGTATCGCGTTACTAAAGATGGCTTTGATTGGGAAACTATAGAACCAGACGATCCATGGTCTTATATTGGTTATTGGGGCGATCACCAAATCATCTACTTATTGAAATTTTTAGAGTTTTGTGAAGATTATAAACCGAAAAGTTTATCTCAATTATTTAATAAGTCTCAGTTTGTATATGCCAATGTGCCTTACAAAATCAAGTCTTATGAAGACATTTTAAAAGATCCTAAAGATACCATAGAATTTGACCATAAATCTGATGCTCAAATTAGAAGTAAGCGCAGCAAAATCGGGGCTGATGGTGCTTTACTAGAAAATAAAAATGGTGAGATTATTCATGTTAACTTCATAGAGAAAATTTTAGCGACGACCTTAGCTAAACTTTCAAACTTTATTCCTGAAGCAGGTATTTGGATAAATACCCAGAGACCAGAATGGAACGATGCCAACAATGCTTTAGTGGGTAATGGTGTTTCTATGGTAACATTATTTTACCTGAGACGCTTTTTAGCTTTTTTTAAGTCTGTTATTGATGAGGTTGATGTGTCTGAAACTTATGAAATTTCAGAAGAGTTGGCCGAGATGTTCTCTAAAATGCATACCACTTTTAAGCGATATCAAGATTTAACAAAAGGGACATTCTCAGATGTTCAGCGAAAAGAAGTTTTAGATGAACTTGGTCATGCTGCTAGTTTATACAGATGTGAAGTCTATAAATCTGGACTGTCAGGTCATAAAACTAAAGTTTCGGCAGAAGCAATTAAGCAATTTATAAGTACAAGCCTTAACTACATAGAACAGGCTATTGAGGTAAACAAGCGTACTGATCATTTATATCATGCATATAACTTAATGACCATAGATGGCAACAAAATTACTATCGATTACCTATCTGAAATGTTAGAAGGTCAGGTTGCGGTATTAAGTTCTGGCTACCTAGACGCGAAGCAGTCGCTTGTATTATTAGATGCGCTTAAAAACAGCGATTTGTTTAGGCAAGACCAGTACAGTTATTTACTCTATCCAAACAAATCCTTAAAAGGCTTTTTAGACCGTAATCATGTTCCAGAAACTTCAGTTAATTCTTCTGTATTACTTCAACAACTAGTAAAAGATGGCCATAAAGAAATTATTGAAAAAGACGTCGAAGGGAATTATCATTTCAATGCTAATTTCAATAATTCAAAAAAATTAAAAGAAGCTTTACAATCTTTAGAAGATGAAACTTATTCAGCATTAGCGCAACAAGAAGAAGATCATATTCTTAAAATTTATGAAGAAGTTTTTAACCATAAGGCTTTTACTGGCCGTTCAGGAACATTTTATGGCTATGAAGGTTTAGGATCAATTTATTGGCACATGGTTTCAAAACTACAATTAGCGGTATTAGAAACTTGTTTACAAGCTATTAACACCAACGAATCTGCTGAAACTGTTGGACGATTATTAGAGCATTATTACGAAATTAATGAAGGTATCGGCGTTCATAAAACTCCAAAATTATATGGCGCTTTCCCAACTGATCCCTATTCGCATACACCATTAGGAAAAGGAGCACAACAACCGGGAATGACAGGTCAAGTAAAAGAAGATATTTTAAGCCGATTTGGCGAATTGGGTGTGAACATTACAAAAGGAAAGCTTCAATTTAAACCCCATTTATTAAGAAAATCTGAGTTTTTAGATGAAACGCATATTTTCAGATATGTAGATGTCAATAATCAAAAACATCAAATTCATTTAAATGAAAATTCATTAGGATTTACATTCTGTCAAGTTCCGATTATTTATAACATTTCAACTCAAAATGAAATAAAAGTCGAATTATATAATGCTGATTCATTACAAATTGAAGGCCTAGAATTAACAAGCACTTTAGCTCAGAAAGTTTTTAGTCGGTCTGGAAAAATTAAAACCATTCATGTTAGCCTTAAGGCGTCTATTCTAAAATAAAATGTCATGATGAAGTCAATAGCAAACATTTTTTTAGTTATAAGCCTTCAGTTATTGGCCTCATGTCAACCATCTCAAAAAGAGAATGAAAAAATGCAAAATAACCACAATTTAACCGCGAAAGAAATCCTCAGTAAACCTGAATATTTAGCCATTTCTTATGGTGGTTACCGTTCAAAAACACGCAATAACCAACCAACTTTAAATCAGCTCAAAGACGATTTAAAGATTATGCACGCCTTGGGAATTCGTGTTTTAAGAACATACAACGTGCGTTTACCTCATGCCGCCAATATTTTAAAAGCTATCCATGAATTGAAGCAAAACAACCCTGATTTTGAGATGTATGTGATGTTAGGCGCTTGGATAGATTGCAAAAATGCTTGGACAGAGTTACCGCTAAACCACAACGAGGAAAGTGAGTATAACGAAGCAGAAATTAATCGCGCTGTAGAGCTAGCCAACTCCTATCCAGATATTGTAAAAATAGTAGCGGTTGGTAATGAAGCCATGGTAAAATGGGCTACAGCTTATTTTGTGCAACCTCATATTATTTTAAAATGGGTTAATTATTTACAAGAATTAAAACAAGCAGGAAAACTAGACCAAGACCTTTGGATTACCAGCTCAGATAATTTTGCTTCTTGGGGTGGTGGCGAAAGTCAATATCATACACCAGAACTAAATGAATTGATTAAAAGTGTAGACTACTTGTCAATTCATACTTACCCAATGCATGATACCCATTACAACCCTGTTTTTTGGGGTGTTCTGCCAAAAGAACAACAACTAAGTAATACAGAAAAGTTAGATAAAGTGATGAATCGCTCTTTAAGCTATGCCATATCTCAGTATGATAGTGTTGTAAGTTATATGAAAAGTCTAGGTATCAATAAACCTGTTCACATTGGTGAAACAGGTTGGGCAAGCTTTTCTAACGGGTTTTATGGCGAACATGGCTCAAAAGCTACAGATGAGTACAAACAAGCCTTGTATTATCATAAAATGAGAGAATGGGCAACGCAAAACAAAATAAAGTGCTTTTACTTTGAAGCATTTGATGAACCTTGGAAAGCAGCTCATAACCCATTAGATTCTGAAAACCATTTTGGACTTTTTACAGTTGATGGAAAGGCCAAATACGCACTTTGGGATGAAGTAGGCCAGAAGACATTTAAAGGCTTAACCCGAGACGGAAACCCAATAGAAAAGACCTATAATGGTGAAAAAACCGACCTTCTTCTGGATGTTTTAATACCACCAGTTAAAAATGAAATTAATCTCAATCATTAAAACTAATCATGAAATACAGAACTTATGAAACGATTGATCATCTTAATTTTAAATCTATTTGTGATAATAATGGCCAGTTCTTGTAAAAGCACAAATGAAAATAAATCAAATGACTTAAAAGTTGAGGTTGTTGAAACATCTAGAAATGGGCATCAACTGACTAAAATCGACTCATTTAACACGGTCGAACCTAAAGCAATCATTACTCTAAATCCCCAAAAAACCTTTCAAACATTTACGGGATTTGGTGGCGCATTCACAGAGTCTTCAGCTTATTTGCTAAATCAATTGAGCCCAGCAAATCGAAAAAAAATTATTGATGCTTATTTTGCTGATAGTGGCGCAAAGTATTCATTGATGAGAACACATATGAATTCTTGTGATTTCTCTTTAAGCCAATATTCTTATGCACCAGTAGAAGGCGATAAAAATTTAAAGCATTTTTCTATTAAAGAAGATCAACCCGATTTAATACCTATGATTAAAGATGCCATGGCAGCATCTGAAAACGGTTTTAAATTATTTGCATCACCTTGGACGGCGCCACCTTGGATGAAGACCAACAACGATTGGGTTGGTGGTAAATTAAAGCCTGAATATTACGACACTTGGGCGTTATTCTTCTCAAAATACGTTGATGCCTATAAAGCTGAAGGAATAAATCTTTGGGGATTTACCGTTGAAAATGAGCCTCATGGTAATGGGAATAATTGGGAAAGTATGCATTACACACCCGAAGAAATGACCAAATTTGTAAGAGAACACTTAGGGCCAAAGCTGGAAAAAGATGGAAAAGGATATTTGAAGATTTTAGGTTACGACCAAAACAGAGCTGGCTTAAAAGAATGGGTAGATGTCATGTATAAAAATGAAGCTAACGCAAAATATTTTGATGGCACTGCTGTACACTGGTATGAAAGTACGTATAAAATTTTTGCAGAAGATCTACAATACGCTCACAACAAAGCACCTGATAAGTACTTAATTGAAACTGAAGCTTGTGTAGATGCACAAGTTCCCGTTTGGCAAGAAGACGATTGGTACTGGAGAAAAGAAGCCACCGATTGGGGTTGGGATTGGGCACCTGAAGACCAAAAATACTTGCACCCTAAATATAGACCAGTTTACCGGTATGCTAGAGATATTATCGGCTGTATGAATAATTGGGTAGATGGTTGGGTAGATTGGAATATGGTTCTCGATCGTCAAGGAGGTCCCAACTGGTTTAAAAACTGGTGTGTTGCACCTGTAATTGTAGATCCAGACCAAGATGAAGTTTATTTTACACCGCTTTATTACACGATGGCACACTTTAGTAGATATGTTCGTCCAGGTGCAAAACGTATCGATTTTGAATCTACTGATAAAGATTTACAAGTTACAGCTGCTACCAATCCGGATGGAAATCATATTGCAATTGTATTTAACCCATCTCAAGAGGAGAAAGTATTTAAACTTCAACTAGGTGAACTAACTAAAACAATCTCTATTAGTCCACAAGCGATTCAAACCATCAATATTGCTAATTAAAAAAGTAAATCATGTCTGATAAAATCACACCTGCTGAAGCAAAAGTACCTGTAGGACAAAAAGCGGCCTTTGGTGCAGGACATTTTATTTTAAATGTCTTGCCAGGTACCTTAGGTGTTTTTATTCAGTTTTTTTTACTAACAGCTTGGGGAGTTGATCCCTTATGGGCTGGTTTGTTAGGTGGTTTACCCAGAGTCTTTGATGCGATTACCGATCCCATTATGGGCTTTATAACCGATAATACAAAATCTAGATGGGGAAGACGTAGACCTTACATATTTTTTGGTTCAATTTTAAGCGGAATTTTATTTTTTTTAATGTGGCAGTTAGATGATAATGCTTCTGAGTCTTATATTATTTGGCATGTCATGATTCTTCAGCTGCTTTTTTTAATTGGAAATACCATGTTTGCCACACCGTTAGTTGGTTTGGGGTATGAAATGACACCAGATTACCACGAGCGAACAAGGTTAATGGCTTTTTCTAATACTATGGGGCAAATTGCTTGGATGATTGTACCATGGCTTTATGTTATTATTCCAGATACAGAAACCTTTAGCACTAAACCTGAAGGTGTAAGAACAATGGCGCTAATTGTTGGTAGTATGACCATTATTTTTGGAGTTTTACCATCGCTGTTTTGTAAAGGTATGGATGCAGGCGAAATGGAGGATCGAGAACGAATTAGCTTTAAAACATTAGCCAAAAACTTAAAAAAACTCTGGGAAGGTATTCTGCAAGTTTCAAAAAATAAACCATTTATGAAGCTTTGCGGCGCTACCTTTTTAGTTTTTAATGGTTTTCAATTGGTTGCTGCCTTTGGTGTCTTCATTATTGTGTTTTATATGTATAATGGCAGCTATGATATGGCTGGAACTTGGCCAGCTTGGTTCAATACCATAAATGCTATCATAACAGCATTTATTGTAATTCCTATCATTTCTAAAATCGCTACTAAAATCGGTAAGCGTAATGCCTTCTTACTTTCTACCTTTTTATCTATTGTTGGGTATGTGCTCAAATGGTGGGGATTTGATGTAGAATTGAATGCACAATTTAACGAAACGGCTTTAGGGCAATCATTAACAGAAGGACTAGGTACAATTTTTAACTTTTTAAATCCCTATTTAGAGCGTATCGGCGCTAGCTGGTTTACGATTAATGTTGAGGATGGTGTGCCATGGCTTATTTTTTTACCAATTCCTCTGTTTGCTTTTGGTATGGGTGGTTTATTTACACTGATGATGTCTATGACGGCTGATGTTTGTGATTTAGACGAATTAGAAAATGGCTTGCCAAGAAAAGAAGGAACCTTTGGTGCAATTTATTGGTTGATGGTTAAATTAGGTCAATCAATAGCATTGGTCTTAAGCGGTGTGATTTTAAGTATTGTTGGTTTTGTTCCTGATGCAGATGTGCAAACAATTGAAACCATGACTAATCTCAGAATTGCAGATATCATTGTCCCTGCAGGTACAGCAGCTATTGCTTTTATTGTGATGTGGAGTTACAATTTAGACGAAAAGCGCGTAAATGAAATTGGCAAAGAGTTAAAACGAAGAAAAGTTAAACCCAAAGTTATATCATCAAGTGGCTACTTGGCTCATAAAAATTTCTCTTTTGAAGGGCTTAATCTTCAACCAGAACGAGAATATGATTTAGACTTTGTACAAAAATCCCCCAGAGAAATTAAAGCGTTATTTGCTGCAACCTTAAAAAAAGGTTTACACGGTATTTGTTTCAGTCCTTATGAAGAAGGACAAGATTTAACCGATAAGCTTACAGAAGAACAAATATCTAGAAGGATGCGTATCATTAAACCTTATACTAAATGGGTGCGTTCGTTCTCTTGTACTAATGGTAATGAATATATTCCACAATTTGCAAAAAATAATAACCTACAAACCGTTGTAGGTGCATGGATCAGTAATGATAAGCAAAATAATGAAGCCGAAATTAAAAAATTAGTCTCACTTGCTCAAGCTGGCATGGTAGATATTGCTGTTGTTGGTAACGAAGTATTACTTCGCAGCGAGCTTTCTGTTGAAGAAGTTATAGATTATCTCAAGCGTGTAAAAAGTTTAATTCCAAAAGGAATTCCTGTAGCCTATGTAGACGCTTACTATATTTTTGACCAACATCCTGCCCTAATTGAGGCATCAGATGTTATCTTAATTAACTGTTATCCGTTTTGGGAAGGTGCAGATATTGATGTTTCAACAGCTTATCTAAGATACATGTATAGATTAATAGAAATACGAGCAAAAGGGAAACCTGTTATTATTTCTGAAACAGGTTGGCCAAGTGATGGAGAGTGTACAGAAAACGCAGAACCTTCAAAAGTTAATGCAATGAAGTATTTTATAAACGTTCAACATTGGTCAAATAAAGAAGATATTCCTATGTTCTATTTCTCTTCCTTTGATGAATCATGGAAAATCTATCATGAAGGTGATGTTGGTCAACGTTGGGGTATTTGGAACGAAAAAGAAAAACTAAAATTTAAGTAACCTATGTCATATAGAAAAGATCAACTATTAACACCAAAGCAAGAGGCTTTTTTAGCTTCTATTCAGCACCAAAGCTTTATCCCAGAAGATAGCGATGTTCAAGACCTGAAAGCTATTTTTAAGAATATACTTTCTAAAGGTATGCACGGTATTTGTTTTAGCATGTATGAAGATGGTCAAGAGCCAGGTGATCATATTACCCTCGAACAGGTAAGAAGACGCATGAAAATTCTTAAACCTTATACAAAGTGGGTGCGTTCTTTTTCATGTATTGAAGGGAACGAGTTTGTGCCTCAGGCCGCTAAAGAAGAAGGCATAAAAACACTTGTAGGCGCTTGGATTGGTGATGACCCCAAAAAAAATAGACAAGAATTAAATGCTTTAATAGAATTATCTAATAATGGCTTGGTTGACATTGCAGCTGTAGGTAATGAAGTGCTTTACAGAAATGATATTCCTTTAGAACAATTAAAAACATATATTCGTGAAGTTCGTGCTGCTATCCCTAAAAACATCCCAGTCGGCTATGTAGATGCTTATTACGAATTTACGGTACATCCAGACCTAACAGATTTGTGCGATGTAATTTTAGCCAATTGTTACCCTTTTTGGGAAAGTTGCCATATTGATTATGCTTTAACGCACATGCAGCAAATGTTTGGTCAGGCTTTAGGCGCTGCAAAAGGTAAAAAGGTTATTATCACAGAAACCGGATGGCCAAGTAAAGGAGAAAGTTTAGGAAGCGCACAGCCTTCAGACATTAATTTTTTAAAATATTTTATCAATACTCAAAACTGGTGTCAACAAGCTGGCATAGAAAGCTTTTACTTTTCATCTTTTGATGAGTCTTGGAAAGTTGGTGACGAAGGTGAAGTTGGTGCTTATTGGGGTATATGGGATAAAAATGAAAAAATCAAGTACTAATTCACCTGTATATTAACCACACAGAACTATACATTAACTATACAAAGCCTATTGTGAGTTTGCTACAAGCGTTGTTCTAACTGCATTATCTACAACGATGTAGTAGTAAAATTGTTTTAGGTTGAGTGTATGTTTTTTGTAGTGGTGTAAACATTGAATTAACAATTTATACATCTTATATTTAATGATTAATTAAAATTTATAAACCAAAATTTAATATGATGAAAAAAATTACAACTTTTTTAATGATTTTCGCAATGTCTGTAGCAGGTTTTGCACAAACAGAGTTAGTCACTAATGGCGACTTCGAATCAGCACCAGACGGTTCATGGTTTGGTAATGCATTTAATATTGTAACGCAAGGGACTAATAAGTTAAATGAAGCAGATGTTCAAGCTGCAGGAAACCCTTTTGACGTTAACCTTAGTCAAGTTATTACACTACAAGATGGCATGACGTATGAGCTAAGTTTTGATGCATTTACGGATGCAACAACAGGTTCAAGAGATATTGTAGTTGGTTTAGGGAAAAACGGAGGAGACTTCGCAGCCTTAACTGAAACATCTACATTAACATCAACCTCACAGACTTTTACTTATCAGTTTACCATTGGTTATGGTGATAGCGTTGATGATCGAGTGTTATTTGACATGGGTGCAGAAGTAGGTTTTGTTTTTATAGATAATGTATCTGTTACTGAAGTACAAACAACTTGTAACAATGGTGTTCAAGATGGTGATGAAACAGGTGTTGATTGTGGTGGTTCTTGTCCTCCATGTGAAGTTGTACCAACAGTAGCAGCGCCGACACCACCTAATAGACCAGCAGGTGATGTGATATCAATCTACGGTGATGCTTATGGTGCTGACACAGGTTTAACAAACGTGCCTTGGGATGATCCAACTGTTTTTACTGAAGTGACTGAAGCTGGAGATGATATGTTGAGAATGGATTTTGGAACTTTTTTAGGCTCTAATCTTGATCAAGTTGTTGATGCTACAGGAATGACGCATTTTCACATGGATTTTTGGGTGTCTGATGATTTTCAAGCAGGACAAGTATTTAACACCAAATGGTCTAATCACGCTAATGGAAGTGGTGAAACAGACGCTGGAGAATTAACAATAGCACTTGGTCCTGATGATGTTCAAACTTGGGTTTCAATAGATGTGCCATTATCAGATTTTAACAACGTTAACGGTAATGGTATTGACGCTAGAGCAGCTTTGACACAGTTTTTAATAACACCATCAGGTACTATTCAGCTTGCTTTTGTTGATAATATCTATTTACACAAAAACACCACTTTAAGTAATAATGAGTTTAACACAGCTGAATTTTCTGTTTATCCAAACCCTTCTAGCAGTAACTGGACAATTTCAGCTAGTGTTGAAATGACTTCAGTTAAGGTTTATAATACTTTAGGTAAATTAGTTTTAGAGCAGGAAATTAATGCTGATCGTGCTACAATTTCATCTGAAGCCTTACCAACTGGTGTTTATTTTGCTCAACTTGAAAATGCTGCTAAAAGCACAAAAACTATCCGACTGATTAAAAACTAATTTTTTCTAGTTTGAAGTTGAAGTTGATTTAGGCTTGTACACTGGTTGTACAAGCCTTTTTTTAATTCAATTTAGATTATAAGCTTCAACTTCGCTAAAAAAATATAAAATTGTCTTTTAAATTATAGTCTAATACTGTAAGTTTAATTTTTGTAAACACTTATTAATTTCAGCAGGTATGACAACCCTAAAAGAACTCGCTAAACTATTAAACGTCTCTATATCGACAGTTTCTAAGGCTTTAAATGACAGTGCTGATATTGGCCCTGAAACTAAAAAGCGGGTTAGAGATGCTGCCGAACTTTATAACTATAAGCCCAATAAAATGGCACTTGGTTTAAAAATTAATCAAACCAAAACGATTGGCGTTATTGTACCAGATATATTAAATCATTTTTTTGCAAAAGTATTGTTTGGTATTGAAAAAGCAGCCAGTGAAAAATCTTATGATACGATTGTTTGTATTAGTCATGAGAGCTACCAAAACGAACAGCAAAGTATCAATGTGCTTACCAATGGTCGTGTTGATGGTTTTATTATGTCTTTAGCGACAGAAACTCTTGAAAAAAATCACGTTAATCATTTAAAAACATCACACTCTATAAAACAACCTATTGTTTTGTTTGATCGGGTTTCTGAAAAAATTAATTGTGATAAAGTAGTCATAGACGACCAACAAGCCATTTACAACGCTACTAAATACTTAATTGAAAGTGGACGACAAAAAATTGCTTTTGTAAGCGATATTGCTCATTTAGAAATTGGTGGTTTACGTCAAGAAGGTTATACAAAAGCATTAATTGAAAATGGCTTACCTACAAACGACCAGTTAATCTTAACGATTGATCAAAAAGATGAGGCGCATCAAGATATTAAGCGTTTTTTATTAAGTCAAGATATTGATGCAGTTATTTCAGCTGATAATACATCGGGAATTATGTGCGTTAATATTGCCAAAGATCTAGGCTTTAAAGTCCCAAAAGATATTGCAATTATAGGTTTTGGTGATGAGGAAACTTCGTATTTATCATTCCCGCAGATGTCATATATTAATCAAAATGCTGAAGATATTGGCCGAGAGGCTACAGAGCTGCTTATTCGGCGTTTAGAAAATAAAAGTGAAAAAGCAGTTAATTATAAAACCATTAAAATGTCTACATCGCTTTACCCAAAAGCAACAACTTAAAAAAGCTGCCTATGATGGGCAGCTTTTTATTTTAAGAATTTGTTTATAATCATTGCTAAGGCTAACTTATCCTTTTTGGGCAGTCATAACAACTTCGTCACAGACAACTTCTGTAATGTAGCGTTTATCACCTTCTTTTGTTTCATAAGACCGTGAACTAAGCTTACCTCTTACAATCACTTCACGACCTTTAGTTACATATTTTTCGATGATGTCCGCGGTTTTACCCCAAGCAACAATATTGTGCCAGTCGGTAGAAGTAACCTTTTCACCATCTTTTTTAGTGTAATAATCATTGGTAGCTAAAGAAAATTTGACCAGCTTTTTACCTGAATCTAAATTGACGACTTCGGGATCTTGTCCTAAGTGTCCCATTAATTGTACTGAATTTTTTAACGTGCTCATAACGATAAATATTTAAAATGATTTAATAAATAGATTCAGACTATCTGAACCTGTTGTGACTAAACAACGAGACAAAGATGATAGATGATTGAAGTTGTATTCGTCTAATAACTATTTACTTACCTTTATAGTCGTTTGTAAGCGTTTGTATTTGAATAAATGTGTCATCAGTTTGTAAATTATAAAAACTTAATCGGTTGGTTTCAATTTAAATTTTGCTTAGCAATCAGTATGTTTGTGGATTAATAAGAGTGCTTCAAATTAAGCATTTCTATAACATAACCATTAAAACCAAACAAGATTTTAATTTAATTTGGCCTAGTTTGTTAGTGAAACGCAATTTATTTCTTGAAGTCAATAAATTTTTATCGATCAATACTTAAATATCACATCAAAACTAAATTAAGATGAATCACAAGTTTTATAATAAAACCAAAAAAGAACAAAACACATTTCAAATTGTACTTGCTTTATCTTCGCTTGTGGTTTTAACGCTTTTACTTGCTGTTGTGATTTATGTTCAATTTTATTTTATAGGTGCTTTATTTGTCGCCATACTACTATCTATTATTGCGCCATTTTTTGATATGCCATCTCTTAAAAAAAGCGGGAAAATGCAGTATTATTCGTCTTTATTTATTGCTGAAAGTCCTAAAAACAACATTATAAAAATTCATGGTGGAACTTTATTTGATTACTACTTTGTAATTGACTGGAATATGACTGGAAAACAACGCACAAATTATGTCATTCGCCAATACCTTATTGGATTATTATCACTCATCGAAACACATGAAAACAATCCATCAATGAAAATTCAAGGCACAAGTTATGTGATTAATAAAAGAACAGCTCAAAAAATAGGTTTTCAAGTGATTGAAACCAATGTGTTGCAAAAAGTGATTTTAAGCTATAATTATTTCAATATTTTAATTTCTAATTCATTAGCTAAAAATAGATTAGCATTTCCTAAAATAAGCAACACCAAATCATTCGAGGCTGAAATTAGCCAACTGATCAAACGAAAAGTCTACATTGAGAAATTGGTTGAATCACTTAAAAATCGGCATAAGTGAACCTTTGTTTAAAAAATGTTTAAGCCTTTCTATGATGTCTCAATAATCAATCTTTTCAATAAAAATTATTTTAAATTACTAGTAAGTTTCGGCATACCTATAGGTATTATTTAAAGTCTTCGTAAGTAATAGATTTTTTAATGTACATTATTCAGCTAAATGGTGTACATTAAAAATTAAAATAATGTACATTAATTCACAAAGTAATGTGCATAAAATTTTGAAATAATGTACATTAAACTTAAAGTTGCATGATATAAAATATAATACTTCAGCTAAAGATGATAAACTATATTAATGTTTAACCTCTACTTGATCCACTCAAAACCTGTGTAAGGTACTAATACTTCAGGTATTTTTATACCTTCATCGGTTTGGTAATTTTCTAAAATACCAGCGATAACTCTTGGTAGCGCTAATGAGCTTCCGTTTAACGTATGCACAAGTTGCTTTTTTTGATTGGCCGATTTATAACGTATTTTTAGTCGGTTGGCTTGAAAGGTTTCAAAATTAGATACAGATGAGATTTCTAGCCAGCGGTCTTGTGCCGTAGAAAAGACTTCAAAATCGTAGGTTAATGCCGATGTAAATCCTAAATCGCCACCGCAAAGTCTTAATATTCTGTAAGGTAACTTCAACTCGTCTAAAATGTCTTTGACGTGCTCTACCATGTCATCTAACATTTGGTAAGATTGTTCAGGTGTGGTGAGGTTTACTAATTCAACTTTATCAAATTGATGTAAACGGTTTAGTCCGCGAACGTGAGCGCCATAACTACCTGCTTCACGTCTAAAACAAGCTGTGTAGCCGGTAAGTTGAATAGGCAATTCACTTTCATTAAGCATGTTACCTCTAAAAATATTAGTGATAGGCACTTCAGCAGTTGGAATCAGGTATAGATTATCACCAGTAACATGATACATTTGGCCTTCTTTATCAGGTAATTGTCCGGTGCCATAACCCGAAGCTTCATTGACTAAAAGCGGTACTTGTACTTCTTGATAGCCCGCATCGGTATTTTTATCTAGAAAATAAGTAATAAGCGCACGCTGTAATTTAGCGCCTTTGCCTTTAAATACGGGAAACCCTGCGCCTGTAATTTTATTACCTAACTCAAAATCGATTAAATCGTACTTTTTAGCTAACTCCCAATGTGGTAAGGATTTATGGCTTAGTTTTGGGATATCGCCTTTGCTGTAAATTTCTTGATTATCATCTTCAGTTTGTCCTGCAGGTACTAACTCATGAGGCACGTTAGGTATGGTGTAAAGCAAATCTTGAAGCTCAGTTAAAAGGCTTTCCATTTTGTGGTTTAACTGCTTAGAGTTTTCTTTTAAAGCCCCTGTTTTTTCTTTAATAGCATTAGCTTCATCGGCTTTTCCTTGTTTAAACAACGCGCCAATTTCTTTAGATAGCTGGTTAGATTCTGCTAAAGTATCGTCTAATTGTTTTTGGGTTTGTCTGCGTTCTTCATCAAGTTTTAAGAGCTTTTCAAAGAGATCTTCGGCATTAAAATTTCTTTTTTTCAACGCTTTTATAAAAGCGTCTTTATGCGTACTAATTTGTTTTACATCTAACATAATTAATGGTCTTTTGGCCTCCGGTTTATACTAAATGTACAAATTTAGCAATTCAGCCGTCTTGTACAATATTCATTACAAGATTAGAATGTTAAGTCAAAATAATATTAGGTTAAGTTTATGTATATTTGGCGTTCAAGTTTTGTTTATGTTAAAGAATAAGCGCCGAATTTTACTGCTCATCGCCTTTATGCTTATTGTAGCAGTGTTTATAAACTATAGTTTTAGTCATGCCACGGTTAATAAAAATGCTAAAGAAGCTTCAAAGCTTGTGTTTGATGAAGTAAAGCCAGAAAAAAAACCTAAGTTTAATTATAAATCGATCCTTTCCAATAAGCTTGTAAGCTTTGAGAATAAGCTAGATTATAAAGCTAAGCGTAGTCGATTTAATGGCGTCGTTTTAGTGGCCTATAAAAATCAAGTTATTTTTGAAAAGGCTTATGGCTACAAAGATCCTACGGCTAAAGACTTACTGACCACCGATATTTCATTTGAACTGGCATCAGTAAGTAAGCAATTTACGGCAGCTGCTGTTTTAAAATTAGCTGAATTAGGTAAAGTTGACATCAACCAAGCCTTAGTGAATTACTTTCCAGAATTTAAATTTGAAAATATTCAAGTGCGTGATTTATTGAAGCATTCTTCTGGTCTTTGGGATTATATGAATTTAACTGAAGCTTATTGGCATCAAGAAAAAGCGCCTGACCAATTTGAAGTTTTAGAGTTGATTAACCAGCACCAGAGCAGTTTAAGCTTTAGACCTGGTAGCCGATTTGATTATAATAATACTAATTACGCCATTTTAGTAGCCTTAACCGAGAAACTAAGTGGCCAAAGTTTTAGAGATTTTTTACAACAACATTTTTTTAGTCCACATTGTTTAGACGAAACTTACGTTGGCGTTCAAAACCGTTCAAGAGAAAATGTAATTACGGCTTTTCAACCTTATGGTCGAAGTTATATAAATTTACCACCAAGTTTTCATAATGGCGCTTTAGGTGATAAGGGTATTCATACCACAGCAAATAATTTGTGGATCTGGTTTAAACAACTAAAAAATTACAAATTACTCTCTAAAGCTTCAGTTCACCAAATGTTCAACCTTGATACTTTTAAGCAATATGATTATGGCATGGGTTTTAGAACGCGTGTAAATTCATCTGGTGAAATTGAAATTTACCATGACGGCTTATGGGATGGCTTTAGAAATGGCTTACATTACTTTCCTGAAGACGAGTTAACTTACATTGTATTAAGTCATACGCAAAACAGGTCTAAAGTTTATTTTCAAAACTACCTTGAAAATCAAGCTAAGAAAATGCTTAATAACCTTAAATTAAATGAGTTCTCTCAAAATAACTCTTCAAAACAAAAATTTAACAATGGTTAATTAGTCAATTACAAAGAGTCGTTTACATTTGTAAATATGAAATTTAATCAACAAGCTTATTACTATTATTATACTGTTTCAGACCAGAATCGGTTGATAATGTGATGGCTTAACCTTAATACATTAATCTAAATCCCGATTCTGAATTGAATCGGGATTTTTTTATGCTCTATAATTATGAAACAAAACATGAAAAATTACACTGAAAGCGATTTATGGGTGTGGAAAACACTTGCTCAACGCCAGTTAAAAAACATTCCTAACAAAGCATCTACTGCCTATATTGATGCTTTAGAGGTGATGTCTCCTGTGTTGAATGTAAATGAAATTCCTGATTTTGAAAAGGTAAACAAATGGTTTAAAACTTCAACTGAATGGGAAATTAAAGTGGTGCCAGGTTTAATTGAAGTTGAAGATTTTTTTCAGTTACTTGCCCAAAAAACCTTTTGTTCTTCAACTTGGTTGCGCTCTAAAGATAGTCTAGATTATTTAGAAGAGCCTGATATGTTTCATGATATCTTTGGGCACATTCCGTTATTATCAAATCCTATCTTCTCAGAATTTGTACATGAGTTTGGTAAATTAGGTTGCCAATATTTAAATGACTCAGAAAAGCTTGTTCAACTGCAACGTCTGTACTGGTTTACAATTGAATTTGGGGTGCTAAAAGAAGATGCTAAAATTAAATCTTATGGTGCTGGGATTTTATCTTCTTTTGGTGAAACCAATCAAATTGATGAACAAGCCGCTAATTTTCACACTTATGATATTAACGAGATTATCAATAAGCCATTTAGGACAGATGTGATGCAAGAAGATTATTACGTGATTAATAATTTTAGTGACTTGTTTAATAGTCTGCATCAATTAAAGCAAACCTGGGAGCAATCAGCGTTGGTTACCTAAAGCATTTTTCATAAAAAACGCCCGCTATTATTACAGCGGGCGTTTCACTAACTAACCTAACTAATCATGAAAAAAACTTAATCTTTAGGATCTAAAATATTTTCTACGCGTTTTACGGCGTCTCTAATGTGGTAAAGTGTCATCGTATCATTAGTACGTCTAGCAGCACGTCTTAAATCTCTAAGTAAGCTATTAAGTTCGCCTCTTACTAATGGTCTAATATCACTTGTTTCAACATCAATATTACTTTGGTTGATGTAAGCTCTATATTGTGAAGGGATAGAACGCTGCTCTTCGGTCATGAGTTCATGCATACGTTTAATGTAAGAACGTTGTAAGTTACGTCGAGCACGTGAAATAGTTTGTCCTGACCTTAACTCTTTAAATAAGCCTTCTCTTAAGTCGCCCATCATTTCAAGAGCTGAATAAGCGTCTTCATTTAATTCTTCATTTTCCATCATACGAGCAAAACGCCCAAAATCAAGTAAGTTATCTAATGTACGTTCTTGGTAAGCTGTTAAGCGTTCCACATAACCATCAAATTGAATTTTATTAAAAATTTCATCATCAAGTAGCCATTGTGGTGTCTCGAATAGTTGTTCATTTAAAAATTCAATTGCTCTTACTTGCTTATCACGAGGTGTATGAACGTATACAGCGCCATCTTGATCATAAGTTTTGTAATACTCATAAACACCACCAACATTAGCAGTAACATGACCCATGTAGCGGTTATATTGACCAAAAACTTGACTGTATAAATCTTCTAAATCATCATAGTTTTTACCGTCTTCAGCTGTCCACTCGATTAAATTTGGGACAATACGTTTTAAGTTTTCAATACCCAATTCAGATGCGCGCATGGAGTCATCTCCTAAATCTTCAGTTTGTGAACTAGGGTCAATAACACCACCGATTTGTTGTTTACCAAAACGGTACATTGGGTTGCCAGCTTTTTCTAAAATCCATTGATCCAAAACAGGTTTTTCTTCTTTACCAACTTTATCTAAAATTGGGCGGTAACCCCATTTAATAGAGTACTTATCATAAGGACCGATGTTTGGCATTAAGGCCACATCGCCATCACCTGGCTGAGCAATATAGTTAAATCTTGCATAATCCATAATAGATGGCGCAGTACCATATTTTTTAGTAAATTCTGGATCACGTAAATCTTCAACTTTATAAGCAACACTACTACCCATGTTATGTGGTAAGCCTAAAGTGTGACCAACTTCATGAGCCGATACAAAACGTATTAAACGCCCCATAACTTCATTTTTAAACTCAACACCTCTAGCTTCTGGATTAATTGCTGCTGTTTGTACAAAAAACCAGTTTCTTAGTAAAGTCATTACATTATGATACCAATTAATGTCTGATTCTAATATTTCACCAGAACGCGGATCTGAGACGTGTGGACCATTAGCATTAGGTATTGGAGAAGCTAAATAGCGTACAACTGAATAGCGAACATCTTCTGGGCTCCAATCTGGATCTTCTTCTTTAGTAGGTGGATCTTTAGCGATAATGGCATTTTTAAAACCTGCCGCTTCAAAGGCTACTTGCCAATCTTCAATACCTTGTTTGATGTATTTACGCCATTGTTGAGGTGTGGCACGATCAATATAATAAACAATAGGTTTTTTAGGTTCTACTAATTCACCTCGCTTAAACTTTTCAATATCTTCTTCTTTCACTTCTAGTCTCCAGCGGTCAAGGTATTCAACTGTTTTAGACTTTTGTGCCGGAAGACCATAATCGGTTTGGCGACTTGTAAACCAACCGACGCGTTGGTCGAAGTAACGACGTTCCATAGGTTCTTTACTCAATAAAATCATCGAGTTGCTGAATTGTAAAGACACAGAACCTGTACTTGAGTTAGATGGTGGTTGGCCAGCATTATAGGTTTTAACGTGTCTAATTTCAATATTTTTAGGGTAGCTTCTAATCGTGTCTATGTAAGATCTTGATTTATCTAAGCGCGAAATTTTATAAGGTCTTCGGCTTCTTTTCTGTAAACCTATTGCTTGCACATCATCAGTAAACAATTTAGTTACATCAACAACAGTGTTATTATTGATAGAGTCTTTTTTATAAGCTTTCACATCGAAGCTGTATAAAATAGGTTCAAAATTAGAGTTAACAACAGCTTCATGAACAGGTAAAGAATCATTAGCAACAACTTGATACGAAACAACTCTTAGATGAACTTTATCACCTTTTCGCTGCCATCTTAATACTTGTTCGTTTTGTTTACCACCACCAAAACCGATGCCGCGAGCGGTCTTAGCGATTCTTGTAACCATTAACATTTCCCGATTAAAAAGTGAGTCTGGAATTTCAAAGAAGTAATTATCCTTGACTTGGTGAACATCGAAAAGTCCTTTGTCTGTTTTGGCTGATTTGGTAATTACCTTAGAATAAGGCTTAATGTCGCCCTTAGAAGGCCTTTTTGCTTGAGCATTTGCAGAAGATTTAGCTTTTGTTTTTCCCTTAAAAATAGAACAGGAATTAAACGAAAGCATTAAAACTGCTACAAATGATAAATAAATAATTTTTTTAAACATAAAAGTGCATTTTAGTTATCATGTAGATTTTTATGACAACTAAAATGCACTAAAGTTTAATGTTAATTGCTGAAATTGAATTTATTTAACAATAATTTTCTTGTTGAAGCTATTATCGTTGAATTGAATATTGACATTGTAGACACCAGCGCTTAAATTTTGGACTGCCTTTGTAGAGATCGTGTTGGTTTGAGCTGTTAGTGTTTCTTTAGAAATCTGTCTTCCAGCCATATCAACTAATTCTAGGGTAACTTCCTGGCCAGCGATTTGTGGGATATCGATATGCAGTATATCAGTGGCAGGATTAGGATAAACGCTAATGTTGTTTTCAGTGAGCTCATTAGTGTTTAAACTCACTTGCTCAAAAATCAATTCAAATCTAGTATTAGAGACACTTTCAGGAATACTTGAATTCGCTGTAAAGTTGTAAGTAAAAGCTTGACTTGTTGGTAATTCGACGATATCATTGGTGTAATGATCTTTTAATTTAATCTGTGTTTGATCAAGGTTACCAAGTTTAAGTTCAAGCTGGTAGTCGGTGTTTTTGTAATCCCAGATAAATAGTTGAATACTTTCATTAGGTTCAGGGATTTGTCTACGTTCAACGGCTAACCAGTTATTGTTATGTTCAATAGCGATTGATTCATCAGAATTCCAAAATTTTGGAGCGTCGTTATTTAAGACGGTATTATCAAAGTTTTGGTTAAGCATAATTTTAATACCATCAACGAGCTTAAAGCTATTGTCGTGCGCGCGTTTAAGATTAGCAGTAATTACACTAGTTTGGTCAATACTAAAGGTTTCGTTAGTCAAACTTTGATCAACCGCTTTTTTATAAGTTTCTTTAAATGTAAGGCTTGGAGCGGCTGCTGTATTTTTGATAAAAAAGGCTTGATTAGGTTGCAAAAACTTATTAGCCTCAGAACCAGAAGGCGTAGACGATCCGTTAGTTGTGGTTAAGTCAACAGTTGCATATCCACCACGTGTACCAAGTGTTGGGTCGTAGATATACATAAAAGATGAGCTTAAATTGTTAGCATCAGAACTTTCCAGTAAAGCTTTCATATCAACTTGTGCTTGATATGGATTAGCGACCAAGCTATATTGATCTATATCAGTTGCAAGGTTAGTGACATTTACATCACCAGTTTCTAATTCACCAGTAAAGCGAAGCGTTGTTGCAGAGCCTAATTGAAAGTTATTTACTCTTAAGTCAAGTTCACGGCCACCTCTTACTAATAATGAATAAGGATCACCGACATTAAAGCTTTGTGTATCTGTATTAGGTACAGAACCCCATTGTTGTGTTGCCTCATCCCAGCTAAACATAGATGGGTTTCCAGTGATGGTGGCATCAAAGCCATTAGCACCAACCGTAGAGCCAGTTACGTGAGTTCCAAATCCAGGTGTTTCACTAGTTCCTGTATAATCATCAATATTAGAGACACTATTGCCTTCTTGAACGTTATCTCTAATCGTTTCTTTACCACAGGTAACCGTTGTGTTAACAGAAGCTGCGGTATATCTAAAGGCACGATTACTAGCAGGGATATAACGTTCAACAATAACACATCCTGAAATAGTACTACCTGAAGCTACTTCAGATAAAACAGCAGTTCCAGATGCATTACTTTTAAAAGTTAAGAAATCACCACTTTGAATATTAAAGTCACCATTATCTAAATCTAAAGTTTCAAATAAATCGGCGTCATCAGTAAGTGTAACACCAGCAGAATTGTTAACACGAATATTAGTAAAACTACCAGCGTCGGAACCATCACCATCGATTGATTGAGCAGAATTGCCATCAAATACGACATAACCATCACCGTCGAAATCACCATTATTAGTGAGGTTACCCTTTACATTAAGAGTATTTCCGTCATTAACACTAACGGTAAATGTAGGGTCTACAATTAGGTTGTTAACCGCTTGATTAGAGCTAACAGTTGAATTAGCTCGGATAATAGCATTATTATCTAAGGTTGGTACGAGGTCAAAATTCCAATTGGAAGCTGTTGACCAGTCACCTGCAACATCTTGAATAAAATCACATCCACTAACTACCGTATCATCAGTTACTGATGAAAGATTTGTACCATCATAACCAGCGGCAATAACTAAACCGTCTGAATCTACACTTGGTGTTCCAGTTCCGAATACGCCATCATCTCCACCGTCAGCATTATTGCTTTCGTAATATTCATTAGCATCACTACAACCATCACCATCAGAATCTAAATCTAGATTATCAGGTATACCATCACCATCGGTATCAACGCACGGTTCTGGCGATGAGTATAAAATTGAAAAAGGAATAGATGTTTTTGAAATTGAAGGACTTTCATATAAAACTTCTAAAACTTCTAAACCAGCATTTTCATAATACAATATCTCAATGCTGTGAAAACCTTCACTTAAACTTACAACGCCCGACTCTTCTTGTACTGGGTGATCACCATCGTTATCGACTATTTCTACGCCGTCAATAAATAATTTAGATCCATCGTCTGAATTTGTATAAAAAGTATACGTGTCAGCAGTTGCAATTTTAATTTTTCCAGTATAGCGAATTGAGAAGGTTTCAGCACTACCAGTTGCAGCATTGGCAAGTGATGTTACATCAAAATCTGAAATTGTTCCAGTTTCATCCGCTCCTGTAGAAGGAATGTTGTCTACCGTTAGACCACTTGGCGCACTGTCATACAATTCATAACTTAATTCCCCAACTGTTTCTACAGCATTACATTCGTCAACATCTAAAATACCATCATTATCATCATCTAAGTCGTCTGGATCTAAAACGCCATCACCATCTGTATCTAATTGCACAGTAATAGACGGTATTGTCGTATTATTAGTTTCATCAGGGTCACGTAAATCACCATCAATGGTAGCTGAGTAAACATAATCGCCAGTGGCATTTACCGTAGCGACAACTTCAAGTGTTTCAGTGTCGCCAAAGTCTAGATCGCCAAGTGTCCATAAATCTGTACCAGAATCATAGGACCCAACACTTGGGCTGGCACTTACAAAACTATAGCCATCTGGTAAGAGTGCATCTAGATTAACGCCTGTAGCATTAGAAGTTCCTAAATTTTCAGCGGTAAATGTAAAGGTAACATTATCTCCTGGGTCAGGTGTAGTGTTACTTACAGAAGAAGAAATTTCTAAATTAGACTCTCCAACTGAAAACCCTAAATAGAAGGCATCACCTGCAGGATCAGTTGTATTGGCTGACCAGCTACCAGAGCCATTACCACGTAAATATGTTCTTAAAGTTAAACTTGTTAAGCCTTCACCATTTAAACGAACAGAACCCGAGCCAGCTGTTGCACCTGTAGCGCCAGGACTTGCATCGGCATGATTAATTTGGTTTCCAACCACTTCAAAAGGTGTTGTTCCTGATAAGCGTTCAAGTGTTACGCTAGTATTGGTATTCACAACGTCAAATTCTACTGAAAAATTAGTTCCACCTGAGGCGCCTCCTAGACCTGCAATATGAAGAATAGGATTATCAACCGGACGATCAAAGCTAATTTCGATATCATACATTTGAACACGGCTTGAAGTAGCAGGACCACCATTTAAGGTTGATGAGATAGCCATAAATTGGACACCTTGATTTTCTGTTACAGCTATTCCTGAACCTGCTACAGAGTTATAAGAGGTGAAATATTCATTAACAGCGCCACCAAATACGTTCATATCTTCAAGTATTGAGTTAGCAGCAGTCGTATAACCAATGGCACCTGTTGCTGAAGCTGCTAATCCTGAGAAATTATATTGGTGATTAGTGAGATTAAAATCTGCATTTAGTTCAGGCGTATAAGTAGAGAAAGTGTTAGCTGCAGGATTATCTTGGTTATTTCTAAACCGGATAGAGGTTGACTGTATTGGGCCATTTCCAGTAGGGTTACCATCACCTTGTGCAAATTCTAAAGCGCCGTCTTCTTCACAATATTCTATATCAACCGTATATTCAAATGTTGGTGAGCAAAAATTTATAACACTATCATATTGTATACGTAAACTTACACCAGGTGTACCACCACCAATGTCAATAACGCTAACAGTTTCGAAAATTGGAGCCGTTAAAGGCGCTAGTGTTCCGTTACACTGCAAACCAGTTTGCAATCCCGTAATAGCAGTTCCGCCGTTAATAGAAAGACTAAATACTTCTGTACCGCCATCCATATCTCCGTCAGCAAGTAGATTTGATACAGTGATTTGATCACCTATACTTACTCCTAATGATGATAAGTTAATATTTTGTGTGTCATCAACAGGTCCATCGCCGAGCTGACGAACAGATGTAGTTAGTGAATTACATTCTGCTTGAGCAAAAGTTTGAAAACTGTTTAATAGTAAAAAACCAAAAACAAAACTTAAAAACAATTTGTTAGGTAATATTGTTTTCATATTTAAAATTTTAATCGATATCATCTTTATCAAATGCAAAGATATGACTATGAGAAAATTAAGTGCTTTTAAAATTGCTAGACACCTATAAAAATTGCTATAAATAAGAAATTTTAAGGTTAAATTTTAATAACATGACAATAAATCTTAATAAATTTCAACTAAAATTTATGAGTGAAGTAGTATTTTAAATTTAAATGACTAATTAAAAAGTGCTAATAGTTTGGGTGTTTTAAATTTACAAGTATTGAATATAACCAATACCTACCCAAAAAATCCAATCATTATACTTGTTTCCACTGCTTGGGTTAAGGCCTTCAACCATATCATCAAAATAAACGTGCCAGCGGCCTTCTAAGTTAAGCTCACTCATCTCATCTAATTTGATTTTAGCACCAAGTTGAAAATTTAGAGCGCCAGTTGTTATGTTGGTGTTTGAAATTCTTGGTTCTTCACCTTGATCCCATAAAAATGTTGGCCAAGTATTATCAATAGAACCCAAACGGCCAGGTAAGCTGGTTTCATTATTAGGGTTGGCAAAAGCTACACCAATCCCTAAGCCGGCATAAGGCGTGATTTGGTTAGCGCTTGTTTCAAATTCTCTAATATCTTTCCAATACCATTCCAAACCTGTACCAATTTCAAACACAGATGCGCTACCTGTCATAGCGCGAAGTTTAAACGCATTATCGCTACCACCATTCACATAAACGCCATAATGTTCAAGATTGGTTTTATGAAAGCTAAGTTGAGTTCTTACTTTGAAATGCTGGTTAAAATAACGGTTATAGCGTGAACTGTATGCAAAATTTAAGTAATGACTTAAACCTATGCCAAAGCCTGTATTACCAAAGTTTGTTTCGGCATCACCACGCTCACCGTAGTCACCTCTAAAACCTACAGGACCTATCATTACACCTAATTCATGGTTAAGTTGTTGTGCTTTTGAAGTATTGAAACTTGACCATACAATTAAGATTAGGATGATTCGTAAAAGATTGGTTTTCATAATACTGTAATTAGTTCGACAAATATATAAAACTTTAATTAGCCAAAAAATAAAATTATGAACTGCGTAAAATTGAAAAAGTTTAATAAGCCGCCTTTTTTAAGACTTCAAATTATCATATCCTTAAAAATATATAGTAACTTTGCTAAATATTTAATTTAAACACTATTAAAATTGGTTTAATGGAAAATTTAATTCATGATTTTTTAGAAAAGGTGTCTGAGCGTAACGCTCACCAACCTGAGTTTCTTCAAGCTGTTGAAGAGGTTGCCGAAACAATAATTCCTTTTATACAGGAGAACGAAAAATATCAAAATAAAATGCTCTTAGAGCGAATGGTCGAGCCAGAACGCGTGGTTATGTTTCGCGTATCTTGGCTAGACGATCAAGGTCAAATTCAAGTTAACCGTGGCTTTAGAATTCAAATGAATTCAGCTATTGGTCCTTATAAAGGCGGACTTAGATTTCATCCATCGGTTAATTTAAGTATCTTAAAGTTTTTAGCTTTTGAACAAGTTTTCAAAAACAGCCTTACAACCTTACCAATGGGTGGCGGAAAAGGCGGTTCAGACTTTGATCCTAAGGGAAAATCAGACAATGAAGTCATGCGTTTTTGCCAAAGCTTTATGACCGAGCTTTACAGACATATAGGTGCAAATACCGATGTTCCTGCTGGTGATATTGGCGTTGGCGCTAGAGAAGTTGGCTTTATGTTTGGCCAGTATAAACGATTACAAAACGAATTTACAGGTATTTTAACTGGTAAAGGCTTCTCTTTTGGTGGTTCACTAATTAGACCAGAAGCTACTGGTTACGGCGTTGTTTATTTCACGCAAGAAATGCTTCAACGTAATAATGACGACTTAAAAGGTAAAAAAGTAGCTATTTCTGGTTCTGGAAACGTTGCGCAATATGCCTTCCAAAAAGCCATCCAGTTAGGTGCTATTGTTGTTACTTTATCTGACTCATCAGGATTTGTTTACAGTAAAGATGGCTTCCACTCTAAAGAATTCGACTTTTTACAAGCGCTCAAAAACGAAAGACGTGGTAGAATTCACGAAATGGCTGAAGAATTTGATCATGTTGAATTTTTTGAAGGTAAAAAACCTTGGGATGTTGGTACTGAAATTGATATTGCTTTGCCATGTGCCACACAAAATGAATTAAATGAAGACGATGCCTACAAGCTCGTTAATAAACAAGTAAAAATTGTTACAGAAGGTGCTAACATGCCATGTACACCTGAAGCTGTAGAACATTTCCATAAAGAAGGTGTTATCTTTGCGCCTGGAAAAGCTTCAAATGCTGGTGGTGTTGCCGTTTCTGGACTCGAAATGTCGCAAAACTCTATGCGTTACAATTGGACTGCTGAAGAAGTAGATAACAAACTAAAGCAAATCATGAGTGATATTCACGAAGCTTGTGTAAAATTCGGTCGTCAAGACCAAGCACCAGTTAATTACGTTAAAGGTGCAAATATCGCTGGCTTTGTAAAAGTTGCCGATGCTATGCTTGCTCAAGGCGCTGTTTAATTTCACAATAGTATAAATTTAAAAAAGCTCGACTTTGGTCGGGCTTTTTTTATAATATTTGTACACTTTTTAAGTTAATTAAGTATGAAGTTAAACCTCTATTTTATTTGCTGTATTTTTACTTTTAGCTATAGCAATGCACAAGAATTTAATCAAAATTGGGAAGGGCATTTTTCATACTTCAATGCCTCTGGGCTAAGTACTTCACCACAAAATATTTATGCTGCGGCCGAGAACGCTTACTTCACTTATAACACCATTAATACTTTTACCGAAACCACTTCAACTATTAACGGTTTATCTGGCGAAAAAATTTCAGCTATTTATCACTCTAATAGCTTTCAATTAACGGTTTTAGGTTACGAATCTGGACTCATTCAATTAGTGATGGATAATAATCAAAATGTCTTTTCTGTAGTTGATATTCTCAACAAAGTAAGTATTTCACCCAGCCAAAAGCGCATTAACCATTTTTTTGAATATGAAAATAAGCTCTATATTTCAACCGATTTTGGCATAGCCGTTTACAATTTAGAAAACTTAGAGTTTGGCGACTCCTTTTTTATCGGAAATAATGCTGCTCAACTACAAATTAACCAGACACAAGTCTTTAATAACACAATTTATGCTGCTTCAACCACAGGCGGAATCAGGTATGCAGCTGTTAACAACCCTGACTTAGTCGATTTTAATGAGTGGCAAAGTTTAGGTTCAGGCAGTTGGAAACAAATCCAAGCGACTGAAACACAGCTTTTCGCCATGCGTTTTGATAATCGTTTGTTTGAATTAAGCGGAACTAATTTGAGTTTAGTTGAAGCTTTTCCGCAAGAAGTTAGAGACTTTAGAGCCGAACAAAACCAAATCGTGCTTTGCTTTCCAGGCCAAGTTGAAGTTTACGATGCTAATTTTAACCTGCAGTTCTTTGTAAGTGACCTGCCTGAAACCAACCTTGATTTAAACACTGCCGTAAGCTTAAATAACGGTTTGTACCTAGCCGACCGTAATTTAGGCGTCTTAAAAATTTCCGATCAAAATCAAACTGATTTTGTTAACATTACACCAGACGGACCTTTATCAAATAAGGTTTTTAGTGTAGAAGTGCAACCTGGGCATATTTGGTGTGTTTATGGCGAATATACCCAGTTTTTTAACCCATTTCCTCTAACATCTCGTGGTGCAAGTCATTTTAGAAACGGAGAATGGTTTAATTTAAGTTTTGAAGATTTAGACCAAACCCGTGAACTTTCTGATATCACTTACGATCCTCAAAACTTCAATCGGGTTTTTTTAAGCAGTTATTTTGATGGTCTACTTGAAATTGAAGATGATGTTGTCGTTAATCACTATCAAGCTTCAAACTCAAATATCCAAGGTGTGCCTTCAAATATTAATGATAATCGCATTGGTGCATCTGCCTTTAATAATCAAGGTGATTTGTATTTTACCAATTCATTATCTGAATTTCCGCTTAAACAACTTTCAAGTTCAGGAACTATTCAAGGGCTAGACACTTCTGAAAGTTTTGTAACTGCCACAAATGAAGCTAGCAGTAAAATAGCCGTAGACCGTCAAGGTAATGCTTATTTTGCCTCGTTTAAAAACAGGTGTTATTGCTTTTGAAGCGGCTACTGGAAAATCAGGCGCCATAAACTCTAATATTGATGGTGTCGATTTTCCAGATGCTTTTAATGAAAACCCATCAATCACAGCCTTAGAGTTTGACCAAAATAATCGTTTATGGATTGGGACTAATGTGGGTTTAAGGGTCGCTTTTTCGCCAGCTGGTATTTTTGAAGAAGATCCTTTTGTTACAGTAGCACCTATCATTATTGAAGATGTTGATGGTCTCGCTCAAGAGTTGTTATTCGAGCAGTTTATAACCGACATTGCCATTGATGGCGCAAATAATAAGTGGATTGCCACAGCCGATTCTGGTGTGGTTCAGGTCTCGGCAAATGGTCAAGAGGTGCTCAATATTTTTACAGAAGATAATTCGCCTTTGCCTACAAACTCAGTGCGTTCGGTAAGTGTTGATCAAGACACAGGCGTTGTTTATTTTGGAACCACACAAGGCTTGGTGTCTTACAATACCAATATAACGGGTAGCAATGAAGATTTAGAAAACGTCCGTGTATTTCCTAATCCAGTTCGGCCTGGATATAATGGCTTGGTAACTATTGATGGTTTAATGGATGATGCTAATGTTAAGATTACAGATATTTCAGGTAATTTGGTTTACGAAGAAACTGTTAATGGCGGCACCATTCAATGGGATACGACGGCTTTTGGACGGCACAAGGTAGCTTCAGGTGTTTATTTAGTACTTATTACTGGCGCTGACCAAGTTGAAACCAAGGTGGCCAAAATCATGATTATTCGCTAATGCAAATTAAAACCACAGGTCTTGTTTTATCCACGGTTAAGTACAGCGAAGCCGATTTAATCGTGAGCATATTTACCAAAGAAAAAGGCGTGATTAGTTTCTTTTTAAAAGGAATTCGCAAAGCCAAACGTGCCAAGCTGAAGTCATCTCAATTTCAGCTTTTATCTTGTTTAGCACTAGATTTTACCTATCGTGATAACAAATCGATGCAATTTATTAAAGAAGCTAAAACTCACATTTCGCTTCAAAACCTTCAGCAGAATATCTACAAATCGACCATGTGTATGTTTTTAGCTGAAGTATTGAAGTTGAGCATACAAGAAGAAGAACAGAATCTTGCATTGTATCAATTTTTAGAAAGCAGTCTTCAAGACTTGGACCAAGCCACTACCTATGCCGATTTCCATTTACAATTTTTGGTCGAGCTAACACGATTTCTAGGCTTTTACCCTGAAATTAATCCTAATGGCTATGCTTACTTCAACCTAATAGAAGGTGCATTTCAATCTGAAGAATTATCTAAATACTGTATTAGTGGCAGCAATGTTCAAATTTTAGAACAGTGCTTAAATTCTTCAGATTTGTTTCAACCACTTCATCTTCACCAAAAAAAGCGTCAAGATTTTTTAGATATGCTACTGTATTATTACGAAATTCACTTAGATGGATTTCGCATTCCTAAATCAAAAGCGATTCTAGAACAAGTCTTTGCTTAAGCCAAACTTACGCGTAAAACTTCTTCGGTTTTTTCAATCTTAATTAGGGCTTTTTTTCGTAGAGATTTAGTGGTCTTATCCCATTTCTTGTTGCTTAAACCAGAGGCTTCTTTAAGTTTGTTGAGGTCTTGTGGCGATTCCTTTTGAAGTAAAGACATCACTTCTTTTTCCTCGTCGTTAAGCTCAACTTTTTTCTGCTCAGGCTTCATTTGTGGGAAAAACAAGACTTCTTGTATCGATGGATTGTTGGTGAGAAACATAATTAATCGATCGATGCCAATACCAAGTCCAGAAGTTGGAGGCATGCCATATTCTAAAGCTCTTAAAAAGTCTTCATCTATAAATTCACTAGCTTCATCATCACCTTTTTTAGCCAGTTTTAGTTGCTCTTCAAAACGTTCGCGCTGGTCGATTGGGTCGTTCAACTCAGAATAGGCATTGGCAATTTCTTTACCGCAAACCATGAGCTCAAAACGTTCAGTTAACCCTGGATTGTCGCGGTGTTCTTTACACAGCGGACTCATTTCTTTAGGGTAATCGGTGATAAAAGTAGGTTGTATGAAATTAGGCTCACATTTTTCACCAAAAATTTCATCAATCAATTTACCTTTTCCCATCGTATCATCAACTTCAATATCTAGATTTAAAGCGGCTTCACGAAGTTCGGCTTCGCTTTTTCCAGTGATATCAAAACCTGTATATTCTTTAATCGCATCAGTCATGGTAATGCGTTTGTATGGCGCTTTAAAGTCGACATGATGTTCTTTAAACTGCGCTTCAGTTGTGCCATTTACTGCTAAGGCGCAATGTTCTAATAATTGCTCGGTGAAATTCATCATCCAGTTGTAATCTTTGTAGGATACATAAATTTCCATAGCCGTGAATTCTGGATTATGAGTGCGGTCCATACCTTCATTTCTGAAGTTTTTTGAGAATTCATAAATGCCATCAAAGCCACCAACAATTAATCTTTTCAGATATAATTCATTCGCAATTCTTAAATATAAAGGAATGTCTAAGGCGTTGTGGTGTGTTACAAAAGGCCTTGCAGCGGCGCCACCAGCAATCGACTGTAAAATAGGCGTTTCGACTTCCATATAATCACGTTCGTTAAAAAATGAACGCATGGCATTAAATAATTTGGTACGCTTGACAAAAACCTCTTTAACTTTAGGGTTGACCACTAAGTCGGCATAGCGTTGGCGGTAGCGTTGCTCTGGATCATGAAAGCCATCATACTCGTTACCATCTTTATCAACTTTTGGGAGTGGTAAAGGTTTTAAAGCTTTGCTAAGTAAGCTAAAGGTTTTCACCATAATGGTTTTTTCGCCCACTTGCGTAGTGAATAATTCGCCTTCAATCCCAATAAAGTCACCAATATCCAGTAGTTTTTTGTAAACATCGTTATACAAGCTTTTGTCTTCACCTGGGCAAATTTCGTCTCGGTTAAAGTAAACTTGAATGCGACCTTCGCTGTCTTGTAGCTCTGCAAATGAGGCTTTACCTTGAATACGACGTGACATGAGTCGGCCAGCGACAATTACAGATTCACCTTCTTTAAAATTAGATTTAATCTGTTGAGATGTGTGCGATAACTTAAACTCTTCTGCAGGATAAGGATTAATCCCTAATTCGCGAAGTTTAGTTAGTTTATCACGTCTAATCTGTTCTTGTTCTGTTAATGGCATGTCGTCTCAAATTTAGGGCGCAAAGATACGTAGATTTCGCTAAAAATCAAGTCTAAACAAGTATCATCATTGTGCTAATGATTACCTGTTTTTAATAGTTAAATCCTTTTTATCTTTTCAGCGTAAAATTAGCTTTAAAACGTTTTGGTTCACCCGTTTTAAGGTCTTTATAGTTTAGGATAAACCAATAATCATTAGCTGGCATTGCTTTACCATTAAAAGTGCCGTCCCAAGTATTATTACTGGAGTCGAGTTTTTTTAGAAGTTTTCCATAACGATCAAAAATAAACACTTTTGCATCGGGCAAATTTGTAATCGACCAAGTATCATTAAATCCGTCGTTATTAGGAGTAAAAAACTCAGGATAATTTAATAGTAAAACGCTTTTGATGTTTTGACCACAACCGGCTAAACTTCTGCCAATGACTTGAATTTCGCCACCAGGTAAGTTTGAAAAAATTAGCTGGCTTTCACCTTGATAACTTTGCCAATTTTGACTATTGACGGAAAACTCAAAGTCACCAACACCTTGAATATTTGTAATTTCGATGCTGTTATTCTGATTAAAATTTTGACCTATCACATTAACTTCAAAATCAGGAATTGAACTTTCAATCACTTCTGCTACATAACTGGTTTGGCAATTGGTTGTAATCTCGGTCACGATAACTTCATAGAATCCAGCTTCTTGCACTTGAAGGCTGCTTCCTGTAAAGTTTAAAATGTTACCATCTAAAAACCATTCAAATGTATAATCAGTTTCATTCAGTTGGGTGTTGAGTATGGGCGCACTGATAATGGTGTTGGTTAAAAAATCTACACAAATGACTAAATCTTCACCTTGGTAAAAATCAATAATAGGTATGTTTGCTACCTGTATTGTGATGATAGTTTGCGTAGTAGAAGCGCAACCAGAGACTGGATCAACTACTTCAGCGATCACTTGAGTGGTGTTGGCATCGATTAAAAAATTATTGGGTTGGTTAATTGGCAAGTTGTTATCAAAATCAGTTTGACTTTGATAATAAACCACATCATGCTCAGGATTGATCTTTATATCGCTATCGAACTCAGTGAGATTAATAAAAATACCATTACTGACATCATCACAGAGATTGACCGTTAAAGGCTGATCGTTAATTGTTGGGCTTTGTGGCATAATAAGGTCAGCACTAAAATTATTGTTTAAAACATTAGCTTCATTAATAGGTTGTGAGTCATCTTCAAGCGTATTTGCTTTTAGGATTAAAGTTGTGTTATTTGGGATTTGTGGAGGAATATCAAGCGTTAAAAACTGAGTTTCAGAACCGTTAACAGGAATGATATTTTGGGTAAAAAAAGTGTCTAAAAATACTTCTTCATTATTGTCATCCAGCACAAAAACAGAAACGGGCGTATTGGCTGGTAAAAGGTCGCTGGAATTAAGATTATAAACAGTCGCTTCAAAGCTAAGACTTTGCGCATTACAATTACCTATACCCGAAAAGTTAGTTAATTGTACCGTGGCATCAGGCAATTCTGAGCGGGTCACAGTCACCACATTTTGAATAAAACGTTCTGGTACAGACGTAAATGTCAAAGTTGCATCTGTATCTCCAACAGCTATAAAATTAGAAATATCAAACACATCTAAATCCATGTTCCATAAATCTGTAGCTCCCGTATAAGAGTTAGTGCCGTTAAAGGGATTGTCAACAGGATTTAAAAGCGGGTTGCTTAATAAATTGCCATTAAAAGAAATACTTTCGTTAAAAAATATATTAGGGCTTCCATTCCATGCTAAGTATGCTAATCTTGCATTTTGAGTATTCACTATATTAAGATTATTTATACTAATGTCACTAAAGGCATTATCTTCATAACCATAAACAGAAGCTAAACCATCATAAATATTAATCTGTTGTGTGGGTAAAGTAGAATCTTGATAAATGACTAATAATGACCAACCACTAAAATATATGCCGTTAGCACAGTATTCAGTTATTATATTGTTCAATTCAAGATCATCAAAAGTATATATTCCATTACCAGTTAATGTTATTTGATTTGTTACATTTTTAAAGCTTCCGTAGTAAAAATTAAAACTAAACTGTTGTGGATCTACAACATTTATCTCGTCTGCAAATAATGATTGCCCATTTAATTGAATTTCTGGATCAAACAAACCATCTCCGATACCCGACCAATATAAATAAGCAGCCACTATGCTTTGATTAGGCTCAAGTGATAATTCTGCAGATGATTGGGAAAGCATTTGACAGGGTGGAGGTGGAGAAGATAAATTATCAAATTCATTTAATGTATTACCAATAACGACATAATCATATTGTCCATTAAATTGAGCTCTGAGTTCAAGTGGAACAGTTGTGGGTACTTGAGCATTAATATTTAAGACTATTAGAAATGAAAAAGACAAATAAAAATATGTGAAATAATTATGACTCATGTTAATCAAATATAATTAATTTAATTAATTTCATAAGCTGATTTTGAACCAGGGATTTATTTATAAAGTTTGGTAAGTGGTAGTAGTGAGATTATCACCAAGAAAATGATTATTAAGTAAACACAAGAAATTTTACTATAAAAATCTATCATTAATTTGATGGATTTTTTTCATTTAAAACCTTTTCAACAACAAAGCTTTTATATTTGCTTAAAACATATTGATGAAAGTTTTACATCTCGATCAAAATCATCCTGCATTAGCTGAAGGTTTAGCCCAACTCGGTTTTGAAAATCACATGGATTATAACAGTTCAAAAACCGCCATTGAAGCCAAAATCCAAGATTATCAAGGCTTGATTATTCGCAGTCGCTTTCCTTTAGATGCTACTTTTTTACAAAAAGCCACTCAACTTAAATTTATCGGCCGTGTTGGTGCAGGTTTAGAAAACATCGATCTTTCAGTAGCAAAAAAAATGGGCATCACTTGCTTTAATGCGCCGGAAGGTAACCGCAATGCCGTTGGCGAGCATGCTTTGGGTTTGTTGTTAAGTTTGTTTAATAAATTACATACGGCTCATGTTGAGGTACAATCAGGATTGTGGCAACGCGAAGCAAACCGTGGTCTTGAAATTGAAGGAAAAACCATCGGCCTGATTGGTTACGGCAATATGGGAAAAGCCTTTGCGAAAGTTCTTCGCGGCTTCGACTGTGAAGTGTTGTTTTATGATATAAAAGAAAACATTGCAGATGAGAATGCCACACAAGTCGACCTCCAAACTTTACAAGAAAATGTAGATGTGTTGAGTTTGCATACGCCATTGACTGAGCTCACTGAAAAGATGGTCAATGCTGAATTTATTTCGAGATTTAAAAAGAATTTTTGGCTTATCAACACCGCAAGAGGGAAATCTGTTGTCACTAAAGATTTGGTTGAAGCTTTAAAATCCGGGAAGATTTTAGGCGCAGGTTTAGATGTCTTAGAATTTGAAAAATCGTCTTTTGAAGACTTTTTTACTCAAAAGAATTTACCAGCCGAATTTAACTATTTAACGAAAGCTAAAAATGTAATTTTAACACCACACATTGCTGGTTGGACGCAAGAAAGCAATTATAAACTTGCCAAAACTATTGTAGACAAGGTTGCCGCACATTTTAGTAATGAAGTTTAGCACGGCGACTAAAAAATAAAATATTAAATTACATTTGTAACTTACAATTTTTTAACCGATGAATTTAAAGAAAGCCAGCCTAATTATTGCCATTATTCTAATTATAGATCAATTGTCTAAAATTTACATTAAAACCAGTTTTAGGTTAGGCGAATCGGTTGAAGTCTTTTCTTGGTTTAAAATCTTATTCATCGAAAATGAAGGCATGGCTTGGGGCGCAAAAATACCTGGTAGCTATGGTAAAATTATCCTCACCGTGTTTCGCTTATTTGCCATTGTCGCTATTGGCTACTGGCTATTAGATGTAATTAAAAAAAATAAGCCAAAAGTCTTAGCTTGGGCCATTGCTTTAATCTTTGCTGGCGCCTTGGGTAATATTATCGATTCGGTGTTTTACGGTGTTGTTTTTGACGGCAGTTATGGTCAGGTTGCTACTTTATTTGCTGAACAACCGTATGGCGAATGGCTGAAAGGCAACGTGGTCGATATGCTGTATTTTCCATTATACGACGGTATATTACCCGAATGGTTACCGATTTGGGGTGGCGAGCGTTTTGTGTTTTTTGAGCCTGTATTTAACATTGCCGACACCGCCATTAGCACCGGCTTTGGGTTATTATTAGTCTTTAATAAAAAGGCGTTTCCTAAAGAAGAGAAGTAAGTTGCTTCAGCTCAGATGCTTTTATAGAAACATACTTGAAAAAGACCTTTACACCGCATATTTTGTTAATAGGCTTCAAAAATGGCTAGTCAAAAAATTTATTTTTAAAGGTTTTGTTATAAATTTTTCATATATTTAACAAATAATCAAACCTAACTATTATGAAACTGTCACTCCCTGATATAGGTTGACCGTTTTAAACCCATTTTAAAGATGATAAAAAGCGGAAAGCGTTTAGGGCCCCGAAAGATTTATTCAGAAGA
>NZ_FQTW01000036.1 GCF_900129035.1 Psychroflexus salarius | reverse complement strand
TAGAAGAATTTGGATTAGGGCGTTTTGTAATGAGTCTATCTACAGCTAATTACGATGCTTTGTTACAAGCTTGGAGTCAATTAGAATTAACAAACAGTCTTTCGCCTAACTTCGGTGAAACTACCTACTCTTGCGCCGCTGCAGATGCCCGCCAGAGTATTATAGATACTTATGGCTGGACGATTGATGATGGGGGTTCGGCAGTAGATTGTGATTTTGCACCCTTTGTCACCACCTGGCAAACCACCAGTTCTAATGAATACATCGCCATCCCAACAAGTGGCGGAGCAGACATTACCGATTTTAATTTTACGATAGACTGGGGCGATGGCACTACAGAGACCATCACTGGCGATGATCCTGACCCTATTCACATGTATGCAAGTGCAGGAACCTACACGGTGAGTATTAGCGGGACTTTTCCATGGATGAATTTGTGGAGTAGTGGTGAAGCAAATGCAGGCAAACTTCAAAGCGTAGAGCAATGGGGCGATATCCAATGGGAAAGTATGAAAGAGATGTTTGGACATGCATCGAATATGACTTACAATGCGACTGATATTCCAGACTTAACCAATGTCACTGACTTATCTTATATGTTTAGAGGTGCCAGCAGTTTTAATGGTGACATCAGTAACTGGGATCTTAGTAGTGTAGAAAATATGAATTACATGTTTTTTGACGCTACTTCCTTTAATCAAAACATCAATACTAAAGTGATCAATGAAGGTACTCCAGAAGAGTATGTAGCTTGGGATGTATCTAGTGTTACAACTATGTTGGTAACATTTTCTAATGCTTCATCTTTTAACCAATCTTTAGATAATTGGGATGTATCGAATGTTACTGAGATGTATGGTATGTTCGATGGTGCATCAGCGTTCAATGGAGACATTAGTACGTGGAATATCAATAATGTAAATGATATGGTCTATATGTTTAGAGGAGCCAGTGCCTTTAATCAAAACATCAACACTAAAGTGATTAATGAAGGTGCTCCAGAAGAGTACATAGCTTGGGATGTATCGCATGGCCCATCAATCTACGCGATGTTTGTGAATGCAACGTCCTTTAATCAACCTTTAGACCAGTGGGATGTATCACAGGTAACTGATTTGGATTATATGTTTGATGGCGCTACAGCTTTTAACCAAGACTTAAGCAGTTGGGATGTATCGCAGTCGGCTTACTTTAACGACTTTTTAACCGGTACAGCCTTTTCACAAGAAAACTACGATGCTTTACTGCAAGCTTGGAGCCAGTTAGACTTAGTAGATGGCATGACGATGAACTTAGATGCCATGTACTCTTGCGCCGCCGCAGAGGCCCGCCAGAGTATTATAGATAATAATAACTGGACGATTAATGATGGCGGTTCGGCAGTAGATTGTGATTTTGCACCCTTTGTCACCACCTGGCAAACCACCAGTTCTAATGAAAACATCACCATCCCAACCGGCGGCGGAGCAGACATTACCGATTTTGATTTCACGATAGACTGGGGCGATGGCACTATCGAGACCATTACCGGCGATGATCCGGACCCAAGCCACAGCTATGCAGCAGCAGGCACTTATACGGTGAGTATTCGTGGTACTTTCCCTTGGATGCAACAGACTGATGCAGCTAATGCTGTAAAGCTTCAGACCGTGGTGCAGTGGGGTGATATTCA
>NZ_FQTW01000017.1 GCF_900129035.1 Psychroflexus salarius | reverse complement strand
AAGATAATTAGTAAAATTTAAAAATCTGGCTTGTGGCTCAACCGAAAAATAATCGCTAATTTGCACGCTACGAGCTATATACAAAACCGTTGTGCGTCAGTGTAAAAAGCCAACGCACGGTCAAGCACATTTAGTTTTTGCCAACGCTAAAAGCCATCGCTGAAAAACCAAAAGAGCTTGCCCTTCCTCAACCCACGACAAGACAATGTATAATTACACTGAAAAATAGTGAACTTTTACTATCTTTGACACCGAATAAACAAAACTTAGGTTTCAAATGAACCGAATAAAAGAAGTTTTAAAGGACAAAGGAATTTCGCAAACTTGGCTTGCCGAAAAAACAGGCAAAAGTTACAACAGCATAAACGAGTATGCACGAAACGTAAGACAACCAAGTGTTGAAGACCTTTATAAAATTGCTGGCATATTAAATATCAGTGTAAAAGAATTATTAGTTGAAAATGAGTAGGAAATACACATTTATTGACCTATTTGCAGGTTGTGGTGGATTAAGTGAAGGCTTCTACAAACAAGGTTTTCAAGGTTTAACACATGTTGAATTCGATCATTATGCTTGTGAGAGCCTTAGGACTAGAATGAAACATTATGGCTACCAAGAAAATGAAATAAGTGTTCTTGAGAAAGATATCACTGATAAGGATATAATTGAACAAATTGAGTTAGAAGTATCTAATAAATCTGTTGACTTATTAATTGGTGGTCCACCATGTCAAAGCTTCTCATCACTCGGTAGAGCGAAAGATGAAAATGGTATGCAAGATGACCCAAGAAATTATCTCTTTGAGAGTTATGAAAAGATCTTAAATCATTTCAAACCCAAAATATTTGTCTTTGAAAATGTAACTGGTTTGTTGACCGCAAAACTAGGAAAAGAAAAAACAGTAAATATTATTCTAAAAAAGCTTGGAAAGGATTATAAACTTATCAAAAACCCAAATGATATGGTTTTAAATTCTTGTGATTACGGTGTTCCGCAAGTAAGAAAAAGAATCATTTTAATTGGGGTTAGAAAGGGTCTAGAAATCAGTCCTAGAGAAATTTACAATGGAATAATAAAAACACATTACAATCCTGATTCCTCAGATGAAGAAAAAAAAGGTAAGAAAAAATATGTAACAGTAAAGGATGCTATAAATGACCTTCCTTCAATCAAACCTGGTGAAGGAGAAAAAAAAGTTGAACACCGTGTTTATGATTGGAATAACTACCTATCGACTGTAAGATCAAAAAATGAGAATACATTGTTAGATCATGTGTCTAGAACTCACAACGAAAAAGATCGTAAGAGGTATCATGAAATGAGTAAAAACGAATGGACATTCAAAGAGTTATTAGAAAAAAAGCCCTCACTAAACCATATTAAACAAAGAGTCTTTAACAATAGTTATGTTGTTCAGTTTTGGGATAAACCTGCAAGAACCATTATTGCTCACCTATATAAAGACGGTAATCAGTTTATACATCCAGATCCCAAACAAGAACGAACAATAACTCCTCGTGAGGCAGCTAGACTTCAATCTTTTCCTGACGATTTTGTTTTTGAGGGGTCAAGAACACAACAGTACAAACAAATTGGGAATGCTGTGCCTCCTTTAATGGCAGAAGCAATAGCAAAAAGTATTAAAAAAGTTTTAGCGAAGTTGTAATATGTTTCAGTATATAAACAATATAGAAAGCACTAAAGATAAGAAATTTTTGATTGAAAAAGTTAATCTGTTCATTAAGCTTATAAACGTTTTTGCACAAAAAAATAATCTCATTGATTCATCTGTAAATTCAGCAATATCAGATGCTACGAAAAATAGGCTAAAAGAACTTAGAATAATTGAAACAAATTCGGAAAATGAGCAAAAGCAATTAATGAAAGTTCTAAAAGCACCAATTTATAAAGAATTCATAAAAGCTATTAATTATAATCTTAAACATCAAAAATTGATTGGGAATTTACTGAATAATCTAGACCCGAGTAAAAGAAGTATTATTCAAGAAAAATCCAACAAAAAAAACAAACCACGGATTGTTGATTTTTTTTGTGGCGCTGGTGGTTTAAGCCTTGGGTTCAGTCAAGAAGGCTTTCAGGTTGATCTTGCGAATGACTATGAAGATGTTTGTATAGAAACTTTCAGATATAATCATCCTGAAGTACCTGACGACAGAGTCATTTTAGGTGATATTCGAAATATTGTTGATCATATAGAGGATTATATTGATAATGATATAGATATTGTTATTGGTGGGCCTCCATGCCAAGGTTTTAGCTCAGCCAATCAGCAAAGAATAATAGACGATCCAAGAAATGATCTTTATAAATATTATTTAAAAGCAATTTCTAAAATTGCACCAAAGTTTGTGGTCATGGAAAATGTAAAAGGTATGCTTCCATATTCCGAACAAATAGCAGAAGATTACAAAAACATCAGAATAAAAAAGGGAAACAAAACATTTTCTTATTCAGTCGATTGTAAAGTTCTCGTGTCAAATGATTTTGGTGTAGCGCAAAAAAGGCAACGTCTAATTTTCATTGCTATAAGAAATGATATTTCTGAAAAAAGAAAAATAACCCCTTCGGGAATATTTCAAGAAATTGAAAACAGTTATACCCAAAATAAAGAACATCTTTTAAAGGATGCTCTTGAATACATAAAGCCTCTTGAAGCTCCGCGTGTTAAAAATATGACAGAGGTAGATGATGAAATTACCGGTAAAAAAGTAGATGTAAATCAATTTTACGGTAATGAGAACTCTTATCTGAAGCTAATCAATGAAGGCAGAAAAATAGAATATGTTTTTAACCACAAAGCCAGATACACAAATGATATTAATTATGAAATATATGGAACTCTAGAACAAGGAGAAGATGGGACAAGCGAAAAAATAAAGCATGTTATGCCATACAAACACCGTAATCATATTTTTAAGGATAAATATTTTAAACTGATTGAAGACAAACCTTCAAGAACAATAACAGCACATCTAAAAATGGATTGTCATTCTCACATTCACCCACGACAAGTAAGAAGTATTAGTCCAAGAGAAGCTGCAAGAATACAATCTTTTCCTGATGACTATATTTTCTTGGGGGCATATTTAAAAACATATATGCAAATAGGTAATGCTGTTCCTCCAGTGATGGCAAGAGGAATTGCTAAGGTTCTTAAAAAACATATTAAATAACTATGAAAATCCAACAATTCATAAAGTCGTTAAATAATACTGAAATTGGCAAAGGAGGTACTCATGAGTGCTATGTCTTAGTTTCCAAAAAAGTTGAAAATATTGAAAAGATTTTTGATTCTTCAAATCACCAACCAACATTTATTAATTTAAAGAATGGTGGTATAGTAGATAGCGTTCATATTACCTCTGGAAGGGAATTTAGAATTAATGGTCTCGGTGATTTTTACCGTAATAATAATGTTAATGCTGGTGATGAAATAGTTTTTGAAAGACAAGATGATGGTACAAAAACTGAGTTTTTCATTAATTTAAATACCAAGGAAAATACAATCATTTTTCAGAAAAACAGCAGAGGTTTTGAAGTTTTAAATTCAGAACGGTTAGACCAATTAATTTCAGGTAATAGCTATCAGAGCGAAGTTAATTATAATGGTAGTTCTGGATTATTTGTGATAGAATTTAAAGAATCTGCAAAAAAAAGATCTGACTCTCCTGATGAAACTGACTTCTATTCTATTTCTTTTAATGGTCAAAACATTTTAAATGATTTGAAAAGCAACGAATACCTTGAGCTTTCAATTTCTGTAGCAAATAAATTTTTAAAAAAGATTGTTGTGTGGCAATCCTATGAGTTTAACCTATAATAATCAATATGGAAAAATATTATATAATTTCAATAAGCAACTTAGTTGATACCTTTTCAAGAGCCCTAGCAGGAAAAGAATTTGACTTTACACTTTCCACAAGTGAATCATCTTTATCTGACTCAACCATATCAGAAGACGACCTTTTACTAGTTTCTATTGATGACAAAGTCTATTACCAATTTAAAGTAATTGATAAAACAGAAAAAGAAATTCGTCTAAAAAAATTATTTGAAATTGAAAAATCAATCAACTATAAAATTGATGAAGAGGGTTTTATTCAAGAGATAACCAAACTAGAATTCGATACAATTCGTTATCAACTTTTTTCGGGGTTTAATTCTGTAGATTCCATTTCTAAAGTTAATAATAATCTTGACAAATTAAGAGATGAATTTATTAACTGGTTTATTGATAGGGATGGTAATAGTCATAATTATTTTTCTGGTCAGTTTTCATCAAGCAGGGAGAGATTAATTCATGAATTAGAAAAAACAGAAGAGGTTTATGAAGAAGAATTTGACTCAAAAATCTTTTCAACTGATGATGGTGACATTCAATCTTTGATTGAAAGACTAGAAAATAATTTATCAAAAAACGAGGGATTGTTTTATGAATATAGCTCTGGTAAATCAAACCATAGACCTCGAGCTATAATTGGCAAGAACAATTATATAAAATTTTTATACGAAAAGTTAGAAGGAAAACAAAAAATAGCTTCTGAAACTAAAAAAATAAATATAACCTCTAATCAAATAGCTTTTGACATTCAAAGCTTTCAAAAAACTTGCAAAACAGCTGGTCTAGTCTACACTGACACACTTATAACACGGTTTGTAAGCTCTCTTTTAACTAAACCATTTGTTATATTAACAGGACTTTCAGGTTCTGGCAAAACCAAACTTGCTCAAGCCTTTGTGCAATGGATATGCCAAGAAGAGAGCCAATACCGTATTATTCCAGTTGGCGCAGATTGGACCAATCGAGAACCGTTACTCGGCTATCCAAATGCATTAAAACCTGAAGAGTATGTAAAGCCAGACAGTGGTGTAATTGATTTGATTTTACAAGCCATTGCCAATCCTGACTTACCTCATTATCTAATTTTAGACGAAATGAACCTAAGCCATGTGGAACGGTATTTTGCAGACTTTTTAAGTGTTATGGAATCTAAAGAAGAAATACCATTATATGCCGAAGGAACGGTTGAAAATGGTGTGCCTGCAAAATTAAAAGTGCCTTCAAATTTGTTTATCATAGGTACAGTTAACATTGATGAAACCACCAATATGTTTAGTCCAAAAGTATTAGATAGGGCTAACACAATTGAATTTAGAGTATCGAAAAATGAAATGAAATCCTTTCTAGAAAATATTAAAGACCTTAATATGGATGCTTTAATGAGTAAAGGAGCAACTATGTCTAAAGCCTTTTTGGACATGGCTGCAAAAAAATCCTTTGCCACTGAAGATATTGAGGATATTAACCAAACACTCCTTAAGTTTTTTGGAGAATTAACCAAAACTGGGGCTGAATTTGGTTACAGAAGCGCCACTGAGATATTAAGACTCATTCATCAACTTTCAGAAATAGACAATGGATTAACAACCAATGAGAAAATAGATATTGGTATTATGCAAAAACTATTACCAAAACTACACGGCTCGAGAAGAAAATTAACTCCAATTCTTGAAACATTGGGGTCTTTTTGTGTTTCAAAAGATTTGAAAATTGTAAAAGACGTTTTTGAAAAACAAGACTTTGATTTTAAAACGGCAGAAGTATTATATCCCCTTTCACTTGAAAAAATAACACGTATGTATAAAGGTGCGATAGATAATGGGTTTGCAAGCTATGCAGAAGCTTAAAAAATGAAAGCAGTATCAAACATAGAAATCAGCCTTGATTCCATTCAAGAAGGTTTACGGCTTTGGATTGATGCCCGAAGACCTGATTCGCTATTTGATGCGGAAGAAAACGCGATAGAACACAATGAAGCAAGGTTTCAACTTGTGGAAGGGTGTTATTACGATTATCAATTGAGTGACCCTGATTATATACTAAGTGACATTGGGGAGAATATCATTCAACAACATAAAAGAACAACAAATCTTGGCACAATAGCACCTAATATTTTTGTTGGAACGCTTTCTATACCAATACTCAAAAAATCAAATTCAGAGGTTTGTAAAAACATTGATTTAGAGGTACAGTCTATTAAATCTGGATATCGTGATGATTACCGAGATATGCTAGAGCTAATCACAGAAAAGTGTACAGACTTACTGCTACAAGCGAATTCACCAGTTTCTCAACATTTTGAAATTGACTACACAAAAGATAGCCAAACCTTATATCAGAAGTTTTCATTTATCAAATCGGTAATTGGAACCAATGAATTTACAGAGGCAATTCATAGAATTATAACCGCTCCCGTAACTAAATGGACAGAAACTTCTGAGGAAAAAGATATTAGAAATGCTAAACGATTTTCCAATAGAAATATCAAAGAAATTCTTAAAGCTGGTAATAGAACAAAAATACCGAAGTCTCATTACTTAAGGAGTTATGGCATTGAAACATTACCAGAACGTATTTCCACTATTCGCAAAATAGATTCAGTTGACACACCGGAAAATCGTTTCATTAAACATGCTTTAGAAAACTTTTTAAAATTCTGCACCGATATTAATAGTAAGGCAAAAGAATTTGGTCATAAGAAAATGGAAACGGAATCAATGTTGTTGATTCAAGTCTTGGAAAGTCAATTACAACATGGCATTTTTAAAGAAATTTCACGGCCTACAACCTTAAAATTAAACAGCCCTGTTTTACAGAGAAAAGAAGGCTATCGCGAGATACTTAGAGTTTGGCTTATGTTTGATCTTTCCGCTAAACTTATATGGGAAGGTGGCAACGATATATTCAGCGGTGGGAAAAAAGATATTGCTACACTCTATGAATATTGGCTATTTTTTAAATTGTTAGACTTATTTAAGTCCATTTTTGAAATTGAACCTAAAGACATTTCAGAATTAATTAAGGAAACGAAAGATGGATTAAACCTTCAAATTAAGCAAGGAAAGTTTACCGCTTTAAAAGGTGTATTCAATTCTGGTAGCCGAAAGTTAAATATCCGATTTAATTACAATCGTTCTTTTAGTGGTAAAAAAGCTTATCCTGATTCAGGAAGTTGGACAACCACTTTAAGACCAGATTATACATTATCGTTTTGGCCTTTTGGTATTTCAGAACAAGAAGCAGAAAAACAAGAACTCATAGTGCATGTTCATTTTGATGCAAAGTATAAAATTGCCAATTTGAATGATTTTTTTGAACAAAATGCTGAGAGTAATTTAGATATAGAGAAGATAGAAAATAGAAACGGTATCTACAAAAATGCAGACCTCCTAAAGATGCACGCCTATAAAGATGCCATTAGAAGAACAGGCGGTGCTTATGTTTTATATCCTGGAGATAAATCCATTAATCAGAAAGGGTTTCATGAAATTATTCCAGGACTTGGAGCATTTCCTGTAAAACCCTCTAAAACTGACAGTGGAATTGGGGAGCTTAAAGCGTTTATTTTGGAAATAATCGAACACTTTGTAAACAGAGCCTCTCAACGTGAGAAAATTGCTTTCAGAACGTTTGATGTTTATAAAAATCCTCCTGATTCAAATAACTCTGTAAATGAATCACTTCCAGAGCCATATAACATGAATAGAGATTTAATTCCTGACGACACTTATGTATTGGTAGGTTATTATAACTCTATTGAACAATATGAATGGATTAAACGAACCAAACTTTATAATTTTAGAATGGGTTCAGGTAATGGCTCATTAATTCTTGATAAGGAAACTGTTAGTTCAAAATACCTTTTGCTTCATACATTAGGTGAATCAAAGTCTGGTGATTTGTGGCGAATTATTAGTAAAGGACCGAAAGTTTTTTCTAAAGAAGATCTAATCAGAAAAGGATATTCCACTCCATCGCAGGACAACTATTTAGTTATACAACTAGTAAAAGTTTCAGACCCTGAATTTGAGAATATATCATGGAACTTCAAAAATTTAGAAAACTATTCTTCTGGTAGAGCTTCTTCTTTTCCTTTCACAACCAACTTGACAGAATTAATGAACAATATCAATGAATAATATGCCAACGCTAAAAGCCATACACATTTGCAATTCGCACCAGCCCATGCTCAAGTCAAAAATTGCAAAAGAGTATGTCTTTGCCAACGCTGACAGACGGACGAAAAAGAACACCGAACGCACAACAATGTGTATAAGCAATAGCGGTTTTTGTGTTAAATTGAAAGAAAATGAATATTAATAAAGGTAAGTGTTTAACCGAAAAGTTTGTGGTTTTTAATCCGCTACTGCTCATACACTAGACCGTTGGCAATAATGTAAAATGAAAAAAATAATAACATTTATAATTCTGATATTAGCAATTAATTCAGTGACTTCACAAAACCGAAAAAACTGGAC
>NZ_FQTW01000028.1 GCF_900129035.1 Psychroflexus salarius | reverse complement strand
AAGATAATTAGTAAAATTTAAAAATCTGGCTTGTGGCTCAACCGAAAAATAATCGCTAATTTGCACGCTACGAGCTATATACAAAACCGTTGTGCAACATTTAAAACGAAATGAGAACTGAAATTAAAGTATTTCTGATTATACTATTTGTGATAACTAATTCTTGCACAAATGAAGACAAAACTTCAAATAAAAAAACAGAAAGTGAAAGTTATGAATTAAATGTTGATAAAGAAAGACAAGAAGAAATCATAAATGAACATTTAAAAAACGGTGCTTGGAAATATCAACTATATTCTCAGGAATATCAGTCTGAAATTGATAAAGGATTAGCTAAAGACTCTACTATTGCATATTTATGGCAACAAAAATCAATGCCTTTACTTAAAAAAAGAAAATATGAAATAGGTATTGAATATCTCGATAAAGCAGTTAAATATGATAGAATAAAATGGCAGGATTATAGAGCTTTTATTAAGTGTATTTTTGCAAAAACTTATAGAGAAGCAATCTTGGATTTTGAAGATTACAAAGACAGATTTGGCTACGGATTTGTAATGGATCATTCATTTGACTTTTATATTGGATTATCATATTTACAACTAAATGAATTCGAGAAAGCAGACGAAATATTTCAAAAAGATTACAAATATCAATTAAAAGAGAATGGAAAGGATTGGATACATCATCTAGACTTGTTTTATTATGGTATCACAAAATATGAGTTAAAAGAATACCAAAAGGCTGTAGAATTTTTTGACTTATCCTTAGAAATATATCCTAATTTTTCAGAAGTTCAGTTGTATAAAGCTGTAACTTTAAGAAAATTAGGAAAAAATGATGAAGCGAAAAAATATGACGTTTTAGCTGAAATGAATGGGCGTAAAGGAAATACAATTAATGAAGCAAATTCTATATACGAATTGTATCCTTATCAATGGACTTGGGATTAAAAACGTTGCACAACAGCGTATATAGTTTATGGCGGAATTAGTGCAAAACTTAAAGTTTTTGTAATTTTAGATACGTAAAACCTTAACTGAAAAATTTGCGCATTTTTGCCCGCCACAAACCATATACGCGAGACGTTGTGGTGCATTTGAGAAAAACGATATGAAAATTAAATTAACGATATTCTTCTTAACCTTTAGTTCACTTCTGTTTTCACAAGAATTGAAAATGATTCAAGCTGTTCAAGGGAAAGACTCTGACTTTTTTGACTATGAAGATTATGAAGCACCTGATAAGCCAATAGGCGAACTGATATTCTTGAAAGGTTGCAGTTGGTATTGTGGTGGTTCAGTTAAATCTATTAACGCTTCGTCTGAATTAAAAGAAAATAACGGAATCAATTACTCAGCTAAAAATGCCCACGATTTTGACAAAAATACAGCTTGGGTAGAGGGAAAAACTGACTATGGAATTGGAGAATTTATAGAATATTGTTTCGACTTTAGTGAAATTAAAGGATATAAAGGCGGTTTGGGAATTAACCGAATTTTACTAGCAAACGGATACAAAAAAAACAAACTGACTTGGGATAATAATTCTAGAATTAAGCAACTGAAAGTTTATTTAAATGGAAAACCTTATGCAATTTTAAACCTTTTGGACTCATTTGAAATCCAAACAATTGACATTGGAGAAATAAAATTCCCAGTAAATAAAGAGACGAAACTAAAATTTGAGATAACTCAAGTTTACGAAGGAAAAAAATATAAAGACACTGCAATTAGCCTGTTAATGTTTGACGGAATTGGAGTGCATTAAAATAATAAAAACGACACCACAACAATGGCTATAAGTAATTGCTTGTTCTCGCCTACTTCTGAAAATCCGCGAGGATTTTCAGTTTGGTGTGTACTTGCAAAGTTTAGTGCTAAACCACGCAACTACTCATAGCCGATACCGTTACACATAAACACTCCGAAAAAACTCGAGTCGGATATATGACAGTTGGGAATCTGAATTTACCAAGTATTACCTGAAACGAATTGAAAAGCTGTTTTAAAAGTCGAAAATTTTGCTTAAAGCGAAAGTTGGTTTTTGAATCTTAACGAATAAAACGAAAATCTAAAAAAGTTGACTTTAATCGAATGTTGAGCATTGAGCAGCTATCTGAATTTGACAAATAATGCGTGAAAAACTTAGCAACGAATAAATTACGTAATTGGATTTTAATCGATATTTAGGAACACATTTGACAAATGACAATCATTGCGCAAAATATATAATAACCGAATGAAAATCAGAACAGTGGAATTATAGCACGTTTGAAAACAGATGACTTTACTATTAAAAACAAAATTTAAAAAATCTAGATTTATATAAAATGACTTCTGCTCTACTCGACGGAATTAAATAGCAAAACGAAAAAAATTTGAAACGTGAAAAGTGTTTCGTTCCAAGCAGTGCGTGTCGTGTCAATGTGTAACAACGGCTATAATGCATTGCGGGTTGGAATTTTCTGTTGAAAATTCCAGTTAAAAGTGTATTTTCGTTTTCAAGCGGAATAATTCTGCGAATGATTCCGCAACGACATCATAGCCAAGAACGTTGGCAGTAATATGAAAAAAGTCATTATCTACATTTGTTTTTTCTTTATTTTGGTAAGTTGTTTATCTAAAAAAGACAATGTTGATTCTGATT
>NZ_FQTW01000026.1 GCF_900129035.1 Psychroflexus salarius | reverse complement strand
ACAAGCCGAATCAACTCGTACTTGCTCACTTGGGTTTTGTAATTGAAATTCATTACTTTTAAATCCGTAATAACTGCGGTTATACAAAAACGTTGGCAACTATTTGAAAAAATGATATGATAGAATTTTTAAAGGATATAGCACCCACTACAATTTCGTTGATTACAACAGGTTTAGTAAGCGTAATTATTGGAATTTATCTCGAAAAGTTTAAAAATAGACTAACTTTTATAAAATACAACATTCTTTTTCAACCATTAGCAACTTCGAATCAAAATGAATATTGGGGGAACATAGATGTCTATTATAACGGTCTAAAGACTAATCATTTGAACTTTATGACACTAATTCTTGAAAATGATAGTAATAAAGATTTTCAAAATATTTTTGTGGATATTTGGGTGGATAAAAATTCATTTATTAAGGGACAAAACGGATTTTATGTTGATAGTGGTAAATCAATTCCACTAGAAACTTCTCATTATAACAGATTAGTTGAGGTAGTTGAACAAAATAAGTTAGATATTTTAAAACGAGAGGAAAATCCTGACCATATCACACCGATAAATCTTCAAAATGACATTAACTATTTTCAAACAAATTCAAAATTCTATTTACCAGTCTTTAATCGGAAATCTGAAATAAAATTTAATATTCTCGCTGAAAATGACAACGGACAGCAACCAAATATTGGTATAGATATTAAACACAAAGGACTAAAATTAATAAAGGAAAATGATAAGTATGATGAAGATAAAAAATTGGGACTTGGTATGATAACATATGGATTGATTGTATTCGTTTTAATAACAGCTATTCTATTATACTATTACCCACAATCTATCACGCCAATACTAATTTTAGGAATAGTAGGGTTATTGAACTTAGTTTTTGGATTGTTTATTTATAGATTGTTTCAAACAATCAAGAATTATCTAAAATGAAAACAGTTGCCAACACGAGGCTATATGTAATGCTGTATTATTTGCTTAATCGAAGTTTTGAGATTTTTTGCTAAATTTGTTGAATGGTTAAAAAGTAGTGGCATTTTTGCACAGCACTACATATAGCCCGAAACGTTGGGGCCAATTTGAAATGAAAAAAATCCTGAAATTAAAATTAATTTTCCTTCTGATTATCTTTTCTTCATGCAAAGAGAAATCGAAATTTTTTGACTGTGAATGTGAAAAAATTAATTTAAGTAAATCACTGACTATTACTGATAGCTTGAATCATTATCGAATTAACTACCCAAATGAAAATTGGTTGCCTTTGATTAATTTAGACTCGATTGGTAGTGGAATTGTTGTTGCTGATAAAAGTCTTGGATATTTAAGGTCTTTTGGAGTAATCGAAAAAGAAAAAGAATTTGACTTTAATAATTGGGAAGTTCAACAAAAAAGTATTGAAAAAGAATTTAATATTATCGAAAAAGGAGAAGTTGATTTCTTTAATCAACAGGCGAAATGGAATTTAGTGAAAATTGATAAAAACAAACCAATTATTTGGACTCTATATCTAACATTTAGACACCCAAAAGATGATAAATTTTATACTTTAAACTTGACTGTTGAAGACCAAAAAAACGTTCGGAACAAAATATGTAATATTGAAAGTTTGATTTACGGATTTAAAATAATTGAATAGAAAACTGGCCCCAACAGCGCATATAGTTTATGGCGAAAATCTTGCTAGAACGATAATTTTAGTATTTTTAGAATCTTAAGATTTCAACCGAAAGGCGAGCGGTTTTTAACTTCGCCACAAATCATATGCTAGACCGTTGTGCGTCATTTACCAAAACACTATAAGAACGAATGGAATTATTAGCTGAAACAGATAAATTAAAACTTGAATTTGAACAGGAATTAGCTGTTTTGACTGAAAAACTGAGCGGAAAAGTTTTGTTGGAGGACGAATTTTACGGAAACCCAAACTGCGGAATTATTGACTCTGAAAATAAATGGGCAATTATTGCTGGAATTCATCTGACCTTTTGGAAATTAAACCAGACTAAAAAATATCGGAATGAATCTTTTGAGTGGATTCACTCATTGCGAATGAAAAATAAAAAAACAGTTGAAATTCTAACTGACCCTTGGAGTGAAAAATCATCTATTTGGGAACTAAATACGGAAAATGCTGAGTTGAAAAAAATAAAAGATTTTACAGATTATAGAAATAAAGAATATTTTGAATCTGTAGAATGGTAAAAAACGAACGCACAACAATGTATAACCGCAATTACGGCGGATTCGACTACGTCCGAATCCACTCGGAATTGCTAAAGTCTGTGCCTAACCGAAAATTAACGCATATTAACCCGTAAATGACGGTTATACGAGACCGTTGTAGCCAATTTGAGAAATGACATTAACTAAAAAAATACTAATCGGAATTTCTTCAGTAATAATATTATTCGTTGGATTTATATTTTGGTTATTTTTCGAAATCGCAAATGAAAATAAAGGAGATGAAATATTTTACAATATTGAAATTCCTAAAAAATTAAAATTTGAAAAACCAATCTTATTTTTATCTAATAGACAAATTGACTCTTTGAGAAATTTAAATGTTGAGCAAGAAAAAATATTGGTAATTGGAAATGGATATTCTGGATATGATTTTTATATGTGGCATAAACCAAGTGAAAAAGGAGAATTATTTATTAAAGCATACGAATTGACTAAAAATACTCGATTATCGGAGTGGAAATTAAATAACCGAACGAAAAATAAAATATCGGAATTGAGCAACGAATATAAACTCTATGAAGGAAGAACAGTAATTGACGAAGGAACTTTTGAGAACTTCTATCCTACTCGATTTGAATTATGGTTTAAATCTGAAAGTTCTGGCATCGAAAAAAAGCTGACTGAAAAAAATTATGTGATTGATGGTTGGGACAGATAAAAAACTGGCTACAACAATGTATAACCGCAATTACGGCGGATTCGACTACGTCCGAATCCACTCGGAATTGCTAACGTCAGTGCTAAACCGAAAATCATTAACTTTAATCCCGTAACTGACGGTTATACGAGACCGTTGTGGGTAATTTGCTAAAATGATTAACTTAAAAAAATGAAAAAAGATATTTTAATATTAAAAATCCTTTTAAGCATTCTGACTGTTTTAC
>NZ_FQTW01000045.1 GCF_900129035.1 Psychroflexus salarius | reverse complement strand
GTTTTTCCTTTTAAATTATCATGCTGTCTTTTCGTATTATAATGTTCTACAGCTTTCTTGGTTTTAGCTTGTAAGTTTCTTAAGTTATTAATGTGCCATAGGTTTAAATATTCATTCTTTATAGTACCGTTTACTCGTTCAGCAAAGGCATTATCTTGAGCTTTCATACCCATGCTAAGCTTTATACCAGCATCCCTAAGTATTCTTTTGTAAGCAGTACTCCCATATTGAGAGCCACGATCTGAGTGGTGAATCATCTCTTTTGCCTCAGAAGGGTTTACCTGTTTCAAAGCCATTTTCAAAGCTTTTATATTGCTCTCTTTACGCATATTATTGCTTACATTATAACCTAAAATTTCTCTGGTATAAACATCTATTATGAAGACTAAATAATAAAATTTACCCTCAATATCAAAATAAGTAATATCACTTTGAAGAACTTGATAAGGTCTTGTAACCATCATCCCTTCAATTAAATTAGGATAGTTTAAATGCGTTGGTATAGTTGTTCTCCTGTAGTTCTTAATAGTTCGTATGCGATAACCTAAATCCATAAAAATCTCGCAAAACTTGTCTCTCCCCAAATGCTGTGGTTTGAGTGTTTTGTACATTTTCTCTACCCCACAACCTGGGTGTTCTTCTCTTAAAATGTCTGCTTGTGTGATTAAGTCCATAAGTTCAGTATCAAAATTTAGTTGTCTTTTTCGGGCTTGATATATAGCTTGTTTACTAATGCTCAAACAACGATAAAGCGCATTAAGACTATAATCTAGTTCTTCTTTGTGGTCTTGGAACCACCAGAGTGTGGGGTGTTTGAGTTTTTTTTGATGTCGATATTGTATTCTTGTTTTGCTAGCTCTATCATCTTTTCTAGATAGTCAATATTCATTTGCTTTTGACCTAAGGCTTGCTCCAATTCGGATATTCGAGCTTGCATTTCATTAATCTTATTCATTTGACTATCTTTAAATTCGACAACTTTTACTGATTTCTTATTGTACTTTGAATACTTATAGATCCACTTATAAATCGATTGATTTGAAATATCGTAAATCTTTTCTAATTCGTAAACTGAATGCTTTCCTGATTCATACAACTTAACTATTCGAAGCTTAAAATCTTCTGAATAAATCTTTCGGGGCCCTAAACGCTTTCCGCTTTTTATCATCTTTAAAATGGGTTTAAAACGGTCAACCTATATCAGGGAGTGACA
>NZ_FQTW01000038.1 GCF_900129035.1 Psychroflexus salarius | reverse complement strand
GACTACAAGCCGAATCAACTCGTATTTGCTCACTTGGGTTTTGTAACTGAAATTCATTACTTTTAAATCCGTAATAACTGCGGTTATACAAAAACATTAGCTTTAATTTAAAAACGAAAATTATGAAAACAAGAAACATTTTAATCGGAATTCTTACACTTTTGACTTTTGCAACTTATGCACAAAATGAAAAGAACGAAAAAGTTGAAACGAAAACTGCTGTGACAGAATTGAAAGTGGAAACAGAAAATCTTGACGAATTAAAAAACTTTGACTGGAATATGGTTAAAGAAATGTTTAAAGAAAATGATGCTGAACAAGAAATTACTCTTGCATTTGCATATGTAAACAAATCTGAAATAGACAAATCAAAAGTTCGAGTTGACAATTTTGAAATGAAATTGACCGGAAAAACAGCTGATTTGGACAAACTGACAGCGAGACTAAAAAAATCGTTTGATAAACTGGACGAAATTGACGGTCGAAATATAAAAAACTAAAGCTAACAGCGGCTATAGTTCATTACGGCTGAAATTCCTAATCGGAATTTCGAGCCTTTTTACTAAATTTATGGTCACGGCGGAATGATATTGCGTACTATTCCGTAACGAAACCATAGCCAAACACGTTGGCAACAAGCTAAGAAAACGAAAACACTATAAACCTAAAAGTTTTAATTTGTATATTTGAAAAAATAATTGGTGATGAATATAGAAGCTCGTAAAATTGAATTCGTTCAGGAATTTTTTAAACTACAAAGTGAAAAAGCTATTTCAAAATTTGAAAAGTTATTAAAAAAAGAAAAAGAACACTCTTCTCTTGAAAGAGCTGAACCAATGACATCTGTTGAATTAAATGCTCGAATTGATAAGTCGCTTCAAGATTCAAGAAATGGAATGCTGACAGAAGCAAATGATTTACTTGCAGAAATTGACAAATGGAGTTAAAAATTTATTGGACAGACTTCGCTAAAACTGAATTGAAAAATATTTTTAAACATTTAAAAGAAAATGCTAGCTTAAAAGTTGCGAAAAATGAGAATAAAAAAATTGTTCAGTCTACTTTAAGATTAATAACACAGCCTGAGATTGGACAAGTAGAGCCAATGTTAGCTGAAACAGAAATTGAGTTTAGATATCTACTTCATCAGTCTTATAAAATCATTTATTGGATTAATTCTAAGCAGAATAGAATTGAAATAATGGATGTATTTGAAACTCATCAACAACCTGAAAAGATAAAGCGGACGAAATAAGCCAGTTGCCAACAACGCATAACAATAATGGCGTATATTTTGCTTAACCGAGAATTTTAGTATTTTTAGAAAGTTAAAAGTTAAACCGAAAGTTGAGCGTTTTTTTAGTCGCCACTTATGTTATGCATGACCGTTGGCAGTAATATGAAAAAAGTCATTATCTACATTTGTTTTTTCTTTATTTTGGTAAGTTGTTTATCTAAAAAAGACAATGTTGATTCTGATT
>NZ_FQTW01000025.1 GCF_900129035.1 Psychroflexus salarius | reverse complement strand
CTTTTCAATTCGTTTCAGGTAATGCTTGTTAAATTCAGATTCTTAACTTTCATATATCCAACCCGAGTTTTTTCGGAGTGTTTATGTGTAACGGTCTCGTATAACCGTCAGTTACGGGTTAATATGCGTTAATTTTCGGTTATGCACAGACCTTAGCAATTCCGAGTGGATTCGGATGTAATCGAAACCGCCGTAATTGCGGTTATACATTGTTGCCACCAGTTTTTATTTCAATTCTCCTAGGTTTTATAGTGGTCAAAATATTTTCCATTTTCCTTATATTTTTTTTAAATAGTTCGACAGGTGAAAACATAACAATATAAAATATAAAATCCTCAAATTCAACAAATCCAGTATATTCAGGAATTGGATGTTTCTTGTATTTAACCTTTCTTAAAACAACTTTAGAGTCTTTTCTTTTTATAGTATTTAAATACTCAATTTCAACCTCATAATTACCTTGATCAAATCCGTCTTTTTGAATTTTCAATAAGTCATCAATGGTGTCATTGTTTTCTTTTCTATTCCAAAAGTTTACATACATCCATTCGTCCATTTCAACATCAAACTCAGCACCTCTCTGATAAAGCGTAGCTAACCAATTCGGACAACTTCTAGCATCTATAATCCAACCGAATGGTGCAAATAGGTCAACAGCATTATTTCCAGCAAAGGGCAGAGCATATTCTGTTTGAAATTCCTTTAGCTGGTCAAAATTCAAAATGTCAAGTTCTATATCAGTCGGGTCATAATAAGCTCGATTTAAAGCAGTCTGTGAATATCCAACATTCGTAATCAAAAGTCCTTTATGTGCTTCTATGTCATTTAACATAGAGATGTAGTTTTCAACGGTTTTTACATCTATTTTTTTATTAAAAAACTTTGCGTCTATTGCAATTCTCAATCTATTCCCCGCAACATATTGTTCAATTAGAATATCAATTTGTCTGCTTCTTTTGGAATATCTGCCAACAATTTTCGCATCGAGAGTTATTTCGGCGTCTGAATATTCATTCCTGAAAATTTCAAATATTTCCTTTTCGTATTTTTTCCAGTTCATTTTTCAAATTGGTGGCAACGGTCTTGGCTATGATGTCGTTGCGGAATCATTCGCAGAATTATTCCGCTGGTAAACGAAAATACACTTTTAACTGGAATTTTCAATAGAAAATTCCAACCCGCAATGCATTATAGCCGTTGTTACACACTGACACGACACGCACTGCTTGGAACGAAACACTTTTCACGTTTCCAATATTTTCCGATGTGCTATTCAATTCTGTCGAGTAGAGCAGAAGTTTTGCTTTAAAAATCTAAATTCTCGAATTCTGTTTTCAAGAGTGAATTCATTTGTTTTCAAACAAGCCAAAAATTCCACTGCGTTGCTTTTCCGCGTTTTGCTATTAAAATTCAGATAATAGCTCAATGCTCAACATTCGAATAAGGTCAATTTTTATAAGATTTTCGTTTGAAACGGAATCTTCGACTTAAAAAAACAGTTTTCAATTTATTTTAGGCGATGCTTTGTAAATTCAGATTCCTAACGGCGATTTATGCTGCTCAATTTTTACGAAGTTTTATCATAAAATTTTTTTTAGCCAAAAATTCAATTCTTAGTCAAATAAAGCATACTCAAGAAGTTTAAGTGCTGAAAATTGTGGTAATTAAAATCCGCCATGTATAACTAGTCATCGTTTTAGAGCTATTAATTTATAGTCAAGTTAGACTATTTTTCATTCTTGTTACAATAAATAATGTGTCTAATAAAAAATGTTGATGCACCAAAAAGAATTAATGTTGGTAATGTTTCCGCAAGTAAATTTATAAAACCCTTTAAATAAAACAATTGTCCAGAACCGTTAAATACATAGTACTCTAAACCTCTTAAAATTGATAGTATTATCCAAGTTGGTAATAATACCAAGACTAGTAAAATTAAATAATTTCTTTTTTTTGAGATAAGTTGAAACAATATTAAGACTATTGTGATTGTTAATAACCATTTAAGGTATGTGTAATGCAATTCCATACAATTATATTTTAATTATTTTAAAAAAAAATTTACAAAAAAAGCTTTTCAATTCGTTTTATGAAATATTTGTTAAATTAAGTTTTTCAACAGTCATTTATTTGAATCGATTTTTTTGGAGTGTTTGTGTGTAACGATCTCGGCTATGCGTAGTGCGGGTTTTCGAAGCACTTAACTGTCCGCCTACCGAAAAGTTTATTTAATGTAATTACTTTCATATCAGCACTTTCTCCCGCATTACGTATAGCCAATGTTAGGCTTTGTTATTTTATTCTCACGATAAATTTCATAAATGAGCTTGCCATCTCAATAATGATTTCAACTTCATTATCGTTTACATTGTCGTTATGTTTTACATAGGTGTTTTGATATTTCGAGAAATAGTCAATCAGTTTTAAGAACATATTATTTAGTTCCTTTGAGCCGTCTCGGTCATTTATAAATTTCCCCAAATCAGCAATTTGATTTTCCAACGATTTACCATTTCCAAGTACATTTTTAAGCAATGTTTCCAAGGAAAGTCTGAGGTCATCCAATAAATTTCTTTGGTGTATTCCATTTGAGTGCTTTTCAAGACAGTCGTTATAAAGTTTCAGAACGTCCGGATACTCAGTCAACCAATGCTGGGTTTCTTCAACTAAGGACTCATTAATTTCTTCTTTTGCGTTTCCTTCGCCTAAAGCTCCATACCTTGAAATTAGCTTTATTTTCAGGTCTTTAACTCCTGCGTTATTTTCAAAGTGTGGAAGCTCTGATAATTCCTTAATTACTTTGAATTGTTGCTCTGGACTAAAGGCTTTTAGGTTTTCCCTAAGTGCAGTTCTTTTATTCGGTAAGTCCGCTGGAAAAGGATATTCTGGGTATGGTATTTCGACATCAAAGTCAATTGCATATGCTGCACTGTATTCGGCTATTCGGCTTCCTGTTAGACCGTCTTGGGTTTCTGCAAGAGTGTCAGCCGCATAATTTATAAATGTTGTCGGAATCATTTAGTCGTTCGGTTTTTAATAAAGCCTAACGGATTTGTATAACAATAGTGGCGACTAAAAAAACACTTGCCTATCGGTTAAACTTTTTATTTTTTAAAATACTCAAAATTATCATTTCAGCT
>NZ_FQTW01000023.1 GCF_900129035.1 Psychroflexus salarius | reverse complement strand
GTGCTTCGTTCCAATCAGAACGTGTCGTGTCAATGTGTAACAACGGCTATAATGCATTGCGGGTTGGAATTTTCTGTTGAAAATTCCAGTTAAAATAGTATTTTCGTTTACCAGCGGAATAATTCTGCGAATGATTCCGCAACGACATCATAGCCAAGACCGTTGCATACAAGTACTCCGAAAAAACTCGGGTCGGATAAATGACAGTTGGGAATCTGAATTTAACAAGCATTACCTAAAACGAATTGAAAAGCTGTTTTTAAAAGTCGAAATTTCCGCTTCTATCAAAAATTGGTTTTTAAATCTGAATAAAAAATAGAATTCTAAATATGACTTTTGACAAATGTTAAGCATTGAGCAATTATCCGAATTTGAAAAAATATTTGAAAAAAATAACGACGAAATGAACACAAAATTGGATTTTAATCGATATTTAGGAATACAATTGACATCTAACAATCGTTGCGAAAAATATAAAATAACCGAATAGAAATCAGCACAGCGGAATTTTTAGCAAGTTTGAAAACAGATGACTTTACTCTTGAAAATTTAAACTTAGATTTATATAGCAAAACTTCTGCTTTACTCAACAGAATTGAAAAACAGAACCAAAAAAATCAGAAACGTGAAAAGTGCTTCGTGCCAAGTAGAACGTGTCGTACCTGTATGCAACAACGGCTATAATGCATTGCGGGTTGGAATTTTCTGTTGAAAATTCCAGTTAAAAGTGTATTTTCGTTTACCAGCGGAATAATTCTGCGAATGATTCCGCAACGACATCATAGCCAAGACCGTTGTAAAGCATTTAAGAAACGAAACTACATATGAAAAAAACAATCATCTACTTTTTAATAATCGCATTTTCTCAAAATATTTTAAGCCAGAATAATGAATATGAGAAAGGCTTAATAGATTTAGCAAAAACATACAAAAATTTTCATTTTAGAGGTGACCCACCAAGTAATGTTTATGAAGAAATAAAATCAATTCCATCAAAAAAATTATTAACAGCTAAAAAATTTATCAAGGAAGTTGTTACATCCAACAATAAACTATTAACAACTGAATTTTTAACTAAGCCAGACTCAGTTACCTTAAAAAGTTTATACATAATTCGAGGTGTAAATTGGAATATGCACGAAGCTGAAGCTAAAGACAATATGGCAATCGTTGATTCTCTTAAAAGTGAAAAAACAAATTATCACGAATTAGTTTCTTGTTATTATGGTATGTTATTCTCTGCAATTGGAAATAAAAACAAACCATTTGATTTATCAGAGGTTAATCTTAATTTAAGAGATTACAATCTCTCTGATGATACAGAAAAAGGAATATTTTTCTTAACAAGTATGAGAACTTTTGGCACAATGATTTGGGGTTACATTAATGTCCCTAAACCACCGAATTATAAAAAGGCTCTCAATTATATTAATAAGTATCCTAAATACAATGGAATTAAATATTACAGGTTTACCGACTTAAACTTCAAGGACTTTAAATTAACGACCGACAAAAGAAAACCAAAAGAAAGTTATAAAAATTACTATATAAATAAATACATAGAAACTTTAATGTACCATTCCTTGTGCTTATCGGAAAAGAAAAAATACAGAAAAGAAAAAGACAATTTATTGCTTGAATCTATTCTGAGAAATGAATCCTATTGGAAGTACACAAAATACAAACCAACTTTGGAAAAAATATTTAAGAAAGTAAAAGAATAAAAACGCTTTACAACAATGGCTATAAGTAATTGCTAGTTCTCGCCTACTTCTGAAAATCCTCGAGGATTTTCAGCTTGGTGTGTACTTGCAAAGTTAAGTACTAAACCACGCATCTACTCATAGCCGAGACCGTTATGCCCTATTTAAAATAAAAAACCGATGATAGATAAAATAATTGATGAATTATCCGATAGCAACCAGTCTTTAGTGAATCCATTACTAAAAACCAAGGTTATTGCAACCCGAATCGGAAATATCGAACTTCTAAATTGGATAAACAAAGAATTAAACGGGTACAATTCAATACAAAGTAATTCAGATCTACCAGATTATAGAAATGCAAAAGCAAATTCTTCTTGCACATTGAAAGTTGGCTATGGCATTCAAGAAAATACACCTGTACCAATAGCTTACCTTAAAGATGAAGGCTTGCGAGATTTTTTTATAAAGTTTCCTCTTGTAGATGGAGTACAAACACTTGAAACATATACGACCAATCCAAAAGGCGACACATTGGGAAAAAACCTCTCAGTCGATTTTTGGAAAATGGTAACTTCTGAATTTAGAAAAACTGGTGTTAATATTACAGTAACTAATATTTCTGTGACAACTTCAATATCTTCAATCACACAAACATTATCAGAAATTAGAAGTAAATTTTTAGATTTAATGTTGGCTGTTGAAACGGAATTTCCAAACATTTCAGACATTTCGTCATCGACAAAAGAACAAAAAAATGAACTTAGCGATAAAATAACTTTAATATTGAAACAAGTGAACATTACAAACTCAGGGGACGGAAGTTCCATAAATACAGGAAATGATAATGCTTTAAACTCAGCCTCAGGTGATAATATTCAGCAAGAAATAAATTTAACAAAAGAAAAATCTGAACAAATTGAGGAGCTCATTTCTGAATTAAAATCAGCTATTGCAGACCAAAATTTTGAAGAAAAATCCGATGTTGAATTAGAAATACAAAGAGTTGAAAACCAACTAAGTAAAGAAGAGCCTAAATCGACTATAGTTAAACAATCATTGGAAACGATAAAAAGTTTCTTACTTAGTGTTAGCGCAAATGTTTGGACTCCACCAATCATAGAAGGAATAAATAATATATTAATGCCAATTGGATAAAAAAACAGGGCATAACAACGTATATAGCTCATAGCTAGTCAGTTGCTTAAACGAAGTTAAGGCATATTTGGAAAGTCGCCAAATTTTTAAATTTGACGATTTCCAATAAAAAAGATAAATAGTAAAATTTAAAAATCTGGCTTGTGCTTAAACCGAAAGTAATTTTATAATTTGCACGCTACGAGCCATATACAAGACCGTTACAAGTAAGTTGATTTCAATGATTTTTTAGAGATAAAATTCATGTTTTGATAATCCTAAGAGTCGGATTTGACTCTGACAAAATTGAAAAGTGGAATAATTATAAAAATTGGATTTTATCACTCACACGCTGAAAACTGAATTGCGTTGAAAACAAA
>NZ_FQTW01000035.1 GCF_900129035.1 Psychroflexus salarius | reverse complement strand
TCAAAAGTCATATTTTAGGACTCTGTTTCGTTTATTCATATTTAAAAACCAATTTTCGATAGAAGCGGAGATTTCGACTTTTAAAAACAGCTTTTCAATTCGTTTCAGATAATGCTTGACAAATTCAGATTCTTAACTTTCATATATCCAACCCGAGTTTTTTCGGAGTGTTTGTGTGTAACGTTTTTGTATAACCGCAGTTATTACGGACATAAAAGTAATGATTTTCAAATACAAAACCTAAGTGAGCAAATACGAGTTGATTCGGCTTGTAGTCGAATCAGCCGTAATTGCGGTTATGCGTTGTTGGCATTTCGTTTTTTATTTTCAGTGTGATTTTCCATCTCAGTTTTTTTATTGACCGTTATACTATTTTCTTTATTTAATTTATTTCTTGAGTTTGGTCTAAAAATTAAACTCATAAATAATCCAAAAAACACGAGATTAAATATGAATTTCCAAATATTAAAATCATTCTGTCCAAAATAATCAAATAAAGCCATTCCAATTGCAAAAAAACTACCATTTAAAAAACCGTATTTTATAGTTTGCTTATTTAGTTTATTAATTTTCATTAGAGTCAATTCGATTATAGTTTTAAGAATATTTATCTTTCCACTTTTCCTTTTATTGCTTCTTTAGTTTTGTTTTTAATTTTTGAATTTCAGCATTTTTTTCCTTACTGTCAATTTTATAATAGTATAGACTTGTGATTAAATATATCAATACAAATATATTTCTTAAATCAACATTGTTAAATATTTCAATTTTAGTAATTCTACTTCCAATGAATAAAATTAGAAAAATTAAAATTGAGAAAACAGATATGATTCTTAATATTCTTTTCATTTCATATTGGGTTTTGTTTAAAATGAATGCCAACGTTCTGCGTATATGGTTTGTGGCGGGCAAAAATGCGCAAATTTATCGGTTAAATTTTATATTTTTAAAAATACAAAAACTTTGGATATTAGCCCAAATTCTGCCATAAACTATATGCGCTGTTGGCATTAGTATTTTTAGCATCCCATTGGAATTTCGAATTCGATAATTTTTTCAATAACTGAATCATTTTCGTCAGTCAATAATATTTTTAAATAAATCCTACTCATTGAAACTGCACTTGGATATTCATTAACGCTTTTTATATCTTTTATAAGTTCAGGCCAATATCCGCCACACTCTTTTTCGACAGCTTTTTTTAAGTCATTTATGTTAACGTCTATAAATTTTTCCGAATCGTCACGTTCATATGAATCCGATATAAATGTATATTCAGTCAAATCAAAATCCAATTTTTTCCAATCCGAATAATAATGTTTCCATTCTGTTAAGTCGCAATGTGGACCTTCATTCATTATAGTAATGCTATTTTCGTGGCGTTGGAAAACCTCAATTTTTTTAAATTTCGATTGTTTGATTTTTATTTTTTTTCCTTCTGGTGTTTCTCCAAGTTTTACGTAAACTTTTGCGGTATCTTTCTGAACTTTATATAAGGTTTCATTTTTATCCCAAACCTCTAATTCCATTTTTAGCGAAAAATCCTTAAACTTGATTTCTATTCTTTTACTCAATCGATTTGATGTCAAAAAACCATTAAAAACATAGCCTTTTTGACTGCCGTTAATTTCTTGAATTTCAACCCATTTTCCGCTAATATTTTTATTTCCGTCTTTGATTGTTAAATCTAATTCAGTTTCTCTAATAATGTAAACTCTTGTTCCGTATTCCAATTTTCCAATTCTATCAGAACCTATCTCTGGCTTTTCTCTTACAATTAATCCATTATCAGCATTAACATACTGAATCTGTTGTCCAAAATTGTAATTGGTCAAAATCAAAAGTAAAATGGTAATTACGTTTTTCATAATATTAATGCCAACGGTCTTGGCTATGATGTCGTTGCGGAATCATTCGCAGAATTATTCCGCTGGTAAACGAAAATACACTTTTAACTGGAATTTTCCAATAGAAA
>NZ_FQTW01000024.1 GCF_900129035.1 Psychroflexus salarius | reverse complement strand
TTTCTATTGGAAAATTCCAGTTAAAAGTGTATTTTCGTTTACCAGCGGAATAATTCTGCGAATGATTCCGCAACGACATCATAGCCAAGACCGTTATGTGCAAGCTGAAAAAAACAACGATGAAACGACTAAATTTGATAATTTTAATAATTCTGGTTTTCACATCTAGTTGCGGAATGAAAACTAAACAAGACTTGACGAAAAATTATGACGAAAATAAGAGTGAAATTCTTGAACTAAAGAATCATTTCAACAAAATTGTTCCCAAAGACTTCATAATCCAAATAAGATATAACTCATCTGATAATATTGATTTCTTTGTTTATCAACCTATGGAGAATTTAGATGAACTTGAATTGCTTTTTCAACAATGGGATTTAGATATAGACCAATATGTACCTCAAAATCCAAGAAGTGATTATGATAAAAAATATCACGGAATAACAAACTCGTTTATAGATGTTAAAGAAAAATTGAATTGGACAAATCAAACATTTATTGATTTATATAATAAATTAGAAAATGTAAATTGTATGGGTATTTCGAACGGAGACCCAACCGAAATAGAATACGGATTTAAAGGAATGGGAGTTTTTAGTTATTTAATATTTGATGAAAATTTGAATTCAGATTTACAGGAAAAATACTCGGATGATTGTTCTCAAATGTTTTACAAAGAAAATATAGTTTTAGATTATGGTAGTGGTGCAACTGGAAGTTTTTGTATACCAGAATTTAAAAGAAAAAAGACGGAATAAAGCCAGCACATAACAGCGCATAACAAAAATGGCGAATTTATTGTTGAAACGAGAGTTTTGTGTAATTTTAGAAACTAATAGTTTAACCGAAAAGTTTGCGCATTTTAAGTCGCCACTTTCGTTATGCGCGAGACGTTACACATAAACACTCCGAAAAAACTCGGGTCGGATATATGACACTTGAGAATCTGAATTTACCAAGCATCACCTAAAATGAATTGAAAACTGTTTTCAAAAGTCGAAATTTCCGCTTCTATCGAAAATTAGTTTATAAATCTGAATAAAAAAATAGAATCCTAAATATGACTTTTGACAAATGTTGAGCATTGAGCAGCTAGCTGAATTTGAAAAATAAAGATTTGAAAACATTGCAAAAACTTACAAATTGGAGTTTTTCGATATTTTGGAATAAATTGACTTCTGACAATCGTTGCGTGAATTACAAAATAAAAAATTGAATAAACTACACAGCGAAATTTTAGCGAGTTTGAAAACAGATGAATTTACTCATGAAAACAGAATTTGAAAATTTAGGTTTATAAAATAAAACTTCTGCTCTTCTCGACGGAATTGAATAGCAAAACGAAAAAAATCAGAAACGTGAAAAGTGCTTCGTTCCAATCAGAACGTGTCGTGTCAATGTGTAACAACGGCTATAATGCATTGCGGGTTGGAATTTTCTATTGGAAAATTCCAGTTTAAAGCGTATTTTCGTTTTCAAGCGGAATAATTCTGCGAATGATTCCGCAACGACATCATAGCCAAGACCGTTGTAACCAATGCCGAAAAAATGAATGGTAAGAATATATTTTGACAAACAAATCTTCAGTCACCTTTTCAAACAGGAAAAAGCTCAATATGTCAAACTATTGAATCAAATCAGGAAACAAAAGGCAAGTTTATTCTGTTATTCTCACGCACATCTTCTGGATTTAAAAAACGATAAAACAAATATTAAATATTCCGAATTAGAATTTATGGATTCAATTGTGAATGATAATTACCTATCATACCACGCAATTGAAAAGAAAACTTCTTGTTATTTAGCAAGACCTTTAGAGGCATTCGCAGATGTTGAAAAAGAAACAGATGATATTGACTTCTCAAGCATCTTTGATTTTGACACGAGCGACCTAAATCCAGAAGACCAAGAAAAATTTGAAAATGCAAAAAACCTCTTAACCGAAACAAAATTAGACTTCAACTTCCCAGAAATGGAAAACTTGGATTCTTCAATAACTGACCCATTAAAAAACTTTCTTCCTTTTGGTAAAGAACCAATGAGTATAATGCAATGGAGCGAACATTTTATGGGAATGCTTAAAAATATGCAGGAAGATAAAACTGTGTATAAAGGATTGCGAAATGTTACGGACAAGCATATTAACAATGGAAAGTTTACTATTGACTATGACGAGATAGATTTCAACGAAGACTTGAAAGATTCTCATCTTCAAAAGACGTTTATAGAATATGTGAATAGTAATTTAAACCCAAATGGAGACAAAGAAATATCGAAATATGACTTTTTTACAAACGCATACTTTACTCTTGACCTTTTAGGAATAAGTAAAGAGCCATCTAAAAGTGTTAGGTTTAACAATATGCTTAATGATGGAATTCATAGTTATTATGGAGCATATTGCGATTGTGTAGTTTCAGACGATAATGGTTTTTTGAAGAAAACCAGAGCACTTTATAAACTTCTTGGAATTAACACTAAAGTTATTCACGCTGATGACTTTATTCAATCTTTTGACTTCATTGTAGAAAAGGAAGAGAAAGACCTAGACTCTTTTTCTGAACTATTAGTAAATGATTTAGAAAATGGATTGATTGTCGATTCTTACAAGTCCATAGATATTAATAGAGAAACAAACACTATCAAACCTGCCCACAATTATTTAGGCTTCTTTAATAGAATTGACAATATCGTTGAGGAGGGAAAAAGTTATCTTTATTTTTATAGAAAAACCAATAACTATTCAAACTTTACGTTTTTAAGAGAATATGAATTAGTCGTCAATAACGCAGTTAAAATTTTTGGAGCAGACAACCATTTTAAAGAAAAGTTTGAATGGGAAAAAGAGAAGGATTTGATTCAATCCGACAAATGGTACGGACGAAAATGGGAATTTGAAACTTTTACTTTAAAAATTGAGACGAATAAAGGTTCAGGAAAATTAAGTATATTAATATCAATGAAATAAAAAAGCACTGGTTACAACAATGGCTATAAGTAATTGCTTGTTCTCGCCTACTTCTGAAAATCCTCGCGGATTTTCAGTTTGGTGTGTACTTGCTAAGTTAAGTGCTAACCCACGCAACTACTCATAGCCGAGACCGTTGGCAATAATGTAAAATGAAAAAAATAATAACATTTATAATTCTGATATTAGCAATTAATTCAGTGACTTCACAAAACCGAAAAAACT
>NZ_FQTW01000009.1 GCF_900129035.1 Psychroflexus salarius | reverse complement strand
ATTAAGCGATAAGGTACACCGGCTTCTAAATTTGTGTTTTTAGTGTCAGTAATCGCTTCCCAGCCATTAGCTGTGCTAAATCCAAATAACGAAGGATTACCAGAGGCTGTATAATCAATGCCTGTCGTCGCATTATATTCACCTACAGTTCCGACTTCGCCTGTAATATGCGTTCCTAGACCAGCATCGTTTGCACCGCTATTTTGCCAGTTGTCAAATAAACTACCGCCATCTACAGGACTTGATACTAATCTGAAAGCACGTTTATTTTGGTAGTACTTTTCTGTAATTACTGTACCAGTACCTGTAATACTTCCTGTAAATTCATCAAAATGACTATCGCCTGTAGCATCACTTTTAAAGATAATTTGCCCGTTGTTTAAAAGGTCTCCACTTACTTTAAAGACAGCACTAGGAGACAATGCTAAACTAGCACTAGAGGCAATCTCGATATATTTTACGTTTACATCTTGTGTAGCTATTGGCATATTATTAGAAGTACCAGGTAAAAAAACATTTTCGGTTGGGCTAGGTACATTATCTTTAGACCAATTACCAGCAGTGTGCCAGTTGTTATTTACAGCTCCCGTCCATATTGGTGAGATTTGCTGTAAAGCACTCGTTTCTTTTTCTCCGTCACTAAAGGTCCAAGAAATAAAATCTAAACCATCATAATTGGTAGTTTGGAAATTGATATTTTGAGTTATTGTATTTATAATAGTTTGTGTAGGTATTACCTCTAAACCTTCAAAGTTTAAGGTAAAAACACCATTATTGTTATCATAATTAGCCACAACTTTACCTCCAAAACTAACGTTACCATCTGCAATACTGTAGTCTGTGTTTTCAGCATCTGGGTCTATAATGCTAAAATTATCTGAAGTATTAGCGTCTCCGTTTCGCTTCAGTACTAAACTTGTAGCAGTATAATTACCTTGTCCATCATTTAAAGCAGATAAGTCAGCATCAATAATTGTGATATCCTGATCAAGTACAACTGGTTCTTCAGAGATTGTAATGAGGGACAAGTTCTCTAAAGCGGGTGTACTATTATTTTCAGGTAATGGGTCTGCATAAAATAAAAAATAAGTTACATCAAAATCTACACTTACACCTTCTAAAACAACAGCGCCATTACCTTGGCCTGTTACAAGAGTTGTTCCTGTACCAGCACCACCTGTGGTATTACGTATTGGATCGCCGGAAACAGTATCATCATCATAATAAAAATACCAAGACTGGTTATCTTGAAGACCACTAGGGGTAATTGTAACATTAGTGTTTGGTAAATCTGAAGGATGATAAACAGCATTACCCAAAAAACCTTCAAGATGCTCATATCTATAATTATATATAAAGCCTTCTTGACCACTTGCATAAGATCCTTTAACATCAGTGGCATGATCGCCATGATTTACTTTATAAACATTATTAGTCTCATTATCTACAATTTCTATGGAAACGCTAAAAGAATATTCAGCTGGTTTGGCTACTCCATGATGGGAGGATCTAGACTCATTACCATCAGTGTCGGTTGCTGTGATTTGATAGTAATATACCGTATTGTTGCTAACATTTGTATCCAAATAACTTTGACCCGATCCAGTGTGGGAAACATCTGTAATTTTATTCTCTGCATTTCTAACAAAATTTATAGAATCTGAAGACCGGTATAGTGTATACTTTTGAATATCTGATTCTACATTAGACTCCCAATTAAGCTGTACCTGTGCATTACCCCCAAGAGCCTTAAAGCCTGTTGGTGGTAAAGGGGCTCCTGTTGGGGCTGGTAAACCTTGTAGCGTAGGAAAATGACCTGGCATATCAGTAGGAGCAATTTGCCAAATAGTCTCAAAGTCAAAAAAATTATCACCTGCACTGCCCATAGTACTTTCAGCGTTAGCACCTTGCAAATCGGAAATACTATATGCTGCTAGTGGTGTATTAACTGTAGATGCAGAGACCTGTGTTACTTGATCAAGTTCAGGTCCATTTTCTTCACTCCCATTAATGGCAGAATCTCCAGTGTAATAATCTATCCAGTAACACATAGACGGATCACCAGAACCATCATCTTCTGCTACCAAACCACCAATTTCATCATCAGAGGTATTAACTACACGACCTAAAGCGTAAGAAGACTCTAATGTGCCTCCTGAAAAATCACCAACAAGACCTCCAGTGTCATCTGTACCGTAAACGTTACCAAGTGCATAACAATTTTTAATAATACTATCGTCATTTTCACCAACCAGACCACCAATATCTGAAACAGTACCATCGCTATTAAAGTATTGTGATGTATTACGAGTTAAACCCACAAAACCTGTTGCATAAGATTTTGTTATTGATGCTGCTGTACCAGAATAATCATTATGCCCCACTAAACCGCCAACATTACTTCCATCGGACGTGACATCTCCAGTGGCAAAACACAAGCTTATGCTACCACCATTATTCTCTCCAACTAATCCACCGACATCTCTATAAGCAAACACATTACCCGTAGCCGATGAATTTTCTATTAGACCTTCGTTAAATCCGACAAGCCCACCAACATCAATATTATCATTATTCTTAGTAATTTCAACAAGTACAGCTGCATGCGTATTTTGAATTTGACCAGATGCATTAACATCACCTACAGCACCACCTGAAACTCCTAAAACTGAAACTAAATGTCCGTTTACTGAAACCTGATTTATAGTACCTGATAGTTCACCTGCTATGATTCCATTATTTTCACCAACAGCATCTACAGTAATGTTATTCAAATTTAAATTTTGAACCACAGCATCTTCATCAATATGAGAAAACAGCCCTGTATTACTACCCTCTGTAGTTGTTATGGATAAATTACTAATTGTATACCCATTACCATTAAATGTACCCGTAAAACTGGTTTGTTGGCTTGGGATTGGAACAAAATCATTATAGCCTGACATGTCTATATCTGCCCCCAATACATAATCTGCGTCTGGTAAATCCCTAACAGCATCAAGTTCTTCTGGAGTAGTGACTAAAATAATAGGGCTATTTTCTATTGTTAACTCATCGTTGTCATTACTTGACAAACTATAATAGTATTGTTTAACTGATGTTGTATCATTAGATGATATATTTACTGATTTGGCATAAGTAAAATTTATAAGAAATAAGATTAATAAACTTAGATATTTTTTCATTGGTTTAATTTTTTTTAAAAATAAATAGAAGATCAAGTGTTATTGTTCTCAAAACCGCCAAATTTATTCTCAAAACGTAAAATTTGTTCTCATTTTATAAATTGAGAATGGTTACAGCCTATTATTTACCCTTTAAAGTATCCTATAGATATTTTTTAAGATAACTAGAATGAAAAATAAATCTTTAGAAGAATAACTAAACTAATAGGCTATTAAATTAAGTATTATTGATTGGAGAAGAACAACTATCTACTAGCATTTTACAGAGTTGTAAACATATAATAAGAATCTTTTAGAGTGTAATTGATTTATAAAAGTTTGAGTAATCTCTATATTTAGATTACTTTAAAAATTATTAATAAACATAAATTTAAAAATAAAGTTGTGTCATGGCTTGTTATTAAGTACTTACTATTATAGGTAATAATAAAGTAACATTATAACAAGAACTCAATGAATTTAAACCTCAAAAGAAAATTGACTTGAAGACAAGCAAATAAACCTATATAAGATAATGTTTAAGATTTATATGAGCTAAAACAAGCTTAATTATTAATAAATGATAACACTATTTAATAATTAAATCTCAAAATCTATTTCTCCTCGCTTACGCTTAAAATAAGGATCCAGTGCTTTATTGGCATCTTCAAGGCTTTTAATTTTATCTTCTAAATCTTGAATAGAAGCCTTTAATTCTTTTTGGCGCTCTTTATGAGACTTTACTTTAACTAATTTAAATCTTGGCATAGTTATATTAAAGTTAGAAGTCGGTAAACTTAACAGACTAGTAGGATAGCTCTTAATTTAACAACTGATAACATAATTCAAATAAAAAGCCGATAGCAGGTTAAATTGTTCTCAAAACCACAAAATTTATTCTCAAAACGGAAATAATTTTTCTCATTTTATAAATTGAGAATTTAATTATTAAGGATTGTTATGATTTATAAAACTTGCGCATAAAAAATTTATATAAATTTTTATAAATTAATACTTATTGCTACTTTAGATTTTTTTTGTTAAAACTTTCATTTTAATAACCTACTATGCCTAAATCTATAACTTACAGGAAGATTCTTTTTCTATTACTAATAGCTCTGCTACCACATAAGGCTATAAAAGCACAAGACTTTAAAGCATTTAACAATCAACAAGACCAGCTCATAAAACAAGAGCAATATGCCACTGCCTTAAAACTAATAGATAGTCTCTTAAAGCATGCAACTAAAAAGCAGACCATAGCCCAATTAAAGCTTAAAAAGTCGAATATATTTACCTTATTAAAATTTCAGGACAGTGCTATTAATTATTTAGAACAATCTATGAAATTAATGCGCCAACTTAAAGACACTAATAATCTTGTGAAGGCGAAAACAACTTTAGGCATACTACTTAACCAAAATAACAGGCCTCAAGAAGCCCTAAAAAAATTTAAGCAACACTATAACTATATAAAAGGTCTTAGAAGTTCGACTTTACAAAAACAACGGCTTATGAAGGCCAACTACAACCTAGGGCTGACGCATTATAAACTCAAGCAGTATGATAGTGCAAAGCATTACCTCAACGCCAGCTTAAATTTGGCCTTAATAAAACCTGATTACTATGCTATCTCAAAAATTGAAGGCCTGCTTGCTCAAGTTAACTTTGAAACTGATAAAAACTGGAGCCAGCACCTTAAGAAAGCTCTAGAAGCTTCAAAAATAATTAATGACTCCATAGGACTTTTAAAAGGCTATCTAACTAAATCAGAATTTTATTTAAATCAAAATCAAATCACTAAAAGCAAAGATCAACTCTTACAAGCGAAAGCTTTTATAAAAAATTCTACAAACCTTAATTTAAAAATCAATTTTCACAAAATAAGTCATCAAATATACCGTGCTGAAAATGACTTGAAAAATAGCCTAATAGCTTTAGAACACTACAACTCCCTGACCTATAAATTAGACTCTATACTTGATAAAAATAATATTAGCGCTTATAATGAGAGGCTTAAATATTTTAGTGATCGCTTAAAAACCAGTGAATTACTCTTACAAAAGGAAAGGAAAATAAGACGTTTAGGCTTATTGACCTCTATATTATTTATTTTAACATTAGGCTTTTTAGCGACGTATTTAATAAAGCGAAATAATTTAAAAAATTCTAAAAAACTTTTCAATTTAAATCGTGTAAACACATTTGAAGCCACTAAAGAGCTTGAAGTTAATGCTGAAAAGCAAGCTTTATTTGAAGAAGTAAAGGCTTTACTAGTTGAACAAGAACTATTTTTAAAACAAGATTTAAGTATAGCCTATGTTGCTAAACAATTAAAAAGTAACTCCACTTATATTTCTGAGGTGATTAATCTTTGCTCACAAACTAATTTTAGGGGCTATGTAAATAGATTGCGTATAAACTATGCTAAACAGCTTATTACAGAAAAAATAGCTGATGGTCTCTACGTTAATTTTGAAGATATTAGCGATGCAACTGGCTTTAAATCTAAGTCGAGTTTTTATAGAGTATTTAAACAAATTACAGAGCTTACCCCAAAAGAGTTCTTAGTTTTTTCTAAAAATGAACATTAAGCTCAACAACCAGCAAATTAAAACTAGTTCAAGCTTTAAACTGGTTTTAAGTGTTATAGAGTTTACAATAAAAATTACTTGACCTAAACAAAAAACAAGACTTATTTAGCTAATTACTAACTTTAAAATGCGTTTTAATATTTTGCTAGCAACAGTCCTTTAAAATGAAACGGTACATTTTAATTTTGAAACGGTTCAACTTGCTAATTGAAACGGTTCGGAAGCAAGGTTGGTGCGGTTCATTTTATATTTGAAACGGTTCAATTTTAAGCCCATATCAAATGTATTATTGCCGAGCATAATTTTTTATGCTTGGCAATATTTTTTAAATAAATATTTCCTCTAAATTTGAGATGCTAAATTTTTAAAAATAGCGATGGTTTGATTCGAAAATAAATCAATTCTGCCCACAAAAACAAAAGCCTTTCATGTTGATATGAAAGGCTTTTAATTTATAATCAGATTTTGCTTTTTGTTAGCCCTGAACCAGCTAGTACAACTTTAAGTTATGCTTTAAAGTGAAATAAATAATATCTCTACTAAAAAAATCAACGCCGCTTGCACGCTGCTGAAACCAATACATATAACCAGTTATGAATTTAAATTTTGGACTAAGTTGATAGGCTATTTCAGCTGAAAGTCGGTTTTGGTCAAATACGTTATACACCAATTGATCTCCAGCATTAATTAAAATTTCTTCTAATACCTTAGCTGTATATTTTTCGTTAATTTGGTAGGATAAACCCATACGCATGCGTAAACGAAGTAGTCGGTACCTATAGTTATTTTCGGTAGAGCGCTTTTTAAATCGCAATTCTGATTTAAACCGACTTAAAAATGTTAATCTTGTTGACGTAATATTGTGTTTGAAATTTAATGCTAATTGTGGTCGCCATTCCCGTTGAATCGCTTTGGTGATGGCATCTGGATCTTGAGGTGTAATCATTTCAAAGTACAATAAGGCTGGTGTTAAACTAAAACCACTATTTAATTGATAATTTACCCCAATACTTGGTAAAAACTGATGCTGCCGAAACGGAAACATATACATGCGTTCTTCTACGTCCAAAAAAGGCGTCCATTTTTCATCAACTTCAAAGTTAACCAAGTATCTAGTCCAAAGTAAATCTTGATGTTCTACTGATTTGGTTTGTGCAACAACACTATTCAAATTGAGAAATAAAATGAAAACAAGATAGCACCGCAACATTGTAAAAAATTTATGCTACAAAGTTAATTGCTTAAAGGCTCATGAATTGTGATAAAAGTCACATAGCTATTTAATCAGGGTTGTAAAAATAACATTAATTGTTTTGGTGATAAATAGGTAAAAGCACGACGGCGAACACTTAAATCTGGGTTAAGAATAACTAGAAAAGGTAAACTAAATTGATCTTGAGAACGCTGTGCAAGTTGAAGCGCTAAATCATGAAAAGGTCTTCGGTAGTATCCTACTCCTGTGTTTTTAAAGATATAATCGCTCAATTGGATGGGATTGGGATAATGAGCGTCTATTTTAACTGAAAAATAATTTGACTTCAATATTTTAACAAGCTTTGGCGATTGAAATGCTGCTTGCTTCATTTTTTGGCAATACACACACCAATTAGCCGTAAAAAAAATAAAAATAGGTCTTTCAATTTCTTCATTTTGTAATTTAGATTGTAAGCTATCTAAGCTTTTCCAATGCATTTGCGCATAGCCTTTAGGTTGAAAGCCTAAAATCATTAAAAAACAACAGGTGTAAATCAATCTCATTTAAAGCGAGTTATTAATGCAATTTACCAAACTTTAAGCCTACAAATACGGTTCGTGGTAAACCAGGTCCATAAATATATTCAGAATCACGTGTTGCTCCTCGATCAAAATCGTCTTGATAGCTATTAAATAGATTACGAACGCCTCCAGATAAAGTGACCATAAATAAATCGCTCACGTCCCAGTGTTTTTCAAATTTTAAATTTAAATCAAAAAACACAGGCGATTCATTTAGTTGAATTAAACCATTAGAGTTTACCACTCTAGGAACTTCCATTTCGCCTGTTAGATTTCCTGTTAGATCTATATTAAAGGCCTCACTAGGTTTGAAATTAGCTGTAAAAAAGCCATACCAATCAGGGTTACGAACAAACGAATCGATGAACACATCAGCTTCGCCAGAAGCTGGTGGTGCTTCGTAAAGTAATTGCGTTTCTTCGTAGGCTGTTTGTTGATAAGTTGCACCAAGTTGAAATCGATACACTGGATTTGGAGAATACTTCAACTCAATATTAGTTCCATAAACTCGGGCGCCGCTACCGTTTCTTACTTCTTCCAATAGCGATCCATTAGGCAGGCTGCTTCCTGTGCTTATAATGGTAAACGGGTTATTGAGTTGTGTATAAAATCCTTCAACCAAGACATCGTACTGCTGCTGTTGCTTAATTTCTGAAAGATTAATTGAAGCTGTAAACGCATCAGAATATTCAGTCTCTAATTCTTCCGAAAGGATAACAAACTGTTGTTCACCACCTACTCCAGCTACATGTAAGTCTTCATTAAAGGCTTGTGGTGCTCGAAAACCACGCGCATACCCAGCACGTAAACGAATCTTATCGGTCCATTTATAATTTAGCGTTAATCTTGGGGATAATGCGGTTTGATCAAGATCTACGCTTCTAGAAATCGTTTCAACTTGGTAAAGCCCATCGACAGCAATATAATCGAGTCTAGCCCCAATTAAAGCTTCTAATCTAGAATTGATATTCCATTGGTATTGACCATAAGCTGCATAGGTGTTAACTTCTTGATCAATCAAACGATTATAACCTAAAATTTCATCTTCTGTACGGCTATGATTAATATCAACCCCAGTGGTTAACACATCTTGACTATCAAAGGTTTTTGAAAATTTTGCCCCATTAACCCAAGCTAAATCTTTAGTCGTACCAAAGGCATTATTAGCTGAAATACTATCTTGAGCTGTTCGACCGCCGCCTAAACCGCCATAATAACTTTGGCGATTGGTGTGCGACACAGAGGTAAATAGCTCTAATGTTTTGGTTTGATCTGCAGAATTTAATGTATAATCTATGCCACCAATAAAAGTGTCGTGGTCTAATTCTTCGGTTACATCTGTAAATTGGGGCGCTAGTTCTAAACGATCTCCACCACGACGATATTCTCTTATAGCTGTTAGATTTAAGCCAATTCGACTTAAGTTAGTTGGTTTAAAATAGGCGTTACTGCCAAAAGTGGTGTTGGTAAGTTCAACGATTTCGGTAAATCCGTCGCTATTCGCATCGTAGGACTGTCGGTTTCGATAATTACCAAAAAAAGTAACGCCACTCTTTAAATCATTTGCCACGCTCGAAGAATTAAAATTAAGTAATCTGTCAAAAGCTTGACCATCAATATAGCTCAGGTTCGATCCGATTTCCCAGGTATTTAAAACTGGATCTTTGGTGATCACATTCACGGTACCTGCAATTGCATTAGATCCATATAAAGCCGAACCGCCACTTCTTACCACTTCAACACGGTCTATTATATTACTTGGAATTTGCTCCAAACCGTATACTCCTAGTAGTGATGAAAAAATCGGCCGACTATTAACTAATATCTGTGTATAGCTGCCATCTAAACCGTTAAGTCGCACTTGTGTAAAGCCACAATTTTGACAATTATTTTCTACTCGTAAACCGGGTGAAAACTGCAAACCATCGGCAAGTGACAAAGATTGTGTGGCATTAAATAACTTTGGACCAACGGTTGAAACAACAACAGGAGCATCACGCCGCTTGACACGATTACGGGTAGCTGAAATCACGACCTCGTCTAAACCTAAGGCATCTTCACTCAAAACCACATCCAACTGAATAGGCTGTTCAAGACTTAATTTAACTTGTTTCGTAAAAGATGTATAGCCTTGAGCGTTAATAACAAGCTGGTAAGTTCCTGGTGTATGCTGAAGCTTAAATTCTCCGTCAATATTACTTGAAGCACCTATTGTCGTATCTTTAAAATAGACATTAGCAAATGGAATTACTTCTCCAGAAGTGGTTGATATACGTCCTGAAATTTCTGCTAAATTTTGTGAACTTGCAGTTGATCCCAAAAACACCAGTAAAAGCGCCAAAAGCCTAAATTTTATCATGCCAAATCTTTTTTAATTTAAAGCAAAAATAAATATTTAGTTTTATCTAAAAAAATATTTATAATACAAAAAACCTATCTTAATTAAGATAGGTTTCGAGCCTTAAATATAGAGTCATTATTCTAATGAAGTATCGCCACTATTTGGGTTATAAACATAATTAAATGTATAGTAACGTGTCTCGTCTTCAAATGGATCTGGTTCAGCTGGTGCATCTTTGTAGTAACTTAAAATTTCTACTTTAGCATAGTTACCTTCAGCTGTTCTAAACACCAATATTTTTCCAGGAATTGGAGCTACGATGTTAGTCATAAAGTTGTAATTATACCAGCCATTATCACTTCCTGTAGGAATAGCAAAACCAGTTGGAGAATCTTGCGAGAAATTTAAATCTGCGGCAGTGGTCACAGTATCAAAAGTACCATCGACTATAGCTGCTCCAGCATTAGCATTACGCTCAGGCTCATCATTGGTACCTGTTGCTTCACCACCATTTATGGCAATTGTTGTCCCTCGAAACGCTATATCCCAGTCGGTTTCACTAGTCGTTACAGTTCCTGAACTAAAATCGAATTTGGTAAAATCACCGCCAACCGGTTGACCTTGACCTCCTGTTTGAGGAGCGTGAAGGTTACTAATAGTTTCAGTTTCAACGGCAGCGACAGGGACTAGACCATCATCATCACTACAAGAAAAAAGGCCAAAACTAAGCGCTAAACCTAAAATTACATTTTTAATTTTCATAGTACACATATTTATAGAATTTATAATTGTTTTAAAATTGATAATTAAGTTTTACAAAACCCTGTATTCCGGGCATAGATGGAATATTGGCATCAGTATAATCTAGGAGGTTGTTAGCACCAATTTGTAATCTAAAATCATTAAAAAATTGTTTACTAGCTGCAAAATTTACAGTTGCAAAACCATTGACGAAACTAGTGTCATAGGTGTCGATTAAACCGTTTCCATTGGTATCAAACTGCGCATATTTGCTTCGGTATAAAAGTCTTAAACTTACATCTGTTTCTAATTTCGGTAAGTCGTAAAACAGCTTCAAATTGGCATTGTGTCGTGACCGATTGACTAAACCAAAATAATCTGAACGAGAAACTAATTCAGTTTGGTTATTGGCTGGGTTTCGAACAAACACCTGATTGTTTTCTATACGGTCTAAGTTGGTCTTATCATAAGCGTATAACAACTGATAACCCGCATTAAGTGTAAAGTTCTTCGTAACTTCAATATTAGAATTAAACTCTAAACCTGTCGTAAATACTTCATCAAAATTCACATAACTAAACACGTTTTGCCCATTGTTTAATCGTGCTATGATTCGGGTGTCGATAAGGTTTGTAAAATCGTTTCTAAAAAAATTCAACTCTGCATTCCAACGGTCACGTTTATAAGTAAAACCTAGATTATAACCTGTTGAGCTTTCAGCATCTAAGTCTTGATTTAATTCATTTTGAGAAACGACTGTTTCTAATATTTGACCCTGATTTTGTAATTCTTCAAGTTTATCAGCAGCAACATTATAACCTAATACCACGTAACCTACGGCAGAATTTAAAAAGTCGAAATAAAGTTGCCTAAAGTCTGGCGCTTTAAATCCGCGACCTACTGAAGCCTTGAGTGCTAGTTGATCGCTAAATTGATAGCGCATGGCTAATTTAGGACTTAATTGATTGCTGTATTCAGAATGATTATCGAACCGAAGACCCGCAATTATATTGAGTTGATCAAGTAGATCCACATCATATTGAGCATACAAATACTGCGAATTAAAGTTAACCTGATCATCAAAAAAAGTTCGATCTAAACTTTCATATTGGTAACCTAAGCCTGTTGTTAATATGCCTTTTTCATTAAACCTTAAGTTAGTTCGTACTTCAGGCCTTAAAAGTTGCTGATTAAAAAAATTAGCACTTGACAAACTATTTAATGTCGAATTGAAAACCGATTCTTCGACCTTATAACTCGTGTAATAAAGTTCGTAAGTTGCCTCAAAATCGCTGCTTAATTCATGATCAAGCTTAGTATGTAAATTCCACTCATTTTGCTGGGTGTCTCCATTAAATGCTTCATCTTGGTTTGAAAAGCCAATGTCTTGATTTTCATTAAAAAAACGCGTTGAAGAAGAAAACTTTAGGCGATCTGAAAAATCATAATAAACACGTGCATTTAAGGTGTAGTTTTCGAATGGATTCACCGTCTGACCTTCAGTTTGAGTATTCAAATCATAGCCTTGACTTGAAAATCGATTCATAAAAACACTATATCTAAGTTGATCAAAAGCTTGGCTAAGCTCTAAGTTAATGTCCTGTTGTGAAAAGCGACCAATACGATAAGAAGCTGAACCTTCAAGATCTTGTTGACTAGGCTTTTCGGTAATGATGTTAATTACGCCGCCTAAGGCCTCAGAACCATAAAGGCTACTTGAAGGTCCTTTTACGACTTCAATTTGTTTTATGTTTCCAACGGTTAATCGACTTAAATCAAAATTTCCTGCACTACGACCAACAAGCGGTACGCCATCGATGAGAATTAGTATATAGTCTGATGCTATACCTTGCATTTGAACACCTTCAAACCCACTTTCGTCAGTTACCGTCACAATACCTGTTTGCTCTCGAAGAATTTCATCAAGACGAACACTACCTGATTGATTTATAGTTTTTTTTGATACTAAAGTAACTGGCATTGGCAAGGAAGATAGTTGGCGTTCTGTACGTGTAGCTGTTAGAATTACTTCATCTAATTGATTAAATTGGGTCGTGTCAATTTCAACCTGTGCATACGTCAAAACACCAAACATCAAAAACAAACAATTGATTACCAATGATTTAAACTTCATTTTATTTATATTTAATCTAAATAAGTGCACAAATATAGCTAATTCTTATTTAGAACAAATAAAAATAGTTAGTTTTGTACCAAAATTTTAAAACCCTAAATAATTGGAATTATGAAAACTGTGATCAATTTTTTTTTAATAGCTTTAGTTTCTAGCTTAACCTTTGCACAATCCTCAAAACTGAAAAAAGACCGAGAAGCCATCAAGTCAATGTGTGGATGTTATGAAGTTACATTTAACTTCGCAGAGACATTTCAACACAGCAAAGACAGTCTTTACAAAGCTTCTCCTAATAAAGTGAGTAAAGGTTTAGAGTGGGCACAATTAGTTACAGATGAAAAAGATGAAATTGTAATTCAGCATATTTTACAAGTTGGTAATCCAGCTGAACCGATGATTGTCAAGCATTGGCGACAAGATTGGTTATTTGAAAATACAGAATTGTACCAATTTAACCACGACAACCAATGGACTTATACCAAGTTGCCTAGAAAAGAGGTGAAAGGACAATGGACACAAAAAGTGTATCAGGTTGATGATAGCCCAAGATATGAAGGAACAGCAACATGGGTTCATGTTGATGGTAAAAGCTACTGGGAAAACACAACCGATGCGCCACTTCCAAGACGTGAATATACACAACGTAGTGACTACAATGTAACACAACGCACTAACCGCCATGAGATTACAGATTACGGCTGGGTTCACGACCAAGACAATGCTAAAATTGTAAGAGCCGATGGTCAAGATGATAGGATTCTAGCCAATGAAAAAGGCTACAACACCTATGTTAAAGTAGATGACAGCCGTTGCCAAGCTGCGCAAGACTGGTGGAAAGAACATCAAGAAAAATGGGCCATTGTTCGCCAAAAATGGGATGAAGTCTTTAATCGAGATACAGACTTAAGTTTAAAAGAAAAGGTAGAGTTTAAAGTGCTTTACAAGCATTTATTTGACGACTCTTTAAATACTTATGAAGAAATTAGTACAACCATCGATAAATTTGTTGAATAATGCGTTTCATTTTATTAGTTGTAGCACTTAGCTTTAGCTGTTTAACTCAAGCTAGTAATCCTTTAATGCAAAGAGACTATTGGAAGTCTAAGCCTGAGTTAAAACAATTAAAAGCTGAAATTAACAGAGGTCATGATGCAACAGCACTAAATCAGCATGGTTTTGATGCATTAACATGGGCTATTTTAGAAAACGCAAACTTTGAAGTTTTAGATTATTTAATTCAACTTGAAGGAAATACTATTGATAAACTCACACATGATGGTCGTACGTATTTGTTTTGGGCCGTTTATAAAAACAACTTGAAATTCTCTGAGCAACTTATTAAAATGGGTGCTAAAGTTAATCTAGTAGATGATACAGGACATACACCTGTAACTTTTGCGGCTGTTGGCGGCACTATAAATCCGAGCCTATATGAGTTGCTAAAAGCTAATGGTGCTAATTTGAAAAAACCTCACCGTAGTGGCGCTCAAGTTCATCTCTTACTTATGCCAAGTATTAAGCAAATCAATGATTTAAACTACTTTTTAGATCAAGGCTTATCGCTAAAAGCAAAAGATCATCAAGGAAACACGGCCATACATTATGCGGCTAAAAAAGGTAATTTGTCGATTATTGAATATTTAGTTGAAAAAGGCTTAAAAGTAAAGGCGATAAATGAGAATAATGAAACTGCTTTGTTTTTTGCAGCCAGAGGTGCTCGAGGGCACACCAACGATTTAAAATTCTTTAAGCATTTAATAGACTTAGGTTTAGATCCTCTTCAACGCAATAGTCAAGACCAAACTATACTTCATCCCCTTGCGGCACGCTCTAACCAAGTTGATCTGATAACTTGGTTGGTTGAAAAAGGCCTTGAACCACAATTAAAAGATCAAAACAAGCATACGCCATTGTGGTATGCTGCCAAACATAACTCCGCTAATGTTGTTAAAACTTTGCTTCAATATAATTCGAATCAAGAAAATTATAACGATAAGCTTCAACCGTTATTAGAAGTAGCAACTCGTTATAATTCAGCTGAAATCGTCAAGCTTTTGCTAGATTCTGAAAGCCTAGAATCAGAAAAAATGGGGACTAACCCGAGATTGGGTCATCAGTTATTTCAATCAAACAAAGATCTTAAGGCAAAATATGAACTTTTAAAATCTTTAATTGAATATGATACAATTGATGAAGATGGTAATACTTTGTTTCATTTAGCTGTTGAAGCTAAAGATTCATTTTTAGTAAACATAGCACATCAACATGGAGTACCTCTAAATCAAAAAAATAAAGAAGGACTTACACCACTTCAATTAGCAGTGATGACTTTTAAATCTACAGACCCTATTAAGCAACTTATTCAATATGGAGCAAAAACAGATGTCAAAACAGATTTTGGTGAAAGTCTTTACGATTTAGCTCAACAAAACGAGGAACTCACAAATGATTCTATTAACTTTTTAAAATCATAATAATGAAATATTTTAAAACACTGGCACTTATTATCATCGGTAGCTTGAGCTTGTCTTCATTTAATACCAATACAGCTTACAAGTGTTTAATACAAATGAAGAATTACTCTGGAGAAGGCGCCTACGTTGTTATTTCAGTGCTTGATGAAGCCGACAATTATGTTGAAACACTTCATGTACGCGGTGAAGATACAGAATGGTACCATGATATCGACCAATGGTGGGACTTTTATGGTAAAACGCGTCCTTCATTAGACGGAAAAACAGGAGCTACAATAGCTGGTGGACGTAGAGCAGTTACTCAATTTCAGCTTCAACCAGAATGGATTAATAAAGGTTACAGCCTTCGTTTTGAAACTGCCGTAGAAGATCAAGCTTATCATCTAGATGATGTTAAAATAAAAATCACCTCACAACTGCTTGAAGGAAAAACCACTAATGGAAAAGGATTTATTCGATTTATTAAGTTATTACCGCTTTAATTTTTCATGAACTTTATTTGGCGAACAACTCACCGAATTTTGGCGCTTGCCGCTAGTGTATTTATTATTTTAGCCGCCATAACAGGCTCAATATTAGCTATTGAGCCTGTTATAGAGCGAAATAAAAACATCTCAACTTCCAATGACGCATTAGACCAAAACTTGGGTGTTTTTCTAGCTAAAATTAAAGATAACTATCCTGAAATTTCACGACTTGAACGCAATAAATTTGACCAAGTAAGTGTTGAGCAACTTGGAGACGATTTTAATATTGAAACCTTTTACATTAATCCTATTAATTTTAATCGATTAAGTAAGCTTGGCGAACGCCATCCTGTATTTAAATTTACAGAAGCGCTACACCGCTCACTATTTTTAAAATCAACCGGTCGATTAATTGTAGGCTTTACAGCCATTTGCTTAGTTCTTTTATGTATTTCAGGCAGTGTTTTACTTTACAAACGCTACGGAAGTTGGCTCTTATTAAAGCGCGAATCATTTCAAAATACCTGGGATTACTGGCATAGTATCAGCAGTAAATACAGTTTAGTTATCCTTTTAATTATTGCTTTTTCAGGATCTTACCTCAGCATCGATCGTTTTTTAATTAAAGACAAAAAACCTGATGTTTTTGCACAACTACAGCAAACACCTAAAGTGAAACAAACTGAAGTTTCATTAGCTGAATTTAAATTTACTAGAAACATCAACCTCAACGATTTGAAATATGTACAGTTTCCATTTTCAGATTCAGCTGAAGACTACTATTTAATTAAAACCAACCAATCTGAAGTCTTATTACATCAATACACAGGGCAAGTTATCAGTGAAGTTAAGGCTTCTCATTTAAGTACATTCAAATCAATTAACTATCAACTTCATACAGGTCATTCCAATTGGGTTTGGTCTATTTTAATTGGGCTAGTAAGTTTAATCTCGGTATTTATTGCCATTAGTGGATTAGGGATTTGGATTTTAAAAAAGAAACGTCAAGACTTTAAAAATAAAACTGCTTTTAGTCGCACAGATATTCTAGTCTTGGTGGGTTCACAAACAGGATCGACTTTTCAGTTCGCGAAAGAGCTTGCCAAAGCTTTACAACAACATAGTAAAGTACATTTATGCACCTTAAACGCTTACAAACCTGAACATAAAGCTCGTTTAGCCTTAATATTAACAGCCACCTATGGGGATGGTGAGCCGCCAGAAAATGCCCGTCATGCTTTAGAGAAACTCAAAGCAACCAAAACGCCTATGAATTACGCTGTTTTAGGATTTGGCTCAAAGCACTATCCTAAATTTTGTGCATTTGCTGAAACTTTAAATCAAGAATTATTTAAACAAGAAGAATTTAACCAAGTTCTTAAATTAACTAAAATCAACCAAAATAACAGCATTGAACTCAAACAATGGATTAAAGCTTTATCTAATGTTTTACATGAAACTATTGAAATCAATTTTTCAAAAAAAGAAGATTTATTTCAACTCAAATCTTCAACACCATTAAACCAAGATAGCTGTTTTTGTTTAGAGCTAACTTCACCTAAACACTTTAAGTCGGGTGATTGGTTAAGTATTTCAGCTGAAGACGGTCGAGAACGGCTTTACTCTATGGCTAAGATAAAAGGCAACTGTGTGTTAAGTATCAAAAAACATGAACATGGAGTATGTTCAACCTTCTTATCTGAACTTCATAAAGGTCAAAAAATTCATGCTTCTATTAAATCAAATCCTGAATTTCATTTACCGAAAGATTTACCTGTTTTAATGATTTGTAATGGCACTGGAATTGCGCCATTTTTGGGAATGATTAGCGAAGCAAAACCAAGTCAAAAAATAAGCTTAATCAGCGGATTTAGGACTAAAGAAAGTCTTGAGATTTATGAAGATTACCTGAAAGATTCTCGCCAAAAACTAGACAAACACTTCACTGCTTTTTCTCGTGAAGATGTAGGTCCAAATTATGTTCAAGAGCTAGTCAAACAAGAGTACAAGTTTATTTGCCAACACCTAAATAATAATGGTATCATTATGATCTGTGGTAGTTTAAATATGGAAAAATCGGTGAAAAATGAGTTAGAGGCTATTGCAAAAAAACACCTATCTCATACCTCTATTGACTTAACTCGTCGAATACGTTCAGATTGCTATTAAGCAAGAAAAAAGCGTGACTTTAATCAATTAAGCGTTGCAGATAACCGTAGTAATCGCCTTTTTTACCGTCGATTTGTTCAGCGATTTGAGCCTTAGTGACCCATTTTTTTTGCAAGGCAATCTCTTCTAAGCATGCTATTTTGAGTCCTGTTCGTTTTTCAAGAGCTTTAATAAACTCAGTGGCTTCAGTTAAGGCTTCATGAGTTCCTGTGTCAAGCCAAGCAAAACCACGATTCATAGTCTGCAAATTCAAATTGCCCTGATGTAAATAAGCTTCATTCACCGATGTGATTTCAAGTTCACCACGATCTGAAGGCCTAACATTTTTTGCAATTTCAATAACAGAATTGGGATAAAAATATAAACCAACAACAGCGTGCTGACCTTTTGGATTATAAGGCTTTTCTTCAATACTTAGCACTTTACCATTGGGATCAATTTCAGCGACACCATAGCGTCTTGGGTCGTCTACGCGATAACCAAAAATAACAGCTTCTTTAGAAGTTTCTACCTTTTGTACCGCTCGATGCAATAAGCCAGAAAGTCCAGCACCATAAAATATATTATCACCTAAAACCAAACTTACATCGTCATCTCCAATAAAATCTTCTGCAATTATAAAAGCTTGTGCTAAACCGTCTGGACTTGGTTGCTCTGCATAACTTAAGTTAATTCCATATTTACTGCCATCGCCTAATAATTTCTTAAAATTAGGTAAATCTTCAGGTGTCGAAATCACAAGTATATCTTTAATATTTGCCAACATTAACACCGAAAGCGGATAAAAAATCATGGGTTTATCGTAAATCGGTAAAAGTTGCTTAGAAACAGCGTGTGTTAATGGATGAAGCCTTGTTCCAGAACCGCCAGCTAATATAATTCCTTTCATAAATAGTTGTCTTGGTTATTGAGTTGTTGAGCGAAATTAGTGATTTTTTTTAAACCGCTTAGTTTAAACTTTTTAGTATTTTGAGACTCTAAATTGTAAATTTAAATTTATGCGACATCTTATATTATTTTTTTTACTAGCAACAAACATCATTTATGCTCAGAAAAATAAAACTTCTGAAAATATTCCTTTCAATGAAAAGCTAGAAAAATTGGATAAAAGTCAAGGCTTGGTTAATACCTTTTTTGGTGATGATAAGCTATACTTTAAAATACCCAAAACAGTTTTAGGAAAAGACTTACTTATGGTCACACGTTTAAAGCAAATTCCTGGTAACTACTCACCTTACACCAACGCTGGGTCTAAAACTTCGGAACAAATGATTCATTTTGTAAAGCGAGGAAATACAATTGATTTACTCCAAATTTCAACTGTAAATGTGGCTAATGAAGAAGATCCGATTAACTTAAGTGTTCAGCAAAATAACTTCAATCCTATTCTGGCAAGTTTTAAAATTGAAGACGAAGATGATAAAATGATAACAGTTGAAGTTACATCGTTTTTTAACACCGATTCACCTTCATTTAATATTATTGGTGATTACCAGAAAAAAGAATATAAAATTGGCGGAGTCGATAAATCGAGAAGCCGAATTGACCGCGTATCGGCTTTTCCAAAAAATATCGAAATTCTTCATACATTAACTTATAGTGTTAAAGAACCACCAAGAGGAAATAGCTCAAATACCTTCAGCTTTCAAGTCAACCATTCAATTATTGAACTTCCAGAAGACAAAATGAAAGTGAGGTTTGTGGATTCCCGCGTAGGTTGGTTTAGTTTACGAAAGTACAATTTTAGCTCAGATGCCTTAAAAGCAGATGATTACAGAATCGCAAAACGCTGGCGCTTAGTACCAAAAGACAAAGAAGCTTATGCACGTGGCGAATTAGTTGAACCTGTTAAGCCAATAGTTTATTACCTTGACCCTGCTACACCAAAAAAATGGGTGCCTTATTTTATAAAAGGGATCGAAGATTGGAATTCAGCCTTTAAAAAAGCAGGTTTTAAAAACGCAATTATTGCAAAAGAAGCACCCACAAAAGAAGAAGATCCTGACTTTAACCCTGAGGATATACGTTACTCAACTGTTCGATATGTAGCTTCAACAACTAGAAACGCTGTTGGCCCAAGTGTAGCCGACCCAAGAACTGGTGAAATTATTGAAAGTGACATTATTTGGTATCATAACCATTTGCGCTCTTACCGAAATCGCTATTTATTAGAAACTGGAGCCGCTAATCCGAAAGCAAGAACCCTAAACACACCAGAAGAAGAAATTGGCGAAATGATGCGTCGTGTAATTTCTCACGAAATTGGTCATGCCATTGGCCTACCACACAATATGAAAGCAAGTTCTGCTTATCCAGTAGATTCGCTTCGGTCAGGAAAATTTACACAAAAAATGGGAATCGCCACAACAATCATGGATTATGCGCGCTACAACTATGTCGCCCAGCCTGGTGATAAAAATATTCGATTTATAAGACAACTTGGCCCATACGATGATTATGCAGTTGAATGGGGTTACCGCTATTATGAAGATCAAACAGCTGAAGAAGTCAAAACCATCTTAGAACAGTTTGTTGATGATAAAAGCACTCAAAAACTGTACATGTTTGGCGGTTATAATAATGATCCTGACTCACAAACTGAAAATATTGGAGACAACACAATAAAAGCTAGTAATTACGGTTTATCTAACCTTAAAATTGTCGCTAAAAACCTCAACGATTGGACTACAGAAAATGGCCAAACCTATGATGACTTAGAGGAGTTATACGGTGAAATGCTTTCAGTGTACAGACGCTACGTTTATCATGTGGCTAATAATATTGGTGGTGTACACGAAACCTTGCTACATAAAGGTCAACCGGGCACACCTTACCAACTCGTTAACCGCGAAGAACAAATGGATGCTTTGGCTTTTCTGAATGAAAATGTCTTCCAAACGCAATATTGGTTAATCGATAAAGGTTTAGTGTCTAATTTTTCTGATGAAGGTACGTTAGAACGCTTAATCAATATAAATGTCAACTTATTGAAACGATTAACGTCTTCAAGGTCTCTCAATGAAATGATGAATAGCAATGCAAGCCTTCAAGGCAATGGGCTTTCAGTTCATGAACTCCTAAATCAATTGACTGATGATATCATTTACCAGAATGAAACGCCAGATTTGGCTGAACGTGAATTACAAAAGCAAATGATTAATCATTTTGAAGATTTAATTGAAGATGATAAGTTAGCTTCTGAAATAAAAGCTTACATCTTAAACATTCAAGAAGATTTAAAACCGTACACCCGAAAACTAAGCAAACGTAAAAATGGCATTTTAAAAACACATTATTTGTTTTTACATCACTCATTAAATGACAAATAATAAATAAGCATATAACAAAAAAACGCTTGGGATTTTCCAAGCGTTTTTTGTAACTATAAACTGATAAAAATCAATCTGTAACTCTATTTTTTATCATAACTTTCAATCGAAAATTTAAAACAAAATGACAGATATAGAGATTGCTAAAGCAGTAGAGTTAAAACATATTAATACAATTGCTGAAAAAATTGGCATCAATCCAGATCAACTCGAACATTACGGTAAATTTAAAGCAAAACTTCCGCTTGATTTAATCAATGAAACAAAGGCATCAAAAAGCAAATTAATTTTGGTGAGTGCCATTTCACCAACACCAGCTGGAGAAGGCAAAACAACCATATCTATCGGTCTAAATGAAGGTCTCAATAAGCTCGGTAAGTCAAGTGTCGTAGTCTTACGAGAACCTTCATTAGGACCCGTTTTTGGTATAAAAGGTGGCGCCACTGGTGGTGGCAAGTCTCAAGTTTTACCTATGGAGGATATTAATTTGCATTTCACAGGTGATTTTTCTGCCATCGAAAAAGCGCATAACCTACTTGCGGCAATTATCGATAATAATATTCAAAGTAAAACTAATAATCTAAATATCGATGCCCGAACTGTTAAATGGAAACGGGTATTAGACGTTAATGACCGTGCATTGCGTCAAGTTATCGTTGGTCTTGGTGGCACCACAATGGGTGTTCCTAGAGAAACTGGTTTTGATATCACGGCAGCATCTGAGCTTATGGCCATTTTATGTCTATGCAATAATTTAAGTGACTTAAAAGATCGCTTAGGTAAAATTTTTATTGGTTTCACTTATGATAAAACCCCTATTTATGCTAAAGACCTGAAAGCGCAAGGTGCCATGGCAACCTTACTTAAAGATGCCATTAAACCTAACTTAGTTCAAAGCATAGAAGGTAACCCAGCAATTATTCATGGCGGCCCATTTGCCAACATCGCACAAGGAACTAACACCGTTTTAGCCACAAAAATGGGAATGAGTTTAGCCGATTATACAGTCACCGAAGCTGGTTTTGGATTTGATTTAGGCGGGGAAAAATTTCTCGATATAAAATGTCAAAGTGCTAATCTTAAACCCGAAGTTATTGTACTCACAGCAACTATTCGCGCTTTAAAATACCATGGTGGAGCAGCTTTAAATGAATTAGAAACCCCAAGTCCAAAGGCATTAAAAAAAGGTCTACCTAATTTAGAAAAACATCTTGAAAATGCTCTCAAATTTAATATTACACCAATTATAGCCATCAACCAATTTACGAGTGACACTGCTGAAGAAATTGAAATTATACAAGAATTTGCCAAAGCCAAAGGCATCAAAGCGGCCATAGCCAATGTTTGGGCTGATGGCGGAAACGGTGCCATTGAACTAGCTACTGAAGTGATTAAAACACTCGAAAATACTTCATCTAGCGACTTTAAAGCTTTGTACAACTGGGATCAACCGGTTTTAGATAAAGTTGAAGTGATTGCGAAAAGCATTTACGGAGGATCTTCAGTTGATTATTCAGCAAAAGCCAAAGCCGATTTAAAACGCATTGAAAATTTAGGCTTAAGCCACTTACCGATTTGTATGGCTAAAACTCAAAAATCGCTATCAGATGATGAATCTCGTCGCGGCAGACCTGACAACTTTATTTTAAATGTAAGGGAGATTGAAATTGCAGCTGGTGCAGGTTTTTTAATTCCAATTACCGGTAAAATGATGCGAATGCCAGGCTTGCCAGCACATCCCGCTTCTGAAAACATTGATATCGATGACCAAGGAAATATTTCAGGGCTATTTTAAGCTTTTAAGGTTAAATGTTTGTAAAATATCCGCTTGAATGAAATAAATTAAATTTTATCTGTTAGCTTACACATTAAAATTTAAGCTATGAGAATATTTTTACTTTTACTATGTTTTAGCATGTTACAATTTGCTCAAGCACAAACAGAAACTTACACCATCAATTGGGGTTTTGGTTCTAATCCGAACGCTGCAGGAAACGAAAATAGTAGCCTAACAATTGAAGTCGGCGATACAGTGACTTGGTTTTGGCATTCCAATGGTTTCCATAATGTAGTTAGCCAATCAAGCGCAACAGAAAATTTTAATAGTGGCACGCCACAAGGTAACGGATTTTCATTTTCACATACATTTACCCAAGAAGGTACAAATGATTATGTTTGCCAGCCGCATGCTGGATCGATGTTTGGAACAATAACTGTTGTACCAGATGGAACCCTCAACCAGGATACATTTAAGCTTACAGCCAACAATTTAAAGGTCTATCCAAACCCAGCATCATCTGAATTAAGTTTAGATATAGAAGGGCAACTAACTGAAGAAGTACAACTTATAATATACAATAACCTTGGTCAGGAGATTAAGTCGTTTAAATTTCAAACGCCATCGCACAAAATAGATGTATCTTCATTAAAAGCTGGAGCTTATTTTATTAAATTACAAACAGAAAGTCAGGAGTTAACAAAATCCTTTATCAAGTTATAAAAAAAAAGCCGCAAAAAGCGGCTTTTTTTTGTTGATCTTAAACCAAAACTAATCTCTTCCTAAGTAAATACTAATAAAATAAAGCAAGGTAGCTAAAGAACCAATAGCTGCAACGACGTAAGTTCGTGCTGCCCATTTTAAGGCATCTTCAGAACCTTTATATTCATCTGCAGTAACTATATTTTCACGCTTTAACCAAGCTAAAGCACGATTACTTGCATCATACTCAACTGGTAAAGTGATAAAGCTGAACAGTGTACCTAAACCAAACATAATAATACCAGCTAATAAGACCATTTGTCCAACGCCAACTGATACCATTCCCATTAAAATAAGTCCACCAAAAATAACCCATTGAGAAAATTGAGAAGCCACACTTACTATAGGCACAAGTTGACTCCGCATTTCTAACCACGAATAAGCTTTGGCATGTTGTACTGCGTGTCCAACTTCATGAGCTGCTACAGCAGCTGAAGCTGCATTGCGTTGCGAATACACACTTTCACTTAAATTAACTGTTTTTTTGGTGGGATGGTAATGGTCTGTTAATCGACCTGGTGTAGAAATGACTTGCACATCAGTAATACCGTGATCGGCTAACATTTGTTCAGCAATTTCTTTACCACTCATCCCATTTTGCAGCTGAACTTTTGAGTATTTTTTAAATTTTGATTTTAATTGATTGCTGACCAACCAACTCACCAACAATATTGCTCCTATTAAAATATAATATCCACCCATGTTTATTGTTTTAATTACTAATTAATTCATTTAATATACAGCAAATTTAAGACCAACTTTTAAAGCTGACAAAACTGCTGTTTAACCGACTAGATTAACAATTTTACCTGGAACAACAATCACTTTTTTAGGTGTTCGCCCGTTCAATTGTTTTTGTGTGCGTTCATCTTTCATGACAGCTTCTTCAATTTCAGACTTAGATAAATCTAGTGATAAATCTAAGGTAAAGCGCATTTTACCATTAAATGAAATCGGATAGGTTTTGGTGTCTTCAACGAGGTATTTTTCCTCAACCTGAGGATAAGCTTCGTGACTTATGCCATTAGAATGACCTAATAATTCCCAAAGCTCTTCAGCAATATGTGGGGCGTAAGGTGCAATTAAAATAGCTAAAGGTTCTAAAACTTCGCGATGTTGACACTTTTGTTGCGTTAATTCATTCACGCAAATCATAAACGTAGATACTGACGTATTAAAACTAAAATCTTCAATATCTTGTGTAACCTTTTTAATGGTTTTGTGTAAGGTCTTTAATGATTCTTTTGAAGCTGTTTGATTGCTCACTTCAAATTGCTCACCATTATGATAGAGCTTCCATAATTTTTTGAGGAAGTTGTGCACGCCTGATAAACCTGCGGTATTCCATGGTTTGGCTTGGTCAATTGGCCCTAAAAACATCTCATACATTCGTAAGGTATCGGCGCCGTATTGTTCACAAATTTCATCGGGATTAACCACGTTAAATTTTGACTTTGACATTTTTTCGACCTCACGAGAAACGATAAGCTTAGCATCTTCATTTTTTATGAATTGGGCTTCAGCAAACTCTGGTCGCCATTTTTTAAAGGCTTCAATATCAAGCTCGTTAGATGTATTTACCAAAGAGACATCAACATGTATTGGAGTGAAATGTGAAAGACTTACCTTAGTTGACGTAATCATTTCATTTTGAGTCGTATCATAAATTTGTTTAGAAACAGTATCGCTATGATTAATTAAATAATCTTCTTTTCGAATACAATCGTCTATTATACACTTTGAAACATAAATGTTTTTATCTTTATCTGACGAATTATAATTCCATCTATATAGAAGCGCACTTTCACCTAAAATCATGCCTTGGTTAATCAGTTTTTTAAATGGTTCTTCAACCTGTATAAAGCCACGATCGTGTAAAAATTTAGTCCAAAATCGTGCATAGAGTAAATGGCCAGTTGCATGTTCGCTACCACCAATATATAAATCTACATTTTTCCAATACTCTAAAGCTTCAGCTGAGGCAAATACTTCATCTCGCTGCTCGGTTTCCATATAACGAAATAAATACCATGAACTTCCAGCCCAACCTGGCATCGTGTTTAATTCTAATGGAAATATTGTTTGATGATCAATTTTAGTGTTTTCAACAACTTGGTTGTTTTTGGTATCCCAAGCCCATACATCAGCTCGACCTAAAGGTGGTGCGCCATCTTCAGTTGGTAAATATTTTTCTACTTCAGGTAGTTTTAAAGGTAAATGCTCTACATCTATCAGTTTTGGCAAACCGTCGACATAATAAACAGGAAAAGGCTCGCCCCAATATCGCTGGCGCGAAAAGACCGCATCTCTTAAACGGTAATTAACTTTAGCTTGGCCTGCGCCAATTTTTTCAAGTCTTTCTATAGCTTTCGAAATAGCTTGCTTGACATTTAAGCCGTTTAAAAAATCTGAATTGGCAATAATGGTTTGGTCTTTATCGCCATGTGCTGCTTCAGAAATATCAACATCTTGAAACACGTTTGGTATTGGAATATCAAAATGCTGCGCAAAATCAAAATCGCGCTGATCGCCACACGGCACTGCCATCACAGCACCAGTTCCATAACTAGCTAACACATAATCACCAATCCAAATTGGTATAGGTTCTTGAGATAAAGGATGTTCGGCATAAGCGCCTGTAAATACACCCGTAATATGTTTTACGTCGGCCATACGGTCGCGTTCGCTACGTTTAGCCGTTTCTTTTATGTAGGCCTCGACCGCTTCTTTCTGTTCTGGGGTTGTGATTTGCTGAACCAATTCATGTTCTGGTGCTAAAGTCATAAAACTCACACCAAAAATGGTATCTGGTCGTGTGGTAAACACCTCGATAGTATCAGGATGCGCTTTGATTTTAAACTTCACTTGTGCGCCAACCGATTTCCCGATCCAATTACGTTGAGATTCTTTTAAACTATCGGTCCAGTCGAGTTGCTCTAAACCTTGGAGTAAACGCTCGGCATAGGCCGAGATACGCATGCTCCATTGTTTCATTTTCTTGCGCATAACGGGATGCCCGCCGCGTTCTGAAACGCCATTCACAATTTCATCGTTAGCTAGAACCGTTCCTAAAGCTGGACACCAGTTTACTTCGGTTTCAGCGAGGTAAGTTAAGCGGTATTGCAGCAGAATTTGTTCCTGCTCTTTAGCGGTAAAAGCTTTCCAATCTTCAGCTGAAAAGTGAGAGACCTCATCATCACAGGCAGCATTAACCAAAGAATTTCCTTCAGCTTGAAATTGAGCCACTAACTGGTCAATTGGTTTAGCTTGCTGATCTTTGGTATCGTAATATGATTGAAATAATTCGCTGAAAATCCACTGCGTCCACTTATAATAATTAGGATCACTTGTTCGGACTTCTCGATCCCAGTCAAATGAAAAGCCAATTTTATCAAGTTGCTCACGGTATCGTTTAATATTGACTTCGGTGGTTTTTGCTGGATGCTGACCTGTTTGTATCGCATACTGTTCAGCTGGTAAACCGAAAGAGTCGTAACCTTGTGGGTGCAAAACATTAAAACCTTTGTGGCGCTTGTAACGCGCATAAATATCACTAGCAATATAACCTAACGGATGCCCCACATGTAAACCTGCGCCTGATGGATAGGGAAACATATCTAAGACATAAAATGGCGGTTTTGGCTTATCTTTAAATTGGTGAGGTTGCTTGGCTTTAAAAGGCTTGTCTTTAGCCCATTTTTTTTGCCATTTAGATTCTATGGATTGGAATTTATATGCCATAATGGTATTTCTCTTCTGTTTATGGCAAAAATAAGATTATTAGGTTGAACCTATAACTTGAGACTTAAATAAATTACATTTAACAACTATCCTTAATTGTGCTTTAAAAGTAAAAATGCTTGTTGATTTTTTTCTAATTTAGTTCTTAATTTATGCTGTTCTTGTTTTGCTCTTAAAACTAAACTTACAGTATTAGGCGCTTTTTTACCGATATTATTTGCCACAACAGCAATTGTCATCTCAGGTTGGGTAAACGGTAATTTGAGTATCTTCTTTAGATTTTTGATTTCGTAATTTTCTAATATGAGTTTTTTATTCACAAAAACATCGATTTTATCACCATCTTCAAGCTCTTCATCCCAAATTTCAAGAAATACATACTTTGCTTTAGGTAAAAATAACGCCACAACATCTTCGTTTTGAAGTGTATTATTTTCTACTTTATTTTTAAAAATTGAAGTTGCTAGTTTTTCTTTTGTAAGGCTATCAATCTTATTGATTCTACTTATTCTACGGTTAAATCGATCCATTTTCTTAAAAAAGAAATCTGTACCAACTAATCTAATTTCACCTGAAACACACGGCTCATCATTTGGATATTTACCTTGAAATTTGCCTTCAATAACGCTTTTGCGGTTCCTGAGTTTTATAGTTGCTTTGTTTAAATGTATGTAACAGAAGCTGTCGTCATCATAATTTGACTTTGTTAATAGATTTTTGGTTTCTTTATAAGAAATTGTATTGTTTTTGTAATCTATTTGACCTTCGATAGATGAAATTGTTCGGTGTTCTCCTGCAAAATCTGTGATTGATTGACCTGTAATTTTACCATTACCAAGATCCTTAAAGCTGAGTTTATAAGAAATCATTGTGTCATCTTCTAATAAAACGGAACCTATAAATTCATAGTTTTCTGAATTTTGACCAAATATAACAGTCGTCATCAGAAAAAATAGGTAAAAAATATTTCTTAATTTTAACATAAAGCATTAAGTTTACAAAATAAAATTCAAACTTATGAAAAATTTAATGTTATTAATGGTGTTGTTTTTCAACATCTTTGATGTTTGCATCTTTTCCTGTAAACAAAGACAATGTTAAAAAAGCTGAAGTCAATGTTGAAACTACAACCGTTAAGGTTGAAAGCCCAACCATTGACCCAACTGTAACTGATGGTGTTGCTAACGAAGATGCCCTAACGCCTATTGCAGCTGCTGGTTATGATAAATGGGTTGCCGTTGCTTTTTGGTTTTTCTTAGGTTGGCCTTTTGCAGCGCACCGCTGGTATGCTAAGAAGCCAGTTTGGGCAAACATTTTATACATTATTACTTTGGGTGGTTTAGGGATTTGGTCAATTATTGATTTGATCAATATCTTAACTGATAATTTTTAATCAAAAATACTTTTACCCTAAAAAAAGCCGCTTAACAAATTTAAGCGGCTTTTTTATGCGCGGTTGATTGGAATGAAAACCCCGTAAAAGCTGAAATTTTACAAATGCAGGTTTAAATGCTTGATGCCTTGAAAGCCTTTTAAGCCATAGCATTTGTTAATTGAAGCTTGCGGCGTTGCAATGAAAGCAAGCAAAAGCGCCCAAAAAAATAAATGCGTAATTTGAACGTTATACAACTGAGTTTTTTATTTTTACGAAAATATTTAGAATGGCTTCATCGTTTGAAAAATACCAAAAACGCCGTTTGATTACTTCCTATTTTTCGGTGGTAATTAGCATTGCTTTGGTATTGTTTCTGGTTGGTTTGCTAGGCATTTTAGTTTTAAATACCCAAAAAGTTGCTGACCATTTTAAAGAACAAATTGCACTTACTATTTATCTAGACGACACGGCTAAAGAAGTTGAAATTAATCAACTTCAAAAATCGATTGCACTGTCTGACTATACAAAATCGATTGAATTTATTTCTAAAGACGAAGCTGCCAAAGCTTACAGCGAGGAAATTGGTGAGGATTTTATGGATTTTCTAGGTTATAATCCTTTACAAAATGCAATTGATATTTATTTTAATGCCGATTATGTCTCTGAAGTACAATTGGCTGAAATTTCACGCGATTTAAAGGAATATGAATTTGTTGACGAGATTGTTTATGATAAACCTTTAATTGCTCTGCTTAATGATAATATTAAAAAATTGAGTTTTTGGGTACTTGTAATTAGCGGTGTATTTACGTTTATTGCCGTTTTATTGATTAATAGCTCTATTAGACTTTCGGTTTATTCTAAGCGTTTTACCATTAAAACCATGCAAATGGTAGGTGCTACAAAAGGCTTTATTAGACGTCCTTTTATTTGGAAAAGTATAAAACTTGGTAGCATTGGCGGTATATTATCACTGATCGGGATGGCAGTTGTGCTTTATTACCTAGACCAAAGTTTTCCTGAATTGTACTTAATTGCTAATAAACCGATTTTAGCAGCGCTTTTTGGTGCTGTATTTTTATTGGGGTTAATCATTTCATGGTTGAGCACATTTTTTGCTACTCAGCGTTTTTTAAATTTGAAAACGGACGAACTATATTATTAAAACACCTAATGAATTAGGACTTATGGGAGAAAGTAAATTAAAACGAGAACGCAAAAACAAGCATCAAAATACATTTATTTTCGGTCAGCGAAATTATAAATTTATGGTGATTGGTCTTGCTATTATTGCCCTAGGCTTTATTTTGATGGCAGGCGGTGGCAGTGATGATCCCAATGTTTTTAATCCTGAAATTTTTAGTTGGCGAAGAATTAGACTAGCACCAAGCTTAATTTTAATTGGGTTTGCAGTTGAAGTTTACGCCATTTTAACCTCTCCTAAACGAAATTAATGGATGTTTTAGATTCTGCCATCTTAGGTATTATTCAGGGGTTAACTGAGTTTTTACCTGTTTCGTCAAGTGGCCATTTAGAGCTTGGAAAAGTTTTGCTGAGTGATGAAAGCGTACCTAAAGAATCGATGTTATTTACCGTGGTTTTACATTTTGCAACAGCCTTGAGTACGGTTGTTATTTTTAGAAAAGATATTTTTGAAATTTTTCAAGGCCTGTTTCAACTAAAGTGGAATGCCGAATTTGAATTTTCTGCAAAAATTGTATTATCAATGATTCCTGCGGCTTTAGTAGGTTTCTTTTTTGAAACTGAAATGGAATTACTTTTTGCCGACAATATTATCTTAGTCGGTTTTATGTTAGTCGTTACAGGTTTATTATTGTTTTTAACGGACAAAGCAAAGCCTACTGAAAAAAACGTAACTTATGGCAATGCCATTATTATTGGCATTTCACAAGCCGTTGCAATTTTACCTGGCATTTCAAGAAGTGGCGCTACCATAGCAACATCGGTTTTGCTTGGTAATGATAAGTCAAAAGCCGCCCGTTTTTCGTTCTTAATGGTTGTACCGCTCATTTTTGGGAAAATTGCTAAAGATTTAAGTAGTGGTGAAATATCTGCAGAAACACCAAATATTTTAGCACTTTCAGCTGGATTTATCACCGCATTTTTAACAGGCTTGTTTGCTTGCACTTGGATGATTAGCCTTGTTAAAAAAAGTAAACTTAAATATTTTGCTATTTATTGTTTTATCGTTGGTTTAGCCGCAATTTTTATTACTCAATTTCATGCCTAAATTAGATTTAAACGATTACAAAGAAGGTCAGGTTTTATGCTTTGATAAACCTTTAAATTGGACGTCATTTCAGCTTGTCAACAAGGTAAGGTGGTTAATTAAGCGCGAGTTTGAGATTAAAAAAATTAAAGTTGGTCATGCCGGAACTTTAGATCCGCTGGCAACTGGGCTGGTGATTATCTGCACTGGAAAAAAAACCAAAACCATTCAAGATTTAATGGGGCAAACCAAAATTTACACAGGTGAAATTACACTTGGAGCCACAACAGCATCTTACGATTTAGAAACTGAAATTAACCAGTATTTTGAAACACAGCATATTACTGAACAGCTTTTACACGAAGCAACTTCAAAATTTACTGGTAAAATCATGCAGCAACCGCCTATATTTTCAGCCTTAAAAAAAGAAGGTAAGCGATTATATGAATTTGCTCGAGAAGGAAAATCGGTCGATATACCAAAACGTGAGGTTTTTATTGAAGAATTTAAGATAACATCAATTAAAGACTTAGGCAATCAACAACCAAAAGTAACTTTTAAAGTGGTTTGTAGTAAAGGTACTTATATTAGAAGTTTAGCGCATGATTTTGGTAAATCACTCAATTCTGGCAGCCATTTAAGCGCATTAAGAAGAACTGCTATTGGGAATTATAAAGTTGAAAATGCACTAACTATTGAAGACTTTGAGCAGCAATTAAGCCGTTGATTTCAGTAAATCAATTAAATCGCTCGCCGTCGTTTTTCCTTTATCAGTATTATACCAGTATTGTAACTTTTCTTTAAACTCTGCTGAAAGTTGACCTTCTTTCTTTTTTTCATCTTCAACCATTTGAGTAGCTGTTGATGGTCTTGGACCCCACGTAAAATAAAGTGCTTCTTTTTCAAGATTAAAGCTAACTAACTTTGGTATGGATTTTCCGCCATTAGTTAAGAATGTCTCGATAACTTCAGGAAAATCGTCCCGAAGAATTACTTTAAAATCGATATTCTTATTAATTTCAGCAATTTTTTTCATAATGGGTAATGCTGGTGCCGCATCGCCACACCAACCTTCAGAAATGACTAGCCAAGTTTGTGGCGTAGAAACCGACTTAATAGCTTGAATTTGTTCTTGGTCAAGTTTAAAGGTTTTTTCCCAGCGCTTCATTCGGCTAAACCCTAGTTTAGAATAGTTCAAGTACATTTCACTTTGGTTGTGACCAGTTGCTTTACCTTCGTCTAATAATTGCTTAACCAAATTTTTATAGTCGCTATAAGACATAGCGTCTGATAAATATTGTTTTATTATGCTTAGTTTTGATTCCATATTAATTTTAAAATGGCAAACTTAACAAAACCTCAGCGTTGTAACTGGTGCTTAACAAATTCTTTGTACATCGATTATCACGATAACGAATGGGGAAAAGCCTGTTTTGATGATCAAGAATTATTTGAAAAATTAAGCCTGGAAAGTTTTCAGTCAGGACTCAACTGGCTGACTATTTTGAAAAAAAGAAACAACTTTAGAGCTGCCTTTGATCAATTTGACATTCAAAAAATTGCTAATTACGACTCTGCTAAAGTAGAAAAATTACTCCATAATAAAGGCATTGTTAGACATCGCGGTAAAATTGAAGCAACAATTAACAATGCTAAAGCCAGTTTAATTATAAAATCTGAATACGACAGTTTAAGCTATTATTTTTGGCGTTATGTAAATCACCAACCTATAGTTAATAATGTTCCTGACTTAAACAGTGTTGCATCGACTTCTCATTTAAGTGAAAAAATCTCAAAAGATTTAAAAACCTACGGATTTAAGTTTTTAGGGCCTACAACGGTTTATGCTTTTTTACAAAGTTGTGGCATTATAAACGATCATTTAAACGCTTGCTTCAAAAAATAAACATAAAAAAAGCCTCAAAAAAATGAGGCTTTAAAATTCATTAATTGCTGGGCATTAATTGCTTACAACGTAAGTTTCATTTTTTTGGTACGAGCTAACTTTAGCAACAGCATTGTTACGATAATCAACTTCAGAAAGGCTGCCATCGTTCCAAAAGAACCACTTGCCAACTTTTTTGCCTTCATCATATTTAGCTTGAGCTATTTTATCTCCAGTGATATCAAAAGCCTTCCATTCTCCGTGAGGCTTATCATTTTTAAAATAACCTATTTGACTAACTTCTCCGTTATCGTGAAAATAAGTCGCTTTTACTAAATCACCTTCTTTTTCTAATTTTACCTGGACATTTTCCTGAGCAAAAAGTGAAAAACTCATTAATAACGCCATAAATAAGGTTCCTAACATCTTCATAACTTCAATATTTAACAACAAATATACATTAAATTTACGTTTAAAACACATTTAGTTAACATTAAATTTACATTAAAATCATAAATAATTCATTTTCAATAATATAAATTTTAATAATTTTAATACCTTCATATATTTTGATTGCTTATTTATAAATAATTGTACTAAAAAAGAACCCCTAACTTTAAAGCTATAAAAAGTTATATTACCAGAATCTTGATTATTTTTGCAGACTTATTTTAACGAGTTAAAAGCCATGTACAGAACGCACAATAACAACACATTAAATATCAACCACGTTAATAAATCAGTAAAATTATCAGGTTGGGTACAAAAAATTAGGGATAAAGGCTTTATCATCTGGATTGACTTACGCGATCGTTACGGCGTTACACAATTGGTTATTGATGCCGAACGCTCTAACAAGCAACTTGTTGAACAAGCCAGAACACTCGGCCGTGAATTTGTGATCCAAGTTGAAGGAAAGGTTATTGAGCGTGAATCAAAAAATACGCATATTAATACAGGAGAAATTGAAGTTTTAGTCGAAAAACTAAACATCTTAAACACTTCTAAAACGCCGCCTTTTACTATTGAAAACAAAACCGATGGTGGCGAAGATTTAAGATTAAAATACCGCTACTTAGACATTAGACGCCAAGCTGTTAAAGACAAATTGATTTTCAGAAGTAAAGTTTCAATGGCCGTCAGAAATTACCTAACCCAACAAGATTTTATAGATGTTGAAACACCTTACCTTATAAAATCTACACCAGAAGGCGCCCGCGATTTTGTAGTACCAAGCCGTATGAATACCAATCAATTTTACGCCTTGCCGCAATCACCACAAACCTTTAAACAATTGTTGATGGTAGGCGGACTCGACAAGTACTTTCAAATTGTCAAGTGTTTTAGAGATGAAGACTTAAGAGCTGACCGCCAACCAGAGTTTACACAAATAGATTGCGAAATGACATTTGTTGAACAAGAAGATGTGTTACAAACGTTTGAAGGCTTAACCAAGCATTTACTAAAAGAAATTAATGGCGTAAGCATTGAAGACTTCCCGAGAATGACTTATGATGAAGCCATGAGAACTTATGGAAATGATAAACCAGACATCAGGTTTGGGATAAAGTTTGGTGAACTCAATGAAGTTGCACAACATAAAGAATTTTCAATATTTAACCAAGCGGAATTGGTTGTAGGCATTGCGATTCCCGATGGAGCAAGTTATTCCAGAAAAGAAATTGATAAACTCATCGATTGGGTAAAGCGACCACAAGTTGGCGCCAAAGGTATGGTATACGTCAAATGTAATGAAGATGGCAGTTTTAAATCATCTGTCGATAAATTTTACGATCAAGACGACTTAAAAAAATGGGCTGAAATTACAGGCGCAAAACCAGGCGATTTAATTGCTGTATTATCAGGAAAAACGAATGAAACTCGCGCTCAACTTAGTGCCTTGCGAATGGAAATGGCCGAACGTTTAGGCTTAAGAAATCCTAATGAATTTGCACCGCTATGGGTGGTTGACTTTCCGTTACTTGAATGGGATGAAGAAACTGAACGATTTCATGCCATGCATCACCCATTTACTTCGCCTAAACTAGAAGACCTTAATTTACTTGAAACAGATCCTGGAAAAGTAAGAGCTAATGCATATGATTTAGTCTTAAATGGTAATGAAATTGGTGGCGGCTCTATTCGAATTCACGATCGTCATATGCAAGAAAAAATGTTCGCCTTTTTAGGCTTTACTGAAGAAGAAGCAAAAGCACAGTTCGGATTTTTAATGGATGCCTTTCAATATGGAGCGCCACCTCATGGTGGAATTGCTTTTGGCTTAGATCGATTAGTGGCAATTTTAGGCGGACAAGAAAGCATTCGTGATTTTATTGCATTCCCTAAAAACAATTCAGGACGTGATATTATGATTGATGCTCCTGCAAAAATCAGCGAAGAACAATTAAAAGAGTTACATTTAAGTCTCATTAAAAAATCTTAACTTAATCTGAATAATAGTGGCTTAAAAATTAATTAGCATGGAAACATCTAAGCTTCAGCGATTTTTTTTTAAGCTTAACCGATTTAGAGAAAAGCATTTAAATCGGCAACAATACCTTGTTATTTTAGGTGGGTTAGTTGGCTTAGCTTCAGGAACTGTAGCTGTGTTAATGAAAAACTTAACCTATTTTGTACAGTCGCTTTTTTTTATTGAAAGCTCTAGCTATTACGACCATATGTACAAAATAGGTTTACCGATTATAGGTTTAGTTTTAGTATATGTTTTTAAAACACGATTAATTAAATCTGAAATTGGTCAAGGAATTTCAACTACCTTATATGCCATTTCAAAACGAAAAGGCTTATTTAAATATTTTCAAACTTATGCATCTTTAGTTGCTGCGCCAATAACAGTTGGGTTTGGTGGTTCGGCTGGTCTTGAAGCACCTACGGTTGTTACTAGCGCTTCGCTTAGCACGCGATTTTCTAGATATTTAAAATTAAATCAAGCCACCAAAACATTATTAATTGGCTGTGCAGCTGCCGGCGCGATGTCATCTTTATTTAAAGCACCAATTGCTGCAATTATTTTTGCTATTGAAATTTTTAGCCTTGACTTGACGCTTGTTTCCATGATTCCGCTTTTAGTCGCTTCAGTTTCGGCTATTTTAACCTCTTATTTTTTCTTCGGAAATGACTACTTACTTCAAACACAAATTACAGATTCATTTAGTTTTAGCGATATGCCTTTATACGGAATACTTGGCATATTTACGGCTTTTATCTCTATTATGTTTAGCCGAATTTATATTTCAATTTTTAGTCGGTTTAAGCGGTTTTCCTCTAAGCTAAACAGAGCTTTAATAGGTGGTGGTTGCCTGTTAATACTCATGCTACTTACACCACAAATTTACGGTGAAGGTTATGCGCTGATTAATGAATTATTAGCTGGTAAACATTTTACAGCTACAGAAAATTATGCCTTTAATCAATTTGAAAATATTTGGACTGTTATTGTATTTTTAATGCTACTATTGTTTTTAAAGATATTAGCCAGTTCTATTACTATTGCAGCTGGTGGCGTTGGCGGCATTTTTGCACCTGTTTTATTTATTGGAAGTATTGCTGGCCATTGCTTTGGTATGATTATTAATCAACTTAAAATCTTAAATCATGACATTGCTTTAAGCAACTACACTTTGGTTGGTATGGCAGGACTAATGGCAGGCGTTATGCATGCGCCATTAACAGCTATTTTCTTAATAGCCGAACTCACCAGTGGTTACAGCTTATTTATACCACTTATGATTACTGCTGCGATTTCTTATATGATTACGCAACGTTTTCAAAAACACTCGGTGTACCATTTAGAACTAGCACAACGTGGCGACTTAGTCACCCACAATAAAGACCAAGCCGTGTTAACTTTAATGGAAATTGAGCAAGTTATTGAAACTAACTTTTGCATACTTAACGAAAGCATGACGCTTGGTGAAGTAGTTAAAGAAGGCGTTATTAAATCATCTCGAAATATATTTCCAGTTGTTGATCATCAACAACAATTTAAAGGAATAATTTTGCTAGATCATATTAGAACCATTATGTTTGATCAAGATATGTATAACAAAGTTAAAGTCTACGACCTTATGCAGTCGGCACCTGATGTAATTGATTTAAGCAGCTGTAAAATGTCACTGATTATGCAAAAATTTCAGCAAACCGAAGCTTGGAATTTACCCGTTGTTAAAGAAGGAAAATATGTTGGATTTATTTCTAAATCAAAACTATTAACGGCTTACCGTCAAAAACTAATTGAAGTTACTGTTTAAAATGAAAACACTTATTAAAATTGTATTTTTTATTATTCTTGCCGCATTTATTACTGGTTTTGGCATTAGGGAGTTTGAAGACGAAAAATTAGGTGAACTTATTATTGGTTTATCTGTTTTAGCATCTTCATTTATTTTAATGCCATTGTTTTTATATCACCGATGGAAAGGTAAAAAACTTGAAGATTACACCTTAACCAAAGAACGCATGGACAAAATGCGTAATAACGATCAACTCTAATAATTTAATCTTTAAAGGTCGAATTTACTACAGCTTGTATGTAAATTTAATGCTCCCATCATCAACTAAGGATAATAATTGATGGCTCAGTTTGGGGAAGATATACAGTTGAAGTGACTAATATTCAACTCATCTTAATCACTTCAAATGAAATAAGAAAATTTTTAAAAAATATTTCAATTCAAATTAAGTCTCTCTTTTCAGTATTGTGGCTTAATTGCAAGAATTTCAATTGGTTAAAATTAAAAAAGTTTACCAACTATTTTAAATAAATTAAGCTTAAGCTAACATTGCGTCGATATTATTACTTACATTTGTAGCATTATTAATTATTTTTATTACATTATGCAAGGTAAAGTTAAATTTTTCAATGAATCAAAAGGTTATGGATTCATTACAAACGACGAAACAGGAGAAGATATTTTTGTTCACGTCACAAGTTTAAACGGTGATTCTCTTAACGAAGGAGACGCTGTTGAGTACAACGAAGAAGAAGGTAGAAAAGGTTTAAACGCTGCTAACGTACGTTTAATCTAATTGATATAAACAATTTATTTTTCAGACTTTCAAAAACGCTAAACTTCATAGTTTAGCGTTTTTTTGTATTCTTTATGTACATTGTTAAACAACAAAAAAACTCCTTTATTATAAAAACAAAGGAGTTGATGATTATAAGGTGAAAATCGTTTACTCTACGATTTCTTCTTCAGTATTATCAATTAACACTTGGCCTCTGTAGTAAAGCTTACCTTCACTCCAGTGCGCTCTATGGTATAAGTGCGCTTCACCAGTTGTAGAATCTGTAGCAATTTGTGGCATTGCGGCCTTAAGATGCGTACGTCTTTTATCTCTTCTTGTTTTAGAAATTTTTCTCTTTGGATGTGCCATTACTCAGCTATTTAATCGTTTAATAATTTTTTTAAATCTTCCCATCGAGGATCAATATCATCCTCATTTTTATCTTCTTCAGCCTTAGGCTGTAATTCGTCTAATTTATCTAAGATTTCTGAATCTAATGTTCCATCTTCAACACCTGGATGAATGCGCTTTTGCGGTATCGCTAAAACGATGGTTTCATAAATGTAATGCGCGATATTTAACTCGTAATCTGACCATGGTAAGATTAACAGGTCTTCGTTATCATCATTATATTCGTCTCCAAACTTAACCACCAACTCAAATGTATTTTGAACTGGTTGGTCGTAAGCTTCAGTAGATACATCACAATTTAAGTTGATATTACCTTTAGCTGTAAAGCTAAACTCTAACATGTTAGCTTTTTTATTCAACAAAATGGTCATATTTACTTCAGCTGTGTTGAAGTCATCATATTCAAAAAAATCAAAGAACTCGTCAGTAATTTTGTACTCAAACTGGTGTTTCCCTTGCTTTAAACCTACAAATTTAATGACGTAAGCTTCTAAATCCTTCATCATAACATCAGTTTTGAGCGTGCAAATATATTAAAATTTTTTCAACAATCTATTTATTGTTTCTATATTCTTGCGGTTTTTGTGTTTCTAAAGCGTTTTTATTCAGCCGAATATACTCCATTCGGTTTTTAAATAGCTGTATAGCTGTAAAAATAGCTTCTTGAAATGAAGAGTGATCAGCTTCACCTTTCCCTGCAATATCAAAAGCGGTTCCATGATCTGGAGATGTTCTGATTCGGTTTAAACCAGCTGTAAAATTAACACCTTTACCAAATGATAAGGTTTTAAACGGGATTAAACCTTGATCGTGATAAGCGGCTAAAACAGCATCGAATTTTTTATAATTCTGGCTTCCAAAAAAACTATCTGCGGCATAAGGGCCAAATACAAATTTACCTTCATCAACAAATGACTTTAAGGCTGGTTTTATAATTTCATCGTCTTCCGTTCCTATAACTCCATTATCACCGTTATGAGGGTTAACCCCTAAAACTGCAATTTTGGGTTCGCGAATGTTAAAATCTACTTTTAATGAATTGTGAATGGCGTTTACTTTTTGCTTGAGTGATTTAGTGGTAATATGGTTAACCACATCTTTTACAGGCACATGGTCGGTCAGTAAGCCTAGTCTAATTTGGTTAGAGACCATAAACATTAAGCTATCACCACGTAATTCTTGCGCTAAAAAATCGGTATGACCAGGAAATTTAAATTCGTCTGATTGTATTGAGTTTTTATGGATTGGCGCAGTAACAAGGGTTTGAACTTCGTTGTGTATTAAAGCTTGAGTAGCTGCTTTTAAAGACTTTATAGCATAAGAACCTACCGTTTTGTCTTCTTGCCCGAAATTGATATCAACACCTTCTCGCCAAACATTTACTACATTAATCTTGCCTTCTACAGCATCACTAGCTTTCAAAACACCGTTAAACTTCAACTTGGTTTTATAGTGCTTGGCAAAAAAAGACATCAACTTAGAGTTGGCAAAAATAACAGGTGTAAATAATTCTAATATACGTTTATCTTCTAAGGTTTTCAAAATGATTTCAGGCCCAACACCATTCATATCACCGATACTTATTCCTACTTTTATAATGGACTGATTTCTCATGAAATTAAACTATTTTTGTAGCACAAAGGTAACGAAATAATCTACAACTATGTTTACAGGAATCATTGAAGAACTTGGCGAAATAATTGCTATTCAACCTCATCAAACCAATGTTGACTTTAGTATTAAAGCCAGCTTTACTAAAGAACTAAAAATTGACCAAAGTGTTGCTCATAACGGGGTTTGCTTAACTGTTGTAGATATTAAAAACGATGTCTATACCGTTACAGCTATTCAAGAAACACTTGACAAAACCAATCTAGGCAAACTAAATGTTGGTGACATTATAAACCTTGAACGTGGTATGCGGATGAATGCGCACTTAGATGGCCATATTGTTCAAGGCCACGTAGACCAAACCGCTACTTGCCAGTTTGTAAAAGAAACTGATGGCAGTTGGGAATACCGTTTTACTTACGACACAAGTTTACACAATGTAACTATAGAAAAAGGTTCAATTACAGTTAATGGTGTAAGCTTAACTGTTGTAAATTCTGAGTTAGATAGCTTTAGCGTGGCTATTATACCTTACACTTATGAACACACCAATTTTAAACATTTAAAAGCTGGAGATACTGTCAATTTGGAGTTTGATGTCATTGGTAAATACGTGAAACGTTTAATGGAGTTAAAATCTTAATACAGTTTCCCTTTAACATCTTGATAGAATGCCCGAATTTCAGGTAAGTCTTCTTCAATCTTACCTGAAACATAAAAGGCTTCACTAATTTTCACTTCTCTTTGTTGATAGTCAAACGCAACTGAGATAATAGGAACTTCGGCTTCAAGTGCCATATAATAGAAGCCTGTTTTCCAGTGCTTCACTTTTTTTCTTGTGCCTTCAGGAGCAATAGCAAGTCTAAATTCAGCTTTAGACTTAAAAACCTCTACAACTTGAGCAACCGTGTTTTTAGATTTTGAACGGTCAATCGGTGTGCCGCCCATCCATCTAAAATAAAGACCAAAAGGCCATTTAAACAATTCTTTTTTTGCTACAAAATTAATGTTCACATTAATAATAGCTCTAGTTAAAGCCCCAATAATAAAGTCATGCCAATGTGTATGTGGTGCAACAATAACAACAGACTTTTTAATTTGAGGGTTAAATTGGCCTGTAATTTTCCAGCCTAAAATTCTATGAAACAAAAAGGAATACAAAGGTTATAAATTTGTGACTAAAGTACTAAAACTTCAACTATTATCGTGTGACTTCATCTAAGCTATAAAATAAGCGATTTTGAGCATTTGCTTGCGAACCAAAAATAGATTGAATCACTTCAGCTTGTTGATTAAATAACACCCAATGTGGTGTGCCTTCACAATTGAAGTGATTGTATAATTGATGATTTTCATCTTTATAAATTTCAAAAGGAATTTCAGTTACCGTGAAAATTGATTTAATTTCTTCTTCGGTTGAAACCCTACCAAAGTCTGAATGGATTAAAATTAAACGACAAGCAAACTCATTTTGAAGTTTGTAAGCAAAAGGAATGGCACGACCTGTACAACCCAAACATTGATTATTATAAAATAAAAACAAAGTGGGCTTTTCAGTAAAGTCGGCTTCTGAAAAATTAGCCTTTGCTCCCGAAAGCTTTTTTAAGTTATTAAGTTGTTTTACGTGTTTCACTATTTAATAAAAAAAGCAGCTACAAAGATGCAACTGCTTTTGTAATGAAACTAATTAAATTTTAAAATTTTAACTCAACGCCTAGTAAAAAGTTAATACCAGCTTGTGGATAATATCCAGCGCCTCCAATTGTTTCGGTATTACCATTGTTAACCACGTCGTAAGTATAAAAATAACCATTAGAGACATACTGCTCGTCAAACACATTATTCACTAAGCCCGTAAACACAATACTTTTAAACATCGGTGCATTGTCCCAACGATAAACCAAGTTAAAATCTGTTGTAAAAAAAGAATCTAATTTAGAAACTTCACTATCGATATTCCCCATATATTGTTCACCAACAAACTTGCTCAACAAGCCCATTTGAAAGTTTTTAGTGGGATGAAACACAAACTGGTTGGCAGCTATAAGTTCTGGTGAAAACGAAATATTGGTATTACCTAAATTTTGTAACTGCCCATCTAATTCAGCAATAAAGTCGATATTTTTGTTTTGACTTACTGCAACATTTGGCATTAAGCTGAAGTTTTTAGATAATTTAATTTGTGCATCAAGCTCTAAACCTAAACGGTAACTTTTGCCAGACGTTTCTCGAATTGGCGCACCAACATCGTCTAAAGCACCAGTGAGCACCATTTGATTGTTGTAGTACATATAATAAGCATTCGTGTTAACTTCAACCTTGTCGGTGACATAACGCCAGCCTAACTCAAAATCATCTAGCTCTTCAGCTTTGGTAATATTATTTTCAAAATCAGTTCGGCGTGGTTCTCGGTGAGCTTTTCCGTATGAGAAGTAAAATTGATTAGCCTTATCAAGCTGGTAACTTAAACCAAGTTTTGGATTAAAAAATTCATAGTTTTGATCGACATTCATCGCCACTTTGTCAGAGGTAAAACCTGAAGTTTCATAACTCACAAATCGGCCTTGAAGGTCTAAAAACGCCTGCCATTGCTCGTTAAACTTGTATGTCGCTTTCGAGAAAATAGTGAATTCATTTTTAGTACCATCGCCATTATAATAAGGATCACGAATCTCAGAATCTCCAGCAAAACGGCTCCAAATTACTTCACCAAAGTGGTCGTTAGTGTAAAAACTGTAAAATACGCCAGAATTAAGGACTAAATTCTTGTCTTGATAATTTAAATCTAAACTCGACACAAAATAATCATTATCTAACCAACGCCGTCTAATTAAGTCAGATTCTGTGCGACCTGCATTAGAAATATTATGAAAAGCCAAGTTAGCTTCATCTACATACTGTTCAAAAAATCCGCGACCATAGGTGTAGTTTAAGCTTAATTTTGAAGACCAATTACTATTTAAATTTTGGTGCCAATGCAACTGATAATGGTCTTGCTTATAATCATCTACTTCATTATCATAGTATTTTGTATTCCCTTGGGCATCAACATATTCGCCAGCAGGATTAAAAGTTCTATCATTTTGAAGTGTTTGAGCATCAATCCCAAACCAAGATTGATAAGTGATGTTATGGCCACCAAAAGTTAAGGCTTTAATATAGGTATCACCTTCAGTAAAAACCCCTTGCAAAAAATAAGATTTTAAATCTGAAAATGCCCGATCTACATAGCCATCAGATTTAATTTGAGATAAACGTCCAGAAATTTCAAACTTATCTTGAAGCAAACCAGTTGAGTAGGTTACATTATGTTTTCGGGTATTAAATGAACCATAGGAATTAGAAATACTAGCATTAGCTTCGGTTGAAGCCGCCTCGGTTAATAGATTCAAACTCGCTCCAAATGCACCAGAGCCATTAGTGGAAGTCCCAACACCACGTTGTAGTTGAAGATTTTGTGTTGAAGAAGCAAAATCTGGCAAATTAACCCAAAAAGTACCTTGACTTTCTTGATCGTTATAAGGAATGCCGTTAATGGTTACATTTACACGTGATGCATCGCTACCTCTTACTCGAATTCCTGTATAACCAACACCATTACCAGCATCAGAAGTTGAGACAACAGACGGCATAAACTTCATTAAGATTGGAATATCTTGTCCTAAGTTGCGTTCTTCAATTTCAGCTTTTGATAAATTGGTATGTGTGATCGGAGAATCGGCTTTGACCCGAACTGAATTCACCAATACTTCATTAAGTGATTCAATGGTTTTTTCCCATTTAAGATCAAACTCAGTTGATTCTGTTAGATTAATTTCAGTTTGGTAAGTATTACCATAACTGAATATAATCGTGTAATTACCTTTTTTCAAGTTCAGGCTATAAGTGCCATCTTTTGCTGAAGTTGTTGCATTTGGTTGACCTTCGGCATAAACAGTCACACCAGGCAAGGCTTTGTTTTGATAAGTGATTTTACCACTTATCGTCAAGTTTTGTGCGTAATTAAGGCCTACTGCACAGATCGCCATTAAAAACAATAATTTAGTTTTCATTCGTAAAAAATTTACGAATAAAAGGGGCAATTATTCTTTAAGTTAAACATTAAAATAAAAAATCCTGATAACCTCTTTGGTTAACAGGAGTGTCGCATGCGATTAACCAGGTTATAAAGCTGGCTATTCAATTCCCTTGGCAGCATTACCTGCCCAGGTTCATTGGGTATAATCTCAGTTTCACTTTCGCAAAACACCCCTTTGAGATGTGGTACAAAGGTAAAGAGAAGTTTTTGATATGAAAACAAGTTTTAAATTTTTTGTATTTAATTCTATAACAAATTATAATAACTAATATAGAGCTTATAATTATTGTTGAATTTTCAGTTAACCCAGACAACAGTGTTCTTAATGTACGCAAAGCAAGTTTAAACAGTAGTCAAGATTTTGAAATCTTACAATAGCTAGTTAAATCGATCTTTCTCAAACATTAATCGATTGCCCTTAGTTGAAGTATTAAAATGACCATTATTGTAAACTATAATACCATTAACAAAAGTTGTTTCAATTCGACTTTTAAATGATGTATTTACAAACGGTGTCCAACCGCATTTATAAAAGCTGTTGGCATCGATTACTTTCCAAGGTTTGTTTAAATTCACTAAACACAAATCAGCATAATAACCTTCTTTAAGATAACCTCGATTTCTTAAACGGTATAAGTCTGCCACTTTATGAGCGCTTTTATTAACTATAGTTTCTAGACTAAATACACCTTGATGATAAAACTCTAACAAAGCCACCAACGCATGTTGAACTAACGGACCACCAGACATACTTTCAAAATAATTACCTTGTTTTTCTGCTAGAGTGTGTGGCGCATGGTCAGTCGCAAAAATATCGATGTAATTATCCTTAACTGCTCTAAGCAATTCTTGTCGATTAAGTTCAGATTTCACTGAAGGATTCCATTTAATTTTAAAACCTAAACGCTCATAATCATCCGCCGAAAACCATAAATGATGAATACAAGCTTCTCCTGTAATTCTTTTAGATTTAACATCTGAACCTGCATCTAATAAAAAGGCTTCCTTAGCAGTTGAAATATGGTAAATATGTAATCTATTTTGATGTTTTTTTGCTAACTCTAAAATCTGATTTGTGGTTGCTAAACATGCCGCTTCACTTCGTATTTCTGCATGAGCACTTGGTGGAATATCAAGACCATATTTATCTATAAATTGCTCTGTATTCTTGGCAATAATGGCATCGCTTTCACTGTGTAAGGTTATAATATGTGGCGAACGTTTAAATAATTTTTCAAGGAATTCTGGATGGTTAGCCATAATGCCCTGGTCGTTATCAAAATACAAGCCATCATCGGTGAGTCCACACACATTTTCTAAGTCTGTTTTTAAAGCTTCTTCTAGGTTAGATTGACTAATTCCCATAAAGAAAGAATAATTAGCTAAGGATGAATGTTCTGCGATTTGATATTTTTGTTCTAATAAATCTTGAGTTAAAGTATTGGGATAGGTATTAGGCATGTCCATAAAACTGGTAATCCCACCAGCTACAGCGGCCATAGATTCTGTCCTAATATCAGCTTTGTGAGTAAAACCCGGTTCACGAAAATGCACCTGATCATCTATCATGCCTGGTAATACATGTAATCCTTTAGCATCAATAATATTAGCATTAGCATAAGATATATCACGATCTATTTTTTGAATGTATTGACCATCGATAAGGATATCTGCTTGGTATTGTTGCCCTTCATTAACTAAGGTGCCATTTTTAATAAGTGTTTTGTTCATAGCTTTATTGAAATTTAGCCCGTTGTAGCCTATCGTTAATACTAGCGCCTAGCCCATGGCTGGGTAAGGCTTTGGTGATAATTACATCTAACTGAAGTTGATCAAGGTCATGTAGTGTTTGGTAAAGTTGTTGGGCAGCTTCAGCTAGACTTGCTGTTTGAGATAATACTTTAATCACTTCTGCTTTATCGTGATTAAAACTGGAAAAGCTTATAACGCCGATATGTTGATAATGGGATCTTTGCTCTTCTATTTCAGCTGAAATATCTTCAGTTAAAATTAACCGTGTAGTTGGGGAATAGTGTTTTAGGTGCATGCCGGGCGACTTAATCGCTGAGTTTGATTTTGCGACTTGTACTTGGCCAATAATAGCTTCTATTGCTTCTTGAGAAACACCACCTTTTCTATAAATAATAGGCTGTTCTTGATCAAAACCAACAATGGTAGACTCTAACCCGACTTGACAAGAACCACCATCTAAAATAGCGGGAATTTGTTGGTCAAAATAAGTTAAAACATGTTGGGCCTGCGTAGGGCTAATTCGTGTAAAAGGATTCGCACTTGGAGCTGCAATTGGTGTGCCTACTGCCTTTATAAGCGCTAAAGTTAAGGAGTGATTGGGCATTCTTACCGCCACAGTTTCTAAGCCAGCGCTAATTACCTGATTAACCAACTTAGATTTAGGAAACACCATACTTAACGGTCCTGGCCAAAAAGCCTTGGCTAAGCGTACGGCTTGTTCTGGAATATGAGTCACTAATGCTTCTAATTGAGCTAACTCATGGATGTGTACAATTAAGGGATTATTTTGAGGACGTTGCTTTAAAGTGAAAATATGCTTCAGTGCTTTTTCGTTGGTTATAATAGCTGCTAAACCGTAAACTGTTTCGGTAGGAATAGCTATATTTTGGCCATTTTGAAGTAGTTTAGCACAGTAATCTACATCGGTAGTGAGTTTTGTGTTCATCAATTATGGATTACAAAAATTACAGTACATGGGATCAGAAAATTGTTGATGATTAGGATAATAGCTCTTTAAAACATAATTACAATTTTGACAAACATATTCTTGACATAAAATTGAATTGGTTGGAAACCGACAAACTGAACACTTTAAGCCTTTTTGAGTAGAGGTTACTTGAAAACCCGGTAAACAGCATTTTGGACAAATTGAATATAACTGCTTCAGTAATTTTTGAGCTGTTTGGGCAATAACCTTTTGGCGAGTAGGATTGTAACAAGCGCGCATATCCGTTTCTATATAAGCTTGCCTATGCTTAACAAGTAATGGTTCAAAAATTTTTTCTAGTTCTAATTGATTATCAATACCCTTGTGAACTTCTCTAAATTGATCTTTTCGATCTTTAAAAATTAAGGCATGTGAAGGAAACTTCACTTTTTGAGCAAACGCCTCTAAGCCATTCATTGAGCTAATAGTTTCAGCTGAAAAATTAGTCTCTAAGCTCGTGAAAGTAGCACTAACAGTAAAGTTGTATTTATAGTCTTTTAGTACAAGTAACTCTTGATTTGAGGGTAAAAAAGGAATACTAGGATGTGACCCAAAAGAACCTTCACTGGCCAAAACCAAATCAAAACCAAACTCTTGTTGAGCAGTGTCACATTTTAAAACAGCGGTTTGATAAGCATCATTTAAACGCTTAACTTCTCCCGAAAAACTACCAAACTGATTAGTGTCGATTTGATTACATAAAACTAGCTCGCATTCAAGTTTATCTTCCAATACAGGAAAAACTGCGATGTGTTTTTGATGCTGGGTCACAAAAACTAATTTTCGATGCTTAAAATAGTCGTTTGGGATTTTCATAAAGCACAAAAATAACACAAGATCTAACAAGTATTTATTTAAGTTGATTATCGATAACATAAGCTCGATTTATACAAGTTGTAAGATTTACTAAATAAAACATAAGCCATAATTTTAACTAAGGTTGAGCAACTTTAATCTGTATATTTGCGAAATTAAACTAGAGATAAGTAAGCCACTGTTTTTATGAAACACATTCGTAACTTTTGTATTATCGCACATATTGATCATGGTAAAAGCACCTTAGCCGATAGGCTTTTAGATGCTACTCAAACCGTCACCGAACGCGAAAAACAAGAACAACTACTCGATAATATGGATCTTGAGCGTGAACGTGGCATAACCATAAAAAGCCACGCTATACAAATGTATCATAAACGCAATGGCGAAGAATTTACCTTTAACTTAATTGATACACCAGGTCATGTTGATTTCTCTTATGAGGTTTCAAGGTCTATTGCCGCTTGTGAAGGTGCGCTCTTAATTGTAGATGCAGCACAAAGTATACAAGCGCAAACCATCTCGAATTTATATCTAGCGCTTGAAAACGATTTAGAAATTATTCCAGTACTCAATAAAGTAGATTTACCAAGCGCCAACCCTGAAGAAGTTACCGATGATATCGTAGATTTGTTAGGCTGCGATCGTGAAGACGTGATTCCTGCTTCAGCTAAAACTGGTTTAGGTATTGATACAATTCTAGACGCCATTATAGATCGAATTCCTTCACCAAAAGGCAATCCAGAAGAACCTCTTCGCGCTTTGGTTTTCGACTCGGTTTATAACCCTTTTCGTGGTGTAGAAACCTATTTTAGAGTTTTTGATGGCAGTATTAAAAAAGGACAAAAAATAAAATTTGTAGCGACCAATAAAACTTACAGCGCCGACGAAATCGGAACCTTAAAATTGGTACAATTTCCTCAAAAAGAAATAAAAGCTGGAGACGTTGGCTACGTAATTACTGGTATTAAAGATGCTAGAGAAGTTAAAGTTGGTGATACCATTACCGATGCCGAAAACCCAACTACAAAAGCCGTTGCTGGTTTTGAAGATGTTAAACCAATGGTTTTTGCAGGCATCTATCCAGTTGACACCGAAGACTACGAAGAGCTTCGAAACTCCATGGAAAAACTTCAACTAAACGATGCTTCTCTTGTATTTCAACCAGAAAGCTCAGCTGCTTTAGGCTTCGGGTTTAGATGTGGTTTCCTTGGGATGCTTCACCTTGAAATTATTCAAGAACGTTTAGAGCGTGAATTTGATATGACGGTTATTACAACTGTTCCTAACGTGTCATATTTAGCTTATACCAACAAAGAGCCTGAAACACCAATTAGTGTTAGTAATCCTTCAGATTTACCAGAACCTTCGACCTTAAATCGCGTAGAAGAACCTTATATCAAAGCAAGCATCATCACAAAAGCTGAATTTGTCGGTTCAGTTATGTCGTTATGTATAGAAAAGCGTGGTGAAATTACCAATCAAACTTACCTCACCCAAGATCGCGTTGAACTTAGTTTTGATATGCCATTGGCTGAAATTGTATTCGATTTTTATGACCGCTTAAAAACCGTTTCTAAAGGTTATGCCTCATTTGATTATTCGCCAATTGGCATGCGAACATCTAAATTGGTCAAGGTAGACGTCTTACTAAACGCCAATAAAGTGGACGCTTTATCTGCATTATTACACGTAGATAATGCTTATGACATCGGCAAGAAAATGTGCTTAAAGTTAAAAGAACTTATCCCGCGTCAACAATTTGATATTCCAATACAGGCGGCAATTGGAGCAAAAATTATTGCCCGTGAAACCGTAAAAGCACTTAGAAAAGATGTAACAGCCAAGTGTTATGGTGGTGATATCTCTAGAAAACGAAAATTACTCGAAAAACAGAAAAAGGGTAAAAAGCGTATGCGTGCTGTTGGTAATGTTGAAATACCACAAGAAGCCTTCATGGCTGTGCTAAAGCTTAACGATTAAAAAGTAGAATATAATCTATCGTGCTTAAATTAGTTTCCCGTTGAAGTTTCCGCACTAAATAGAATTTATCTAATCCAGATTAATTTCATTAACAAGCACATTAAAAAGTTTAGATTTAGTTTTTAGTAACTTGCCAACTGCTGAAATTTGTTTGAGCTGAGCATCAATTAGTTTATTTTCACGAGAGTTGATTAAAAAAACAGAGCTTTCTCCAAAACTAAATTTTCGCTCTTCGGCGCTTAATAGTTGACCATAGTTAGACACGATAGTTTGGTAGGTTTCTAATTGCTTATTGTAAGAGTTAATTGCTTGTTGAGTTGCATTAATTTTATTGCGAAGTTGTAAACGCTGATAATTTAAATCTAATTCGGCTTGATTAAGTTTAACTTTAGCTAATTTTAAATCGCCGCGTTCTTTTCTTAAAAATAAAGGTAATTTGAAGTAAATTCCCGCTTTATAATCATTGGTATTAAAACCCTGTAACTCGTTTACTGGTTGAGTAATAAAATTATAATTTAAATCAAGTTGAGGCTTTAACATTTCAGCCTTTAAGCGCTTATTGACTTCAAGTTGGTCAATTTTAAGATTAAGTGCTTGTAACTTAGGGTGATTTTCAATCTCAAAACTTTCAAGTTGCAATAAATTTGTCCCTAAAACATCATCTATAGCAAGATTATCAAGTTGTTCAGGTGTTACGTTTGGAGCCAATTCTAAGGGTAAGTTATCTTCAAACCATAAAAAATTAGCTAGCTCTAGACTTGCCTTAGTATAATCTAAATTGGCTTGCTCTAAGCTCAAGTCTCTATTTTGAACAATGATTTTAGCTTCAAGTGTATCAATTGTTGGTATATCACCAGCTAAAGCTCTCGATTTTATACCGTCAAATCTAACTTTGGCATTTGTTTTAAACTCTTCAAAGACTTTGACCTCTTGATAAGCCAAATACCAATTGAAATAAGTATTTACAGCATCATATAATAATTGATTAACTTGTAATTCAATTTCAGCTTGAGTCAAATTCTGTAAAATCTTAGCTTGTTTTAACTCTGCCATACGTTTATTAATAAACAAGCCTTGACCAATTGGTACACTAACTCCAGCTGCATATAGGCCATCGTCAGGTACATTATTTTGAGGGTTTAAAAACTCTCCTTCATTTTGTTCAAATCCTGCTTTAAGCTCAACACCAAACCAAGTTGGAATTTTAAAGGTTGAATTTAAAATATCGTAATACTCTTTAGAATCAAAGTTTTTAGTTTTCCAATCAACTTCAACCTTAGGGTCAAATGCACCGCGAGATTTTAACAATTTAGCTTGAGCAGCTGTTAAATTTAAGTCGGCTAATTTGGCTACTGGATGGTACTGTTTTACAAAGCCTAAATATTCATTTAAGCTAAGTTGCTCTTGTGTTTGAGCTGTAGAAACTAACCCTAAAAGTAAACCTATAATAAAACAAAAGTGACGCATTAATTTTTCGAGTTTTTGGCTTTCATTTGATTTTGTTTTGCATCAGCTGGACTATAATAGTCTGGTGGAAAGCCGTTAATTTGTCGCCATATTTCATACCAGATTGAAACATCTTTTAACAAGGCTAAGGTTTTAGCGCCTGAACCTGCTCTAATAGCGTCTGGCCATGCTTGCTCTTCTGGGTCTGGTTTTACAAGAACTCTGTATTTACCATTTTTACTTACCGTACGTGAAACAGCAACAACTTCACCGCCATAAGTACCATAAGATAAGTTTGGCCATCCTGAGAAAAAAATAGCTGGCCAACCATCAAAAATAATACGAACGTCTTCTCCTGGGTGAATTAAAGGTAAATCAATTGGCCTAACATAAGTTTCTACTGCAAAATCAATTTCAGTAGGCATAATACTAACAATTTCGGCACCAGCTTTGAAGGTCTCACCTATCCCTTTTTGAATAGCCTGATTTATAAACCCATCTTGAGGTGCAGTTATATAACGCAACCCAGAGCGCATTTCGTAATTAGATAACTGATTTTGAAGTTTTGAAACTTGTGCTTCCGTATCAAATTGGCCTGAAAGTGCTGTAAATTTATCACTTTCGGCTTTTGAAATCTTATCTTGATAATTGGCCTTAATGGATGAAATTTCAATTTTAGCATTAATAACTTTATTTTTGCTAGACAATAGTTTGTTTTCTTGTGAAATTAGTTTTGCTTGGCTCTCTTGCAATTTCAGTTTTTTGGTTTCAACGTCAGTCACTGCTTTTAAGCCTTCACTTTCAAGTTGAGCAGTTCGTCTAAATTGTCTTTCGGCTATACTTAATTGTGTTTTAGCTGCTTGAAAATCAATGCTATCGCTTTTTTGCTGAAGTCTGGCTTGTAATAGTTTATTTTGTGCTTGTTCAAGTTTGAGTTTGCGTTCTTCTTTAAGAGCAATAATTTGCTGTTCTAAAGCCTTTACTTTTGAAGTGTAAGAAGTTTGAGAGAAGCTTTTTGACTTTAATTGCGCAGAAGTTCTTTCAACCAATAAAGGGTCAAAATAGTCGCTTTTAACTTCTGAGATAAATACAATTGTATCGCCTTTTTTAACTTCTTGACCTTCTTCAATAAACCACTTTTCTACCCGACCGGCGATAGCGGACTGTACTGATTGTGGACGATTAGCAGGACTTAATGTTGTTACAGAACCATTACCTCTTACATTTTGCGTCCAAGGCAAAAACATAACAATAAGAAACAAAATCCCTAAAGCTGTCATGATTTTGTTAAAGGTAATATACCGCAAGCGTTGCTGGACAAATTGCATAGACTTAGTCTTGTTTAAGTCTGCAACTTTATTAATTTTAGATTTAGAGATATTAAGCATGATTAAGCATCTAGTTTTCCGTTAATTAAATTAATCTGTCTTTTGCAATATTGTTTCCAAATGGCTTTACGACTTACAACCACGATTGTCCAAGGTTGAGATTCTTCAAACAAATAGCTTAAAATTTGTTCAGTCTCATTAGGCTCAAATTCGTTTAGTGGGTCTTTTAAAACCAACAACTTTGGCTTTGAAATAACAGCTCTTGCCAGCATTATTTTTTTTGAAATGGTATACGATAATTGCTGTCCGTCGGTTGAAATGATGGTTTCTATACCTTGAGGCTGAGATTTTACAAAGCTTTTTAAGCATAGTTTTTCAAGAACTTCATTGAGTGCTTCATTTGTAATATCAGGATTGTTGAAGCTAATATTATCTCTTATACTTCCTTCGAAAGGTAAATTATTTGGTAGAACATGACCTACAAAAGATCTGTAATGCTCGAAATCTATATTTTGAATATTATGATCATTCATGTAAAATTGGCCACTAGTTGGCATAATTAAACCTGCTAACAACTTTAAAAAAGTAGTTTTACCTGCGCCACTTGGACCATAAATATAGGTATGCTGTTTCGGTGCTAAATCAAAACTAATATTAGATAAAACTTGACGCTGAGATTTATCATATACTAAATTGATGTTTTGAAGTTCTAAATTAAAATCAGTTGAATTTGAAAATGGCGTTAAACCCGCTTGATTTTCAAGTGGTAAATCAGTAATCTGACCTATTTTTTCTAATGAAGTTAAAACATCATAAACATTCTCTAAACCTAAGATTAGTTTTTCAACTGAAGTAATCATTAATAAAATAACAATTTCAGCAGCGACAAACTGACCTATATTCATTTGTTGATTAATCACTAGCAAACCTCCAATAATTAATAACGCACCTGTTACTAAAGCTTTAAAACCAATCATTTTAAAGAATTGCAACTTTAAAATTGAAAAGTGACTTTCGCGGGCATTTAAGTAATCTAGTGCTAATTTGTCATTTTTTTTACTTGACAATGAAAAGCTATCTGACACTTTAAAACTTTCGTAACTGCGGGCTACTTCTTCTATCCAATGGGCAACTTTATATTTAAATTTAGATTCATTTAAACTTGTTTGCAAACCTTCAGGCACACTAAACTTAAAAACAACATATAGCAGTATTACCAATAAAACGCCAAATAAAATGAAAAACGGATGGTAAAACGATAGTAATATGAGTCCGAAAATAATTTGTAATAAAGCGGCTGAAAAATCAATGAGCATTTTTGGAACGCCTTTTTGAACAATCATTGTATCAAAAAAACGGTTAGCTAATTCTGGTGGATAATAACCTTCAAAAGCTTCAGATTTAATTTTTGGAAATCGATAAATAAACTCAAAAGATGAGCGTGTAAAAATACGTTGCTGCAAATCTTCAGCAATTCGTAACTGCATAAATCGAAGTATGCCTTGAAAAATAACGCCAATGAGCACCAAGCCGATGAGCACCATTATTGAAGCGTTAAATTGGCCGCCTTGAATTAAGTTAATAATAGCTTGAATACCAAGCGGTAAAGACAAACCTACTAAACCGGCAAAAGCCGCGTATAGCAAAATTTTATAAATATCTTCTCGCTCTAATTGCATTAAGCTAAGCAAGCGTTGCCATGGAGTGTTATTATTTTGAGCCATTGGTCATACGGTTTAAAAGTCGTGAAATCATTTGGTTGAAAAAATCGAAAACTTCGCTGTTTGAAGCAGTATCACTAATCGATTTAAAATGTGCCGAAATGAAAAATTGATGTAAAGAACCATCTAATATAGTTGAAGCTAGTGACTTCGGAAATTTAAAACCTGAATCGACTAATTGAATCATTTCAGCTATGCGTAATACTAAACGTTTATAAATACTAAAATTGCCCTCACTATTATCTTCATCGACATGTTTTTGATGATAAGACTTTGTAAATTCTGCTATGATAATATTACGCAAATTATTTAAGTTAATATGGGGTTGTGTGGAAATACTTTCTGGGTTTTTGGTCACAATTTCTACCGCTTTATATAAACGCTCTTCAGGATTTTGAATGGCAGTTGTTTCAACCACTAAACGATATTCTAAAATTCCCCAGTATAAGGCCGAAAGGTATTGTAAAAGCTTTTGCTTATTTTCAAAATATCGGTAAATTGAACTTTCGTTAGATTGTATTTCTTGACCTAACTTTTTAAAATTAAACTCTTCAAAACCTAGCTGATCTATCAAAACAATACTATTTGATAGAATACGCTGCCCTAATTTTGAACTTTCAGGATCCTTAACGTATAAGCATTCACTGATATTAATTCTGATATTTGAAAGTAAACTTTCCATTTATGAAACATTACTTTGCAAATTTAATAGTATTACTATTATTATTATCTTAAAAACATCATAATTGTTTATTTATCCTTTATATCATATACATAAAACATATTAATATTTACTCAAATTAATTTTCATTGCTATATTTACCATATGTTAAAATGGCCTAAAATAATTGGTAAACCAAAACGTTTTAAACGTGAGTTTCGTTCTGAAGTTTGCTTAAATTGCCAGCACAGTATTGATGTTTCAGACCAATACTGCTCAAATTGTGGTCAACGCAATTCCAACAAAAAGTTAAGTCTTAGTGATTTAATAAAAGAGTTTTTTGCAGGTATTTTCTCATACGATTCGCGCTTAAGAAAAACAATCGGCGCTATTTTTACACGCCCAGGTAAAATTTCACTAGAATATACACATGGCAAACGCATTAAATACGTTAACCCATTTCGGTTTTTTATAAGCATTGCTATCATTTTCTTTTTGATGTTAACCTGGTTAATTCCTGTAGATGAAATCCAACAACAAGTTAATGAAACCAATAAAGAATTTTTAGTAAAACCAAATGACTCCTTAGCTAAGGCATTAGCTAGACAAAAGTCTAAAACATTCGATTTTCAAAAAACAGGCCAATATATTAAATACAGCGGTTTGTCGAATTATGATAGCATCAGAACTCAGCTTGGCTTTAAAGATTCTATGACCAACCAGCTCAAAGTCAAATTAATTAATGGAAGCTTTAAGCTTGAAAAAAGTCCAACTGATTTTATAACCTACATCCTACCTAAACTACCGTTTTTCTTGTTTGGTTTTATCCCTATATTCAGTCTTTTTTCTTGGCTGTTATATGCCAGACGAAAATTCACTTACGTTGATCATCTCATCTTCAACTTTCACGAAACAAGTGTGTTTTTTCTTTTGTTACTCCTTGAAATTAGCATCAACTTTATGGTAAATAACGACTCTGCTAGTTTTAACTCAATTTCAATTTATCTTTTTATAATCTACCATATTATGGCCTCGATGTATTTTTACAAACAAGGCTTTTTCAAAACATTGGTTAAATGCTTTTTATTGGCATTTCTCTACATAATAACGTGTCTATTGTTTGTTGTGAGCTTAATTAGTGCGAGTTTGATGTTTTATTAAATTGAATAAAAAATGAAGTTCTCGTCCGATTTCTAGTGCAGTTTTCTCGTATTCAATTATAGCATTTGGCGTTTCATCAAAACGTTTAGGATCTTCAAAATTGAAATTGAATCGATGCTTTGCACCAAACACTACAGGACAATTTTCAGATGCCTGAGCACAAGTCATAAAAGCGATAAAATGATTTGATGGATGTTCAGCGGAATTATATAGTTTTGAATATAAACTTAAAGAACGATTATGAAACTTCAGGCCATGTTTAGCGTTTCCAGTTGAAGTTTCTCTGGTTTGCACATCAAACCCTAGATTTATTAGGGATTTAAGAGTATTCAGATGGCAAGCTGTCACTTCAGTTCCGCCAGAATACACCTCAAAAACATTTGGGAAATAGTGTTCTGCAAAAACAAACGCCCAAGCTTGCGCTAACTGGCTCCGGCGTGAATTATGTGTGCAAATAAACATGAGTTTAACCGGTGTGTTTTGTTCGGTTACTTCAACTGAAATGGCTGATGCCGCACGTTTTAATAAAGCAATTCGCTCAGGTGAAAGTTTAGATTCTTCAGCTTTAAAATGTTCGCCATAATTTCCGATTTGTTTCATAAGTAATAGGTTTTTTCAGCCTAGCTTATATTCAATACCGCCATTTATTGGCAATGGCCACAAGCGATAACATAACAGGAACTTCAATTAAAACACCTACAACGGTTGCTAAAGCAGCACCCGAATTAAGACCAAACAAGGCAATAGCTACCGCCACAGCTAGTTCAAAAAAGTTACTGGCACCAATCATTGCCGATGGCGCACAAATACGATGTTTTAGTTTTAAAAACCGACCTGCAAACCAACTTAAAAAGAAAATTACATAAGTTTGAATGGTTAAGGGCACGGCGATTAACAAAATATCAAAAGGTTTTTCGACAATGGTTTGGCCTTGAAAAGCAAATAATAAAACTAATGTTGTAAGCAAGGCCAAGATAGAAAGTGGTTTTAAAACAGGTAAAAACCGATGAGCAAACCAGTCTTTACCATATTTTTTAATTAAAAATTTATTGGATAAATAGCCTGCTAAAAGTGGTATCACTACAAAAATCAGCACTGACGTTAGTAATGTTTCATAGGGAATTTCAATATTAGTGACACCTAATAAAAACTTGACAATTGGTATAAAAGCGACTAGCAAAATTAAATCGTTAATCGAAACTTGAACTAAGGTATAATTAGCATCACCTTTAGTTAAATAAGACCACACAAAAACCATTGCCGTGCAAGGCGCAGCACCTAAAATTATAGCGCCTGCAATATATTGGCTAGCTTGATCTGGTGTTAAATAAGCATGAAAAATTTGATCTAAAAATAACCACGCAAAAAAGGCCATTGAAAAGGGTTTGATAAGCCAATTAACCACTAAAGTTAGGCCTAAACCTTTACGATGTTGATGTATATTTTTTAAGGAAGAAAAATCGATTTGCATCATCATTGGGTAAATCATTAACCACACTAAAATAGCGACAGGCAAATTAACATTAGCATAAGTTAAGTCGCTGATAACGGAAATGCTGTCACCAGCGACATAACCTAAACCTATACCGGCTACAATACATAAGACCACCCAAATACTAAGGTAACGCTCAAAAAAACCCATAATTTAACAGCAACCAGAATTAGGATCACAAGCTGTAGCTTTTTCTTGTTCCTGAGGTTCAGGAATTCCACACTTGTCTTTTGCTAAACAATCTGTTAGCGTTGAAACTAATTGGAACTTACCATCGTTAAATTCTAAATGATATTTTCCTATTGTGCTGCCTTGGTATTCGACTTCTACGTTTAAATTGGGATTCAGCTGAAGTTGACGTTCTGATAAAGAAATAATATTTTTCAATTTTTGAGGCTGTAAACGGTGATCAACATCATCTGCCGTCCAAAGCTGAAAATTCGCTACTTTTTCATGACGAATAGTGCCGCCACAATCAATAAAGTGTTTGGTCACTTCACCAACTTCAGTCACATGAAAATGCTCTGGAACAATACTGCCATCTGGCAGTTGAAATTTTAAACTTTCTAAGTTTTCTAAATGTGATTTAACTTCTTGTAAGGTCATTTTAATTTTATTTTTAATTAACAACAATCTGAATGTGATGATGGGAAACGTTGAAACATCTTTGTAAATTGATGGCTTATATACTGCCATTGTTCAGGATTAATACAATAACAAACCGATTTACCTTCAATATTTCCTTGAATAATACCAACCGACTTTAATTCTCGTAAGTGTTGACTAATCGTTGCTTGTGCTAAACCCAGTTCTTCAACCAAGTCGCCACAAATACAAGTTTCGGCTGTTAATAAAACATCTAAAATGGCTATTCGCGCTGGATGTCCTAAAACTTTGGCTACTTTAGCTAATTGGTTTTGGTCTTCTGTAAATAAATTTGATTTCGTAATTCCCATCGTTAAAATTATATATTGCAATATTACGATTATAAAATATTTCAGCCAAGTTTTTTCAACTTTTAATTAAACTTGTGGTCAAAATATAGATGATTTTAAACTCAGCAAATGAACTTTACATTTAAGCAATTTCAACTTCTATTTGTTTTAAGTTTAATACTGAATTTTAGCGTTTTATCACAAACAAAAAAGCAGTATAAAATCACTTCAACCGAAGCTTCTGCCATCATCGATGGGAATTTGAGTGATAGCATTTGGCAAAATTTACCAAAGGCTACCAATTTCACTCAATTTACCCCTAACATAGGGCTTCAAGCTGATGATAAAATCAAAACTGAAGTCAAATTATTTTATAATAAAAAAGGCATTTACCTTGCGGCTAAACTCTATGACGAGCCAAGTTTAATGATGAATCAGCTCACCAAACGTGATGAATTTGGCCAAACCGACTATTTTACGCTTGTTTTAAACCCTAATAACGACGCCCAAAACGATACCCAATTTATTGTATTTAGTTCTGGTGTTCAAGCCGATGCTTTATCGAGTCCAAGTTTAGGGCAAGATTTCGGATGGAATGCGGTTTGGGAAAGCGCTGTACAATTAACTGATTTTGGTTGGCAGCTTGAACTGCTAATTCCTTACCGCAGTTTACGTTTTCCAAAAGATGACATTCAAACTTGGGGCGTACAATTTAAACGATTTTTTAGACGCAAACGCTCTGAATACGCCTGGAATGCCATTGATCCCACCAAAGCTTACGAAGGAATTTATCATGGCGAATTAACAGGAATTAAAAACCTTAAACCGCCTTTACGCCTTAATTTATATCCATTTACAACTGGCTTAGTCAACCAAAATACCAACACAACCTCAACAGATTTAAAATTTGGGATGGATATTAAATACGGTATAACCGATAATATTACGCTTGATGCGACTTTAATTCCAGATTTTAGCCAAGCACGTTTTGATGATGTTGTGCTTAACTTAGGGCCTTTTGAACAAACCTTTGCAGAACAACGCCAATTTTTTATGGAAGGCATTGATTTGTTTACCAAAGGTAACCTGTTTTTTTCACGTCGGATTGGTAGTGCACCAACAGGCCAAGTCAATTTAAATGAAAGTGAACAACTACAAAGCAGACCTTCAAAAGTAGACTTAATTAATGCTGCAAAGTTATCTGGTCGTTTAAAAAATGGCCTAGGAATTGGTGTTTTTAACGCTTTAACTGAAAAAACATACGTCAATATTAGAGATACCATTAGTGGTTTAAACCGGCGTGAATTAGTAGAGCCATTGACCAATTACAATATTTTGGTTTTAGACCAACAATTTAACCGAAACTCATCGGTGAGTTTAATTAATACGAATGTTTCTAGACAAGGTGATTTTAGAGATGCTAATGTGACCGGTGCCTTATTGAATTTAATTAATAAATCGAATACCTATGCAATTTCAGCTGAAGCAAAAACGAGTCAATTAAGTGATACCAATCAACCTAAAAGTGGCTACAGTGCCACAGCTGAAGTCGCTAAGGTTGGTGGTAATTTTAGATTTGCATTAGGTCAAGATTATGCTGATAAAAAATTCGATATTAATGATTTAGGTTTATTGTTAAGAAATAACTACAATAACAGCTATGCTGAAGTTTCTTATCGTGAGTTTGAACCAACACAGTATTTTCAAAATTATCAATACAGTTTAGATGTTAATTATGAACGCTTGGCTAACCCAAATACATTTACAGGTTTAAAGGTTAATGGTAATTTTTTTGCAAACACTTTAAAGCTAGATTCATTCGGATTTAATTTCAGCTTAGAGCCTGGAAAACAATATGATTATTTTGAACCACGTGTTGATGGCCGTTATTTTATCTACGAAAATGTTATTGATGTTGGCGGATTTATTTCAAGTAATTACAACCGTGCATTTGCATTAGATCTCCGTTTAAATGCAGGAACTTTTTTTGAAGAAAACCGAAACACAACATCATACCGCATCAACGTAGAGCCGCGGTTTCGATTTAATGATGCATTTTTTATGACTTATGAATTTACCATTAATGAAACGATTAACGATCGTGGATTTGCAACATTTTTTAATAACCAACCCATTTTTGGTGAACGTGATCGAAAAATCATTGAAAATAGCATCAATGCAAACTACACCTTTAATCCGTTTAACGCCTTAAAACTTCAATTTAGACACTATTGGGACACCGTTTTATACGATATTAATATGTATAATCTACAAGCAAATGGGCGTTTAATCGAAAACCCCAATCTGCCTAAAACAGACTTAGACTCTAGCCCAGATATTAATTTTAGCACGTGGAATATCGATTTGAGTTATTCTTGGCAATTTGCACCAGGTAGTTTTTTAACCGCTTTATATCGCAACCAATTATTTAGAAACACCAATCAGGCTGAAGCTGACTTTAATACGAGTTTAGATCAATTGTTTCAGCAAAATACGCAACATACTTTATCAATAAGATTGCAGTATTTTATTGATGTTAATTCATTGGCAAGACGAGTGTTCAAATCGGTTTAACTTCAACTGAAGTTTAAAATCGTTTATAATATTATCCTAACTTTAGATTAACTTTTCACGCTTCAAACAAATCATTGCTTTAATAAAAGAAGAGTAAAGCAGCTAAAAACTGGTAAATTTAGGTATACTTTATTCATAGATCGAATTTTTTAGCAATTGATATTTACACTACATTCGCAAAAAATTTGACATGGAAACGCCATCAGCATTACTTTCGGTAGAACAAATTTCAAAATCTTATGGAACTTTAGTTTTATTTAGCGACTTATCTTTTGGCATTAACCAAGGTCAAAAAATGGCTTTAATCGCTAAAAATGGCTCTGGGAAAACTTCATTATTAAACATTATTGCTGGTTTTGATGAACCTGACAGCGGCCAAGTTGTCAAACGAAAAGACTTAAAACTTGGTTATTTATCTCAAGAACCACAACTAGATCAATCGCTCACTGTTGAAGAAAGCATATTTGCTGCTGAAAACCCAACTCTCAAAGCTATTGATGCTTACAACAAAGCTTTAAAAAATCCTGATAATGCTGAAGCAATGCAGAAAACCTTCGATAAAATGGAAGCCTTACAAGCTTGGGATTTTGAAACAGATTATAAACAAATTTTAAGTAAATTAAAATTAGACAACTTAGACCAAAAAATAAGTGATTTATCTGGTGGCCAACGTAAACGCTTAGCATTGGCCAATTTAATCTTAAATCAACCTGACTTATTAATTCTTGATGAACCGACTAACCATTTAGATTTAGAAATGATCGAATGGCTTGAAGATTACCTCAAATCAAGTTCGCTTACCTTGTTTATGGTAACACACGATCGCTATTTTTTAGATCGTGTTTGCAACCATATTATTGAGCTTGACCAACAGCAACTTTACCCATATAAAGGCAATTATGCCTATTATGTAGAGCATCGCGCCAACCGTATGGAAACAGAAGCCACTAATCTTGCTAAAGCTAAACAGCTATACAAATCAGAACTTGAATGGATGCGTCGGCAACCTAAAGCGAGAACAACCAAATCTAAGTCACGTATCGAAAATTTTCAAGATATTAAAGATAGAGCGACTAATTGCCGTAAAGACCACAAAGTTAATCTTGAAATTAACATGGAACGTTTAGGTTCTAAGGTCATTGAATTACATAAAATTTCTAAAGCCTATGACGACAAAGTCTTGTTCCAAAATTTTGACTATGTATTTAAACGTGGCGAACGCATTGGCATTATAGGTAAAAACGGTACAGGAAAATCAACTTTTCTAAACATCCTTACCGGAAAAAATAATCCAGATTCAGGAAAAGTGGTCATCGGTGAAACCATTAAAATTGGCTATTACACCCAAAGCGGCATCAAGCCAAAACCGCAACAAAAAGTAATTGATGTAATACGGGAATATGGCGATTATATTCCACTAAAAAAGGGCCGAAAAATTTCAGCTCAACAATTGCTCGAACAGTTTTTATTCGACCGAAAAAAGCAATACGATTTTGTAGAAAAGTTAAGTGGTGGCGAAAAAAAACGACTTTATTTATGTACCGTTTTAATTCAAAATCCTAACTTTTTAATTCTTGACGAACCTACTAACGATCTTGACATTATTACCTTAAATGTATTAGAACAGTTTTTACTCGACTATCCAGGTTGCTTAATTGTGGTTTCTCACGATCGGTATTTTATGGATAAAATTGTGGATCACTTATTTGTATTTGGTGATAAAAAAATCACGGACTTCCCCGGAAATTATTCTGATTATCGCGCCATCAAACAATTAGAACAAAACGAAAAATATGCACAATCTAATGAAAAAACTTCAACTCCTGCTGAAGTTACTCTAAAAGCATCAACAACATCTAAACTAAGTTATCAAGAGCAAAAAGAATATAAGCGGCTGGAAAGTGACATCAAAAAGCTTGAACGCGAAAAAGAGCAACTGGAAGCAAAATTCCTAAACGACTTAAGTCCAGAAGAAATTAAAGAAAACTCAATCAAACTTCAAGACATCAGCGATAAAATTGACCAAAAAACCGAAAAATGGTTTGAGATTTCTATGAAGATTGATGCCTAAATTAACTAAAAAGGCACCAGAAAACTGGTGCCTAAAAAAATCCTATTACTATGAAATATTAATGTTGATTAAACATTAATGCGTTTGGCTAATTTTGTTGTTCTTCAAGCTCTTTTTTCTTACGTTGATCTTTTTTAATGCTGTTATTGATAAAAATAATTACAGCACCTATTAAACCTAAAATAACAAGTCCAAAAATTACGGTCATAATAAATGCACCATTAGACCAATTAACTAAAAGAGTTGATAAAAGTGAATACATAGCTTTATGTTTTGTACAGCAAAAATAACAGCTCAACAATACTTAAAACATGATTAAAATCAGTTTTGAGTTATTTTAATTAAAAGTTTAATTTAGCCATGTGATGAAACATCAAATTTATTCATATCTCAATTTTTTGCTGAACTCTAAAAATCAGCATGGCGTGCACTCACCTTTCGTTTACAAATTAGTTACACAATGCTTTTACGATAAATCGCCTCGAAAAGCCTATAAAACATGGAAGCTTGCAAAACTTGAACTTTTAAACGATAAAACTTTAATTTCTGTTGAAGACTTTGGCGCTGGCTCTCGTGTTTTCAAAACCAACCAAAGAGCAGTTAACCAAATTGCTAAAAATGTTGGCATTACTCAAAAAAGAGCCCAATTGCTCAATCGCATTTGTAGTTATTTAAAAATTGAAAATGCATTAGAGCTCGGCACCTCTTTAGGTTTAGGAAGTTTAGCCATGACGCTAAATAACCATGTAAAGCTTGATACAGTAGAAGCCTGCCCAAATACCCTAAAACGTGCTGAAATCTTGTTCAAAAACTTCAACTGTACATCACAAATTTCAACGCACAAGAGTAACTTCAACCAATTGATCAAAAGTCTTGCACCAACTAAAACCTATGATTTAATTTACATTGATGGTCATCATAATTATGAGGCAACTTGGCATTATTTCAATCAATTAAAGCCGCATGCACATGACCAAACCATCTTTATTTTTGATGATATTCATTGGTCTAAAGAAATGACAAAAGCTTGGCAAGACATTTCTAATTCGCCTGAAATTCATGTTAGTATAGATACTTTTTACTGGGGAATTTGCTTTAAAAGACCCGAACAAGCAAAAGAGCATTTTAGAATTAGAATCTAATTAATTTTGCTATTTTAGACCGAAAATTCAAATTTATGTTTAGCGAACTTTCACCAGAAATGCAAATGGTAGCGGTCATCATAGGTTTAGCGGTTTTATTTATTTTGGTTATGTTAAATCATAAACGCAACCAACAAAAACGCCAAAGCCGAAAGGACAAAGCCTTTGGTAAAAGTGTTTCCGAAAGACGCAAAAACAAAAAGTTATAAGCTATGAAAATATATACTAAAACAGGAGACAAAGGCACAACCTCACTTTTTGGTGGTTCGCGCGTCCCTAAACACCATATCCGAATTGAAAGCTATGGAACGGTAGACGAATTAAATGCACATTTAGGCATGCTAAAAGACCATGAGGTTAGCACTCAAATTGAAGATGATATCAATCAAATTCAACATCAATTATTTACAGTTGGCGCCATTCTAGCCACCGAAGCTGAAGAAGCTAAACAAAAACGCCTTAATATTCAACGAATTACGCAAGACGACATTAATTATCTTGAACATCGTATTGATGAGATGAACAAAAACTTGCCTGAAATGACGCATTTTGTGCTTCCTGGCGGGCATAAAACAGTCTCTCAAGCACACATTTGTAGATGCGTTTGCCGCCGCGCCGAACGAAACGCCACAGCGCTTTTTGAACTCGAAAATTTTGATACTGAAGTTTTACAATACTTAAATCGCTTATCTGATTATTTATTTGTAGTCTCTAGAGCCACAGCTAAAGAACTTGACGCTAATGAAGTGAAATGGATTCCTGAAAAACAAAAATAAGTGCTAACAATTTGATTTTCAAAGCTGAAATAAATCATAAAAAACTTGACTATTTCGGCAAAAAAATTACATTTGCAAAAATATTAAACACATTATAAAAATGTATTGGACATTAGAATTAGCATCGTATTTAAGTGACGCTCCTTGGCCAGCCACCAAAGATGAGCTGATTGATTATGCCATTAGAACTGGTGCGCCTTTAGAGGTTGTAGAAAACCTACAATCTATTGAAGACGAAGGAGATACTTACGACTCTATTGAAGAAATTTGGCCAGATTATCCCACTGACGAAGACTACCTCTGGAATGAAGATGAATATTAAACATTTTCAACTTATAAAAGCTTAAAAAGTCTCGCTCAGAGACTTTTTTTTTTCACTACCTTTGAATTATAATTTATTAATGGCATTATGAGCATATTAGACGCTGTACTTAAAGTATTTGTGGGTGACAAGACTAAAAAAGACTTGAAACAAATTACACCACTAGTCGACAAAATAAAATCCTTCGAAAATCAATTTGAACAATTAAGTCTAGACGAACTTAGAGCTAATACCACCAAGTTTAAAGCTAAACTTCAAGAAGCCACTAAAGAAGTAAGGACGCAACAAGATGAACTTCGCCAAAAGGCAGAAGCAGAAGAAGATATTGATGAAAAAGAAAGCTTATTTACCCAAATAGACAATCTTGATGATGAAGCCTACAAAATCTCTGAAGAAGTTCTTAACGAAATTTTACCTGAAGCCTTTGCAACCGTAAAAGAAACCGCCAAACGCTTTTTAAATAACACCGAATTAAAAGTTACCGCATCTGAGTTTGACCGCGCGCTTTCAGCACAAAAAGATTACATATCCTTAGATGGCGATTATGCCATTTGGCAAAACTCTTGGGATGCCGCAGGAAAACCTGTCACCTGGGATATGGTACATTACGATGTTCAATTAATTGGCGGTATCGCAATGCACCAAGGTAAAATTGCCGAAATGCAAACTGGTGAAGGAAAAACACTTGTTGCCACTTTACCAGTATATTTAAATGCACTTACAGGAAACGGCGTGCACTTAGTCACTGTAAACGACTACCTTGCCAAGCGTGACAGCGCTTGGATGGCTCCAATATTTGAATTTCATGGCTTAAGCGTGGCTTGTGTAGATTATTACAAACCAAATTCTGAAGAACGCCGCCAAGCCTATAATGCCGATATTACTTACGGAACTAATAATGAATTTGGCTTCGATTACCTTCGAGATAACATGAGTCACTCACCAAAAGACCTCGTTCAACGTAAACATAATTTTGCCATTGTTGATGAAGTTGACTCCGTTTTAATTGATGAAGCTAGAACGCCATTGATTATTTCAGGACCTGTGCCAAAAGGTGATGTTCATGAATTTGACAATCTTAAACCTCAAATTGCCAAAATTGTTGAAGCCCAACGTAAACACTTAATTGGCGTCTTAGCTGAAGCCAAAAAGCTAATTAAAGCTGGCGATAAAAAAGAAGGTGGCTTTTTACTTCTACGTGTATTTAGAGGTTTACCAAAAAACAAAGCCCTAATTAAATTCTTAAGTGAAGAAGGCGTTAAACAGTTGCTTCAAAAAACTGAAAACTACTACATGCAAGATAATAATCGTGAAATGCATAAAGTAGATGCCGACTTATATTTTACGATTGAAGAAAAAAGCAATCAAATTGATTTAACCGATAAAGGAATCGAATTTTTATCAAATTCTGAAGATGATGACTTTTTTGTCATGCCAGAAATTGGTATGGAAATCGCCGAAATTGAAAAGCAAAATCTTTCAAAAGAAGAAGAAGCCGAAAAGAAAGAAGAACTTTACAGAAACTTCAGTATTAAAAGTGAGCGTATTCACACCTTAAACCAACTGCTTAAAGCCTACACTTTATTCGAAAAAGATACTGAATATGTGGTCATTGACAATAAAGTTAAAATTGTTGATGAGCAAACAGGACGTATTATGGATGGCCGACGTTATTCAGACGGTTTACACCAAGCCATAGAAGCTAAAGAAAACGTCAAAATTGAAGATGCCACCCAAACCTTTGCTACCGTAACCCTCCAAAATTACTTCCGTATGTACAATAAGTTATCAGGGATGACTGGTACAGCGGTAACTGAAGCTGGTGAATTTTGGGAGATTTATGAACTTGATGTGGTTGAAATACCAACCAACAAACCAATTGCGCGAGATGATAAGCAAGATAAAGTTTATAAAACTGTTCGCGAAAAATACAACGCCATTGCTGAAGAAGTCGTTAAACTTTCTGAAGCTGGCCGACCAATATTAATCGGAACAACTTCAGTTGAAATATCTGAACTTTTAAGTCGTATGCTTAAAATCAGAAACGTTAAACACAACGTCTTAAACGCTAAACTTCACAAAAAAGAAGCCGATGTTGTCGCTGAAGCTGGTAAAAGTGGTATTGTTACCATTGCCACTAATATGGCTGGTCGTGGTACCGATATTAAACTCTCTAAAGAAGTTAAACAAGCTGGCGGTTTAGCAATCATAGGCACCGAACGTCACGATTCAAGACGTGTCGATAGGCAATTACGTGGTCGTGCTGGACGTCAAGGTGATCCTGGAAGTTCTCAATTTTACGTTTCACTTGAGGATAGCTTAATGCGAAAATTTGGAAGTGAACGAATTGCAAAACTCATGGACCGCATGGGACTTGAAGAAGGTGAAGTAATTCAACATTCCATGATTTCTAAATCTATTGAACGTGCCCAGAAAAAAGTTGAAGAAAATAACTTTGGTATCAGAAAACGTTTACTAGAATACGACGATGTCATGAACGCCCAGCGTGAAGTGATTTACAAACGTCGTTACAATGCCTTATTTGGTAATCGTTTGCGTATCGACATCGCTAACACAATCTTCGATACAGCTGAAGTAATTGTCAACTTCAACAAAGCTGCCAACGATTTTAGTAATTTCGAGTTTGAACTCATCAGATTCTTCTCAATGAACTCTCCAGTTTCTGAAAAAGAATTTGAGAAAATGGCCGATCAAAAATTAACAGGTTTAATTTACAAAGCGGCTTATAAAAATTACCAAGAAAAAATGCAGCGAAATGCAGAAGAAGCTTTCCCTGTTATTAAGCAAGTCTATGAAAATCAAGGCGAAAAATTTGAACGTATAGCAGTGCCTTTTACCGATGGACAAAAGACATTACAAGTAGTAACCAATTTAAAACAAGCCTACGAATCTGAAGGAAAAGAACTGGTCACTGATTTTGAAAAAAACATCAGCTTAGCTATAATTGATGAAGCTTGGAAAAACCATCTTCGTAAGATGGATGAGTTGAAGCAAAGCGTTCAATTAGCTGTCCATGAACAAAAAGACCCACTTCTAATTTACAAATTTGAAGCGTTTGAATTATTCAAAGTTATGCTCGAAGAGGTTAATAAAGATGTTATTAGTTTCTTATTCAAAGGTGAAATTCCTCAAAACGATGCGAGCAATATTCAAGAAGCTAAGCAAACACGCCGACAAGAGACTAATCTAACTACTCAAAAAGACAGTATTCCAAACCTTGACGAACAAGCCATGCAAAACCGTCAAGCAGGCGAATCAGCGAGTCAGCAACAACAAGTAACAGAAACCATTGTAAGAGAACAGCCAAAAATTGGCCGTAACGATCGTGTTGTGATTAAAAATGTTATTAATGGTGAAGAAAAAACAGTAAAGTTTAAACAAGCTGCACCACTGCTTGACCGTGGTGAATGGGTGCTTAAAGGCAAAGCATAAATCAAAATGATAAAGAATTTTAAAATAGAGTTTAAATGGGCAATGTTTTTTACATTGCTCAATTTACTTTGGCTTTATGCTGAAAAAGCTTTAGGTTGGCATGATGAAAGTATTGGCATGTACAGTATTTACTCCATGGCTTTAAGCCTACCACTTATTGCCATCGTTTATCTGTGCATTCGTGAGAAGAATGAAAAAATATATCATCACAAAATCGATTGGCGAAAAGCCTTTATTTCAGGTGCCATTTTTTCTGGAATTGTAGCTGGGTTTTCTCCTGTTCCCGTTTTTGTTTTAGGTGAATATGTATCACCAGAATTTTTTAATAAAGCCGTAATTACAGCTGTTGAAAATGGAACTGAACAATCTTCAGCCGAGACTTTATATAATATGGGAGCGTTTACAAGACAAGCCATGTTTGGTAATTTAGCAACTGGCGTATTTTGGTCGGCTATTATTGCTTTATTTTTCAAAAAAAAAGAATCAAATTAAATAGAACTCCTCAAAAAACAGCACAATCATGAACAAAACCATTTTTAACAGCATCGCCATTGTTTTAATAGCAATTATATTATTAAGCTTAAACGAGCTAAATTTACTTGAAGCATCAGCTAAATATATGTTTGTGCCTTTGTTAGGATTTTATTTTTTAGGACAATACTCAGAACAGAAGTTTTCAAATAAAAATAAATAGCTGATTTTAGAAGTATTTAGTCAACTGAAAGCTATCTAAACTGAAGTTATCATTTTTTCGTATCTTTAGTTATAAATCTAAATTGAATTAATATGAATAAGAATATGGGAACTGCCGATAAGTTGGTGCGCTTTTTAATTGCGGCTGTGATTATTGGTTTATTTACGCAGGATATTATTTCTGGAACGCTAGGTGTTATTTTACTTGTTTTTGCAGGTGTATTTGTATTGACGAGCATTATTAGTTTTTGTCCACTTTATACAATTCTAGGTGTAAAAACATGTAAGCGTAAATAAATCTCACTTAAGTTTGAGATTTAAGCTCAATCCAGCGCGACATATATTTTGTACTTTGTAAGCTATGATGCATCAACATTTGACCGACAAAGTTATTCTGACGATGTTTATGTAATTCTGCTTCAATTTTTTGTAAGCGTTTAAACACGGTTGGTTTAAATTTTTGCAACCTAAAGCGTTCTTCCAGTAATTTAAATCCATTAGACTGTGTTTTATGCCAACGCTTTTCGTTTTGATATAATTTTACTGCTTGTTCCGCAAAGCTTTTAGCTTCATTAGCTATTTCGCCACACCAAGGTAAATCGCCGCACAAACCTTCTGCACCAATGGTTGTAGTTACTGCAGGCGTTCCAGCACGCATACTATCAATAAATTTTCCTTTTAAGCCCGCACCAAATCGTAATGGCGCTAGCAATACTTTAGCATGCTTGACTGTGTTTATGGCATGTTCAGCGCGACCATGAATTAAAAAACCCTCTGATGCTTGGTGCAATTGCTCTACTTTTTGCGAGGTGTACGCACCATAAACGTGCAACTTTGCTTCAGGTAACTCAGCCTTAATTAAAGGCCAAATATCTTCTTTTAAATATAATACTTGGTCGTAATTCGGCGGATGTAAAAAATTACCAATGCTTATAAAATCTTGCCGTTCTTGAAATAATGGTAAATCTCGTTCTTTTAAACGCTTATAATCTACTAAAAAAGGAAGGTATAACAACAAGCGCTTATCTATTTTAAATTGTGTTTTTAAAAGGTTTAACTCGGCTTGAGAAATAATTAAACTAAGGTCACAACGATAAATTGAAGCGATTTCTCGTTTAGCTTCAGCTGTAAATAAAAAATTGGTTTTAAAACTTTGTTTTGACTTATATGCTTGTTGTCTTGCTCGTCTAAAAAAATGTAAATCTTCAGTATCTAAAATTCGAATGGCTTCCGGGACAACTTCAGCTACTCGCCATCCAAATTGCTCTTCCATCATAAATCGGTCAAACAATACATGAGTTGGTTGTAAAGCTTTTAAAAATTGATCTACACTAGAATCATTGGCTTTAATATTGGCAATCTCAACACCAAGCTTTGTTAAATCTTCGGTATAATCTGTGGTTTTTGCTGGTGATGCGTAAGTTATTTTAAAGCCTTTGCTCAAAAATAAGCTAATCAGCTGCATCATGCGACTTCCGGCCGCAGATGAATTCGGTTCTGGCCAAACATAACCAATTATTAAAAGTTGCTTTTGCGGCATTGAAGCTTTTTTTTGTAAAATTAAGCTTTAGGTCTCATAGCACAAAACACTTCAGTAACGCAGTATATTAAATTAGTGTTATCACAAAAATAAATTCCATACCAAACCAAACCGTATAACAAAATCGCGGTAGGCATAATTTGGTGCTGCAAAGTTGGTGTTTCCTTGAAATATGGTTGGAAAATTTTCAAACTTGAAATAGATTCTTGCCGTTCTTACTTTTGCATTAAAAAAGATGTCTGCTGTATAAAAGCTTTTAAAATCTTGATTATTGACAAAAAATTCAGACAAAATCGGGTCGTAAGCATTAGATTGAAAATCTGTGAAATAATTAAATGTGATTCCAGTTTGCAAAAACAAGGCCTTTTTAAACCAATAATCTTGGTAGTATAAAGATTGGCGTGTCACTAATTCAGGAACCCGAAAAGCCGATTCGCCAGACAAAACTTGTTGGTAAATCACATCGTTAGCTAACCCAAACTTACCAACTTTAAAGTCTTTTTGTACCTTAAATTTAAGGTATTGAACTTGTGCCTCACTTTGCATTGGCCGTACCAGCGTATCTGCACTTGCTGTGGCATCTGGATTATCTATCAATCCGAAATAAGTATAATTATCAATGCGCTGATAGCTTAATTTATAAGTTCCAAGACGTTCAGATGCAAGCTGAAGTTGTAACTGCTGTAAGTTTTGATTATCAAAATTAGGATTGTACCAATTGTAATTTTTATAATCACTTTGATACAATAAAAAATTGAAATTTGGCAATGCTGAATTTATTTTTAGTCGTGCTGAAACAGTAGATGTTGAATCTAATTGATAACTGGAGGATACATTTACATCATAACCTTTGAAGGTGTCATGTAAATTAAGTGTGGCATTGGTCTTAAAATTGAAGTTGCCAAACTGTGTAAAATAGTCGCCACCTATTGCCAAAACATCTTCATTAATTCGGTTGGGTATTATATTGCTGTTATCTTGAAGTACAATAGAATTAAACCCATAATTGTAATTGGTATGCTCTATAAATCCGCTGAGTTTGCCTAAAAATTTCTGTTGGTAACTCAGACCTAACTGATTGCGAACATATTGATATTCAACTTCATCGTAAAGATTGGAGTTTTCGAAAGCTTCACCATAAATTGATGTGGCTTCTGTTTGTTGGAACTGATATTCCTTATCTGAAAAATTCAACTTATGAAACGCAGTAACTTCAGCTGAAGACGTCGAGTCAAGACTTGGTTTCAATTTATAAGCTTGGTCTACGTAGAAGCGTTTTCCGTACAAAGTTGATTCTGCATTTTCATATTGCATAGCTACCGAAGAACGGTTATCATATTCAGGCAACTGATCTATATAAAATTGAACTGCTTCAGCTGTCATTCCACCATTTTCTTGATTCATTAAATCTTGAGAAACAAAATGTGTTCGTGCAAAATAACGTTCATCTTTAGATTGATAACTCAAAGTCATCCGTAAATTTCCGGTACTCGTTAAACTGTTTTGGTAATTACCTAAGGATCTTAAACCTTTGTAGGCGATTGATAAATTAAGTTCAGGCTTAATGTTAGTTGTAAAAAAGGCATCAACATTTTGACCTTGCTGAAATACGGTTTTAAAATAAAATTCGGTAAGTGGTGTTGGTACGTGGTAATAGCTAATATCACGAGCTTCCATAAAGTTGAAATGCTTTGCACTGGCGCCGAATTCTGGGTTTTGTGTCACTGTGCTAAAATCACGAGTAAGCGCATTAAATTGGCGCCCAATGTTCTGAAAAGGCAACAAACCAAAGTCATCACGACGTAAATAATTATATTTATAGTACTTGCGAATAGTTAATGTCGTATCTAAACTAATCGTATCGCCATTGGCTAAAATTTGTTTGTAATCGCTTACACTAACGTCAATATCTTTAATTTCTTTTTTATTTTTATCATCATCCTTTTTCTCATTAATATCAAGTCCTTTAACAGGTGTTTTTCCTTGAGCGTTACCACCTAGCTTACGTTGGGCAGAAGTTTGAGCTACGATAAAAAGTAAAACAGCTAAAAAGAGTAACCTCATCATTAAAAATTAAAGCGCAAAAGTACCAATTTTTAACGAATGCATTTGGGATTTGTTTTACAAGCTATAAAAATAGAATAAAATGTATTTTTGTATCATGCTTAAACTTCAATATCAACAGCAATTGCTTGAATGTGGTACCGATGAGGCTGGTCGTGGTTGCCTAGCTGGTCCTGTAACTGCAGCTGCTGTTATTTTACCGAAACATTTTAAACACGAATGGCTTAACGATTCTAAGCAACTAAGCAAAACCAAGCGCGAACAGCTTGAGCCTCTTATAAAACAAGAAGCCATAAGTTATGGTATAGCTCATGTGATGATGGCTGAAATTGACGAAATCAACATTTTAAATGCTTCAATTTTAGCTATGCATCGCGCAATTGAACAACTTCAACCTCAACCTGAATTTATTGCTGTAGATGGAAATAAATTTAAAGCTTATAAAAACATCATGCATCAATGTGTAATTAAAGGTGATGGAAAATATTTAAACATTGCTGCGGCTTCAGTATTAGCTAAGACCGCACGTGATGCCTACATGCTAAACATCGGTCAGCAACATCCTGAATACGCTTGGCAACAAAATATGGGTTACCCTACAAAATCACATCGCGATGCTATAAGGCAGTTTGGCGTAACTGACTACCACAGAAAAAGCTTTAAGTTATTACCGGAACAATTGAGTCTTGATTTTTAAAAAAGTTGACTTAAAATGCTGTTTAATATCAGACCAAATTGCAATTTGAATGTGTAAATTTGTTGATTAATTATAAGTATTATGTTAAGGCTTTTTCAATTAATTCTAGTTATACTTTTAATAAGTTGTAGCAACTCAACATCTACAAAAACCATTGCTTTAGCTGATGCATTACCACCAAAAAGTATCTTGGTTTTTGAATTTGAAACGGTTAAGCAGCTTCAAACCGATTTGTCGACTAACAGCTTCATTAAGCAAAATCTTGACAATAAATTGATTATTGACCTTCAGCAACAACTTCAATTGTTGTCTCATGTTAATTCAGGTTTAGGTGGAATGTTAAGCATTTCTAGCATTGGCAGTGATAGTTTTGCCTATACATTTATAACCAACTCAACCGAAACACTCGTTAAAACAGGTTTGATTAACAACCAAAAAAGTTTAAAGTACGACGGAACTAATTTAAATGAAATTAGCATTGATAATGACTCATTTTATAGTACGCAACTTAATAACATAAAACTTATAAGTAGTTCGCGTTTAACGCTAGAAAATATTATTCGCAGTCACAATAATAATATTAAGCTAGAAGCGAGTTTTTATAAAGCCTTAAAAGCAAGTAGCAATAGTCAACATTCTCTGTTTGTAAACCTAACGCGACTCCCACAACTCCACCAACATCTGTTTAAAAGCTCTGCTTCAGTTTATGGTGAATTAGGTGAATGGGCTGTTTTAGATTTAGAAATTAACACTGAAGATATCATGGCTAATGGTGTTATTTTACCTTCTGATGGTCAACAAGTTTTAATTGAAGTTTTAGGTGATGAGCTTAACAATAGCACAAAATTTGCTGAAGCTATCCCGTTAAATTCAACTTATTTTTACAATTTTAGCATATCTGATTTTAAAAGTTTTCAAGACCGCCGAAGAAACCTAGGCTATACAAGCGAAATCATCTCTCACCCCATTGAAGATTTTCCGGCTGATCTAAGTGTTACTTATACTAATACATCGATTTGTATAGATTATATGCCAAAAGATGTACTTGGCTTTGAAGAGCAGTTTTTAAATGACTTAAAACCTAATGAAGGTTTTAGAGGTGAACAAATTTATGAATTAGATAAGTTTGATGCATTCACCCACTTTAGCCCATTAATTAAAAATTTTACACCAAAATTTGTAACCAAATTTAAAGGACATTTTTTATTTAGCAAAGATCTAGAAACCTTAGAAAATACCTTAGTCAATATAAAAAATAATGCCACTTTAGCTGAAACCGATTACTTTAAAGACAGCCGCGATCAATTAAAATCTTCTTACACACTTCAACTGGGCAGCTTAAATGAAAATTTATTACCGCATTTAGCTTCAATTAGTCAAGAACACCCAAACGCATGGAAACAACTTCAACCTAAGGGTTTTAATTTAAGTTTAATTCAGCTAGACCTCCAAGACCAGTATACTTTAGTCAATGCTTACAGTCAATCTGCGGTAAATTCTTCTAAAACTAGTTTAAAGGTTAATCGATTAAAACAGCAGCACAACTTAGCAATGCCACCGCAATACTTTGTTAACTGGCGTACACAACAACATGACATTGTATACCAAGATCAAGCTAATGTGTTGCATCTTATTGACTCTAAAGGTCGTGAAATTTGGCAAAAACAACTCGACAGTAAAATTGTTGGCAAAATTAAAAGCCTTGATATTTATAAAAATACACGTTTACAACTGGCTTTCACAACCCAAAATAAGCTTTATGTTTTAGATAAAAATGGCAATGAGGTTAGTCGTTTTCCTATAAGTTTTAAACAACCCATCACAAAAGGATTACAATTATTTGATTACAGCAATAATGGTCGCCACCGATTTGTGGTGACACAAGGTAGCCAAATAAAAATATATAATAAAGATGCTAAACTTGTGAAAGGTTTTGAGTTTAAAGTTCCTAAATCAAATATTACACAAGCACCAAAACACATTAGAATTGATTCAAAAGACTATATTTTAGCCCAAACTGAAAATCAGCTTTTTATTTTAGATCGAACCGGAGACATTCGCGTTAAACCAAACCAAAAGTTTGTACCAAGTAACAATGCTTTTTATAAATTTGGTAACCAATTTATAGGAACATCAAATAATAGTGAATTGGTCACTATAGAGACTGATGGCAAAGTTAATTTGAGTCCTCAAAATTGGTTTAGTAATCACTATTTTACTGCCAATAAACAGCATTATGTGAGTTTGTCTGAAAATAAACTTCAAATTAACACAGAAGAAGTTCAGTTAGATTATGGCTTGTATCTCAGGCCTAAGCTACATGAAATGCGCAATACTGTTTTTATTTCGGTGGTTGATGAGCAGAGCCAGCAACTATATTTACTAAATAGTGAGGGCGAATTAATAGATGGCTTCCCTATTTATGCTACTTCTGAAATTGAATTACGTGAACTAGCACCAAATCAATACGAATTTATAACTCAAGGTGACGAGCAATCAATTTTAGTTTATCAATTTAGCGATTAGTTGAAGTTTTTCGGGTTAATTGAGCTTCAAATAAATCTTCAAAATAATGCTTAACTTTAGTTTTAACTTCATTGATGTTTACCTCTTTTTCACCAAGCTCTACGTTTAATGAAGTAACCGCTTTATCTTGAATTCCGCAAGGCACAATATTATCAAAATAACCTAAATCAGCATTAGCATTAAGCGCAAAACCATGCATGGTAACCCAACGAGATGCGCGAACACCCATAGCGCAAATTTTACGCGCAAATGGTGTTCCTACATCAAGCCAAACGCCTGTTTCACCTTTACTTCGTTCGGCTTTTAAACCATAATCTTTTAGTGTTAAAATAATCACTTCTTCTAAAGTTCTTAAGTAGCGATGTATATCAGTAAAAAAGTTTTCAAGATCTAAAATAGGGTAACCTACCAATTGTCCTGGACCGTGATAAGTGATGTCGCCTCCGCGATTAATTTTATAAAATGTTGCGTTTTTTTCTTTGAGCTGAGCTTCGTTTAAAAGCAAATTTTTTAAATCGCCACTTTTACCTAAAGTGTACACATGCGGATGCTCAACAAATAACAGGTGATTTTGAGTAGGTAATTGCGTATTTTCTCGCCTATTTTTAATTTTTATATCAAGTATCTGCTGAAATAAATCTTCTTGGTAGTCCCAAGTTTCTTTATAATCACGTAATGCTAAATCTTGAAAAATGACATCTTTACTCATAACTAAAATTGAAGTACAAAGGTAAGTATCTTAAATTGAGTTTAGATTTCATTTTAAAGAAAGCTTATGAGGTTTAATCGAACAAGCTTAAAATCTCAGGTGGAATTTTACTTAAAGTTTTAGTTGCTTGATTAACCAAACACCAAGTTGTGGTTGAAGTTGTTAGAAGTGTATCATCACGATAAACTTCAACAATTCTAACTGATTTTATAGCAGATGTGTTTTCAACCCAAGTCACAAGCTTTAATTGATCACCTAAAAAACCTTGAGATTTATACTTGATGTGGTGTTCAACTAAAAACCAGGCAAACTCTGACTTCAGCTTAGTTGAAGCTAACTGCTCCCAATGTTGCTTTGCTGCATCTAAAATTAGCTCAATCGACCGAATATTATTTAAGTGATTGAGTTCATCTAAGTCAGTAGAAGTAATTTGATAGTTGTATGTGAATTTTTTAGCCTTCACCTAAAAACCAAGTATGAGTTTTGAGATATAGAAGAATAAAAAAATACCGAAAATATCATTACTAGTCGTAATAAAAGGTCCTGTTGCAATAGCTGGGTCAATACCGCGCTTATGTAAAATAATAGGGACAAAAGTTCCAATTAAAGCCGCCACTAAAATCACTGATAAAATAGAAACTGCAACAGTAATACTAACTAATTGTGGTAAAGCTGTTATAAACCCAAAAACCATAACCAATAAGCCTAAAGCAATACCATTTATTAAGCCCAAGCTAACCTCTTTTAATAATCGACTAAATAAGCTTTCTTTCAAAGAATCGTTGGCTAAACCTTGAACAATTATTGCACTAGATTGTACGCCAACATTACCAGCCATCGCTGCAATTAAAGGTGTAAAGAAAAATAGAACCTGATAATCTTTTAAAGCTTCATCAAAACCTTGCATCACATAAACAGCACCTAAACCACCTAATAAGCCTAAAATTAACCAAGGTAAACGTGCGCGTGTAAGTTGTATTAAACCATCATCGGCTTGAACATCTTCAGAAATACCAGCAGCCATTTGGTAATCTTTTTCAGCTTCTTCTCGAATAAAATCAACAATGTCATCAATGGTAACACGACCAACTAACCTTCCTAATTCATCTACAACAGGAATCGCTTCTAAGTCATATTTTTGCATGATTCTGGCAACTTCTTCACCAGTTGTATGCACATTTACATAATCTACTTTTGTAATATAAACGTCAGCTATATGAGCATCTTTTGGAGCGGTGATTAAATCTTTTAAAGACAGTCGGCCTTTAAGTTTACCTTTATTATCAACGACGTAAATTGAATGGACACGAGTTACATTCTCTCCTTGAGAGCGCATTTCTTCCATACAACCAGTAACGCTCCAATTTTCATTAACTTTAATTAACTCTTTAGCCATTAAACCACCTGCTGAGTCTTCATCATAACGCAATAGCTCAATAATATCTTTAGCGTGGTCTCGGTCTGTAATATTGTTAATGACTTCTTGCTGAATATCGCGGTCAAGCTCGGCAATAATATCGGCTGCATCATCGGTATCCATTTCTTCAATCTCATCGGCAATTTCTTGCGCATTTAAGTTTTGAAGCACTTTTTCCCGATCATCTTCATCAATTTCCATTAAGACTTCAGCCGTTTTATCTGAATCTAATAGTTTAATGATATAAGTTGCTTCATCAAGACTTAATTCATCTAAAATTTCGGCAATATCGGCGTGGTGTAATTCTTCTAAATGCAGTAATAGTTCATCATTATTATGCTCTTCAACAAGAAGTTGAATTTTTTCAACAAAGTCTTTACTGATTTGAAACTGCATCTTCGTCGATTTTTTTTGTTAATTCTATAAATTCTGAAACACTAAGCTGTTCTGGGCGTTTATTAAATATAGGGTTTGAAGTCAAATCCGCTGATAATTGAAGTGTTTTTAAACTGTTTCGGATTGTTTTTCGGCGCTGATTGAAAGCGGTTTTAACCACCTTAAACAACAACTTTTGATCACATTCAAGTTGATAATTTGCTTTTCTGACAAGTCGAAGTACGCCTGAATCGACTTTTGGTGGCGGATTAAAAACATTAGGCTTTACAGTAAATAAATATTCTGTATCGTAAAAGGCCTGCGTTAAAACTGAAGTAATCCCATAGGTTTTACTTCCTGGACCAGCACAAATGCGTTGTGCGACTTCTTTTTGAAACATGCCAGCAAACTCTGGAATATAAGCATGTAACTCTATAGTTTTAAATACAATTTGTGTTGAAATGTTGTAAGGAAAATTCCCAATAACCGCAAATTCTTCAGCTTGAAAACGCTCAACTAAGTCATCATTTAAGAAATCAGCATTTACAACTTCAAAATCCTGATTAATTTCAGCTTTAGAAAATTGTGCTCTGAAATTAGTATTAAGATAGGCAATTGATTCACGATCGACATCCATTGCCACTAAGTTCACTGGTTTTGAAAGTAAAAACTGTGTTAAAACACCCATACCAGGACCAATTTCAACCAAATGTTTATAACCCGAATAACTCAAGCTATCGGCGATTTGTTGAGCAATATTTAGATCTTTTAAAAAATGTTGCCCGAGGTGTTTTTTTGCTTTTACTTGCATAAACTTAATGTTGGTCTATAATTTTTAGAGTTGAGCTAAAACTAACAACGCGTGTTTTAAACAAGCTAATTTTGGCTTCAATTTTTGAGGCGTAAGCCTGTTTATACGCTTCTAAATGTGTTTCAGTTGGCACAAAAAACTGCACTGAATAAGTAAAGCTATCCTGATTTTCATCTTGTAAAACCTCGCTTAAAACCGCTTTGGTAAATTTTTTAGTCGATAGCATTTCAGGGATAAAACTGGTGTTTACCCAGTTATACCAATCTTGATGTACAGAAGCTTCAACCTGCATTGTAATATTGTAAATAAACATCATTATTCAATTTTATCGCCGCGCAAAGTTCTAAAAATTTCTCTAGCTTCAACAAAGTAAATACTATCGGGATGATTAAAAATAATTTGTTCAAATTTTGATTTAGCCTTTTCAGTCGCGTTAAGCTGATCGCGATAAATTAAACCTAGTGCAAATAAGGCATTATCAGCTAAAATACTATCAGGATAATCGGTCACCAATTGGTTGTAAGCTTCTGCAGCGGCTTCAAAGTTAAACAAACTTTCAAAATTTAAACCCAATCGATACAAGGCTTCATCTGCTATAGCGACATCTTTATAAGATTCTAGAACCTTTTGCAAGGTATCAATGGCACTTTTGTAGCGCTGTTGACTTCTTAACAAATCGGCTTGAGCGACGCGCTTTAAATCGGTTTGGGTAGAATCTAAATAAGAATTTTCGCGAATATGCAAGGCCAACTCTAAGGCATCATTCGCCATGCGTTGCGATACTGATTGTTTTAAGACATCGAGTTGCGTTAAAGCCCAATCAAAATCGCCTTGAAAGTAACTGGTTTGAGCAGTTTTAAACTTAGCCTCTCGAGCTTCATCTGAGTTAGGTACTAATTTTTCTACTTGTGCATACAGCAATAAAGCTTGATTAAATTGCCCTTCTAAGCGTAACAAATCACCTTTTAACAATTTTGTTGATGCCATTTGTGAAGGGCGAATTTGTGACGAAATAACCTCATCTAGTAAATTAATGGCACGTACCGGATTTTGTAATTGATTAGCTATGAATTTGGCCCAATCGAGATAAATGGCATGTGTTAAAGCTGAAATTTTCTCAGCTGTAAAAAAATCTTGATAAGCTTGGTTGATAGTTTCAGCTGAATTTTCTGGGTTAAATTGAAGTAATTTTAATAAATACCTAGCGCTGCGGTAAAACAAAACAGGTTGATTGGTTTTGGCTTGAACTTCTTTAAAAATTTGTTTGGCTAGACTGTAATCTTCTTGTTCAAAAGCAATTTGTCCAAGTTCAAAAATATTATTGAGCTGTTTGGTTTGGCTTCTGGCATAAATGGCTTTTTCTTGTAAAAATGCTAAATTTAAATCGCCTTGTTGCACAAACAGCCAGCTTAACATTTCGTTATACAGCTTTCTAGGTTCATTTTGGTTACGTTGTAATAAAACGGTTTTAAAGGCTAAATTGGCTTTATTGTTAGGGTCTTTGGTGATAAAATCAGAAAACCTTGGGCTTAGCATTTTAAAATAACGCGCATTTTTTTCAATTATATCAACATAACTTGTAAACATTTTCTCAAACTTGCTTTGCTCACCATAGATGCGTGCTAATTGAATTGAAAAATTAGTTGATGGCCGAATGCTCTGAGCAATTTCGTAGGTTTCTTCAGCATATTTTAAAAGTCCGTAATTTTGAAAGGCTTTTCCAACAATATAAGCATAATTAGGACGCTCAGAGACCTTAGCTAAAGCTGATTGGTAATATATTTTTGCCGAATCGATTTGTTGTTCTTGATCGAACAAATAGCCGAGTTCAACTTCTATATTAGGATAATTACCTGGCCGATTGAGGTAAGTTTTAAGCGCTTTTTTGGCGGCTTGAAGTTGTTCTAAATTTTTATGAGCCTCGACTAATCCTAACAGAAATTTTTGATTTCTAGGATTTTCTTCAAGAAGTTGTTCGTATACAGCTAAGGCTTTTTCATATTGACCTTGGTCTAAATAATTTTGAGCCAAATTAGCATTTTGAGTCCAAGCTAGATTGACTAAAAAAAGTAATAATATGAAGCTTAAATTTCGCATATCGCTAAATTAAGCTTTTTTAATCACTTGCGATGTTAAACCCTAGTTATACCAAATAGTCTAAATAAGATAATTATTTTTTATCGTTAGCCACAAGATGATATAAACGTGTAAAATAATAAAAAATAACACGTACAATAAAGTAAATTCTTATCTTTGTTTTATTAATCATTTCAAGTTATCAAAAATGAACACAAAACTCACTTTGACAATAGAGCAAGAAATTATCCAAAGAGCAAAAGAATATGCTAAGAATAAAAACAGGAGTTTATCTGATATTATAGAAAACTATCTTAAAATCCTAACAAAAGAAGAAAAAGCTAAGGAACTAAAAAAATTAAATCCTATCGTAAAATCTTTAAAAGGCTCTTTTAAAATGCCTAAAAATATGGATTATAAAAAAGATCTCAGAAACCGATTAGAAGAAAAATATTTGTAATGGATAAGGTTTTAATTGATACCGATGTAATATTGGATTTTTTCTTTGACCGTGAACCTTTTGCTGAATTTGCCACAGAAATTTTAAATCGATGCGAAGAGAAAAAAGTAAACGGATTTACAACACCAGTTATAATCTGTAATGTTTATTATCTGTTAAGAAAGACGGCAAGCCATCAATTGATAATAGAAAAAATAAAACAGCTTTTAAACATAATTGAAATTACAGAAATGAACAAGGAAGTTGTTTTGGATGCTCTTAATTCAAAGTTTAAAGATTTTGAAGATGCTTTACAAAATTTTTCTGCTATCCAAAATGGAAAGATCAATATTATTCTGACTAGAAATATAAAAGATTTTAAAAATAGTGGTTTAGCAGTATTGACACCAGAAACATATTTGAAAGGAAGTGGCTAACAGCGCATATAGTGCTTTCAGTAAGTTTGTTAGTAATCCTGAATTAAAACTTCAGTAGGAATTTTTAAATTAGTGCTTAATTTTCGCTTTGTGTTAAATTAAGCTTTTTTAAGCACTTGCGATGTTAAACCCTAGTCCAAAAACTTCAACTGAAACTTGATCTCAATCGAAAAACTAATCGTTTTTATAGTTAGCCATAAATTCTTCTGCTTTATTGACCATCGATTGCGTTCCACAGAAAAAGGGCACACGCTCATGTAGTTTAGTCGGTTGTATATCTAAAATACGTTGATAACCATCAGAAGCTTTACCGCCAGCTTGCTCAGCAATAAAAGCCATAGGATTACACTCATACAATAAGCGTAACTTACCCTGTGGCGCTTTAGCTGTTTTTGGATACATATAAATGCCACCTTTAATCATATTTCGATGAAAATCGGACACTAAACTTCCTATGTAGCGCGAAGTGTAAGGTCTGTTGTCAGACTCAACTTCAGCTTGGCAATATTTAATATAATCTTTAACACCTTGTGGAAAATGCACATAATTACCTTCGTTAATCGAATAGATATTGCCTTCTTTTGGAAATTGCATGTTAGGATGTGACAAATAGTAAGTTCCAATCGCTGGGTTTAAAGTAAACCCATTAACACCATGACCAGTCGTGTACACTAACATGGTTGAAGTGCCATAAATAATATAGCCAGCCGCCACTTGTTGGTTACCTGGCTGAAGAAAATCGTCTATTTCAACGGGTTGGCCAACTGGTGATTTACGGCGATAAATTGAAAAAATAGTGCCTACCGACACATTAACATCAATATTAGAGCTACCATCAAGCGGATCCATCAAAACAACATACTTGTTATCGTGCGCTTCATTTTGACCTTGAATCGTAATATAATCGTCGTTTTCTTCAGAAGCAATACCACAAACAATTTCACGGTTAATTAAGGTTTGTATAAAGCGTTCGTTGGCATAAACGTCAAGCTTTTGCTGGTCTTCACCTTGTACATTGGTTTCACCTGCATTGCCTGTAATATCGACCAATCCGGCTTTATTAACTTCGTGATTCACCACTTTAGCGGCGAGCCTAATGGAGTTGATTAATCGGGATAATTCGCCCGAAGTGTACTTAAATGACTTTTGATTTTCGATGATAAATTCACCGAGGGTTTGGTTAGCTTTTTTCATTACGAAAACGTTGTAGTTTCAGCAAAAATAGGAAAAAACCGCTTTTATATCCGATTTAAGAATGTTTTTATTTCACACAACGTATTTTTGCTTGAAAATAAGTTAGATGGAATTTCAAATACGACTTGCAACAGCTGAAGACATGCCACAAGTGCTGAATTTAATTAAAGAGTTAGCTGAATTTGAAAACGAACCCAATGCCGTTGAAGTTAGTGTAGATGATTTAAAAACCTACGGCTTCGGTAAAGATGCGTTATTTAAATGTTTTGTAGCTGAAATTGATGCCACTATTGTAGGAATGGCTTTATTTTATCCCAGATTTTCAACTTGGAAAGGCGAAACTTATCATTTAGAAGATTTAATTGTGACGCAATCTCAACGCGGTAAAGGCATCGGCAAGGCTTTGCTTGAAGCGCTTATTTTACATGCTAAAACCAATGCTATTAAACGTGTAGAATGGGTTGTTTTAGATTGGAATTCAAACGCTATCGAATTTTATGAGTCTTATGGAGCAACCGTGTTTAAAGAGTGGCGAACGGTTCAATTAGATGAAGCTCAAATTAAAAATATTAACTTATAGTCTATTAAATCATAATTATGCAAATTTTTAAGTTTGGTGGCGCATCGGTAAAAGATGCTGCAGGTGTTAGAAATGTCGCTGAAGTTTTAAAACTTACAGGAACCGACCAAAAGTTATTGGTGGTTTCGGCGATGGGAAAAACCACTAACGCCTTAGAACATATTGTTAAACTGTATTTTGATCATGATCAAAAACTTGACCAAGCCATCACAGACTTAAAGCAGAAACATCACCAAATTTTAAATGATTTATTTGAATCTAAGTCGCACCCAGCTTACACCAAAGTGAATTATTTTTTTGATGAATTGCGCATTTTTTTAGATCGCAATAAATCGCCTAATTATGATTTTGTATATGATCAAGTCGTAAGTTTTGGCGAATTAATTAGCACGAGTATTGTGAGTCAATTTTTAAATAGTCTTAGCATTGCCAACACTTGGCACGACTGCAGAAATTTAATTGATACGACAAGTGTTTATCGCGATGCAGGCGTAAATTGGGAACGCACCCAAGAAAAAATTAATGCTCATGTAGATACGAGTGAATTAAATATTACACAAGGTTTTATTGGCTCAGACCAACATAACTTTACCACAACTTTAGGTCGTGAAGGTAGTGACTATACGGCAGCGATTTTTGCATACTGTTTAAATGCTGAAAGTGTAACGATTTGGAAAGATGTGCCTGGCGTGCTTAATGGTGACCCAAATGTATTTAACAACACACAACTTTTACATCAAATTTCTTACGAAGAAGCGATTGAACTTGCGTTTTATGGGGCATCGGTCATTCACCCGAAAACACTTCAACCCTTGCAGAAAAAAGAAATTCCTTTGTTGGTTAAATCATTTTTCAATCCAACAGATAAAGGAACTTGCGTTCAAAAAGGAGAGCAAATTCAACCTTTAGTCCCGTGTTATATCGTCAAGCCTAATTTGGTGTTATTATCGCTATCTAGTTTAGATTTTTCATTTTTTGTGGAAGAAAATATTTCTGAAATTTTTGCCTTGTTCCACCGTTATCAAATTAAAGTCGATTTAATTCAGAATTCAGCCATTTCATTTTCGGTTTGCGTGGATAATAAATTTAATAATGTCGATAAATTAATTGGAGAATTAAAAGCTAAGTTTAAAGTGACTTACAATAAAGACGTATCGTTATTTACCATTAGACATTTTAATGATGCCGCCATACAACGGATTGAAAAAGATAAATCTGTGCTCTTAAAACAAGTAACGCGAGAAACCGTACAATTAGTGGTGAACTAAGCTTTTAGCACTACTGCTTTAATAGATTGGAATAATGGCTATTGTTTTAAGACTTTAAATGTCTTTGAAGTTTGAGCACTATAAAGCTTTACAAAATAAACACCTGTATCTAATAACTCTACATCTATAAACCTATCTACGACTTCAACTTTTTTAATCATTTGTCCTGAAATAGTATAAATTTCAGCTTTATTGATGTCTAGATTTGTAGGGTTCTTTAGCCATAATTGATCTTGCACAGGGTTGGGATAAACCGATAGCGCACTTAAACGCTCAAAAGCTGTTGTCGATAAATTACAAGTCGATGAAAAATTATAATCCCTAAAAACATAGCCATTCACATCTGGTGCAGGTGTAATTATGGTCCAAGTATTATATGGAAACTGATTTGACGAAGCCGCTTGGGCATCACTAACATTGATACAAACCGAATAAGTGTTTGGCGGATCCCAATATTCGTGATCTAAATCTATGGTTAAGTTTTCATAAGAAGAATTAGGGTTATTTAGGTTGATGGAATTAAGCTGAAAACTAGTCTCTAAACTAATATATTCTAGATGATTAAGATTACTAAAATCTAGGTAGGCAATGCTAATATATGGGCCAACATCAGCACTCTGCGTATCGGCTATAAACTCTCTAAGATTTAAGTTTGAATTGAAGACGCCGGCCTGTTCTTCAGAAAGAATAACAGTTAAATTAGATAGGTTAAGAATTTCTAGTGCTGAAAACGCCTCAATACCTGTAAAATCTGTTATGGTACTACTAGAAAATGAATCGTACAAAATTGAAAAATCTAATTCTACAATCGTTTCTATATCAGCGGTCAAAACTTGCCCATTAATCATACCATCTGAATCGATATTAAGATCAATCAGAGCTTGTTCAAAATTTTCATCAGGAATCGCAGTGGTTTGGGCTAAGCTGGTCAAGCTTTGCCCAAGCAGGCAAATAATTAATAGTTTAATAATGGTTTTCATGATGCTTAGTTTTTAATGAGTTTTTAGTGTCAGTTAAGAATGGTTGGTTAGAAGGATAAAACTCATTGCAGTTGATATCTGAGCTTGAATGACTTTGAACATTCACGATACTTATACCACAAATATCATCTTGAGAAAATGTAAGAAAAGGCAGAAAAAAAATTAAAATTAAAGTTGGTAGTTGGTAGTTGGTAGTTGGAAGTTTGACCTTCCCTAAATAGCGTTGACCGTTTTGGTTAATATACTATTTGATTATTTTCATAATTCTATTGGACAATTATGAGCCTGAGGTACTTTTT
>NZ_FQTW01000006.1 GCF_900129035.1 Psychroflexus salarius | reverse complement strand
ACCACCGACTTAAGCGTATCTTCAGAAAGTATAACGAACACCTCAGAGCTAGTACTTAACTTACAAGACGACAATCAAGCGGTGATTGATGGTGTGCGACTTCGTTTTAGTCCATCGGGTAACCCCGGTATAGACGGTTTAGATATCACCAAACTGGGTAATATCGACGAGAATTTAGCCCTTGTTAATAATGGGACATTGTTTACGATTGAGCATCGCAGCTATCCAGAAGCAGGGGAAGAGGTTCCATTATTTACGAATAACTGGCGTAAGCAAGACTACAGCTTTGTAGCTAGTCTGACTAACATAGAGGATACCCAGGTGTATTTACTAGACCAGTACTTAGAGACCGAAACCTTGTTAACAGATGGTCAGGTTTATTCCTTTAGCGTAGATGCGAATTTAGAAGCCTCGGTAAGCAGTTCACGTTTTAAGCTCGTCTTTGGAAATGAGGCTTTAAGTTTTGATGAAACAGCAGCTGTAAGCTATCGTTTATTTCCTAACCCAGCAACAACTCAAGTTCACATCAATACAACAACTGTAAATGGCGAGTGGCTTAAGCTTAAATTATACAATAGCTTAGGGCAAGAGGTCTACCAAGCAGAAAAGCTAGTGAGTGACTCAAGTGTAATCCTAGAAGTGAATCAATTAGAAACAGGGGTATATCACTTAGAGATTGAAGATAAAACCGGCCATAAAGTGGTTGAGAAATTAATTAAACAGTAAACTTATAAAAATGAAACAATTACGATATACTTCAGTTATAGTATTACTCATGCTGTTTATGGAGATAAGTCATAGCCAAACAATAGATGAAGCAATAGGTTTTGAAGATAATGTAGATGACGTGCCGGCTGCACCGGTAAATAGATTCATATCTGTAGGCTTAATAGCTGGAGTGGTGGTAGGAGTCACCTATTTAAAGCCCCGTTTAAGGTAATCTCCAGTTATTGTATTTTAAAAATGATACATTCAATTTTAATAGAATATTGAGAATAGATCCTTAACAAGAATCCTTTGTCAAGTAATTCCTAGTTATAAGCACCTATGATTACCAAAAATGGGATGGGCAGATTGGTATTAACTTAAAAGAAATGACAGATTATTTGATTTAAGATGAATTCAGTTGTTAAACCAAAAATTACTGCACCTAAAGTCTCTAATTGAGTTTGATTAACTTATTAGTGGTGTTGATTTACTTTTCTCTGTTAATCTTGAGAAAGCTCTTTCACTTGAGATCTTGTTAACTAGAGTTGTCTGTTTTTCACCTCTTTTTTGATCAGTATTCATTGCTTTATACTCTTTTAGGTGATAGGTCAAGTCACCGTTTTTATGAATAGCCTTATCGACTGTTTTCTTTTCTATGTTTACTTTAAAGTCTGGATTATCAATCAACGCTTTTATTTAAGTATTCTGCTTTTGTTCTTTCTTCAGGTTTTTAGCTAATTGTTCTTCTTTGGCGTAATCTTTACAACGTATTTGTATTCATATTGATTTTTAAAACAAATCACTATATTACAAATAAACTCAGATAGGCTGACATTGTATTTCTCACACAGTAAATCACTGTATGGCGAAATAGAAGATAGTAAAGTGTATGATTTTATCAACAAGCACTTCTCAGGTAATGTTATAAGTCCTAACAGGTATTTAGGTGAATTAACAGACAAAAGTGACTATGCCAAAATAGCTTCTAATGCAGATCATATCTTTGTGTGGAGTGAGAGTAACCATGCCGAGCTTACAAAAGGCTGTTATATGGAGCTAGATGCCTTCGTTACTGGAGATATAGCAGTTAATGCCATTTTAATTGAAGTTTTTGGTGACACCATAGGTTTAAGAAAAATAGTCACCATACATGAGCATGATGAACCTACACAATATAACTACTACGGATGGGTGGAAAGCCTAAGCCTTATCACCAGTAAACTAGATACTTAAATAGTTATTTTTTAAAATAACTATTATTTTAAAAAATAAACATTATTATCTATATTTGTCTCAAAATTACGTAAAAGCGTTGCTTTAATTGTTGGTGCTGAAATGTGACAATTTCGAAAATACCACAATAGTTAAGGATAGACGCTCACGAATGGCGTGGGTGTTCCTTATCTTGGTATTGGGTCTTGTCACAACCTCAGCACAGATTTGGTACAAACCCACGCTTCTTCATTTATAAACATACTGTTTGGGTTTGGCGGTAATTAAATCATTTAATTATGAAAAAATTAATTATTACTCTAAGCTTTTTAATGCTTATTAGTGTATCCTGTTCTAGTGATGATAGTTCAGTAGATGAATGTACTCCAATAGCTTGCTTAAATGGCGGAACTGAAACTGTAGATTGTGGCTGTGACTGTCCTGAAGGCTACAGTGGTACTGATTGTTCAGCTAAACTAACACCGAATTCGGTCACCATAACCAAAGTTGTTATTAAAAAATTTCCTGATACTGATAATGGAAATTGGTGGGATACATTTCCTACAAATAGTGATGCTGATATTTATTTTACAATACAAAACTCATCGGACGAAACTATATACAGCGAACCAAATTACTACGAAGATGCCAGTGGTTTAAATGTTGATTATCCTTTTACATTAGATTCACCACTATCTATTAATAACGTAACTGGTGTTCATTATCTGACGCTAATTGACTTAGATACAAACACAGATAACACTATTAGTTTGTTAGCCTTTTTACCTTATGATGCAGATAGAGACGGGTTTCCAAACACATTCACAGTAACAAACTCAACAGATACATTTGAATGCGAAATGACTGTAGAATACACATGGTAATTTAAAACACATAAACTTATGAAATCACTCAAAAACACAATGCTTATTGCCACTGTGGCATTATTACTAACATCTTGTGCTAAAATATTCTACAGTCCTGATGCTAATATGTTAGCCGAAAAACAAGATATAATTGCAATTATACCTCCAAAAATATCTATTGCTGCACGTAAGAAAGTTGATGCAGAAGCATTAAAGGAACAACAAAAAACCGAGTCTATTAATTTTCAGAATGAAATTTATGCTTGGATGCTAAAACGGAAAATGCAAGGCAAAATATTTAAGGAAGTTCAACAAGTAGAGACCACAAACGCACTACTAAAAAAAGCGGGTTATCCAGAAAATCCGCTTACTACAAAAGAGCTATGCAATATTTTAGGCGTTGATGGTGTAATGTCCTCTACATTTGCGCTCTCTAAACCAATGTCTACTGGAGGTGCGATAGCTGTTGCACTATTGTTTGGCGGTGGCGGTAGCACAAATGAGGTAAGAACCACTCTAAGCATAAATGATTGCGCAAACAATAAATTGATATGGAACTACGAGCATAAAATATCTGGAGGGATAGGTAGTAGTCCATCAAGAATTGTAAACAAACTTATGCGAAAAGCAAGTAAAAAAATGCCCTACTTCAAAAAATAATAGCTTATTAGAGACCCGCTGTAAAAGGCGGTTTTTTTTATTACGGGTAATTTTAGTTTATAAGTAAACTCTATATTTCTTCTATTTTCACTGTCCAAGAAATGCCTTTTAATCTTGATTGAATCATTTTTAAGGTATTTAAGACATCGTCTTGGTTTGGTAAATCACCATAAACTAAATCTTTAAAATCATTGGAATAGGTGGTTGATATCGTATTCCAGACCTTTTCTAAATCCTTAAAAACAAGTGCTTCGTTTGGATGATGAGTAAGCCATTGGTTGTTGTTTTTAAAGCTAACCACATCATCATTGGCAACTTTTATCAGCATTTCATCAAAAGCACTTGAATGAAAAAACTCTAAAAATTCATCTTGTTTTAAAAGCTGATGCAAATCGTAGATGTGCCTTATTTTTTTCTTCAAATCTTCAATAGCATATTGGCTATAAGAAAAACGAACCAAGCTCATTATTTTTTCGCAGATGGTTCTTATAGGTTTTAGTGCTAATAACTCAAAAGGGAGTAAGCCGTTTTCTTCTGCAATATCAGACTGCTTATTCTCTAACATCATTTGTCCAACAAATGAAATGATGTTTTTTGTGGTAAATGGCTCATAATAGCCTAGCCAAGTAGATTCTAAAATTATGGCATCTCTAACCTGACCGTAATTGCCTTTAAATTCTTTATTATAGGCGTGTGCAGTTTTGCGATTCATTCCCATTTTATGGGTAATTCCTTCTATGGAAATTTCAGGTAATACGGTTTCTATCTCTTGGCTTATTGTTTTTAATTTTGATTTTAATTTACTATTTGTTTCTCCTTCACGCCTTAAAACAACCAAGTCAATATCTTCTGAAAATCGGTCGATAAGCTGGAAACACTTAGATAATGCTGTACCACCTTTAAAAATAGTTTCTTTTCCTATTTTGCTTTTAAAAATGCTAAACAAAGCATAGGTTACCCAATAGTCTTTTTCAATATATTCAGGTTTTAGCTTCATCTGTTGAGCGGTAAACCGAATAGCATCTCTATATAAAGCTGTGTTTTCGTGTAACTTCATTTGATATACCAATTTGATTGGTTAGGTAATTCTTCTTTCTTTACGCCCAAGTTTATGGTTGTAAGTGGATTGAGACTCTCTTTTAGTTGTTCAATGCCTTTGGGAGTTTTACCCAAATTTTCAAGAACTGCGCCTGCCAATGCTCTTACTCTTGGCGGATACATTAAGGCATATTTAATAAATACCTCGGTTTGTTTGGTGTTGAGTTCGTTAACTATGCTACTTAGTCTTTTTATCGCCTGAGCAATAGAACAATCGGGAATAGTTTTAATGTCTTTGAAGGCATCTAACAAGCCCAAAATCTCATAATTACTATCCGTAACTTCTGCATAGCTTTTTACGGCATCTGCTTTTAAATTCTCCCGATTGATGTTGATGCGCTTTTTACGACTGGCAATTTTTGTGCGGAAAGCCATTTGAGTAGTCAAGCCTAAACGATTGTATAGTGAAGTGCCTGTTTCGTATGCCACACGTTTACCATTTTCAAATAAATAGGGACGTAGCAATTCGCTGTAATCTGGCTTTAACTCGCCAAACACTGTTTTTTCAGGTTTATAAAACACTCCTTTTGAAAGTTTTTTTATTGCGCCTTGGTTCTTTAGGCGTTCCAATGCTTTTGCAGCAGTGATGTAGTCGTTTTTAGCGATGTGCAAATCGTCATAACCAAAGGTTTTTCCTTCGGGGAAGGATTTTATTTTTTTGCGTATTTCTGTTGCTAATGCCATAATGCAAAGATACTTACTTTTTACAAATGTCAGTTTTATGGTACTAAAAACTTGACATATTAGAATTTATCTTGAATTATAGGGTTTATAGCGTTGAATTAATAGTTTATCAATGCTTTTTAATTTCTTTATGTTGTATTTAAGGTCTTTTTAAGCTTCCCCCAAAACCAAACTGTTCAATAATATAATATAATTTTAAAATTTGAACAGACATTAACTTAGATAAAAATCCTTTAAAACATAGAAATAATGATTGGAATCTAAGCGAGCCATTTAAATGATTAAATTGATATTTAAGGTAAAAAACATTGAAAAAATTATTTTAGCGAATAATTATTATTTCAAATGAACAATTTTATTTTAAAAAATAATTTCAATTCCATTCCGCTTATTATTTGAAGCTATGTTTTTATAAATCAAGGAAATTTAGAGAACATCAATTTAAATTATGAAAAAGCTTCATAAAACTTATTGAATCGAGGTCTATTTTTTTATTATAAGCAATACTATGAACCTTTATAAAAATACCCTTATAAATAAGGCTTGGTTATAGCTTGCCAACTATTGATTTTACTGTTACTGAGCTTTAAAATAGTTATGTTATTTTAAGAAGAATTATGATCTTAAAAATAAAGACCTTTTTTTACTTATATACTATAGTAATATAACTAAGAAATTTGCATCAAAATTATAACTGGGTGTCAAATTTGGCAGTCTTTAAAACCACACTATATTTTTTGCTTAGATTATGCCTATTGAACGCTTAATGATTAGCAATAAATCATAAGGTAAACATAACAAGATCCATCGCTTATATTTTAAGCTACTAAAGATCAAAATTGCTTAGTAATAATGCCTTTAAACTTGATTAAAATTACCTACAAGCTATATAATGTTCTAAACTCTAAAAAACAGGTTATTGAAATGACAATTGAGCTATTGATTTTACTATTGTTAACAGGTTTTTTCTTTAAGTTTTAAATCGACAATTAATAAGTATAAAATGAAGCTTCATTATACAACTCTCTAATCATGTAATTAGAACTCTATCATTAAGGTATTTTACCCTATTAATTATAAGTTTAAAACAAAGTTGATTTACTATAAATATAGCTAATAAAATAACTAACAAATAGAACAAGCAAAAATTATGATAAAGACTTAGAAAATTATTCTTAAGAATAATAATTCCAATTTTAATGAAAATTGATCAAATTCACCTTGTTTCCATTTGCAACTGTTTGTAATCGATTACATCTTAAAATACTTTAAAAATAAATATTATTTTAAAAAATAATATTTTGATAAACGCCTTAATTATTTGAATTTCAAATCAATTTGCTAGTTAAACAAATAAAGATTACATTTGTGTAAACTAATTACAAGAGTTTATGGAAATGACAGAACTAGAAAACTTCAAAAGCGAGTTATTGGCGCAGAAATATGTGCTTCCCAAACACTTCGGGTTTAGTACTCGGATGGTAAGCTATTGGAAATCGAAACAAGTCTTACCGTTTTTTCAAAAAGATCAACACGGACGAATGAATATTCCTCAAGCCGTTTGGTTGCATCTAGTTAACGAACTCAGTGAAGTCGGTATATCGACAAAGCACTTGAGTCAATTAGCTTATAGCATTTGGCAACAACCCATAGAAGACGGCTTTTTTGACCGAAAGTTAAATACCGCTATAAAAGCAGAGCAAAGAAAGAAATCTCCAAATCAGCAACGAATCGAAGGTTTAAATCAGATACTTAATGATCCTTTGCTTCAACTTCAACTAGCGCAAGAGCAAAACTTCTTTGTTGATGCTATTGTAGATAGCATATTGGTTAACTATAAACCCATTTCATTTTACTACCTTCCTAAAAAAGAAGAATGGTTCATTAATAGCGGCATAAAAGCATTAACTGAAGAAAGCCTGTCTTACATAACCGATCAAACCTATATCTGTATTCCATTAATGCCCTTTATCAGTAAAATCGTAAGCGTTGAGTTTGAATTAATCGATCAAGACCTTGCTTATCTTAATACGGTTGAAAACAAGCTAAGAAACATAATTAAGACACGTTCTCCAAAATTTATTGAGGTTATCATAGATCACAACAAATTACAACCATTAATCATTCGTGAGCAGCACAAAAGTGCTGAGGCTTTAGCAGAATTTATATTGAACAATAAATTCCCAAAAACAGGCAAAATTGTAGTTGAAAAGAGAGCTCAAGATAACTATAAACTCACCATCTTAACGAAATGATATGAGAATAAATAGAGAAGAAGTATCACCACATCAGTCCCTGAAAATCCAGCCTGATCAATATAGCGCAAGAGATGGACAGCCTTACCCTTGCCCAAGATTATCATGGACATTAAAAGAGCTAGTGAATTATTGAACCACAAAAGAACAAAACACTTAACTCAAACAGAAGTAGAAGAAATACTTCAGTTTTTAAGAGTTTACACTTAAGTTATTAAACATAACCTTATTAAAGCATAGTAAATGAAAAATGTCATATTGTATGTAAGAGTCTCAACTGATGAACAAGCCGACAAGGGATTTTCATTAAGAGACCAGGAAGAGAAGTTAAAGGCCTATTGTAAAACCAATCATTTATCAGTATTAAAGGTCTATCGGGAGGATTATTCAGCAAAAACATTCGAGCGACCTGAAATGAAAAAGCTCATAGCTTATTGTAAGCAGCACCAAGAATTAGTTGATGAGTTACTTTTTGTCAAGTGGGATCGTTTTTCGAGAAACACCAGTGAATCTTACAATACGATTAATTTATTTACAAGTTTGGGGATACGACCTAATGCTATAGAGCAACCGCTTGATTTGAGTATACCAGAACAAGGTTTAATGCTTGCGGTCTATTTGTCAGTACCAGAGGTAGAGAATATGAGGCGATCGCAAAATGTTATTGCAGGCATGCGCAGAGCATTAAAAGAAGGCCGCTATGTGGGTTCGCCGCCCAAGGGCTATTTTATGGGAAGGGATAGCTCAAATCGTCCTGTATTAACACCTAATAAAGATGCGAAGTACATCCAAAAAGGATTTGAAATGATGCTGACTAATGTGTATAATCAAAAAGACGTCTATCGAGCACTAAAGGCAGAAGGGTTTGAAACAAGCTCAACAGCTTTCTACGGCATTCTGCGTAATTCATTGTATTGTGGTTGGGTGCATATAAAGGCGTATAAAGATGAGCCAGAAGATTATATTGAAGGGATTCATGAACCACTAATTACCAAATCTGATTTTGATAAAGTACAATCTATTTTAAAAGGTAGAAGACGACAAAGTAGTAAGCCTCAATTAAAGGTAAACTCAAGTTTTCCTTTACGAGGATTTGTATTATGTCCAAAGTGTGATAAAGTCTTAACGGCAAGCACATCAAAAGGGAGAAGCAAGCGGTATTCATATTATCATTGTTCAACTTCATGTGGTGTGAGGTTGAAGAAGGAAGATGTCCATGCGTGGTTTGAATCTTATTTAAAGTCCATAAGCTTAGATGAAAATGCTTATCAGTTACTTAGTGAACTGATTGAAAAGGAGTTCAAGCAATTGGCTAAAAAAAGAGGAATTGGCCCAAAGCATTATGAAAAAAAGAGAAACTTAGAAACAAAATTAGAGCGCATCCAAGAGTTATATATAGATGGAGATTTGACCAAAGACGAATTTAAACAAGCAAAGAACCGTATTCAAAAATTAATAAAGGAATTAGAGGAAAAAGAAAAGCAATTTGCTAATAAAGCTTCTGTTGAAAAGGTTTATAAAGAGGGCTTGAAAGGGCTTCAAGACTTTGATAAACACTACTTAAATAGCGATATAGAGCATAAAAGATTAATGATAGGTTCGATTTTTCCTGAAAAATTCACATTTCAAGATGAAAAAGTTCGAACCGCTGATATTAATCCAGCTTTACTGAAGATAATGAGTGTTAACAAGGGTTTGCAGAGGATAAAAAAAAAGGACAAATCAAAAATAAATGATTTGTCCAGCTTGGTGGGCCCACCTGGGCTCGAACCAGGGACTTTCTGATTATGAGTCAGATACTCTAACCAGCTGAGTTATAGGCCCAAGTCAAAATATTGACTTTAAAGAATCGCAAAAATAAACATAAGTTTAATTACAGCCAAACTATTTTTTATTAATCGATATTTAATCTGTGCGCTCTTGGCATAATTCAACTAAAACACCATGATTAGATTTTGGATGTAAAAAAACAATACGCTTATTGTCAGCACCATTCTTAGGTTGGTCGCTGATAAGTTGGTAACCTTCGCTTTTTAAGCGCTCAATCTCGGTGTCGATATCTTCAACTGAAAATGCTATATGGTGTATGCCTTCACCTTTTTTAGCGATAAACTTAGCAATTGGACTATTATCGTTAGTAGCAGCAAGCAATTCAATTTTACTTTCGCCAGATTTAAAAAATAGGGTGGTAACACCTTCACTTTCAACATTTTCAGTCTTATATGGTTTTTCTTGCATTAAAACCTCGTATGTTTTAGCGGCTTCTTCTAAATTTGAAACTGCAATGCCAATATGTTCAATTTTTTTCATGCCTTAATTCAGTTTTGTATCTTACAAAAGTATAAAAACTTACCTTTGCAGTATGGAAACAAACAGACAGAAAAAAATTAGTGGTTTACTTCAACAAGATTTGGCTGAAGTTATACAACAAATTTTACGAGATGCAGGGACACATAATATTGTAGTTTCAGTCACCAAAGTTCGAGTAACACCAGATTTGCTCCAAGCTAAAGCTTATCTTAGTATTTTTCCGCCTTCTAAAGCTGAGCCAGTGATGACTGAAATTCAATCGCTTCGTAAAAGCATTAAACATGCCATTGCTTTACGTACAAAACAACAATTGCGACGTATGCCAGATTTATTATTATTTAATGATGATTCAATCGAATATATTAATGACATAGAAGAAGCTTTTAAAGGTAAAAACAATCCCATTAAAAATCCAGATTTACTAGACGATTCTAAAAAAAGGTGAAGGTTTCTCTGTACATTGCCAAGCGCTATTTATTTTCAAAAAGCAAGCATAATGCCATTAATATTATTAGTAGCATTGCTGCTTTAGGTGTTGTAGCAAGTACATTTGCATTATTTGTGGTATTATCTGTTTTTTCTGGTTTAAAAGAGTTTAGCTTGTCTTTTACCAACGCCTACGACCCAGATTTAAAAGTTATGCCTACCCAAAATAAACGCTTCAACTTAACCGAAAATCAAGCTCAAGAAATTTCAGATTTACCTGGTGTTGCGGTGGTTTCTAGAGTGCTTCAAGAACGTGTTTTACTTCAATTTAAAGACAAAACCGCGCCCGCTTATTTTAAGGCAGTCGACTCTAACTACACTAAAATTAATACAGTTTCAAACCAAGTAATTTACGGCGAATGGTTTGGTGAAAACCTTTATCAAGTGGTTATTGGCACACGTTTACAACGAGACTTATCAGTAGGAATCCGCGATTATGCTGGCCTACTTAATATTTATGTGCCAAAACCAGGGAAAGGACAAATTTTAGATATTAATCAAGCTTTTAAAAAGGCTAGTACAAGCGTTGTCGGTGTATTTAATTTAACAGAAGAGCTTAATCAAAATTACATTATTGGCGATATTACTATTGCAAAGGATTTGTTGAATACAAGAACAGGTGAAGTTAGCGCAGTTGAGTTGAAGCTTTCATCAAAAGCTAATGAGGCTAACTTAGTTGAAGCAATTACAGAAATTATTCAGGCACCAATTGAAGTAAAAAATCGCATTTCTTTGAATGATAGTCTTCATAAAATGCTTAATACAGAAAATTTAGCGGTTTACCTTATTTTCACTTTGGTTATTATCATTGCTTTGTTTAATGTTATAGGTTCTATTTCGATGGCAATTCTCGATAAGCGCGAACATGTTAAGGTGTTGTATAATTTAGGTTTTACCAAAGGAAAACTTATGAATATCTTTTTTTATCAAGGCGCACTTATGAGTGTACTTGGTGGAATAATCGGTTTAATTTTAGGTTTAATCTTAGTATTTCTACAACAACAATTTAGTCTTATTATGTTTACACCTAACTTAGCCTATCCGGTTAAAATAGAAGTGGTAAATATACTTATCGTACTTATTACAATTTCATTATTAGGCGCATTAGCATCTAGGATTGCGGCGAGTCGGGTCAAGAAAATTATTTAAATACTTGAAGATTAAACTGCAAAATTAAAATCACCAAATTTTTTTTCAACTTCATTAAAGGTATCAAAAACATCTTCAGCACGGTCAGAGGTTACCATTTTCATGCGGTATTCTTTAAAATGCGGAATTCCTTTAAAGTAATTGGTATAATGGCGTCTAGTTTCAAACACGCCTAATTTTTCGCCTTTCCAATCAATCGACATTTCTAAATGTCTTCTAGCTACTTCAACGCGTTCTTGAAGCGTTGGTGGTGCTAGATGCTCACCAGTTTCAAAAAAGTGCTTTACTTCTCTAAAAAACCAAGGATAACCAATGCTTGCTCGGCCAATCATGGCACCATCTAGTCCATATTGGTCACGCATTTCGACAGCGCGTTCGGGTGTGTTTACATCGCCATTACCAAAAACAGGAATATGCATGCGCGGATTGTTTTTAACTTCAGCAATTGGACGCCAGTCGGCATCACCTTTATACATTTGCGCTCGTGTTCTGCCATGAATTGAAATAGCTTGGCAGCCGACGTCTTGCAGTCGCTCAGCAACTTCAATAATTTTAATAGAATCGTGATCCCAGCCTAAACGCGTTTTAACTGTAATCGGTAAATTAGTGTGTTTGACCATGGCTTCTGTTAATTTAACCATCAAATCAACGTCTTTTAAAATACCAGCGCCAGCACCTTTAGAAACCACCTTTTTAACAGGGCAACCAAAATTGATATCTATAATATCAGGCTTGGTTTTCTCAACAATTTCAACGGAGCGTAACATCGATTCAAGATTGGCACCAAAAATTTGAATACCAACCGGACGTTCCTTTTCGTAAATGTCAAGTTTTTGAACACTCTTTGCGGCGTCTCGAATTAAACCTTCAGAAGAGACAAACTCTGTATAAACCACATCGGCGCCTTGTTCTTTGCACAAGGCTCTAAATGGTGGATCACTAACATCTTCCATCGGTGCTAGTAGTAACGGAAAGTCGCCTACATCAATCGGTCCTATTTTTGCCACAGCATTAAATTTTTACAAAATTACGGTTTTTGAAGTTGACTTAAAAAAAATTTGAAACTTTCACACTTCAGTCTGTCATCAAAATTCAAATTTAAATATGTTGTATTAATTCTAAAACCAATTCAGTTTAGTGTTTTAATTAGGAACTAAGCGATTAAAATTTTTTGCCTTTCAACATATAACAACAAATTTACCTGAGTTTAGAAACTTATTTGAATATCGGCTTAGTTTCTCATATTGAGTTGAGTAAAATTCATTATTTTCGCAAATCATTTGAAATCTGTGTTAAAATGAGCAAAAAATTCCCACAATACAAGGGTTTAAATCTCCCAAAAGTTGCCGAAGAAATTCTACAATTTTGGGAAGACAACAATATATTCGAGAAAAGTGTAACAACGCGTGAAGGTCAAGCACCTTTCGTTTTTTTTGAAGGTCCACCATCGGCTAATGGTTTGCCTGGTATTCACCACGTCATGGCGCGTTCTATAAAAGATATTTTTTGCCGATATAAAACACAAAAAGGATTTCAAGTTAAACGAAAAGCTGGCTGGGATACGCACGGTTTACCTGTTGAGCTTGGAGTTGAAAAAGAACTAGGCATCACTAAAGAAGATATTGGAGGTAAAATTTCAGTAGAAGCGTATAACAAAGCTTGTAAAAATGCCGTGATGCGTTATACTGATGTTTGGAATGATCTTACCAAAAAAATAGGCTATTGGGTTGATATGGAACAACCTTATGTAACTTATACCTCGAAATATATGGAATCGGTTTGGTGGTTATTAGGCCAAATTTATGATAAAGGCCTCATTTATAAAGGCTATACCATTCAGCCGTATTCGCCAAAAGCTGGTACTGGTTTGAGTTCACACGAGTTAAACCAGCCAGGAACTTACCAAGATGTTTCAGATACAACGGTAACAGCACAATTTAAAGCGGTTAAAAATACCTTGCCTGAGGCTTTTCAAAAGGTTGAAGGTGACGTCCACTTTTTAGCTTGGACAACCACACCATGGACTTTGCCTAGTAACACTGCGTTAACAGTTGGTAAAAAAATTGAATATGTTTTAGTTAAATCATTTAACCAGTATACACACTTACCGATTAATGTAATTGCTGCAAAAGCTTTAGTTTCTAAACTTTTCAAAAAGAAATATACACAAGTCGAAGCCGAAGCTGAACTTAAAAGTTATCAGCCTGGCGATAAAAAAATTCCTTATTTTATTTCAGAAAGCGTTTTAGGTGCCGATTTAGTCGAAGCACGCTATGAGCAACTTTTAGATTATGTTAAACCTTATCATCATCCTGAAAATGCATTTAGAGTCATAGCTGGAGATTTTGTAACCACTGAAGATGGTACAGGAATTGTTCATACCTCACCAACATTTGGTGCTGATGATGCCATGGTTGCAAAACAGGCTCAACCAGAAGTGCCAGCCATGTTATTAGAAGATGAACACGGTAACTTGGTACCAACAGTCGATTTGAAAGGACGATTTAGACCAGAGTTAGGAGAGCTTGGTGGTAAGTATGTTAAAAATGAATATTACGCTGATGGCGAAGCGCCTGAAAAATCAGTTGATGTAGAAATTGCCATAAAATTAAAAGAAGAAAATAAAGCCTTTATTGTTGAAAAATATCTGCACAGTTATCCCAACTGCTGGCGAACAGATAAGCCAATTTTATACTATCCATTAGATTCTTGGTTTATTAAAGTTACCGAGTTTAAAGATCGCATGCACGAACTTAATCAAGGCATCAATTGGAAACCTAAATCAACTGGAGAAGGCCGTTTTGGTAACTGGTTAGCCAACGCTAATGATTGGAATTTATCACGATCGCGATATTGGGGAATTCCGCTTCCTATTTGGCGAACTGAAGATAAATCAGCAACCAAAATAATAAGCTCTATCGAGCAACTTAAAGCCGAAATAGATAAATCTGTCGCGGCTGGCTTAATGAAGGAAAATCCTTATCAAGCATTTGAAGTCGGTAACATGACTGACGAAAACTATAATAAAGTCGACTTACATAAAAATGTAGTTGATCATATCGTTTTAGTATCAGATGAAGGCCAACCAATGCATAGAGAAGCCGATTTAATAGATGTTTGGTTTGATTCAGGTTCTATGCCTTATGCACAATGGCATTATCCGTTTGAGAAAAAAGAAGAAGTCGAGCAAACTTGGCGTAAAGCCGACTTTATTGCTGAAGGTGTTGACCAAACACGTGGTTGGTTTTACACACTTCATGCCATTGCCACCATGATATTTGACGATGTTGCGTATAAAAATGTTGTTTCTAACGGCTTGGTTCTTGACAAAAATGGTCAAAAAATGTCTAAGCGATTAGGTAATGCAGTAGACCCATTTGAAACTTTAAAAACTTATGGTCCAGACGCAACACGTTGGTATATGATTTCTAATGCCAATCCTTGGGATAACTTAAAGTTCGACCTTGAAGGTATTGGCGAAGTACAACGTAAATTATTCGGCACTTTATATAATACTTATTCATTTTTTGCACTTTATGCCAATTTAGATGAATTCAATTATAGCGAAGAAGAGATTCAGATCAAAAACCGACCTGAAATTGATCGCTGGATTTTATCTGAATTAAATACACTCATAAAAACAGTGGATAGTTTTTATGCTGAATATGAACCAACCAAGGCAACACGAGCCATTTCAGAATTTGTTCAAGAGAATTTAAGTAACTGGTACGTGCGCTTAAGCCGAAGACGTTTCTGGAAAGGCGAGTATAAAACTGATAAAATTTCAGCCTATCAAACCTTGTTTACTTGCCTAAAAACCATAGCTCAATTATCGGCACCAGTAGCACCATTTTATTCAGATCGGCTTTACAAAGACTTAACTTCTAGTACACAAACTGAAGGATTTGAAAGTGTACATTTGGCCGAGTTTCCAAAGGCAGATGAATCATTAATCGATGCCGATTTAGAACATAAAATGCAAATGGCACAAACCATATCTTCATTAGCGCTTTCATTGCGTAAAAAAGAAATGATCAAGGTAAGACAGCCGCTTAAGCGTATTATGATTCCTGTGCTTGACTCAAATATTAAGTCTCAAATTAGTGAAGTAGCCGATTTGATTAAATCAGAAGTTAACGTCAAAGCTATAGAATTTATTGATGATACTTCAGGTATTTTAATCAAAGAAATTAAACCTAATTTTAAAGTTCTCGGACCTCGATTTGGCAAAAACATGAAGTTAGCTGTTCAAGCAATTAATCAGCTTGATGCTAAAGCTATTACTGAAATTGAAGCTGAAGGACAGTTAGAGATTAGTATTAATAATGAGCCTACAACAATAACACGTGACGAAGTTGAAATCATCTCACAAGATATTGAAGGTTGGTTGGTTGCATCTGCAAACGGTTTAACTGTAGCTTTAGATGTTAGCCTTAATGATGAGTTAAAATTTGAAGGTATCGCCCGTGAATTGGTGAATCGTATTCAAAATTTACGAAAAGATTCTGGTTTTGAAGTGACCGATCGTATTAAAATAGACCTAAAAGAAACTGCTAATCTAAAACAAGCTGTTGAAGCTAATTTAGAATATATCAAAAAAGAAACTTTAGCAAACGAATTAAATATAAACACCGATGTTGATAATGGCGTTGAATTAGAATTTGACGATGTGAGCACCATTTTAAACATTACTAAATTATAATTAAAATGACAGATGTAAATACAAAAGAGCGCTATTCTGACCAAGAGCTAGAAGAGTTTAAAGCTTTAATTGAAGACAAAATTGAAAAAGCGCAACACCAATTACAGCAATATGTAGATGCTTATAAAAATGGAAGCTCTAACGATACAGAAGATACTTCACCAACCTTTAAATCTTTTGATGAAGGCAGTAGCACTTTAAGTAAAGAAGCTAATTCTCAACTGGCCATTAGACAAGAAAAGTTTATCCGCGACTTAAAAAACGCACTTATCCGTATTGAAAACAAAACTTATGGTATTTGCCGTGTAACGGGTAAATTAATTAACAAAGAGCGTTTAAAATTAGTCCCTCATGCCACTTTAAGTATTGAGGCTAAGAATAAGCAGTAATTGTTTTAATACCAGATTAAAAATGTCATTTAATCTGGTATTACCATTTTTTGAAAGGCTTTTTACTCAGGCTTGAATTGTAGTATTTAGCTTCTCCTGTCACTTCTTCATTAAGCCAGTGCGGTTTTTCAAAAACTTCATTAGGATGGTTGAGTTCTATCTCGGCAATAATAAGTCCTTTATTTTCTCCTTCAAAGACATCAACTTCATATTGATGTGGTCCAACTGGGATTATATAACGCGTTTTCTCAATAGGATAATCTTCACATAATTGAAGTAGTTGTTGGGCATCTAAAATACTAATTGGTTTTTCCCACTCAAACCGGCTGGTACCATCTTGACTGGATTGGCCTTTAACGGTTAAAAAAGCGGTTTGTGCTAAAATTCGTACACGCACACTTCGTTTGGGATGTGTGTTTAAATAGGCTTGCTTAATGTAATAATGTGACTCTGCTTGGTTGATAAAATGAGTCGATTTGACTAAAAATTTACGTTCTACTTCTTGCATTGACGCTTATATTTTTGGTAAAGATAAGTGTTTAGAGGCCAAAATAAAGCGGTGTAAATAATTGCTGTTAATAAACATACAGCTGTAACTTGTAACAAACCTTTTAAACTCCAGTTGAATAGGCCAGATTGGTTTGTGCTAAAAAAATAAATTTCTTGAAAACCAATTACAATAACAGCAAAAACAAGACCTTCGGTATAGATAAATTTTAAAATACCCTTTTTCTTTTTCTGCTCCCATTGTTTTATAAATTGATCTCGACTCAATGAAATAGCTGTTTAAATTGAAAATTAAATTTACAAAATATCTATTTACAGGTGAAGTTTATGATTTAGCTTTAACATTACTTAAAACTTGCCCCAGATTGTAGTGAAAAACCCACAGTGAAAAAGCCTTAGCCTAAAGTCTTGTGCAAAGCGACTTTAGGAGCTCTTGCTAAAAGGTTATTAGGACTTGGCTTTTTAACGCGGATTTGCAACGCAAAGCTGGATTAAGGCACAACAAATCAACTTATATTTGTAGTATGGCAGTAGACGATTTTAAGGCGTATATTAGAAAAATTATTCATGTAGATATGGATGCGTTTTATGCATCGGTAGAGCAGTTAGACGACCCAAATTTGCGCTATTTGCCTATTGCTGTTGGTGGTAGTTCAAAGCGCGGCGTGGTTGCTGCGGCAAGTTACGAAGCTAGAAAATATGGCGTTAAAAGTGCTATGAGTGGCAGGCTTGCGGCAAAATTATGTCCAGATTTGGTTTTTGTAAAGCCAAGATTTGAACGCTACCAAGAGATCTCTAAACGTATACGTGATATTTTTTTTGAATACACAGCTTTGGTCGAGCCATTGTCTCTAGATGAAGCCTATTTAGATGTGACTGTTAACCGTAAAAAAGCACCAAGTGCAACCTTATTAGCCAAAGAAATTCGGCAAAAAATAAGAGAAAAAACAGGCTTAAATGCTTCAGCAGGAATTTCGATTAATAAGTTTTTAGCTAAAATTGCCAGTGATATTAATAAACCTAATGGTCAAAAAACAATTGCTCCAGATGAGGTTTTAGGATTTTTAGAAACACTTGATGTTAGAAAGTTTTATGGCGTTGGAAAAGTGACTAAAGATAAAATGTATCAACTTGGTATTTTTACTGGTGCTGATTTAAAATCTAAGTCTTTAGATGAATTACAACAGCATTTTGGAAAAAGTGGTGCTTTTTATTATCAGGTGGTTCGAGGGATTCATTTAAGCGAAGTTAAAACCGAACGCCAACGAAAATCGGTTGGTGCTGAGCGCACTTTTAATGATAATATTTCTTCTGAAATTTATATGATTTCTCGACTTGAAGCAATTGCTGAAGAGTTAGAAAAACGACTAAAAAAGCATGGTTTAGCGGGCAAAACGATTACGCTTAAAATTAAGTATAGTGACTTTTCGGTTCAAACGCGAAGTAAAACTTTAGGCTTGTTTATAGCCTCAAAAGAATTAATTTTAGAAGAATCTAAAGCCTTGCTGTATCAGGAACGCTTAAAAAACTCAGTGCGTTTGTTGGGCATAAGTTTGCATAAGCTTAATAGCGAGCAAAATTCAAGTGAATTATCAGCCAAAGAAGCTGCGGCAGCTTCAAGAAAACACGAACAGTTAAGGTTACCGTTTTAAGGTTAATTAAAAAGCCTGCATCAACTGATACAGGCTTTTTTTAAGTTTAAATAACTTTAAGTTGATGGTTTAATATCTGTAATATTCAGGCTTGAATGGTCCTTCAACTGTAACGCCAATATATTCGGCTTGGTCTTGTTTTAATTCTGTTAATTCGGCACCGATACGCTCTAAATGAAGTTTGGCTACTTTTTCATCAAGATGTTTAGGTAACATATAAACTTCATTTTTGTAGCGATCTGTGTTTTGCCATAGCTCTAATTGTGCTAGCGTTTGGTTTGTAAATGAGTTACTCATTACAAAACTTGGGTGACCTGTAGCGCAGCCTAAGTTGACTAATCGGCCTTCAGCAAGTAAAATAATATCTTTGCCGTTAACAGTATACTTGTCAACTTGTGGTTTAATTTCAACATGTGTACTACCGTGGTTTTGCTTTAACCAAGCGACATCAATTTCATTATCGAAGTGGCCGATGTTGCAAACAATGGTTTTGTCTTTCATGGCTTCAAAATGTTCACCACGCACAATATCACGATTTCCAGTAGTTGTAATGACTATATCAGCATTGCCAACAACGCTTTCAAGTTGTTTCACCTCAAAACCATCCATGGCGGCTTGTAAAGCACAAATTGGGTCAATTTCAGTAATTGTAACTATTGAGCCAGCGCCTTTAAATGAAGCGGCTGTACCTTTACCGACATCGCCATAACCACAAACAACAACACGTTTTCCTGCTAGCATGACATCAGTGGCACGTCTAATTGCATCAACAGCGCTTTCACGGCAACCGTATTTATTGTCAAATTTAGATTTGGTAACACTATCATTTACGTTGATGGCTGGCATTGGTAAAGTACCGTTTTTCATGCGCTCATATAAGCGATGAACGCCTGTAGTGGTTTCTTCAGAAAGTCCTTTAATGTTTTCGGCCAGTTCAGGATAGTCATCAAGTACCATATTGGTTAAATCGCCACCATCATCTAAAATCATATTTAGCGCTTGTCGGTCTTCACCAAAAAATAAAGTTTGCTCAATGCACCAGTTAAACTCTTCTTCAGTCATGCCTTTCCATGCATAAACTGAAACACCAGCAGCAGCGATAGCAGCGGCGGCATGGTCTTGTGTAGAGAATATGTTACAAGAACTCCAAGTCACTTCAGCACCAAGCGCAACTAAAGTTTCAATTAAAACCGCTGTTTGTATGGTCATGTGTAAGCAGCCAGCAATTCGAGCGCCTTTTAAAGGTTGTGCGTCGCCATATTCTTCACGTAAAGCCATAAGACCAGGCATTTCGGCTTCAGCAAGTTCTATTTCGCGTCTTCCCCATTCGGCTAAGCTAATATCTTTAACTTTGTAAGGTGTATAAGTTGGAGTTTTCGTACTCATAAGTAATAATTTATCTATTTTTGAACTGCAAAACTAAGCAATACGAGCAGAATTTTATGCCGATTTACAAAACAATAACAATAGATCAATATACTAAAGCACTGATTTGGAAGATTGAAGAACCCATTGAGGCTTTAGAAGAATCAATAGAACTTAGTGATTATTGCGCAAAACGCTACCAGAACATGTCTTCTGAAATTCATCGAAAAGGCTTTATGAGTGTGCGTCAACTACTGAAGTTACTTGGGTATACTGATTTCGATTTAACTTATGATGCTAAAGGCAAACCGCACTTAAATGATGGTACAGAGATTTCAATTAGTCACTCTTTTCAATTTTCAGCAGTGATCGTTTCTAACCGAAAAGTCGGTATTGATATTGAAAAACAACGGGATAAAATTAAGCGGATTGCTCCTAAATTTACACCAATAGAAGAATATCAATCGCTTGGCGAAACCGATTTAATAAGAAAATTAACCATGGTTTGGGGTGCAAAAGAAGCGCTTTATAAGTTGTATGGCAAAAAGGGCTTACGATTTTTAGAAGATATTTTTGTGCGTGATTTCGATTTTCAAAATTTTACCACAACAGCTGAAGTTTATCAAAATAATTTAACCACAACTTACCGCTTAAATTTTTTAGAATTTGAGTCTTATACTTGTGTTTATGCCTTAGCTTTATGAAGACGCATACCCAACAACTACTAAAACAACTGCAGTTAGTTGGTGAGCAACTAGCGATATTAATAGACCCCGATAAGTTTAAATTACATCAAACTGAGGCTATGGTCAAAGCCTTGCCAAGCAAAACTGATTACCTATTTGTTGGTGGAAGCACAGCTACAGGACAACAAACCGAAGCCTGCATTAAAAGTTTAAAGCAGCAAACTGATTTACCCATTATTTTGTTTCCAGGGCATTATCAGCAAGTATGCCAAGCCGCCGATGCTATTTTGTTTTTAAGCTTGCTGTCTGGTAACAATCCTGACTATTTAGTGCATCATCAAGTGGCATCAGTACCACATTTACGTGCGTCTAAGTTAGAAATATTGCCCACAGCTTATCTTTTAATCGATGGTGGAAGGCCATCAAGTGTAGAGCGTGTTAGTCAGACTTCAGCTATTGCACAAACTGAAGTTGAATTGATTGTGAACACCGCTTTAGCAGCCGAATTTATGGGTAAGCAACTGATTTATCTCGAGGCAGGTAGTGGCGCGCTTTATCCTGTTTCAACTGAAGTTATTTCTGCAGTGCATAAAGCTTGCCGTTTACCAATTATTGTTGGAGGCGGTTTAAAAACTCAGCACCAAATAGAGCAAGCCTATCAAGCTGGCGCAAGTTTAGTTGTTGTTGGAACCGCATTTGAACAACAATTCATTTAATTTTTAAATTTTCATTTATGAATATATCAGTAGAATTAACCTTAACGCCCATTCAAGATAATTATGAGCCAGCGATTATTCAGCTCATTCAAAACTTACGAAACTCAGGTTTAAAGGTGTTAGAAAATCCGTTGAGTACGCAAGTTTATGGTGATTATGATGAGGTCATGACAGTGCTTAACAAAGAAATAAAAATTGCTATGGAAGCTGTAGATCGTGGCTTATTATACATGAAAATTGTTAAAAGTGATCGTTACGATTATGAGCCACATTTTTAATTGGTTGTTTGAGCCCTATTTCGAGACACCAAACTATTTAATTGTTTTAGAAGTAATCGGTGTTGTTTTTGGTTTTTTGAGTGTTTGGTACTCAAAAAAAGATAACATTTTAGTGTTTCCAACAGGCTTAATTAGTACATCGATTTTTGTTTATATCTTGTTAGTATATGGCTTGTTAGGTGATATGATGATTAATGCCTATTATTTTATTATGAGTATTTATGGCTGGTACGTTTGGACGAGAAAACAAGATAAAGACCATTATATTCCTATTAAAAAGACAACTAAAGAAGAACACTTTAATAGCGTACTTCTGTTTGTAGGAACAATCGGGTTTATACTTATAGTTTATAGTCTGTTTGATAAATGGAATTCTTGGACGGCTTATGTAGACACATTTACAACCGCTTTGTTTTTTGTTGGGATGTGGCTGATGGCCAAAAAACGACTAGAAAATTGGGTGTATTGGATTATCGGTGACTTAATTTCAATACCGCTTTATTTTTACAAAGGCTTAGCCTTAACGGCTCTGCAATATATATTATTTACAATTATCGCAATTTACGGTTATAAAGCATGGCAAAAACAACTGAACACGCCCAAAACCAACTTATTAAAATAGTACTTTTTGGGCCCGAATCAACTGGCAAAACCACACTCGCTCAATCGCTTGCAAACTATTACCAAACCAATTGGGTAGAAGAGTTTGCACGTGATTATTTACAGAAAAAATATGATGATTCAGGCCTGATTTGCGAACCAAAAGATATTATGCCAATTGTAGAAGGCCAATTGAAATTAGAAAAAAAGAAAGCTTTAAACGCAAAAAAATTCTTATTTTGCGATACTAACCCTTTGCAAACCTATGTTTATGCAAATGCTTATTATACCAATTATGAAAATAAAAGACTTAAAACCATCCTAAATCAGCTTGATTATCAACTTTACTTCTTAACCAATATCGATACGCCTTGGGTAGAAGATGATTTAAGAGATAAACCAACTGAACGCCATAAAATGCTGAAATTATTTTCAGATGAATTAAAAGCTAGAAACTTAAATTTTATAATGCTTTCAGGAAATGAAAATCAGCGTTTACAGCAAGCTATAACCTACATAGATAAATTATTCTAACCAAATAATGATGACAAAATTCCTAACAGAAGACCTTAAACAAATTAAAAATCACCGCTTAACCCCTGAAAAAGTTGAAAACGATTTAAAAAAATTCGAAGAGGGTTTTGGTACTATAAACATTTCAAGGCCAGCCACTATAAATGATGGAATTCTTACCCTAGATGCAAATCAACTCAAGCACTTTATTGATGTTTATAACAATTCAACATTAAGTCGTTGTAAATTTGTACCTGCTAGTGGTGCTGCAACACGCATGTTTAAAGATTTGCATAATTTATTGAAAGCCTACGATCATAAAAAAAGTTTAGTAGAAAACCTCATACTTCAAGGTCTCGAACAATGGCATTCGTTTTTTGAAAATCTAAGTCGACTTCCTTTTGCTAAAAGCATCTGCAATCAACTGAACTTAACCGAAGAAGATTTGCATCATGATGAACATAAAGTTGAGTTTATCACTTACGCTCTTGACGAAAATGGTCTTCATTTATCGCAAACACCAAAAGCATTAATTCCTTTTCATACTTATCAAGACAAGTGCTTAACAGCCTTTGAAGAACATTTATACGAAGCTGCGGCTTACGCTAAACATCAGCAAACAGCTAAGCTACATTTTACGATTTCTGAAGAGCATCAATCTAAATTTGATGTTGTTTTAAATGAAATAATCAATGAACTAGAAGCGGAAACTAATGTTAAATTTGAAGTTGATTTTAGTTATCAATCCAATTCTACCGATACCATTGCTATCAATTTAGATCACAGCCTTTATCGTGATAAAAACGGTAAACTCTTGTTTAGACCTGCAGGTCATGGCGCTTTGCTCGAAAATCTTAATCAATTAACTACAGATTTAATTTTTATAAAAAATATCGATAACGTTTGTTATAATCCTGAGCAACAAACCCAGCAAACAAACAATGATTATAAAAAGGCACTCGCAGGGCTTTGTATTTCTTTTAAAACTAAAATTAATCATTTTTGTAAAGCTTTAAATCAACATCCAAATCAGGAAGTTATCAGAGAAGCGAAGCAGTTTTTAAATGACAGTTTTAACCTTAACATTTCAACAGAAAATCCTGAGGAGCTCATTTCAATACTTGATAAGCCTTTGCGTGTTTGTGGTATGGTAAAAAATGAAGGTGATCCTGGTGGTGGCCCATTTTGGGTTCAGTTTAAAAATGGTGACGAAAAACTTCAAATTGTTGAAAAATCTCAAATCAACTTAGATTGTAGTAAACAAACTAAACACTTTGAGGATTCAACGCATTTCAACCCTGTAGATATTGTTTGTTCCATTAAAAATGCTGAAGGTAAAACCTTTAACCTTCAAGATTTTGTAGACGATAATCAAGGTTTTATAGCTAATAAATCGGTTGACGGCCATCCGATTAAAGGACTTGAATTGCCAGGATTATGGAATGGTGGAATGGCGCATTGGCATACCTTATTTGTAGAAGTACCACAACAAAGTTTTAACCCTGTAAAAAGTATAGCCGATTTATTAAAACCTCATCATCAAGAATGTGTTGAAGTTTAATAAAAAGCAGCTGTTAAGCGAAATTGAAATTCAAACTGCTTTAAGTGGCGGTCCTGGTGGTCAACATGTAAACAAAACTGAAACCAAAGTTATTATAAGTTGGGACTTTTTAAACTCTCAAGCAATTAACCAAAATCAAAAGCAACAACTTTCTAAAGCCTTAAGTTCACATATTACCAATGCCAATCTTATAAAAGTAAGTAGCGCTAAAACAAGGTCTCAACACAAAAATAAAGCTGATGCAATTTTAAAATTAGAGCAATTAATTAATGAAGCTTTAAAGACACGAAAAAAGCGAAAGAAAACCAAACCCTCTAAATTAGCTAAATTAAAAAGGCTAAAAGCTAAACAGAAGCAATCTGAAAAGAAAAGCCTTCGCCAAAAACCAAAGTTGTAATCACTTTAGTTTTAAATAGCATGCTTAAATTATTCGCAGCCACAATTACTCATACCACAAGCCTTAGAGGTTTTTTTAGTTGACCAAAAAAACTTTCTAATTAAGTAAGCAAGTGCTGCTATAAATGCGATGATGACTAAAATTGTTTGTATCATACTAATCTTAATTTAAAGTTTGAAAAGCAATTAAAGCGACAACATAAGCTAAAAGTGTCATGCCAAATAATTGTATCATAGCCCATTTCCAAGTACCTGTTTCGCGTCTAACAATAGCTAGCGTACTCATGCACTGCATGGCAAATGCGTAGAATAAGAGCAAGCTCACACCACTGGCAAAAGTAAATAAAGGACCGCCCAAAATAGGATTAACCTCTTGTGCCATACGGTTTTTAATCGTTTCTTCTTCTTCGCTGCCAACACTATAAATGGTGGCAAGCGTACCAACAAAAACTTCTCTTGCTGCAAATGAACTAATAATAGCAATACCGATTTTCCAGTCATAGCCTAATGGTGTTACAGCAGGCTCAATAGCTCTTCCCATAATACCAATGTAGGAATGCTTCAACTTATAAGATGCAATTTTTGTATCGAGTTCTTGACTGGTGAGTTGCTCTCCACTTTGTTGAACTTCAGTGGTTACAATTTCTTCAGCTTGATTAAAATCGTCTCCAGGACCATAACTTGCTAAAACCCATAACACGATTGAAATGGCTAAGATAATTTTACCTGCGCCAAAGACAAATGATTTTGTTTTTTCAATAACTGTAAACGCTACATTTTTAAACATGGGCAATTTATAATCGGGCATTTCAACCACAAAATAAGTTTTAGAATTCATTTTTAAAAACTTATTGGCTACCCAAGCTGAACCAATCGCCGTTATAAATCCTAACAGATACAATAGCATTAAAGTGATGCCTTGATAATTAAAAAGCCCAAATAAACGTTCATCAGGAATTACTAAAGCAATAATGATTAAATAAACGGGTAATCGAGCTGAACAGGTCGTAAATGGTACCACTAAAATGGTAATGAGTCGTTCTTTCCAGCTTTCAATATTTCTGGCAGCCATAACAGCAGGAATAGCACAAGCCGTACCAGAAATAAGAGGGACAACACTTTTACCGCTTAGGCCAAATCGGCGCATGATGCGATCCATTAAGAAAACAACCCGGCTCATATACCCCGTTTCTTCTAAAATACTAATAAAGAGAAATAGAAATGCAATTTGAGGAATAAAAATCACAATACCACCAATGCCAGGAATAATACCTTCGGCAATTAAATTTGTAAAGGCACCAGTAGGAAGGTTTTGTTTGGTAAGTTCGCTTAATGAAGCAAATAAAGCATCAATAAGATCCATAGGGTAAGACGACCAATCGTATATCGCTTGAAAAATTAGAAATAATATAGCACCAAAAATGACATATCCCCAAAATTTATGAATCAATAACCGGTCTAAACTAGCACGTAAACCCTTGGCTTGGTTAATGTCTTTGGTTAATGTTTCTCGTAAAGTTTCATTAATAAATTTATAACGAGCAATCGTTTCTTTGTGCTGTAAGCGCTTAAGCTCTGCATTGCTTTTAGGCTCTAAGCCATCACCTTGAATACGATTTCGGTTGAGGTTACCAAAGTTAACATCTTGGGTAATGACTAACCATAACTTGTATAAATCTTGGTTTGGGTAAGTTTTTTGAAGTGACTTAAAATACTCAGGATCTATTTCTGAAGCATTTACACATGGTTGAGTTGGTAATGATTTATAGTTTTCAATGAGTTGTCTTAAACGATCAAAACCAGTGTTTTTTCGTGCGCTTAATAATGCAATTTTAGTTTGTAGTTTTGTTTCTAGCGCTTCAACATCTAAACTAATGCCTTTACGCTCCATACGATCAGCCATGTTAATGGCTAATATACAGGGAATACCTAGGTCTTTAATTTGAGTGAATAGTAATAAATTACGTTTTAAGTTTTCAATATCACTAACCACAACAATTACATCAGGAAAATCTTTATCGTTTTTGTTGAGTAATAATTCAATGACAACACTTTCATCAAGTGAAGTTGCATTTAAACTATAAGTGCCAGGTAAATCTAAAATATGCGCTTTTAAAACTCGTGATAATTTTGCAGTGCCTTCTTTTTTTTCGACGGTTATCCCTGGATAATTACCCACTTTTTGATTGAGTCCTGTTAGTTGATTAAAAACAGAGGTTTTACCTGTGTTGGGATTCCCAACTAAAGCCACATTGATTTGTTTACCCATAACTATAGCAAAATTTCAATTTCAATTTGTTGAGCCGTTTCTTGACGTATGGCTAAATAGGTGTCGTTGACGTTTAAATAAAGCGGGTCTTTAAACGGTGTATTTTGTACCAACTGTACCTCATTTCCAGGAAGGCAACCCATTTCAAAAAGTTTAAGCGGTATAGCTTTAGATGACATATGGGTTATTTTAGCTTTTTGACCTTTTTTTAAATCGGCTATGGTTGGCATTGTTTATTTAGATTTATTTTAAACAAAATTACTAAAGATTTAATTTTTAGAGATGATAAGGCTCAGTTTTTTTGAATTATTAACATCTGAAATGAACCCATGAAACGTATCGGAGTAACTTCAACAGATATTTAAATAGGATTATTCTTCAGGTTGATATTCAAGCTTTAAAATTGAAATATCTTCAATAAGGTCTTCAATTTCTTCAGGATTTGTTCCGTCGTAAAAGCCGCGAATACGCTTTTCTTTATCTACTAATACAAAATTTTCAGTGTGTACTAAATCGTATGGGCCGCCATCACCTTCGGTTTTAGAGGCTAAATAATGCTTGCGCGCAAGCTTGTAAATTTGCTTTTTATCGCCTGTGACTAACTGCCATTTTTCAGGTTTAACCCCTTTTTCTTTGGCATATTTTTGTAGTTGCTTAACGTCATCAATCTCTGGTGTTACCGAATGCGAAAGTAACATGATTTCGGGGTCGTTAAGATATTCCTTTTGTAAAGTTTGCATGCTCTTAGCCATGTCGATGCAAATACTTTGACAAGTCGTAAAAAAGAAATCGGCCACGTAAATTTTATCTTTAAACCTAGTTTGTGTAATCGTATCGCCTAATTGATTGGTGAGGGCAAAATCACCAACTTTATGAAATTTTCGAATGTGCTGTACGCTTGTGTCTACTAAATCGGCTGTAACCATATCTGGCTGGTAAACAGGTAGCTTAGGTGTAGGTTTGTATAGGTTATAAATAATGGTAACAATGACGGCCGACAATAGTAGCATAACTACGGCAAAAAACTTGTATTTCGCGAAAAATTTAAGCATGATTTAATTTTAAACAAAAATAAGGTTTCATGAGTTGATTTTGCGTGATTAAAGTTACAATTATTTGTTAATCAGGTCTTGTCATTTTTAGCCTATTTAGTATGCTGAAAAGGCTAAGTAAGGTATTTACTTTTCCTTAAAGCCAAGCAGGAATGATAAACATTTAATAAATAATGAAATCGGCATTTTAATTAGTGCGCTAAAACCTTACTTTTGCAATTTAAATTTTAGAATAAATTATGGATCCATTTTATATAAAAGCCATTCAATTACTTTTAAGCTTATCGCTTTTAATTGTGTTACACGAATTAGGGCATTTTATTCCCGCCAAATTATTTAAAACACGCGTTGAAAAATTCTATTTGTTTTTCGATTTGAAGTTTTCACTGTTTAAGAAAAAAATAGGTGAAACTGTTTACGGCATCGGTTGGTTGCCGCTTGGAGGTTATGTGAAAATTTCAGGCATGATAGATGAAAGTATGGATAAAGAGCAAATGGCAAAACCACCGCAACCTTGGGAGTTTAGAAGTAAGCCAGCTTGGCAACGACTCATTATTATGTTAGGTGGTGTAACCGTTAATATTATTCTAGGTTTTGTGATTTACATGATGATTCTTTTAGTTTTCGGAAGAGATTATGTCAAACCAGAAAGTTTATCGAATGGATTTACCGTTGCAGAACCTCTAAAAGCTTACGGATTTGAAGATGGCGATAACTTTTTAAGTGTTGATGGTGAAGCTTTAGAAAATCCGATGAATATCAACGAAGTCTTTATGCTTAGAGATTTTGAAAAGGTTGAAGTACAACATGCTGATGGCTCTATTGAAGTTTTACAAGTACCAGAAGATGTAGGTGTAGAGCTTTTTAAAGCGGGTTACCAAATACCGTTTACACCTGTTTTTGAGGCTAAATTAGATAGTATCGTGCCAGAAAGTCCAGCCGGTTTAGCTGGCTTGCAGCCTGGCGATCAGGTTATTGGTGTTGACAATCAACCGATACAATTTTGGCATGAGTTAACCTCGGTGGTTAAAAATAGTGTTGGTCAAGAATTGTTAATAAAGTATCAACGCGACAATGCTATTGATAGCGTAGAAGTAAGCGTTCCTAAAGAGGCTGTCATCGGTATTTATGTTGATGCTAATCTAGAACGTGGACATCGCGACTATAGCTTTACTGAAAGTTTAGTTGGTGGCTTTTCATTTGGTATGCGTCAACTTACTAATTATGCGGCACAATTTAAGTATATCTTCACTGAAAAAGGCGCTTCGCAGGTCGGTGGTTTTGGTGCTATTGGTGGTTTATTTCCAGATACTTGGGATTGGGTTTCGTTTTGGGAAACAACAGCCTTTATTTCAATTATCTTAGCTTTTATGAATATTTTGCCAATCCCAGCTTTAGACGGTGGCCATGTGATGTTTTTACTATACGAAATGGTTTCAGGTCGCAAACCCAATGAGAAGGTAATGGAGTACGCCCAAATGATCGGATTTTTCATCATCATAGCCCTTGTTTTATATGCTAATGGTAATGATGTTTACCGATACTTTTTTGAATAAAAAATTTTAAAAAAATGTTTTGCAAAACTAAAAAAGGGTTTATATTTGCACTCGCAAAACAGAAAAAACGTTCTTAACATATAAATTCCTCCTTAGCTCAGTTGGTTAGAGCATCTGACTGTTAATCAGAGGGTCCAAAGTTCGAGTCTTTGAGGAGGAGCAAACAAAGCCTGATACGAAAGTATTGGGCTTTTTTGTTGAGTAGTATTGATGAATGTTTTGATGATTGAATTAAAGATGTAATAGCTAAATTTAGTTGTAATTGAAGTCCAAAGTTCTCCCGAAGCGTCGGGATTTGAGGAGGAGCAAACAAAGCCTGATACGAAAGTATCGGGCTTTTTTGTTGAGTAGTGGTGATGAATGTTTTGGTGATTGAATTAAAGATGTAAAAGCTAAACTCCGTTTTAATTGAAGTCCAAAGTTCTCCCGAAGCGTCGGGATTTGAGGAGGAGCAAATAAAGCCTGATACGAAAGTATCGGGCTTTTTTGTTGAGTAGTGGTGATGAATGTTTTGATGATTGAATTAAAGATGTAAAAGCTAAACTTAGTTGTAATTAAAGTCCAAAGTTCTCCCGAAGCATCGGGATTTGAGGAGGAGCAAATAAAGCCTGATACGAAAGTATTGGGCTTTTTTGTTGAGTAGTATTGATGAATGTTTAGAAGGTTAAATTAAAAATGTAATAACCAAACTCAGTTTTTAATTGAAGTCCAAAGTTCTCCCGAAGCATCGGGATTTGAGGAGGAGCAAATAAAGCCTGATACGAAAGTATTGGGCTTTTTTGTTGAGTAGTATTGATGAATGTTTAGAAGGTTAAATTAAAAATGTAATAACCAAACTCAGTTTTTAATTGAAGTCCAAAGTTCTCCCGAAACGTCGGGATTTGAGGAGGAGCAAACTAAGCCTAGCATGAAAATGTTAGGCTTTTTTGTTGAGCAGTGGTGATGAATGTTTTGATGATTGAATTAAAGGTGTAATATCTAAACTCAGTTGTAATTAAAGTCCAAAGTTCTCCCGAAACGTCGGGATTTGAGGAGGAGCAAACAAAGCCTGATCCAAAAGTATTGGTTTTTTCGTTCTAAATAAATAGCATTTATTTATATTTAAAATTTATAATTGAAAGACGCATTTATAATGCCCTATAAAGATCAACAGCCAAGAAAACGAATTGAATACCGTGGTGAAAATATACGTGTTTCAAGAACAAGTGGTGTATCTGCCACTAAAACGCATTCTAAAGACGGTTATGGGGCTACCATTAATACCAATCATGGTGTAAGGTTTCATAAACGACTTTTTAAAGGCGCAAGGCTAGGCTTACAAAATGGTAACTTTCAATTTATTGGAAGATATAAAAGTGGCCCTTTTAATTTCAATATCTCTAAATCAGGTGTAAGTACCTCGATAAAAAACAAAAGAGGTTCGTATAATTTATTTAAGCCCAACTATTCTAGTTTCAAAATGGGTGGTGTTCAAGTCAGAGGTAAAAATGCCGCTACTTTACAGCTTATATTTATGTTTTTTCAGCTGGCATTGGCTTTAATACAGCTTATTTGGCATATAACCATCAACTTGTTGTGGTTAAGTTTTTTGGGGATTAAATGGTTGGTCGATTTTGGTATAGGTTTTTATAAAGGTTATCAAAATAATTCATAAAAATGCTATCAGATGTAATTTCGTCAATTACAATGCTACCTTTTTATCTCAAGATTCATAAATTAAATAATACATTGAAATTAAATTTATTATTTTTGCTTGTATTTTAAAATTATTGCTTTATTAAATGATTAAGTATGTATCTGCTTTTTAATTGCATTAATAAATGTAGAATTATAAAGTCAGCTTATAATTTCGAATTAGCACTACAAATTATAAAAGTTTTTTTAAAGCCATACACAAAATAACAATGAAAATCAGTCTCAAAGACAGCATAATTAAACTCGGTTTAGCTTATAAGAACTACTCATTTAAGTATAGTTTTAAAATTAAGACTTTGACCCACATTTTTCTTTTGATTTTTATTATTCCTTATGCAAGCGCTCAATCGCTAAACAAAAATGATGCGCAAAACATCTATCAAACACAAAAACGAATTTTTTCAGGCTTCTATTCTGATTTAGAAGAATCAAAACTACAGTTAGATAGCTTAACAAGTCTAAATACTTCAACTTGGCCAGATAGTTTAATTGTGGGAAATTTAAAACTTAAAGGAATTTATTATCAGCGTGTCTTCATGCTTGATTCATCAGAGTATTTTTTAGAAAAAGTAATTGAATTTGAAAAAGATAGATTAGAGTTAAGTCCCTTTAATTTGTATAACTTAGCAATAACGCTAAAAAAGAAAAGAGAATACAAAAAGGCACTAAAGATTTTAAATGAAGCTCAAATTATAGCTAAGCAAACCAACAACAATAGAGCTTTATGTTTAGTTACAGATGAATTATCAAGTGTATTTACACGCTTGCAAAATTATCAAATGGCATTAGATTATAAATTAAATGCTATTAATTTAATCGAAAATACACAACCAATAGATAGTATTAGCTTAGTCTATGCCAATCATAACCTCGCAGACCTTTATTTTAAACTAGGAGATTATTCAAAGTCAGAAACTTTATTTAAAGAATCAATCAAGAGATTCACCGATATAGGCAGAAATCCAACTGCTTTTTTAGCTACAATAAACTTAGCTAATACATGCATAAAACTTAAAAAGTTAAATCAGGCTGATAGTTTAATAAAGTCTGCAATTTCAGGGCTTAAACATTTTGACATTAGTAATTATGTTAGTTATGCAAAAGAAACAAAAGCAAAAATCTTATTTGAACAAAAGAAATTTGTTGAGTCTAGTTTGTTATATGATTCCTTAGTTAACCAATCTTACAAAACTAGAAATGAGAGGTTGTATAATTTGTTACTCAACAATTTTGAAGTCTTAGATGTCTTAAACAACCAGTTAAAATTAACCAAAGCAATTAATCAATTCATAAAATATGATAAAAAAGTTGAAGATTATGAATTTGGTGTTTACGATCGATTAAAAATTTACAAATTCTTATTAAATCAAATATCTCAATCACAATACCCAGATAATTTTGGTTATGTAAAATCTAAACTATTTGCAATTCAAGATACTATAGTTAATTTGGCAGAATTTAATGTTAGAAGTCAAATTAAATCTGAATTTGAAAAGAAAATCATTGAAAAAGATAAAGAGCTTTTAGAGCAAAAAAATAAAATTTTAGACCAACAACTCAGTAAAGAGAAACAACTTCTTGCGTCTATACTTATAATAGCTTGTGTACTTATTATTTTTAGTATTTTATTTATTAACTATTATAAATCTCTCAATGATGCAAAAGCAAAACAAAATAATTTGCTTATTTTGAAAGAACATTCACTTACCCAGAAATTAAAGGCTGAACAGGAGCTCTCCAACTTTAAAGAAGATGAGATCAAAGAATATAAAAACAGGTTAATTAGCTTAGCTATAGAATCACAAGAATTTAAAGACCAATTAAAAAGTTATTTAGTTAAAAATAGACCAGACGATAAAGCATTGAAGAAGATTTCTGAACAACAACTTAATCACCAGTATTGGGATTTGTTGATTGATAAATTCAAACGCTACAATTTTACATTTATTAAACGTTTAAAAGAACTCGATCCAGAAATATCTAATCGAAATATTAACTTTTGTATCCTTGTGCATCTTGGGATTGAAAATAGAATTATTGCCTCGGCATTAAATATTTCCTACGAGACGGTACTTACCAATAAAAGCCGTTTAAAAAAGAAGTTCAAACTAGATCCAAAAGTCGATTTTACTAAATACTTAGAGGAGCTTACTTGATTGTATTTCACTTTTCAACATGTTTAATGCATTTATTAAAAATACATGCTAATTATCACTAGTGTCCTGTAAGGAAAAGCTTGGTAAGTTAATACTTGGCTTCTTCGTAAAAAGGTAGTAATGATATAGATTTAATCTCTTCTTACTCATAATTTTTTATACTGTTCAGCCCTGTTTATTGATTTAAATATGATCACGTCTATAAATTTTAAATAGCTTAAAATCAATAATATAAAATTAAGTTTATTAAATTGTCTATATTTTTTGTAAATAAACACCCCTTATTTTATCAGCTCTAAAAGCTAAGTTTAGAGTTTGTCGATATTGATTTTTAATGTCAACTTCCTGTTTTATTTATTATTGTTCATTATTATGAAGAATTATGTTATGAAAGAATTATCGACTTATTTTACTTTTTTTATTTTATTCTTAAGTTATGTTAGTTTTGCTCAGATTGCAACCCCAGTTGAAGGTGGTTCTGTAAATGTTGATGTCACAACAATCACTGAAACAGAAATGGATGATGGCTCTGTAGTGGTTGTTTTTCCTGTAGGAGAAAATCAGACTTTCGAAGTCCCTGATGAAGTTGATGAAATAAGCTACCTCATTGTTGGTGGTGGCGGTGGTGGTGGTTTTGCTACAGATCGCACTGCTGGTGGTGGTGCTGGAGGGCGTGTTGTATCCGACGCGTTTGAAGTCTCGCCAGGTGATCTAATCACAGTAACAGTTGGTGCTGGCGGAAGTGGCGGTACAGGTCCTGATAGTCCCGGTCTTAGCGGTGATAATTCTATTTTGGTCTATAATGGAGACACTATTACAGTTCCAGGGGGTGGTCGTGGGGCACAACTTAATTACAGCGCAGTAAATGGTGGCGGGGCATCCCATAATAGTCCTTCCGCTAGCTATAGCCCTTCAAGCTTCCCGCAATTTAATGGTGGTAGCGGTGGTGAGCATTCATATCAGTATAATTGTTTCGGGGTTCAGAATAGAATGTCTTTTTTTGCAGGAGGTGGTGCAGGTTCTGCCGGTTCTGGCGGTAATGGTTACTATAACGATTGGGACGATCATTCATCTGGTGATGGTGGTAGCGGTATAACTTCTAGCATTACTGGCACTACTCAGGGTTATGGTGGTGGTGGTGGTGGATCATATCAATATCAGATGCAACCTACTGAGTATCCATGGGCAGAAGGTTTTGGTAAGGATGGTGGTGGAAACGGAGGTACTTACTATTTGAAACTCGGCAGTCTTTGCACAAATGATAGAAATACTGTTGTAGAAAGGATTCCTAAAATGAATACTACTAATGGTATTGATGGTCGCGGTGGCGGCGGTGGAGGTGGCCGTTCTGACTGGGATGGAGTAACCGGTTGTTCTGGCAATTGTGTTCAGCGCGGTGGCGACGGTGGTAATGGTGTGGTAATCCTAAGATATACTCCTAAAATTCCAAATTTAGACGTTAATGAAATTACAGTCGTAGAAAATCTTGAAGGAAACACAATTGTTGTTTTTCCAGAAGGAGAGTCTACATATACACTTCCCAACAATGTTACTCAAATAGAGTATTTAGTCGTTGGTGGCGGTGGTGGCGGTGGATTCGCTCGTGATCGTTCAGCTGGCGGTGGTGCTGGTGGGCGAGTCCTTGAAGGTAGCATGTCTGTTTCGCCCGGACAAGTCTTAAATATACATGTCGGGGCTGGAGGCGTCTATGGTAAGTGGGGCCGAAACGCCGAAAGTGGAGAAGCCTCTTCTATACTAGATGAAGATGGTGCAACTCTAGCTTTTGCTCCAGGCGGCGGAAATGGAGGTCGTATCTCGGATAGTCCAGAAAATGGAGGTGGCAATTATCATGGCGGAGGCTCAGGTGCTGCTTACGCTTCGCATGAGGGCTTTACATCATTTTCTGGAGGAAGCGGTTATGATGGCGGTGGTATTCGTATTTACTCTGGTGGCGGTGGTGCTGGTACTTCTGGTAATGGTTTTAATGCAATTTCAAGTTCAGCAGGTAATGGCGGCCCTGGTTTTGAGACAAGTATAACTGGTAAAACCATAGTCGTTGGCGGCGGCGGCGGCGGTGGTACACAAGTATTTAGTGGTTATAATACGGCTAAAGGTTTAGGTACTGCCGGTGGTGGTAATGGTGGTTTTTGGCATCAATCTGCAGCAGATAACGTTAATATGTCCTGGAAAAATGCGTTAGATGGCTATGGCGGCGGCGGCGGCGGTGGAACATCTGATATTGACGGTGATTCAACCTGCGATGGTTTTAATGATGATTGTATGCAGAATGGTGGTAACGGTGGCAATGGTGTAGTTGTTCTCAAATTCAATAACGCCGCTTTCGAGTGGAATGGTTCACAAAACGATGATTGGAACAACACAAGTAATTGGTCTAAAGAGGTAGTACCTTCAGCAGGTTCAGATATTCACATTTTAGAGACTGCAACTCATATGCCCAAAGTTAACAGTGATTTATCTATTAAAAATTTAGAGTTAGATGCCGGTTCAACATTGGCGATTAGTTCAGGTAAAATACTTAGTGTTAGTGGTAATATTTTAAATAATGGTAATATTCTATTTGAGAGTGATTTAAATGGCTCAGCTTACCTTAATGAATTTTCTGGTACTATTTCTGGGTCAGGTACATTCACATTTCAGCAATATTTTAATGATAAACGCGCCTTTAGGATGGTTACAAGTCCAGTTAATTCTTCTAGTATTTTTGATAATTGGCAAAATTCGGGAATTTATGAACCAGGTGTTGGAACACATATAACTGGAGAACAAGGAACAGTCGGAAGTTTTAACACTGAAACTGGAATAGATTATACTTTATCTGGAAACCATTCACTATTTGAGTTTGATACTGATAATGGTTGGCAAAGTGTATCTAATACAAAATCAACAAACTTAGTTGCTGGTAAGCCTTATCGCTTATTTATTCGTGGAGATAGAGGTGTAGACTTAACTGATAATTTAGCATCTTCCTCAACAACAATTAGTAGTGCAGGAGATATTCTTTACGGAAACCAAACTTTAAGTTTCCCAATAGCTAACTCAGCTAATACAAGCTACATGTTTTTAGCTAATCCTTACCCGTCAAGAGTAGATGTAAGCTCTATTTTATCAAACAACGCTAATACCTTAGCTACTAGGCTATGGGTTTGGGATCCTTCAGTTAATGAAAGAGGTGCATTTGTATTAATAAATAATATAGATTCAGGAGAAGGTGAAACTATACCTTCTAGTTCAGCAACCAAATTTTTAGAACCTGGTCAAGCTTTTTTTGTTGAATTAACAGATAATTCAGTTAGTGATATTACGTTTAATGAGCTCGATAAAGATGTTGAAACTATTGTTGGGGTAGGTAGGTCTGTAAATCAAATTATTGAACCTCGTATTGAGTTAAAACTTAATAATCATGATGGAGAAGAAATAGATGCCACGCACATAGAGTTTTCTGAAAGCTTTAATCATGCAATAGATCAGTTTGATGTACCTAAGCTTGGTAATGTTGACGAAAATTTAGCAATTATTAATTCTCAAAAACTATTTACTGTAGAACAGCGAAATTTACCGTCTTTTGAAGAAGAAATACCATTGTTTACAAATAACTGGCGTAATGAAAATTACAGTTTTACTATTAATTTAAACAACATGCCTAATACTCAGGTGTACATTTCAGATGCTTACTTAGCTACTCAAACACTGTTAAATAACTCTAACACTTATAGTTTTACTGTAGATCCTAATATACCCGATTCTCATAGCAATACACGTTTTAGTTTGCTGTTGGTTTCGCAAACTTTAGATATGACAAATCAAGAAGACTTCAATATATCTTCAATATCACCAAATCCAACTTCCGGTAATGTTTTAATTAATACATCACTTAAAAGTAATTCTGCAGAAGTTAAAGTTTATAACAACTTAGGTCAAGTTGTTTATTCAAAAACAGAAATAATTGAGTCAGGAAAAATAAATTTAGTCCTAAACCAACTTAATTCAGGGGTTTATTTTATCCAGTTAAAAGATAAACAAGGAAATAAAAGCATTAATAAATTAATAATCAATAAATAATGAAATTCTTAAAACAAGCTTCAGTAATACTGTTATTTTTATTTTCATTTCAAATAGCAAACAGTCAGTCCCTTGAGGATGAATTTGGTTTCGAAGATGATGTCAATGATGAGCCAGCAGCACCAATATCGAACTATGTAACTTTTGGATTGATTATAGGTGTAGTATATGGTTTTAAAAAAATAAAATTTACTTGAGATTAAAATATCCTTTAATCTTATAGTGTGAGTTAGTAAGCTTCCCCATAGTTTCTAATTCTAGGTGCCTGTTTTAAATACAGGCACCTAGTTTATAACCTTTCTAATATTAAAATAATAATGAGATATACACTTGCCCTAATTTTTTTTTTAATTTGCTCTTGGTGTACCACTTACTCACAAGACTTGTTCTTGCAAAAAGATTTAAGCTCTATTAAGGCATCTCAATTTAGCGATTCTCAAATACAAAATTTAAAATATCAGCTCGAAAAGCGCGATTTAACAATAGATCAATTAGCCTTGATTACTCAATCTAAAGGGATTGATGAAAGTGAGTTTGATAAAATAAAATTGAGATTAAAAAATACTAAGCATATCTATTCTAATCAAGATTTTAATATTGAAGATAGCACAGAAGTATCTAAAAATTTAAATACCTATTATTCATACAGGCAGCGAGATTCAATTTACAAAACCTTAGACACATTAATTGTTAGTAACAACGTCTTTGGCTCTGAAATGTTTAATGATATGGCATTAAGCTTCGAGCCTAATCAAAATCAACCTACACCAGCCAACTATATCCTTGGCCCTGGAGATCAGCTAGAGATTGTATTGTTCGGGGAACAACAATTTAATCAGTCACTCATCATTTCAAAAAATGGAAAGCTAATTTTACCTAATATTGGCTCAATACACCTGAGCGGACTTCAGCTTGAGCCTGCAATATCTAGAATTAAACAGCGTGTAGCAACTATTTTTAAGTCCTTAAAAACAGGAGGAAGTCAACTTTCAGTATCAATATCTAAATACAGAACTATCAATGTAACTATAATTGGTTCAGCGCAGCCAGGAAATTACAACCTAAGCTCTATGAGTACAGTATTTAATGCACTTTTTGTAGCAGGCGGTCCAAATAATCTAGGCTCTTACAGAATTATAGAACTGATTAGAAATAACCAAATAATAAAAAAAATTGATTTGTATGACTTTCTAGTTAAAGGCGATCAATCTGCTAATTTAGCATTAAAGGACAATGACCTGATTCGAATACCGACTTATAATTCTAGGGTTTATTTAGCAGGTCAAGTTAAAACACCTGCTATCTATGAAATCCTCCCAGGAGAAACTCTTGAAGACATTGTTAATTATGCATCTGGATTCACAGAAGAGGCTTACAAAAATAGAATCTTAGTTACTCAAAAAACCGACAAAGAATTAAAAATAATCGATTTAAACCAATCTAACTATAAATTTTATCAACCAAAATCTGGTGATGTTATAAGGGTTGATAAAATTTTAAATAGATACCGAAATCGTGTACAAATTAAAGGAGCTGTGTATCGTCCGGGTAATTACAGTCTGTCAATACAAGACACCTTAAGAGTAAAAGACCTCATTGAGAAGGCTGATGGTTTAAAAGAAAATGTTTTTCTACCAAGGGCATCTTTAATCAGGCAAACTGATAATCTTACCAAAGAATATATCAGTGTTAATCTTAAGGATTTGCTTAATGGAGACCAAGAAGCTAATCTCATTCTTCAAAAAGAAGATGTACTCGTGATTTATTATGACGAAAAACTACTAGATACCTATAAAAACTTTATAGAGGGTGAGGTAAGATTTCCCGGGAATTACAACTTCTTTAAGGGTAAAACCCTTTACGATTTACTGCTAGAGGCGGGCTATTTTACAGATAAAGCTTCAAAACGTGTAGATGTTTATCGACGATTGATAGTTGATGAGTATATACCTCAAGACCAAGATCAAATCAAAACCTTTAACTTAACGATAGACCCTCAAAACCCTGATGTAGCAGAGTCATTTTTATTATCACCTTTAGACTATGTAATTGTTAGAAGAGTAATTACTTCAGAGACTCCTTCTATCGTCACGGTTAAGGGTCAAGTATCTTATCCTGGGAAATATGCCTTGATAAAAGGGATTGATAATATAACTAACATTATTGAAAGAGCTGGAGGTTTTAATGATGAAGCCAATTTAAATGCCATCAAAATAGTAAGAGCTGAAAAAATAATTCCTATTAATTGGTCATCATTGAAGCGTTTAAGCGCTTCAGAAATGCTTAGAATAGAACCTGACGATGTGATTGAGGTTCCAGAAAAAAATCAAACAGTTTCTGTACAAGGTCAAGTCATGCTTGAAACTGAACTAGTTTATGAAAAAGGAAAAACTTTGAGATATTATCTTAAAAATGCAGGAGGCACTAACAGTCTTGGTGCTAAAAATAAAATATTTGTGACCTATAGTAATGGGTCGGCTGCAAATACTTCAAGCTTTTTAGGATTTAAGTTTTATCCTAAAATTAAACCTGGTAGTACAATTATGGTTCCTACAAAGCCAGAACGAGATAAGCTCAACCTTAACGAAGTGATAGGTGTGGCTTCAACACTTGCAACATTAGGTGCTGTTTTACTTGGAATTTTTATTCGATAAAATTTCAGATCAACAAGATGCAAACTAATCAACCACTAATACAAAATGACGAAATAGATTTAATAGAACTTCTTCGAAAGCTCTTGGCATTTGTAGGCTATTTAAAAACTAAAAAAAAACAATTATTGTTAAGCTTTTTAATCGGCGCATTTTTAGGCTTAATGTATCCGTTGTATAATCCGCTAACTTACACAGCCACGATTAGCTATGTTGTTGAGAATGAAGTTTTAGACTTTCCTGAAAAAATAAACTCTTCAGAATACCCGTGGTTAATTGTTAATCCTGGCCGAACCTTCTTAGATGAAAATTTAAGCACACTTTTTACATCAAGAAAAATGATTGTAAATGCAATAGAGCAACCAGTAGTGTTTAACAATGATACCACCACACTGCTAGATGAAATATACCTGAAGGATGATGTGTTAAAAACGCTGAAACACTCTAAAGATAGCCTTTCATTCACACGAAAAAAGGATAGCTTGCTTAACTCTATATACTTGTCTTTAGTAGAATCTAATATAGATATCACTCAAGACGAGTCACTAGGAAAATTAACGGTTACACATCAAAATGAATGGTTTGCCCAGCAACTAGCATTAAACCTTCTAAAAACAGTCGAAGACTTTTATACGAAAACTAAGATTAAACGATCAAAAAATAACTTAGCTATTTTACAAAGACAAAGAGACTCTATAAAAGATATTCTTAATAAAAATCTTACAGCGGTAGCTGTACAAAATGATAATAATTTCGCTTTAAATCCCGCTTTAACAGCTAAACGTCTTCCATCTATTAAGGAGCGAGTTGATGTAAAATCTAATACAATAATGCTAAACGAGCTTATCAGGCAAACTGAATTTGCAAAAGTACATCTTAGGTCAATTAAGCCATTTATACAAGTGATAGATCAACCGATACCTCCGTTGGTTAACAATCATTATAAGTGGTATGTTAGACTGCTATTAGGAGGGTTTGCCCTAATAGTCTTATACGTTATTTTTTGCTTTTTAGTTAAATTAAAAAACAAAATAACACAACTGGCTTAATGTAATCAGATTAAAATTATCTGGGTATATTAGATTAATTTTGATTGGTTATGAAAACAAAACGAAAAATAAATTCTTTCTTTCCTCTATTGGCTTTAAGCCTTCTGCTTATTCCCTTTGTGGCCACGCAACTAACACCAGAAGTCAATTGGTCTATTCTAGATTTTATAGTTATGGGTGCTTTACTATTAAGCTTTAGTTATGGTGTATTCTTTATTATACAATTTGCAAAGCGCAAGTGGTTTAAGTATGGCTTAATAGTCTTGTTATTTGTTATGCTACTTCTAGTTTGGGTAGAATTAGCAGTGGGTTTATTTAGTGTATAATTTAAGTGTTTTATATAAAGTAGTATTAGTTGGTTGTCTTGGTTTTTTTAGGTCTATAGAATAAGGTCACTAAAAGTAGTAATGCTAAAAAAATCAAAATATAAACTTCCATCTTGGTGTATAAATCTACCGAGGCGATGGCTTTTTTACCGATAAATAATTGGCGGCGGCCTTCTTCTAACTGAATTTTGGCTAAACTGTGTAAGTTGGTTTCGAGTGTATTAATTTTTATTTGTAGTTCTTTATAAGGTTGAGGTGCTTGACCTAACTTGTTTTCTAGGCGGTAAAGTTGGTCTAAATTCTGCTCTAAATCGTTAAGCGTCGTTGCTTCAACCGGGACGAGTTTTGTAGCCTTAAAGTCTTCAAGTAGTTGATTAATTTCAGTATTAATTTCTTTATTTCTACGGCCATAAAAAGCTTCATCTTGTTCTAAAATAGCCAGTTCTTTTTCTTGCAGTAACAGGTTAATTTCAAAAATAATATCGTTGACCACTAAACGATCTTTATAAATACTATTAATGCTGTCTTGCACCTTTTCGAAGTTATGGCGGTCTACAAAATTTGTGGCAATAATGACCAACATCATAAAAAGTAGTGCGCCTGCCCATTTTAATTTTGTTAATTTCATATCATCTAGCTTATTTTAATTGAAATATACTAAAAAATATAAATTCTAACTTGACTTTTTATGACTTTAATAAAGCGAGCTGCTTTTTAAGTTATTTGTTGTGTTGTAAAGCTGTTTTATTTTTAACATACTTCCAGATATTTAGGACTGTAATAAGCTTTGCTTGGTTGTGTTTTAAATCTGTTTTTTTAAATTGACTAAAGCCCTAGTTACCCCTAAGTATCCCCTAAGTATCCCCCAAGGATCTCTTTAGTGAGATGCTTCAACTGATGCCTAAATTAAAGTGTAAATTTTAGTTCGCTTGCTGTTCTTTTAGTTGTATTTAATTCACCTTGTAGATTTTGCGTCATAGCTTCAATAGGCTTTAAATAGAGCCATTGGGTTTTACTTGTTTTTATTGTAACTTCAACCCAAAAATTTAGCATGACAGCAGCATTTGTTTTTCAGTTGGTTAATGCCTTGGTTTTGCCCGCCTGGATAAGTTTGGTGTTTTTTCCGAAGAAGTCATGGCGGCCATTAGTGGTCTACATCATTGCGGTGCTTATGGCTTTGGTGTATGCCGTTTGTGTACTATCCGGCTTAGACCAATTTAACGCAGAAGCTTTTTCGACTTTAGCGGGTGTTAAAGCTTTATTTGCCACCGATCAAGCCATACTAACGGGATGGATTCATTATTTAGTGTTTGACTTATTAGTGGGGCATTGGCTGTTGCAGCAGTCGCAAAAACACAATATTCCGCATGCTTGGATGATTCCCTGTTTGCTCTTGTGCTTTATGTTTGGTCCTGTGGGTTTTCTGGCTTATACCTTGGTGCGATCGATTTACAGATTTAAAGCCAAAACTTCAACTAACAATTCATAACAAAACGACCACCAAATGCTTAAAACCTTTTTGCGCGGCTTATTAAAAGTTTTGGCTGGTCTAGTAGGCTTATTACTCATTAGCTTCGTCGTTTTAAAATTGGTTTACAACGCGCCTGTGCCATCTGGCAAAAGCGGACAAGCTGCTGATATGTTAGCACAGCAGATGCTAGAAGCCATTAATCATAACGCCTTTACCGAAGCCAAAGTCATACATTGGAGCTTTCGTGAGACTAACCATTATAAATGGTTTAAACAAGAACATCAAGTTCAGGTCTCATGGAAGGATTATCAAGTTAATTTGCAAACCAAGTCGCCCCAGCAAAGCCAAGCTTACAAAGGCGATACCGAATTAACAGGCCAAGCCAAAACCGAGGCGATTGCTTATGCTGAAAAAAATTTTAATAACGATAGCTTTTGGTTAATAGCCCCACATAAGCTGTTTGACCCTGGCACCAAACGACAATTAATCCGGGCAGATGGGCAAGACAAGTTATTGGTAACTTACACTTCGGGCGGTAGTACGCCAGGCGACAGCTATCTTTGGACGCTTAATGAACAACACATTCCTGTAAGTATGCAACTTTGGGTGCGTATTATTCCGTTTGATGGGATTACAGCCGAATGGCTTAACTGGCAACCGACCAAAGCTGGTTTTCCTTTACCTGAAGAACGCCGTTTATGGGGTTTTAAGATTCCGATTAGTGATGTAAAAGTAATCCCTTAAGCTGTTATTTGGTTTTAACTGAACTGGAAATTTTAAAAAAATTTGATGGTTAAAGTTATATTCGTTAGTTTTAAGCTTCTTAACCAAGTCAATAACTTAACGTGTCATTTAAGTCAATCAAATTTCCTGATTCCTATACCTATAGCTCAGATTCTGAGCATATACCATTGGAGTTCTATAATGAAGTTTTCCCGGTTTCAAAAACAGTAGATTTGTTTTTGGGATACTTTAATACAGGCGCTTTTCGGGTGTTGTCAGAAAGTTTCGCGGAGTTTATCTATAATGGTGGTACAATGCGAATGATTACCAACCATTATTACACAAAATTAGATTTTGACAACTTAATAGCTGAGCCAGAGTTAAACGACTACGGTGAAGTTTCTAAATTGGTTAAGGATTTACGTAAATTAAAAGAAAGCTTAGATGAATATGGGCAACACTTTTTTGATTGTTTAAAATATCTCATTAAAGAAAATAGACTACAAATACAACCTGTAAGCTTCGGTAAGCAGAGTTTAAGCCACAGCAAAGAAATGTTATTTTTTGATGGTGAAGACTACATTTTAACCCAAGGTAGCATGAATTTTACCTTGGCGGGAATTGTAAAAAATGCAGAAAGCTTTCAGGTGGAAGTCCCATGGAATTCTCCTGTTAGTCAAGTTAGAATCGAAGAGCAAAGAAAACGATTTGAAAAAGTATTTAACCAACAACACTCTGAATATACCTATTTAAGCAAAAATGAAATTCAACAAGCTATTGATGAAGTAGGTGTTGAAAGGCCCATAACTGAATTACTGCAAATAAGCATTAATTTAAGCTCTGAGAGTTATACCAAAAAACTTAAAGAAATTTATCAAACCAAAAAAGAACGATTTGAAATTATCATTGAGAAAATAGAAAACGAGCCTCGTTTTCCATTTGACGAGCCAAGAGATTATCAAAAGCAGGCTTATAAAAATTGGGTTGAAAACGACTATAAAGGGATTTTTGCTATGGCGACAGGTACAGGGAAGACCATAACGTCGCTTAATTGTGCCTTAGAAGAATATAAAAAAAACAAAACCTACCAATTTATTGTTTTAGTGCCTTCAATTGCTTTATTAAACCAGTGGGAACAAGAAGTTAAAGCATTTAATTTTAAAAATATCATCAAAATTGGCGGAGGCAACAAATGGGAAAAAGATGTCGCTAATTTTACAAGTAACCTTTCTTGGGGCATTAATAAAGATATAGTAATGATTGCTACCTATGGCAGTTTTGTTACAAAGCGTTTCCAAAAGTATTTTAATAAAATACAAGAACAATTTTTATTGATTGCTGATGAGGCTCATAATATGGGTGCAAGTCAAATAAAAAAAATCTTACAAGATGTAGGCGTTAAGAAAAAAATCGGCCTGTCTGCAACACCTAAACGAGTTTATGATCCAGAAGGTACTGATGCAATCGATTTATTTTTTGAGGATAAGCCACCTTACATTTATTCATTTAGTATGGAGCGCGCACTTGAAGAAGAACGACTCACTGAATATAAATATTACCCTAAGATTGTTGAGCTACAGAGTGAAGAACTAGAGAAATACATAGAAATCTCTAAGAAGTTATTGATCTATTTTGATTTTGATAAAGGGCAATTTAAAAATGACCCTATGGTTGAAAAACTACTTTTATCAAGGAAAAATATTATTCATAAAGCCCAAAATAAAATAGAGTGTTTTAAAGAAATTGTTGAAGAGCTGAACAATAAAGAAAAATTAAAATATGTGTTTACCTATGTGCCTGAAGGTTTTGTGTACGATGAATCTGGTGATGGCGAAAGAATGCTAAATGACTTTATACGCGCTTCAATAGATGTTAAACCAAATTTAAAGCTCAATTCCTACACTGCCGATGATGAAGATTTAAACGGAATTTTAAAAGGCTTTTCTGAAGGAAAAATTGAAATGCTTTTCGCTATGAAAATGCTCGATGAAGGTGTAGATGTACCTAGAGCTGAGGTAGGTGTTTTTGCAAGTAGTACAGGTAATCCTAGACAATTTATACAACGTAGAGGACGTCTTTTGAGAAAGCACAAAGATAAAGCTAATGCTATTATTTATGATATGGTAGTAGTGCCGCCATTAAATGATGCTAGCGCAGATACCTACCGAATGGAAAGAAGCCAAGTTAAAACAGAATTACAACGTGTTGCACATTTTTCAAGCTTATCTATGAATTACTATGACACTAAAAATGAACTCAATTCAATTTGTGAAAAATATGAATTGAACATTGACCAAATTATAAATGAATTATGCTAAACAAAAGAACCAAAATAATCAAGGACATTTTATTTGAGCCGGAAATTCAAAAAAAGTATAAACTAACAGAAGATGACTTATCAGGTATGCATCGTAAAAAAATAGTTGATGTACTAGAAACCATTATTAATGAAAATGATAATGGTAGAACAGCTAGACAAATCTACCCAACAATTAAAAATATTCATAAAATTTAGCTATGGCATCAATTATTAATAGTATTAGTTTTAAGAACTTCTTCAATTACTATGGTGATTTTGAAGACAATACTTATAAACTTGAAGAAGGCATAAATATAATAGTAGCAGATAATGGTGCTGGTAAATCAAAATTTTTCAATGCTTTTTTATGGCTGTTTTACGATCAAATTTTAGATTCTGATACAAAACAGAAAATAAATATTAAAAATGCTGGAGTAAAAATCATCTCCGATAAAGCAAAGAACGAAACCGCTGTAAATGATTATCTAACTTGTGGTGTTTGTGTAGAATATACAAGTGGAACAAGATATAAATATCAAATCATAAAATCATTTACGGCAACACGCTTAGATGAGAATATAACAGATGAAAACAGTTGGCAGTTCGTGATGAACGAATTAGAAGTCAATAGAACTGAGTTAGTTTTACATAAGTACAAACCTGTCTATGATGAAAATGAAAAGAAAAAAATCATAGACAAACTGATCATGCCTGCATTTAGGCAATATTCTTTTCTACAAGGTGAAGAAGTTGACGATATTATAGATTTCAGTAAAAAAGAAAGTATAGAAAAGGCTGTTGAGAATCTAACCGATATAAAGAAATACGAGCAAATACATAAACTCCTAGAAGAGTTTAAAGAAAAGGCTTTTAAAGATGTGCAAAAACAAATAAAAGCGAACGACTCCCAAAATGAACGCTTCAACAATGCAGTTGAAGAAAAAGAAAAAATTGAACAAGCGCTCGAGCAAGAACAATTAAAACTCAAACAGTTTAATGAGACTTTAGCTAATGCAGAAGCTGAAAAAAATGAATTAGACAAGCTATATGCAAATGCAGAGAAAAGGAAAGAATTTGACGATAAATTAAAGCCCTTAAGAAAAAGGTTACGGGAAAAACAAGAAGAATTTGAAACCTTTTTAGATCGAATTAATAATCGTTTTTTTGACGGAAATTTTGCTTGGATTGCTTTAGGGTTTGAGCAAGAAGTTGAAAAGTTTAGAGAACTTAATGATGAGTTTATTGAGAAGCGATACGAGAAAAAAGCACTTAAGAATGTAGAAGAGAATCCAAACGAGTATTTCCATTTCTTACCTGAAAATTCTCCCGATTCGGTATCACTTCAAAATATGATAGATGATGAGCATTGTTATGTTTGTAATAGAGAGGCAAAAGAAGGGACTCCTGAATATAAAAACTTAGTAAAGTTAAAGAATAGAACTAAAGATAAACAAAGTGAGAAACCATTTGTAAAAAATGATTTAAAAAATTTCTTTGGTGACTTACAAATTAATGCTCAGCCCTTTTATAATAAACTTGATGGTATTAAAGATTCGATTATTAAAACCAAAGAAAAAGAGGTTGAATTAAAAGATAGTATTGAACGTTTAAAAAAGAGAATAAAGTCTTTAGAAGATGATCGTAATTCTATAATGATTGCTGGGCATGATCAGGATCAATCAGCAAAAGATGTCATAAGTAGCTATAATGGCGCTGTCCGTAGAATTTCTAGTGCAGAAAATAAAATTAATGACATTATTATACCTAAAATAAATCAGCTAAAGAAAGATTTAAAATTGATTAATGAAGAAGTTAAGAGCTTAAATAAATCTAATAATATTCCAGATGGATATAATGAAAATTACGAAGTACTTAGCGACTTAGAAGAAGCAGCAAGTAAAGCAAAGGATAAAGTTTTTGATGGGATGATTAATTTGCTGGAAGAACATGCTAATATTCACTTCAAAAATCTTATCAAGAACAACGATTTATCTGGTGGGATTTTAAAATTTGAGAAAAATCCTAATGGCTCAATTAATTTTAATTACTTAGATAGTAAAGGTAATTCTGTATATGGAAGTTCTGAAGGTTTCCAACGCATGAAAAAATTCTCTGTGGTTATGGCAATTATCTCTGCTAATAATGCCGAATATAATTATCCTTTATTAGCTGATGCCCCTATTTCTGCTTTTGGTGAAGGCTTTACGGAAGGCTTTTTTGAAGCTATCGGAGATGTCTTTCCGCAAAGTATTGTATTAGTCAAAGAATTATACAAGCAAGAAGACGATATGAAAATTAATGAACTTGGTAAACGACTATTAAAAGACGAAAGAGTAAAAACCATGTATGTAAATCACGTTCCTGAAAATGCCGAACAAATTGAATTAGTAACCACAAAAACAAAGTTGAAATAAGAAGTTATGACAGCACAAGAATTTAGGAATAATATATTAGTAAAAAAACCAAGATACGCAAAAAGTAAGATTCCTGTTATTGAAGCTTTTGCTAACAAAGGACAATCAAAATCAGAATACAGTCAATTTGGACCTATTTATGAGCTCTATATTTATGCCTTTAGGTTGGGCTTAAAAAAAGGTTTAAAACTACCCTTACCACCCAGAAACTCAACCAAAGATTTTGTAGAAATAGGCAAATGGAAACGTGATTCTAGTCTGGTCGATTTTTTATTGATGATTGTTTTTAGTCATAGTGAAGAAATTGGGTTTGACTGGAATGATTTGGAAGATATGGACGAAAAAGAACTTAACGTTGTTGTTAGCAATATTGTGGAGTTTATTGAAAGCTATGCTAATGGTGGTTTACAATATCTCCAAGAAGAATGGGAAAATGATAACTTGATTAATTCTAGTTATTTGTTTGTGGATTTGATGAATGAGTAAGATTCATTCAATATAATTTTCTTGATATTCAATAAGTTCATCTATTATTTTGGAAGCTTGAAATTCGGAAAAATTCAAGCTTTTGCAAGTAGTTATGATTCTGAATCTTTCGAAGTATAGGTAGTCTTTTATGAATTTATTAGTGTTCTCAAATTTTTTTTCACGATTTACGTAACTGAAGGGTATAAAAAATAACTGAATTGGCTCTTTTTTATAAAAGTTAAAATATTCTGCGAATCTATTTACTTCCGATAGCTTTGACTCAAATATTTTTTGACAAGTACATTGTGTAATAAAGACCAATTTGTTTTTATTCGAATCATCGAAATTAATCCATGAAAAAATGTCACATCCTTTTTCTTTAGAATTATAAGGACTAATATCTTCAATTTCTTCATCATTTAGTTTTAGCCCAGCATCATTAGCAAGATTTGTGATTTTTGTAATTGTATTACCTCTATAATCAGAGTTTTCCCCAAATTCTTTTACGACAGCATTTTTTGGTAAAAAGTCTTTTAAAGTTATTGCAGATAATTTCTCAAATTCACTAGTAAGGAGGTTTTGAAATGAATTGAAAATGTTTAAGTTAGAGCAAACCAGTAATAAAAGATATAACTTTCTCGAGTCATTTAATCCATTTTTTAATCTCAATATTTCAGATTGATTTTTTTCAATATAGAATGGGTAGTTATCAGAGTATAATACTGACCTTTGAATAGCCTTTTCAAAAATATTATTCACAAAGATTTCATCTTTATCCCTAATTTCGGCTTTATCATAATCATCTGTTCCAAATAATCTATCTTGAAAATCTCCTCTTGTGACACCATCTGAATTTGAAAAAAGAGACATCAGCTCCAAAAAATCAGTATAAGCAGTTAAGTCATGTCTTTTGTAATCTGGCTTGTCGATACCCTTATAGTTGGTGTATGCTTCATTAATATTACTTTTAAAACTCATCTTTTGAATCTTCAATTTGGTCTTTGTATTCTTTTATTTTAAGTGCTAGCTTTCTTATCATTTTTAAATCTTCATATAGATTTGAATAAAAATCTTCTACCTTATGAGTTAAATTATCAGCACTTTCAAGTCTTTCAAGTGATTTTATTATTTCTGTCCTAAATATTGAATCTATATCCTTAGTTAGTTCAACCGAATCGTCTATACTTTTACCATCTCTAAATGCTTCTAGTGCTTTTTCACTTCCTAAAATTAAATCCAATTTTTTTAAACCATCACTATCTCCAATTACTCTAGGAAGCCCTTCAGTTTTTTCAAACCACCAAAAAATTAATTCTTTTAAATTTTTCTGATTTAAATCTTTCAAAGGAGTATTAGAATTGATGTTAACTCCAATATGTTCTTTGATATTCTTTTTATTAAGAGCATCTACGAGATAATTAAGGTGAAACTTAGTGTCATCTAATCCTGAAATTGAATAAAACCCTTCGTCTTCTACCTTTTTGAAAATATTAAAGGCTGTGATTAACCTCCTAACATAGTTTGATGAACTTCCAATATTTTTTGCAATATTTCTACATTTAGTAATAAAGTTTTTATCATCAAACTCATTATGATAAACATCATACAAATAACTTGCCTTTTGCAGAAGTTTCCACGACTTAATACCAGTTATGTGCCTGAAGCCTAGATATTTTAAAATTTCACTTTTATCTTCAAAAACAAGACAAGGTATGTCTTGTGGTCTTTCTTCAGTATTTTCAATAACCTCACTAATAGCAGATTTCTTAACATTTGCTAACTCAGGTTCGTTAAGAAGCTTCACCGCAGTCAATCTTCTGTTCCCTTCAATTACTATATAATTTTCAGGGTTTTCTTTATCTTCAACGACTAATAGTTGTTCTCCAATAAAGTAACCATTTTGTCCGATTGCGTACATGAGCTCAACTGTAGCTGCCTCTAATAACATCCAGTTAATTAGATCTTTTTCTTCTTTCCTACCTCTTCTAAATGAACCAGGTAGTCTCGGGTTTTCAGGATCTAGTTTTATCTTAGAATAATTTATCTTTCTAAATTTATTTTCTTTATCCATAATTGTTTTTAAGTAAAAAGGTTAAGCGTATCTTTAAAATGATTTTTATCTTTTATTAAATCCAACCCATCATCAACATGCATCTTCACATATTTCCCCAAATCTTGATTGCTAATATGTAATTGATAATGTTGAGCCACTAAAGCTAAATAGTATTTATCATAATCGCCAAATAAAACTTTTCGAGAATATTCTTTACCACCAGAATCTTGGATGTCGCTTAAATCAAGTTTTTTATTGGTTTTTAAAGAGTAAGCCAAAGCAATGCGGGCAATCACGTTTTCTGCACCCAAATTAAGTTTTCTGGTCAATTGAGATACCACTTCTTTATTGGCTTTACTAGTTCTAACGTGCGTAAACATGGTCTTCTTCTTTAAAAGCTTTAAACAATTGGTTTAATTTGTATTGCTGGAAGGCTGAGCCAGTTTCGTTATGCTGGATCATATATACTTGGCTTAAGTTTGGTTTCATCAAGTTATATTCTTTTTCTGTCAACTCTTTTTCAAGCAGTGGGAATAAAACTACCTGATTAGAAATATTAGGGTAAAACTCTTCTATAATATTTTTAGAGTGGTCTTTATCAAATTTTTGCAATGGACTATCTATAAATACGGGGAATTCAATGCCAGATTCATCTACCAAAGCTTTTAGTAAAGCAGTAGCATATAATTGTTGCTCACCTTTAGACAAGTTATCTTTATCAATAATATTGTTGTTTTCACCAATTAAATCAATATCCATCACATCTTCTCGGATGTTTACTTGTACATCTTTTACAAAATTGTCTTTGTGCATCAAACGCTTTAAGCCTAACACAATAGTTTTTTGTAGGGCAAACTTTTTTTCTTCTTTTATACGACCAATAACCGTTTTAATTTTATTAAGTAACTTCTCTGTGACTTGATACTTTTTAAGGTCTTGTTCAATTAAATTAAAGTTCTTCTCAAATTCAGATAAAACTTTTTTGTGGGATGTGTGTTGAGAATTTAAACTGCCAAACTCTTCAGCTAACTTATTTTTATCTTCTTTAATTTGGTTTAAAGCTTGGTCAATTTTTTGTTTCTCATCTCTCAGTTTTTTGGCTAAGTGATTATCTTTTCTAGCTTCACCTTGTTTTATTTTTCGGCTAACACGGCTGTAATTAATTCGGTTGTTTTTTTCTTCTTGAACTAATTGCTCAATCTGTGACTTAAAACTGGTTTGCAAATGCTTATATAAAGCTAAAAATTCACGGTGTTCTTCTTCTGTAAAGTCAAGTAATACTTTAGATTGATCTAAAGCATTTGCTTTTTCTTCCTTTTTAAGTTCACGTTTATAGGCTTTTTTTGTGAGCTCTTCGAGTTGTTGCTGTACCTTTTTATCATCTGTTATTCCAGATAAATCTTTAATTAATTCTTGGCTGAATGTTTCCAGTTTAGACTTATAAATACTTAAACTAAAATGGTGGTTCTGTACCTTACTTTCAAGCTCTAATTGATTTTTAAGTTGTTCTACTTGTTCACTTGCGATTAAGAATGGTAAAAGTTCGTAATGTTTTTTAAGCTTTTGTTTAGTGACTTCAATTGCTTTTTTAAGGTCTTCACGTTCCTTTTTTAAAGCTTTGAGTTCTTCTAAAGTAATAGCGTTTCCTTCTCTAATTAATTTTTCTTGAAGTGCATCAGATTTTGCTTTTAAATTAGACGCTCTAATGTCAAGGTCATCTTGCTGTTCCTGATTGTAATCAATGAGCTTGCTAAGCTCTTGATCTTTAGCAATAAGTTGGTTGAGTTTCTCTTTTTCTTGTTCAGAAACACCGCGTCTTCTTAAGTTAGAAAGTAGCACTTCTAAGTTGCGTTTGAGCTCTTCGTATTTTTTGATCCCAAGTACCTCAGAATAAGCTTTACTTAAACTTCTTAATTCGGATTTAGATTTAGCTTCTGCTAACGAAACAATTTTTTCGGCATCGAAAAAGAAAAACTTAGCAATTTCTCTAGGTAGAAGAAAATCATTAATAAAAACTTCATAACCCACATCTTTTGTTAATTCATTTTCGCTACCATCTATAAGCAATTGTAAAGTTTCTTCCTTGGTTTCAAAATTGTAAGTTCTTTTTATTTCCACCTTTTTGCAGGGTACTGACGGTATAACTACATCACTTAAAGTGACATTCACTTCCATGATTTTAGGCGCTGAGCTTAGTTTTATTTCATTATTGAACTGTGTATCAAGGTAATCTTGATAACCACCTGCTTTTTTGATGTCTTTGCGGTATTTATCTTCTACTTGAGCGATTAGCTTACCGTAAAAAACCCAGACTAAGGAAGTTAAAAAACTGGTTTTACCAAAGCCATTCTTACCTGCAATCAAGTAAATATTTGATTTCTTTTTTTTCTTAAAATCTATAAGATTGCTCCCTTTGTAAATTCTAAAGTTTTTTATTTCAATCTGGTCAATTCGCATTATAAGCTTTTGTTTACAAACTCTTCGATTCTTCGTTCTACATCATTATGCAATCCGTATTTAGAAAGCATTAAAGTTTTTGATTCTTGCAGGGAAATTAAATTATCAATCAAATGATAGTAATTGGCATCATCTTCACAAGTTTCTTTAAGGATTCTTCGCTCAGTATCATCTAAAGATTTAATGTTGTTTGTGCTTATATTTTTACCGTACACCTCTTTGTAAATCTCAGAAACGCTATATTCAAAAATCATATCTCTATTCCAGATGACTTGAATGGCAATTAATTCTTGGTTATTAATTAAGGTAATATGTGGTCGGTCTTTTTGTACTTCTTTTTGTGTTTTTAAAAGTTCTTTTAAAGTATCTGCACGATATTTTGGAGTATAAGGTCCAAAGTTTCGTCCATCATCATCTACTGCAGGAGCACCGTTTCTTCTTTTAGGCATTCGGTTCTCGCCTATATTTCTATTGTCAACTAAATTGTTTCTAAATTTTAAAAGTGGTGCCATCCATTCTTGTCCGTTTTCTATAAGAGCAGACATAGATTTATCTTGTTTTACAACGGTACATGTCCAACAACCAAAACGTGATTGACCACAAGAAGAATGTTTTTTATTGGTCACTACTGTCGGACATTCATAGTCATCAGCACTAGCGTCCGCATAAATTTGAAATAAAATTGAATTATCAAAACCCCAAGGCGAAGGCACAGCATTAATGATATACCAAACTTCTTCAAGCATTAAGCTTTTTATTGGTGCATAAACATAGGTGTTTGGTGTGGTTCCGTGCTTAGATAAACGGCTTCCTTCTACTTCATGCTTTTTCATAGAACGCTCACGCGTGGCACTTTCTTCATATCGTGTACCGAGTAAAACGATAGCTTCACCCATTTTATCAATTTGCTCTAAAAGAAAGTTTGAAGTAGGCTTAATTTTTAACCGATCTGTACACCATCTAAACGTATTATTTGGGACGGGATAACCTTTTCCTAAAACATTGATCCAAAACGATTCTTCTAATTTAGGTGTTGTTTTTTGAACAAAAATGGGGAGTCCTTGTTCACGAGCTTCATGATCTATTTTTGATAAAACATCATCAACGTAATTAGAAATAATAGGATTCTCTACCATAGTATCATTACAAACCACATGCACAGGCCTTTTTAATTGAAATGGCATTGGTGCTTGCTTTTTGAACCGTTTTAAGGCTGTCCAAACTAAGGTTAATAAAACGGTAGAGTCTTTGCCACCACTAAAACCAATTATCCATGGTCTATTAGAGTCGCCACTATAAGCATACTGATCAATTATTTCATCAATAATTTCTTCAGCTTTTTTTAATTTTATTTTTGACATGACACGTTAATGGTTTTCTATTTCTTACCTTTTTCCAATCGTTTAATTTTATCTTCTAAGGCTTCAATAGTTTTCTTTTGTAATTTTATCACATAGTCTTTGTCCTCAATATGATTGTCGTTTTTTTCATTTACCTTAATCATTTCTCCTTCACCACGAAACAACCAGTCGGCTGACAAATCTTGATAAGTGTTTATCAATTTTGATATATTTTGACCTGAAAGCGACCCTCTTTTTCTTGCTTTACCAATAAGACCATTAGATATACCAGTTTCTTTAGATAATTTATTATCATTTAAACCTTTGTAAATCATGTATTTATCTAATCTTTCAAAAAAATCTATCATTTTTGATAAAAATTATTTGTTTATATATCAATAATGATATATATTTGTATCGACACGTTAAGAAGGCAATACAAAATTCAGTTATGCAAGATAATGATCATATTACTTGTACGCTAATTTAATTGCCAAAACTTGAGGGACCGAAAGGTCTCTCATTTTTTAAAAATAATAAAATTATGGGATTTTTTAGTTGGATGACACAAGACACAAACAAAAGTATTGCTAATTGCTACTCTGGGAGCGCTTTTACTGTTTTTATGCTAGACGATAAAGGCAATATCTGGGAAGAGTCAAATTACAACGGTTACGGTATGTTTGGTGGTAAAGATTTTTATGAATTGTTAGCCGAAATGAATGGGCAAACAGATAGGGAAGACGGTATTAAACTTTATTTTGATAATGACGAAAGCAGTGTAAAGTACCCTAACTTGGTAGAGTACATTGATAATTGGCAATGGCAAAACAAAAAACCCGATGAGTGTCCACATCAAGGGCATTTTTATGAATAAGCGGCGCTAACCTAAAAACTTAGCATAAGTATTCGTAGACTTATCATAAGTTTGGCCAAACATAGCATAAGTTTTTAAAAACTTAGGTTATGTTTTAAGCCAACAACAAGACAAATTTTTTTTAAAAAAATGACAAAAAAAGCCCGAAGATGTGTATCTTCGGGCCATAACAAACTTAAAAAAGTGCTTTAAACTGCTAGCTTTGGGTCGTAATCAAAGTATAATCTAGCGATTTAAGCGCTTTTTTTATGCGCTTACCAGCGCGGTAGTTTAAATGCACACTGCGTACATTAGCAGGGCTTTGTTCTTCGGCGGTTGCTGTGCCTTCAGAACGTACACCCACTTGAAAATTACCTAAACTTCCTAACTGCACCACATGACCTTGGCCTAACTGGTCTAGCATATTATGCTCTAAAGCACGCAACACCGCTAAACAGTCGGGCTCTCGCACCGTAGACTGGTTAGAAATTAAATAGGCCAGGCGTTCAAAATCAACAAGCCCTTTTTTAATAGCTCGTAAGTAAAACAACTCAGGCGCCTGATTGTCCTGAGGGTTCTTTCTGCTGTTAACTTTTAAATTAACCATATTATTAAATTATTTTGCCCGCTAGCAAGGTCTTGGTTGATAAAGAATAGCAGTCAGCTAGCATCCTGTTACCATCTACACTTATAAAAAGTGTGCTCACTATAATAAGCCTTATTGACGTATACTAGCTTATGATAGACAAATAGTTATTAACAATCGCGAAATCTCTGTTATAATGGGTGTTTCAAGAAAATAAAATTTAAATTTTAACAAAAATGGTATAAATTATTTTTAGCCTAAACTTTAATCTATTTGTTTTTAAAGCTTCAGTAGGGCTTCAGTATAGCTAAAGTATAGCTAATGTATTAAGAGTGTATTAAAACAGGGTTTACAAAAAGCCTTAATTCTATAAAAATGTAAAATAAACTTGACATTGTAAAGTTTTATTGTATATTTGTAAAGTCTTATTTACATTTTTACACATTTAATCTCAACTGATGATGAAGAATTTAAAACAACACACTTTAAAATTAGCCGGCTGGACCTGGTCTTGGGTGGCTACCTTAGCTTTAGCGACCTTTGGTCCAAAATTTATTTGGGACGAGCATCAAGTTCTCACCACCTTAGCCATTGCGGTTAATTTAGTGAATGGCGTGATGATGATTATTGCTAACCGCCGTTATTTTAATGCCATGGACGAGCTACAGCGAAAAATACACACAGAAGCCCTAGCCATTACCTTAGGTTTAAGCGTGATTGTAGGCTTAAGCTTTTCGTTACTCGACCAAACCAACCTCATTAGCTTTAATGCAGAAATTGGCTTTTTAGTTGGTTTTATTGGCATTACTTATATGCTGGCGCTACTCATTAACAGAAAACGCTACGCATGAAAAACAAATTGAAAGTCTTACGGGCTGAACACGACTACACCCAAGACCAATTGGCTAAAGCGGTTGAAGTTTCTCGACAAACCATTAATGCCATTGAAAAAGGAAAATTTGACCCCAGTTTAGTCTTGGCCATTAAACTGGCCCGATTGTTTAAAACGGACATTGAAGCGATTTTTATTTATGAAGATCAACCCAGTTGAAGTTAATGGTTTTGCCCTGTTTAAACCTGACCAATAAGAGGGCAAATGCTTAAGATTGATGCAACTCGGCTTTGTAATGATCAATCTGCTGCTGAAGCTCTTGCGGTAAACGCGGGTTTTTAATATCAGTATAGGTTTGCATCTTTGCTTTGATAATTTGAGCCACGAGTAAGCGCGCATGATGCTTAGAGTCTGAAGGAATGATATACCAAGGCGCATGTGGTGTTGAGGTGGCCGATATGGCTTCTTCATAACAGCTGATATAATCGTCCCATAGCGCGCGGTCTTTTAAGTCTTCTGGCGAAAACTTCCATTGTTTATTCGGATTGTTGAGGCGTCTGAGCAGTCGGTGTTTTTGCTCATCTTTAGAGATGTGCAGAAAAAACTTAAAGATAATACAGCCATTTTGATGAATGTTTTGCTCAAAATGATTGATTTGTTGTAAACGCGTTTCCCAAAAATCTGGTGTTATATCGCCTAAGCTGTTAATATGTGGTAAGTTTTCATGTAGTACAATTTGGGGTTTTACCCTTGAAATTAAAACATTTTCGTAATGCGAACGGTTAAACACCGCATATTTACCGCGCGCAGGCAAGGCTTTATAGTGTCGCCATAAAAAGTCATGCTGAAGTTCTTGGCTTGAAGGTTTTTTAAAGCTATGAGACACCACACCGCGCACATTAAAATCTTTAAACACCTCTCTAATTAAGCTGTCTTTTCCAGACGTATCCATACCTTGAATACAAACTAAGACCGAATATTTGCCATGCGCATACAGTGTATTTTGCATCTCACCAAGTTGTCGGCGTTCTTTCCGCAATTGCTTTTTGAGTGTTTTTTTACGTATTTGCTGCTCGGGTAGCGTAGGATATTGGTCAAGCTTTAAATCTGAATTGGCTATAAAGGGTTCAAGTTGCATTTGAAGGCTATTTAAAAGTCTTAGCAAAATAAGTGATTACAAGGGCTTTTCCTAGGTTTGTGCTTGTTTTTTTGAGAAAACGTTTTTGTAACTCAACTGTACTCAAATTAGCTCAGACTTTTGAAGCTAGCATATATCATCACATCATCATTACAATCTCAATGATACATCGGTTAAGGCTAAGCCTTCAGTTACAAGAAAAACTTGTTTTAAAAGTTTACTTATTCCTCATCCCAAAAAAATACTTATAAACTATATTTAAATTATTAATAGTTAACTATTTGTAAATCAGAAATTAGCAACTGTGTTTCTGGTTTATTTTTAGCTAAAAAAATTAGATCATGAAAACAAAACACATTTTTTTAGCAGAATTAGCCGTTGTACTAACGAGCAGTTGTGCGGTCATCAGGCCTGGAGAAGTTGGGATTAAACAAAAATTAGGTCAATTATCTGATGAGGTCAACACTGAAGGAACCGTTTATTTTAATCCGCTCACAAGTCGGGTGATTAAAGAGTCTACCCAAACTAAAAACATTAAACTCTTTTTAAGCTTACCTAGTAAAGAAGGCTTAAGTGTTAATTCTGAAATTTCTATTCTTTATCGTCTAGATGGTAACAAAGTAGCCTCGGTACTTAAAAACTTAGGTCAAGATTATGAGTCGGTTATTACCAGTGTATTCCGTTCAGCTGCTTCAGATGTATGTGCTAAATTTTTTGCGAAAGATATGCACTCAGGGATGCGTGCCGTGATAGAAGATGAAATTTTAAATAAGATGAGAACTAATCTTGAAAAACAAGCTGATGGAATTGAATTAATAGCGGTATTAATGAAGCAAATACAGCTGCCACCAGGCTTAGCGAGTTCTATTGAACGTAAACTGCAAGCCGAGCAAGATGCCATGCGAATGGAGTTTGTACTGAAGCAAGAAACCTTAGAAGCTCAAAGAAAAATTATTAATGCTAAAGGCGAACGAGATGCCCAATTAATTATTGCAGAAGGATTAACCAATGGCATTATACGCATCAAAGCCATTGAAGCTTTTAGAGAATTATCTAAATCTAACAACGCCAAAGTAATTATAACCGATGGTAAAACGCCGCTTATGGTTAATGATAATCAAACCGTTACGCCGGCTTCAAATAAGTAAAGCCTATATCTAAAATCAAAAGCTTTGTTTTTTAAAAAACAAAGCTTTTTTTATCCTGTTTTAGAAACGAAAATTGCTGCTTTTCAAATTAAATACATTTATAATCATGTGTTTGGTGTTTCAGCATTTATGCCTTAAGCGTAGCGGAATCAGTTTCAAAAACCTGTAAAAGTTCGTACACTTTTTTAATACTGTCCATCCCTTTGCTTTTGAGTAATAAACGTAAACCTTGTCGGGTTTCTTTTTCCTTTAAGACAAATTGTTGAGGATGCGTTTGCACATGCTGTAAGACTTCTCTAAAGCGTGAGGTTTGGTAAAAAGGCGATTGTTGGTCGGCGATAAAATACCCGATTAACTGGTTTTGTTTTAAAATTAACTTTTCTAAGCCCATACTAGCAGCAATCCATTTTAATCTTACCGAATCGAGTAAATCTTGGGTTGGTACTGGAAGCGCACCAAAACGGTCGGTAAGTTCGGCTTCAAAAGCTTGTAAGTCGGCTTCAGTTGTAATTTTATTAAGCTTGGTGTAAAGGCTTAAGCGTTCTTTAACGCTATTGATGTAATCGTCAGGAAACAAAATTTCAAAATCAGTATCTATTTGGGCATCTTTTACAAATACGCGGTCAACTTCATTTGCTTCATCTTCATACACCTCTTTAAACTCGTTTTCTTTCAATTCTTCAATGGCTTCATTTAAGATTTTCTGGTAGGTATCAAAGCCAATATCTGCAATAAAGCCACTTTGTTCACCACCTAATAAATCGCCAGCACCACGAATTTCTAAATCTTTCATGGCAATATTAAAGCCGCTACCCAATTCTGAAAATTGTTCTAAAGCAGTAATGCGTTTACGGGCATCTGGCGTCATTAAGCTTGTTGGTGGCGTAATTAAGTAACAAAAGGCCTTTTTATTACTTCGGCCTACACGACCACGCATCTGGTGCAGGTCTGAAATTCCAAAATTATGCGCATCATTGATTAAAATGGTGTTGGCATTGGTCACGTCTAAACCGCTTTCTATGATAGTGGTAGAGACCAATACATCAAACTCATTATTCATAAACGCCAGCATGAGTTTTTCGAGTTTTTTACCATCCATTTGGCCATGCCCGACACCAATTTTGGCATCAGGTACAAGTCGTTGAATCATCCCAGCGACTTCTTTAATATTTTCGATGCGGTTATTGATAAAAAACACTTGACCGCCACGTTGAATTTCATAAGCTACCGCATCCCGTATTTGGTCTTCTGTAAAGCGAATTACATGGGTTTCAATCGGGTAGCGATTAGGTGGTGGTGTTTTAATAGTCGATAAATCTCTAGCGGCCATTAAACTAAATTGAAGCGTCCGCGGAATAGGTGTAGCGGTTAAGGTTAAAGTATCTACATTAGCTTTAATGGTTTTAAGTTTGTCTTTAACAGAGACGCCAAACTTTTGTTCTTCATCAATAATCAATAAGCCTAAATCTTTAAATTTAACATTTTTATTAACCAATTGATGCGTACCGATCACGATATCAATTTTTCCAGCTTCTAGTTCTTCTAAAACTTGGCGGCGTTCTTTAGCGGTTCTAAAACGGTTGAGGTAATCAACCGTAACGGGAAAATCTTTTAAGCGCTCAGAAAAGGTTTTATGGTGTTGAAAAGCTAAAATCGTGGTTGGCACTAAAACCGCGACTTGTTTGCCATTATCAACCGCTTTAAAAGCTGCTCTTATGGCGACTTCAGTTTTACCGAAGCCCACATCTCCGCATACCAATCGGTCCATCGGTTGTTGGCTTTCCATATCGGCTTTTACCGCTTCAGTTGCCGCACCTTGGTCGGGTGTGTCTTCATAAATAAATGAAGCTTCAAGCTCGTGCTGTAAATATGAGTCTGGCGCATATTGATAACCTTGGTCTAATTTACGCTTGGCGTATAGCTTTATTAAATCAAAGGCAATTTGCTTAACCTTAGTTTTGGTTTTTTTCTTTAGGCTTTTCCAGGCTTTGCTTCCTAATTTATAAATTTTAGGTGCTTTGCCGTCTTTGCCGTTGTATTTAGAGATTTTATGTAAGGAATGTATGCTTAAATACAACACATCGCGATCGCCATACACCAATTTAATGGCTTCTTGCTGCTGGCCTTCAACATCAATTTTTTGCAAGCCACCAAACTGCCCGATGCCATGATCAATATGCGTGACATAATCGCCTACTTCTAAGCTGGTAAGTTCTTTTAGCGTAATGGCTTGCTTTTTGGCATAACCATTTTTAAGGTGGAATTTATGATAGCGATCAAAGACTTGATGATCGGTATAACATAAAATTTTGGCATTAACATCAACAAAACCTTGGTGTAGCGGTAAAACTGAAGTTTGGTAACTTAAGTTATCGTCAATTTCGCTTAAAATATCTTTAAAGCGTTTGGCTTGCTGTTCGGTAGCGCAGCAGATATAGTTGGTAAAGCCTGCGTTGTTGTATTCTTTAAGGTTTTCAACCAGTAAATCGAATTTTTTATTAAAGGCTGGCTGCGGTTTCGTGTCAAAATTTAAATGTGTCGTTGCTGGAAAATAAGCCTGACCGTTAAGCTGAATTAAGCGGTAAGCCTCAAGCTGCTGCATGATGAGTTCAGCATTACAAAACAATTCGGCAGGTTGGGCATGCTTCACTTGTTTACTTAATTGTTCGAAGGCCGTTTGCGCTTTTTCAAACAAAAGGTCTAGTTGCTTGGCGAGTAAGTCAGGCGATTTAAGAATGATTAAGCTGTGGTTTGAAATATACTCAATAAAGCTCTGGCGTTTTTCATCTAGGGCTTTATTTTCAACATTCGGCATAATCGACACTTTTTTGTGTCGCTCTGTCGAGAGTTGGGTTTCGATATCAAAACTGCGAATACTTTCAACTTCATCTCCAAAAAACTCGATGCGGTAAGGCTCATCATGGCTAAATGAAAACACATCAATAATACCGCCACGCACCGAAAATTCGCCAGGTTCAGTTACAAAATCAACACGCTTAAATTTGTATTCAAACAAGACTTCATTCACAAAGTCGATTGATAATTGGTCTTCTAGTTTTAGTTTTAAAATACTTTTGTTGAGTTCAGCTTTAGTGACCACTTGCTCAAATAGCGCTTCAGGATAAGTCACGATAACTGATGGTTTTTTACGCGAATTAATGCGGTTTAAAACTTCAGCTCTGAGCAGAACATTAGCGTTGTCGGTTTCTTCAATTTGGTATGGTCGGCGATAAGAACCAGGATAAAATAATACTTGTTCATCACCGAGCAATTGTTCTAAATCATTTAAATGATAAGCCGCTTCTTCTTTGTCATCAAAAATCAGTAAAAATGGTTGGTCGAGTTTTTTGAAACATTCGGCCACGTAAAAAGAAACCGCCGAGCCCACTAAATGGTCAAGTTTAAATTTTGGTGCGACGCCTTTTTCTTCAGCTTGAAGCGCATTTATTAATTGCTTGAAATTAGCTGAATCGGCTAGGGCTGTACTAATATTGGTCTTGCTCATGGCTTGCAAATATAATAGATTTTGCGAGCCTGTAGCGGTCAATTATTTTATAAAAGAAGCTTAAAATGACTAATGACTTAGGTATTGATCAACCTAATTGAAGCTATGAATTAATACGAGGATGAACACAAACTGTTCATCCTCGTTTATTATTTAAAAATATACTCATTTAAGCTGAGTTACGGCTAGCGTTAATGTTACCAAATAAACAGCGTATGACTAATTTTTCATAAGTATCAAAGTCGGCATCCTTTTTCTGCATTTGAATTAAGGCGTGTTGCTGAATGCTGAGTAAAGGTAAAATAATTTTTTCTCGTGCACTTATAGACTGTCTTGCCCTCGGTTCATTTTCCATCAATTCATTTTGTTTTGTCAGTTGAAGCACCCATTTTTTAGTCAGTAGATATTCTTCTCGTAAATCTTTCCAAAACACACCATAAGTAGAATGTTCAGCCATGTAAGCCGTGAGTGGGAAATAGGTTTTTTTCATAGACATGATGCTATTATGCACTAATGATTTGAAAAAATCAGATGCTTGGTATAATTCTTCAACCATTTCAAATTGGTCTTTATAGTGTTCTAAGGCAGTGCCTAAGCCATAATACCCTGGAATATTTTGTCTAATCATACTCCAAGAACCGACAAACGGTATAGCTCTTAAATCTTTTAATTCTAGTTGAGCACTTGGTTTTCGCTTCGTTGGCCGGCTTCCAATGTTAGTAGCGCCATATTGTTTTAAAGGCGTCATGTTTTCTAAGTAGCCCGTAAATAATTCGTGGTTTTTTAAGTCAAGGTATTTTTGATAGCTGAGGTCTGACAAGTCGCCCATCACAGTTTTAAGTCTATCACTTAAGGCTTTACTTTGGTTAGATTTAATGCCCGACAATAAGAGTTGCTCAAAGTTATAAGAGGCTTGTTCATGCGTACCAAATACGCTAGTAATGGTTTGTCCTTGAATGGTTAATTGTATGTTTTTATTTTCGATATCAGGACCTTGTGAGGCATAAAATTGATGAGTTTTACCACCACCACGTGCTGGCGGACCGCCACGACCATCAAAAAAGATGACGCTAATGCCATACTCACGCGAAAGCTTAGTTAGGGTTTCTTTGGTTTTAAAAATTTCCCAATTGGCTTTTAAATAGCCGCCGTCTTTTGTGCCGTCAGAAAAACCTAGCATGATATGTTGCTCGTTTTGACGGGCTTTTAAGTGTGATTGGTAGGTTTTGTTTTCATAAAGGCTTTTCATGACATGATGTGCATTGCTCATGCCTTGCATGGTTTCAAACAGCGGGACAATATCAATATTAAGGTCTTTATCCTTATAACCAGAAAATTTAAATAAGCCATAAACGTTTAATACATCTGTAATTTTTTCAGCGTTTGAAATGATGTAGCGATGCACGCTTTTTAAACCATTTTTTTGCTGAAGTGATTGCACTTGTTGTACGTTTTTTAGCGTATCGCTAGTAAGCTCGTTGGTGTATTCTCCTGGTTTTGCTTTGGTTTCATGTTGAGTTAAAAGTTCAACTTGTTGGTCTTCATTTAGGTTTTTCCAGTTCAGATTAAATTCTTTTTGAACAATTTCCGTGATCACTTGAGTATGAATGGAGGCATCCTGACGAATATCTAAGGAAGCAAAGTGTGCGCCAAATAAATGAACACGACCTATAAAGTCGTTAATTTCATCGATAAAAAGGCTGTTGTAGTTTGTAATTACAATCGCTTTGACTTCTTCTAGTGTCGCTAGGATTTCTTGAGCACTAAGTGATGCCTCTTCTTGAAATATCTGGCGATACAATTGCTGCTTTAAGTTGTTTAAAAGAGTTTCAGTCTTTCTAAAGCTTATTTTTTTCATCAGCCATTTTAAATGGTGATAATAACATTTCATAATTGAAGTTCTTAGCTCGCTGGCTACGTCTTGAGTTGTTTCAGCATGAACAAAAGGGTTGCCATCGCGGTCACCACCTGGCCAAAAGCCAAGTTGAAGCAATTGTGGGTTAAAGTCAGGTTCAACTTCTAATCGGTCACAAATTTTATGGTAAAGTCTACCCAAAGTTTGGTAATACACATATCTTAAATAGAAAATAATGCTTTTGGCTTCTTGAAATGGTGTTGGCTTTTCTTTATTGATGAAAGGCGTAAAGGCTAGCTGTTGTAAGCTCTTATCAATTTGTTGAATGTCGTCTATTTTTATGGCTTCTCTTAATTGGTGCATAATGCCTTGCACCGTGTTAGGGTAAAATTGAGTTGGGTGTGCTGTAAATACCACCCGAACACCAAAGTTTTTAAAGTGCTGTATGGTTTCAGAGTCAAGCTTGTTATTTTCAAAAAATGCGTCGATGCCAGCTTTGTTAAATTCGCTAAAGGCGGCATCTTCAACACTATCAAACAGGACAACTTGGCGTTCTATATACTGCACCATTCTAAACAAGAAATCAAATTTTTCTTCGGTGGTTTTAACTGTGGTGTGCTGCTTTAAGAAATCGGTTATGACTTGATCTGGGCTTAACTTTTGCTTGTAATAATCCAAGCTCATTTTTTGAAGTAAAGGCACATAAACGCCAGTGTGTTTGATGTTTTCGTTGGGTAGGTTGGTGAATAGGCTGTTATAAATAAGAAATTTATTGGTGATTAAATTTCTGAACTTTTCTAATTTTACTTCTGATAATTTCATGCCTTAGAATTTAAAAAAACCAAGATAATAAAATTAGAAAAAGTCGAATATGACGAATGACAGGAAAACTAAAGATTATAGCATCTCGATTTTTTTAAAAAAAACTCCAGCAATGGCTTATAACAACAACTGAAGTTTTTAAGGTGTACAGTGCAACTTGAAGTCTATTTTATAAATTGAGCAGAACGTAAAATGGCTTCAACTTCAATCATTTGTGTCCGTTTAGAGGCTGAAGGTTTAAAGACAAAACCTTCTAGCATCAGGTAGGTGTTATCAGTTGTATTTTTAACCGCATAAGTTAAAAAGGGACCGCCCATGAAAAAGCCTTTAACCTCCCAAGTCCCTTTAACTTCATAGGCAAATTTACCATCGATTTTAGTTTCAAATAGGTAAGGTGCATATGCTTTTTCAGTGCTCATAAAACTCTCTTCGGTAGGTCCAGGAATTTTAACTTTGCCGATACTGTCGCGTACTTGAATGATATTTTTTAGAATACTATCGTTTTTCTCAATACTTTGGGCTGGCACTTCGTAAATGGTTAGCTCCATACTGCCATGTTTGATGTCTTTTCTTAGCCAAATAAAGTTGTCTTCTGTTTTAGCATAGCGATAAGCTGTGGGTAGATTTAAGCTGATATTAAATTCGTCTCTAATGGCTTGGTCATCTTTTAATGATTTAGCAATGCGTCTTTGGCGTTCTTTAATTTCAGTGGCTTGCAGGTCGTTTATGATTCGGTTGGCATTGGCTCTGAGAAGTGAGTCAAAAGCTGTTGTTGAGTTAGCACCAAATAAATAACCGACTTGAGGTTGAGCAAAGCTATCAACTAAGCGTTGAACTTGTGGTTGTCTGGTGTTTTCAAATTTGATGAAAATTCGGTTTTTACGGGCAAAGCCTGTAAATATTTCAGGTGGAATTTGTCTAAGGTTAAATTGTGGCTCTTGTTGCGGTAAGCCTTTAAAATCGGCGGCAAATACATCCCTAATATGTTCGCCTAATTTGCCATTCCAATCTTCATTTTCAACAATAACATTTAATTCGTTAAGGTTTCCAGAAGACTCGGCAATAATGCGTTGGCTAGGTTTATTTTGACAAGCCATAAATAGACCAAGAATTACAACTAAGCAGCTAATTTTGCGCATAAAATTTATTTTTAAAGACAGTAAATACCTATCTAATATCATTCCAAAATTGATTAAATGATAATTTTTTTATGATTTAACGTCTAAAGCATCGCGAAGTGCATTACCGATAAGCATAAATGCCATAACTAGCGACATGATGGCTAAACCAGGAATAATTGCTAAATAAGCTTTACCAACAATAATATAGCTGTAGTGATCTTTAATCATGGCACCCCAGCTCGGAATAGGAGGTTGTGCACCAATCCCTAAGAAACTAAGACCGCTTTCAATTAAAATAGCAGCTGCAAAATTAGCTGCTGAAATAACGATAACGGGCGCGATGGCATTGGGTAAAATATGTTTAAACATGATGCTGCGATGGCCTAAGCCCAATGTTTTAGCGGCGATAATATATTGCTCATTTTTTAAACTGATAAATTGTCCACGGACAACTCTTGCCACTTCTACCCACATGGTGAGTCCAACTGCTATAAATACCTGCCAAAAGCCCTTACCTAACACAAGCGTAATGGCAATAACCAATAAAAGTGTTGGTATAGACCAAGTAACATTGATAAGCCACATAATGGCTTGGTCTACTTTGCCACCAAAATAACCTGCAATAGCGCCTAAACTGATGCCGATAAGAAGCGAAATAAAAACAGCCACAAATCCAATTGATAGGGATATTCGGCTTCCGATAAGTAAACGGCTTAATAAATCTCGGCCATACTTATCAGTGCCGAGCCAGTAGGTTTGCTTGTGAATGATTGAATTGTTTTTTGAACTTACCTCAGATAGCGGAATAACCTGATCGAATTTAGTTTGAGAAATACCATAAGTATTGTAAAATAAACTATCATTTTTGAGTTGATAATTTTCAATAGGAACAAATTCTGCTGAAGCTGATTTACCTGTTAAAAACCAAGTACTATTTTCGTTTACAACCGCTGTTTTATAAAAACCTTTTGCTTTAAATCCTGGTGGTTTAGAATGTATACTCAAAGCCATTTGGTTAGCATTTACCGAATTATCTGGTGCAATAATGTAGGCTAATATGGCAACTAAACTGATTAAAACGACATAAACAAAACTAGAAACGCCCCAAAAATTTCTTTTGAATTTTTGGAGCGCCAAGTAGGTTTGTGAATGTTTATTTAACCACACCACAGCGGTTTATGGTTTTACAGACTTTTCGGCCACTTTATAATTTACCTTTGTTTCAAGTTCGCTTAAAACTTGAATGGCTTCTTCTACATAAGCATCTTTTGATAGGCTTTTGTACCAGCGCTTACGTTTTTCAGCTAAAGCCGTGTCGCTTTTAAATTTAGCCATTTCGTAAGGTAAGGCTTTAAAATCCAGATTATTAGAGTAGTCATTGATTTCTTCAAAGCGTTTAGACTGTTGGCGCATGTCGTCTTGTTCTGCTCTGTAGATTTCATAATTTAAACTAAAGGTATTCATGTCTCTTTGAGACTTGATCCATTTTGCATTATCGTCAATTAATTGAAGCACTTTGTTTTGATTTAAACGCTTGGTAGAATTTTTAACGACTTCATCGTAATTTTTATAACCATCCCAGGCTGAATAAGAAGCGGCTGCAATTTTATCCCATGGCATTGGGTTTTCGTAATCGCGTTCTCCAATATCGATGTATGAGTAACGGTCTGGAACAGGAACATCGCTTTCGACACCTTTTAACTGCGTAGAGCCGCCATTAATTCGATAAAATTTTTGTGTGGTAATTTTTAAAGCGCCCATATCACCAAATGTACTATTTTTCATCCAACGGTTAAGGTCAACCACATTTTGAACAGTGCCTTTACCGTAGGTTTGCTTACTCCCAATAATAATAGCTCGCTTGTAATCTTGCATGGCTGCCGCTAAAATTTCAGAAGCTGAGGCTGACAATTCATTGACTAAAATAACTAAGGGTTTATTCCACAATATATTACGGTCGGTGTCTTTTAAAACTTCAACATCGTTTTTACGATCTCTTACTTGAACAACAGGCCCATTTTTAATAAAAAAGCCTGCAATATCAACAACTGTTGAGAGTGAACCACCACCATTATTCCTTAAATCGATTATAAGTCCTTCGACATTTTCTTGGTTAAGGCGCTCAATTTCTTTTTTTATATCAGATGCGGCATTTCTGTTTTTGTAATTATTAACATCAAAATAAAATTTTGGTAAATTGATGATGCCATAATTGTGATTTTCTTTCTTAGTCACTGCAGTTTTGGCGTAGGTTTCTTCAATTTCAACAACATCTCTAACTATTGAAATATTTTCAATTTTACCGTCTACTTTCTTAACGGTTAATGTTACCACTGTAGATTTTGGCCCTTTGATTAGCTCTACGGCATCACTGAGTCGCATACCTGTAATTGTTACCGCTTGGTCTTCGTCTTCTTGTTTGACTTTTTGAATGACATCACCAACTTCTAGCTTTCCGTTTTTCCAAGCAGGTCCACCAGAAATAATTTCAACAATTTTAATGTTGTTGGTTTGTTTTTGTAAGCGTGCACCGATACCTTCTAATTTTCCTGACATTGAGATATCAAAACGCTCTTTATCTTGCGGTGCTAAGTAATTCGTGTGTGGATCAAATTGGCTTACAATACTGTTGATATAAATACCAAACCAGTCTTTACGCTCTAAATCGCTCATGGTTGAATAGAAATTTTTGAGCGATTTTCTAGTTAGTTCGCGCGCTTCAATTTCTAGTGAATCTAAAGACTTAGGTTCAAAGTCATCTTCATCTTTTTGGCGTTGTTCTTGTTCTTCAACTAAGTCGGTGTAGTTTGATAAAGTTGTAAACTTCAGTTGTTTACGCCAGCGCTCTTTAAGCTCTCGGTTGTTTTTAGCATAATTTAATTCATCATAGTCTGTTGAAATATTTTCATCTTTACTAAAATCAAAAGGCTTATCTAAAATTTCAACATAAAAGTCTTCAGTGACCTTCATTTGAGTTTGTAAGTCTTGGTGGGCTTGGTTAAAAAAAGAGATGTCTTTGCCTTTTATGGCATCATCTAATTCAGTTTTATAAGCTGTTAAGTCGTTAATTTGCTTTTGGGTGAAATAGCGTTTCATTGGGTCTAGCGTACCCATAAAATCTTTGTAAAGGGCTTTTGAAAAAGCATCGTCCATGGCTTTCATATCGTAATGCCCTTGATTAATCACAAAACTGATCAGTTCAATAAGCACTTTATCTTTATCTGAATCGCTATCAAATTTCTTGGTGGTAAAACTGCACGATGTGATAGAAAGTACAGTAATGACAAATAGTACAAATATGTTTTTCTTCATAATTTAAAATATCTTCAAATAAACAAAAAATTGAACTTTAATGACTTCAATTTAAATTTAAAATTAATGTAAAATCAATCGTATTCAACTAATAATTTGTTAAACCTAATAAACAGGCTTAAATCTCCTATAAAGTTTTACTTTTGACCTAAAATTTAGGTTATGAACAAAAAACCACTCATTTTAGTCACCAATGACGATGGAATTACAGCACCTGGTATTCGGCATTTAATCTCTATAATGAAAACTTTAGGTGAGGTTGTTGTTGTCGCACCCGATCGACCACAAAGTGGCATGGGACATGCAATAACTATCAGCGATAATTTATATTGCGATCCTGTGACTATCGATAAATATTCTGAAATTAAAGAGTATAGTTGTTCGGGAACACCGGCCGACTGCGTAAAAATTGGAACCCAAGAAATACTTGACCGTCAACCAGATTTATTAGTTAGCGGCATTAATCATGGCTCTAATGCTTCTGTAAATGTAATATATTCTGGAACCATGAGTGCAGCTGTAGAAGCGGGTATTGAAGGGATTCCTGCGATTGGGTTTTCATTACTTGATTATAGCATGAAAGCTGATTTTAAACCCACCACAAAATTTGTTAAGCGTATTACCCAACAGGTATTAGAACATGGCTTACCTGAAGGTTGCGTTTTAAATGTTAACTTTCCTGTTGCTGAAAGCAGCGAAATTAAAGGCGTTAAAGTTTGCCGTCAAGCTAAAGCACATTGGCAAGAGCAGTTTGATAAGCGCTCTAATCCGCAAGGTCGAGATTATTATTGGCTTTCTGGAGAATTTATTAATAATGATAAAGGTGAAAATACCGATATTCAAGCCTTAGAACAAAATTACGTGTCGGTTGTACCTGTTCAATTTGATTTAACAGCGCATCGTGCAATGGAGACATTAAATAATTGGAAATTAAATGATTAAACAGATTTTAATAGGCTTTATAATAGGAGTGATTGCCAACCTTGCTGGACTATATTTATACGTTTATTTGTTTACAGACTATGAAATTGAGGTTGCCTTGCGTTTAAGCTATCAAGATGGCTTTATAGGCAAGCTGATTGCTTTAGGTGCTGTGCTTAATTTTTTACCTTTTTTTGTATTCATTAAAAAGAAGCAAGATTATCGCGCTAGAGGCGTTTTAATAGCCACAATCTTAAGCGCTATTTTAATTTTAATCAGTAAAATAATTGACTATGTATAGTAAAGAATTTGACGTACGCTGGAGTGATATAGATGCAAACAGACATTTGGCAAACTCGGCTTATCAAAACATGATGAGTCATGCGCGTATGGCGTTTTTAATACAAAATGGTTTTACTCATGAGGCTTTAATTAGTCATAACTTAGGACCAATTGTGTTTTACGAGCATATTTACTATTTTAAAGAAATTATGCCTGAAGATCAAGTTACTGTAAGTATCGCGCTTAAAGGTTTATCTAAGGATGGTCGTTTTTTTCAGTTTGAACATAATTTTTATAATCAAAATGGAAAGAATTGTGCTAGAGCTGAAATGATGGGTTCATGGATTGATATGAAATCTAGGAAACTAACAGGTTTACCAGATGAAATGTTACAAAGTATTGAAGCTATGGATAAAACAGCTGACTTTAAAGTGCTAACCAAAGAAGACACTCGAAAACACCAACAAGTGCCTAAAGATTTAAGTTAATCAAGACCTGGCACGTTTTCGTGCTGGGTTTTTAGTTACCATAAATACGCCAAGAAAAACTAAAACTGCAGATAATACTTTGAGTCCTGTCATTTGATCGACACCAGATATTATGGCATAGGCAATGGCAATTACAGGTTGTAGGTAAACAAATACGCCAATAGTAGATGCTGAAACTTGTCTTAAAGCATAGGTATTTAGTAAATAAGTTAGAAAGGTGGTTCCTACCACAACAAAGCTCATGCGCCAAATGGCTGAGAATGGTAAATTGATCCAGTCAACTTCAGTAAACTCGCTAATGGTAATTGGGAAATTGATAATTACTGCGGTTAAAAATAGCCACTTCATCAATGTAAACGGGTGATATTTTGCTGTTAAAGGTCTTACAACAATAAGATAAAGGCCAAAAGATAATGCATTAATAATAATTAAGGTATTCCCTAAAGGAATATTAGGCGCATTAGTTGTGGTTTCTTTTCCAAAAACAACTAAAGCTATAGCGCCAGCTAAGCCAATAATTGCACCACTTAATTTGAGTATGGTTAATTTTTCGCGAATTAATATGGCAGATAAAATAAACACTAAAATAGGTGATAAAGTCACAATCACCGAACTATTTATAGGTGTAGAAAGACTTAAACCCTTAAAGAAAAACAACATATTAATAACCATCCCAAATACAGCTGAAGCAATTAACCGTGGCCAATCTGAACGTTCTATTTTTTCAGGTTTAATGAACAAGCCAATCAACCAAAATAAAATTGCAGCGCCACTTACTCTAAGCAGTATGAAGCCTAATGGTTGAATATAAGTTGGCATCAAGCCTTTAGCTAAGGTATGGTTTATGCCATAAATACTAGTTGCACCAAAAGCAGCTAATAAAGCTAAAACCCTAGGACTCATTAAAAAAATCTTGTAAAGCTGTCTTGGTCGTTTTTGAGTTTCCAATAAAAACCTTTTCATCATAGACAAAAACAGGGCGTTTAAGCAAGGTGTAATGTTCTAGAATAAGCGCTTTTGTCTCATCTTCGCTCAATTCACGATTTTTAAGGTCGAGTTGTTTATAAATTCTAGCGCGTTTATTGAGTAAATCTTTATAAGAGTTGACCTGTTCTTTTAAAAACTCAAGTTCAGCAGAAGATATGTTGTTTTTTTTGATGTCTTGTTGGGTTAAATCATTTGGGAGATTTAGGCTATCTATAATTTTTTTACAAGTATCACAAGTTGAAAGGTAAAACACTTTTTTCATGATTCGGCGCTTTGTTTTTTCTTGAGACTTCGGTAAACGAAATATAATACGCCACCAACTAAAATATAAGGGAAAGCCATCAGGTAAACAATGCCATTGTTAATACCTTCGGCAGCACTATTGTCTACTTCAGACTCTAGTACTGCTCTACACATTGAACATTGTGCAAAGGCTTCAGCTTGAACAAAAATTAATAATAGAATATAGATAACGCGTTTTTTCATCATGTCATTTTTAATAATAAGGATACATAAAAAGATAAACTAACACACCTGTAATGGCAACATACATCCAAATAGGGAAGGTCCATCGGGCAATTTTTTTATGCTTTTCATATTCGCCTGTTAAACCACGGTACATTGTAAATAATACAAGTGGAATGATAATCCCTGATAAAACAATATGCGAAATTAAGATGAAGAAATATATGGGCCTAATAATCCCGTCACCTCCAAAAGGAACTGGATCTATACTGATTTTAGAAAGCACATAGCTTACCAAAAATACGGCTGAAAGCAAAAAAGCGGTGATCATTACATTGCGATGTAACTGTTTTTTTTGTTGCTTAATTAACCTGTAACCTACAAATAGAAGAATGGCAGTTAAGCCATTGATAACCGCATGGAAGAATGGAAATGTGCCAACATCTACACCAAATAAATTAGTGCGTTCAGGCAGAAGCATTAAGATAACAACTACAATAGGGACAAGAATTGATAAAGTTATAATTGTGGGTATTGCTATTTTATCTATTTTAGAGATGGTCTTCATTTTAATAAGAGTTTAATGTCTTCAATTAATATGTCTATTTGCGGATCTTCTTCACCTTCGCCATCAGGAGCGTCATGAGGTACCGAGCCACGATAAAAAACGATTGGATTACCAAATTCATCTTTACGGCATCGGATGTAGCCATCCTGGTCTACTAAAGCGAAATAACCCGAGTGCTCAAAACCGCCTGGTGCGTTTTCATCTTCAGCTGCATAAATATTGAAACCTTTGTTAGCAAGTTGGTAAATATCATTTTGGTTTCCTGTTAGTAAATGCCAATTGGCGTGTTTAATATTATACTCTTCAGCATAATCAGTTAAAACTTCAGGCGTGTCATTTTCAGGATTAATGGTAAACGATGCAATGCCGAAATCTAAATTACCATAAAATTCATTTTGTACTTCAACCAAATTATTAGTCATAATTGGGCAAATGGTTGGGCAAGTTGCAAAAAAGAATTCTACGACATAAACCTTATCATCATAGGTTTGGTTGGAAATTGTATCTTTATTTTGGTTAATAAACTCAAATTGAGGCACCTTTTTCTTTTCTCCATTAATTTCTAGATAGGCGAGTGACTCAGTTGAATTTCTGCTACCAAACTCTTTTACAACCCAAATTCCAAAAATAAGTACGATTAATGAAATACCGACGTATGAATATTTTTTACCCATTATTGACGTTCTGCTTTATATTTTTTTAGTGCTAGTCTGTATTCTGCTAAAATGATTTTGACATCATCATTAAATTTATCACTAATTTCTGCAATGTTACTCATATCATAACCGAACTTAATGCCTTCATCTTCGTCATCACTTCGTCCTCTAAGACTTAAGTTTTTATCTATGATAAACATGAGATTAGTTGCTAAATTTTGGTCAAGGCTCAAATCTGTATTTAAGCTTCTAAACAGCTTTTTAATATTATCAGGTTCAAGGACTATGAATTTCCAATTTTTACTGCTAGAGGTTTTATCGATTTCGGCCTTAAAATCATTAATTTTTTGAACTTGGTCGGGTGTGATGACTGAAACAACCTGAAAGTCTTTAAACTCATGATAACGATCGTATATTTTTTCTTTTACATTGAAGGCATATACTTTTTTTGTATCGAAATCTTTTCCAAAGAATGAAAGTAAGGTAATTTTCTTTTCAAAATCAACAGCCGAGCCTTCAGATAGTTGCTCTAGGGTTGAGATGTTATTTTTTAATTTTGGAAGTTTTGCAAAATTATTAATACCGCTTGAAAAGAAAAGATAAGCCACTAAAGGCAGTATAAAAAGTATAGCTAGTACAAGGCGCTTTTTAGTCATCTCAATTTTTTACAAAACTAAAAAAGGCGGTTGATTAAAACCGCCTTTTGTATTAATTTTTAACCTATAATTTAGAAATCCCAGCTAATATATCCATTGCTATATACATCTTGGATATAATCTCCTTCAATTAATAGAATTGCAACTAAGTAACATATTAGAAAAACCCCAGTCCAAACCACTGTTCTACGTAATCCTGCTGATTCATGTTCCATGTGCATAAACGCCCATGTGATGTAATAGGCTTTGAAAATGGTAAGTATAATGAAAATCCAATTTAGTAGCGATGTGATTGCAAAGTCAGTTTCTACTAAAAATTCAGGTTTGATGATCCCTAAAATAACCTCTACAATAGTTAAGACAGAAAGTATTATGAAGACTTCCCAAATTCTTTTTGTTGCTGATGATTTATTGTGTGTTGTATCTGTTGCCATAATATATGTTTTATACAAGATAGAAGAATGTGAAAACGAAAACCCAAACAAGGTCTACAAAGTGCCAATAAAGACCAACTTTTTCTACCATTTCGTATGAGCCTCTTTTCTCGTAAGTACCTATCAGTACATTAAAAAATATGATGATTAAAATTACGACACCTGAGAAGACGTGAAAACCGTGGAAACCAGTGATAAAGAAAAAGAAATCTGCAAAAAGTTGTGGGCCATATTCATTTCTAGTAAGGTTGGCGCCTTCAACAACTCTAGTTACACGATTATTAAGGTATTTTTCAGCTTCAGTACGATCTAAAATTGTTTTTTCGCCTGCTTCATTTAGTTGCATTGTTCTAATTGAATACTCGCTTTTTTGCATAAAGCCAGCCTTAATTTCCTCTAAAGTCACACTTGGTTGTTCATTACCTGACTGATACCAGATGCCATTATTGGCTTGATGTTCTCGATCTATTTCAGTTAGCGGAACAGCAATATCATTAATTGAAACCCGATGACCATCATTATCGACAAATTGAAGTATATCACCACCTTTTGTTTCTATAGCGCCATATTCACCTTTAATAAAGTTTTTCCATTCCCAAGCTTGTGAACCCAAGAATACAATACCACCTAAAATGGTGAGTGCCATATAGGTAACTACTTTGTTTTTCTTCATGTGATGTCCAGCATCAACTGCAAGTACCATAGTTACAGATGAAAAAATAAGTATGAATGTCATTAAGGCTACATAATACATCGGTGCATCTACACCATGTAAAAATGGGAAGTGATTAAATACTTCGTCGGCAATTGGCCACTCATTAATAAACTTAAATCTTGAAAAACCGTAAGCGGCTAAAAATGCTGAAAAGGTTAGTGCATCTGATGTGATAAAAAACCACATCATTAATTTGCCGTAACTTGCTTTAAGTGGCTTGCTGTCTCCGCCACCCCAAAGTTTACCTTCGGTTCCTGTTTTAGCAACAGTTGTAGACTCCATAAAATTAAATATTAGTTAGTGCAAAAATAGACAAAAAAGTTTTTATTTAAAGAAATATAAAAACAAAAACAAGTAAACCCATAAGGCATCGACAAAATGCCAGAAATTCAAGCCTAGCTCAAGTCCAAGCATATTAGATGCTGTATATTTTTTTCTAAAATGATTATAAATTACAACAAGAAGAACGATTAGTCCGCCGAGAATATGCGCTAAGTGAGCAACAACTAAAACATATACAAAAGACATACGAACATTACTTGCTGCGCCTGTAAAATGATAACCATCTTCTATAATTTGATCAAATCCAGCAAATTGCATGTAAACGAATAGCGCACCTAAAATTAAGGTTACAAGCATTAAACTGTTGGCGAGACTTCGATTATTATTCTTAATTGCAGTTTTAGCAAAATGAAAAGTAAAACTACTGATAATAATAATAATGGTGCTATATAAAAATATTTGCGGTAAGGCATATTCAGACAGCCAATCAGGTCTGCTTTTGCTTACAACATAAGCACTGGTTAGGCCAGCAAATGTCATTGACATGCTGATGATGCCAAACCATAGCATCATTTTTTTGGCTTTAACTTGTTTTTTATTATTTAAATCTCCATCCATGATCGTACATATTTATCGGCAACGTAAACTATTTGAATTAAAGTAATGTAAGTAACGCTCGCTAGCATTAATTGCTTTGAGGCTTTAACTTGTTTGGTCTTATAAAGTTTAATTGCTTTTGAAAGCATATATATTCCTAAAGCAAAAATAATTATTGCAGAAATTGGCGTGATATAAAAATCTCCAGTGATATTTAAGACTGGAATTAAAGAAACAATAATTGTCCAAATGGTATATAAGACTATTTGTACAGCGGTACCTTTATCTCTTTTACCTGTTGGAAGCATAAAAAAACCACCTTTTTTGTAATCATCATAGAGCCACCAGCCTAAGGCCCAAAAGTGAGGGAATTGCCAAAAAAACTGAATCATAAATAAGGTTCCTGGCTCAATGCCAAAGTTTCCACTTGCAGCTACCCAGCCAAGCATAAATGGAATTGCTCCAGGAATAGCGCCTACAAATACAGCTAGAGGCGTTTTAGTTTTAAGCGGTGTATAAAGGCTTGTGTATATAAAAATAGAAATTGCACCAAACATGGCCGTAATTGGATTGATGATGTACAATAAGTAAATACCAATTAAAGTTAAAACTGAAGCAATAATAAATGCATAAGATTTAGACATTCTACCTGCTGGTAATGGTCTCGATTTAGTTCGGTCCATTTTAGCATCTAAGTCTTTTTCGATGATTTGGTTAAATGCATTAGACGCACCAACCATAGCATAGCCACCTAAAGCTAGATAAACAATATGCCACAAATTAATTTGATCAACACCAAGCAAATAGCCAGCAACCGAAGAAAAAACCACACTTACAGCCAATCTAAACTTCGTTATACTTTTGAAGTCAGCTACAAAATTTGGTAAGGATGTGTGTGTGCTAATTGAAGTTGACAATCTTTTAAACTTTTTTGCAAAGATAGTACGAAAATAAGAGATGTATGCCTCAGACGTTCGTTAATATTTACACAGAATTTGAATGCTTTTAACGGTCGTAGTACCAATTGAATAAATCTGTTCTAAAGCCGAAATTTAACCAAGTTGTTGTGTTATCAAAAACTTTTGAAGTGTTTGTACTAGCTTTAAAATCTCTATAAATAAGCGAGGTATATAATTTTAAGTTAGTTTTAGGGTTGAGTAAGTAGCCAACCTCAAGTTCACCAATAAATATATTAACGGTATTGCCTTGACCTATTTTAACATTATTTTCAAAAGCACGGTCACGTTCATTGCCGAAAATACTACCACCAAAATAAGGATCAAAATTATCATTGGTTTCTAGTCCGCGTTTACCAAAAATCAACTTCGAATGACCGTACCATCTATCTTTTCTATACCTAGCAATACCAATTAACTCTCTAAAGTTAGCGCCCCACTGGTGAGCTAAAGATTGGTTGTTGTGACCGTAGTTAAGTACGCCTGTATTATGTGAATAGGTGTAAGGTCTTACTTGATTATACTCTAATTGAAGTGTTAAGTCTTTAACATTAAATGCATCAAAATATTTTACACCAAGTTGGTAGCCAAGCTTGTTTTTCCAGCTTTGCTGGCCACCAAACACAGCATCACTTGCAAACTCATCTATGATTAGCTGTCCGTAAGAATTAATTTGGTCTGTCCACTTATATTTATAACTAAGACCAATCAAAGCATTACCGCCTTCAGAACCTGTAGAAAACTGAATCATTTGGTAAAGTATAACTGGATTCAAGTAGTTAAAGTCAAACCCTCGATTATTATCGTTTTCCCAAATGACCGACTCAAAAAGACCAAGATTTAAGCGTTTAGTAACATTGTAGCTTAAATGGTGAGTTGCCATAAATTTAGTACGATAAGAGCCATTATCATTTACAGCACTTCTAATGTCGCGTAGTGAACGCCAAGTATTGGTGTATTTTAGTTTCCAAACATTAGTTTCAATTTTAAAGTATGGATGAATAGACGCATTGTCACTTATAAATAAAGATCTATATCCATCACCGATAAAGTTTTGACCATGCCCGAGTGTAAATCTGAAATATTGACTAGGCTTGTAGCTGATATAGCCTTCAGCGATTGGGTAGTCATACGCATTTTCACCAAATGTTTTAGCAATACCTCTAGACGGTACTGTTGCAGGGTTGCCATCGTAAGGCCCAATCGATTCTGCATAACGGTTAAAGTAATCTGCAAAACGGCCTTGACTTTCGTAAATAGCTGTAAAAACATTAATTTTTTCACCAAGTTGTCCTTGAATGAAGGCTGCTCGCGTATTATTGTAAGTGTAATTATTATTCGAGTCAAAGTCCTTTCCTAGTTGTAAATCAGCGCCAATGTTAATCGTGAACCAGTAATCGTCTCCTTTAATGGTAACGAGGTCTTCATTAAAGAATTTTTTTCCAAACCAGGTATCTGTCTTAAACCGCAAAGATTCTACATTGTCTTTAAAGTTGTAGTAAGTTTTAACTTCTTCATATGAAAATGGTTTTGAAGCCGTATGACTATTGGTTCCAATCAAATTCATTTGTTTGTCGAAACGATTATAAACTTCATGAGAAAACGGAATGTTTAAGTGACTATCAAATTGTTCATCATTAAACTTTTGATTTTTTAACCGATCGTATTCTAGTTGAAGCGGATTAGTTTTAATCTCGGTTGAAGTTTTGTTAACTGTATTACTTGTTTGAGCTAATTTTAGACTTTCGTTAAGTTCAAAAGGAACTTTGACAGTAATATTAAACCTTACAAACCGAGGCTTTGCATTATAAGTTGCAGGTTGAATTTGTGGTAAATTTGCAAAAGCTTTCTCAAGTTGATTTTTTACTTTAACATTTAAGGTGTTTATAAATATTGGTTTAAATACACCAGCAGTGTCAACTTCAAATAAGAGCTTAGCTTCTACAGCTTGAGTTGAGTCTAAATCTTTCGGGTGCTTATAGTTTTGCTTTAATTTTGAGATGAATGTTTTACTAAAACATTGTTCAGTCGGGTTAGATTCGCATTTTTTGAAAACAGGATAAGTTTCAAGCTTTTTTTGAGCGTTGCTTAGAAAAGTTACATTCAAAGCAAGAATTAAAATAAGTCGATTCAGGTTCATGGAAAGTCAAAATTAGTTGGTAAAGATAACAATTCTACTTATACCAAATATCCCATAAAATAAGATAAATAAATAGTTTCTAATTGCCTTTCTCTTCGTTAAAAAAATGAAACGTAGCTTAGGCTATGATTAATTTTTTTGCCTTGATTAAGACAATTATAATTCAATTTCTTTTTGTCTCATCTTATAGAATATTTGGTATGATTACCAAATTTAAAAACAAAAAAAAGCCTAGGTTTTAGGCCTAGGCTATATTATATAAATAATGGATTAAGACTAATCTCTAACTTGAAAAGTAATCGGTAATGAGTATATAACACCTACTTTTTGACCACGTTGCTCACCTGGTTTCATTTTAGGTAATTTTTTAATTACACGTTCACCTTCACGTTGTAATCTTGGGTGTGGTGCTCTAGCGCCGACTTCAACAATATCACCGTTTTTATTAATTTTAAACTGGACATATACACGATTGATTCCTGATAATCCTAAATCTGAAGCTAAACCTGTATTGAATTCATCATTTACAAACTCCTTGATTTTTTCACTCATACATTTTTTCTTGTCTTTAGCATTTTCACAGCCAGGAAAAATAGGGGCTTGCTCAATTACCATAAAAGACACGTCACCAATCTCTTCTTCAACTTCTTCAATTTCTTCAACTTCAACTACTTCATCTTGGTCTGTATCTGTTGCTTCAATAACAACCTCTTCAACTTCTTCTTCATTATCAACAACCTCGATTACGGGTGGTGCTGGTGGTGGTGGCGGCGGTGGCGGCGGTGGTGGCGCTTGAATTTCAGTGATTGGGACATCTTCTTCTTCAAGCATGTTTAAATCTACCTTGCCAGTGTCAATTTGTTCTTTATCGTATGTTTTCCACTCGATTAAGAACAACGTGATCCCCAGCATAAGTGCTAAACCAATTTGAAAGAAAAGAAAGCTTTTTCTGTTCAAATCTTTTTTAGGATTCTTTTTAGGTTCCATAGTTAATTTTTAGAGGTTACTAAAGTATAAATTTTCAATTTACTAATTAAATTTTAGCCATTTAATTTTTAATTTCTCTAACAAGACTGCAAAGACTATAGCTGCTGTAACACATCCTATAGAATTGGCAAGCATGTCCTTGAGGTCAAAAGTTCTATAACTAGTTATAAGTTCTTGAAGAACTTCAATAACAATGCCAAAAAGTATAATTGAAGCACAAATACTTAAAATAAACTTAATTTTAGTGTTTTTCTTGGCTGAATTTAGGTAAAATAAATTCCAAGCTGCACTTAGTGTGAAATAGGCAATGACATGATAAAACTTATCAGAATTTTCAGCACTAATGCTAGGAATATTATTAATTCTTACCAAAGATAGGATAGCTATTCCTAAACTTATAGTTAAGGCAACAGCTAAACTAATTTTTTTATCCGATATGAGCTTTGTAAGCTTCTGCATCCATTAACTCGTCTAATTGCGATTCATCACTTACTTTTACTTTAATCATCCAACCATCGCCGTAAGGATCTTCGTTAACCTTTTCAGGTTCGTCTTCAAGGCTTTCATTGAATTCGATTATTTCACCATCAACAGGGATAAATAAATCTGATACTGTTTTAACGGCTTCTACAGTTCCAAAGACTTCATCTTTATCTAGAGTTTCATCAACAGTTTCTACTTCAACGTAAACAATATCGCCAAGTTCACTTTGTGCAAAGTCTGTAATGCCAACAGTTATCGTATCACCATCAATTTTGATCCATTCATGGTCTTTCGTATACTTTAAGTCTTCTGGTAAATTCATTTTTTTATCTTTTTTATTTTAATTTTATTTAGTTTCCAAAGTTATATCTAATTGTAAATCCGCTTCTAATGGTTGTTTGCGGGAATATGGTTGAAATCGCATTTTTAGAAAACACATGATCATAAAAGAAAATAGCCGTTAAGTTTTTTGTAAAGGCATAATCTGCCGTAAAGTTAATAGACCAAATGTCTTGACCTGCGGTTATTCTATTATTTTCAATATCTAAAGAACGTATAATTGTTTCATTTCGGCGTAAAGAAACATCGGCTTTTAAATTTAAATCGCTACTTAATATTCTTCTGTTACCTTCAAATTGAGTTACAATTTTTAAATCTTTAATTCTGTAGCCAAGGCCAACGATATATTCTTCACCAAGCATTTCTGTTAATAAGCTATTATTAAAGCTTAAAGATAATGCTCTGTCTTTTTTATATTCGGCTAAAATACTCACCGAATTTTTCATTTCAAAATCTATTTTCAATAATGGTGTAAACTGTTCTATTAAATTAACATTCGCTATGATCAATTCACTGTTAAAATTACCGTTTTGATCTAGGTTAAATTCACTGTAAGGCGATAACCTGTTGTATTGTAAATTACTTTGGAACTGGTTAACTGTAAAACTTGATGAGTAAGCATGCTGAATTGAAAATCGCGTAAAGCGTTCTTTAAACCAGTTAAGACGCATCAAGCCTGTGTATTTCAAATTCCAATTGGGTAAAGGTGTATCTCTGAAGGTTTTTAAGCTCGAGCTTGAAGCATCTTCACCTGTATATGCCGATAAGAATGATGGTAAAAGTACGTCTTGACTATTAGGACCAAATCCAATCGGATAGCCGTTTTCGTCAAGGTTATCTGGATTGTTAATGTTTATGCCTGCTCGTGTAGCAAGTCGATTGGCAATGATTAACCTGTTTTCTTTAAATTGGTCAAAGGTTGAAGAAACATCTCGGCTACTTGGCTGAAATGCTGTCCTAATCATATTGGTAGAAATATTGAAGTTACCAAAGCTATATGGTGTGATAGATTGATATTGAAGGGTGTTTTGGTTAACACGAAAGTTCTCGGTATAGGTTTCTGAATATAAGCGGTTAGCAATTAAGTCGATTGTTAAACCTGGTAAAAGTCTAATACCAGCTTGAATATCAAGTTGTTCGTTTTGAGTTTTCGTATATTCTTCATTAAAGTCTTGATACATGGTCAACCAACCTTTTCTAGCGGCAATTTCACGTACGTCATTTTGACTTCCAAACGTAAAACCAGCCGTTGGCTTAAATGTGCCACCAAAACCGATGCTATTGGTGTAGCCTGGTAAATAAATTCCTTCTGTATTAGCGTAATTAACTTGAATTCTATCTACAGCAGTAACTAAGCCAATTAAGGTATTAAAGGCTTTATCTTTTACACTAAGTTCAGTCGGCAGTTGTTCAGCTTCATTTGTTTTTTTCTTTTGGTTAGCTTGTTGCAGTCGATTATTTCGTCTTCTAACACCTCTTTGATTTTGGGTTTGATTTTGCTGGTCACCTCTGGCTCTTTTTTTCTCCAAACCAAGATAATTATAAAATCTTGACATGGTGAAGGTGGCATTTAAATTATGTGCAGAGGAGTTTTGTACTGAATTCCCTAAATCAGGTATGTTGTCAAGGCCACGCAAAATCTCAGAACCTTTTTGCCACATAAAGTCTCCTGTATAAGAATATTGTGCTCTCACAAAACTTAAAAACGGAAGCTTGTCTAAAGGCAAAGTATAATTGACTTGAAGTTTTTGATAATGCCTATTAGGTGCGCCAAAATTTAAAAAATCGTCCCAAACACCAACTGAATTATCTTGATTATTATTTTCATCAATAAAATTTCTAACAATACGGTTGGTAGAAGAGTTGAAGTTAAAATTTAAATTGTCGGTCAATTTATAGTCAATAGCATATTGCCAGTCGTAAAAGTAGTTGCGTTGATATAATTTAGGCGTGCCGATACTACCTGGTGGAAGATCAATATTTCTGAATTGCAATTCATTGTACTGCCTATTAATGTTAGATGAAGCAGAGATTGAAGTCGGTAATAAGTTAATGTTGAAATCTTTCAACAAACTGAAATAAGGGCTATTGAGTAATTCTATATTTTTAAAAGGTTCAACCTTGAATGGTTCAACTTTATATTCATAGGTTAAACTTACATCAACACTTTGGTCTTTAGATTTTTCAACTTCAAAGTCACGATAGTCTTCTTGATTATAGGTGCCAGAAAATGTAAAATTCTCAATGTCATAAGGCATAGGTGTGCTTTCATCATTGGTTCGGTCTTTTCGTAGGCCAATAAGGCTTACGCTTTGCCTTCTAGTGTAAGTTTCTGCTCGTTCTAATATTTGGTCTTCGGTAGCTTGGTCTTGCGCATTATCTAGCAAAGTTTCAAGTTCTAAATCTAAGTAAACCGGGTCAAACTGAGGTGTAATTAATTCTTCACCACGACTATAAGAAAACGGAATTTTAATACCCCAATTTTCAGGTAGAAGTTGGCCGAAATTTAAGCCTGTAACCACATCATATTGTTTCACATCTTCACGACTACGTTGATTCGGGCCTTGCTCAATACCACCAAAACCAACAGTGCTGCGCCTTCCTGAGGCAGAAATATTGGCAAAATCAGCGAAATTAGTATCCATATTAGCCACGGCTGCCCAGCCGCCTTGATTTTTAAGACCAGAAAGTCTTAATTCGTTGAACCAAACATTACCTGATACATTTTGTCCTGAAGCATTTTTTAACCCCAACATTAAAACTCTGATGTTTCCAAAACTTGGATTACCTTTAATACCAACTCTTAGTTGGCCTGGTGTAATTTCAGATGAAGGTGATAAATCTTCATTAAAAAAGTTTAAGTCAAGATTGCTAAGCGCATCATTTCCTAATACGATAGATTTAATTTCTTGGAGAAGATTAAGCGGTAAGTTTAAATCGTTTTCTTCTGGCCAAACGCCACGCGCTGTAATGTCTGTAGGGTCGCTAACCGTAAGCGGAATTTCAACTTGGTAGAAGTTATTAGTAAAATCAATTCCCATTCTAATAAATGCTACTAGTTGATTGTCCTGCAATTGTGGGTTTGGTGCAGGTAAAGCTTCAGCATGTAAAAAGAGTTCTAAATTTTCATACTGGCGCATGTCAATTTGGTAGTTTTTGAATACTCCACGTGAGTCATTAGATTCTAAATTTTTTACAATTAAAGCTAAGGATTTTTCGTCATCTCTAACGGTTACATTATTATTAACTAGTTGTTCTCTAACTACACCAGGTGGCGTTACATAAGTAGAAGTAATTTCTTCACTTACGGCTTCTACATTAAATTGTGTATTTGAGTTTAATTCAGGATCGCTTCCGTCAGGTACAATTGCTTGGTCATAAGTTAGATAATCGCCTCTAACTAAGTCTAGTGATCCAAATCTTAAAATTGTTTCTTCTTCAAAATCTGTTAAGAACATTCGCATAAATCGAACCGATCGTAAATCTGAAATTCCACCTATAGCAAATTCTTGATTAGTGCGTAATGGCACTCGAAATTGAACCCATCTTGCTGGGATTTGCTGACCATTTGGTAAAGTGGCATTAACTTCTCTTACATCAGTGATGTAGTCTCTATTAATGCCTGCAATATTACTCGTGTTATTTTCTACACTCATGTTGGGAAATAGCGGCACTTCATACTCAAAATAGCTATCTATCGTGTTCATGGTGTTGTCACGATTAACATCTTCAACATCAGGAAAAGCAGAGTTTCCACGATTGTTCTGTGTTACCTCAACAGGGTTGTTGCCTTGTAGGCCATTATATTTTTCATAACGTTCTAAAATGCCACCGTCAGCGTTTAAATAAAAAATAAAGTCGTCTTGTGATGGATCTTCAAAGCCAGCAAATTGAGGGAATTTTTCTGCTTCATCTACATTAGTTAGCCCGTCAAAACCAGCATCTTGATTTACTCTAGCTTGGCCTTCAGAATCAAAAGCATAAACCAAAGACTGGCTACTTGGTACTTTTGCAAAGTTAGTGTTAATCACATTTGAAAAGCCACCATCTTCAGGTAAACCATTTTCGAATTGTTTTCTACCATCTTTTAAAATGTCTTCAGAAATGCTTCCAAAGTTTAAGACCACTTTGCCGCCGTTGTTGTTTGCGTTTTCAGCATAAATGAAGGGATCCATGACCCAAAATTCAACGAATTCTACGTTAGCTCGCTCAAAGTCGGTGGTTTGCAGACCGCGCATAATACCACCAAAATTTTGAGATGGGTCAGGTAATTGTCCGTCGGTTGAAGCCGCTGGATTATAGTTGTACATTCCGCGATCGCTTGGTTTGTAGTGTAAATCAAGCGAGAAAATAGTTTGAATTTGTCCAGGAACTAAATCGGTGTTTGGGAATAATTCATTAATTAAAATACGGCGTGAGTAGTATTGAGACAAATCTTGGTCTGAAATTCCTTCAGGTCTTTGGGAGCTGTAAAAAATAGGATCTATGGTGTACCAATTTAATTTTGCTCTGTAGTTATTGATGCTAATATCATCATTAACATCGTAATTTCCACTGGTATCGTTTGGTCCACGAAAACCAACAGGAACACTAGAAAGCGCCCACGAATCAGGATTTAAAACTGAAATTGATGTTTGTGAACCTTCAAAATCATCTACATAAGTGGTTGCTTCACCACCAAACTCATTTCCTTTAGGGGCGCCAGGTTTTAAGTAAGCAAATTCACCTCTTAAAGAAAAACGGGATTCAACATCAGTATCGGTATTAGGTAATTTATTGACTAGCCTTGTAAAAAAAGGGACTTCAGTATCATATTTAAAGTTGAAGCCGTAGATTGAATTATTGATGGGCTCAGTATTATAATCGGCTTTTTGAGTAATTGGGCGTTCATTTAGATTTAAAAATGTTGCACCAAGTTGAAGGTCTTCGTTGAAGCGATGCTGCACATCAATACCTGTAAAACGTTTGGTTTGTCTGCCAAATAAAGCATTGTTTTCAGTTGAAATATTGATAGGTGTGTTTGAGGCTAGAAGCGCTTCGTCTAAAATGTTGACACGACCAAGCTCATAGTTAACGGTATAATCAACACCTTCTTGGAGTTCGCGGCCACCAGCAGTAACTGTAACAGAACCACGTGGAACATTAAAAGCACCAATGGGTATGCCATCACTACCAGAGGCTTTGTAGCGACCTTTTAACTGAAACTTGTTTTTATCTGCACCTTGTTGTTGTGCTTGTGTCTTTGTAGTTCTGTACAAACTTCTAAAAACGTATTTGGCTTGGTTGCCGTTGTAGGTGTTTAAATCATTATAGTCTTCTGTACCTGTATTTGGTGTATTGTCAAGTTTATTAAAGAGATATTCACCAAAAGGTTCAACCTTTGTAAATTTAATCAAGCCGTTTTGTGGGTCTATTGTAATGCCATTAACAAAGTCGAAAAATCCATCACCACCATTAATAGGGTCATTATTTGCGTTTAATTGGTCAAAATTAAATACCTTCAATAAATTTTGATCTTCTACGTCTAATGGTAAAGTTTCGTTGGCGTTTGGTGCTTGAGTGATAAAGTTTACGGGTTGTGGGTCTGTATATAAAATATTAAATCTAAAGCCATCTTGCTCAAGTTGCGTAGCGCCTAGGCTATAGAAGTTTTTCATCATTAAATCCCAAACAGGTTCGTTAACATTAGTGATGGGACTTTTAAGCATTTTAACCACTAAGTTTTGGCTCTGAGGAATTTGTTCACCTTCTATGTTCGGGTTTTCGGTTGTTTCGGTTGCTTCTGGACCACCATTGGCAAATTCACCGACCCTAAAAACTGAACCATCTGTAGTTTTATATTCGAAAGCAACCCCAAGAATTTCATCATTAGATAAGCGCTGATTTAAACTGATGTAACCTAATTCTGGATATAATGTAAAATCATTTTGTGTTAATTCCCTTGCATTTTCTAGTATAGCATAGTCACGTCCTTCACTTACAAAACTATTAGCTTGACCGAAACCTTGGTTAACGGTGGCAATATCTCTTATGTTTTCTGTTAGTAAAGATGATCCATTATTAATGCCAAGCGGATTAAAATCGTTATTAGCGTTATCTGGTCGTCCGTCAGGATTATTAATAAAGTTTGGTACGGGCGATCCTGTTAAATTACCTTGGTTATCTATAAAAAGACCAATATTTTCTGGTTCAGACTCACCGATATCTTGTATGGCTACAATATTTCTAGCGTTAGAAAAGGTTTGAGAGTTGTTAGTTCGGTTAGTGACCCAAACTTGAATTCTTGTAATTTGGAATTTACTATTGACAAACGGGTAGTTTTCAAGCGCTTCGTTATATTGGTCACGAAAATATTGTGATAGAAAGAAGTGCCTATTCTCATCATAATCTAAAATAAACTTGTCAAAATCACGAACTGTAGCGCCACCTTCTACGTTAACATTCTGCCGCTCTGAATTTAATTCTGAAAATACACCTGTAATGGTTGTTTTTCCAAATTGAAGCTCAGTTTTTACACCAAATAAACTTTGCGCACCTTCAATTAGTGAGCTGTTAATAGGCATGTTTACATTACCAACTTCAATTTTTTGAATAATATCATCTTCGGTAGGCGTATATTCAAGCTTAATTTGATTTTGAAAATCAAAAGTAGATTGCGTATCATATTCAGCATTAACCTTTAAGCGTTTACCAACTGAAGCTTGCATCCCAAAGCTAATACGTTGATCAAAATCGAAAGTTAAGTTGCTTTGGTTTCTTGGTGATATGGCTGGGTTGTCTTGTTTAGAGTATAATATTCCTAAATCTACCGCAACAGAACCTCGTGGGATTACTTCAATTTTGTTGCCCCCAAAAATGGTTTCAAAAAATGAATTGTTGACATAAAATATGGGGATTAAATTTTTTTGTTCTTCGTCATTTTTTCCGTTAGCAGCATCAGATTTTTGTTTAAAATAAGCCTTTAGTTGTTCTTCAAGATAGAGGTCTTCAAATTCTTTGCGCGTTAAAACTAAAGGATACTTTACATTAACATCTCCAACTTTTTCGGTGTAGATGTACTTATCTAAAATGGGGTCATAAGTATATTTTTTCAAAATACTTGATGGGTCTTCCATAAAAATACTACCGAAAGCGTAACCTGTTTTTGTGCTATCTTGACTGTTTTGTGCGCTTACCGTTAAGCTGCAAACAAATAAGCCAAAAAAGAGAAAATAGTGAGATTTAAAGTTGAGAAATTTATTTGGTTTCAAATGAATTATAATTTTTTCAATGCCAGTTTAATGATATCTTCTACACTTGATGATGGCTCATTAGCTAAAATAGTAGTTACTACTTTTTCAGAAACCTTTCGGTTATAGCCTAAAGTTTCTAATGCTGATAACGCTTCTTTTTTGTTACTATTGTGGTTTGGTGTAGAAATAACATCAATTTCTTCGGTTTTGTCAAGCTTGTCTTTTAAATCTAAAATAACACGTTGTGCCGTTTTTTTACCAATTCCTTTTACGCTTTGTATAGTTTCTGCATCTTCATTTAAAATAGCTTCTGTGACTTGTTTTGGTGATAAAGAAGACAGCATAATTCTTGCTGTGCTAGTGCCAATACCACTAACACTTATTAGTTTTCTAAAAATTTCTCGCTCAGATTTTTCAGCAAAGCCATAGAGTGTGTGTGCATCTTCTTTTACATGGAGATGTGTGTAAAGCCTGATTAATTCTTCATCTTTAATTTGTGAAAACGTATGTAACGAGACATTGATTTCGTAACCAACACCATTACAATCTATCACTAAATGTGTTGGGTTTTTTTCAACAAGTTTACCAATGATTTGTGTAATCATTTTTAGATGATTTTAAGAGTTTCCAAATGTAACAAAATTAATCTTTTGCCAGGTTTTATAGACTTTTCTTTTTCTCTTTGCGTTGTGCATCTACAATTGCTACTGCAGACATGTTTACCATTTCATCAACACTAGCACCGAGTTGAAAAATGTGTGCTGGTTTGTTGAGTCCCATTAAGATTGGCCCAATAGAATCACTACTATTTAATTCTTTAATAAGCTTATAAGTTGCGTTTGCAGCATCAAGATTTGGGTAAATAAGTGTATTTACTTTTAAATTTTTCAACTTTGAAAATGGAAACTTTTGGTTTCTCATCTTACGATTGAGCGCAAAATCAACTTGCAGTTCTCCATCAACCGAAAGGTCAGGATGGTTTTGATGTAAGATTGAAATGGCTTCTTTTACAGTTTTAGCGCTTGGATGATTAGATGAGCCGAAGTTAGAATATGAAACAAGCGCCATGTTAGGCTCAATACCAAACATTTTTACGGTACGCGCCGTCATGATAGCAATATTAGCTAACTCGTTAGCTGAAGGTTCAATATTTATTGAAGTATCACTAATGAAGATAGGTCCTTTAGCTGTATTCATGAGGTTTGTAGCTGCCACTTTTTCAACGCCTTTTTCTTTGCCAATAAGTTCAAGAATTGGCTTTAAAACAGCTGGATAAGCTCTAGAGTAACCTGATAACATAGCATCAGCATCACCTTTTTCTAGCATCATTGCAGCAAAATAATTACGTTCACGAATTAATTTTTTTGCATCAAAGAGCGTAATTCCTTTTCTCGATTTCTTTTTCCAAAGTAATTCGGCATATTCTTCTCTTTGTTGGCGTTGTTTTTCAGATTTAGGATCAATAATTTGAACGTTACTGGCATCAAACTCAATTTCATTCATCAGCTCTAAAATCAACTCTCTTCTGCCAAGCAAAATAGGTTTTCCTATGCCTTCATCATAAACAATTTGAGCAGCTTTTAATACGTCAAGATGATCAGCTTCAGCGTAGATAATACGTTTTGGGTTGCGTTTGGCACCACTAAGTAGTAGTCTGGTAATTTTATCTTCGCTTCCCATACGTTCAAGAAGCTCTTCTTCATAAGTAGTCCAATCTGTTATTTCTTGTTTTGCTACACCAGACGTAATTGCTGCTTTTGCCACTGCTGGCGGAATTTCACCAATTAATCTTGGGTCGAATGGTTTAGGGATAATATAATCTTTACCAAAATTAAGGCGAGTTTCAGAATAGGCGATATTGACTTGTTCAGGAACGGGTTTTTTGGCCAGTTCAGCAATTGCTTTAACAGCAGCCATTTTCATTTCCTCATTTATTTTAGTGGCACGCACATCGAGTGCGCCTCTAAAAATATAAGGAAAGCCTAGGACGTTGTTGACTTGGTTTGGATAATCTGTGCGTCCAGTAGCCATGATCACATCATCTCTAGTTGATTTTGCTAAATCGTATTCAATTTCTGGCTCTGGATTTGCCATGGCAAAAACAATCGGATCTTTAGCCATTGATTTAAGCATTTCTGGCTTAAGAACACCGCCAGCTGATAGCCCTAAAAAGACGTCAGCATTTTTAATGGCATCAACCATTTTTAGATGTTGGTCTTTCTGTGCATATTTCATTTGATTAGGCAGTAGGTCAGTTCTATTTTCAGAAACCAAACCATCAATATCAAACATGAAAATATTCTCGGTTTTGGCGCCCATGAATGCATATAAATCTGTACAAGCGATAGCTGCTGAACCTGCGCCAGAGACTACAATTTTAATATCTTCAATATTTTTGTTAGCAATTTCAAGCGCATTGATTAAGGCTGCTGCAGAAATGATTGCCGTGCCATGCTGGTCGTCATGCATGACTGGAATATTGAGCTCGTCTTTAAGGCGGTTTTCAATTTCAAAGGCTTCTGGCGCTTTAATGTCTTCTAGGTTTATTCCGCCGAAAGTTGGTGCTATATTTTTAACGGTCTCAATAAATTTTTCTGGATCTTTGGCATCAACTTCTATATCGAATACATCAATATCTGCAAAGATTTTAAAAAGCAAAGCTTTTCCTTCCATAACAGGTTTTGAAGCTTCAGCTCCAATATCACCAAGACCTAAAACAGCAGTCCCATTGCTAATAACCGCAACTAAATTACCTTTATTCGTATACTTGTAAGCGTTATTTTTATCTTTATTGATTTCAATACAAGGCTCTGCGACACCAGGCGAATAGGCGAGACCTAAATCTCTTTGTGAAGCATGTTTTTTTGTTGGGACAACTTCAATTTTACCTGGATTTGGTTTAGCGTGATAAACTAAGGCTTCTCTTCTTTTTCTGACTTTACTCATAGGGAATATTCTTTATAGTTTCCTATAAAAATTGAAACAACAAAATTAGGGTTTTTATTGATTTTTAGATTCTTTAATTGCAATATTAAAGTGCAAACTTCAACTATTCGGGTTGCTGTTTTGTTTGATGTGGTTGATGTTTCTTTTTAAACCTTCAAACTTGGTGCGTTTTACAGCTGATTTTCTAAAAATTTCATTAAAAACTTCTTTGGTAATTTCTTCCCAATCTTCTTTGGTATTTTCTAGCAAATTTAGATGCGGATTAAATAAGGGCTCATTGTGTGGTTTACTGAATCTATTCCAAGGGCAAACATCTTGACAAATATCGCAGCCAAACATCCAATCGTCAAATTGATTTTTAAATTCTCTAGGGATTTCATCTTTTAGCTCGATGGTGAAGTATGAAATGCACTTGCTTCCATCGACTTGATATGGCGTTATGGCGTTTGTGGGGCAGGCATCTATGCATTTGGTACAAGAGCCACAATGGTCTGTAACAGGTGTGTCTGTTTCAAGTTCTAAGTCTAAAATTAATTCGGCTATAAAGTAAAATGAGCCAACCTGTTTGCTTAGTAAATTAGAGTGTTTACCTATCCAGCCTAATCCGCTTTTGGCTGCCCAAGCTTTTTCTAAAACTGGGGCAGAATCAACAAAGGCACGACCTGAAACTTCGCCAATTTCGTTTCTAATGTGGTCAATAAATGTTTTTAATTTGGCTTTAATTACATGATGATAATCTTGTCCGTAGGCGTATTTACTGACTTTATAGGTGTTCTCATTTTGGGTTTTATCTGGAAAATAATTATATAATAATGAAATAACACTTTTAGAACCTTCAACTAATTTGGTTGGGTCTAAACGCTTATCGAAGTGATTTTCCATGTATTGCATTTGACCATGGGCATTAGATTTTAACCAACTTTCTAATCGAGGTGCTTCAGCTTCTAGAAATTCTGCTTGACTAATTCCGCAGGATATGAAGCCTAAATCTTTTGCTGTTTTTTTGATGAATTGGGTATGTTTAGATGTTGCTGTTTTCAATTTTTTAAACTAAACTTTATAATAGCATTTTTAGGCTTTAAACTAATTAACGGTAAAATTTCAATGTCTGGCCTAGTGGCTTCAATTTTAAACTTCTTGGTGAGTTCCTGGAGTACCAAATTCATTTCGTACATGGCAAACATATTACCAATACATTTTCGTGGACCTGCTCCAAATGGGAAATAATGTTTAGAATAGCGTTTAGCATCTTCAAAACGTTCAGGAATGAAGGATTTAGGATTATTCCAGAGCTTAGGGTTTCTATGAATTTCGTAGATTGAAAATAATAAATCAGTTTCTTGTGGGATGATATAATTGTCGTGAATAACTTCAGATTTATTAACGCGATCTATAAAATACACCGGTGGAAATAATCGCATAGATTCTTCAATAACCAAATTAGCATAAGTGTTGTGTTTTAAGCGATCTATTAAGTTGGTGTTGTTTGAATGCTCTGCTACTTGCTGTTCTAGCTTTTGTTGTTTAGCTGGGTTTTGCGCTAAAAGCTGCGTTGTAAAGCATAAGGCGTTTGAAGTAGTTTCGTGGCCAGCGATGAATAAAATTAAAATTTCATCTAGCAACTTTTCTTCAGTCATAAATGAGCCGTCTTCGTAGGTAGAATGCATTAAGAGGTTCAATAAGTCATCAGGTTGTTCTTCTGACTGACGTCTTTTTTGAATAATTGTTGTGATAATTGATTTGGCTTCAGCTGTGAGTTTAAGCTTTTCTTTTAAAATTCCGCTTAACCTAAACCACCATTTTTTATAAGGTTGCCTAAGTTCTCTGACAAGCATCTGTTGGGTTTCTTCAGTAATGTGTTGCAGGCGTGTAATTTCAGTTGAAGTTATAGCGTCGCTAAATAATGCCCGTGCTACAACTTTAAATGCGAGGTCATTGAATATCGGGAAGGCATCAACTTCAGTATTTGGTTTAATTTTATCGACTTCATCTTTTATGGTTGATTCCATAATTTCTAAAAGACCTTCGATATTTTTTTTATAAAATGTTGGTTGCAAAAGTTGACGTTGTGTTTTCCAGTCTTCATCTTCTGCAGTTAAAAGACCTTTGCCAACATATTTAACTAAATCTTCAGTTTGAATTTTGGACTTTTTGAAGTTTTTTTGATTTTTCTGAAGTGCCTCAAGCGCTAATTCATGGCTTTTAGAAAACACCACATATTTTCCAAAGCCTAATTCAAGCTGAAAGGTATCCCCAAGCTTTTTGAAATTTTTTTCATGAAACGGAAGTGGGTTTTTCAGGATTTGTGCTGAATGTTTTAAGAATTCTATACTTGAAACTTTAGGCAATGCCTTCATATAATTAATGTTTAAAATAATCCGCCTTGTTCTGAAGGTTTTATTTTGTTTAAATGTTTGTAGGCCAATTCTGTCACTTCACGTCCACGTGGTGTTCTGTGTATAAAGCCTTTCTGAATTAAAAAAGGTTCATAGACTTCTTCTATTGTTTCTGCATTTTCTCCAACCGCTGTTGATAAAGTATTTAAGCCAACTGGGCCACCTTTAAATTTATTGATGATTGTGTTTAAAATTTTATTATCCATATCATCTAGACCGTGATCATCTACGTTTAGCGCTTTTAGGCTATATTTTGATATTTCGATATCAATTTTTCCATTGCCTTTAATTTGAGCAAAATCTCTTACCCGCCTTAATAAAGCGTTTGCAATTCTAGGCGTACCACGACTTCTTGAAGCAATTTCTATGGCTGCTTCTTGTGAGATTTTTACTCCTAAAATATAAGCACTTCTTAATATAATGTCACTCAATAATTCAGTTGTGTAATATTCTAAACGATTTGAAATGCCAAATCTAGCACGCATTGGTGAAGTTAATAGTCCAGAGCGAGTTGTTGCCCCGATTAAGGTGAAAGGATTGAGATTGATTTCTACGCTTCTTGCATTTGGTCCAGACTCAATCATGATATCAATTTTGTAATCCTCCATCGCTGAATATAAGTATTCTTCAACAACCGAGCTCAATCGGTGAATTTCATCGATAAATAGCACATCTCGTGGTTCTAAATTTGTAAGTAAACCCGCCAAATCTCCTGGTTTATCTATAACAGGTCCAGAAGTGATTTTTATGTTGGCATCTAATTCGTTTGCTAAAATATAGGCCAAAGTTGTTTTTCCAAGTCCTGGTGGACCATGAAATAAGGTATGATCTAAGGCTTCGCCTCTTAAGTTAGCTGCTTTCACAAAGATCTGAAGATTCTCTAAGACATGAGATTGTCCTGCAAAATCATCAAAACTAATTGGTCTCAAAGCACGTTCAAACTCAACTTCTTCTTGATTTTGGTTAGCTGAATCTGGGTTTAGGTTTTCATTCATACTCACAAATATAACGAAAAAGCCTTTCTGTTATAGAAAGGCTTTAGCTTAGTTTATTAGTTAAAGAAGTAATTAATGCATTGTTTCTTCTTCATTATCTTGTACAGGTACATTTTGAGGAATATAATCTTGTCCAGGAATTACATAATCACTGTCATCTTTATTTCTCTTACTGTAATCATAAGACCATCTGTAAACTGTAGGTAATTCGCCTGGCCAGTTTCCGTGGATATGCTTAACCGGAGTTGTCCATTCTAATGTAGTAGATTCCCAAGGATTTTGAGTCGCTTTCTTACCATAAAAAATCGAATAAATAAAATTGTAAAGGAATACTAACTGAACGGCTGCTGTTATAATTGCAAATACTGTAATTAATACATTTACATTAGCCAAATCATCAAAATAAGGGAAAGCTGTGTTTGTGTAATAACGTCTTGGTAAGCCTGCCATTCCAATGAAATGCATTGGGAAAAATACACCATAAGAACCAATAGCAGTTATCCAGAAGTGAACATAACCTAAGTTTTTATTCATCATTCTTCCAAACATTTTCGGGAACCAGTGATAAACGCCAGCAAATAAACCATACAAGGCAGAGACACCCATTACCAAGTGAAAGTGAGCGACAACAAAGTAAGTATCATGTACGTTGATATCAAGCGTACTGTCACCTAAAATAATACCAGTTAATCCACCTGTAATAAAAGTTGAAACCAGACCAATTGAAAACAGCATGCCTGGATTCATTTGGAGATTACCTTTCCATAGTGTTGTAATATAATTAAACGCCTTTACAGCTGAAGGAATTGCGATTAATAGCGTTGTGAATGTAAACACTGAACCAAGGAATGGATTCATACCTGACACAAACATATGGTGACCCCAAACCACTGTTGAAAGAAATGCGATGGCTAAAATAGATGCGATCATGGCGCGGTAACCAAAAATAGGCTTACGTGCATTTGTTGCAATAACTTCAGAGGTAATACCTAGTGCCGGTAAAAGTACAATGTAAACTTCAGGGTGACCTAAAAACCAAAAGAGATGTTCGTATAAAACAGGTGAACCACCTTGATAAGCTAAAACTTCACCTTGAATATAGATATCACTTAGAAAGAATGAAGTTCCAAAACTACGGTCCATTAATAATAAAAGCGCCGCTGACAATAAAACTGGGAATGAAACTACGCCAATAATTGCTGTTACAAAAAATGCCCAAACCGTTAAAGGTAAACGCGTCATAGACATACCTTTAGTTCTCAAGTTAAGTACAGTGACAATATAATTTAATGATCCTAGAAGAGATGATGCAATAAAAAACGTCATTGAGACCAACCATAATGTCATACCTAATCCTGAACCACTTATAGCTTGAGGAAGCGCACTTAATGGTGGATAAACCGTCCATCCAGCAGAAGCAGGTCCAGACTCTACAAAGAGCGAACTCAGCATGATTACACTAGAGATGAAGAATAACCAGTAAGATATCATATTCATGAAGCCTGAAGCCATATCTCTAGCACCAATTTGTAATGGAATTAATAAATTACTAAAAGTACCGCTTAGACCTGCTGTTAACACAAAAAACACCATTATTGTACCGTGAATTGTAACAAGAGCCAAGTAAATACTTGGGTCCATCACTCCATCTTTTCCAAATTTTCCAAGCAGGGCATCAAATATCCAAAAAGATTCACCTGGCCAAGCTAATTGCAGTCTAAATAAAATAGACATAGCAATCCCAACAATCCCCATAATTAGACCAGTAATTAAATACTGTTTAGAAATCATTTTATGATCGGTACTGAAAATGTATTTCTCTATAAAAGTTTGCTTATGATCGTGGTGCTCATGAGCATGGTTTTCTGCATTATGTTCTAAAGCTACTGACATACCTTATATTAATTTTGTGCTGTTAATTCTTGAAATGTTTGTTGTTTTTTAATCCATTCATTATAGTCTTCTTCTTCTTCAACTACAATTTTCATCTGCATATTGTAATGTGATGCGCCACATATTTTATTACATAACAAGTAATAATCAAACTCGTAATTATCAAGTTCCATTTCGCCTTCGGCTACTAACTCTTTACTTCTTTCTTTGCGAATTTCGTTGATGTTTTCAACTTTATCAACCATGTATTCACTTTTTCTCATTTCTTTAGTAGTTGTTGTAGGCGTAAAACCGAACTGAGTTATCATGCCAGGCACAACATTCATTTGTGACCTAAAGAATGGAAAGTATGCTGAATGCAAGACGTCCTGAGACCTAAATTTGAATAACACAGGTCTTCCTTTTGGTAAGTGTAATTCGTTTACAATAATATCATCTTTACCATAAGGGTCACTCTCATCTAAACCAAGTTGGTTAACACCTTCAATAAATCTAACGTTAGCTTTACCTAATGTTTTATCTTCACCAGCATATCTAGCTCTCCAGTCAAATTGATAAGCGTAAATTTCAACAACTAAAGTATCTTCAGTTTCTTCAACATTCATTATGTCGTTCCAGCTGAAAAGTCCGTAGATAATCAAACCAGCTAAAACAATTACTGGAATAATTGTCCAGATAAACTCTAATTTATCATTATCAGCATAAAACAAAGCTTTCTTGTTTTTTTCGCCTTTGTATTTGTAGGAGAACCAATGTAATAGGCCTTGCGTTATGATTTGCACGAACATAATTAGTCCTAATGAAATAAACATTAACTGGTCGTAGTCAGTTCCGTGTTCAGAAGCGGCTTCTGGAAGATAGAATCTGCTATACTCCCAAAACGAGTAAAACATGAACAAATAAAGGAAAACTACAAAAGCCAGCATTAATTTACCCTGCGTTTGATTGTCTTTGTTGTCAGCTATCTGTGTGTCATTGCTATTTACAGGTTTAGATAGTTTGAATATTTTTGACATTTGCCAAAATGTAATACCTAGTAACGCAATAATTATAATAACGAGTAGTATTGTCATCTTAATTTATTTAATCTTTAATTTAATTAATAGTGAAAATGCTTACTTTCTTTTATGTATGGATTGTTTTTTGCTAACAGAGGAACACTCGATATTGCTTTAAATACAACAAATATAAAAAGACCTAAAATAAGAAGTATTGAGCTTATTTCTGGAATACCAATAAACCATGATTCACCAACTGTTCCAGGCATAATCATAACAAAGAAGTTTAGGTAATGCCCAATCAATATAACTATACCACTCATAACTATTATCCAATTTACTCTTTTGAAATCTGAATTTATAAGAACAAGTAATGGGAATATAAAGTTCAAGGCTACCATACCTAAAAATGGTAATTGATAATCATTAAACCTAGCGATGTAGTAAACTGCTTCTTCAGGTATATTTGAATACCAAATCAACAAAAACTGAGAGAACCATAAATATGTCCAAAAAATAGAAATACCAAACATAAATTTGGCTAAATCGTGTATGTGGCTATTATTGACAAATTCTAAATATCCTCTACTTTTTAGGTAAATAGTCACTAATGCGATAGTTGTAATACCAGCAACAAACATACTTGCAAACACATACCAGCCAAATAATGTACTAAACCAGTGTGTATCAATACTCATAATCCAATCCCATGACATCATCGATTCAGTTACGATAAAAAATACTAAATAGATTGCTGATAGTTTGAAGTTCTTCTTGTGCAATTTAAGGCTTGGATTTTCATCCTGCTTTCTCGAGTTTTTAACAATAACTCTTGACAATAAAACCCAACCTACTATATAAATTGCTGCTCTAATTAAGAAGAAGCTGTCATTTAGATATCCTGTTTTATTACTAATTATTTCATCATGCTCTACAATAGAAGGATCCATCCAAATGAATAAATGATTTAATTGTAATGTTGATAAAACTAAAATTACAAATACAATTATACCACCTGGTAATATAAACTTAGAGATACCTTCCATAACTCTAAATATTACAGGAGACCAACCAGCTTGTGATGCATTTTGAATCGCATAAAATGTAAATGCACCTAAAGCTATCAAGAAAAAGAATAAACTAGAGGTGTAGATTGCTGACCATGGCTTGTTTTTGAGTTGATCATATACGTGTTCAGCGTGACTTTTTTCATGACCTTCGGTTTCTGCATGGCTTTTATTATGACTATCATCTGATGTATGCTTTGCTTTGTTTTCATGATTTAAGTTCTCATGATTTTGTTTCATACCTGATTGATGAGTTGCTGAAGTTTCATGTTCACCATGATGTTCATCGTGAGCCAGCATTTCTTCAACCTCTTGAACGCTCGCTGGAGTTGAAACAAAGCTATAAATCAATCCAACTGCGCCTACTATCATAAGTATTATTGCAGTTAGCTGTAACTTTTTAGACATCTTATACATAACTTCTAATCTTGATGTTTATGATTATTTATTTTCAAATTCTGGTTGCTCGACGCCTTCCAAATCTCTTTTAAGTTTCATGACATACATATCCACTTGCCATAATTCTTTAGTATTCATTTGCGAAGCATAAGAACCCATTGTATTAATTCCGTAATACATGACATGATATACACTACCTTCGGTTATAGCTCTACCTTTATCATCGTAACTTGGGACACCTAATATTTTTTCACGTTCAACCAAATAACCTTTACCGTCGCCTTTTTCACCGTGACATGTTGCACAATATATGTTATAAAGTTCTTTACCTTCTTCTATATTTTCTTCTGTATAAGCTAAATCATTTATTAGTTCTGTTTTAGCTTTTTCATAGCCTTCAGTATTATCTTCATATTCATATGGCATCCAACCTTTTTTAATTGTACCTTCTACTGGTTTTTTTGCTTCTTGCTCGTTTTCAAAAATTTCATATTCACCGTAAGTATCATACGGAACAGTGTAGTACATATTAGCAAAGTATTGACTTGCAGGCTCATTTTTATCTCCACAAGAAGTAAAAATTAGGCCTAATAATGTAACTATTATAAGTTGAAAATTTTTCATGTTCAATTTAATTTTCTTTAAGTTTAATTTCAGAAGCACCAGACTTGTAAATTAACTCAGTTACTTCTTGATAATTTTTCTTGTTAACTGATATTTCCATCAAAAAACGATCGTCAGTTGTTCTTGGATCAGGATTTTCAGCTTTTTTAAATGGCCACAGTTTACTTCTCATATAAAATGTTATTACCATTAAGTGGGCTGCAAAAAATACCGTCAATTCAAACATAATCGGAACAAATGCTGGCATGTTTTGAATGTAGCTAAAACTAGGTTTTCCACCGATATTTTGAGGCCAATCTTCAATCATAATGAAATTCATCATCACTACAGCTACTGTTAAGCCTACAACTCCATATAAAAACGAAGTTATTGCCAATCGCGTGTGTGGTAATCCCATCGCTTTATCAAGTCCGTGAACTGGAAAAGGCGTATATATTTCTTCAATGTGATATTTTTTCTCTTTAACTGATTTTACAGCGTTCATTAAAATATCATCATCAGTATAGATTGCTTGTATTACTTTAGTTGCCATAACTATTTTTTATTAAATTCTTCACTGAAATCTGGCATTTCGCCTTGTTCAACTTCGTTATAAAGTTTTGCATCGTCACCCTTTTCAGCTCTAATTCTTTTGAAATTTTCTCCTGAACTTTTAAGAATTGATTTTACTTCAGCCTGAGCAATCACTGGAAAAGTTCTTGAATACAATAAAAACAATACAAAGAAGAAACCTATTGTACCAATAAATATCCCAATATCCACAAAAGTAGGAGAGAACATAGTCCAAGCTGAAGGCATATAATCTCTGTGTAAAGATGTTACAATAATAACGAAGCGTTCAAACCACATACCAATATTAACCACTATTGAGATAAAGAATGAGAACATAATACTACGTCTTAATTTTGGGAACCACATAAACTGTGGTGAGAATACATTACAAGTCATCATTGCCCAATAAGCCCACCAATAAGGTCCGGTTGCTCTATTAAGGAATGCAAATTGTTCGTACTCAACTCCAGAATACCAAGCCATAAAAAGCTCTGTAATGTAGGCCACACCAACAATAGATCCTGTAATCATAATTACGATATTCATTAACTCTATATGTTGTATAGTGATATAGTTTTCAAGGTTTGACACTTTTCTCATTACAATTAATAAAGTGTTTACCATTGCAAATCCAGAAAATACTGCCCCTGCAACAAAGTATGGTGGGAAAATCGTAGTGTGCCAACCTGGAATTACAGAAGTTGCAAAGTCAAAAGATACAATGGTATGAACTGAAAGTACAAGAGGCGTTGCCAAACCGGCAAGTACAAGTGAAACTTCTTCAAACCTCTGCCAATCTTTCGCTCTACCAGACCAACCAAAAGATAATATTCCGTAAATGTGTTTTTGAAATGGTTTTACTGCTCTATCACGTATCATTGCAAAATCAGGTAATAAACCAGTCCACCAAAATACTAACGACACCGATAAATAGGTTGAAATTGCAAAGACATCCCACAAAAGTGGTGAATTAAAGTTAACCCACAATGAACCAAATTGATTTGGAATAGGTAATACCCAATAAGCTAACCAAGGTCGACCCATGTGGATAATAGGGAATAAACCTGCTTGTACAACTGAGAAAATAGTCATAGCCTCTGCAGAACGGTTAATAGCCATACGCCATTTTTGTCTAAACAGTAGAAGTACTGCAGAAATCAAAGTTCCCGCATGACCAATACCGACCCACCAAACAAAATTGGTAATATCCCAGGCCCAGCCAATCGTTTTGTTTAAACCCCAAGTTCCAATACCTGTTGATACAGTGTAGACGATACATCCAAGTCCCCATAAAAATGCTATAAGAGATATTGAAAATACTATCCACCATGATTTGTTAGCCTTACCTTCAACTGGTTTTGCAACATCAATTGTCACGTCGTGATATGATTTATCACCAGTAACTAAAGGTTTTCTAATAGGCGCTTCGTAATGAGACATAATACTCTATTAAATTAATTTCTTATTAGTTAAGCTTCTGTTGTGTTTCTTACTTTAGTTTGATACATCACATTTGGTTTAGTGCCCAAATATTCAAGTAAGTGGTACATTCTATCATCTTCATATTTTTCAACCACTTTACTTTCTTTATCATTTACATCTCCAAACACCATTGCACCTTTATCACATGCTGCTGAGCAAGCTGTTTGAAATTCACCATCTTTTATCTCTCTACCATCTCTCTTAGCATCGAGGATAGTTTTCTGTGTCATTTGTATACACATAGAGCATTTTTCCATGACACCTCTAGATCGAACGGTAACATCAGGGTTTAAAACCATTCTACCTAGATCATTATTCATGTGATAATCAAATTCATCATTCTGGTTGTATAAGAACCAATTGAATCTTCTAACTTTATATGGACAGTTATTAGCACAATAACGTGTTCCAACACATCTATTATAGGTCATATGATTTTGACCTTGTCTACTATGTGCAGATGCTGCAACTGGACAAACTGTTTCACATGGTGCATGATTACAATGTTGACACATGACAGGTTGGAAAACAACTTGAACATCTGTTTGAGATGGTTGCTCTAGTTCTTCAAATTGATTTAAGGATTGACTTAAACCTGAAATATCATCTTTTTTATCGTAATCACCTTGCAAACTTTCCTCTGAAGAATAGTATCTGTCAATACGCAACCAATGCATATCACGACTTTTTCTAACTTCTTGTTTACCTACTACAGGTACATTATTTTCACTGTGACATGCTATAACACATGCGCCACAGCCTGTACAAGAGTTTAAATCGATAGATAAGTTAAAATGATGACCAATTGAACGGTCAAATTCTTCCCACATATCAACTTCTGGTGAAGTTACTTTTACCTCTTCATGGTTTAAAGATACTTTTGGTGTATCGTTCCAATAAGATTTATCTTTTGTATTAAATACTTCAAGAGTTGTTTCTTTCACGATATCTCGTCTACCCATCATCGTATTGTGTAACTGTACACAAGCGAATTCATGGATACCTTCAACTTTTGAAATACTTACAGTTTGACTAGGATTAAAATCTTTATAAAGTTTGTAAGCATTAACACCTACTTGCATTTCTTCTTGAATGGCTTCTGTTTTGCCATAACCTAATGCCAAACCAATAGATCCAGGTGCTTGACCAGGCTGAATTAACGCAGGAACTTTATTTATGGTTTTACCATTTAAGTTAACTTTAACATAATCACCATTTAAAGCACCATTAGCAACACTATTATTAGTGATTCCCATTTTATCTGCATCAACTTTAGAAAGTGTCACATAGTTATCCCAAGATGTTCTTGTGATAGGATCTGGCATCTCCTGAAGCCAAGGATTATTGGCTTGCTGACCGTCTCCAAGCGATGTTTTTGTATATAAAGTTAGTTCTAAACCTTCAGCCGAATTGCTTAATAATGATTGAGCCGCCGAACTTGCATTAAATTCATTTTCTTTTTCGTCTGATTCTTCAGTACTGTTAGAGCTGTATTCAAAAATACCGTCATGTAGGCTCTGATTCCAAGATAAACCTTCAAATTTTTGATTAAATGTTTCTTTGATGAAATCGTAATATTTACTGCCACCAATTAATTTTAGTAATGTGTCTTCAAACTGCCTTGTGTTAAAAAGTGGCTGAATTGTAGGCTGCACTAAACTGAAAGTGTTTTTAGCAAGTTGAACATCACCCCAAGATTCAAGGTAATGTGGTGTTGCAGCAACGTATTTTGCAACTTTAGCTGTTTCATCTAATTTCATACTAAATGCTACAGTACTATTTACTTTGCTCATAGCCGACTCAAACTCATCGGCATTTGGTAAACTATAAAGTGGATTTACACCAGCAATCATTAGTGAACCTACTTTACCTGCTTTCATATCAGCAATCAAGGTATTAATTTTTGAATTTTCACCTTGACGAATCATTCTTGGATTTGTATAGTCTATTAATTCAGTTTGAAGTTTAGCGTTAATCTCCAGCGCCATTTGTTGGGCGCCTTCATCTTGAATGCCTGTAACAAAAACAGATTTTTTACCACCTTTTTTAAGCGCCTTGATAGCTGAATTAACTTTTTTTGCTGTTTTATCATCAAGTTTTGTAGCGCTAACTCTGCCAACTATTTGATTATAAATCTCTACCAAAACATGATTTTGAGTTGAAGGCTTTACGGCCACGCGTTGATCAGCGTTGGCACCAGTTAAGGTCATATTAGCTTCAAACTGAATATGCTTAGACATTTTTCCGTTATTCGGAACTCGGCTTTTAGCATAAGATGCATCAAATCCACCACCTTGCCAATCACCTAAAAAGTCTGCCCCAACACCAACAATAGTTTCAGCTTCACTGAAATCATAATTAGCTAAAGCTCGAATACCGTACTTGTTTCTATACGCATTTAGAGCTGCTTCTTCAGAAATAGCATCATATACAATATGTTCTACGTTTGTATACTTTTCCTTAAACTGTTTTATAAGTCTGTTAACAGATGGACTTGCGTAGGTTTGTGTTAATAGGACTATTGATTTATCACCAATATTTTTTAAATCTTGTGATACCCGATCATCAAATTCTGTCCATGTCGCATCTCTGCCCTCAATTTGCGGGTTTTGTTGACGTTTAATGTCATATAGCCCTAAAACTGAAGCGTGTACTCTAGCTTTACCAGCTGTAAAGTTACTGGCAGAAGTGTTATTATCAATTTTAATTGGTCGTCCTTCACGTGTTTTAACTAAAACACTGGCAAAGTCAAACCCGTTTGCTATCGTGGTTGCGTAATAATCAGCAACACCAGGAACTAAGCGTTCTGGTTGAACTACATAAGGAATTGATTTAATGACTGGTCCTTCACATGCAGCTAAAGAAGCTGCAGCAGTACTAAAACCAACGTATTTTAAGAAATCACGACGGCTAGTTTGAGAGCTGTCAAGTTTTTCTTTATCACCTAAGAATTCATCTGTAGGAATATGCTCTGCAAATTCCTTTTGCTCAAGTGCTTCAACTACTGGATTCTGATCATCTAATTGATCGGCACTTTTCCAATATTTTTTTTCTGATGACATATCTTGATTCAAATTTTCTTCGTTTATATTTAGTAGTGACACTTGCCACATTCAATTCCGCCCATTTGAGCAGCTGTTACTTTTTCTACACCATATTTTTTAGCCAATTCTTCGTGTATTTTCTCGTAATACTCGTTGCCTTCCATCTTAACGTTTGTCTCACGGTGGCAATTTATACACCAGCCCATGGTCAATGGCGCATCTTGATACATGATTTCCATCTCTTCAACAGGACCATGACAGGTTTGGCATTCAATCTGACCCACTGTAACGTGTTGTGAGTGATTAAAATAAGCGAAATCTGGTAGGTTGTGTATTCTAATCCATTTTACAGGTTTTGATTCTCCTGAATAAGATTGCGTTTGCGGATCCCAACCTGTTGCTTCGTATAATTTCTGAATTTCTGCGTTATAATCAACGTTAAACTCTTGTTCTCCCTTAGCTTGGGTTTCTGGTGCAACTTCTGCAATTTGTTTGTGACAATTCATACAAACATTAAGAGAAGGAATTCCAGAATGTTTTGATACTCTAGCTGATGAATGACAATACTTACATTCTATCTGATTTTCGCCAGCATGAATTCTATGAGAATAATGGATAGGTTGAATAGGCTCATATCCTTGATCAATACCTACAGACATTAAGCCACCATAACCATACCAAGCCACAACTAGCAACATAACAATGACAGTTGAAAGCACTAAGAATTGATTTTCTGCAAAGGCTACCCAGATCGGTTTTCCTTTAGGTTTATCATCTTTAACTTCAATTCCATTGGCTTGCGCAAAACGATTTAATGTTTTATTGACAAGAATTAAAATAACACTTAGCATTAATAATACAAACGCTAAAATTCCTAGAACAATTTCATTTGAAATGCCACCACCTGATTGAGCTTCGCCTGTTGTTGCTTCAGCAGCAACTGCTACTTTAGGCTCAGGTTTTGGCTGCTCAACATACGATAAAATATCATCGATATCCTGATTGCTTAGTTGTGGAAATGCATTCATAGCTACCTTATTCCACTCTTCATATAAAGCAACGGCTTGCTGATCTCCAGATTTGATTAAAGCTTGACTGTTTTTTATCCATTCATACAGCCAATCCATCTCACGGCGCTCAGTTACGCCATGAAGCGCAGGACCTACAGCGTCTGAATAGGGTTTATGACATGCTGCACAAAGTGAATTAAACAATTCTTTTCCTTTTGCTGGATCACCACCAGGTACTGCTGATTCTTCAGTTTGCTCAGCTGCAGTTTCTTCTGATTTTGCTTCCTCTGAAGTTGCATCTTCTTGAGCATATGTGCTTGAAAATGAAACTACAAGAACAAGTAGGAATAAATACTTAAAAAATTCTTGGCTAAAAGTCACCTTTCTCATAGTGTTGATGTTATCTACGTTTAAAGCAGTTTTAATTCTTAAAAATTGTTAAAATAATCCTGCTCAAATTGATTACAAAAGTAAGACTTAGCAATCATTTATGGAATACTGACATTTGTTAAATCATAATTTATAATCTTTCTAAATAAATAACAACATCAATTGTTTAATTTAGCTGAAAAATTGGTTTGATGAAATTTAAGTTGCTTACAATTGTTCTAATAGGTTTTAATTTCTGTTTTTCTCAGCATAAAATTGAAGGTGAAAAATTGAAGTTAACCGAAGACTTACTTAACTTAAAAGCCGAATTGGTTAAGAGTTATCAATTGAAATCAACTTATAGAATTCAGCTTTTTTCAGGTTCACTTGATGCCGCACAAGTTACAGAAAATAACTACATGGATTCTGAATTAGATTATAAAGGATTTATTCATTACGAAGCTCCTAATTATAAATTTTGGGTGGGCAATTTTAAAACTAGATTAGAAGCTGATCGTGCTTATTTAGAAATTAGAGAGTTTTTTCCAAATGCGCTTGTCTTTAGGCCAGGACGTTAAATTTCAATTATAATTTCTTAAAAAATTTCACAATTGATTTGTTTTTAAAACAAACCAACCTACATTCATATTTCGTAAGTATTATAAACTAAAATTTCTACAAATGAATAATTCTTATTACGACCCTAAAGATTTAAAAAAGTTTGGTTCGATTACTGAATTTCAAAAAGAGCTCGGTGACAAATTTTTTGATTATTACACGAGCGTTTTTGAAGAAGGTAATTTAACCGCTCGTGAAAAATCGCTCATTGCACTTGCGGTTGCCCACACTGAACAATGCCCATATTGTATTGACGCTTACACACAAGATGGTTTGCAACGTGGCGTAACTCGAGAAGAAATGATGGAAGCTGTTCATGTGGGTGCAGCTATCAAAAGTGGTGCAGCTCTAGTGCATAGTACAATGATGATGAAAAAAGTTAATAAGTTAGACGGTTAAATAGTTTAAACATTTTCTTATGCCAAAACTTAAAATCAAGTCTCTTCACCATCGTAAAAGTTTATTAGCTAAAGCTGAAAATCAACTTGAGCACCTTTCTAATGGTGTTTTTAAAACGGGTGAATTGCCAACATTTCAAGCCAAAATTGCCAACTCAGGTTATGAAAAATTGAAACCCAAAAAGCTTGAAATTCTTCAAATAAACCTTGGTTACATGTGTAATCAAGTTTGTTCTCATTGTCATGTTGACGCTGGTCCAGATCGTCAAGAAATCATGACCAAAGAAACGATGATTGATTGCTTAAACGTCATTAAAAATAGTGGCGCACATACATTAGATTTGACTGGTGGTGCACCTGAGATGAATCCTAATTTTAGATGGTTTGTTGAAGAAGCAGCTAAAGTTGGTATTAAAGATTTTATTGTGAGGTCTAACCTTACCATAATTCGGGCTAATAAAAAATATTATGATTTGCCTGAGTTTTTTAAGAAGCACAACATTCATGTCGTGTCATCATTACCACACTGGACACGCGGTAAAACAGATAAACAGCGTGGCGAAGGTGTTTTTAATAAATCTATTGAAGCCTTAAAATCTTTAAACAATATAGGTTATGGCATGCCTGAAAGTAATTTAAAACTCGATTTAGTTTACAATCCTTCAGGTGCATTTATGCCATCGAATCAAAGCGATTTAGAGCGAGACTTTAAGCAAGCACTGAAAGAAGATTTTGATATTCATTTTCATCATTTAATGGCGATTACCAATTTGCCGATTTCACGTTTTTTAGATTTTTTAATTGCCTCAGATAATTATGAAGATTACATGACTACTTTGGTTGAAGCTTACAATCCACTTGCTGTAGAAAATGTGATGTGCAGAAATACCTTATCTGTAAGTTGGGATGGCTGGTTGTACGATTGTGATTTTAACCAAATGTTATGTATGAAAGTTGATAGTTCGTCAAACCACATTAAGAACTTTGATGAAGCTGCTCTAGAAAACAGAAATATTAAAATTTCACAGCATTGTTATGGCTGTACTGCTGGTGCAGGAAGCAGCTGCCAAGGGACAACTGTATAATAAGTGATTGATAGAATGAAGCGATTATTAATAGTATTTTTAAGTGGTCTAAGTTTTTCTTTTGGTCAAAATAGTATTGAAGATGCTATTAATCAATACAATTCTAATAGTGTAGCGTATATAAATGTAGAAATGCTTAATCGCGAACTTCAATCGAAAGAAAATTTAGTTTTACTAGACACAAGAAGCAAGGCTGAATTTGATGTAAGTCACCTAAAAAATGCTGTTTGGGTTGGGTATGATGAATTTAATTTAAATACAGTAAAGCACTTGAGCAAAACTTCTGAAATTATTGTATATTGTTCTATTGGAGTGCGTTCTGAAGAAGTTGGTGAGCAGTTGCAACAAGCAGGTTTCTTAAACGTAAAAAATCTTTATGGTGGTTTATTTAAATGGTTTAATAAAGGCTTTAAAGTTTACAATTTATCTGGTACTGCGACTAAAAAAGTTCATCCTTACAACAAATTTTGGGGTATGTTTCTAATCAATGCAGAAAAATCTTATCATTAATGCACGATAATTTACTAGTCATATTTACACGTAAACCTGAATTAGGTCATTGCAAAACACGTTTAGCTAAAACTGTTGGAGACAAAGCAGCGCTTGAAATTTATAAACATTTGGTTCAACATACCGCAAAAACTTCAGCTGATGTTAAAGCCCAAAAACAAGTGTGGTACACTAAAGCAATTGTTGATGATGATTGTTGGGAAAATTCTATTTTCGAAAAACAAATTCAACCTGAAGGCGACTTAGGCGAAAAAATGAAGTTTGCTTTTGAGCAGGGCTTTAAAAATAACTACAAACACATTGTTATTATAGGCTCAGATTTATATGATTTACAACCAGAAGATTTAACACGAGCTTTTGAAGCGCTTAAAAATCACGATGCTGTAATTGGTCCTGCGACTGATGGCGGTTATTATTTGTTAGGGATGAATGCTTTACATAAGTCTGTTTTTGAAGCTAAATCTTGGGGAACCGATACTGTTTTTGAAAGTACATTAAGAGATTTGTCAACGCTAAAATTAAAACAATTATCGCCAAAAAATGACGTTGATTATTATGAGGACATCGCTGGCATTCCTATTTTTGAAGAAATTATTAAAACCTACCAATGAGTTATATAGAACAAACTGTAGAATTTCTGAAAGATAAAGGCTTTGAATCTCCTGAAGTTGGTATTATTCTTGGAACAGGATTAGGAAAACTTTTAGATGAAGTTGAAGTATTAGCTGAAGTAAGCTATAATCATATTCCACATTTTCCAACGGCAACCGTAGAGTTTCATAAGGGTAAATTAATTTACGGTCAATTAAGTGGTAAAAAAGTAGTGGTGATGCAAGGACGCTTTCACCTTTATGAAGGTTACGACTTTTTAGATGTCACTTATCCTGTAAGAATTATGCACCGACTTGGCATCAAAAAACTTTTGGTTTCTAATGCAGCTGGCGCTATTAATTTAGACTTTAAAAAAGGTGAAATCATGTTGATTGATGATCACATAAATTTACTTGGTGGTTCTCCATTAGCATTTAAAGGTGTATCTAAAACTGGCGATCGTTTTGTTGATATGAGCTGCCCTTACGACCCTAAAATGAGTAAAAAAGTTGAAGCCATTGCTCAAGAAAATAACATTACTTTACATAAAGGTGTTTATGCTTCAGTTATGGGACCTCAACTAGAAACACGTGCTGAATATCGTTATTTGAAAATTATCGGGGCTGATGCCGTGGGCATGAGTACGGTTCCTGAAATAATTGTAGCCAATCACTTAAAACTACCAGTTATTGCAGTGTCAGTTTTAACAGATGAGTGTGATCCTGACCACCTAAAGCCTGTTGATGTTGAAGCTATTATTGAGACAGCCGCTAAAGCTGAACCTCATATGATTACTTTGTTTAAACAGTTAATAGGAAAACTTGAAGTCTAAGTATTTTTAGTTTTTTAATCATTCTTTGGTTATGAACAAGTGTTTATTTTTTATTGTATTAATCACTTGTTCATACGCTTTTTGTCAAAATAAAAATATCTATTTTGGCGTTAAACAAAATTTCGCCGAACTCCTTATTCATAAAAACGAGGTTTCTCATTTAGCTAATTATCGAATTAAAGGAATTTCAGCCATTTTAGAAACTCATACTAACGGAGAAAAAGCATGGCATCCATACTATAATTACCCGAATTATGGGTTAATTTTAAATTACCAAGATATGGGTTCTCCAGCACTTGGAGAAGTTTACAGTTTGAGTGGATTTTATAAATTCTTTTTTTTAAAAAGACGAGTATATCTAACAACTGGCTTGGGTCTTGGGTTTACAAATAAGCGTTTTGATGCTAATAAAAATCCTAAAAACATAGCTTACGGAAGCTCTATTCTTGCAAATATTTTGTTTGAACTTAATTATAGATTAACGCCTGATTTTAATAAGCGATTGCATTTTGACTTTGGCCTTTTTTTTCAGCACTTTTCTAATGCAAAGATTAAATCACCTAATTCTGGAACCAATCATTATGGTCTTCAATTTGGTGTATCTTATAATTTAAATAATAGTTTTGTTAAAAATAATCGCTTAGATCAAAAGCCAAATATCACAGTTAAACCAGATGTTAACAGACCGTTTCAATTTCACTTTATAGTAGCTAGCGGCCTTAACGATCTTGAAATTTTAAATACTAAACCTTATCCGTTTTTTACATTAACAGCCTTAACAGAAAAAAAATTAAGTTTTGTGAGTTCAGTTCAGTTAGGAAGTGATTTATTTTTGAGTTAAGCTGCAAAAGAATATAACCAATTTATGGCTTCTGCTTACCCAGAAGAAGCTGTTGACCCAAATGCTGATTGGAAAAGAATCGGGATTTTTGCTGGGCATAAATTTCATTTAGGCCATTTGAAATTAGTTTCACAATTAGGGTATTACCTTTATTATCCAACCAAATATCTAGATAGAATTTACACTAGAATCGGAATTCAATATATGATGAGTAAACACATTTATGCTTCTATCTTATTAAAATCTCATTATGCAAAAGCAGAAGGTTTAGAAGTTGGTATAGGATTTAAATTATGAAACAAACTTTAGCAGTTTTAGTTGGCTTATTATTTTTGATTTCTTGCCAAAACGACACCATATCTCAGTGTTTTGAAACAAATACTACTGAATCAAAAAACTATGTTATATCAGATTTTGATACTTTAGTGGTGGGTGAGTTTTTAGAGGTAGAACTTATTCCTTCAACTGAAAACCTTATTATAACTGAAGCTTTTAGTGCTAAAAATGGCACATTTCACGTTAATCAAGATAACACTAAGCTCGAGATTTCACTTCAGAATTCATGCATTTCAACAAGCCAAGCGCCCAAAGTTCGTCTTAAATTATATCTTAAACAATTAACGACTATTTACAATAATAGTGCTTACACTGTGTATTCTAGGGACACCTTAAATCTAAATAGTTTAAAACTAATTTCAGACACTAACCAAGAACTTAGCAACTTTGGCTTAGGTAGTTTTGATTTGCTTATAAATAACCACTCAACTACCATTATTTCAACTGGGGTAAGCCAGTTTAATTTAAGCGGTGAAGTAGAGCAACTTAATTTACAAATTTATAGTGGGATAAGTGCTGTTAATGCAAAAGAACTAACCTCAGAGTCAATAAACTTATTTTACAGATCAAGTAATCACTCATATTTGGGAACAACAAATTCAATAAGTGGTGAAATTCGCTCCAGTGGAAATATTATACTTAATCAAGTTCCTGATTTTGCTGAGGTAGAAAGCTTCTACACAGGTGAACTTATAATTAATGATTAATCCCGACTAACGTCTAAGATTTCAAAGGTAATATGGCCATTTGGAACTTCAATATCGGCTTTATCACCCGCTTTTTTGCCTAAAAGCCCTTTGCCGATAGGTGAGTCAACTGAAATTTTACCTGATTTTAAATCAGCTTCACTTTGTGCTACCAATTTATAGGCCATTTTTTGCCCCGTTTTCATGTTTTTAAGCTCTACCGAACTGTGAATAAGTACTTTTGAAGTGTCTAATTGAGACTCGTCTATCACACGTGCATTAGCAACAACTTCTTCAAGTTTAGAGATGCGCATTTCTAGCATTCCTTGAGCTTCTTTTGCAGCATCATACTCGGCATTTTCACTTAAATCACCTTTATCTCTCGCGTCAGCAATAGCTTGTGAAGCTTTAGGTCGTTCAACATCTCTTAGTTGGTCTAATTCTGCTTTTAACTTTTTAAGTCCTTCTTCAGTATAATATGATACTTTACTCATAACTATTAGGTTTATATAACAAAAAAAGAACCCCAATAAATGAGATTCTATCTTACAAATGTAATAAATTTACAGTTTCAAATCAATTAATGTTTGAATATTATGGTCAAGTCGTTTTTGCTTTTTCTATTTAGTTTTGTTTTACTTACAGCTTGTGAAAGTGAAGAAAGACAAAACCGTAATCCCAATTTACTTGAAATTAATGTTAATATCCAGGTAAGTTTAAATTTACCACAATTTAATCAACTTAATTTTCCGGGAAATGCCATGTATGTTTCTAACCAAGGTAATTTAGGCGTAATAGTTGTTAATACAGGAAGCGGATTTTTAGCTTGGGATGCTGCCGACCCTAACATTTTACCGCAAGATTGCTCTCGCCTAGAGATTAATGGTTTAGAAGCTGAATCTAATTGTAGTTCGCAGAATGTTTATAGTTTAGTTACAGGTCAGCCGCTTAGCGGTGAAAATTTGAAGTATCCATTATATGCTTATCGGATTAATCAAGGTGGCGATGTTTTAAATATTTTTAATTAGTTTAAACGTTTTTTGATGGCTTTTACATCTATACTGAAATTAATCGTCTTTGCTTCAACTTTGCAATGATGTTGCATTACTAAGTTGAATTGTTTGTGTTTGATGTAAATCTTATAGTGATTTCCTTTAAATAAGCAATCGGTCACTTCAGCAGTAAAATTTGTTTTAGGCGAAATAATAATTTCGTTAGGATATATAATTAGCTCATCAGTTTTAAACTCGTGCTTAAGTTGAAATGCCTCTGGAATTATTGTATTTACCTCACCAAAAAGTGATGCGCAATACTTGTTTTTAGGTTGATTATAAATCGTTTCTGTTTCCCTGAAATCAATTTGTTGGGCATCTTTTAAAATTAAAGTTTTATCGCTAAAACCTAAAACATCTTCAGTGTCGTGAGTGGCGATAATACAGCTGATATTTTCACGTTTGAAATATGAAAATAACGCATGTCTAAGTTTGTGTTTTTTAAAGTGATCTATATGGCTAAATGGTTCGTCAAGTATTATCAATTCTGGCTTTTTAGCCAAAGCGCGACCTAAGGCAACGCGTTGCTTCTCGCCACCGCTAAGGTTTTTGACTTTTTTGTTTTCGAGATGTTCTAAGTCTAAAAGTTTTAAAAAGAACCTTACTTTTTCTTTAGTTTCGGTTGGCGTTTGACGCGATAAGTGTTTTGCAATATTTTCGCTAACACTTGTGTATGGCATTAAGTTGAATTCTTGTTCTAAAAATTTAAAGTCTTTAAAACCTGGTATCAGGTTAAATTTAGGGCCTTTTATAGGTTTATTTTTCCAAGTGATTTCGCCTTCATTCAGATCAATCAACCCATATATTGACTTTAAAAGTGTGCTTTTTCCACAACCGCTTTCGCCGATAACTGCAAGGTTTTTCCCTTGGTTGAGTGTTAAGTTTATATTTTGAAAGGCAGGTTGGCCATCAAAAAATACGCTGATGTAATTGAGTTTTAGCATAAATAAAATCTTGGCTAACTGATGGTTAACCAAGGTTTGCAAAGTTAAAATTATAGGTTTACCGAATGATTAATTTTTCAGTAAAACTTATGTTATCGTTGCTAACTTTCACAATGTAAATTCCGCTTTTTAAACTATTTGTATTAACAGTTTTGTTTTTTGTAAGTTGTGTTTGTTGAACCAATTGTCCGTTAACATTGTAAATTTTTATTTGAATTTGATTAACATCAATATTGTTTTTAAAATTTAATTTAAACTGATTTGTAGTTGGGTTTGGATATATAATCAATTCATTATTTTCAAATGCATTTGAAGCTAAAGTACAATTAAGCTCAGAAGTTGGTGGTAAGTCAAAAGCCTCACTTTGATCAAATCTATTAGTTGAATCACCTTGAGTTGCACTATATCCAAGACCTCTAGAAGCAAAAACATCCCAAATTAAACATTGGTTTTCACCATTATTTGCTATTAAATCTGCTTGCAAAATAGCATCTCGGCCGTCAATAAATCCAGGTTCACATGCTTGTAACTTTAACCCATCAATAACCAATTGCATAACTTTGTTATTACCACCATTACCATTATAAATGTCGTTATCATAACCGTATTCATCAATAAAAGCCCAAGTTAAATCCCATAGCATGGTAGACCAAACAAAGCCCACACCATGTGGTACTGATAATCCTGGATTATTTGTTAAGTTGTAACTCGAAGGATTTGTAGTTGTGTTAGTTGAATATTTAAACGGTCTAATGCCGTTACCATCAATTGGTTGGCTTACGGCAAAAGTTCCAATGCCTCGGCCATCAGTCCCTAAGTCTCCAGGTTCTAAAGTCATCATTAAAGCAATCCAATCGCTCCAGCCTTCGCCCATTTGCTCTTCGTTAAACAAACAATTTGACTGCGATTTACCACCAGTCAAGCGCGTAGAGATGCCGTGACCATATTCATGACTTATAATACCATTATCAAAATCACCATCTTTCTCGTAAGGACCATTATTAACTAAAGTTGCATTAACAGTTGTGTTAGCTTGTAAAGTACTAATAATTGCTTCTCCGTCACTTTGAGAAACCATTATGGATGGTATTGTGATAGAAAAACTCTCGCCTCCCATAACAATAGGATTGTCAGGAACATTATTAACCATAATAACAGCTAAGGCACCTGCATTTTGAGCTTGTTCAATTTTATCAACAAACGGACAAGTTCCACGTCTAATGACGACTATTTTATTACTTAAAGCGCCAGTATTAGTTAATGGCTCACAAGCATCTAAAACATCTGAAGAGCTTGTGTTATCTAAAGCTAAGGCTAAATTAGCAGTAATAGGGTCAACAGGAATCTCACCACCAAATGCCGCAGGAATACCATTGTAATCTCCAGCTAAAATTGAAGGACTATTAATGCTTAAAGGTGGGTCAGGTTGTCCAGCTGGTGACCATAAAAACATTTGCATACGTGGGCTAAAACCATCTGGTGGTGTGCCAAAGTTAGCATTGTTTAAGCCGCTGCCATCTTGAGCATCAGCTAAAACAGGATCGTTTTCAAAGAACGAAAGTGTCTCGTAGTTATATTCTTGAAAATTACCAGCTTCTTCATCAAAACCATAATTAAACCAAACGTCATGCATTAAGTTATTCCACACAAATAAATTAGTAATCGATGCATCTTGATAAGACGCAGGTGTAGAGTTGAAATCTAATGGGAAATCAAAATTTAAATCAGGACCACCATCAGGAGAATAACCATTACCATCATTTCCGTTTCGATCTTCTTGAGCATAAACATTATTTCCTCGTGTTATTGTGTATTCTGCGCCACTAATACCGTCAGTGTCATGCCATCCATTTGGCGAAGCTGGATTAGATGGGTTGCTAATTAGTGTTCTTGATCCATGATTTGGAGACTCAACTGGCATAGGAAAAGCATTGTAAGTGCCAATATTTGTAGAAGTTGCTGTTAAAACATTAGTGACTTCAGTTTTATATTGTAATTGCGCTTTATGCTTATTATGCGAATGATTGTCAAAATTACAGCTCAACATCCAGTCGTTTAAATTAATTAATTCACCTGAACTTGCATCAATTTGGGCACTCCACCAATGTAATGTTGATTTTTCATAAAGTGAGATATCCCAACTGAGCTTAAGTTGGTTTTGGTCTTCGACGTACATTAGTTTAACTTGAATAGCTTCAGAAGAAGCACCTTGGTTTTCTAAAACATAGTGTTTAGTGTCTTCAGCTGAAATAACACGAGTTGTCTCGCCTTTAGTACCAATTTCTAAGCTTTCAATTAAGCTGTTCACAGCTTCAATAGGCGATAAGGTTGCATTTGTTTGATTGATGTTATCAGTAATCTCTGCCTTAAAACTATGTGTAAATGATACAACTTTACCATCTTTAATGACAAAATTCCCAATGGCATTGTAAATAGGTGTGCTATTATACATTTGCTGCATATAATAAATATGAGCCTCTAAACTTTTAGAAAAATGATGGCTATCTACTTTTAGATTGGCGACATCTGCTTTAGAAAATTTTTCAGTTTTCACCTCAAGCTCAAGAAAACTATCAATTTGCTGTTCAGGTGTTTGTCCAAAAGTAACGACCGTTAACAGTAAGAAAACAATGTAAGTGTATTTCATTTATGGCTTTTTGTAATGATACCTAAAAAAGTAGTATTTTTAGATTGAATAATTGTTAAATCTGTTTAGAGACTTTTATAATTGGTCTGGGTTATAGCCTAAGTAATCACGTTCTGTTTCTGAGAATTTAATATTGTAAGTTTCTAATTCCTTCAATATAGGGTTATAAATTTCAGGGTGAATTGGTCTTAAAACACCAGGTTTAGAGATTTCACCAGAAATCATTTTTACCACAGCAATTCCTAGTGGTAAACCAACTGTTCTCGCCATAGCGGTAAAGGTTTGGTCTTCCCCGATACTAACCATTGTAGAGTCGATTTGTTGTTTTTTACCATCGAGTTCATACCCAAATTTATGGTACATTACAATCATATCTTTATCATCTGCGTTGAGCGTCCATTTGTCTTCTAAAATTTTTTGTAATGCTTGTGCCGGCGTCGCATTTTTGAGTCCAATTACTTTGTTGTTATTGAAGATTTCGAGTTCTAAAAGTTTATCCCAAATTAAATCGTCTTGATCTATTTTAAGGTTATGTCTTAATTTGAGTTCAACAGAGTCTGTTGGAGAATAGGGTAAAAAAGAATTTACAAATTCACGGTAGGTCATGTTCTCAGAATTCTCTATGGTGTAAGAATCATCAGTCATCCCTAATTGCACAAACACATTCCAAGCCTTGCTAAAACCAACTCTACGCAATGTACCTCTGTAAAGTGTTGGGATGTCTTTGATGTTATAAACGTCACGATAAGCTAGTGAGTTTCGGTTGGCAAGTCCTTCAAAACGTCCATAGCCAGGAACTTCTAAAAATTCGGTGCGTCTAAACAAACGTTGGTAAGGAATGTATTTATACTGGCCTTCTTGAATGAATTTTGCAGCGCCACCTTGACCAGCAACAACCACATTTCTAGGATTCCATGTAAATTTGTAATGCCATAAGTTATCATCACTCTCGGGAGCGACCAAACCGCCAGTAAACGATTCGAATAATAGCATTTTTCCGCCTTCATCTCTAATTCGGTCAATTACTTGCATGGCGCTCATGTGGTCAATGCCAGGATCTACACCAATTTCATTCATAAAAGTTAATCCTTTGGCTTTAACTTCTTGGTCTAGAGCTGCCATTTCATCTGAAACGTAAGAAGCTGTTGCTAAGTTTTTCTCGAAAGCAATGCAATCTTTGGCAACTTCAATATGAAAACGCGCTGGTAGCATTGAAACAACTAAATCTGCTTTTTTGATGGCAGCTTGTCGCTCTTCAGTTTTAAAAATATCTAATTCTATAGCTGAAGTTGAACTGTAATTAGCGGCTTTTTTAGCAACTTTTAGGTCTTTATCAGCAATAGTGATTTCAAAATTTAATTCTGTTGATTTTTCATGTAAATATCTTACTAATGCTGAAGTAGATTTTCCTGCGCCAATTATTAATATGTTAGTCATAGTATTAATTATTTAGTAATTCTTAATTTTGCGAAGCCACGAATGTAAATAAATTCAAATAAATTAAACAAAAATGCATAAAAAGCTTTTAGGTCTTGGACTAATTCTAGGCGGAATTTCAATTGTGTTAGGTGCTTTTGCCAGTCATGGTTTAGAAAATTTAATTTCAAAAGACGCTATTGAAACTTTTGAAACTGGTGTACGTTACCAAATGTACCAAGCCTTATTTTTAATAGGTGTCAGCTTTTATAAATCACTTGTAAGCCAACAAATTAGGTTAATTTTTTGGTTGAATTTAATTGGGATTATATGTTTTTCTGGTTCAATTTATGGCTTGGCGACTAATGAATTGTCAAGTTTTGATTTTAAAACCATTGCTTTGGTTACGCCTTTAGGTGGTTTAATGCTAATTATGGTTTGGTTTTATTGTGCTTATTTAGTGTATAAAAAAAGTAAATAAAGTTGATTTAAATCAGTTGATTTTCGAAATAAGTCTTTAAATTTGTTTGCCTAATGATAATTCAACACCATTATTATGCAAAAAAATGAAAAAGTTACGAAAACGATTTCGTTAACATCTTACGGTATTCAATCATCTAAGGTTCATTACCAACTCTCATCTGAAGAACTTCATAAAATAACAGTCGAAAAAAATCAAGGTGTCACAGTAAATTCAGGCGCATTGGCTGTTAATACAGGTGAATTTACGGGTCGCTCTCCAAAAGATCGATTTATTGTTGAAGATGCAATTACAAAAGACGAAATTTGGTGGGGTGATATTAACATTCCTTTTGAATCTGATAAGTTTGATAAACTCTATGATAAGGTTGTTAACTACCTTTCAGATAAAGAACTTTTTGTTCGTGATAATTTTGCTTGTGCAGATGAAAACTATAAGGTTAAGATTAGACATATTAATGAGTATCCATGGAGTAATATGTTTACTTACAATATGTTTTTAAGACCTGATGAAGCCGAACTAGAAAACTTTACGCCAGAATGGACGGTTGTTAATGCACCGGGATTTAAAGCTGACCCTGAAGTTGACGGAACGAGAGCCCACAATTTTGCCATTCTTAATTTCACAAAAAAAATTGCACTTGTTGGTGGTACTGGTTATACAGGCGAAATTAAAAAAGGTATTTTCTCAGCCTTGAATTTTATACTACCAGTGATGAAGAATACTTTACCAATGCATTGCTCTGCAAATGTTGGTGAAGATGGAGATACCGCTATTTTCTTTGGTTTGTCTGGAACAGGGAAAACAACACTCTCAGCTGACCCAGAACGTTATTTAATTGGAGATGATGAACATGGATGGACTAATGAAAATACAGTTTTTAATTTTGAAGGTGGTTGTTATGCAAAAGTTATTGACTTAACCGAAGAAAAAGAGCCTGATATCTATAGAGCAATTAAACCTGGCGCAATATTAGAAAATGTTGTGATTAATAATGGTGAAGTAGATTTTAAAGATGCAACAATAACCCAAAATACAAGAGTAAGTTATCCAATTCATCATATAAATAACATTAAGCAACCTTCTGTTGGCGAAAATCCAAAAAATATTTTCTTTTTAACAGCAGATGCTTTTGGGGTGTTACCTCCAATCAGTAAGTTAACTCCTGGTCAAGCGGCGTATCACTTTATTAGTGGCTATACAGCAAAAGTTGCAGGAACCGAGGCTGGAATTGATGAACCCTTACCAAGTTTTTCAGCATGTTTTGGAGCGCCATTTATGCCATTACATCCAACAAGATACGCTGAAATGCTAAGTAAAAAGATGCAGGAAGCTGGTGTTAATGTCTGGTTAGTTAATACAGGTTGGACAGGTGGTCCTTACGGTACAGGAAGTAGAATGAAGTTAAAATACACCCGAGAAATGATTTCATCAGCCCTAGAAGGTCTGTTAGACCAAGTTGAGTTTGAGCAACATGAAATTTTTGGTTTACACATGCCTAAAGAATGTCCTAACGTGCCTAATGAAGTTTTAAACCCAAAACAAACTTGGGCAGATCAAGAAGCTTACGATAAAAAAGCAATGACTCTAGCCAAATCATTTAAAGATAACTTCAAGCAGTTTGAAGACTATGCAAATGAAGAAATAATTAATGGTGGGCCTTTAAAATAGAAGTGGTCACTATTTTAAAACTGAAAAAAAAGCCAATTATTTAATTGGCTTTTTTGTTTGCATTTATAACATAATTTTCTATGGCCATAGTCATAGAAGGTGCTTCTGGAGTCGGCGCTTTAATTTGAACTTTTAAGCCTTTTTCTTTAGCAGCTTTTAAAGTTGTTTTACCGAAAGCGGCAATCCTTGTGTTTTTCTGTTCAAAATCTGGGAAATTTTCAAAAAGCGATTTAATTCCACTTGGGCTAAAAAAGACAACAACATCATAAAAAACTTCTTTCAAGTGTGATAAATCACTAACTACTGTTTTGTAAAAAATCCCACGTGTCCAATCAATGCCTAATTTATCTAATTGTTGAGGTATAACCGGTTTTAGCGTATCAGAAGATGGTAATAAAAACTTCTCATCTTTATGCTTTTTAATATAAGCCACAAGGTCTTGAAAATTACGCTTACCAACATAAATCTTGCGTTTTCTGTAAACCACATACTTTTGCAAATAGTAAGCAACAGCTTCACTTTGGCAAAAATACTTCATCGTATCTGGAATTTTAAAACGCATTTCTTCTGCAATTCTAAAATAATTATCAACAGCATTTCTACTTGTAAGAATAATTGCTGTATAATTGTGTAAATCTATTTTTTGTTGCCTAACCTCTTTAGAATCAACGCCTTCAACATGAATAAAAGGTATAAAGTCTATCTTTACCTTCAATTTAGATTCTAATTCTGCATAAGGTGAATTATCTACTTTAGGTTCAGGTTGAGAGATTAGGATAGTCTTAACTTTCATAGGTTTCGATTTGAAACACCTAAAATTTATACCAATACAGGCCGATAATTATAGGCGCTATTTCAAGGCTGCAAATGTACAAAATAAAATAAAACCAATGTGGTAATAGTGTATTTCGTTCTTTATACACTTGAAAGCCAATGATAGCAAGGTTAATCATAACAAATAGGATTAAAACAACAGAGATAAAATTTTGACTTAGGTCATCATTTAAGTGATAAACTATAAAAAAAGGAAAACAAATAAGTGTTGAAAACACCAATGCGCCTGCTTTAGTAACAGCATATAACTTTAATTGCTTAATTGAATTTGATAGGTAACCTATGAAAACTTCAAATACCATTTTTGAAATTAATACACCAGTACTTAACAAAGTTAACTCTAAAGGCGATAAATTGATGTTTAATCTAGGCTGATATATTTTAAAGATATTATAAATAATCAGAAGTGCTGAAGTTACCAGAAATATGTCAGCGGTGTTAAAATTAAATTTTAAGCGTTCTTTTTCTGCTAAGTAAGATTTTAATAAATCAGATTTAAAAAATAAATTAAATGTAGCTTCATTTAAGCGTTTAGCAATGACCATACAAAAGCCAATACCAAGTAAACTTAAAAAAAGCCAGTTGTTAGTTGCTATGTTTCGAAGTATTACTTCCATAAGTCTCGCAAAATTACACTAATTACTTTTGATGCATGTTATCTATGCATTCAAATTAATTACATTTGTATTTTATAAATTTCATGCTTAAAAGACTCGTCATTATACCAACCTATAACGAAATTGAAAATATATCTGATATAATTTCAGCAATAATTTCGTTACCATTACAGTTAGATATTTTGGTAGTTGATGATAATTCACCAGACGGAACAGCAAAAAAAGTAAAAGAATTACAAGCTAATTTTAATCAGGTGTTTTTAGAAGTTCGCAATGCTAAAAATGGTTTAGGTAAAGCTTATATTCATGGCTTTAAATGGGCATTAGATCAAGCTTATGATTTAATTTTTCAGATGGATGCCGATTTTTCTCATAACCCTAAAGATTTAATTTTATTGAATAAAGCCTGTGAGCAAAATAATGTAGACCTCGCGATTGGTTCGCGTTATTTAACCGGCGTAAATGTTGTAAATTGGCCTATGAAACGTGTCTTAATGTCTTGGTTAGCCTCTAAATATGTAAAAGTCATGACAGGCTTACCTATTGAAGACACAACTGCCGGATTTGCCTGTTTTAAATCGAAAGTTTTAAAAGAAATAAATCTTGATAAAATTAAATTTATTGGATACGCATTTCAAATTGAAATGAAATACAAAGCTTACCACAAAGGCTTTTCAGTTGAAGAAATCCCAATTATTTTTACGGATAGAACCAAAGGAACTTCAAAGATGAGTAGTAAAATTATCACAGAAGCAGTGTTTGGAATTATAAGAATGAGACTAACTAAACTTTTTGGAAAATTATAATGGAATATTTAATTAAGAATGCAAAGATTGTCAATGAAGGCAAAATTATTGAAGGTGATGTTTTGGTAAAAGATAAAATCATTGCTGAAATTGATAGCTCTATCAGTGTAAAATCAAATACAACTCAAGTTATTGACGCTGAAGGAAATTTTTTGATTCCTGGAATGATTGATGATCAAGTTCACTTTAGAGAACCTGGCTTAACACATAAAGAAACCATTTTAACAGGTTCTAAAGCAGCAGTTGCTGGTGGAATTACCTCTTACTTCGAGATGCCAAACACCAATCCGCAAACCACAACGCAAACTTTATTTGAAGAAAAGCGCCAAATAGCCAACAATAATAGTTTTGCAAATTTTGCTTTCATGTTTGGCGGTACCAATGATAATCTTGAAGAGATCAAAAAAATTAACCCTAAAATTACGCCAGCTTTAAAGTTATTTTTAGGGTCATCAACAGGAAATATGTTGGTTGATGATGAAAATGTGTTAGAGCAAATTTTTAAACATTCGCCATTAATTATAGCTGCTCATTGCGAAGATGAAGCTACTATAAAGCATAATTTACAGCAAGCCATTTCAACTTACGGCGAAGATATTCCAATCAGCGAACATCCTAATATTAGGAGTGAAGAAGCTTGTTATTTATCATCTTCAAAAGCTATAAAATTAGCTGAAAAAACTGGAGCACGGTTACATGTGTTTCATTTATCAACGGCTAAAGAAATGGGATTGTTTGGTAATAAAAAATCGCTGAACAAGAAGCAAATAACTGCTGAAGTTTGTATTCATCATTTATGGTTTTCTGATCAAGATTATAAAGAAAAAGGAACATTTATTAAATGGAATCCTGCTGTTAAAACTAAAAAAGACCAAGATGCATTATGGAAGGCTTTAAATAGTGATAAAATAGATGTTATAGCTACTGATCATGCGCCACACACTAAAGAAGAAAAGCAACAGACATATACAAAAGCACCAAGTGGTGGTCCATTAGTGCAACATGCCTTGCCAGCGCTTTTTGAAGCCTATCATCAGGGTAAAATTACAGTTGAAAAAATTGTTCAAAAAACAGCGCATAATCCAGCGCAATTATTCGACGTTGAAAAACGTGGCTTTATAAAGGAAGGCTATTTTGCAGATTTAGTTTTAGTAAACCCTAATGAGCCATGGTCAGTTAACCAAGATAATATTTTCTACAAATGTGGTTGGTCTCCTTTTTATGGCAACTCATTTAGATCTAGAATTACACATACCTTTGTCAATGGTAATTTAGTTTATAAAAATTTTAAATTCAGTGATGATAAACCGGGAATTCAAATTACATTTGAGCGTTAAAATTGCCTTTTTTGGTATCTTGCTTTTTAATCTCTTGGCTTGCCAGGATACCTATGAAGTAAAAGAACCTGACGAACTCATTTCTCAACAAAAAATGATTGACATTATAGAAGATATGATGTTAATGGATGCTGCAAAAAATATTTCTAAGCGCCAATTTAGAGTTAATGATATTAGATTATATGATGTTATCAAAACTAAATATGATATTGATAGTACACGTCTGCGCCAAAATTTAGAATACTATAACCAGCAATTTGAAGTTAATATTGTTATTTATGACTCAGTTAAAGCACGCCTGCAAAGAAAGAAAACTAATGTAGACTCCATAGCTAAAGTGAAAGATAGCATTAAAATGTTCAATATTGATCAAAACAAAAAGCGACAAGACTCGATAAAAAATGCTAAAGTCTCAATTAAAAATTAGAGTTTTCTTTAATTTGTTTTAAAACAACATCAATTGTTTGAAACTCAAATTGAATTGCTGTTTTTATTTTATCATTACTATACGCATCACTTTCAAAAAGTGAAGTAATCAAGTCTTTAGTCATTTGTCGTTTTTTTCCTAATAATGTGGTAAGTAAACTAAAAAGCCAAAAGATAAATAACATCCATTTCTTTATTTTAATTCGAGGTGGTTTTGCACTAAATAAAGTAGCGATTTTTGCTGCTAAGATTTTAAAATTCAAGTTTTCAGCAACTAAAATATAGCGTTCATTTTTTAATGAAGACTGCATGAGTAAATGCATAGCCTTGCAGCAATCATAAACTCCCACAAAACCAGTTGTTTTATTAAAATAAAATTGAAAACCCTTTGCGTATTTGTTTATAATTTCACCACTACCTTGATTATAAAATCCATGTCCTAATATTACGCCAGGGTTAACGATTATAAGATTTAAGCCTTCTTGTGATCCACGCCATGCTTCTCGCTCAGCACCATATTTTGCAATGGCATAAGCGTTAGTTTTGTCATGTTCTGAAATTGTAATTTGTTCATCGATAAGGCTTAATTCTGGGTTTTTACTTAGCGTAGCAATACTACTAACATGGCAAAATTTCTGTACATGATATTTTAGACTAAAATTGATAATATTAGCAGTGCCTTCAATATTTACTTTCCGTAACTTTTTATAATCACTTGGGGCATTACTAATCATTCCGGCACAATGATATACTTGAGTAACTTCATAAGTAGAAAAGACATGATTCAACTTTGGTATGTCTAAAAGATCAGCCTTAACCCATTTAATATTTTGTTCTATAAGTAAATCGGTTATTTCAGAATAGGTTTTAATAATTTTAAGCGCATAGTCTCGCTTTGTTTCAGTTCTATAAAAACAAATACAATTTTCACCTAAACCTACTAAGTGTGCAGTTAAATGCGTTCCTAAAAAACCTGTTGCGCCTGTAATTAAATTCATTTGGTAAATATACTTAGCTTGTAGGAAAAAAGCTTCATAATGGTATCTTTGTGACAAAATTTTAGGAGATGAAAAATGATTTTATAGAAGAAGTGTCTTGGCGTGGAATGGTCCACGATGTTATGCCTGGTACTCAAGAGCACTTAAATGAAAGTATGCGTGCAGCTTATGTAGGAATTGACCCAACGGCAGATTCGCTTCATGTTGGTCACTTGGTTGGCGTGATGTTATTGAAGCATTTTCAATTAGCTGGTCATAAACCTGTTGCTTTAATTGGTGGAGCTACAGGTATGATTGGTGATCCTTCAGGAAAGTCTGAAGAACGAAACTTATTAGATGAAGCTACCTTGAAGCACAATCAAAATTCAATTAAATTTCAACTTGAAAAATTTTTAGACTTCAACAGTCAAGATGAAAATGCCGCTGTGCTTGTCAACAATTACGACTGGATGAAGTCATTTAGTTTTATAGACTTTATACGCGATGTTGGTAAACACATTACGGTAAATTATATGATGGCAAAAGATTCGGTAAAAAAACGCTTGTCGGCAGAGTCTAAAGAAGGCATGAGTTTTACTGAATTTACATACCAATTGGTTCAAGGTTATGATTTCCTACACTTATATAGAAGCTTAAAATGCAGCCTTCAAATGGGTGGTAGCGATCAATGGGGAAACATAACCACTGGTACCGAACTCATTAGACGTATAGAGCAAGGCAAAGGTTTTGCTTTAACATGTCCTTTAATTACGAAAGCCGATGGCACTAAATTTGGTAAAACCGCATCAGGAAATATCTGGCTTGATCCTAAAAAAACATCTCCATTTAAGTTTTATCAATTTTGGCTTAACACAAGTGATGACGATGCTGAAAAGTTTATCAAGATCTTTACATTTAAACCTAAAGATGAAATTGAAGAACTTATAAATTCCCATAAGAATGCGCCGCATTTGAGAGTTTTGCAAAAGGCTTTAGCAACTGATATTACCATTGCAGTTCACGGCAAAGATGAACTTGAGAATGCACAAAAGGCTAGTAATATTTTGTTCGGAAAATCAACCTTTGAAGACTTAAACTCTATAGAGGAGCAAACTTTCTTAGATGTATTTGAAGGTGTGCCAACTGCTGAGGTTGAAAAAGAGATGGTTGATGAAGGTCTAGATATTGTTGAAGCTTTAACTACGCATTCTAATTTCCTAGCATCTAAAGGCGAAGCAAGGCGTGCTTTAAAACAAAACGCTATCGCTGTCAATAAGGAAAAGGTTAGTGTAGATTTTAAAATTGAAACGCAATATTTATTAAGTAATAAATATGTTTTATTAAGTAAAGGAAAGAAACAAAACTATATATTAATTGCAGTATAAAAACAATAAAGCCCCAAATTAATGGGGCTTTATCTAACTAACCAATCTATTATGAAAAAACTTCATCCTGATGCAAATATAAAACTTAAGTTGAGTTGACCAACTATTTTTTAAAAAAAAATAACATAAATTGGCAAAACTTTTTATTTTTTGCTTCTTATAAGGCCATTAGATTGCATCCACGTACGTCACTTTGATCAAACCGACCTAAAATTTCATAGGAATTGTTACCCAAATTTTTTCCCAAATCTTGCGTTGCAATAAAACTACACGAATACAAGTTGGCTAAATCTATCACATTAATACCGCCGGTTTTATTGTTTTGTTGATAATTCAATGCATCTTCAGGATCTCGAATTAAAAACCTTAGATGTTTAGGACATTTAAAAATTCCATTACCTTGACTGTAAGCTTGTGAAAGTAATTCTGTCATGCCGTATTCACTATGTATGTTTTTTACATTAAAAGCGTCTGTCAAGATAGTATGTAATTCTTGACGTGTAATTTCTTTTCGTCTACCTTTCATTCCGCCAGTCTCCATAATCAAACAATGACTCAAATCCAAGTTTGGGAATGCTTCAGCTAAATCAAGTAGAGCAAAGCTAACACCAATCAGCAAAACTTTTTTATTTTTCTTTTTAAGATGGTCGAGTTGTTGGACTAATTCATTGAGGTTGTGAAGATAAAAGCCGCTTTCCTTGTTTCGACTTTTTTTAATCAAGTCATTGACCATGTAGATGAGTGATGAACCCTCGCGTTCTAGATAAGATGGTAATAAGGCTAGAATAACATAATCTTTTGGGTCGCCATAAAATTGCTCGAAAGTACTTAAAAAGTTTTTTTCATATAGCGCTAAGTCACTTACAAAATGTTGGCTAGGTTTCTGGCCTGTTGTGCCGCTACTCAAAAATGTTTTTTCTACTATGTTGGATGCTATAACTCGTTGTTTTTTGAAAAATTCAATGGGTAAGAAAGGAATTTGTTTTAAACTAGTGACTTCAGTTGGAGTATTAATAAAAAAATCACAAAATCGTTGATATACTTTACAATGATAATACTGAAATCGAAAAACTTCAAGACTTACTTCAACAAAATCTTCAGTTGAATTAATAGCGAATATGTGATCTTCTAGGCTTTTCATCATTAAAAAAAGCACCTCTAATGAGGTGCTTTTACAAAGATAGATATTTTAATTTGCTTACTGCACAATCAGCTTTTTTGTTAAGCTCTGGTTGCCTTCAGTAATTTTAACTAAATATACACCAGAATTTAATTCAGCAGTATTAAGTTGAGTTGACTTATTAGCGGTTTGTTTTAAAACTTGCTTACCTAAGACGTTATAAACTTCAACAGTAAATGTATCTGCATTGTTAATTGAAATGCTTACTAAATTTCCTTTAACTGGATTAGGATACATCACGACATCTGAATTTGTGAATGATGTGTTGCTTAATGTAACATCGATATCGTTATCTCTTGGGTAAATTCTGTATTCACCGTTGTTTTCTTCACCAGCTAAACCAACAACATTTACAGCATTTGTTGGGACAATATCGCCAGTATACTCAAGGTTGAATAAGGCTTCAACTAAGGTTGTATTTTGACCAGCATCTTCAATAGGGTAAGAATCACCATTATCGAATGTAATTACACCATCAGCAGTTGTAAACGTTACATCTTCAAATGCCACTAACTCAGCCTCATAGTTTTCAAAATTAGTATTGAATTCTGAAATAGTTAAAATTTGAGGAGTTACCGTATTACCAGTTGAAGTTGCAGCACCAGGGTCACCAGCTGGTACAAATTGGAGCATTCCGTTAAATGAAGATAATGTACCTACTAAACCAGTTAAACCATCACCAACATTGTATGACGTAGAGATGTTACCAGCCGTATCATCAATTAAAATAGCACCTGAAGCATCTTGAACGTATTTTTGGTTTCTAAATCCTTGTTGATAAGTAATGACAGCTTCACCAGTAACTTGGTAAAATGTACCATCTTCAGCGCCAGCTCTTAAAGCTGCAATATCAGCTACCTGAGTAGCATCACCAACACTAAACGAAATTTGATCATTAGCAACGCTGCCACCACCTGAAACAGCATCAACCGTAACATTGTATGTCGTTCCGTTGGTTGTATTAATCGTAAAAGGGCTTGTAGCATTTGTTGTAGTATTACCGTTAACAGTTACACTAAAAGTTGCATCATTTGGTAAGTTTTGGCCTGCAAATTCAATATCAACAGAAGATGTTCCTGGCGCTAGGATGCTTGTATCTGCTGGAGAACTTATCGCAACCACCGGATTATTAGATCCACCAGAAGATGTAAAAGTTCCTAATCCAATAATCGTTTCAAAAGCAGTGCCTCCTTGGCAAGTACCTTCGCCATCTAATGCTTCATTGAAAAAAGTCCAGTTACCAGCAAAAAAGCCTGCATCTGGTCCAGTTCCATTTGAACGTTTAGCATAGCCATCCTTATATTCCCATGCTTCTCCTGATCCATCAGTAGCTTCAGCTCCGTATTGGTCAATGACATTTGATGAAGCATCCTCTATAATTCTAATTCTATCATCGCCATTAAAGTTTACGGCACTTGATGTTGTGGCTAAAACATTGGTAGCTGATGGATATTCTGTTGCAAATGAAGCATCGTCTTTATGTATGTAAACAAAGTCGTCTGTAATAACACCTAAACCACCTAAATTTAGTGTGTTTCCCCAAGTTGTATTGGCATTAGTCTGGATTTCTAGAGAATAATTAGAAAAATCAACTGTACCATCAGCATAAATTTCTACAACTTTTGGATTTCCTCCTGAACAATCACCGTCTGATATCATTGTTATGATTGGTGACTGTGAAAAACTTATAGCGCTAAATAAAAACGCTACTAATAGAGTAATTTTTTTCATTATAAAATTTTTTAAAGTTTTTACAAAAATATGAATTTCATTTTGCTAAGAACTGACAACCGTCATACTTTACTTTAATTTAATATTAGAGGAATAAAAAAGCGCCACTTAAATAAGTAGCGCTTTTTGTAAGATAACTTTAAAATTAGTCTATTGTATAATTAATTTTTTTGTCGAACTCTGATTTCCTTGTGTCATCCTTACCAAATAAACACCTGATTGTAAATTGGAGATGTTTAACTTTGTTGAAGCTTTTACATTTTTAGTTAAAACTTCTTTTCCTAGCATATTAAAAATGCTCACTTCAAAATTAGAATTATTATTTGAAGAGATATTAATTGCTTCACTTTTTGATGGGTTTGGATATAGCTTGAAGTTATTTTCTGCAAAGCTTGTATTAGATAAAGTTGTAGGAGTAACTTCATCCCAAGTTGTACCTATTCTTAATTCATCAAATGTTAATAGAGGTGTTTCGCCGGTTGAGTCTTGACGTAATCCAAATCTACCGATGCCTCCAGGACTACTGTCGGTATCTGTAAGTGTGGCTGTAGGTGCAGTTCCGCCCAAATCGGTTTCAGCAGGGTTGATCCAAGCTTTAAGTTCGCCGTTATCTGTATTATAATTCATGACAATAAATACCACATCACCTGTATTGAATTGGGTTGTCGTAAAGACTGAGGCGCTACTAGCGTTTGTGTAGGCTATATCATAAGTGGTGCTTGTTACAGGGCGTATCCATAAACGGGTATCAAAGTTTCCGAATAAAGCAAAATAGCCACCTTGTGTGTTATTGGTTAAATTTGATAAGTCATTAACCTTAATCATGAAAGAAGCAAAAACTTCTCCAGTAGAAACTGTTGTAAATTCTCGTTCTACATCGTCGCCGCCACCTTCAATGTTTATAGCGTTTCCAGTTGAAGCACTAATGCCGGAATAGGTTAAATTATCTTGTATAACTTCTACTGTGTTTCCAGATCCGCTAAAGTTTTCCCAATCAGATACACTTGTAACGTCAGGGTTGGTGGCATAATCGAAAGCTTCATAAATTGGTAAGTCTGTTGTAGGTTCGCAGTCAGGACTAAAAATATCGATATTTTCATCACAAACACCAGTATTTGAAATATTAACAGTAAAGTTCACATTTTCTGTTACACTTGTAATGCTTATTGTACCCGTAGCGTCTGTTGTTGGGTCGCCAGCACTAAGATCAATACTTCCTTCAGTTGAGGTGACAGTAAAAGTGTCGTTACCACCTCCAGAATATTGAATGCTTGTCGTGTAAGTGTCTTGCCCAGAAGTAATATTGTCACAGGTTGTTTCTACGTTTTCAATTGTAAAATCACAACTTTGAGAGGTGTTAGGAGCGCCAGGTGTTGGAACGGCAATCAAATAACTACCGTCAGTTTGTCTTTGAATAGATTCACTTTCAGTATCATTATATTGTATAGTTTCATTAAGACCAGTTAAAAGTTCTGTATCATCACTATCATTAGTACCGTAAACTAAGGCAGATAAAAGATTGGTTGTTGTTAATGGTGTGTCGTTAGGAAAGTCAGAATCATTAGCAGTATACAAAGCCACAGCATCTGGGCCATTTTGCAAACCATTGCTTGGTAGAGTAATTTGAGCATTGTTCACACCTGTGTTACCTAGAACAAATAGGCCATTGGCATCGGTGCTAAAGCCATCTAGATCGTAAGCAGCATAGCTTTGGTCATCACTACCATTAAACATCACCAAGACAAGTCCATCTAAAGCTGTGTTTGCTGTCCAAGAAATTTCTACAAACTCAGCTGAATCATTTCCAGACTGGTCAGCATCTACTTCATTAATGACTTGGCTAAAGCCAATGAACGAAAAGAATAAAAATAACAATGTAATTTTTTTCATAATTCAATTTTTAAAATGTACAATTTCAAATATAATCATCTTTATTGTTTAAAAAGTTTTAAATCAAATTATTAACAGTTCTATAAACAAACACTTCATTCTTTGAAATTAAATGGTCTAAAGTTAATCTAATCTTATGAAGATTTTAATTTCATAATCTAGGTTTCAATATTTGGTAACATTAGATTAACAAGGGTAAAAGACTTCTCGGGTAGTTTTGCCATCAAAATATTAATAAACATAACACAATGAAAAAATTATTTTACTCGGTAGTATTGATGAGCGTTTTGTTGGTTGCTTCTTGTAGTGATGATGATACGGTTACTAATACTAATCCACAACCAGACAACGAAGTGGTTTCTGGTAACATTACAGAAAATACCACTTGGACTAACGACAGAATTTGGGAACTAGACGGTAAAGTTTACGTTACCGAAGGCGTAACCTTAACAATCAATCCAGGAACTATTATTAAAGGTCAACAATCTACAGGTTCTAATGCCTCGGCTTTAATTGTAGCGCAAGACGCAACATTAATTGCAGATGGTTCTCCAAGTGAGCCGATTATTTTTACATCTTCAGCTGACAATATTGAAGTTGGTCAAACTTCAGGAACCAACTTAGATGTTAATGACCGCGGTTTATGGGGTGGCGTTTTAGTTTTAGGTAATGCGCCAGGCTCATTTTCAGGCGATGCTGAATCTGTTCAAATTGAAGGTCTTCCAGCAACTGAGCCAGGTGATTATGGTGGATCAACACCATCAGATAGTTCAGGGATATTAAGACACGTGTCTATAAGACATGGTGGAGCAATTATTGGTTCTGATAACGAAATTAACGGTTTAACACTTGGTGGTGTTGGTAACGGTACAATCGTAGATCATATTGAAGTTATTGCTAATGTTGATGATGGTATCGAGTTTTTTGGTGGTACTGTAGATGCTTCTAACTTGTTAGTTTGGGGTGTTGGTGATGATGCTATTGATATTGATCAGGCGTATTCTGGAACTATCACTAATGTGGTAACGATTCAAGAAAATATTTCAGATCATGCACTAGAAATTGATGGTCCTGAAGGTTCTTTTGAAGATGCATTTACTATCAATAACTTAACCATGTTCGGTGACAACTCTGAAACAATTGATGGCGTTAGTGGTAACCGAGAATATGCAGATTTTAGAGATAATGCACAAGGTTCAGTTAACAATGTATATGCTGTTGGTTTTGCTTCTGGTGCTGACGTAGAATTAGACGATCAAGCAACTTCAGATAACTATGCAGCTGGTAACTTAAGTTTTACAAATTGGGAAATTGTATTTCCTCAAGGTGCAGGTTTCTTTACAACCTTTAAAGATACAGCAGATTCAGAATCGACTTTTGCAGATGATTCTTCAGATTGGACTGATGGTATTGTAGCTGGTGAAGAAACAACAGGTGCTAACTTAGATGTGTTTGCTTGGACAATGGCAAACTCTGAAGGTGCAATTGATGCAGGTGAAGTTGAAGCTGGAACACAAACCGTTTCTGGTAACATTACTGAAGATACTACATGGACTAACGACCGTTTCTGGTTAATGGAAGGTAAGGTTTATGTTGAAGATGGTGTTACTCTTACTATCGAGCCTGGTACAATCGTTAAAGGTGCTCAGTCTACAGGTTCTAATGCCTCTGCTTTAATCGTAGCGCAAGGTGGTACTTTAATTGCTGATGGTCAAGATCCATCAACGCCAATCATATTTACATCTGAGGCTGATAATATTGCTTTGGGTGAAACAGCTGGGACTAACTTAGATGTTGGTGACCGTGGCCTTTGGGGTGGTGTTTTAGTTTTAGGTAAAGCTAAAGGCTCATTCTCTGGAGATGCAACTTCTGTTCAAATTGAAGGTTTACCTGCAACTGAACCAGGAACTTACGGTGGTAATGATGATGGTGATAGTTCAGGCGTGTTACGTTATATCTCAATAAGACATGGTGGAGCTGTAATTGGTTCTGATAATGAAATTAACGGTTTAACACTTGGTGGTGTTGGTAATGGAACCACTATAGACCACATCGAAGTTGTTGCTAACGTTGATGACGGCATCGAATTTTTTGGTGGATCTGTCGATGCATCTAACTTAATTGTTTGGGGTGTTGGTGATGATGCAATTGATATTGATCAAGCTTACTCAGGAACTATTACTAACGCTATCACTATTCAAGAAAATGTATCAGATCATGGTTTAGAAATTGATGGCCCTGAAGGTTCATTCGAAGCTGCGTTTACTATTAACAATCTAACAATGTATGGTGATGATTCAGCCACTGTTGATGGTGTAAGTGGTAATCGTGAATATGCAGATTTTAGAGATAATGCACAAGGTTCAGTTAACAACGTTTATACAGTTGGATTTTTATCAGGCGCAGATTTAGAACTTGATGATCAAGCGACTTCTGATAATTATGTAGCTGGTAACTTAAGTTATACAAATTGGGAAATGGTATTACCTTCTGGCGTAAATGATGTAACGGCAATTTGGAAAGATACAGCTGGTATGCCATCATCATTTACGACTGATGCTTCAGACTGGGCTTCAAGTGTAACTGAAGGCAACCAAACTACTGGTGCTGATGCTTCTGTATTTACTTGGACAATGTCATCTTTACAATCTGCATTTTAATTAGCATAACATTAAATTACTCAAACTCACTCCTTTTTAAGGGGTGAGTTTTTATACATTTTATAAATACATTGATATGATTAATCGATTTTTATTAATACTAGGCCTTTTTGTAGGCGTCTTAGCTAATGCTCAAGAAGGAACAATAAAAGGTAAGGTTTATGACGAAGAGGTAAATGATGTACTACCTTTTGCAAATGTTACTCTAAAAGGAACAACGATTGGTTCAACCACAGATTTTGATGGAAATTATGCGCTTAATGTGGAACCTGGAACTTACACGGTTGTTTTTTCATTTGTGGGTTATCAAACAAAAGAAGTAACAGAAGTTGTTGTTGAAGATGGTAAAGATGTGGTTGTCAATATTTCGTTAGCTGCTTCAGCCGCTTCTTTAGATGAAGTTATAATCACAACTACTGCTAGAGAAAATACAGAAGCCTCTGTACTTAACTTACAAAAAAAATCAGTCAATGTTTTTGATGGTTTATCGATTGAAAGTGTTAAAAAAGTAGGCGCAAACGACGTTGCATCAGCTGTTAAAAATATACCTGGCGTTTCTGTTGAAGGTGGTAAGTATGTTTACGTACGTGGTCTTGGAGATCGTTACACAAAATCTATTTTAAACGGGATGAGTTTACCAGGTTTAGATCCCGATCGTAACACAATTCAATTAGATATATTCCCTACAAATTTATTAGAAAATATCATTGTTTATAAAACACTTACAGCCGACTTACCAGCTGATTTTACTGGTGGTGCGGTTGATATTGTGACGAAAGATTTTTCTTCACGAGAAGAGTACAATTTTAACGTTGGCCTTAGTTATAATCCTGATATGCATTTTAATGGTGATTTTTTAACACAATCGGGTAGCAATACAGATTTTTTAGGTTTTGATGATGGTCTTAGAGATGATCCTATTGCGCCTGGAACTGATATCCCTTTACCTTTTAATGATGATCCACAATTAACAAGCTTTACACAGGCTTTTAATCCTGAAATGGCGGCTAAAACTTCAAACAGTAATATGAATTACAATTTTGGGTTTAGTACTTCTAATCAATTTGATGTTGGTGAAGATAGACTTGGTTACATTGGCTCTATTTCTTACCGAACGGAACAAACCTATTACGAGGATTACACACAAAACTTTTTGTTAAAGCCAGAACAACTCAATGAGTTTGAAATGATTCCTAACCGCTTGCAGCAAGGTCGCTTATCTAAAGAAAGTGTTTTAGTAAGTGCTATGGCTGGCCTAACTTATAAAAGAGACTACGCAAAATATAAATTAAACATGCTTCATTTACAAAGTGGTGAAGCAAGAACTGGTGAGTTTTTTCAGCAAACATTCATTTCTAATGGAGCTGAATTTTTTAGTGATAACCTAGAATATACACAACGTTCAGTCTCAAACCTTCAGCTTTCTGGTGAACACGCGTTTGAGTCTAACGAAAACTGGAACCTTGACTGGAGCACATCTGCAGCCTACGCTGTAGTAGCTGATAAAGATGTACGCTCTACTTTATTCGAGCTTGAAGACGACCGCTTAATTATTAGACCAAGTATAGGTGATCCAAGACGAATCTGGAGAGATCTAGATGAAATTAACTTATCAGCTAAAACTGACTTACAAAATAAACACCAATTGTTTGATAATGAGGCTAAGCTGAAGTTTGGTGCACTAACCGACTATAAACAACGTGAGTTTAACATTAATCAGTACGTCATTAGATTTGATGGAGCGCCAGCCGAGCCTTTAAATGGAGACCCGAATCAGTTGTTAAAGGATGTGAATATTTGGAGAGTTAATAATTCAGGAGGTTCTTATATTGTTAATCAATTTGAGCCTGCTAACAATTACGACTCTTACTCTACTACTTTTGCAGGCTATGTGTCAGAAGAGTTTAATGTTACCGATAAACTGAAAGCTATTTTAGGGCTTAGATTCGAGAAATTCGATATTTATTACACAGGTCAAGACACGCAAGGCAGTGTCGAGTTAGTCGACGAAAATATTATTAGTGAAGCAGATCTTTTTCCTTCGGCTAACTTTATCTATAGCCTAAATGATGATCAAAACTTGCGGTTAACTTATTCAAGATCTACCGCAAGACCGTCGTTTAAAGAAGCTTCTGTTGCTCAAATATTCGACCCAATTACTAACATAACCTTCAACGGTAATTTAGAACTAAGACCAACTTATGTGAATAACCTTGATGTTCGCTACGAAATTTTTGGAGATGATGCTCAATTAATAGCGGTTAGTGGATTTTATAAAGATTTTACAGATCCAATTGAATTAACCGTATTTGGTATTGAAGCGATTAATGATATTCAGCCTAGAAACCTTGGTCAAGCTCAGGTATTTGGAGCTGAATTTGAAGTGAGAAAGAATTTTGGCTTTATAGCGGAGTCTTTAAAAGACCTTAGCATTAATGCTAATGTTTCCATTATTGAATCTCAGCAAACGATGAACGAAGCAGAATTTCAAGGAAGATTATCTGCAGCTAGAGATGGCGAATCAATTGATAACGAAAGAGAACTTCAAGGTCAGTCACCATTTTTAATCAACACTGGTTTAACTTATGATAGCGATGATAAAGGTATCAGAACTGGTTTATATTACAATGTTCAAGGAAAAACACTTCAAGTTGTAGGTATTGGAGCAGTTCCAGATGTTTACACAGAGCCATTTCATAACTTAAAATTTAACTTTACAAAATCGTTTGGTGAAGATAACAACTCGAGCATAACATTTAGAGCTAGCAATTTGTTAAACGATGACAGAGAAAGTTTTTACGAATCATTCGGAGCAGAAGATAGAATTTACAACAAATTTAGCCCTGGAATGAATTTCTCTTTAAGCTATAGTCTAAAATTTTAAATAAGAACCATAATTATTTAAGGCGCAAAAAACCACTCCATTACGAGTGGTTTTTGCGTTTATAATTCAGGTTAAGTTTAATTGGTAATTATTTGTTAACTTTAAACATCAATTTCTTTAAGTAAATTTGTCTCAGTCATAATAATGTAATCATGAAAAAATCAGACATTAGTATTTTAATTGTAGACGACGACCCAGATATCCTCGAGATTTTAAGCTACAACTTATCGCAAGAAAAATATAAAGTATATACGGCTGAAAATGGTTTAGAAGCTGTTAAAAAGGCAAAGAAAAAACGGCCTCATTTAATCATTTTAGATGTCATGATGCCAGAAATGGATGGTATTGAAGCCTGTGAGCAAATTCGAAAAATGAAAGGTTTAGAAGATACTGTTATTACCTTTTTAACTGCTAGAGGAGAAGATTATTCACAAGTGGCTGGTTTTGATGCCGGTGCTGATGATTATATCACTAAACCTGTTAAACCTAAAGTCTTAATCAGTAAAGTTGGTGCTTTGTTAAGACGATTCAAGTCTGATAAAAAAGAAAAAAACATCTACAAAGTTGGCGATATCACCATCAATAAAGATGAATATAAAGTTATAAATAACGGTGCTGAATTATCTTTACCAAGAAAAGAATTTGAACTTTTATCACTGTTGACTTCAGAGCCTGGAAAAGTGTTTAAACGAGAAGATATTTTAAATACTGTTTGGGGTAATGAAGTTGTTGTTGGTGGTAGAACAATAGACGTTCATATCAGAAAATTGCGTGAAAAAATTGGGGATAATCGCTTTAAAACCGTAAAAGGCGTTGGCTATAAGTTCGTAATTTAATGGCGCAAAAGTTTAAACGCTCATATCGGTTTGCATTTTATACTTCAACCTACATCACGCTATTTTTAAGCCTGCTTATACTTATTTATGAATATACTGTTTTAAGCATTAATTGGGGTTCAATAGGTGTCTTTGCTTTATCTTCATTTGTGTTTTCATTTTTTATAATTCAATTACGTATTGAATACTTTATCTACAAGCGTGTAAAAGCAGTCTATGATAGTGTATCACTTTTAGATGCCGAAACTATTGGTACAAAACGGGTCACTTCAGACATGAAAACCTTAACTGCTGAAGTCGAAAAATTTGCAAGAGACAAAAAACTTGAAATCGAAACGCTTAAAGTTAGAGAAAACTACCGTAAAGAATTTATAGGTAACATTTCACATGAACTTAAAACGCCATTATTTACAGTACAAGGTTATATACTTACTTTGTTAGATGGCGCAATCAAAGATAAAAAAGTAAGAAAAAAATACCTTGCTCGCGCTAGTAAAGGTGTTGATCGGCTCATTTATATCGTTAAAGATTTAGACATGATTACAAAGCTTGAAACAGGAGACCTACACTTGTTTAAAGAAGACTTTGATGTCGTAGAACTGATTCAAAGTGTTTTTGAGCTACTTGAAATGAAGGCTGCTAAAAAAGATATTTCATTAACTTTTGATGCTGAGTACGAACCTATTCATGTTAATGCAGATATGGAGCGTATTCAACAAGTTTTAACAAACTTAATTGTTAATTCAATTAAGTATGGTAAAAAAGACGGTACAACTGAAATTAGCCTCGAATTCTTAAAAAGCAATAAACTTCTTATTCGCATTACTGATAATGGTGAAGGCATTGAAAAGCAACATATTTCTAGATTATTTGAACGTTTTTTTAGAGTAGATAAAAGTGGCTCCCGTAAAGAAGGTGGCTCAGGGTTGGGCTTGTCGATAGTAAAACATATTATCGAAGCACATCAAGAGCAGGTTTTTGTTGATTCTGAATACGGGATTGGTAGCGAATTTTCATTCACGCTTCCACTTTCAAATCTAGATCAATCTGAAGTGGACTAACTTTGTAGTCACTGAACCCGATTGATTGTGCATTTTTAATACGTTTTAAACTTAAGTTATTTTGTAAGCAGAAATCAGCTAAACCGTTTTGCTTCAAGTGTTGGGCTAAATATTCTTGCTCATATTGTCCAGGCGTTGGCACTAAAAATCCTTTAGCACCTAGTTTTGCTAAATCTAAAACTGAGGTATATCCTGAACGGCAAATGATACATTCTGCTTGATTGATGATTAGATTTAATTCGTTTGAAGTTAGGTAATTATAGACTTCAATACTACCAATGTAATGTTTTGTTTTGTTGGCTTCAACCTTTCCTTGAATTAGAATTGTCGGGTAATCTTCAGTTTTAAACATAGCAATTAATCGTTGTTCAAACTCAGTTCGCAAGGGTTCAGGCCCAGAAAGAATCATGGCATATTTATAAATTTTTTCTGTATGAATGGATGTCATTCGAGAAGGAATTCCAATATATTTCGCCTTTGCGTCTAAGTGCTTGTTTTTGCTCAATATACCGCTTAATTGTGGTGAATCGCTTCGGTCTGGAATCCAAATAGAATCGAATTTTTTTAAATAATAAGCATGAATAGCTGTTGTTAGCCAAGAACTTTTTCCTGATAAAACTGTGAGCTGATGTGTAATTATTACTGAAGGTGTATCAGCTAACCTTAAGCCTATGCGATTATCAGAAATGATGAGATCTAAGCCTTCTTTTTGTCTGATTTCAGCTAAGAGTCTCTGCTCTTTTTTGATTTTTTTTATAAGCTTAAAAGCCTGTAAACCCAATTTGTATTTCATGCTAAATTTAGAACGGGCGTAAGTGGCTTTAGAACAAGTTAACAAGTAAGATTTTAGTTTTGGAAATTCTTGTTGTAACAAATTAAAGGCTGCACCATCACTTGCTATGCAGACATGATGTCCTTGGGCTAAGAGGTGTTTTATGATAGGAATGCAACGCACAGCATGGCCTAAACCCCAATTTAAAGGCGCTACTAATATTCTTAATTGCGGCTTTGTTGCCATAAATTTGCGATACCTGTTTTAATGTTTAATTTTACAAAAAAATAAATTGTGGGGAGTAAAAATAAACTCAAACGTTTCAAAGAAAACGAAACTTTTACAAATGTTGTTCAACCAACACGTGAACAAATCATCACTAAATCTTTACCTTATTACGGTAAATGGGCAAATGAATTTTTTAAAAATAACAACCCCATAAGTTTAGAGTTGGGCTGTGGGAAAGGTGAGTATACAGTTGAATTAGCAAGGCAAAATCCAGATCGAAATTTTATAGGGATAGACATTAAAGGTGCGCGATTCTGGCGAGGAGCAAAAACAGCTCTTGAAGAAAACCTTCCTAATGTGTTGTTTATTCGCACACAAATTGAATTGGTTGATTTGATTTTTGTCGAAAATGAAATTGATGAAGTTTGGATTACCTTTCCAGACCCACAAATAAAGTGGAAACGTACTAAACATCGTATGACTAACCCTTCTTTTTTAAATAAATACAAAAAAATATTACAACCTAATGGCATTATGCATCTTAAAACAGACTCAGAGTTTATGCATGGCTATACTTTAGGGATTTTAGAAGGCTTAGGTTATAATATCATGTATGCACATCATGATATTTATGTGAATCATGAAGCGCCTAAAAATGTTGTTGGTATTCAAACTTTTTACGAATCGCAGTATTTGAAACAAAATAAACCTATAACTTACCTCAAATTTAATTTTCAGTCTTAATTTGATTCAAGCGCAAGTTTATATCGCAACTTTTTTTGCTGCATTACTTGGTGTAATACCACCTGGTTTAATTAATATGTCGGTAGCTAAAACTTGTCTCAAAAAAGGAAAGCAGCAAGGTGTTTTTATGGCTTTAGGTGCATCAATAGTTGTGTTATTGCAAGCTATAGTTGCAGTGTTATTATCGTCTTATATTTTTAATCATCCTTATGTTAAAAGCATGTTGATGAGAACCGGTCTGGTAATTTTGTTCATACTAATGCTTTATTTCTTCTTCACAGCTAAGTTTAAAAAAGCTGATAAGGTTGAGGTGAAAAGTAATTCAAAATCTTTCACAAGCTTTTTAAATGGGATAGGCATTGCTGTTTTAAATATATTTCCAATTCCTTATTTTGTGGTACTTTCAACAGTGTTTGGTTCGGAGTTTCAATTTAAGTTTACGGCTTTAAGTATTTTCTTATTCAGCCTTTGCGCAGCTTTAGGTACATTTGTTAGCTTGTATCTATATGTTGTATTCTTTTTAAGAATAGAACATAAAGTCAAGACTTTTAAACAATATTCTAATTACTTTATGGCAGCCTTAATGCTGGTCTTAGCTTGTGTAACTTTATGGCGGATTTATTACAAAACATGATTTATGCCAGATAAGCTAGATTTTTATGAAAAAGTATATCAAGTTGTGAGACAAATACCTAAGGGTAAAGTCACTTCTTATGGCGCTATAGCTAGAGCAATCGGATCGGCTAAAAGTTCACGAACGGTTGGTTATGCTATGAATGCTTGTTTAAAGACAGATCATTCAATCCCAGCACATCGTGTTGTTAATCGAAACGGCGTCTTAACTGGTAAACATCACTTTCCTAGTTTAACAGCCATGCAAGAACGTTTAGAAGCTGAAGGTCATTTGATAAAAGATGATGTAATTATCAACTTTAAAGATGTCTTTTGGGATCCATTTCACGAGTATTAAAATAGATACAATTCCATTACTTTTAAGTCTTTAAACCCTATATTTGCATTTAGATTTAATCTGAATAGATAGCATTTATGAAGCTTGATAAAAACGAAATTAAAAAAGCATTATCAACAATAAGCGTTGCTGGTGAAGGTCAAAATATGCTTGAAAGTGGTGCAGTTCAAAATATTGTGACTTTTGGAGATGAGGTCATTGTTGATTTAAAATTAGCAACACCAGCTTTACATATTAAAAAGCGTGCTGAAGTCGATGTGATGAAGGCCATTCATCAACATGTTTATGAAAAGGCAAAAGTTGAGGTTAAAGTTTCTGTTGAAGCGCCTAAGAAAAAGCAGGTCAATGAAATAAAAGGAAAACCAATTCCAGGTATTCAAAATATTGTTGCCGTAGCATCAGGAAAAGGTGGTGTTGGTAAATCTACTGTCACAGCTAATTTAGCCGTAAGTCTTTCAAAGCTTGGATTTAAAGTAGGTTTGTTAGATGCCGATATTTATGGCCCATCAGGACCCATTATGTTTGATGTTGCTAATGAAAAACCACTTTCGGTTACCGTAGACGGCAAGTCTAAAATGAAACCAATTGAAAGCTACGGTGTAAAAATTCTCTCTATAGGTTTTTTTACTAAACCTGATCAAGCCGTGATATGGCGAGGTCCAATGGCTTCTAAAGCTTTAAATCAAATGATTTTTGATGCTGATTGGGGTGAACTTGACTTTTTATTGGTAGATCTACCGCCTGGAACAGGTGATATTCACTTGTCAATTATGCAATCAATGCCTATTACAGGTTCTGTAATTGTGAGTACGCCTCAAAATGTTGCCCTTGCCGACGCAAAAAAAGGTGTTGCTATGTTTCAACAAGAAAGCATCAACGTTCCTGTTTTAGGAATGGTTGAAAATATGGCTTATTTTACGCCAGAAGAATTGCCAGATAATAAATACTACATTTTTGGAGAGCGTGGCGCAGAATACCTAGCAAAAGATCTAAAAATTCCATTTCTAGGCGAAATTCCTTTGGTTCAAAGCATTCGAGAAGCTGGTGATGTTGGTCGACCAGCAGCTTTACAAGAAAACACACCATTAGCCGAAGCATTTACTGAATTAACACGGAATGTCGTGCAACAAGTGGTCAACAGGAATGAAAATATTCCGCCCACCGAGGCAATTAAAATAACCACAATGGCAGGATGTAGCGCTGTAAATAAGAAATAAAATGACAGATAAAGAATTATATAAAACAGTTGAAATTGCACTCGAAGAAATTCGACCGTTTTTGAAAAATGATGGCGGTGATATCGAATTAGTTTCAATAGAAAACCAAAAACTTGTAAAAGTGAAATTATTAGGAACTTGTATTGATTGCACCGTCAACCAAATGACACTCAAATCTGGCGTTGAGATGACCATAAAAAAACATGCTCCTCAAATTGAGCAAGTTGTTAATATCAGAGCTTAATAATACAAATAATTGACTTTAGTCATAATTTATAAATGAAGTCTTTCAGAATTTTGTTTTTCAAATTTTAATCTATGATTTCTACAGATATATTAATTATTGGTGCTGGACCAACAGGCTTATTTGCTGTTTTTGAAGCAGGTTTGCTTAAGTTGAAATGTCATATCATCGACGCTCTGCCACAACCAGGCGGACAATTAGCTGAGCTTTATCCTAAAAAGCCAATCTATGATATTCCAGGTTATCCCGAAGTTTTAGCTGGGGATTTAGTTGATAACTTGATGGAGCAAATAAAACCTTTTGAGCCTGGATTTACTTTAGGTGAAAAAGCTAAAGACATTGAAAAGCAAGATGATGGCTCATTTATTGTCACTACAGACGAAGGCACTAAACATCACACAAAAATTATAGCAATTGCAGGTGGCTTAGGTAGCTTTGAACCTCGAAAACCACCTATTGATAACATCGCAAATTTCGAAAAAAACGGGGTTGAATATATGGTTAAAGACCCTGAAAAGTTTAGAGATAAATCTGTGGTTATTGCTGGTGGTGGCGACTCTGCATTGGATTGGAGCATCTTTCTAGCTGATGTGGCTTCTGAAGTTACCTTAATTCATCGTAGAAATGAGTTTAGAGGTGCTTTAGAATCTGTAGACCGCGTTAAAGAACTGAAAGACATGGGTAAAATCAAGCTTATTACTCCTGCTGAAGTTGTTGGTTTAGGTGGAGAAACTAAGTTAGATTCTATTACAGTTCGTAAAAACAATAATCCTGAAGAAGACTTTAAATTAGAAACTGATTACTTTATACCATTGTTTGGGTTGTCACCAAAATTGGGACCTATAGCCGATTGGGGTTTAGAGATAGAAAAAAATGCCATTAAAGTAGATAATACTTTAGACTATCAAACAAACATTCCTGGTATTTATGCCATAGGTGATGTTAATATTTATCCCGGTAAGTTAAAACTTATTTTGTGTGGTTTTCACGAAGCAACACTAATGTGTCAGAGTGCTTACCAGAAAATTCATCCTGATAAAAGATACGTTATGAAATACACAACTGTTGGAGGTGTCACTGGTTTTGATGGTAGTAAAAAAGAAGCGCCGAAAGCTGTGGTTAAATCAATCGATTAAATGACAAAGGATGTTACTTTAAGTATTACAGACCGTGATGGTCAAACCCATATTGTTGAAGCACCAACAGATATGGCCATGAATTTAATGGAAGTTGTTCGCTCATATGAATTAGCGCCAGAAGGGACTATCGGAATTTGTGGCGGAATGGCCATGTGTGCCTCTTGCCAATGTTATATTGAATCTGATACAAAATTACCAGAAATGGCACCAGATGAAGAAGCCATGCTAGCTGAAGCTTTTCATGTTAAAGATAATAGTCGGTTAGGTTGTCAAATCCCAATTTCAGAAGATTTAGAAGGATTAAAAGTTGAATTAGCTCCAGAAGAATAGTTTTTTAAGCTTACTTTTAGAATCAGTTGATTTTAAATTCGATATGGCGTAATTTTTGTTATATTGTACATAAAATATAATATGATGAAATTTGGGATTATAGCTGTCTTTGCACTAATACTCGCTTCATGCTCATCGCCAACTGTGTTGTATGATTATGATTCTACTGTAAATTTTCAGTCGTATAAAACTTACAATATTTATCCCATTCAAGACAGCTTACTAACTGCATCAGATCAAAAAGCAATTGTTGAAACTTTAAACGATTCTCTACAATCTTACGGACTTAAAGAAAAACTAATTCCAGACTTCAGGGTTAATGTTTATGCAGACCAATATCAAACCGTGTCATCTAATTATACAGGTGTTCAAGTTGGTATGTTTAGCGGTTTTGCAGGTTTAGGGGCAAGTATTCCAGCAACTGCTGTAAAAAATAAGTTTTCGTTGACAATCGAGTTTGTAGATGGTCTTACCAAAAGCCTATTTTGGCAAGCTGTTGTAGAAACATCACAATCTAAAATGAATAACCAAGAAGAACGATTACTATTATTTGATGAGTTAATAAGTGCAGCGTTAAAAAAATATCCAGGGTTTTATCCAGAATTAGTTGAAGATTAATTAGTCTGCTTTGATTCTGATTTCCTAACTTTGTCATAAACATGATGCTAAGTAGAGTAACTTCAACTATTCTAAAAACCAAGCACAAAGGTTGAAGTTGACTAAATTTTATATGCTATTAGATTAATTGAGCAATGATGAAGAGTTTTATTCCACAAGACATTACAACGCCAGAATTACATGGTATTTTACTAGGGTCAATTGGACCAAGGCCTATTGCTTTTGCAAGTACTGTAAACGAAACTGATGAACACAATTTATCGCCTTACAGTTTTTTTAATGTTTTTAGTGCAAATCCGCCAATTATGGTTTTTTCACCAGCACGACGTGTAAGAAATAATACGACTAAACACACACTTGAAAATTGCCAAAAAACTAAAGAAGTGGTAATTAATGTGGTTAATTATGCTATTGTGCAACAAATGTCGCTGTCAAGCACTGAATACCCAGAAGGTGTTAATGAATTTGAAAAAAGCGGGTTGACGATGTTAGATTCAGACCTTGTAAAACCAGCTCGCGTAGCTGAATCGCCAGTGCAGTATGAGTGTAAAGTTAATGAAATTGTTGCTTTAGGCGAAGAAGGTGGTGCAGGTAATTTAGTGATTTGTGAAGTTTTAAAAGTTCATATAGACGAATCACTGCTAACAAACGATTTAAAAATAGATCAGCACCAAATAGACTTAGTCGCTCGAATGGGTGGCAATTGGTATTCACGTGCAAATAAAGGCATGTTTGAAGTCGAAAAACCATTAAAAAAATTAGGAATTGGCGTAGACCAAATTCCTAAAAACATTAGATTGAGCGAGATTTTAACAGGAAACGATCTGGGCAAATTAGGGAATGTTGAAGCCTTACCAACTCAAGAAGAAACTAAAAAATTTATTGAGGAAAAAGATTTAGCAGTTTTTGCAGAAACAACCGATGATAAAAAACGCCATTTAGTGGCTCAAGAATATTTAAATGAAAATCAAGTCATAGATGCTTGGAAAGTATTATTAGCAAAATAACAATTATGGAAGTTCAAGGAAAGATTAAAGTTTTAGGCGAAACAAAAGAATATGGTAAAAATGGTTTTAGAAAACGTGAACTTGTTGTCACTACCGAAGAGCAATACCCACAACATATATTAGTTGAATTTGTTCAGGATAAAACCGATATTCTCGATAAATATTCAGTAGGTCAACAAGTCAAAATAGGAATTAATTTACGTGGTCGTGAATGGGTGAGCCCACAAGGTGAAACCAAATATTTCAATTCTATTCAAGGCTGGCGAATTGAAGCGGTACAACAAAACTCTGGTGGTCAAGCACCTGTTGCGCCTGAAGACCAGTTTGAACCGGTTACTGATTTAAATGAAGAAGACGAAGATGATTTACCGTTTTAAGTAAATAAGTTTTAATAGATTCAGTTTTATTATATTTAAGCCTCAATTTTGGGGCTTTTTTTATGAACTTACAATACACACTAAATAGGTTTTTGAGGCAGTTTTTACCTTCACCATTGGCAATTGCTGTTATATTAACTTTTTTGAGTTTTGTGCTTGCTTTTCTTTTTACGCCATCGCCAAATAAAGGCCTGCATTTAACTCAATTGCTTCAATTTTGGCATAATGGTATGTTTGATTCAAGTTTAATTGAGTTTGCCTACCAAATGATGCTCATTTTAGTATTAGGCCACGTCTTAGTTTTGAGTGAACCAATGCAAAAAGTATTTAAACATTTACTCAAATTAGTAAAGCACCAAAACTCAGCAATTATTGTCACTAGTGTATTTACAATGTTAGCAGGATTTGTAAATTGGGGCTTAGGTTTAGTTTTTGGTGCAATTTTAGCTCGTAAAATTGGTGAACATGCCTATAGTAACAATATTAAAATTAATTACCCATTAATTTGCGCTTTAGGCTATAGTGGTATGTTAATTTGGCATGGTGGTGTAAGCGGATCGGCCACTATAAAAGTAGCCGAAAATGGCCATTTAGCTTCTTTAGTACCGGAATTTTCTAAAATTTTACCAGAGTTGATTTCAACTGCCGAAACAACATTTAGTTGGCAAAACTTAACTTTATTTATACTACTTTTACTGTTAATTCCGATTATTTTTATAACCACTAGTTCTAAATCCACTAAAACTTTCCCTGAATATACATCTGTCTTATCTCAAAAATTCACATCAGACTCAAGCATAGCAGATTCACATTATTTAGACCAATCTTATTGGCTGTCTAAAGGAATTGCCTTGCTGATTATTATTGCGGTTTTTGCTAATTACAGCGAACAGATATTACAATTTCAATTGACACCTAATTTTTTAAATTTTAGCATGTTAGGTTTAGGTTTACTCTTGCATAAAAACTTAAATGCTTATTCAAAAGCCTTGCAACAAGCAATTCTAGGTGCAGCAGGAATTTTAATTCAGTTTCCACTATATTTCGGAATTATGGGAGTCATGCGAGATTCTGGCTTGATTGCAAGTTTAAGCGCAACTATTGCTCAATTTGCATCAGCCGAAATTTTGCCCGTTTTTACCTTTATTAGTGCAGCAATTGTAAATGTGTTCGTACCAAGTGGTGGTGGGCAATGGGCAATTCAAGGTCCTATTATCATTAACTCTGCGCAAGCCTTAAATGTTGATTTGCGTACATTGATCATGAGTTTGGCTTATGGTGATCAGGTTACTAATATGTTACAACCGTTTTGGGCGCTTCCTTTATTGGCAATTACCAAAGTTAAAGCCCAACATTTATTAAGTTACACCCTGATAATGATGTTTGTGGCAAGTCTTATATTTATTAGCGGACTTTTAATTTTATATTAATGTATCTACTCGATGAGCATTTATGGTTTCCAAATCCTAAATTAGCTAATGAAGATGGCTTGCTAGCAGTCGGTGGTGATTTAACTGCTGGGCGTTTATTGTTAGCATATCAAAACGGTATCTTTCCGTGGTTTTCTGAAGGTGAGCCACTTTTGTGGTGGAGTCCTGATTTACGTATGGTCTTATTTCCTGAAAACTTACACATTTCAAAATCAATGAAACAATTGTTGAAACAGAATAAGTTTAGGGTTACCTACAATCAAGATTTTAAGTCTGTAATTTCAGCTTGTGCTGAACAGCCTAGGCGTGGACAAGAAGGCACCTGGATCACTTCTGATATGATTGATGCTTATTTGAATTTACACGATTTAGGTCACGCTATTTCAGTTGAAGTTTACAGTGAACATAGTTTGGTAGGCGGTTTATATGGAATTTACTTAAAAGAAAAGAGAATCTTTTGTGGCGAAAGTATGTTTACGCGCCAGAGTAATGCTTCTAAATATGGCTTTATTAAGTTAGTGCAACAACTTGCTAAAGAAGGTGTGAAGTTAATCGATTGCCAAATGCATACTGCTCATTTAGCCTCACTAGGCGCTGAGGAAATCCCACGAGAAACTTTTTTAAAGTATTTGAACGATAAATAATAAATTATAAATTTTCAGTATTTAATTCTTTATGTTTTTTTGAAGTAAATCCTTAAGCTTGTGCTTATTTAAATTTAAAAATAAAGTCACTATTCTAAAATACTAATTATGTAAATTTAAGTTTCTATAAAACAAAAAAACCACCTTCATTTTAAAGGTGGTTTGGTATAAGTTAAAGATGTATTTACAACTCTTCAATGCCCATATTGTAAAATGTAAAAGCAAAAATATCAGCGTATTCTTGAATAATCATAGCAGTAGGTTTGCCGGCACCATGACCTGCGTTGGTTTCAACTCTAATTAAAACAGGATTGTTGCCTGCTTGCTTAGCCTGTAATTCGGCTGCAAACTTAAAACTATGTGCCGGCACTACACGATCGTCATGATCACCAGTTGTTACTAAAGTGGCTGGGTATTCAGTCCCTGTTTTAACATTATGAACCGGTGAGTAATTATACAAATATTGAAACATTTCTTGACTATCTTCAGAAGTTCCATAATCATAAGCCCAACCAGCACCAGATGTAAAGGTGTGGTATCTCAGCATATCAAGCACGCCAACAGCTGGTAATGCAACTTGTACTAAATCTGGACGCTGCGTCATCGTTGCCCCAACTAAAAGCCCGCCATTTGAGCCACCACGTATAGCTAATTTATGAGTTGAAGTGTATTTTTCATCAATCAGATATTCAGCTGCTGCAATAAAATCATCAAATACATTTTGTTTGTTAAGCTTAGTGCCAGCATCATGCCATTCTTTGCCATACTCACCACCGCCACGCAAGTTAGCCACCGCATAAATGCCGCCATTTTCCAACCAAACCGTGTTAGCTGTACTAAATGAAGGCGTTAATGAAATATTGAATCCACCGTAACCATATAACATAGTCGGATTAGTACCATCTAATTGAAGTCCTTTTTTATGCGTAATAATCATAGGAATTTTAGTTCCATCTTTCGATTTGTAAAAGACTTGTTTGCTTACAAAATTGTCTGAATTAAAATCGATATTGGGTTTTTGGTACAATTCAGATTCACCACTTTCAATTTCATATTTATAAATACTGCCAGGTGTGGTGTAATTGGTAAATGAATAATAGAGTTCTTTTTCCTCTTTCTTTGTCCCAAAACCACCGATACTACCAACGCCTGGAAGTTTAACATCTCTTACTATTTCACCTTCGTAGGTAAATTGTTTAACGGTAGAAACGGCATCGACCATATATTCTGCAAATAAGTAACCACCACCAGTTGAAGCTGACAGAACATGCTCGGTTTCTGGGATGACATCAACCCAGTTTTTTGGACTAGGGTCAGCGGCATTAGTGCTAACAATACGTTTGTTTGGTGCGTCAAGATTAGTCACTATAAAAAGTTTGTCATCTTCATTATCAATAACATAAGCATCTTGTTCATAACTTGAAACCACATCTATAAATGGTGCATCTTTTTGTGTTAAATCTTTAATCATTAATCGGTTGCCAGAAGTTGATTTTGAAGCTGAAACCACTAAATATCGATTATCATCAGTAACAGAGCCTGAAACATAGCGGTGCTTTTGCGTTTCATTGCCACCATAAATCACTTCGTCAGTAGCTTGTGCTGTGTTAAGTTGATGGTAATAGAGTTTATGCTGATCGGTTTTAGCTGAAAGCTCACTCCCTTTTGGTTTATCATAACTAGAGTAGAAAAAGCCGTCGTTAGCCTTCCATGAAATGCCACTAAATTTCACATCAACTAAAGTGTCTTCAGTTTGTGTTTTGGTAAAAGCATCAATTACAATAATCTTTCGCCAATCGCTTCCGCCTTCAGAAATAGAATAAGCCAAGGTTTTGCCATCTTCAGAAAAACTTAGACTTCCTAAAGAAGTTGTTCCATCTTTACTAAATGTATTTGGGTCAAGAAAAACTTCAGCTTGTTCTGGAGAATTGCCAGTTTTGTAGCGGTATAAGACCGACTGATCTTGCAAACCGTCATTTTTGTAAAAATAGGTGTAATCACCACGTTTAAAAGGCGCTCCTATTTTTTCGTAATTCCATACTTCTGTAAGCTGTTGCTTAAGACTGTCACGATAAGGAATTTGGTCTAAATAGCCGAAAGTAACTTCATTTTGAGCTTCAACCCAAGACTCGGTTTCTGCGCTTCGATCGTCTTCTAACCAACGGTAAGGATCTTTAACATTGGTGCCAAAATAATTAGTGACCGTATCAACGGTTTTGGTTTCTGGATACTTCAACTTTGTATTTTTTTTGTTATTGTTTTGACAAGCCACTAAGCTTAGTGCAATGCCAGCTAGAAGTAATGTTCTCATTTTTAAATTGTTTTTTGTAAATATAAAGATTTCAAATCACATTTAGTGTTTTTGCAATAAGCTGATCTATATCATAATTACATAACTATAGAACTCTTAAGTTTATTGAAAATTTTTATGCGAGATTCTAATACTTTTATCTATGTAATTGCTGGAGTGATTATTTTGCATTTTGTAGCTGGTTTTGCTTACTTGATTTATAAAATGACACGTCCTAAATCTACCGATAAGCCAGATTCTAAAGACCAATTAAACTAGTTTGTGTTCAATTAAATATTCAGCAATTTGTACAGCATTTGTAGCTGCGCCTTTTCTTAGATTGTCTGCAACAATCCATAAATTGAGTCCGTTTTCAAGTGTAAAATCACGTCTAATTCTGCCAACAAAAACATCATCTTTTCCTTCAGCATAAATAGGCATCGGATAGGTGTTAACGTCTGGATTGTCTTGTAAAGTAACGCCAGGCATTTGGTTTAAGATTTGTTTGACTGTGGCAATATCAAACGCATCTTCAAACTCGATATTAACACTTTCTGAATGCCCACCAACCACAGGAATTCTAACAGCTGTTGCCACTAAATTTACATTTTGATCACCAAGAATTTTCTTAGTTTCGTTAGTAAGCTTCATTTCTTCTTTGGTATAGTCATTTTCTAAAAATACGTCGCAATGCGGGAGCGCATTTTTATGAATTTGGTAAGGATAAGCCATTTCGACCGATTGATTTTTGGCTTCAGCTTCAAGTTGTTTAACGGCTTTTAATCCGGTTCCTGTAATTGATTGATAGGTTGAAACTACGACACGTTTAATGTTGAATTTGTCATGCAAAGGTTTAAGCACCATCAATAATTGAATAGTAGAGCAATTAGGATTTGCTATGATGAAGTCTTTTGAGGTTAATTCACCAGCATTAATTTCAGGAATAATTAACTTATAGTCTTTATGCATTCGCCAAGCTGAAGAATTATCGATAACTTTAGTACCAACAGCTGCAAATTTAGGTGCCCATTCTAATGATGTATTGCCGCCAGCCGAAAATAATGCGATGTCAGGTTTTGCTTCAACAGCTTCAGCTAAACTTTTAATAGTGTGTGTTTTATCTTGAAGTTTGATTTGTTTTCCTACAGAACGCTCTGAAGCGACTAGAATTAATTCATCAATTTTAAAATTTCGCTCGCTTAATACATCGAGCATGACTTGACCAACCATTCCGGTGGCACCAACCACAGCTACTTTCATAAATTTTGTTTTTTTTGCAAAGTTAGACTTCAAAAATGAGATGAAGTTGAAAATAGATGCTAAATGTCCTCTAAAACTGGATTAAAGAAAACCATTAATGGGTTTTAATATTTGAAAAAGTGAATTTATGAGTACAAAAAAACCTTCAATATAAGTTGAAGGCTTTTGTACCTTGGGCGGGAATCGAACCCGCACTTCCGAAGAAACTGGATTTTGAATCCAGCGCGTCTACCAGTTCCGCCACCAAGGCATAATAATTGCAAAAGTAGAATTATTTTCTGAAAAACTGAAAAATTAGTGATGAAATAAATAGGCACTTCAGTTAAATTATCTATTTTTGCAAACCATAAATGTAATATGTTATGGCTGAATCGTTTAAGATGGCTCAAATATTTGCCTGCTCGCAATCCGAAACCCTCGCAAAGTCTATTGCAGATGCTTATGGTATTCCTTTAGGTAAAGTAATCACGCTTAATTTTAGTGATGGTGAATTTCAACCTTCATTTGAAGATTCGGTTCGTGGTTCACGTGTTTTTATTGTAGGATCAACTCATCCAAGTTCAAAAAACTTGATGGAGATGCTATTAATGCTTGATGCCGCTAAACGATCATCAGCAAGGCATATTACTGCTGTGATGCCTTATTTTGGCTGGGCTAGACAAGACCGTAAAGATAAGCCACGTGTGCCTATAGCAGCAAAACTAGTTGCTAAAATGCTTGAAACAGCTGGAGCAACCCGAATTATAACAATGGATTTGCACGCTGATCAAATTCAAGGTTTTTTCGAAAAACCAGTTGACCATTTGTATGCGTCAACGATATTCTTGCCATATTTAAGATCACTTAATTTAGAAGATTTAACAGTTGCTTCACCTGATATGGGTGGTTCTAAACGTGCTTATGCTTATTCTAAATTTTTAGAGAGTGATGTTGTGATTTGCTATAAACAGCGCGCTAAAGCTAATGTAATTTCACACATGGCGCTCATTGGTGATGTAAAAGGTAAAAATGTAGTTTTAGTTGATGACATGGTTGATACAGCAGGGACATTAACACATGCCGCTAACTTAATGATGGAGCGCGGTGCAAAATCAGTTAGAGCTGTTTGTACGCATCCCGTTTTATCAGGTAATGCTTATGAAAAGATTGAAAAATCTGCTTTAGAGGAGTTAATAGTCACCGATAGTATTCCTCTTAAACAAGAAAGTAAAAAAATAAAAGTGGTGAGTTGTGCTAAATTGTTTGCTGAAGTTATGCAAGCAGTTCATAACAACAAATCAATAAGTTCTAAATTTTTAATGTAATTTAATATATATTATGAAGTCAATCAAGATTGAAGGATCTAAAAGAGAAAGCGTAGGCAAGAAATCAACTAAAGCCTTACGTAATGCTGGAGAGATTCCTTGCGTACTTTACGGAGGAAACCAAGCCGTGCACTTTCATGCACCAGCGCCAGCTTTTAAAAACTTAGTTTATACGGCTGACGTTCACACCGTAAAGTTAGTGTTGAATGACGGTACTAAAGCTAATGCAGTTGTACAAGATATCCAATTTCATCCTGTTACTGATGAAATTTTACACATGGATTTTTATGAGTTTGATGATGACCAAGAAATCACAATGGAAATCCCAGTTCATGCTGAAGGTATTCCTAAAGGTGTAAAAAATGGTGGTGTGTTAAGATTTAACATGCGCCGTATGATGGTAAGAGGTCTTGCAAGTAATTTGCCAGATTATATCGTAGCTAATGTTACTCCGCTTAAAATCGGTAAGAAATTATATGTAACTGCCGTTGCTAGCGATGATTACAAAATTATGCATCCAGATAATACAGTGATTTGTATGGTTAAAACATCTCGTAATATTTCTGCTATCACAGATGATGACGATGATGAAGATGATGATGAAACTGATGAAGGAGGCGATGACAAAGAAGCTCAAGCTGACGCATAAGTTTTTAAGTCATATTTAAACTTTAAAAGCATCTCGATATCGAGATGCTTTTTTATTTTTACTGAAAATTAGTTTGACGTTTACTTTATTATGAAAAAGTTTTTAATCGCCGGTCTTGGAAATATTGGTGCTGAATATGAATTTACACGGCATAATGTTGGTTTTGAGGTGTTAAATCTATTAGCTCATCAATATGAGTTACAGTATGAAACTAAACGACTAGGTGATGTTGCTGTTTATAAATTTAAAGGGCGACAATTTATTTTACTGAAACCTAATACTTATATGAATTTAAGTGGTAAAGCAATAAAATATTGGCTAACTAAAGAAAATATTCCTATTGAAAATTTATTGGTTATTACAGATGATTTAAATCTTAATTTTGGCACATTACGCTTGAAAGGAAAAGGTAGCGATGGCGGCCATAACGGTTTAAAAAATATTCAGTTAAGCTTAAATACTCAAAAATACGCAAGACTTAGATTTGGTGTTGGAGATGAGTTTTCAAAAGGGCAACAAGTCAATTATGTATTAGGAAAATGGTCTGAAGATGAACAGAAAAACCTTAATGAGCGATTAGAAAAATGCGTCGAAATAATTAAATCGTTTGGAACAGCTGGTTTGGCCTTAACGATGAATCAATTTAACGGAAAGTAATTAAACGATAAGCAAATTGAATATTTATCATAACATTAAAGACTTCAACTGTAAAGATAAAACAGCCATAACAATTGGTACGTTTGATGGTGTTCATGTAGGGCATCGAAAAATACTAAAACGCCTAGTTAATTCTGCTAAAAAAGAAGGCTTACAATCAGTTTTACTAACCTTTTTTCCACATCCAAGAATGGTACTTCAACACAATGCCGAGTTAAAACTGATTAATACTTTAGACGAGAAAATATCAATTTTAAAAGAAACAGGTCTCGACCATTTAATAATTCACCCATTTACCTTAGAGTTTTCAAGATTATCAGCTCAAAGTTACGTTGAAGATATTTTGGTAAAACAACTAAACGCTAAACATATTATTATCGGTTACGATCATCGATTTGGCCGTAATCGAACCGCAGATATAAACGACCTTAAGGCTTTTGGAAAGGATTTTGAATTTACAGTAGAAGAAATCTCAAAACAGGATATTGAAAAGGTTGCGGTTAGTTCAACTAAAATAAGAACAGCTTTGACTGAAGGTGATTTAGAACGTGCAAATAAGTATCTCACACAGCCATTTATGCTATCTGGTAAAGTAGTAAGAGGTAAAGGAATTGGTAAAAATTTGGGCTTTGCAACAGCTAACTTGAAAATACAAGAAAACTATAAATTAATTCCTAAATCAGGAGTTTATGTCGTAAAAACCATCATTGGTGAGCAAATTGTTTATGGGATGATGAACATCGGTACCAATCCTACATTCAATGAAGCTAAACAAAGTATTGAAGCTCATTTTTTCGATTTTAATCAGGATTTATATGGCCAGAATTTAACGATTATGTTATTAAAGCGTTTACGAAGTGAAGAAAAATTCAATGATGTAAGGGATTTAATTTCAGCAATGCAAAACGATCAGGTCATGGCTTTAGATTATATCTCAAAATTTCCAGATGCTTAGTAGGTTATTATTTAAACCAGTTGACAATTCAGCCTTAATTGTATTTAGAATTTGTTTTGGTCTATTAATTACATTAGAATCTTGGGGAGCTATTGCTACAGGTTGGGTAAAACGTGTATTAGTTGAGCCTGAATTTACATTCAATTTTATAGGTTTAGATGTATTGCAGTACTTGCAAGGTCCGCTCATGTATGCGTGGTTTGTAGTTATGGGGATTTTTGGCATTGGCGTTATGCTTGGCTATAAATACCGTTTTAGCATCATTGGCTTCACCTTATTTTGGCTAGTGGCTTATCTTATGCAGAAGTCGGCTTATAACAATCACTACTATTTATTAGTTCTGCTCAACCTCATGATGTGCATTATGCCAGCACACAAATATAAATCTTTAGATGTTAAACAAAACCAGTCTCTAAAGTCTCTGGTTATGCCTAATTGGGTAAATATTTTAATTATTACTCAATTAGCGATTGTGTACACTTATGCGGCACTAGCTAAGCTTTATCCAGACTGGCTTAATGCTGAAGTGATTGCAATTTTTATGCAGTCTAAAGCAAATTATTTTTTGATAGGTGAGTTGCTTCAGCAAAAATGGGTGCATTATGGGATGGCTTACTTCGGAATTTTTTTCGATTTGTTAATTGTTCCACTGTTGTTATGGTCTAAAACACGAAAGTTTGCCTTTGGAATCAGTTTGTTTTTTCATTTGTTTAATAGTATAGTTTTTCAAATAGGCATCTTTCCTTATATGTCATTAGCCTTTACAGTCTTTTTCTTTCCAGTTGAAGTTATACGTACACGATTTTTGCCACGGAAGCCAAGTTTAAGACAAGTAAAACCAACCAAAGTTTTTCCTGTTAAGCCTTTTTTAGTTGTCGGCTTAGCGCTGTGGACTTTGGTTCAAGTGATCTTACCTGTAAGACATCATTTTATAAACAGTGATGTGTTTTGGAGTGAAGAAGGTCATCGTATGAGTTGGCGAATGATGCTTAGGGCAAAGTCTAGTTTTGTTCGTTTTAAAATCAAAGATTTAGACACACAAGAACAGCGTTACGTCAATTTAGATGACTATCTAACAAAAAAGCAACAGCGGTCACTTGGTAAACCTGATGTATTTTGGCAATTTGTGCAACATTTGAAACATAATTTTGCGGAGCAAAATATAGCGATTTACGCTACCGCTTGGGTAAAATTAAATCATCATGCTCGCCGGTATCTAGTTTCACCAGATTTAGATCTTACAAGCATCAAGTGGCAGCCTTTTAAGACTAATGATTGGTTGTTGCTGAAAGATTAATTATGTTTGGTATATAAAATCTGTTAAATTCAAATAAGTAAAAATTATAATTCTTCAAAATTTTGGTCATATTCAGGATACAAGAAATTGTTGTATGGAAATCGAGTAATATGAATTTTTCTAACAGCTTCATAGACTTTTCGTTTAAAATCTTCCATATTTTCTTTTTCTGTTGCTGAAATGAACAATACATTATCGCCTAATTTGTTCATCCAAGTGTTTTTCCATTCCTCTAAGCTAAAATGAGCGCTTGTTTTTTCAGTACTCAAATCATCTTCGTCAAGCGGTTCGGCTTGGTAGGAGTCAATTTTGTTAAACACCATAATAGTAGGTTTGTCCTGAGCTTTGATGTCTTCTAAAATGCCATTAACAGAGCTAATGTGTTCTTCAAAATTTTTATGTGAAATGTCAACAACGTGTAAAAGCAAATCAGCCTCTCTAACTTCGTCAAGTGTAGATTTGAAAGATTCCACCAATTGCGTAGGAAGTTTCCTGATAAAACCAACGGTATCAGTTAATAAGAACGGTAAATTCCTAATCACTACTTTTCTTACAGTAGTGTCAAGCGTTGCAAAGAGTTTGTTTTCAGCAAAGACTTTACTTTTGCTAATCACATTCATTAAGGTTGATTTGCCAACATTGGTATAACCGATTAAGGAAACACGAATTAAACTGCCGCGATTACCTCGCTGAACCGCCATTTGCTTGTCAATGGTTTTAAGTTTTTTCTTTAGAAGGCTTATTTTATCTCGAACAATTCGTCTATCAGTTTCAATCTCTGTTTCACCAGGACCGCGCATTCCAATACCACCGCGTTGGCGTTCAAGGTGTGTCCAAAGTCCTGTTAATCTAGGAAGCAAATACTCATATTGCGCCAGTTCAACTTGTGTTCTAGCATAACTTGTTTTAGCGCGCTGAGCAAAAATATCAAGAATTAAATAGGTACGATCTACAACTTTGCATTTTAAAATTTTTTCAATGTTTTTTTGTTGAGCTGGAGAAAGTTCGTCATCAAAAATAGCAGATCCAATTTCATGTACTTTGATAAATTCGCGTATTTCTTCAATTTTTCCTGTACCGATAAATGTTTTGGGGTTAGGGACATCAAGTTTTTGTTGAAAACGCTTTACAACTTGACCACCAGCAGTAAAAGTTAAAAATTCAAGTTCATCAAGATATTCTTTTGACTTCTCTTCATTTTGCTGATGATTAATAATACCGATTAAAACGGCTTTTTCGTATTCAATAGATTGCGTCTCTAACATAAAATTATTTTGAAAAAACAAAAATACTAAGAAAATACTAGATACTCTTTTGAAGCTTAGAGTCCTTTTTTTGTTAATTTTTTAAGTAGATGTTCATTTCCAGATTAAAACCTTAACTTACTCCTAACATTTTTTTTATATTCACGCCCTAAATAAATGTTTACCTCATGAAAAAAATTTTACTATTAACATTAGTTTTTTGTATACCTTATTTTGGCTTTAGTCAAATTGGTATTTTCGAAAACTTCAATCAAGGACAGCCAACTGGTTGGGTTGGTAATGCATCAGCTGTGCCATTTGAGTTTAATGACGAATCGGCATGTGAAGGTCTTAGTGCTAACGCAGCATTTACGGGATTCTTTTCATTTTCAGCACAATTAACTTCTGCGAATATCGCAGGTCAATCTAACGGAACTGACTTCACCTTAGACTTTGACTATAAAGTGGTCGATGCTGCTGATGGCTCTGCATTTCCATCGGGTTGGGGAACCGCTGAAGTTCAATATTCAACCGATAATGGCGGCTCTTGGACGACTTTCGGAACAATTGATGATACTAACTACACCTCTAGTGCAGATTGTGTTGCAGCACCAACTTTTACAGTTGCCGCTGCCGATTTACCTAATGGTGCGGATTTTAAATTACGCTATGTTGTTAACAGAAATGTTCAAGGTTTTAGGTTTGTGTTAGATAATATTAGTGGTACGCAAGTGCTCAATGCACCACCAAATTGTGACGTGGTAATGACAACTCCAGCTGATGGCGCAACTGATGTTAATATCGCTACACCATTAGAATGGTCGCCTGCTACAGGTTTGCCAAGTGGCTATTTAGTTAGTGTTGGAACAACACCTGGAGGTACAGATATTTTAGATAACGAAGATGTGGGTTCTTCTACACAAATTAACAATGTGTTGCCAGGCGCTTTAGATCAATATGATGCTACGTTTTACGTAACCATAGTGCCTTACAATAGCGTTGGTAACGCAACAGGTTGTCAAGAATTTAGTTTTACAACAGAAACTAATCCGCACGAAATAGTTGATTGTAGTGTTGGGTCTATTAATAATTCATTTTGTTACACGAATGGTGGTATTACTGAATTTTCTTACACTAGTAACGACGGAACCCCTTTAAATTTAATCATTAATGAAGGTCAAGTTGAAAATAACTTTGACGAACTTATTATACTAGACTCAGACGGAACAACAGTCTTAAACCCAGACGAAGAATATGGACCAAATGATGATGGTAATGTCGGTGGTATGTTTTTCCAATCCTCAGGAAGTGTGATTTACATTCAAGTTGATGCTGATGGTATTTTTGATTGTCCGTCACAAGGATACACACCTATAGATTATACAGTAGCTTGTGCAACTTGTGTTTTTCAAGATGTATCTTACAATGTTGTTGATGATTGTACTAACGATCAATTTTTTGTAGATGTTGTGATGGATGATTTAGGTACTGCAACTTCAATTACTATTGAAGATGATCAAGGGAACTCAGTTTCAGGTGTATCAGCTAACGGTCAAACAGAGCAGTTTGGGCCTTACCCTATTGGTACAGGCGTTAGTTTTACAACGATTAATGAAGATGATGCTAACTGTACCATTACAAGTGGTGTAATTAGAGATAATTGTCCGCCACCTAACAATACTTGTGACAGTGCTTCAGTAGCTGTCATAAACCCAGATAATTTTTGTGAAACTTTAAATTTTGGAACTTTAGAGCAATCTTCAGGAAGTTCAGTGCCGGTGTCTTGCGCGGGTCCTGCCGCTCAAGACGTTTGGTTTGAGTTTACAGCAACTGCCACAACAATTACTTCAACTATTATCACTGATGGTTTTGGCGGACCATCTCAGGCGATTTACGCAGATGATTGCGGTAACTTAACTGAATTATATTGTAGTGAAGAATTCGATAATTTTGGTGATAGTGATGCTATTGTAGCTCAAGACTTGATTATTGGTGAAACCTATAAAATTCGTGTTTTTTCAGACACACAGTCTGATGAAGAATTCGAATTATGTTTAACGACACCACAATTTGGAGAAGATAATTCTACTTGTGATGTGTCAGCGCCATTTTGTGCGCCATTTGATGATCAAGGGAACCCACAACCACTCATTTTTCCTAATGGGTATTTCTACTTAACTGAGTCTGTTGCTGAAACTGGTCCTGATTATGGGTGTTTAGGTTCTGAACCTAACCCGGCTTGGTTTTTCATGCAAGTGCAGGAAACAGGTGACCTAGGCTTCACTATTACTCAAAATACGGCTTATGACGAAAATGGTAACCCAATAGGTGACGGCTTAGATGTAGACTTTATTGCTTATGGTCCTTTTACAGAAGCAGAAAGTAATTGTGGAGATTTAACAGCTGCTAATACGGTTGATTGTAGTTACTCAGCTCAAGCAGTAGAAGAGTTTACAATTCCTAATGCACAAGCGGGTGAATATTATGCGGTTGTGATTACAAATTTTAATCAACAGCCAGGTTATATTAGTTTAGGTCAAACTAACTTCGGTGAGCCTGATGCTGGTTCTACCAATTGTGATTTAGTCTTTGAAAACACCATCAGAGCTTGTGCAGGAGAAGAAGTGACTATGATTTCTGAATTTGATCCAGCTGATATAGCAGCATATCAATGGTATGCTTTTGATGAAGCATTAGATGACTATGTAGCCATAAATGAACAAGACGCCTTTAATGAAGATTATACAACAGATGTTTCTGGACAGTATTTTGTTCAAACTTTTGAAACAGGAACATTTTTAGAAGAGCGTGAATTCTTTACTGTTGTTATTGAAGAAGAACCAGAAATTACAGTACCTCAAGATCTTGTGGTTTGTGAAGGACAAACAATTAACCTAGATGCTACACCAGCCAATAGTGATAGTTATGGTTCAGTTGATCATCAGTGGTTTTTAGATGGTAATGAAATTTCAGGCGCAACAGACCCAACTCATAGTGTAACTCAAGGCGGTGAATATTCGGTTATTGTAACAACCTCTAACGGTTCAGCAACTGGAGAGCCTCAGGTTTGTGAAACTGAATTTATATTCCCAGTCCAAGGTGGTGCTTTTGAAGTTGACTTAGGTCAAGATCAAGTGCTTTGTGATGCAGATCCTCAAACTATTACAGCAAACATAATTGATGGAGATGCTGCCAATGCAACATACGCTTGGTCAACTGGTGAAACTACGTCTTCTATTGAAGTGAATACAACAGGAACATATGAAGTAACAGTAACCATCGACGGTTGTCCAGTAACCAACTCAGTAGATTATACATTTAATGTATCGCCTGAAATTGACCTTGGAGCGGAAACACTTATTTCGTGTGACTTAGCTTCAGAAGTTCTTGATGCTACTGCTTCAAATTACACTGACGCTGAGGTTACTTATGAATGGACTCTAGATGGCGCTGTAATTAATGGTGCAACTACTTCAACGTTAACACCAACAGATTATGGTACTTATGAAGTCACTGTAACACCAAATGGTACAAGCTGTTCATCAACAGGTAGTGTCACAATCGAAGAACGTGATGATATTTTAGTTGATGTTGTGCCTTCTGCTTCAATAGACACTGTTTTAAATTATTGTGAAGATGGTACAGGAACTCCTGACATTCCAGTTTACGAAGTGGTACTTGAAACAAGCTTAACAAACGCTACAGCAGACGAAGTTGAATTTACATGGTATAAAAATGATGTTCAGCTTCCTGAGACAACATCAAGCATAACCGTAGTTTATGACGAACAAGGTGTTTTTAATGATGAATATTATTGCGTAATTAACATTGACAATTGTACAGCCACAAGCAACTTGTTAGTTACAGATATTGAAATTGCACCTTATGAAAATGCAGGTTGTAAGATCACTCAAGGCTTATCTCCAGATGAAACTCCAGGTGAAAATGATGTATTAGATCTAGCTTTCTTAAATGATAGATCAGGAATTGAAAGTGTTGAAATCTTTGATAGAAATGGACGTTCTGTATTTTTCTTAAAAGATTACGTTAATGAGTTTAACGGGCAATCTGATGAAGGGGACAAGTTAATTAATGGAACTTACTTCTATGTTATAAAACTTAGAAATGAAGATCCTGTATTTGGTCGTCAAAAAACAGGTTGGATATACATCAAACGCAACTAATAAATAACTAAATACCAACCTGCAATGCAGGTTGGTTTTAAGTTTAACATATCATAAATTACACTCACATGAAAAAGTTTTATATACTATCAGCTTGTATTTCATTTTTGCTGATTAGTCATCATTCAAAGGCTCAACAAGATCCGCAATACACCCAATACATGTACAACATGAATGTGGTGAATCCTGCCTATGCAGGTTCTAAAGAAAATTTATCTTTAGGATTATTATTTAGAGACCAATGGTCAGGAATTGAAGGTGCTCCTCAAACTTTTACCTTTGCTGCACACACACCACTTAATAACGGTTTAGGTATTGGTTTATCAGGCATTCAAGACCAAATCGGACCTGTAGAAGAAACAAATATCTATACTGACATATCTTACACTATTAATCTAGATGCGAAGCACAAATTAGCTTTTGGTATAAAAGCAGGTGCAACTTTTCAAGATATCGGTTTTATAGACTTAGCACAACAAAATGACTCAGCTTTTTCACCAAATGTTTCAGAGTCTTTCGTTAATTTAGGTGCAGGTTTATTTTTATATTCAGATAATTATTACGTTGGCTTATCCGTACCGAATTTTTTAAGTGAAACTTACCTTGATAAAAACGGTAGAGGCTTTGGAACTCAAGAACAGCATTATTTTTTAACCGCTGGTTATGTATTCCAACTTACCGACTATTTGAAGTTTAAACCTTCAACTTTAATAAAATCTGAATTCAGCTCATTTGTATCTTTTGATGCTAATGCCAACTTCTTATTTTATGATCGATTCGAAATAGGTGCTTCTTACCGTTACGAAGATGCTGTAAGTGGTTTGATGAGCGTTCGCGCAACTGATTGGCTTCAGCTTGGATTTGCCTATGATAGTTCAACAAACGACTTAAACGAACCATCATATGAAGCTTTTGTTATTTTCGATATTTTCTTCAAGAAAAAAACATTTATTTCACCACGTTATTTCTAATCATCAAGATATTTCAACCATGAAAACATTATATACATTTTTACTCAGTGTCATGATTAGTTCATTGACACTTCAGGCCCAAAATTCATCTACTAAAAAAGCCGACAAGCATTTTGATCGTCTAGAGTATGTAGATGCGATTGAAGATTATAAAGAACTTATTAGAGATGGTAAAGCCAATGCATATGTTTATAAACAGTTAGCTATTTCAAACTATAAAATTTATAAAACTGAAGAAGCCGAACGTAATTATAAAACTTACTTAGGCATGACAGAATCGCCAAGCGCTGAAGATTATCTTGGTTATGCACAAACGCTTATTGCTAATAAACGCTTAGATAAGTTTAAAGAAGCTATGAGAAATTTTTCTGAATTAGCACCACAAGATGCTCGTGCAGTTGCTTTTAAGAAAAATCCAAATTATGTCTCAAAACTTTTATTTGCAGAACCTAAATTTGATGTTAAGCGTTTAGAGTTGAACTCAGAATTTCAAGATTTTGGGGCTTATGAATATGACGGCAAGTTATTTTTTGTTTCCGCTAGAAATAAATCGAGACGAACTTACGGTTGGAACGACCAACCAACACTTGACATATTTGTTGCTAGTAATGTTGGCGGAACATTTAAAAATGAAGTTGAGTTAGAAGGTGAAGTTAACTCTAAATTTCATGAAGGAACTGTTGCCATTACAAATGATGCACAAACCTTATATTTTACACGTAATGATTACACAGATGGCAATTACGAAAAAGATTCGACTGGTATTGGTCGCCTCAAAATTTATAAAGCGTCTTTACGTGATGGACAATGGGCTGATATTCAAGAATTACCAATCAATAGTTCAAATTATTCAACCGGTTCACCAGCGCTAAGTCCTGATAATAAAACGCTATATTTTTCAAGTGATAGACCTGGCGGCTTTGGTGAGTCTGACATCTATAAAGTCGCTATAAATAATGATGGTAGTTTTGGAGAGCCAGAAAATCTAGGTGAAGAGATTAATACACCTGGACGTGAAAGTTTCCCATTTGTAGATCAAGACCAACGCTTGTATTTTTCTAGTGATGGCCATTTAGGTTTAGGCGGTTTAGACGTATTTTATGCTAATTTAAATGATAGTGGTAATTATGTAAAACCAAGAAATATAGGTAAACCTGTGAACTCATCTGCAGATGATTTTTCATTTACTTATATGGTTGCCATGAAGTCAGGTTATGTCTCATCTAATCGCGGAAAAAATTCATTAGATGATGATATATACCAAGCAAATTTAATAGAGCCACTAGATCAAACCATGGTTATTGTAAACCTTGTCAATTCTGAAACACAAGAGCCTATCGAAGCTGCAGAAGTTATTGTTTACGAGGATAACGGTGATGAAATTACAAAGCTTAAAACCGATAAAGCTGGTAAGGCTAGTACGATTTTATTAATGGATTTAGAATATGATTTCCAAGCTAATAAAGATAAATTTGAGAGTGCTTCAAAACGCATTACTGCTGAAGGTGAACAGATGGTAGTTACTATTCCGATGGTTCCAGTCAAAGATCTTATTGAAGATCGTTCTGTGACACTTAAGAACATCTTTTTCGAATTTGATAAAGCAACTATTAGACCTGAAGCAGCGCTTGGCTTAGACCGTATTGTTGAAGTTCTAAAAGAATACTCTGATGTTGTGATTAGAATTGAAAGTCATACTGATAGACGTGGTCCAGCTGCTTACAATAAACGTTTGTCAGAAAAAAGAGCACAAAGCACAGTAGATTATATTATTTCTCAAGGTATTGATGCTTCACGTGTTTCTGGTGTAGGTAAAGGTGAAGAAGAACCTATTAATGACTGTGCAAATGGTTGTACAGAAGAAGAGCATGAAGAGAACAGACGATCTGAATTTATTATCGTAGAATAAATTAAATTTTATAATTAAGTAAAGCCGCTAAATTAATTTAGCGGCTTTTTTGATTTATAGAGTTCATCATAAATGTGTATATTAGTCTAAACTAACCAAAAACTCTTTTAAATATTGCTATTATGAAACGACTCTGTGAAGAATGTCAGGAGCCATTTTCGGGCAGAAGCGATAAGCGTTTTTGCTCTGATTATTGCCGCAATGCATTTAATAATAAGCGTAATAGAGACCAAACTAAAGTGGTGCGTAACACTAATAATCAGTTACGAAAGAACTACCGCATTTTAAATGAACTTAACCCAGTAGACAAAACCAAAGTCAATCGTCAAACTCTAATTGCTAAAGGTTTTAATTTTAAATTATTTACCAGCATTTATAAAACCAAAAAAGGCAGTGTTTATTACTTTGTTTATAATCAAGGTTATTTAGACATCGGAAATGACTATTTTGCCATAGTTAAACGTGATTAAGCGATGAAGTTTATCAAACAAGTCTTTTATACAGCTTTAATTGTAACAGTTATTGTAGCTGTTTATCAAAGTTTTTCTCCACAATCTGAAGATAGTTTAAACAAGTTTGGTTTTTCTTTAGATAATGCAAAATCACATGTGGCTAATATTGCAAAAGAACCCCATTATGTTGGTTCTGCGGCACATGCCAAAGTTCGTAACTATATCAGTCAGCAGCTATCTGATATCGGTATCGAGGATGTTCATACACAACAAGGGTTTAGCTTAACTGATGATGGTAATTTAACAATACCTGAGAATATTGTTGGTAGAATAAAAGCACCTAATCCCAAACATAATTCTGGAGCAGTATTGCTGCTAAGTCATTATGATTCTGCTCCACATTCTTCTTATGGTGCAAGTGATGCAGCTTCTGGTGTGGCTGTAATAATTGAAAGTTTGAGAGCCTTTTTAGCAACAAATCCAAAATTTAATAATGATATTATTATTTGCTTTACAGATGCAGAAGAACTCGGTTTAAATGGTGCAGAATTATTTGTACGTCAACATCCTTGGGTAAAAGATGTTGGCGTCGTTTTAAATTTTGAAGCACGAGGAAGTGGCGGCCCAAGTAATATGATTGTTGAAACTAATTACGGCAATGCTCAGCTAATAAAACATGTTCAAAACGCAGGTGTCAATTATCCAATGGCAAACTCACTTATGTACAGCGTTTATAAGCTGCTTCCAAATGATACAGACTCAACTGTATTTAGAGAAAAAGCCGACATTCCTAGCTTATTTTTTGCTTTTATTGACGACCATTTTGATTATCACACAGCTTTAGACACACCAAAGCGTTTAGATGATAGTAGTCTACTTCATCAAGCTGATTACCTTATGCATTTATTACCTGAATTTGCTTCAGCAAATCTGAGTTTACTTAATACATCGCAAGATCAAGTTTATGTCAATTTTGCTAATTTAAAACTATTAAGTTACAGTTATTCTTGGTCTTGGCCATTACTTATTGTCGGATTAGTTTTATGGCTACTCGTTATCTATTTAGGTCTCCAAAAACAAAGATTTCAATTAAAACATCTTGGCAAAAGTTTAATTTTATGGTTTTTGCTTTTAATTGGTCTACCGCTGATGGTTACAGGAATTTATTATTTAATTAGAGCAATTTATCCTCAATATCAATCTATTTTACAAGGTTTTACTTATAATGGCCATGACTATATTTGGTTTGTTGTTTTTGTAATTTTGGCTGCATTAATTGGTATTACAAGACACTATCAAAACAAATTTGGCACAGCAGCGATGTACAGTAGTTTTGGTTTGTTAGCGTGGTGTGCATGTCTAGGGTTTAACTTAGCTTTACCAGGTGCAAATTATTTTATCTTACCGCTGTTTTTTGGCTTTTTAGGTATGTTTGTTTTCAATACAAAGCTGAAATATAAGCGCTTCATCGCCTTAATTTTAGGTTGTCCAGCTTTAGTGTTATTTACACCTTTTATTCAATTTTTTCCAGTTGGACTTGGCTTATCTATGCTAGGTTTAAGTGCTTTATTTATAGGACTTAGTTTTGGGTTTATTCAAGTTGCTATATGCTCAAATTTTGCATCAAGATTAAGCAGCTATGCCTTGCTTATTTTAGCCATTGTTTTTTTTGTAAAAGCACATTTTTCTGCGGAATTTACTACTGACAGACCTTTGCCTAATAGTTTAAATTATCATGTTGATCTTGACCAGAAACAGGCATACTGGTTATCGTATGATACTGAATTAGACAACTATACTTCAACCTATTTCTCAGCTGAAGATACGCTGCTTTATGAGTCTCATTTTAGTAGTAAATACAATTCTAAGGCAACTTTTATGTCTGAAGCACCTTATTTTGATATGCCAAAAGCTAAAATTAAATTAGATACATTAGAAATTTCAAGTAAAACGATAAGTTATCAACTTAAAATTTTACCTAGTCCTAAAACTAAACGGCTGACACTAAATACAGAAAAAAACATCAATTTTATAGATTTTAGCATCAATCAATTATCGGCAGACAGTATTTATTTTGATAAGAAGGCTTACCACATTTTTAAAAAGCGTTTCAGCAATCGATTATTTGATTATTACGTGGTCAATCAAGAACCAATTAATATCAAGTTTACTATCGGTCGATTGCAAGAATTAAATTTTGTATTACACCAAATTAATTATGAGCTCTTAAATGAATTGCGTTTAAATGTAAAAACAAGACAGAAGAACCAAATTCCAAAACCCTTTATTGTTAATGATGCCATTATTAGCACTCAAAATTTTACGGTAAATGAGCTATAAAATAGGTATATTAGGTTGTGGTTGGTTAGGAAAAGCTTTAGCTAAACATTTTATAAACAAAGGCGTTCAGGTAAATGCTAGCACAACAACTTCAGCTAAGTTAGACGAATTAAAGAAACTTGGTGTTTCAGCTTATCGGGTACAAGTTACGCCTGTTGAAATGTTAGGTGATGTTGAGTCTTTTTTCTCTCAACTTGAAACACTGGTAATTTCAATTCCTCCGAAATTGCAACAACAATCTAGAGCCGAATTTTTAGCTTCAATTTGTGTTTTAGCTGAAGAAATTTCAAAATATCCTAGTATTAAAAAAGTAGTATATGTTAGCTCAACATCGGTATTTAGCAATCTGGAGTCGGTACCGGTTTATCATGAAGATTATAAATTTTCGTCAATTGAAATAGAACAGAATCCGGTTTTAAAAAGCGAATTTATTTTACGAGCAGAATTGCCATTTGTAAAGGTTATACGCTTTGGTGGTTTAATTGGGGATGACCGACACCCAATTTATTTTTTAGCAGGAAAATCTAATATTAAATCGCCAGAAGCACCGATTAATTTGATACAACAATCCGATTGTGTAAGTCTTATTGATGCTTTATTGGTTAATTTTAATCAATTAGAGCAAGTCTATTTTCATGGCGTTAGCACTCAGCACCCTAATCGGCGCTCCTATTATAGAAATAAAGCAAAAAAACTTCAATTAGAGGTGCCAAGTTTTGATGAAGATTCGGTTTCTACCGGTAAATTGATTTCAAGTCAATTAACAGCACAACTTCTTAATAAGCATCAATTTCAGGCGTTATAATTCTTAATAATTTAGTAACAATTTGAAGTTTACGGAGTTGTTGGTTTGGTGCATTTTTGCAGGTTCATTTTTTGTATGGAAAGTCTGTATATCATATTAGTTGTTTTACTGTTTTTACTTGCAGTTGCTGACTTGATTGTTGGTGTGAGTAATGATGCGGTGAACTTCTTAAACTCGGCTATAGGTTCGAAAGCTATTCCTATGAAAACAATTTTGATAGTTGCAGGACTTGGTGTACTTGTGGGAGCAGTGTTTTCTAGCGGACTAATGGAAGTAGCAAGGAACGGAATTTTTAATCCCAATGTTTTTTATTTTGATGAGATTATCATCATTTTTTTAGCCGTTTTAATCACTGACATTTTAATTTTAGACTTCTTTAATACCATAGGTATTCCTACGTCAACAACCGTTTCAATTGTATTTGAATTGCTTGGTGCTGCTGTTAGTGTGAGTCTTTTAAAAATGTATTACGATCCAGATTTAAGCCGAGATTTAGGTGAGTTTATAAACTTAACAAAGGCAACTGAAATTAGCTTAGGCATTATTTTATCTATTTTTATTGCCTTTTTTGTAGGTGCTATTGTTCAGTTTATATCTCGTTTAATTTTTTCATTCAACTATCAAAAAAAGTTAAAATATATTGGTGCATTATTTGGTGGTATTTCGCTTTCGGCTATTACCTATTTTATTTTAATCAAAGGCGTCAACACAATAGATTTTATTGATCCTGATTTTGCTGTATTAGTCCAAAATAACAGATTGTTTGTCGTTGGGATTAGTCTTGTGATTTGGATAGTTTTAGCACAATTATTAATGTCTGTTTTTAAAATAAATATTTTAAAACTAATTGTTATAGTAGGAACATTTGCCTTAGCATTAGCTTTTGCAGGGAATGATTTAGTTAACTTCATTGGGGTAAGTATTGCTTCTTATCAGTCTTTTATGCTATGGCAAGATGCTTTTTTAGCAAATGGTGTTTTGCCGTCAGAATTTTTAATGAGTGGTTTAGATGGCGAAGTACAAACACCAGAATATATTTTAGTGATAGCTGGGTTTGTGATGGTTTTAACTTTATGGTTTTCTAGCAAAGCACAATATGTGGTTCAAACGGGCGTAAACTTAGGTCGTCAAGGCGAAGGCGATGAACGCTTTAAAGCTAATAACTTATCTAGAACAATTGTACGTTATGCCATGTTTACTGGTCAAACATTTTCGCAATTACTCGATGAAAAACTTCAAATTAAAATAAGCAATCGATTTAATAAACCAGAGCAAGCTTTAAATTATACATCTTCACCAACTAAACCGGCATTTGATTTGCTTCGTGCTTCAATAAACTTGGTTTTAGCTAGTGTTTTAATTTCGATAGGTACAAATTTCACATTGCCATTATCAACCACCTATGTTACGTTTATGGTAGCTATGGGAACTTCATTTGGTGATCGTGCATGGGATCGCGACTCGGCAGTCTATCGTGTCGCAGGTGTTTTTAATGTTATAGCAAGTTGGTTTGGTACTGCCTTGTTAGCTTTTTCAGCTTCGGCTATTGTTGCTTTGGTGATTTGGTATGGCGGTAATTATGCTATTATAGTTTTAGTGATTTTAGCAGGCTTGTCGGTTGTTCGTAATGCTGTTAAACACTCCAAAAAAACAAAAATAGAACAGCAACAAAAGCGGTTTAACAGAACTGATATTATTACAATTAATGAAATTACCATTGAGTCATCTAAAAATATGACCAGTGTTATTAAAGGAAATAATAGATTGCTTCGTGATGTAATAAACAATTTAGGTTATCATGATTCAAGTAGATTTAAGAAGAGTTTGTCCCAGCTTGAGCAACAAGAAAATGAAATAGATGAACTTAAAGATAACGTGTTTTACTACATTAAATCACTCGAAGAAAACACGGTTGAAGCGAGTAAGTTTTACATTTTGACCTTAGATTATTTGCAAGAAATTGTTCAATCAATGGCTTATATCACAAGAAGTAGTCATAAGCATGTTAATAACAACCACAAGAATTTAAAATTCAATCAAATCCGTGATTTAAAACGTATCGATGCAGAATTGAATGAAGTTAATGAAAAAATGATTTTTGTATTTGAAAATCAAGACTTTACAGAAATAAAATTATTAGTTGCTAAATATGAAGCTTTAGTTCAATTTATATCTGATTTAATTCAAAAACAAATCGAGCGTCTAAAAGTTGATGATAATAGTCCGAAAAATACTAAATTGTATTTCGGACTATTATTAGAGTTAAAAGATTTAGTTAATTCAACTTTACAAATGATGCACCTGTTTCAAGAATACTATAACGAAGCTAAAAAAGAATTTTAGCCATTAAATGCTACGACAGTTTCTACCTTGTTATTAAGCATTTCTTTAAGCATCGTTTCTATGCCATTTTTTAATGTCATTGTTGAAGAAGGGCAACCGCTACAAGCGCCTTGCAGAATAACTTCAACCTGTTTGCTTTCTGGGTTGTATGATTTAAATGCAATATTACCGCCATCGCTAGCAACTGCTGGTTTAATGTATTCGTCTAGGATGTTGATAATTTCATTTGAGGTATCATCTAATTGCTCGCGGTTAACGCCGTTTTGGGTTTGTTTTGAAGTCTCCTCAGTTTGAGCGTTTTCTTCTTTGCTTACGCTACCTGTTTTAACAATAGTACCACCACCTTCAATGTAAGTTCTAATAAATTCGCGAAGTTCAAGGGTAATCATATCCCATTCTGCCATATCGTATTTATTAATTGAGATATAGTTCTCATCTATAAAAACTTCCTTTACAAATGGAAAATGAAATAACTTTTCAATCATTGGTGCATGAGATGTCTCATCAATACTTTTAAATTCAGCCGCAGCTAAAACCAATTTTTTATTGGCAACAAACTTCATTACTGAAGGGTTTGGTGTACTTTCAGCATAAACCGTTACAGGAACCTTTTTCTTAGCATCTTCAGCTTCTTTTTTAATGACTTGAACACCTTCATTTAAGTCGTTTTCAACTTGCTTGGCTAAGTCGTCTTGTACATCGCTCCATTCTACAATGTTGTATTTTTCTACCGCCACAAAATTCTGGCTAATAAAAACGGTTTTGACAAAAGGTAAGTGAAAAAGCTTAGAAGCTAAAGGAGAATTTTGAGCATCTTCAATATTATTGAACTCATAACTTTTCGATTTGGTTAAAAAATCGTTAACTTCTAATTTGATAATTGATGGTTTATTTGTAGGTTTGACGTCAACTGTGAAAGATTGCATATCTATTAGTGATTTTAATTGCAAAATTACAAAAAATAAGGTCTTTACAGTGTAATTTTATTATAATGAAACGTTTTTACACTTTACTATTATTTTCCATAATATCTGTAAGTTTTACGTTTGGTCAAGATTTTAACATGACTGATGGGCAAACCGTAAATACAGATACCGGAAATTTTTATGATCCAGATGGCCCAAATAGTCCTACAAGTTCTGGTGAATTTGTATACACTATTTGTCCTCAGACCACTGACCTTTTACTTGTAGTTGAATTTTTAGAATTTTTAACAGGTCCTGGTGAATTAGAAATTTATGATGGAGCAGATACGTCTGCTGACTTATTGTTTACTTTTTCTGGAGCAATTGACGGTAATGATGGCCCAGAGACTGGTCAATTAATAACCGCTTCAGATAGCAATAATTCAGGATGTTTGACCTTTAGGTTTTCAGGTGGTGTTCCTAATAATGCTTTTACAGGTTGGAATGCGGCTATTAGTGTTCGAGAGCCATGCCAAACTTATTCTACTACAGGCACAGGTATAGAAACCGATATACCGATTAATGAAATTGGTTATGGTCAAGTTGTTACTTTTTCAGCTGATGTAATACCATCTTCAGGTGTTTATTCAGATTTAGAATATTTTTGGAGTTTTGGTGATGGCGACTCAGATACAGGACAAACGGTAGAACATGCGTTTCAAAATAGTGCAACAAATCTTGTTACATTAACTGTGACAGACCAATACGGTTGTAGTGCTTCTTTCGCCATAGAAATTACACCTATTGTTAGATTTATTGAGGTTGAAGCTAATACACCTTACAATATTAACCGCGAAGATGAAGACGGAAATCCTGAAACCATAACTATTAACAACGTTAATGATTTAGTAATTGACGTACTAGTCGATAACGATTGTGCTAATGTGTCTAACATAAATTTTACAGGAAATCCAAATGCGCCTAGTATTGGTTTTTTTGATAACAATAATTCAGAATTCCCGATAGAAAGTGGAATTGTGTTTAATAATGGTAATATTAATAATGTTGAAGGTCCCAATCAGGGCATACAAAGTGACGGTGGTTGGAATAATACAGTTAATTCAGAGCCCGAGTTAAGTGCCTTTATACCTTCTATTTCTGGTTCGTCAAATGACGAATCTGTACTTACTTTCGATTTTGAAGCGGTATCTGAAACTTTGAGTTTTGACTTTATTTTTGCCTCTGAAGAATATGAAAACTATCAGTGTAATGATACTTTTGCTGATGCTTTTGTGTTTATATTAACCGACCAAAATGGAAACCAAGAAAATTTGGCCTTGGTACCAGGTACCACAGACCCAATTTCTGTAACTACGGTGTCACCAGGTACACAAACAGGTTGCAGTCCTGTTAATGCTGATTTTTTTGGAGAAGAATATTTTGGTGATGTCGAACCAGTTGCGCCTATCGAATATCAAGGCCGTACCGTTGTTTTAACAGCCTCTACCAACATTAATCCAGGTGAAGTTTATAACATTAAAATGATTATTGCCGATCGTGGTGATAGTGCTTATGATTCTGCTATTTTTCTTTCGGCTGGTTCATTTGATTTTGGGACTGTAGATTTAGGTAATGATATTTTAGTAGAAAATGACAATACGCTTTGTGTCGGTGGTGAAATTACATTAAATACAGGTTTAGAACTTTTTCAAGGCGCGACAGTAGAATGGTTTAAAGATGGTGTTTTAATACCTGGCGAGACAGATATCACTCTTGATGTAGATGATGAAGGAGTTTATACAGTGGTTTACACTTATTCTACAGGTTGTACAACCGAAGATACTATTGTAGTTGAGTTTTTACCAACGCCTATAAGCGAAAGCCTTCTGCCAGATCCTTTATTTGCTTGTGAAGGTAGTACTTTTAACCTTCGTTTGAATGATGATAACTTAATTGATGACTCTCAAGTTTTAAGTGATTTTCAGATTTCTTATTTTAGAAGTTTAGAAAATGCAGAAAATGATATTGATAGAATAGTTAACCCAACCACTTATTCGTTTGATGGTACCACAGAGACAATATATGCAAGAATTGAAGGTTTTGCGAATAATCAATTAACCGGCTGTTCTGAAGTTACTGAATTTCAAATCACCTATCAGGATGTTGAAATTTCTCAAGATTTATCTACACTAAGACAGTGTAGCGATTATTCGTCTAATGAAATAAATTTTGATTTAACTCAAGTTGAATCTGAAGCTTTAAATGGTCAAGATCCTAATAATTTTAATTTTAGTTATTATTTAACCGAAGATCATGCTAATAATTCAGTTAATGAAATCCCTCAGTCAGAAGTTGAGAATTATCTAGCTTCATCAGGTACAGAAATTTTTGTCCGTGCCGATAACCCAAGTACAACGGGTTGTTTTGCCATAGGAAGTTTCATTTTAATAATTGATAATGTTAGAATTGGTGATTTAACATCAACAGAAAATATTTCAGAGTGCCAGAATGTTGATACACAACAAACTATTTTTGATCTTACACCTAAGACAGATGTAGCATTAGACGGTCAAGATTCGTCAGATTTTACAGTAAATTATTTTGAAAATGAACAAGATGCACTTCAGAATAATCTTGATAATGCCATTGAAAACCCATCTGAGTATACCTTAAACTCTTTGGGACAAAAAGTGATTTACGTAACTGTAACTAATAATGAAAATCCTAACTGTTTTGAAGTCTCAAATTTTATTATTGAAGCTTTTGAAACACCTCTTATAGAACAATTGCAAAATTTTGAAGCTTGTGGTGATTTTACTTTAACCCAAACTTTTGATCTAACTCAAAATACTAATTTAGCAATTGGCAATCAAAATGGGAATTATAATGTAAGCTATTACTTGACAGAGGCTGAAGCTAATTCAGGTACTAACTCACTAACTAGTCAAGGTGAAGATATTAACAATTATGCACCCATTAATGAATCGCAAACCATATTTGTAAGAATTGAAAATTCTGGTTTCACAGAATGTTTTAGTGCTGGAAGTTTTGAAATTGACTTATATAATGTCGAAGTCTCATCAGTTCAAGATTTAGAATCTTGCATAGATCCAGTTACTGGCGTAGCTGAATTCGATTTAACCCAAAATACAGATTTAGCATTCGGTGAAGATCAAGATGAAACGACACATGCAGTACGTTATTTAGACGCTTCTAATAATGAGATAAG
>NZ_FQTW01000011.1 GCF_900129035.1 Psychroflexus salarius | reverse complement strand
TTTTTTAGAAAAAAAATTTTACAGCCCTTACACAAAATCAATCTTAAATACTTTTAAAGAACTTTATTTCCTTGCGGGGCGCAAAACTACAACCTCTATCCGCAATCACAAAACTTTTTTTAAACGTTTTTGACAAATAATCCCTAATTAATTACTAACTAACTATTTGTAAAAAATATTTATTCAAAATTCAACAATATATAATTGATTAATAAATCACTCAAACACCACACTATCGGTATTGACTCTACCTAATATGGTGTAAAATATTAGAATACAAATAGGTATAATTCAGAAAAACTAACATTATACGCATTTTTATGCTTCGTCAAAATTAAGCTACAAAATCTTATATGTGGAGTAAATCAAACGTGTAATTGATAATAATTTTTATTTTGATGGTCTAGTTAAAAATTAAACTTAATAAATGTATAACAAAATGTATAAATTCGATTTAAAAAATAAACCTTATTTAACCAAATAAAAATATATTTGTACCCAAAATTTATTAATTATGAAATTTATTGTATCAAGTGCTTATATGTTGAAAAAACTTCAACTGTTGGGCGGCGTTCTCAATAGCAATAACACTTTACCTATATTAGACAATTTTCTGTTTAATATAAATGGTAATGAATTATACGTTACAGCCTCAGATCTTGAAACCACAATCACCGCTAAATTGAATATTGAAAGTTCAGATAACGGTCGAGTCGCAGTTCCTGCAAAATTATTACTAGATACCTTAAAAACTTTTCCTGAGCAACCTTTGACATTTATTATTGAAGAGAACAACATTGTTGAAATAAGTTCTGATCATGGAAAATATGAAATCGCTTATGCAAATGCAGAAGATTACCCAAATGAAGTAGAATTAGATGATCCTTCTACAACTGAAATAATAGGTGATGTTCTTGCTACAGCAATTAACAAAACTTTATTTGCGACAGGAAATGATGATTTAAGACCAGTAATGAATGGTGTTTTATTTCAACTGAACGAAATAGGTGCAACATTTGTTGGTACCGACGCTCACAAATTAGTTAAATACCACCGTAAAGATAAGGTTCAAGAACATTCAGCTGAATTTATCATGCCTAAAAAACCACTTCAACTATTAAGAAATTTCTTAACAGGTGAGGATAGCGATGTAGTAATTTCATACAATGATTCAAATGCTAAATTTACGTTTGAGGATATTGAACTCGTTTGCAGATTAGTTGATGGTAAATATCCTAATTATGAAGCTGTTATTCCTAAAGAGAATCCTAATATTCTAATAGTCGATCGTAGCCTGTTTTTAAATTCAGTTAAACGTGTATCAATATTTTCAAATAAAACAACACATCAAATTAGACTAAAAATTGCAGGAAGTGAACTTCAAATATCTGCAGAAGATTTAGATTATTCTAACAGCGCTAGTGAACGATTAACTTGTGACTATCAAGGAGATGATTTAGAAATTGGGTTCAATTCTAAATTTCTAGTCGAAATGCTTAACAATTTAAACTCAGACCAAGTTCAACTAAGAATGAGTCTTCCTAATCGAGCTGGAATTTTAACCCCTGTTGACGGTCTAGAAGACGGAGAAGAAGTTACTATGTTGGTCATGCCTGTCATGCTTAGCCGATAAATACAAAAAATTTCATTAAATTAAGTAGTCATTAATTTGACTACTTTTTTTATGAAATAAATTTAATCGATAAGGGATAATGTGGCACCTCGCCATTATTTGCTTTAATGGCATTCACAATCGGAAAGATTAAAGATAATAATATTATAAGGCCTAATAGCACTAAACCTAAAAGAGCAAATAAAATAAGTGGAATTGATAAAGCACCTAATAAAATCATGGTGATTTGAAAATTCAAAATAGCTTTTCCAGTTTCATCCATATCTAAAATTTTATCACGCTGGGTAATCCAAATAATCAATGGAACAATAAGACCTCCAAAGCCAGTTACAAAATCTAATAATTGCGATAAATGAGTTAAAACTAAAGTTTGTCGATCTTCTCGCTTTATATTTCCGTATACTTCCATAATTTTTGCTATTCTAAAAATAAGACGTAAATTTTAAAAAATGTTACAAGCTTACAGAAAAAAATAGTGATTACCTTTGCCCTATGACAACACAAGATACTATTGTTGCATTAGCAACACCTTCAGGAAATGGCGCCATCGGTATTATTCGCGTAAGTGGACCAGAAGCTATTATAATTAGTGAACAGGTTTTTAACGCTAAAAGTAAAAAGGCATTAAGTACACTAAATTCTCATACAGTTCATTTAGGTGAAATAAGTGATGGCGAACGAATCATTGATGAAGCACTTACCACAATATTTAAAGGTCAACGCTCTTACACCGGTGAACCGACAGTTGAATTTTCTTGTCATGGAAGTCATTTTATCCTTACTGAAGTCATACAATTACTCATCAATAAAGGTTGTCGGGTAGCAAATGCTGGTGAATTTACAATGCGTGCATTCCTAAATGGAAAAATGGATTTAAGCCAGGCTGAAGCTGTAGCCGATTTAATTGCGAGTGATAATGCTGCGTCTCATCAATTAGCCATGCAGCAAATGCGTGGTGGCTTTACAAACCAACTGAAGACTTTACGACAAGAGCTTTTAGATTTTGCCTCGTTAATTGAATTAGAATTAGATTTTTCTGAGGAAGATGTTGAATTTGCTAATAGAGAACAATTTAAAGGCTTAGTTACCAAGATTGAAAAAATTTTAAAACAGCTTATTGATTCCTTTGCCGTTGGTAATGTTTTAAAGAAAGGCATTCCTGTTGCTATCGTAGGTGAACCCAATGTTGGTAAATCAACTTTGCTTAACGCTTTTCTTAATGAGGAACGCGCTATTGTAAGCGACATTGCAGGGACAACACGCGATACGATTGAAGATGAAATAGCGATTAACGGAATTGGATTTCGGTTTATAGATACTGCTGGGATTAGAGAAACACAAGATCAAATTGAAGGTTTAGGCATACAACGCACCTTCGAAAAGATTAAGCAATCACAAATTGTAATTCGATTAATTGATAGTCTTAAATTATTCGAAAATGATAAAGCTGAAATTAATCTTGAAAATTTAAAAAAGGAAATTAATGACCTTCAACTGAAGTTTCCAGACCAAGCTTTCATTTTAATCGCTAACAAAGTAGATCAATTAAGTATCAATCAGAAAGAACTTATCTTAACATTTTTCCCAAACATAAAATTTATAGCAGCTAAGCAAAATTTAGGCATAGAAAATTTAAAACAAAGCTTAGTTGATTTAGTTGATACTGGTGCTTTACACTCACAAGATGCAATTGTAACTAATGCCAGACATTACAGTGCACTACAAGCAGCTTTAAAAGAAATTAATGAAGTGCAACAAGGTTTAAATGAAGGTCTTACCACTGATTTATTAGCAATAGACGTGAGACAAGCATTATACCACTTTGGTGAAATCACTGGTGAAGTTACAAACGATGAACTTTTAGGTAATATTTTTGCTAATTTCTGTATCGGAAAGTGAATAATTTTAGATTTTAATTATAGGCTATCTATAAGTCCGAAATCTTAATAAGTAGTATAAATTCTAAATTTCAGATACTCTGACAATCTGCTATTTTCAGTTCGACTTAAGGAAAGTTGGTATATTTTTTAATCATAGAGTCTTAAAATCAAATACTAAAACTAATTCTTTATATTAAGACTCAAAAAACTCAACTTATATGACTGATTTAGAATGGATGCAAAAAGCTATTGCTAAAGCCGAACATGGTAATACACCTTTTGGCGCTGTTTTAGTAAATGATAAGGGTGATTTTTATGCAGCTTGCAATACTACTTCAAGTGATGGTCCACAAGCTCATGCCGAACTTAATGTTATCCAGCATATGAATCAGCTATCCTATCATTCACCTATTGAACTTAAGTTATACACCACTGTTGAACCTTGCCCAATGTGTATGTCTGCGTTAATATGGGCTGGGATTGGTCATCTCATTTATGGAGCGAGTATTAGTGACGCTGCACAATTTGGACAGCAAATAAATATTACGTCGAAAGCCTTAGCAAAAAAGGCTTGGTATCCGATTAAAATTACACCTTCAATTAAGCGTAAAGACTGTATACAATTATTTAAGTCTTAAGATATTTTAAATTGGTGTTTTGGGTTGCTTAATTAATATTTATAATAGCTTTGAAATCACAAGTCTCTATTTATGAAGAATTATACTAACAAGTATTTTGATATTTCAAAACCAGTATTTATACCATCTGCCATCATAACTATACTTTTTGTTGGGTTTACCATACTTTTTAGTGATCAAGCTGAAGCAGGATTTTCAAATTTTCAATCTTACATGACTACTCATTTCGGGTGGTTAATTAACTTAGGTATTAACTACTTTTTAATTTTTGTATTATATCTAGCCTTTAGCAAGCTAGGGAAAATTAAAATTGGTGGAAAAGAAGCAAAACCTAGCTTCAACAAATTTTCGTGGGTAGCGATGCTATTTTCGGCTGGAATGGGCATTGGATTGGTTTATTTTAGTGTTGCCGAGCCTATGCTTCACTTTAATCATCCGATTATCGAAGATGCTACGGCTGTTGAAAAAGCACGTTTAGCAATGCGAAATACTTATTTTCACTATGGGTTTCACGTTTGGGGAATCTACATGCTTCTAGGTATTGCACTCGCCTATTTTAGTTTTAATAAAAAAGCGCCGTTATCCCTAAAATCAACACTTATTCCGCTTTTTGGTCAACGGATGAATTCATGGCCAGGTTACCTGATTGATATTATTGCCGTTTTAGCGACCTTGTTTGGTTTAGCCACTTCTTTAGGTTTTGGCGCTTTACAATTTAGTACAGGTTTGTCTGAATATTTTGGTTTAGAAAGCACGACAAGTTTACAAGTAATTTCGATTATTGGGATAACAATCATTGCTACCATTTCTGTGGTCAGCGGTTTAAATAAAGGATTAAAATATTTGAGTAATGCTAATATTATTATTGCTTTAGCAGTTTTTGGTTTTGTTCTAATTCTAGGTAGCACAGTTAACTTAATTGATGGTTTTGTAGAAAGCTTAGGTAACTACGCTTCTAGCATAGTCGAATTAAGTCTGTTTAGAAATCAACACGGAACTTCTGGCGAGTGGTTTAAAGCTTGGTCTATGTTTTATTGGGTCTGGTGGATTTCTTGGTCGCCTTTTGTTGGTACATTTGTCGCGCGCATTTCCAAGGGCCGAACCATTAAAGAAATCGCCATTTATGGTTTAATTGTTCCTTCGCTTTTTTCATTTTTATGGATGTCTGTCTTTGGAGGAACTGCTCTTAGCCTTCAACTTGATGGAAGTTTAGACTTAGCTTCTATCGTAGCACAAGATAGTTCGGTTGGTCTTTTTAAACTCTTAGAAACTTTACCATACTACGAGATCACCGCCTTTATTTGCATTGTTTTAGTAGGTACGTTTTTTGTCACCTCATCAGATAGTGGTTCGTTAGTGGTCGATTTAATGACTTCTGGCGGAAAATTAGATGCGCCAAGAGGTCAGAAAGTATTTTGGGCTTTTATGGAAGGTGCCATAGCCATAGCTTTATTAGTTGGTGGTGGTTTAACTGCTTTACAATCGGCTTCTATTTCTACTGGATTTCCATTTGCTATTATTTTGGTTCTGGTAAGTATTTCATTAATTAAAAGCCTAAAAAATGATGAGCAAATTAAATATAAATGACGCTAAAGCAGTTTAAACTTAAGCTAAAGCTTTCGTGATTTGTAAATCATAAATCTTGAACGCCTGCTTCAATTCTTAAATTAAGGTCATTTTCGGCAGGTGGCACAGGGCAAGAATAACGATAACTATAAGCACAATAAGGTTGATAAGCCTTGTTAAAATCGATTATAATTTCATTTCCTTCAGGTACTTCTAAATCAATATAACGGCCGCCACCATAGGTTTCTAGCCCATTGGTTAAATCGGTAAATGGTAAAAATAAGTGATCATCAGTTTCTTCTTTAATACTTTCATCTAATTTTCTATATATAGCCAATTTATAACTGTCTCCTTTTAATTTAAACTCGGCGTAAGCATAACGCACATAAGTTGGTTCGCGAAGTGTTGAAGTTTGCATTTTAAACGGTTTTGGATTTTTAATCTTCTTTAATTTAGCATTTACACGATAGGTTTTATCAATTGGAAAAAAGGGATGACCTTGAAATGACTTTATATCTTCGCGGTGTAAAGGTGATTCTTCCGGATTACTATAAAATTCATTTAACTCTTTTTGAAAAGCTTCAACTTCACGTTGATAAGATTGTTGAGATAAAGCTACTTGAGTAATCAGTAAAATAAATAATAAAAGCGTTTTTCTTTTGTATTTCAATTTGATGTTTTTGATATGTTATTTAACAATAATCTTTCGAGTTGTTTTAAACGATTTTGAATTTACAATAACCGAATAAATACCTGGTTTAATTTTTGAAATATCAATTTGATTAGTGTTTGAGCCATCAATTTTTTCTCTCTTTACGAGTTGTCCATTTGATGTATAAATTAAAACTTCAGCTGATTCTGAATTTAAATGATCTATTTTTAGATATTCACTTGCAGGATTTGGGTAAACCGTCAATTTATTAAGATTAGGACTTGTTTCTACATTCAAGTTTGTGTTTATCGGGAAACGTTTAACTAAATTATGATAGGTCACATAGATATAATCATTGTAAAAATCTAATGCCGAAACTTCACCAGAAGCATTAATTTGGCCAACTTCAGACCAAGAACTTCCATCCCATTGTGCTACCATATAGTTATTTGTAACATCGTCTTCAAGTTTAGTTCCTACAACATAAATATAACCATTATCAGCAATTTTATAAGACATAAAACTATTACTGGTCGTATTATCTAAATTTAATTCAGCCGACATATCTCCTAAAACTTCCCAATACTGGCCATTCCATTTCGCCAAGCAAGAATCATTAGAATCTATCTCATACCCAAATGAATAAATTGTACCATTGTTACTTACTTGTGTTCTACTTAAGCGTTCTGCTTCATCTAATTGAAAATTATATAAAACATCCCAAGTATTACCATCCCAATGTTTAATACGAATGACGGAAGCATCACTATAACCACTTGTAGAATAAACTTCATTTGGTCCTTCAACCCACAAGTTTGAGTATGTGCTGTAAGCGCCAGCTTGAGGATCGCCTTCGCCTAAAACAGACCATGCACCATTGGCAAATTTTGCCACAGGTTTCCACCTGTAATCTGGCAGTTCAAACTGCCCAACAGCATACATTTCATTGGCACTAATTACATGAATATTATTGATGGTTCTGGCAACGTTTAAATTGTTAGCATTTGTCCAACTTGTGCCATCCCAATGCGCGATATAATTATATTCTGTAGTTGTATCACCGTTTAAGTAATCATTTTTGGTGGCATAAATATCATCGTCAGCGAAATAAACAAAACGTGGAGAGGAAAAACTATTGTAAAAGTCGCCAATATTACTCCATTGGTTTCCATCCCAACGTCTTAACTTATAAATTTCTGAAGAAATAATGATGTTATTATCGTTTACAACTTTAAGCTGAACAGCATTGTAATAAGATGGCATTGTTGATACTGTTTCCCACTGTTGAGCCTTTATTAAACCGAAAAATAAAAGAAAAAGTAATAAAAAGTAAGTTTTTTTCATTGAAGTTGATTTGAACACATTATAACAGTGTGAATTTAATCATATTATTCTTATTGAAGTTTAAAAAATAAATTTTAATATTCATAAACTAGTTGCTGATCCCAACCATCTATTGTAATACTCACTTCAGATTGACCTTCTAATTGAAATGGCGTTAAGTCAAATTCTTGGGTAGCTTCTATAACTGCTAAGCAAGCTTCATTATTAATTAATTCGAGTTTTGCTACACGTTGCCTAGGAAATACGGCATAAAAAGCATCAACGCTATAAAAATAGCTTTCCCAAGATTCGCCATCACAACCGCTTGCGCTGATAGTGAGTTTTAAACAATCACCGTCTAGTTGAACATCAATTATACTGTAATTTGATGTATCAATACTATTGTAATTTTCTTCTGATGTAATCATGGCATCAACGCCACATGCTAGTTCAGTTGATGAATCTTCATCATCCTGAGAACAGCTGATGCTAAGCAACATGAAAACAAAAAGAACACTAAAATTTAGCTTCATGGCTTCAGTTTTAAATTCATATTTATCAAAATCCAATCATTTAGTAGTCTTTCCTCCCATTTCTGTAAAAACATGATCAACAGGCTCCCAAAGTTCTATTTTACGTCCTTCAGCATCCATGATATGAACAAATTTACCATAATCAAAGCTTTCAATAGCATCAAGAATACTAACACCTTTGCTCTTTAGCTGCTCAACTAAAGCTTCGATATTTTGAACGCGATAATTAATCATAAACTCTTTTTCTGAAGGCTTGAAATAATCACTATCGTTTTTAAAAGGACTCCATTGTAAATAATTAATTTCTTCGGGTTTATGGGCGTTTCTAAATTCAAAACTTGAACCCCATTGATTAACCTCAAGCCCTAAATGTTCAGCGTACCAATTCCGAGTTTGTTCTGGGTTTTCCGAAAAAAAGAAAACACCACCAATCCCTGTTACTTTTGGTTGCTTTTCGTTTTTATCTGTTAAGTCATCCATTTTTATGTTTTGTTTAAATATATAAAAATTTATTAGCCTGAGATAATTTTACAATCTGACAAATAAATTGATTTCAAATTGATGTTGAAAAGTTTATATGGACTGGTTTTGTTAAAATTGCTATTTTAGAAAACTCATTAAAATGAAATGAAAAAAATATTTAAAATAACTTCAACAGTTTCAATTGTCTTATTCGGTATTTTGTGGCTTTCTAGTCAGTTTAATTTTTTGACTGACTATATTTCAACTGATGTTAGAAATGTTCTTGTACTGATATATTTACTTACAAGCTTAAAGTATTTCAAACTTGAATTGAAGGATAAAAATGCTGAAATTCAACACTTAAAATTGAAATTAAAGAAGAAAAATAATTAGGTTAATAATATTTTGAATTATCAATATAAAATTGAATTATGACAATAAACAAGCTTATTTTTATACTAACAGTTTTGCTAGCATTACAAGCCTGCAACAATCCTTCATCTAAAACAAATTATCCTGAGTTTGATACTTGGGAAGCTTACGACGAGTCGGCCTTAATCGATTCTAGTCAACAAAATGATGATCCCTTACTTCGATATCAATTAATACAATCACGTGTTTTTAATAAAAATGAGCTCTTAAAAGTTATTAAGCCTCAACTTGAAGGCTTCACTGAAAATAAATATTCTGAAATTTCCCCTTTAATTTATGAGAATAGCATCTTAGATATTCAAAATCATATTGCAGATCATAAGCTAAGCTACAAATTATTAACGCAATGGTATTTATATCGTATTGCTCTGCATGAAACCAGCCAGCACAACAACTTAAACGCCATTATTTCTATTAATCCTAATGCTGTAGCTCAAGCCGAAATCTTAGATGAAAGAAAAAATGACAATCTTCATCCTACTTATGGGATGCCTATCTTATTAAAAGATAACATCAATACTGCTGAAATGCCAACAACCGCTGGCGCCTTAGCTTTAATTAATCATCAGCCAAGTCAAGATGCCGAAATTGTGACTAATCTTAAAAATCATAATGCCATTATCTTAGGAAAAGTTAACCTCAGTGAATGGGCAAATTTTCTATGTGATGGCTGCCCAAACGGCTATTCGGCTGTTGGTGGCCAAACCATGAATCCTTACGGACCAATGCGTTTTGATACTGGCGGCTCAAGTTCTGGGAGCGCGGCCAGTGTTGCGGCCAATTATGCTGTGGCGGCTGTTGGAACCGAAACTTCAGGGTCAATTTTATCACCTTCAAGTCAACAATCTTTGGTTGGTCTTAAGCCCACAATTGGCCAATTAAGTCAAAACGGAATTATTCCTATATCCAGCACTTTAGATACACCAGGACCTATTACAAGAACTGTTGCTGATAATGCCATTTTGTTATCTGCGATGCGAAGCCAAACAAAAACTGAAGATTATACATTAACTTCTATTGAAGCACCATCTGAAATTCGATTAGGTGCCATAAAAGCTTATATGAAAGATTCATTGTACCTACAATCTATTGATATTTTTAAAAATAATTCATTACAAGTTGAAGTTATTGAACCAAAACCAATGAATTTTAGTGGATTTCTAGCACTACTCAATGGCGATATGAAACGAGACCTCGAAGCTTACCTTAAGCAGTTTGCTTCAGATTCTGTTGAAGTTAGAAGCGTTTCTGATGTGGTAAATTTCAATACTAAAGATTCTTTACTTCGTATGCCATACGGACAAGCGAGATTAAATGGTATTGTTCGTCAAGATTTAAACGATACTGAACTTGACTCTATCCGTCAAAATTTAATTCAATCTGGAAAAACTTATTTCGATGAACTGTTTAATAACTACCAACTCGATGCTATTTTATCAATTAATAATTATAATGCTGGTCAAGCTGCTGTTGCCAAATATCCGGCAATTACCATCCCGATGGGTTACAGCAAATCAGGCGAACCTCAAGGCTTAACCATTATCATGAAAGCTGGGCGAGAAAAAAACTTATTAAAACTAGCACATTTTTACGAGCAATTGACGAACTATCGTAAACCGCCACAGGAAAATTCAAAAACCATTCAACCTTAAATTAATCAAATAATCATTTTTAAATATTATATCCTAGTATTCGATTAATTTCTAAGTTATATCAACCTTAAATCAACCAATTCACAACTTCTAAGCTTTTGTGAAAATTAATTTTTGTTTATTTGTAGTGTTAACAAGCTAGACGCTTTTATGCCTAAAAACAAACCTAAAATAAGTGGACTAATCATAACGCTTAATGAAGCGAATAATATTGCTGAAGTCATTAATAACCTTGACTTTGTTGATGAAATTGTGATTGTTGATTCTTTTTCTAATGATGAAACAGCAGAAATAGCTCAGCAGTTTCCAAAAGTAAAGTTTATTCAAAATGCGTTTGATAATTTTACAGATCAAAGAAATTTAGCTCTTGACCACGCTAAGCACGAATGGGTTTTGTTTTTAGATGCTGATGAACGCCTTACGCCTGAACTTACTGAAGAAGTGATCTCCGAAATTACTTCAACTGAAACCGCCGATGCTTATTTTTTTAAGCGCAAGTTTATGTTTAAACAGCAACCGCTTCATTTTAGTGGCTGGCAAACCGATAAAAATATTCGTTTATTTAAAAAATCGAAATGCCGTTACACGAAAGAACGCTTAGTACACGAAATACTCAATGTTAAAGGTTCAACTAAAACACTCAACCACCAGCTGATTCATTTTTCATATATTGATTATGAAAGTTATAAAGCTAAGATGAAAAGTTACGCTAAATTAAAGGCTAAAGAACTCTTTCTAAAAGGTGTAAAGCCCAACTTTTTTCACTTTTACATTAAGCCAGCTTATAAATTTTTACATGCTTACCTTATTCGACTAGGATTTTTAGATGGTAAAAAAGGCTTGATTATTTGTTACCTCAATGCTTTAAGTGTTTTTCATCGCTACCCTGAATTGAAGCAACTCAATCAGCAAGAACAAGAATTACAAAAAACCTAGCGACCTTTAAATTTTCGTTTTAAAGCTTGCTTTTTATGGAACTTTCGTTGAAACTCTGAAGTATAATGCCACAATAAATCAAACACTTCAACAGAAGTTTTTGTGTAATGTTTAGCATATTCGTCAGCCATGACTTCGATCATTTCACGTTTTGGCGTTAATCGGCTAAGGTTTTTCATTCGGCTATCAAAATCTAATGCTCTAAATCGCATCCGATTTAAATCAACTAGTTTAAATTCAAAACCACCTTCTGGTTTAACATAAATCAAAGTGTTTCCTGGCGAATGATCTAAAAACTCAACACCTTTTTCATGCAGTTGAAATGAAAACTTAGTGAAAGCTCTTAAAATCTTATCATAATGAGGCAAATCAAAATGATGCACTAAATCACGATAAGTATATTTTGGTTCATCATGAAAACTGATATAATAAGAATCTTTAAGTCCTAAACCTCCATAATTTTCAATATAAGCTATAGGTTCGGGCGTTCCAATACCTAAGTCAGTAAGTTTATTTGCATACTCAAAAGATCGCTCAGCTTTAGAGTGTCGTATATATTTATAGGCAAACTGGTTGATTAAATTAGGGGTTTTAAAGGCTTTGATGTTAATTTTTCTTGCCTTAAAATCGAATAACTTAATCCGGTTTCTATCTCCATTTCCAAAACTTTCACCACTTGTTGTAAAGTTTTCAATAAAGGATAATAACTCTTTTTTATCGTCCTGGTAAGTCGGATTAAATACTGCTCGCATAATTTATTTAAAGTCGCAAATTTAGCTTGTATTTTAAAAACAAATTCTCTAAATACTTTAAAATATTGTTTTTATTTAGATTTCTGATTAATCTATAGGATATTTCAGGATTATCAATTGCATAAAGTTTAAGTATTTCAAATTGTTTAGCCTTTTTTTTATTTATTTGATTATATTCTATAGCATTCAATTGCTTCAAATGCTTTTTAATCATCATTAACCCTTCTTCTCTAAAACCAAAGCACTTATGAAATCTCATAAATCTAAAAAAAGCAGAAATAGTAGTAATCTGAAGGTTTAGTATGTAAGCTCCTATAATAGATTTTTTCTTTGCATTATTTTCTTTTAAATAATAATTTAAATAAATATTATTAATAATAAAAATACAAGACTTAAGATTTTTTAATGTGTAATTTTTAGTTATTGAATGATAGTTCGCAATATTATAATAATAAGTAACTTTAGAATTAAAGATTATATTTTTGGCATAATACATGGTTTCAAAAAACCACATTTCATCTTCATGCAAAATTTTATCAATAAAATTTAAGTTTTTTGAAAAGATAAATTTTGAACTATAAAGCTTATTCCACACAACAATATCAAAAGGCTCTCTTAAAGAGAGTTCTAAAAAATCTAAATCACTTAATTCCCTATTAACTAACTTGTTATGTCTTAACTTTTTATTAATTTTTTTTGTTTGACCATATGTAGAAGCGTTTTTTCCAATGACGATATCAATATCGCTATTTGTTAATTTAATTAAATCATTTAAACATTCCTTATCAAGCAAATCATCAGAATCTAAAAAAAATATATATTCTCCCCTAACATGTTTAAGACCTTCATTTCGTGCAGAAGAAACACCTTTGTTTCTTATTGTAACTAGCTTAAAGCGAATGTCCTTTTTTATCCATAAGTTAACTTTTTCTTCTGTTCCATCTGTACTACCATCATTAATAATAATGCACTCCCAATATAAATAAGATTGGTTTAATACGCTATTTAATACATTATCAATAAAATCACTAGCATTATAACTAGGTATTATAATACTAATTAGTTTTTTTTTAAAATCTATCATTATTCACCATTATTATATTTATTTTACTTTAGCAAAATACATTTATATAAACAAAATATTAGTGAAACATGAGAAAAATTAAAGTTGGATTTTTATTATCTTACGATTACAATAGATTAAAAAAATCTATTCCAGCAGTTTATAAATATTCCGATGCTATTTATTTGGCAATAGATAAAAATTTAAGAACTTGGTCGGGTGAAGTTTTTGTTATCGATAATAATTTTTTCTTATGGTTGAAGAAATTTGATACAGAAAATAAGATTATCATTTACAAAGATAACTTTTTTAAACCAGAACTTTCTCCCATACAAAATGACACTAGAGAACGTCATATGCTATCTATAAAAATGGGTATAGGGAATTGGCTTATTCAAATAGATGCTGACGAAATATTTATAGACTTTAAAAAATTTATTGATACATTGAGAAAGTATGATCACTATTTAAAAAAACCTAAATCTAACCCAATACAAGTTTCAGGTTTTTTAATAAATATCTATAAATATTTAGATGATGGAATTTTATATGTAAAAAAACCCACAAAAGTTCTTTTAGCTACTAATTTTCCCAATTACAAGTTGGCTCGTAAAACTAAAGAACGAATAATTTACACAGATAATCTATTAATTCATGAAAGCTTATCCAGAGATGAAGAGGAACTAAAATTTAAATTAAATAATTGGGGCCACACTAATGAGCTTAATAAAAGTTTTTTTTGTAAATGGAAAAGTGCTAATAAATACAATTATCATAAAATTAAAAATACATTTTATTTAGATCCTAAAGTTTGGAAAGATTTAGAGTACTTTAATCAAAAAGATCTTAATGAATTTAAAAAAACAATACACAAAACTTCAAATTTAAGAATATCTAAAGTGTACTTAATTAGAAAAAATTTCGGCCAATGGTTTAAGCATCTTAAAATTTTCAAATAAAAAACTTAGGTATCAGTAAATTCCTGCTAATAGTATTATTAATTTTACTCACAAATTACATTAAATTGAATATCAAAATGTCTAATGTTACGAAATCAAGTCTTATTACACCAACTTATAATTGGCCTGAAGCGCTTGAACTTTTGCTACTTAGTGTTTTAAATCAAAATCAACTACCTGATGAAGTGATTGTTGCTGATGATGGCTCAACAAATGACACAAAACGATTGGTTGAAAAATTTCAAAAAAACTTTCCAGTTCCATTGCACCATATCTGGCATGAAGACAAAGGAAATCGCAAGCCTCGTATTATGAATAAAGCAATTGCAAAGGCTAAATATCCGTATATTATTGAAATAGATGGCGACATTATCATGCATAAGAATTTTGTAAAAGATCATCTTAATTTTGCAAAAAAAGGTCTTTACCTGTATGGTTCAAGAGCAAACATTCAAGAAGAATACCTTGAAGAGTTGATTAAGAAAAAGCAAATTCATTTTAATTATTTTTCAAAAGGAATTAAAAAACGTGGAAGAACTTTACATCTTCCAGCACTAACAAATATCTATAAACCTGTTGATCAGCGCTCTCGAAAATTACGCGGATGCAATATGTCTTTTTGGCGAAAAGATTTTATCAAAGTAAATGGTTTTAACGAAAACCTCGTTGGCTGGGGAATTGATGATTCTGAAATGATTCAGCGATTACATAATATTGGTATCAAGGGGAAGCGTCTTAAATTTTCAGGGATTGCTTATCATATTTATCATAAAGAACAATCAAAATCTCATATTGATATTAATAGAGAAATAGAAGAACAAACTACTGAGAAAAAACTGACTTATTGCGAAAAAGGTGTTGATCAGTTTTTAAAATAAACTTCTGTAAATTTTTTCTACTTTTTCAGCTTGTATGTCAGATGTGAAGTTTTTGATTACAAAATCTTTATTGCTGTTTAAAACTTCATCAAATCTTGATTTATTTTTATATAAACCCAAAACAAAATCAGCTAATTGTTCGCTATCTTTTACATCAGCTATATAAGCATTTTCACCATGTTTAATTAATGTTTCAGAAATACCAACACGTGTACTACAACTTTTGTTTTAAAGTAAAAAGCCTCTAATAAAGATGTTGGACCACCCTCACGCTCAGATGTTAATAAAAAAACATCAAAATAATCATGTAATAAATAGGCTTGATTAAATTGACCTATAAATAAAACATGCTCTTCCAAATTCAGCTCTTTCAATCGACTTTTATATTCAGGCGTTAATTTTGAAAAACCGCCAACTTGTACAAATTGGATGTCTTTTATTTGATGATGGTTTACAAGCTGGTCAGCGACATCAATAAACCTATCTAAATCTTTGGCAGCTGAATGATTGGCAATATTTCCAACAACAAATTTTGAAGAGTCTACCATAGAATCATAATCTACTTCCTTAAAATCAAGATTAAAAGAATCATTAACAACACTTAATTTCTGCTGATTTTTTTTGGTCAACATCGACTTGAAATGTTGTTTAACATAGTTTGAAACACAAACAATATGGTTAATTGAACTTGAATTATACTTCAGTCGACTTAAATAACTTGAACTATTACTGATTCCTTTTTTTTCAAATACTACTTTAGCTTTAATGGATTTACAAAGTGAAGCATAAAAACACAATGTTAGCGAGCAACTTGTGTGTAGATGAATAACTTCAGGATTAAATTGTTGAATCACTTCAAAAAAACGACTAATGTTTTTAACTGACTTTAGTTTTGGAGTTTTAGAGGCAAAAAATGGTATTTGGTTTTTAGAAGCATGTTTTTCAACAGGTGAATTTTTAGTTCCAAAAATAGCATTGTCAACTTGATTAAGATGTGTCACTAAATTAAATAACTGTTGCTCATTACCACCCCAAGAATTCGCACCAGAAACATGTAATACTTTCATTATTTGTAAACTTAAAACAAAGATATGCTAAATTTGTGGTATGAATTAAAATACCATAAAAGCATTTGATTACAGACATGCAAGCAGACATTACAAACGCCCTCAAAACCTTAAAAAACGGCCAACTTCTACTCTACCCAACCGATACGGTTTGGGGCATTGGTTGTGATGCTACAAATGCAGAAGCCGTCAAAAAAGTTTACCAACTTAAACAGCGTGAAGACTCAAAAGCACTCATTTGCCTCGTCAAAGATTTTGAAATGCTTAAAACTTATGTGCCTCATTTACCATCTAATTTGCTTGAAGTTTTAAATCATACGCAAAAACCAACAAGTATAATTTATAGTCATGTTAAAGGTTTTGCGCCTAATTTAGTTGCTAAAGATGGTAGCGTTGCTATTAGGATTTGTCAAACTGTGTTTTGTCAAGGCTTGCTTTCTGATTTTGGTAAACCCATTGTTTCTACATCAGCCAATATTAGCGGCGAACCTACGCCAAAAGACTTTAATGAAATTTCGCCTGAAATTTTAAAAGGCGTTGACTATGTTGTAAATTTGCAATCAACTAATACGGCAAATGCACCATCTCAAATATTGAAAGTTCATCAAGATGGTCGCATTGAAGTGATTCGCCCTTAAATATGTCTAAAACACATTATACTGAAGCTTTACAGCATCAATTATTTCCATTCATTACTAAAGCAGCAGACCAACTTGGCCTTGAAACCTACGTTATAGGTGGTTTTGTACGCGACTATTTCCTAAAAAGAGAACAAAAAAAAGACATCGACATTGTTTGTGTTGGCGATGGCATTCAGTTAGCAAAAGCTGTGGCTGAACTTTTACCAAACAAACCTAAAGTGCAAGTGTTCAAAACCTTTGGAACCGCCATGCTGAAGGCTTTTGATGTTGAAGTAGAATTTGTTGGTGCTAGAAAAGAATCTTATACTGAAAATAGTAGAAAACCTAGTGTTGAAGTTGGTAGCTTAACCGACGATCAAAACCGTAGAGACTTTACCATTAATGCTTTAGCTTTACAGTTAAATTCTGAAGATTTTGGAAAACTCCTCGATCCATTTGATGGTTTAGAACATCTTAAACAACAACTCATCATAACGCCACTAGATCCTGACATCACTTTTTCAGATGACCCTTTGCGTATGCTTCGTGCCATAAGGTTTTCGAGTCAACTGAAATTTTTTATTGACCCTAAAGCGCTTGATGCTATCGCTCAAAATAAAAACCGACTGCAAATCATTTCAAAAGAGCGAATTGTAACTGAAATTAACAAAATGATGAAAACCCAACAGCCATCTCAAGGGTTTAAGCTTTTACATAAAACTGGTTTGCTTCAACTAATTTTACCTGAACTAACCGCACTTGAAGGCATTGACGAAGTTGATGGCCAGCGCCATAAAGATAATTTTTGGCATACTTTAGAAGTAGTTGATAATATTTCTCGTGAAACCAATAATTTATGGCTTCGCTGGGCGGCCTTATTGCATGATATTGGTAAAGCGCCAACTAAAAAATTTAGTAAACGAAATGGTTGGACCTTTCATGGGCATGAATTTATGGGGTCTAAAATGGTTTACAAGCTATTTAAACGACTCAAAATGCCGCTCAATGATAAAATGAAATATGTTCAAAAATTAGTACTATTAAGTTCTAGACCTATTGCCATTGTTGATGATAATACAACCGACTCGGCTGTAAGGCGCTTAGTGTTTGATGCTGGTGATGATATTGAAGACTTAATGATGTTATGTGAAGCAGATATAACAACTAAAAATCCTAAACGCTATAAACGATATCATAATAATTTTAAAATTGTTCGCCAACGTATTAAAGATGTTGAAGAACGTGATAAAATCAGGAATTTTCAGCCACCAATTTCAGGAAAAATTATCATGAATCATTTAAAAATTGAACCTTGTAAAGAAGTTGGCTTAATTAAAAACGAAATAAAAGAAGCGATCTTAGAAGGTGAAATACCTAATGAATATGACGCTGCTTTTAAATTCATGCTAAAAACTGCTAAGGCTTATGGTTTTAATGCAAAGGCTTGATGCTTGCTAATTTTACCTAAAAAAATGAATCATTCAAATTTAAATTCAACGCTTACATTTACCTTTGAAATATGTTTAGAAAATCGGTAAAAATTTCATTAATCCTAATTTATTTAGTGATTATAGCTGGTGCTGTTGTTAGAATGACAGGCAGCGGCATGGGTTGTCCAGACTGGCCAAAATGTTTTGGCTACTACATTCCACCAACTGAAGAGGCACAATTGCAATGGCATGCTAACCAAGATTATTTTGAAGGTCAAGTCATTATTGTTGATGAAACTTTAAAAGTTGCAAAAGAAAAATTTAAATCATCTAAAGGCTATAATCCCGATAACTGGAACAGCTACGAAAAACATGATTATGCGACATTTAATGCGGCGCACACTTGGGTAGAATATATCAACCGCTTGTTAGGCGCCTTGTCTGGTGTTGCCATTTTAATCATGACAATTTTATCGTTTAAACAAAGAAAAAAATCTTTTAAAATTCCATTATTTTCTGTCATCACATTAGTTCTATTGCTATTTCAAGCTTGGCTTGGGGCTACTGTTGTTTATTCTGTATTATCGCCAGTGCGCATCACTTTGCACATGTTGGTAGCCTTAATCATAGTGGCTTTATTAATGTATATTTTAAAGATTTCAACTGATTTTAAATCTAAATACAACACATCAAATGCATTTCACTACTTAATGCTATTTGCTGTGTTCTTGAGTTTAATACAAGTCGCTTTTGGAACGCAAGTTCGCCAGTTTGTAGATGAACAAGTTAAAGTTTTCGGATATTCAGCAAAAGCAATGTGGTTAAAAGACCCAGATACCATGTTTTACATTCATCGTTCATTTTCAATTTTAGTATTGATTGTCAATTTGGCGATAGTATTCATTAACAAAAAGCAAGGCCTAGGTTTCAAATTAGTTAGATGGATGATAGGGCTTATTATTTTTGAAATTTTTACAGGAATACTCATGTTTTATTTAGATTTTCCATTTTTATCACAACCTTTGCATTTAGTTATTGCAGCTTTATTATTTGGCGTGCAATTTTATATCTTATTACAAAGTTTTGAAGCAAAATCGACTGAATCAATACATAAAATAAAACAATAAATGATATTCAAATTCCGCATTATACTTGACATCTTAGATGATGTATTTAGAGATATTGAAATTAGAGATACCGATACTTTAGAAGATTTTCATAACGCTATTACACAAGCATTCGGCTTTGATGGTACTGAAATGGCGTCCTTTTATAAAAGTGATGAGGAATGGAATCAAGGTGAAGAGTTTTTGCTCTTTGATATGAGTGAAGGTCAAAAATCAGTTCGAATGATGAATGAAACAGCGCTTGATACCGTCTTTTCTCGTGAAAATACTAAAATGATTTATGTGTACGATTTTTTCAATATGTGGACGTTTTATGTTGAATTAGCCGATATGACTGAAGCCAAAGATGGTCAAGATTACCCTAATCTAATGTTTGCGCAAGGTCACTTACCAGAACATCCGCCAGAAAAAGAATTCACAGCTGAAAAACTAGATGAATTAAATGATGATAGCTTTGATGATGGTTTTGACGATCAAGATTTTGAAAGTTTAGACGATTTTGATTTTGATCAAAACTGGAACTAAATAACAAAGTTTATAAATAAATATTTAGTTCGGTAACTTCAACTGAAGTTAGCTTACCACCACAAATTTTTAATATACCTTAATACTCATTTCCTTATGCTCAATTTATATAGCGCCCAAATTGAAAGTTTATCTATACATCGTGTTGGCAATAAAAGCCGCAACGAATCACTCTTTTTATCAGAAGAAGCTTATCAGCTATCAGACGAATTAACCCCATTAATTAAAGAATACTTTTTAAAATCATTTCGCGATAAAGAAGAGAGTTATTATCAATTTGTTCATGAAACCGATTTAGAATTTCATCAGCTTTATAATTATGCGACTGAAATTTTTAACAATCCGCTTAAGGCACATGAAATTTCTAAGCAAATAACTCGGTATTTATTTGAACAATCTATGCATCAACACATTAAAGGCGGTGAAGTTTACGTGGTTTACTTTGAAAATGTACTTGTAGATAATCAAAAAGTTGATGCGATTGGTATTTTTAAATCCGAGTTAAAGCATGACTTTTTACAATTTCAAGAGCAACAAAATAACCTTGAAATGATATTACAACAAGGCGTTTATTTAAACAAGCTTGACAAAGGTGCCTTAATTTTAAATACTGAAAAAGAAGAAGGTTATAAAATCCTCTCTGTCGATTCTAATAAATACGATACGAAATATTGGTTAGAACAATTTTTAGGTGTAGATTTTTTTCAAGACGAAAATTTTTACACTAAAAAATACTTGAAATTTTGCGAGAATTTTGCCAAAGATGTGGTTTTACCAGCTGAAGATAAACAGCAAGAAGTTTTGTTTATGAATAAAGCTATGAATCATTTTGCCGCAAATGATAATTTTAATGAGCAAAACTTTTTAACCGATGTACTTGAAAATCCTGAACTTGAACCTGAATTTAAAAACTATAAAGAAGAACAAGCGCCCAAATATAAAATTGAAGATTTAAGTGATTTCCCGATTTCAAACACCGCTGTAACAGCAGCACGAAAAAAAGTAAAAAGCGTTATTAATCTTGATACTAATGTTCAAATAAAAATGGACTTTGTAAGCGGTGCAAGCGCCGATAAGTTTATTGAAAAAGGTTGGGATGAAGAACGCCAAATGTATTACTACTTAGTCTATTTTAATAAAGAAGAGAAAAAGTAGAACGTTAACTGTAACATTTTCAAAATATGAGCGTTAAGCTAAAAACCTACCTATGATAAAGTCAACCATCACTTATTTGCTACTTGGTTTAACCAGTTTAAGTTTTGCTCAAACACTTACAGGAACTTTACTAAGTCAAGATACTAAAGAAAGTATTCCGTTTGCAACGGTAAGAATCACTAAAAATTACGGTGTTATCACTAATACAGAAGGCAACTTCTCTATTGTTGTTAATCAATTTACAACAAAAGATTCAATTGAATTTTCCAGCATGGGTTTTAAAACAAAACGCATTGCTATCGGTGATTTTAAAAACAATCAAAAAGTTATATTAGAAACGGCAGTTAATGAGTTGGGCGAAGTCTTTTTAAAAGACCAATCTTTAACAGGTCGCGAATTAATTGATAAGTTTTTAAAAAACAAAAACAAGAATTACGCTACAAAAGCCAATTCTTACAATATTTTTATCAGGAATAAATACCAAAGCACCTATAAAGATTATGGGTTTGAATTAAAAAAAGCAAATTATTTAAGTAAGAAAATTGAAAATAATATCAATAAGGAATTAGAAGCACTTTCAAAATCAGTTATTGGTGAAACTTCTACTTATTTTACAGAAAAATTAGTCGATTTTAATTATTTAAATCAAGACTCTGTTCATCTTAAACCCTATCGCGCCATTGAATTAAGTAGTAGCACTTCAAATAATGATGTTGAAGAAATTCAAAATCGCGCCTTCAAAAAGATTTTCGAAAAACTTGAAAATAGTAATAGCTTCAAGGTGCGAACATTTATTATCCGAGTGGCAGATTCACTCGATTTATCAGGTATCAATGAGCAACTTAAAGACCAACCTGACACTTTAGATGTTAAATCGGTTTCAAGAAACATCAAAGGTACCTTAAACAGATATACTTTTACCAACACCTTATTCGAACCCTTAGCCGAACCAGACGATTACGCATTTGAAATAGATGATGTTACCAGCTTTAATAACCAAATGGTTTACGTTGTTAATTATGCTCCAGACCGTAATCGTGCTAAATATATAGGCAAATTTTACATTACAGCAAAAGATTTTGCTATAGTTAAACTTACCCAACGTCTAGCTGAAGGCAAAAGTGAATCTAAATTAAATTTGAAGTTTTTATTCGGTATTAAATTTGATGCCTATTTGAATACCAAAGAAGTGACTTATTTTAAAACCGAAAATGGCACTTATTATCCAAAATACATCAAATCAATCAACAAGCAATATTTTTATTTAGATCGAAAATTTGTATTTAAAGAAAATAATGATGACAGAAGTGAACGCCTTAAATTTAAACTTGAAATCTTAGCTGAAGCTGATAACACCAATGAAACTGAATTATTTGTGGTCAATCAGCGTAAACTTTCGGTTGAAGATTACAGCTTATTGAAAGAAGCCAAACCGATGATTATCGAGCAATTTAAAAACTACTCGCCTGAGATTTGGAAAGACCAAAATGTATTAGAGGCAACAAAAGAAATTAAAACCTATTAAGTATGAGTAACCCGTTATTGCAAAGCTTTAACCATCCACCATTCGAACAAATAGAAAATAAACACTATAAACCTGCTATTGAACAAGCTTTAAACGCTGCACGTGAAGAAGTTGAAAACATTAGCACTTCAACCGAACCTGCTAATTTTAAAAACACGATTGAAGCTTTAGAATTTTCAGGATTTCAACTCGATAGAATTGTTAGTGTTTTTTTTAATTTAAATTCAGCTGAAACCAATCCTGAACTTCAACAAATTGCTCAGGAAATTTCACCTTGGTTAAGCGAGTTTAACAACGATATTTTACTGAATAAAGCTTTATTCAGTAAAATTAAAACGGTTTATGAACAGCAAAACCAAGAAAATTTAAACCCCGAGCAAACGCGCTTATTAGAGAAAGTTTACAAAAATTTTACCAGAAATGGTGCTAATTTGAATGAAAAACAACAACAGCGTTTAAGAGAAATCGATACTCAATTAGCACAACTTTCATTAAAATTTGGTGAAAATGTGCTAGCTGAAACAAATAACTTTAAACTTCATATCACTGATGAGTCAAAAGTTGAAGGCATACCTAAAACTGTGCTCGAAAGTGCCGCAGAACTTGCTCAAAAAGAAGATAAAAAGGAAGGTTACCTATTTACTTTAGATTACCCAAGCTTTATACCTGTAATGAAGTATGCTAAACATCGTGAACTTAGAAAGCAGCTTTTAAAAGGTTTTGGCTCCAAAGCTTTTAAGGATAACGACTATAATAATGAGTCGCAAGTACTTCAAATTTCAAAATTACGTTTTGAACGCGCTCAACTTTTAGGTTATAACACACATGCCGATTTTGTTTTAGAAGAACGCATGGCTAAGTCTCCCGAAACAGTTAACAATTTTATAAATGAATTACTTGAAAAAGCTAAGCCAGCGGCCGAAAGAGAATTTAATCAATTAAAGGATTTTGCAGAAAAAACTGATGGCATTACAGATTTTCAGAAATGGGATCAAGCTTATTACACCGAACTTTTAAAATCTAAAACCTTTAGTTTAAAAGAAGAAGATTTAAAGCCTTATTTCGAATTAAATCAAGTTATTGATGGCTTATTTAAAATCACAACCAAGTTATATGGTTTAGAATTCAATGAAAATAAGTCTTATGAACTTTACCATCCAGATGTAAAAACCTTTGATGTTTTAGAAAATGGCAGCCCAAAAGCTACACTATATGCCGATTTTCATCCACGAGCTGGCAAACGCGATGGCGCTTGGATGACGACTTATAAGCCGCAATTTATTAAAGACGGTCAAAATGAAAGGCCTTTAGTTTCAATTGTTTGTAATTTCACCAAACCAACGCAATCTCAGCCTTCATTACTAACGTTTAATGAAGTAACAACCTTGTTTCACGAGTTCGGTCACGCTTTACATGCCATGCTGGCAAATACAACTTACCCATCATTATCTGGCGCTAATGTTTACTGGGATTTTGTTGAATTACCAAGTCAACTACTTGAAAATTGGTGCTACGAACCAGAAGCCTTACAACTATTTGCTAAACATCACAAAACTAGTGAAGTAATTCCAGAAGAATTAATTGCTAAAATTAAAGCTTCAGCTAACTTCATGGAAGGCTTGCAGAGTTTACGTCAATTAAGTTTTGGTCAATTAGATTTAGCATGGCATGGTATTGATCCAACTGATGTTAATGATGTTAAAGCGCATGAATTGAATGCTTTTAAACCGACGGCTTTATTACCTGATATTTCTACTAATTGTATGAGCACAGCTTTTGGTCATATTTTTCAAGGCGGTTACAGTTCAGGTTACTATTCTTATAAATGGGCTGAAGTCTTAGATGCCGATGCTTTCGAAGCATTTAAAGAACATGGCATTTTTAATCAAACTATTGCTGATAAATTTAAATCAACAGTTCTTTCAAAAGGCGGTACTGTAGAACCAATGAAATTATATAAAAGCTTTAGAGGACAAGAACCTAAGCCTGATGCTTTATTAAAACGTGCTGGATTAATAGATTAAAAATTATTTAAACCACTTCAAATAAAAAAGCGACTTTGCTCTTAACAAAGTCGCTTTTTTATCAATAATCAATCAACAAAATTTATTTTTTTGGTGGTTGTGATGGTCTCACTTCTATTTTGCTTGGTAAAGTTCGTGGATTAAGTTTAAACATATCAACTACTAATTCACCTAAATCTTCAGGTTGAATTTTCCAAGCGTCATTGGCATCAGGCTCATTGCCATTAAAATAAGTTGAAACTGAGCCTGGCATAATGGTTGAAACTTTAATGCCTTTATCACGTAAGTCTAACATTAAAGCTTGAGTAAAACCAGTCAAACCAAATTTACTGGCGTTATATGCCGTTCCTTTTGCAAAGAAATTAGTTCCAGCTAAACTTGAAATACTAATGAAGTAACCTTTAGATTCAGTTAATGCTTCAACAGTTGCTTTTATAGTATTAAAAACACCTGTTAGGTTGGTATCAATTACTTGGTGCCATTGTTCATGTGTAATTTCTTCAATACTCCCAAAATGACCTAAACCAGCATTGGCAATAACGTAATCTATCTGTCCAAACTCTTCTAAACCTTTTCTAACAGCATCTTCAACGGCATCAAAATGTCTAACATCGGCTTCTAAGCCAACAGCAACTTGTTCTGCTTTATCAGCGTTTAGTTTATCAGCTATTTTTTGAGCATCAGTTTTAGAACGGCTCGTTAAAATAACTTTAGTACCTTCAGCGATCAATGCTTCAGCAATACCTAAGCCTATTCCTTTAGTTCCGCCAGTAATAAATGCAACTTTTGTATTCATTTGTAATATTTTTTTCAAAAATAAAGTCTATTAAACTTAATCATTTCATTTTTTAAAAGAATTAACGTCTGAAACTGAATTATCTTCTAATTTTGTTATCTATGAAAAAAACAAAGTCTCGTCAAAAAAGACCGTTTAAAAGGATTTTATTTCGGTTAATCCTAAAATCTATTTTAGTAATAGCGCTAATTTTAGCTAGCTTTATTGGGAGTATTTATCTTGGCTTTTGGGGTAAATTACCAACGAAACAAAACCTTAAAAATTTGACTAATGCTGAAGCTTCAGTGTTTGTAGACCGTCATAATGTTACGCTAACAAAAGTCTATCAATTTAATCGGGAATCGATAGACTTAGAACAATTACCCCAACATGTAATTGATGCATTAATAGCTACTGAAGATGTGCGCTTTTTTGAACATTCAGGCGTTGATTCAAGGAGCCTTTTAAGGGTTTTATTTAAAACCATTTTAGCTGGTGACGACTCGTCTGGCGGTGGAAGTACGATTACTTTACAACTAGCTAAAAACATTTACGGTAGAGAGAATCTTGGCTGGTTTAGCTTGCCTGTCAACAAAATTAAAGAAGCCTTTACCGCTTTTAAGTTAGAAGATATTTATAGTAAAAAAGATATTCTAGAGCTTTACTTAAACACTGTGCCATTTAGCGGAAACACCTATGGTATTGAAAGTGCCTCTAAACGATTTTTTAGTAAACCCGCATCAGAATTAAACTTATCTGAAGCTGCTACTCTCATAGGAACTTTAAAAGCCAATCACAGCTATAATCCACGTTTATTCCCTGAACGAAGCCAATTAAGGCGCGATGTTGTTATTACACAGATGCTTAACTACAATTATTTAAGCCAAGATGAAGCCAACAAAGTGCTTCAGCAGAATCTGAGTATTAATTATAATAGAGAAACTTCAACTGGTTCGGCGTTTCTCAATGAACGTTTATATGCTGAAGCTAATACAATTATATCACGTCTTAATTCAGAAAATAAAACGGAACTAGACTTAAAGACAAGCGGGCTGACGATTGAAACGAGTATTGATGCTGACATACAAAATGCATTTGAAACTGAGTTGGTCAAACATCTTAAAAAAATACAGCAGCTATTTGAAGCTGAATATCAAAATCAAAAACCATGGCAACAAAAATCGGTTTGGTTACCTGTTTTAAAATCAACTAAAGTCTATAAAAACCTCACAAAAAAGGGGTTTTCAGAAGCTGAAATTATTAAAGAGCTAAGTAATAACAAATCTATTGAAATTTATAATGGCAAAGAATATCAGTTAAAAACAGCTTCAGTAATTGATAGTTTACAAGAACAATTGAAGTTTTTGAATGCTGCTAGTTTAACTATAGATCCAAAAAGTGGAGACATTTTAAGTTATGTTGGTGGGGCTGATTATCGTGTTTCACAATTTGATGTTATTCATTATGCTAAGCGTCAAGTCGGCTCGACTTTTAAACCTTTTATATATGCGAGTGGTTTACAATCGGGTTTAGAACCTTGCTCCTATTTAGCAGGAAACACGGTTACCTATACAGATTATGATGATTGGCAGCCCCAAAATGCCTCTAAAACTGATGATGACAAACACATGAATTATAGCTTAAATTATGCCTTAAGTAACTCGATGAATACCATTTCAGTCAAGGTTTTAGAAGAATCTGGATTAAAACAAACAATTAAGTTGGCTCGTGAATTTGGAATAACAAGTCCTATTCCCGAAAAACCTTCAATTGCATTAGGTGCTGTTAATTTGAGTTTTGAAGAGCTTGCAAGAGCTTACGCTGGGATTGTGAGTTCTAAAATTCCCTTACAACTGAACTTAATTAAACGTATCCTTAAAGATGGAAAAGTTATTTATGAAGCAAAGTCAACAGAATTTAAAGCGAGTCCGCTTTCTCAACAACATCGACTTGAATTGTTAGCGATGTTAGGTGAAGTAGTCAATACAGGTACTGCCAAATCAATTCGGAGAACTTATGGTATAAAAGATGCTATTGCCGGAAAAACAGGCACAACACAAGACAATAAAGATGGTTGGTTTATTGGTTTAACACCTAATTTGGTAAGTATTAATTGGGTTGGTCACAATCAACAACGAATTGGTTTTAAATCAACAGCCTTGGGTCAAGGCGCTGTGAGTGCTTTACCAATTTTTGCTAAAGCCTATAAAGCTTTGAAATTAAAAACAACTCATTATACCGCAAATCAATTCCCTGAGGTTAATCAAAACATTAAAAATAAATTAAACTGTGACCCTAAAAAACGTGACGGATTTTTAAAACGTCTATTTAAAAAGAAAACCGAACAAAAAGATTTTGACGAAGATGCTCAAAAGCAAAAAAAAGAAAAAAAGAGTTTTTGGAATATCTTTAAATCTAAAAAGTCTAAAGACTAGTTTTTAAAGGCTTTATTTTAATTAGGCTAATACTTTGCAATTGATTCTTGTTTTCTTCACTAGCGATAAATAGTTGGCCATCTTCAGCAATTGCGATTCCTTCAGGTTGTGGTAAAATATCTTCATCAAGATAAATTAAATGCTGTGGAATTTTATTTGGATCGAGTATCATTAATTTTGGTGTTTTAGCCTCAGTGATATAATATTTTGAATCGGCATAAGCTATTTCAGAAAGCCAAAAATCACGAGATGGATGTGACTGAGGGATTGAATTAAAAATTTCATGTTGATTTGAAATACTCATAAACTCAGTTAGTTTTTCGGTAGAAATTTGATATTTGTAAACCACTATTTGGTTTAAAGCTTTAATCTGTTTACTAAATTTTATACCTATAAGTAATTCATCTTCAGAAAAAGCAAATAAACCTTCAACATCAATACCTTTTTCATTAAAAAGTTGTAGCGTTTCAACTTGAGGTGATGGACTTTTATAATTTTTAACTTTAAAAATAGTAGCATCACTTCTCAAGACATAAGCTGTTGAATTGATAATAGTTATTCCTTCAAAATCACCTTGAGGTTCAAATTCAAATTGGTTAGTAATTTGAGATGTTTTAAGATTATAGATATAAATCACACCTTTTTCATCCTGAATACATGCCATATTATGATTGCCTAAATAATATATTCCAGATACTTCTTTAAGAACTTCAGGTAAAGTCCATTGCTTAATCACTTCAACTTGAGCAGTAGGTTCATACTCAAATATATACTTGTCTTTCAGCAGAAAAATTACTCCTAAAATAATGACAATCACTAGCAATAATATAATACTCAACAAATATTTAGATCTCATAGAATTTTAAATCGGGTATTTTGTAAATTTGTGCAAAATTCAACAATGAATCAAACATCAGACCGCTTAATTTATAATTTTTTGATAGAGCAGTTTAACTTATCAAGCAGTAAGGCTATTTACATTAATTTAGGTATCAATTTAATTTTAGTCTTAATTTTTGGCTACTTATTATTTAAGCTTTTACGTTATACTGCTAAAAAAATAGTAAATCGTTTGGCATCTAAAACCAAAACTGAGTTTGATGACTATTTAGTAAAAAACAATACATTTTTACACATCTCTAATTTAATTACAATTAATGTTGTTTCAAGTCTTTTGCCTTCTATTCTCAAAGATTTTGAGCACTTGTTAGACGAAGTTAATAGAGCTTTTTCTGTCATCATAACCATTTTGGTAGTCATGGTTATTCGAAGCATATTATTAACCATTAAAGACTTTTTAAGAACTATCAAAGCCTTTAAAGACAAACCAATTGAAAGCTATATTCAGGTCTTTATGATTATAGTTTGGCTTATAAGTATTGTAATTATTTTCTCAGTGATAACAGGAAAACCACTATTAAAATTCTTAACAGCATTAGGTGCTTTTTCGGCTGTATTGCTTTTGGTTTTTAAAGATACCATTCTAGGATTTGTTGCTAGTATTCAAGTTACGGTTAATGATACAGTAAGAATTGGCGACTGGATCACGATGGAGAAATATGGCGCTGATGGTGATGTGTTTGAAATTAATCTAGCTTCAGTCAAAGTGCGTAATTTTGATAATACCATTACAACCATTCCCACTTACTACTTAATATCTGATTCATTTAAGAATTGGCGTGGTATGAGTGTTTCAGGAGGAAGACGTATAAAGCGTGCAATTTTAATTAAAGCCAACAGTATTAAATTTTTAACTGAAAAAGAAATCAATCATTTAGAGAAAATTCAGCTGATATCAAATTACGTCAACTCACGTCATCAGGAAATAAAAAATCATAACACTAATAACAATATTGATAAAAGCCTTTTAATTAATGGACGAAACATGACTAATTTTGGAGCATTTAGAACTTATGTTGACCATTATTTAGAGCAAAATAAAAATATAAATCATGAAATGATGATTATGAGCCGTCAACTGCCCCAAACAGCTGAAGGTATACCACTTGAAATTTATGCTTTTAGTAAAGATAAAGTTTGGAAAAACTACGAGCGCATCATGGCCGATATTTTTGATCATTTGTTAGCCTCAACACATTACTTCGATTTAGAAATTTATGAAAAACCAAGCGTTTCAGACATTAAATTGCTTCAATCAAAAAATTTAAATTAAATAAAAATTAACGAAGTCTGTAAGTTAGATAACATTTAGCTACAGCTTTTATTATTATTTTTGTCGCCCTATGGCAAAATCAAATTCAACCAAAAAACCACGCTGGAAATTACTGCATCAGTATTACACATATACTGGATTTTATAGTTTCTTAGGTCGTAGCTTATTGAAAGCCACACCACCAATTGTTATATTTATAGCTGTTTTATTGGGAATCCATTTTTTTGTGATGGATGTTAATTCAATGTTAGATTACGTCACAAACAATTTTCCTGATTATGGTGTTTTTGCTGTATTTTTCGCTTCAGAATCTATTTTAGGCTTAATCCCGCCTGAAATTTTCATTGCATGGTCAGGTAAATCAAGTATGCCTTGGACTTATCTTTCAATTTTAGCTGTTTTATCTTATACTGGCGGTATTTTATCTTATTTTTTTGGTCGTGGTGTCGCTAGCATTCCTTCTGTATTTGTTTATCTTGAAGTTAAAATGGCTAAGCATATTAAAAATATGAGAAAATGGGGTGGTTTGCTTATTATTGTAGGCGCACTATTACCTTTACCTTTTGCCATATCAAGTATTGCAGCCGGAATTATTAAATTTCCATTCGGAAGTTACATATTATTTGGCTTATTACGTTTACTAAGATTTGCTATTTACGGCCTAATGATTTTTGGGGCGATGTAAGTTTAAGCAATTCTCTAAATTCACATCAGTTAATATGAATAAAATGAAACTCAACTTATATTCTTTATCTAGCTTTAAGCACTTGATATGGATCTCTCTTAGTTTCATTTTACTAAGTTCAAATTGTTCTGCTAGGCACATTTTTCAAGATGCTCTCAATCTTGAAAAAACAGAAGTTAGCAATAAAAGTAAATCAGCCTTAAAAACTTCAACTTGTGAAGTTAACTTTGAATGGAATTACTATCAGCTTGGACAAAAGGAAAAAACCTCTCAAGAGCTTGACTTAGTCTCAGGTTCAACCCTAAAGTATCGTTTAGAAATTTATTATGAGAGATCAACTCAAATCCCTCAAATAAATTATTTTTTAAAACGTTGTTCGCTTCAAATCCCGATCTATATTATTTTAAATCGCTTACGCCTAGATCTTTAAATTTTAAGTTTTACGAATACCCCATTTTAGCCGTTACCACTTTATGATGGCAAAACTTATTATTTAATGAAAAGAATTTAAAATGACACAAGAAAATCAAAATTATTATGCTGGACTTTTTAGTCTCAGCCTTCGTTTAGTTGTAGGTTGGACCTACTTTTCAGCATTTTGGAGAAGAACTATTTTAGCTGACAAATTAAATCCAGAATTACCTGGATATATAGGTGAAAAATTCAATCATTTTTTGCCAAACGCCATTGGCATAAAGCCAATTATTCAACATCTTGTAGAAAATCCTGATAGTTTATGGGTGGCTATGATAGGCTTTACCATAATTGAAGGTATTGTAGGTCTATTTATCATGTTTGGCCTATTTACAAGACTTATGAGCATTGGAGTTTTTATGTTAGCCATGGGCATTTTACTTGGCTCAGGCTGGATAGGCACCACATGTTTAGATGAGTGGCAAATCGGTGTGCTAGGAATAGCATCAGGATTCGTCTTATTTTTGACTGGCAGTAGCCAATACTCTATAGATAATATTTTAATTAAACGCTTTCCAAAGCTAAGCCGTAAAAAATGGTTTAACTTTTTAGGTTCAGGCCATTTACAAATTTCTAATATAAAGCTCTCTAGAATTGTGCTCATCGGCTCAATTTTTATTTTAGGATTAACCTTATATACTAATCAAGTGTTTCATGGTGGACTTTGGGGAACTTTACACAACAAATCTGTAAAACCTAAAATTGAAATAAATGCTGCTCATATTGATGGAAACACACTCAATTTTGAACTGTACAGAACTGAAGGTGTTGATGTTTATGGCGCTTGGATTATTAATTTGAAATTAAAAGATATAAGTAATAAAACAAGATTTCAGCTCACTGCTGAAGACTTAGCATCGCTAAATGAATCAAGCATAGATAATTATTATATTGCTAAGGTAAAACCTGGACAACATAGTTTAATTGTTCCTTTAGGTGCAAAAGCTACTTTAAACTTAGTTCATGAACATATTGCTAAGTTAGCCACAGGAGAATATCAACTTGAAATTACTGATATTAGTGGCGCCAGTTGGTCTATGAAGGTTTTAAAAGATTAATCAAAAATGATAAACAAAAAAAGCTTTCCATAATTCAAATTAATTGAAACTTGGAAAGCTTTTTAAATATAGTAATTAATCTACGTATTATATGATTTTAAAACGCTTACGGTCTACTTCTTTTAGATAGATTTTTCTAATACGTAAAAAATTAGGTGTTACTTCAACATATTCATCTTTTTGAATATACTCTAAAGCCTCTTCTAATGAAAATTTCTTAGCTGGAACAATTTTGGCCTTATCATCTGCGCCAGAAGAACGAACATTAGATAACTTTTTGGTTTTAGTAATGTTAACCGTCATATCATCTTGACGAGAGTTTTCACCAATAACTTGACCTTCATAAATATCTTCACCTGGATCTACAAAAAACTTACCGCGATCCTGAAGTTTATCAATTGAATAAGGAATGGCTTTTCCTTTCTCCATAGAAACTAATGAGCCATTAAGACGTTGAGGAATATCACCTTTAAGAGGCTGATACTCTTTAAAACGGTGAGCCATAATTGCTTCACCAGCAGTGGCAGTCATTAATTGATTTCTAAGACCTATAATCCCACGTGAAGGAATTAAGAACTGAATCGTCATTCGTTCGCCTCTACCTTCCATGCTCAGCATTTCGCCTTTGCGTTGTGTTACCATTTCAACTGCTTTACCAGAAACATTTTCAGGTAAATCGATGGTTAATTCTTCAATTGGTTCGCATTTAACGCCGTCAATCTCTTTAACGATAACTTGCGGTTGACCAATTTGAAGTTCATAACCTTCGCGACGCATGGTCTCAATTAAAACAGACAAATGCATTACACCACGTCCATAAACTATAAATTTATCTGCAGAATCGGTTTCTTCAACTCTAAGCGCTAAATTTTTTTCTAATTCTTTAACCAAACGTTCTTTGATATGTCTAGAGGTTACAAATTTTCCATCCTTACCAAAGAAAGGCGAATCATTAATTGTGAAGAGCATACTCATCGTAGGCTCATCGATAGTAATGCTTTTTAAAGCTTCAGGATTTTCTATATCTGCAACGGTATCGCCAATTTCAAAACCTTCTAAACCAATAATAGCACAAATATCGCCTGCCTTAACTTCTGTTACCTTTAAACGACCGACGCCTTCAAAAGTGTATAGTTCTTTAATACGTGTTTTGGTCACCTCACCATTGCGCTTAACTAAAGCCACTGGCATGTTTTCTTTTAAAGTTCCGCGTTGTAATCGTCCGATTGCAATTCGTCCTGTGTAAGAAGAGAAATCTAATGAAGTGATTAAAAGTTGTGGTGTTCCTTCTTCTACTTTAGGTGCAGGAATATGTTCTACCACCATATCAAGTAGTGGCTCAACATTCTCGGTTTGATTGTTTGGGTCTGTACTCATCCAGTTATTTAAAGCTGAACCATAAACTGAAGGGAAGTCAAGTTGCCATTCTTCAGCACCAAGCTCAAACATTAAATCAAAAACTTTTTCGTGAACTTCTTCTGGTGTACAATTTGGTTTATCAACTTTGTTAATAACCACACAAGGTTTTAAGCCTAAGTCAATTGCTTTTTGAAGCACAAAACGCGTTTGCGGCATTGGTCCTTCAAAGGCATCAACTAATAAAAGTACACCGTCAGCCATGTTTAAAACACGCTCAACTTCACCACCAAAATCGGCGTGACCTGGTGTATCAATAATATTAATCTTAGTATCTTTATATCTTACTGAAACGTTTTTAGAAACAATGGTAATACCACGTTCCCGTTCTAAATCGTTATTATCTAATATTAAATCACCTGTGGTTTCGTTATCACGAAACAATTTACAATGGTGCATAATTTTGTCGACCAAAGTGGTTTTACCATGGTCAACGTGGGCAATAATGGCGATATTTCTAATATCCATAAATATAAACTTAATTTAAGCCGGCAAAGGTAGTGTTTATTTGTTGTAGTTGTATGTTATTATATCAGTTTATAAATATCATAGCTTTATTAAGCATTTCCAGTGCGCTACATCAATTTACTGAGGTTAATGACAAATCTTACAACTTTAAAGCGGTGTGATTAAACACTTCTTTAATACTAAATGCCGACTGCGTATTGCTAATATGTGGAATCTTAGTTAATTTTTCAACCATAAAATTTCTAAAACTTGACATTTCATCTAGATTAACTTTAATGAGATAATCATAAGTACCACTTACATGAAAGCATGCGACAATTTCTGGAATTAAAGCAATTTCACTTTCAAAAGCAGCTATTGAAGCTTGCGTATGCTCTTTTAACTGAATCATCACAAAGGCTACAAAATCTTTCTGTATTTTTCGGGGATTAACTAAAGCTACGTAACGATTTATATAATTCTGTCGCTCCAATTTTTTAATACGCTCATAAATTGCTGTTGGCGATAAACTTAGTTTTAATGCCAATTGCTTGGTGGTAAAGCGCGCATTTTCTTGCAATAAATTAAGTAAGTGCTTATCTGTTTGATCTAAAGTTGCCATCTATTGTAAATTTATCTAATTCATTTGGGCTACTAATGTAAATTTAGAATATTATTCTATATCTGTTATAGTTATTAGCTAAAATTACTAAATAAATAATTTATTATTGATTATATTTCTTCTATATCTGAAATTCGAAGAAAATTTAGTCATGAAACATCAACCAGCAAATGCCATTCAAGATCTTCAATTTTTTAGAGAACAAGGCGGTGTAAATCCTTCTATTTCAGATAGTTCAACCTACACATTTTTAACCGCTAAAGCCATGAGTGATACTTTTGAAGGCACTCAGGAAGGTTGCTACCTTTATTCCAGACATTCTTCACCAGGCAATCAGTATTTATGTGATGCCTTAGCAAAAATGGAAGCGACCGAAGATGCACAAGTTTTCGCTTCTGGTATGGGTGCCATTACGTCGGTGCTCTTACAATTATGTAAATCTGGAGACGAAATTGTATCAAGCCGAACTATTTATGGTGGTTCTTATGCTTTTATGAAAAACTTTCTACCTGATTTTAAGATTCAGACTCATTTTGTAGACATCACCAACTTAGACCAAGTTGAAGCGGCCATCAACACAAACACTAAAGTTTTATACTGTGAAGCTTTAAGCAATCCTTTACTCGAAGTGGCTGATCTAGAAGGCTTAAAGAAGCTTGCAGTAAAATACAATCTCACCTTTGTTGTAGATAATACGTTTACACCCTTGGTAATTACGCCTACTGAATTTGGAGCAGATGTGGTTATTCATAGTCTGACTAAATTTATTAACGGCTCTTCAGATACGGTTGGTGGTGTTGTATGCGGCTCAACTGAATTTATTAACGCGTTGAAAGATGTCAATCATGGGGCTGCAATGCTTTTAGGGCAAACGCTTGATAGTTTAAGAGCAGCTTCCATACTTAAAAATCTACGTACGTTACCAATACGTATGCAGCAGCATAGCAAAAACGCCATGTATTTGGCCCAATGTTTAGAACAAGCTGGTTTTAAAGTCGTCTATCCAGGATTAAAATCGCATAAAAGTCATAAAAAAATGCAGCAACAAATACATCCTGAATTTGGGTACAGCGGTTTATTAACACTTGATTTAGGCACATTAAAGCAAGCAAATGCATTTATGGAAGCTTTACAAGCCGAAAATGTAGGCTATATCGCTGTGAGCTTAGGCTTTTATAAGACCCTGTTTAGTGCTTCAGGGAGTTCAACATCTTCAGAAATTAGTGAAGAAGAGCAGCTTAATATGGGATTAAGCGAAGGTTTAGTACGATTTTCTATTGGTTTAGATTTCGATATAGAACGGACTTACCACGCCTTTATAAAATGCGCTAAGCATGTTGGTATATATTCTAAAGCAACAGCTATAACTTAATAGTAGCTAACCATTAAAAAAGGCTAAATCTGACGGTTTAGCCTTTTGTATTAATTAGGTTGTAGTCAACTAATACCGTATTTTAGTCTCCAGAATAGTAAATGTGCTAGGTGAATTTCTATTGAGTTCATTTTCAGCTGAAATTACCAAACGTGTGGGTTTAAGCGGTAATGAAGCCTCAATTTCAGCATATAAACTTGAACTAAAAGTAGATTCTTTTACTTTTATTTGACCCAAATTTACGCTTCCTTGAGCAGTTTCAGCCCATAACACATAAAATTTTCGCTTAGGACTCAAGCGTTCAGGCTTTGTTAAATTATTAATATCAAGTTCTACCAGAAAATTATCATTCTTATCTTTCGAAATCACCGCGGTTGCTTCAGCCGAAGGTACGACCTCAGACACGGGAAATTCAACTTTAGTATTACAAGACCAAAATCCTAATACTAATATTAAACTTAGCAGGGATAAAATCCTCTTTGTTAACATAAACATTATTTTAAATCATTAGTCTGTTGTAAAAATACGTTATAATTGTAATATCAAATTGAAATTAAATGAGAATTTACTTAATCGCCTTATGTTTTATCTTATTTGCTTGTCAATCAAAGACCTATAAAGTCACTGAAATTGACACCAAGCAAGTAATAATTGATTCGACCTACAATAAAAGTAATGAAATCGAGGCGTTTGTAAAGCCTTACCGTAAAAAGATTAATAACGAAATGAACAAAGCCCTCGCTTACTCACCAAAAGCGATGTTTAAAAGTGAAGCAAAATTAAATACAAGTATCGGAAACTTAATGGCTGATGCAGTGCTTGAATTAGGAAACCCTATATTAAGTCAGCGTGAAAATCTAAAAATAGATGCTGTTTTACTCAATTATGGTGGAATTAGAGGTGGTATTAATAAAGGAGAAGTCACCACAAGAACGGCTTATAATATTATGCCATTTGAAAATGAAATTGTTGTGGCAAAACTAGATTCATTAAGGTTTAAGCAACTCATTACTTACTTAGTTGAAGCCAAACGAGCTCACCCAATTGCTGGGCTGAATTTAACTTTACAAGCCAATGGGCAATTGCAATTAGTTGAAGTTAATGGCAAACCGCTTAATCAAGCATTTTATTATGTTGCTACTTCAGACTATTTGGTAAAAGGCGGCGATCACATGTCGTTTTTCACCAAAGCTGACACTACCTATAATTTAAACTACAAATTAAGAAGTTTATTAATTGATTATTTTGAGCAACAAGACACTTTAAGCTCAAAAGTAGATTCACGTTTTACGCAACTCAATCCAAAATCATGAAACGAAGACACTTTATAAAAACAACCTCAACCGCTGCTGCCATTGGCGTTTCTGGTATAGGTTTAAGTAGTTTTACAAAACCTCAGCACCAAAAACATATCACTATATTACACACCAATGACGTTCACAGCCATATAGACCCGTTTCCTAAAAACCATTCTAAATACCCAAATTTAGGTGGTGCAAGTCGGCGGTTTAATTATATCAATCATGTTAAAAATGAAAATCCAAACACTTTAATTCTTGATGCTGGTGATGCATTTCAGGGCACACCTTATTTTAATTTTTATGGTGGTGAATTAGAGTATAAAATCATGTCTAAATTAGGATATCATGCTTCAACTATTGGAAATCATGAATTTGATAATGGTATTGACAATATTGCTGCTCAACTAGAGCATGCTCAATTTGATTTACTTAATGCTAATTACGATTTAAGAAATACCAGTTTAAATGGTTTAACTAAACCCTATCAAGTTTTTGAAGTTGATGGCATTAACATCGGTATATTTGGATTGGGCATTGAGCTTGAAGGTTTAGTATCTAAAGATTTATATAAAGAGACCAAGTATCTAGATCCTGTTGAAGTTGCTAAAGATCAAGTTGAAATTTTAAAACAACAAGAACATTGCGACTTAGTTATTTGCTTATCACACTTAGGATATAGCTATAACAGTAAAAAAATAGACGATTTAAAACTAGCTAAACAAACACATGGTATCGATTTAATTATTGGTGGACATACGCATACCTTTTTAGACCAACCTATACCAACTAAAAACGCTAAAGGCAACAACGTCATTGTAAATCAGGTTGGTTGGGCAGGCATAAATGTTGGTCGCATCGATTTTTATTTAGATGATTTAAACAACTGGGAAAATACAGGAACATCTCAAGAAGTTTAAAATAATATTAGATTGTAAACTAGCTTGTAAAACAGAATAACTCATTATATTTGTCATCATAAAATTGGCCGCGTAGTTCAACTGAATAGAATATCAGATTTCGGCTCTGAGGGTTGCAGGTTTGAATCCTGCCGCGGTCACAAACAGCCAAAACCCTCATCAATACTGGGTTTTGGCTTCTTTTTTATAAATAAACTAAGGTTTGTACTATTCTATTATATATTTAATGATAGCCTTAGAAATTTGATTTAAAACTATAATTTTCAACACTAGACTTTAGTTATTAACTAGATGACATCTGAATCCTTCAAATGATATCAGATAGATAAAATCATTTAATTCATCTAGTGTCTCATCTTAAGTTAACACTTTAGCCTAATTGAGATAGCATTACTTTCAATTGATGTCTCATTTAAAACAAGATTAATAAGCTTCTAAATACATAGGTTTGTTTTATTAACTTATAATTTTCAATTTATAATTAATGTACAAAACTTTTAATTTTTATGTACTATATTTTAATATTTAATGTACATAATTTTCACATTTAATGTACTTTATTTTATATTTTAATGTACATTATTGATGTATTTATTGTGCTTTATTTGTTCATTTAATGTACATTAATTAATTATAACTCATCAAATTCAATTTTTAAGCTAAGTATTTGGCTAATTAGTCTATAAGAACAATTTAATTGTATATGTAATTAAGTATTAGCTATAATTAAGTTTTATTTCGCATAAACTTCATATTCTGCTATTTTATTGTCTAAGCGTTTGTTTAAGTATTCGTTCTTGTCTTGAAGCGTTTGGTTAATTAACTTCGCTTCATCCCAATAATATTGAATCTTTTCTTTTGTCCAATTTCTAGGAGGTTTTTGAAGATTAGTGATTCTATCAGCTAATTTAACAGCACCAACTTCTTTTGGCATTTCGTTGATTCGCTTTAAACTATCCAGCATCCTTTCTTTTTTAGAAGTCAAATTATTATTCTTCGTTAAAACCTTTACTCCTTGTGCTACTTCTACTCCAAATTTATCTTCTAACTCTAAATATTCTGTATCGGTATCTTCTAAAGTATCATGCAGCAATGCTAATTGTACAGCATAATTAAGGTCAAAATTGCTTTTTATTTGATGCGCCATCATTATTTCCATGGCTACATTAGAAATGTGCCATAAATAACTAGATTCAGTTCCAGGTACTGTTTGGTATTGATGCTTTTCTGCGGCAAATTTTATGGCTTCTTGATAAATTTCTTGAGTCATTTTCTGTGAATTTAATGTTTATTGAAATTGTCTTAAAAACAAATAAACAGATAGATTCTTACAATTAATATTTTGACTTAATTGACTCGTTAAGCTGATATAATCTAAGTTTTGAAAGGCTTGAGTGATTTCTTTTGCTAATTCGAAATGAGATTGAGTGAAAAATTTTCATCATCAAAAATACATAATACCTGCCAAGTTGCTAACCAAAATTACCATTTATTATATCCAAAAATACTTTGAACAACTTTAGTCGTTAACCGTTTTCATTTGAGTAATGGCAAAAATCAGAAACACTCCACGTACGAAAACCAAAAATTCAGACCAATCATAACTATAAAATATACCATTATAATCCCAGTATCCTTTTTTATCTAGCAACATATAGGGTCTATCGTGATATTGAAAAACTTTCACGAATGGCCAAAATTTATTTGTTAGTGGCGTTCCTTTATTAAAGAAGTCAGTTTCACTGTAGGAAGTAATGAGTGCAAAAAGATGAATACCAGACCAAATCAAAAAAATTCTAAGAACTTTATGCGAAGGGCTTAGTTTTTTAAAAAATTTTATTCGACTTCTTCTCTAAAAGAACATTCAGCTCACCTGATACTTCTGTTTTGGTTACTTTTCCTTCATTTTTAGGCAGAGGTGGTGGTAATTTATTAATTTTCAGAATATTGTATAGTTCTGGAATATCCTTTATTTCTGTCCAATTTACCATCCCATCGTGCCAAATTAAAGTGTCACAGCATAATTCCTGCGTTTTCAATTCTTCTAAGGTTTTTGGTCCGAATTTATTACCTCCTTTAGCGAAATAGAATTTCTTATTTTTCATGTTCAGCTTTTAATTTAAAACTCACAATAACTAAAAGGTTAATGCCATTAAACCGTGTATTGTATTAGTTAGTTATTATTGATTTGATTACCAAAACTAGACATTTACAATTATAATTTACTAAAAGAAGTTAATTTATTGGGCGGCTATAGACCTAAGGTCTGTTTTAAGTCAAAAAATTGGTTTGACGACTATTCTTTAAAAAATTTAACTTCAACTAAATCATCTTTAAAAATACGGTAATGATAATCAACTGTTAGTCTAAAATTTTACTGATGTGTTCTTCAAATACTAATGCCTTTTGGCTTGGTTTCTGGACAAGTAAAAGCTATGTCAAAACCATATTTATCATTATTTCATTAAAAATTAATTTTAGCTAAGCTTTTATTCATTAATTAGTTCACTAAGCTGAAACGATCTTAATCTTAAAGCTATGTTATTAAAGCTATAATATTTTATGTAGTAAGTTAAATTCAATTAAAATTATAGCCTTTAAGCATCTCAGATTTTGTCTTTAACTGGTGGATTATAAATTTGTTTAAAATTTAATATTATGAAAACGTATAAATCACTATTATTTTTAGGATTAATCTTGACAACTAGCCTAGCTTCGGCTCAACAATTTTCTGAACATTCCTTAGGGCTAAGATTGGGCGATGGTAATGGTTTTGGTTCTGAAATCTCTTACCAATATGGGTTATCTGAACAAAATCGTTTAGAGATAGATTTAGGTTGGAATGATGGCGATGATTTTGATGGTTTTAAACTTACAGGTGTTTACCAATGGGTTTGGAATTTAGAAGGTAATTTTAACTGGTATGCCGGTGCTGGTGCTGGTTTCGGTAGTTATGAGTATGAAGTCACACAACCTAACTCGCCTGTTTTTAACGAGGATGAAACTTTTTTATTAGCAGCAGGCCAAATAGGAATAGAATATAATTTTAATGAAATACCGCTACAATTATCTATCGACACTAGACCTGAATTAGGTTTTGGTGATTATAATGATGACTTAGAGTTTGATTTAGCGCTTGGCATTCGCTATCGATTTTAAATTAAATAAATTAAATATACATACCGCTTCAAATTTTTGGAGCGGTTTTTTATGTTCTGTATCTAAGCTGTAAGCCCATTAAAAAATTACGCAAATACTGGTCTAATAATTGGCGATATTGACTTTGTTTTGGGTTTCTCATAAAGGCCGAAATTTCATTTTTTGAAACTTCTAAATCAGCTTGCTTAAAAATAGAAATTAAATCTTCTGTCTTTAAAGCCAATGCAATTTTCAACTTTTTTAAAACTAAATTATTAGTCATAGTCGATTCAGCAGTAGGCTGTTCGCCTTCACGTTTACCGCGTTTTAAATTGATAAATCCATTTAGAAAATGAGCTAGTTTTTTATCAGGTAAATTGATATAAGACGCGTGATCTTCAGGTTTTAACCAATCACTAATTTCAGTTCGTGTAGTTTTATAATCCCCTAAATCAAAAATGCGGATCATTTCATCATCAGAAAAATCAAACGTATAGCGCAATCGCCTTAAAACATCATTATTTGTCATATTTTTTTTGAATAAAATACAAATTAAGCGAAATAGTTGATAAGAACAATTGATTTATCAAACTTAAATTCTTAGGACAAACAAATATCAGATTTTTTGGTTTTGAAAGTGACTTTGGATTTATTAGAGTAATTTTACCATTTTAAAATAAATGACTCACACACCACAAATCGATTTAAGGGTTTCACCTCAAGTAGCTCACAACACAAAAGCTATTATTCAAGAGTTGGCTAAGAAACTTAACTGTCCAGAGCAAGAAATTACAGCTATTAAGGTAATTAAACGTTCTATAGATGCACGCAAACCAAATATAAAATTTCAATTAAGACTGCTCTACTCGACCAAAGCACAACCCATCACATTCCCAACACCAAAACTTAAACATTACAATACAGTTCAACCAACTTCAGCAAAGGTTCATATTATTGGTAGCGGACCAGCCGGCCTATTTGCAGCTTTACGTTGTTTAGAACTCGGTCTAAAACCAATTGTAATTGAGCGTGGCAAAGATGTACGCTCAAGACGGCGAGATTTGGCCAAACTAAATAAAGAACACTTGGTCAATGCCGAATCAAATTATTGTTTTGGCGAAGGTGGCGCAGGAACTTATTCAGACGGGAAACTATACACCAGATCAGATAAACGTGGTAGCATTAATCGTATATTAGAGACTTTTGTTCAGTTTGGTGCAGATGAAGACATTCTCGTTGATGCGCATCCGCATATCGGGACTAACAAATTACCAAAAATTATTGCTGAAATGCGCCAATGCATTATAGATAATGGTGGCGAAATTTATTTTGAAACAAAATTGACCAACTTATTTCTGAACAAGTCTCAAACAGAGGTTGAAGCTATAGAGCTTAACCACAAAAAAACAGTTCCTATTCAGCAACTTATTCTAGCCACAGGCCATTCAGCTCGTGATATTTTTTATCTATTAGAGCAACATCAAATTAAAATTGAAGCCAAAAGCTTTGCAATGGGCGTTCGAGTCGAACATCCGCAAGAATTCATAGATCAGTTACAATACCATGCTAAAAACCGAGGTGATTATTTACCACCATCTAGCTACAGTTTAGTTCAGCAAGTTAATGACAAAGGTGTTTATTCTTTTTGTATGTGTCCAGGTGGCATTATTGCTCCTTGTGCAACAGCGCCTGGAGAAATTGTCACTAACGGTTGGTCGCCGTCTAAACGGAATAATCCTTTTGCCAACTCAGGTATTGTTATGACTGTCGATGAAGAACAATGGTCAAAATTTGAAGCCTTTGGTGAACTTAAAGCATTAAAGTTTCAAGAACACATTGAGAAAAAATGTTTTGAATTGGCAGGACAAACACAAGCTGCTCCAGCGCAGCGTTTAATTGATTTTGTAGCCAACCGAACTTCAACAGATTTGCCTACATGTTCTTATCAACCTGGATTAGTTTCTGTTAATATGAATGATATTTTTCCACCGAAAATGCATCAAAGATTACGTGAAGCCTTCATTAAATTCGATAAAAAAATGAAAGGTTTTATTCATCCTGAAGCTGTCATTGTTGCTACCGAATCACGAACTTCTTCACCTGTTAGAATACCCCGAAATCGTGACACTTTACAACACATTGACCTTCAAAACCTATTTCCTTGTGGTGAAGGTGCGGGCTATGCAGGCGGAATTGTTTCTGCAGCAATTGATGGCGAACGTTGTGCAGAAGCTATTTTTAACAAAGCCTTAAAATAAGGACTATTCAGAGGAATTATCAATAAAATTTCGCATTTTTGCAATAAAAATTAGTCTATGCCAAAAATATCTCAAAAAGGCCTTCAAATGCCTGAATCGCCTATTCGAAAGTTAGTTCCTTTTGCTGAAGCTGCTGAAGCTGAAGGCAAATCAATTTACTACTTAAATATTGGTCAGCCTGACATCCCAACACCGCAAAAAGCATTAGATGCTGTTAAGAATAATGATCTTAACATATTATCTTACAGTCCATCTTCTGGCTTTGATTCTTATAAAACCAAATTAGCTAAATACTACAACCAGAATGGTATTAACATCTCTAAAGATCAGTTAATTGTTTCAACTGGTGGTTCTGAGGCTTTAATGTTTGCTATGGGAAGCATTACAGATCCAGGTGATGAAGTCATTATCCCAGAACCTTTTTATGCCAATTACAATGGTTTTGCAACGGCGGCAAATGTAACAGTAAAAGCCGTTCAGTCTAAATTTGAAGATAACTTTGCTTTACCACCGATTAGTGAGTTTGAAGCACTAATTACCGACAAGACAAAAGCCATTGTCATGTGTAATCCTGGCAACCCAACTGGCTATTTATATACAGAAGATGAAGTGAAGCAATTAGCTGATTTAGCGCTTAAACATGACTTATTTGTTATTGCTGATGAAGTTTATCGTGAATTTACTTATGACGGTGCTAAGCACACATCGATCATGGCAGTTGAAGGTTTAGAAAACCACGCAATTATGGTCGATTCTGTATCAAAACGCTACAGTATGTGTGGCGCAAGAATTGGTTGTATGGTCTCTAGAAATACTGAAGTGATGGCCGCAGCGATGAAGTTTGCACAAGCACGATTAAGTCCACCAACCTTTGCACAAATTGCCAGTGAAGCCGCTTTAGACGTTGACCAAACCTATTTTGAAAACATTAATAGTGAATATGTGAATCGTCGAGATACACTAATTGAAGCTTTAGGACAAATTGAAGGTATAAAAGTGGCTAAACCAAGAGGTGCATTTTATTGCATAGTCGAATTACCTGTTCAAAATTCTGAGCACTTTGCCAAATGGCTGCTATCTAATTTTGAAGTTAATGGTAAAACAGTCATGGTTGCGCCTGCAGCTGGATTTTACTCAACGCCTAATACTGGTCTAAACCAAATTAGAATTGCCTACGTTCTTGAAAAAGAACATTTATTAGAAGCAGTTTCTATTTTAGAAGCCGGACTTAAAGCCTATCAAGGTGATTAATATAAAAAAAGATTTTTCGCTTAAAACATTGAATACCTTTGGTATTGATGTAAAAGCAAAGCAGTTTATTTCAGTTACTAAACAAGCTGAACTTCTTGAAATTCTGAGGCGATTTTACGCCTCTGAATTATTTATTTTAGGTGGTGGCAGTAATATGCTTTTAACCAAAGATATAAATAAAACAGTTGTTCATGTTAATTTAAAAGGGATTGAAACCGTTCAAGAAGACGAAAACCATATTTGGTTAAACGTACAGGCTGGAGAAAACTGGCATGAATTTGTTTTATATTGTATCGAAAATAATTATGGCGGCTTAGAAAACTTATCACTTATTCCAGGTAATGTTGGTACTTCACCAATTCAAAATATTGGTGCTTATGGTGTTGAACTAAAAGATAACTTTGAATTTTGCGAAGCGATTAATGTGCAAACGCTCAACACTGTTAAATTCAATAAAGCTGATTGCGAATTCGGTTATCGCCAATCGGTTTTTAAAAACAAATATAAAAGCCAGTTTATCATAACCAATGTGTGTTTTAAACTCACAAAGCGTAAGCATAACTTACATTTAGATTATGGTGCTATTAAAACAGTCTTAGATCAAAAAAACATCAAAAATCCAAGTATAAAAGATATTTCAGATGTCGTAATTGCCATAAGAAGTAGTAAACTACCTAACCCTAAAGAGCTAGGAAATTCAGGAAGCTTCTTTAAAAACCCTATTATTTCTGCTCAACATTTTGAGCAACTTCAACAAAAATTCGATTTAAAATATTACGTATTAGCTTCAGGTGACTTTAAAATACCTGCAGGTTGGCTTATCGATCAATGCCAATTAAAAGGTTACCGTCAAGGTGATGCCGCTGTACACAAACAACAAGCCTTAGTTTTGGTGAATCATGGTAATGCTTCAGGCCATGACATTTTAAATTTAGCTAAATACATACAAGCGCAAGTCTTTAACACTTTTAACATCAAATTAGAGCCTGAAGTCAATATCTATTAGTCGCTTTTTACTAACTTTGTATTCAGATTTAATACATTATGATTACAAAGGTTTTATTATTAAGTTTAGTTCTTCTAGGACTTGCAGTTGCTGGAATTGCCATTAAAATATGGGGAAAAAAAGATGGTAAATTTGCCGGTACATGCGCCAGTCAAAGTCCATTTTTAAATAAAGATGGTGAAGCTTGTAGCTTTTGTGGTAAAACACCAGACCAACAAACCGACTGTAAAGGTTCTAAATAACTTCAATTCATTTGTTTATCACATTGCTTATAAGTTTACTTGGTTTTTCACTAAGTTTATACTTGTTGAGCAATATTTCTTTTATTTACCTTAATAAATATCAAAAATCACGCTGCAAATCTTCAGAAGAAAAGCCGGTAAGCATTGTGATTTGTGCTCATAATGAAGCTAAAAATCTTTATAAAAATTTACCAAAAATACTTCAACAAGAATTAAAACAATTTGAAGTTATTGTTGTTAACGACAATTCTACAGACGAAACTCAAACAATATTAGAGAAATTTCAGATGAAATTTCCACGATTAAAACCTATTCAGTTGAGTGGTCAGCAACCAAGAAAACGCCAAGCATTGTTAGCTGGTGTAGAAGCTTCAAAGTATGATTATTTAGTATTTACAGATGCTGACTGCCAACCTAGTAGTCAAGATTGGGCAAATTTAATGACACAAAATTTGTCATCTAATATTCAGCTAATTTTAGGTGTTTCTCCTTACAAAACAAAAGCTAGTTGGTTAAACGCACTAATTCAGTTAGAAACAACCTCAACCGTAATTCAATACATTAACTTTGCGCGGCTTAAAAATGCGTACATGGGTGTTGGTCGAAATTTAGCCGTTGTAAAATCGGCTTTTGTAAAATACAACCGGTTTAATTCAGACCAGCATTTAGAATCTGGAGATGATGACATGTTGGTTCAGCGATTTCCAAAAGAAAACATCGATGTGCAAACAGATAAGAGAGCTTTTACTGAAAGTGAGCCAAAAACTAAATTGAAGCAATGGATTAATCAAAAACAACGGCATTACACAACAGCACCGAATTATCACTTATCGCAGAAGTTAGAATTAGGTGCAATTGGATTGGCGAGAATTTCGGCATTGATAAGCATCATTGGTCTTAGTTTTACGGAATACTGGCTTTTAGCCATAATAAGCTTAATTACTATTTGGAGCCTACAAATAGCTGTTTTTATAAATCATAAAAGCTTTATTAAATCATTAAAAATCTTATTATTCTGGCCTATTTTAGAATTGAATTTAGTTATTTTACAGCTTTATATTTTGATTTTAAATCAATTTAAAACGCCTAAATACTGGTAAACTGATATGACAAACCAACAACTTATTGAAGCAGCTAAAAAAGGTGAACAATCGGCTTTTAAAAAGTTATTGGATAAATATTGGGATAGTGTTTATGCATTTCAGTTAAAGCGCACAAAAAACACTTATCAAGCTGAAGAAGTTTGCATTCAAAGTTTTGCACGTGCTTTTGATAAGCTTGACACCTATCAAGAACAGTTTAATTTTAAAACTTGGTTAATTACGATTTCAAAAAACATACAAATTGATATCAACAGAAAAAAAAGTATTGAAACATCAGATTTAGATCAAAAAAATGCTAACCAAATTGTCGATATTGAACCTACTGCTGAAGACCGCCTAATTACTGAACAAAACTTAACCAAATTATTAGGGCATATTAAAAGCTTAAAGCCACATTACCAAGAAGTTATACATTTACGTTATTTTAAAGAATTAAGCTACAAAGCCATTGCAGAAGAATTAAATCAGCCTATTAATAACGTAAAAGTTAAATTGTTGCGTGCTAAAAAACTATTAGCAGAACGACTAAATCCTTAAAATAAATTTGGCTCTAAACCAAAAGATTAATTACTTAAACACAGGAAGTTTATTTAAAAAAATTAGATTGAAGTTACAAGTTTAAATTATTCTTCAAACCGATTTTGCCAAGATTCAAATCCGTTACTTAATTCAATAATGCTATCGATTTTCATATCTTGAAGCATCGTGTTGGTTTGACCGCTTTTATTGCCTGTTCTACAATAAATGAATACGATTGAAGTTGTATCGACAGCTGATTTTAATTGAGATTGAAAATCATCAGATTCAAAGTCAATATTTATGGCATTAGAAATATGTGCGTCTTGAAACTCTTCTGGCGTCCTTAGATCAAGTAGCAAAGCTTGAGGATGCTTATTCAAGGCGTCTTTAAATTCTTGTGGCTCAACAACTTCAACTGTTTGAGAAGTTGAAGTTGTACAAGCTACAATTATACTTAATAAGCTAACTAATATTAAGCTTTGAAAAGTCAATTTCAACTTATTATTCAAAATCTTTTAAGGTTTTTATAATGATTGAAACACAATCCATAATTTGATCTTTAGTAATAACTAATGGTGGCGCAAAACGAATAATATTTCCGTGGGTTGGCTTTGCTAACAGGCCATTTTCTTTTAATGCCATACAAATATCCCAGGCAGTAGAGCTATCTTCAGTATCATTAATGACGATAGCATTTAACAGTCCACGACCACGGACAAGCTTCACTATATCAGTTGTTTCAATAAATTTATTCAATTCACTTCTAAATAAATCGCCAAGTTCACGTGCATTTTGAGCTAGTTTTTCGTCTCTAACCACCTCAAGCGCTTCCATAGCGACAGCAGCAGCCACAGGGTTACCACCAAATGTTGAACCGTGTTGCCCAGGTTGAATAACATTCATTACAGCATCATCTGCTAAAACTGCAGAAACAGGGTAAGCTCCACCTGAGAGTGCTTTCCCTAAGATTAAAATATCTGGTCGTGAGTAAGTTGCATCTTGACGTTCACAATGGCCTTGGCAATCACATTTTCCACAGACAGCTAATAAAGCGCCAGTTCTTGCAATTCCTGTTTGAATTTCATCAGCCATGAATAAAACATCATGTTGCTGGCATAATTCTTTAACTTTAGGAATGAAATCGTCGCTAGGCGTGTAAACTCCAGCTTCACCTTGAATTGGCTCTATCAAGGCACCTGCAATATTATCGTGTTCTTTTAAAACTTTTTCTAAAGCATCAGCATCATCATAAGGTATTTTTATAAATCCTGGTGTGTAGGGTCCAAAATTCTTTCTAGCACCTTCATCATTACTAAATGATATAATCGTTGTTGTTCTACCGTGAAAATTATTTTCAAATACTATGATTTGGGCATCTTGTTCTTTAATTCCTTTTTTTTCATAAGCCCATTTACGACAAATTTTGATAGCCGTTTCTACAGCTTCTGCTCCGGTATTCATTGGTAATAGCTTATCAAAATTGAAGTAATCTGTTGCGTATTTTTCAAAAACACCTAAAACATTATTATGAAAGGCGCGAGATGTTAAGGTTATTGTATTGGCTTGTTTTGTCATTGCATCAACAATTCTAGGATGGCAATGCCCTTGATTTACAGCTGAATAAGCTGAAAGAAAATCGTAATATTTTTTATCTTCAACATCCCATACAAAAACACCATCACCTTTTTTAAGTACTGCTGGTAATGGATGGTAATTATGGGCGCCATGTTTATCTTCTAATTCTATTGCTTGTGCTGAAGTTTTTACGTCTTCTACTTTCATGAAATTAATTTTATATAATGAATTTTCACAAAAATAAACATCTAGGCTTCATTTTTTCGTAAAGAAATTTGAAAACTAATCATTTTCACTAATTTAGTATTATTATAAATAAAGAAGTCGTATTAAGTGCCTAAAATCATAGTTTAATGAATTTACAACTATTAATTTTGAAATACTAAAACTTGGCCATATGCAATCTGATTCAAGGCGATATGCTACAAAGATTATCAATAAATTAAACAAAAATTTAGTAAAACAAGTTAATTGGAAAAGCAGATCACTTCAATTTGTTTTAAGCTTTTTAATTGCATTGGGCTTAAGCTATGTAATTAAAGAGCCAAGTTTTACAGAAGGACAAACCTCTGTTCTATTCATTTTAATATTTGCAGTTGGCTTATGGGTAACTGAAGCTATTCCGCCTTTTGCTGTTGGCATATTAATTATTGGTGCTCTAGTTTTTACAATGAGTAATTTAGAGTCTGAAAATGTTAAACAGTATGTTCAAACTTGGTCAGATTCTGTTATTTGGTTGTTTTTAGGTGGTTTTTTTATTGCTCAAGCCATGCAAAAAACTGCTTTAGACCAATCTTTACTCAAATTTATAGTTCCCAAATTAGGAGAAAAATCAAAATATATTTTGTTAGGATTAATGCTTATTACAGCTTTTCTATCAATGCTGATGAGTAATACGGCAACAACTGCTATGATGATTGCTAGCATTACGCCAATTACATTGAGCCTAGGTAAAGAAGCCCCACTTACCAAAGCACTTTTAATTGGTATTCCGACAGCTGCTGCTATTGGTGGCATGGGTACTATTATTGGCTCTGCTCCTAATGCAATTGCTGTTGGTGCTCTTGACGGAATTGGTATCCGAATTAGTTTTATGGAGTGGATGCTTATAGGAATTCCTGTAGCCTTAATTTTAATTTTTGGATTTTGGTATGGTTTGCTTAAAAAATATAAAATAAAACGTAAATCTTTAGATTTAAGTTTTTTACAAAAAACGAAGCAAAACACCGATGCAAATATTACAACATCACAAGTTCGAGTAACTGTAATTATTATTGTAGCTAGCTTAATATTTTGGTTAAGTTCTCAATGGACAGGTATTCCAGTTGCTGCAGTTTCGGGTATTCCGATTGTGGGTTTAACCATGTTTGGCATATTAGATGCTGACGACATGCGAAAACTCCCTTGGGATACCTTAATGTTAGTCGCTGGTGGATTGGCTTTAGGGATTGCCGTTCAACAACAAGGATTAACCGATTACTTTATCAGTTTTATTAATATTAAAGACTTCAACTTTTATCTATTAGCAATTATATTTGCTTTAATTAGCGTTGTTTTCTCTAATATTATGAGTAACACAGCAACCACTACTATTATGATTCCGTTAGCAATTTCATTTGCCGCTCTAATTCCTGAACAATCTCCAAAAATTATTCCACTAATCATTGCGCTAAGTGCGTCATGTGCTTTACTTCTACCCGTTTCTACACCACCTAATGCTATTGCCCATAGCACAGGAAAACTTGATCAAAAAGACTTTAGATTTGGTGGAATATTTATTGGCATTATTGGGCCTATTTTAGTGAGTCTTTGGGTTATACTAGTCGAATTTATTTAAGGAATGTCTCATTTTAAAAGAAATTGATGCGAATAAAGGCATAATTAAAACATTGCTTTATTTTTGCGATATGGCAAGAAGAAATAAACGTCAAGCTTTTGAAGCTGTAGAAATAATTGATGCTGGCAGTAAAGGCAAAGGCATCGCTAAAGCACCAGATGGTCGCGTGCTCATTGTAGACCAAGTTGTCCCTGGTGATGTGGTTGATGTTCAAACCTACAAAAAACGCAAAGCTTACTACCAAGCTAAACCTACAAAAATAGTTGAAGCTTCACCTAAAAGAACTGAGCCCGTTTGTGAGCATTTTGGAACATGTGGTGGTTGTAAGTGGCAAAACATGGCTTACGAGCATCAACTTTATTATAAGGAGAAAGAAGTTCTTGAAAATTTAAAACGTATCGGAAAAATTGAACTTCCAGAAACCCAACCGATCTTAGGAAGCCAAAAGACATACTTCTACCGGAATAAAATGGAATTTTCATTTAGTGATAGCCGCTGGTTGACTAAAAATGAAATTGAAAATAATGATACAATCAATAATAAAAATGCCTTAGGATTTCATATTCCTGGCATGTGGGATAAAATTTTAGATCTGAATCAATGCCATTTACAAGCAGACCCTAGCAATGCTATTAGAAATGGCCTTAAAGATTTTGCATCTAAACATCATTTAGATTTTTTCAATGTTCGAGAACAAAAAGGTTTACTAAGAACCTTGATGATTAGAACTAGCTCTACTGGCGAAGTAATGGTTTTAGTCCAATTTTTTGAAGATGACAAAGCTAATCGCGAACGCGTTTTAGATTATTTAAAAAATGAATTTCCTAGTATCACCTCACTCCTATTTGTGATTAATCAAAAAGGAAATGACACTATTTACGACCAAGATGTAATTTGCTATCACGGGCGCGACCATATTTTTGAAGAAATGGAAGGCTTGAAATTTAAAATTACAGCTAAGTCATTTTACCAAACTAACTCCGATCAAGCTTACGAACTTTATAAAATCACCAGAGAATTTGCTAATTTAAATGGTGATGAAGTCGTTTATGACCTTTACACTGGTACAGGAACCATCGCGCAATTTGTAGCCAAACAAGCTAAACATGTTATTGGCATAGAAGCTGTGCCCGAAGCTATTGAAGCTGCCAAAGAAAATGCTCAGTTTAACACGATTAATAACACAAGCTTCTTTGCAGGTGATATGAAAAAAGTCTTTACTAAAGCCTTTGTTAAACAAAATGGTAAACCTGATATCATTATCACAGACCCACCACGTGAAGGCATGCATGCCGATGTTGTTGAACAAATTAAATTTTTAAAACCAAAAACAATTGTTTACGTTAGCTGTAATTCGGCAACACAAGCAAGAGATTTAGCTTTACTAGATGAATTTTATAAAGTAACAAAAGTTCAACCTGTAGATATGTTTCCGCAAACGCATCATGTTGAAAATGTGGTCAAACTTGAATTACGTTAATCAATGAAACGAAAGCTTCTTTTTATTTTTACTGTGCTATCTATTGGCTTATCAAGTTGCGAACGTGACGATATTTGCCCAGAAAACACACCAACAACGCCAAGATTAGTCGTTCAGTTTTTTGATATCAACAATCCCGAAATCCAAAAAAATATAAATGAATTAGTCATTCAAAGTGTTGATACCGATAACGAAAATTTTATTGAATATGATAATGTTTCAGAAATCATATTACCCTTAAAGACAAATCAAAATTCAACACAATTTTTAATGACGATCAATGCTAACAGCGAAAACGAATCTGACATTAATACAGACGAATTAATTTTTAACTATGCACGGCGTAATGTCTATATTAATCGTGCCTGTGGTTATAAAGTTGAATTTTTAGATTTTCAAGTCACTCAAATTGAAGAAAGCAATGAAGATTTAGAGTGGATAAAAGCCACTGCTGTACAACAACCAAACATCGACAATGAAAACGAAACTCACCTCTTTATTTATCATTAGTCTTCTGGTTGTTAACTTTAAAAGTTTAGCACAAACTCAAGACTCTATTTCTTATAAAGAACGCTATGGCATCACCTTTGGCTTAGACCTTAGTAAAATTGGACGTTCAATTTTAGAAGACAATTATACTGGTGCTGAAGCCTTTATAGATTATCGTTATAATGACCGTATATATATTGCAGCCGAATTGGGTTATGATGATAAAATCTATACTGAAGAAAATCTAACCTCTAACACCAAAGGTGCTTACTTAAAAGCTGGTATTAATTACAATAGTTATGAAAATTGGATTGGCATGCAAAACCTTATTTATGCTGGTTTTCGTTTCGGTGCAGCTAGTTTTAGTCATGACTTAACTGATTACACCATTTACACGAGAGATACATTTTTTAATCCAGATATAAGAACTGAAGAACGCAGCTTTAATAGCTTAACCGCTACTTGGGTTGAATTAAAAGCTGGAATTAGAGTTGAAGTTTTTAAAAATATTTTTTTAGGCGCAAATGTTCAGTTGAAGTTTCAAACTAGTGCAACTGAGCTTAATAATTTTGACCATTTATATATTCCTGGATTTAATAGAACTTATGATTCATCAAGCATTGGTGCTGGTTGGGGCTACTCAATCAGTTATATGTTACCGATTTATACCAAACTAAAACGACAAGCTATCGATAACTAATACCAAATATTCTATAAGATGAGACAAAAAGAAATTGAATTATAATTGTCTTAATCAAGGCAAAAAAATTAATCATAGCCATAGCTACGTTTCATTTTTTTAACGAAGAGAAAGGCAATTAGAAACTATTTATTTATCTTATTGCATGGGAGATTTGGTATAATTCAGTTTTGATATTTTGCTTTTTTTGAACCTTTATAAATGTCGTATCGCAATAATCGCGATTCTATACTGGCATTAAACACTTTTATTTTTCGGCTTGGTCTAAGTCCCACATGTTTTATAGCACCAGAATCTAAAGGCACTATAAACCAAGCTGTGGTATCAGGATAGTTTTGTTTTAAAGTATCTCCAACACTTGAATAAAACTCAGGGACTTCAACTGGTAATCGTTCACCATAAGGCGGATTAAACAGCATAAATAAATGGCGGTCTGCTAGCTTTTCAGTGGTAAAAAAATCGGCTTCTTCAACTGAAATAAACTCAGTTAAATTAGCATTTTCAATATTTTCTTTGGCTTTTGAAATTGTAATACCTGACAAATCAAAACCTTTAATTTTAAAATGAAATGGTCTTATCTTTTTCAAAGCAGAAGCTTTAATTTTTTCAAAAAAATCTTCATTGAAGTTATTCCACTTCATAAAAGCAAAGGTTTCGCGGTTGATGTTAGCAGGGATTTGACAAGCAATCATCGCAGCCTCTATTAAAATAGTACCGCTACCGCACATTGGGTCTAAAAAATCACATTGTCCATCCCAGCCCGAAGCCAATAATAAACTGGCTGCTAAGACTTCATTAATTGGTGCAATGTTGGTCGATTTTCTGTAACCACGTTTAAATAAGGGTTCACCAGATGTATTTAAACTTAAATTACACGTATTTCTATCAATATGCACATTTAAACGAACATCAGGTTCATTAGTATCAATATTTGGTCGTGTGCCAAATTTGTCTCGAAACCGGTCTACAATTGCATCTTTTGCTCTAAAAACCACGTATCTTGAATGCGTAAATATGTCAGAATTAACGGTAGAGTCTATGGCAAAACTACCATTCTTATCAACGAAATCTTCCCAAGGAAATTCATAAACAGATTGATAAAAATCTTGTTCCTTATAAATTTTGAAATTTAAAATAGGCTTTAATACACTTACAGCTGTTCTTAAGCTTAAATTAGCTTTGTACATAAAGCCTAAATCACCCATAAAACTGACATGACGAACACCTTCAGTAACATTCATAGCACCTAGATTTCTAAGTTCTTTAGCTAAAATTCCTTCAAATCCATGAAGACATTTCGCCGTCATTTCAAAATTTTCCATAATAAGTCTAATTTTGTGCAAAAATACGCTAATAAAAATGAAATCTAGTCTTCAATACATATTGTTAGTTATAAACGACAAATCAGACTATCATTAATTTAAAAAATACGCTAAATTTGTCGCTATGTCTAAAATAAACCCTGAATGGTATAAAGCTTGGTTTGACTCTGAGTATTACCACATTTTATACCAAAATCGTAACCAAACTGAGGCGCACGCCTTTGTAAAAAAATTATTTGAATATCTTAATCTGCCAGATGATTCTAAAGTGCTTGATTTGGCTTGTGGCCGTGGGCGGCATGCGCAATTTATTGCTGATCTTGGATACGACGTTCTTGGAATTGATTTATCTGAAAATAACATAAAATCTGCTCAAGCTCATGCGCATAAACATCTCAAATTTAAAGTGCATGACATGACTATTCCCTTACAGGCTGATTTTGATGCGGTATTGAATTTATTTACCAGTTTTGGCTATTTTGAATCAACACAACAAAATTTTAATACACTTAAAGCCATCAAACAAAATTTAAAACCGAATGGTGTTGGCGTTATTGATTTTTTAAATGAAGCCTACTTACGCCAACATTTAATACCAAAATCGACAGTAGAAAAAAATAATCTGACCTTTCATATTAAACGCTGGATTGAAGATAGTTTTGTATATAAGGAAATCAAATTTACAGATAAATCTCAAGACTTCTGTTTTTACGAACGTGTTAAATTAATCACTAAAAACGAATTTGAACAGTTTTTTAAACAGCTCGATTTAAAAATTACCTCTAAATTTGGCAATTACAATTTAGATGGTTTTGATATCAGTAATTCAGAACGTCTCATTTTAGTTTACCAAGCATGAGTTTAATCTTACCTATTATTGCGGCTGTTGTTGGGTTTATAGTCGCCTTTTTTTTACATAAGAAGCAAGTTGGCGTCAATTTACTTTTAGCATTTAGTGGTGCCTTTTTACTTTCGGTAACCGTGTTAGAGTTTTTGCCTTCAATTTATGCTAGTAATGTTTCAAACATCGGGTTATATATCTTAATCGGTTTACTTTTGCAAATTATTTTAGAATATCTTTCAGGTGGCGCAGAACATGGACATTTACATCAAGATAAGCAAACAAAAAGTTTTCCTTGGGTTTTATTTTTAAGCTTATCAATTCACGCTCTTTTAGAAGGTATACCGCTTCACCATAACCACCATTTACTTTTGGCGGTTGTTATTCATAAAATACCAATTGCCATTATCATTGCTTCATTTTTATTTCAAACCCGATTAAGCACTTTTAAAATAGGTTTGTTTTTATTAATTTTTGCCCTAATGACACCTTTAGGCAGTTTTTTACAACAAAACTATACAGTTTTTGATACCTATAGCGCTTATTTAAATGCAGTAGTTATTGGTATATTTTTGCATGTTTCAACAACAATTTTATTTGAGTCGTCTCGTGACCATAAATTTAATCTTTCAAAATTCGGAATGATTTTGTTAGGGATTTCTATCGCGTTGTTAATTTAAGTTATCAACTGAAAGAAATAGAACTATTTATAGCGGTAACTTCAACTGAATGCTAATTAAAGCACACTATACCCAATTCTACTAAAAAATGAAATTACTAACGGCTAAATACAAACTAAGATCCCACAAATTCAATCTTGAGTTATATTCATTTAAACGTGCCTTTTTTCGTTAATAGTTGAAGTGATTGCGGTTAATACGGTTTCAGTAAGTTTTATAAGCGCAAATAGCAGCTTATGACTAGGACAATTATCTAAATATTTAAAGCCTTCAAAAAAAATGAAAAGCTAAACATCAATACGATTTAGGTTTAAGTCTAAACATTAGGTTTAATAAAGAGCTGACACCAAATAGACTTTTAAAATTTTAATATTCTCAAAAATCATATATTTTTACCATTATAATCTATGATATGAAAACTTACGACATTGCTATTATTGGTAGTGGTCCATCAGGAGCAAGTGCTGCTTTTGAAGCTGCTAAAAAAGGATTATCATCAATAATTATTGAAAAAGAACAATTGCCGCGATATAAAACCTGTGGCGGTGGATTTGTTTACAGAGGCAGACGCAACATGCCTTTTGATGTCTCTAAATCAGTAGAACGTGAGTTTTTTGATGTTGATATTCGTTTTGATGCTAAAAAGTTAGCATTAAACACAGTTCGTAAAAAGCCGATTATTAGCATGATTATGCGTGATGAGTTTGATTACCTAATTGTTCAAAAAGCTGAAGAATTAGGCGTAAAAGTGCTACAAGGTGAAAAACTTCTTGCTTTAGATTTTCAAAACGATTTCACTACATTAACCACAACCAATAAACAAATTCAAGCTAAATTTATTATCGCTGCCGATGGTGCTTTAAGTCCGACTGCAAAATTAGCTGGTTGGGAAGAATCGCGTTTAATGTGTCCTGCTCTAGAATACGAAATTAAAGTACCTGATAAAGATTTTGAGCGCCTATCTAAGTCGGCTAGATTTGATATTGACGTTGTGCCTTTTGGTTATGGATGGAGTTTCCCTAAAAAAAATCATTTATCGGTTGGTGTGGGAAACTTCACTAAATCAACTAAAAAAATCAACTTAAAAGAAAATTACAGAGATTACTTAAAAATTCTGGGAATAGAAACGGTTTTAAAAGAAGAAGCTCACGGTTTTATTATTCCTATTTCACCAAGAAAAGATGGTTTTGTAAAACAAAATGTATTTTTAATTGGTGATGCGGCAGGTTTTGCAGATCCATTAACCGCTGAAGGAATTTCTAACGCTATTTACAGCGGTAAACTAGTCGCTGAAGCCATTTCAGAAAGTAACTTGAGTTTAAATGAAGCCAATAAATTATATAACAATAAATTAAATGATAAGTTATTGCCAGAACTAGAATTAGGCGTTAAACTAGCAGCCTTGTTTTACGAAAATAGAACTTTACGAAATTTATTACTTAAAAAGTATGGCCAGCGTGCAGCAGAATATATGACCGATATTTTTATGGGAGATCGAACCTATCCGCATAATTTTAAAGAAAAAGTAAAGCAAAAATTAAAAGTATCTTTATTTTAAGTTTTGCTATTCGTTTTTAATATTAGCTATAAACGTGTTGATATTTTCTTCTTTAGAAATTGCTAATTTCTTTTTGAGTCGATATTTGTGTTGATTAACCGATTTAGGTGAAATACTTAAAAAATCAGCAATTTGTTTAGTTGAATATTTCTGGCGAATTAAAACACAATATAAGATATCTTGCTCGGTTAAATTGGCATTGATTTTATTTAACTGCTGCATAAAATTAGGCGAAATTGACTCAAAAACTTCTTTTAAGCTATTATTGTGCTTTTTTATAATCTCATCTGTTTGAAGCTTTTTAAGTAAATGACTGGCATCATTAACCTTTTCATCTTTTAAAGCTAAAAATACTTCATTCAGTAAATTAACACTCGACTGCTTTTCAAGTTGCGCCGCTTCAACTTGATTTTGCTTTTGTTGTAGTTTCAGTTTTAGAAGTTCTTTGCTTTTTAACTCGTTATCATAAGCTAGCTTCAACATTTTTTCTGCTTGTTCTTTTTTTAAGATAAGTTCTTCTTTTAATTTTTGCTCAGTTTTAAGTTTATTGTGTTCGGTTTCTTCTAATTTTAGCTGTGCGAGCAAAATTTGCTTTTGTTTTCTTTTATAGAAAAAATAAAAAATCAAGGCTATAACTACGATACAAATTAAGCTACTTAATAATTTGTTTTTATAAGATTGTTCTTGGTTTAGTAAACTTAATTGTGTGAGTTCTTGCTCTTTTTTATAATTATTTAAGTACAAATTGACATTGGTTTGTTTCTGCTTTAAATTATGCTGGTCGCGCTTAACCTCTAATCTGTTTTGTAAATGGTTATACTTGATTAGACTATCAGTTTCTAAAAAAATTGAATAGTAATCAATCAGTGTATTTGTAATTTTTAATTGATTTTGTAACTCTTCTTCATTTAAAAAACCTGTTAAACTATCAATTATTCGTTTTTTTGTTAATGTAAAGTTTGAAGTTGTAGGTAAGGCTTCAAGCTTATTGCTTTCTAATATTTCATAAGCCAAAAGCCATGCTTTTGTTTGATGAAGTTTGCGTTTATTTTTTTGAAAATAATTAATATGATTAAGTAAATGCTTAGTAGCTAAATCAGGATTTTTAGTTGAGTAAACTTCAGCTTTAAGTCTTTCAACAAAGTGATATCTTGAAATATTACCTATTTTTTTATAAATATGTTGTGCATTTCCTAAATACTGAAGCGCATGTTTATAATCTTTATGCCTTTGATATAAAGCCAATGCCTTGTACTCATAACCAACAGCTAAACCAATTTTATGTTTAAAATCAGGCAAAAAAGTATTAATGGCAGAATCTGCATATATCTCAGTGTTTTGATAATCCTTAAGCTCGTAGTAACGCATACTTAAAGACTTATAAATATGACCACTTTTAAGTCGACTTTTAGGATACTTTAATTGTTTTGTGATTTCAAGAGCTTTTAATAAATAATAAATAGAGGCATTATAATCATCGGCATACTCGGCACATTTAGATAACTTAAGTAGATGATTATAAAATTTCATTGAATTTGTAGCATCTTTATTGGCTAATTGGCTGTATTCATTTAAATAGTTACAAGCCTTTAAATTGCCATATCTATTATTGTAGTAGGTAAATTTAAAATTGATAAATGCTATCTCGGTTTTTAATTGAGGAATAGATCCTTCAATACGATCAATAACTTCATTTATAAATTCATAAAATTCAGCATTTTTATTTCCTAAAATTACTTTATGTAACTGATGCGTTAATTCATCTAATCGTTGCTTTTTTTGATTTTTAGTTTTAAAAGTATTCAGATATAATTCAAAATATTTCTCACGATTAGCAGAATTACAAAATACTTGTAATAAGTACGGATGAATCTGATTTCTTTTTTCTTTATTAGAAAGTTTATTAAATCTTTCAATAGTAAGGATGCTTTGACAGTTTGGGCTTGACAAAGACACCTTAGGTATAAATAGAAATAAAAAAAAGACTAAAAATAGTGATTGATTCATGAGTCAAATATATACTTTTTTAAAATCTTAAATCGCTTAAAATAACGCAATACAAGCCTTTTAGGTCGTTGTAGACTAATTGTAGACTATTAAAAATAGTTGCCGAACGGTTTTTAAAATAGATTTGATGAAAATATCTTTATTATGAAAAAACTTTATCTATTAATCTTAATCTTTTCTGCTTTTATTACAAATGCACAGAACAACCCACCAACTATTGAAAGTCAACCAAGTTTAATCACATTAAATTCAATTCCACAAAATTTAGACTTGAATGATTTTAATATTACAACAGATGATGCAGATGGAGATAATGTAACTCTTTCATCATCAGTTTCTCAATTTGATTGTAATAATGTTTCCATATTACAAAACTCCGTTCGCTACGGTAATGGTTCATCAAACACACTTGGCGCTGGAAATGTTCAAACCTTTAAGTCTCTTAGAAATGGATTTTTAACCAAGCTCGAAGTGGAGTTTCGCGGTAACACTTCGGCAACAACACAAGCTGTTATTGAAGTTTATCAAAACAACAACGCAGATCCTAATTTAGCCACCGATGTAGAACTAATTGGTACAGTAACACTAAATATACCAGCGCAATTTAATGCACTTGGTGTAGGCGATTTTGATAAACCTATTTATTTAGAGCTGAATAGAATGTATGCCTTTAGACAAATTTCGGGACCTGGCATTAGAATGCGTCAAGGCTCTTTTTATACAGCTGGAGCTACATTTAATCATGACTTCAATAATGCGCTAGTCGTCACTGAAAGTGGTGGGTTTAACAATGACTGGAAATTTTATGTTACACAATTTGATGCCAATGGCGTTTCTGCTGCTTCAATTCCAGTTTCAGCATCTGATGGCACAGACAATACAAATGCAAATGTGGATGTATATCATCTGTCAAACATAGCACCGACAGCAATAGCTCAAGATATAACTGTAGATTTAGATGCTAATGGTAATGCTAGCATAACACCACAACAAATAGATAATGGCTCTTCTGTTGCTTGTAATGATAATATGAATTTGAGTCTAGACATCTCAAATTTTGATTGTTTATCTATTGGTAATAATACAGTTATTTTAACCGTTGAAGATGATTATGGAAATTCTGCTACAGCATCATCTGTGGTAACTGTTCAAGATAATTCTGCTCCTGTATTTTCAACAATTAATGACATTAATGCCAACACTACGGGAAGCGATGAAGTCGTCACCTATAATTTACCAACCATAACAGATAACTGTATCGGAAGTAACATAAACTTTGATGATTATCCAGCAACTCCAAGCGGCTTTACAAAAATGGGCGTTTTTAATGGCCATACATATTTCATATCTAACTCAACCGATACCTATGCTAATTTTTTAAGTACAATCAATACGATTAATGGCGCTTATCCTGTGAGCATTACTAGTGCAGCAGAAAATAATTTTATTGCTAATTATTTATCCGAAAACGGACAATTAAATGCTTTGATAGGAATTAATGATTTGTTATCAGAAGGCACTTTTGTTTGGGAAAATGGTGAAAATGTGAGTTACACGAATTGGAATTCTGGTGAACCAAATAATTCTGGTGGAAATGAAGATGTAACAGAAATCTATAATAATGGTGGCTGGAATGATATTGGTGATGCTAATAATGATCGTCCGATAATAATTGAATTCTCCTATTCAGCAGAGCAAACCGCTGGATTATCAAGTGGCTCAAGCTTTCCTATCGGAACAACAACCAATACATTTGAAGCTCTTGATGAATACGGTAATACATCTTCTGTTTCGTTTGATGTAACTATCAATGATACAGGTAACCCAACTATAACTTGCCCAGATGATATAACTACAACCGCTACAAATCCAATTGTTAATTTTAGTGATCCAATTGTTACAGATAATTCGTCATCGTCCTTTAATTTTTTGCCGGGCATGACCTTTATAGGAAATAATAGTGGTAAAAACTTTTTTATCAGTGATGAAAGTTTTTCTGGCGCTAACGCATTTGCAGATGCTATTAACCGTGGCGGTACAGTAGCAACAGTTAACAATGCTACTCAAAACGCCTTTTTAGCCAATGCACTTTCAACAAATGGTATATCTGAAGCGCATATCGGCTATTCTGATAATGCTTCTGAAGGTAGTTTTGTTTGGCAAGACGGAAGCTCATCAACTTATACCAACTGGCGAGCAGGTGAACCAAATAATACAGATGGCGTTGAAGATTATGTTACAATATCTAGTGGCGGCTCTTGGAATGATGTTGGAGCAAGAGGTACTGGCAATGAAAGATATATTCTACAATTAGACCAAAATGAAGCTTACGTTTTACAAACCAGTGGCCTTGAATCTGGAAGTAGTTTCCCGATAGGCACAACCACGGTAACTTTTGAAGCTTTTGATGCATCTGGTAATACTGCTGCTTGTAGTTTTGATGTAACCGTTACAGACTTTCCTAACGTAATCACTCAAAATATAGATGTTACATTAGACCCTTCTGGCAATGCAAGTATTACAGCACAAGATATTGATAATGGAAGTTCATCTGTTTCAGGAATCGCCAGCTTAAGTTTAGACCAGTCTACTTTTGATTGTAGCGATTTGAATACTACATCATCTAGTGTGAGCCTTAATTTTGAAGGTAACGGTCACATTCAAATAGATGGAAGTGCACCGTTAGATTTTGGTGGTAGTAAAGGTTTTACTTTTGAAACGCAAATTTACCCAAGAAGTAACGCTAACACTTATATTTTATCCAAAACACTTGGTGGTGCATCTTGGCCTACTAAATTAACTACCATGTTTTACATTAATGCAAACAATCAATTAGTTTTCGGAATAAATAGATTTAGTGCTGGTGGTTGGACCTATTTAAACTCTCCATTAAATAGCATTTCATTAAATGAATGGCAACATGTTGCAATAAGCTACAGTCCATCAACATCTACCATGAAAATTTATATTGAAGGAATAGAAGTTGCTTCTACAACGCTAAATACATCAAACCCAACCGCATCTCCTGGACTATTGAGAATTGGTGCATCTGAAAATGGTGGTGGTCAATTTGATGGTTATATGGATAATTTCCGCGCTTGGGAAAATGCTTTAGATACGGCTGAAGTCTTAGCAGCAAAAAATAACAATTTATCAAGCGTTAATAATAACTTACTTCTACATTATGCCTTTAATTCTGATTTTGGTACCGAAGCCATAGATTTATCTTCAACTGAACGCAACGGTACTTTTACAGGAAGCTTAAATGAAAACAGCTGGTATACAGGGTCTAACAATTTAAACCCTAATGGAACAACGGTAACTTTAACGGCTACTAGTAATTCAGGTGATGTTGCTACAGGAACTGCTGTTGTAAACGTTATAAATAACTTTACGCCAACAGTTGGTACTGCACCTGACGATATTTTAGATTATACTACTAACCCATCTGGTAAAACTGTTAATTACAATTTACCTTTAAGCTCTACGAATTGTTTAGCTCCACAAAGCTTAGATAATTACCCACCAACACCAACTGGATTTACCAAAATGGGAGTTTTTAATGGGCACACGTATTTTATTTCAAATGCTCAAAATACATTCACTAATTTTTCAACGCAAGTTAGTGCTATTCAAGACGCACATTTTGCCACAATTACTAATCCAGAAGAAAATAGTTTTATTGCAAGCTATCTAACCGACAATAGCCTTGGCAATGCATACATAGGGCTTAACGATCAGCAAAACGAAGGAGTCTATGTTTGGGAAACCGGCGAAGAATTTATTTATACCAATTGGAATACTGGCAACCCTTCAAACTCAGGTAGTGGTGAAGATGTTGGTGAAATCTTTCCAGATGGTGGTTGGAACGATCTTCCAGAAAATTTAATTCGATATGCAATTATTGAAATCCCTTACGCAATAGAACAAATTACTGGTTCAGGAAGTGGAGAAACTTTTTCTCCTGGAACAACCACTAATGAATTTAAAGTTTATGGTAAAGGTGGTGGCACTTCTACTTTCAATTTTGACGTAGAAGTTATACAAGCCGATTATATCTACTTGAATAACGCCTGGCTAGATGCTAAGAATCCTAATGGAAATGCTGTAGCTACTGAAACCATGTTAGTTGTAGACAATGAAGCAAGTCTAACATCACCAATTAGTTTAGCTGAAGTTACCATAGAAAACTCAGCCTCAGTTGAAGTCAACGATATCTTATCTATCACCACAAGTATAAATAATAACGGCCAAATCACTTTTAAGAGTAATGCTACATCAACTGCTCAATTTGATGAATTTACAGGCACTATTTCTGGCACAGGAACAGTTGAAGTCGAGCGTTTTATTCCAGCCAAACGTGCTTTTCGTTTGATGAGTTCTGCAGTTGATGGTTCAAGCATCGCCAATGCTTGGCAGCAAGACACGCATATTACGGGTACAGGTGGCGCTACCAATGGTTTTGACGCTACAAGTACTAATAATTCGTCTATGTTTACATTCGACAATACAATCACCGATCAATCTAGTGGCGCTGGTTGGCAAGCTGTAACATCAACAAGTGATGTGATTTCAGCAGGAACGCCTTACCGTTTAATGGTGCGTGGTGACCGAACCATCGACTTAACTAATAATGAAGCTTCAGCGACTGCAACGACTTTAAGTGCTTCGGGTACAATGTATACAGGAAGTTATTCACCAACTATAGCCTCTGCAGCTGATAACTATAGTTTTGTTGGTAATCCTTATCAAGCTGTGGTTGACTTTGCTTCGGTAACTAAATCTAATCTTACAGATTTTATCTATGTTTGGGATGCTTCTGTAGCTGGATCTAATGGTAATGGCGGTTATATTACCGTTCAAGTTTCTACTGGAAATATCACAGCTCCAAGTCCAAGTAGCTCTGATGCCTCGCAATACATTGCACCAGGCCAAGCCTTTTTTGTACAAAACACGGCTACGGGTAATGGCTCAATCACTTTTAATGAAGCTGATAAAGCTACTTCTCAAGATCAAGTTAGTATTTTTAGTACCTACACTAATTTTTACATCAACTCGCGTTTATATAAAGCCTCAGCTTTACAAAACGGTGAGATGGAAAGCGATGCCATAGGTTTACGTTTTAATGAAAACTATACCACGATTGGTAGTGATGAAGATGCGAGCAAATTAGCCAATCCAGGTGAAAACTATGCGATTGTGAACAATGGCTTTAAATCGATTGATAAGCAAAACATCCCAACTGATGGCCATCAAATTGATTTATTGATGATGAACTATGAAGATACGGCTTACAGCCTAAGCTTCAACTTAGGGAATCAGCCTGAAACGCTTAAGGTTTACTTAAATGACAGCTATTTAAATACACAAACCGAGTTAACGGAAAGCACAACTTATGACTTTACAGTTGATGCTAATGTGCCAGAGAGTATAGATCAAAATCGTTTTCATTTAAGTTTTGAAGAAGTGCCTTTAAATAACCAAAGTTTTGATGCCGGACAAGTTCGCTTGTATCCTAATCCAGTGATTCATCAGTTACAAATTGAATTACCAGCGTCAGTTGAGATCAATTCAGTTAACATTTTCAATACCTTAGGGCAAGAGGTGCTAACAACCACGCAATCTCAAGTTGATGTGAGTCGATTAGCCTCAGGTGTTTATGTGGTTGAGCTAGAAACTTCAGCAGGGAAAGT
>NZ_FQTW01000007.1 GCF_900129035.1 Psychroflexus salarius | reverse complement strand
GCTCACCTCTTCCCATTCCGAACAGAGAAGTTAAGCTCGTTAGCGCCGATGGTACTACAATCGTGGGAGAGTAGGTCGCCGCCTTCCTTTTATAACAAAACCCTTTAGATTATTCTTCTAAAGGGTTTTTTACTTTTTAGATAGTATTTACATTTAATTTTACCTATTGTATCTTATATTTAGTATTTTTGTTTAAAATTAAAATTATGGCATTAGAAATAAAAGATTCAAATTTTGAAGAAAAGGTTTTAAATAGTGATAAACCAGTTTTAGTTGACTTTTGGGCTGCATGGTGTGGTCCTTGTCGTATGTTAGCTCCGATTATTGACGAGCTTTCAAATGATTATGAAGGAAAAGCTATCATTGGTAAAGTAGACGTTGACGAAAATCAAGAGTTTGCTGCTAAATATGGTGTAAGAAATATACCTACTGTTTTGGTTTTTAAAAATGGTGAATTAGTTAAACGTCAGGTCGGTGTTGCTCAAAAGGAAACGTATGTTGAAATATTAGATAGTAATTTGTAAATTATAGATTCATATTTTTACCTTTAAGGTTTAGTATTAACTAAACCTTTTTTTATGTCATTTTTTTTTGACCAGCCTAATTTAACTGAATTTCAATTTTTAATTAATCGTATCGCAGAGGGTTTCATATCAGGACTTCATAAAAGTCCGTTTCATGGTTTCTCACCTGAATTCGCTGAACATCAACAGTATATAAACGGCCAAAGTACTAAGAATATTGACTGGAAATTATATGGACGTACTGATAAGTTTTATACTAAAAAGTATGTTGATGAAACTAATTTACGATGCCACTTTATACTAGATGTTTCTAAATCCATGTACTATCCAGTTGAAGCATCTCGTTACAATCAAAAAGTTGGATTTTCATCTATTTGCATAAGTGTCTTAATGAAGCTTCTTTTAAAACAACGTGATGCATTTGGTTTAAGTTGTTTTACTGATAATGTAAATTATTCATCTAATACCAAAAATACTATCAATCATTATAATCTACTTTTGCAACATCTAGAACAAAATTTAATTAACTCTCATAAATCGGGTTTTCGTACTAGTTATGCTTTAAATTTTGAACTGATTGCGAATTCACTTCCTAAGCGTTCTGTGGTTGTTATATTTAGTGATTTCCTTTCAAATGATTCACAAGATATTCTTGAGGCTTTTAAATTCTTCAAGTATAAAAAACATCGACTTATAGTCTTCAACATATTAGATTTCAAAACGGAATTGAACTTTGATTTTTCTGAATTAGAATCCTTGAATCTTCATGATTTAGAATATAAAATTAATGAGAATATACAGGCTAATAAAATAAAAGGTATATACAAAAAAGAAGCTTATAAACACCTGCGTAAAATTCAAGATTTAGCTAATGCGCAAGGCTTTCCTTTTTATAGTGTTGATGTAAATCAATCAGTTGAAACTTTTCTGAGAACTTACTTTATTGATAAGCAGGTTATTAGATATTAACTTGTTTTTTTATTTAAAATATGCAGCTAAATCTATTGCAGATTTAAAAATTGGTTTTATATTTGCAATCGCAAAAGTAAAATGGTCTGGTAGTTCAGTTGGTTAGAATACCTGCCTGTCACGCAGGGGGTCGCGAGTTCGAGTCTCGTCCAGACCGCATTTAATTTGTTGTGTTGTGAATAATTTAATTATTCAATTAAATCAGAGTTAATACTTTGTAGAAGCTTTTCCTTAGGAAAGGCTTTTTTTTTAGTTTTAATTTATTCGGATAGTTTTGTTTTCTAATTCTATAAACTATATTTGTCTATTAGAAATAACTAGTCTTTAATGAGTAAATCTATCCTTCTTCTTTGTTTATCAGTTGTTTTTCTGAGTTCATGTATAAGTACTAAACGTTTAAATTATTTGCAAACTAATAACAAGGATAAGCAAAGCATAGACTCTATCCTTCAGCTTAGAGAACTCCCTGAACCTTATCGTGTTCAAATCAATGATTTATTAAGTGTCCGTTTTAAAGCGCTTGATCAAGAAGTTGTAGGAATGTTTAATCCTGTATCTAATGTTAATAATAATGCAACGACTGAAGAGCAAGCTTATTTTGATGGTTTTTTAGTTGATCGTAGAGGTGAAATTGACGTCCCTACGCTCGGTAAAGTTAAAGTTATTGGGTTAACTCTGGAAGAAATTGAGCAGGCTTTAAAAACCAAGTTGCTAAAAGATTATTTTAAGAAAGAAGCTAATATTTTTGTAACTGTTAAACTGGCTGGTTTGAGGTATACAACCATTGGTGAAATTGGCACCGGAAGTCAAGTGATTTATAAAGAACAAGTCACAATTATGGAAGCTATTGCTAATGCAGGAGATATTTCAACTTATGGAGATCGTAAAAATGTTCGCATTTTAAGGCAATATCCTGGTGGTCAGCAAATGCTTAATGTTGACCTTACCGATATTTCTGCTTTATCCTCAGATGAATATTATATTCAACCTAATGATGTAATCATTGTTGATACACTTCCTCAAAAAGCTATTGGTTTAGGCGAGAATGCATTTGCTATTTTTACGACAATATTAGGTGTGGTTACCTCTATAACTATTATTTTATTGAGATTGTAAATATGGAGGAAGAATTTGAGTTAGAAGACAAAACCACTAATTTCGATTTTAAAGGATTTATCTTTAAAATATTGAGTTATTGGTACTTAGTAATTGTTTGTGTGCTTATTGGTTTAGGGATAGCCTACTACATTAATGTTAGAAAACTACCCGTATATAAAATTGGTAGTATGATTACGGTTAAAGATGATAGCAATCCTTTGTTTACGGCTAACACTAGTTTAACCTTTAATTATGGTGGTGTTTCAGACAAAGTTTCTACGGTTGTAACCACTCTATCAACGCGAACCCACAATGAGAAAGTAGTTAAAAAACTACGCTCTTATATTGATTATAAAAAAGACGGGGAATATCAAAGAGTCAACGCTTATGATGAAGTTCCATTCTTCTTTTTTGATGATACTTTAAAGTACCAAGCTAAAGGGATTCCTTTTCAAATAAGGGTAATTGACTCTAACCAGTTTGAGTTTAAAGTTGAATTTAAAGATTTAGATAAAGCTCAAAAAGCAGTTAACTTAATAAAATATAGCACGCTTGAGTCTAAGCGAAAAATGCTTCCTAATCAAGTTTACAAACAAGTATTTCAGTTTAGTGATACCATTAATACGCCTTTTTTTAAAGGTAGAGTCTTGTTAAATGGAAATCCGATAAACTTTAATAAACCCTATTACGTTCAGTTTAAAAGTTTTTTTTCAACAGTAAAGCGTTACCAGAATATTGATATTAGAACTGAATCTAAAGGTTCTTCTATCATTAACTTGAGCCTTACAGGTCAAAATAAGGCTGAATTAGTAGATTATCTCAACACAACTGTTAAAGTTTTAAGTCAGGATGCTCTAGAACGGAAAAACTTATTTGCCACTAAAACAATCCGATTTGTTGATAGTATTTTGACTGAAAAGTCTAAAGAACTGTCGGATGTAGAAAGAGAGTTAAATCAATTTAAAATTGAAAATGATATTATTGATTTAACAGAAGAGAGTGCCAATTTAAAATCGAAACTAAGAGAATACGATAACGAGATTATTGCACTTGAACGCCAATTAGATTATTATGATGATCTCGAAACCTACCTAGTTAAACGCACCGATTATTCTAATTTGCCAGCACCTTCAGTCGCTGGGATTGAAGAATCTAGCATTAGTGAGGCAGTCGGGAAAATTGTTGAATTATCATTAAAAAGAGGAAGTTATAGTTATGGCTTAAAATCTAAAATGCCTAATTTCGCTGATATCGATCGAAACATTGATGCATTAAAACGGGTGATTCTTGAAAACTTGAGCTCTTCTAGAAATTTACTACGTAAACAGCGTCGAGATTTGCAAACTAAAATTGCACAGATAGAAGCTGAAGTCCGTGAATTACCTAAAGACCAGCAAGAATTGCTAAAAATAGAGCGACGCTTCCAAATCAGTCAAAATACTTATACTATTTTCCTTCAAAAAAGGAATGAAGCAAGTCTGATTAAAGCGGCTAATGTCAGTGACATTAAAATTATTGATGAAGCCAAAGATACTGGTGGTGGTAAAATTGGCCCCAACACCCAGCTTAATTATGTTATGGCTATCTTGTTAGGTTCACTAATTCCTTTAGTTTTTGTATTTATAATTGTTTTGTTAGATAACAAGATATCAAACCCAACTGATATCGAGAAGTTATCACAAATCCCGGTTATTGGCTTAATTGGTAAAAGTACGCTGGACTCTAATCTTGCTGTTTTAAGTAAACCTAGATCTTCAATTTCAGAAAGCTTTAGAGGTATTCGCGCGAGTTTACAATTTTTATATAAGCAACAAAAGTCTTCAGATCAAACCACTAAAACCACCTTAGTTACCTCATCTGTTAGTGGTGAAGGAAAAACTTTTACGGCCATCAATTTAGCTTCAGTGTTTGCTTTGAGTGGTAAAAAAACCATTTTGGTAGGTTTAGATTTACGTAAACCTAAAATTTTTGATGACTTCAATTTAACGAATGATACAGGCGTTGTAAATTATCTGATAGGGCAAAAGTCTCTTGATGAAGTTATTCAACAGACAGATTTTGATAACTTTGATTTATTAGTCTCTGGTCCGGTCCCACCAAACCCTTCAGAATTATTAATGGGTGAAACAATGGATGCTTTTATCGATGAACTTAAAAAGCGTTATGACCATATCGTACTTGATACACCGCCAATAGGTCTTGTTTCAGATGCTGTTAATCTTTTTAAATATAGCGATGCCAATTTGTACCTTGTGCGCCAAAACTATACCAAAAATGGCATGCTAGGTTTAATCAACGAGAAGTACCAAAAAGGCGAAGTAAGCAATATTAGTTTTGTACTTAATTACTTTGAGCATAAAGCCAAATATGGCTACGGCTATGGTTACGGTTATGGCTACGGCTACGGTTATGGTGGTTATGGTTATGGGCGTTATGGCAACGGCTATCATGAGCTCGAAAAAACCTATTCTTGGCGTAAAAAAATTAAGCGAAAAATTAAAAAACGTCTCCGAAAACTATTTAAATAAAATTAACCAAAATGAAAAAACAACCCTGTATTGCAATTATTGGCTTAGGCTATGTCGGTTTACCTTTGGCGGTAGCTTTTGCTGAACAATTTAAAGTTATTGGTTTTGATATTAATAAAGCACGTGTAGATGAGTTAAACCAAGGTCACGATCATACTTTAGAAGTTGAAGATCACTTGTTGCAATCGGTTTTGAAAGAAGATGAAATAAGTGGTTTAACTATTACCGCTTCGGCTGAAGTTTTATCACAAGCAGACATTCATATCGTTACCGTACCTACACCAACTGATAAAAATAGACAACCTGTTTTAACACCACTCATCAAGGCTAGTGAAACCATTGGTCAAGTTCTTAAAAAAGGAGATATTGTGGTTTATGAGTCTACCGTTTATCCTGGTGTAACCGAAGAAGTTTGTGTGCCAGTGCTTGAACAATCTTCTGGTTTAGTATTTAATACCGATTTTTATGCTGGCTATTCACCTGAGCGCATTAATCCAGGTGATAAAACCCATACCGTTACTAAAATTTTAAAAGTTACCTCAGGTTCAACGCCAGAGGTTGCCCAATACATCGATCATCTTTATGCTAAAGTGATTACTGCAGGTACTCACTTAGCGCCAAGCATTAAAGTTGCTGAAGCCGCTAAAGTGATCGAAAATTCACAACGAGATATCAATATTGCTTTTGTTAATGAACTTTCAAAAATATTTAGACTCTTAGATATAGATACTGATGATGTTCTAGAAGCGGCTGCAACAAAGTGGAATTTTATAAAATACACACCAGGTTTAGTTGGTGGACATTGCATCGGTGTAGATCCTTATTATTTAGCTCAAAAAGCAATAGAAGTTGGTTACAATCCTGAAATTATTTTATCTGGCCGACGAATGAATGATGGTATGGGGCGTTATGTTGCCTCTGAAGTGATTAAACTCATGCTCAATAAAGAAGCTAAGGTTAAAAATGGAAAAGCTTTAGTTTTAGGGATTACATTTAAAGAAAACTGTCCTGATACCCGAAATACTAAAGCCATTGATGTGATAGAGGAGTTGAAGGCCTACAACATGCAAGTTGATGTTTGTGATCCTTGGGCTGATAAAGCAGAAGTGAAGTCATTATTTGATATTGATTTACTTAGACTAGATGAAGTTTCATCAACTTATGATGCGGTTGTTCTAGCGGTTTCACATCAGCAATTTTTAGAGCTTGATTTGTCAAATTATCAAAACAAAAACTCTGTTTTATTCGATGTTAAATCTTGCTTGCCTAAAGCGCAGGTGGATGGTCGTTTATAAGCCTTTTTAACAAGATTATATTTTAAAAAAGAGAACATTTGTTGATGTTCTCTTTTTTTATTTTGACGCTTTTTGCCTTTATATACGCTTTTTGTTTTAATACTTAAGCCATACTTAAGCTATACTTAAAGTATGACTTAGCTATGCTTAAGTGTCAACTTCCATTTGCTGTTTATAGTGACATTTCAAAAGCTTGGATCTTTTAAAATACAACTTAACGAAAATGCAAATCCTCAAAAAGCCGTAAGCTATAAGCCGAAAGCCATAATCCAACTCTACTCTTCACGATTCACTGACAACAGACAACCGATTTTACTATTACACTATTATTCAACTACACCATTACATCATTACACGAATCTACAAAAAGCTATATGCTATAAGCCGTAAAAGCCTTAAGTAAAAAATCTTAGAGTCTAGAGCGTAGTGCTTAGAGCTAACAAGCCGATTCACGGTTCACTGATAACAGTCAACAGTCTACAGTCTACAGTCAACAGAAAACACCTTTTTAGCTCCAGTCAACTAGTCAACCATTCACTGAAAACCGATAACCGATTTTACTATTATACTATTATTCCATTACACGACTCACAGCTCACGCTTCACTATTCACGAATCACTGATAACAGTCAACAGTCTACAGTCTACAGTCAACAGAAAACACCTTTTTAGCTCCAGTCAACTAGTCAACCATTCACTGAAAACCGCTTAACCCAAAATAAGATTTTTGCGTTTCATAAATAAAACTTAATTTTACCCTCCAATCTAAATGACTACAAGTGAGTAAAGAACCTTCAACCGTTGCAGAGCAGCAAGACTGGCTCTATGAAATAAGTCCGCATAAACCTTTGCTTGATTTCAATTTTAAAGAAATTTGGCGTTACCGCGATTTGTTGATTTTGTTTGTAAAACGTGACATTGTTACGGTCTATAAACAAACCATCTTGGGACCTTTGTGGTTTTTAATTCAGCCGCTGTTTACCTCGGTTATTTTTACCTTAATTTTTAATAATGTGGCCAATGTAAGTACAGGTTCGGTGCCTAATTTTTTATTTAACCTCGCTGGTATTTCAGCTTGGGGCTATTTTAAACAGTGCTTAACGGGTTCTTCAGGAACTTTTACTAAAAATGCGAACATCTTTGGGAAGGTTTATTTTCCGCGGGTGATTATGCCGCTATCCATCACCATTTCAAATTTAGTGAAGTTCGGGATTCAGCTGAGTATCTTTGTGGGCTTTTATGTATTTTATGTGAGTTCGGGCGCTTCAGTTAGTCCTAATAGTAACTTACTGCTGTTTCCGGTTTATGTGTTAATGATGGCCTTATCTGGTTTAGGTTTAGGGATGATTATTTCCGCCTTCACCACAAAGTATCGTGATTTAACCCAATTATTAACTTTTGCTGTGCAATTGTTGATGTACCTTTCGGCAGTGCCGTTTCCGATGAGTAAAGTAAAGAATGATTTACCTGAATATTACTGGGCATTTAAATATAATCCGTTGGCACAAATTATTGAAGGTTTTCGTTATATGACGATGGACGTTGGCTTATTTTCTTGGCTGAGTTTTGGTTATGCCTTAGGTTTTTCAGTCGTGGTCTTTCTTGTCGGTTTGGTGATTTTTAACCGGACTGAGAAGAGTTTTATTGATACGGTTTAGTGTAATGGAAGAATGGTGTAATGGTGGAGTTGAGAAGTGGTTTAATGGTGTAATGGTTGAATGGTGTAGTGGTTTAATTGTGTAATTTTGTTATGGAATATTGGTGCTAAAAATTCGATTCTATCTATTTTTCAGGCTCGAGCTGTTCATCTTTGTTTGAGGTTCGAGCGGAGTCGAGAACCAGTAATCAATGAAATAGATAAATCAATAAAAAATAAAGTATAGTCAGAATAAGTGTAGATTATGGGACATAAAGATTTGGATGTATGGAAAGAGTCGATGGTTTTGGTCAAGATGATTTATAAAATGAGTTCTCAGTTTCCGAAATCTGAAGCATATGGATTAACTTCACAGTTAAGAAGAGCTGCTGTTTCGATACCTACTAATATTGCTGAAGGTAGTGCTAGAAATGGCTTAAAAGAACTTCATCAATTTATTGGAATTGCAATGGGTTCAGCAAGTGAAGTGGATACCCTTGTCATCATTGCTAAAAATTTAGATTATACTGCAAATGATATTGAGCCTATTGAAAAACAATTAAATTTGGTTAGAAAATTATTAATAGGTTACAAAAAATATATTAAAACGAAGATTTGAAGATGGTTGAGTTGAAGAATAGTGTAATAGAGTAATAGAAGATTTGTGTAGTGGAGGAATAGTAGAATGGAGGAATGGTAGAATGGAGTAGTAGTGTAGTAGTGTAATGGAATAATTGAGTAATAGAGGAATAGTCTGATAGTGTAATGGAAGAATGGTATAATTGTGTAATGGAAAAATGCAGAAATTGTAGAGAAAAAAATAGTAATTGATTGATCATGGAGAAAGAAAATTTATCTTACCACTACACCACTACACCACTACACCACTACACCACTACACCACTACACCACTACACCACTATACCACTAAACCACTATACTACACTGAAAAGAAATAATGATGAGTAAAACAATACTAACCGCTAAAAACATCTCTAAACAATACCGCTTAGGTTTGGTAGGGACGGGCACTTTGGGTCACGACCTCAACCGTTGGTGGCACCGCGTACGCGGGAAAGATGATCCATACTTGAAAATTGGCGCTGAAAACGACCGCTCTAAAAAAGCTGAAAGCGACTATGTTTGGGCCTTGCGGGATATCAATTTTGATGTGCAAGAAGGCGAAGTTCTGGGGATTATTGGGAAGAACGGCGCCGGTAAATCAACCTTATTAAAAATTTTATCGCGGGTCACCATGCCCACCACAGGTAGCATTAAAACCAAAGGCCGTATTGCTTCACTGCTAGAAGTAGGTACTGGCTTTCACCCAGAACTCACAGGAAGAGAAAATATTTACCTCAATGGTGCTATTTTAGGCATGACCAAAAGTGAAATTAAAGCCAAGGAAGACGAGATTATTGACTTCTCCGGTTGTGCCATGTATGTAGATACACCTGTGAAGCGGTATTCTTCCGGAATGCGTGTACGTTTAGCCTTTGCGGTGGCGGCGCATTTAGAACCTGATATTTTAGTGGTTGATGAAGTTTTAGCCGTAGGCGATGCCGAATTCCAAAAAAAAGCAATTGGTAAAATGAAAGACATTTCTGGCACTGGCGGTCGCACGGTCTTATTTGTGAGTCATAATATGGCAGCTGTGAAGAGTTTATGTACAAGAGGCGTTGTGCTTGAAAATGGGACTTCTGTATTTGAAGGGACAGCGGAGGAAAGTGTGGATTATTATTTGTCGAGTTCTAAAAAAGAGAGGTTTAAAAAATTAAAAGATAGAGAAGATAGAACAGGAGGGAATATTTTTAAGTTTACAGATATTCAAATTAACTCTGAGAATAAGAAAGAATTAAAAAATTTACTTTCTGGTGAAAAGTACTATTTTAAGATAGGGTTTACTTCAAAAAAAGATATTAAAAAAGTTGCTTTTAGATTACGATTTATAGATTCCAACCAGAATATTAGATTTTTATGTAATAATTTTTTTCAAGATGATTTTTTTGACATTAAACATACGATGAACGATTACATTATTCTTGAGATACCTAATTTTCCTCTACCAATAGGCGAATATAATATTCAATTAAGCTGTTTTTACGAAAACGGCATACTTGATGATATTGAACAAGCTTTTGAATTTACGGTAGTTGGTGGTGATTTTTATTCAACTGGCAGAGAACAAATATCAAAAGAAGGCGTTTTAATTGATTACAAATTTTCAAGATATGATAGTTAATCATAAGTATAAGTTCATCTTTATTAAGACCCAAAAAACAGCGAGTACCACACTAGAAATCGCTTTGAGTCAATTATGTGATGAAAACGATATCATCACGCCTATAACTTCTTCTGATGAAGAGTATCGCAAAAAATTAGGTTATCAGAGTGCAATTAATTACAACATACCTTTTTCTAAATACAACAAAAAAGATTTCTTAAAATTTTTATGTACAGGAAAGAGAAAGCGATTTTACAATCATATGTCATCTTCTGAGATTAAAAGGTACCTAGGTAAAGATATCTATGATAGTTATTATAAGTTTTGTTTTGAGCGTAACCCATATGATAAATTAGTTTCTTTGTTTTATCATCATGGTGGTTTTCAAAAATATAGTTCTTTATTAGAGTTTATTAATAAAGGAGAACTTGAAATTATTAAAGGATTTGATCAATATACTATAGGAAAAAATATTGCTGTTGATGACATTTTTAAATTTGAAAACTTAGATGAATCTATTATGATAATTTCTGATAAGTTAAATTTAGATAATCCATTAAAGTTGCCACCTAAAAAATTAAAATCTCAATTTAGAGAAAAAAATACACACTATAGCAAATTAATTAATCAACAAGTTAAAAGAAAAATTGACATTATTTGGGCTCGAGAATTAAAAATGATGAACTATGATTTTTAATTTTTTTAAAAAAGACTTATTGAAAGTTTATTCGCATCCAAGGTCTGGGACACATTTTTTAGAAGCTTTTTTAGCTAAAAATTTTTATCAAGATAAAGATCTGTCTTTAGATCAAGTTGCTTGGGGACATTGGTCTAACCGCAAAGTTAAAGAAGATGGTAATTCTTACGGGAAACTTTTTGGGCATCATTTCTTCCCTAGTATTAAGAATTTTAAAAGTCCAGGTATTTATATAATTAGAGATGGTAGAGCAGTAGCCTATTCAATTTGGAAAACACCTAATTTTTTACATAAAGATATTGATGAAACCATTTCATTTTCAGATTTTTTAAACACACCATTAGATTGGACAGGCAGCCCATCTAAAAAAACAAATGAAAAGCTTACCATTTTTGAGCATTGGGCTAAACACTGTGATGAATGGATTAAATTTTCAGAGCAAGAAAAAAAAATATTGATTGTACATTATGAAGACTTAATAAAAAATCCGTACAAAACATATTTAAAAATTAAAAGGTTTAATTTTAAGTTTAAACCAAAATTATCAAAATCTAAGTTAAATATTATAAAAAAGCCTACAGGATTGTTACCTAATAAAGCTAAAGTTAATTCTTGGTCAGGGCAATACACCGAATCTGAACTTAAATTGTTCAAAGAATACATAAATATCAATTCTACTTTAGTTAAATATTATGGCTGAAGAGACAAAAGACATATTACTTTTTAAAAAAGGGAGTGATGTAATAGTTATAACATTTGGAGGTATAAAAATGGGTATAGGCATGCCAAGATTTGAATTTAAAAATATACTTATAAAATATAATTGTGATCAAGCTTTTATAATAGACCCCAATCAATCATGGTATCAAGACGGTATAAATTCAAAGCCTAATTTTGAAAGCTTGAAATCCGAGATTGAAAATATAATTAGAGATTATAAAAAAGTTATATTCATAGGTAACTCAATGGGTGGTTTTGCCGCAATTATGTTTGGTGCTTTGTTAAATGTTGATCGAGTTATATCATTTTCTCCACAAACATTTATATCTAGATACAGAAGAGCGTATTATGGTGATAAACGTTGGTCTGACCAGATAAATAGTATTGTATCAAAAAATTATTTAAATCTTAAAAGACTTCTATTAAAAACAAAGTCAAAAAATAGTACTATTTATTCAATTTATTATTCCACAACCGATAAATTGGATAAAATTCATTCAGAAAGGCTAAGTAAATTAAAATCATGTAATCTTTATTCTTACAGTTTTGGTGGTCATAATCTCGTAAAATCATTAAAAGATAAAGGCATATTAACTGAAATCCTTAATGAAAATTTACTTTAAACTCAAATCCTTTCCTCAAATTTCAGAAACTTTTATTGTTTCTAATTTGGTATATGCCAAGCAAAAAGGTTTTAATATTAAGATTTATACTGATAAGTATTTGGGTTTAGAAAACTCTTCACAAGCCCAACTTTTAAAAACCAATCATATAGAAGAAGATCTTGTACAACCTTTTCATTTTTCAAAAAATAAATTCAAGAAACTTGTACAAATTGGTTTGGCCTTGTTAAATTTTAAAATTCTTCGTTCAATCTATCCTTATTACAAACTCAAACGGAAAAAAAACTTATCGCCTTTAGCCACCTTAATTCAGTATAAAAATTTTAAAAAAGGTCTTCTGCACGTCCATTTTAATAATGCTTTGTACCCAACAATAGTACAGCTTTCCAAAATAAAATATATGAACCCTAAATGTATCGTTACCTATCATGGTTACGATGCTTTTTTAGATACACAACAAAGCTTTCAATCGAAATACGCAGAATTTTATAAAAAGCACGTAGTGGCGGTTACCACTAACTCCAATTATTTAAAGCAAGAAGTCATAAAACTTGGTGTAGAAGCATCTCTTATTCATGTGATTCCTATTGGGATAGATGTTAATCAATTTAAAGGACAAGTTAAAACCATCAATAGCAATTCAGAAATTCAGCTCATCACCGTCGGGCGTTTAGTGCAATTAAAAGGACAAATTTATGCCGTTAGAGCAGTAAAAGAATTAATTAGTCTTGGCTATAACATTAAATACACTTTAATAGGTGAAGGTAATTACAGGCCTATTTTAGAAGCTGAGGTAAAGAAACTCAATTTATGCGAACACGTCATTTTTGAAGGTTCAAAATCACAAGATGAAATTATTTCATATTTACAAGACTCAGATGTATTTATGATGCCATCAACTTATGATGATGTAAATGGTAGGCGAGAAGCCTTTGGTTTAGTGTCTTTAGAAGCACAAGCGTCTGGTTTACCAGTTATTGGCTTTCAATCAGGTGGTTTTCCAGATACGATTGTTGAAGGTGAAACAGGTTATGCTGTAGAAGATCGCAATCACATTGCATTAGCAGAAAAAGTAAAATACATAATCGAAAATAAAGACGTCTATCAGACAATGTCAAGTGCTGCTATTGAACATGCATCAACATTTGATTTTAAACATACCACACACAAATATTTAGATTTATATAGAAAATATGGTGAGTAGTCTTTAATTAATAGTCAACAGTCCCTAGTCTACAGTCTATAGTCCACAGACTTTAATTGAAAGTCAAGAAAAGAGTTTTAACGACTCACTCGCGACGAATCACGCTTCACTAATCACGGTTAACTGAAAACTGAAAACCGATTTTACTACTACACCACTATACGATTACACTATTACACAATTCACGAATCACGATTCACTGAAAACAGATTTTACTACTACACCACTATACGATTACACTATTACACTATTATTCGACTATACTATTATTCCATTACACTATTCACGAATCACGATTCACTGAAAACTGAAAACCGATTTTACTACTACACCACTATACGATTACACTATTACACAATTCACAATTCACGACTCACTGAAAACTGAAAACCGATTTTACTACTACACCACTATACGATTACACTATTACACAATTCACGAATCACTGAAAACCGACAAACGATTTTACTACTACACCACTATACGATTACACTATTACACTATTATTCGACTATACTATTATTCCATTACACAATTCACGAATCACGCTTCACTGAAAACTGAAAACCGATTTTACTACTACACCACTATACGATTACACTATTACACAATTCACGAATCACGATTCACTGAAAACTGAAAACCGATTTTACTACTACACCACTATACGATTACACTATTACACAATTTACGATTCACGACTCACTGAAAACTGAAAACCGATTTTACTATTACACAATTACACCATTATACCATTACACAATTTATGAATCACGATTCACTGAAAATCGACAACAGACATCCGACAACCGATTTTACTATTATTCGACTACACAATTACACCATTTCACAAATCACGAATCACTGAAAACCGACAAACGATTTTACTACTACACCACTATACGATTACACTATTACACTATTCACGAATCACGATTCACTGAAAACTGAAAACCGATTTTACTACTACACCACTATACGATTACACTATTACACAATTTACGATTCACGACTCACTGAAAATCGACAACAGACATCCGACAATGGATTTTACTATTATTCGACTACAATTACACTATTAAAACATTACACGATTTATGAATCACGATTCACTGAAAACTGACAACTGACTATGAATGTCCTTTCATTTTTTAGTTCACCTTAGTCGTAGTTGTGTTAAGTGTTCATGAATCTCGTTCCTCGATTTCCATTGATGAAAAAACGAAACAAATCCCGAAGCATCGGGACTAGGCTTATGAAAACTAAGCTAAATTTATAGTTCGGCTTCTAAATTTCAGAAACTCATTCCATTTTACAAATGGAACTCAAACAGTCTGAAATTTCACGAACCCATCACGTCAAATTTTACGCTGATTTTTCAGTAGGCCGTTTTAAGGTTTAAGTTGTGTTGTGGTTTTAGAGCTTAATTAAATGAATACACAAAAAATGAGAATCTGCGAATGTGCAAATAACCGACGTCTCGCGTATATGGTTTGTGGTGGGGGAAAACAACCGCTCGACTTTCTGATTAAACTTTTAATTTTTTAAAATACTATAATTTTCGTTTCAGTACAAATCAGCCATAAATATATACGCTGTTGTACCACGCACTTTTATCCTTTGTGTTCTAAGAAGTCAGTAAAGTTCATGATTTTAGTTCTCTCAATTTTCTTTAAAACTAATAAATCATTATCTCCAGTTATTAGGTAATCAGCTTTAGAGTCAATCGATAGATTAAGCAAAAAATTATCTTTTTCGTCACGACAAATTTTGATGTCAGATTTTACTTTTACCAGTTTTCCATATTGGTCAAAATAGTCAAGAATTTTCTCAATATCATTTTTTGAAAAATATTTTTTGAATTTAGGTCGATTTACTACTTCTACAAATTCACTTATTAATTCATCTGAAAAAATTAACGTAATCTTATTGTTTTCAATCAGTTTGTCAATAGAATTGAATTTTTTTGATATGAGAAAGCTAATCCAAAGATTCGTATCTAGGATTATTTTTTTACTTCTCATATCGCGAACTTCTCACTTTCTCAACTTCGTCAGTTATTTCGTCAAGTGTAATTTCATCAGATGATTTGGATCTAAGTTTTTGTAGAAAATCTGAAAAGTCAGATTTATTTTTAGTTTTATTAATCTTTATCAAATTCAAGTCAGCTAAATTTCTTAGTAGCTTTTTCGCCTTTGGATTAAGTATATCAATTTGTATCGTTTCCATTTAGAATTTTTTTTATAAAATTAAGGAATTTAATTCAATTGCGGAATTTTTTCAGTATGTAGTACAACAGCCGCTAAATGATAATCGACAACTGTAAACAGACTAAAATTCTAGGTTTAACATCGAGCGGAGTCGAGATGTCTTTTTTGCTACATGCTGATCACTATCGTGATGCACTTTGGCAAAAGCCACAGGTATTTCTTGAAATTAGTCGGCTAAGTTTATATTGATGTTTTTAGTTAAGTATAAGCACTTCGGCTTCGCTCAGTGCCAGCGAACCAGAACCCATCACGTCAAATTTTACGCTGATTTTTCAGTAGGCCGTTTTGGGTTTAAGTTGTGTTGAGGTTTTGGATTAACTAGAACAGAGAACTATTACACAACTATACCATTATTCCATTACACGATTCACTATTCACTATTCACGGTTCTCTGATACCGATTCACGTTTAACTGATAACTAATTAATTTCTTTTCATTTTGCCTTGACGCAATCCCGAAGTTTCGGGAGAAACAATCCCGCCCCGATGTTTCGGGACTCGGGACTAGGCTGACGATACAAAATCTAAATTGTAGGTTCATTGGCTAAATTTTAGAAACTCGACTTCTTTCATCAGTCTCAAACAGTCTAAAATTAAACACCAATTTCGCTGTCAATTTTACGCTTTCGTCTCGATAGGCCGTTTTAAGATTTAAGTTGTGTTGAGGTTTTAGAAGAATTAAATAAAATGCGAATCTGCGAATAAGTAAAAAAGCCTAAAGTCTATTGCCTAAAGCTTTGAGCTAACAAAAGAATTACGAATCACTGGTTACTGATAACTGAAGACAGAAAACAGAAAACCGATTTTACTACTACACCACTATACGATTACACTATTACACAATTCACGATTCACGACTCACTGAAAACCGACAACCGACAATCGATTTTACTGTTACACAATTACACCACGAAACAAGTTGATTGCCGATATATATAGAAGTATGGGGCTTATAGAAAAATATGGCTCAGGCATAAAGCGTATTATTAATTATTGTTCTGAAGCAGGACTGCCAAAGCCCAATTTTCAAAACCAAAGCAATGGTTTTTTAGTTAAGATATATGGTAAAAAAACAGAAAATGTCATAGAAAATGTCATAGAAAATGTCGTAGAAAATGTCGCAGAAAATGAAAAAAAGATAGTGGAGTTTATCAGAAGTAACCCCAAATACTCTGCCAAGCAAATGTCAGGTTTACTGGGTCTTACACAAAAAACTGTGCAAAGATACCTCAAGGAACTGCAATACAAAAACATAATCAAAAGAATCGGCCCCGCTAATGGTGGCTATTGGCAAATCAATAAAAAAAAGGCTTAACCAAATGAACAAGTTTAAACTTAGAGCAGGAAACCGTTGCCAGTTAACCCATAACCGAAAACAGGAAACCGAAAACCGTCAACAGACATCCGACAACCGATTTTACTGTTACACAATTACACCATTATTCTATTACACGATTTACGACTCACGATTTACTAATCACTGAAGACCGACAACTGAAGACTATTACAAGGAATTTTTATAGGTATTTTTATAGGTATTTTGTGTTTGGATTCTTTTTGTTTGCAAATAAGGAAACAATTTCAACTGAATTTTTATTGATTCTATAATAAAGGTTATTATGCTTTTCAATAACAGCTTTTCGGATGTGTTTTTTATGAAGTGATTCTGGAAATAGTTCAGGCATTTTTGAAATGAGTTCAACTGTATGATCTAGTTTAGCGGCAAAGGCCTTCAACTCTTTTTCAGACCAGTTGTTTTCTAGGTATTCAGTAGTTTCTTTAAGTTCGGCTATGGCATTTTCAGTCCATAGTATTTTATAACCACTTTTCATAAATTCCCTTCACTTTTGAGTGAGAGGTTAATTTTTTATGGTTAGCTTCTTGAATTCCTTTTTCAATGGACGCTCTTTCATCTGCTGAAATTTCGTTCCACCACTCTGCTTTTTCTTTTTCTCTCAACTTCATTAATTGGTCAATCAAAGAAGTATCGTTCAATGTAGATAACCATTGAATGAGTTCAATTTTTTTATGTTCTAAGCTTAAATCCATAGCATCAAATTTACAAAATTAAATTAGTTGTAAGATTTTAATGATCTGTTTTAACTATTTTGGATGCTATAACAAGCTAAACTAGTTCTATACTTTTTTGTTTAAAAATTGAACTGTAAAATTAACATCAATTGAGAAGATAAAACTGATTTTATTATGATTTGATTGTATGATTTTACAACTCAACATTCACTATTCATTGAAAGCTGAGAACAGACAACTGAAAACAGAAAACCGATTTTACTACTACACCACTATACGATTACACTATTACACAATTCACAATTCACGACTCACTGACAACTGATAACAGACATCCGACAACCGATTTTACTATTACACAACTATACTATTATACCATTACACAATTTACGATTCACGCTTCACTGATAACTATTAACTGAAATTTTTGTAATATTGCGTTAACTAACCAAACCATACACATGCGAGAACAACCACTGGTCTCAATTATTATTCCGACTTATAATCGCGCACATCTCATTGGCGAGACGCTGGATTCTGTATTAGCACAAACCTACCACAATTGGGAATGCATTGTGGTTGATGATGGCTCAACCGATCATACAGATGAAGTTGTAGGAGCGTATGTAAAAAAAGATGCACGGTTTAAATATTATCACCGACCTGAAGAACACTTGCCAGGTGGGAATGGCGCGCGGAACTATGGGTTTAAAATGAGTCAAGGGGAATATGTGAATTGGTTGGATAGTGATGATTTATTTTCTCCATATTTTTTATCAAATAAAGAACTTGAGTTTTTAAACGGGAATTTTGATGCTATTGTTTCCCTGAGTCAAACTTTTAATAAAATTTCTGGAGATGGTTCAATTTTGTGGAATATTCTACCTGATAATAAAGATCAATTACAATTAAATAACTTAGTAAATGATTTTCTGAAACAAAATATGCTATGGCCACCGATAGCAATAGTTTGGAAAAAAACGTTTTTCTATAAAAAAAAGGAGCTATGGAATGAACATTTGAAATCTTGGCAAGACTGGGAATTCCATATTAAAATGCTCTTAGAAAAACCAAGTCTTCATTTTAAATCTTGTGATATTGATACCTTTTATCGCATTGATAGTAGCGATAAAATTTCAACTAAGGCAAAGGATAAACAATTTTTCATAAATCTTAAAAAAAGTATTGACGCTGTTATTTCACTCATAAAAAGTAAAGCTTTAATAGTTACTTTCTCTTCTGAAATTAAGAATCTCATCGCAAGGGTATTAATAAGGCTGCCAATTCAAAATGGCTACTATAACTTTTCACTACTAAGTGCTTTAAAGTATACATTTACCTTAAAATCTTTATTTCCTATAAAATCATTTATTTTAGAATTAGCTAGACAATATTTTATCTTTAGAAAAATAAGCAGTTTTCTTTATCAACCTTACAAAGAAAAAATCAAGTTTGATACTACATTTATGAAATTAACCAAAGAGAATTTAAAATAATGAACGGTATTTCAGTCATTATATGTTGCTATAATTCAGAACAAAGAATTAAACCAACGCTTGAGCACCTTAACTTACAGCAAACTAATTTTCCATGGGAGTTGATTATTGTTGATAATAATTGTTCAGATAAAACGGTACAAACAGTTAACGACTGTATACAACAAATGCATCAACTTAATGGGCGTACAAGCATTGTTAAAGAAAGTAAGCCAGGTTTAAATTATGCTAGATCAAGAGGTGCAAATACAGCAAAATATGATTTAATTCTATTCTGCGATGATGACAATTGGTTGAATGAAAGTTACCTTCAAAAAGCTTATGATTTCCTTAGTGATAATCCTGACTTCGGGATTGTGGGTGGAAACGGAGTAGAAAAGTGTGAAATTGACCCACCAAAATGGTTTGATAAGCATAAATCGATCTACGCAATAGGCTGTAGGAAAGATGGTGATGTGTCTAATGTGTATGGCGCTGGTATGTTATTACATAAAAAATTTATTGAAGGTGCTTGTTTTTCTATGTCAGATCGAAAAGGAAATTCCTTAGCATCAGGAGGCGATTCAGAAATTTGCCAAATAGTTCGAAAAAAGGGATTTAAGATTAGGCAATTATGCAGTAATACATTTTATCACTATCTTCCTAAAGAACGCTTAACTTATTCTTATATTATGCGTATGGCAAGAGCTTCTGGAAAAACCAAAGCAGAGTTATATTTACTTAATAATCCAAAATGGAAAGGATTAGGTTATCGCTTTAAAACAGATATATTATTACTTATCACTAAACTTTTTAAAAGTGACTTTTTTAGTTTTAAATATGCACTTAATCGCACAACAAGTTATTGGACCACAAGATTTTTAAAAAATTAAACCAATGAAAAAAATTCTCCTATTCTCACCATTATGTAAACCTAAAAAGGTACTAGAAGTTACGTTACCTTCTATGCTAAAACAGTTACCTGATGGCTTTAAGATAGATGTGCTCTTTTATAACGATAACAACACCAAAGAAGCAGAAGATTATGTAGACAGTTTGCACCAACCCGACCATAATATAATTGTAGAAAAAAATTGGATAGATTCTACCTCAAGCTATAAAAAGCACAATTGGACAGAAGAAAAAGTTGACCGAATTATTTTTATAAAAAATAAAGCCATTACACTAGCTAAAGAAAACAAGTATGATGTCTTATTTTTAGTCGATGCAGACTTGGTATTAAATCCTAATACACTTGCTCACTTAAATACACTTAACAAAGATTTCGTATTTGAATTGTTTTGGACTTTATTTACTGATCAAACCTTCGTAAAGCCTAATTGCTGGGATGTGCATTCTTGGTCTTATACTAACCCAAACACCATTCTTCAGCTACAAAATCCTGGTACTTATAAAGTTGGTGCAGGTGGCGCTTGTACATTAATCTCTAAAAAAGCGCTCGATGCTGGCGTTAATTTTTCAAGAATATCTAATTTAGGTTTTAATGGTGAAGATCGGCATATCTGTACCCGAGCTGAATGTTTAGGTTTCGATATTTTTATCGATACTCATTATCCAGCTTATCACATTCATAATCCAAAAAATGTTGATGAAGCAAGAAGTTGGTATAAAAATGGCGCCAAGCGAGACTTTTTTGATGCTTGGTTAGGTAAAGATTGGGAAAATAAGGTTAACCAATTATGTGCCAAAAAAGAAAAGTATAAGCCAAAAACAAAGATAGAGTTGTACCGCACTGCATTGTATAAAGCAAAACAAGCTTATAAAAACTATCTAAGATATAATTCAATCTAAATGAAAATTCTCATCTGTTTTGGCACTCGCCCAGAAGCCATAAAAATGGCACCTTTGGTAAAAAGATGTAAAGAAAATCAAGCAGTTGAAACTTTGGTTTGTGTAACAGCACAACATCGGGAAATGCTAGACCAAGTCCTAGACTTTTTTCAAATCATACCTGATATTGATTTGAATTTAATGCAAGCCAATCAAACTTTAAACCAATTAAGTGCTCGAATAATTTCTACCATAGATGAGGTGCTTTTAAAAGAGCAACCCGATTGGGTTTTGGTGCATGGTGACACTACAACCTCCAGCATGGTGGCTTTAGCCGCTTTTCATCGAGGAATTAGGGTTGGTCACGTTGAGGCTGGTTTAAGAACTTACAATAAATATTCGCCCTTTCCTGAAGAAATCAATCGGCAACTCACAGGTAGAATTGCTAATGCCCATTTTGCGCCAACCCAAAAGGCTTACGATTGTTTGATAAATGAAGGTGTTAAAAAAGAAGAATGTATTATTACGGGAAATACAGTGGTAGATGCATTGCAATGGGGACTTAATATCACCAAACACAATGAGCCCAAAGAACTAGAGCAAATTTTAAATAAAATTGAGATAGGCCAAAAAATAATCTTAGTTACAGGGCATCGAAGAGAAAATTTTGGGGATGGCTTTATACAACTCTGTAAGGCTTTAGCTCAGCTAGCCAAACGCTCAGATGTTGAAATTTTATATCCTGTACATCTAAATCCCAATGTAAAAGATGTTGTGCAACAAGGGCTTGGCAACTTACCAAATATACACCTTATAGCTCCTGTAAGTTATCCTGTGATGATTGGCTTACTTAAAGCCTGTGATTTAATTATTTCTGATTCAGGTGGCATTCAAGAAGAAGCGCCAAGTTTAGGTAAAATGGTATTAGTTACTAGAGCAACTTCCGAGCGCATGGAAGGCATTGAGCAAGGTTTTGCTGAGTTAGTTGGTACAGATGCACCTAAAATTATTAGTAAAGCAACGCAATACCTAGATCAACCTAAAACTTTAAGCAAAGAACAAAACCCTTATGGGGCAGGAAAAGCAGCTGAGCAAATTTTAAATTTTTTACTGAAGAAATGAGTAATCAAGTAAAGAAAATCCTTATGCTGATTGAAAGCATCAACCCCAACGATTCAAGCGGTGTTAAAGGTCGTTTAGCCTTAATTCATAACTTAATTAAAATTGGGCATGAAGTTAAAGTGCTGCACTTAGATCAAAACTATACAGAACAACCAAGCTTTAAAACTGAAGTAGTCAAGCGGTATAAAACTTCTAAATATTATTGGTTAAGCAAACTCAATACTTTTTTAAAGAAATTTGGGATTAAGCTTAATCAACGAGTAGAAGCTAAACTAGGTTTTTCATTTTCTCATTTTGAAGATGTTAATCGATTTAAAAAATCACTACAACAAGAACATCCTGAAGCTTACGATATTGTACTTACTTGTAGCAAAGCAGCCAGTTTTAGGCCGCATAAAGCCGTATTAGAAAGTCCTCGATGGCATAGCAAATGGTACGCTTATATTCATGACCCATATCCGATGTATGCTTATCCTAGGCCTTATGATTGGGCTGAGCCTGGATCTTTACAAAAAAGAGCGTTTTTTTTAGAATTATATGCCAAGGCAGCTAAATTAGTTTACCCAAGTGAATTGCTTGCCCAATGGATGGAATCATATTACCCCAATAATGAGCATAAGCGCTTAATTATACCACATCAAATTACAACCCATTTAAAAACCAATAATCACAACACAATTAAGTTACCATCTTTTTTTGATGAAAATAATTTTAACTTGTTACATGCGGGTAGCTTAATGAAACAGAGGCCACCTTTTGTTTTGATGAAGGCTTTTAATAAGTTTTTAAGTAATAACTCATCAGCAAAAGAAAATGCTAGATTAATATTTATTGGTGGAGCTTTCGAAGGACATAAAAATAAAATGCATGTTTTAAAAAATGACAACATCATCAATCACGATGCTTATATACAATTTAATATTGTTTTTCAACTTCAGAAATTAGCAAGTGTTAATGTAGTTATTGAAGCCGATACTTGGTTGAGTCCATTTTTACCTGGTAAAATACCACATTTAGTAGTGGCTAATAAGCCCATTTTACATATAGGGCCAACAACTAGTGAAACAATGCGTTTGCTAGGTAAAAACCATGAACTCCATACGCCAAATAATGAAAAAAGTATAAACTGTTTAGCAAAAAAAATTGAAGCCATGTATAAGCTTTGGGAAACCGAACAAGAGCTAGTATTAAATCGAAAAGATTTAGAAAACTATTTAATGAATTTAAGCTTATAGATAAAAACAGGTCGAATTATTAATTTTAAATTGACAGTTGATATAAAAGATGAATTTTTTATTAAAAATTGAAGTTTGAAAATTAGCATTTTATACGCTTATCGAAATAGAGAAAAACAACGTATTGAAAACTCGTTGAAGTCACTAGTAAACCAAAATGAAAGTAACTTTGAAGTGGTCTTTGTTGATTATGGTAGTGATGATGCTTTCGCAACTCGTATTCAAAAGGTAATTGAAGGTTTTTCTTTTGCTTCCTATCATTATATGGCACATCCAGGTTTGTTGTGGAATAAAAGTAAAGCGCTTAATTATGCCGCTTCAAAAGCCAAAGGAGAATTTGTTTTTGTAGCTGATGTCGATATTTGTTTTGATATTAACGCCGTCAGTAAGATGACTAACCTTGCAAAAGCCAATATGTTTTCACTTTTCAAGCTCTCATATCTTAAACAAGAAATAACTCAACAAGAGATTACTAAAGGGAAATTTAATGCAAATCAAATCAAGCATCACGGTGATGTTAATGGTATGGTTTTGGTGAGTAGAGAAAACTTTTTGAGGATTGAAGGTTACGATGAATTTTATCACTTTTACGGTTCTGAAGATATCGATTTTTACGAGCGTTTAAAAAATGCGGGAATACAAAAAGAGAAAAATTCAGACACCTTGTTTTTTCATCAATGGCATCCCATTTATAATGCAATTAATGACGCTGTTTTAGAAGTTACTCCCAGGTTTTTTAATATTAAAAAAATAAATCAGCAGCATTTTTTGTTTCAGCAAAAGCAAAAAGCGGTAAAACCTATTTTACATCAAAAAATAAATCAATATACTTGGGAGAAAAACAATCAACTCCTTACAAGTGATGCTACAAAAAGTATAATAATCAACAATGACCATGCAAAAGTTTGGCACTTATTTAAAGTAGTGCTTCCTACGCTTAAAAAAGATATTGTTCATATAAGAATTGAAGATGATAATTACTTTTCTTCATTGAAGTATCGCCTAAAAAAGCAATTAAAGAAACCAGACCGCTTACCAATGCCAATGAAAGCGGTAAACGATTTAATGCTTGAAGAAATCGTATTGAAGTATAGGCATCATAATTACACCTTTAAAATAGGGGAAGACTTGAAATCAATAACTCTTATAATTCAATTGTAAAAATGGCTTTAAGAACAGTTCAAAAAAAAATAGAACGCCAATACTTTAATTGGAAGATTGAATTAAAGCCAGAACAAAACATTTTGTTTTTCGGAGATCCTCGTGGTGGTACCACTTGGATGGGAGAGACTTTATCTCAGCTGTTCGATTTACCTCTTTTGTGGGAACCCATGCTAGCTCGTAAAGACTCAAGATTTTCAAAATTTAATTTTGCTGCAAGACCATATTTGCCAGAAGATTTAAATGAGCAAGCTATTAAAAAGGCATTTTCAGATTTGTTTGACGGTAAAAATATAGACCATTGGGAAATACAGCATACAACGCCAAAAAAGCTTGCAAAAAGAAAAGCTGCTTTAATTAAATTTACTAGGGGCAATATGTTATTACCCTACCTAACGGCCAATTTTCACTTTGAAAAAAAACCAATTTACATGTTACGTAATCCGTTTGCGGTTGTAGCATCCCAATTAAAGCATTTTGGTTGGCAAAATATGCATCCTCGATTTCAAATTCCTAGACCACCATACAATCAATTACATCAGCCACATCATAAATTTCTTAAAACTTTAAATACTAAACATGAAGTACTTTTGGCACATTGGGTTATCGCCAATCAATATGTATTAAATCACCCAAGGAATAATATAGATTGGATTAGTATTAATTACGAAGAGACTTTAAAAAATCCTCAAGATATACTCCAACATGTTTTTAAACGTTGGTGTATCTCAGAAATCGATTTTAGTCAAGTTAATTTTTCCAAAAAAAGCAGGACAAGCCTTACAAAGAAAGAAGTCACTATTGATGAACAACTATCGAACTGGAAAAAGTCATTTACGTCTAAAGAAATCAACCAAATGGAAAACGTACTTAACTACTTTAATTTTAGATATGCAGACGACTAACCAACTTATCAAGAAGAAACTGGGGCTTTACAAATTAAAACGAAATTTGATTGTCAAATCAAATAAAGTAGTCGTCAATCAAAATATAGTCATGTTTCATACAGGGCGATGCGGAAGTACCGTTTTAGGTAAAACACTCAACCAACACCCTAAAATAACATGGGATGGCGAGCCATTTGAGCCCTACATGAATAAAGATAAATTTATAGATAACTTTAAATCGGTGATTGTTAATTCAAGAACTAGAAAAGTAGCACCTAATTCTATAATTGCGATAAAGCATCTAGACCAGTTGCACTTAGGCTCACATTGTTTAAATATGACAAAAGCTGAAGTTATCGAGAAAGCACAACAGCTTAAAGGTCCTAAATTTATTTTGTTAGAACGAAAAAACTATTTAAGGCGAGCCGTGTCTGCTGAAGTAGCCAGAACTAAAAAGCAATGGCATTCTAAGAAACAAGACCATTATAAAACATCAAAAATTAAACTAGACGTAGAAAATTTTAAAACAGGCCATACATTTCAGCCATTAATTAGCTTGTTTAATTCTATGGAAGAAAGCTATAAAATACTTAAAAATGAACTTGCTAGCATAGATTATTTAGACTTAACCTATGAAGATGACATATCTGAATCGCCTTTAAAAGCAACCAACAAAGTAATTAAATTTTTAAATTTAGGTCAATTTGATGCAAAAGTTACTTTGAAAAAAACTAATCCAAAACCACTGTCTGAAATAATAACAAATTACAACGAGGTCTGTAATTACTTTAAAGGGACAAAATATGAATGGATGTTAGAGTGAAATTGTTTATTTAAACCGCTACAAAATATTTTAGATGATTAATAAATTAATCAAAAAGGTAATATTTAAAATTATACTATACTTATCAAATAACAGCATTCGTGTTTTTATTTATAAACATTATTTTAAATACGATATAGGTGCAAATGTTAAAATAGGTAAATCTGTTATTAATTGTAAAAAAGTTACTTTAGAAGATGATGTAATTATTGGGGATGCAAATTTTATCAGTTGTAGAAGCTTAACTTTACTCAACAAATCAAGAATACTAAGCCATAATACAATTATAGGTGGTTCTAATTTAAAAATGGGAGAAAATTCTAGAATAATTTATAACCACAAAATAGATTTAGCAAATGAAGTAAGTATTGGTGAAAATTCATGGTTAGCAGGAGATTATAGTCAAATTTGGACACATGGTTCATTAAAGACTAAATTAGGAAAAGATTTATCAGTGAATATAGGCAATAATGTATATTTGGGTTCTGGCGTGTTAATTGCTCCTGGTGTAAAGATTAATTCCAATAATTTAGTTGGTCTTGGTAGCGTAGTATTATCATCCATCAAAGAACAATCATGTGTAGTTTCAGGAAATCCTGCCAAAATTGTGAAAGAAAATGTGAATTGGAGAGAGAATTGGTAAAAATCAAAAAACAATAAGATATAATATTTATAAGATAATTTACTTATGCCAAAAAGAAAAATCTGCGTAGTAGTCACTGCTCGACCATCCTATTCCAGAATTAAAACCGCTCTAAAAGCCATCCAAAAGCATCCTGATTTAGAATTGCAATTAGTGGTAGCGGCTTCGGCTTTATTAGAACGCTACGGCACAGCGGTTAATTATATCAAAGCCGATGGTTTTCATATCGATGCCAAAGTCTTTAATGTATTAGAAGGCGAAAATCTCACAGCTGCCGCCAAAACCACAGGCATTGGTATTTTAGAGTTATCAAGTGTATTCGAAAACCTACAGCCCGATATTGTAGTTACTGTCGCTGATCGATTTGAAACCATGGCAACGGCCATTGCTGCTTCCTATATGAATATTCCTTTAGCCCATATCCAAGGCGGTGAAGTAACCGGCAACATCGACGAGAAAGTGCGCCATAGCATTACCAAATTAGCCGATTATCATTTAGTCGCTTCAAAAGATGCGGAAGAACGTGTACTTCAATTAGGAGAAGAACAAAACTCAGTGTTCAATACAGGTTGTCCTTCCATCGATTTAGCCAAAGAAGTTCAGGGGCTCAACCAACTGAGTTTTGAACCCTATAAAACATATGGCGGTGTAGGAGCGCAACCTGATTTAAGTCAATCTTATTGGGTCGTAATGCAGCATCCAGTGACTAACGAATACCAAAACTCACGAAAACATGTAGAAACCACTTTAGAGGCGATTCGCCAGCAAACCGATGTTCCTGTGTTGTGGTTTTGGCCAAATGTAGATGCAGGTTCAGACGGTACATCTTCAGGTATTCGCGCTTTTAGAGAAAAACACGACTTAAGTCACGTCCATTTTTTTAAAAACATGCAAGGCAATGATTTCTTAAACTTACTGGATCAATCTAAGGGTCTAATCGGTAATTCTTCCGTAGGAATAAGAGAGTGCGCTTATTTAGGAGTTCCAGTTATTAATATTGGGAGTCGCCAAAATCGACGTCAACGCGGTAAAAATGTAATTGATGTAGATTACAGCACAAAATCCATAACCGAAGCCATGCAACAAATTGAAAAGCAACCTAGACCAACATCTACAAATATTTATGGCAATGGAGAAGCTGGTAAAAAAATAGCTGAGGTTTTAACACAAGTAGAGTTGAAGTTTCATAAGACGATAGTGTATTAGTAATTTAGTCGTCAGTCGTCAGTCGTCAGTCGTCAGTCGTCAGTCGTCAGTTGTCTGTAGACCGAAGACAGTAGACCGAAGACAGTTGACAAAAGAAAGAAAATGGATTACAAGAAATTAAATGTTTGGAAAGAGTCGATTGAATTAGTTAAACAGATTTATTTAGTAACGGCGAATTTTCCAAAAGAAGAGAAATATGGATTGATAAGTCAATTAAGACGTGCATCTGTTTCAATTCCATCTAATATAGCTGAAGGTAATAGTCGGAGCTCAGACAGAGATTATAAAAGATTTGTCGAAATAGCATACGGTTCTGCATTAGAACTAGAAACTCAATTAATAATATCTGTTGAATTAAAGTTTATTGATGAAAATAATGAGATTTTTAGTCAACTAGAACAGGTTAAAAAACTTTTATCAGGGTTTATTAAATATCTCAAGAAATAAGTTTAAAATTGATAGTCCACAGTCCACAGTTGTCAGTCCACAGTTGTCAGTCGACAGTCGACAGTGGACAGTGGACAAGACCAAAGACAGTAGACAGTGGATAGTAGACAGTAGACAGTTGTCAGTCGACAGTAGACCAAAGACAGAAGACTAAAATTAGACAATAGTCAACGAGTAATTGATATAAAAAGATATGCATCACAACCATTCAAACATCACCGATCACGCTTCACCCAAAATCCTCGCAATAATTCCCGCTCGTGGTGGAAGCAAAGGTGTACCTCGGAAAAACATCAAGGAACTAGGAGGAAAGCCTTTATTAGCGTACACGGCAGAAGCAGCTTTAACTTCAAGTTTAATTACCAAAGTCATTTTATCTACTGAAGACGAAGAAATTATGCAAGTTGGTAAAACACTCGGATTAGAGGTGCCTTTTCAACGTCCAGATGACTTGGCGAAAGATCAATCAGGTAGTTTAGGAGTAGTGCAGCATGCGGTTCAATACTTTGAAAAACAAGGAGAATTTTTTGATGCAGTTATTCTGTTACAAGTAACTTCACCTTTTAGAGAAAGAGGCTTTATCGATCAAGCGCTTGAAAAATTTATTACTTCAAAAGCTGATGCTTTAATAAGTGTGTTGCCGGTACCACATGAATATAATCCGCATTGGGTGTTTGAAACCGACCAGCATCACAACTTGCAAATTGCCACAGGCGAAAAGCAAATCATCAAACGTCGACAAGACTTGCCTAAGGCTTATTTTAGAGATGGTAGTATTTATATTACCAAAACTGAAGTCATTAAACAAGGCAGTTTTTTTGGAGAAAAATTGAGTTTTATAGAATCTAATCCTCAAAAATATGTCAATATTGATACTTTAGACGATTGGAAAAAAGCAGAAGAAATGCTAAAAGAAATTTAGATGTTTATCGAATTGACATTTTAGGTTTAAATAACAGGTGAATTTATTCAAAAAGTAAGCACACATCATATCATCAAATTTGATGGCATCATTTCAAAAGAAGATAAATTTATAGGTATTACGGCTCTAGTTATCAAAAACATATTTAAATTTGTAAACAACAAACCAATCATTTATGTGTGGAATATCTGGTATTATAGGACCAAAAGCCACTAAACTTAACATCCGTAAAATGACTGAAATTATGCACCATAGAGGTCATGATTCCATTCAGCATTTTCAACAAAATGGAATAGCTTTAGGTCATAATAGATTATCTATTATTGACTTAAAAAATGCTTCAAACCAACCTTTTCAAAGAAATAATAACCCTTGGGTATTGGTTTACAACGGTGAAATTTACAATTACGTAGAGTTAAGGGAAGAGTTGATGCTTGAAGGTTATACTTTTGATACACAATCTGATACAGAAGTATTGTATCAAGCATTCTTATTTTGGGGTGAAGATTGTTTAAACCGATTAAATGGCATGTTTGCTTTTGCTTTTTGGAACACACAAAGCAAAGAATTGTTTGCAGCAAGAGACCGTTTTGGTGTAAAACCTCTCTATTATTTTCAAGACCAAGATAACTTTATTTTTGCTAGTGAAATTAAAGCAATAAGGCAATTAGTAGATGTTAATCTGAGTGAAGAACGAATGGCCAATTATTTAACTTTCGGGAGTTATGGAATGCTTAATGAAAGTTTTTTTGATTCAGTTCACCAATTAGCTGGCGGCCATTTGTTGAAGTTAAAAGGTCATAAATTACAGATCAAGCGATGGTATAATTTTGTAACAAGAGTAAAACAACAACTCAAACAAAATGAAACTATTGACGATGCAACGGCTAAGAAGGAGTATATAAAACTGCTTCAAGACAGTATTAATTTACGTTTTAGAGCTGATGTGCCAGTTGGTTTTACGTTGAGTGGTGGTGTAGACTCATCTTTATTATTAGCCCTAGTCAACCAACGTGAAGATGCAAGTGAAATAAAAGCCTTTACCTTTTACACAGGCGATGAAGGCTACGATGAATTGCCCTGGGTTGAGCAAATGGTTTTAAAGACAAAAACACAACTAGAAAAGGTACTTTTAAAATCAGAGGAAGTCAATCAACGGCATCACCAGATTGCCAAAATTCAAGACGAACCTTATGGTGGTATACCAACCATAGCTTATGCAAAAGTGTTTGAATCAATAGCAAGGAGAGGTATAAAAGTAGTTTTAGATGGTCAAGGCATGGATGAAGCTTGGGCAGGATATGATTATTATCAAAATAACTCGAATAGCACCATTCAAGGACAATCTAGCGTCAGTCCTTTTAAAACCAATATTTTATCAGAATCTTTTCTAGCTAAAGCCGAAAAGCCAAATTATCCACAACCTTTTGAAGATGATTTACTGAATAAGCAATACAGAGATTTGTTTTACACTAAAATCCCGAGAGCATTACGTTTTAATGATCGGGTTTCAATGGCATCTACCACCGAATTGCGAGAGCCATTTTTAGATTACCGCTTGGTCGAATTTGCATTTTCATTGCCTAAGCATCATAAAATTAGAGGCGGGCAAGGGAAATATTTATTACGCGAAATATTAAAGACCTATAGCAAAGATGTGGCATTTGCGCCAAAACGACCTTTGCAAACGCCTCAACGCGAATGGTTAGCAGAAGAGTTGAAATCTCTGGTTGAAAACGCTATCGCTAACATAGAATGCAGTAGCTTAGCAAATTTATTGAATATCTCACAACTCAAAGAAGAATGGCATAAGTATCAGCATGGAGACCAAGAATCGAGTTTTCATATATGGCAGTGGATAAGCCTTAGTAAACTAGTTGAAAATGAATAAAAAGATACTCCTTATAACTCCTGATGGTGTTGGATTAAAAAACTTTGGGTATTCAGAAATTACGCATTTTTTGGATAATGAAGGTATTCAAGTAGTATTCTGGAATTCAACTCCTTTTAATTTTAATAAATTGGGGCTTACATCAATAAAATTATCGAATACATTCCCAAGTAAAGCCGACTTGTTAAAAAGAGCAAAAATTGAAATTGAGTTAGATGATTTTAGTAAACGCTTTAGAACTGATGTATTTCAAACTTATAAGTTTCCTTTTAAAACAAGGAGTTTAAAGGCTTTTATTAAAAAAGTGGTTATTGGGACTTATAAACTTAAGTATAAAAATCGTCGTTATAAAATACAAAATCAAATCAATACAATTATTCTAAACTCATTAGCCTATAAAGACGCTTTTAAAAAGCTTTCAGATGAAAAGCCTGATCTTTTGTTTTGCTCTAATCAGCGTGCCTCTAATTGCATAGCACCTATTTTAGCTGCTAAAAACCTAAATATTCCTACTGCTTGTTTTATTTTTTCATGGGATAATTTACCCAAGGCAACTAAGATTATAGATACAGATTATTACTTTGTTTGGAGCGATTTCATGAAAAATGAATTACTTCAGTATTATCAACATATTAAAGAGCATCAAATTAAAATTGTAGGCACACCTCAATTTGAATATCATTATGCAACTAATCAAAGTGATTTAGAAGCATTTAGAAAAAAATACAATTTATCAATAGATACAAAATATATTCTTTTTTCAGGAGATGATATTACAACAAGTCCTAAGGATGAAGAGTTTTTAGAATCTGTTTGCCAATCAATTAAAGAATTAAACAAGAGAAGTGCTTATAAATTGAGAGTTTTGTTTAGAAGATGTCCTGTAGATTTTTCAAATCGTTATGATGAAATACTGAAGATTTACTCGGATATATTAATTGAGGTAAAACCAATATGGAATAAACAAGGTGAAATGTGGAACACCGTTCTGCCAACTAAAGCAGATGCTAAGCAATTAGCCTTATCAATAAAAGTATCTGATTTGGTCATTAATTTAGGGTCTTCAATGGTATTTGATGCTGTTTGTCATAATAAACCTTGTGCTTACATTAACTTTAACCCTAAAGGTATTGATTTAAGTAAATGGTCTGTTAAAAAAATCTATAATTTTATTCACTTTCAATCCATGCCAAACAAAGACGCAGTGATATGGTTAAATTCCAAAGAAGAAATCTCAGATAAAATTTTAGAAGGACTCAATAATCCTAAAAAATATGTTGAAAACGCCCAAAAATGGTTTGAGGTTATTAATCAACAGCCAGCCAGTCAAGCCTCAGAACGCATTGTGAAGGCGATTAATCAGATAATTAGTACTTGAGAATTTTAAGTAAAGTATTTGAATTCATAAATTCAATATAACAATGAAAATAGCTTATCTCACACCAGAGTATCCACACCCACAATGTAATCATTCTGCAGGTATTGGGACAAGCATCTATAATTTAGGCAACGCTTTAATAAATCTCGGGCATGAAGTACGTGTATTGGTTTATGGGCAAGACCAAGATGAGGTATTTTCAGATAATGGCATTATTTTACAAAAAATAAAGAATGTAAAAGTAAAAGGCATATCCCGTTGGCTGACACAAAAAAAGATCGAAAAAATCATCAATGTTCTGTATGCGGATAATAAAATTGACCTTGTGGAGTCGATTGATTGGGGTGGTATCACGTCGTTCATTCAACCTAAAAAATGCCCCATAGTCATAAAACTACATGGTAGCGATACCTATTTTTGTAAACTCGAAACGCGGCATCTAAAAAAGAAAAATTATTACCATGAAAAACGAGCCTTAAAAAAAGCAGATGCCCATCTAGCGGTGAGTGACTTTGTAGCCCAAAAAACCAATCATTTTTTTGGGCTTGATTTGAATTTTACAACGGTCTATAATGGAATTGATTTAACTTCATTTAAAGAAATATCTATAAATGAAACGTCTGATCAACTCCTTTATGTTGGCACATTAATAAGAAAAAAAGGGGTACTCGATTTGGCACATATATTTAATGAAGTGGTCAAACTTCAACCCAAGGCAGAATTAGTTTTAATTGGTAGTGACGCCAGCGATATACGTACTGGTCAAGCGTCTACTTGGAAATTAATGACCGAAATTTTTTCTGAACAAGCCCTAAAAAATGTACACTACCAAGGGAAAGTAGCTTATGATGAAGTAAAAACTTACATTGCTAAAGCCAGTGTATGTGTATTCCCTTCTTATGCTGAAGCTTTTCCAGTCAGTTGGCTAGAAGCCATGGCGATGAAAAAGGCCATAGTAGCCTCAAATATCGGATGGGCGAAAGAAGTCATTGAAAATGGGAGTGAAGGCTTTTTGATTCACCCTTCAGATCATCAACTTTTTGCTGAAAAAATTAATACACTATTAATTAATCAACCTTTAAGAAAAAAACAAGGCCGACAAGCGCAAGAAAAAATAATTAAAGACTTTTCTCATACAGTGATTGCTCAAAAGAATTTAGATTTTTACAATTCAATTATAGAAAATCAACATGATTAAACTTGTTCACGATACTTCTAATGTCATATCTTGTCAATCAGACAGAAAGGTGTTATCTGTTTATCATCAAAAACCTTTAGTCCAGACGTTTTTTGAAATTGCAAAAGACTATCCTGATGAGCTATTGATTTGGGTACATCAAGATATTCATCAAAATTTAAATACCGAGTCTTTTGATGAGATATTTCATCATAAACGCATCATGGCTAGTTATTCAGATGTTCAATATTTACCTGAATCTATCGGATATGTTGAGCAAAGCCCGTTTATCAATGTTAATCTTGAAGTAAAATACCCGACTTGGCGGATGCATCAAAATGTGGGCGGTATTAACACTGCGGTCGTGAATAAGTTAGAACCCTTTATTAAAAGGCATAAAAACCTCAATTATATTCTGCATAGTATAGCCAAACTGGCTCAGCCTCAAGGTTTGTTATGTTATTCGCATCCTAAATTACTAAAACCTGTTAAAAAGCTTCAAACTTTACAAAACCAAAAAACCAACACCTCAGAAGTGTTTAGCTTTGTAGCTCAACATTACAAATGGGTATGGAAGCATCTTTTGCTCTTAAACTTAACGATATACGAATCTAAATTTAATCTTTGGGCATGGTTAAAAAGTTTGTTTTTATCGCAAATCAAAGTTAAATCATCACTCTTAAATTCAGTTTCATTACCTGAACTAAAGCCATTCAATAAATCTAAAATTCAGCTTGATGTGATTATCCCTACAATTGGGCGAAAAAAATATTTATATGATGTGCTGAAAGACTTATCAAAACAGTCGTTACTACCCCAAAATGTTATTATAATCGAACAAAATCCTGATCCAGAGACCCAGAGTGAACTTGACTATTTGGTGTCAGAACAATGGCCTTTTAAAATCACACACCGATTTATACATCAAACAGGCGCCTGCAATGCCCGAAATATGGCTTTAGATTTAGTAAAGTCTGAATGGGTGTTTTTAGCAGATGATGATGTTAGAATAGAATCAGATTACTTACTCAATTCAATAGAGTTAATGAGGCAATTAGATTGCCAGGTTCTAGTCACAGAATGTTTAAGAGATGATGATGTTAGCCAAAAAATTGATTTCAAATCATGGCCAACATTTGGTTCCGGTACTAGTATTTTAAAGTTTGAAGTAATTAAAACTATTAAATTTAATATGTCTTATGAGAATGGATTTGGAGAAGATGTTGATTTTGGTATGCAGATCAGGAATCTTGGTTATGACGTATTATTTAGTTCAAAGACAAAGCTTAAGCACCTTAAAGCTCCCGTAGGTGGATTTAGAACCAAGCCAAAATTACCATGGGGAAACGAAAAGCCTTTGCCAAAACCATCCCCAACTGTATTACTTTCAAAAATTTTACACAACAGCGAGCCCCAAGTTTATGGTTATAAAACACTATTATTTTTAAATACATTAAAATCGAAAGGATTGATACATTTCTTTTCTCACCTTAGTTATTTCAAAAAAGCTTGGAGTACGAGTTTACGCTGGTCTACTATTTTAAATAAAAAACCTCAATGAAGTTAAGTTTAATCATCTGTACCTACAAAAGGGCTGAACCTTTATTAAGACTTTTGGACTCAGTTAAAGTGCAAAGTTATTTACCCGATGAGATATTAATCATTGACGGTTCACCAGATGATGATACTAAGCACGCACTTAATAAAATTAACTTAAAAGAATTAAATTATTACAAAGTTAAGCCTGAACAACGTGGCTTAACCAAACAACGTAATATTGGCATTGAGTTGTGTGATAAAAAAGCGCAGATTATCGCCTTTTTGGATGATGATATCATTCTTTACCCTGATTATTTTAAAAACTTGCTGGCTACTTACAGTACTCAAGATGATGCCATAGCTGTTGGTGGTTATATCGTGAATGAAGTTAAATGGTTAAAAGAATCTTTAGTACAAGATTCAGCAAATTATTTTTGCTTTGATCAATATTGTAGAAAAGAAAGTAGTCGATTTCGATTTAGATCAAAATTTCGGCTTGCCCCAAATAGACCACCAGCTCATCTGCCAAAATTTTCGCATGGTAGGAGTGTAGGCTTTTTACCACCTTCGGGGAAAATTTATGCTGTTGAACAATTTATGGGTGGCGTTTCTTCTTATAAAAAAGAAGTGTTTAAGAAACTTCAATTTTCTAGCTATTTTGAAGGTTATGGGTTGTATGAAGATGCCGATTTTTGTTTTAGATTGCGTAAGTTGGGACAACTTTATGTCAACACAGCTGCTCAATGTGAGCACCATCACCATCCGTCGGGACGGCCTAATCAATTTCAATACGGGCAAATGGTGGTTAAAAACGGTTGGTATGTGTGGCGTTTACGCTGGCCTAATCCTGGGTTTAAAAATGTACTAAAATGGCATGCTAATGTATTATTGCTAGCATTTCTCAGATTTTTAAATGCGTTTACCACAGCCAACAAAAAACAAGCCTTCACCGAAAGTTGCGGTCGCTTTTGGGCTTGGTTAAAATTGTGGTTTGTTAAACCTAAAATAGAAAGATGACTTTCCTAATCATTTCACATACCAATCATTATAAAGTCAACGATCAACTTTATGCCTACGCGCCTTACGTCCGTGAGATTAATTTATGGTTGAAGCATGTAGACCAGGTTAATATTGTCGCGCCAGTATCGAATAACTATGATAAAAACATCAATTTAGCCTATCAACACAGCACTATTTCTATAGATGAAGTACCAGCATTCTCCTTAATTGGATTAAAAGAGAAAATAAATACCCTAAAAAAACTACCTAAAATTTTAAGGGTACTTTACAAAGCCATGAAACAGGCGGATCATATTCACCTACGCTGTCCTGGCAATATGGGCTTGTTGGGCTGTTTGGTTCAAATATTATTTCCCAAAACACCTAAGACAGCAAAATATGCTGGAAATTGGGATCCGAAGTCACAGCAACCTTGGAGTTACAAATTGCAAAAATGGATTTTAAGTAATACTAGGCTGACTAAAAACATGCAGGTATTGGTTTATGGGCAATGGTTAAATCAAACAAAAAACATCAAACCATTTTTTACTGCAACTTATAACGATAGTGAAAAAGAACCTTTATATGTTAGAAATTATACCAAACCTTGGCATTTTTGTTTTGTAGGGAGTTTGTCTAAGGGCAAACGACCACAGCTGGCATTGGAATTAGTCAATAAGCTGAGACAAAAAGGAATGGATGCCGTTATACATTTTTACGGTGATGGCGAATTAAAAACTTCTCTCAATGAAGACCTTCAACAACTCAACGCTCAAGACTGGGCATTTGTATATGGTAATCAACCCAAAGACGTCGTTAAAAAGGCTTTGAAATATTCTCATTTTTTGATTTTATCCAGTCAATCTGAAGGCTGGCCTAAAGTAGTAGCTGAAGCCATGTTTTGGGGTTGTATACCTATAGTTACTCCAATTTCATGTGTGCCTTGGATGCTTGGTGATGGTCAGCGCGGTATTTTAATAGATAGTCAAAATATCGATCAAACCTTAAAGCAGCTACTTGCTTTTAAAAAGACCCCAAAAAGCTTAGAGCAATTATCAACCAATGCAGCCGAATGGTCACGAAATTATACTCTAGACAAGTTTGAAGATGAAATACGTAAATTATTATAAATAAGACAGTCGACAGTCCGCAGTCCACAGTCCACAGTCCACAGTTGACAGTCGACAGAAGACAGTCGACGGAAGACAAACGACAGATGACAAAAGAGAGAAAATGGATTACAAGAAATTAAATGTTTGGAAAGAATCAATTGAATTAGTCAAGCTGATTTATCAAGTCACTGCTATTTTTCCTAATGATGAAAGATACGGTTTGATCACTCAACTAAGACGTGCATCAGTTTCAATTCCATCTAACACTTGACCTGTGAAATAAATTTAAAGCCGTATGAAAGATTTCTTTTACGTTTTAAAAAACTTTTGTCAGGATTTATTAAATATCTTAAGAAATAAGTTTAAAATTGATAGTCCGCAGTTTACAGTCCACAGTTTACAGTCCACAGTTGACTGTAGACCGAAGACAATCGACAGATGACAGAAGACTGATAACAGAAGACAGACAACAGAAGACAGACAACAGAAGACAGAACAATGAAACAAAATCAACACCAACCCATTCGTGTTTTGCAAATCATCGACTCCTTAGAAGCTGGTGGTGGTGAACGTATGGCTGTTAATTTAGCCAATGCGCTTCATCAAAAAGTTGATTTTTCTGGCTTAATTGCCACCCGTAAAGAAGGCTTGTTAAAGGCTGAAATTAACCATCTAGATCATTATTTATATGTAAATAAACGGCGTTCTGTAGATTTTAAAGCCCTCAGTTTAGCAATGCAGTTTATCAAGAAGTACCAAATTACCCATTTACACGCCCATAGCACTTCATTTTTTTTTGCAACTTTACTTAAAATCAGAAAGCCAAAGTTAAAACTGATTTGGCACGATCATCATGGTAATCGGCCTAACGAAAAAAATCAGAATAATGCGACTATAAAATTATTTTCAGCTTTCTTTAATCATGTTATTACATGTAGTCAACCCCTTGAAAATTGGGCTAAAGAAAAGCTTCTGTGCAAAAAAGTGACTTTAATTAGCAATTTTGTATCAAATTCAAGTATACCTACAAGAATACATCATTCAAAAGAATACATCGTTTCAGTTGCTAACTTACGAGCCCCTAAAGATCATTTTACGCTTATTAATGCATTTGAAATTATTTCTAGACAATTTGATATTGAACTTTTACTAGTTGGTGATGATCGCCAAGACGATTATTCAAAAAAAATAAAACAACAGATAGTCAAAAAGAATCTTAATAATAGAGTTTATGTATTAGGTCAGCAATCAAATGTAGCAGCCTACATTAAAAATGCAAAAACCGCTGTATTATCATCAAAAATTGAAGGCTTGCCAATGGCACTCCTAGAATATGCCATGGCTCAAAAACCTGTGGTAGTTACCGATGTTGGCCAATGCGCTTCGGTAGTGGGTGATTTTGCAAAAGTAGTTCAACCGGGCGACCCCAATGCGCTAGCGGCAGCGCTAAAATCTTATTTAGCTCATCCTCAAGAAGCAAAAAAAGACGCAGAGTTGCTTCATAAAAAAGTAATTTCAGAGTATGGTGAAATAGCCATTATTAATCAAATCATTAAGATTTATGAAAAGCTATAAGCAAGGTAACGCGATAAGATTGGCAATCATTTCTAAAATCAGTAATATTGTAGATCATTAACTTGATTTTGCACCAATTAAGCTTTGAAGAATCAAAAGATTTTAAAGAAAATTAATAATAAAATAATGACAACACAAGCCTCGCTTTATACCATCGCTGAAATAGGTCAAGCCCATGAAGGGAGTTTAGGCATGCTATATGCATATATTGATGCTTTAGCTGAAATCGGTGTTAATGCGGTTAAATTTCAAACGCATGTGGCACATGCAGAAAGCAGTATATACGAACCTTTTCGGGTTCAATTTTCTAAACAAGATACCACGCGTTATGAGTATTGGGAGCGCATGTCATTTACACCAGAGCAGTGGAAAGCTATCGGTAATTACACGAAATCTAAAGGGCTTGATTTCATTAGCAGTCCCTTTTCTAACGCAGCAGTTGATATTTTAGAGGAAGCTAATGTCGATGTTTATAAAATTGGAAGTGGAGAAGTAACCAACCTTTTACTGCTTGAAAAAATAGCTCAAACTCAAAAGCCTGTCATTATTTCTAGCGGGATGAGTTCTTACCAAGAACTCGATGATGCCGTTCAATTTCTTTTAGGAAGGAAAGCTAATGTAAGTATTTTACAATGTACAACCGCTTATCCGACACAACCTGAGCAATATGGATTAAATGTAATTACAGAGCTTCAAAAGCGCTATCCGAATTTAAAAATTGGTTTCTCAGATCATTCAGGTTCCTTATCTGCAGGTTTAGCAGCCATCACCTTGGGCGCTGAAATTTTAGAGTTTCATGTGGTGTTTCATAAAAAAATGTTTGGCCCAGATGTTAAAGCATCCTTAACCCTAGAGGAAACAAAAGATTTGGTTGATTGCGGGAAAGAAATCATCACCGCACTAAACAATCCGATTGATAAAAAAAGCAACCATCAATTTACTGATTTAAAATCAATTTTTGAAAAGTCACTGGCGGTTAATAAAGATTTACCGAAAGGTCATAGCATTCAATTTGAAGATTTAGAAGCCAAAAAACCAAAAGGCTACGGCATTGATGCCTCAAGCTATCAAGCTATTATAGGTAAAAAATTACTTAAAGACATGAAAGCCTGGGCATTTTTAACAGACGACGATATCAAGAATTAATGCAAAGAAGACTCACAAAACGCCTCAAGCGACCCACTGAAATCCCGTATTTAAACGCTTTGATTTTTCATGTGGTACTGGGGTTTGCGATTTACCTCGTTAAATCCTTGGCAACGCTTTACTTTCTAGGCATATTAGTTTATTTTATTTTCAAAATCCTTCGAAACGCTAAAGATAAATATGTCGTTTTAGAAGCAGCTGCTTACATTACCGCCGCTGAGGTCTTTTTAAGAATGACAGACGGTGCTTTTTTACATGAAACAGGTAAGTACTCGGTCATTGTATTTATGTTATTGGGCATGTTCCTTCATGGTTTTAAACGAAAGGCGCTTATTTTTGTAGTCTATTTAGCCTTGTTATTACCTGCTGTTTATGTCACTTATGTTGATTTGCCTTTTGGCATGAATTTTCGAAAAAACATTTTATTTAATTTTTCAGGACCTCTATCGCTTGCAGCAAGCGCTTTATTCTGTTATGATTTAAAAATTAAGCTAAGCAGATTTTTAAAGATATTAGACTTAATGTTGCTGCCCATCATACTCATGACAGTCTATATTATCTTTTATGCGCCTGACTTATCTAAAGTCGTTACCAATGCAGATGCAAGTTTTGGGGCATCTGGCGGTTTTGGCCCTAATCAAGTCTCTACCGCTTTAGGAATAGGTTTATTTATCGGTTTAGTACGTTTTATTATGCCACATAAAAATAAGTTAGTTCAGCTAATCGTTCTTGGTAGTATACCTTTAATTGCTATGCGTGCTTTAGCGACTTTATCTAGAGGTGGTGTTTTTACCGCTTTGCTCATGTTTATTGCTTTTTTAGGCATATATTTTTGGTATGCGCCTATTAAATTAAAATCAAAGTCGTTTGTTAAACTTGCGCTCATTGTGGGTGTTGGAATAGTCGTGTGGACCGCTACTGTTGTATCAACCGGAGGTTTAGTTGCAAAAAAATATGCTAACGAGCAAGTTTCTGGTGAATCACGTGGTGATGTTACCACAGGTCGTGTTGAAATTGCCAATGCTGAATTTGAAATTTTTTCAGATCAACCTTTCTTAGGTTCTGGCGTTGGAATGAGTAAAGTAGCTAGATTAGAGTTGGTTGGTGATAAAGCGGCCTCACATAATGAAATTACACGAATGATTTCAGAGCATGGTTTATTAGGGATTATAGCACTTTTATTATTACTGCTTGTACCAGCTTTTAAATTCTTAAAACAGCCTAAAAATTTATTTATTATACCACTTATTGTCTTTTGGGGAGCAACGATTAATCATTCTGCTATGCGAATTGCTGCACCAGGATTTATCTATGGTTTAGCCTTGATAAGCATACAATATAAAGCGAAACGCTCAAACATTAAAAAGGGCATAAAAAAGAAATCCTTGAACAAGCCAAATACAATTGTAACTCATGTCTAAGTCCATTCTTTATTTAGGAAACCAACTTTCAAAAAAAGGTAAGACACCGACTTCAGTAGAAACGCTTGGACGCTTTTTAGAAAATGAAGGATTTACAGTCTTTAAGGCATCGTCTAAACAGAACCAACTTCATAGGTTGCTAGACATGTGGAAGTCAATTATAAGACTTCAGAAAAAAATTGATGTTGTTTTTATTGATACTTATAGTACGCTTGGCTTCTGGTTTTCTTATTCTTGCGGGTTGCTATGTCAATTTTTAAATTTAAGTTATGTTCCTATCCTAAGAGGCGGTGATTTACCAAAACGCTTGGCGAAAAACCCCAAACTTTGTCATCAGCTTTTTAACAATGCTAAAATTAATGTGGCGCCATCAGGCTATTTAATGCATCACTTTGAACAAGCGGGCTACACAAATTTAGTTTTTATCCCCAATACCATTGCTTTAAATCATTATGATTTTAAACAACGTGAACGCCTTAAACCAAATCTGCTTTGGGTACGTTCATTCGCAGAAATCTATCATCCACTTTTAGCCTTAAAAGTTCTCAAAGCACTTTTAAAGCGTTTTCCAGATGCAAAACTAAGTATGGTCGGACCCTTTAAAGACGATAGTATTCAAACTTGTCGTGCCTATGCCGAGAAACATAATTTACCAGTGACCTTTACTGGAGGCATGCCTAAAGCAGATTGGTTGGCTTATGCCCAAGATTTTGATGTGTTCATTAACACGACAAATGTTGATAATACGCCAGTAAGTGTCATTGAAGCCATGGCTTTAGGTCTGCCTGTTGTGAGCACCAATGTTGGCGGTTTACCTTTCTTATTAAAAGATCAAAAAGATGCTTTATTGGTGCCTCCTGATCATCCAGAAGCCATGTGTGAAGCCATAAAACAATTACTTAAAAAGCCTGAACTAACGCATTTACTTAGCCGTCAAGGTCGCCAAAAAGTTGAAGCTTTTGATTGGCAAGTGGTTAAACAACAGTGGTTTGAGGTGATTAGTGAATCGTGAATCGTTATCCGTGACTGGTTGACTAGTTGACTGGTGCTGAAAATGTGTTATCGGTTATCTGTTGTCGGTTTTCAGTGAGCCGTGAAGCGTGAATCGGCTAGTTAGTTCTAAGCTTTAAGCATTGGGCTTTAGGCATTTTTGCTTATAGCTTATGGCTTACAGCTTACAGCAGTTTTTGGGTCATGAGCTATCAGTTGCCAATAATTCGTGAATAGTGAAGCCTAGAGTTGGATTATGGCTTACGGTATATAGCTTATAGCTTTTTCGCAGATTAACGTATTTGCTTAATGGTGTAATAGTGTCATGATGAAGTGGAAGAGTAGTTTTATGACTTTGTTCCACGAAGCATTTCTCGTTTTCCAGGTGGTCCTGCTAAGCGTTCAACTTGAAAGCCTAATTCTTCAAGATTTCGGCGGACTTGACCTTTAGCGCAATAGGTCACAAAAATACCTTGGGGTGTAAGTGCGTCGTAGAATTTTTTTAAGATATTAATTTCCCAAAGTTTTGGCTGTACACGTGGCCCGAAAGCATCATAAAATATAATATCTGCCCAGTTAGATTCGTTTATTTCACTAAATTTTCGATGAATTTTCTCAAGTGTGAATAATGAATGAACCTCAATAGGCAAGTCCCACTCAGCTTGATGAAGCTTCTTAAATTCAGGTTCAATATCACCAAAGGCAGAAGAGAAATTAAGCTGTTCCATTTCGTTTTTGGTAATCGGGTAAGCTTCTATTGATTTATAGTGAACTTTTAAGGTGTTTTGTGTTGCCCAAACTAAAGTCATTAAAGCATTTAAACCTGTTCCAAATCCGGCCTCCAAAACATTAATTTTAGAGATGCTTTCTTGCTTAGCGTAGTAATTTAAGCCCATTTCCTCAAACACATGTCGGGCTTCTTGAATGGCACCGTGCTTAGAGTGGTAGTGTTCATCCCATTCAGGAATATGAAGACTATTTGAGCCATCAGCTGTGGTGATAATTTTACGTTTTAGCATATTGTAAAGCTAAAAAAACCGCTAAGCGATAAGCAAAGCGGCTGTGTTTAAAATTAAGTTTGATTACTTCATCTGGTACTTTACACCAGAAGCCATAAAGGCTAAAGTTGATTTAGGTTCAGTAATCGCAGCAATTTCATCTTCAGATTTACCCGCATCCTCAGCCATGTGTCGTTGTTCTTCTACACTCACATTTTCAACATAAGCTTTACCATTAACCACGGCAGTTTCGCCAGCGCTATCTTTTGGGACAAAAAAAGCATAATCCTTAAATTTAACGAAAGCTTCTTCTTGTTCGCCAATGGCTAAGCGCATCCAGCATCCTTTCTTCTTACAAACTGAATTAACTTTAGCCTCAAATTTGACTTGTAATGTATCGCCTGGAGTTAAGTTATTGTAGAGCTCAAAGATTTCAGTAGAACTTTTAACTTCAGTGAGTTCAAAATCTTCACCAAAAGTAGTTTGGTTTTGTAAGCTTAATTCTTTAGAAGACTCATCAACACCTTCTTTACTTTCTTTTCCAGTTGAAGTTTCTACCTCACTAGCCTTCTGTTCACTTTCAGCTGAAGATGAAGAATTTTGTTGACAAGCGCTTAATGCTATTAAAATTGATAATAAAACTGCTTTTTTCATGATAATAATCTAATTTATTTGCCTTAATTTAGGACAAAGTTAATAATATGTCGATTTAAATCATCAGCAAATTTAGTACATTTGCAAAAAATAAGATGACATGGACGCAAAAACTTCTATTTTAGATATTCAAACAGTTGCAAAGACTAGAATTAATGAAGTCGATTTTGATAACTTACAATTTGGAAAACAGTATGCTGACCATATGATGTACTGTGATTTTATTGATGGTGAATGGCAGCAACCTAAAATTGTACCTTATGGTCCGATGACGTTTCAACCTTCGGCTAAAGTTTTTCATTACGGTCAAGCGGTGTTTGAAGGGATGAAAGCTTTTAAAGATGATGATGATCAGGTTTGGTTATTTAGACCAGAAGAAAATTTTAAACGAATTAATCTTTCAAGCCAACGAATGGCGATTCCTGAATTTCCAAAAGATTATTTTTTCGAAAGTTTAAATACCTTATTAGAACTTGATAAAGATTGGGTTAAAAAAGGTAAGGGTAACTCTTTATATATTCGTCCTTTTGCGATAGCTACCGAGGCTGGTGTGTCTGCTTCTGAAGCCAATGAGTACCGTTTTATGATTATTACTTGTCCAGCTCAAGCCTATTATAACAAACCAGTAAAAGTTGTTTTTGCTCAAGAATATAGCCGTGCTGCTGATGGCGGTGTAGGGTTTGCTAAAGCTGCGGGTAATTATGGCGCGCAATTTTATCCAACTAAACTTGCTAAAGAAAAAGGCTTAGATCAAATTATTTGGACTGATGCTAGTTCGCATGAGTATTTAGAAGAAGCGGGTACCATGAATATCTTTTTTAGAATTGGAAATCAATTATTAACAGCTCCAACTAACGACCGTATTTTAGATGGTGTAACGCGAAAAAGTATCATTCAACTGGCCAAAGATGAAGGTGTTGAGGTAATTGTTGATCGGGTATCTGTAAAGCAAATTGTAGAAGCCGCTAAGTCTGGTGAATTAAAAGAAATTTTTGGTGCTGGTACAGCTGCTACTGTTGTTCGTGTTGAAGGTTTTGAGCATGATGGTGTTTATCACGATCTTCCTGAAGTCGAACAGCCTTATGCCACTCATTTTAAAAATAAACTACAAGATATTCAATATAATCGTGCTGATGATGCCCATCAATGGCGTTATAAGGTTTAAGTTTATAGTTGTTAGTTGTCGGTTAGCGGTTGTCAGTGAGTTGTTAACCGTGAATAGTGTAATGGTATAGTCGTGTAATAGTAAAATCGGTTCTCGTTTTTCTGTTGTCGGTTTTCTGTAATCAGTGATTCGTGATTCATTTTATTAGCTCTAAGCTTTAAGCAATAGGCTTTAGGCCTTTTTAGCTTACGGCTTATGGCTTATAGCATATAGCAATAATCTGTTCTCAGTTATCAGTTATCAGTTTTCTGTTGTCGGTTAGCAGTGATCTATTTTCTAAAATCTGTGATCTAATATCTGTGACCAGTGATTCGTGAATTCGTTTTGTTAGCTCTAAGCTTTAAGCAGTAGGCTTTAGGCTATTTTGCTTACGGCTTATAGCTTATAGCAGTTATGTGTTGTCAGTGTTTCGTGATTCGTTAATTTACTTATACCAACCTCGCTAATTTTAAAAACTAAATAGGGAGATACTTAGGGGATACTTAGGGGATGCCTAGGCCATACTTAATTCAATCAGTACTGATTTTTTGTAAGCCTCCGATAGGACCTTATGGTTTAAGATTTCCTGAAATTAGTCCCAAGACTTCGGGGTTGTTTCGTTTTCAAGGAAGATGAAAGAAAGAATTAATGCAGTCTTTGATCTATAGTCTTTAATCTGAAGTCTATATTCTATCGACTAAGCTTTATTTACCAGCTACAAAGTACTATTTGCAAGTTAATTGTGTAATCTTAATTTTCTAATTCAAAATTCAAAACTTTTAATCACCCACTACAGACTACTCAAACCTATTGGAGTTAAAGTTGCTTATATTGAGTCAAGACAACGAAGAGTCGAGAACACTAGCATAATTCAAACTTCGATTAGAATCTCTTGTTAAATCGTTTTTAAAACCAGTTCGTTAGCTTGGTTTAATCACTACTTTTATGAAAACAAAAATAATGAAAGTTTTAATTACAGGCGCCACAGGTTTGGTCGGTCAAGAATTGGTCAAACAATTTCATGCTGCTGATATTATGGTGCATTATTTATCGACCTCTCGTGATAAACTTGAAAATCTTGAATTATATAAAGGCTTTTATTGGAATCCTTCTACAGCTGAAATTGATGAAAAAGCATTCGAAGGCGTGACACATCTTATTAACTTAGCAGGTGCTAGTGTTGCTAAATCTTGGACGCCAAGTCATAAACGCGCCATTATTAATAGTCGCATAAATAGTTTAGATTTACTTCATAAAACTTTATCTAAACTTGATCATCAAGTAGAGCATTTCACTTCTGCGAGCGCCATCGGAATTTATAAAAGTGATTTTACAGTATTGCATGATGAATTTTCAGAAGAATTAGGGGATGATTTTTTAGCGCAAGTGGTTAAACAGTGGGAAGAAAAGGCCGAAGCCATTGAAGGGCTTGGTATTGATGTAGCTTTAGTTAGAATAGGCATTGTGTTATCTAAATCAGGCGGTGCTTTAGAAAAAATAAAATCTCCTGTTCAAAACTTTATCGGAGCGCCTTTAGCTTCAGGTTTACAATGGCAGTCTTGGATACACCTTAAAGATGTTGCTGCTATCTTTAAACATGTTGCTCAACAACATTTGGTTGGGACGTATAATGCTGTTGCACCTAACCCAACAACAAATAAAAAAATGACACAACAAATAGCTGAATGCCTTAGTAAACCTTTGTTTTTGCCTAATGTTCCAGCGTTTGTTTTAAAGTTAGCTTTAGGTGAACGTGCTACTTTAGTTTTATCCAGTCAACGTGTTAGCGCTGAACGTATTATTTCAACTGGTTTTGAATTCGATTTCTCTAAGCTTGAACCAGCCTTAAAAGATGTACTTTAGCAGTTTGAACCACGAAAATTTAAATATTTGTCAATTTCAGTTGTTAGCTATATCTCGTTAAATTTGATAAGTCTTAAAATTAAACCTATATTTATAAGATTAAATTTGCTTTGAGTTTACTTTCAAAGTAATTAGATGTTTAAAATTTTATTTTATCAGTATCTAAAGTGAAAAATTCATTTATCATTTTAAGCTTTTTAATTAGCGGATTTATGCAAGCACAACATTCCTACTTAGCCTTAGGCGATTCGTATACCATCGGTGAGTTAGTTGAATTAAAAAACTCTTGGCCACACCAGTTAGTCCAACGTCTTCAAACAGATGGTTTAAAAGTTGAAAACCCAAAAATTATTGCAGTGACGGGTTGGCGTACTGATGAACTTTTAGAGGCTATTAAAAAAGAACACATAAATCCTAATTCATTTGATGTGGTTTCTTTATTGATTGGTGTGAATAATCAATATCAGGGCAAGCCATTTCAGCAGTATGAAGTTGAATTCAAACAGCTTCTCGAAAAAGCGATAAGTATTTCAAAACAAGGGTCACAAGGCGTATTTGTAGTCGGAATTCCTGACTATAGTTCTACTAAATTTGCCATTGATGCGGGTAAACCTAATATTAAATCAGACTTAAAGGCTTATAATGCCTACGCGCAACAAGTTTGTAAAGCTTATAATGTCCCTTTTTATGATATTTTAGAGTTGGCACATGAGCTTAATAAGTCGCCTAAAATGTTAGCCAAAGATCAGTTGCACCCTAGCCAACTTCAATACACAGAATGGGTTAACTATTTCTATGAGGACGTTTATAATTATTTGAAGAAATTACCACAAGATGAATGAAGACTTTATTCATTACCTCTGGCGATTCAAGAAAATTCCAGTTTTAAATCTTCAGACTGTTAATGGTGAAACGGTTGAAGTAATTAAATTTGGGAATTACAACCAATCGCATTCAGGACCAGATTTTAAAGAAGCTATAATTAGATTAGGTCCTCAAACTTGGGCTGGTCAAGTAGAAATGCATATCAAGTCATCAGATTGGTATGCGCACCAACACGAAGTCGATTCAGCCTATGATAATGTAATTTTACATGTGGTTTGGGAGCATGACGTTGATGTGTTTCAAAAAGACCAATCGGTTTTGCCGACGCTTCAATTAAAAGATTTTGTTTCTAAGGACCTAGTTAAAGCTTATAAAGACTTTATGCAGCGCCCCCAAAAATTTATTCTTTGTGAAACTTCAGTTGGGCAACTAAATTCGCTTGATATTCAATTTTGGTTAGAGCGTTTATATATTGAGCGTTTATCAAGAAAATCACAACCCATTTTTGCTTACATTCAACAAACCAAGCAGCATTGGGATCAAATTTGCTTTATGCAACTAGCCAAAAGTTTTGGTTTAAAAGCGAATGCTGAGGTCTTTGAAGCTGTTGCACAATCAATAAACTTCAAACTTATTTTACAATACCAAAGTCAATTAGACCATCTAGAAGCCCTGTTGATGGGGCAAGCTAATTTATTGAAGATTGAGTGTGAAGACCACTATTATAATCATTTGCAGAAAATTTATAAATTTTTACAATCAAAGCACGAGCTTAAACCAGTTGGCTTCAAAGCAGAATTTTTTAGGTTAAGACCAGCTAATTTTCCAAGCATTCGTTTAGCGCAATTAGCAGGTTTGTTACATCAAAATGCAGGTTTGGCCAACCAACTTTTAAAAGTTAAACGACTCGCCGATTTAAAATCAATATTTACAATAGAAGTATCAACTTATTGGAAAACGCATTACAATTTTGGGAAGGAAAGCAAGCCGACAGCAAAGCAACTCAGTGCCGGTTTTGTTCAGCTTTGCGCCATAAATGCTATTATTCCATTGCAGTTTGCTTATTATCAATTTAAGCAAACACTAGACTTCGAGGCACAAATACTAGCTTTAGTGCGCAGTCTTAATCCTGAACACAATAGCATTATAAAAAGATTTAAGGCTATTGGTTTTGAAGATCAAATCAGTAGTGCTTTAGAAACCCAAGCCTTATTAACGTTAAAAAAGGACTATTGCGACCAAAAACGCTGTCTAAATTGTAATTTTGGAATTAAATTAATGCAACAATGACTCTAGTTAAGCAGCTTCGATTTTTCTTTGAGCGTCACGGTTTCTACGTCAGTACACGCTTAGCTGACCGACTTGGAATGAAAGTTAAATCGGTGCGTTTATTTTTTATTTACGCTTCATTTGCCACTTTTGGTGCTGGTTTTGTGATGTATTTAACCTTGGCTTTTTGGTTGAAATTGAAAGATTTAGTTTACACCAAGCGCACGTCAGTATTTGATTTGTAGGTTTTAATCAGTTCGCTTATTTTATATTAATCATATACATGGTTTTATTAATACCTAAATTATAATTGAAGTTGTATCAACAAATTCTTAACATAAGCTTTATAAACTCCTATTTTTTGTAGACTAATTCAAACATTTTTATATATTGCGGTGTCTTTTTAATCAAAATGCAAACTCCATGATTTATAGAAATTTATTGGTATTATTTAGCTTCTTGTTAAGTTTTGCCAATTATGCCCAAGAACTTAAGGTAACCCCCAAAGCCATTAACCCATCTGATGAAATTAATGATGGGCAAATTGAATTAAAAGTTACAGGTGGCGAAATGCCTTACAGTTACAAGTGGTCTAATGAAGAAACACCACTGTCCTCAAGTGTTTCCTCGGGTTTAGTTGAAGGTAAGCCTTATACAATTATTGTCTCTGATGCATCAGGATTGTCTAAAACAGTAACCGTAGAAATACCTTCAGAATCTATTACAGAACATTTCAACTCCACTTTTAAACCCATTGTAGACCAAATGGGTTCTGTTTTGTTTTGGGATCCATTTGCAGCCATTGGTATTTATGACCCTGTTGTTTATGCCAATAAAAAAATCATGTTTGCACCAGGCTGGAGTGCGGAAACCACTAATAAGTTTGTTTTAAAAAAATGGTTAGTCGAAAAAAATGCACATGTTGATAAAGGCCAAGATATTGCGGTAATTTCACGTGGTGACTTAGGTGATGTCACCGTAAAAGCAGAAGCCTCAGGTCAAATTAAATATATAGTTGATGAAGGTGCTTCCATTTTTAATCCTGAAAATCCTGAGGATGTAATTCAACAAAATGCGCATAAATTTGGTAGTATTATTTATGATGAACCAGTTGCTTTGTTACATCCCAATGGTGATCAACAAACCAAAGGAATTCCTTTTATTGTAGTTTGGTTAATTTTAGGAGCTGCCTTTTTTACATTCAGAATGGGCTTTATTAATGTTAGAGGTTTTAAACATGCCCTACAATTAGCTAAAGGTAAATTTGATGACCCTAAAGCGCCAGGCCGTATCACTCATTTTCAAGCATTATCTACAGCTGTTTCTGCAACTGTTGGTTTAGGTAATATAGCTGGTGTTGCAGTAGCTATATCTTTAGGTGGTGCAGGCGCAACTTTTTGGATGATTTTAGCAGGTTTGCTTGGTATGTCTTCGAAGTTTGTGGAATGTACCTTAGGTGTTAAATACAGATTCATCAATAAAGAAGGTCGAATTTTTGGTGGTCCGATGAATTATTTGCGTTATGGTTTAGAAAAGAAAAACCTCAGTAAGTTAGGTAAGGTTCTAGCAGGTTTATTTGCTATACTTGCCATTGGTGCTTCTTTTGGTGGCGGTAATATGTTTCAAGCGAATCAGTCATTTGCCATACTATCTGAACAAATCCCTTTTTTACAAGGTAATGGTTTTGCTTTCGGTGTCTTTTTAGCGGTATTAGTTGGTGTGGTAATTATTGGAGGTATTAATTCTATTGCTAACGTTACAGGAAAAGTTGTTCCTGTCATGGCCGCTGTTTACGTTTTAGGTGCATTAGTTGTTATCGGTATAAATATTCAAAATATTGGTCCTGCCTTTAGTGCCATTATCGACGGCGCATTTTCTCCAAGTGCTTTAAAAGGTGGGTTTATAGGTGTTCTAATTGTAGGTTTTCAACGAGCAGCATTCTCTAATGAAGCTGGTGTAGGTTCTGCAGCTATTGCTCACTCAGCTGCAAAAACCAATCATCCGCCTTCTGAAGGTTTTGTGGCTTTACTTGAACCTTTTATAGATACTGTTGTGGTGTGTACACTAACCGCTTTAGTTTTAATTTTTACAGGCATGCATGAAGTTGAAGGTGTTTCAGGTGTTGAATTAACGACTAATGCATTTGGTAGTGTTATTTCTTGGTTTCCTTATGTGTTGGCTTTAGCTGTATTTTTATTCGCATTTTCAACAATGATTTCTTGGTCTTATTATGGTATGAGAGCTTGGTCTTATGTGTTTGGCCGTGGTAAAAAAACAGAATTAGCATATAAAATCCTGTTCTTATTATTTGTTATTGTAGGGGCTTCGGTAAGTTTAGGCGCCGTACTTGATTTCTCAGATATGATGATTTTAGCGATGTCGTTCCCTAATATTATAGGATTATATATTTTATCTGGCGAAGTAAGAAAAGATTTAAGAAACTATGTAGCCGATTTAAAAGCAGGAAAATTGTTTAGTAGAGACGCGAGATAATACTTTAAATTATGAAACCTCAAAAATCCCAATTGGTCTGGACAACATCTGATCGAGTTGGGATTTTTGCGTTATTAATCCTTATCGGTGGATTAATTACTGGAGTGTATTTTGCTAAACAAAGTAAAAATTCTTCTGATTTTACAATTGATGAACCTGCACATCAAAATATACTTCAAATTGTAGATTCGTTAAAAAATAAACAAAATCAGCAAAAATCTTTCAAAATATATCCGTTTAATCCTAATTTTATAACCGATTATAAAGCTTATTCTTTAAAAATGCCAACAGAAGCCTTTGATAAATTACAAGCTTACAGAAATAAGGGGCAATGGATTAATTCAAAAGCCGATTTTAAAAAGGTAACTGGCGTTAGCGATGATTGGATGAAAACTTATTCAGGGTATTTTAAATTTCCAGATTGGGTTATAGAGCAACAGCAAAAGCAAATAGACCATCAAAAGCTTGCTGAAAAAGAATTAAGTTTTGATGAAAAAAAAGATTTGAACTTAGCAAATATTGAAGATTTAATAAAAATTAAAGGGGTTGGTGATTATTATGCCAAAAAAATCATCCAGAGGCGTGAACGTTTAAACGGCTTTAGAGGTGATGTTCAGTTAAAGGATGTTTATGGTTTAAGTTATGAAGTTGAAAACGAAATTATGAAATATTACACCGTAAAAACTTCAACTAAAAATAAATTAATTGATATTAATACAGCTTCTATCATTCAACTTCAGCAAATTCCATACTTTGATTACGAATTGGCTAGAAAAATATTCAACTTTATAAAGTTAAGAGAAGGGATTTCAAGTTTTGATGAACTTAATAAGATTAAAGATTTTCCGACTTATAAAATTCCACAATTAAAATTATACTTAAATATACAGTAATTTATGAACACATTATACTTTACAGAAGAGCACGAATTATTTAGAGAAAGTTTGAGAGATTTCTTACAAAAAGAAGTTGTGCCTCACCTTGAAAAATGGGAGAAAGAAGGAACAATAGAACGTTTTATCTGGGAGAAATTTGGAGAAATGGGCTATTTTGGTGTTGCTTATCCTGAAAAATACGGTGGTATGGACTTAGATTTGTTTTACACCGTAATCCTTTTAGAAGAATTGCAACGGATAAATTCCGGTGGATTTGCTGCGGCAATTTGGGCACATGCTTATTTAGCCATGACGCACCTAAATAAAGAAGGTAGCGAGGCTATTAAAGAAAAATACTTGACTAAATCAATTTCCGGTGAAATGATAGGTTGTTTATGTATTACCGAGCCCTTTGGAGGTTCTGATGTAGCAGCTATGCGAACTACTGCCGAAGAGACTGAAGATGGCTTTGTACTTAACGGCTCAAAAACATTTATTACAAACGGCGTATATTCAGATTATTTAGTTGTAGCAGCCAAAACGGCTCCAGAATTAGGCGGAAAAGGGATTAGCATATTTATTGTTGATCGTGACACACCTGGGATTAATGCCACAAAACTTAATAAATTAGGCTGGAGAGCTTCAGATACGGCTGAAATTTCATTTGACAATGTAAAAATTCCAAAGTCACATATAATGGGAGAAAAGAACATGGGTTTCCCGTATATTATGCAGCATTTTGCTTTAGAGCGCCTTATTATGGGTGTTAATGCTCATGCTAGAGCTGAGTATGCAATTGAATACACCTTACAATACATGAGTGAGCGCGAAGCTTTTGGAAAATCAATCAATCAGTTTCAAGCCTTACGCCATCGTTTAGTGGAGCATGCAACTGAAGTCGAAGTCAGTAAGACTTTTAATTATAACACTACCAAGCGCTTGGATGCCGGTGAGTATGTTGTAAAAGAAGCTACAATGTCTAAATTGAAATCTACTAAAGTTGCTGATGAAGTTATTTATGATTGCCTTCAATTTTTAGGCGGTTATGGTTACATTGAAGAGTACCCACTTGCACGAATGTCTAGAGACAGTCGATTAGGGCCTATTGGTGGTGGAACTTCAGAAATTTTAAAGGAAATTTTATCAAAAATGATTATCGATCAAAAAAACTATAAGCCTGCGACCTAAATTTTTTTTATTTATATTTAATACGACATCCAATAGTTTTCTATTGGATGTTGTTTTTTTGGTTAATTTTATAGTTTTACTAAAAAAATGCTGAATCAGTTTTTTGAATACTTAGAGTTTGAGAAAAAATATGCCAAACACACGTTGACGGCATACAGGTCTGACTTGAGCGCTTATGCCAAATTTCTAAAAACCGAATTTGATATAGATCAGCTTTCCTTGGTAAGTTATTCTTTAATTCGCTCATGGATCATTCATTTATCTGAGGCAAACTACTCAACAGTATCTATTAATCGAAAACTAACTGCAGTTAAAGCCTACTATAACTTTTTGTTGAAGCTAGGAGAGATAACTGTAAACCCAATGCAAAAGCATAAATCCTTAAAACAATCAAAAAAGCAACAGCTCGCTTTTAGTAAAGCTGAAGTTTCTGTAGTAATGAAAGTTTTTGATACTTCAACTTTTTCAGGAATACGCGACCAATTAGTTGTTGACATTTTATACCAAACGGGAATACGGCGTCAAGAACTTTTAAATTTAGACAGATCATCAATAGACTTCAATTCAGGTCAATTAAAAATATTAGGAAAACGTAATAAAGAGCGCTATATACCAATTAAGCCAAGTCTTACTAATTTGATTAATGATTATATGCAGGTTTTAAAAGATGAATCAGTAAAAAGTAATAAATTAATATTGACTAATACCTATCAAGCCGCTTATCCTAATCTTATTTACCGTATCGTTCAATCCTATTTTAAACGTGTATCTGCAAAACAAAAATGCAGTCCGCACATTATCCGTCACTCATTTGCTACCCATTTATTAGAAAACGGTGCCGATTTAATAGCAATTAAAGAGTTGATGGGGCATAGTAGTTTGGCCTCAACACAGCATTATACAAAGACAAATATGTCGCGTTTAAAAACAATAATTAATACCAAGCATCCAAGGTCAAAAAAGGATAAATAAAATTATTTAAAAAAACTCAGAAAAATATTTTTTTGATATTAATAAAGATTATATATTTGCCACCCGTTAAACAAATGTTGTTTGATATATTGAAATTGCCGATGTAGCTCAGCTGGCTAGAGCAGCTGATTTGTAATCAGCAGGTCGTGGGTTCGAGTCCCTCCATCGGCTCTCAATTTAAAATTGGGGAGATACTCAAGCGGTCAACGAGGACAGACTGTAAATCTGTTGCCCTAGGCTTCGTAGGTTCGAATCCTACTCTCCCCACAACTAAGTCGGTATGACTAATTTATTTAAGCGGGAGTAGCTCAGTTGGTAGAGCGTCAGCCTTCCAAGCTGAATGTCGCCAGTTCGAACCTGGTCTCCCGCTCTAAATAATTAGCCGACGTAGCTCAGGGGTAGAGCGTTTCCTTGGTAAGGAAGAGGCCACGGGTTCAAATCCCGTCGTTGGCTCTTTTAAGTCTCAAAACATAAGTTTTGAAGACTTTTTGTGGTTAATAAATTTGAACACTATATATAAACTAAGATTATTAAATAATTACTACTATGGCAAAGGAAAATTTTGATCGTTCCAAACCGCACTTAAATATAGGTACGCTTGGTCACGTCGATCACGGAAAAACAACATTAACTGCAGCTATTACAAAAGTACTTGCTGACAAAGGTTATTCAGAAGCTAGTGCTTTTGATCAAATTGATAATGCTCCTGAAGAAAAAGAAAGAGGTATTACAATTAACTCTTCTCATGTTGAGTATGCAACTAAAGAACGTCACTACGCTCACGTTGACTGTCCGGGTCACGCCGATTATGTTAAAAACATGGTAACTGGTGCAGCGCAGATGGATGGTGCTATTTTAGTTGTTGCTGCAACTGATGGTCCGATGCCTCAAACTCGCGAGCATATTCTATTGGGTCGTCAAGTTGGTATCCCTAAAATTGTAGTTTTCTTGAATAAAGTTGACTTGGTTGATGATGAAGAATTGTTAGAGCTTGTAGAAATGGAAGTTAGAGATTTACTTTCTTTTTATGAGTATGATGGTGATAATGCGCCAGTAATTTCAGGTTCTGCTTTAGGTGCTTTAGACGGTGATGATAAATGGGCTGATAAAGTGATGGAATTGATGGATGCTGTTGATTCTTGGATTGAGCAGCCGGAAAGAGATGTTGATAAAGCATTTTTAATGCCAATTGAAGACGTGTTCTCAATTACTGGTCGTGGTACTGTAGCTACTGGTCGTATTGAGACAGGTGTTGCTAATACTGGTGATGCTGTTGAAATTATTGGTATGGGTGCTGACAAACTTAAATCTACAATTACTGGAGTTGAAATGTTCCGTAAGATACTAGATAGAGGAGAGGCTGGAGATAACGTTGGAATCTTGTTGAGAGGTATTGAGAAGACTCAAATTTCAAGAGGTATGGTTATCACAACTCCTGGTTCAGTAACGCCGCACGCCAAATTTAAAGCTGAGGTTTATATCCTTAAAAAAGAAGAAGGTGGACGTCACACGCCATTCCATAACAACTATAGACCACAATTTTATGTGCGTACAACAGATGTAACGGGAACAATTTCTTTACCTGATGGTGTTGAGATGGTTATGCCTGGTGATAACTTAACAATTACAGTTGAATTATTGCAACCTATCGCTCTAAATGATGGTCTCCGTTTTGCGATCAGAGAAGGTGGTAGAACTGTTGGTGCTGGTCAAGTTACTCAAATTTTAGACTAGTTTTAAAATATATTTTATACATAATTAAGGTGTCTTCGTGGCACCTTAATTTTTTTGTTTAATATTGTTTTGTATTCGGAAAAAAATTAGTTTCTTTGCAAACCAATAATTTACGGGTTTAGCTCAGTTGGTAGAGCACTGGTCTCCAAAACCAGGTGTCGGGAGTTCGAGCCTCTCAACCCGTGCAAATCTTAATAGAGATGGCAAATATTAAATCTTACGTATCAAGTTCATATGATGAGCTTAAAAATCATGTTACTTGGCCTACTAACGCTGAAGCTCAGCGTTTGATGGTTGTGGTCGCTGTTTTTTCTGTTTTGTTCTCTCTCGCAATTTGGGGTGTAGATGAGCTTTTTAGTGCAGTAATAGCACAGTATTTCAATTGGGTAAAATTTTAATCAATGGCTGAAACTAGCTTAAAAAAATGGTATGTTGTAAGATCAATTAGTGGGTCTGAAAACAAAGTCAAAGATTATATTGAAAAGGAAATATCTCAACAAGGTCTTAGTGATTATGTTGATGATATTTTAGTTCCTACTGAAAAAGTTGTTCAGATTAGGAATGGTAAAAAAATTAATAAGGAAAAGGTTTACTTTCCTGGTTATATCATGGTTCAGGCTAATTTGGAAGGTGAGGTTCCTCATGTTATTAAAAACGTCAATGGCGTTATCGGTTTTTTAGGTGAGACTAAAGGAGGCGATCCTGTACCTTTGCGTAAATCTGAAGTTAATCGTCTGCTAGGTAAGGTTGATGAGTTGTCTGTTCAAAAAGAAACTGTTGCAATTCCTTATTCACAAGGAGAGACGATTAAAGTTATTGATGGTCCTTTTAATAGTTTCACAGGGACTATTGAAAAAGTAAATGAAGAGAAGAGAAAACTGCAAGTTATGGTTAAGATTTTTGGTCGTAAAACACCTGTAGAGCTTAGCTACATGCAAGTCGAAAAAATATAAGTGTTACACAATATAAATTTACAGGCAATATTGCTTCCCTCTGTCTGTAATAATTTTTAAATTAACAAAAAATGGCAAAAGAAGTAAGTAAAGTAGTTAAGCTCCAAGTTCGAGGAGGTGCTGCTAATCCATCGCCACCTGTTGGTCCTGCTTTAGGTGCTGCCGGTGTTAATATCATGGAATTCTGTAAGCAATTCAATGGTAGAACACAAGATAAAGCTGGTAAAGTATTACCAGTTGTAATAACAGTTTATAAGGATAAGTCTTTTGATTTTGTTATCAAAACTCCTCCGGCAGCTGTTCAATTACTTGAAGCAGCTAAGCAAAAAAAAGGATCAGGAGAGCCGAATAGGCTTAAAATTTCTGCAGTAACTTGGGATCAAATTAAAGTTATCGCTGAAGATAAAATGCAAGACCTCAATGCTTTTACTGTAGAGTCAGCTATGAAAATGGTTGCTGGTACTGCGCGATCTATGGGTATAACGGTTAAAGGTGATGCACCTTTCTAAAACTAATTGAAGATGGCAAAAGTTACAAAAAAGAGAAAAGAAGCATTAAGCAAAATAGATCAATCATCTACTTATACAGTTGCGCAAGCATCTGAATTATTGAAAGATGTTGTGTCTGCTAATTTTGATGAGTCAGTTGAGTTAGCGGTAAAGCTTAATGTCGATCCAAGAAAGGCTAACCAAATGGTTAGAGGTGTTGTTACCTTGCCTCACGGTACAGGTAAAGAAACTAAGGTTTTAGCCTTAGTTACACCAGATAAAGAACAAGAAGCAAAAGACGCCGGTGCCGATTTTGTGGGTCTAGATGAGTATCTAGATAAAATTAAAAATGGCTGGACGGATGTAGATGTTATTGTTACTATGCCAAGTGTTATGGGTAAATTAGGCCCTTTAGGTCGTGTTTTAGGTCCACGTGGACTTATGCCAAACCCAAAAACTGGTACAGTTACAATGGATGTTGCTAAAGCTGTTTCAGATGTTAAGGCTGGTAAAATCGATTTTAAAGTTGATAAGTCCGGTATTGTTCATGCAGCAATAGGAAAAGCTTCATTTACAGCAGACAAACTTGCTGGTAACGCAAGAGAACTATTAACTACACTAGTAAAACTTAAGCCTCAGGTGGTTAAAGGTGTGTATATGCAAAGTATTCACATTACTGCAACTATGAGTCCGAGTATTCAAATTGATACAAAAAGATTTACTGAGCAATAATTTAAGTTATGACAAGAGAAGAAAAAGCAAAAGTAATAGAAGATATTACTGGACATTTAGCTGAAGCGCCAAGTATTTATTTGGCTGATATATCAGGTTTAAATGCTGGAACTACTTCAGATCTTAGACGTGCTTGTTTTAAAGCTGACGTTAAATTGATGGTAGTTAAAAACACGCTTTTGGCTAAAGCGATGGAAAGCTCAGATAAAGAATTTGGTGAGTTACCTTCTATATTGAAAGGTAATACATCGATTTTATTATCTCAAACTGGAAATGCTCCAGCTAAGGTTATTAAAAACTTTAGAAAGAAAATTGATAAGCCTATATTGAAAGGGGCTTTTGTAGATGAAGCAATTTATGTTGGTGACGATTATTTAGATACACTTGTTAATATCAAGTCTAAAGAAGAAGTTATTGGCGATATTGTTTCATTATTACAATCACCTGCTAAAAATGTTATTTCTGCACTTAAATCAGGTGGAAGTAAATTATCAGGTATTTTAGAAACACTTTCAGAAAAACCAGAATAAATAAATACACTAATTACTAATTATATTTTTTAAAACGATAGAAAATGGCAGATTTAAAAGAATTCGCAGAACAGTTAGTTAACTTAACAGTAAAAGAAGTAAACGAGTTAGCTGATATTTTAAAAGAAGAGTATGGCATCGAGCCTGCTGCAGCAGCTGTTGCAGTAGCTGGTGGTGCTGCTGGTGGTGGAGAAGAAGCCGCTGAAGAGCAAACAGAATTTGACGTTATCCTTAAAGCACCAGGTGGTTCTAAATTAGCAGTTGTAAAACTTGTTAAAGAATTAACAGGTCAAGGATTAAAAGACGCTAAAGCATTAGTTGATGGTGCGCCAGCTCCAGTTAAAGAAGGTGTTTCTAAAGACGAGGCTGAAGCATTAAAAGCTCAATTAGAAGAAGCAGGAGCTGAAGTAGAACTTAAGTAATTAAGTTTTATTTAAATTATACGGTTTAGGCCTCAGATTAAGCATCTGTAGGTCTAAACCATTTTGCGTATCTATACGTTTAGTGTTTTTAAACACAGTTTATATTAGTTAATTTTGCTTATTTAAGCATTAAATTCTTTCTTTAGATGTTAGCATTGCAAAACAATCGTATCAGTTTTTCATCGGTCAATCAACCTGATTACCCTGATTTTCTTGATATACAAGTCAAATCTTTCCAAGATTTTTTTCAACTTGAAACAAAACCAGAAGAAAGATCTAATGAAGGTTTGTACAATACCTTCATGGAAAACTTTCCTATTACCGACACAAGAAATCAATTTGTGTTAGAATTTTTAGACTATTTTGTAGATCCACCGCGTTATTCTATACAAGAGTGTATCGAAAGAGGTCTAACCTATAGTGTGCCGCTAAAGGCAAGATTAAAATTATATTGTACAGATCCTGAACATGAAGATTTTGAAACTATTGTTCAAGATGTTTATTTAGGAACAATTCCTTACATGACACCTAGTGGTACCTTTGTTATCAATGGTGCTGAACGAGTTGTTGTTTCACAATTACATCGTTCTCCAGGTGTGTTTTTTGGTCAATCATTTCATGCCAATGGAACTAAATTATATTCTGCACGAGTAATCCCTTTTAAAGGTTCGTGGATTGAGTTTGCAACTGACATTAATAGTGTTATGTATGCATACATTGATAGAAAGAAAAAACTCCCTGTAACAACGCTTTTCAGAGCGATTGGTTATGAGAGAGATAAAGACATTCTTGAAATCTTTGATCTTGCTGAAGAAGTCAAAGTTTCAAAAACAGGTTTAAAAAAATATTTAGGTCGAAAGCTAGCTGCTAGAGTATTAAATACTTGGTACGAAGATTTTGTTGATGAAGATACAGGTGAAGTCGTCTCAATAGAACGTAACGAAATTGTACTCGATCGTGATACCATTTTAGAAAAAGACCATATTGAGGAAATAGTAGAAACAGGTTCTAAAACCATTCTATTACATAAAGAAGATAATTCTACTGGAGACTATGCTATTATTTATAATACGCTTCAGAAAGATCCTACAAATTCAGAAAAAGAGGCTGTAGAACATATATATCGTCAATTAAGAAATGCTGAACCGCCTGATGAAGAAACGGCTAGAGGTATTATTGATAAGTTATTCTTTAGTGATCAACGTTATAACTTAGGTGAAGTTGGCCGTTACAGAATGAACAAAAAATTAGGTCTTGACATTAGTATGGATAGCAAAGTTCTAACTAATGAAGACATCATTACAATTATTAAATATTTAATTGAATTAGTCAATTCAAAAGCTGAAGTAGATGATATAGATCACTTATCTAATCGTCGTGTTAGAACTGTTGGAGAACAATTATCTCAGCAATTCGGTGTTGGCTTGGCACGTATGGCAAGAACAATTCGTGAGCGTATGAATGTACGTGATAATGAAGTTTTTACGCCAATAGATTTAATAAATGCGAAGACATTATCTTCTGTTATAAACTCATTTTTTGGGACTAACCAATTGTCTCAATTTATGGACCAAACAAATCCAATAGCTGAGTTAACTAATAAAAGACGTCTTTCAGCTCTTGGGCCTGGTGGACTTTCAAGAGAACGTGCTGGTTTCGAGGTGCGTGATGTTCACTACACACATTATGGTCGTTTGTGTCCAATTGAAACACCAGAGGGACCAAACATTGGTTTAATTTCATCTTTATCGGTTTACGGTAAAATTAACAATATGGGTTTCATTGAAACACCTTATCGTAAAGTTGAAAATGGAAAAATAGACTTTGATTCAAATCCACTTTACCTTTCTGCTGAAGAAGAAGAAGGTAAATTAATTGCCCAAGCTAACATCCCACTAAAAGATGACGGTACTATCAATTCAGATAAGGTTATTGCTCGTATGGAAGGCGATTTCCCAGTGATAGATCCTAAAGAAGTTCATTATGTAGATGTTGCACCAAACCAAATTTCATCAATTTCAGCTTCTTTAATTCCGTTTTTAGAGCATGATGATGCCAACCGTGCTTTGATGGGTTCTAACATGATGCGTCAAGCTGTACCTTTATTAAGAGTAGATTCTCCTATAGTTGGTACAGGCTTAGAAAGAAGAGTAGCACAAGATTCTCGTGTCTTGATTAATGCTGAAGGTGATGGTGTTGTAGAGTATGTTGATGCAAGAGAAATCACCATAAAATATGATCGATCTGAGAACGATCGACTAGTGAGTTTTGATTCTGATTCTAAAACTTACGAGTTAATCAAATTTAGAAAAACTAATCAAGGTACATCTATCAATCTTAAACCAATTGTTGAAGTTGGTGACCGTGTTTCTAAAGGTCAGGTGCTTTGTCAAGGTTATGCGACCGAAAAAGGTGAGCTTGCGCTTGGACGTAACATGAAAGTTGCTTTCATGCCTTGGAAAGGTTATAATTTTGAGGATGCTATTGTAATTTCTGAAAAAGTTGTAAGAGATGATATTCTAACTTCAATTCATATCGATGAATATTCACTTGAGGTAAGAGACACAAAGCTTGGTAATGAAGAGTTAACAAGTGACATTCCAAATGTTTCTGAAGAGGCTACTAAAGACCTTGATGAACATGGTATGATTCGCATCGGTGCTGAAATTAAACCTGGTGATATCCTGATTGGTAAAATAACACCTAAAGGTGAGAGTGATCCAACACCAGAAGAAAAATTACTTCGCGCTATTTTTGGTGATAAGGCAGGTGATGTTAAAGATGCATCTTTAAAAGCCTCACCTTCATTAAATGGTGTTGTAATTGATAAAAAATTATTTTCTAGAGCAGTTAAAGATAAGCGTAAACGTGCTCAAGACAAACAAGAAATTGAAAAGCTTGAAGCTAAATACGAAGTTAAATTTGAAGAACTTCGTAATGTTTTAATTGACAAGCTCTTTTCAATAGTAGGTGGTAAAACATCGCAAGGTGTACAAAATGACCTTGGTGAAGATGTCCTTCCTAAAGGGAAAAAGTACACGCAAAAAATGCTTAATTCTGTTGAAGATTTTACGCATTTAACTAAAGGTACTTGGACAACTGATGAAGATTTAAATGCTTTAGTTGCTGACCTTTTACATAATTATAAAATTAAGCAAAACGACCTTCAAGGTAACTTGCGTCGTGAGAAATTTACCATCACCGTTGGTGATGAATTACCTTCTGGAATTTTAAAATTAGCCAAAATTTATGTTGCCAAAAAGCGTAAGCTAAAAGTTGGTGATAAAATGGCAGGTCGTCACGGTAATAAAGGTATCGTCGCCAAAATTGTACGTCAAGAAGATATGCCTTTCTTAGACGACGGTACACCAGTTGATATTGTACTTAATCCATTAGGTGTACCATCACGTATGAATATTGGTCAGATTTATGAAACTGTTCTTGGATGGGCTGGACAAAAATTAGATAAAAAGTTTGCTACGCCAATTTTTGATGGCGCAACTATTGATCAAATAAATGAATTGACTGATAAAGCTGAGATTCCAAGATATGGGCATACTTATCTTTATGACGGTGGAACTGGTGAGCGTTTTGATCAACCAGCAACTGTTGGTGTGATTTACATGCTTAAACTTGGTCACATGATTGAAGACAAAATGCATGCACGTTCAATTGGTCCTTACTCTTTAATTACGCAGCAACCACTTGGTGGTAAAGCTCAATTTGGTGGTCAGCGTTTCGGTGAAATGGAAGTTTGGGCACTTGAAGCTTATGGAGCATCTAGTACACTTCGAGAAATTTTAACGGTCAAGTCTGACGATGTTATTGGTAGAGCTAAAACTTACGAAGCTATCGTAAAAGGTGAACCAATGCCAGAACCAGGATTGCCAGAGTCATTTAATGTATTAATGCATGAATTAAAAGGTCTTGGTTTAGATATTAAACTAGAAGAATAATAACAATTATAAATTGTTAGGTATATAAATATTTTTGAATAATTCTTTAGCAACTTGTATTATGACAAGAAATAATGAAAAGAATACACAACCGAGATTTAATAAAATCTCTATAGGTTTAGCATCACCAGAAAGCATATTATCTGCTTCAAGAGGTGAAGTTTTAAAACCTGAAACTATTAACTACAGAACACACAAGCCAGAACGAGATGGTTTATTTTGTGAACGTATTTTTGGTCCTGTAAAAGACTACGAATGTGCTTGTGGGAAATATAAGCGAATTCGCTATAAAGGCATTGTTTGTGACCGTTGTGGTGTTGAAGTTACTGAGAAAAAAGTACGTCGAGACCGCGTTGGCCACATTAATTTAGTGGTTCCAGTAGCACATATCTGGTATTTTAGATCTTTGCCAAATAAAATAGGTTACCTCTTAGGAATTCCTTCTAAAAAGTTAGACATGATTATCTATTACGAACGTTACGTCGTAATTCAATCAGGGATTGCTAAAAAAGAAGATGGCGAAGAACTTAAAAAAATGGATTTCTTAACTGAAGAAGAGTATTTAGATATTCTAGAAACACTTCCTCAGGAAAATCAGTATTTAGATGATGATGACCCTAATAAGTTCATCGCAAAAATGGGAGCTGAATGTCTTCTTGAAATCTTAAAAAGAATCGATTTAGATGAATTATCTTACGATTTAAGACATAAAGCTAACAACGAAACGTCTAAACAACGTAAAACAGAAGCACTTAAACGCCTACAAGTAGTTGAAGCCTTAAGAGATTCAAAAAATAACCGCGATAATAATCCAGAATGGATGATTATGAAAGCCATTCCGGTTATTCCACCTGAATTAAGACCTTTAGTTCCATTAGATGGTGGCCGTTTTGCTACTTCAGATTTAAATGATTTATACAGACGTGTCATTATACGTAATAATCGTTTAAAGCGTTTAATGGAAATTAAAGCACCAGAAGTTATTTTACGTAATGAAAAACGTATGTTACAAGAATCTGTAGATTCATTATTTGATAACACACGTAAATCTTCTGCCGTAAAAACAGACTCTAATAGACCACTAAAATCTTTATCAGATTCTTTAAAAGGTAAACAAGGTCGTTTTAGACAAAACCTACTAGGTAAGCGAGTTGATTATTCTGCACGTTCAGTTATTGTTGTTGGTCCTGAAATGAAGATGTATGAATGTGGTCTTCCTAAAGACATGGCTGCTGAACTTTACAAGCCATTTATTATTAGAAAGTTAATAGAACGTGGAATTGTAAAGACAGTAAAATCAGCTAAAAAAATAATTGATAAAAAAGAGCCAGTAGTTTGGGATATTCTTGAAAATGTACTTAAAGGTCATCCTGTACTACTAAACCGTGCACCAACACTTCACCGTTTAGGTATTCAGGCTTTTCAACCAAAATTAATAGAAGGTAAAGCAATTCAACTTCACCCATTAGTTTGTACGGCCTTTAATGCCGATTTTGATGGTGACCAAATGGCTGTTCACTTACCGCTAGGTCCTGAGGCTATTTTAGAGGCGCAATTATTGATGTTAGCATCTCATAACATTCTTAACCCAGCTAATGGATCGCCAATTACAGTTCCATCTCAAGATATGGTTCTTGGTTTATATTATATGACAAAACCTCGAACATCAACTAATGATCATACGGTTAAAGGCGAAGGTTTAACTTTTTATTCAGATGAGGAAGTTGAAATCGCTTACAACGAAAAAAGAGTTGATTTAAATGCTGTGATTAAAATTCGTGCTAAGGACTTCAATGAGTCTGGAGAATTAGTCAACCAAATTATTGAAACAACAGTTGGTAGAGTTTTATTTAATCAAGCTGTACCTGAACAAATTGGTTTCATTAATGATGTGATGACTAAAAAAGCCTTAAGAGATGTAATTGGTAAGGTTTTAAAGCACACTTCAGTTCCTGAAACAGCAGATTTCTTAGATAGCATTAAAGATTTAGGCTATAATTTTGCTTTTAGAGGTGGTTTGTCATTCTCATTAGGAGATATTATTATCCCTAAAGAAAAACTTGAAATGATTGCTGAAGCCGAAGGTCAAGTTGAAGGTGTAACAGGTAATTATAACATGGGTCTAATCACCAATAATGAGCGTTACAACCAAGTTATTGATATTTGGACAGCAACCAATGCTAATTTGACCGAATTAGCTATGAAACGAATTCGTGAAGACCAACAAGGTTTCAACTCAGTTTTCATGATGCTTGATTCTGGTGCAAGGGGTTCTAAAGAACAAATTCGCCAGTTAACAGGTATGCGAGGTCTGATGGCTAAACCTAAGAAATCAACTTCAGCAGGTGGTGAAATTATTGAAAACCCAATTCTATCTAACTTTAAAGAAGGTCTTTCAATTTTAGAATATTTTATTTCAACTCACGGTGCGCGTAAAGGTCTTGCCGATACCGCGCTAAAAACAGCTGATGCAGGTTATCTAACACGTCGACTCGTAGATGTATCTCAAGATGTCATTGTAAGAGAAGAAGATTGTGGTACTTTAAGAGGAATTGAGGTTCAAGCCTTGAAGAAAAATGAAGAAATTGTTGAATCTTTAGGTGAACGTATTAAAGGTAGAACTGCTTTAAATGATATCATAGACCCAATTTCACAAGAACTTTTAGCTGAAGCTGGAGAAGAAATTAGTGATGATGTTGCTGATAAAATTGAAGCTTCTGCTTTAAACTCTGTTGAAGTAAGATCACCATTAACTTGTGAAGCAAAACAAGGTATTTGCGTTAAATGTTATGGTCGAAATCTATCGACTAACAAAACAGTTCAAAGAGGTGAAGCTGTCGGTGTTGTCGCTGCACAATCAATCGGTGAGCCAGGAACACAGTTAACGCTTAGAACATTCCACGTAGGTGGTATTGCAGGTAACATATCTGAAGAAAACAAGCTTGAAGCTAAATTTGATGGTATTGCTGAAATTGAAGATCTCAAAACCGTTAAAGGTGAAGACAGTGAAGGTAAACCAGCAGATATTGTTATTTCAAGAACTTCAGAAGTTAAAATTGTAGATAAAAAGTCAGGTATTGCCTTAAGTTCTAACGTAATTCCTTATGGTTCACAAATCTTTATTAAACCTGGTAAAAAGGTAACTAAAGGTGATGTGATTTGTAAATGGGATCCTTACAACGGCGTTATTATTTCTGAATTTGCTGGTCAAATTGAGTTTGAAAACATTACACAAGGACTCACTTATGAAGTAGAAAGTGATGAACAAACTGGTTTCCAGGAAAAAGTAATCATCGAATCTAAGAATAAACGTAAGATACCAACACTTCATATTAAAGATAATACTGGAGAGACCATAAGATCTTACAACTTACCTGTTGGTGCCCATTTAATGGTTGATGATGAAGAGAAAATTAAAATTGGTAAGATTTTAGTTAAAATCCCAAGAAAATCATCAAAAGCTGGTGATATAACAGGTGGCTTACCAAGGTTAACTGAACTTTTTGAAGCTCGAAACCCTTCTAATCCAGCTGTTGTAAGCGAAATTGATGGTGTTGTTTCATTTGGTAAAATTAAGCGTGGTAACCGCGAAATAATCGTTGAATCTAAACTAGGTGAAATTAAAAAGTATCTTGTGAAGCTTTCTAATCAAATTCTTGTTCAAGAAAACGATTATGTTCGTGCAGGTATGCCACTTTCAGATGGTTCTGTTACACCAGAAGATATATTGAATATCAAAGGCCCAAGTGCTGTTCAACAATATTTAGTTAATGAAGTTCAAGAAGTCTATCGTTTACAAGGTGTACAAATTAATGATAAACACTTTGAAGTTGTCGTAAGACAAATGATGCAAAAAGTGAAAATACAAGATCCAGGTGATACTATTTTCCTTGAAAACCAATTGGTTCATAAACAGGACTTTATTAATGAAAATGACAATATGTTTGGTAAGCGCGTTGTTGAAGAATCAGGTGACAGTGTTAATTTGAAACCAGGACAAATTGTAACGCTTCGTGAACTTAGAGATGAAAATTCTCAATTAAAGCGTGAAGATAAGCAATTGGTTTCAGCACGAGAAGTTGAGCCGGCTACTGCGAAACCTATTTTACAAGGTATTACCAGAGCATCTCTTCAAACTAAGTCATTTATATCCGCAGCATCATTCCAAGAGACAACTAAAGTCTTAAATGAGGCAGCAGTAAGTGGTAAAGTAGATAAATTAGAAGGCTTGAAAGAGAATGTTATTGTAGGTCACAAAATACCTGCAGGTACTGGTCTTCGTGAATTTGATGATATTATTGTTGGCTCTAAAGAAGAGTTGACCGAAATGATGCATCAAAATCAAGAAGTAAATGTTAACTATAATTAAAAATTAAGATATGAGTGAAACTAATGATAAACAAAAGCTAAATATTCAAATTGATGAAGATACTGCCCAAGGCATTTATAGCAATCTGGTAATTGTTAATCACTCACCAACTGAATTTGTATTAGATTATGTTAACGTAATGCCAGGAACACCAAAGAGTAAGGTACGTTCAAGAGTTATTTTAACACCGCAACACGCTAAACGATTACTTAAAGCATTAAATGATAATATTTTAAAGTATGAAAAGCGTCACGGTAAAATTCAAGAACAAGAAAAGCCTAACATCCCTTTAAATTTTGGTCCAACTGGCGAAGCTTAAAACAATTTTAATATATAAATACAAGCCTGTGAGTTTTACTCATAGGCTTTTTTTTTGATAAGCGTGACAATTTGACATAAGCGCTAATATGGCAATGCATTTGACATATATATTCTACTAAATTTTAGGTCATGAAAAAAGAACAAGATATTATTAAAGATACAGATAAAAACGAAAAGGTACAAGAATCATCAAAAGCAAGCAATACCTCAAATGATGAAACTTCTAAAGAACAATCTGAAGAAAATCACGAAGGCACTGCTTTAGATGAGCAAGATATTTCCGAAGAGAAGTCCACAAATAAAGATAAAGAAGAAAAAGAGGAATTGTCTGAAACTGAAAAGCTTCAACTAGCGTTAGACACTGAAAAAGATAAGCATCTTCGTCTTTTTGCTGAGTTCGAAAACTACAAGCGTAGAACAAGTAAGGAGCGTCTTGAGTTGTTTAAAACAGCAGGACAAGAAGTCATACAATCTTTATTGCCTGTCCTTGATGATTTTGATCGAGCCATAAAAGAACTCGAAAAGTCAACCGATAAAGATTCATTTTCTGGTGTAGAGTTAATCAATAATAAATTGAGAGAAACTTTGAAATCAAAAGGTCTTGAACCTATGAATGTAAAAGCTGGTGATGTGTTTGATGCAGACTTACATGAAGCAATCACTCAAATATCGGCACCTTCAGAAGATATGAAAGGCAAAATTATTGATGTGGTTGAACGTGGATATACCTTAGGTGATAAAATCATTCGATATCCAAAAGTTGTTACAGGTAAATAATTTAAGCAATCGCGTCTTTATTAAAAGAACAAAGCTTTAAAATAAAGCCTTTGAAATAAAAAAATAATTACAATGAAAGAAGATTACTACGATATTTTAGGCATTTCTAAAAATGCGACTCAAGCTGAAATTAAAAAAGCTTATCGCAAACTTGCCATTAAATATCATCCAGATAAAAATCCAGATGACTCAGAAGCCGAAGAAATGTTTAAAAAAGCAGCTGAAGCTTATGAAGTTCTAGGAAATGAAGAGAAACGTCAAAAATATGATCAATTTGGCCATAGTGCCTTTGACGGCTCAGGCGGCTTCGGCGGTGGCGGAGGCATGAATATGGATGACATCTTTAGCCAATTTGGAGATATATTCGGTGGCGGTGGATTTTCTGGTTTTGGTGGCTTTGGCGGCGGTGGTCGTCGGCAGTCGAAAGGGAGTAATTTACGCATTCGTGTAAAACTCACTATTGAGGAGGTAGCTAATGGCGTTGAAAAGAAAATTAAAGTTTCTCGTAAAAAGAAGCCTTCAGATACAACTTATAAAACTTGCTCTACTTGTAATGGTACAGGGCAAGTTACTAAAATTCAAAACACAATTTTAGGTCGTATGCAGACTTCCGCACCTTGCTCTGCTTGTGGTGGCTCTGGAAAAATGATTGACAATAAAGGTAAAGGAACAGATGCTCATGGTCTAAAATTAGAACAAGAATTAGTGTCAATTAAAATTCCAGCTGGTGTAGAAGACGGAATGCAACTCAAAGTTTCAGGCAAAGGAAATGAACCTGTTGGTGATGGTATTAGTGGAGATTTACTTGTTTTAATTGAAGTTCAAGAGCATGAAAATTTAAAACGTGACGGTAACAACCTTCATTACGATTTGTATTTAAGTTTTTCTGATGTTGCATTGGGTACTTCAAAAGATATTGATACAGTAACTGGTAAAGTGCGTATTAAAATTGAGCCTGGGACGCAAAGTGGTAAAATTTTACGATTAAGAAATAAAGGTTTGCCAAGTATCAACTCATACGGAAATGGCGATTTATTAGTTCATGTTAATGTTTGGACTCCAAAAGAACTTACTAAAGAGCAAAAGAATTTCTTTCAATCTATGAAAGATGATTCAAATTTTGCGCCTAACCCTGAAAAATCCGATAAATCCTTTTTTGAAAAAGTAAAAGATATGTTCTCGTAACTGCTTTAACAAAAAATTATATATATTTGAACACTGCTTATTTTAATAAGTAGTGTTTTCTTTTTCATAGCATTTTTTCCCATTCGTTTTTTAACGGATGGGTTTTTAGTTTTGAGCAATGCTGAATTATTTTACGAATCATTTATTGTTTTTTTCTTCGGTTGGTTTTACCTTGCTTAAAATACTTTATGAAAGGATTTAAGGTGAAATAGACGTTTATATTAAATCCGTAAAGAAATTAACCAAAACCATACTTATGTCAAAATTATTAATAGCAGAAGATGAAGCGAGTATTAGACGTGTATTAACAAAAATATTGACAGAAGAAGATCAGTCTTTTGAGATTATTGAAGCTGAAGACGGTGAACAAGCCTGTAAAATCCTTGAGAGTGAAAGCATTGACTTATTACTTTGTGATATTAAAATGCCAAAAAAAGATGGTGTTGAAGTTTTACAATTTATAAAAAGTAATTCGATTGATTTACCAGTTATTATGATTTCAGGACATGGTGATATTGATACAGCTGTAGAAACAATGCGTCAAGGCGCGTTTGATTATATTTCAAAACCACCAGACCTTAATCGATTATTGAATGCTGTTCGTATTGCATTGAAACATGATCAACTTCATAAAGAAAATAAAACCCTGAAGAAAAAAGTAAGTAAAACTTACGAAATGATCGGTGAAGCGTCTGCGATTGCTGAAATTAAGTCTATGATAGATAAGGTTGCTCCAACGGCTGCTCGAGTTTTAATTACAGGTGAAAATGGAACCGGAAAAGAATTGGTGGCTCATTGGTTACATGAAAAAAGCGAAAGGAATAAAAAGCCTTTTATTGAAGTTAATTGTGCAGCAATTCCTTCTGAATTGATAGAAAGCGAGTTATTTGGTCATGTTAAAGGTGCTTTTACATCTGCTAATAAAGACCGTGCAGGTAAATTTGAAGCTGCCAATGGTGGTACTTTATTTCTAGATGAAATAGGAGATATGAGCCTTCAAGCACAAGCTAAAGTATTGCGGGCACTTCAAGAACAGAAGATTCAACGGATAGGAAGTGATAAAGATGTCAAGGTTGATGTTCGTGTCATTGCAGCAACTAATAAAAATTTAAAAGAAGAAATTAAAGCCTCAAAATTTAGAGAAGATTTATACCATAGATTAGCTGTTATTCTTATCAAAGTACCATCTTTAAAAGAACGTATTGTTGATGTTGATTTATTAGCGAATCACTTTTTAAGTTTAATCGCTAGAGAACAAGGTATTAAACCAAAGTCAATTACTAAAGATGCTCTTGAAGAACTAAAACAACACGATTGGCCAGGAAATATTCGAGAGTTTAGAAATGTGATTGAACGGCTCACTATCTTAGGAAAATCAACTATAGATGCTGAAGATATTAAAACCTATCTTTAATTTTTTTCAGGTGTATACTTCATAAAGTACATTGTATCACCGCTGGGATGTGGCCATTCTTTTAAAAGTTTAAAACCATACCTTCTATAGGCAATACTTACTCGTCTTATACGTGTTTCTGCATAAATAGGTAGTTGTTTTTCTTTAGCAATGCTAAACATGATGTCTTTCATTTTGTAAGCCGTTTTCTTATCGGTAACACCACGCGCATCTTCTAAAATACCCCAAAACCAGCAATATAAATAGCTACCTGAATTTGGGCGCTGTTGTTTGACAAACTTTTGGGTTTTAAGTGCTTTAAGTCCTTTTTTAAGACCAGTAACATTTAAGGCAAGTTTCAAATCGCCCAGAAGTTCACTCCAAAAACCTTCAGTATGGCCGTTTTCTTCAAAAAAAATTGCGATGCCGCTATCGTCATCACAAGTGATTAAGGCATCACGCTTAATCGCCTTTTCGACCATATGTTTAGCGAGGTAATTAAAACGCTCATCTTTTTTATGGTCGTCTTTAACAACTTCCATAGAAGTTGGGATTTCTTTTAAAAGTGTAGCGACGTTTTTTATGATACGATCTTTATTCAAAATGAACTAATTTAGATCTACAAAATTAGCATAAGTAATTTAAACAAGCTAGAGAAGATTAAAAACCTCAAATTCTTTTTTTAAGCATCAACTAATGTCTAATTTTGCAGGCTAAAATTTTTAGCTTGCAACTTCAACTTTATACAAAAGAATTTAAGCAAAACCTTATCATTGCCATGCCAGTAATGTTAGGTCAACTTGGTCATGTATTAGTTGGATTTGTAGACAACGTTATGATTGGTAAATTAGGCCCAGCGCCATTGGCTGCTGTATCTCTTGGGAATACTGTGTTGTATTTTGCATTATTTTTGGGTATAGGTTTCAGTTTTGCAATTACACCTCTCATTGCTGAGGCTGATGGTGAAAATGATCAACTCAAAGGGCGATTTTATTTTCAGCATGGTTTGGTGATGTGTACGTTTATTGGTATTTTATTATTTGGATTATTGTTATTAACTAAACCTATTTTATATCATCTTAATCAACCAAATGAAGTAGTAGAGTTAGCTATTCCTTATCTAAATATTGTTGCTTTTTCAATGATACCTTTAATGGTTTTTCAAGGGTTTAAACAATTTGCTGACGGTTTATCCCTCACAAAATACGCCATGTACGCAACGATTGCTTCTAATTTAGTTAATGTATTATTTAATTACTTATTAATTTATGGTATTTGGTTTTTTCCAAGACTTGAACTTGAAGGTGCGGCGATTGGCACTTTAATTTCTCGTGTATTCATGTTAGTTTTATTGTATTTTATTTTAAAAAATCGCCCCAAATTGAAATCTTATTTTGTGCTTATTAAGCGCTCATTAAGTAAACAAGTGTTTAAGCGTCTTATAAATTTAGGATTTCCAACAGCTTTACAAATGTTGTTTGAAGGCGGCATTTTTACAGCATCGGTAATTTTAGCGGGCACCTTAGGTACAGAAGCTCAGGCAGCTAATCAAATAGCTTTAAATTTAGTCTCTATGACATTTATGATCGCAGTTGGTTTAGGTGTTACAGCTACAATTAGAGTTGCTAACCAAAAAGGTAAGCGTGATTACTTCAACCTGAGACGTATTGCCAACTCTATTTTTATACAAACCTTTTTAATTGCAAGCTTATTTACGATTGGCTTTATTCTTTTAAAATCATTTCTGCCAACGTTATATATTGATGAGCAGGAAGTAATCACCTTAGCTGCACAATTACTTGTAATCGCAGCCATTTTTCAATTAAGTGATGGATTACAAGTCGCATTTTTAGGTGCTTTACGCGGGTTGCAAGATGTCAAAATTCCAACTTTGATTTGTTTTATAGCTTATTGGATTATTGGTTTTCCTATTTCGTTTATATTAGGTCAAGCAGACCAGTTTGCTAGTGTAGGAATTTGGTTAGGCTTGTTAGCGGGTCTTACAACTTCGGCAATAATGTTATATATTCGTTTTAATTATTTAACTAATTCTAGTAAAGGAAAATACACACAGGCTTATGAAACTACCTAGGTTTATATTAGGTGATAATACCGATTTTAAGGATTCTATTTTTATAATTCATACTGAATTTCCTAGGTTTATCATCGATTTAAAAGACGACCAGATTGAATGGTTAGAAGATGTAGACGTAGAAAATGAAGAAGAATTTACCGAAGAAACAAACACGCTAATTAAAGAAGCTTCTGAATTTTACGATCGTGAGGTGCAACGCTATCAAGCTAACTAATTATGGAAACAATAATTACGTTTGATGAACAATTATTTATTTACCTGAACAACTTAGGTTCTAGAACTTGGGATTGGTTATGGTTGCTCATCACCGAAAAAGAAATGTCTTACCCGCTTTACGCTGTTTTATTATTTTTATGTTATAAAACATTTGGTGTTAAAGGCTTATTATCAGTTATAATAACGGTTGCTTTAATGATAGCAACAACCGATCAGTTGGCCAATTTATTTAAAGATACTTTTATGCGGCCAAGACCTTGCAATGAAGATTTTATGATGCAAGCGCGTTTTATATCTAAGCGTTGCGGTGTTTACGGCTTCTTTTCAGGTCATGCGGTTAGTACATTCGCCGTAACTTTCTTTATTGGTAAATTACTAAAACCTTACTATAAATATGCATTTTCAGGTTTATTAGTTTGGTGTATTTTAGTGGCTTACTCCAGGATTTATGTAGGCGTACATTATCCTGCCGATGTTATGGTTGGCGCATTATTTGGTATAATAATTGGGACTTTGTACTACAAGCTCAATTTGTGGTTTCAGAAGAAGTATCTCAATCTAACTTAGTTTTGTAGTATTTCAGTAAATCATTTGCAGCCTCAAAAGCTGTAGTTTGTTTGGCTTCGATTTTTTTGAGTTCACTTTCTAAAGCTTTTTTTATAGTTGGATTAGCATAAAACTCGCGTTTTAATTGGTCTTCAATACTTTGGTGTAGCCAATACTTATTCTGCGCTAAGCGATTAAGTTCAAAGTGATGATTTGCTTTAACATGCGCTATAAATTTTGATATAAGTTGCCAAGTTTTATCAATTCCTTTTTTCTTTAAAGCGCTAGTAAGTAAAACCTTAGGCGTCCAGTGATTATCTTTTGGAGGATACATGTGTAAGGCTCTATTAAACTCAACTTTTGCTCTTTTAGCTGCATCAAGATTTTGTCCATCAGCTTTGTTAATTACAATTGCGTCAGCCATTTCAATGATACCACGTTTAATTCCTTGGAGTTCATCACCGGCACCAGCTAATTTTAATAGTAAAAAGAAGTCTGTCATGCTGTGTACTGCAGTTTCACTTTGCCCAACGCCAACAGTTTCAATTAAAATAATATCATAACCAGCAGCTTCACATAAAATAATACTTTCTCTTGTTTTACGAGCAACGCCACCAAGTGAAGTGCCAGATGCAGTTGGTCTAATAAAAGCATTAGATGATTGAACAAGTTTCTCCATTCGGGTTTTGTCGCCTAAAATGCTACCGTTTGATACAGAGCTTGATGGGTCAACTGCTAACACAGCTACTTTGTGCCCTTTATTAATTAAGTGTAATCCCAAGCTTTCTATAAATGTACTTTTTCCAACACCAGGAACACCAGTAATTCCTATTCTAATTGCGTCTCCAGCATGTGGTAAGCATGCTTCGATAAGTTGCTTAACTTGGGCTTGATGTTTATTGTTTTGGCTTTCAATTAAGGTGATGGCACGACTTAAAGCTGTTGAATTTCCACTACGTAAATCTTCGCTTAATTTCTTTAGGTCTACTTTTTTCCGACGTAAAGCCTTTATGCGTTCTGCGGAAGATTGGCTCAGGTGTTTCTGGGATGAATTATCAACTTCACCTAAAGCTGAATGTGATGTGTCTGGTTTTTTCAAATAATTGAAGTTTAATACAAATTTATGAATTCATTTTTTTAAAGTTGAAGCTTCAGCCTTACATTTAAACTAAAATTTATTTATGGATACTTTATATACAGCAAAAGCAATTGCAAGCGGTGGCCGAAAAGGCCACGTTAAAACCGATGATGGAATTATTGATCTGAATCTCGAAATGCCAAAAGCTATGGGCGGCAGTGGCGAAGATGGTGTTAATCCTGAGCAGCTTTTTGGCTCAGCCTATGCAGCATGTTTTGGAAGTGCACTAGAAGCCGTTGCTAAAGAAAATAATAAAGATTTAGGTGATTTTAGCGTTACGGCACATATAAGTATTGGTAAAACCGATGAAGGCGATTTTCAACTTGCAGCAATTATTGATGGCTATTTACCAGGTGTTGACTCAGTTGAAACTGGCGAAATGCTGATGAATCAGGCACATGTAATTTGTCCTTTTTCGAGAGCCACACGTGATAACATCGATGTTACTTTAAATTTACTTTTAGACGAATAAATTAAATATTTACTAATAAATAATTACCCCGAAATTCGGGGTTTTTTTAATGAAAAAATTTCAACAATTTTTAAGTCAATTAACTGCAGGATTCACACCAATCATAGACACAAAATTTGAAAGGCAAGATTATGGTTTAATAGATTTGTCAATTAATCAATCTATAAATTTAGAGCATAAGCCTGTACAAAAAACGCAGGCTTTTATTAATCAATTTTTAAAGCAAACTAATAAAACAATTGCGTTTGGAGGCTATTTAGAACAACGTGACTTATATAAAAGGAGTCCGCATTTTACAAATAATCTACGCGATATACATATTGGTCTAGATATTTGGTGTCCAGCAAATACAGCAGTTATTTCTCCACTAGATGCGGTTGTGCACAGTTTTAAGGATAATCATGATCTTGGAGATTATGGACCAACCATTATCTTGCAGCACGATTTTGAAGCGGAAACTTTTTATACACTTTATGGGCATTTGAGTCGTAAAAGCCTAGAAAATTTACAAGTAGGACAACCCATTACAAAGGCTTCTGTCTTTGCTGAAATTGGCTCTGCTGAAGTTAATGGAAGTTACGCTCCACATTTGCATTTTCAAATAATTCGAGACATTGGAGATCGTTTTGGCGATTTTCCTGGTGTTTGCTCTAAAGCTAAGCTTAAGCATTTTTCAAATAATTGTCCAGATCCTAACTTGTTGCTGAAGATTTATTAAAATACAGTCTTTAATGTTTACTTTTGTATAACAAATTTAACTTATGTTATCACTCAACATTAAAAATGAAACCTCTAGGCTTAAAGCCGTCATATTAGGCATCGCCAATTCTAACGGACCAACACCAAGCATTGAAGAGGCCTATGATCCTAAGTCTAAAATGCATATTGAAAATGGAACTTATCCGATTGAAGCAGACATGATTTCTGAAATGGATGAAGTTGCTCAAGTTTTAAAAAAATATGATGTCCATGTTTTTAGACCTCAATTAATACAAAACTATAATCAAATATTTTCAAGAGACATTGGATTTGTAATTGACGATAAATTTATAAGAGCTAATATTTTACCTGATCGCGAACAAGAAATTGAAGCAATTCATCATATAATTGATCAAATTGATCCTGAAAAGGTGGTTGTTCTTCCAGAGCATTGTCATATAGAAGGTGGAGATGTGATGCCTCACGGAGATTTCATTTTTGTAGGCACTTATTTAGGTGAAGATTATTCTTCATTCATTACAGCCCGAACAAATACTGAAGCGGTTGCTGCTCTACAAGAGTTATTTCCGCATAAAACTGTTAAAGCATTCAATTTGCGCAAAAATAATGATGACCCAAAAGAAAACGCTTTGCATTTAGATTGTTGCTTTCAGCCTGTTGGTTCTAAATATGCGATTATTCATGAAAATGGATTTTTAAATCCAGATGATTTCAATTGGTTAGTACAATTTTTTAGAGAAGAAAATGTTTTTAAAATTGATAAAGATGAAATGTTTAATATGACAAGTAATATTTTTTCAATAGCTGAAGACGTCGTCATTTCAGACAAAAGATTTAGCCGTTTAAACCAATGGTTAACCGAAAGAAACATTACTGTTGAAACTGTAAATTACAAAGAAATAGCAAAACAAGAAGGCTTGTTGCGATGCTCAACATTACCCTTAATACGAGAATAATATGTCACAAATTACCAATACTGTTTTAATGATTAGGCCTGTTAAATTCAGAATGAATGAAGAAACAGCCGTCAATAATTATTTTCAAAAAAGCACACAAGAACTAGAAGCAACAGTTAATCAAAAAGCCCAATCTGAGTTTGATCATTTTGTCGAACTGCTTAAAGGCAAAGGAATTAATGTGATTGTTCTTGAGGATATTGAAGCACAAGATACACCAGATTCTATTTTTCCAAACAATTGGATTTCGTTTCATGCTAATGGCGATATAGCGCTTTATCCCATGTTTGCTGAAAATAGAAGAAGAGAAAGACGACCTGATATTTTAGAGCAAATTGAGGCTCACGGTTTTAAAATTAATAATGTTGTTGATTATACATCTGCTGAAGATGATGAAGTTTTTTTAGAAGGGACTGGAAGTTTAATTTTAGACCGAGAAAACCGAAAAGCTTATTGTGCCATTTCTCCAAGAGCTTCTGAAGACTTATTAATTGAATTTTGTGAGGATTTTGAGTTTACGCCAATTATGTTTGAAGCCAATCAAACGGTTAACGAAAAGAGATTACCTATTTATCATACTAATGTGATGATGTGTATAGCTGAAGACTTTGCAGTCATTTGTCTTGACAGCATTGATGATGCGAAAGAAAAAAAGATGGTGACAAAGAGTTTAAAGCAAGACCAAAAAGAAATCATAAATATCAGCGAAGCTCAAATGCATCAATTTGCCGGTAATATGCTGCAAGTGAAGGGTAAAAATGACAATAGTTATTTAATTATGAGCCAAACTGCTTATAATAGTTTGCGCCAAGATCAGATTGAAGCTATTGAAAAGTACACAAACATATTATATGCTAATCTTGAAACTATTGAAAAACACGGTGGCGGAAGCGCACGCTGCATGTTAGCTGAAGTATTTAATCCTAAAGCTTAAATTATCTTTTCTAAGATAATTAAATATAAATAAAAAACCCTGAAGTTGATTCAGGGTTTTTTATATCAAGAAGTTGAGCTTTAATTGGCTACTTCACTGGTAAACTTTATACGGTATAGCCTAAGTTCTTCTTCATCATAATCACCTTCAAATTCTTCTAGCGCATCATCAATACTATCAGACTCAGCGTCAAGAAAGTATTCATGAATTTCTTCTTGTTGTTCTTCATCAAGAATATCATCTATCCAATAGGAAATATTAAGTTTTGTTCCGCTGAAAACAATAGCTTCCATTTCTTTAATAAACTCTTCCATCTCCATACCTTTCGATTGTGCAATGTCAGGTAATGGTAATTTTCTGTCAACATTTTGAATAATATAGAGCTTATTACCACTATTTGCCCCAGTTGATTTCACCACTAAATCGTCTGGTCTAATAATGTCGTTATCTTCAACGTAATTGCTAATAAAATTAATAAATTCTTTTCCGTATTTTTTTGCTTTCCCTTCACCGACACCATGAATATTGGTCAATTCTTCTAAAGTAATAGGATATTTAAGTGCCATATCTTCAATAGAAGGATCTTGAAAAACAACAAATGGCGGTACATCTTTTTTTCTAGCCACTTTTTTACGAAGATCTTTAAGTTGTTTTAAAAGTTTATCGTCACTTCCAGCTGCTTTTTTGGGTGCTTGTGGATGGTCATCGTAAAACGTGTGATCTTCTGTCATCATAAATGATGATGGTTTTTTCAGGAAATCTTCACCTTTTTCAGTGAGTTTAACTACGCCATAACTTTCGATATCTTTGCGAAGCATACCATCGACAATAACTTGCCTTAGTAATGCCATCCAGTAATTTTTGTCTTTGTTTTTGCCCTTTCCAAAATTGGCTTGCTGGTCGGTTTTATGAGATTTAATTAAAGCATTGGTTTTTCCAATTAGTGTTTGCACAACATCTTTAGGTTTGTAAATGCTTCCAGTTGCTTTAATTGTTTCAAGTAATAAAATGACTTCATCTTTGGCTTCAATCTTAGATTTAGGATAACGTACATTATCATCCATATCACCACCATCACCTGTTTCATTATCAAATTCTTCGCCAAAATAGTGTAGGATAAATTTTCGTCGAGAAACAGAACTTTCGGCAAAAGCAACAACTTCCTGTAATAAAGCGTGACCGATTTCTTGTTCAGCCACGGGTTTACCACTCATGAATTTTTCTAGTTTTTCAATATCTTTATAGCTGTAAAATGCAAGACAATGGCCTTCGCCACCATCACGTCCAGCACGTCCAGTTTCCTGATAATAACTTTCAATACTTTTTGGGATATCATTATGGATAACAAATCTTACATCAGGTTTGTCAATGCCCATGCCAAAGGCAATTGTTGCCACAACTACATCAATATCTTCCATTAGAAACATGTCTTGATGTTTGCTTCGGGTTTTGGCGTCTAAACCAGCGTGATAAGGAATTGCCTTAATGCCGTTAACTTGTAAAGTTTGTGAAAGTTGTTCAACGCGCTTTCTACTCAAGCAATAAATAATACCACTTTTACCTTCATTTTGCTTTACAAATTTTATGATTTCAGAATCAACTTGTGCTGTTTTTGGCCTAATTTCATAATATAAGTTGGGTCTATTAAATGAAGCTTTAAAAGTTTTGGCTTCAGGAATGCCAAGATTTTTTAAGATGTCTTCTTGAACTTTAGGCGTAGCGGTTGCTGTAAGTCCAATAATAGGAATGTTATCACCTATTCTGCCAATGATTTTTTTTAAATTTCGATATTCTGGTCGAAAATCATGACCCCATTCAGAAATACAATGGGCTTCATCAATAGCTAAAAATGAAATATTTTCAGACTTTAAAAAATCGACATATTCATCTTTTGTTAAGGATTCTGGAGCAACATAAAGTAATTTTGTGATTCCATTTGAAATATCAGCCTTAACTTGTTTAACTTGAGTTTTGTTTAAGGAAGAATTTAATACGTGAGCTATACCATGATTTTCAGATATTCCTCTTAGAGCATCAACTTGATTTTTCATTAATGCTATTAAAGGCGATACTACAATGGCAGTTCCTTCTTTAATTAAAGCCGGTAACTGATAGCAAAGTGACTTTCCACCACCAGTTGGCATGATAACAAATGTATGATTATCTGCTAAAATACTTTTAATAACCTCTTCTTGTAAGCCTTTAAATTCATTAAAGCCAAAGTATTTTTTTAATTCTTTGTGTAAATTGTATTGTGCCAATTTAATATATAATATGATGTTTTATTTACCTTTGCATCTTTAAATATACGCAATTAATTCAATTTTACAAGTGCGTTTTAAATTTAGGAGATGTCTACATCAAATATACAAACTTTAGCAAAAGAAACAATTGAACTGCAAGCAAAAGCGATTGCAAATTTAGTAGAATCTGTAAATGATGATTTTGAGCAGGCAGTTAAGCTAATTTACAACTGTAAAGGTCGTGTTGTTATTACAGGGATTGGCAAAAGTGCCATCATAGCCAATAAAATTGTTGCTACGATGAATTCTACTGGAACACCTGCGATATTTATGCATGCAGCAGATGCCATTCATGGTGATTTGGGTAATATTCAGCAAGATGATGTTGTAATTTGTATTTCAAAAAGTGGTAATACGCCTGAAATTAAAGTGCTTATACCGTTGTTGAAAAATTTTAAAAATCCATTAATTGCCATTACGGGTAATAAAACTTCATTTTTAGGAACACAAGCCAATCACGTTTTAAATAGTTATGTTTCTAAAGAAGCTTGTCCAAATAACTTAGCGCCAACTACAAGCACAACAGCTCAATTAGTTATGGGTGATGCTTTGGCTGTAGCTTTATTGAATTTGCGCGGCTTTACAAGCCAGGACTTTGCGCGTTACCATCCTGGTGGTGCTTTAGGTAAAGCTTTGTATTTAAGAGTAAGCGATTTAATTGCTCAAAATGAAAAACCTCAAGTTTCTCCTGAAGCCTCTATAAAAGAAGTTATTGTAGAGATTTCTGAAAAAATGTTAGGCGTAACTGCAGTTATCGATAAAACTGAAGTTATTGGCGTCATTACAGATGGTGATTTAAGACGAATGTTAAAAAATAACGACGATTTTGCTCATCTTAAGGCAAAAGATATAATGAGCGCTTCACCTAAAACTATTTCACATGATGCCATGGCTGTAGATGCTTTAGAAGTTTTGGAAGCTAATGATATTTCTCAAATCATTGCCCTTAAAAATACCACTTATGCAGGCGTTGTTCATATTCATAACCTAGTTAAAGAAGGCATTATATAAATGGCAAAAAAGAAACAAAAAGACCCTGCAAATATGTCATTTTTAGATCATCTAGAAGATTTAAGGTGGCACCTAGTGCGTTCGGTTTTAGGTATATTGATTGCTGCGACCTTAGCTTTTATTTTTAAACAATTTATTTTTGACGTTATCATCTTTGGTCCAAAGCGTATCGACTTTTATACTTATCGTGTGCTTTGTGATATTGCCAGTTTTTTAGATTTTGAGCAAAGCTTTTGTTACGAAGAATTACCGTTTAGGATCCAAAGCCGAACCATGGCTGGACAATTTAGCGCCCATGTTTGGACGTCTATAACCGCTGGTTTTATAGTGGCTTTTCCTTATGTGATTTATCAGTTTTGGTCTTTTATTAAGCCTGCTTTACATTCTAATGAACAAAAAAATGCACGACTTTTTATTTTTTCATCCTCACTTTTATTTTTTTTGGGTGTTATTTTTGGCTACTACGTCATTACACCATTATCAATTAACTTTTTAGGTTCATACACAGTAAGTGAGCAAGTTTTTAATGATTTTGATTTAAGCAGTTACATTGGTTTACTAAGAGCTTCAGTTTTGGCTAGTGGTTTAATTTTTGAACTCCCAATTATTATTTACTTTCTAACTAAAGTTGGGCTAGTAACACCTCAATTCTTAAAAAAGAATCGAAAATACGCCTTGGTATTTATCTTAATTATTTCAGCTGTTATCACTCCGCCAGATATTGCTAGTCAGGTAATCGTATCAATTCCTGTGTTAATTTTATATGAAATTAGTATTTATATTTCAAAATTTGTCCTGAGAAAACAAAAGAAACAAAACCGTAAAACATCTTAAAAGAAACAAATAATGAATGATTTAGTTGATGAATTTGACGCTTACAGAGCGAAAATGAATGATAGAATTCTTAAGGATAACAATAAAGTCCTAAAACGAATTTTTAATTTAGATACCAATTCTTTTGCTGAAGGTGCATTAGATAAAAAAACGAAAGAATTACTTGGTTTAGTAGCATCTCTGGTTTTGAGATGTGATGACTGTGTGAAATACCATCTAGAGTCATCTTATAAATCTGGTTTTTCAAAAGAGCAGGTAGTTGAAGCTTTAAGTATTGGAACTTTAGTTGGAGGTACAATTGTGATTCCTCATCTTAGACGTGCTTATGAATATTGGGATGCCATAGAAGATAAATTTGGTCAAAACGAATAAGATGAAAAATTTAATTCCATTAATAGTTAGATTTATAATTTACGCTATAAGTATGCTTGGCGTAGCTTTAATCATACGTCACGATTTTAAAGACGCATTAATCTTAGAAGATTCAGCCATCGAAATTGCTCAAGAAACTTCTTTAGCAATTTCAATACTACTTTTAGGTTATTATGGTAAAACATCTAAAGCTTTTAAGATCTTTAACCTTTCTCTGGCAGGTGTTTTAGCTGTCCATTTTGTTCGAGAATTCGATTTCTGGCTTAACTATAATCTGTTCGATAAATCTTGGCAAGTTTTTGCCGGAGTATTTGTTTTGTTGACTCTATACTTAATGTTCAAGAACTTTAAGCAATTCGTAGCTGAATTAGTCGAGTTATCTAAAACCTATTCATTTGCCATTTTTTTAATTGGTTTTATCATGCTACACGTTTTTTCAAGATTATTTGGGAGCAAGAAGATATGGAATTGGTTGTTAGAACCAATGCATAACAGCTATATTAGTACAGTAAATGGAGAAAAATCAATTAGTTTAATCGATTTTGTGTATCCAGTTAAAACTGGCGCTCAAGAAGGTATTGAACTTTTAGCCTATACAATCATGTTTATCGGTGTAGTTGAAATATGTTTATACACTGTAAAAATTAGTAAACGCCATCAAAATTAATAGTTATGTCTCAAGAAGTTTCCACTTTAAAAGCTCAAAACCTTGTTAAATCTTATAAAGGCGTAAATGTTGTAAAAGGTGTTTCGTTAGAAGTAAGTCAAGGTGAAATTGTTGGTTTATTGGGACCTAATGGTGCAGGGAAAACAACATCATTTTATATGATTGTTGGCTTAATTAAGCCTAATGGTGGAAAGATTTTTTTAAATGATACCAATATTACAAAATTCCCGATGTACAAACGAGCTCAAAATGGAATCGGTTACTTGGCCCAAGAAGCTTCAATTTTCAGGAAATTAAGTATTGAAGACAATATCATGAGTGTTCTTGAACTGACCAGTTTAAATAAACAAGAACGCGAAGAAAAAATGGAAAGTTTAATAGATGAATTTGGCCTTAATCACATCAGAACAAACCGAGGTGATTTACTCTCTGGTGGCGAACGCCGACGAACTGAAATTGCTCGTGCTTTAGCAACTGATCCAAAATTTATTTTATTAGATGAACCTTTTGCCGGTGTAGATCCCGTTGCAGTTGAAGATATTCAGAAAATAGTTGCTCAACTTAAAAATAAAAATATAGGTATTTTAATTACCGATCATAATGTCCAAGAAACACTTGCTATTACCGATCATACCTATTTAATGTTTGAGGGTAAGATTTTAAAACACGGTATTCCTGAAGAACTCGCTGAAGATGAAATGGTGCGTAAAGTTTACCTAGGCCAAAACTTTGAGCTTAGAAAGAAAAAACTCTTTAGAGATTAAGTTTTTTTCTTTTGTTTTTTAGCCGCTGGAAACAAGATATTATTTAAAATCAAACGGTAACCAGGTGAGTTAGGATGTAGCTTAAGTTCAGTTTTTGGGTCACCGACCATATGTCTGTAATCTTCAGGATCATGACCGCCATAAAATGTAAAAAATCCTTTTCCTTTAATTCCATGAATGTAACGGGCTTCACCATTCACTTTATTTTTTCCCAGAACTAAAACATTAGATTTAATTTGATTTGGATTAAAAGCAGTGGTTTGTCCCATAAAACCTTTAACTAAAGCGGTATGGTTTTGGTTTAGCATTGTTGGAATGGGATCCCATTTAGCTGAATATTCATTTAAAGTGAAATAATCTTTTTGCATAGGGACTTTCCGTCTTGAAGTCATATCAATTGAAGAATACTCATAAACCATCGGGCTTTTTTCTAAAATGAAATCAGTAAAGGCAAATGTTTTTGAATAGTCTATTTTAGACTGATAGCCTGGATCACTTGGGTCACCATCAAACATAGGCTCACAGATGTCAACACCTTCAGCTGAAAGCGCGATATCAAACGAATCTGTTGCACTACACATCGCAAACATAAATCCACCACCAATGACATAATCTCTAATTTTTTTAGCCACAGCCAATTTTTCTTTAGAAACTTTGTTGTAGCCTAAAGATTTTGCTAAAACTTCAGCTTCTCGCTTAGCTTCAATATACCACGATTGTGCACGATAAGCGCGATAAAATTTTCCATATTGACCTGTAAAATCTTCATGATGTAAATGCAGCCAATCGTATAATAAAAGTTCATTTTCAAGAACATTTTTATCATAAATTGTTTCATAAGGAATTTCAGCATAAGTTAAAACCATGGTTACAGCATCATCCCAAGGTGCTTTGTCTGTTGGTGTATAGACAGCAATTTTAGGCGCTTTTTCAAGAATAACAGCCGATTTATTTTCAGAAGGACTATCAATGCTTTCAAGTAAGCCTTTTGCTTCAGTGTTTGAAATCACTTCAAAATCTACATTTCTGATGGTGCATTCTCGTTTTAAATCATCTGAATAACTTGTCAAGAATGAACCACCTCTGTGGTTCAGAAGCCATTGAACTTTTTGCTGTTGTTCTAATAGCCAATAAGTAATACCATAGGCTTTTAAATGATTACTCTGACTTTCATAATCCATCGGAATTAGGATGAAATTAGCCTTGGCGAATAAGCTAATTAACAATAAAAAAGAAGTCAGTTTAAGTTTCATAAAGCATTTTTAAAATGGCACTTCGTTGTCATCATCGGCATTTAAGTTAGGTGAATCATCACCAAAAACATCGTTAGAGTTGGGTAGGTGAGCAGTTGAAATTTGATCGTCGGTATTCATACTAGAACTAATTTCTTCTAATGGTGCGTCAAAGGTGTTGAGGTTTTCAAATTTACCAAGGTGACCGACAAATTTAAGTCTAATGTTATCAAGCCCACCATTTCTGTGTTTGGCAACAATAAATTCGGCTTGACCTTCAGTTGGTGTGGCATCATCGTCGTCCCATTCTTCGATACCATAATATTCAGGTCTAAATATAAAGGATACAATATCTGCATCTTGTTCAATTGCGCCAGATTCTCTTAAATCACTTAAAAGAGGTCTTTTGCTTCCACCTCGTGTTTCTACTGCACGTGATAACTGTGAAAGAGCAATTACTGGTACATCAAGTTCTTTAGCTAAAGCTTTTAAGTTTCTTGAAATGGTTGAAATTTCTTGTTCACGGTTTCCATTTTTATTGCTTGAGCCACCTGTCATAAGTTGAAGGTAGTCGATTACAATTAATTTAATACCATGTTGTGAAGATAAGCGTCTAGCCTTAGCTCGTAAATCAAAAATTGAAAGCGATGGTGTATCATCAATAAATAATGGTGCTTTTTCTAAAGATTTTACTTTAACATTGAGTAATTCCCATTCGTGTTGTTCAAGCTGACCAGTTCTAAGTTTTTCAGAAGATAGACTTGTTTCAGATGAAATTAAACGTGTAATTAATTGTACGGATGACATTTCTAAGGAAAAGAAAGCTACTGGAACGCCTTGACCAACAGCAATATTTCTAGCCATCGATAAGGTTAGAGCTGTTTTACCCATACCTGGACGTGCAGCAACTATAATTAAATCACTTGGTTGCCAGCCTGATGTTAATTTGTCTAAATCATTAAATCCAGATGGAATGCCACTCAAGCCTTCTTTATTTGAAATTTCTTCAATCCGCTTTTTGGCTTGCATGACTAATTGCTGAGCAGTCTCTGAAGATTTTTTGATATTACCTTGAGTAACTTCATATAACTTCGATTCTGCATGATCTAACAAATCAAACACGTCAGTTCCTTCATCGTAAGCTTCTTCTATGATTTCGTTTGAAATATGAATGAGGCTTCGTTGAATATATTTTTGTAAAATAATGCGGGCGTGATATTCAATATGAGCGGAGGAAGATACTTTTTGGGTGAGTTGAATGAGGTAATATTCGCCACCGCAAAGGCTTAACTTTTTTTCTTTCTTTAATTCATTTGCGACTGTTAACAAGTCAATTGCCTGACCTTGCTCAAATAAATATTTAATGGCTTCATAAATATGTTTATGCGCCTCTTTATAAAAAGCTTCTGGTTTTAAAATATCGATGGTTTCATCAACACCTTTTTTATCGATAAGCATCGCACCTAAAACAACTTCCTCAATATCAACAGCTTGAGGCGGAATTTTGCCACGCTGTAAGTTAATGACTTCTTGGTTTTGTTGAGATTTTGTTTGGCTTGATTTTATTTGTTCCATAAAACGAAAGTATGAAAATCTAATTTGTCAATACGTTAAAAGACTAGATTTGCTATTAACAAGTCATCAACAATTTGATTGTTAATAACTTAATAATTATGTTGACAACTAAAAAAAATCCGAAGTCATTTTTACTTCGGATTTATTAATCTCTATGTATGTCTCAAATTAGTCTTTATAAACACCGATGTTAACGTATTTTTCCATACGTTGATTTACTAAATCTTCGGCTGATAACTTTTTAAGTTCGCCGAATGTTTTGGTAATTGTATTAGCAACTGTTTTATAAGTTTTTTCTTGATCATTATGAGCGCCACCTAATGGCTCTTTAACAATTTGGTCTATAATTTTAAGGCGTTTCATGTCTTTGGCAGTTAATTTTAATGCCTCTGCAGCCGTTTGTTTATGTTCCCAACTACGCCATAAAATAGAAGAGCATGATTCAGGAGAAATTACTGAATACCATGTATTTTCAAGCATTAATATGCGGTCACCAACACCAATACCCAAAGCGCCACCACTTGCACCTTCACCTATTATAACTGAAATAATAGGAACTTGAAGCTGACTCATTTCAATAATATTACGAGCAATGGCTTCACCTTGACCGCGTTCTTCGGCTTCAAGACCCGGAAATGCGCCTGGCGTATCTATAAAAGTGACAACTGGGATATTGAATTTTTCAGCACTTTTCATCAATCTTAAGGCTTTACGGTAACCTTCTGGATTAGCCATGCCAAAATTACGGTACTGACGTGTTTTCGTGTTGTAGCCTTTCTGTTGTCCAATAAACATATAGGATTGGTTGCCAATTTTTCCTAAACCACCAATCATAGCTTTATCATCTCCATAGTTGCGGTCACCATGTAATTCTAAAAAAGTATCACCGCAAATGGCTTGAATATAGTTTAAAGTATAAGGTCTGTTAGGATGACGAGAAAGTTGGACACGTTGCCAAGCTGTAAGATTTTTATAAATATCTTTTTTTGTATCTTCTATCTTTTTTTCGAGTTGTTGGCAAGTTCCAGTGACATCAACATCGCTATCAGCACCGATTTTGCAGGCTTTTTCGTATTGTTCTTGGAGTTCTTTTATAGGCAACTCAAATTCTAAATATTCCATGATTTTTTATTTTAAAATCAGCAAACAAATATATGAAACCACTTTGAACTACCGCTACAAAAAGTAAAATCAAGTTACAAAATTAGTTATCGTTTTGCTTTTTGGAGTAAAATGATTGCTAAAATACTAAACGCAATATTTGAAAACCAGACGGCTAGGAATGGTGAAAATGTTGATTTTTCAGCAATTGTGCCAAATACTTTGTCTAAAAAAATGTAGGTGAAAGCGATCACAACACCAATTGCTAAATTAACGCCCATGCCACCTCGTCGCTTCATTGCAGAAACTGAAACAGCAATTATGGTAAGTATAAATGCAGAAACAGGAATGCTCCATCTTTTATAGGCCACAACTAAGTATGTATTTATAAGTCCAGAGCCTTTTTTGCGTTCTTTTTCTATAAACTCATTTAACTCTGCGTAGTTTAGCGTCTCAGCAATATAATTTACAGGTATTAAGGCTTCAAAATTGAATGGTAGAATGGTATCGAATGAATTTTTTTTGATAATTTGATCTTCACGTTCTCCAACTTTACGCATTACATAATTAGTTAACGTGTAAATTGAATCTTTGAATCTGAGACGTCTTGCGCTAATTTTAAATTTCAGCTTATTATCTTCAAAATGCTCTAAAGTGAAGTTACGTGCGATTTTATTTTCAGTTCTTAAATTAGCTGCATAAATAAATTCATTATCATTAACTTGGGTGTATATATCTTGTGTTTGTCTGACTTGCCTTCCTTTTTTTAAATAGGTGTATTTGAATTTGTTGTAGCCTTCACTAGCATTCGGGTACAAATACAAACTAAATGCTAGAGCTATTGTGCAGACAATTGTGGCGCCAATAATATAGGGTCTAAGAAATCTTGAAAACGAAACTCCAGAACTTAAAAATGCAATAATTTCGGTATTGTTAGCTAATTTTGAAGTAAACCAAATGACGGATAAAAATAGAAGTATTGGGAATAATAGGTTGGCAAAATAAATTGTAAAATCAAAATAATAAGTCAAAATGGCATCTAGTGGTGCTTCATTTTCGATCATATCATCAATTTTTTCAGATAAATCAATCACAATTCCAATTGGAATAAATAATAAAATGAGAACACCAAATGTGCCTAAATATCGTTTTAATATGTACCAATCAAGTATTTTCAATTTATAAACGTGTTGCCATATTTTTTACCATTTTTTCTTTCCATGGCTTAAATGTACCATCAATAATTTGTTGTCTGGCTTCGCGAACTAACCAAAGGTAAAAACCTAAATTATGAATACTTGCAATTTGAAGTCCTAATAGTTCTTTAACGCTAAAAAGATGGCGCAAGTATGCTTTAGAATATTCCGTATCAACCCAAGTGTAACCGTTAGCATCAATAGGAGAGAAGTCGTCTTCCCATTTTTTGTTTTTGATGTTGATGAAGCCATCGGCAGTAAACAACATACCGTTGCGCGCATTTCGAGTTGGCATTACGCAGTCAAACATATCAACACCTAAAGCAATATTTTCTAATAAATTAATGGGTGTCCCAACTCCCATCAAATAGCGCGGTTTGTCTTCTGGCAAAATGTTATTAACAACTTCGGTCATAGCATACATTTCATCATCAGGTTCACCAACTGATAAGCCGCCAATGGCGTTACCTTCAGCGCCAACGCCAGCAATATACTCTGCAGATTGCTGTCTTAAATCCTTATATGTACTGCCTTGAACAATCGGGAACAATGTTTGTTGATGGCCATATAAAGGCTCGGTTTCGTTAATGCGTTTAATGCAACGCTCTAACCAGCGATGCGTCATGTGCATGCTTCTTTTAGCATATTTATAGTCACATGGATATGGTGTACATTCATCAAAAGCCATAATAATATCAGCGCCAATTTCACGTTGAATATCCATGACATTTTCTGGTGTAAACCAGTGCATAGAACCATCAATATGAGACTTAAACTTCACACCTTCTTCTTTAATCTTTCTATTTGCAGAAAGTGAGTAAACTTGATAGCCACCACTATCGGTTAGGATGTTACGATCCCAGTTCATAAACTGATGTAAGCCACCAGCTTTTTTCAAGATTTCTGTACCAGGTCTTAAAAATAAATGATAAGTATTACCAAGTATGATATCGGGATTTATGGCTTCTCGAAGTTCTTTTTGGTGAATACCTTTAACCGTAGCTCTTGTGCCAACAGGCATAAAAATAGGCGTTTCTATTGTTCCGTGATCGGTTGTAATTGTTCCAGCACGAGCTTTTGAAAGTGGGTCTACTTTGAGTTTCTCAAATTTCATATTAAAATCAACTAAGCTGCAAATATAGGTAACTCTATTCTAAGAGCCTTTACTAAATTGAAATTGTAATTTTATTTAGTTTCAACAAATCAAACAAATTTGAGCTAGAAGTCTTTCATAAAAATAGTACTTTTGTACAACTTTTAATTTTATTATATAAATGTCTACAACACAACAACTTCAAGATTTTGTCACGCAAGTTAGACGTGATATTCTACGACAAGTACATCAGGTAAATTCAGGTCACCCAGGCGGATCGCTAGGTTGTGCAGAATTCTTTTCAGTTCTCTATCAAGAAATCATGAATTATTCAAAAGATTTTGATATGGATGGAAAAAATGAAGATCTCTTCTTTTTGTCTAATGGCCATATTTCACCTGTCTTTTACAGCGTTTTAGCCCGTTCTGGATTTTTTCCTGTTGAAGAATTACAAACATTTAGAAAAATTGACTCAAGATTACAAGGTCACCCAACAACGCATGAAGGTTTGCCTGGCGTCCGTATTGCATCAGGTTCATTAGGTCAAGGCTTGTCAGTAGCGATTGGCGCAGCTACCGCCAAAAAGCTTAATAATGATCATAGTATTGTTTATACATTACATGGTGATGGTGAATTGCAAGAAGGTCAAAACTGGGAAGCTATTATGTATGCAGCTGCTAATCATGTTGATAATTTAATAGCGACCGTAGATTATAACAAAAAACAAATTGATGGCTCTACAGATGATGTTTTAGCGCTTGGTGATTTAAAAGCAAAGTTTGAAGCCTTTGGCTGGAGCGTTCTAGAGTTAAAAGAAGGTAACGATATTGAAGCCATACAAGCTACACTTTCTTTAGCTAAATCTCAAACTGGAAACTTAAAGCCAATTGTTATTTTAATGGAAACGGAAATGGGTCATGGTGTTGATTTTATGATGGGTACACATGCTTGGCATGGTAAAGCGCCTAATGATGTTCAGTTAGAAAGTGCATTATCTCAAAACCCAGAAACTTTAGGTGACTATTAATTTTAAGGAAATATCATGAAAACATATACAAATAGCGGAAATATAGATACGAGATCTGGCTTTGGAGCTGGACTAGAAGTTTTAGGTCAACAAAATGAAAATGTAGTTGCTTTATGTGCTGATTTAACAGGTTCGTTAAAAATGGATGCTTTTAAAGCGAATCATCCAGAACGTTTTTTTCAAGTAGGAATTGCTGAGGCCAATATGATTGGTATTGCTGCAGGATTAACCATAGGCGGTAAAATTCCGTTTACAGGAACTTTCGCTAATTTTTCAACTGGCCGCGTTTATGATCAAATTAGACAATCGGTTGCCTACTCAGGTAAAAATGTAAAAATTTGTGCATCACATGCTGGTTTAACCCTAGGTGAAGACGGCGCAACACACCAAATCTTAGAAGATATTGGTTTGATGAAAATGTTACCAGGTATGACGGTTATTAATACTTGCGATTATAACCAAACTAAAGCAGCAACCATTGCTATTGCTGAGCATGACGGTCCTGTTTATTTACGCTTTGGAAGACCAAAAGTAGCCAATTTCACACCAGACGATCAAAATTTTGAGATTGGAAAAGCAGTACAATTAACTGAAGGTAAAGATGTAAGTATAATTGCGACAGGGCATTTAGTTTGGGAAGCACTAGAAGCGGCTAAGGCTTTAAACGAAGCTGGCATAAGTGCAGAAGTGATAAACATTCATACAATAAAGCCACTTGATGAAGACGCTATTTTAAAGTCGGTTGCGAAAACAAAATGTGTAGTTACCGCCGAAGAGCATAACTTTTTAGGTGGTTTAGGTGAAAGTGTTGCCAGAACCTTAACACAAAATCATCCAGTGCCTCAAGAGTTCGTTGCAACTGAAGATACATTTGGAGAAAGTGGAACACCTGCACAATTAATGGAAAAATACGGTTTAAATGCTGCCGCTATTATAGAGAAAGCTAAAGCTGTTATAGCTAGAAAATAACTAGCCTAGCATTATTAATTTTTATAAAGAGCCTTCAATTATGTTTGTAGGCTCTTTTTTTAGCTTGATAACGTTTTGGTGAAATTGTATAATATTTTTAAAACAGGGTGCGTTTTGTCTTCAGTAGGATTTAAAAAAACATCATCAAGATTTAAATCTTTTCGGCCAACAATACTTTTAATATGATTGTCTTCAACCTCTTTATAAGCCATAGACCAGTTTGTGAATTGTCTATTTTCAAGATAACCGTCATCTAAAAGTAATAAGTCATTATGTCTTGGGTCGTGCTTAATTTTTTTATAAACAAGATCAATTTCTTCATTAGGACCTTCAATGTATTGCACAAATTTTCCCTGAATTAATAATAAAACACCAGTAATTGCTAAGCGTTTATTTTTTTCTCTGATTTTGAATAAAAAATTTTCAACTTCAGTTTTGCTCATAACTTGAGTTTGCACACTCATATAGGAAACATAGCGTAAATTCATTCAGGAATAATTTTTTGAAATATATTAAAAAATTTCCAATTATATTATAAACTCATTTTTTTTGAAGTTGAAGATTTTAATAATCCTATTTTTGTGAAAAAATATTAAATGGAATTAAATCTTCATAAACCAATTTGCTTTTTCGACCTTGAAACTACAGGAATAAATATCACTAAAGATCGCATTGTCGAAATTTCTATCCTAAAAGTTTTTCCGAATCATAATAAAGAGTCTTACACATGGCGTGTTAATCCAGGTATTCCAATCCCGGCAGAAACAACTGCTGTTCATGGAATTAGCGATAAGGATGTTGAAAATGAACCTACTTTTAGTGAATTAGCACCTAAAATACAGCAATTACTCGAAGGTGCAGATTTAGCTGGCTATAATAGTAATCGATTCGACATTCCTCTGCTAGCTGAAGAAATGTTGCGCACTGAAATTGATTTTGATCTTGACAAGGTTAAAGCAATTGATGTGCAAACCATATTTCACAAGAAAGAAAAACGTACGCTTGAGGCAGCTTATAAATTTTACTGTAATAAAAACTTAGATGATGCCCATTCTGCTGAAGCTGATACCAATGCAACTTATGAAGTGCTAAAATCTCAACTTGACCGTTATCAAGATTTACAAAACGATACCAAATGGCTAGCTGAATTTAGTGCGCACAAAAAATTTGCAGATCTTGCAGGGTTTTTAGTATTTAATAAAAATGGAGAAGAAGTCTTTTCATTTGGTAAACACAAAGGCAAAAAAGCTGAAGATGTTTTAGAGCAAGAACCTGGTTACTTTGGCTGGATTCAGAATGCGGACTTTCCACGCTACACAAAAAAAATATTAACGCGTATTAAATTGAGAAAATTAGCGACCAAATAAACCACCTTAAAGCATGAAAATTATTTGTATAGGTCGTAACTATAATGACCATATTTCAGAATTAGGCAATCAAAAACTCGAAGCACCTGTTATTTTTTTAAAACCTGATTCTTCAGTTTTACCTAAAAATCAAGCCTTTTTCATACCAGAGTTTTCAAATAACATTCATTATGAGCTAGAACTTGTTGTTAAAATTAATCGACTCGGCAAACATATCGACCAAAAGTTTGCACACAAGTATTATCAGGAAATAGGTTTAGGAATCGATTTTACTGCTAGGGATTTGCAACAGCAATTAAAACAACAAGGTTTACCATGGGAAAAAGCTAAAGGTTTTGATGGTTCTTGTGTTTTAGGAAATCAATGGCTCGATAAGTCACAATTTGAAGATTTACAACAACTAAATTTCAGCTTATTAAAAAATAACCTAACGGTACAACAAGGAAATACCAGTCAAATGCTTTTTAGTGTAGATGAAATTATTGCAAACGTTTCTCAATATTTTACTTTAAAAATTGGTGATTTGATTTTTACTGGAACTCCAGCTGGTGTTGGTCCTGTTGAAGTTAATGATCATCTAAAAGCAAGTTTAGAAGGTCAACAATTAATAGATCTACGTATAAAGTAACATCATGAAAGCTGAGATAATAACTATAGGAGATGAAATTTTAATTGGTCAAATAATTGATACTAATTCTGCTTTTTTAGCAAAAGAATTGAATAAAATAGGAATTCAAGTCTACCAAATTTCATCAGTTCAAGATGAGCGCCTTCATATATTAAATGCTTTAGAAGAGGCTTCTAATCGCGCTGATGTAATTATAGTAACTGGTGGTTTAGGACCAACAAAAGACGATATTACTAAACACACATTTTGTGAGTTTTTTAATGATGAATTAAAACTTAACGAAGATGTATTAGCTCATGTAGAAGAACTTTTTAAAAAATATGTCAAAACGCCAATTTTAGAAGCTAATAAAACTCAGGCTATGTTACCAAAAACAGCTGAGGTTTTACACAATCAATATGGTACCGCGCCAGGAATGTGGTTTGATCAAGCGCAAAAAGTATTTATCTCTATGCCAGGTGTTCCGTTCGAAATGAAATCTATTTTCACTAATGAAGTTTTAGCTAAACTTCAAGATAAATACGAAACACCATTTATACTTCATAAAACTGTTTTAACTTATGGTTTAGGAGAAAGTGCAATTGCTGAAAATATAGCAGATTGGGAAGCCAATTTGCCAGATGTGATCAAGCTTGCTTATTTGCCAAGTTTAGGGCGTGTAAGGTTACGTTTGTCTGCTAAAGGTTTTAATCGGGAATATCTTGAAGAATCAATAAATCAAGCTGTAAAAGCTTTGTTTCCTTTAATTGGAGATATCATTAAAGGTTTTGAAGATGAGTTAAGTTTAGAAGAACAAATTGCCAAAAAACTTGTGAGTGACCAAAAAACGCTTGTAACTGCTGAAAGCTGTACAGGTGGTCGATTAGCAGCAGCTTTTACAGAAAAACCAGGTGCATCTCAATTTTACAAAGGCTCAATTGTAAGCTACGCAACTTCGGCGAAACATGATGTTTTAGGTATTTCTGAAAAAGTCATCAAGCAACACTCAGTTGTAAGTGCTGAAATTACAAGACAAATGGCACAGCGCTCACAACAATTGTTTAAAGCTGATTATGCTATTGCGACCACAGGAAATGCTGGTCCTGAAAAAGGTGACAGTGATGCTGAAATTGGCACCGTTTATATAGCAATAGCAACGCCAAATGGGGTTAAGGTTTTTGATTTTAATTTTGGGAATCATCGCGAACGCGTCACTCAAAAAGCGGTCAATAAATCTCTTGAGTTGTTATATAACGAGTTGTTTAATGTTAAATAAATTTTGAGTTATGTTATACGACGTAAAAACACCTAGAGAATATTTTGATAAGCTTGAAAATGACTGGAGAAAGGAGAAGCTTGTGTTGGTTTACGAAATGATTAAAAAAAATGGGCCCGACTTAATTGAAGGTATTGAATATAAAATGCTCTCATTTAAATATAACAAAAAAACAATTTTCAACTTAAATGTTCAAAAGGCTTATGTAAGTCTTTACGTTGGAACTATTCATAAAGTTAGTCATGCTCAAGAATTATTAAAAGATTTTGATTTAGGAAAAGGTTGTATTCGTATAAAAAAGAATGTTCAAATTCAGGAGACAGGACTTGAAGCATTTATTAAAAATAGCATTGTATTATGGATTAATGGTGGTAATACTGATTGTTGAAATCTTTTCTAAGAGTTGCACGTTAAATATTTCGTTGTAGATATCGAGTTGCAATTTAATATTAGCACATTAATAGTTAAAGTCTTTGATGAGCCATTGATTTTTGCATTAACCCTAATAGTCTGTGAAAATTGATATAACTACTTTTTCAAAACTCAACAACATTAATTACTCATTTCAAATCTATAAATTAATTAAATTTGGCAAAGTTTTATTTTGGCTAATTCAGAAAAAAGTCTTTAATTTGCATCCTGTTTTAAATAACACCTAAATACAAGTAAAAATGTCTAGAGTTTGTGAACTTACTGGTAAAAGAGCAATGACGGGAAACAATGTTTCTCATGCCTTAAATAGAACAAAAAGGAAATTTAGCGTTAACTTAGTTAAAAAACGTTTTTATATTCCTGAAGAAGATAAATGGATTACCCTTAAGGTAGCGACTTCTGCGTTAAAAACGATCAACAAAAAAGGAATTTCAGCAGTTTTAAAAGAGGCTAGAGCAAAAGGTTTCTTGAAAAAATAATTAGGCCATGGCAAAGAAAGGAAATAGAGTTCAAGTGATATTAGAATGTACCGAGCATAAAAATTCAGGCTTGTCTGGAACTTCTCGTTATGTTACGACTAAGAATAAAAGAAACACACCTGATAGATTAGAATTAAAGAAATTTAATCCTATCATGAAAAAAATGACAATTCACAAAGAAATTAAGTAGTTATGGCAAAGAAATCAGTCGCATCTATACAAACAGGTAGCAAACGTCTAACAAAAGCCATCAGAATGGTGAAATCACCTAAAACTGGTGCTTATGTATTTGAGGAGAAAATAATGAATCCAGAAAATGTAAATGATTACTTTAAAGCGAAGTAAGTTCATTACAATTCAATATAACAAAGCCGTTACAATTAAGTGACGGCTTTTTGTTTTTTCACTATATTTGCTAACTATTTTAATAATCACAGCTGTTAGCTCTAAACCATAATTAATATGGGATTTTTTAAAAATATATTCTCTAAAGACAAAAAAGAAAAGTTAAATGAAGGTCTTGAGAAATCTAAATCTTCTTTTTTTGGTAAACTATCTAAAGCCGTTGCAGGTAAGTCTAAAGTAGATGATGCAGTTTTAGATAATCTTGAAGAAGTTTTGATTTCTAGCGATGTTGGAGTGGCTACGACGATTAAAATAATAGACCGAATTCAAGAGCGTGTTTCTCGAGATAAATATTTAGGTACAGATGAACTTAATCAAATACTTCGCGAAGAAATTGCGGGTCTTTTAAGTGAACAAGAACATGGTAACTATGAATCTCTTTACATCCCAGAAGGCGTCAAACCATATGTGATTATGGTGGTAGGTGTTAATGGTGTAGGTAAAACAACTACTATTGGTAAATTAGCTCAACAATTCAAAAATCAAGGAAAAAAAGTAGTGTTAGGTGCAGGAGATACATTTAGAGCAGCCGCTATAGACCAACTTCAAATTTGGGCCGACCGCGTTGATGTACCTATTATTAAACAAAAGATGGGAAGCGATCCCGCATCTGTAGCTTTTGATACTGTTCAAAGTGCTGTTAAAAAAGATGCTGATGTTGTTATTTTAGATACTGCCGGTCGTTTACATAATAAAGTCAACCTGATGAACGAGTTGACGAAAATTAAACGTGTTATGCAAAAAGTTGTTGATGATGCGCCTCACGAAGTTCTACTTGTGTTAGATGGTTCAACTGGGCAAAATGCTTTTGAACAAGCCAAACAGTTTACCGCAGCGACTGAAGTTACGGCACTTGCCGTTACTAAATTAGATGGTACAGCCAAAGGTGGAGTTGTTATAGGTATAAGTGATCAGTTTAAAGTTCCTGTAAAATATATCGGTGTTGGCGAAGGTATTAATGATCTGCAAATTTTTAATAAATATGAATTTGTCGATTCGTTTTTCAATAAATAACTATGACCGAACAGAAACCATCTAAACCTTTTAGTAGTGAGCGCACTAAATTAACAATCACTAAAATCACAGCAATCTATGCAGGATTTTATTTCATTTTAAAATTATCTGCTATTTTTAATGGTGCTTGGGTTTTACCTAATTTAATCCTTACAATACCATTACTTGTACTTGGCTTAATTGCTTGGTATTTGCTTAAATCTGAACAAACCAATTGGTTTTTTGTCATCATTAGTATTTTAGTGATTTCGTCAATTCGATATTACGAGGCTGAAGCCGTGGTTTGGTTAAACTCAATTTTACAATAAATTTATATGCGCACAAAAACCCTTAAAAAGCACAAAATTAATGTGGTTACTTTAGGATGTAGTAAAAATATTTATGATTCTGAAGTACTAATGGGGCAACTCAAAGCCAATCAAAAAGAGGTTGTTCACGAGCAAGAAGGTGATGTAGTTGTTATTAACACTTGTGGTTTTATTGATAATGCTAAAGAGCAGTCTGTAAATACCATTCTTGACTTTGTTGAGCGTAAAGAAGCTGGAGAAGTCGAGAAAGTTTTTGTAACAGGTTGCTTATCTGAACGCTATAAACCAGATTTACAAAAAGAGATCCCTAACGTAGATCAATATTTTGGAACCACCGAATTACCAGCCTTATTAAAGGCACTCGGTGCAGATTATAAGCATGAGTTAATTGGCGAGCGCTTAACCACAACACCAAAAAACTATGCCTTTTTAAAGATTGCTGAAGGTTGTGATCGGCCATGCTCGTTTTGCGCAATACCATTAATGCGTGGCGGACACAAGTCTAAACCAATTGAAGAATTAGTTGAAGAAGCCACTAAACTGGCTTCAAATGGTGTTAAAGAATTAATTTTAATCGCCCAAGATTTAACCTATTACGGTTTAGATTTATACAAAAAAAGAAACTTAGCAGCCTTGCTTCAACAACTCGTAAAAGTTGAAGGTATTGAGTGGATTAGACTTCATTATGCTTTCCCTACTGGATTTCCAATTGATGTGCTTGATGTAATTAAAAATGAACCAAAAGTTTGTAACTATATAGATATTCCGCTTCAGCATATCTCAGACCATCTTTTAAAATCAATGCGGCGCGGTACCACTCACGAAAAAACAACTAATTTACTCTATAAGTTTCGTGAGAAAGTACCTAACATGGCTATTAGAACCACATTGATAGTTGGTTATCCTGGCGAAACAGAAGCTGATTTTGAAGAATTAAAGCAATGGGTTAAAGAAATGCGCTTCGAGCGTTTAGGCTGTTTTACGTATTCTCACGAAGAAAACACGCATGCTTATAGTCTTGAAGATGATGTGCCTGATGAAGTTAAAATGCAACGCGCTAATGAAATCATGGAAATACAATCGCAAATTTCATGGGAACTCAATCAAGAAAAAATAGGACAAGTATTTAAGTGCGTTTTTGACCGTAAAGAAGGTAATTATTTTGTTGGAAGAACTGAATTTGATTCACCAGATGTAGATAATGAAGTTCGTGTAGATGCTAGAAAATATTATCTGAAGTTAGGCGACTTTGCTCAAATTAAAATTACTCAAGCCGAAGATTTTGACTTATATGGCGAACCTATAGACTCAAGCAATTAACGATTAATTAGGAGCATTTTAACTTCTCTAGCTTATTTTTGTGTTGACTTAAAGGCATATATTATGGTAGACTGTTTAAAATATCGAGACACCAATCATTTTTCAGAATTGGTTTATAATTATGTAGAACAATCACCAGATTTTAAAGCGTTTATTTCAAATTTTCCAAGTATTGAAGCTTTTAAAGTACAATTAGAATCTAAATCTAAGAACTTTAATCAAAAAAATCGTCAAGTTCTAAACAAAGTGCTTCAAAACGATTATAGTTCAATCGATGCATCACAACAGACTTTAACTAATATTGAAAACCTAAAGTTAGAGAATACATTTACAGTTACAACTGGCCATCAGCTTAATTTATTTACTGGTCCACTGTATTTTTTTTACAAAATCATTTCGACCATAAATTTGTGCCAAGAACTTTCTGAAGCGTACCCTGAACAAAATTTTGTGCCATTGTATTGGATGGCTTCAGAAGATCATGATTTTGACGAAATCAATTTTTTTAATTTTAAACGTAAAAAAGTAAGTTGGAAAAGTGAACAAAATGGTCCCGTAGGTGAGTTTTCAACTTCTTCAATAGATGAGTTTTTGAATCAGTTATCAGAATTATTTGGAAATCATAAAAATGCCGAAGATTTATTAAATTTATTCCAACAAGCTTATGTTGGCCATGATAATTTAGCAGATGCACATTTTTATTTAGTTAATACCTTATTCACTAAATACGGTTTAGTGGTTTTAAAACCAAATCATCCTCAATTAAAGCATTGTTTTAAAAGTTATATTAAAAATGAATTGCTTGATCAAACAGCGCATCAACATGTGCTTTTACAATCAGAAAACTTGAAAGAAAAGGGATACAATATTCAAGTTAATCCCCGCGAAATTAATTTATTTTATATTGAAAAAGGCATCCGTGAGCGTATTGTTAAACACGACGGTCATTATCATGTTTTAGAAACGCAACTTAAGTTTTCTGAAACTGAAATACTTCAACTAGTAGATGAGCACCCTGAACGTTTTTCGCCAAATGTGATTATGAGACCGCTATATCAAGAGGTTATTCTTCCAAATTTATGTTATATTGGTGGTGGCGGAGAGTTAGCCTATTGGCTTCAATTAAAATCTTTTTTCGACTCACAACAAATTACTTTCCCATTGCTTTTACTTCGTAATTCAGTTTTACTTTACTCAGATAAAACAGCAAAAAAATTAAAACAACTTAACTTGAGCATTCAAGATTTATTTCTAAGCCAGGCAGATTTAACCGAGAAGATTGTAAAAAAAGAATCTGAAATCGAAATTGATTTTTCTGAACAAATTCAATATTTAAAACAACAATTTTCAAGTTTGTATAGAACTGCTTTATTAACTGATGCTTCTTTTGAAGGTGCTGTTGCTGCTCAAGAGCAAAAACAAATCAATGGACTAAAGCATTTAGAAAAACGATTGCTTAAAGCTCAAAAGCGGAAGTTGAGCGACCACTTAAAAAGAGCTGTTTCATTACAAGATATGTTGTTTCCGAACGGTGGCTTACAAGAACGCTACCTTAATTTTAGCGAAGTTTATGTAGATACTGGCAAAGATTTTATACAAGTTTTGAAAGATCAACTAAAGCCTTTGAGCGGAAAATTTACTGCAATAGAACTTGATATTTACCATATTGAAAATTAATTATTCGACTTCAGTTTGCTTATAGATTCAGTTGAAGTTAAACAGATTACCCTCATAAGTTAAACATTAATAAAACACACTCATGAAAAGTATGCACTCCATAGATCTAGAAACTGTAGAAATGACGCTAGATATCATGAAATATGCCATTAATAGAATCTCTAATACGTCTCCAGATCTTAGTAAGCCAAAAAAAGAAGAAGAGCTTTTAAAATTAGTAGGCGAAACTGTTACTGAAAAAGGAATTGGAGGCGAAGAGGCATTCCGACTTTTTAAAGATGTGTTGGTTAAAGCATCTGTACCAGTAGATCATCCACGACATTTAGCCTTTGTTCCGGCAGCGCCAACACGAGCAGCCATTTTATTCGATTTGGTAACATCGGCAGCCAGTATTCATGGTGCCTATTGGATGACAGGCGGTGGCGGAATTTTTTGTGAAAATCAAGCTATGAAATGGTTAGTGTCTCTAACTGGATTACCAGAAAATGCATTTGGCGTATTTACAAGTGGAGGCACAGCAGCCAATCTTTCGGCTATGATTGCTGCAAGAGAATACTGGCGAACCTTAGATGATCAAAACAAAAGTTTAAAGGCTTTAGTGATTACTTCAATGGGAGCACACTCATCTGTAAAATCCATGGCAAAAGTAATTGATGCAGATATTATTACAGTTGACGATCATGAAGAGCATAAGCTCACTGGTGAAGCTTTGCAAAACACAATTTCTACTTTATCTGAGTTTGACCGTAAGCGTTTATTTGCGGTTGTAGCAACTGGAGGCACTACTAATGCAGGAATAATAGACGAGCTAGACCATATTGCTGAAATTTGTAAAACCGAAAAACTTTGGTTTCATGTCGATGCTGCGTATGGCGGTGGCGCTTTGGCAGCACCATCAGTTAGGCCGTTGTTTAAAGGTATTGAAAAAGCTGATAGCATTACGATTGATCCTCATAAATGGATGTTTTCTCCCTATGATTGTGGAGCGGTAATTTATAAGAATATGGAGTTAGCTAGAAATGCACATTCGCAAAAAGGGTCTTATCTCGATATTTTTAAAGATGAAGGTGCACAAGGATTTAACCCGTCAGATTATCAAATACAACTGACAAGGCGACTTCGCGGATTACCGCTTTGGTATTCTTTAGCCATGCATGGTACTAAAAAATATACAGAAGCTATTGAGCGTGGATTGAGCTTAGCGCAGAATGCAGCAAAACAAATTGAACAAATGCCGCATGTTGAATTAATTAGAGAACCAGGCCTATCATGTGTCTTGTTTAAAAGAATTGGCTGGACGCCAGAAGATTATCGAGATTGGACTTATAAAAATCATGATGAAGGTTTTGCTTTAGTTACCCCAACGAAATGGATAACTAATTCAACTAATGAAACCTGCGCTCGTTTTTGTTTTATTAACCCTGATACAACTGAAAAAGATATTGAAGATATTTTAAAGACAATGTTATAACTTTTAAGATATAAAATTAAAAAACCCTGAATTCCAATTCAGGGTTTTTAACCAAGTCTCATTTAAAAACTAATTTTTAATAGGAATTTCTAAGTACACATTATCCCAGCCCATTAATAAATTAGCGCCATTGTCCGTAGGTCTAAATGTGATCGAGAAATTTTCAACTGTAGCTGCTGTTTCATTTGTTTTGACTTCAGTTCTCATAACATCATTAGATTGATCATATTTGTAGGCGCCCCAAACATTAATATCTTTATTTAAAATGATTGTCCAATTCTTTTCATTTGGTATGGTATATAATGTATAAGTTCCAGCACCGACTTTATTACCATTAAATTCAACATCATCATAAAATGTAATCTCGGTAGCTTCATTGGCTCCTGTACGCCAAATTTTTCCATAAGGTACTAACTCTCCAAAAATTTCACGTCCTTTCTTTTGTGGTCTTGAATAAATCACACGTGCAAGAGATGAATTATCATTATTTCGAGCAATCACAGCATCCATTGGACTCTTATCTAAATCACTGAAATCTTGGGCTTGTAAAGGATTTATGAATAAGAGAATTATAATAAACAAACTTAAAACATATTTCATAATATTAACTTTTAAAAGATTTGTTCAAATTTAGGGTAGCTGGCAGTAAAAAAGTGTTAAAAACAACAATTATTATTCTAAAACAAATCATAATTTAAGCCTATAAAATAATCGAAAAAACCACTTGGTTTGTTTATATTTGTGAGTCATTTTAAATAATTATTATGAGTGAAGACATAAAAAAGCATAATTATTCTGCCGATAGTATTCAGGCGCTTGAAGGAATGGAGCATGTTAGAATGAGACCTTCAATGTATATTGGAGATGTTGGTACTAGAGGTTTACATCATCTAGTATATGAAGTCGTCGATAATTCTATTGACGAAGCCATGGCAGGTCATTGTGATAAAATTGATGTCACTATTAATGAAGATGGTTCTGTTACCACAGTTGATAACGGTCGAGGTATCCCTATAGACATACACAAAAAAGAAGGTGTTTCAGCCTTGCAAGTTGTTATGACTAAAATAGGTGCTGGTGGTAAATTCGATAAAGACTCATATAAAGTTTCAGGTGGTTTACATGGTGTTGGTGTGTCAGTAGTTAATGCACTTTCATCTAACGCTCATGTAAAAGTTTACAAAGATGGTCAAATTTGGGAACAAGAGTATGAACGCGGTAAAGCGATGTATCCTGTAAAGCCAACTGGAGAAACACAACTTAATGGAACTGAAGTTACCTTTAAACCTGACCTTGAAATATTTCAAGAAACCATAGACTATAACTATGATACGCTATCTAAGCGTTTGCGTGAGCTAGCGTTTTTAAATAAAGGTATTAAAATAAGTATCACTGATCGTCGAAAGAAAACTGAAGACGGCGAATTTGTTCATAAAGCATTTCATTCTGATGAAGGTTTGAAAGAGTTTATCAGATTTTTAGATGAATCACGAGAACCTCTAATTGGTGATGTGATTTCAATGGAAGGTGAAAAAAATGATATTCCTGTTGAAGTTGCTATGATTTATAATAATTCATATGCAGAAAATCTATACTCATACGTTAATAACATTAACACTCATGAAGGCGGAACGCATTTATCAGGGTTTAGACGCGGGTTGACGTCAACTTTAAAAAAGTATGCTGATCAATCCGGCATGCTTGATAAGTTGAAGTTTGAAATTACAGGAGACGATTTTAGAGAAGGCTTAACAGCTATTGTTTCTGTTAAAGTGGCTCATCCTCAGTTTGAAGGTCAAACCAAAACTAAACTAGGTAATAGAGAAGTAACATCGGCAGTTTCCCAAGCTGTTTCAGAAATGCTTGATATTTACCTTGAAGAAAACCCTAACGATGCTAAGACCATTGTCCAAAAAGTAATTCTAGCAGCACAAGCTCGCCATGCCGCTAAAAAAGCACGTGAAATGGTGCAGCGTAAAACGGTGATGAGCGGTGGCGGTTTGCCTGGAAAGCTATCAGATTGTGCAGAAGAAGATCCTGAAAAATGTGAAGTTTTTCTTGTCGAGGGTGACTCGGCAGGTGGTACAGCTAAACAAGGACGTGACCGAAATTTTCAAGCTATTTTACCACTTCGTGGTAAAATTTTAAATGTTGAAAAAGCCATGCAGCATCGCGTTTTTGAAAATGAAGAAATTAGAAATATTTACACAGCTTTAGGTGTTACAGTTGGTACTGAAGATGACTCTAAAGCACTTAATTTATCAAAATTAAGGTATCATAAAATAGTGATCATGTGTGATGCAGACGTTGATGGTAGTCATATTGCTACTTTAATATTGACCTTTTTCTACCGTTATATGAAAGAACTTATTGAGGCTGCTCACGTTTATATTGCAACGCCACCACTTTACTTGATCAAAAAAGGAAGCAAAAAGCGTTATGCCTGGAATGAGAAAGAAAGAAATGAAATAGCCAACGAATATAAAAGTGGCGTTTCAGTTCAGCGTTACAAAGGTTTAGGAGAAATGAATGCTGAACAACTTTGGGATACGACTATGAATCCCGAAAATAGAATTTTACGAAAAGTAACTATCGATAATTCTGCAGAAGCAGATCGAATTTTCTCAATGCTCATGGGTGACGAAGTTCCACCAAGGCGTGAGTTTATAGAAGAAAATGCTGTTTATGCTAAAATCGATGCATAAATTTTAATTATGAAATCTTTATTTTTTACTTGTCTGTTTAGTATTTCAGTCGTATTGACAACTTCAGCGCAAGACGAAGTTATCAGTTTTTTAGCTTCTGGTGTTGAAGATGCGCAAACTTTCACGCAAGACTACATGTCACCATCAACCGATGCGTTAATTAATGGGTTAACTAGTAATTGGTATAATTCTGGTCAAGTAAAAAATACATTAGGTTTCGAAATTTCAATTATCGGTAACGCATCTTTAACCACTTCAGATCAAAAATCTTTTAATTTAAATACTGCTGATTATTCGAATATTAGTTTTAAAAATGGTCAAAGTAGTCAAATGGTAGCAACGGTTTTGGGTGAAAATGATCCAGATGTTACTATGCTTATCAATGGAACCAATGGTAATCTAGAGTTTGATTTACCTCAAGGCCTAGCTTCAGAAGGAATAGATTTTGTTCCATCTGCATTTATTCAAGCTTCAGTTGGTTTGCCTTTACATACTGAGGTGAAGTTTAGGTTTTTACCAGAAGTCAATGAAGAAGATATTAGATCAAGTCTTTACGGTCTTGGTTTACAACACGAGTTTACTAAATGGATTCCTTTTTTGAAAGAATTGCCACTAGCTATTTCTGGTTTTGTAGGTTATACCAACTTCAAAGGGCAAGCAAATTTAACGGATGTTTCACCATTTGTGATTAATTATGATGATCAACTTTTAGATGTTGAGGTTAATTCTTGGCATGTGGCCGCTATCGCTTCAACTAAGTGGAAAACCTTTAATTTTTATTCAAGTTTAGGTTTTATTTCAGGTGATGCAACCACAGCATTAAAAGGGACTTATGAGTTTAATGATGCTTCTCAAGATATCATCGATTTAGGTCAATTTAAAGACCCTTTTGAAGTTACTTCTTCAGTAGACTCAATGAAAGCTTTAATAGGTGCAAAACTGAAACTTGGTTTTTTTAGAATTAATGCAGAATATAGTTTTCAGCAGTTTAACACCGCAAGTCTTGCAATAAATTTTGGAATTAAATAAATATTAATATAAATCAATTAAACATGAAAGTAACAGTAGTTGGAGCAGGAGCAGTTGGCGCGAGTTGTGCAGAATACATTGCAATTAAAAATTTCGCTTCGGAAGTTGTGATTTTAGATATTAAAGAAGATTACGCCGAAGGCAAAGCTATGGATTTAATGCAAACCGCAACATTAAATGGCTTTGATACAAAAATTGTAGGTAGCACAAACGATTATGATAAAACAGCTAATAGTGACATCGCAGTTATAACAAGTGGTATTCCAAGAAAACCAGGTATGACTCGTGAGGAATTAATCGGTATTAATGCTGGAATTGTTAAGGATGTAGCTACTAAAATTGTTGAACAATCACCAAATGTAACTCTAATTGTTGTTAGCAACCCAATGGATACAATGACTTACCTTGCTCATCAGGTTATTGACTTACCGAAACATAAAATTATTGGAATGGGCGGCGCTTTAGACAGTGCTCGTTTTAAATATAGATTAAGTGAAGCTTTAGATTGTCCAGCTTCAGACGTTCAAGGTATGGTGATTGGCGGACATAGTGATAAAGGTATGGTACCATTAACAAGCTTAGCTACTCGTAATAGCGTTCGTGTAACCGAATTTTTAAGCGAAAATCGCTTACAACAAGTAGCTGAAGACACAAAAGTAGGTGGTGCAACATTAACTAAAATGCTTGGAACAAGTGCTTGGTATGCGCCTGGAGCAGCCGTTTCTTCTTTGGTACAGTCAATTGCTTGTGATCAGAAAAAAATGTTCCCATGCTCAACCTTATTAGACGGTGAATATGGCTTAAATGACTTATGTATTGGTGTTCCTGTTGTTTTAGGGAAAAATGGGATAGAAAAAATTGTAGAATTAAACCTAACGGAAGCCGAACTTAATAAACTTAAAGAAAGTGCTGAAGGTGTTAAAAAAACTAATCAGCTTTTAGAACTTTAAACAAATATGTCCTACTCAAAGCCCGAATTAATTACAATTCGGGTTTTTTTATGTTGTTTCAAGTTGTCTTAAATTATCTTTAAAAAAATAATTGCCATTTCTATATCGAAACCCTATATTTGTCCGATTTTAGAATAAGCTCATTAATAAATTAAATAATGCAAAACAAAGGATTAATAAAATTGTTTGCAATTTTATTCGGTTTGGTAAGTATTTACCAATTATCGTTTACATTTATTGCTAACAATGTTGAAAGTAAAGCAGAAGAATTTGCAAAATCAAGTATCTCTGAATCTGTTGAAAACTATGCAGAAAAACGAGATGTTAAAGTTCAAAATTATCTAGACTCTATTGCAGCTGAACCTGTCTTTGCAGGCATAACCTATGCAACTGCAAAGCAAAAAGAACTCAATAAAGGTCTTGACCTTAAAGGTGGTATAAATGTGATTTTACAAATTTCTGTACCAGATTTATTAAGAGGTTTAGCAAATAACTCAAAAGATCCTAAATTTAATAAAGCACTTCAAGAAGCTTCTCAAGCTAGAGCTAATAGTCAAGACACATATTTAGAGCTTTTCTTTCAAGCTTTCAATAATATTGAAGGCGCATCTTTAGCTTCTCCAAATGTTTTTGGTACTAGAGCCTTAGCTGATGAGATTGATATTGATATGACTAACAATCAAGTGCAACCAATTATTAAGCGCAAAATTAACGAGAGTATTACTTCGGCTTTCGAGGTGTTGAGAGAGCGTATTGATAAATTTGGTGTTACACAACCTAACATTCAGCGCCTTGGTGAATCAGGGAGAATCCTTGTTGAATTGCCAGGAGCTAAAGACATAAGCCGAATAAAAAACTTACTTCAAAGTACAGCTCAATTAGAATTTTGGGATGTTTATCAAGCTAGAGAGTTTCAGCAGTTTATAGTTGAAGCAGATCAAGTTGTTGCTAATGCATTAGATGTTGAAGATGAAGAGGTAAAAGACTCAACTTCAACTGAAACTGAAGATTTAGATGAGCTTTTGTCCTCTTCTGAAGATTCAACAGATGTTTCAAAAACTAATCCATTCTTGAGTTTAGTTCAAAATGTTGGCCCTGGTCAAGGTCCTGTATTAGCTACTTTTGCGATTAAAGACACTGCAGAAGTTAATTCATATTTGAAGATGCCTCAGGTGAGAAACCTTATTCCAGCAGATAAAAAATATGTAAAATTTGCGTGGGGAAAACCCGTGAATGATAGTGAGTTAATTGATTTATATGCTATAAAAGGCAACCGTAATGATGAGCCTCAGCTAAGCGGTTCTGTAATTACAGATGCTCAACAAACTTATGATCAAGTTGGTCGAGTTGCAGTAAGCATGCAAATGGACGGCCGAGGCGCTAAAATTTGGGGAAATATGACTGGTCGTGCCTCTCAGCAAGGTACTCAAATAGCAATTGTTCTTGATAATACAGTATATTCTGCACCAGGTGTTTCGTCTGGAGCTATTACTGGTGGGCGAAGTGAAATTACAGGTGATTTCAGCATTCAAGAAGGTCAAGATTTAGCTAATGTTCTTAGAGCTGGTAAGCTTCCTGCCTCTGCAGATATTGTTCAAAGTGAAATCGTAGGACCGTCATTAGGTCAAGAAGCGATTGATAGCGGTATAAACTCGTTTATTATTGCTTTAGTTTTAGTTCTTATTTGGATGATTGTTTACTATGGTAAAGCAGGACTTTATGCAGATATAGCACTTGTAGTAAATATCTTATTTATATTCGGTGTGCTTTCAGGAATAGGCGCGGTACTAACTTTACCAGGTATTGCAGGTATTGTTCTAACAATAGGTATATCAGTTGATGCGAACGTACTTATTTTTGAGCGTATTCGCGAAGAAATACAACGTGGTAAAACACAAGTTGATGCCATTAAGGATGGTTTTCAAAGTGCTTTGTCGTCTATTCTTGATGCCAATGTTACTACAGGTTTAACAGGTATTATTTTACTTACATTAGGTACAGGACCTATTAAAGGTTTTGCAACTACATTGTTAATTGGTATTTTAACTTCTTTATTTACAGCAATTTTCATTACACGTTTATTGATAGACGGTGGTGGTAAAAAAGGTAAATCATTACCGTTTTCAACAGGATTGACTAAAAATCTATTTAAAAATATAGATATTGAATTTTTGAAAAAACGTAAAGTAACTTATATCATATCTGCTGCTCTAATTATTTTAAGTGTTGGTTCGCTATTTGTTAATGGCTTAAATCAAGGTGTTGATTTTGTTGGTGGAAGAACTTATACGGTTCGTTTTGATCAAAATGTTAATCCAACTGAATTAGAACAAGAGTTAGTTGCAGTTTTAGGTAGTGCTGAAGCTAAAACTTACGGTTCAAATAACCAATTAAAGGTAACCACTAATTATAAAATTGATACACAAGGCTCTGAAATTGATACAGAGATTCAGCAAAAAATGTATCAAGCTTTAAAAAGTTATCTTCCAGAAGGCACTAATTATGATGCTTTTACTGTTGAAGGTGGAGATACTGAAACTGAAAAATTTGGTGTAATGTCTGCTATTAAAGTAGGACCAACGATTGCAAACGATATTAAAACTGCTTCTTTTTATGCCATATTCGGTTCATTATTTGTGGTCTTCTTATATATTTTAATACGTTTTAGACGTTGGCAGTTTAGTTTAGGTGCGGTTGCTGCTGTTGCTCATGACGTTTTGATTGTTCTTGGAGCGTTCTCGTTACTATATGGATTAATGCCATTTAGTCTTGAAATTGATCAAGCCTTTATTGCTGCAATCTTAACCGTTATCGGTTACTCTCTTAATGATACTGTAGTAGTGTTTGATAGAATTCGAGAGTACTTTAATGAGCATACATCTTGGAATATGCAAAAAGTCATCGATAAGTCGGTTAGTAGTACCATAAGCCGAACTATAAATACCTCGCTAACTACTTTAGTTGTTTTAATTGCCATCTTTATTTTTGGTGGTGATAGTATCCGTGGCTTTATGTTCGCATTAATTATAGGTGTTGTTGTAGGTACTTATTCATCGGTCTTCATTGCAACGCCTGTAATGTTTGACACGGTTAAGAAAAAAGGGATTGACTTAACTGATAAATCTAAAAAAGACGAAGAACTAGAGAGCGAAAACGCCTAACTGTTTAAAATTATTCCCATAAAAAAGTCCAACAACATTTGTTGGGCTTTTTTATTTTAGTTAATAGACCTGAACTTATTGTTATGTCTTTAAGTTTTTGAGCTACATAATATCTTTTAGGTTACACTAAAAGTTTAATTATTAACCAATCATTTAAACTAATTATTAAGTGAATTACTTTAAATGGGTGTTAGTTGAGATAATTAAGATTTTATTTTAAGTAAACAACACTTCACTTTAATAAAATGGGTACTTTATCTTCAACACATTATTAGTATTAGTGTTATGGTTTTGTTATTGGTACTTCAAACAAATAACTCCATAGAAAAATTATTTATTAGATTGCTTATTGGCGATAATCATAATTACAATACCGATTCCTAACATTGGTAAACTTAATATTTGGCCAGTATTAATTAACCAATCTGCCCGCTCTGGTACTTGTGGCTCCTTAACAAATTCAACCACAAAACGAATACTCCACATTAATGTGAAAAATAACCCAAATAAAAATCCCTTTTTTGCCTTTAGTTTTGTGTTATGAAATAAAAACCATAACAAGCCAAATAATATCAGGTAACCTGCTGCTTCATAAAGTTGAGCTGGATGACGAGGGAAGTCTTCACCTAATTTTTTGAAAATAACACCAAAGCTACTGTTGGTAGGCTCACCAATAATTTCAGAATTTAAAAAGTTACCAATCCGCACAAACATACCGCCTATAGAAATCGGTAAGATGACGCGGTCTAAAATCCATGCAATATGTTTGTGAATTACTTTTTTACTGTATAAGTACATAGCAATTGCAATTCCAATAGTTGCGCCGTGACTTGCTAGGCCTTGGAAACCTGTAAATTGAATTTCAGGAACAAACTGAAATGGTAATAGTATCGAAAGCGGATCTTGAGTAATTAACTCAGGTTGATAAAAAATAACATGACCTAACCTTGCTCCTAAAAGTGTTGCAATTACGGTGTACATAAATAGGGAATCAAGGTATTTTATATCAATACCTTCTTTCTGATAGATATGTTTCATGATATACCAACCAAGCGAAAAGGCAATTAAAAACATTAGGCTATAATACCTGATTGTAAAAAAGCCCAAGTCAATGCCAAGGGAAGGATCCCAAGTGATAGCATGTATCATTTTTGTTGTTTTTTTGTATTATTCTCAGGAACTGGATCGTATCCAGAATCGCCCCAAGGATGACATTTTGAAATTCTAGTTAAGGACAAATATAAACCTTTTACTAAACCATGTGTTTTTAGGGCTTGTTTTGAATAGTGTGAACAAGTTGGCGCAAAACGGCAATTAGAACCAAAAATCGGAGATAAAAAAATTTGATAAATTTTGATAATTATTAAAAAGGGTGCTATTAAAACTCGTTGAAGCATGTGTTAATTAGTCATGTTAAAAACAGTACCATCTTTAGTGTCCTTTAGCTCTATATTTTCAGCAAGTAATTGATCTCTTATTAAATCAGCTGTCTTAAAATCTTTATCTGCTCTTGCCTTATTTCTAAGTTCGATTAAAATTTCGACCAAGCCGTCTATATGTTTAGATGTGTTGCCAGCATTTTCATGTTTTATATTCTGTAAGGGCTTAAGCCCTAAAACATCAAAAGTGAAATCTTGCATTGTTTTTTGTAATAACTTTTTATCACTTTCTGTAATTTGAGCTTTTTCAGCTTTTACATTATTGATAAATTTCACAGCTTCAAACAAATGTGCTATCAAGACAGGACTATTGAAGTCGTCATTCATGGCTTTGTAACAATTAGATTTCCACTTGGAAACTTCAATAGTAGACGAATTACTTGTCTCTAAATATTCTATACTTTGTATAGCTTCTAGTAACTTAATATAGGCTTTCTCAGCGGCTTGTAAAGCTTCATCTGAAAAGTCTAAAACACTTCTGTAGTTGGCCTGAAGCATAAAAAACCGAGCTACACTTGGCGCATAAGCTTTAGATAGATTTTTATTTTCGCCGGTAAAAAGTTCGCGAGGTAAAATGTTGTTACCTGTGCTTTTGGCCATTTTTTTGCCATTTAAAGTAAGCATATTAGCGTGCATCCAATAGTTTACAGGATCTTTGCCAGAGACGGCTTTACCTTGCGCAATTTCGCATTCGTGGTGTGGGAATTTCAAATCCATTCCGCCACCATGAATATCAAAGCTATCACCAAGATATTTACTACTCATTACGGTACACTCTAGATGCCAACCAGGAAAGCCAACTCCCCAAGGCGAAGGCCAGCGCATAATGTGTTGTGGTTCAGCTTTTTTCCATAGGGCAAAATCTTGTGGATTTTTCTTTTCAGATTGTCCAGTTAGTGTTCGTGTGTTTGCGATGAGTTCTTCAATTTTACGACCGCTTAAAATGCCATAATGGTTTTCTTTATTATATTTAATAACATCAAAATATACATTGCCGTTAACTTCATAGGCTAGACCACGATCAATTATAGTTTTTATAGCTTCAATTTGTTCTACGATATGGCCAGTTGCCGTAGGTTCAATACTAGGCGCATAGTTGTTAAAAAGTCTAAGAATATCATGAAAGTCGACGGTGTATTTTTGAACAATTTCCATCGGTTCTAACTCTTCTAGCCGTGCTTTTTTAGCTATGCGGTCTTCGCCTTCTTCAGCATCATTTTCTAAATGACCAGCATCAGTAATGTTACGGACATACCTAACTTTATAGCCTAAATGTTTAAGGTAACGGTAAACTAAATCAAATGATATAAATGTTCTACAATTCCCAAGATGAACGTTGTTATATACTGTAGGACCGCAAACATACATGCCAACGTGACCTTCAACAATTGGTTTAAATAGCTCCTTTTCGCCAGAAAGTGAATTGTAAATTTTCAACTCTTGAGATTCGTATAACTTCATCTTTAGGTTTTAAAATTTTGTCTCTAGTTTAATATAATCAAGAAATTCTTTCTTAGTTGTTTCATTTTTAAATTTACCGCCAAATTCACTTGTGACAGTGCTACTCTCTATATCACTAATTCCTCTACTGTTAACGCAAAGATGTTTAGCATCTATCACACAGGCTACATCTTCAGTGTTTAAGGCTTCTTGCATTTCTTTGACAATTTGCATTGTTAAGCGTTCTTGAACTTGAGGTCTTTTTGAATAGTAATTGACAATACGGTTCATTTTAGATAAACCAATGACTTTACCGGTTGAAATGTAGGCAACATGTGCGCGACCAACAATTGGTAATAAATGATGTTCGCAAGTAGAATAAACAGTAATGTTTTTTTCTACCAGCATCTCACCGTACTTATACTTGTTATCAAAAGTAGAAGCTTTCGGTTTGTTGTCAGGATGTAGTCCTGAAAAAATTTCATTCACGAACATTTTAGCCACACGCTTAGGCGTACCACGAAGGCTATCGTCAGTTAAATCCATTCCTAGTATGTCAAGAATTGAATTGACATGTGATTCAATTTGTTCTATTTTAGTATCATTAGAAATTGAAAAAGCATCTTTTCTAATAGGGTTTTCAGTTGAAGTTGCTACGTGATTATCACCTATATCTTCAATAAAATCTGTGTTTTTATCTTTACTCATTTCGCTTTTGTATGTAATTGGCAAAGATAGTCTTTTTAAGAATTTGAGCTCAATAGATGGCTTGTTACTTCAATCTCAACTATCAAATTAACGTGAATTTCACAAAAATATAGCATTTTTATGATTTTTGTTTAGTTAATCTTTAACAAAGTCTTATTTTTAACCCATTAAAATTTTCTGGATTATGAACTTTAACAAATTACTCGTTTTAATTGCGCTGTTTTTTTCAAACTTTATCATAGCACAAGACTTCGATATGGTAGATGGGCAGACAGTCAACACCGATCAAGGTAATTTTTTTGATCCAGGTGGTGATGCTGCTTCTGTCGATCAAGGCACATACACTTACACAATATGTCCAGAAAGTAATGGTTTTTTTTCCACAATATCATTTTCAGAATTTTTATTAGGACCGCATACGCTAACAATATATGACGGCGACTCAGATGCAGCACCAGTCCTTGCAAGTTATACAGGAAGTATAGACGGTGACGGTCCAGTTTCTGGTCAATTATTATCGGCAACAGACGCCACGCCAACAGGTTGCTTAACTTTTGTGCTTGAAGCATCCAACAGTAACCCAGCATTTACAGGTTGGATTGCTGAAATTGGCACTCAGCCTGGTTGTATTCCAGATGCACCAGAGCTTGTGAACACAGACAATATAGTTAACGTTCAAAATGATCCAGTTTATCAAGCAGATAATATTGACTATATCGTCTATTTTAATGAGCAATTTTCACTAACAGCGGTTGCTGAATTTCAAGATAATTTTGCCCAAGAAACAGCTACTTATAATTGGAATTTTGGTGACGGTACGACCTTACAAGGGACAACAAATGCATCTTTTCAAAATGAAGTTTCACACCAATATGGAGAGCTTTGTGACTTTACAGTTAGTTTAGATTTAAGTGACGGTTATAACTGTGATCGGGATAATTTAAGCTTTACAGTTAGGGTTATATTAAACCCTAATAGTAGTCCAGGTTCAGTAAACTTAGATGCTGGTGAAGATGTAAGAATTTGTGAAGACCCAGGCACACCAGTAACTGTTAATTTAGAAGCTTCTTATTTAGATGTTAAAGAATCTACGGCTTACGCTGTACAAGATATTAGTTCTGAATATCCTTCAAACCTGCCTTATATTTTCGACCCATGTTATGGTTCAGAGTCTAATGTGTTTACAGAATTAAACGCAGACGATGACTGGTCTAGCGTGTTAACTTTGCCATACGAAGTTAATTTTTTTGGAAACTGTTATGATGATGTTATTATAACAGATAACGGTGCAGTTACCTTTGATATTGCAGGGACTGGACAAGGATCTGAACGTTATACACCTGGAGGTTATGCAGGTTGGAGTTATAATCAGGGCATACCAGCAGATGGTGGTGGAGATGAGCCACCATTTATTAATGCTATTTTTGGTGTGATGCAAGATTTATTTCCTGGAGCATCACCAGCAGATTATTCAATCAACTTTGGGTTTTTAGAGAGTCAAGATGGTAAAAGTGACCGTTTTGTTTTTAATATTTTTAACACTTCGCAATATGGCTGTACAGATCAATTGCAAACCTCACAAATAATATTATACCAAACCACCAATGTGATAGAAGTCTATGTGCAAAATAAAGATATTTGTAGCTGGAATGGAGGTAGCTCAGTAATTGGTATTCAAAATCAAGATGCTAATTTAGCTTATGTAGCACCAGGTAGAAATGCAGGTGGCGCCTCATGGCAAGCACAAAATGAAGCTTGGCGTTTTATTCCAGATGGTGGTAATAGCATTACAACCTTTAGATGGTTAGATGAAAACGGTAACGTGGTTAGTGCGTCTGAAAATTTTAGCCCGCAAGTCACTCAAAACCGTGTATTTACAGCTGAAGTTACTTATAATGACGGTTGTAATATCACAACCCTTACTGATGAAGTTGAAGTGATTTACGAAAGTGATATTGAATTAACCTTAGATCCAGATGCGTATTATCCTTGTGAAGGTGAAGAACTTTTACTTGAAGCTGAAGTTATAGAAAACAATAGCGTTGTTGTAAATTACGAATGGTTTAGAATAGATGAAAATGGCAACATGACAGCAATTCCAGATTCAAACTCTCGTTTTTTGAACGTTTCGGAGTCAGGAACTTACATGATTAATGCTATCGGTGGTAATTGCGATTTAACAGCTAGTGCTGAAGTGATTTATCTTGAAGGCTTTGACGCTGAAGATCCTGAAGATATTATCTTATGTAATTATGAACAGCCCACCTACGACTTAACAACTATAGGCGGCTTTGATTCAATATCAGGTTTTGATGTAACCTATTATGACGATTATGATGCAGGTACAGGAACACTAAGTAACCCAATAAATGATCCTCAAAATTATCCGTTGAATGGGCCAACTAATCAGTATGATATCTATGTTGAGTTAGCTAATCAAACCAACACAACTTGTACAAATATTGCCTCCTTTAACATTATACTTTATGAGGCTTCAGCAGGTTCTTCTGGTTATACCGTAGGCGATGTTTGTATCAGTGAAGGTGACACTGAAGTTATTGATCTAACGGATGGTGGTTCTAATACTTCAATAGCACTTAATGGTCAGTCATCTAGTGATTATACAGTGACCTATTATTCTGCTAATCCACAAACTTCCCCTGAATCAGATATTGCTGATCCTGAAAATTATGAAATTAACACGACAGATAATTTAGGCCCTAACACCATTTGGGTATCTGTTGATAATGTTAACTCCAGTTTTTGCAATGCCCAAGCTAATTTTACATTTAATGTTAATTTGGCACCTAGCATAACTGGAGAAGATTCTGTTTTTCAGTCGTGTGAAGGCGCTACCTTAAACTTAAATGAAGATTATGCAGACCTGTTTAATAATAATAGTACTTCTGTGCCTACCAATGTTTTATTCTATTATTCTTTAAATGATGCTGAGGCAGATAACCCAATAACTGATCCTACAGCTGTTATATTTACACCAGATACTAATGAGCAACAGGAGTTTTTTGTAAAAATTCTTAACACCAATTCTTCTTGTGAGTCAGATATTATCAGTTTTATAATTGAGAATGATCCGCCTGAAGTTGGAAGCACATCAGATTTAGAACAATGTGGTGATTTCACTCAAACTCAAACATTTGATTTAACTCAAAATGAAGCAGATATAATAGATAATCAATCAGGAAGTTTTGTGATTGAATATTTTACTACACAAGCAGATGCTGAAGCAGGGACAAATTCTATTTCAGATCAAGGCCTTGATATTACAGATTATTCTCCAATTAATTCTGAGCAAGATATTTTTGTTAGAATAGAAGACAGTTCAAATGAGTTCTGCTTTGCTGTAGGTAGTTTTAAGCTGATTCTGAACGAAGTTGAAGTCTCATCAGTTCAAGATTTAGAATCTTGCATAGATCCAGTTACTGGCGTAGCTGAATTTGATTTAACCCAAAATACAGATTTAGCATTCGGTGAAGATCAAGATGAAACGACACATGCAGTCCGTTATTTAGATGCTTCTAATAATGAGATAAG
>NZ_FQTW01000001.1 GCF_900129035.1 Psychroflexus salarius | reverse complement strand
GCTCACCTCTTCCCATTCCGAACAGAGAAGTTAAGCTCGTTAGCGCCGATGGTACTACAATCGTGGGAGAGTAGGTCGCCGCCTTCCTTTTATAATAAAACCCTTTAGATTATTCTTCTAAAGGGTTTTTTACTTTTTAGATAGTATTTACATTCTTGTAGGCACTTCAATCCCTAATAAATTAAAACACTTTTTTATTTGTCTTGAAGTCTCGACAGCTAAACTTAATCTTAAATTAGTCACATCAAGCTCATCAAAATCTATTATTATACAATTCTGATAAAAATTATTGAAGGTTTTAACTAATTCGTAAACATAGTTGCAAATTATTGCAGGACTATGGTTATTAGCTGCTTGTTGGATTGTTTCAGGGAACTGAGATATAAGATTGATAAGTGCTTTTTCTTTTAAATTAAAATTATAGTTAAAATATTGAACACTTACTCCTTCTTTATATTTCTGTTTTAATGATTTAATTCTTACATATGTATATTGTATAAAAGGTCCAGTGTTTCCATGAAAGTCAATTGATTCTTTTGGATTGAACATTATATTTTTTCGCGGGTCAACTTTTAGGATAAAGTATTTCAATGCGCCTTTACCGATTTTTTCATATAGCTTCTGTTTTTCATTACTATTTAAGTCATCAATTTTGCCAAGTTCTTCCGAAATATTTTTAGCAGAATCAATCATCTCCTCAATAAGCTTATCAGCATCGACAACAGTACCTTCTCGACTCTTCATTTTACCGTCAGGTAATTCAACCATTCCATAGCTTAAATGATAAAGATTATCAGCCCACTTGTATCCTAGCTTCTTCAATATTAAAAACAATACTTTAAAATGATAATCCTGTTCATTACCAACTGTATATATTAGACTGGTAATATTAAATTCTTTTACACGTTCAATTGCCGTTCCAATATCTTGGGTCATGTAAACTGATGTGCCATCTGAACGCAAAACAAGTTTTTCATCTAGCCCTTCATCTGTTAGGTCTATCCAAACACTACCATCACCTTTTTTGAAAAAGACTCCATTTTTAATTCCTTTTAAAATCTCATCTTTTCCTAATATATAAGTTTTGCTTTCATAGTAATTTTTATCAAAGTCAACACCTAATGATTTATATGTTTGATCAAAACCTTCATATACCCAATTGTTCATCTTCTTCCAGAGATCAACAGTTGCAGTATCATTGTTTTCCCACTTTTTAAGAAGCTCTTGTGCTTCAATTAATATTGGGGCGTTTTTTTTTGCTTCTTCTTTTGTATATCCTTTGTTAGTCAGTTCTTCAACTTCAGATTTGTAAACTTGATCAAATAAAACATAGTACTTGCCAACTAAGTGATCACCTTTTATTCCACTAGATTCTGGACTTTCACCATCACCAAATTTTTGCCAAGCTAACATAGATTTACAAATATGAATTCCTCTATCATTAATGATTTGTGTTTTATACACCTTATTTCCATTAGCTTTAAGAATTTCGGCAACGGAGTAACCTAGTAAGTTGTTTCTGATATGACCTAAATGGAGTGGTTTATTGGTGTTTGGTGAAGAATACTCTACCATGACACGAGGTGAGTTTTCATTCACTTCTTTAAATCCATAGTCTTTAGTTTCACTGATGTATTGAAGTTGTTTTATGAAGTAATTGTCTGTAAATGAAATATTTAAAAAGCCTTTTACCACATTAAAAGCTTCAACTTCGTTAATGTGTTCTTTTATATAATTGCCAATATTTTCAGCTAACTGCTTAGGATTTATTTTAATTTGTTTAAGAAGTGGGAACACAACTAAAGTTATGTCTCCTTCAAATTCTTTACGAGTTTGTTGAAATTCGAATTGATTTACTTCAACATTATGATTTTCTTTTAAATAATCTGAAACAGCTAAGCTTAAATCTTTTTTAATATTCATTTTTGTTCTTTTTCAAATGCAAAGATAATCTAAATATTTACCTCAATATGACTAAAGACTTCAATTATTAGGTATCTTTAAATCAAAAATGTTACTAAATATATCTTACAATCGGCCTAAAATTAAAGAACAAATTGATAAAGAAGTTGGTTCGCCTTTTAAGTGGTTAGAACGTATTAAGTTAGGAGGTATTGGCTCTGGTAAGTTATCAATAAATTCATCTAGTATTCATATTCATAATTTACTGATTTTAGACAACAATCTTAATAATTGCGGTATTGAAATAAGGCCAAAAGGTATTATTGTTAGTTTTAGATCCTTGCTCGAGACTTATGCCTTAATCATTCCTTATTATAAATTAAAGCTTTACAAAGGTCAGTCTCAAGTTTATTCTATCTATCGTGATAATTATTTTATTAAAGTTGACGTTAAAGAGAAACGACATCATGAATTTTTAAAGAAAATTCTTAAGCACCAAAACGATTTTTTACAACAAACTAGAATTAATTAATGAAGATACTCATAACAGGTGCTAATGGTTACATCGGGATTCGTCTGCTAACTAAGCTTTTTGATGAAGGTCATGATTTAGTTTGTGCAGTGAGGAGCGCAGATAGGCTTTCCTTAGATAGTGATATGAAGTCTAAAATTGAAATTATTGAAGTTGACTTTCTCGAGCCGGTTCAACAAAGCATCTTTCCTAATGATATTGATGTAGCTTATTACTTGCTTCATTCTATGTCTTCATCAGCAGATTTTTCTTCAGCTGAAGAGAAAACAGCTCTTAATTTTAATACTTATTTGAAGGATTTAAATGTTAAACAAGTTATTTATTTAAGTGGAATTATAAACGAAGAAGAATTATCTGAACATTTAACTTCTCGAAAAAATGTTGAAGAAATATTGTATAAAGGCAATTTTAATTTAACTGTTTTGCGCGCAGGTATAATTGTAGGTTCTGGTAGTGCATCTTTCGAGATTTTGAGAGATTTGTGTGAAAAATTACCTTTAATGATTACACCGCGATGGGTTAAGACCAAATGCCAACCGATAGCTATTCGTGATGTTCTTAATTATTTAGTGGGTGTAATTCAAAAAAAACAATCTTATAATGAGTCTTTTGATATTGCAGGTGATGAAATACTAACGTATCAAGAAATGATGAAGATGTATGCTGAAGTTAGAAATTTACCATTGAAAATAATCAATGTTCCTGTAATGACGCCACGCTTATCTTCTTACTGGTTATATTTTGTAACCGCAACCTCATACCGTCTTGCTGTTAATCTTGTTAATAGTATGAAAGTGGAAGTTGTTGCTAAAGATAATCGCATTAAATCGATTGTTAAGTTTAAGTCTACAAGTTATCGTAAAGCAATTCAATTAGCTTTTGCAAAAATTGAGCAGAATGAAGTTATTTCGAGTTGGAAAGACTCTAAAGTTAGTAGTCGTTACAATAAAAAAGATTTAAATAAATATATCAAAGTTCCTAAATACGGCTGCTTGAAAGATCATCAATTAATGCGAACTAAAAATCCTGAATTGGCTCTGCAGAAAATTTGGTCGATAGGTGGTCAAACAGGTTGGTATTATGCTGATTTTCTGTGGCGGGTGAGAGGTTTTATAGATAAACTTTTTGGTGGTGTTGGTTTACGCCGCGGAAGAACAAATCCTACAAAATTATATCCAGGTGATTCATTAGACTTTTGGCGTGTGCTTCATGCAGATAGATCTGAAAAAAGACTTTTGCTTTTTGCTGAAATGAAAATACCTGGTGAAGCTTGGCTCGAATTTTACATTGATGACGAAAATTTAGTACATCAAAACGCCACATTTAGACCGAGAGGTCTTGCAGGGAGAATTTATTGGTTTACTATGTTACCGTTTCATTTTTTTATTTTTAGAGGAATGCTCAGTAAAATAACTTCAACTGAGCTTTAGATGGCTTTATCAAAATGGTATTCAGTTTCAAGCTTACTTGTCTTACCTTCAAAAAAAAACATTTGAGATTTTGTATTTTCACTTTCAATAACAATACCTAGGTCGTTGTTCATATAAAGGACGTGAGTAGTTTTGTTTTTTAGAAAAAACAATAACGGAATTCCAAACCATTTGGTCTTCTTTTTAAAGCTAAAACCGCCATTTTTTCGTTTTCCCTTAATAATTTGAGTTTGAAATTGTCCACCATCATGAAAACTCACTTCAAGTTCTTTTTCATTTAATAGTCTCAAATTAACAAGCTCTACAGTAGAGTTGTATGGTATTTTTAACTGATCTAACAAGCTTACAGTCTCAAAGCTATTTACTGCCTGATTGTGGTAGGCACCATTAATATATTTTAGTTGCCCTTTATATAAGTGCACTGCATTGTCATGTAAACCTTTTTTAGTGCCACATGATACACAAATTAAAACGATGAAAAGTAGGCTGAAATGTTTCATAAACGCTTATTAATGGCTAATAATTCTTCTAAATAATCACGCTTATTAGATAGTCTAGGTATTTTGTGTTGACCACCAAGTTTATTATTCTGCCGCAACCATTCATGAAACAAATTTGGTTGAGCTACATTTAACTTTAAAAGTTTTAATGTCATATTATTATGGCGTTTAGCTTCATAATCACTATTGATGTTTTGAAGATTTTTATCTAATAATTGCCTAAACTCTTCAAGATGTTCTGGTTTCTTTTTAAACTCAATAATCCATTCATGCGCACCTTTATCCTTTCCATCCATAAAAATTGGTGCAGCACTATACTCAACGATAGAGCTATTGGTTTGTTTAGCTGTTTTTTTAATGGCTTCTTCTGCATTCTCAATAATGAGTTCTTCACCAAAAGCATTAATATGATGTTTAGTTCGGCCGGTTACTCGAACTCGATAAGGTGAGAGTGATGTAAATCGAACTGTATCACCAATTTTATATCGCCATAAGCCAGCATTACTTGTAATAATAACAGCGTAGTTTTTGTCTAGCTCTACTTCACTTAAAGGTATTATTTTTTCTTGAGTTGTACCATATGTTTCCATTGGAATAAATTCATAAAAAATACCATAATTAAGCATTAACAATAAATCTTTTGAATTACTAAGGTCTTGCGCCGCAAAAAAACCTTCAGACGCATTATAAATTTCGTAGTAGTTGAAGTCTTTATCGTCTATAAGTTGCTTGTATTGATTTCTATAAGGTTCAAAATTGACACCACCATGAAAATATACTTCTAAATCTGGCCATACTTCTTTAAGGTTAGTTTTTTCGGTTTCTTCTAAAATATTATTAATCAAAACTAACATCCAGGATGGTACACCTGCTAGACTGGTTACATTTTCTTTAATTGTTTCTTTAACAATGGCTTGCATTTTTTCGTCCCAATTGCTCATTAGCGAAACTTCACTGCCTGGCGTACTGCTGTAACTTGCCCAAAATGGCATATTATCTATAAGTAAAGCCGATAAATCGCCAAAAAGTGTGCCTTTATCTTTATATATTTCTTGACTTCCGCCTAAGCGCAAACTCTTTCCTGTAAATAATTTTGCATCTGGATTATTATTTAAATACATACATAATAAATCTTTACTTGCGGCATAGTGGCAATCTTCTAAAGATTCTTGACTAACAGGGATAAATTTACTTTTTGCACTTGTCGTACCGCTAGATTTGGCAAACATTTTTATGGGTGTAGGCCATAAAATATTAGATTCTCCATTTCTACAACGATTTATCGTAGGCTCTAGGGCTTCATAATTTGTAACTGGTACGTTTTTAGCAAAATCATCATAAGATTTTATTGAAGAAAAACCGTACATTTTACCGATTTCAGTATGCTTTGCTTTATCAATTAAACTGAGCAAAAGTTCATTTTGAACTTCATTCGGATATTTTAAAAATAACTCCATTTGATGGATTCTCTTTTTAAGAAACCACGATGCAATTGAATTTACAATAGGAATTGGCATGAATTATTTTATCTTTAAACTTTGATTCTAAAGTAATAAATCATTACAAAATACACTTATATAAATTCAAAAATATGCAATATCGCAGTTTACTTACCAAAATGAAAACCGAACTTCAAGACGAAGTTCAGTATTTTCTTGAAACTGAGTTTGATGTCTTAAATATGAATCAACTTCTTGATCGCGAATTAGCATTTTATTTTGTGAAATATGAGTGTTTAAATTGTCATGAAAATAAAAAAATATTCCGACAAGGCTTCTGTTACGACTGTTTTCAGTCTTCAGCTAAAGTTGGTGACTGGATAATGAAGCCTGAATTAAGTACTGCACATTTAGACCAGGAAGATCGTGACCTAGAATATGAAAAAAAAGTACAGCTGCAACCGCATATTGTCTATTTAGCAAATTCCAGTGCTGTAAAGGTTGGTGTAACCCGAAAAACCCAAGTGCCAACCCGTTGGATAGATCAAGGTGCGCATGAAGCTATCGAAATTTTAGAAGCGCCAAATCGATATTTGGCAGGAATTACTGAAGTTGCTTTAAAAAATCATGTAGCCGATAAAACCAATTGGCGAACAATGTTGAAAAATGAAATTAAAGACGAAAATTTAATTGAAATTAGAGATCAATTACTCCAATATATTCCTGACGAAGCTAAAGATTATGTTATTGGCAATAATAAAGAAACCAATATTAATTTTCCAGTTATAAAATATCCAGAAAAGCTTAAAAGTTTAAATCTTAATAAGGCGCAAAATTATAAGGGTAAATTAGTTGGGATTAAAGGTCAATACCTGATTTTTGAAGATCAAACGGTTTTTAATGTTAGAAATAACGAAGGTTTAGTGGTGGATTTAGAACTGGTATAAGCAAAAAAAGCTTTAGCATTTACGCTAAAGCTTTAAGCTTTATATTCAAAAACAAAGAAAGTTTATAAGTTCTCTTTCTCTTTTAAAGACTGAATGTATTGAGCCTTTTTAACTTGCTGTCTCTTCTCAACAGATGGTTTTGTAAATTCTTTTTTGTCGCGTAAAGTTTGTAGAACTTTAGTGTCACGAAACTTTCGCTTTAAACGTTTTAATGCACGTTCTATTTTTTCACCATCTTTAACTTTTACTACTAGCATATATAAATATATTAAATCGTGTTTACTTATTTTAAAGGTTGCAAATTTAGAAATAATTCTCTTACTATAAAGTAATTAAGACTAATTTTTTTTCTTCTTTTTACCAAATAATCCGCCAAGTACTTCTTTTACTTTTTCTTCAGTTTTTGTACTAGTACTATCAGACTTGTTATTTCCTAGTAAATTACCAACCTTATCGCTTATTTTATCTTTAATATTTTCTTTTTGTTGGTTAATTATTTGATTTTTTAAACTATTAATGGCTTGCTTTGTATCAATATTAAATACAGGATTTGTATGGCTTCCCGAAATATTTACAGGAACATCAACTTTAAAATTTTCATTAGATTTTCCGGCGAGTTGACTCAATTGATTACTAACATCATCACCTAAATATTCTGCTGGTAAATTTAAATTGAGTTGATAGTCTAATTGATTATCAAATCCATGAGATCCTTGTGCATTTACTTTAATATCATCAATATTAAAACTAAAAGGTTTTGTTTTAATTTGTCCATTAGTAAAACTTAAAAGCGCTGTTATATCTTTTAAATTTAGCTCGTCAAGCTTAATACCACTAAAATTAGAATTTAGACCGCTTAATAATTTTGATTGTTCAGGCGCGACACCAGCTTTTACAATAGTGGCTTTTAGATTACCGTCTAAACTTTGCTTAACCAAATCGAAATTTTGAGTCAATTTACCATCAAAATTAAGGTCAAAGTTCATATTACCAGTTAGTGCTTTTGTGATTGGTGCTAGAGATTTTAGTAGATCTATAGCTTCAAAACTTTCGGTGATATCTACTAAATTAAATCCAAGTTTAAAATCAAAATTTGGTTGCGCCGTCTTTGTATCAAAAAGTCCGTCAAGATTCAAGCTTCCGCCAAATACATCAGTAGATGCATCACTGATTTCTACAGCCGCATCTTTAATTTGTAGGCGACCACTCATATTTTTAAAATTGAAATTGGTATAATTGACTTTGTTAGCGTTAAATTTTAGTGTTAAATCTAAGAATTTTGGTAATTGTAACTGAGCAGTTTCAGGCGTGCTGGCTACATCATTATCAGTTGAAGTTTCTCCGCTTGGCTGTTTGTTAGCGTTTTCAGTTTCGGTAGCAGCCATAAAGTCACTAACGCTAAAATAAGTAGATGTAGCATTTAGACTTCCTTTTAGCGTTTCTTCATTAAGCGCAAAGCCCATAAGATTACTTAAGCTACCTGTTGCTTTTAAGTTACTTTCGCCAGCTTGCATTTCAAAACTAGTTAAGCTTGCTGTATTTGTGTTAAACTTCACCTTAGCATCGCTAATTTTTATTTCTTTCGGTAAGGCTTCATCTTGGTAAGTAAAATTGCTTAAGCCTAGATTTCCATTTAAATTGACATGCTCATAATTTTTATTTTGAACTTCAACTAAACTAAATTTCCCTTTCAAATTACTTGTTAAAATGCCTTGCATTGGTAAATCAGTTTCAATGGGGTAAGCTTGTTTTAAATTGGCAAGGTTTAAAGTTCCGTTAGCAGCTAAATCGATCATCATTTGCTTAGTTAAGTCGCTAATTTTCAAACTTCCAGAGAATTGGTCATCTGCGATATTAAAACTAAAAGGACTGATATTTACATAAGTATCTTCAACAATTCCAGTTTCATTAATCACAGCTAAATCAATGTCTATATGGCTAATCGGTTGTGGTAAATCACTATATTTCAAACGCGCATTGTTACTTTTACCTGTAATGTTTATTGTAGGTATTTTTGTCTCAGTTACTTGACCTTTTATTTCACCTTTGAGTTGAAATTCGCCTTGAGTTTCAATACCTTCAAGGTTACCGGCGTAAGCTTCTGGTATTAAACCCATAAAGTTTTTAAAATCAGCGTTTGGTGTAGAAAAACTAATGTTAATATCTTGATACTCATCAAATAGTTGCACATAACCATCAAAATTAAGCGGTAGTTGATTAATTAAGGCTTCATTCTCTAAAAATGAAAACTTCATCTTGTCTAAATCAATTTTTAATAGTGCATCAAGCTGAATGCTATTATTGCTAAGATAGTCAACGCCATCAAACCTAAAACTGATTTTTGCATCGGTATGTGTGTTAAGATTTGTAGTTGAGGCCACTAAATTTCCTTCTCCGTTATGGTTAAAATCTGATAAGCTAAAGCGCATTTTTGAAGACGTATCCTCATAAACAATAGACGAATTTGATATGCTGTAGCTGTTTAGCGCAAGTTGAAGTGGCTTACTGTTTTTTGTATTAGTATCAGTTGAAGTTTCATCGTTAGCTTCAACCTTAGCTATATTGTAGTTGGCTTTGCCGTCTTCATTAACTTTAATGTTAATATGAGCTTGGTTAACTTCAACTGCGTCAATAATAATTTCATCTGAAGTTAATAGTTGCCAAACGCCTAACTCTAGTGAAATGCTGCCAGATTTAATTAAGGTATCGTCTTTAAATTCAACTTGATTTATAATTTCGAGTTCTTGTAAATCAAGGCTTGCTTTTGGGAAGTGACTAATCAAGCTTAAGTCTAATGATTGCCAGTCAACTTTGGCGGTTAAATTTTGATTAATGCTTTTTTTAAGTTTGGCTTCGATCTCATCTTCAAATAAAATAGGAATCACAAAAAGTGCAAGAATAATGAGTCCTAAAATTAGACCGATAATTTTAAGTGTTTTTTTCATAGATAAATGTTGTTATCAAGCCGTTACGTCAGCTTCGAGATTAATTTCTTCGTTTGGTTTAAGTCGGTAGACTTTTCTGAAAAGGTACACAAAAAGATACAAAAAAGGTGTGTCTATAACAGCAATTAAGACTTTAAATAAAAAGCCACCTAAGAGTAATCCGCCAAAAAGAGACCATTCAATTTTACCAAATGTACATAATAATAGAAGTACAGATGCCGTATCTACAAATTGAGAACTAAAGGTTGAAAAGTTGTTACGCAGCCATAAATGTTTGCCTTTGGTAAGTTTTTTCCAAAAATGATAAATATAAATATCAATATATTGTGCCAATAAATAAGCCACCATCGAAGCAAAAACAGCAATACCTGTTGCGCCAAATACTTTATTAAAAAGTTGGTCTCCGATAGGGCTCCAATTGGTTGATGGAACTGCATCAGCTGCCAAGATAATTAAAAGCGAAAAAAAAGAGGCAAATATCCCAGCGGTCACTACTTGATTGGCCTTTCTTTTGCCATAAATTTCACTAATTAAATCGGTGATTAAAAACGTAATAGGATAAGGTAAAATTCCTACAGAAATCTCGAATGTGTACAATCCAAAAAAATCGTAGTAAAAAAATTTTTGAAAAATTAAATTAGAGGCTACTAATGAAGCCACAAATAAAGCACCCAAAATGAGGTACACGCGTTGGGCTGAAAGTTTTTGTTTTAGAGTCAAAAGTTTTAAAGTTGATGTTTACCTTTGTGGCAAATTTAATTAGTTTAATAAGCAATGCTCAATCAAAACACTAATTTGTTTGAGGCAACAGTACTAAATTTTTCTTAACTATTGGAAACCAACAAAACAGCTTACATTGCTATTGGTAGTAATCAAGGACAAAAATTACAGCATCTTCAAGATGCTATTGATATGATTTATAGCGAAGTAGGTGATGTTGTTCGCGTTTCAAAAATTTACAAAACACCAGCTTGGGGTTTTAACGGTAACGAATTTTTAAACGCTTGTATAGAAGTCATTACAAGACTAACAGCCGAAGATTTATTAAGATCGCTTTTAGAAATTGAGCTAAAATTAGGTCGAGAACGTATCCCAAATCAATACACCAATCGAACTATAGATTTAGACATTATTTTTTATGATAGACTGAAGTTAGAGCAAGAACATTTGGTTATTCCGCACCCTAAACTCACCAGTCGAAAATTTGTATTACAGCCTTTAGCCGATTTAATTCCCTATTTTACACATCCCGATTTTAAAACTAATATTTCTGATTTATTAGCAAATACAGCTGATAATTCTACTATTGAAGTTGTTACAGAACAACTTCAACCAAAATTCAATCAACTAGAGAAATTAAGTTTTTTAGCGATTGAAGGTAACATAGGTTCTGGTAAAACCAGTTTATCTCAAATGATTTCAGAAGATTTTAATGCAAAACTTATCTTAGAACGATTTAAAGATAACGCCTTTTTGCCAAAGTTTTATGAAGATCAAAAACGTTATGCCTTTCCATTAGAAATGTCTTTTCTTGCCGATCGGCATCAACAAATTGCAGACGATATTGCTCAATTTGATTTGTTTACTGATTTCGTTGTATCTGATTACGATGTGCATAAATCACTCATTTTTGCTAAAGTAACGCTCGAAGCTGAGGAATTTTCACTTTATAAAAAGATATTTAATGTTATGTATAGTGAAATTCCTAAACCAGATTTATACGTTTATTTATACCAAAGTACCGAGCAGTTACTTGAAAATATAAAAAAACGTGGCCGTGATTATGAGCAAAATATTGCGCCAGATTATCTAGAACAAATAAATACGGGTTACCTTGAATTTATTAAACATCAACAGCAACTAAATATTAAATTAATTGATATGGCTTCTATTGATTTTGTAAACTCAAGAAGCGACTATAATCAACTGATAAAAACAATAAATCATTCAATTTCTCATCTAAATTTAAACGTATGAAAGACGGTCTATACGCAAACTTTAAAACCAATAAAGGCGATATTTTAGTTCAATTAACCTTTGAAAAAACACCAGGAACAGTAGCTAATTTTGTTGGCCTTGCCGAAGGAAAACTTGAAAATAAGGCAAAAAAAATAGGTAAGCCTTACTATGATGGATTAAAATTTCATCGGGTAATTGCTGATTTTGTAATTCAAGGTGGTGATCCTGCAGGAAATGGTTCAGGTGGTCCAGGCTATAATTTTGATGATGAATTTCATCCTGACTTAAAACATGATCGTGCAGGTGTTTTATCAATGGCAAATGCTGGTCCAGGTACCAACGGAAGTCAATTTTTTATCACGCATAATGAAACACCTTGGCTAGATGGTAAGCATGCTGTTTTTGGCTACGTCGTCAATGGCCAAGATGTTGTCAATAAAATTAACCAAGGCGATAAGATTGAAACACTCGAAATTAAACGCATAGGAGATGCGGCTGAAGCTTTTGATGCTGTAAAAACATTTAGGGATTTTAACGAAGCAAAATCAGAACGTGAAGCCAAAGCAAAAGCAGAATTAGAACAGAAAATTAATGAATTAACCGACGATAGCTTTAAAACTACTGACTCTGGTCTACGCTATAAAGTACTAGCTGAAGGTGATGGAGATATTTTGAAAGCAGGAACTTCGGTTAATATCCATTATACAGGTAAATTAGCTAACGGACAATTATTTGACTCTTCATATCAACGTAATCAGCCTATTAATTTTGTTTTAGGTCAAGGTCAAGTTATTCAAGGTTGGGACGAAGGTCTTCAGCTATTGTCTAAAGGCGCAAAAGCTAAATTTGTAATTCCACCACATTTAGGTTATGGTGATCGTGATATTCAAGGTGTAATTCCTGCAAATTCAATTTTATGTTTTGAAGTAGAAGTGGTTTAAAATAAATGTTTAAAGTTGCATTTTAACAAAAAAGCGTAAATCAACTGATTTACGCTTTTTTTATATAAAACTATAAGAACAAATTTTATTTCATTAATTATCCTCTGGTGGATATTTTGCTAATATTTCAGCTACAATACGATTAATTTTTTCGATTTTTTTATCAACACCTTGATCTAAATCTAAAATACCAGTACCTAAACCTTGCCAAACTAATTCATTTTGTTGCGCATCAATCAAATCTATAAAAAGTGTACCTTCTATGTTTTGTGTAACGGTATTCATGCCTTGTGGTCCCCAAAACCATGGATTCCAGCCCCAGCCATAACCAAAATTATTTTGATGAATATTAATATTTTCACGTGTTTCTGTAAAAATACTAACTAACAAATCAGGATTTGAAGATTTCGTGAAGCCTTTTTTAAGCAGTTCAGATTCAATAGCGCGTAAAATGCGTTTTTTGTCTAAATCAGAAATTTCTGCTTTATCAATACCAGGTTTATAGAAAGCAAAACTTTTATAAGAATCAAAATTAGCTTCTTTACTATAATCAGTAGCCACTTTGATGCTGCTACAAGCACCTAGTAAGCTAAAAATAACAGCAAAACTTATTAGTTTAAAAGTACGTAACATGTTTTTGAATTTTAGGGGTTAATTAAATCATCATCAACCAAATTAGGTAATGTTACTTTAAGTCTAGGTTCAGACTTCATAGCTCGTTTAATGGTATCAATTGCACCTCTATTTCTTGCCCAACTTCTTCTTGAAATACCATTGGTAACATCCCAGTGTAACATCGATTTTAACTTGTGTCGAGATGATTCATTACCTTCAAGTATCATGCCAAATCCACCATTAATCACTTCGCCCCAACCGACGCCACCGCCGTTATGAATACTTACCCAAGTTGCTCCTCTAAAACTATCTCCAATTACATTTTGTATCGCCATGTCAGCGGTAAATTGGCTGCCATCATAAATATTAGAAGTTTCTCTGTATGGTGAGTCAGTTCCAGATACATCGTGATGATCACGGCCTAAAATCACAGGACCGATTTCGCCGTTTGCAATGGCTTCATTAAAAGCTTCGGCAATTTTCATGCGTCCTTCGGTGTCAGCATAAAGTATTCTAGCTTGTGAGCCTACAACTAACTTATTTTCTTGAGCTCCTTTTATCCAAGTGATATTATCTTGCATTTGTTGTTCAATGTCTGGCGTGGCTTCTTTTTTAAGTTTTTGTAAAACTTCAGTTGCAATTTGATCGGTTTTAGCTAAGTCTTCAGGTTTTCCTGAAGCACAAACCCATCGAAAGGGTCCAAAACCGTAATCAAAGCACATTGGTCCCATAATATCTTGAACGTAACTTGGGTAAGCAAAGGCCGAGTTTGGGTTTTTAATTTCATCTTTCGTAACAAATTCACCTTTGTCATTACGGTAAATTTTAGCACCTGCACGAGAAGCTTCTAGTAAAAACGCATTACCATAATCAAAAAAATATGTTCCTTTTGCTGTGTGCTTGTTAATAGCTTTAGTTTGTCTTATTAAGCTTTTTCTTACATAAGATTTAAACTTTTCAGGGTCGTTTGCCATGAGCTCGTTGGCTTCTTCATAAGTTAAGCCAACAGGATAATAGCCGCCAGCCCATGGATTATGAAGTGATGTTTGGTCACTTCCTAAATCAATGTGCAAGTTAGCTTCATCAAAGGCTTCCCAAACTTCAACGATGTTGCCATCATAGGCAATTGAAACAACTTCCTTTTGGTCTTTTGCTGTTTGAACTCGTTTAACTAACTGATTAATATCGCTAATAACTTCATCAACCCAAGCTTGTTCATGTCTTACTTTTGTTGCTTTAGGGTTAACTTCAGCACAAACGGTAATACAACCAGCAATATTACCAGCTTTGGGTTGTGCACCACTCATTCCGCCTAGTCCAGCAGTTACAAATAAACCGCCTTTAGGGGATTTTTTTATTTTTCTAAAAGCATTTAAAACGGTAATTGTTGTCCCGTGAACTATACCTTGTGGACCAATATACATATAGCTTCCTGCTGTCATTTGTCCGTATTGTGAAACGCCTAAAGCATTAAATTTTTCCCAATCATCAGGCTTTGAGTAATTTGGAATGACCATACCATTAGTAACGACAACTCTTGGTGCTTGTTCACTTGATGGAAATAAACCCATTGGATGTCCTGAATACATGGCCAAGGTTTGTTCATCAGTCATTTCAGCAAGATATTTCATAGTTAACCGATATTGTGCCCAGTTTTGAAAAACACCACCATTACCGCCATAAGTAATTAGCTCGTCTGGATGTTGTGCTACTGCATGGTCAAGATTGTTTTGAATCATCAACATAATCGCTTTAGCTTGTATGCTTTTTCCAGGATAATCATCAATTGGTCGGGCATAAATTTTATGCACAGGTTTAAATCTGTACATGTAAATTCTGCCATAGGTTTTAAGTTCGTGTTTAAACTCTTTGGCTAATTCTGCATGATGTTGAGGCTCAAAATAACGAAGCGCATTTCGCAAAGCTAATTGTTCTTCTTCGGGTGATAATATTTTTTTACGTTTTGGTGCATGATTGATTGTTTCGTCTAAAGTTTTAGGTTGAGGTAACTTGTTAGGAATGCCTTCTAAAATTTCTTCTTTAAATGTAATCATAATTGTTAATCTGTTTTTTTATTAAATCCATAAGGACAATGGCGACAACCACTTTTACAGCAATATCCGCGTTTGAGGTGATATTGCTCAGTAAAACATCGATAACCTTCGGCGGTGATGTAATAATCACCTTCTTCTAATGGAATTTTTTTGTTGTGAAAACTCATTTAATCTTTAATAAGATATTTAAGTTAATAAATAGCTTGTATTTTTGTAAAAATCAGCAATTAAACAACAAAAATAGAATACAATCGATAATTTTTTCACAAAAACTGTAATTTCTAAAAATCAATTTATCGATCGAATTAATGGTGTTGAACTTTATCTTAAGCGTGAAGACCAAATTCATCCTTATATTTCTGGCAATAAATTTCGTAAACTGAAATATAATTTATTAAAAGCTAAACAACAAAAATCAGCTTCAGTGTTAAGTTTCGGCGGTGCCTATTCTAATCATATTGCAGCATTGGCTGAAGCCTGTAAGCTAACTAAATTGAAGTCGATTGGAATTATCAGAGGTGATGAACTTGGGCAAAATCTTGAAAAGACACTTTCTGAAAATCAAACCTTAAAACGCGCATATTCAAATGGTATGCAATTACATTTTGTGTCAAGAGCCGATTATCGCAAAAAAGAATTTTTACCTTTAGTAAATCGACTTTTAGAGTCAGAAAATGCACTTTTAATTCCCGAAGGCGGTACAAATCAATTAGCGATTAAAGGTTGTCAAGAAATATTAACACAGGCTGATAATGATTTTGACGTCATTGCTTGTTCATTAGGAACTTCAGGAACCTTTTCAGGACTAGTTGAAGCCTCAAACTCAAAACAATATCTATTAGGATTTCCTGCTTTAAAAGGGGACTTTTTTCATAACGAAATTAAAAAATATACCTCTAAATCTAATTGGAGACTTGCAGACTACCATTTTGGTGGTTACGCGAAATATTCTGTTGAATTAATCAACTTTATGAACGATTTTAAGCAGAAATATGGTGTCAGCTTAGACCCGATTTATACCGGTAAAATGATGTATGGCTTGCTAGAGCTTGTTAAATCTGGGCACTTTTCTAAAAATACTCGTATTTTAGCAATTCATACTGGCGGTTTGCAAGCAATTCAAGGCTTTAACAAGCGCTTAGTTACTAAAAATGAACCACAAATCATATGAAAAAAATAAGTGTATTAATTTTAATAGGAATTTTTGTTATTTCATGTGGAACTAAAAAGAAGGTCGTAACAACTCAGCCATCTTCTTCAACTTCAACTGAAATTAAAGAACAAGCACCACCAGTACAGCCTAGTTTACCAACACCAGTTGAAGCAGAAACACCTAAAATTGAACAACAAATTCCGACTGAAAACTTATCGCCAGTAGAACGTTACATTTATAACTTTGCGGGTATAGCTCAAGAAGAAATGCGTTTGTATGGCATTCCTGCGAGTATTACTTTAGCGCAAGGTATTTTAGAATCGGGTAGTGGTAATGGTCCATTAACTCAAAAAAGTAACAATCATTTTGGTATAAAATGCAACGGCTGGCAAGGTGAAAAAGTGTACCACGATGATGATGAATTACAAGAATGTTTTAGGAAGTATAAAGATCCAAAGTATTCTTTTAGAGATCATTCATTGTTTTTATACGAGCGCTCACGTTATGCATTTCTATTTGATTTTGATAGAGACGATTATAAATCGTGGGCAAGAGGTTTAAAAAAAGCAGGTTATGCCACAGACCCTGCATACCCTAGAAAATTAATTAGTTTAATAGAGCGTTATGATTTACATCGATACGATTTAGAGGTGTTAGGTAAAATTGATGTTAGAGACTTACCTAAACCAATTCGAGTTCAGCCAACTGAAAATGCTTACAGAGTGAAAGCCGGTGATACTTTATATGGCATAGCTCAAAAATTTAACTTAACGGTAGAAGAATTAAAAACCATTAATCGTTTAAATTCTAATACGATTTCAATAGGACAACTTTTAAAACTTAATTAAAATATGATTTATAAAAGAAGTAGTCAACTTTTTAATGAAGCTAAACAATACATTCCTGGCGGTGTAAATTCACCAGTTCGTGCATTTAATGCAGTTGGTGGTGAACCGATTTACATTAAAAAAGCAAAAGGGGCTTACTTATATGATGAGGATGGTAATACGTTAATCGATTACATTGCATCTTGGGGTCCAATGATTTTAGGTCATGCACATCAGCCAGTTGTAGATGCGCTTATTGATAAAACAAAACTAGGAACTTCATTTGGTATTCCTACTGAAATTGAGACGAAAATTGCTCAACTAGCGGTTGAAATGGTGCCCAATATTGATAAAATACGATTTGTTAATAGCGGAACTGAAGCTTGCATGAGTGCTGTTAGATTAGCACGTGGCTTTACCAAAAAAGATAAAATTATAAAATTTGCGGGCTGTTATCACGGTCATAGTGATTCTTTTTTAATTCAAGCCGGTAGTGGTGCGGTGACTTTTGGCGCTCCAAATTCACCTGGTGTTACCAAAGGAACAGCTAAAGATACTTTACTAGCCAATTATAATGATATAGATAGCGTAAAATCTTTAGTTAAAGCTAATGAAGATGAAATAGCTTGTATTATAATAGAACCCGTTCCAGGTAACATGGGTTGTATTTTACCTCAAAACGATTTCTTAGAACAACTTCGTGAGCTGTGTGATACGCACAGTATTTTATTGGTGTTTGATGAAGTAATGACTGGCTTTAGGTTAGCACCTGGTGGTGTTCAAGAATTATTAGGTGTTAAGGCTGATATAGTTACATTTGGAAAAGTAGTCGGTGGTGGTTTGCCTGTCGGTGCTTTTGCAGCGCGTCAAGAAATTATGGCTCATCTAGCACCAGAAGGTCCAGTTTATCAAGCAGGAACTTTAAGTGGAAACCCTTTAGCAATGGCAGCCGGTTTAGCAATGCTTACAGAGCTTAATTCTAAACCAGAAATCTTTGACGAACTAGCTCAAAAAACAGCTTATCTTCATGAAGGCATAGCTAAAGTTTTAACTAACCACGAGATAACCCATCAAATTAACCGCTGTGGCTCCATGATTTCTGTTCATTTTACAGATGAACCGGTTGTTGATTTTGAATCGGCAGCAAAAGGAAATAATAGTAAGTTTAAAACCTATTTTCATGGCATGCTAGACCGCGGAATTTATTTGCCTCCAAGTGCATTTGAAAGTTATTTTTTAAACAATGCATTATCTTATGCAGATTTAGATCACACCATTGAAGCTTTAGATGATTTGGCTCCAGATTTGAAGTAGTTTCAGGCCAGAATAGATTTTCTAATCAATAAATCGGGTTAGATATAAGATTGATTATATTTAATATAAGACATAAACCACATTATCAAAATTCACATCTTCTATAATTGTAATCGCCAGTTCTGTTTTTAAATAAACTGGCGATTTTTTTAAAAAAAGGTTTATAATTAGCTTAAGTTTTTTTATTTAATCCTTAATTTCTTTAATTAAAAGTTCAGCGAGCTCTTCAGCTCTAACGACAGCACCATTCATGTAACCTGGATTTTTTTCGGCTGTTTCAGAAGCCCCAAACCAGAGCTTATTTTTCCATTTAGGTTCTCGTAGACTTTTCGCACCATTAGTTTGATGAGGTATTAGATTTTGATTGTGTTTTGAAGTGGTTAATGTTTCATTATGCCAATTTAAGATTGTAATTTCTTTATAGTTTTTTGCAGCCTCACCAAAATATCCTACGAGCTGTTTTATTGCTTTCTCTTTTAAATTGTTTATGGATAGGTTGTTGAATTTTTGATTGATAAAACCAACTAACCCAAAGTTTTTATCGTTGTTGTGTTGATACATTTCTTGTATAACTTGTTGGTTCGAGAAAATACTACCGCAAAAACCATCGCTACTCCAAAAATCAGTTTCATACTCAATAGCAATTTTAACTGAATTACCCATCCAAGTATGTGTTTGATGAAGTGTATTTTTAAAACTTGTTTTTAAAGCAGGTTGAAAATTAATCGATTGACTTAAGTTTGGCGGTAAGCAAACCATAACTTTCTGTGCTTTAAAGCTTTCTGAATCACTATTCACTTCAATATAATCAGATTCTTGTTTGATCGTGTTAACCCTGCAATTCAGCTGAATTTTTTGAGATGGGATTTTTTCTGACAAAGCTTCAATAAGACTAAAGCTTCCTTTAGTAAACTTATATGTTGCTTCTTCAGATGAAGGAATATTTATAAATCCTAATGAACCAAATGGGCGCTGGTCAACGAGTGCCTTTTCACCATTGACTTGTGGTTTGTAGCCAATCTTTAAATCTTTAACAAGCGCCATTAAACGCTCGTGTTTCTCAGCAAACCAAGTCGCACCCATTTCAAAAGGAAAACCATTTTTAGTAATTGTGAAAATCCGCCCACCAAGTCGATTTCTGCCTTCTAATAGTTTGTAATTTATGGCATGTTGTTCTAAATAATAGGCAAGTGATAGACCGCTTAAGCCACCACCAACTATAATAACATTATGTATTTTCATGCTCCAAAAATGCAATACTCAATGAGTTTAAACCAAGTCTTAGCCTAATTTTATGCAAATTTTAAAGTATTAGGCAGTTGCAAATCCTAAATTTGTATAAAAAAGTTGAGTAATACAGAACGACAAACAATTATCCAAAACATAGAAACTGAAAAAAATAAGGTTTCATGCTTGTATAAAATTAAAGAAAAGACCGAAACTTTTACAAAGACTTTGTTCTTAACACTCTTTGACAAAAGTATTAATGTTGAAGAATACATGAATTTACTTGAGCTTGAATTTAAAGGTTTAGCTGATTTAGTTTGTTTTGAAGATGATAATCCATGCAGAGATAAATGGACGGAATATATGCAGCGTTTACCTGAGATTTTAAAACAATTAAATCAAGATGCCGAGTTTATTTATGAAAATGATCCAGCTGCCAACTCTGTTGAAGAAGTTTACTTATCTTATCCAGGTTTTTATGCAATTGCAATTTATAGATTAAGCCATGAACTTCAAAAATTCGGATTGCCTTTAGTACCTCGACTAATGTCTGAATCTGCTCATACGCTTACCGGAACTGATATAAACCCAGCCGCAAAAATTGGTGTCCCTTTTTTTGTAGACCATGCTACTGGTGTTGTTATAGGTGAAACGTCGGTTATAAAAGACCGCGTAAAAATCTATCAAGGCGTGACACTTGGTGCACTTTCTGTTGATAAAAATATGATTAATAAAAAACGACATCCAACAATTGAAAGTGACGTTACTATTTACGCTAATGCAACTATTTTAGGGGGAAAAACAGTTATTGGTAAAAATAGTACCATCGGAGGAAACGTTTGGCTAACTTCTTCTGTTGAAGATAACTCGTTGGTAACCCATAAGCCACAGATCCAAATAAAATCTAAGTAAGATGAATAAAAGTATAATTGATTTAGTGGGAAACACGCCACTAGTTGAAGCTAAAACACTTATTAAGAACCCTAAGGTCAAACTCTTATTTAAACTAGAAGGCCATAATCCTGGTGGAAGTGTTAAAGATCGCGCAGCATTTAATATGATTAATGAAGCTTTAAAACGAGGCGAGATTACCACAAATTCACGTTTAATTGAGCCTACCAGTGGCAACACAGGTATTGCCTTAGCGATGATCGCAAGTGTTTTCGGTTTAAATTTAGAGTTGGTCATGCCTGAAAATGCCACCGAAGAACGCGTAAAAACCATGAAGGCTTATGGTGCAAAAGTAACTTTAACAAGTGCTGAAGAAGGTATTATTGGCTCACGAGATTATGTTGAAAACAAGATGAAATCTGGTAATTATTACAGTTTCAACCAATTTGCTAATGATGATAATTGGAAGGCACATTACAAAACAACAGGTCCAGAAATATGGAAAGCTACAGAACATAAAGTCACGCATTTTGTGTCTTCAATGGGAACAACTGGCACAATTATGGGAACTTCAACCTTTTTAAAAGAGCAAAATCCTTCTATTAAAATTATTGGAGTTCAGCCAGAAGATGGCGCTAAAATTCCTGGAATTAGAAAATGGCCGAAAGAATATTTACCTAAAATTTTCAATTCTAAAAAGGTCGATCAAGTTATTGAAGTTAACGAAAAAGAGGCAACCGATATGGCTAGATACCTAGCGGCTCATGAAGGGATTTTCTCTGGAATGAGTAGTGGTGGTGCCGCAACGGCAGCTGTTAAATTATGCGAGCAACTTGATGAAGGCGTTGTGGTGAGTATTGTTTGCGATCGCGGTGACCGTTATTTATCTTCACCTTTATTTAAATATTAAAACCCTGAAAATTTCAGGGTTTTATATGAGTTTAAATTTTGAAATTTATTTTCTAGGAATCTGTTTTAAAACTTCAAGTGTAAGTTTCCAAAATTTCTGTGTGCTTGAAATGCTAGCACGTTCATCGGGCGAATGCGCGCCTCGAATAGTTGGTCCAAAAGAAATCATATCCATTTCAGGGTAATGACTTCCTAATATACCACATTCTAAACCAGCGTGACAAGCTGCTATATTAGCTTTCTCGCCATTTTGTTTTTGATAAACTTGGTCTACGATTTTTAAAATGTCAGAGTCGGTATTTGGTTGCCAACCTGGATAATCACCTGATAATTCTACACTGAATCCGGCTAAGTCTAAGCTACTTGAAATCGAGTTTGCTAAATCATCTTTTGTACTTTCAACAGATGAGCGAGTTAAACACATCACTTCAATTTTACCGTTTTTAGCTTCAATTTTAGCTAGATTGTTAGAGGTTTCTACTAAACCTTCAATATCTGGACTCATTCTGTACACACCATTAGCAATAGCGTAGATAGATTTAATAAATAAATCTTCTACATCGGCACTCATTACTTTTTCAGGTTGGTTTACTTCAGTTAAGCTAATATTGAGTTGAGGTTCTAAATTTTTGTACTCTGTTTTAATAACTTCAACTAAGTTTAAGAAATGTTCTCTAAACGCATTAATATCATCTTTATTGATACATATTATAGCTTCACTTTCGCGAGGAATGGCATTTCGAAGTCCACCACCAACAAAAGAGGCGAGTCTCATTTGAAATTTTGTATGGCCGAGATATAAAAATCTGTTTAATAATTTATTAGCATTGCCAAGACCTTTGATGATGTCCATGCCAGAGTGGCCTCCGTTTAAACCTTTTACAGTGATTTTTAGAGCTTGATAGTTTTCAGGAATAGATTCTTCTATGTAAAATCGGGTAGCAGTAATATCTACGCCACCAGCACAGCCAATCCCAATTTCGTCATCTTCTTCAGTGTCTAGGTTGAGTAATATATCACCTTTTAAAACCGATTGTTCTAAATTTTTAGCACCAGTCATACCCGTTTCTTCATCTATGGTAAAAAGCGCTTCTATAGCTGGATGTTCTATATCTTCAGACTCTAAAATAGCCATGATTGTGGCAACGCCTAAACCATTATCTGCACCTAGAGTTGTGCCGTTAGCTTTAACCCAATCGCCATCAATATACATATCAATACCTTGCGTATCAAAGTCGAATTTGGTATCATTATTTTTTTGATGAACCATGTCTAGATGAGATTGTAAGACTACAGTTTTTCGATCTTCAAAGCCTTTAGTAGCTGGTTTTTTTATAATTACATTTTGGCCAGAATCGGTAAATGTTTCAAGATTTAATTTCTTGCCAAAATCAAGCATAAATTGTATAATTTGCTCTTCTTTTTTTGAAGCTCTCGGAACAGCATTAATAGCTTCAAAGTTTTTCCAAATGGGTTTTGGTTCTAAGTTGTGAAGTGGTGTTTGCATTTAAATCTATTTTTCAACAAAAATAGAAATTTAAAATCCATTTAAGGCGGCTTTAAAGAAGCTTTAAGGTGCTAAAAATGTAAATGGTGCAAATGGAATGTTTCGTAAAATCCAAAATAAAATAATGATTGTAAAGATCACCCAAGGCGTTGCCGATTTATAAAGGATATTATTATTTTTTTCTGGATAATAGTGAACGACAATTTGCTGTACAACTTGATAAGATAAGACTAAAATGGCTAGTATAATGAGTAAGTTGTATTTCAGGCCTTCAATAATTTGACCATTTAGAATTGCATGTATTGCGCGTTGACTTCCACAACCTGGACAATGTAATCCCGTTAGGCTATGAAACATACATTTCGGAAAAAAGTTAAATTCTTTGGGACTGAAATTTAGATAAAGGCTTAGCAGTAAAATTAAAATTACGGCTAAGCCTGAATATAATATAGCTTTACTTTTTTTGGTCATGCATTATATATCGCCTGATGCTATTGCAAAAATAGCACCTAAACCGTAAATGAGTATAAACCCTACCCAAACCACTAAAGCTAAAACTAGTGAGACAATCCACCAAGTTTTGGCGTTTTGAGAAGCACGTTCTGCGCCTTCGTAATCGCCAGAAGCATATTTAGAGTTTACTTGAGCAGCATAAACAATGCTAACAATGCCAGCTGGTTGGCAACAAAGCAATGCTGAGATGATAGCCATTGCTAAGTGATTTTGAGGATGCTTAGGTTTGCTTGTTTCCATGATTAATTATTTTGTAAAGATTGTTGTCTTTGGAGCTCTTGCTCTAGAGCTTCTCTAAATCCTTCGTCACTAGCAATTACAAATACAAATACAATGTAAGAAATAGCGCCGATTAAGCCTAAAACCAAGGCTATAATCCAAGCGATTTTAGCATTTTTAGATGCTCTTTCAGCACCTTCATAATCACCTTCGTTATATTTTTTATTAACCTGTGTCGAGAACACAATACTTGCAATACCAGCCGGTAAGCCTGGTGCGCAACATAAAATTGTTGTAATAATTGCCATCACTAAATGATTGCTAGGGCGTTTAGGTTGAGTAGTTTCCATCAGTTTGCTTTTTTGTTTTGATAAAATTAACATAATTTATGGTTTAACAAATTCAATTCTCTAAAAATGTTAATTCAAGCTTGTAAATAAAGCTATATTTGTGATTTAGTATAGATTCATAAAAACATGATTAACACAAAAAAGCAAGGGGTTTTTACCACCTTTATTTTAATTGGCGCAGCCTTATTAATTTATGATTTAGTTGAAAAACCAGATGTGGTTTATTATAAAATCATCGGTTTAGTTTTATTGATGTTCGGGTTGTATAATTCTACCAAACAATGGGCACAAGACAACCCAAAAGAAAATAAAAATCCTGCTGAAACAGATTTAGATCTAAATAATCAACAAGAGGAAAATGAAGCTGATAAAAATGCAATTGATAAGTTTTCGGTTGAAGATACCTCTAAACCTTCAAAATAGATGATTAAGCTAGGCGACCAAGTTGAAGTTTTAGATGATACTATTAATGGTAAGGTTGTTCAATTAAGCCATAATTCTCTAATTATAGAAGATCATGATGGTTTTCGTTTTGAAGTTTCTAAAGCTGAAGTTGTACCTGTTAAACCACTTGATGTTGAGCTTAATGCTGCTGATATTCACGAAAAAATAAAAACTGATTTAAACCTTGGAAAAACCAAATCTTCTCAAAAATCTGTTCGTGAAGTTCCTGTCATAGAAATAGATTTACACATTCATGAACTTGTTAACAGCACTAAAAATATGTCTAACTTCGATATGCTTAATTTACAGTTAGACACCGCAAGACATCGTTTAGAGCAAGCCATTAAATCTCGTCAAAAACGACTGGTTTTTATTCATGGTGTTGGCGAAGGCGTGCTAAAACAAGAATTAGAAACCTTGTTTAGACGTTATGATCATATTGATTTTTACGATGCTGATTTTAAAACTTATGGTTTTGGCGCAACAGAAGTTTACATTTATCAAAACTAGTTAGTTTCAACTAAATTTTCTTGTGTCGTTGTTTCTATAAATCCCATATTCAAACGGCTAATTGTTACCGTTTGATCGTTATTTACATTGTTCAGGGTTACATCATTAAAGACAATTTGTACTCTAAATCGACGTGTAATTTCATTTGCTCTAACCGCATTAATTTCAATCGATTCTGATATGTCAGGGTTTAAATAATTAGGTAAACCGTCGGCATTAACATCATCGGTTGGGTTAATGATAGGTTCTTCATTTCCGCTATCAAAAGCATTAAGGTCTTCAAAGCGTGTTAAAACACCGTCATTGTCATCATCATTGTCTAGATAATCTGGTGTACCATCACCATCTGTGTCAGGAAATTGGTTGTTGTTTTCATCATTAATGTTTTCAACTTCTGTTAACACATTGTCATTATCATCATCAACATCTAAAAAGTTAGGAATACCATCACTATCAGTGTCATCATCAAATAAATCGCCGTTACCATTAATGTCTTCAAGTTCTGCAGGAACGCCATCGTCATCATCTTGTTCAAAAACTTCAAGAATAATAACAGCTTCACCACCAGTTGTACTTCTAAATTCTTCTAAAACGCTAGGCGAACTTGGTGGGATGTCTTGGCAAAAATAGGTGTTAGAATCTGTTGACGCTGATAGTGTTCTATAATTTAATCGATTACTTGTGTTTAAAGGTATTACGATAGGTTCAGGCGCTTCAAAGCCCTCATAGCTAGTTTTGAAATCTGGGCTGCTAAACACAAATGAAATAGCTTCATTAGTTTCACTATCGATATAATGGAAAACGTAGTCTGTATTATCTTGACAAACTTCAAGCGGTGTTTCATTAGAAAAATTGAAGTTTGTGATAATTGGGTCTCCATCATCACAGGCAATAAAAAGCAAGCTTAATAGCCAGATATATCGTTTCATGTCAATTTTTTTTCAAATTTAAGCTATCTGAGTGATAAATATCAGTCTTCAAAACTATAATTGCATTAATTTTGCTAAAAACTAAGACGATGCGCAAAGTATATCTTGATCATGCCGCTACAACCCCAATGCGTCAAGAAGTTATTGATGTGATGGTTAATTTAATGAATGATAATTTTGGTAATCCGTCATCAACGCACGCATTTGGACGAAAAGCTAAGGCTTTAATCGAATCTAGCCGAAAAAAAATGGCTCAACTTTTAGAAGTTAAATCAAAAGAAATTGTATTTACTTCTGGAGGCACAGAAGCAGATAATTTGGTGATTATTGGTGCGGTGAACGATTTAGGGATAAAACTAATTATCACCTCTAAAATTGAACATCATGCCGTTTTAAATTGTGTTGAGCATCTTGCAAACTCGTCTACAGTTGAAGTGGCTTATGTGAATTTAACCGAGCAAGGTTTAATTGATGATTTGCACTTAGAGCAGTTATTAGCTGAAAGTGATCAGCCAACCTTAGTTTCATTGATGCATATTAATAATGAAGTTGGCCATATAAACGATTTAAAGCAAATCAGTGAAATTTGTCAAAAATATAAGGCTTTATTCCACAGTGATACCGTTCAAAGTATTGGGTTTTATCCTTTAGACTTGAAGCAAATTCCTATTGATTTTTTAACAGCTAGCGCCCATAAATTTAATGGTCCTAAAGGAATTGGCTTTGCGATCATTAAAGAACAACACAGTTTAAATCCGCTTATTTTTGGTGGTTCTCAAGAACGTGGTCGGCGCGCTGGTACCGAAAATGTGTATAGCGTTGGTGCTACCGAAAAAGCACTATCATTGGCTTATGAAAATATGGATCAAGAGCGTGAACACGTTAAAAAACTCAAAACCTACTGTAAAAGTAAGTTAGAAGCTGCTTTTCCAAATATTAGATTTAACGGTGCCTCTGGTGACTTTAATCTAAGTTCACATAAAATTCTCAACTTTACAATTCCTTTACCGAAATTTGAGTCTGATATGCTTATTCTTCAACTTGACCTACATGGTATTGCTTGTTCTAAAGGAAGTGCTTGCCAAAGTGGTGCGCAAGAAGGCTCATTTGTATTAAATGAAATTTATGGCGGTGAGCAGCATGGTTTGCGGTTGTCCTTTTCTTCAACAAATTCAATGAGTGATATTGATTATTTTGTAGACAAGTTGAAGCAAATCCTTATGGATTAAAACCTTGTTCTTAATTTTAAATTGAATACACGTGGACTCAAGAAATTAGGAATCGCAAATTGATTTCTTGTGGTGGCATCACGTACAAAGGTATTTGTAATAGAATTTAGGCGGTCAAACATGTTGAAAATCTCGAAGCCTATATCAATACTTTCAAATTTAGCTAACCAATGCTCTGGTCTCAGTTTGTCTTGAGCTTCTTTTAGGGCATAAAAAAAGCCGATATCAACCCGTTGATAATCGGGCAATCTTGTTTGATACTCGTAAGGATCAGCAAATCGAGGTGAACCACCTGGCAAACCTGTGTTATAAACTAAATTGAGATAAAGTTTTAATTTAGGTATGTTAGGCACATAATCTTGAAACAATGCAGCAAATTTTAAGCGTTGATCTGTTGGTCGAGAAATAAATTCACTACGACCAATTTGGCGTTCTTCGGTTTTTAAATAGCCAAAGCTAAACCAACTTTCGGTGCCAGGAACAAACTCTCCATTTAAGCGAAGGTCTAAGCCATAAGCATAGGCTTCAACATCATTTCTAGCACGATAGCGAATTCTTACATTTTCAATTGTATAAGGGTTAACATTGGATAAATGCTTGTAATAAGCTTCTGAAACTAATTTAAACGGCCTGTCCCAAAGTTTAAAGCTGTAATCGTTTCCTAATACAATATGTACCGATTCTTGAGCTTCAACTTCTGGAATAACTTGTCCGGTCGAGTCTCTTAAAGCCCGATACATTGGCGGTTGATGATAAAAACCACCAGACAAGCGAAACAACATATCTTTATCCCACTTTGGTTTGATTGAGAATTGCGCTCTTGGACTAAAAACTTGCTGTGTATTTGCATTAATTTGGTCGCCACTCACATTCCATACTTGTGATCTAATGCCAGCATTTACCCAAGCTTTGGCATTATTAACTTTAAACTGATGGCTCCACTGTAAATAAGCTGAAATACGGTTGATTTTTGTACTATTCTTTGCCCTGATACTAAAATAGGGTTCAATAGGTTCTTCGTAAGGATTATAAGGTTGGTCGTTTTCAAAATTAGGTTGAAGCGGTCTTACAAAAAAACCAGCTGAATCAATCATTTCATACTCTTGTAATTGATCTCGAATATCTTCATGAACAAAGTTGACGCCATATTCAAATTTATGGTCGTTAATATCAACTTTACCTTCGTGTTTAAAATTAGCAATTAAAGCATCAAGTTTGTTTCTAGCATGTGTATATTGAGCTCCAGCGCCTTCAGTAAATTCTACTTCTCCAAAATCTTCATCACCAAAACCTGAGTTAACTTCACCGATGCGATAATTAGCTACAATGTCAAAAAACTCTTGCTCTTTGGTGTGGTAAACAGAAGCGGTGGTTTTTGTTGTAAAGTTATCATTCACTTCATAATTAGCAGATAAAGCGCCAAAATAAGTTTCATATTGGTCTTGTTCTTGGCCTTCGTAAAAGATTAAAAGAGCTTTAGGGTCTTGAATAGTGCCAAAATTAGTTTGGCGAGTATATGGAATATAATCATAAGTGTTAATAGCTATATTGCCTAGAAAGCTCAGTTCTAACTTATTATTAAACTGATAGGTTAAATAAGCTTGCGTGTCGAAAAACCGTGGTTTAAAATCGGCGTCGGTTTGTTTAGCATTTACAAATAAACTATTTTCGCGATACCTTATCCCTAAAATACCTGTTAATTTTTGATTTTTTGACACGGCTTCAACTGAAGCGCTACCGCCAAGAAAACTTGCTTCAAAACTTCCGCCGAAATCTACAGGTCTTCGGTATTTGATATCTAAAACCGATGATAATTTATCACCGTACTTAGCTTGAAATCCACCAGCAGAAAAGTCAACATCTCTAACTAAATCAGTATTTACAAAACTTAAGCCTTCTTGCTGGCCGCTTCTTACTAAAAATGGGCGGTAAACCTGAATGCCATTAACGTAAACTAAATTTTCATCGTAATTACCACCGCGAACCGCGTATTGTGTGCTTAATTCATTGTTAGAGTTTACGCCAGGTAGAGTCATTAAAATATTTTCAACACCAGGATTGGCTCCAGGAATTCTTCTCACAGTTTCAGGCTGTAATATGGTAATACCTTCAATTCTTGAGCGTGGTTCATTGGTAATTATAACTTCACTAATTTGCTCAACTTTAGTTTTTAATACAAAGTTGAGTTCTTTAACTGTGTTTGGTTTTAAATTTAACTTGGCTGTTATGGGTTGATAACCAACATAAGAAACTTTTATTGTAATGGTTTGGTTAGCAGGAACAGTTAAATTATAAAAACCATTGGTATTAGTAGTAGTTCCACCATTACCATAACTAACATTTACAGCTTCAAGTAAATTTTTACTTTCATTAAAAACTAAACCATTAACACGCGCTGTTTGTGAATAGCAAAACCAAGTTAAAAGGGTAAAGGTGAGGAAAAAATAGGGTTTCAAAAGCTAAAATTATTATTTTCGATTAAAATTTGCTTCAAATATAGAAGTATTTCCAACATTATCAGTCACAACTACTTTTAGTTTGTTTCGAGTTTCTTTAACGGCCTGATCATTAAAATCGTGTGTGAGTATTTTTGTCTTGTAATCATAAGACATTAAAATAAATTTACCATTTACCGTAGCATAATAACTATCGATTCCAGTTTCATCGTCGTCAATTTTTAGTTTTAAATATCGATAATTAGACATCCATTTGCCATCTCTAAAATTAATGGGTTTAATTGTTGGCGGTGTCTTATCAATTTTTAATTCATAGTCTCCAAATTCTTTAGTGTAAGTCACAAATCTATTCTGGGTTTTTTTAGTATTTGAATAATAAAACTTTCCCCAAGGATAAGTTTTTGCAATATATAATTGTTGTTTGTCTTTCTCTGAAAATTCAGAAACATCAAAACCAATACTAATGCTTTTATGAAGTGGTGTTTTATAGTCATGAACCTTCACTGCATTGGCTTTAAATTCAATATTTAGGTAGGTGTCTTCATAAAGTGCATTCTTTGGAATAAAAACATCAATTTTACCATTTTCAAACATTGAAGGGTAATCTACTTGGGCAAAATAAGGTGTAACAGAATCTTTTTTAGACTGAAACTTGACAGAATTACTTTTTAAAGGAATGTGAATTTGCTTAGTATTATTATTGAAGTCTTTAATTAAAACTTTCAAATTTATGTTTAAACTGTCTTTATCGAGATGAATAATACCATTGCGATCTATGGCTTCTACTAAGTCAAGTTGAAGTTCCTCGGGTTGATATAACTTCATAATCCGTTTTCGGTCTGACTTGTAATAGCTGTAATCGATTAAGCGATTGATATATCTTGTTTCTGAAAATGAGAATCTGTTGAAGTAAGTTCTAAAACTTTGGTTTCCATTTACAAAAACTTCAACAGCGTAAATACCATTTTTGTTATAGCTTAAATCAAATTGATCATAAGTGTCAATGCCAAATCCAATTTTGCCAAAAGCGGTAATTTCTTCTGCCTTATAGGTATTTGGACTAATTTTGACTAATTTAATTTTTTGTCGACTTTGATGTCCATTGATATGCGCATCTTCACTTAAACCATAAGCATATAATCCACGAATTCTTGGTGGCTTAGAATCTTTTACGCTTTTGAAACCAAATAAAAAGGGATTCATTGGTCTGGAATTTTCATCTCTAATTTCAAAGTGTAAATGCGGTCCGCCACTTGAACCAGAATTGCCGCTATAGCCAATAACTTCGCCTTGTTTTACAGGTAAAGCCTTTGATTTTGGGAATAATTCTATTTCAAAGGTTTCACGTTTATATTGTTCTTTTAAAACATAATCATGAATTTTACCAGCATAAGCACTTAAATGAGCATAAACCGTTTGGTAGCCGTTAGGATGTTTGATGTAAAGCGCCATACCATAGCCAAAGCGCTGTATTTTTATTCGACTAATATATCCACTAGCCGAAGCTTTAACTTTTAAGCCAGTAACACCTTTAGTTTTAAGGTCAAGACCAGCATGAAAATGGTTAGACCTAAGTTCGCCAAACGTACCAGAAAGTAAAAGTGGAATTTCAAGCGGTGATTTAAAATAGTTTTCAGGAATTGGTTTTGAAATTTGCTGGGGAAAACACCAATAACTGCAACATAATATTACTGCAATTGTAAGGAGTTTTTTCATAGACAAATTAAGCTTTTGGTTTAAACGCTGAAGTTAATACATTATTTTAAATCACGTTGCCGCTTAGCTTCAAAAATTATAATGGCTGCTGATACTGAAACATTCATAGAATCGATGCTGCCTTGCATTGGGATGTTTATATTTTGTTTTGCAGCAGTTCGCCAAAGTTTTGATAGTCCTTTAGATTCAGTACCAACTACAATTGCTGAAGCCTTTGTGAAATCTTCTTTTGTATAAATATTTGAATTTTGAAGTGTTGCTGCATATATTGAAATTTCTTTTTCTCTTAAAAAATCAATTACTTCTTGGGTTGAACCAATACCGATTTGCTTTGAAAATACAGTTCCTAAGCTTGACCTAATAATATTAGGATTATACAAGTCGGTTTTTGGGTTAGCAATGATAACAGCATCTAAATTTGCTGCATCAGCAGTCCTTAGAAGTGCGCCTATGTTGCCAGGTTTTTCTGGTGCTTCAGCGATAAGAATTAAAGGGTGTTTTTGTTCAAGTTTAAGGTCGAGTAAATTGTGTTTTTTGGTTTTTGCTAAACCAATAATGCCTTCAGTTGTACTTCTGTAAGCAATTTTTTGGTAAACTTGTTCAGATACATCAATTATTCTTGTGTCTTTTATTTTAATTTGGTTGTTATAAATGGCATTACAAACATAAAACTCGGTAAATTGGTAATTGTTTTGTAAAGCAATTTTAATTTCACGAATACCTTCTACAACAATTAATTGTTCATCTTTTCGACGCTTAGTTTTTTTTTGTAAGCGTTGAATTTTCTTGATATTTTGGTTTTGTAAACTTTCAATCATTATAAAAAAAAGCTCCCGATTTGTGGGAGCTTTCAAAGTTATAAAAAGTAGTTAGATTATAAGTGGATTACTTCGTCATAAGCATCGGCAACGGCTTCCATCACTGCTTCACTCATCGTTGGGTGTGGATGAATAGTTTTTAAAACTTCGTGGCCTGTAGTTTCAAGTTTTCTGCCAAGAACAGCTTCGGCAATCATATCGGTGACGCCAGCACCAAGCATATGGCAACCAAGCCATTCGCCGTATTTGGCATCGAAAATAACTTTTACAAAACCATCTTTAGCACCTGATGCACTAGCTTTACCTGAGGCAGAAAAAGGAAACTTACCAACTTTAATATCATAACCAGCTTCTTTAGCTTGCTTTTCGGTCATACCAACACTAGCAATTTCAGGGTTAGAATAGGTACATCCAGGAATGTTTCCGTAATCAATTGCTTCGACCTTCATTCCAGCAATTTTTTCAACACAAAGAATTCCTTCAGCTGAGGCTACATGGGCTAATGCTGGGCCATGAGTTACATCGCCAATGGCGTAGTAGCCAGGAATATTTGTTTGGTAAAAATCATTAACTTGTATTTTGTCTTTTTCAGTTTTAATGCCAACTTCTTCTAAACCAATATTTTCAATATTTGTCTTGATTCCTACAGCAGAAAGAACAATATCGGCTTCAAGACTTTCTTCACCTTTTTTTGTTTTAACTTTAGCTTTTACATTTTTACCTGAAGTATCTACACTTTCAACTGAAGAGTTAGTCATTATTTTAATGCCTTTTTTCTTGTAAATACGCTCAAATTGTTTTGACACTTCTTCATCTTCTACAGGAACAATATTTGGTAGATACTCAACAATAGTTACATCGGTTCCCATGGCATTATAGAAGCTTGCAAATTCAACTCCAATAGCACCAGATCCAACAACAATCATTGACTTAGGTTGCTTTTCAAGTGTCATAGCTTTACGGTAACCAATGACTTTTTTGCCGTCTTGTGGTAAATTAGGTAATTCACGCGATCTTGCACCTGTAGCTATAATGACGTGATCGGCTTCGTAAGTTGTTTTTTTATCATTTTTATCGGTGACTTCAACTTTTTTACCTTTTAAAAGTTTTCCATTACCGTTTAATACATCAATTTTATTTTTCTTCATTAAAAACTGTACACCTTTGCTCATGCCTTCAGCAACATTTCGGCTTCGTTTTACAACGGCGCTAAAGTCTTTATCAGCTTTTTCAACCTTTAAGCCATAATCGCTTGCATGGTTTAGATAGTCAAATACTTGAGCACTTTTTAGTAATGCTTTAGTTGGTATACAACCCCAATTTAAACAAACGCCACCGAGGCTTTCTTTTTCAACAACTGCAACTTTAAAACCTAGTTGAGAAGCACGGATTGCTGTAACATAGCCTCCAGGACCACTACCGACTACAATGATGTCATATTTACTCATGTGAATTGTTTTTCAATAAATTAAGTCGCAAAGTTAAAGAATATCGCTTAAATATGGTATGATTTGACAAGCTTTATAGTTGCTTATCGTTTTAGGGTGAAATGTCCGGTGAATTTTTTGTCGCCGACTACAATTTGATACCAATAATCGCCTGAAGAAACAGGTTGCCCATTAAATTGCCCGTTCCAGCTGAAGTCTTCATTTTCACCTTGAACTAACAACTTTCCATAGCGATTAAAGATTTGAATTATATAAGGTTGAACCAAATTAGCATCATTAACCTTAAAAACATCATTTATGCCGTCATTATTTGGTGTGAAAAATTCTGGAATTACTAAATGAAGAAAATCAACTTCAACTGTACCGCAACCATTATTTTCAATTACGAAAATGGTTTTTAAGCCACCTTTTACAGATGAAAAATAGGGGCTATCTTGATAAAATTGATTATTAATCGCATAGCTGAAATCTCCGTTGTTCTGAAGGTTGATTTGAATGTCACTACCAATACTTTCAACAGACTCAATAACTGGTGTTGAGTTAACTGTAACATTAAATAATTGTAAGCTTGTACAGTTTGAAGTATTGGTTACCTCTACGGTATATTGACCAGCCTGATTAATCTCGATTTCTTGGGTTGTTTCTCCATTACTCCAATTATAAGTGTTGCCTCCAGTTGCCGTTAGAAACTCGCTTTCTCCTTCGCATAAAATAATTTCACTAGTAAATTCAGGAGGATTTGAATTGATAGAATAGGTGATTGGTATTCGGTTAGGGTTGATGCAGCTTCCTTCAACTGAAATAGCCTCAGCATAATAAGTGCCTTCATTTTCTGCTTGGTAGCTAAACGAATCTTCAGCGAGTAAATTTCCGCCTGTTTGGGCATCATACCAATTAATTATAATGTTAGGGTTTTCTTGAACAGCTAAAGCTTGAGTTTCGCCTTCACAAACTTCAACATTACCTAAGCTTATGGGTTCAATTATTTCAATCTCTTCTACTGTAAATACGTTTGATGTACTATTACATAAGTTGTTTTCGACATTGATTTCATCTTCAGCAACTAAGGCACGATAAAATTCTAAACCACTTGAATTTGTAATGGTAAGTGTTGAATTTGTTTCTCCAGGAATGTTAGACCAGTTTTCTTGGTCTTGGCTTATTTGCCATTGATAAAAATGCGAATCGTAGATGCTAAAATCAGGTAATGCGTTAATTGTGATGGGATTAAAGCTTTCATTTTCGCAATAATTGAATTCAGTTTGATTTTCAAAAACAACTTCAGTTTCATCACCACAAGATCTAAAAACTATATCATCTATGGCTAAATCGTTGCCACAACCGCCTGTGCCATTATTAATCATTTTTAGAATGACTTCAGTTTGATTTTCTAAAGTAGTAAATGTCAGTCCATATTGTTGCCAAGTAGGAGAGTTGCTGCTATTGATGTTACCTGTATCGCCTTCAGCTAATAAATTGGTATCTGTAGAGTCCCAAATTTGAAATTTTACATTTACAGGAATTGCCGTACCAGGGCAAGCATTATTTGCGGGTAAGATGTTTAGTAACCATGCAGAAAATTCATAGGAGTTATTTTCACATAAGCCATTTATTGTTGTTCTAAAAAATTCACCTGCGTTATTTTCATCTGCATTGACGATTAAAGCTTTACCATTAGTATCATTTGGCGTGTGGTCACTTGGCATATTCCAACCAAATTGAAATGTACTGTTTGATATGGTGTATTGCCCATCTTGTGGGTTGTTAGCATTAATAAAATTATAGGTTGTTGTGCCAGGTGCTAACGGTGGCCCATTATTTGTGCCTTGACCAAAATCTTCAGTAAAAATAGCATCGCCAGTATTCCCTGAACAAAAGCCCAATTGACTGTATGAATTATTAAAGACTAATAATAAAATACTTAAAACAAATAACTTCATACAGCCAAAGAAAAGACTTTTAGTTGAGAGAAATAAGATTTAGGTCTATATTTTCTTGTTTTAAAGCTTGATTTAATTTGTTATAAGTTGATACATCGTAAGCTTCTGCAAATTCGGCTGGTAGAATTGCTATTCTAAAAACTTGATTTTGCGTAAATTCAGGTGGAAGCAAATCTAAAGCTGCGTTTCCATCTAGAAAAATATTAGCATCAAAAAATGTATGATTAAAATTATAGACAACTTCATCACCATTATTTAAATAAAAGGTTTGTGGTAGTTGCGCCCAAACATCAACTGGACCAGTTGGGTCATTGACTTGTTCTTCTAAAAGGTAAACCATGACAACATCAGATTCGAACACCTCTACAGTGTTAGGAAATTCAGAAATAATACTGTAGCCATTGTTAGACGTGAAGTCGGCTTCAATTTCATATACATTACCTAAAATATTTACACCGTCAAGACCTGGTGGGCCTGGAGGTCCAATATCGCCTTCGCAGGCAACAACTAAAAGGCTAATTAATAAAATACTTATGATCTTTCTCATGATTTAAGATTTAAAATTAATACTAAGTGAGTTAACGCAATAGCGTTTTCCTGTTTCTGTAGGGCCATCATCAAAAATATGCCCGATATGTCCACCACAATTACTACACAGAATTTCGATACGTTGCATGCCAAAACTATTATCTTTCTTGTATTCTATGGCACCTTCAACTGAGCTGTCAAAACTAGGCCAGCCACAGTTACTTTCAAATTTCGATTGACTGTCAAACAGTAGTTCATTACAGGCTTTGCAATGGTATTTTCCGTCTTCAAAATGTGTATTGTATTTACCAGAAAATGGTGGTTCGGTGCCTTTTTCTCTTAGAATTCGGTATTCTTCTTCTGTGAGTTGTTCTTTCCAGTTTTGGTTTGTCATGGTTATTTGTTTTTAGGTATAAAATCTAAAGCTACTCCGTTAATGCAGTGACGCATTCCTGTTGTTTCTCTTGGTCCATCGTTAAAGATATGACCTAAATGACTACCGCATTTGCCACAAAGTGCTTCTGTACGCTTGTAGCCTAACTTTCTATCAGAGCTCACGGTCAAACTGCTGTCAATTGCACGATCAAAACTTGGCCAACCTGTGCCGCTATCAAATTTATACTTGGTTTGATAAAGTGGGTTTTTACATGCAGCGCAAACAAAAGTTCCAGCTTGCTCAACTTTGTTTAACGGACTTGAGAATGCAGGTTCAGTACCTGATTTTCTCAAGACATTAAATTCTTCTGCTGTTAAAACTTTTCGCCATTCAGCTTCAGTTTTAGAAATTTCAAAATTTGTCTTTGTTTGTTTTTTCTGGGCATTTGATTGACATGAACCAAATTGAAGACAGATAAGTAGTAAAATTATTTTTTTCATTTTTTTATTTAAAAGTAAAGGTTTTCTAAGTGAAAACTTATTATTAATTTGTTAAACCAATTTTTAATGTTTCTAGTAATTGTCATAAATTTGACTGCTAAAACATTGAATATGAAATTTCGTCTTTTTCTTTTAATTAGCTTATTACTTATTACCATAAACTGTGCCGTAAATCCATTTACAGGTAAAAAAACCATGGCTTTTGTGCCTGACTCAAAGTTGATACCAATGGCTTACAGTCAATACGATGAGGTTTTAAGCGAAAGTGAAGTCTTAAAAGATACAGAGGAATCAGAAATGATAAAGCGTGTTGGTGAACGAATTAAATTAGCTGCTCGTAAGTATTTAAAATATAAAGGGATGGATGATTATGACGCTAATTATGATTGGGAATTTAACCTGATTGAAAGTGAACAAATCAATGCTTGGGCAATGCCTGGTGGTAAGGTTGCTTTTTATACTGGAATTTTATCAATTGCAGAAAATGAAGATGGAGTTGCCGCTATTATGGGACATGAAATTGTTCATGCACTAGCAAATCATGGGCAGCAAAGAATGAGTGCTGGTCTGATACAGCAAGGCGCAGCTGTGGTTGGTAATGTAGCTTTGAGTGAAAAAGAGGAGCAACAACAGATATTTAATGTTGCTTTCGGTGTAGGTAGTCAGGTGTTTGGGATGTTACCTTTTAGTAGGAAGCATGAAACTGAAGCTGACGAACAAGGTTTAGTTTTAATGATTTTAGCTGGTTATGACCCAGAAGAAGCGCCAAAACTTTGGGAGCGAATGAAGACTGCAAGTAATGGTCAATCTCCACCAGAATTTTTAAGTACGCACCCATCACACGATACTAGAATCGAGAATTTACGGAACCGAATTCCAACAGCAAGAGCCGAAGCTGAAAAAATCGGTATTATTAATTTTAATTAAATGAAATCTCCTCAAATAATTAAAAATGCATGGGCATTTTATGATTGGGCTAATTCGGTATACAGTTTAGTAATCTCGTCTGCTATTTTTCCTTTGTTTTACTCAGCCTTAACTGTAATTAAGAATGAACAAGGTGATGTGATTTCAGATTCTGTTAGATTTTTAGGTTATAGCTTTAATAATGATGCTTTGATTAGCTATGTTACTGCTTTTGCTTTTTTGATTATTTCGATAATGAGTCCCATTCTAAGTGGTATAGCCGATTATGTGGGTAATAAAAAGCTATTCATGAAAATATTCTGTTATGTTGGTGCATCTGCATGTATTGGGCTTTACTGGTTTAATTTAGAATATTTGTGGTTTGGTTTGCTATGTTATTTGCTTGGTTTAATTGGTTTTTGGGGAAGTATTGTCTTTTATAATTCTTACTTACCTGATATTTGTCCAAAAAATGAGCAAGACCGTTTAAGTGCAAAAGGCTTTTCTTTAGGTTATATTGGAAGTGTTTTACTGCTTGTGTTGTGTTTAGTAATGATTTTAAACTATGAGTTATTTGGTTTTGAGTCCGAAGCTTTACCAACGCGCTTATCTTTTATTTTGACAGGTGTTTGGTGGATAGGCTTTAGCCAATATTCTTTTTATCACTTACCAAATTCTAATAAAAAAGGGCGCTACACTAAAGATGTCTTTTTTAATGGTTTTAAAGAATTAAAATCTATTTATAAATCAATTAGAACTAACTTAAACCTAGAACGTTATTTAGGCGCTTATTTTGTTTACAGTATGGCTGTACAGACCATAATGTTAATTGCTACTTATTTTGGTGTTGAAGAAATTAAATGGCCAAATAATGATGCTACCATGGGATTAATCATTAGCATACTTGTGATTCAACTGGTAGCTATTTTAGGTGCATTTTTGGCTTCTCGATTAGTTAAGTATCTTGGTAATATTCATGTATTAATTGGATTGAATTTAATATGGATTGGTGTTTGTGTTTTTGCTTTTTTTATGGAAACACCAAATGAATTTTATGTCGCTGCTTTTTTTGTAGGTCTTGTGATGGGTGGCATTCAATCACTATCACGTTCAACTTATTCAAAATATATTCCTGACCATGCTGAAGATACAACATCATATTTCAGTTTTTATGATGTTACCGAAAAAATAGGAATTGTCATCGGAATGGCATTCTACGGAATTTCAGCTCAACTTACAGGAAGTTTACGTTATTCAATCGTATTCTTAATTATCTTTTTTGTTGTAGGTGTATTATTACTACTTCGAGTTCCTGACAGAAAAGCTAATCGTTGAATAAGGCTTTCATTAAGGTTTTAATACCTTTAAAAATTAAATATCCAGCTGCGATGCATAATATGATTGACAAAATTAAAACAGGCCAAAATAAAAATTTGTCTTGATTTCCGAATGCGCTATACATAATCACAGGTCCTAAAAATAACAGAGGTAAAGCACCAGCTAAATATTTAAGACCTTTAAATAGCAGTTCTTGATTAGTGTGTTGCATGAAATATAGCTTTTCTTACGCTGCCGTATTTTAGTAATAGCTCTTTTGCTTTCGATTCATCAATCTTTAAAGATTTTGCAATCATTTTTGTGCCACGCTCAATGAGCTTTGTGTTTGATAGTTGCATATCTACCATCTTGTTGTCTTTAATGCGACCTAGCTTAATCATCGCTGTTGTACTCATCATATTTAAAACCAGTTTTTGAGCCGTACCAGCTTTCATGCGTGAACTTCCAGTGATAAATTCGGGTCCGACAAGGACTTCTATCGGAAAATTTGAAACTTCAGTAATAGGTGAGTTTGGGTTGCAAGTAATACAAGCTGTGGTTATATTAAGCTCCTGGCAAGCTTGTAAGCCTTTAACAACATATGGAGTTGTTCCAGAAGCGGCAAGACCTACAACACAATCGTTTTTAGAGATTGAATGCTGTTTAAGATCTTTAATAGCTTGATTAGTATTATCTTCAGCATTTTCTACAGCCGTTCTAATAGCCTTGTCACCGCCAGCAATGATACCTATAACTACATCTTCGTTTACACCAAAAGTTGGCGGACATTCACTAGCGTCTAAAATTCCTAATCGGCCACTTGTTCCAGCGCCAATGTAGAAAAGTCGACCACCATTTTGCATTTTTTTGACTAAAACATGAATAAAGTTTTCAATTTGAGGTATCACTTTTTTAACCGCTGTAGCAATTTTTTGGTCTTCTTGATTAATAGATGTTAATATTGTTGAGGTCGACATTTTTTCAATGTCGTTGTAATAAGAATCTTCTTCAGTTATTTTTCTAAAATCACTCATTAACAGTATAATTAACACGATCGATTTCTGAAAGGCTAAAGTAACCAAAAATATACTCATCAGGATTATCAACATCATTTATATTGCCACGAACCACAGCAGGTTGCGTTTGAAAAGGTCCACCAGAACTACCAATTTGGTTCAGCAGTATTACAAGGTAATTATAATAATCTTCTGAAATTCCGTGGTTAATAATTTCAACAGTATTACCAGCTTCAAGATCTTCTTCTGTATAAAAGGCAAAATTTGTATTTCCGTTATTAAATTCGTCATCATAAATTTCAAATTCTGGAAAAGCAATAAAGTCTACATCAAAAGTGAATAAATTGTAATTTTCGGTTTCAACAGGATCTTTGTAAAAAGCTTTAAGTTCAATATCTTCACCTGAAAATCCGCCATCATTACGTTGCTGAACAGAATCAATTGTTGCAACAGGCATGAGTTGCTCAGTTGCTTCAAAAGTTCTACCATCAACTTCAACTAATAAGGTATAAACTTCATTGAGTTGAGGTTGAAAATCATTTGTAGTGTAAATTCCGTTAGCGTTCATATCTGTAAACTCAAAAACAGTATTTTCAGAATTAATAACTTCAACTGTTGCGCCAGAAACCATTGAAGGCGTTTCATCGTAAAAACCTCTTGATCGCGAAATGCGAATTTCTTGGTAATTCCCAGCAGTTCCTTTTTCCCATTTTAAGGCGGCATCTATCACTAAACGTGGTTGAGCTGTTTCTAAATTAACTTCAACAACATCTTCACAGCTTATTAAAATGATGCTCATTGTTAGAAGAACGATATATTTAATTTGTTTTGCCATAATTTAAAATTCAAAGATGTAACTCACAGAAGGTATAATTCCAAATATTGATAAACGAACGGCTTCATTTTGGCCAGAAGTTCGGTTTTGTTCAAAGTTTAGAGAAGCTGCATTCTTACGATTGTATAGATTAAAAATGCCAAAGTTCCATTTTGAAGTCCATGACTTATGATTTTGGTTTTGAGGTGTTAATGTGGCTGAAATATCTAAGCGATGAAATGCAGGTAAGCGATTGGTGTTTCGACCTTCATAAACTGGAATGTTCAATCCTTGATATTCAAATTGACCAACAGGAAAGTTAACAGGTCTTCCTGTTTGAAGCGTGAAGTTAGCATTAAAGTCCCATTTTTTGTTAAAATCATAATTTGCTGTAAGACTTAAATCGTGAAGGCGATCAAAATTCGCTAAATACCAATCGCCATTATTAATGCCTGGATCATTGGCTGAAAACCCTGGTGTGCGTTGCTCTGAACGAGAAATGGTATAGGCAATCCAACCAGTAAGTTTACCTTTATTTTTTCGCGCCAAAAGCTCTAAACCATTGGCGCGACTTTCTCCATTCAAAATAACACTTTCAATTTGGTCGTTAGCAATTAAATTAGCGCCATTCACATAATCGATGCGGTTGTCTACTGTTTTATAGAATACTTCAGTTTCAAAACTGTAAGTTTTATTTCGGTAATTTTTAAAAAAACCGATCGAATATTGGTTAAGAAGCTGCGGTTTTACAAATTCTCCGCTTGGCGTCCATACATCAAATGGTGTTGGTGAGGAAGTGTTAGAAAGCAAGTGCATATTTTGTGCTAAGCGGTTATAACTTGCTTTTAAAGATGTATGATCGTTAAAACTATAAGATATTGCAAATCGTGGTTCTAAGTTATAAAATTCTTTTTCAATTTTAGAAGCACTACTTTGTCTTGTGTCAATAGGTTCGGCTTCCTCATAAATGCCTGTTACATTATTGTACCTAATGGGTTGATTGTTTTCGTAACTAAAAATTTCACCTTGTCCCATACGCCAAAAGGCATTGAGTCTTAAACCATATTCTAGATTGATGGCATCACTCAGTTTTTGTTTTACACTGAAATACGCCGCATGTTCAAAAGCATGTTTGTTTGCAAGATTATCAGGATTAATCCCAGAATTATCAGAACTAGGAATAATATTACCAGGTTCAATAGTATATTTAATGCTACTTAAGCCATACTTAAAGCTGAATTGGTCTGAAATAAAATGATTAAAATTGGCATTTAAGTTGAGGTTACTTACCCAATTATCAAATTCAAATCCTACAAGGCTTAAATCTAAGTTGTAATTGTAGCGGCTATACGATAGGTTGAAGTCGCCAGATAAATTTTCGCTAAGAAGGCTGTTCCATTTAAAATTTCCAAAGGTATTACCATAAGTGTTTGTAAAGCTTTCATTTATACTTACCAAATCATTACCATGATAAACTGAAAATGCAATGCTGTTTTTTTGATTGATTTGGTTGAAGTATTTAGCGTTAAAATCGTAAAAATAAGCCGTATTTTGATTATCAGTTAATTTTAAAAATAGATGCGCGTATGTTGCACGACCAGCTAATAAAAGCGAAGATTTTTTCTTTTTTATGGGTAATTCTAACAGTAGTTTGCTAGAAATAACACCAATACCACCATTTCCTGAAATACTGTCTAGATTAGCTTTTTTTTGATTAATATCTAATACAGAAGAAACGCGGCCGCCAAAGTTAGCAGGAATGCCACCTTTGTAAAGTTTTAAATTATCTACAGCATCAGGATTAAATATAGAGAAAAAGCCAAAAAGATGCGAAGAGCTAAACAGTATAGCATCATCAACAAGAATTAAGTTTTGGTCAGTATTGCCGCCACGAACATTAAATCCAGCAGCGCCTTCACCAGCATTAGAAACACCTGGTAATTGTAATAGTGATCTAATAACATCAACTTCACCAAATGCAGCAGGAATGTTTTTTATACTTTCTGCGTCAAGAGAATTAACACTCATTTGTGTATCACGTGTATCTAAAGCTTCAATATTTTCAGTAATTACAATTTCGTTCAAAGACTCTGCTTTAGGAACGAGTGTAAAATTATAGACTCGAGATGCTTTAACTGAAATAGATTTCTTAATGGTTTTAAATCCTAAATAAGAAACTTTAATCGTATAGTTTCCTTTTTCTACTTTTATTGAATAATTTCCATTTTCGTCTGAAACTGTTCCTAAACTGTCGCTTAAAATAATGTTTGCGCCGTAAATAGGTTGATTATTGGTGTCTGTGATTTTTCCAGAAATCTCATAAGTTTGAGAAAATGTGAAACTGAAAATGCAAAGACTAACTATGAAAGTAAGAAAGTTCTTCAAGTTTTTCGTACAAATATATTTGGTTAAGTTGAATTTTATTGTGAACAAAAGCCTAAAAATAGTGTGAATTTCAAATAAAAATGTAAGATTTATTTGTTGATAACTTAGATTTTAAAATGGCGTAATTAATTGTATTTTTACGATTCATAAAAAGGCTTTTACATGGGTAAAATTATTGCGATTGCAAACCAAAAAGGTGGTGTGGGTAAAACAACAACTGCTGTTAATTTAGCCGCGGCTTTAGGTGTTTTAGAAAAAAAAGTATTATTGATTGATGCCGATCCTCAAGCTAATGCCACATCTGGTTTAGGTGTAGATGTTGAAACGGTTGAGGTTGGAACATATCAATTGCTAGAACACACTGCAAAAGCTAATGAAGCTATTATTGAAACAGACTCACCAAACCTCGACTTAATTCCTGCCCATATTGATTTAGTAGCAATTGAGCTTGAATTAGTCGATCAAGATAATCGCGAATTAATGCTTAAACAAGCCACACGCAGTTTAAAAGATAATTATGATTATGTCATTATAGATTGCGCACCTTCATTAGGTTTATTAACTTTAAATGCCTTAGCTGCTGCAGATAGTGTAATTATCCCAATTCAATGTGAGTATTTTGCCTTAGAAGGTTTAGGCAAATTACTTAACACGATTAAAAGTGTGCAAAAGGTTCATCATAAAGATTTATTAATAGAAGGCTTACTGTTAACCATGTACGACTCACGCTTAAGATTATCAAATCAGGTGGTCGACGAGGTTAAAAAGCATTTTAGTGATATGGTTTTTGATACAATTATACAACGCAATGTACGTTTAAGTGAAGCACCAAGTTACGGTGAAAGCATTATTAAATATGATGCAGCCAGCAAAGGTGCTAATAATTACCTAAGTTTGGCGGAAGAATTAATCAATGCCTAATTTTTAAACTATGGCAAAAACAACACGTAAAAAAGCATTAGGAAGAGGATTATCGGCTTTATTGAACGATCCTGAAAACGATATCCAATCTGTTGATGATAAAAATGCCGATAAGGTAGTTGGCAATATCGTCGAGTTAGAACTCGATTCGATTGAAGTTAACCCATTTCAACCACGTACAAGCTTTAACGAAGATGCCTTAGATGAGTTAGCATCTTCTATTCGCGAACTAGGTGTAATACAACCTATTACAGTTAGGAAAGTAGGGCAGCAAGCTTACCAATTAGTGTCAGGTGAACGCCGTTTTAGAGCGTCTAAACTAGTAGGTTTAGAGACTATTCCTGCTTACATAAGGATAGCCAACGATCAGGAATCTCTAGAGATGGCCTTAGTTGAAAACATTCAACGCCAAGATTTAGACCCTATCGAAATTGCATTATCTTACCAACGTTTGATAGATGAAATAGATTTAACACAAGAGCAATTGAGTGATCGCGTTGGTAAAAATAGGTCTACAATTGCTAATTACTTGCGTTTATTAAAATTAGACCCAATTATACAAACCGGCATGCGAGACGGTTTTTTAAGTATGGGACACGGTCGAGCCTTAATTAATATAATTAACACTGAACAGCAACTAGAAGTGTATGAAAAAATACTGAAAGAAAAGCTTTCAGTGCGTGAGACTGAAAAATTAGTAAAGTCGATTAATGAAGGTCGTAAAAAACCGATTTCTCAGCCAAAACTCGACCAAGACAAGCAGCAACAATTAAAAGCTATATCACAACATTTTGGTGCCAAAATAGACATTAAAGTTACCAAAAAAGGTAATGGAAAAATCATATTACCATTCTCTTCAGATGAAGATTTTAACCGAATAGCCAAGATTTTACAAGATTCAAAAAATGCCTAAATTATTAATTGCATTTCTTTTAGTTTTTATAACATCAAGTATTGTTGCACAAACCGATACAACTTCAGTTTTAAAGCTAAGTACTCAACCAAAATCACTAAAAGCTGAATCGAAATTCGAGGCTAATCCTTTTGATGCAAATGCACCTGCTAAAGCTGCGTTTTATTCGGCAGTATTACCTGGCTTAGGTCAGGCTTATAACAAAAGCTATTGGAAAATTCCGCTTGTATATGGTGCAATAGGTGCGAGCACTTATTTTTACATCTTTAATAATAACGAGTATAATCGCTATAGAGATGCTTATAAAAGTCGTTTAGCGGGTTTTGAAGATGACGAATTTTTTGGTGTGTTAACCAATGAAAACCTTATTGATGCCCAAAAGCAATTTCGTCAAAATAAAGAATATTCATTATTGTTTATAATTGGGTTTTACATTTTAAATATTATAGATGCAAATGTTGAAGCGCATTTAAACCAATTTAATGTTTCGCGCGATTTGAGTGTAAGTCCGCAAATAATACCCAACCACATCACTCGGAAACCAGAATTTAATCTCACTTTTAATTTAAAGCTCAATTAATATGAAACTTGCCTTACTTGGCTACGGAAAAATGGGAAAAGCAATTGAAAAAGTTGCTGAACATCGCGGTCATGAAGTGATGTACAAAACAAATCGAGACTTAGATTTAGATCAGTTGAAGCAGGCAGATTTGGCAATAGATTTTAGTGTACCTGATGCAGCATTTAAAAACATCTCAGAAGCTTTAAAACTTCAACTTCCTGTAATTTCAGGAACAACAGGCTGGCTTCATCGGTATAATGAAGTGGTAGAATTATGTCAAGAGTATAACTCAAGATTTTTATATGCTTCAAACTTCAGTTTAGGGGTTAATTTGTTTTTTAAGCTAAATGCATGTTTTTCAAAATTAATGGCTAATACAGATTATGATGTTAAATTAGAAGAAACCCATCATATACACAAAAAAGATGCACCGAGCGGAACAGCTATTACCTTAGCAGAAAAAGTAATAGAACATACGAAATATTCAGATTGGGCTTGCCCTCCAGAACAAAATGAGTCAAAACTTTCAATTGAAGCATTTAGAAAAGGTGAAGTTTTTGGTGACCATACTGTAACTTTTTTTAATAAAATTGACCAATTAAGTATTCGTCATAGTGCTTTTTCGCGTGATGGCTTTTCAAAAGGTGCCGTAGTTGCAGCCGAATGGATTTATAAACAACCAACTGGCGTATACACCATGGCGCAAGTTTTAGACGATTTAACTCAATAATTATGCTTACATTAATAGATTTATTATTATTGACCATCATTATCCAAGTAATTCATTTTCTCGGAACTTGGAAACTTTATAAACGTGCAGGTCGAGAAGCTTGGGAAGCTGCAATTCCTATTTATAATGCTATTGTTTTATTAAAAATAATCAATAGACCTTGGTGGTGGATTTTTTTACTGTTTATTCCTGTAATTAACGTAATTATGTTTCCTGTGATATGGGTTGAAACAGCCAGAAGCTTTGGTAAAAATTCAACTTTAGACACATTTCTGTCTATTTTTACTTTAGGCTTCTATAATTATTATCTTAATTATTTAACCACTTGCCAGTACCTTGGTAATCGCAGCATAAAAGCAACAACTAAAACAGGAGAATTTGTTAGCTCAGTTATCTTTGCCGTTGTAGCTGCAACAATAGTTCACACTTATGTTATGCAGCCATTTACGATTCCAACCTCTTCATTAGAAAAAAGCTTATTAGTTGGTGATTTTTTATTTGTTAGCAAATTTCATTATGGCGCTCGTGTTCCTAAAACGCCAATTTCATTTCCTATGGTTCATGACTCAATTCCTGGTGTAGGTATTAAGTCTTATTCTTCTTCAGTAGAATTACCTTTAATGCGCTTACCTGCTATTACTGAAATTGAACGTAATGATATTGTTGTATTTAATTGGCCTGTAGACACGGTAAGAATGTTTGGTGATAACTCAGGAAAATATTACCATAAACCCATCGATAAAAAATCTAATTACGTTAAACGAACCGTCGGTGTTCCTGGTGATTCATTAGAAATTATAGATGGAAAAATTCATATTAATTCTTCACCTTTAGAATTACCGGAGCGTGCAAAACCGCAATATTCTTATATCGTTCAAGGTAAAGGTCAAGGTTTTAATTTGCGTAGTTTAGTTGAAATTTACAATATTACAGATGGTATTGCTTGGTTCAATAAATCAAAGCGCCAATATTTAATTCCCGCTGTAACAGAGGCTTCTGCTAAAAAGCTTGAAAACCATCCGAATGTAGAATGGATTAAGCGAAAAGTTGATCCAAAAGGAGAAAAAGATTTAAAAATCTTCCCTAATAATAAAAAAGTTAATTGGAATCGCGATCAGTTTGGACCTATTTATATTCCAGAAAAAGGAAAAACAGTTAAGCTAGATGCTGAATCTTTTTCACTTTATCGTCGTGTGATTGAAGTTTACGAAGGCTCAGAGCTCGGAAAGCAGCAAAAATTGTCCATTAAAGGTAACCAAGTTTATATGAATGATGAGCCAATTGACAATTATACCTTCAAACAAAATTACTATTTCATGATGGGAGATAACCGTCATAATAGTGAAGATAGTCGCTTTTGGGGTTATGTTCCAATGAGTCATGTGGTTGGTAAACCTGTATTTATTTGGTTAAGTTTAGATGGCAATGCATCTGGTTTATTTGAAAAACTTCGGTTAGACCGAATGTTTACAACCGTTGCAGGTGAAGGTGAACGTGTATCTTATTTGCAGTACTTCTTAATTGCATTAGTACTTTGGTTTGGTTTCCGGTATTTTAGTAAAAAGCGTAAAAAAGGCTAATTTTATGGAGACCTCACTTTTTCATCCTGCTTATTTTGGTCCTTTAGATCAATATATTGCTATGAGTAAGGCTGATTCTATAAGCTTTGAAATGCATGATAATTATCAAAAACAAACCTATCGTAATAGACAGTATATTTACGGAGCTAATGGTAGATTGCAATTGAATATTCCTGTTAAGCATAGAAAAGACACTCATAAACGCCAATTATATAAAGATGTAAAAATTGAACAAAGTTTTAAATGGCAGCAATTACATTGGAAGTCTATTCAAACTGCTTACAGAACGTCGCCTTTTTTTGAATTTTATGAAGATGATTTTGCCTTTTTGTTTGAAAAACCAGCGACTTATTTGATGGATTACAATTTGAAATGTACAGAAGTGGTTGCTGAAGCATTAGGCGTAGACTTCAATTTTAAATTTACAGATGAATATAAACTTGATTATTCAGCAAATAATGAAGTTAAAGATGAACGTCGATTCATTTCAGCCAAACGTTCGGCTTATTATGAAATTTCAGAATATAACCAAGTCTTTAAATCTAAGTATGGTTTTATTCCTAATTTATGTGTGTTAGATGTGTTATTTAATTTAGGACCTTCAGCTGAGGTTTATTTTGACCAAATTAAATAATACCAAATCTTCCATAAAATAAGATAAATAAATAGTTTCTAATTGCCTTTCTCTTCGTTAAAAAAAATGAAACGTAGCTTAGGCTATGTTTCATTTTTTTGCCTTGATTAAGACAATTATAATTCAATTTCTTTTGGTCTCATCTTATAGAATATTTGGTATAAGTGTTATATTTCTATTCGTGTTAAAATCGGGTAGTGGTCTGAGTAATTCACATCAAAATTCTTAAACTTAATTGGTTTAAGATTTTTATCTACGAAAATCACGTCAATTCTTAATGGGATAAAATCAAAATCGAAAGTTTTACCAAAGCCTTGGCCAACTTCTTTAAAACTATCTCGTAATCGGTTACCTAAAATTTTTCTTGAGACATAAGAAACAGGTGAATTGTTTAAATCAGCACAAAGCACTACTTTGAAAGGTGAATTTTTAATTTCCTTTGCAACTAATTCAGCTTGTGACTGTTGTTTGATAAACGATTTACCAATACGGTTTACTAATTTTTGTTGATTATTATTTTGCAGTTGCTTAACACTAGGGACAATTTTTAAAGATTCTAAATGCACTGCAAAGACTCGTAAAGTATCGTTGTTAATAACAACATCAGCATATATGGCATTATTAGCCGTTTCTTTAAATTCAAGATTTTTAGTATTAAGTATTTTATAATTACTAAAAATAGCTAAGCCATTTTTTCCATTAGCTTTTGCAGGTTGTTTATAACTGTATTTAAATTCTTTTAAATCTGTCGATTCATCTAGATAATAATCCTGTAATGCTAAAATATCAGGCGATTGTTTATTTATAAATTGCTTTATATTTTGGGGTACTTGATCTGAATCAATCCATTTGTATTTGTTAAATAACCGGACATTATAGCTCATGATGTCAATAGTTGAGTCTGTGTTGCTTTCGTCCTTGCTTAAAGTGTTAAAAGCATAAATAGAGTTCCAATAATTAAAGCCTATAAGGATACATAGTAGTGATAAAAGAACTTGGCGCCTTAATAAAATTAGCCAATACATCATAAAAACCACATTTATTGCTAAAAGAATACCTAAACCGAGATTTATAATAGATAGGATTGATGATAATTTAGGAGGAATAAAAGGTAATAAATAGGCTATAATTAATAGAATCGCAAAAAATAAATTAAAACTATAAATCAATTTATTTCCAAAACTAAGATGCTTAAAACTAGCCATTAATTCAGTTTTACAAGTCTTTCCCTGCGTTAAACAGGAAATCTTTTTCAGCTTTAGTTAAACTGTCGTAGCCACTCTTACTAATTTTATCAAGAATTTGATCAACTTTTTCTTGCTTAGCTTTATTTGAGGTAGATTTTCTTGACTTTGCTTTTGTTTTAGATTTATGAACCGTCTTCATCTTTGGAGATTTAGATGTTTTAAAAAAGTTTGAAAACCAATTAATGCTGTCTTCTATCCAAGCACCAATATCGTTGCCTTTATCAAGTTGTTTTGTGTAGATATAACCTAAAAGTGCTCCGCCAAGATGAGCTAAATGTCCACCTGGATTTCCAAACGGAATCTGGATAAAATCAACCACCACTAAAAAGCTTGCAATCCACCAAAGTTTTAAATTTCCAAAAATTAATAAACGCACTTGCATGTTTGGCGCTTTTGTTGCAACTCCAACCAAAACAGCCATCACAGAGGCTGAAGCACCAATTAAATAAGATTTTCCTGTTCCCTGAAACGCCGGGAATATATTGTAACTTAAACTAAATATTAATGCCCCAAAAATAGCTCCTAAAACATAAAAATTAACTAGTCGTTTTGGAGAGTAGAAGGTTAAGAAAAACTGACCAGAGAAATAAAGAATAATCATATTAGACAAAATATGAAATATTCCTGCATGCATAAAAGCATAAGTAATAATACTCCATGGTCTTATAGCAAAGTCTAACAAATCCTTTGGAAAGCTTAACCATTCGGTTAAAAAGCCAGTTGAAAACTGATTTCCAGTTAATAAAAAAGCAATGGTATTAACCGCAAAGGTTAATATAAACATTGCGATATTTATAGCGATTAGTTTTTCAACAATGTTCGCTAAATTGTATCTATATCGTAATTTGTCTTGCCAATTCATATCAATTCCATCGGTTATAATTAAACTGATTTTTTTTCCAATACCACATCATAATAAATCCGATAATTGCGCCGCCAATATGTGCCCAATACGCTGTGTTTGATGGTCCAAATAGACTAACGCCACTCAGCGCAGAAAATACATTAATTAAAAAATAGCCACCTATTAAGTATTTAGCTTTAATAGGAATTGGTATAAAAATAATAAATAAAGGCATATTAGGATATACAATTGCAAATGCCGCTAGTACGCCAAAAATTGCGCCTGAGGCACCTACCATTGGTACAACATAAGTTCCTAAAAGCTGATCTGTAACATCTTGCGGAATTTGACTAAAAACACGGTATTGACCTGTTTCGACCACGCTCGCTAAAAGATCTGAAATTTCTCCAGCGCTGACGCCTTGATCAATGTAATATTGATAGGCATCATTAAAATTGTAATAACTAAATAAAATTTGTAACCCAGCCGCACCTAAACCAGCCGAAAAATAAAGAAATAAAAATCGTTGTTGACCTAAATAATTTTCTAAAGCACTGCCAAAAATATAAAGCGCAAACATATTAAAAAGAATGTGCGATAGGGTTTCTTGCGAATGCATAAACATATGCGAGAATATTTGCCAAAAACCAAAGTTAGGGTTTTCTGGAAACCATAAAGCAAAAACTTTATAGGCGTAATCGCCAATCACCTGCGAGCCAACAAAAAAAATGATGTTGACAATTAATAGGGTTTTTACAGTTGGTGTTATTTGTTGCATTAAGCGAATTTTTTAGAGATGTCGTCTAAACTTAAATTGAAATAAATTTGTTTTTGGTCGGGTGTTTGTAAATAATCTTTACAAGAAAATAAGGTATCGATTATTTGATTGATTTCAGCCTGATCTAATTGCACACCCGTTTTGATGGCCATGTTTTTAGCTAAAGCTTTGGCTAAAATCGTATTACTTTCAAAACTCGAGCTTGGTAAATCATCTGTAAATGCTGAAAAAATTTCGTCTAAAATTTGTGGGACTTGTTGCTCTTGAACCAAATCTGGAATCCCGTTAATCACTAATTGGTTTTTTGAAGAAGTTGAAAATCTAAATCCTGTGTTTTCAATAGATTCTCGAAGACTTTCAAACACTAAGCTTGTTTTTTGATTTAATTCAAGCTCTAAAGGGAACAAAAGTTGCTGGCTTGCAGCAGGCTGTTCAGTAATATTTTTTAACAAAGCTTCGTATAAAATTCTATAATGTGCCCGATGTTGATTAATTAAAATGAGCCCGCTTTTAAAAGCTGAAACTAAGTATTTATCACCTAACTGAAAGGCTTTACTATTTGTTGTAAACTCTTGTTCTTCAAACAATTTTGATTCAAATTCAACCGTTTCAGTTGAAGTTTTTGGAACTTCAGTAGAGTATAAGTCTTCCCAGTTGGTAATGGGTTTACTTTTTTGCTGAATTTGTCGTTGTGCAGTTTCTGTTTTAAACGGATTATAATCGCGATCTACTTCAATACTTGGTATTTTGGCAGGAGAATGATGTTGTTTATAGTTTGTTTCTAAACTATTATCTTTTTCAAAATCAAGTACAGGCGCTATATTAAACTGACCCAAACTGTGTTTAACACTACTTTGAATGATGCTATAAATAGCATGTTGGTCATCAAATTTAATTTCCGTTTTAGTAGGGTGAATGTTAATGTCTATCCGTTTAGGATCTATATCTAAATATAAAAAATAGGATGGATGTGTTTTGTCTTTTAATAAACCTTCAAAACCAGCTAATATAGCGTGGTTTAAATAATGGTCTTTAATGTAGCGGTTATTGACAAATATAAATTGTTCACCTCGGCTGCGCTTTGCATATTCGGGTTTGCCAATAAATCCTTTAACCTTCAGTAAATCTGTAGATTCTTCAACAGGAACTAGTTTTTCATTGCTTTTTGTTCCCATTATTCCCACTATACGTTGTCGTAGGTTTGAGGCTTGTAATTGAAATAATTCATTAGAATTATGAACCATATCAAAAGCGATGTCGGGATGCGCCAAAGCAACACGCTGAAATTCATCGATAATATGCTTAAGTTCAACTTGATCTGACTTTAAGAAGTTTCGACGTGCAGGAATATTAAAAAATAAATTTTTGACCGCAATTGATGTTCCTTTTGCAGTTACTATTGGTTGCTGTTCTTTAACTTCACTTCCTTCAACTTGAATTTGTGTGCCAATATCTTCGTGATCTTGTTTTGTTTTCAATTCTAGGTGAGCAATGGCCGCAATAGATGCTAAGGCTTCACCTCTAAATCCTTTAGTGTGAAGTTGAAATAAATCTTCAGCCGCTGCTATTTTAGAAGTGGCATGTCTTTCAAGTGATAATCGGGCATCAGTTTCATTCATGCCAACGCCATTGTCAATAACTTGAACTAATGTTTTACCAGCATCTTTAACAATGAGTTTTATTCTGCTAGCATTGGCATCGACGGCATTTTCTAACAATTCTTTGACAACAGAAGCTGGTCTTTGCACCACTTCACCTGCAGCAATTTGATTGGCAACATGATCTGGTAATAATTTTATGCAGTTACTCATAAATTTACTGGCTGAAAATTGAGAGATCAAAATCGATAAGCCACAAAAAAAGGAGAGCTAATACTAAAGCGATTAAAATTACTCGCCTATTAATTGAACGATTACCACGATGACGACTATTTTTTCGAGCATCTGCCCAATGAGACCCAAAATCTATAGAATTATGGGTTGACTTATATTTATTAAAGTTAGAATCTATTTCGTAAACATTACTAATTTTTTTACCGTTATAGTAACGTGGCGTGTAATTATAACGCGTGTTTTTGGGTAACTTGAATGATTTAACTTTAAACATAAATTTAAATAAAAATCAAATTTAGTGATTTACTGTTTAACGGCGTAAACATCACTTATATTTTAAGAAAAGTAAAAGAATTAAGCTTTGTAAAACTTAGCGTCTTTTCTAAGTTGAGCCATTTTTATAGCTGCAATTGCTGCTTCAGCGCCTTTGTTACCATACTTACCGCCTGAACGATCTCTAGATTGCTGAATATGATTGTCGGTGAGAACACAAAAAATGCTTGGGATATCTGAGGTTAAATTAAGTTGAGCAATACCGTTGGTGACGCCATGACAAACAAAATCAAAATGTTTAGTTTCGCCTTGAATAACACTGCCAATTGCGATTACAGCGTCAAGCATTTCAAAACTTTCCTGTATTTTTTTGCAGCCATAAATTAATTCAAAACTTCCAGGGACATTCCAACGAACGATATTCTCTTTAATGATGCCAACATCGGTTAAAGCATCAAAGGCACCCTGAAATAGGTTTTCAGTGATTTCGTTATTCCATTCAGACACAACAAGACCAATTTTAAAATCTTTAGCTTCAGGAAGTTCAGATTTGTTATAAAATGAAAGATTAGTGCCTTTAGTTGCCATAATTATTGCATTGCTTCAGCTTGACCTAAGTAGACGTCAGCTTGTTTAGCTTCTTCTGTTTCTGAATAATTGTCTTTAAGATTATTGAGATGTTCTAAAGCAATATCAGCCTTTCCTAATTCAATAGCAGTTATGGCAGCCTTCAATAAGTATTTGGCAGTTGTAAAAGAGTTTGATTTAAGGTTTGCTGCTTTTTCGTAATAATCTAGTGCTTTATCGGTTTGTCCAATCTGTTGGAAAGCGTCAGCAATAGTTCCTTGTGCCATTGGCATTAGTAACTCATCATCACTTGAAAAAGCATCTAAATATTCAATAGCCTTTTCATAATTAGACAGCTTAAAATAAGACATTCCAGCATAATAATTGGCTAAATTACCTGATTTTGTTCCGCTATACTGTGAAGCGATATCAGTAAATCCAAATTTACCATTACCACCATCTAATGATAAGGTGTAAAGTGAGTCTTTGGCATTTTTACCAGAGGCTTCAATAGCATTCTTGAAATACATTTGTGCCTGATTAAGCTCGTTAGCAGCCTCTGCTTCAGTTGGTTCTACAATAAATTTTTGATAGGCAAGAGAACCTAAAACAACTACAACAACAACGATTATTGCACCAAAAATTTGTTTTTGGTATTTGCTAATAAATTCCTCGGTCTTACTTGCGCTTTGGTCAAGTGACTCAAAAACTTCAGCTGTTGTTGAATCTTGAGTGTCAACATCATTTGGTTGATCGTTCTCTTTAGTTTGTTTATTTTTATATCCTCTTTTCTTGTATGATGCCATAATTTTTGTTTAATCGACGCGCAAAAATATAATTTTTATCGATTTAAAAATACATTTTATTTGATAATTTCGCTATTTGAATTTTAAACCCAATTTCAGCTAATGCACATCCAACTTTTATCATTGCTAAATTACAAAAATTTTACGCAGTTAAACCTTGATCTTGATCAACATATTAATTGTTTGGTTGGTAATAATGGCATTGGTAAAACCAACGTATTAGATGCTATTTATCATTTAGCCTTTGGTAAAAGTTATTTTAATCCAGTGAGTAGTCAAAATATTACTCATGGTGAAGATTTTTTTGTTGTTGATGGCACTTTTTCTAAAGCTGATAAAACTGAGCGAATTGTTGTGAGCTTTAAAAAAGCACAAAAGAAAATGATTAAACGCAATGCTAAGGTTTATGATAAATTAAGTGATCATATAGGGTTAATTCCGCTTGTTATTATCTCGCCAACTGATCGCGATTTGATTCTAGAAGGAAGTGATGTAAGACGTAAATTTATTGATGCAGTAATAGCTCAGTCTGATAAGAAGTATTTGGAGTGTGTGATAAATTATAACAAAGTGTTGGGGCAACGTAACGCTTTGTTAAAGTATTTTGCAGCTAACAGAAGTTTTAACCAAGATTCTTTATTAGTCTATAATGAGCAACTTTCTAATTATGCTGAATATATTTATAAAACAAGGCAAAGTTTTGTAGAGCAATTTTTGCCCATTTTACAGCAACGTTACCAAGATATAAGTAGTGGTAACGAACAAATTGATTTGGTTTATAAAAGTCAACTGCACGACCATGATTTGCATGATTTATTTTTGAAATCTCAAGACAAAGATCGACAGCGTCAATACACAACTGTTGGTATTCATAAAGATGATTTATTATTTAATATCAATCAACATCCTATTAAAAAGTTTGGTTCTCAAGGTCAGCAAAAATCCTATTTAATTGCTTTAAAGTTTGCGCAATACGACTTTATTAAACAAAAAAACGGTTTTAAGCCAATCGTTTTACTTGACGATATTTTTGATAAATTAGACGAAACACGTGTAAGTCAAATAGTTAATATGGTTACACGCGAAGATATGGGGCAATTATTTATTAGTGACACACATCCCGAACGAACTGAAGCTGTTGTGAAGGCAAGCACTCAAAATTATAAAATGATACATTTAAAAGAAATGATATGAAAAGATTGACGTTGTTATGGCTAGTATTAGTCATGGTTTCATGCCATAAAACAGATTATGATTTAGAACAAATTAATGGTTATTGGGAAATTGTTGAAGCCCAAACCCCTTACGGTACAAAACAATATAAAATGAGTAAAAGTGTGGACTATTTCTACCTTGAATCTGATTCAACAGGATTAAGAAAAAAAGTACAACCAAGCTTATTAGGAAAACATAAAATAACTGAAAGCAATGAAAATTTCACATTTATAACTAAAAATGACAGCTTAAAAATTAAATTTTCTTCACCTTATGATGCTTGGACAGAACATGTTTTAGAATTAACTGAAAATAAATTAGTATTAAAAAATAACCAATCTATCATATACACTTACAAACGTTTTAATCCTATTGAAGTTGAGCAACAATGAAGTACAACGATAAAAAAAGAAGTCGTGAAGAACAAAGCATGAAGGATTTGTTAGGCGCTTTTAAAAAAAACCTTAAATTGGAGAAAGGCTTGAATAAAGTTGAAGTAGAAGAACTTTGGTTTAAAGAACTAGGCTCAGGAATTAAAACTTACACCGAAAAAGTAAGCTTTACAAATGGAAAATTAATTGTAAAACTTAGCTCTTCTACACTAAGAGAAGAACTAAGTTATGGAAAGTCTAAATTAGTAGCAAGATTAAACGAGCAATTGCAAGAACCACTCATTGAGCAAATAATACTGCGCTAACAGAGGCGGTATAAAACCTTGCGTATTTTGAAACACAAACCTATCAGCCCGTTAAACCGTTTTTTAATTATTATTTCGTTCAATATAGCACTACCGGCGCAATGTTTTTATGACCGCGTGTTGAGCACTGCCCATTATTCATCAAGCAGTCCAGTTACTTCGTCTTTTAATTTAGGTAAATGGTTTATCACAATACTCCAAATCAAATCATCTGATATTTTATCATATCCGTGAATTATCCTGTTACGGGTACCGATAATTTTCTCAACCTTATTAAGCTTGAAATCCTTGTCCTTTTTAATTATCCGATTTGCCGCTTCGCCAATTATTTCCAAATCACGCTCAATTGCCCTTTTTGTCTTTATGTCAGAAACATACTCTTCAAATATCCTTGGTTTGTTATCATAGTAGCTATCAATCTCATTGATTGATTGTAAAATGTCATAAGCCAAGTTTTAATATCATTATCCATATATCATTTGTTTAGAAGAGTCGATGGATTTTCTTAGATATGGATTTGTAACAGCTTTATCTTCAAGTAAGTCTATCTGTCTTTTAAGTAATTTCTCTAAAGATTATTTTAAGTCAAAATAATTATCTGCGTAGTCATAGAGGTCAACTCCTGAGAAATCAACCAATAAGTCTATATCACTAGATTTTTTAAAATTATCAGTCAAGATTGATCCAAATACAAATAGTCTTGCCACCTTATGTTTATTACATAAAGCTCTTATCTTATCTATATTTTTATCAATAATTCTCATATTTCAAAAATACAAACTTTTTTTATCTTACCGAAAATTGTCAGTATGTAACGGTTTTCCTGGGTTGCGCTAACTTGTTAATCCAGGAATATCTGGAAGTCCATTTTTAGCGACAGCCGAAATTTCAGCTTCATTTACTTCGGTTGCTTTTTTAATAGCACGATTTAGCGTTACTATTAAATAATCTTCTAATTGATCCTTGTCTTTAAGTAATTCATCATCAATTTCAATTGTTTTAATTTCACGATTGGCTGAAACAACAACTTTTAAAAGTGAGTCATTAGATTGCTCTGAAATACTAACGCTATCTAAGCGTTTTTTGGTTTCTTCAACTTTAGCTTGGGTTTCTTTAAGTTTTCCCATCATACCCATCATATCTCCAAACATAATTTAATTTTTTAGGCAAAGATATAAAACAAGACTGTTTTTTTATGTTGTAATAATCTTCAACTATCGATTTTGTTCTAGTATACCAAGTTTTATCAGTTCTTTATTCATTAGCGTTTTCTAGACAACTATATTTGTACAAAAATTTTTATTTTGAATACACCACCAAAAGCAAAACAAATACCAAAGAAGTTAGTAAAACATAACGATGAAAGAATAGATGAATTTTATTGGCTTAATGAACGTGATAATCCAGAAGTTAAAGCTTATTTAGAAGCTGAAAACAATTATTACAAAGAAGAAACCAAACACTTAAACCGCTTTACAGATGATTTGTTTGCTGAAATGAAGTCACGTATAAAAGAAGATGATGAATCTGTGCCTTACTTTTTAAATGAATATTGGTATCAAGCAAAATTTGAAACAGGAAAAGATTATCCTATTTACATCAGAAAATTTCAATCTTTAGAAGCAAAAGAAGAGCTTTTATTTGATGTGAATAAAATGGCTGAAGCTCATGATTATTATAAACTGAGTGGTATCGCTATTTCTCCTGATAATACAATGGCAGCCTATGGAGTAGACAATGTTAGCCGAAGAGAATATACTATTCAGGTTAAAAATTTAAAAACTGGTGAAATTCTTCCTACTAAAATTGAAAAAACAACTGGAAGTTCTTGCTGGGCTAATGACAATAAAACCCTATTTTACACTCGAAAAGATCCGCAAACTTTAAGGTCTTACCAAATCTATAAACATGTTTTAGGGACTGATGTGAGTCAAGACCAATTAGTGTATCAAGAGGATGATGAAACTTATAATTGTTTTGTTTATAAATCAAAGTCAAAGCAATTCATTATTATAGGTTCATCAAGCACATTACAAGACGAATATCGTTTTATCAATGCAAATACGCCTGATGCCCAGTTTCAAGTTTTTCAAGAACGTCAACCAGAACTTGAATATAGTATCATGCATTATGACGATTATTTTTACATTTTAACAAATAAAGACGATGCGCAGAATTTTAAATTAATGCGAACAAAAATCGCTGAAACTTCAAGTAAACACTGGGAAGATGTGATTAAACATCGCGAAGATGTACTGCTTGAAGATGTTGAAATTTTTAAAAACTACCTTGTCGTTACTGAGCGATTTAATGGCTTGTCTCGTTTGCGCGTGATGTCTTGGGATTTTAATGAAGACTTTTTTATACCAATTTCGAGTGAAACTTATACGATAGGAACTTCAACTAATCCCGATTTTAACACCGATACTTTTAGGTATGTATTTAGCTCGTTAACCACACCAACAACTGTTTTCGATTATAATTTATCGACTAAAACAGAAGTTAAAATGAAGCAACAAGCCGTTTTAGACCACTCGTTTGATGCTTCAAATTACATAGAAGAGCGCCAATGGGCAACAGCCAAAGATGGAACTCGCGTTCCGATGTCGATTGTTTATAAAAAAGGCGTGAAGCGCAATGGAGAAAACCCGTTGCTTCAATATGGATATGGCAGCTACGGTCATACCGTAGACCCCTTTTTTTCAACCACACGTCTAAGTTTACTTAATAGAGGTTTTGTCTTTGTAATTGCTCATATTCGAGGTGGAGAATATCTGGGTAGACCTTGGTATGAAGAAGGTAAAATGTTAAATAAAAACAATACTTTTTCAGATTTTATTGCAGTTAGCGAATTTTTAATCACGCATAAATACACCAAATCAGAACAGCTTTTTGCTATGGGTGGTTCGGCTGGCGGACTTTTAATTGGTTCGGTTATTAATTTAAGACCAGAATTGTATCAAGGCGTAATTGCAGCCGTACCATTTGTTGATGTGGTTACCACAATGTTAGATGAAAGTATTCCGCTTACCACAGGTGAATATGATGAATGGGGTAACCCTAATCAGTCTGAATATTATCATTATATTAAATCTTATTCACCTTATGATAATGTAAGTAATTACAATTATCCAAATATGTTGGTCACAACTGGTTTTTATGATTCTCAGGTGCAATATTGGGAGCCTGCAAAATGGGTTGCAAAACTAAGGCTACAGTCTAATTACTCCAAAAAACTGTATTTTGAAACAAATATGAATACAGGTCATGGTGGTGCTTCAGGAAGATTTGAAGCTCTGAAAGAATTAGCTAAAGAATATGCGTTTTTGTTCGATTTAGTAGGAATTGACAGGTAATCCAAAAAAATATTGTACTTTTGCCAATTGAAATTTAACCATTGTTTTAGTATATGCAGGGTAAAGATAGGTGTTTTATGCATGGTGAAATGAATGTTCATGATAATGTATTAGAAATGATAGGTTGTACGCCTTTAGTACGCCTAAACAATATCACAAAACATTTAAAAGGTGACTTTTTTGTAAAATATGAAGCCCAAAATCCAGGACATTCAGCTAAAGATAGGATTGCTTTGTATATTCTAGATAAAGCCGAAAAAGAAGGTCGTTTAAAGCCAGGTGATACAGTCATTGAAACCACCTCAGGAAATACCGGATTTAGTTTAGCAATGGCATGTGTGGTTAAAGGTTACAAGTGTATATTAGCCGTTAGTGATAAATCTTCTAAAGATAAAATATCCTTACTCAAAACAATGGGTGCAGAAGTTTATGTTTGCCCAGCAAATGTAGCGCCTGAAGACCCACGTTCATATTATGAAGTTGCTAAACGCCTTCATTCTGAAACGCCTAATTCTATCTACATCAATCAATATTTTAACAGTTTAAATATTGATGCACATTATTTATCAACTGGTCCAGAAATTTGGAAACAAACACAAGGTAAAATCACTCATCTAGTTGCTTGTAGTGGTACTGGAGGTACAATTTCTGGCTCCGCACGTTATCTGAAAGAGCAAAATCCTGAGATCAAAATTTTAGGAATAGATGCTTATGGTTCAATTATTAAAAAATTTCATGAAACTAAAGTTTTAGATAAAAATGAAATTTATCCTTATAAAATTGAAGGCCTAGGAAAAAATCTAGTGCCAACAGCTACCGATTTTGATATTATTGATAAATTTACAAAAGTAACCGATGCAGAAAGTGCATTTATGGCCAGAGATATCGCTAAAACTGAAGGTATGTTTGTTGGTTATACAAGTGGTGCCGCACTACAAGGCGTTATGCAGCTTGCTGAACAAAAAGAATTTGACGAAAATAGCCATGTTGTAATAATATTTCCAGATCATGGCTCAAGATATATGAGTAAAATTTACAGTGATGCTTGGATGAAATCTCAAGGTTTTATGAGAGAAAACCAAGATCAAGTAAGTGGTGATAAGCTTACTAAAGTAAGTTAAACTGAGTTTACTAATTTTAGTATTACAATTATGAAAGATTTATTTGCAAAAATTTACCGTGATAAAGGTCCATTGGGAAAATGGGCAGACCAAGCCGAAGGTTATTTTGTTTTTCCAAAACTTGAAGGACAAATTAGCAATCGTATGAAGTTTCAAGGTCGTGACGTCATTACATGGAGTATTAACGATTACCTCGGCTTAGCAAATCATCCTGAAGTTAGAAAGGTTGATGCAGAAGCCGCTAAAAAATATGGTAATGCATATCCGATGGGCGCTAGAATGATGAGTGGTCACACAGAGTTACATGAGAAATTGCAAAACGAACTTGCTGACTTTGTCAATAAAGAAGCAGCCTATGTTTTAAATTTTGGTTACCAAGGCATCCTATCAACCATTGATGCTTTAGTTGGTAAAGATGATGTTATTGTTTATGATGTTGATGCTCATGCTTGTATAATAGACGGCGTTAGGTTGCACTTAGGAAAACGCTTTACTTATAAGCATAATGATTTAGACAGTATTGAATTAAACTTGGCTCGCGCTGAAAAAATAGCCGAACAAACTGGTGGCGGTGTTTTATTTATTTCTGAAGGTGTTTTTGGAATGCGTGGTGAGCAAGGTAAACTAAAAGAAATTGTTGAACTCAAAAAGAAATACAATTTTAGATTATTAGTTGACGATGCGCACGGTTTTGGAACATTAGGAGAGACTGGCGCTGGTGCAGGCGAGGAGCAAGGCGTTCAAGATGAAATTGATGTTTATTTCGCAACATTTGCAAAATCTCTAGCTAGTACAGGTGCTTTTATTGCAGGTGATAAAGAAATTATTGATTATCTTAAATATAACCTTCGTTCACAAATGTTTGCAAAGTCTTTACAAATGACTTTAGTAGAAGGTGCGCTTAAACGACTTGAAATGCTTAGAACTATGCCTGAGTTAAAAAATAAACTTTGGGAAAATGTTAATGCACTTCAATCTGGTTTAAAAGAAAATGGGTTTGATATAGGTACAACAACAAGTTGTGTAACACCTGTTTATCTAAAAGGAAGCATTCCAGAAGCCATGGCGCTTGTTAAAGATTTAAGAGAAAATCATGGTATTTTCTGCTCAATAGTTGTTTACCCAGTGATTCCTAAAGGTTTAATCCTTCTTAGAATGATACCAACTGCAACACATACCATGGAAGATATTGATTTAACTCTTAAAGCATTCTCAGCAATTAGAGAACGCCTTGAAAATGGAACTTATAAAAAACTTTCTGATGCTTTGATGAAGCAAAATAGCTAAACTTCATTTTTAACATATAACAAACAGCGCCTAAACTCTTAGTTTTGGCGCTGTTTTTTTTAGAAAATATTCTTTAAGAGCTAGACTCAAGATAACTTAATTCAAATCAAAAAATGAGAAAGTTGATAGTCCATAACGTCGTTCTTCACTAAATTTAGGATGTTCACTTAAATTAATGAATTTTGAATGTTCAATAATTAACAGACTTTCGTCGCTCCTTAGCAAATTACGATTAAAAATAGTCGTAATAATTTCTTCAAGCTTTTCTTTAGTGAGATCATATGGCGGATCTGCAAAAATCACATCAAATTGTTGCGGAGTTTGTTCTATGAATTCAAAGACATCTTTTTTTACAATTGAGCATTCGAACTCAAGTTGTTCTGAAGTTTTTGAAAGCCAATGACAACATTTAGAGTTTTTATCAACGCTTGTAATTTGTTGAGTCCCACGAGAGGCAAATTCAAACGATATTGAGCCTATGCCTGCAAATAAGTCTAAAAGACTAATTTCTGAAAGATTAAATCGATGCATTAAAATATTAAATAAGGCTTCTTTCGCGCGATCAGTTGTTGGACGCACTGGTAGGTTTTTTGGAGCAGATAGTCTTCGGCCTTTATGAGTTCCAGAAATTATACGCATAGCTCGTTTAAAAATTTATGGTTAGATAAATGTGGGTTTGAAGACGCTTTAGCAAAATCTTTAATACTTATATGCTTAACGTAAGGTTCTAAAAGTGAATTTATTTGTTTTAACTTTAACTGGTCTGAAAAATTAACAATTATTGTTTCAATAGCTTCACGATTTATTTCGTTGATTTCTAAACAATAAAGTATATAATATATAACATCTTCCTCAGTTGAAATTTTGAACGTATTATATAGCTGAAGTTTTTGCTTTTTAATAATCACAATATCAACTTGGTGATTGTTTACAAAACAAATACAATCGCTAAATGCACTTTTGTATGTTTCTGCAGCTTTGAGGTATAAGTTTGTTTGATGGGTGTGATTAAATTCACCAAATCTATCGAAAATTAGATTGTTAATGTTAATTAAGGGGACAAATGATACGCTAATTTGATTATTAAAACTCGAATCTTGGCTAAAATCATCTTCGGCTTGTAGGCTTAAATTATATTTGCTAGCGTGTAAAATGCTATTAACTCCTTCAGTTAATTTATTGGGTATTAAATTATAGTCTATGTTTTGATAAATAAGTACAACTTCATCAAGCGTGGCTTCTTTTATTTGATGAAGTTCTTCAGCAATAATTAATTCAGTTTCTTCTGAATATTTATTAGACGCTTTGATTTTAAAATATTTTTCTTTATTAATCTTATTACCTTTTAGATATAAAAAAGAAAGTCCACTTTGCGTAAGCAAAATGGACAATCTATGATATAAATAATCGGTGTCTTTGTTAGTCTTTATCACCATAGTTTTTAGGCCAGTTACCACTTGTGTTAACCTCTGTCATAGAACCAACTTTTATAAAAGCGCCATTAACACCATCAACCGCAACAGTTTGCTTTTCTTGGACAACTAAATCCTGATCCAAATCACTTAAAATGTCAGATTTGTTAACTTTAGCTTCAAAAACAGGAATCATTGTGCCATCTTTATCTAACATTCCTGCTTCAAGATCAAACTTTTTATTGTCAGTATAAGGAATATTCATCATTGTTTTATAACGATCTGTACCTTTAAATAAAGAATCTTTGATGCTAACATACCCAAGCGTGTCTATAACAACATCTTCAACATATTCATCAACGCCATAGCGTTTTTTATATTCCAAGTCTAAGTATGTCGTATCTTTTCGTTGGGTTAATACAAATTCTGCAGTATCAATAAAACGTACTAAACTATCAAACGAGCCTACAAATTTTCCAGTTACCTCTCGGTGTGCAATTTCTGAGTCTCGAATATCTTGGAGTTTTTCTATGACTTCAGCATAACGTTTTTGCTTGGCTTTGTTAAATTCCACTGGTCCGTAAACCGATTTATAAGTAAAATAACCTAGTACAACAATTACTATCGTTAGTACAATTTGTAAGACAATTTTCATAGTTTAAAAATTAAATTTTCTACTGTTCACAAATCTACAACTTTTTTTCAATCACAAAAGTCTAGCATCTAAAAAAGCTTGTTATATTTGATGTTTTAACGACTCTTTATAATGCAAAATAACGAATTTTACAAACATCTTAAGCGGGACTTTGGGCATCAGCCAACTCAAAAGCAAGATGTTGCGCTACAAATGTTATCTAAATTTATTTTTAATGACTTAGCAGATCAGTTATTTTTATTAAAGGGTTATGCAGGTACTGGTAAAACAACTATTATAAGTACTTTAGTCAAAAATATTCATAAAGCCAATCAAAAGATAATCTTATGTGCGCCAACTGGTCGAGCTGCAAAAGTTATCTCAAATTACAGTAAAAAAACGGCACATACTATTCATCGCAAAATTTACCAGCCCAAGAAAACCAGTAATGGCGGCGTTGAATTTATACCACAAGAAAACAAACATAGAAACACTGTTTTTGTGGTTGATGAAGCTTCTATGATACCTGATTTTCCTAAAGGTAGTGATTTACTTAACAGCAACTCTGTTTTAGACGATTTGATTGAGTATGTTTATTCAGGAGAAAACTGCAAACTTATTTTTATTGGTGATACTGCTCAGTTACCACCAGTTAAAGCAGAATTAAGTCCTGCTTTGTCTCAACAAACCTTAGAGCGTCATTTTAGCATGGATGTACAAGCTATAGAATTAGATGAAGTTTTACGTCAACAACAAGAAAGCGAAATATTACTAAATGCTACCGAAATTCGGGATGCTATTAATAATGACTTAGATGAGTTTAAATTTGAAATTTCAAATACTTCAGACATTGTTAGATTAGTTGATGGCTACGAGATTATGGATGCTGTTAATCACTCATTTGATCATTTAGGTCATGAAGAAACCGCTATTATTGTTCGTTCAAATAAGCGTGCCAATATTTATAATCAGCAAATACGTTCTAAAATTTTATTTCGTGAAGATGAAATTGCAGCTGGTGATTATTTAATGGTGGTTAAAAACAACTATTATTGGTTAAAACCATCTTCTGATGCTGGTTTTATAGCCAATGGCGATATTGTTGAAATATTAGAAATTTTTCACATCAAAGAAATTTATGGTTTTAGGTTTGCTGAAGTAAAAGTACAAATGGTTGATTACCCTAATATGAAACCTTTTGAAACCGTTATTATATTGGATACTTTAGCTTCTAACGGACCAGCTTTAACTTATGAAGAATCTAACCAACTTTATCAAGCTGTTCTTGAAGATTATGCTGAAGAAAAATCGAAATATAAACAGTTTTTAAAGGTTAAAAAAAATAAGTTTTTTAATGCCTTACAAGTAAAATTTAGTTATGCCATTACTTGTCATAAATCTCAAGGAGGCCAATGGCACACGGTTTTTGTTGAGCAGCCTTACCTTAAAGATGGTATTAATCAAGATTATTTGCGGTGGTTATACACAGCTTGCACACGTGCAAAAGAAAAACTTTATTTAATAGGATTTAAAGATGATTTTTTCAAAAATTAAATTTCTAAAAACTTATTTAAAATGAAAATAATAGCGATGATTCCTGCGCGTTTAGAAGCATCTCGATTTCCAAAAAAATTATTAAAAGATTTGTGCGGCAAATCGGTTATAGCTCGCACGTTCTTAGCTGCTCAATCAACTGCTTTGTTTGATGAAGTTTATGTAGTTACCGATTCTGTTGAAATTTACGATGAGCTTAAAACATATACAGATAATATCATCATGTCTAAAAAAGATCATCAATGTGGTAGTGATCGTATTGCTGAAGCTGTTGAGTTTATAGACGCAGATATTGTTGTTAATGTCCAAGGCGATGAACCATTTATTAATAAAGCCGCTTTAGCAAAGCTACTTGCGGTTTTTGATGATGATATTGATGAAAATATTGATTTAGCTTCATTAAAAACACCACTAAAAACTTCAGTTGATATCGAAAACCCAAATAACGTTAAAGTAGTTACTGACGCCCAAAATCGAGCCTTATATTTTTCTCGGTCGGCGATTCCTTTCCGTCGAAATTCAGATGTAGAAACTTTATACTTTAAGCACGTTGGCATTTATGCTTTTAGAAAAGAAGCTCTACTTCACTTTTATCATTCTGAAATGACACCGCTTGAAACTGTTGAAAAAATTGAATGCATAAGGCATCTTGAACATGGCAGAACCATTAAAATGGTAGAAACGGCTGAAGTTTCTATCGGAATAGATACACCAGAAGATTTAGAAAAAGCTAGACAACTATTTACTTCTTAACGGCAGCTTTATAGGTCTCTAAGCAGCGTTCCCGAGCCATTTTATGCTCAATCATCGGCTCTGGATAATTTTCTGTGCCAAATTCAGGAACCCATTTTTTGATATACTTTTTATTTTTATCGAACTTATCAGTTTGAGAATACGGATTAAAAACTCTAAAATAGGGAGCAGCATCAACACCAGAGCCAGCTACCCATTGCCATCCACCAATATTTGATGACATTTCGTAGTCTAAGAGTTTTTTGGCAAAATAAGCTTCGCCCCAACGCCAATCGATGAGTAAATGTTTGCATAAAAAACTACCAACCACCATTCTAATTCTGTTATGCATCCAACCTGTTTCATTCAATTGACGCATACCTGCATCGACAATAGGATAGCCAGTCTGTCCATTTTTCCATTTATCAAAATCTGATTTATCATTACGCCATTCGATATTATCATAAACAGGTTTAAAAGACCTGCTTTGTGTTTCAGGATAATGATGCAAAATTGCTTTATAGAATTCTCGCCATATTAATTCGTTTAAAAAAGTTTCATTTTTTACAGCTAGAGCCTTTTTTACAATATTTCGATAACCTACAGTTCCAAAACGTAAATGCGGACTTAATCTGGATGTGCCATTTACAGAAGGAATATTCCTAGTTTCTTCGTAATTTTCTAAAAATTCTTCTTCTAGGTGATATTCTGGCACTTTTATGGACGATGCTTCAAAACCCATGTCACTTAAACTCAAGTTCGGTAAGCGAGAATTTTCAAAAGTGTTATCTAAGTAAGCCTCAGAATTGTATTCATCTAGACTAATTTTTTCGAATTCTTTTTTCCATTGCTTCATATAAGGCGTAAAAACCAAATACATGCCACCGCTATTTTTTTCAACTTCGTTTTTTTCAAAAATTACTTGATCTTTAAAATCACGAAATTCAATACCTTTTTGAGCTAAAAGTGCTTTGATTTTGGCATCACGCTTATACGCATAAGGTTCATAATCTCTGTTGGTGAAAACAGCTTTAATATTATAATCTTTAATAATTTCAGTAAATATTTCTTCAGGATAACCGTAATAAGTTGCTATTGAACTACCGTATTTTTCCTGAAGTTCAGCTCTCATTTTTTGAATTTCATCGTGAATAAAATTTACTCTAGCATCGTCTTTTGGTAATTCATCTAAAATATGTTTATCAAAAATAAAGATAGGCAAAGTCGCTTCATTTTGTCTTAAACAGTTGTATAGGCCTACATTATCATTCAAGCGTAAATCTCTTCTAAACCAAAAAATATTAAAAGGTGTGTCCATAATTTTGAGCATTAAAAAACCTGCTATAGATAGCAGGTTAAATTATAAAATATATTTTAATTAGCTGACGTTTAAGCTAGACATTCCGCCGTCTACACCTAAAATTTGTCCTGTAATCCAGGTTGATTCTTCAGATAGTAAAAAGCTTGCTATGCTGGCGATGTCTTTAGGCTCACCAACTCGTTTTAATGGGTGGCGATCATCCATTTTTTCTTTCTTTTTATCGTTACCCAATAATTTTCCAGCAAGTGGTGTGTTAACTAATGATGGTGCAATCACATTAACACGAAATGACGGTGCATATTCTGCTGCTAGTGAGCGAGCAAACCCTTCAATAGCACCTTTTGCTGCAGCAACGCTTGTGTGGAAAGGCATGCCTGTTTGAACAGCTACCGTGCTAAAATAGACCAAACTTGCTTGTTCTGATGCTTTTAATTTTCCTAAAAGCCCATGTGTAATCTTAACCAAACTCATAAAGTTAAGTTGCAAGTCTTCTTCAAAAACCGAAGGCTTCATCATTTTAAAAGGCTTTAAATTAATTGAGCCAGGACAATAAACCAAACCATCAAGTTGGTCTGGTAAATCTAAGTTTGAAACATCATCGTTTAGAGCATCAAACTTTTGATAGTTAAGATTGAATTCACTTAAGTTTTCGTCACTTCTTGAAGCAACAATTAAGTTATGACTTTCATGTAATTGCTTAACTATTTCAAGTCCGATGCCTTTGCTTCCTCCAATTAGTAGTATATTCTTTTTCATAGCATTTAGTTTTTATACACTCCAAAAATGGCATGCATTTTTGAAGTTCTTTGATTAAAAATTTGTTTAAGTTTTGGCTCTATTAAAACAGGACGTAATAATTCACCAATAAAACCAAAAGGCACCTGATAATGTACAATGTCTGTTATCTCAACGCCGTTCTCGATTTCTTTAATAAAGTGTTGATGATGCCATATTTTATAAGGTCCTAATAACTGTATATCAACAAAATAATCAGGTTCATGAACTTGTGTGATTTCAGTAACCCATTTTGTTGTGAAACCTTTAAATGGCGTGACTTTATATTGAATTATTTGTCCTGGATATGTTTGTTTACTTAAGCCAGAAATAATTTCAAAGCCCATATCATCTGGCATTATTTTTTGAAGGTTTTCAGGATTTGATAAAAATGCCCAAGCCTTTTCTTTAGATATCGGTAATTTTATACTTTGGTTTATTTCATGTAAACTCATATTTCAAAAGTATGAGTTATATTGTTTAATTTAAAACTATATAAGTTAAACAAAAGTTATAGTTTGAATGGCTTATATTTGATTAAAATTATTCGGTATGAGATTTTACGTGGTATTATTTTTATTGTTGTTATTTTCATGTAAACCGCTGAGCATATCAAACACAAAAATTACATGTAAGTCAGGTTACGACTGTGAGGTCAATTATTATGAAGAAACTGAGCTAATTGAAAAAAATGATGGGCTTAATCAATTGTATTTAAGTCACAAAGAAAACTCTAATTACAAGCTTGTTTCAGTTAATGTTGCGGCTTCAGAACAACCTATCAAAGCACAAGATATGGCACAAATTATGTACTTTTTTAATTTTAAGACATCTCCAAAGTCTGCCATTAAAGGTTTAAAAGTCTACAAAAAGATTAATTGTAAATGTCCTGATGCTGGTTTAGTTCAGTTAAAAAATATTAAGGTTACAATGGTTGAAAATCAACAGCATGCTTATCTTCAATTGTTAGCAGATGAGTTAGATTTACTGGAAGGTTCAGTTCTTTTAAAATTAAGATGATTAGTTATCTTTAACATCACTTGGAAATGGTGGTGGTCCGGGCGTATTTGACGGAAACCGGTTTTTGTTTTGTTTTCCTTCGGTTATTTTGTATAAATTATAAGGGTAAAACTTAGAAAATATGCGTTCTCGCTTATTACAATTTAATTCAGCAAAAGCTTTATTAAATTCTTTTTTTGCGGTAACATTCCAAACGTATAGGTACACTTCTCGTATATAATTCTCAAGTAATTTGTATCGGTCTTTGTTACCAAAAGCTCGCATAGCTATAATTGCTTTTTTTGGAGATTCTGCTAATCGATTTTTTTGCTTTGGGTTATCTATAAAGTTAAGTATGAGCTCTTTAAACTTAATTTCTGAAAGCTGTTTGTATGGTTCATCGTTAATAATTAAGGTATTATCTTGAGCAATAATAATTGTAAGTAAATTTCTAATTTTTTCACTCTTATATTGCTCTTCAGAGATTGCAGTGTTTAATTGGCATTTCCCATCAAACCATTCTTGAGTAAAACCTAGACTTGTTGTAAATACACAAACCGCTAATAATAAAATCTTCATCTCATAAATTTTGGTCTAAAGTTACGTATAATTTTATAAAAGCTGATGCTTATCATTTTTAATATCACTCATTTAGGTCAATTTTGAGCAAAACTTCTTAAATGTCAAAAATTAATTCCTGTTATCATTGTGGTGATGACTGTAAACCGACTGATATCATTCATGATGAGAAGCATTTTTGCTGTAATGGTTGTAAAACAGTTTATGAAATTTTTTCTGAAAATGATTTAAGTTGTTATTACGATTTAAGCCAAAATCCTGGCGCAACACCAGAAGAAATTAAAGGTAAATTCGATTTCCTAGATCAAGAAGATATTAAGCTGAAGTTAATCGATTTTGCAGATGCTTCAACTGAAGTTGTAAGTCTTTACATTCCACACATTCATTGTAGCTCTTGTATTTGGATTTTAGAAAACCTAAATAAGCTTCAGCCAGCAATAAAGCATTCACAGGTTAATTTCCCTAAGAAAAGTATTAATATTACTTATAATACAGAATCAACTTCGCTTAAGCATATTGTAGAACTGTTAACTTCAATTGGATATGAACCTTACATCAGTTTAGAGAATTTAGAGAAAAAAACAGGCGCGAATAATAATAGTTTAATTTACAAAATAGGTGTGGCTGGTTTTGCATTTGGCAATGTAATGTTTTTGTCATTTCCAGAGTATTTTGAAGTGAATGAGTTTTGGTTAGACCAATACAAACCCATATTTAGATGGCTAATGTTTAGCTTTAGTGTACCGGTGGTTTTTTACGCAGGTCAAGATTACTTCATTTCGGCTTACAAAGGCTTAAAATCTAAAATGTTAAATATAGATGTACCGATAGCACTCGGTATATCAGTGCTTTTTATTCGCAGTGTTGTTGATATAAGCTTCAATTTAGGAACTGGTTTTTTTGATAGTCTTACAGGTTTAGTTTTTTTCTTGTTGCTTGGTAAATTCGTTCAACAAAAAACTTATAATTACCTATCGTTCGAGCGTGACTACAAGTCGTATTTTCCAATAGCGATTACAAAAATACATCCTCAAACTAATTCTGAAGAAAATATTGAAGTATTTAAAATCAAAAAGGAAGATCGCTTGCTTATTAGAAATCAGGAACTTATTCCTGTTGATGCAATTTTGATGACAGATGAAGCTAACATCGATTATAGTTTTGTAACAGGTGAAGCAAAATTAGTGAAGAAAAAATCTGGCGATAAACTTTTTGCTGGCGGAAAAATTGTAGGAAATGCCATTGAAGTTATTGCTGAAAAATCGGTTGAACAAAGTTACTTAACACAGCTTTGGAGTAATGATATTTTTAAAAGTGACTATCAGCCAAAATTTAAATCTTTAATAGATAAAATAAGTAAAAAATTTACCGTTGCGGTATTAAGTATAGCAAGTATTTCACTTATTTTTTGGCTGTTTTATCAACCGGCTTTAGCCCTTAATGTATTTACAGCTGTATTAATTATTGCTTGTCCTTGTGCCATAGCTTTAGCAACACCATTTACGATGGGAAATTTACTTCGAATTTTTGGTCAGCATGGTTTTTATCTCAAGCACATTAATAGCTTAGAACAATTTGCTGAAATTAACACATTTGTGTTTGACAAAACAGGAACGATTAGCTCAAGTAAGATGAGTAAAATAGCTTATCATGGTTTAACATTATCGGCTGAAGATACAGCGATTTTAAAAGATTCGTTTAGAAATTCTAATCATCCATTAAGTCGAGAACTTTATAGCTTTTTAGATACTTTAGACCTTAAAACTGTAGATGATTTTGAAGAAATCCTAGGCGAAGGCATTCATTCAACATTCAACTCACACAATTATAAGCTAGGCTCTCACAGTTTTGTTGAGGCAAATTCATCACATCAAAAATTAAATGAAACCGCAGTCTATGTTAAAAAAGACCAGCAAGTTTTAGGAAAATTTGTATTTGAGACTTCCTATCGTGAAGGTTTACAAGACCTTTTTAAAACCTTAGACCAAACTTATAAACTAGTTGTTCTGTCAGGTGACAATACTGGAGAAAAGCAGTATTTAAGCAAATTATTGCCACAATCTACCCAGTTAAAGTTTAATCAAAAACCCGATGCAAAAATGCGCTATATCGAAGCACTTCAAGAAGAAGGAAAGCAAGTTTGTATGTTAGGAGACGGACTTAATGATGCTGGCGCGCTAAAACAAGCTGATGTAGGTATTGCGATTTCAGAAAATGTTAATGTCTTTTCGCCAGCTTGTGATGCCATTTTAAGCGCTAAGCAATTTAAATACCTAGCCGATTTTTTAAAAGTTTCTCAACAAGGTATGCGTGTGATCAAGTTAAGTTTTTTGTTTTCATTTATCTACAATAGTATAGGTCTATATTTTGCAGTAACTGGGCAATTAAAACCCGTTATTGCGGCTATTTTAATGCCATTAAGTTCAATTAGTATCGTGGTATTTACAACTTTAGCAACCGCATATATTTCAAAAAAACTTCCAAAAATGTAAAGAACTTTAAATATGACTAAAGTCATTTTTTAAGCTTCATAATGCCTTTACTTTTGGATAAAATTAACACTATGAACGTTATTTACGGTTTACTAGCTATCAGTATTGCTATAGCGATTGTGTTTTTTATTGTGTTTATAGTTTCAGTAAAAAACCATCAATATGAAGATACTTATACACCATCAGTACGAATGTTATTTGATGATGAGCTAGTTAAAACTGATAAATCGGGTTCTTCATCTTCTTCAGAAAATCAAAAACCAAATCATAAACATAAACAATCATAACTATGGAGTTAGAGCAATTTAACTACGATAATAAGATCGTAAGAAACTTCCTGTATGCAACCATTGTTTGGGGTGTTGTAGGAATGTCTGTTGGCCTCTTGTTGGCTTTTCTTTTTTTATTTCCAGATTTAACTGACGGCATTTCGTGGTTAAGTTTTGGGAGATTAAGACCGTTGCATACGAATGCAGTAATTTTTGCCTTTGTTGGGAATGCCATTTTTGCTGGTGTATACTACTCAACTCAACGTTTACTTAAAGCAAGAATGTTTAGCGACTTCTTAAGTAAATTAAACTTTTGGGGTTGGCAATTAATCATCGTTGCAGCCGCAATTACATTACCATTGGGTTACACAACAACTAAAGAGTATGCAGAGCTTGAGTGGCCAATAGATATTGCAATTGCAATAGTTTGGGTTGCTTTTGGGTGGAACTTAATCGGAACCATGATTAAGCGTCGCCAACGTCATTTTTATGTGGCAATCTGGTTCTACGTGGCAACTTTCGTTACTGTTGCTGTACTTCATATATTTAATAATTTAGAGTTACCTGTTAGTTTTCTAAAAAGTTATTCAGTTTACGCTGGTGTTCAAGATGCTTTGGTGCAGTGGTGGTATGGTCATAATGCCGTAGCCTTCTTTTTAACAACTCCGTTCTTAGGTTTAATGTATTATTTTGTTCCTAAAGCAGCAAACAGACCTGTATATTCTTATAAATTATCTATCATTCACTTCTGGTCTTTAATTTTCATATATATCTGGGCTGGTCCTCACCACTTATTATATACAGCTCTACCAGATTGGGCGCAAAGTTTAGGGACTACATTTTCAATTATGTTATTAATGCCATCTTGGGGTGGTATGATTAACGGTTTGTTAACTCTAAGAGGTGCTTGGGATAAAGTTAGGACTGATCCTGTTCTTAAATTTATGGTTGTTGCTATTACAGGTTATGGTATGGCAACATTTGAAGGACCAATGTTGTCACTTAAAAACGTAAATGCTATTGCCCATTTTACTGATTGGATTATTGCTCACGTTCATGTTGGTGCACTAGCTTGGAATGGTTTCTTAACCTTTGGTATGATTTATTGGTTAGTGCCTAGATTATTTAAAACAAAGTTGTTTTCAGTCGGTTTAGCTAACGCACACTTCTGGGTAGGAACCTTAGGTATTGTTTTATATGCCTTACCAATGTACGTGGCCGGATTTTTACAAGCATCTATGTGGAAACAGTTCAATCCTGATGGAACATTAGTTTATGGTAACTTCTTAGAAACCGTTACCGAAATTATGCCAATGTATTGGATGAGAGCTATCGGTGGTACATTGTATATTTTAGGAATGATCATGTTAATTGTAAATGTCGTTCAAACTATTAGATCAGGCTCTGCAGTTGAAAACGAATTAGCTGAAGCTGCACCACTTAAAAGAATATCAAAACGTCGTTTAGCTGGAGAAACTTTTCATACTTGGTTAGAGCGTAAGCCAATTCAGTTGGCTGTGCTTGCAACCATAGCTATTTTAATTGGTGGTATAGTTCAAATTGTACCAACTTTATTAGTAGACTCTAATATTCCAACAATTACAAGTGTTAAACCTTATACGCCTCTTGAACTTGAAGGACGTGACCTATACATGCGTGAAGGTTGTGTAAGCTGTCACTCTCAAATGGTACGTCCATTTAGAAGTGAGGTAGAACGTTATGGTGAATATTCTAAAGCTGGAGAATACGTATATGATCATCCATTTTTATGGGGAAGTAAGCGTACAGGACCAGATTTGCATCGCCTTGGTAATAAATATTCAGATAACTGGCATTTTAATCACATGTATAATCCGCAGAGTACCTCACCAGGTTCAATTATGCCAAGTTATCAGTGGTTAATTAAAAATGAATTAGACAAGTCTGATACTGAAGCTAAAATGCAAACTTTAGTAACACTAGGTGTGCCATATTCAGAAGAAGAAATTGAAAATGCTCAAGAACAAATGCTAAAGCAAGGCGCTGAAATAGAAAAGAACTTATATAACGATCCAGATTTTGTAAAAAGTTATGAAGCTGATCGTGCAAGAGCTGAAGCACAAGGTTTAGAGTTTGTTGAAATGAAAAACCGCGAAATCGTTGCTTTAATTGCCTACCTTCAAAGACTAGGAACAGATATAAAAGTAAACAAAACTCAAGAAGCTTCTGCTTCTAAATAAAACTTAAAGTTATGTTGAAGTTTGTAAAAGAAAATCTAGAAACTATAGTAGGAATTGAGTTATACCCTATTATTTCATTACTCATCTTTTTTACCTTTTTTGTTGCACTGTTTTGGTGGGTGATGACTTACAATAAGAAAAATATTAAATTTTTAAGCGAACTGCCTTTAGAGCAAAAAAAAGAAGATAAACAATGAGAAATTTAGCATCATTTTTACGAATTATTGTTCTGCTAAGTGTGGCTTTCATAGGAGTCGAGTATTTAGTAGAAACTGAACCAGGCCAGTGGGCTGTACTTGAATATCCTAATACTTGGGTTTTTCTTGGAATAGTATTTTTATTTTCAGTAGCGATAGAAGTATCAATCTCAGCTCTAAATAATACGCTTTATCAAGCTTTAACAGAAGATAAAAAAGAACGCTATCACGCTCTTGAAGCAGAACGTAAACAAGCCTTTGCGAAGAAGTTTGACTGGCTGTTAAAAGCCTTAACTCGTTCAAAACCAATTGAAACTGAAGAAGAAATTGAGCTTGACCATAACTATGATGGTATTAGAGAGCTCGACAATAAGCTTCCGCCATGGTGGGTTTATAGCTTCTACATTAGCATTGTCTTTGCTGTTGTTTATTTGGCGAGATTCCACGTGTTTAATGATTATACCCAGGAAGAAGAATATGAAATGGAAGTGGCTCAGGCTAAAATCGATATAGAAGAGTATAAAAAAACAGCCAAAGATTTAGTAGACTTTGAAACAGTTACCATGTTAACGGAAGCCTCAGACTTACAAGCTGGTGAAGCCATTTATACAACTAATTGTGTTGCATGTCACAAATCTGATGGTGGTGGTGGTATTGGGCCAAATTTAACAGACGAAAATTGGATTTTAGGCGGTGGTATTAAAAATGTCTTTAAAACAATTAGCGAAGGTGGCCGTCCAGGTAAAGGTATGGTGTCATGGAAAAACGATTTAAAACCTTCTGAAATGCAACAAGTTGCTAGTTACGTGCTAAGTTTATATGGTACAGAGCCAGCTGACCCTAAAGCGGCTGAAGGCGAAATTATTTGGCAACCTGAATCATAATCTAAATTAAACTGACATGGAAGATCAAAGTAGCAATAGCGAAAAATTTAGAGATAGCATTGGCACCATTAATGATGATGGTAAGCGCCAATGGGTCTATCCTAAAAAACCTTCAGGCAAGTTTTATGAATACAGGAAGTGGGTAAGTTATGCTCTTTTAATCTTTTTATTCTCAGCACCATTTATTAAAATTGATGGTAATCAGTTTTTACTATTTAATGTTTTAGAACGTAAGTTCAATATTTTCGGATTTCCATTTTGGCCGCAAGATTTTTACTTGTTTGTAATTTCCATGATTATTGGCGTTGTTTTTATTGCTTTTTTTACCGTTGCTTTTGGGCGAATTTTCTGCGGGTGGATTTGCCCACAAACCATTTTTTTAGAAATGGTCTTTCGCAGAATTGAATATGCTATAGAAGGTGATCGTAACAAGCAAATGAAGCTTGATAAAATGCCTTGGAATAAAGAAAAAATCATCAAAAAATCATCTAAGTGGTTAATCTTCGCCATTATTTCATTCCTGGTAGCAAATATATTTCTTGCTTATCTAATTAGTAGTGACGAGTTAATAAAATACATTACAGAAGGCCCAATGCAACATTTGGGAACGTTTATACCGCTTATTATTTTCACAGGAGTTTTCTACTTTATTTTCGCTTGGTTTAGAGAACAGGTTTGCATCATCGCTTGTCCTTATGGTCGTTTACAAGGTGCGTTACTAGACAATAAATCTGTCGTCGTTGCTTATGATCACAAACGTGGAGAAGCCGAAAAAGGCCGTAAAAAATTCAAGAAAAATGAAGATCGACAAGCAGAAGGTTATGGCGACTGTATAGACTGTAATCAATGTGTTACCGTTTGTCCAACTGGTATTGATATTAGAAACGGGACACAATTAGAATGCGTAAATTGTACAGCTTGTATCGATTCATGCGATTTGGTCATGGAGCGTGTTAATTTACCTAAAGGTTTAATTAGATATGCTAGCGAAGAAAATATTGAAAAGAAAAAGCCATTTGAATTTTCGGCTCGTATGAAAGCCTATTCAGGTGTTTTAGTTATTTTAATCGGAATTTTAATAGGAATGTTGTTTTTACGCACAAGTGTTGAAGCAAAGATTTTACGCTTACCAGGTGAACTTTATGAAACCAAAGAAAACGGCATGGTAAGTAACGTATTTACCTACAAAATCATCAATAAAACCACTAAAGAAATGGATAGTATACATTTTGAATTACTATCTCATAAAGGAAAAATTAAACTTGTAAAAGAAAATAACTTCACTATTCCTGAACAAGGTCTATCTGAAGGAACACTGTTTATTGAAATTAATCCAGCCCTACTATCGGGTGATAAGAACGATCTTGAAATTGGTGTTTACAGTAATAAAACACTTATTGACAAAACAAAAACCAATTTTATGGGACCAAGAACTTTTAATTAGTTTTAAGTTTAAACAACTCAAAAAACCTTTTGTTAAATCAAAAGGTTTTTTGTTTTATATAATACCAAATATCCCATAAAATAAGACAAATAATTAGTTTCTAATTGCCTTTCTCTTCGTTAAAAAAATGAAACGTAGCTTAGGCTATGCTTAATTTTTTTGCCTTGATTAAGGCAATTATAATTCAATTTCTTTTATCTCATTTTATAGAATATTTGGTATAAGTATGACGATTATCATAAATTTTACCGCAGTAAAAAATGATATTTGTTTCTCGAACACAAATCTTTTACGATAATGAAATTAAACTGGGGAACTTCAATAGTCATTGCTTTCATTCTATTTATCGGCTTTATCATGTTTTTTGTAGTTAATATGTTAACCGATGATAAATATGATCACGATTTAGTAGTCGAATCATATTACAAGAAAAATTTAACCCTTCAAAAAGATATAGACGACTCAAAAAAAGCGTTGGCTTTAGATCAAAATGTTGAAATTAATCTGGCTAAAGAAGGTTTAGAAATTATTTTTCCAACAGAATTTAATTTTGCTGATATTAAGGCTGAATTATTTATGTATAGACCATCAGATAAAGCACTTGATTTTACCACAAACCTTCAGTTGAAGTCATCACGTTTTGTATTACCTCATAATGACTTTACATCAGGTCGTTGGGATGCTATATTGAAGTTTTCATATAATAATGAAGATTATATGGTAACTAAAAAAATTAATAAATAATGCTTTGGTCCGCCTTCATACTAGGGTTTTTAGGAAGTTTACATTGTGTAGGAATGTGCGGGCCAATTGCATTAATGTTGCCAGTTTCTCAGCATAATCCCTATAAAAAAAGCCTTCAAATACTATTGTACAACGTAGGTAGAGTATTAACCTACATCATCATTGGTTTAGTTTTTGGTTTATTAGGTGAAAGTATTGCTACCTTTGGTTTTCAGCAACAATTATCTATTATAATTGGTATAATAATGCTACTTTCTGTTATTTTACCTCAAAAGCAATTACAAAAGTTTAAAATTTCTAAACCTTTTTACAAAGCAGTGGCTAAAGTGAAATCTGAGATGGGTGAAAGCTTCAAAAAGAAAAGTTTTGATACATTTTTTTATTTAGGATTTTTAAATGGCTTTCTACCATGTGGATTAGTTTATATGGCTGTTTTTGCCTCAATAGCAACGGCAGACTTAACAATGAGTGCTGCTTACATGGCTTTATTCGGTTTAGGTACAATACCAATGATGGCTATGGTAACTTATATGAGGGATTTTACAAAAAATGTATTAAAGTTAAACCTACGTAAAATCATACCTTATGCAGTTGCTGTTATTGGTATATTGTTTATTTTACGAGGTATGGGATTAGGTATTCCATATATTTCTCCAAAACCGATGACTGAAAAAGTGACAGCCGATTTAAATTGTCATTAAATATAATTATATGAAATATACAGATAAAAAAATAGCCGTTTCACTCGTCAACAGCGGTGACCGTATTTTTTTTCAAGGTGCCGCTATGACACCACAAGTTCTAATTGATGCCTTGTGCGATCGTTATGAGGAATTAGAAGATGTTGAAATCGCTCAACTTCATACCGAAGGAAATGCAAGGTATACACAAGAGCCTTATTCAAATGTCTTTAAAATCAATAGTTTTTTTGTTGGTGGTAATGTTCGTAATGCTATAAATTCTACTCATGGAGATTACGTGCCTATTTTTTTAAGTGAAATCAGTTTGTTATTTAAAAAAGATATCTTACCATTAGATGTTGCTTTTATTCAAGTTTCACCACCAGATAAACATGGTTATTGTTCATTGGGAACTTCAGTAGATGTGACATTGTCAGCAATCGAGAAGGCCACACGAATAATTGCCCAAGTAAATCCTCAAGTACCTCGTTCGCACGGTGATGGAATTATTCATGTTGATCAAATTGATGCTGCTATTGAAGTAGATGAATCCATATTTGCCCATGATGCTTTAATTCCAACTCCTATTGAAGAAAAAATAGGTCAGCATGTGGCACATCTTGTTGAAGATGGTGCAACACTTCAAATGGGAATAGGTGCTATACCAAATGCCGTATTAGCAAATTTAGACCAACATAAAGGTTTAGGGATTCATACTGAAATGTTTTCAGATGGTGTACTTCCTTTAGTTGAAAAAGGAGTCATAACAGGAGAGCATAAAGTTGTTAAGCAAGGAAAAATAGTGACTTGTTTTGCTATGGGTTCTCAAAAGCTATATGATTTTATAGATGAAAATCCGTTGGTTCATTTTAAAGAAGCCTCATACACTAATGATACGGCTTTAATTAGAAGAAACCCAAAAGTAACTGCCATAAATTCAGCTATAGAAATTGATTTGACAGGTCAAGTTTGTGCAGATACTATTGGTAAACGTCAATATTCAGGTGTTGGCGGTCAAATGGATTTTATACGAGGTGCTTCACTTTCTGAAGGTGGAAAAGCAATTATAGCCATGCCTTCAGCTACTGCTAAAGGTTTAACTAAAATAGTACCATTTTTAAATCAAGGTGCTGGCGTTACAACAACCAGAGCCCACGTTCATTATGTTGTAACTGAAAATGGAGTAGTTAATTTATACGGGAAAAACTTAAAGCAACGAGCAGAAGCACTTATTTCAATAGCTCATCCAGACCATCAAGAAGAACTGACAAAAGCGATGTTTGAGCGTTTTGGCAAGTAGTTTGTAACATTAATAATAAATAAAAGTTATGAGTGAAAAATTTAATAAAATTATAGAAAGCGACACGCCTGTATTAATCGATTTTTTCGCTGATTGGTGTGGACCTTGTAAAATGCTGTCACCAATTTTAGAAGATGTTAAATCTGAACTTGGTGATGAGGTTAAAATTATAAAAATTGATGTTGATAAAAATCAAGCTTTAGCAGCAAAATATCAAGTTAGAGGTGTGCCAACGATGCTAATTTTTAAAAATGGAAAACAACTTTGGCGACAAAGCGGCGTTTTGCAAAAAGATGATTTGATTAATACAATAAAATCAAATTCTTAATTATAGATTTAATTAGTTAGTTGTTTTGAGGCCTTGAGTAATAGCTCAAGGCTTCTGATTTTATAACTAACATAAAGTTTAAGGTGTAAAACTGATTTTGATTAACAAAGTCATTGTACTGATTTGAAGTTCTTACTCGGTCAGATAAGTTATAATTATAGTCAATCCCTACGCCAATACCTAAGTTTTCGGCCTTGTTAAAAAAGTATTGAACAAATACGCCGCCTGTTAAACCATTAAAATTAAGCTTATAATCATTATTGCCAGTGTTTTTTCTATTTTTTAAGGTAGATAAACTATAACCCAAACTCGTTCTTAATTCAAGTTTTCTAGCTAGTTTTAATTTGTATAGTCCAAAAAACGCGTGTGTAGAAATTCGTGCTGAATGAAATCGACTTCCTAAAAAATTATCTTTCGCTAAATCTAATTCAGAGCGTTTTAGATGAATTCCAATGCCTAAGTTTTTGTAAAAAAAGAAGTTAAAACCAATATTAAAACCTAAGTCATTTCCATCATAAGCTTCATGGATGAAATTATCGCCAACCGCTTCAAAAATACCTGTCCCTAATAAAAGTTCATAATGAAATAGCGAATCATTCTCAACTGCTTTATTTGATGCATTTAAATTTTGACCAAAACTAAATGAAGTAGTGAAAATAAAAATGAGCGCAATAAGTTTTGAATGATCCATTAATTTAGTTTTTTAACTCGTTGGTTAATATACTTAAATTCATACTCATCTGCATTGTATGGTCTTATAATAATCGGTGTTAAAATTACTTCACCATCAACTTCAATTTGAAATAAATAGTCTTCGTTATTCTTAATATATAAGTGCGAATTATTGATGTTTTTAGGATGAAAAATGCTAAATACACCATTTTCATCTGAAGTTGTTTCAACGCCAAGATCATCAAAACTATTGAAAAACTCTACCGAATCATAAGTTTCAATATCAGTATTTGTTAAACCAAGAATAACATTATTTGCCGGCTGATTGTTTTCTAAAACTAAATTACCCTCGTAAACCGAAACTGTATTATCAATATCAACAACAGCTGGGCAACTGGTTAAGTTTAAAACGAGTATAGTGCTAAATATTTTTTTTAACATAAAAAAAGGTGTAACGGGTTAATTACACCTTAAAAATAGTTTTTTATTTGTATTTGTTGTTGGATTTACAAAATCTTTACTTAAATTTTAAATGTAATGACTGGTAAATCTGAGTGATTAACAACGTCTTCACCAATACTACCATTAAAGAAGTGAGATAGACCTTTTCTGCCATGAGTTGGCATAGCAATAAGCTCGGCACTTTCATTATTTGCAGCGTTTAAAACGCCTTGCTCTATTGTATAATCATTGTAAATAATTATGTTTTCATGATTTAGAGGAACTTGAACTTCATTTAAAAAATTGCGCATGTGATTAGTAACTTCACTTGTGCTATAAAATTGATTTCCTGGTAAGTTAACGTAAACTAATTTCATTTTAGCGCCGAAACTGTCAGCAAATGTTTTGGCTTTATTGTAAGCTTCCACATTTTCAAGTTCAAAATCAGTAGCGAATAAAACGGTTTTAAAATCTAAATTTTCGATGTCGTGTTTAACTACTAAAACAGGTACGTTAGAATGTCTAACAACTTTTTCTGTATTGGAGCCAATTAAAACTTCTTCTAAACCGCTTGCGCCATTTGAACCCATGATAATTAAATCTATATCTTGATCTTTAACCGCTTCTTTAATGCCAAATGTAGCAGAACCGACTTCAACTAAATCGTTGGTTTCAATATCTTTCAAAAAATCTTTATCTAAAAAGTCGCTAAATTTCTTTTTAGCTAATTTCATAAAAAAGATGATTTGCTCATCATCGACATTAAATTGTTCAGCGCCAAAAAGTGATTCAGCGAGTTCAATAACGTGTAAAACGTGAATCTTAGCATTATTACGTTGCGCAAGTTTTGCAGCTACTCTAAGGGCATTTTCAGATGGCTTAGAGAAATCGACTGGTACTAAAATGTTTTTCATTGTTTTGGATTTTTAGGTTGAATATTATATAGTCATAGAAAAGAGTTGCTGGTCTGGTTGGGCTCTTTTTAGGCGTAAATCAAATGCCATGCATATATTCCTTATGAATGCTTTGCCTTTCTGAGAAACTTCAACTGAGTTTTGATGAATTGTTAAAAGTTGGTCGGCTTCAAACTCACTTAAATTATTTATGATTGAGTTAAAATCTATAATGGCTTCCTCTTTTTTATTCCACTTGGTTTCAAAGTTACACATTAAATTTAAAATTTGCTTTCTTATAATTAAGTCTTCGTTGTTTAATAGGTGTCCCCTGAAAATTGGTAATTCATTTCGATTAATTTTCTTGTAATAATCGTCAAGTTTTTTTTCGTTTTGAGCAAAAGCCAACCAGCTGTCACTAATTGCAGAAACGCCTAGACCAATCATTGTCTGGGTTTTTGTTGTGGTGTAACCCATAAAATTTCGATGCAAGGTATTGGTGTGATATGCTTTAGATAAATCGTCTTCTGGAAGCGCAAAATGATCCATCCCAATTTCTATGTAACCGATTTCTTCTAACATTTTTTTACCGGTTTCATATTGCTGTCTTTTGAGTTCAGGCGAAGGTAAATCACTTTCATTATAACCGCGCTGACCATTACCTTTGGTCCACGGCACATGTGCATAACTGTAAAATGCAATGCGGTCTGGCATCAGTAATTTAGTCTTTTCGATAGTATTAATTACATCTTCAAGGCTTTGCATAGGTAAACCGAAAATAATATCGTGACCAACTGATTTGTAACCAATTTCTCGCGCTATGTTAGTAGCATGTTCAACGGCTTCAAAACTTTGAATTCGGTGGATGGCTATTTGTACTTTGGGATTATAGTCTTGAATGCCATAACTTACGCGTGAAAATCCTAAATCATAAAGTGTTTCTAGGTGAGCTCGGCTAGTGTTGTTCGGGTGACCTTCAAAGCTAAATTCTATTTCATCAGTTACTTCAACCGTATCTAAAATAGATTTGATAAGATTTTCTAAGTTTTCAGCAGAAAAAAAAGTCGGCGTTCCACCGCCTAAGTGAATTTCCTTTAAAACAGGCGTTTCATCTAAAATCTCTAAATACATTTGCCATTCTTTTAAAACAGCTTCGATATAAGGCTTTTCGACATCATGCCGCTTTGTAATGCGTTTATTACAAGCGCAAAAGGTGCATAGACTTTCACAAAATGGTAAATGAATGTACAGACTTAAGGCTTTAGAATCTTGTTGCTGCAAACTTGAAATCCATTTTTGGGTAGAAAAATCGATGTCTTCCCAAAATGGCACGGTTGGATAACTTGTGTATCTCGGCCCAGGAACATTGTATTTTGCAATTAAATCTTGCATGGTTTATAGGAATTTATTCAAAATTAGCTTTAAATTGAGGCCTTATAAATGATAATTGTCAGTAATCGAAGGAATTGACCTAAATTTGAATGATGCCAAAGTTGAAAGATTTAATTTACGTTAGTTTGCAAGCCGTATTGTTTGTTTTGTATGTGATTCCCGTACAAATTGAAGTTTCTTTACTAATAGATGTATCGGGCTGGTTTTGGTGGGCTTTTATTGGCATAGGTGTTATAATCGGTTTGCTGGCTTTACTTCAATTAAACACTAATTTGTCGCCTTTTCCGAGCCCTAAACATGATTCAACATTAATGACTTCAGGTGTTTTTAAATATATCAGGCATCCCATATACACAGCCATTCTTCTGGTGTGTTTTAGTTATGCAATGTTAAATTCTAATAGCTGGAAACTTATAATTTCTTTTAGTCTACTTATTTTATTTTGGTTTAAATCTACTTATGAAGAACAATTATTGCGCAAAAAATTTCCTGACTATAAAGCCTATCAATCTAAAACTGGTCGTTTTTTTCCGAAGTTTTAAAGGCTTTTTGTGATTTGTGTTACAATTACTAGGGCATAGAATGTCTATTTTTGTAATATGTTAGAGAAGTATCTAAATATAGTTGAAGAATCTTTCGTAGGTTATTTTAATTACTTAGTTTCAGAAATTGCCAACCCACATTTAACCAATTACTTTTATTGGTTATTGGCACTTTCAATATTGGTGCTTTTATTTGAAATTATATTGCCTTGGCGAAAGGGACAAAAAGTTCTGCGCAAAGGTTTCTGGCTCGATGTATTTTATATTTTTTTCAACTTTTTTCTATTTTCTTTAATTGGCTACAATGCACTATCAAACATCGGTGTTAACTTATTTAATGATGTTTTGGCTTGGTTTGGTATTTCTAACATCGTAGCCATAGAACTGCAAAGTATGCCTGTTTGGTCACAACTTCTAATCATGTTTGTTGTCGCCGATTTTATTCAATGGTTTGTTCACGTACAACTTCATAAACAACCTTGGTTATGGAAATTTCACAAAGTTCATCACAGTGTGCAAGAAATGGGTTTTGCAGCTCATTTTAGATTTCATTTTATGGAAACTATTATCTATAAATCTGTTCAATACATTCCCTTAGCGATGATTGGGTTCGGTATTGAGCAATTTTTCGTGGTGCATATGTTCAGTGTGTTTATCGGTCATTTAAATCACGCCAATTTGCCATGGAATTATGGGTGGTTAGGTTATATTTTTAATAACCCAAAAATGCATATTTGGCATCATTCTAAAGCTTTACCAGAGTCGCACAGCTACGGAATGAATTTTGGTATTTCTTTGAGTATTTGGGATTATATTTTTAAAACAGCTTACATTCCGAAAGAAGGTAAAAATATTAATTTAGGTTTTGAAAAAGTAGAAGATTACCCACAAGACTTTTTTGGTCAATTAATGCAACCATTTAAAGAAAAATAAATCTTTTCTACTTATGACATCAGTTTTTGAATTATAATTTTGAGTCAATTTAATCGAAGTTGTATTTTTATCAAAAATATTAATTGAATGGATATAGCGTCAAAAATTCAGCAACTTCGCGAAGAACTGCATCAGCATAATTACAATTATTATGTCTTAGATCAACCTGAAATTAGCGATTATGAGTTTGATATTAAACTAAAAGAACTACAAGAATTAGAAGCGCAACATCCAGAATTGTATGATTCCAACTCACCAACTCAACGTGTTGGTGGTCAGGTTACCAAAAATTTCCCAACGGTTATTCATGATTTTCGCATGTACTCTTTATCAAATTCGTACTCCAAAGACGATTTGTTAGATTGGGAAAGCCGTTTAAAAAAGCAAATAGAACAACCCATCAGTTTTGTTTGTGAATTGAAATATGATGGCGCTTCAATAAGTTTAACTTACCAAAACGGTCAGCTTTTTAGAGCTGTTACACGAGGTGATGGTACCCAAGGCGATGAAGTGACCGCCAATATAAAGACAATAAAAAATGTACCATTAAAGCTAAAAGGAACAGATATTCCAGAACGCTTTGACATCAGAGGAGAAATTGTTTTGCCCTATGAAGGCTTTGCGAAATTAAACGCTGAACGTATTGAACAAGGTGAAGATCCTTTTGCAAACCCTAGAAATACAGCTTCTGGCAGTTTAAAATTACAAGATAGTGCTGAAGTTGCCAAACGCCCTTTGCAGTGTTTGCTTTACAATTTAACAGGAACAAAGTTACCAGTTACAACACAATTTGAGAGTTTGCAGAAAGCTCGTGATTGGGGTTTTGATGTTCCTAATGAAGCAAAGTTGGTTCATTCAATTGATGAGGTTATAGAGTTTATTAATTATTGGGATGAAGCGCGTCATAATTTAGCTTATGAAACCGATGGTGTAGTTATTAAAGTCAATAATTTAGATCAACAAGATGAACTGGGTTATACGGCAAAATCGCCACGTTGGGCAATGGCATATAAATTTAAAGCAGAACAGGTAAGCACAGTTTTAAATACAATCACCTATCAAGTTGGTCGCACAGGAGCTATAACGCCTGTGGCAAATCTAACACCAGTTCAGTTAGCTGGAACCACTGTAAAACGCGCTTCCCTGCATAACGCTGACCAAATTGAGAAACTAGATGTTCGTGTTAATGACCACGTATTTGTTGAAAAAGGCGGCGAAATTATCCCTAAAATTGTTGGGGTAGATTTTACAAAACGGTATCAAGATTCTAAGCCTACGCAATATATTTCAACTTGTCCTGAATGTCATACAGAATTAGTAAGACAAGAAGGCGAGGCACTTCATTTTTGCCCAAACACTAAAACTTGTCCGCCACAAGTAATCGGTAGAATTCAGCATTTTATTTCTCGTAAAGCTATGGATATAGAAGGTATAGGTGGCGAAACAGTGGCCTTATTGGTTAATGCTGATTTAATAAAAAATTATGCCGATTTATATATTTTACAAAAAGAAGATGTCTTACCATTAGATCGGATGGCTGAAAAGTCAGCAGAAAATTTAATTAAAGGAATTGAAGCTTCTAAACAAGTACCTTTTGAACGCGTATTATTTGCATTAGGCATTCGCTATGTTGGAGAAACAGTTGCCAAAACCTTAGCTAAACATTATCAATCTATCAGTGCTTTAATGCAAGCTACTCAAGAAGAACTTACCCAAGTTGATGAAATTGGCGAACGGATCGCACAATCGGTAGTCACATTTTTTAAGGATAATGACAATCAGCTACTAGTGGCTCGGTTACAAAAGCACGGCTTACAAATGCAAATTTCTGAGACGGAAAAAGCTAAACAAAGTGACCGATTGAAAGGACTTAAAATTGTAATTTCAGGTGTTTTTGAAAAATTTAGCCGAAAAGAACTAAAAGATTTAATTGAAACTAATGGTGCTAAAAATACCAGCTCAATCTCAAAAAGCACTGATTATCTGGTCGCTGGCGATAAAATGGGGCCAAGTAAACTCAAAAAAGCTGAAGGTTTAGGCGTCAAAATTATTTCTGAAAGCGATTTTTTAGAATTGGTTCAGGAGTAAACCACTTAAGTGCTATTTTAAACTCAAGGTAAATGAAAGGATTAGCCTTGGATAAATCAAATTATTTATAGATTATTTAAAGACATCACACAGCGCTAATTCACAACTATAAGGTTAGCTTATCAAACCATTGTATTAAAATATGATTTACTTATTGTTTTAGATATTCGTATATTTATTTTTGATTCATTAATTAAAAAAATAATATCATGAATAAATTTTTAACATCAGTGATGGTGTTGGTTGTTTCAATAGCCTTCGCTCAACCAGCATCACAAGGCATTGAAGCTTGTCCTTATTTATCTGCTCAAGCCAATGCGCAGTCAAACGCAAAAAACCAAACATCAAAGGCAAAAATGGAGGCCAAAGAATGGTGGCCAAATCAGTTAAATCTTGACATTTTAAGACAAAACGCTGATAAATCTAACCCTATGGGAGAAGATTTTAACTACATTGAAGCTTTTAGAAGCTTAGATTATTTTGCACTGAAAGAAGACATCAGAAAAGTTTTAACAGACTCTAAAGAATGGTGGCCAGCAGACTTCGGTCATTATGGTGGTTTGTTTATTAGAATGGCTTGGCATAGCGCTGGAACTTATAGAACCGGCGATGGTCGTGGTGGTTCACGCTCAGGACAACAGCGTTTTGCACCACTAAACTCATGGCCAGATAATGCTAATTTAGATAAAGCCAGACGTTTACTTTGGCCAGTCAAACAAAAATACGGCAGTAAAATTTCTTGGGCTGATTTAATGATTTTAGCTGGTAATGTTGCATTAGAAGATATGGGCTTTGAAACTGCTGGATTTGCAGCAGGTCGTGTTGATGTTTTTGAGCCTGAAGAAGATGTTTATTGGGGACCAGAATCTGAAATGCTTAAAAGAAAGCGTTTTGAAGAAGATGGCGAATTACAAAATCCGCTTGCAGCAACACAAATGGGTTTAATTTATGTAAATCCTGAAGGTCCAAATGGTATTCCAGACCCATTAGCAGCAGCAGAAGCAATTCGAGTTACTTTTGCTAGAATGGGTATGAATGATGAAGAAACAGTTGCTCTTATTGCAGGTGGTCACACTTTAGGTAAAACACATGCAGCAGCAGAAGACCATCACATGGGACCTGAACCAGAAGCTGCGCCTATTGAAGAACAAGGTTTAGGCTGGAAGAGTTCATATAAATCAGGTAAAGGTGCAGATGCAATTACTTCTACAGTTGAAGTGACTTGGACATCTACACCAACGGAATGGAGCCACGACTATTTAACATTCTTATTCAAATACGATTGGGAATTAATGAAAAGTCCTGCTGGTGGACACCAATGGGTTGCTAAAGATGCTGAAGCTATTATACCGCATGCCTTCGATGAAGACAAAAAGCAGAAACCTTACATGTTAACAACCGATGTAGCATTAATTAAAGATCCAGTTTACAAGAAAATTTCTAAACGCTTTTTAGAAGATGAAGATGCTTTTAAAGATGCCTTTGCAAAAGCTTGGTTTAAATTAACACATCGTGATATGGGACCTAAAAGTTCTTATATCGGACCTGAAATTCCTGAAGAAGATTTTATCTGGCAAGACCCAATTCCAGCTGTTGACCATAAATTAGTGACTTCAAATGATATTGAATCACTTAAAAAACAAATTTTAAATTCAGATTTAAGTACCAGTGAACTTGTAAAAACCGCTTGGGCTTCAGCTTCAACTTATCGTGAATCTGATAGACGTGGTGGCGCTAATGGTGCACATATTTTATTAGAGCCGCAACGCAATTGGGAAGTAAATAACCCTAAAGAATTAAATAAGGTTATTTCTGAATTAGAAAAAATCCAAAAAAAGTTTAACCGCAAAGCAAAGTCAGGAAAAGAAATTTCAATGGCAGACTTAATTGTTCTTGCTGGAAATGCGGCGATAGAAAAAGCAGCAAAAGACGCTGGCATTGAAATAACAGTTCCTTTTCAGCCTGGTCGTATGGATGCGCTACAAGAACAAACCGATGTTGAATCGATGCAATTTTTAAAGCCTTATGCTGACGGATTTAGAAACTATAGCGGTAAAAAATACACGTATTCAACTGAAGAATTACTTGTTGATAAAGCACAACTGCTAACCTTGACACCACCTGAAATGACAGTTTTAGTTGGCGGTATGCGAGTACTTGGTGCTAACTATGACAACTCGAATCACGGTGTGTTTACAGACCAAGAAGGTGTTTTAACAAATGATTTCTTTGTGAACTTATTGAGCATGGATTATAAATGGCGTTCAATTTCTGAAGATGATGAGTTATTTGAAATTGTTGATCGTAACTCTGGTGAAGTGAAGTGGACAGCCACAAGAGCTGATTTGATTTTTGGTTCTAATTCTGAACTTCGAGCGCTTGCTGAAGTTTACGCAGCAAATAATGCTCAAGAAAAGTTTGTAAAAGATTTTGTTGCTGCTTGGTCTAAAGTAATGCAATTAGATCGCTTTGATTTGAAAATGTAGTGTTTTTTGATTGTTTATTAATTTAAAAGCCAGCGTGTAAACGCTGGCTTTTATAATTTTTAGAGAATAGTTAGTAATATTTAAATTTAGAAGATTTTTATTTTAGGCGCTTTTAATCTATAGTTAAATTCATTGAAAACACAACTAAGCTGCTTAAACTACTTAAGAGCCCGATATTATTGGTTAAACGCTCTACGTAAATTTCAATGTAATCATTTTCTTTAAGTTCTAAATTTCCTGATAAACTAATACTTTTTACAACTAGATTGTTGTCATTATAAAATATTGATTTACTATTAAGAATTTGGGTTGTTCCGTTTTTAACAATGTAAAACGCATAAAAATCAGCTATAGTTTCAGCAACTCTAACACTCAAGCTTGCTTTGAAGCTAAAATTTCTTGTTGTTTTACCAATATATCTTAAACGATTACTTTGCGAATTTGTGTCAAACCTCAGCAATGAAGAGCTTGATGTATCACCTGATAACTTTACACCTGAAACACCATCAATTTCTTGGCCAAACCCTGTTGAAAGGCTACCATCATAGTAAATATTACCAGTTGCAATATCATCATATTCATTTTTAATTCCTGGAGAATTGATATACCAAGATTTGTTAAAATTGATGCCAGCACCTGTTGTGTATTCATTAATGTAATCAGTGGCAGTGCCTTTAAATACAGTATTTAAAATAACACCATTCGTAACATTTGGGTTTGAAGAAACATCTATGGCGGTATTTCCTGTACTTACATCAAAAAAACCACTTACTTTCTGGATTAAGTCAAAAGTACCAGAATATGTCTCATAAACACCTGAATTAGAGCTTAGCCAAGCTTGATTGTTTAATAATAACGTATTGATGTCACTAAATGTAACACCATCACTGTTATTTGTATATTGAAGAATATTTAAAAATGCCACTCCAACATTACTTATACTGCCAACTGTAGTGGCGTTTGATATAATTGAGTTTTGAATTGTTAATAAGCTTCCGCCAGTGATATTAAATGTTTGTCCACCATTAAGGCTAATATTTTTTATAAGACCACCTGCACTTGATTGGATTATAGTCCCGGAAGTTCTAGAGAGGATATCTTCGCCAACATCTTTACCCGCAAGATAAGCACCGTTCAAATCTATCGTATTTGTTAAAGTGATAAGACCATTAATTTCGTAATAAGTATCTTCATTTAAGGTAATAACGCCTCCAGTTGGTTCTGGAAAATCACTTTCAGATTTAACAATCACATAATTGTCTCTAATGTTTTTTGAGCTAGACAAGCTTAACCATTCGGCTAGATCACCATCGTAGTAGAAATAACTATTAGCAGTTGTATCATAAACTGTTAACCCATCAGCTGGAGTAGCTATACTATTTCTTTCTGATGTCGTCATTCTAGGTAACAACACACCACTTTCTGTAGATTTAATTTCTAATATGGCTGAAGCATCAGGATTTTCAGTACCAATTCCAATTTGTGCACTAACTAAAAAAGGGAAAATAAGTAAGATTAATAACTTTTTCATGGCTGAGGTTTTAATATTAATAGGTTTAAATTACAATTTTTTTTAATGATATTTGCTTTAAATTAATATTTTTTGCTAAAATTATATTATTTTTATAAAAAAAAGCTATGCGATTATTAATACTATTAGTTTTACTTTTTATTCAATCAAGTGTATTTTCTCAATTTTACGTGGGAAGTGCTCAACAAGTTAAAATTGATTCAACGCTACATATCTTGGGTGATTTGAACAATAATGGTTTATTGGTCGGAAGTGATTTTATCGAGTTTTCTCAAGGGAAATTGCAATCAATTAAAGGTGATGGAATGATAGAGAACTTATCAATCAATAAAACTTCTAATACAGTTGAAATTGTAAGTGGTTATCAATCGGTGATAAGAAATTTTAAAATAAATGGTGGTAATCTAAAAGCTAATGAACGTTTAACTTTAAAAAGTAGCGATACTTTAACAGCTATTATAAATCAAAGTAGCGGTGGTACAATAGAAGGCAATTTTATTGTAGAAAAGTATTTGCCACAAAGTAATCGTGCATTTCGTTATTTCTCCTCACCTGTTAGCACTACAGCTTCTGTCAGGTACAATTTGCAAGAAAATCAAAACAACACAGGCACAGATTATCCTGAAGATAACCTCAACGATTCAATTGGTTATGGCACACATATTACTGGTAATGCTCAAGGCTTGTTAGGCTTTGACGCTACTTTAACTGGAAACGCTTCAGCATATCAATGGGATAATACTAATTTCGCTTGGGATAGTTTTGATAATACAAATACTAAAACACTTTCTAAAGGTGAAACTTATACGCTTTTAATTAGAGGTAGCAGAGCTTCAAGTCTGAATTCTAATTTTGCTATTGGTCCTGCAACAACCTTACGCTTAAGAGGTAACCCGACTTTAGGAACACATTCGTTTAATTTTACAGCTAATTCAGCTGACAATTTCTTCATGATAGGAAATCCTTATCACTCAGTAATAGATATTAAATCGGCTTTGCAATCTAGCACCGGTCTAAACACAAACTTTATTTATGTTTACGATCCCACAATTAATACAAGGGGAGCTTATGTGACCGTAGATTTAAGTGATAACACAAATAATAACGTAGATTCGCCTGCAAACCAATATTTACAGCCTTGGCAGTCTATTTTTATTCAAGCTAGCGGTGCAGGCAATGTTTCAATAGACTTTGAAGAAGCAGGTAAAAACAACACGGAACCACAATATCAAATTTTAAGTCTATCAGAACAAATAGTTTTAAATCTTAAATCAAACCAAACATCTGAAGTTTTAGATGCTGTAGTTTTGAAATTTAATGCGCTTGGTACAATATTAGCTTCTAAGCTTTTCAATAACGATGAAAATATTGCGGTAATTGTAAATCAACAATATACTAATCTTGCTAAAATAGCTGAATTAGAATCAGATACAATTTCTATTTTTACCAATAATTATCGAAAAACTAATTATAATTTAGAGGTAGATCTTAGCAATTTTAATCAAAAACAAGTTTATCTGAGGGATCATTATTTAAATTCATTAACACAACTTAGCCTTAATGAAGTTAATACTTATAATTTTCAAGTAGACTCTAATATTCAAGCTTCGGTTAGTACAAATCGTTTTAGTTTAGTTTTTAATGAAGTTTCTTTAAATCACGATGAATTTGACTCGCCTGAACTTCAAGTTTATCCTAACCCTTTTAAATCTAAAATTAAATTTAATACCACAGCAGATATTAACTTAGTTGAAGTTTATAATTTAAAATCTCAACTTATGTTTAGCCAAAAACCTAGAAATAAAACTATTAACTTATCGCATTTAAAATCAGGTGTTTATGTCTTAAAATTGAGCTTAAATAACAATAGCTATTTTAAAAAAGTTATTAAAACTAATTAATTTTTAAGTTGTTATACTACTGGCTTCAACTAAAAACCTTCAGCCAAATCTTTCAGGAGTGTTTGGTTAACTTCATGTATACCATCAAATTCATGGATTTCAAGCTGATTGCTATATAATTCTTTTGCTAACTTCAACTGAGTTTCTAAGTTTTCACCTGAAATATATTCATCTTTATTTCCATAAATCAAATGAACTTTAGAGTTTACTTTACCTTTAAATTCGTCTGGTTCAAATTCATTAGGAATGCTACCCGAATGAATAATTAAGTTGTTGCAAACCAACTTACGTCTTGCCAGCCAACGCATGGCTATGGAAACGCCTTGTGAATATCCCATCAAATTTAATGGTAAATCTTTCAAATTTTCGTTTTGCCAAACCGCATCTAAATAATTCAGCACATTTTCTATTTCTAATGCCGTTTGTTCTTTAGTGAGCCAAGACGCTCCAACATATTTAAAATCTTTTGTTTGGTAATATTTTGCTGGCGCTTGTGGTGCAATAATATAATGCTGCTGAGGCAAATTTTTAAAATACCGAATAAAGTATCTACTCAAATAACCAATACCATGGCATGCAATCCAAACTTGCTCAGTATTAGAGTTTAAATTATTTAGAGTTGAGTAGGTATTGGTTGTTGTGTAATTCACTTTGTTTTCATCAGTAGCCATTTGCAAAAGCTTTTGTAATTTTACAATGCAAATAAACATAAAACATGAATAAATCAAAGTCTGAAATTCTTAAATCCTGCAATGCTGTCACACCAAACACACTGATGGAAACACTAGAAATTACTTATATAGATGTTGGTGAAGACTTTTTAACAGCTAAAATGCCAGTAACACCTAAAGTTCATCAACCAGATGGTGTGTTGCACGGAGGCGCCATGGTCGCTCTTGCCGAAAGTGTTGGTAGTGCAGCTTGTTTTGTGTTTTTAGATACATCTAAATTCATGATTCGTGGACTGGAAATATCAGCTAATCATGTTAGAAGCGTGAAAAAAGGAGATGTTTTTGCCAAAGCTCAGTTTATACATCGCGGTCGCACAACTCAGGTCTGGGATATTAAACTAACCAATGCTGAAGGACAATTAATTTCAGCTTTAAAATTGACGACTATCGCCTTACCAAAAGCTTAACCATGCAACAATTTAAAGAACTTATAGAGCGACAGTATCAAGCAAATTTACCATTTGTACTGTATCATAAACCGCAAGAAGCCGAAGTTAATTTGATGACTCAAACCGATCAAGAACTTTTTTACTTAAATGATACTGTAAATGAAAGTGGTTTTGTGTTTGCACCTTTTGATGTATCTCAAAAGGCTATTATTTTTCCACATAAGCAAACCAATAGTTTTAGTTTTCCGCATCAAATGTTTTTAGAAAAGCAACCATTTTCTAAAGGGTTTCATTATAAAGAAGATGCCCGTCAAGCGGAAATTTATCAAGAACTAGTAAATAAAGCTATTGCCAGTATTCAACAAACTGAACTAAAGAAAATTGTAACGTCAAGGGTTTTAGAATTACCAGTTGAAGTGCCTCAGGTAAGCGATTTGTTTCATCGCTTAACGGCAACTTATCCAGACGCCATGACATACGTCTGGTACCACCCCAAAGTAGGCTTATGGGCTGGTGCTTCACCAGAAACTCTGCTTAAAGTAAAGCATCAAAATCTAGAAACGGTAGCTTTAGCTGGTACAAGACATGAATCTGACTTATCAGCTCAACCTTTTACTTCAAAGGAGTACGAAGAACAAGATTTAGTTACACAGCATATTCTTGATAACTTAAAGCCCTATGTAAAAACATTACATCAAAGCGAACGCTCAGAATCTAAAGCAGGACAATTAATTCATTTAAAAACAACAATCAAAGCTAAGCTCAAGTCTCAATCTTTGCAACAGGTCATTGCTCAATTGCATCCTACACCAGCGGTTTGTGGTTTACCAACTCAACTTGCTAAACAATTTTTAGAACAAAACGAAGCTTACAACCGTCAGTTTTACAGCGGCTATTTCGGTGAGCTTAATTTTAAGTCTGAAAATAAACGTTCAAATCGCCCTCAAAATATAGAAAATCAAGTTTTTAAAAGTCTAAAAACCAGTTCAAATTTATTTGTCAACTTGCGTTGTATGTCTTTTCAAGATGCGACTTGTTATATTTATGTCGGTGGAGGTATTACAAGTAAAAGCAATGCATTAGCCGAATGGCAAGAAACCTGTAATAAGGCGCAAACGATGTTAAATGTGCTTTAAATTGCTGAGCTAGTTTCTGTTTAAACTTGCAGACTCTCTTATCTTTGTGTTATGAGCCAACAGTTTTCAAGCATTGCTACAGCACAACTTTTAGTAAAAGCATTTGAGCTTAATCATATTAATCATGTTGTTATTTCGCCAGGATCAAGAAATGCGCCATTAACTATTGCGTTTTCAAGTCATCCAAGTATCAATACTTACAGTATTGTTGATGAACGTTCGGCTGCTTTTTTTGCTTTAGGTATGACGCAGCATTTGCAAAGACCTGTTGCCGTTATCTGTACATCGGGTTCGGCATTGGCTAATTATTATCCTGCGGTTACAGAAGCATACTACAGTCAATTACCTTTAATTGTTCTATCTGCAGATCGACCAAGTCACCTTTTAGATATTGGCGATGGCCAAACGATTAAGCAGCGCCATTTTTTTGGCGAACATGTTGGTTATGCAGCTAATCTTAAAGATGATACACATCAACAAATTTCAGTAGAAGATTTTAATTTTAACAAGACTGAAGTTCAAGCGGCCATTTTAACTGCTTATCAGCAACAATTACCAGTACATATTAATGCGGCTTTTGATGAGCCTTTATATCATACAACTGAAAACCAACTTCCTGAAGTTGAATCGCTTTCGGCTATAGAATTTCCTGAAATCAATAAAATTACTGAAGAATTGGTTTCAAAATTTGTAAATGATTGGAATTCAGCTGAAAGAAAACTCGTGTTAGTTGGCGTTAATTCTAATTTCGATTTTACTAAAGAATTAGTTGAAGCTTTAGCAAATGATCCTTCAGTAATCGTAATGACTGAAGTGACTTCAAATATTGCTCACAAGCATTTCTTTCAAAATATTGATGCTTTAATCGCTCCTATAGAACAGCTAGATGATGCTGAAGTTTATTTTAAAGGACTTCAACCTGACCTATTGTTGAGTTTAGGTGGTATGTTGGTAAGTAAAAAATTAAAATCATTTTTAAGGACTTATCAACCAAAAGCGCATTATCAAGTTCATCCGCAACGTTGCTTAGACACTTTTTTTACAAATCCGATTCACTTAAAGTCAACTGTTAAGCAGTTTTCTAAACAAGTTATTGCAAAACTTCAGCCTGTAGAATCAAACTATTTTGAGCATTGGTATCAACAAAAAACAAGAATTGAAACAATTCGAGAACGCTATATTCAAGAAATTGATTATTCAGACTTCAAAGTGTTTGCTTCAGTTTTTAGTGCCTTACCAAAAAACGAGCATATGCATTTTGCAAACAGTTCAACTGTAAGATATGCCAATTTATTCGATTCTAAAACACCACTCATTGCCTTTTCAAATCGTGGTACTAGTGGCATCGATGGCAGTACATCTACAGCAATTGGTTATGCTTTAGCAAGCCAGCATCCTACCACAATAATTACTGGAGATTTAAGCTTTTTTTACGATTCAAATGCTTTATGGAATAATTACTTAACATCTGATTTTAAAATTATTGTAATTAATAATTCTGGCGGTGGTATTTTTAGAATCTTGCCAGGAGATAAGCAAGCCGATTATTTTCATACCTATTTCGAGACAAGGCATCAATTAACAGCTAAACATTTAAGTAAAATGTTTGGGTTAAGCTATTTTAGTGCAGAAAATTTAAATGAGTTGGAAGTTGAGTTGAGCTCATTTTTTGAAACCTCACAAAAGCCTAAAATTCTAGAAATATTTACACCTACTGAAGTAAATGACCAGATTTTGTTGAATTATTTTAAATATATCAATAAGCATTTATTTCGTTAGTAAAGTCGAGTTGAATTGCCTTTCAGGTTAAATTTAATGCTCTTTAATATTTGTGTACCTTTGCAAAAAAAAGACCAATGCTTGAATTAGGCCTTAAACACACGCTTGAAATTGATCGCGATACTGCGCCTGGATTATTTTTAAAAAATGAAGCTGGTGATGAAGTTTTGCTTCCCAATAAATACAAACCAAAAACCTATGAAATTGGCGATTCAATTGAAGTTTTTGTCTATTTAGATTTTGAAGAACGTCCTGTCGCCACAACTTTAGAGCCTAAAATACAACTTGATGAGTTTGCAGTTTTAACTTGTGTTGATAGCAATGATTTTGGCGCATTTTTAGATTGGAATCTCGAAAAACATCTATTTGTGCCACATAGCGAGCAAGCCTACAAGATGAAACCAAACAATAATTACTTGGTTTTTTGTTACTTAGATGAAGAAACCAATAGGCTAGTGGCTTCAAGTAGAGTAAACAAATTTGTAGATAACTCTGTTTTAACAGTAAATGAATTTGATGAAGTTGAAATTATTATTACCAATCCTACAGAATTAGGTTTTAATGTAATTATTAACGAGATTCATGCTGGTTTACTTTATAAAGACGAAGTTTATGCTGATTTAAAAACTGGTGATCGACTAAAAGCTTACATCAAAAAGGTGAGACCTGACAATAAAATTGATGTCACTTTACAAAAATTTGGCTACAAAAGTATTGAACCTAATGCGCAGAAGGTTTATGATATCCTTAAAGCTACAGAAAAAGGGTACTTACCGCTTCATGATAAATCTAAGCCTGAAGCGATTTATCAAACACTTCATTTAAGTAAAAAAGCATTTAAAAAAGCCATTGGGAGTTTGTATAAAGACAAGCAAATCATCATTAAGAATGGTGACGGTATTTACTTAAAAAATAAGTCTTAAAATATTGGTTAAGGCTTAATAAAAACTTGATTTTATTTTAGATTAATATTGCCAAAAACCTCTATAGCGCCTGTAAGGTGAGCGATAAAGATTATTTATATATGATGGTGTTTCAAAAGTTTTATTTGCTTTGTAAGCGTCATTATTAACTCTGTTAGAACCTGAATAAATTAATTGGTCATGATAATCTGGTGAAAAAGGTGTTTGGATGCTGTTATTTAATCTAGGTCGTTCTTTTCTAAAAATGGCCAATTGTCGCTCTACAAACTTGAATTCAGATAAATTATAATTCTGCGATTGAGCCTTACGAGCCGTTGCTGCTACCATATTGATTTCTCTTTTTTGTTGAAAAGGATTTACATTCAAATCAATAACCATATTTAATAGCTGTGGTTGAGGCAGATTTTTAATACTAAACGGGTCTTCTAAAATGCTTAAATTAGGTTCCAAATTTATAGTTTTTACCTGTTTGTAATCTCTTAGTTGAGCTAAGCAACTACTAAAACTGAAGCAAACGATTAAAATTAAAAAACTAAATTTGTTACTCATACTATAAAATGACCAATAACTATGCCCAATCTAAAATTGCACTTTCTTTCCATAAATGCGGGAAAAATTGACGTTGTTGAAACTTAGGGTGTAAATACTTTTTCCAATTAGAGCCACCAGTTGCAGCTTTTCGTTCTCCTTTCTTATCTAAATATTGTGTGGCTGTTCGCAAATGGGTGAGTGGCCACTTAACGTTGTAAGCGTGATCAAAGTCCTTTGAAGCTTTAATCAATTTTTCTGATGGTGAGCTAAAACTTTCTATTATTTCGCATAAAGTTTGACCCTTCATTTTGTCAGTTAAAGCAACAAATTGGTCTAAATATTTGTCTTCAAAAGCTTTTAAGGTTAAAGATTTTTCACCTGTTTTTTTATCAACACCAGCAGCTTGCCAATAGATAAAATTAAATTTAGTTCTTGTAGAGGCATTGTTCGGCATTTCAGCCTTGGTTTCAGCATTTATAAGATGCTCAATAGGTGTGCAATATAATTCTAGTTCTCTGAATTGCGCAGATTGAAATCCGCTAGCAGGTGTTAATGTAAATCTAAACTGGTTATAATCATCATAGTTCATACCATCTTTCATGACATCAAATGAAGTAATGAGCATATCAGTGTAGCGATGTAAGCGATTTAATTTTTCAATTATAAAATCTTCATCCGGTTTAGATTTCTCGGTGATTTGCTTAATTTCATGAATCATAAGTCGTAAAACAAGTTCAGTGACTTGATGATACATGATAAATACAACTTCATCCTTAAAATTAGTACGTGGCTTTTGTAATGATAATAATGTGTCAACTTCAATATAATCCCAGTAATTAATGGGTTTAGCATGTATTAATCCTTTCAAATAAGCTTCTGGGTTTTCACCTAAATCTTTATATTTTTGCTCTAATTGAGCAAGTAGATCACTGTTCATGTTATGTAAGATTGTTTAACAAATCTATTAAAAAATAGTGACATTCAACCTTGCTAAAATTTTTAATAAATGATAATCAACAAGCTTTATGCACCGATAAAAACAAATGATTTGATTTTGTAAACAACATTTAAAATCTTACTACATTTGTAATCTAAATTAAAAGTTATGTCAGATCAAATAGAACGTATAAAATGTCTTATTATTGGCTCAGGTCCTGCTGGGTACACGGCTGCAATTTATGCGGCAAGAGCCGATTTAAAACCTGTGATGTATACAGGTATGGAACCTGGCGGACAATTAACAACGACAACTGAAGTTGATAATTTTCCAGGTTATCCTGAAGGTATTGATGGTCCAAAAATGATGGTAGAATTACAACAACAAGCCGAGCGTTTTGGAACTGAAGTTCGAATTGGAATGGTCACTAAAGTCGAATTATCTAAAGAAAAAGGTGGAATTCATAAAGCTCAGGTTGATAATAAAACATGGGTTGAAGCTGAAACCCTAATCATTTCTACAGGTGCATCAGCAAAATATTTAGGTCTAGAAAGTGAACAACGCCTTCGTGGTGGTGGAGTTTCTGCTTGTGCTGTTTGCGACGGTTTTTTCTATAAAGGTCAAGATGTAGCCATAGTTGGCGGCGGTGATACGGCTTGTGAAGAAGCTACTTATTTAGCTAATATTTGTACAAAAGTAACGATGTTGGTTAGAAAAGGTGAAATGAAAGCTTCTAAAGCTATGCAACACCGTGTTGAAAATACTAAAAATATTGATTTGCGCTATTTTACTGAAATTGATGAGGTTTTAGGCGATCAAGTTGTTGAAGGTATTCGTGTAGTTAATAACCAAACTCAAGAAAAAGAAGACATTCCTGTAACAGGTTTGTTTATTGCCATTGGTCACAAACCTAATACAGATATATTTAAAGGTCTTTTAGATATGGACGACGCTGGCTACTTAATAACAAAAGGTAAGTCTACTAAAACTAACATTCCTGGTGTTTTTGCCTCGGGAGATGTACAAGATAAAGAATATCGACAAGCAGTAACCGCTGCCGGAACTGGCTGTATGGCGGCACTTGATGCAGAGCGATATTTAGCGAGTATTGAAGATTTAGTTGAAGAAACTGCTTAATACGTAATTATAAACTTACTTAAAAAGCTTTCAATTTTTTGAAAGCTTTTTTTATGATTGGTAATAAGCAAAAGCTTGATCTATTAATTGATCAGAAACTTGACAATCGAGTTGTGGTTCTCCGATTTTATTAAGCAAAACAAAATTGATTTGTCCATTACTATTTTTCTTATCGTGAATAAGTAAGGATTTAATTTGCTTAATAGCATCTGAATTAAACTCAACTGATTTGAAGTATTGACGAATTAAATTAGAATAATCATCACAATCATCTTTACAAAAACCACTTACTTCAGTTGAAATATATAGAGCCAATATCATGCCGATAGCCACAGCTTCACCATGAAGCAATTTTGGAAATTCTTTACTGTTCATGCTATAAGATTCAATAGCATGACCTAAGGTATGTCCAAAATTAAGTGCCTTCCGAAGCCCTTTTTCAGTTGGATCATTTTCAGAAATTTTAGTTTTAATGTCAATTGAGCCACGAATTAAATCTGTTAAATGTTCTGTGGTGAATTGCGACAAATCTTTGAAGCTATTTAAGTAATCACGATCAGCTATTAAGCCATGTTTAATCATTTCTGCAAGACCACTACGCATTTCAGCTTGAGATAATGTAGCTAAGTAACTTGGGTCAACTATTACCATTTCAGGCGGATTTATGACGCCGACTTGATTTTTAAGTGCGCCTAAATTAACCCCATTTTTACCGCCAATTGCTGCATCTACCATGCCTAAAAGTGTCGTGGGAATATGTACAAAGCTAATACCGCGTTTAAAACATGAGGCAATAAATCCACCCAAATCTGTTACAATGCCACCACCTAGATTGATCATCATAGCTTTGCGATCTATGTTTAAATCGGCTAAACTTTGCCAAATTTGGATACAGGTCTCAACAGACTTATGTGCTTCACCAGGATTAACTTCAATAATTTCTATATGTTCTGTTTGCGCTAATTCTCCTAAAAAAGAACTTAAGCAATACTGGTGTGTGTTTGAGTCAACAAGAATAATTATTTTAGAGAAATCTTCAATTGAAACATATTGATTTAAAGCACGATATGCTTCAGTTTGAAAGTGTATATTATAATTTTTTAAGATAATTGAATTCATTTTAAAAACGCTATGTTAATTATGCGAAATTAGCAACTTTAAGCCTATAAAGTCAACTTATCTATAAGTATATTTGGCAAAATTTCAATTAATGATCGACACTAAAATATTTAACGATACTAAAAATGCTTTCATTCTTAAAACCGATAAAGATTTAAAGCGCTCATTATTCATTTTCTCTTTAATGAACATTCCTTTTTTTGTACCAATTTCAACGGTTTTAACTCAGTTTGCGTTAAAAATTAAGCTCCCAATTGAGTCTATAATTAGAGCAACTATTTTTAAGCAGTTTTGTGGTGGTGAGACACAAGAAGAGTGTATGCCTTTGGTTAAATTGATGTATTCTAAAAATGTTCACAGTGTTTTAGATTATTCGGTTGAAGGTAAAGAAACAGAAGCTGATTTTGATAAAGCTGCACGACGAAAAATTGAAATTATTAAATTTGCTTCAACCTCAAAAGAATTACCTTTCGCTGTAGCTAAACCAACTGGTATAGGCCGCTTTGAGATTTGGGAAAAAGTAACCCATAATGAAACTTTAAGCTCTCAAGAACAAAATGAATGGGATAGAATTAAAAATCGTCTCGAAAAAATATGTCAAGCAGCGGTAGATTATGATACTAAATTATTAATTGATGCAGAAGAGTCATGGATGCAAGATGCCGCTGACAATCTTATTGAAGAAATGATGGTGAAATTTAATAAGGATAAGGCTTATATCTTTAATACACTTCAATGTTATCGTTGGGATAGATTGGCTTACGTAAAAGAATTGCATGAACGTGCTAACAATCAAGGCTTTAAATTAGGCTTTAAAGTTGTTCGCGGAGCTTATATGGAAAAAGAAAACTTGCGTGCTAAACGCAAAGGTTATCAATCTCCAATTTGCGAAGATAAAGAAGCAACCGATGTTAACTTTAATGCTGTAATGACTTATTGTATTAATAATATTGAAGACATCAGCATGTTTATTGGTACACATAATGAAGTTAGTTCTTACATGGCATTACAGTTAATGGAACAACAAGGCATTGATCTTGATGATGACCGTGTTTGGTTTGGCCAACTTTATGGCATGAGTGACCATATTAGCTACAACATTGGTAAGCACCAATCAAATGCTATTAAATTATTGCCATTTGGTCCAATACGTGATGTAGTACCTTATTTAATTAGACGTGCACAAGAAAATTCGTCGGTTAAAGGGCAAACAGGTCGTGAGCTTGCGCTACTACAAGAAGAAAAACAACGACGTGAAGGCCAGTATGTAAAACGAATTAATTAAATGAATTTAAAAGCGCTTAATTTTACTAAAACTCAGCTTAATCAAGCTGAATACCAAGATTATTATAATCGGTATTTAGATTTATTACCTGATAAAATTCAACTTAAAGATACTTTATTTGAATCTGAAATAGTTGAAGTATTCTCTTCTTTAACAGTAGAACAGCTTAATTATCGATATGCTGAAGGCAAATGGACACCGAAGCAAATTTTACAACATATTACTGATGTTGAACGTATCTTTACTGTAAGAGCTTTACGCATTTCTAGAGGTGACCAAACCGAATTACCAGGATTTGATATTGATAATTATGCTGCAAATGATAATTCGTCACAGCTCAGCATTAACCAATTAATAAGTGATTATCAAAATAATCGTGCTTCTACAATTTCTTTGTACGAAAGTATTTCAGAAAAAAGTCTCTTAAAAATAGGCCAGGCGAGTGGTGGTCCTTTTTCAGTTAGAGTAATTCCCTTTATATTAAAAGGCCACGAAACGCATCATATTTCAATCTTGAATAAAAAGTATTTAAAATTTTAAAACTGATTAATTGTTACTCTGATTTGAGTAAGACGTTTAATAAGTTGCTCGAGATGTTTTAAATCTAACATATTGGCGCCATCACTTTTGGCTTCAGAAGGATTATAATGCGTTTCAATGAAAAGCCCATCTACGTGATTTACGATACCAGCTCTTGCAATAGTTTCAATCATATCAGGTCTTCCGCCTGTTACACCAGATGATTGGTTGGGTTGTTGTAAGGAATGTGTTACATCTAAGACAGTTGTTGCAAATTCGCGCATGCTTGGAATACCTCTAAAATCTACAATTAAATCTTGATAGCCAAACATTGTTCCACGGTCGGTCACCATCACAAGTTCATTATTACTGTCTAAAACTTTTTGAACGGCATGTTGCATGCTTTCAGGACTCATAAATTGTCCTTTCTTTAAATTAACGACTTTACCTGTTTGTGCAGCAGCAACTACTAAGTCTGTCTGCCGGACTAAAAATGCTGGAATTTGAAGCACATCAACATAATTGGCCGCCATCGTGGCATCCTGAACTTGGTGAATATCAGTTACGGTAGGAATATTAAAAGTCTCACCTACTTTTTTTAGAATCTCTAAGGCTTTTTTATCGCCAATTCCAGTAAAACTGTCAATTCGGCTTCGATTTGCTTTTTTGAATGAGCCTTTAAAAATAAAAGGCACTTGATAAGTATCGCTAATTTTTAAAATTTGTTCAGCAATTTGCATGGCCATAGCTTCGCTTTCTATGGCGCAAGGACCAGCTAATAAAAAGAAATTATCAGCTTGGGTGTGTTTAATATTTGGGATTACAGAAATATCCATGTGTATTTTTATTACAAATTTACAATCTAATGCTTTGCGTTGTTAGTTGATGAGCAACTTTTTAATTAAAGAAGTTCCATTAGCTTCAACTTTAACTAGATATACACCACTACTAAAAACTTCAGTATTTAAGGTGATTTTTGAACTTGTTTGATAATAGTTTTCAGAAATTAATTTCCCTTGAATATTAAAAACTTTAAGTTGAATTTCCTCAAGTCGAGTGCCAAATTCTAAATTAACATTAGCCTTAGTTGGATTGGGATACATTTTGAAGTTTATAGCCTGAAAGTCGTTGGTTGATAAATCTTTAGTGATTGAAAACGGACTTGTGTTTACAGCGAAATAAATGTTATTAACTGGTTGAATCATGATACGGCAATTTGAAGCATCAATATTAGGCACATCAACAAATTCACTACCGTCATTAGGTGTATTTTCAGATAAGATTTGATCGAAATTTAGGCCTCCATCGGTAGATAATAAAATGTCAACTTCATTGGTGTTGATATTGTTAGCATCAGTCCCAGCCACATCCCAAGTGATTTCAATATTTGAATTTCCTGTGTAAGAAAGTGAATTTGTATTTTGAGAGGTAACTTCAAATGGTCCCGCATCTGAAATTGTTAAATTGCTTAGTTCAGTAGAGACTTGTCCGCCAGACATATTATTATCTCTAACGGTGACCACAAAAGTCATATTTCTTGCCACGTTTGGTAAAACTTCCCATGTGGTTGAATTTTCGTTGGCCAGAACAGTGCTTAAGTCTGGAAAATATCTAAACGGATCTTCAGAAGGTGGAAGATATTTAAAATTTGGTCCTTCTGTCGAAAAAGCTAAAGGTGGTTGCGTACTAATTTCGTTATCTAGCTGTTCCCATGTATAGGTAAGATTATCATTTTCTAAATCGGTTGCTGATGCACTATATTTAAAAGGCGTTGATTTTGGAATAGTGTAATTGTTAACGACTTCAATTTGTGGTGCTGTGTTGTTAATAATTTGGCTGTCAACGCAAAAGCCTCCATTTCCAAAGCTTACAAAATTGCTGATTTGATTGATACTAGCTGAGTGAAAATAAGGAACGCTATTATTAGCGACGTTTGGTGCGCAAATGCCGGCATAAGCCATAATTGTTTGTCCGCTACCAGGCTCGAAGGCCGTAAAATTAGTTCTATTATTGCCACAACTGTTGTTGTAGGTGTGTGTTGCTCCAAATTGATGACCAATTTCATGAGCAACATAGTCAACATCATAAGGGTCGCCAACCGGATTTGGTAAACCTGTGACGCCAGCGCCTTTAATATTTGAGCAAACTGAACCAAGTGCCGCAATGCCACCCCCACCAGTGGTAAAAACATGGCCTAAATCATAGTTGTTTTCGCCAATAATGTTGTTAATGACACTAGTATTATTGTTAATTAATTGGCTAGAGTCAAAGTTGTCATAAGGATCGGTAGATGAATCTAAAAAAATTAAATCTCTATTATTTGAAATGAGTTGAAGACTAATAGCTAAATCATTTTCATAAATTTGATTGACACGATCAATTGTAACTACCATAGCCGAAAGTACAATGTCTTTTTTAACAGCATCAGTTGCGTTATTGGCATTGGCTGCATTAATATGAAATTGGGCATACTCACCAGAACAAGCTACAGCAAGATCATAAGTTCTTAACAAACTGTCGTCTATAACTTTAGGTGTAGTTTCAATAGATTTTTTAGAATTGTTTTCGCTGAGGCAATCAAAAGATCTTTTGTTGAAATCAGAAGGATTAAAAACAGCATAATTATGACCAATTGGGTTAATATATTTGCGTGTATTTGGTCCGATAATAGAGGCAAATAGTCCAATGGGAGTTATGGTTATTCTTACCGACTCGTTACCTTCAACCGAAGTGCCTTTATAAGATAAAATTCGTTTTGAGATTGATTTAGATTTTTGATTTGGTATCGTAAACACCTGTTGAATTTGAAAGGTTTTTAATTCAGCTTTAGTATTTCCATAGGGTAATTCTAGACTTATTCCTTCTGTATTCTTGGCTTTCTTTTGAAGTTTTTGATATAATAATTGTTTATTGAGTTGATAAAAAACAGGTTGTGCTGTTGGGGAAATATGCTTCGGAAGTTGCTTGCTTACTTGAGTTGAATTTACTTGCCATATTGATTGACTGAAACCAACTGAAAAAGTTAAGATGATAAAAAGGATTGATAAATTAGATTTATTCATACAAATCATATTGTCTAATATGTTATAAAAATATAATTAATTTATGAGTTCGTTTACTTTATATAAATATATTTGACAAAAAAATAGAATATGAAGAAATTTATTGCACTTTTTTGCTTATTAATTGCCACTCAATTTAATGCACAAATTAAAACGCCACAACCAAGTCCACTTGCTGAAGTTGAACAAGTTGTAGGTTTAACCAATGTTAGTTTAAAGTACTCAAGACCAGCCATGCGTGGTCGAATAATTTTTGGAGATTTAGTGCCATTTGGTCAACTTTGGCGTACTGGCGCAAATGCTAACACAGTAATTAGCTTTGAACACGATGTAACAATTGCTAATCAGGTTTTAGAAGCTGGTTCTTACGCTATTTTTACTAAACCTGAAAAAAATGATTGGACAGTCTATTTCTATACTGATACCAATAATTGGGGAAGACCAGAACAATGGAATGAAGATAAAATTGCAGCACAAATTGAAGTTAAAACGCAAGCTATAAAGCCAGTGGTAGAATCATTCACGATTGGTGTTAATCACTTATCTAATAGTCAAGCTCATTTAGAAATTTCTTGGGAGCAAACAATGGTTAGTATACCAATGCAATTTTCAACAGATGAAATGGTGATGGATAATATAAATAAAGTAATGAATGGCCCTTCAGCCAATGATTTTTATAACGCAGCTGTGTATTACTTAACCTCTGGTAAAGATATTAATCAATCAGTTAAATGGATTGAAAAGGCGATGACAATGGTTGAAAATAAGCCTTATTGGATGTTAAGGCAACAATCACTTATTTATGCGAAAGCTGGCATGAAAGATAAAGCGATTGATGCCGCAAAAGCTTCGTTAGAAGGTGCTAAAAAAGCTGGAAATCAAGATTATGTAAAAATGAATAAGGATAGTTTAGCCGAGTGGCAATAAAAATATTCCTTTAAAGTATTTTAGAAGCTGAAGCCTTATGTGGTTTCAGCTTTTTTTTGTGTTGATTGTATGGCAATGGCTATACTAATTACCAATAAGCAACCAAATAAGTTAAGCCATAAATAAGGCATCCAGTCTTGCCAAAAACCAAAAATAACAACAACTTGAGTGATTAATGCTGCGATAAAAACCGCTCTGCTTTTAACAAATTTAATAAAGAAAGCCAATAGAAAAATACCAAGAACATTCCCGTAAAAAATTGAGCCGATTATATTGACTAGCTGAATTAAATTATCAAACAAATTAGCTGTACAAGCAACAATAATGGCTAAAACGCCCCAAATAAGTGTAAATAATTTTGAAGCTTTAACGTAGTGTTTTTCGCTTAAATCTCCTTTGTTTCTTTGGTATAAATCAATTGTTGTTGTTGAGGCTAAGGCATTTAATTCTGATGCGGTTGAAGACATGGCAGCTGATAAAATGACGGCAATTAATAAACCAATTAAACCTTTGGGTAAATGGTTTAAGATATAATGAATAAACACATAGTCTTTATCATTTGTTTCAACTTCAGTATTTAAGCTGTCTATTAATTGAGCAGCTTGAACCCTTAAATTTTCTTTTTGCTTTTCAAATGCTTTGAGTTGTTTTACTTCAGTTAAAGTTAATGTTTTATTGATGTGTTTAAGGTTAAACTGTTGTTGTTTACTTTCTATTTCGATTAAGGCTTGCTCTAAATTCTTGTAATCTTCAGCATGAATAGATGTTTTTATGGTTTCTTCAGCTGCAGGATTAAAATTTAATGGCGCTGCATTAAACTGGTAAAACACAAATACCATTACACCAACCATTAAAATAAAGAACTGCATCGGAACTTTTAAAAAACCATTAAACAACATGCCAAGTTGACTTTCTTTTAGGTTTTTTGCAGATAAATACCGTTGAACTTGACTCTGGTCGGTTCCAAAGTAAGATAAAGCTAGAAAACTTCCGCCAATAATTCCGCTCCAAAATGTATATCGATTATCAAAATCTAACGAAAAATCAAGTGCATCTAGTTTTCCAGTTCGACCAGCAATGTCTAACGCATTACTGAAGTTGACTTGATCAGGCAATTGACTTAAAATAATGAAAAATGTAATAATAAGTCCACCAAAAATAACAGCCATTTGTTGTTTTTGGGTTACGTTTACGGCTTTAGTACCGCCTGAAACTGTATAAATGATGACTAAACTCCCGATAATGATATTAAGATAGATTAAATTCCAACCTAAAACAGCCGATAGAATAATTGAAGGTGCAAAAATGGTAATTCCAGCAGCTAAACCACGCTGAATTAGAAAAAGTAGTGCGGTTAAAGTTCTTGTTTTTAAATCAAATCTACTTTCTAAATATTCATAAGCTGTATAAACATTTAGTTTGTGATAAATTGGAATAAACACTAAGCATATAATAACTACTGCAATTGGCAATCCGAAGTAAAATTGTACAAACCCAATACCATCGTTAAAGGCTTGCCCTGGTGTTGACAAAAATGTAATGGCGCTAGCTTGTGTTGCCATGACTGATAAACCAACTGTCCACCATTGTGAAGTATTACCGCCTTTTATATAGTCATTAACGCTATTTTGCTTCTGTGTTTTATAAACGCCATATATCACGATAAAACTAAGTGTTGCTATGAGGATTATAACGTCTATTAAAGTCATATTAATTATATATTTTCATGAAGATAAAAAGTAAAATAACATAGATGATGTTCAAAATAAGCACCCAGCTAAAACTCTTTTTCCATGTAAATCGGTTTTTCATTAAAGTGCAATTAAGTTCGTTAATAATTTATAAGCACCTTCTACATTAGCAGGTAATTGTCTAAAAAAGCTGATACCTGAATAAGTAACATGTCCTTTACCAAATTCGCCAATAATTAAAGCGCCTTTTTTTGGTGTTTCATTGGCATCATTTAAGCTAAAGATTGGCGTAAAACTTTCAGACCATTTATCAGCAAAATATAAACCGCGTTCTTGCACCCAATTTTCAAAATCTAAGGTGGTAATTTTATTTGGTTGGTTAATGATGGGATGCTGAGGTTCTAAAATCTCCATTTTAGCAGTTTCATCAGTAACGCGATCCCGCGAAATATTAAAATTTAATGGTTTAAATTGGTTTGTTTTTAAAGAGCGATTTGTATTATACTGAATAATTAAATGACCGCCGTTAGCTACAAAATTTTCAAATAAGGCTTGTTTGATATCAATGTTTGATTCTATGTTATAAAGTCTTAAACCTGTAATAACAACATCATAATTTTTAAGTTTCTTAGTTGTAATTTCATTAATGTTAAAGCGATCTACATTAATACCAATAGCACTTAAATTTTCAGGTATGCTTGACCCAGCACCATTAATATAAGCTACTTTTTTTGACGGTACTTTAATATTAAATTTATTAAAGCGAAGTTTGCTGTCTTCAACAATATGTAACTGCCCAATATGTTTATAATCAATTGTATTTATGTGTTTTTGGAAGTTTTCAGTTTTTGATTTTAAAACAGGTTTTAAATCACATGATTCTGAAATATTTGAAGCTTTAACTTTTAATTCAATATGTTGTGATTCTCCAGAATTAAGGGTTTTAATATCAATTTTTGAGGGATAAATCGTCCATGAATCACAATTATTAAACTCTAAAACCGCATCTTTTATTGTTTTATTAGCCTTGATTGTTAAATTGACTATTTTAGTTTCTGGTTGATTAAAACTAAGTTGTGGTGCTGAAAAACTTAAATTTACTTGAGGGATAATTTTAAAATAGTCATAAACTTCCCCATCAATCGGAGAGTTGGTCTTAAAAACTAGCGGCTTTTTGTAACTGATTTCTTCACCATTAATACTTAAATTATATCTTATTTCTATGGCTTCATTTGATGTGGGTTGCCCAATTATTTGCTGTGAATTTACCTGGTAAAGCCCTTTATTTGCAGGTTGTTTTAGCCAATAAGGCGAAGTGAATTCAGTTGTTTTTGGAATTTGATATTTTAATTCATGTTTAAAAGTTTTATTCAGCCTTAGCTCTTTTCTAAATCCTATGTTTTCATTTTCTATGAAAATTGATTTCAACTGAACTTGAATAGGACTTCTATTAATGAGCTCAATATCTATACTGATATTTTGTCCTGGGTAAGCTGTTTCAGTTGAAGTTTTTGCTTCTAAAAACAAGCCTAAACATTGTTTAATTAATAAGTTAATTTGCTTCAGCTTTAGTTTTCGCCAATGATTATCGTTTATTTGATTAATTAAGTCTCTAGCTTTTAAAAGTTGAGGGACAATACGCCAAGGTTCGTTAAAATCAAAACTTTGTTCGAGTGGTTTTAAAATATTAGCAATTTGTTGGCCATTTTCTAAACGCGTCCAAGTGGTGTTTATCCCACCGAAAATAGCTTCTTTTTGAGGTTTTGTACCTTTCAAAAATTCAAGATATTCAATTTGTTGACCTCTTGTGCCGGTGCTACCAAAACCTTGAGACTTATGTTGAGTTCTACTATTGGCAGCAATTTCATTAATAGACAAACCTAGCAATGGATTAAACTGACCAATATCAACTGAAATTAAATTAGATTTATTGGCTTTTTCAAAGTTTTCTTTGCTGCCAAAAAACCACCACGATGTATTAAAGAACAGTCGCTTTGGTTGCCAAGTTTTGGTGAATTGGAGTTGCTCAGGAAATTGGTTTTTGTCACTTGCTTTATCAAAGGCTTCAACACTTAATAAAGCTGATGCAGTGTGGTGGCCATGTGTGCTACCTGAGGTTCGGTGGTCAAACCGATTAATAATAACATCAGGTTTAAAATTTCTGATTGTCCAAACAACATCGGCTAGTACTTTGTCTTTATTCCAAATACTAAGTGTTTCATCTGGTGTTTTAGAGTAGCCAAAATCTATAGCTCTAGTAAAAAATTGTTGTCCGCCATCTATTTTTCTAGCTTCAAGCAGTTCGTGGGTTCTAATTAGTCCTAATGCTGCCCCAATTTCAGGACCTATTAAATTTTGTCCACCATCACCACGTGTAAGTGACAAATACGCCGTATTAGCATGAACTTGATTAGATAAATAGCTTATTAGCCGTGTGTTTTCATCATCTGGATGCGCAGCGATGTAAAGTACACTACCTAAAAAATTAAGGGCTTTTAAATTCTGATAGATTTCACCAGAGGTTGGTTTTTCAGGTTGTTGCGCTAATATAAAATTAATGCTAAGAACGAATAAATAAAAGAACTTCAACTTCATAGGTGTTTTTTTGTTTGACTAAAAAATCAATTAAGCGTTTAGTTAATCACGTCTTTTTCAATTAAACTGATTGGTTTTTGCAAAATTAAATTATTCGGATAAGTAATTAATTCGTTTTCGCTGGTGCGTAAGTGTAATTGAAATGCTTTAATATCCTCAATAACGGCTTCAATTGGAAAATCTTTATCATGAATTTTAATTTTATCGCCAATGTTAAATGGGAAGTAAAAAAACATGAGAATCCCTGAAGTGATGTTGCTTAAAATTGACCAAATGGCAAATAAACCGATACCGATAACAGCAAAGACAGAAGAAAATATAAGTGCAATGTTTTGATAATCTACACCCCAAATAAGCAATAAAGCAAAAATGGCAATAAATGAAACCAACACATTAATGTATTTGGCCATTTGGCGTGTTCGACCTTCATTTTTATTTGTTTTTTTTGCAATTCTTCGAGCCGAACTTTTCAAAATTAACCTAAAGATAATTAAAATAATTAGCGTTACAACCGTCCAAATAATCGGTTTTAAATACAATTCTAAAAACTCTGAGGACATATTTCACAGATTTAAACTATCGCGTAAATGTAAGAACTTATTATCATTTTTATTCCAATAATCAATTTGTAACTGCTTTAATAATTTTGCTGATGTTGTGTCTTGATTAACAATGACTTGCCAATTTAAAATAGTGTAAGGAAATGACGAATTTTGAACGATGCTGAGTTGTCTTTTAAAATTAGAATATTGAATTTTTGTAGTGATTTGTGTAACGTCTTTACTTTGAGAAACTTCAACAGAATCAGGTTCTAAGGCCTTGTGTTGAAGCCTAAAAAATTCTAGACTTGGAAGCATTTTATACCTTCCTAATTTAATTTCAAAAGGATTTATACGTAACTGTGTCCATATTTCATCTTCTAAAGCTGTCTTGCTGATCATAAAGTCTTGGTCTGCTTCATTTTGAAAATAGGAGTGAAGCTTTATTTCAAATTTTTCACGATTATTGAGTTGCATGTAAACCTGACCGCACCATTCTTGACTACTGAAGCTCAGTTTTTTGGCATATTGCTGTTGAGTTAATGGGTCAAAAACACTTAGCATAAGACTGTATGGATAGATGCCAGTATTAAACTTTTTGGTGGCATTAAGTTTTAAAACATTAGTAGTTTGAGCTGATTTTTGGTTGGCTTTAACCTGCAATTTATTCTGAAATTCTTCAGTTACAAAAATTAAGCTTGCATGACCAGTTCTGGTTTGACCATATCTGGATTGCTTAAGTTTGTAAGTATTAATTTCGCCGAGTCCAGAGAACCAGTAATCTTTAAACGCTTTGGGTAGATTTAAGTCAGAAAATGAGTTTTGAGTTTCTTTTGGGGGATTATGACAGCCAATGATAAAAACGCTCCAGATCAGTAAAGTTAAATACTTCATTTTTAACTTAAATGTACAATATTATTTAGAGTTGAAGTCTTGTTTTATGACTTCTTTAAGGGCTTCATAAAATACGCGCGTCGGAAAACCCATTACATTGTAAAAAGATCCTTCTATTTTAGTAATACCGATTTGGCCAATCCATTCTTGTATGCCATAAGAACCAGCTTTATCATAAGGCAAATAGGTATTAATGTAATGTGCTATTTCGTGCTCATCTATTTTTTTAAAGCTTACTTGAGTCGTTTCATGCACAGTAGTTATCGTTTGTTTTGTTTTAATCGATATTGATGAAATAACCTCATGGGTTTGACCTGATAAGCTTTCTAGCATTTCAACCGCTTCTCGATAATCGGTAGGTTTCCCTAAAGCTTGATTATTGTGCCAAACAATGGTGTCTCCAGTTATTACTATTGTGTTTGACGGAATATCTTCAAAGGCTTTTGCTTTTTGCTCGGCTAAAAAATCACTGATTTCTGTTTTGACTAAATGTTCAGGATATACTTCATCAATTGGTCTAGTTTCAACCTTAAATTTAAAACCAAGCTGTTGTAAAATTTCTTTTCTTCTTGGTGAACCAGATGCTAAGATGAGATCAATTTCATTTACTTTTTCTATGAGTGGCAGCATATTTTATGGTTTAAAATACAAGTAATAAACTTATTCCTAACAAACTTACAAACTTAAAATAAGTACTCAAACGCTTATAAGATTTATTAGATTTTGCTTGCGTGGTAAGCCAAGCTAATATCATATTTGGTAAAATAATGAAGCTATAAGCAAACAAAAGTATTTGAGGTTCTTCAGAAAAATGAAGATTAAAGAACACAATACTTAAACCAATTAAAGTTAATAGAAGGATGAAAACAAGCTTTTTAGTTCGGTTCTTGCCTATACAAATTGGTAATGTATTCATTTGGGAAGCATAATCTCCTTTAATATCTTCTATATCTTTAATCATTTCACGGCCAAGATGAAGTAAAAAACTCATTCCGGCAAAATACCAACTTAATTTTACTACTAATTGATTAAAATCCAGTAAATCAATCTCTAAATTAAGATAAAGAATCACATTTAAAGCAATCAGAAAGCTGACTAAAATATTGCCAATAAGTGGTTTTTGTTTAAGATGTTTGGCATAAATAAAAAGTAGAAATGGAACAACAAGAAAACTAAATATTGTAAAATAATCAGCATAAACAACACCTACATAAAGTCCTACAATACTTCCTGTGAGGCTTAATATCCCATAAAGTATAATAGTTGATTTTTTAGTGAAGTTGTGTGCTGGTAATTTCAGCTTATTATTAATACGATCGGTTAAGATATCATATTTGTCGTTGATTAAATAACCTGCCGAAGTTATTAAGATTAGCCCTAAAATTAAGCTCAAAAAATGAGTGAAAGCTAAATTAACTTCAACTAAAACTGCAGGTAAAAAAATAAAGCGTATAATGCTATGTAAACCAATAATCATCAGTAAGTTTACAGGTCTAATAAGCTTAAAAAAGCTGAAGCTATTCACTTTAAACTTCCCATTGGTCCTGAGCTTTCATCACTTGTTCAATCAAATCTCGAACACAAGTTTCTCCACCATGATGGTGTGAAATATATTTGGCAACAGCTTTAACTTCTGGTACGGCATCTTGAGGGCAACAAGGTAAACCAACCAACTTCATGGGATAAAGATCAGGAATATCATCACCCATGTAAGCTACTTGTTCGGCTTTAATTTCATAGATGTCTAAAAATTCTTCTAAGCATTCTACCTTATCATTAATTCCGAGATGTATATTGGTAATTCCTAAATCTTTTAATCGTGTTCTAACACCTTCATTAGTACCGCCAGAGATGATTAAGATTTCATAGCCTTTTTTTAGTGCCTGTTTTAAGGCATAACCATCTTTTACATTCATACTACGCAGTAAAAAGCCTTCTGAGGTAACCTGCAAGCTACCATTGGTTAAAACACCATCAATGTCAAATACAAAAGTGGTAATGTCGTTGAGTAATTCTTTATAATTTTTTTCCATAATCGTTTAAAATGTGTTGACTAATATTTTGATATAGTGATTGATAATTCGTGTTTTTGAGTAAATTGAAATGTGCTTCAATACTTTGATGATCTTGACGTTTAGCAGGACCAGTTTGCGCTTCAGTAGCTGGCATACGTTTAAGCTTATCAAAGGTTTCGATAATTAATGGCTGCAAAATGGAAGAATCGATGTTATTCTGTTGACATAAATCTTCACCTATTTTAACCATGTAGTTGGTGAAATTATTCACGAAAACAGCAGCGAGATGCAGTTGAAGTCGTTGACTTGAATTGATATGATATACTTCAGTTGAAATATGACTAGCCAAAGATTTTATGAGCTTTAAATTCCTTTCTGAATCAGCTTCTATACAAAAAGGGATGTTTTGATAATTTAATTCCTTCCATTTAGAAAAACTCTGTAAAGGATAAAGTACAGCATTGTTAACAGCGGTATTCTGCAAAGCCGTGGCACCTGATGTATGCGCAATAAGCGTTGTTTGTAGTTTTAATTTTGAAATAACTTCTTGAATGGCATTGTCGCTAATACAACATAATATAATATCAACTTCTCCTAGAGCATTCAGATCGTTAACAGTTTGTAGATCATTTAAAGCTAAGTCGTTTTTAAATTCTTGCGTTGCTGATGGCTTACGTCCATAAACTTGGTACAATTTCCATTGGTCAAGTTTTAATATCGCCTGACTTAAATGGAAAGCTACATTTCCAGTACCAATAATTGAAATATGCTTCATATTTACAAATTTAAAAATACAAATGGGTTTTCGTCTATAAATTTATTCAATACTTTTTAAAGCCTAAACATTTTATAAATATCACTTGCATAAGCTGAATTTAAGCTAATAAATTGGCTTGTTTTCAATATCTTTGCGTTTCAAAATTTTAGTTATGCTTCAGAAAAAATTAGCCGATATACTTTTCTCTACAAAACTCATGGCTGCTTTATTCATCATATTTGCAGTTGCTATGGCTGTTGGTACATTTGTAGAAAATTCTTATGCTACCATCACAGCACGTGAGTGGATTTACAATGCCTGGTGGTTCGAAGCAATCATGGTGTTTTTTGTCATTAATTTTGTGGGGAATATTTTTAGATTTAAACTTCTTAGAAAAGAAAAGTTAACAACTCTGGTTTTTCACTTATCTTTTATTTTAATATTATTTGGTGCTTTTGTTACCCGTTATATAGGAGAAGAAGGTATTATGCCAATTCAAGAAGGCGAGCTTACCAACAAAATGCTCTCTGAAAAAACTTACCTTACCACTTATATTGATGGTAAAATTAATGGCGAACCAAGACGTAGAATCCAACATCACCCCATTAATTTAGGTCCTAAAATTAGCAAAGGAAAAATTATTGAAACTGAATTTAACGGTACACCAGTTAGTTTTGAAGTTGTCGATTTTATTAAAGCTGCTAAAGAAGGCGTTGTATCAAGTAAAGAAGGTAACTTATTTTTAAAATTAGTAGAGTCGAGTAGTGGCAGTCGTCATGAGCATTACCTAGAATCTGGTGAGGTAGTAAATATTCACAACACCTTGTTTGCATTTAATAAACAAACTGATGGCGCTATTAACATAGCTGGTAATAACGATGTTGGCTTTTCAATCAACTCTGCTTTTGAAGGCGACTGGATGCGAATGGCTGATCAAAAAAAAGGACAACTTATTAAAGATTCAATCCAAAAATTGAACTTAAGATCACTCTACAATGTTGGCAATATGCAGTTTGTAATTCCTGAACAAGCTATCAAAGGAAAATATGACTTAGTGGCTATTGAAAACCCAAATGAAAATGAACGTGATGGCGTTAAATTCAAAGTAACTACACCAACCGAAACAGATACAATTAGTTTATTAGGCTCTCAAGGTACAATTGAAGACTTAAAGAAAATTGAAGTTGGTGGGTTTGATATATATACGCGTTATGGCAGTAAAGAAGTCGAACTTCCATTTTCTTTAAAATTAAACGATTTTATTGCTGAAAAACAACCTGGAACAGCTGATCGTGGTACACCAAGTTATGTTTCATTTATGTCTAAAGTTGAAGTTGTTGATGGAGCAAATTCTTATCCTTATGATATTTACATGAACCATGTCTTAGACCACGATGGTTATCGGTTTTTTCAAGCCTCTTTTCAACCTGATGAACGTGGCACCATTTTATCAGTTAATAACGATTGGTGGGGCACATGGATTACTTATATTGGCTATTTTTTACTTTATTTAGGTTTAATGCTTATTATGTTTGATCGCCACTCACGTTTTGGAAATTTGCGTCATTCTCTTAAAAAAGTTAAAGCTAAAAAGGCAAAACTGGCAAGCCTTTTAATTTTATTTGGTTTATCAACTTCAACTTTTGCACAAGTAGAAAATGGTAATGTTGTTGCTGAGCCTCAACCTAAAACTGAAGTTGACTCTGTAGATGTTCATGACAATCATTCTTCCGCGTCAAGCGTCATGAATATGGATGTTGAACAAGTTAACAAAATGATTAAAGCCAATGCCGTTGATGAAAATCACGCCGCTAAGTTTGGAAATTTAGTTATTCAAGATTATGGCGGCCGAATGAAGCCGATTAATACATATTCTTCTCAATTGCTAAGAAAACTTGGTAAACAAGATTCTTATCAAGGCTTGAATAGTGATCAGGTATTACTATCAATGATAGAAAATCCAATGGTTTGGTACACTGCGCCAATTATTAGTTTAAAAGCTAAAAACGATAGTATTCATCATATATTAGATATACCGGAAGGTAAAGAGTATTTGTCTTTAACGCAATTTTTTAATAAAGATGGTACATACAAGTTAGGATCTTTTTTAGAGCAAGCCTATCGGGCTAAAGTTCCTAATCAGTTTCAAAAAGATTTTATAAAAGCCGATGAGCGTGTAAATTTATTGTTTAGCACACTCCAAGGCGAAATGTTGCGTATTTTTCCTATTCCTAATCACCCTAATAACCGCTGGGTCTCATATACGGAGTTAGAAGAAGATCGCTTTTTTGCCAATGAAGATACGCTGTATACAAAAAGCATTTTGCCTATATATATTCAATCCCTTCAAAAAGCTAGACAAACTGGTGACTATACACAAGCAGAAAGTATTTTGACAAGCATGAATAATTTTCAGAAGAAATATGGCAGTGAAGTGTTACCAAGTAAAGATAAAGTTGAAGCTGAAATACTTTACAATAAGTTAGATGTCTTCAACAAACTTTACAAATATTACTTATTGGTTGGCTTTATCATGATTGTGTTTGTTTTAATACAAATTTTTAGTCAGTCTAAAGTTAATACCATTATTGTAAATATTTGTAAAATATTACTCGTTGTATTGTTCCTTTCACATACGGCAGGATTAATTTTACGTTGGTATATTTCAGGGCATGCGCCATGGAGTAATGCTTATGAGAGTATGATTTATGTAGGATGGGCAACCATGTTTTTTGGTTTAGCATTTGGTAGGAAAAGTGACTTAACTATGGCGTCAACTGCATTTGTCGCTTCAATTATTTTATTTGTTGCTCACTTAAATTGGTTAGACCCAAGTATTGGTAATTTACAGCCTGTATTAGACTCTTATTGGTTAATGATTCATGTAGCGGTCATTGTTGGTAGTTATGGTCCTTTTGCATTAAGCACAATTATAGGTTTAGTTGCGTTGTTCTTGATAATCGCTACAACTAAAAAGAATAAGAAAAAAATGAAGCTAAATATAAAAGAGCTTACCATAATTAATGAATTATCACTTACAGTTGGTTTAATTATGCTAACCATAGGAAACTTCTTAGGTGGCCAATGGGCCAATGAAAGTTGGGGGCGTTACTGGGGTTGGGATCCTAAAGAAACTTGGGCTTTAATTAGCATTATTGTTTATGCATTTGTGATTCATATGAGATTTGTTCCTGGTTTAAAAGGCATGTTTGCTTTCAATTGGGCTGCTGTAATTGCTTTTGGTTCTATTTTAATGACGTATTTTGGTGTTAATTTCTACTTAACAGGCTTACATTCTTATGCTAGTGGAGACCAAATTATTAGTTATCAATTTATCATTATAAGTTTAGTGATTTGGTTCGTTATTGGTTTTTTTGCTAAACGTAATTACAAGAAATACTTTAAATCTTAATATTTCTATTAACTCAAGTTTAACGAAGAACACTTAAACTTAATTCTTTATACAAGGTCATAGTTGTGTAATTAATAAAACAATTAAGACCGTGAAGTATATTTATGTAAGTTTAATTTTTCTCCTTCCAATAATTGGGCTAAGTCAAGAATCCAAATTAACAGGTAAAGTTATTGATAAATCCCAAAATTTTCCTTTAGAATACGCAACAATCTCTATACTGAATCCAACAACTAACGAGCTTGTTGAAGGTGGTGTTACTAATACCAAAGGTGAGTTTTCACTTAAAGTAGAAAAAGGTACTTATAATGTAAAAATTGAATATATTTCATTTGAATCTAAAACTTTCAATAATTTAGATTTATCAAAAAATAAAGATTTAGGAACAATCAAACTTGGAATCAAAGCTGACAGTTTAGATGAAGTTGTGGTAACAGCTGAAACGACAACAGTTGATGTTCGTCTTGATAAAAAGATATACAATATTGGCAAAGATTTAACCACAAGTGGTGCAACAATCTCTGATGCCTTAGCCAATGTTCCTTCAGTTACAGTTGATGTTGACGGTGCTATCAACCTCCGAGGTAATAATAATGTAAGAATTTTAATTAACGGTAAACCATCGGCAATTGCTGGATTTGGATCGACAGATGTACTACAACAGCTTCCTGCTGAAGCTATCGAGAAAGTTGAAGTTATTACAAGTCCTTCAGCAAGATATGATGCAGAAGGTTCAGCCGGTATTTTGAATATTGTTCTTAAACGAGATAAAACCTTAGGTTTTAACGGTTCTGTACGGGCAAATATAGGTACACCACTCAACAATGGTATCAATGTTAATGCTAATGCTAGAACAGATCGCTTCAATTTCTTTACTAACATAGGTTATACCCAAAGGCAACCACCAGGTAACGCTGTTTTTGAAAACAACTATTTTGAAGATACATCTCAATTTGACCGTATTTTTGAACGCCGAGATTATGACCGAGATCGTGAAAACTTTAATGTTAATATTGGTTCAACCTATTTTTTTAATGACACAACCGAAGTGACTGTAAGTTATTTTAACCGAATGGGAGATGATTCTGATTTAACAAACAACGATACAGAGCGTTTCATTAACGGAGATTTAGCTAGTCAAACCATTCGAGTTGAAAATGAATTAGAAGAAGAAATGACACATCAGTTTGCCGTTAATTTTGAAAAAAGATACGATTCTGAAGGTCACCGTTTAACAGCAGATTTTCAATATGCGATTGATGATGAAAAAACAACTAACCTGATTGAAGAAAATGAAGTTTTTTTAGCACCTGAATTGATTGCACAAGATGATATTGTTGAGAACAATGACCAAACTGATTTATTAATTCAAGCCGATTATGTTCGGCCAATGGGAGATGCTCAATTTGAAGCTGGCTTTAGAGGTAATTATGAAAATGAGGTGACTGACTTTAGATTAAATACATTAGACCAAAATGGCCAATTAGTGTTTGATGATACCATTTCTAATGTGTTTGATTACAATGAAAATGTGACCGCTGTTTATTCTCAATATGGTAATAAAATCGGGAAATTTTCTTTTCTATTAGGTCTGCGTTATGAGCATACACAACTTAAGGGTAAAACAACACCTTATGGCGATATCAACAATATTCAAGAGTTATTAGGAGAAGATGTCGATCTTAATTTTGATAATAACTTTTCAGGTTTCTTTCCAACGGTTAACTTAAACTTTGAAATTGGCGAAGATGAAAATATTACCTTAGGCTACAATAGACGTATAAATAGGCCAAGAGGTTGGTTTGTTAATCCGTTTCCATCACGTTCAAGCCGAACTAATATTTTTCAAGGTAATCCAAGTTTAAATCCCGCTTTTTCTAATGCCTTTGATCTAGGTTACCTAAAACGTTTTGATAAGTTACTAACACTAAATGGTTCTGTTTATTACCAACGTGAAACAGATTCTTTTGAACGTATTCAAGAAGAAACCGGTCAAACTACTTCTGATGGTATCCCGATTATTCGCTCCATACCAATCAATCTATCAAGTAACGAACGTTATGGAGCTGAAATCGGTGTATTATACAATCCAACAGATTGGTGGCGATTAAACGGTAGTTTTAATTACTTTAAATTTATTTCAGATGGTCAATTTAATGGTCGTGATTTTGGTGCTGAAAACGAAAGCTTTTTTGGTAGATTTAGTTCTAAAATCGATTTACCATGGAAAGTGCAGTGGCAAACCAACGCTTTTTATAGAGGTCCTAGAGAAAACGCTCAAACTAAAACTGACCCAATCGCTTCTTTAGATTTAGCTTTTAGTAAAGATTTTTTAAATGATAATGCGACCATTTCTTTAAATGTAAGAGATTTATTTAATTCAAGAAAACGTCAACAATTTACAGTCACCGATGAGTTTACTTCTAATAGTGAATTTCAGTGGAGAGAACGCCAAATTACAATGACTGTAGTTTATCGCTTTAACCAAAATAAACGCCAAAGTAGAGGTGGTAATCAAGATTATGGTGACGATGGTGGTTATTAAAAATTTTTACTGACATAAAAAAAAAGGAGAGCAATTTGCTCTCCTTTTTTTTATAAATGTAAAATCTAATTTATTGTTTAGATTTCTTACTTTCTTTTATTTCCCTTAAACGTTCCATTAATGCACCGCCAATCCAATAAGGAATAATGGCAGTTAAAAATATCAATAACCAAAAGCCGATGGTTAAAATGGCTAAAAATGCTAAAAATCCTAAATACTGGTCAAATTCGAACATATCGCTTATTAATTTGCTACAAATATAAGTAATTAAGAGATTCTATTATTTGTTTTTTTTAAATAAATTTTGTGATAACTCCTAAAAAATTCTAATGCAGTAATTGAGTTTCATTAAATTTGTAAATAAAATATAACATCATGACCTACAGAATAGAGAAAGATACAATTGGCGAAGTGAAAGTTCCAGAAGATAAACTTTGGGGAGCGCAAACTGAACGATCTAGAAATAATTTTAAAATAGGAAAAGCGGCTTCAATGCCACTAGAAATTATCTATGGATTTGCTTACTTAAAAAAAGCAGCAGCCTTTACTAATGCGGATGCAGGCGTTTTATCTACCGAAAAACGAGATTTAATTGCTCAGGTATGTGACGAGATTCTTGAAGGCAAACACGATAATGAATTTCCTCTAGTTATTTGGCAAACAGGTTCAGGTACTCAAAGCAATATGAATGTTAATGAAGTTATTGCTAATCGCGTTCATCAGCTTCAGGGACACAAACTTGGTGAAGGTGAAAAGACCATAGCGCCAAATGATGATGTTAATAAATCTCAATCATCGAATGATACCTTTCCGACAGGAATGCATATTGCGATATATAAAAAAATAGTTGAAGTTACTTTACCAGGAATTCAACAGTTAAGAAATCAATTAGAAGTTAAATCAAAAGCTTTTGCCGATGTAGTTAAAATTGGTCGTACGCATTTTATGGATGCCACACCTTTAACTTTAGGTCAAGAATTTAGCGGTTATGTTTCACAACTTGATCATGGTTTAAGAGCTCTTGAAAATACATTACCTCACTTACTTGAATTAGCCTTAGGCGGTACAGCAGTTGGTACAGGCTTAAATACACCTAAAAATTATGCTGAAAATGTAGCTAAATATATTGCTGAATTTACGGGATATCCTTTTGTTTCAGCTGAAAATAAATTTGAAGCTTTAGCTGCTCATGATGCTTTGGTTGAAACTCATGGTGCTTTAAAACAGCTAGCCGTTTCTTTAAATAAAATAGGAAATGATATTAGAATGCTTTCATCTGGTCCTAGAAGTGGTATTGGTGAGATAAATATTCCTGCCAATGAGCCAGGCTCATCTATAATGCCTGGTAAAGTTAATCCTACACAATGTGAAGCTTTAACAATGGTTTGCAGCCAAGTTATAGGTAATGATTTTGCTGTAACTACTGGTGGAATGCAAGGCCAATTTGAGCTGAATGTATTTAAACCAGTTATGGCTGCTAATGTTTTAGAATCAGCTGAATTACTTGGGGATGCTTCGGTTTCTTTTGATGTTAATTGTGTAAGAGGTATTGAACCTAATCAAGCACGAATAGACGAACATTTAAGAAATTCGTTGATGTTAGTTACAGCTTTAAATACAAAAATCGGATATTATAAAGCAGCTGAAATTGCCAATACTGCCCATAAAAATGGTACAACTTTAAAAGAGGAAGCTGTTAATTTAGGCTATACAACAGCTGAAGAATTTGATGAATGGGTTAAACCTGAAGATATGACAAACTCAAAATAAATTAATTGTACTTTACCAAAAAGCCTCATCAAATTGAGGCTTTTTTATTAAGTGTAAGCATTTTTAATAGCTTCCACAGAGAATTTTTCAATTTCACCAAAACGATGAATATTGACATCTAGTGGCAATTTTTTCTTGACACCTTCTAAGCCTTCGTAAGAATGAACATTTTTTAAAAGCCTAACAGTTTCATTAGGTTTTATCTTGAGCTGGTAAGATGCTGGTATAATTAATAAGAAGCTTATTGATGGATATAATTTAATCCATTTTTTAAGTTTAGCCTCTGTTATTTCAATGATTTCGGTGGTAAAAGGCGGATCTAGACTCCAATGCCCTGGGTTTGTAGGCTTTTCTTGGTCAAAAAAGCTTCCTTCACTACCAAAAATAAAATCGGTTTCTTTAAATAAACTATAAAATTTACAGTTGTCTTTGCCAAGAAGTCTAGCGTTAAAAGGAGAAGCAAAGCCTTCATTTTTAATTCCCCAATCACAAAATAAATCATAAACATCTTGTGGTGGGCCAATATGTCTAGTCTTAGCGTAAATTGACGCATATCTTAAAGCTGCAATTAGCGTTGATTCATAGGCTTTATTAAGATTGTGTTTTTTAGCAACATAATTAATAGCCTTGTCAACATACTGATTTCTAGTTAGCTTAAAATCGGCAATGCTTAAAGATTTATCATCTACTGTAATGCCCACTTCATTTGAATCCGTAGCGTTTTTTTCAGTGACTCGGATTAAATTTAAGATAATTTCAAGATCTGACTTTAATAGCTGTATTTCAGTATAATTAAAACCATCAATTAGATTTGTAAGGTCTAGCTTTTTAAAAGTGTTATAAATATCAAAGGCTTCATCTCCTTGTAAAGAGTTGATTAGCGAGTTTTCTAGTCCAGCTTTTAGATGATCAATTTCATACTTTATTAAGGTTTCACAAATTGACTCAATTAGTTTTTGACTAAACTTCCAATTTTGATATTCGTTTGCTAAATTTTCACTCTTAATTTTGTGAACCATGTTTTTTCTTTAAATAAACAAGGTTTCAGTTGAAATACATGTTTAAAAAAACTTAAATTATTGATTTAATTTGTTCTGGTGGTCGGCCAATTACTGCTTTTTGATTGTTAATAACGATTGGTCGTTCAATTAATTTAGGGAATGAATGCATCGCTTCAATAATATCTTGATCGCTTAAATCTTTCCCTTTAAAATTTTCTTTCCAGATTTTTTCATTAGTTCTCACCAGTTCAATTGGTGTTTTATTGAGTTTCTCTAAAATTGATTCAATTTCATTGGTTGAAGGTACTTCATTTAGGTACTTCACAATTTCAAATTCTACATTAGCTTCTTCTAATAATTGAAGGCCTTCACGTGATTTTTTACATCTTGGATTGTGGTAAATTGTTATCATAATTCTTCTGTTTGTTCTGTTTTTTGTCCTTCAGCCATAAGGTAAGCTTTTAAAAACTCATCTATATTCCCGTTCATTACGGCATCTACATTTCCAGTTTCGTGACTTGTTCTAACATCTTTTACAAGTTTATAAGGATGCATTACATAATTTCTGATTTGTGAACCCCATTCAATACTTTTTTTCTCTGATTCAATTTCGTTTCGTGCTGAAAGTTGCTTTTGTAATTCAATCTCGTATAGTTGAGATTTTAGCATTTGCATCGCTTTTTCACGGTTTTCAAGCTGTGAACGTGTTTCAGAATTATGTATAACAATACCACTTGGGTGATGAGTTAAGATGGCTTTGGTTTCAACTTTATTAACATTTTGACCGCCAGCGCCACCAGAACGCGCAAAATCCCATTTTATATCGGCAGGATTGATATCAATTTCTATACGGTCATCAACTAAAGGATAGACATAAACCGAAGCAAAAGAAGTGTGACGTTTGGCATTACTATCAAAAGGCGAAATCCTGACTAAGCGATGCACACCATTTTCACCTTTAAGCCACCCAAAAGCATAATCGCCTTCGATTTCTAATGTGACTGTTTTTACACCTGCAACATCTCCAGATTGGTTATTGAGTTCTTTTATTTTAAAGCCCTTTCGTTCAGCCCACATAATATACATTCTCATAAGCATTTCAGCCCAATCACAACTCTCGGTGCCACCAGCACCAGCGGTAATTTGTAAAACAGCGGTAAGCTCGTCACTTTCATCTGAAAGCATATTTTTAAATTCTAAATCTTCAATTGAAGTAACCGCATTAGCGTAAGCAGTCTCAACTTCAGTTTCAGTGACTTCATCTTCTTTAAAAAATTCGTAAAGTGTTTCAGTTTCTTCAACTAAAGTTTTGGCGTGGTTAAAATCTTTTATCCACTGTTTCTCTTTGTTGATTTCTTGCATAACGATTTGCGCCTGACGTGGTTGATCCCAAAAATCTGGCGCAAAGGTTTTTTCTTCTTCGTTTGAAATTTTTATGGCTTTAGCATCTAAGTCAAAGATACTGTTTTAGGGCGGTTAATCTTTTTTGAAGTGATTTGAGTGTGTCTTGATTTAGCATGGCTAATTTTTTGAACAAATTTAGAAAATATGAGTTGTCATATCAATACCTTTATTGTTTATTTGAAATAAAAATTGTTATGCAAGTCGATTTAAGAAGTGATACGGTTACTCAACCAACCGAAGGAATGATGCAAGCGATGATGAATGCTGAAGTTGGTGATGATGTTTATAAAGAAGATCCAACTGTTAATCAACTAGAAGCTTATGTGGCTCATTTATTTGGTATGGATGAGGCTTTATATTTTCCGACAGGAAGTATGGCTAACCAGACAGCCATCAAATTACATACGCTACCAGGTGAACAGTTAATTTGTGATAAATGGGCGCATGTTTATAATTATGAAGGTGGCGGCGCCTCTTTTAATAGTGGTGTGAGTTGTAAGTTAATAGATGGCGATCGCGGTATCATTACAGCAAAGCAAGTTGAAGCTGGAATTAATGCGCCAGATTTTTATCATAGTCCTTTAACTTCTTTGGTTTGTTTAGAAAATACAACCAATAAAGGTGGCGGTGCTTGTTATGATTTAGAAGAAATTAAAAAGATTAGAGAAGTATGCAATCAACACAATTTAGGTTTGCATTTAGATGGTGCACGATTAATGAATGCAATTGTAGCTCAACAACACGACCCAAAAGAATTTGGGGCATTATTTGATACCATTTCGATTTGTTTGTCTAAAGGACTAGGTGCACCAATGGGAACTGTTTTAGTGGGTAATTCTAGCTTAATGAAAAATGCTATACGTGTAAGAAAGGTTTTAGGTGGTGGTATGCGTCAGGTAGGCTTTGCAGCTGCTGCAGGTCTTTATGCGTTAGAAAATCATTTAGACCAACTCAAAGCCGATCATAAAAAAGCAAAAGAGCTAGAAAATTGTTTAAATGAGCAAAGCTATATCGCTTCAGTTGAAGCTGTAGAAACTAATATTATTATTTTCTATTTAAATTCTAATAAAATTTCAGAACAGGACTTTTTAAATCATTTAGATCAAAATTCAGTCAGAATTAGTAACATGGGTGAAGGTAAAATGCGAATGGTGACGCATTTAGATTATACAAATGCCCAACATGATTATGTTAGGCATTTATTAGAAAACATATAAATATAACTTATAACACCACCAAACGCTTGGTGAATTGTTGTTGGTCTGTTTTAATTTGTAAAATATAGGTGCCTTGCTTTACTGATGTATTTAAGTTAAGCATTGAACTATTGTTTTGAATGTTTCTTTTTTCTTGGAATACTTGACGCCCTAGTTGGTCATACACTAAAAGCTCAACATCTAAACCTTTTAATAAATGTGTGTCAATATTTACAAAACCATCTTTTGTGGGATTTGGATAAACTTTTACATCTTTTGAAGTTATTTTAGTGGTTGATAAGGTACTATCGAACGGATTTGTAAACACTATTTTAAAGCGTTCTGGTGAAGCTGAAATTTGATTATTTTCAACACTGTAATAAATAGCATTTGTTCCAGATGTTAAAGTTGAATAGGTATTTGCTAAGCTGTCGTATAAGTATATTTGATCATTTAAATCATGATTAATTTCAAGCTTATAGTTTGTAGCAACGTAATTGTAGAAGTAGAATTTAACTTCTGTATTTGGTGTATACAAGTTTCTTTTATCAATGCTTAGGTAATAGTTTTGGTTTAAAATTGCTACACTTTCATCAGGATTCCACATCTTACCAGCATCTTCATTAGTTACTTGATTAGAGTAGATTTCGTTAAATTGAACCCTAATACCATCAACTAAAATCTCATCTGTATTAGTTACACGATAAAGATTAGCTGTTATTTCTCCGCTATTGTTATTCTGCATACCATAAGCACTCCCGAAAATGGCGACTAAACACGTAAAAAAAGTAATTGTTTTCATAGGTATTGTTTTTACATACATAAAAGTAGCAAAAAATATTAATAGTTAGCAAAAAACATTATTTTTTAACATAAAAAAAACCTGAGCTTAAATCTCAGGTCTTTTTTAGAGTTTGTAAATTGTTTATTTCACAATCAATTTTTTAGTCGATTTATTGTTACCGTTTTTAAACTCCACAAAATAGAGTCCTGGATTTAAAGCAGTCTTAAAGTTAATTTGTTGTTGTTTAATTGAAGGAGAGTTAATAAGTCTTCCGAATTGATCATAAATATTAACTTTAATGTTTTCGAAGTCATAGTTTCCTTTTATGTTAATCAATTTACCAGAATTCGGGTTCGGGTAAATGCTAAGCGCTTCAATGGAGTCTTCAAAATTCTCAAAGTTAAGCGTTGTTGGATCAAAAATAATCTTAAAACGGTTAGAGTCAATCGATTCAGTTATGGCTTCGTCAATTTCAACATCAATAGAATTTTGTCCGCTTTCTAATGATGTATAAGTCTCTAAATATTGATCATATAATATTGCGTTTTCAACATTAGTGATATTTATTTTAAAGATATAATTAGTTGAAGTAAAATTCCATAAGAATAAATTTATTTCAGTATCCTGATCTAAAGAATTTATTTTATTAATACTTAAATAATCTTCATTATTTTTAATTGCTAAGCTTTCGTCATTATTCCATAATTTTACAGCATCTTCAAAGTTAACTTCATCACTATATTGGCTTCCAAACTCAACTTTCGCACCATCAACTAAAGTTTGATTTTTAAATACTTCAATATTAACTTCTTTGAAGTCAGTATTATTTGAAGTACTTAAAACAACATTTGTGACTTGCCCGGCTTTTTTATAGTTTTCTTGAAAGCTTAATTGAGGTGAAACTCCCGTATTTTGAATAAAAAAGGCTTGTCCTGGCTGTAAGTATTTGTCTTGATTAGAACTTGGCGTTGGTGAGCCATTAATAGTATTTAAATCTACTGCTACATAGCCACCACGTTCATTAAGAGTTGGGTCATAAACATAGTAGTAATTCGATTGAATATCAGTTGAATTATTAGTGATTTGCTGCATATCAACTTTAGCTTGATATAAATTCCCAATTAAATTCCAGCTTCCAATGGCTTCAGAATTTAATAAATTGCTATTGACATTTGTATTGCCATAAACTAGGTTTTCAGCATTGTCTTTTATTCTTAATGTTGTTGCACCTCCGACAACTGAGTTTGAAAATAAACTAGTAGACCTGTCGCCTCTAATGAGAACTGCATAAGCATTGCCAGCAATTAATGAATTAGATTGCGTATTTGAGATTGAATTCCATTGTTGAAACGAATTATCCCAACTAAATATAGACGAATTACCAGTGATGGTTTCGTCAAAACCATCAGAGCCAGTGTTAGACCCTGTTATATGAGTACCAAATCCTGGATTATTGTCTTGATTGTTTCCGTCAGTAACATAACTACTCCAGTTTTCGTTGTAATTTGAAATTTCTCCAGAATTATTATTTTGACCTTCTTGCCAGTTGTCATTAATTGAAGTTGTTGTAGAAATTGGCGATGATAAATATCTAAATGCACGATTAGATTGTGGAATAAATTGCTCAATTATAATCCCACCACTGATTGATGAACCGTTAGCAATTTGACCGATAGATGCCGTGCCTAACGCATTACTTCTTAGAGTTAAGGTGTCATTAGTATTAATATTAATATTTCCTGCATCTATTGTTAGGGTTTCAAACAAATCGATGTCCGTGTCTAGTGTGAGATTGTTTGAATTACTTAATTTAATCGATTTTACATTGATTTTGTTTGATGAAGTTAAGCTCTGTATAGTTGAACCTTTAAATTCTAGATCTGCATCAGTAGCATTTAACTCACCATCGTTTGTGATATCACCAGCAAATGTTGTTGCCGCATTTAAATTTAAGGTTGCGCCAGCATCTATTTGTAGGTTATTGCAAAAGTTAATTGAGTTTAAACTAGTTGTTCCTGATTCTACTGTAAGATTATCCTGAATTGTTGCAATGCCATCAGGATTTTCTGGAGACCAACTTGTGCCATCATAAACGTAATCTATACTTGCTTTTTTACCCAAAAGAGAGATATTATCTATCCCAATATATTCATCTAAACTATTATTAAATACTTTTAACGTTACGCGTATGTTACTGATTTCTCCACCACTTTCATCTACACTCAGATTAATGTTTCCACTCAAGTCTTGATCTGTTCCAGTAGATAGAAGGCTTACTTCACCTTGTGAAACATCATCATAAAATAGTTCATAAGATAGAATATCAACAGCATCATCTAGGTTTAAATACTCATAGTCGAATGAAAATGAGATATCGTCATAATTTGAAACATCCACATTTACTAATTCTATAAGTTCCGGGTTTAAGGCACCTGTGATGGCATCTAAATTATTAACCCCAAAGATTTCATTTTGGAATCCACTATTAGAAAATTCATCTACATTACCCGTATTGTTTTGTATTTCGCCATAAAAATCAGTATCCCATCCTGATCCTGATATGCTACTTACAGAACTTACAGACCAAACAGGTGTGGTGTCATCCCAATCTTGTAATGCAATGACTTCTTCATCTGTGATATCAAAACTTGTTGAAGTAATCGGGGTAAACCCTGTTGCGTTAGCAGTTAGAGTTAAGCCTGTACCTGTAGCATCGTGAACAATATCATCAAATGATGCAAAGCCGCTACTAGTTAAAGAAGAAGTCGTGCCGCCAATCAAACTACCTGTTGATGTAATACTCACTTGTATTGTTGAAGTTGTATCTTCATTACCGTTAATATCGGTCAGGCTTACTTCAACTGTAGACATGTTTTGAAATATTAATGTATTTGTAGGCTGAGCTGAAAAAGCAAGTTCTGTTCCTACGACATCAACCGTTATTTCTGGACCTGTAATAGTTTCTGTAACGTAAGGTGAATTAAATCTACTTCCTGAGGTATTTGTACTGAATCCTGCATTTGAAGTTGCAATTTCAAAACTAATAATCTCGCCATCTACAATATTAGCTGTATTTAAAAAAGCGTTTACTTTAAGTTCTAGGCTTGACGCGTCTTCAACAATAATAGGCGTGTCAAATTCAAGTATAATCTCGGTATCATTTATTGTTGAAGAATCTGGCGTGTATGTTGTAGTTCCGTCACTTAAAACAAGCCCCGAAATGTGGTCACTCCAGTCAGCTGTATTTTCTGTTGAAGGTGTAAAACTGACTTGAGTAACGTTGGTCGATAAACCATCTGGACCTGAATCATTAATACTGAAACTTAAGACTTCAAATGTAGATGAAGCATCAGTAAATAATGCGGCTTCAATAATTTGATTTGTTGATTGTGATCCAGGAACATTCACTAAGCTTGTTTCGTCAAATGTGCCTAAAATATCAAATAAGTTGCTTGAGCCACTAACCAAGCTTGTCGGTGTTGAATTATCTTCAGCAGACAGCGAATTGTCGATACCTAATGAAGAATAATTTAAATCATCAAATGAGGCAACACCATCAATAGCTTGTTTTGTTAGTGTTGAAGAAACGCTAATGGTTGATACACCACTTGTTGTTAATGTGACGTTTTGAGAATAATCGGTATCTAAGTTATTGTTGACGTCTACCGCAGCAACTTCAACTTCTGGAATCATTGTTTGCCCGATTAGCGTATTACTAGGTTGTTGAAAGAAAATAAGCTCAGTTGCAACAACATTTAGAGTAATTTCAGGTCCAGTAATAATTCCGTTGCTCTGGTTTTCTTCAAAATTTGAACCTTGATTAGTAGAGCTAAATTCATGATTAGCGGTATCAATTTCTAAAGCTAAAATGCTATTATCTACAATTGGATTATTTGAAAGTTCTACTGAAGCAGTAAGCGTTAAAGTTGAGGCATCATTTACTTCAATTGGTGTTGCCGTAAAGCTTAAGGTAATGGTGTCTTGAGTGGTAGTAAAGCTATCTGCAACATAGGTTTGTGTTCCGTCTGATAGGCTAATGTTATTGATAACATCTTGAAAATTTGCTGTGTTATTATCTGCTGAAGTAAATTTAATTTCAGTTACAAAGGTTGACAAACCATCTGAAGTCCCTAAGTCTTCAATATCAAATCTGAAAACTTCAATTGGTGTGCCTGAGCTTGTATGGTCTGCTGCAATGACTGTGCTTGATGAAATTTGAGTAGTTGGTGATTCAATTTGCGTATCTGAATCAGTTTCAATTACATTAAAACTTGATGAAGAATTAGACGAAAATGTTCCATCAGTCGCTTGAAGTGTTTCTGCAGTAGCTACTTCATCATAAAAAATAGCATTAAAATTTGCTTCACCATTTTCAGCAAATACTGAATTTGTAGCATCGACTGAAATATCAATACTATTAAGATCGTCTGAGCTTAAAGTAACTTCATTTGAGTAATCTGTATCTAAATTACCGTTAATGTCTTGAGCTTGAACGCTTATAGTTTCAAAATCAATATTTACAAAATAGTCACTTAAAAAGGTGCTGGTAAATACAAGTTGAGAAGCTTCAACATTAATAGTAAGTTCTGGACCTAAGAGATCATTTCCAGAATTAATTTCGCTTAAGAAGCCATTACTTCCCGTAGTAGTTGTAAAGCCTGAGTTATTAAAAGTAACTTCAGCTTGAAAAAGACTTTGATCACTATCAACTGGTAGTGTTTCATCTAAAAATAAATTTATTTTAAAGTATTTAGAGGTGTTATCTGCAATGTTTACAGTTGTACTTGATAAATCTAAACTAATAGAATTTCCTGTTTGTGTGACTTCAGCTGATGTTAGCAATATTGTTGAAGCACTGGTAAAATCTGAATTATCGCTATGAGTTATAACAACTTTATTTAGGTCTAGACCATCCCAGTTAAAGCTGTTGTTATCTCCTTCTTGGAGTGTCATTTGATTAACTTCTGTGTTTATCCCATCAGAAAAATTACTATCATCCTTAATTTCAAAAAATATAGACTCAAAACCAATACCTGAGTCAATACCACCAAAATCTATGGTTTGTTCGTTTGCTGTAATGGTATTTGAGGTTGAATTATTAGAAACATTTATTATATCAGAGGTATTGATTGTATTGATGTTTAAGCTGTAGTCTTCAATTTCAATTCCATCTTGATTACCGCAACTAGTTGGGTCTACACTTCCTTCTTTTATAACCACTCTTAATCTGGTAGTACCTAGCGTTGCATTTGCAGGAACTTGTATGGTTTCTGTTAGGCTTGTTGTAGAGTTCAATGTAATTTCACCAAAATCTATATTTTCACCTGAGTCATTAAAATCGCCATCACGATTAAAATCTATCCAAGCGACAACTTGAGAAGGTTCAGATGCACTTGAACTTACATCTAATTCTAAGTCAAATTCAGTGTCTTGATATACTTCAATTGGACCAAGATTAGTGTTATCATAATATTCATTTGATTCTGTACCACCAGCGTCTGAATTGCTAAAACCATTTGTAGAGATACTATTTATATCGGTATCACTAGCAATATTTGAACCTATAGAGCAATAATTAAGCGTGAATAAAATTGAATCTGAATTGGCTTCATTTGTAAGTGAAGTATTATATAAAAGGCCATTGTCACAAAATGCAAATATGGAAATGTGATAAGTTGTACCTTCTTCTAGACCACTTATATTAACATTTTCATTTGAAGTATTTGCTAAAAGTTTTGAATCGTCAACACCTACAATTGCAGCTGTTGCAAAATTTAAGCTAGCTCCTGCTGTGTATGCTGTTCCGTCTACAGGAGTAAATGTTGTTTCTGATGTTTCACGACCAATAACTAAATAACGCGCATCAGTGCTGACTTCGTTCCAACTAACTGAAAGTGAACCAGCATTTACACTTAGATTAATACTTGAAACTTGTGATGGTGTTGTTGAGCATTGCGCATTTGCTTTAATGCTGAATAACAAAAATAGGCAGGATAGAAGAGTAATTATTCGATTCATGATTAAGTATTTATTCAAAAGTAGCAATAAAAATAATTTTAAAGCAATAAAATTAAATAAAAGCACTTGAAAATAAAAAAGCCCTGATATAATTTCAGAGCTTTAGAGTTTTATGGTAATCTAAGCGTTTTAAATCGTTAACTCATAAACGGGTAAGTTATTTGTTTTTATGATGGTCGGCTAAGAATTTTTCTAAACCAATGTCGGTTAGAGGATGTTTAAGCAAACCCTCAATAGAAGATAATGGGCCAGTCATTACATCAGCACCAATTTTAGCACAGTCAACAACGTGCATTGTATGTCTTACAGAAGCAGCAAGAATTTCGGTTTCAAACATGTAGTTGTCGTAAACTAGTCTTATTTCTTCAATCAAGTTAAGGCCATCCGTTGAAATGTCATCAAGTCGACCTATAAAAGGAGAGACATAAGTTGCTCCAGCTTTAGCGGCTAAAATAGCTTGACCAACAGAAAAAACTAATGTGCAGTTAGTTTTAATTCCTTTATCAGAAAAATATTTTATGGCTTTTATACCGTCTTTAATCATCGGCACTTTTACAACGATTTGGTTGTGTAGCTTAGCTAAAGCTTCGCCTTCTTTAATGATACCATCAAAATCAGTTGCGATGACTTCAGCACTGACATCGCCGTCTACAATTTCACAAATAGCTTTGTAGTGGTTAATAATATTTTCTTCACCAGTTATTCCTTCCTTAGCCATCAGTGAAGGATTAGTAGTTACGCCATCTAAAATGCCTAAATCTTGAGCTTCTTTAATTTGGTCAAGATTTGCTGTGTCAATAAAAAATTTCATGTGTTGTGAATTTAAAGTTTATAATGATTTGCTAATAAATTTTCGTAGGTTTTATCTGGTAAAATAGCCTTTAAAAAAGGCGATAGTTTTTGTAAAAAACTACCAACTTTATAGTGAATTTTAGGGTTTGATTTTTGAAGTATTTGAAGAACTTTTTTTGCCATTTGATCAGGGTTTGAACCATGATTAACGTGTTCATTCATTAAATCTAAGGACTTTTGATAAGTGTTTTTATAAAATGATTTTTCGTTAACAGGTGTGTGATAACGACCAGAGGCAATATTTGTTGCAAAGTCGCCTGGAGCGATATTAGTTAGTTTAATATTTGTGTTTCTTAACTCTAAACGATAGGCTTCTGTAATGGTTTCAAATGCGCCTTTGCTTGCTGAATAGTGGCCTCGAAAAGGTAAGCCCATAAATCCAGCAATAGATGTTATGTTGATGATAAAACCTTTGTTTTGTTGACGCATGAAGGGTAAAACAGTATTGATTATTTGTACAGGTCCAAAATAATTAGTTTGAAAAACATTGAGTGTTTCTTTGTTGGGTATTTCTTCAACCGGACCAGTAATGCCAACACCTGCATTGTTAATTAAAACATCAATCTTAGATTCTTGTTTGATAATCTCATTAATAGCATTATTTATACTTTCAGAAGATGTCACATCTAATTTTATAAAGTTGATACCGTTTTTCTCTGAGTGTTTAGGATTTCGGCTTGTACCGTAAACTTTGTAGTTATGTTTTGCAAGATATTCGCCGATTGATTTACCTATTCCTGATGAGGCTCCAGTAATAAAAACAATATCTTGCGCCATGATAATTTTTGCGCAAATATCTAATAAATCAAGATAAGAAAAAAGTGAAAGAAAGAGAAATGATGATCAAAAATAAAAAAAGGCAAGCGACCTACATCACACCGCTACGACCATCTACCTTTGCTGCGTTCCCGCCCTGGAGGATTCGACAGGAGCTGGTTGTGTAGGACTTGCCGACTGCAAATATACAATCAAATTTAATTTTAGCAAGGCTCAATTCTACTAAATTCCCTATTTTAGCGTTATTAATTTTATTCTCAAATTATTAAGATGTTTAAAAAACTGACTGTCATTTTATTAGCATTAATTTTAATAGGCTGTAAAGATATTTCTTCAGATCAATTCAAATTGAAAGTGCTTAATCCTGATCAACTCACTCAAGCATCAACATTAAAGTTGAAACTAATTAATCCGAATGACTTCAGCATAGACTCCATAAAATTAGTTGATGGGAATTCCACCAAAAAAATAGCAGCTAAATCTGTTTTTGAACTTCAACTTAGTGAGCAAAAATTAGGCGTTAATTCTATTTCAGTTGAAGTATTTTCAGAAGGTAAATCGGTTGAGGTAAAAACTTCCTTTACAGTTTACAATAGCAAAAAGCCTCAACTTTATACTTACAACATTATTAATACGTATCCACACGATATAAAAGCTTATACGCAAGGTTTAGAGTTTTATAGAGACACCTTGTATGAAAGTACAGGTTTACGCGGAAAATCGTCGCTAAGAAAAGTTAATTACAAAACTGGAGAGATTTATAAAAAAGTTGATTTAGATCAGTTTTATTTCGGTGAAGGCCTAACTATTTTTAACGAAAAAATTATTCAGTTAACTTACCAATCTAATGAAGGCTTAATCTATAATTTAGATATGGAAAAAATAGGTAAGTTTAAGTACAATGCCAGCAAAGAAGGTTGGGGATTAACACATGATCATCAGTGGCTTTACAAAAGCGATGGTTCTACTAAAATTTGGAGGTTAGACCAAGAAACTTTTGAAGAAGTTGACTATATTCAGGCCGTAACACATTCGGCTGTTTTAAACCGCTTAAACGAATTAGAATATATTAACGGTAAAATTTATGCCAATACTTATTTGAAAGATGGTATTGTTATTATTGACCCAGAAACTGGAGCTGTTGAAGGCTTAATAGACCTACGCGGACTTAAAAAGAAGGTAACCCAACATGACCAACTTGACGTTTTAAATGGTATTGCTTACAATAAAAATACAAAGCAACTGTTTGTAACTGGTAAAAACTGGGACAAATTATTTGAAATTGAATTAATTAAAAAGTAACATGCAAGATATTTTTAAATTTAGTTTAATCTTACTTTTTATAATAGGAGCTAGTTCATGTCGTGAAGATTTTTCAACTTCAATAAATTCAGGAAACCTTAACTTTTCAAAAGATACAGTCTATTTAGATACGGTTTTTACTAATATCGGTTCAAGTAGTTATCAATTTAAAGTTTACAATAATTCAGAGGATGATATCAGTATTCCACAAGTCTCATTGGCTAAGGGCGAAAATTCTAAATTTAGGCTAAATGTTAATGGTAGGTCTGGAAAACTTATCAACAATGTTGAAATTTTAGCCAAAGACAGCATTTTTGTTTTCGTTGAAGTGACTGCAGATATCACTGAAGTTGCCCAAAACAGTTTAGAATTTCTTTATACCGATCAAATAAACTTCACATCAACAAATCAAACTCAGGAAGTTGAATTAGTCAGTTTAATAAAAGATGCCCATTTTTTATATCCCGAGCGTTTTTCTGATGGTACCACCGAAACTTTATCACTTGGTCAAAACGCAAATGGTGATGAGGTATTAATTGAAGGCTTTTTTCTCTCTGATGAAGAGTTGATCATGACCAATGAAAAGCCTTATGTTATTTATGGTTTCGCCGCTGTCCCGAGTAATAAAACATTAGAAATTCAACCAGGTGCAAGACTTCACTTTCATGATGGTAGTGGCTTAATTGCAGCCAATAACGCTAGTGTTCATGCGATTGGTGATTATAGTTCAACTGAAGACTTAGAAAACGAAATTATCTTTGAAAGCGATCGTCTAGAACCAGGATTTTCGGATGTGCCAGGACAATGGAATAGCATTTGGTTAACTGCAGGAAGTACAAACCATATGTTTGAACATGTCACGATTAAAAATGCAACAGTGGGAATTTTAATGGACTCTAATGATGGTACTTCTAACCCAACTTTACAACTTAAAAACACACAAATTTATAATTCATCTAATGTTGGCATGTTGGCGCGCACAGGTCATATTACAGCTGAAAATTTGGTCATTAATAATGCAGGCCAGGCAGCATTAAACTTATCACTTGGTGGAACATACAATTTTAAACATTGTACTTTAGTCAACTATTGGCAAAATAGCTTTAGAAATTTTCCAGCTGTGTTAATAGAAAATGAACTTGAAACCCAGGAGCAAGTATTTGTAGCCGATTTAAATGCTAGTTTTTCTAACTGTATAATTTATGGAAATGAAAATATTGAGTTTCAATTTAATGCTAATGAAAATGCAGCCTTCAATATTAATATAGATCATAGCTTACTAAGATTTAACGACTTTAATAATAGCTTTGCAGATGAAGCCTTATATGATTTTAATGATACTTCTATCTATACAAATGTCATTTTAAATGAAACTCCAGATTTTTTTAGTCCTCAAGAAAACCAATTATTAATAGGTCAAGATTCGGCGGCTAATATTTCTGGAAATCAAACAACAGCTAATCAAGTGCCGCTTGATATTTTAGGTGAAGACAGAACACAAATGCCTAATTTAGGTGCCTACCAAAGTATAATTTTTGAAGATTAGCCTTATTTAGTCATTAAGGTTTTCATTGAAAGATGAAGGTAATAGTTTCGGTATAAATTTAATGATAATTGGAAGTAAAACGCCACCGCCAGGTAAGGCAAAAATAGCTAGAGAAGGAATGCTTTTAAAAATATCTATAAGTTGCTGTTTAACTATGCGTTTTTCGTTTGAAGTTAATTCAGTATGAGTTGATTTTGATAGTAGAATTAATAACTCCTTACTTTCATAAATCTCGTTTATCAGTCGCTTTTTATTTCTGACCAGCAAAGTTGTTGTGCTTCGGTAAGTTCGATCATAAAAATGTTTTATTGGATTTGAAGTATTAAAATATGAAATTTCACTTCTATGATTTCTAATAAATAACTTGATAGATTCTATTGCTAAGTCGGCATGTTTAGTTGTTAAACCTAATTGTTTTGAAAGCGAATAAATAAAATTGAGCTCGGCAGCTTCAACCTTTTCATCGCTAAAAGTGGCCATACAAGCAATATCCACAATGTAAAGTTTTGAAGTTTCAGTTTTCAAAAAATCAAGCTGTAATTCTTCTGTTTTTTGAGAAAATACGATCGCCTTAGACTGATATCGCAATGAGCTTTCAAGTAATTTTATCAGGATATGCTCTGTAGTTGTTTTTTTAGACTTTAAGTGTAATGCAATTGAAATGATGTTAGTCAATGAAGATTCAAATTTTCTTGAAAATTCTAAACTATCACAGCCATAAATAGTGTCATGATAGTAGGTTTCAACATCGATATTTAAAAAAGCATTAGTTAAGATGTTACTAAAATTACGCTCTAAGATATTAGAATTAGTTTGTACACGTTTGGCAATGAGTTGCTCAAGCTTAGATTCAGCCGATTGGTTTAATTTAAACCAACTTAAGGTTTTAGATTTAGGTGCTTCTAAATTGCTATAAAACTGAACTATGTGCGTTATAAAATTAGATGAATCTAATGTTTTACAAGTCTGAGTAATTGAATACAGTGCAGCAACTAAATTAATTTTGGCCAGCTCTTCTTTTGATAATTTCAAGTTATATGATTCTTGCCTCTTGAAGCAGGTTGAAATATTTGTGCCATAAATAAATCCGCATTCTCTTAAGTCTTGGTAATCAAGTTGATTAACTTGATTGAGACTAGAGAGCAACTTTGGTATCCACGCATTTGCTGAAGGATTCATTTCTTTAAAGTTTAAACATAAAAAAAGAGATTGTAAAGTTACAATCTCTTTTAGCTTATCACGAAGCGTAAGAAATATTATTTTTCTAACATGACGCTTCTTTTTACATAATTGAATGGACCTTCAATTGGTTGATTATCTTTATCTACAAGCTGTAATTCAATGGTATTTTCACCTAATGGTAAGCCTTCCATAACATATGGTTGCCATTCAGTTATTGTAAACTCTTCACCATTAATAATTGCTAATACTTTATTACCATCTTCACTAATTTCTGTATTTACAAGATAAAAATCAAGCAATACTTTGTTAACATCTTCGCCCGTATAAGTTCCTTTCGGTCTTGAATAGAATAGATGTGGTGCCGTTAAATCAACATCCATTTTTAAACTATCTGCAGGGTTTCCAGCTGTAATTTTTTTAACAACAACGGCATCAGCGTTTTTTACAGATTCATGATACGAACGCGATAAAAATGCTAACATTACATGATCACCTTCTGTAATATCTTTTTTTACCTCAGTTGAATAGTGTGCAGAATAAGGTTGGTTGTCCATTATCACATGAATATGCTGACCTTTAGCAGAATTTGCTAAACTGTTATCTCCTGCATTAGGCGTTTGAATGCCAAGTTCGTAATTTTCAACTTCAAAATTAAAAGTATTTTCTCCAGAATCTACTTGAATCATTGCATCACCGTCAAGCATCAATTTTGAATCAGCATAAGCTGGTGAGCCTTCAAGCGGTGTTAAACTGATTTTTTCAGTTTTAACTTCCTGATTTTCAGTTTCGGTTACTGTTTCAGATTGTGATTCCTCTTTAGCTGCTTCGTTGTTTTTACAAGAAAAAGTAAAAGCAATAACTAAAGCAAAAATAGATAGTTGTAATTTTTTCATTGTTTTAAGTTTTTTGTAAAATTAAAAAGCAAAAAGGCAACCAATCATTAATTAATACTTTTTAACATATTATTGAATTGTAAACTAAAAGATGACTTGCCTAAAATCTATTTAGTTAATTTAATAGGTATTTTGTAGCTATGAAGCTGACCATTTTTTGAAATACCTTCAATAAAAATAACAGCTGATTTTAACCTAGTATCAACCATTTTAAAACTAAGTTTAGGGTTTTCGCTTTTCATTATGAGGTTAGGAAACCAAGCAATAGTCCCCAAGTTTTTAAATGCTAAGGTGTTATAAAAAGTATAATTCGGGTTTTTGAATTTTTTAATAGGGGCAAAGCCATCTTCAATTTTAATGCTTGTAAATAACTGATCTTTATCATCACCATAAATTGCAGTTTTTCTACTTTCAAGTTTAATAACTCCGTTAGCACCAAATAAACCTTCTCCAAATCCGCTTTTATTAATTGTAACAGATTCAAACTGATTTAAAGGCACATTGCTTAAAAATGAGGTATCGGTTAAACGCGCACCGTCTAATATAATAGCAACTTCATTACTACCACTTATTGATCTTTGAGAAAAGGTTTGAACACTAAAAGTTCCTTGCTGATCAAGTACCTTAAAACCTTTATATCTAAGATAAACTGAGAGCTTAAAAAAACGTTTTACTTCATCTTCGGTGATTTCTTCTTTATCGCCTCTAGTTAGCTTGATTTCTTTCTTTTTTTCTCTGTTTTTTGAAGTTGATATTAAAACTTCATCTAATTGATTTGTATTTGTGAAATTGGCAACAATTCTAGAGCTAGAGAGAGCTGTTTCTGAATCTATTTTTTCTTGTTCGGTCACATATTTAGAGAAGTCGACGTCTAAGTGATCTTGGAAATTAAATTTATGGTTTAGCTTAATTTTCGGCGCTTTAAAATTTCTTTGTTTAGTGATAATAGCAAATTTTTGAATTTCTGAATTGATTGGATAACGGTTCTCAAATTCAAATTTTCGTCGGTCATTTAAATACTCAGTGAACTCTTTATTGAAACGTGTTCCAATACCTAATAGCAAAATGTCATTAGGCTTAAGTTTTTGATTGATATTTAGAGTTTGCTTCACACCGTTTTGCCTTTTATAATTTAATTTAGGCCTCTGATATTTTAATATATTTTTTGTGTATCTACTTTCACTCATGATCATGGCAATATCTAACTCTTTTATTGAGATACTTTGATCAAGTGTCTTAATTAATAAATAGCTTTCAGTTGTTAGATAAGGCCTAAACCTGAAGTTTTTAATTATTGAATTGTTTGTATTATATGTGATTTGATCTTTAGGTAATATTGATGCACTTAATTGAAGATTAGCTTTTTCGTTGAAATTAAGGCTAACTTGAATAGAATCTGTGTTTTTAATTTGATTGATTGTATAATTACCATTGAATTTTTTGACATCTGAAGTTTGATTAAAAAATAGACGTTCTAAAACAGGCTGGCCTTCTTTTAAAATTAAGATTGTATTTAAACCTTCAAATAATTGGTCTATAGAAATTGCCAAACTCTTGTTTAACTTTTCAAGCTTTATTTTCTTCGATAAGAATTTTTCTTCTTGATGAATAAAAAGTGTGAAGTTTTCTTCATTTAAATCTTTAGTTGCTTCAATGTTAAATAACAGGTAATCCTTAACCTTATTAAGTTGCAATGAAATACCACTTAAACGAATGTCGCTAATTAGATGGTCTTCACTATATCCACCAGCAGTAGTAGCTCTGATTTTATATTTTTTTCCTTGCTGAGGTCTAAAATTTAGAAGTGCTAAACCATTTTTACTGCTCTTAATTTTCTTTACAACTTTATTATTTTCTAAGAGTTCTATGCTTGTTTTTAAACCAATACCATTTGAGTTTGAAATTCGAATACCTAAATTGTTATTTAGGTCATAAATTAAATGCTGGTTTTCAGGCTTTGTTTTAATAATTAGTTTTTGCTTTGGTAGTTCAGGTTTATCGATTTTATCAATTACTTCAAATGATTCAATGAAAACATCAGGTTCTTTAAAGTTATTCATGTAATTTGTCATGGCCTTTAAAAAATATTTCCCTGGTTGATAAGTGCTGTCAATCTTTATTTGCCCTAAAAAGACACCTTCGTTAGCTAGTAACATTTCAGAATTTAATAGTTCACCACGATAATTGTAAATGGCTAAATTAACATTCCTTAAATTTTGATGCAGCTTATCGGTTTGTCTATTAATTGCATAGCCTTTTAACCATAAACTTTCCTGTTTGACCAGCTTTGATTTATTCAAGTGTATAAATAGTGACTCTCTAGGTATTTCAAAATAAGCTTGATGCTTTTTTATATAAGAATTTTCTTGTGTGTATGCGAGAAATACAAAAGAAATTGATAAAACCAAAGTGAAGAGATTTTTCATGCTAATATGTTTATGCTACATTTAAATGTATAGCAATATATAAAAAAGCTCACCTGTACAGGTGAGCTTTTTTAATTTAAATTTAATTTTAATTAAAATTCAAAACTTATAGCTATTATCTTCTACGACTCGGTCTGCAATTGTATTTCTTAACTCAACAATATTAGGATAGTTATAATATTTGGTAAATCGTTTTAATCCCATAAGCATCATTTTTTGTTCATCGCCTTCAGCAAATGAAATGATACCTTCCTTAGCCTTTTTGTTGATTTTCTCTACGGCATTGTAAAGTTTGAGTTTAGCCATTGCAATTTGTACACTTTGAGATTCTTTACCTTTAATTTTTGCACTCTTTTCAGCTCTGAGGATTGCAGATTCGGCCATATAAATTTCAATTAAGATATCGGCTGAAGCTAAAAGTAGTTGCTGGTGTTCTTCTAATTCGGTTCCAAATTTCTGTGCTGCTGCTCCTGCAACCATTAAAAAGACTTTTTTAAGTTTTTTAATCATGTCTTTCTCTTCTGAAAGTAATTCAGAAAAATCAGGTGTATCAAATGAAGGAATACCTGTTAATTCATCTGCAACAGCTTGCGCTGGTCCCATAAAATCTACATGACCTTTCATTGCTTTTTTAACTAACATTCCTACCGAAAGCATTCGGTTTATTTCGTTGGTTCCTTCATAAATTCTTGCAATTCTAGCATCTCTCCAAGCTGATTCCATTGGCGTATCTGCAGAGAAGCCCATTCCACCATAAATTTGAATTCCTTCGTCAGAGCAATTTTGAATATCTTCTGAAACAGCTACTTTTAAAATGGAGCACTCAATAGCAAATTCTTCAACGCCTTTCAATTCTGCTTCTTGGTGTGAGTTACCTTGTTCTTTTCTTGCATTGATACGGTCTTCAATATTTTTAGCTGCTCTATAACTTGCCGCTTCACCGGCATAAGCAGCTGTTGCCATTTCTGCTAATTTTGAACGTATGGCTCCAAACTTTGAAATAGGCGTATTAAATTGAACGCGATCATTGGCATATTGAACTGCAGATGAAATTGTACGTCTTTGAGCATCTAAGCAAGCAGCAGCTAGTTTGATTCTCCCCACATTAAGTGCATTCATCGCGATTTTGAATCCACCGTTGCGCTCGCCTAAGATGTTTTCAACAGGAACTTTTGTCTCATTAAAGAAAACCTGACGGGTAGAAGAAGAGTGAATTCCTAGTTTTTTCTCTTCATCACCCATTGATATTCCATTTTCTAGATCTTTTTCAACTATGAACCCAGTAATGTTTTTATCATCTTCAATACGTGCGAAAACGATAAATAAATCGCAGAAACCAGCATTAGAGATCCACATTTTTTGGCCTGTGATTTTGTAATGGGTACCGTCTTCAGATAAGACCGCTTTTGTTTTTCCTGAATTGGCATCAGAACCAGCGCCAGGTTCAGTTAAGCAATAAGCGCCAAACCATTCGCCAGTGGCCAATTTAGGAATATATTTTTTCTTTTGTTCTTCGGTACCATATAATGTAATTGGCAAGGTGCCAATACCAGTGTGAGCACCAAATGCTGTACTAAATGAACCGGTTGCTCCTGAAATATAATCACAAACTAACATAGTTGAGACAAAATCCATTCCTAGTCCGCCGTATTCTTCTGGTACAGCAACACCTAAGAAACCGAGTTCTCCAGCTTTACGCATCACTTCTTCAGTTAAGTCGTAATTTTTCTTTTCGAACTCTTCTTTTTTAGGCCAAATTTCTCTATCAACAAACTCCTTAACAGAGTCTCGCATCATTTTCTGTTCATCAGAAAAATCTTCAGGCGTAAAAATGTCCTCTGCCTTCGTTTCAGTTACGATAAATTGTCCACCGCGAATCATGTTATCCTTTTTCTCTTTTGTTTCCATTTTCATTGTTTTTAGTATACTTCATATATTCCAGCTGCACCTTGTCCAGTACCAACACACATGGTGACCATAGAATATTTATTCTTTAAATTTCTTTTCTTCATCTCATCAAAAATCTGGACAGATAGCTTTGCCCCAGTGCAACCTAATGGATGGCCTAAAGCTATAGCACCACCATTTACATTTAAGATGTCTTGATTAATGTCTAATTCTCTTGCCACTGCAAGTGATTGAGAAGCAAAGGCTTCATTCAGTTCAATCAAATCCATATCCTTCAACTTTAAGTCCGCTTGCTTTAACGCTTTAGGAATTGCTTTAACAGGACCAATCCCCATAATTCTTGGTTCTACGCCAACTGTTGCGTAAGATACTAATCTCGCAATAGGTTCAAGATTCAATTCTTTGACCATTTCTTCGCTCATGACCATTACAAAGGCTGCACCATCACTCATTTGTGAAGAGTTACCAGCAGTTACACTGCCGCCATCTGCAAAGACCGGTCTTAGTTTGTTCAAGACTGCTTCAGACGTGTCTGCGCGTGGTCCCTGATCTTGATCTACCGTATAGGTTTTAGATTGCTTTTTACCTTTTGCATCAACGAAAATATCTTCAACTTCTATAGGTACAATTTGGTCTTGAAATCTATTTTCTTGTTGAGCTTTTATCGCCTTTTGATGAGATTGAAAAGCAAACGCATTTTGGTCTTCTTTGCTTACGTTATACTTTTCTGCCACAGCTTCTGCAGTCAAACCCATTCCCCAATAATAACTTTCATTTCCAGCTTTTGCTGTTTTATAATTTGGGACTGGTTTGTAACCACCCATTGGAATGTAGCTCATACTTTCGGCTCCACCTGCAATGATACAATCGGCCATTCCGCTTTGAATTTTTGCAGAAGCCATGGCGATGGTTTCGATTCCTGAGGCACAATACCTGTTAACTGTTACACCGGGAACTTCTTCAGATTTTAACCCCATAAGCGAAACTAATCGTCCCATATTTAAACCTTGTTCAGCTTCTGGCATAGCATTACCAACAATAACATCATCAATTCTTGATTTGTCAAACTCAGGTAATTGTTTCATCATGTAGTCAATTGTCTCAGCAGCCAAATCATCCGGTCTTTTAAAACGAAACACACCTTTTGGTGCCTTTCCGACTGCAGTTCTATATCCTTTAACTATATATGCTGTTTTCATATCTGATATTTAGATTTTAGTACTTAGATTTAAGATTTTACTTACTTAAAATCTAAGCTTTGATTAAATTTATAAATCATTTTATGTATTTCATTAATGGTATCGTCTAACTGGTCTAACACTTTACTGTCTATAAAGTTTAGACGATAACTTATGATAAGCTGAGTATTTAATTCATTTAAAGATCCTTTAGAAATTGATAAGAATCTGCTGAAATCTTTATTACTGTTTCTGCCAGCACCTTCTGCAATGTTAGAAGGAACAGAAATAGCACTTCTCTTAATTTGATAGATTAAACCATACTTTTCAGAATCAGGAAAATTCGCTATGAGTTGAAATATATTTTCAACTAAATCCATTGACTTTTTCCATATTTTTAATTCTTTATAGTTATGCATAATTCTAGATCGATTTTAGTCTAATATCTAATTTCTATCGTCTTAATTCTATACTTTAATTTCTTAATGGCTTACCTTTCTTAATCATATGCTGTAAACGTTCTAAAGTTTTTCGTTCGCCACATAAGGATAAAAAGGCTTCACGCTCTAGATCCAAGAGGTATTGTTCTGATACATAATTGGCTTCAGATAAATCGCCTCCAGACATCACGTAAGCTAATTTGTTAGCAATTTTCTGGTCATGTTCACTAATGTATTTTCCAGCTTTCATCTGGTCAGTTCCTACTAAAAATGCGCCTAAAGCTTGTCTCCCCAATACTTTAATATCATTCGTTTTAACTGGCTGGCTATAACCGTTTTGAGCCATTAATTTGGCTTGCTCTTTAGCGATTGCTAATTGTCGGTCTCGGCTTACAACAACAATGTCTTTTCCGCTTTCTAGAATATTTAAATCATAAGCTTCATGTGCAGATTTGGCTACTTTTGCCATACCTATGGCTAAAAAGTTTTCTCGGAGACGATTTAATTCAACATCATCTTTTTGGAAGGTCATAGCTGCTCGTCTAGTCATTTCTTTAGAACCGCCACCACCAGGAATTACACCGACACCAAATTCAACTAAACCAATATAAGTTTCAGCGTGGGCAACGACTTTATCGGCATGCATGGAGAGTTCGCAACCACCTCCAAGTGCCATTTGATGAGGAGCAGCTACCGTTGGAATAGCAGAATAGCGCATACGCATCATGGTATCTTGGAAATATTTAATTGCGCCGTTCAATTCTTCATATTCCTGCTCGACTGCAAACATGAAAATCATACCAATGTTAGCACCAACTGAAAAGTTATCTCCAGTATTAGAAATTACAACACCATTATATTCTTTTTCAGCTAGATCCATGGCTGTGTTGATTCCATTAAGGACATCGCCACCAATCGAATTCATTTTACTTCTGAATTCAATATTTAAAATGCCGTCACCAAGGTCAGTAGCAACTAAATCTTTATTGCTCCACACTTCTTGGCTATCTCTAATGTTATCAAGTATAATAAAGGCATCTTGACCAGGAATTTTTTCATGTGACTTTTTATCGATATCATAGAAATATGTTTTACCAGATTTTACATGATAAAAAGATTTATGATCAGACTCAGAAAGCTTTTTGACCCAATCAGCAATTTCATAGCCTTCGTCTTTCATTAATTGAATACCTTTTTCTAATCCAATGGCATCCCAAATTTGAAATGGCCCATGTTGCCAGCCAAAACCAGCTTTCATAGCGTCGTCAATTTTATAAAGCGCATCTGTGATTTCGGGAATTCTATGTTGAACGTAAGCAAATAAAGCGGCGAAGTTTCTACGGTAAAATTCTCCTGCTTTATCTTTTCCTTCAATTAAAATTGGAAATCGATTAGCAACTTCGTCTACCGATTTCGTTTTGTCAAGCGTGTCAAATTTAGCACGCTCTTTTGAACGGTATTCAAGCGTGTTTAAATCAAGCGATTTAATTTCGCTAGAACCATCGTCATGTTTTATTTTTTTATAAAATCCTTGTCCAGTTTTACTGCCCAACCATTTATTTTCCATCATGTGGCTGATGAACTCAGGTAGTTTAAACAGGTCGTGTTGCTCGTCTTTTGGGACATTTTCATAAAGTCCATTAGCCACATGTACCAAAGTATCTAAACCTACAACATCAACTGTTCTAAAAGTTGCTGATTTTGGTCTACCTATTACTGGTCCTGTTAGCTTATCAACCTCTTCGATTGTCATGTCCATATCTTTGACCATATGGAATAGACTCATAATGCTGAAAATACCTATTCTATTACCAATGAATGCTGGCGTATCTTTTGCTACAACGGTAGTTTTGCCTAAGTATTTTTCGCCATATTCATTAAGGAAATCTAAAACTTCGGTTGAAGTGTCAGGTCCTGGAATAATTTCTAGTAACTTAAGGTAACGTGGTGGGTTAAAGAAATGGGTTCCGCAGAAGTGTTTTTTGAAATCTTCAGATCTGCCTTCATTCATGAATTTTATAGGAATTCCCGACGTATTTGAAGAAATTAAAGTTCCTGGTGTTCTGTATTTCTCTAGATTTTCAAATACTTGCTGCTTGATATCTAATCGTTCAACAACGACTTCAATAATCCAATCTGCATTTTTAACTTTAGCAATGTCATCTTCAAGATTTCCTGTTTCAATGCGTTTTGCAAAGTCTTTATGGTAAATAGGAGACGGATTTGACTTTAAAGAGTTCTGTAATGCATGGTTAACAATACGATTTCTAACAGATTTGTCCTTTAAAGTTTTTCCATGTTGATTTTCTTTTTCATTAAGTTCTCTAGGTACTATATCGAGTAGTAAAACTTCTACTCCGATATTCGCAAAATGGCAGGCAATGCCACTTCCCATAATACCTGAACCAATAACGGCTACTTTTTTAATTCTTCTTTTCATACGTATTGATGCTTTTGTAAACTTTGTTTTTATATATCGTTTTTTCAGTAATCATATCTTGAATTTTTTCAGCAACTTTTATAAAAGTTTTCAATTCAGATTCACTGATATTTTCTTTTACAGCTTGATCAAAACCTAATACAACTTCTTTTGAAAAATTTCTCATATCAACTCCGAAATCGGTTAAATGAATTAATACACTTCTACCATCTTTCGGATTTTTTTCTCGTCTTATCAGATTTTTTTCTTCCATAGTTTTTAAGGTACGAGATAAACTTGTTGATTCTACACCCATTTTTGGGCCTAATGCAGTTGAAGGTGTCCCATTTTCTGGATCTATACTCAATAAAGCAAATCCAGTTGCCATTGTACTTGATTTCTTTGCGGCTTCTTCATTATACATTTTGGCAACTGCAATCCAGGTTGACCTTAATATATAGTCTATTGTTTTTTCTCTCATTTAAAAAAGAATCTTTTCAAATGTAATAAAATTTATTATGCATGCATAGTAAAATGAATAAATTTTTTTAGCTCAATCAATTTTTGATTTAAAAATTGTGAATACATGAGCCGTTAGCAAATTTTACTGTATTTTCATATTTTGAGTGAAGGCTTTTAAGTTATGACTAAATCAAGTTTACAAACACCAATTGCTTATTTAAAAGGTGTTGGCCCTAATCGGGCTGAGTTGTTTAATAAAGAATTAAATGTATTTACATTTCAGGATTTGTTGAATATTTTTCCTAACCGCTACATTGACAAATCTAACTACCATAAAATAAAAGATTTGTCGCCGGCATCGGCTGAAGTTCAAATTATCGGTAAAATAACAGGCGTTCGTTTTGTAAAACAAAAAAGAGGCAAGCGTTTAGTGGCTGATTTTGAGGATGATACTGGCGTAATGGAGTTAGTTTGGTTTAGAGCGCATAAATGGATGTTAGAAAACTTAAAAACAAATGTGCCATACGTTGTTTTTGGTCGCCTAACTTATTTTAATAAAACCTATAGTATGGCGCATCCTGAGTTAGAATTGTTGAGTAAACATCAACAAAAAGCTCAAATTGCTTTGCAACCGGTTTACCCTTCAACTGAAAAACTTAGCAAAAAAGGCGTTTCTAACACATTAATGATCAAACTAATATTTCAATTATTAAAAGAACATCATTCAGCATTTACTGAAAACCTCCCGAATTCAATTTTAGAAGATTTAAAGTTAATGTCTCGGCCTGCGGCGATGAAGGCTATACATTTTCCGCAAAATTTAGAGCAATTACACAAAGCACAATTCAGGTTTAAATTTGAAGAATTTTTCTTTATTCAGCTTCAATTATTGCGTCAAAAGTTAATTCATCAACGTAAAATTAAAGGCTACACGTTTAATAATGTTGGGGAAGTTTTTAATCAATTTTATAAAAATGGTTTAGAATTTGAACTGACGAATGCTCAAAAGCGTGTCCTTAAAGAAATTAGAAAAGATTTAGGGAGCAATGCCCAAATGAATCGCCTACTACAAGGCGATGTTGGCTCTGGTAAAACCATAGTTGGTTTTATGAGTATGCTTATCGCAATCGATAATAACTTTCAAGCTTGTTTGATGGCGCCAACTGAAATATTAGCACAACAACATTTTGAAGGTATTTCTAAACTTTGCGAGCAGCTTCCTGTGAACGTAGAATTATTAACAGGTTCAACCAAAACAAAAGCCCGAAAAGCAATTCACAATTCGCTTGAAGATGGTACTTTGCATATTTTGATAGGAACACATGCCTTGATTGAAGATAAGGTAAAATTTAAAAACCTTGGCTTAGCCATTATCGATGAGCAGCATCGCTTTGGAGTAGCACAACGTGCAAAACTTTGGAAGAAGAACAATTTACCACCACATGTTTTGGTGATGACCGCGACACCAATTCCGCGAACCTTGGCCATGAGTTTGTATGGTGACTTAGATATTTCGATTATAGATGAACTACCACCTGGTCGAAAACCCATTAAAACAGTTCATCGTTATGATAAAAATCGTTTAAAAGTTTTTAAGTTTTTAAAAGATGAAATTAAAAAAGGTCGTCAAGCTTATGTGGTTTACCCATTAATTGAAGAATCTCAGAATTTTGATTATAAAGATTTAATGGATGGTTACGAAAGTATATCTCGTGAGTTTCCTTCTCCAAATTACCAAATTTCTATCGTTCATGGTAAAATGAAACCTGAAGATAAAGCCTACGAGATGCAGCGTTTTGCCGAAGGTAAAACTCAGATTTTAGTTGCTACAACGGTTATTGAAGTCGGCGTAAACGTTCCAAATGCTAGTGTAATGCTGATTGAAAGTGCAGAGCGTTTCGGTTTATCACAACTTCACCAATTACGTGGTCGTGTTGGGCGTGGAGCAGAGCAAAGTTTTTGTATTTTAATGACGGGACATAAATTAAGTAATGATGCTAAAACGCGACTTGAAACCATGTGTAGAAGTAATGATGGTTTTGAGTTGGCTGAGGTTGATTTGAAACTTCGAGGTCCTGGCGATTTAATGGGAACGCAACAAAGTGGTATTTTAAATTTAAAAATAGCTGATTTAGTGAAGGATAACCAAATTTTAAAACTTGCACGGTCTTATGCAAACCAAATAATTCAACAAGACCCTAACTTTAATGCAGCAGAACATCAAGTTATGATTGAAACTTACCAACAATTAAGAAAGGGTAAAACGATATGGAATTATATTTCATAAGCTTAAATAATAACTTGCTTTAAGCCATAAACGGTTTCTAAAACCAGGCTCTAAATAATCATCTGTGCGCCAATCTAGACCAATTTCAAACTTGTTATTATCATTAAAATAGTGGCCAATACCAGCATTTAAGCGGTTTTCAAAATCGTCGGTCTGTGTTTTTGTCATGTATATTATTTCATTAGAGATAACTATATATTGTTCGCCTTGGTCAACTTCTAAACCTTGTAATGGGAATTGTGATTTAGCTCTAATTCTAAACCTAAATAATGGTGACTCATCGTTTGAAAATGTTTGGTCGGTCCTTAATCTATAACCAATCCTTAAGCCGATTAATCTGCTTATCCATGACACTTGTTGTATGCTTCGATGATGGTTAAAACCATCAGCTTCAAATCGGGATTGATAACCACCTGCAACATCAACAGTTGGTGAGATTTTATATTCTAAGAAATGTTGAATATCAGCTTGTTGAAGGTCAAAATAGATATCATCTTCAACCTGATCAAACATAGCTTGTTGGTATTCAATTTTATGTTGAATGCTAAAACGTTCAGAAATAGAGTATCCAACTGAAAATTCTGGCATAATTCCACCAGAAAATCGGTTTTGCGCTGTGATTATAGTTGAAGTAAATAGAAGTACAATTAATAGTTTTAGTTTCATAAAAGCGTTTTGAACTGTGCAATTATTGTTTGATTGTTAGAGATTAAAGCTTAATACTTCAATATATCTGAAGATGGTAACTCGATAACTCTAAGTTCTAACAACTGACCTGTATAACTGAAAAGAGCTTCAAACAAATCATTCTGTGTTTCTGACTGACCTAAAAACTCAATTTCATAATTTGTGGTAATATTTTCCCATTCATCTTCATCAATTAAATCCTCTAAGTCGTCAGGTTTTCCTAAGTATTGAATCTGAACTTTTTTGATTTTGTAGTTTTCATAATTTTCGGAAAAATAAGTGTTAATCGTGTTTTTAGCCTTCTCAGGAATATTTCTAAACTTCAACTGTATTTCTATATTAATTATATTTCCAATTGTATCAAATTCAATACTTTGTCGTTTTCCTTCCCATTTAAATTTTGCTTCGTAAACGCGTTTATTTCTGCTTTGTTGTTCGTACCATTTAATTCGTTTTTTACCTTCATAAGCATCATTAAGCCAGTCAAAAGCGAGTTCAGGTACTTCAGAATGGTCAATTCGTTTTTCGGCTTCAACTTTAGTTTGAGCCACTAATTGCGTACCTATTAAAGCAATTAAACTAAATATGTAAAACTTCATTGATTTTTTTTGTAAATATAAATAAGTTCTCGCTAAATTTCCTAAGCAAAATTTAAGTTTTGAGAGTTTTAAAGTTTGTACTTTTGTCTTATTGATGGTTTTAAAATTTCAACAACATTTAGCTAAAAATTTTCCTGAATTAAATTCGGCAAAATCGTTAATTGCTGTAAGCGGTGGTGTAGATAGTATGGTTTTAGCAAGATTGTTTCATCAACTTCAGCTTAATTACAGTATAGCGCATTGTAATTTTAATTTGCGTGAGGCATCTATAAAAGATCAGGATTTTGTGATTAGTTATGCTAAAACACAACAAGTTGATTATTTTATAAAACAATTTGACACCAAAGCATATGCCAAGCAGCATAGTTTATCAACACAAGTTGCCGCTCGCAATCTTCGCTATGATTGGTTTGATGAGTTGATGAAGACACATCAATTTGATTACTTACTCACGGCGCATCACCTTAACGATCATCTTGAAACTTTTATAATTAACCTTTCACGCGGTAGCGGAATTAAAGGCTTAACAGCCATTCCTGATAAAAATAGTTATATTAGAAGACCGCTTTTAATTTTTAGCAAAGCCGAATTGCTAGCTTTTGCTCAGCAAGAAAATGTTTCTTGGCGCGAGGATGAATCTAATGCGAGTCATGCTTATCTGCGTAACCGAATCAGGCATCAAATTGTACCAGAATTAGAACAATTAACACCAAACTTTTTAAATGCTTTTGCAAGCAGTTTAACTCATTTAAATTCAGCTGAAGTTTTGTTACGCGATTATGTCAAATCTGTTAGAAATGAAGTTGTTAAATCGCAACCTGATGTAGATATTATTTGTTTAAAGCGCTTAAAAAAATATCCAAATTATATTGAATTATTATTTTATTTACTAAACGATTTTAATTTTACAGCTTGGGAAGATATTAAAGGTTTAATTGATGCTGAAACAGGTAAGCAAATTAAAAGTAAAACGCATCAACTCGTAAAAAACAGAGATGAATTAAGGCTTTATGATTTGAAAATTCAAGATGAATTTAAGCCTTTACAGTTTAACTCACTTGAAGACTTAGTTGAAGTTTCTCAGCCTTATTTTAAAGCTTCAGTTGAAGTTTTTTCTATCCCAAAATCTGCCAATGAGGTTTGTATAAACATTAGTCAACTTAAATTTCCTTTAATTTTAAGACCTGTTGATACGAATGATAGTTTTACACCGTTTGGTATGAAAGGTAAAAAGAAAGTTCTTCATTTTTTGCGCGATTTAAAGGTCCCAACTTTTGAAAAGTTAAAACAACTGGTTTTTGAAGATCAAAACCAAATTGTCTGGGTTGTTAAAAAGCGTTTAGATCATCATTTTAAAGTCACACAAAATCAAAATAAATGTCTCAAATTAACATGGCTCAACTAAAGTATTTACTATTAAGTCTATTTGTAATTTCTAGTTTACAAGCAATTGCTCAATTTGGCAATCAATTTGAACAACAAGAAACCGTAAATCCAATTTCGTTTTCCAGCGATGTAAGTCAAGTTAACGATTCTACTTATATTATAAAAGTAACTGCTAAAATGCTTGATGGTTGGCATTTACCATCACAACGACCTTTACAGCCAGATGAAATTGGCCCAGAACCAACCGAACTTAATTTTACTTACAATGCAGATGATTTTCAATTAATTGGTGAGACAAAAGAGCCTGAAGGTATTGAAGCCTATGATGAAATCTTTCAAGCAAACTTGAAGTATTTTGAAGGTGAGGTAACTTTTAAGCAACAAGTTAAAGGTCTAAATCCAGGAGCAACTATAAATTTAGAACTCTTATTTTCAGTATGTGATGACGAAAAATGTTTACCACAAGACCAGAAACGATTTACCTACAAAGTACAAAATGGTGAATTAGCCCTAGTTAAAAACCAAAAAGTTAAAGTTACTTCTGAAGATCTCTCATTAGAAAATCAATTGAAAGTTGACATAAAAAACACGCAATCATTCTCAAAAGATTTAGGAGCAAGCGAAGAAGAATCGACTATTTGGACGGTCTTCTTTCTTGGTTTTGTAGGTGGTTTAATTGCACTTTTAACGCCTTGTGTTTTCCCGATGATACCACTAACAGTGTCTTTTTTTACTAAAAGTGCTAAGAACAAACGCTTAGGTATAATTAATGCTGTGCTATATGGTGCTTTTATTTTTGGTATTTATGTACTATTAAGTTTACCATTTCATTTATTAGATTCAGTCAATCCGGAAATTTTAAACAACATTTCGACTAACACGACTTTAAACATTATCTTTTTTATCATATTTATTGCATTTGCCTTTTCATTTTTTGGCTATTATGAAATTACTTTGCCTGTATCTTGGAGCAGTAAACTAGATCAAAAAGCAACAAGTGTTGGTGGTATTATAGGAATCTTTTTTATGGCCTTAACGCTAGCTATCGTATCATTTTCTTGTACAGGTCCTATTTTAGGTTCTTTACTTGGTGGTTCACTAACCGCTGATGGTGGCGCCATGTTATTAAGTTTCGGAATGGGCGGTTTTGGGCTAGCTTTAGCTTTACCATTTGCATTATTTGCTTTGTTCCCCAATTGGTTAAACTCACTTCCTAAAAGTGGTGGCTGGTTAAATACTGTAAAAGTTGTTTTAGGTTTTATTGAATTAGGTCTGGCATTTAAATTTTTATCAAATGCCGATTTAGTTCAGCATTGGGGCATTTTAAAGCGTGAAGTTTTTATAGCGATATGGATTATAGTCGGTATAGGTCTAACATTATATTTATTCGGAATATTACGTTTTCCGCATGATGGACCGAAGAAAAAATTAAAACGCAGTCGTTTAATTATTGGTTTAATTAGTTTAGCATTTACGGTTTATTTAATACCTGGATTAACTAATACAAGTTATGCTAATTTGAAGCTACTCAGCGGCTTTCCGCCACCACTATTTTATAGTGTTTATCCTAAAGACACGAACGGACCTTTAGGTTTAAAAGCTTATAAAGATTTTGAAAAAGGGGTGCAAGCTGCTAAAAATCAAGGCAAACCAATTTTATTAGATTTTACGGGTTGGGCTTGTGTTAATTGCAGAAAAATGGAAGAACAAGTTTGGAGTGTGCCTGAAGTTTATGAAAGTATTAAAGATGATTATATTTTAATTTCACTTTATGTAGATGATCGTCAAAATTTACCTGAAAACGAGCAATTTAATTTTAAGCGAGATAATGGCAGCGTCAAGAAAATTAGAACAATAGGAGATAAATGGGCAACATTTCAAACCCTGAATTTTAAAAATAACTCGCAGCCGTTTTATGTGTTGTTAAACTCAGATTTAGAATTGCTAAATTCGCCTGTGGCGTATGAGCCTAATGCAAAAGCTTACTTAAATTGGCTGCAAAAAGGTTTGCAAAACTTCAAAAAGTAAGCTTTTGTAATGTTTAGAAGTCGCTATTTAAATGGCGACTTCAACTTGGTTACGAAGCAAGTCATCAAAATTTTCATGTTTTCTTATGAGTTTAGCTTCGTTATTGTGCCATAAAACTTCAGCTGGTCTAAATCTAGAATTATAGTTACTAGCCATAGAATAGCAATAAGCACCTGCATTTTTAAAGGCTAAAATATCACCTTCACTAATTTCAGAGATACGTTTATTATTCGCAAAGGTATCAGTTTCGCAAATGTAACCTACTACAGAGTAAAATCGCTTTTGCTTTCGTGGGTGCGAGATATTAATAATTTCGTGTTTTGAGCCATAAAGCATCGGTCTAATTAAATGATTAAAGCCTGAATCAATTTGTGCAAAAACAGTTGAAGTGGTTTGTTTAACTACATTAACTTTAGCTAAAAATAAGCCTGCTTCGCTAACTAAAAATTTTCCTGGCTCAAAGGCTAAGGTTAAATCTTTACCATAATCTTTACAAAATTGATTAAAGCGTTTACTGAGTTTTTGCCCAAGTTGTTCAACATCAGTTTCGATGTCATTTTCATGGTAAGGTACTTTAAAACCGCTTCCGAAATCTAAGAATTCTAAATTTTTGAATGATTTTGCTGTTTCAAATAAAATTTCAGCCGCATGAAGAAATACTTCAATATCTAAAATATCACTACCAGTATGCATGTGAACGCCGTTGATAGTCATTTTGGTATTTTCAACAATTCTTAAAACATGTGGTAGTTGGTGAATTGAAATTCCGAATTTTGAGTCGATATGGCCAACTGAGATATTTGTATTTCCACCAGCCATGACATGCGGATTAATTCGGATACAAACTGGTACTTTAGGATATTGATGACCAAATTGTTCAAGAATCATTAGGTTGTCAATATTGATTTGGACGCCTAGTTGAACAGCTTCTTCAAGTTCTGTAAATGAAACACCATTTGGTGTAAAAATTATGTTTTCTGGAGAAACACCAGCTTTTAATCCTAATTTGACTTCTTGTATTGAAACGGTATCGAGGCCACTTCCTAAAGAATTGAATAGTCTAAGAACTGAAACATTTGACAAGGCTTTTACAGCATAGTGTAAGCGTAAATGTTTAACCTTTTTAAATGCATCCGTAAGGCGTTTATACTGGGAAATCATTTTTTCACTATCATATACGTAAATTGGGCTACCAAATTCTGATGCGACTTGTAAAAGGTCTGTTTGTTTCATTTGTTATTTATTTTTAATTGAGACGTTATAAGGTTAAAAAAGTTGTATTTAAGACATAAAAAAACCCGCATTAATGCGGGTTTAAAATTTTTTATTATTCCGCTATTTATCAGGCATTATAATATTTACTTTTCCATATAGCTTCATTAAAGTTTTTTCCTTTAGCAAAACCGTAATACAAAGCAACACCACCAATCCATTTAAACATAAAAATGAACAATAGGAAAAATTCAGTTCCTGAATTTTCAGGATCCATGAAAAATCCATTAGGTACTAGTGAAGTTGTAAGTAGTGCTGTTATAAAAACTGTAAGCATAAAATTTTCAAAACACTTAAATGGCCACATTGCTAATTTTCTAAAAGGACTTAAATCATTTCCCCATTTATGAATTAGATAATAATAACCGTTACCGATTGGAGCAAATAACAATGGGTCATCAGCATTTTCGAGTTTAAATAATTTAGATGGTGCCATAATTTTGAAACCTTTAAGTTCGGTTTCGTGTTCTTGTTCTAAATTTTTGATTTTTTGAATAGCTTCAAATGGAATTTCATTTTTAAAATAGCTTGAATCAAGAAATCTCAAACGGTAATCAATACAGATTTTTTGAATATGGCTGATGTGATATACGTTTTTAGATTCTAATAAATCTAAGTCAAAATCATTAAAATCAACATCATCACTATTGTTTAATTTAGATTGAATAGAATTATATTTATCTTCAACTTGGTCAAAAATTGTTTTAATTTGATCAAGTAACTTTTCACCTGAATTATCACGGTTTCTTACACGTTCTAATTTTGATTGTAAATTTGTTTTTGCAAGCATCATATATCAATTTCAACATTCGGTATAAAAGTATGTATAGAAAATAAATTTTAAAACACCTATACTAAAATTTAACACTCATTAAATAGATATTCAACTATTTTCTTTTAACCTAATAAAACTATATACACCTTTTCCTTCAGCTATTAATTCTTGTTTTGGGTCATTTGCTAAGTAAGCTTTCATTTTTGTAACTAAAATGCGTTTTCCTAATCGCACAGTTTCGCCTTCAACTATAATCGCTTCATTATGAGCTGGTCTTAAGAAGTCTACACGGATATCAATGGTAGACATTTTGTCTTCTAAAGAACTTAGATGCGTGCCACCAACTAAGCCGCCTACCGAATCCATAATTGTCGTAATAATACCACCATGCCAACGATTACTACGAATATCACCAACAACTTCAGATCTAAAAGGGACTTTAACTTTAGCAAAGTCAGTTTTAATATCAACTAATTTTAAACCTAAGAATTTATGGATGGGCACAAATTCTTCTACCATTTTCTTTACAAAATCGTCTTGTAAATCCATTAACGTAAGCTGGCGTTAAGCTGTTTTTCAAATTGTTGTTGCAATTTATTCATAATCTTGTCGACTTGCTTATCGGTAATTGTCTTGTGTTCATCTCTAAAGTTAAAGCTTACGGCATAACTTTTTTTACCTTCTGGTAAATTTTCACCAGTGTAAACATCAAATAAATCAACAGATTGTAATAGTTTTTTGTCAGTCTTTTTAGCAATTTCTTCTATTTGGCTAAACTGAACTTCATCATCTAATAATAAAGCAAAATCTCGTCTTGTTGCTGGGAACTTTGAGATGGTTGTTGACTTAAATTGATGATTTTTAATTAATTCAAGTATATGATCCCAATAAAAATCAGCATAAAGGACAGTTTGTTCAATTTTAAAATGTTCTAAAACTGAAGTTTTTATCCGACCAAATTCTACTAACTTTATTTTTTTAGATTTGAATAAAACACCTTCGCTAATACAGTCATTTTCAGTTGAAGCTATTGTACTAAAATCAATGCTTAGCCGTTCTAAAATGCTTGTAATAATACCTTTTAAGTAGAAAAAATCAGTTGGTTTTTGAGTATTAAGCCAAGAATCGGGTGTTCTATTTCCTGTTAAAAACAAACTTAAATGTTTATGCTCAACATAGTTTTTGAATTTATGGTAAGTTTTCCCAAACTCAAATAACTTTAAATCTAAGTTATTTCGATTTAAATTATAGCTAACAGATTCTAAACCAGAAAATAACATGGACTGCCTTAAAACGCCTAAATCTTGACTTAACGGATTAAGGATGTCTACATTATTATCTTCATTGATTTTTTCTGATAAATTTGTGTAATTAGCTTTTGTAAGTGAGTTTGCCATGGTTTCGCTAAAACCTTGAGCCACAAGTTGGTTTGCAACTAAGTTTTGAATTTTATAGTCATCAAACTTAGATGTGTTGGCAACTGAAACTGTAAACTTACTATTTGTATCAATTGAGTTATAGCCATAAACCCGAAGGATCTCCTCAATTACATCGACTTCACGTTGCACATCAACACGATAAGCAGGAATAGTTAATCCAAGACCGCTTTCAGTGACGTTATTAACTTTAATTTCTAGTGAAGCTAATATAGACTTGATTGTTTCTGTATGAATATCTTCGCCAATTAATCGGTTAATTTTATCAAAGCTTAAAAAAACCTGAAAATCTTCAATTTTTTTCGGATAAAAATCATCAACATCACTGCTCACTTTTCCACCAGCAAGCTGTTGAATTAAAATGGCAGCCCTTCTTAAGGCATATTTAGTAATGTTAGGATCGATTCCTCTTTCATATCTAAATGAAGCATCTGTATTTAAGCCGTGGCGTTTAGCTGTTTTACGAATACTAACAGCATTAAAATAAGCACTTTCTAAAAAAACGGATGTTGTGTTATCCTTTACGCCAGAATTTAGACCACCATAAACGCCAGCAATACAAAGTGGTTTTTCGGCATCACAAATCATTAAATCCTCGCTATCAAGTTCGCGTTCAACGCCATCAAGTGTTGTGAATTTTGTCCCTTTTTCAACTGTTTTTACAATTATTTTTTGATCTTTAATAAAATCAGCATCAAAAGCATGAAGCGGTTGACCTAGTTCATGCATGACGTAGTTAGTTGTATCTACAATGTTGTTTATGGGTTTTATACCGATTGCTTTAAGTCTGTTTTGTAACCAGTCAGGTGAAGGTTTTACACTTACTCCTGAAATACTAACTGAGCTATATCGTGGTGCTAGTTTTGGGTTTTTAACTTCAACTGAAATACGTTTACTTCTATCTTCAACATGAAAATTACTAGTTGAAGGTGTATCTATAGCTGTATTGATTTCTTTTTGAATTAAACCAGCTCGTAAGTCTCTAGCAACGCCCCAATGACTCATGGCATCTGCACGATTAGGCGTTAGGCCAATTTCAAAAACATCATCTACTTCAACCTCAAAAATTTCAGAAAGTGGTGTACCTACTTCTAGATTTTCTTCTAAAACCATAATGCCATCGTGGCTTGACCCAAGACCAATTTCGTCTTCAGCACAAATCATACCTTCACTAACTTCTCCACGAAGTTTTCCTTTTTTAATAGTCCAAGGTTCTTCAGCATTATATAATGTTGTACCAACCGTAGCAACAGGCACTTTTTGTCCTTTTGCAACATTTGGAGCACCACAAACAATTTGCACCGTTTTTGATCCTAGATTAACTTGAGTAAGTTTAAGTCGATCTGCATTTGGATGTTGTTGGCATTCAGTAACTTCACCGACAATTAGTCCTTTTAGTTGCCCTGGAATTGATTCAAATTTTGAAATACCTTCAACTTCAAGTCCGAGGTTGGTTAATAATTGTTCAGTTTCTTCAGCAGAAGCATCTGTTTTTATAAATTGTTTTAACCAGTTATAGGAAATTTTCATGAGCTATTAAATTGAAATTGCAAAGATAACAATACTAGTTTGTCATTAAAATTATAGTAAAGATTAAACAAAAAAAATCACCTTATTTAAAGGCGATTTTTTATAAACTTAGTGAAGTTGATGTCCTAATCTTTAAACACTGGTAAAATTTTAGTTGAAACTTCTCCAAAGCCAATTCTTACTTCATGATTGTGGCAATGCGCTCTCATAATTACAGTGTCATGATCTTCTATAAATTTTCTTTCATGACCATTTTTTAATTTTAATGGTTTTGAGCCACGCCAACTTAGTTCAAGCATTGAGCCATAAGAATCTGGAGTAGGTCCTGAAATTGTTCCGCTTGCTAACATGTCTCCGCTATTAATATTACAACCATTTACGGTGTGGTGAGCTAATTGCTGACTCATATTCCAGTACATGTATTTAAAGTTAGAACGTGAAACAACTGTTTCTTCAGGTTCTTTGTCAGGTCTAATAGCGACTTCTAAATCGATATCATAACTTTTTTTACCTTCACTCTGTAAGTAAGGTAAAAGTTCTTGTTCAGGTTTTGGACCTTCAGTTCTAAACGGCTCTAAGGCGTCAAGTGTAACAATCCAAGGCGAAACAGAAGATCCAAAGTTTTTTCCTAAAAACGGCCCTAGTGGAACATATTCCCATTTTTGGATATCACGCGCACTCCAATCATTAAAAAGAACCATCCCGAAAATATATTCTTCGGCTTCATTTACGCGAATTGGTTCACCTAGATGGTTGCCAGCAGTTGTAACAAAAGCCATTTCTAATTCAAAGTCTAATAATCTTGATGGGCCATAAATTGGTTTGTCAGCGCCTTTTGGTAATTTTTGACCTTGCGGTCTGTGTAAAGGTATTCCGCTAGGTACGATAGATGAGCTTCTACCATGATAACCAACTGGCATGTGCAGCCAATTTGGTAAAAGCGCATTGTCAGGATCTCTAAACATCTTTCCAACATTTGTAGCATGTTCTTTACTTGAGTAGAAATCTGTATAGTCACCAACTTGAACTGGCATTTGCATTTCTATTTCATCAAGTGTAAACAAAATTATTTTTCGATGTTCTTCATTAGACTTTAAGGCATCATTATTTTTATCAAAAATCTCAGCGATTCGATTTCTTACCGAGCGCCAAGTTTTTCTTCCATCGGCAATAAAATCATTTAAGGTATCTTGTAAAAAAATATCATCAGTAAGAGGAATTCCGTCAAAATAGCCTAGTTGGTGTAGTGCACCCAAATCAATGGCATAATCACCAATACGAGTTCCAATCGTAATAATGTCATCACGTGTTAAAAAAACGCCGAAAGGAATATTTTGAATTGGAAAGTCTGTGTTTTCTGGAATATCTAACCAAGTTTCCCTGTTAGGATTGTTAGCTTCTAAAGACATACGCTATAATTTAATTATAAATTTATTAATGTTTCTTCAAATATATTATTTTATGTGAATTTACTGAATGCTTTTCTTATTTTTGAATTAAATTAACGATTTAATATAATGATGAAAGATAAAGCGGTTTTAGATTTAATTGTAGCCGAAGAAGAACGTCAAAAAAATGGTTTAGAGCTTATTGCTAGCGAAAACTTTGTATCTCAAGATGTTTTAGCAGCAGCTGGTTCTGTTTTGACCAATAAGTATGCTGAAGGTTATCCAGGTAAACGCTATTATGGTGGTTGTGAAGTGGTAGATCAAGTTGAGGATTTAGCTAAAGAGCGACTTAAAAAGTTATTTAATGCTGATTATGCTAATGTTCAACCTCATTCAGGTTCACAAGCTAATACAGCGGTTTTTTCGGTTGTTTTAAAACCAGGCGATAAAATTCTAGGATTCGATTTAGCGCATGGCGGTCACTTGACACATGGTTCTCCAGTAAACTTTTCAGGAAAACTTTATCAGCCTGTATTTTACGGCGTTGATAAAGATACTGGTCTTATAGATTACGACCAAGTAAGACAAGTTGCTCTTAAAGAAAAGCCACAATTAATTATTGCTGGTGCTTCGGCTTATTCTAGAGAAATTAATTACAAAGTTTTTAGAGAAATAGCCGATGAAGTTGGTGCTTTATTATTAGCTGATATGGCTCATCCTGCTGGTTTAATAGCAAAAGGTTTGTTACAAAGTCCTGTTGAGCATTGCCACATCGTTACTTCGACTACACACAAAACTATACGTGGTCCTCGAGGTGGTATTATTTTAATGGGAAAGGATTTTGAAAACCCATTTGGCCTAAAATTTAAAAGCGGTAAACTTAAAAAAATGTCAAGCTTGTTAGATAGTGGTGTGTTCCCCGGAAATCAAGGTGGTCCTTTAGAGCATATTATTGCGGCTAAAGCTGTTGCTTTTGGTGAGGCATTAACTGATGATTTTTCACATTACCAAAAACAAATGGTTAGAAACGCTCAGGCTTTGGCAACTGAGTTTGTTGCTAAAGATTACCAGCTTATTTCTGGCGGCACTGATAACCATATGATGTTAATTGATTTAAGAAACAAGAATATTACAGGTAAAGAAGCTGAAGCTGCTTTAGGTCAAGCAGGAATTACAGTTAACAAAAACATGGTGCCATTTGATACGCAATCGCCATTTGTAACCTCTGGTATTCGAGTTGGAACACCAGCTGTTACCACTAGAGGTCTTGTTGAAGCTGATATGCAACAAGTGGTGAAATTTATAGACCAAGCAATTATGAATTACCAAGATGAAGCTATTTTAGAGCAAATCAAGCAGGATGTTCATCACATGATGTCTGAGAAGCCATTATTTCAAGAAAACGTAACCATTTAATTATTTTTATACCATGAAAAAGTTAGTACTATTAGTCATGTTATGCGTCGCAAGTTTCGGCTTTGCTCAAGACGTAGATTCTGCACATTTAAAAGATGCCGTTAAAATGATGAAGATGTCCAACAACACTGTTGAAACAGCATTAGAACCACTTTACATGCAAATACCAGAAGATAAAGTAGATGACTTTAAAAAGGATTTGCAGCCAGTTTTAGACGATATGTATCAAAAACTTGCAAAAAAAGCAACTGAGGTTTATTCTCATGAAGAAATTAAAGCTATGCTTGAGTTTTATAGCACAGATTTAGGTAAGAAGATGCTTGAAGGTCAAGATGAAATATTTCAAGCTTCTATGCAAATAGGCCAAGAAATGTCTATGGAAATGATGCCAATTTTTCAAAAATATATGCAAAATTAAAACTGAAGTTTTATCAACTAAAAAAGCGCTTTTGATTTCAAAAGCGCTTTTTTTGGTTTTAAATTTATATTCTACAAACTATAAATTAAGCGAAAAGAAATAAATCGTGGTTGTATGAAATACTCGCTAGCGCTTACTGAAATGTTAGAATTTGTACTTTGGCTTTGACGATCTGTATCAAGTAGGTTGGTGGCTTTAAGTTCATACTCTAATTTACTATCAGCATTTTTACGATAGCTTAAGCTTGCATTCCAAAACTCAAAACTATTTAAAGTACCATCTTCATCACTAAAATTATTGTATGCATAATCAGTTTTAAAAGTTAGCGTTTTAAAAATTAATGCATCAAAACTAACTGAAGGCGAGTTTGTGTAAAATTTGGTACGTCTATTTCCTTGATCATTATCTTGAATGCTATATCGATAAGCAATTTCAAAGTTAGGCGCATCTCTAAAATTTGTTCTCAGTTCAGCATTGTAAGTTTGCGAATAGTTTTCGTTAACCGAGCGTTCACCTTGTATAAATTGGTTGAATTTTGAGTAATTGAAATTACCGCCAAGGCTTGCTCTAAGTTTACCAAAACTTCTTTGAAAACGACCGTTAGCCGAGAAGTTTTCATCGGCAAAGTCAGAGTTAAACGGAGAGTTTGTCCTGATGACACTTTCAAAATTTGTAAAATTTCTAATTTGATCGATACGCTTATTATAATTTAAACTGCCAAAGACATTGGTGTAATTAAATAGATTAAAACTGAAGTAACTCAGGTTTACATTGTGCGAAAATGCATTGTCTAAAGCTCTATTACCTGAATAAAGCGAGTTGTAACGATTAAGTACTAAGCCTTCAGCTAAGTTAGTAACATCTGTAAATTGTGTTTGCATTCGGTAATTAAAAATAATACGTTCACTCTTTTTTAGTTGTATACGAATGTTCAAATCGGGCAAAATTCTATAAAAATCGTCTTCGTATTCTTCATTAAACTGTGTGTTGTTCCAACTATAAGCATGAGCTGAAAAGCCTGGTGTGAACGTGAAAATACCAGACTTCAACTTGTAATGTACGCCAAGATATAAATCAGTAAAGTTGTATGTTATATCATTAATATTAGATAAGTCTGTATTGACAGGCACAGGTTCAAATTGAGAGTTATCATCTAAAAATTGAAAGATTTCTGAATTAAACTCTTGTCTACTCAAAATACTTCCGACTGTTAAGTTTAAATGACTTTTTTTATTAAGAATATTCCAATAATCTAGTTTTGCATCTAACTGATTTGATTGAACACGTTTTTCTTGAGCTACGTTATAGTTAGATTGAAGGTTGTCTAGTCCGATACCGTTTGCCGTTGTAACGTATGAATCTTTATTGCGTAAAATGGCATTGTAAAATGGATCTTCATCTTGTATTAAATGCTGTGCCTCAAAAGCAAAAATATTATCCTCATTATGTGTGTAATAATAGTTAAGGTTTTGATTGATGCTAAATGGGTTAATTTCTTCAATTTGATCAATTTCACCAACTACCGAAGAAAAGAAATCTTGTCTTTGTTCTTCTCTAGAAGTTTTAGTTACAATATCATAATCTAATTGATTATTAACATCAGGCTTGTATTTAGCCGATAACTTCAACATACCTAGCTGACTTTCTTGTAACGTATTATTATTTGTGATTTCGTCTGGGATATTTAAATCGTTATCTGTGTAAATCACCGAGTTGTTTTCAATAATTTGCGTTGTATTGCCAGAGTAAATAGCAAAACCGCTTAAATCAAGTGTTTTTTTTGGTGAAAAGCTAAAGTTTGCAGCGGCAAATTGCGATTCAATATCAGCAGCACGGTTGTTTTGTAAACTTAAAAATCCAAGATTGTTACCTCCTAAATCTATATTTGTGCCACTCTGACGACTTGGCATTCTAAAGCCACCACTGAAGTTAAAATAATCACGACGGGTAAAAGCAACTTCACCTAAATTATTAACATCACCTATAAAGTTTATACTATAGTTTGGGCTGTAGTAAAAAAGTTTAGGCTGAAAAATGTATAAGCCATTAGCTTCTGTGTAGCCACCACCAGCTTTAATGTCTCCAAACCAAAAATTTTCTTTACCTTCTTTTAATTTAATGTTTATGGCATAATTATCTTGGTTGTTTTGGACACCTCTAAGTTGGCCAACTTCACCATAGTTCTTCAAAACTTGGACTTTGTCTACAGCATTTGAAGGAATATTTTTAGAGGCAAGTTTAGAGTCTCCATCAAAAAAATCTTTGCCATCGACCATCACTTTTTGGACGCGCTGACCTTCAACTTCAATCTCGCCATCATCATTAACTTCAATTCCAGGTAGTTTTTTTAAAATATCTTCAAGTTTACGTTCCGTACCATTTTTAAATGAATCGGCGTTATAAACAAGTGTATCACCGCGCACTTCAACTGGCATTTCATAAACTAACTGTACTTCATCTAATGCATTGTCGAGGTATAATTTAATGTCTCGTTTAATGGGTTCAGATTTGGTGGTTAAGTTAAATTCGGCTGTTTTCATGCCAACATAACTTGCTTGAATATTATACACTTGGTTAGATTTTAAACTAAGTTTAAATTCTCCCATTTTATTGGTGATGGCATAAGATTCCATTAATTTAGTGGTTGTGTCTATTGCTATTACATTAGCCATTTCTAAAGGAGTACCAAGACTATCAATTACTTTTCCTTGAAATGTAACTTGTGCGATTGAAGTGCTAAAAACAAAATATAAAGCAAGTTTGAGAAATAGTTTCATAAGGTAGAATGATTTAATTAGATAAAAAAAGTAGCTTCATTATTTAGCGTCTACGACCGCGATACATTTCGCGCATCTCTTCCATTTTTTTCTTGATAATTTTATTGTATTCAGTCTGAGTTACAATATCTCCTTTTTCTGGTTTATTGATGTTGATCTCTTCTTGAGGATTAATGATAATTTTTTTACACAAAATTGTGGTTTTATCTGCATTAATTTCTAGAATTAATCCAGGTAATCCCCAGTAAGTTGATGGTCCGTGGCTTACTGGGATTTGAGGTGTGTACCAAGCTGTAATTTCTATACTTTCAGGTACTTCAACTTGATTAAATGGGTCCTGATTAGACTTATTTGCAATTGAATCTTTCTTTTTTTCAGAGTCATTTTTTTTTCTTCGCATACTTCGCCAATCAAATTCATCAACACTTTTTGTAGCTATTGCTTTAAAAACGGTGTATTGACCAATTTTTTTTGTTTCGCCAGTCATTTTCCATTGTAATTGCTCTAAGGAGTCTGTAATTAAAAAGCGTTTACCAAAGAACTCTTGCTCTTGAATGAGTAATTGGTCACTTAAATTTTTGTATTGAGGGCCAGCGGTAAAACTCCCCATCATACTAAAACCACGACTTCCTGGTGCTTCTAGTTGCTCATCTTCTTTGTATAATGATTCTGATTTTGTAAAATTTAAAATATAGGTTTTCTCGAACATACTCTTCATACGTTCCATAATCATTTTCTTTTGTTGTTCACTCATTTTATTACCGCCCCAATTATCTAAGTCAACCGTGGTTTTAGACATATAAACGGCTTGGCCTTTAAAGTTTTGAGATTGAATCGTGGTTGCAAATACACAACAAAATAAGATTAAAAAATGTTTCATGATAATAATTTCTTTATAAGACGTCAATTTATGAGATTGGTTACACATTTTTAGTATAGTTGTTTTATTTGCTTAAGTTCAAATTCTGAAGTTTCATTTTCAAACTCAACTTTTAGAAAGCCATGATCAGAAACAGATTTTATAATCCCTACTGCAATAGATTGGTCTGGAAAATGAAAGCTTTGTACTTTATTAAAACCTAAAAGTTTCGCGTAATAGTCTTGTTTAACACCCTCAAATTCTTGATGAAGTAAGCTTTGATAAACTTTTTCTATTTCAAGATTTAAAGACCTAAAGACAGTATCTATAGATATTTTTTGTCCTAATATAAGTTGTAATGAGCTCGCTTTTGGAAGTTCAGAAAAATCAATTTGATTTACATTAAGACCAACCCCAATAATAGTAGAATTAATATGGTTTTGTTTGAAATTATTTTCTATCAAAATACCACATATTTTTTTTCTTCCTGACAAGATGTCGTTTGGCCACTTAATTTTTAAATGAGGTAAATTAAAATGCTTTAAAGTTTTAATAATTGCCAAAGAACTCAGCATACTTATAATAAAATTATGGTCAGGGCAAATCTTTAAATTAGGCAATAAATAACTTACTATGAGGTTTTTGCCGCTTTCGCTTTGCCAAGAAGTGCCCATTTGCCCACGGCCATTTGTTTGTGTGTTTGCTTTAACGCAGTATACTTCATTTAGTTCGGTTTGAAGTGTAAATTGGCGCATAAATTCATTGGTAGAACTAGTGGCATTAATTTTGATTATTTTCATTATGATAACATGTGGGAATAATCTTTTGTTAACAGGCTTACAATGATGTTAAAAAACATTATTTTTGCTCACAAAATTATAAAATAAACATACCATTGAATACAATCAACAATGATTTATTAATAACAAACATTATCAAGGGCATAGAAGATGTTAAAGGTGATAATGTTAAACTTATAGATTTACGCGAAATAGAGAATACAGTTTGTGATTTTTTTGTTGTTTGTTCTGGTAACTCAAATACGCAAGTTGATGCAATAGAGAGTTCAATCAGAAAACAAGTTAGCAAAGCCATGAAAGATAAACCTTGGCATGTAGAAGGTCAAGAAAATTCAAAATGGGTTTTAATGGATTATGTGAATGTTGTTGTTCATATTTTTCAAAATGAAACACGACAATACTACGATATTGAAGGGCTTTGGGGAGATGCAAAAATCACTGAAATTGAAACAAATTATTAAAGAGACTATTTGACTTATGGCAAAACAAACGAATAAAACACCAAATTCATCTAAAAAAACCAATAAACCGAATAAGCCAAAATTTAATTCGTATTGGATTTATATCGGTATTATTTTAATCTTTTTAGGTGTTCAATTTTTTGGAAGTTCAGGTTTTTCTGACATAGCTAAAACAAGCCCAGCTGAATTTGAAGACTACTTAAAATCTGGTGATGTAGAAAAATTAGTCATTGTTAAAAATGCTGGTGTAGCTGAAGTTTATTTAACTCCAGAAGCTAAAGAGAAAACAATGCATAAAAAAGCAGTTGGCGAGAGTGTATTTCCTGGACAGCAAAATCCTAATTACACTTTCGAATTTGGTGACTTATCTAATTTTGAAACTAATGTTAAAGAAACAATTGATGAAAACAACTTAAAAACTAGACTAACCTTTGAAAGTCGTTCAGATTTTTGGGGTAATATACTAGTTAGCTTATTACCCTTTGTTTTAATTATAGGTATTTGGATATTCATCATGCGCCGAATGAGTGGTGGTGCTGGTGGAGGTGCTGGCGGACAAATCTTTAACATCGGTAAGTCTAAAGCAAAATTATTTGATGAGAAAAAAGACATTAAGACATCTTTTAAAGATGTTGCTGGTTTAGAAGGTGCTAAAGAAGAAGTTCAGGAAATTGTAGACTTTTTAAAACATCCTGATAAGTATACTAATTTAGGCGGTAAAATACCTAAGGGTGCTCTTTTAGTCGGTCCTCCAGGTACAGGTAAAACACTGTTAGCTAAGGCTGTTGCAGGCGAAGCTGGTGTGCCATTCTTTTCATTGTCAGGTTCAGATTTTGTTGAAATGTTCGTGGGTGTTGGAGCCTCTAGAGTTCGTGATTTATTTAAACAGGCTAAAGACAAATCACCTGCTATCATTTTTATTGATGAAATTGATGCCATTGGTCGTTCAAGAGGAAAAAGTAACTTTTCGGGGTCTAATGACGAGCGTGAAAATACACTAAACCAGCTCCTAACCGAAATGGATGGTTTTGGAACTAATACTAATGTAATTGTACTTGCAGCAACTAACCGTGCTGATGTTTTAGATAAGGCTTTAATGCGTGCTGGTAGATTTGACCGACAGATTTATGTTGATTTACCAGATCTTCGTGAACGTAAAGAAATTTTTGATGTTCATTTAAAGCCACTTAAAAAGTTAGATGATGAACTAGATACAGATTTCTTAGCTAAACAAACACCAGGCTTTTCAGGTGCTGATATTGCGAATGTTTGTAATGAAGCTGCATTAGTGGCAGCAAGAAAAGGTAATAAATCTGTTGGTAAACAAGACTTTTTAGACGCTGTAGACCGTATTATAGGTGGTTTGGAGAAAAAAAATAAAATAATGACGCTCGATGAGAAAAAAGCCATTGCTTATCACGAAGCAGGTCATGCTACAGTAAGTTGGATGCTTGAGCATGCGGCACCACTTGTTAAAGTTACAATTGTTCCAAGAGGTCAGTCTTTGGGTGCGGCTTGGTATTTACCTGAAGAGCGTTTAATTGTTAGAACTGAACAGATGCTTGATGAAATGTGCGCAACAATGGGTGGTCGAGCCGCCGAGAAAGTTATATTTGATAAAATCTCAACAGGCGCTTTAAGCGATTTAGAAAAAGTCACTAAGCAAGCTAAAGCCATGGTAACCATTTATGGGTTGAACGACAAAGTCGGAAACTTAACTTATTATGACTCTTCTGGTCAATCAGAATATAACTTCACTAAACCTTATTCTGATAAAACGTCTGAATTAATTGATGAAGAAATTTCAAATATTATTGAAAATCAATATCAAAGAGCCATTCAGATTTTAAATGAAAATAAAGACAAGCTAATTGAGCTAGCTGAAATTTTGCTTGATAAAGAAGTCATTTTTAAAGACGATTTAGAGAAAATTTTTGGGGAAAGACCATTTAAAAAGCCTGAAATGGTCAAAAATGGAAAACAAACAGCTCCTAAAAACAAAGAAGACTTAACAAAAACTAAAAAGGAAACAGATCCTAAGTCTGATGAGTCAAAAGATGATAAATCAGATATAACTGATGAAAAAAATGGCTCAATTACCCAAAAATCTGAAAATTCAAGTCTAAAAGGCGCTTCTGATAAAGAAAAATAACTTAAATATTTATAAATCTACTTAAAAATTCTTGATGCTGTTAATTTAGTGTCAAGAATTTTTTATATTTGAAATAATTCAAATACCCCATTACACAATGATTATATGAACATCTTTAAAAAGCTTTTTAAGTTTAAAGAACCAGATCAGGAATCTGAAAAAGAAGTTAGCAAATTCATGCCTGAATCTAAGCTTCCGATAGATGATATGTTCTTAAATAACTTTAAAAAAAACGGTGGGAAATTTTTATATTGTGAAAATGAAGAAGAGTTACAAGATACTTTTCATAACATTTTATCTGAAAACAATTGGATAAATAAACCATGCTATTATTACTCAAACCAAACAGCTAAGCGCTTTGAAGCTCATGATATTGAATTTACAAAAGATAATACATCAGAATTTTTTATTTCAAATTGTGAATATTTAATTGGTAATACAGGTGCAATTTTAATAAGTTCTAAACAAATCGGAGATAAAAAGCTTGAAGATTTGCCTTATCACTTTATAGTAACAGCAACAACAAGCCAACTTATTGAAACTATTGGAGAAGGTTTAACTAGGTTAAAATCAAAATATAAAAACAGCATACCGAGTAATATTACGACTTTAAAGACTTTTGAGAAAGATGATAATGATAAGTCTGACTTTTTAAGCTATGGAAGTACAACAAAAAACCTATATTTGTTGCTGCTTGAAGATTTATAATACATGAATGAGCTTATTAAGCGTTCCATAACAGGAATCCTATATATTTCAATAATAGTATCTACAGCCTTTTTAAGTCATTATGCTTTGATTGCCTTTTTTAGCATTATGGGCTTAATTTGTTTGAAGGAATTACAAGAATTACTTCAATTCAAAAATTATCTATCTTATTTTGTATTAATTTCATTATTGTTAATATTTAATTTTACCAGCTTTAATTTTGCTATAGTTTTAGCATTAATGGCTATGACTCTGACTATTAAATTTTATCTTCTAAAAGATTTATATACAACAAAAACAATTACACTTTTTACGAGTAAAAAACATTTAATTACTTTATTTTATCTTGTGCCTTCATTTGTTTTTTTAACATTAATTCCTGTTTTTGATGGACAATATATCCCTGAAATATTAATTGGAATGTTCATTTTAATTTGGTGTAATGATTCATTTGCATATTTAGTAGGCAAGAGCATCGGTAAGCATAAACTTTTTGAACGAATTTCACCTAAGAAAACAATAGAAGGTTTTATTGGCGGTTTAGTTTTTTCTCTCATTGCATCAATTTTTATTCATAAATATGTATCTGAATTAAGCTTATTAAGTTGGCTTTTTATAGCATTCATAATCAGTATTTTTGGCACTTTAGGAGATCTTGTACAGTCAAAATTTAAACGGCGTGCATCTGTTAAAGACAGTGGTAAAATCATGCCTGGCCACGGCGGAATTTTCGATAGAATGGATAGTATGCTTTTTTCTAGTACATTTGTCTATCTATTTTTAATTATTGTAGACTATGTTTCATAAGGAAGGTCATAAAATATTAATTTTCACACTGTTTATTTGCATTGCTTTAAATTTAGCAGCAAGTTTAATTTTTCAAAACCTTATAATTCATTATATCGTTTTGTCTGTTACTTTAATTATTTTTTTTCTTATCGCGCAGTTTTTTAGAAATCCAACTCGGGTAGCTAAGCAAAATAATCACCAAATTTTATCACCAGTAGATGGAAAAGTTGTAGCGATAGAAGAAGTTTTAGAAACTGAATATGCTCAGAAATCAATGCGTTTAATTTCGGTGTTTATGTCGCCCATAAATGTTCATGTTACGCGATACCCGATTGGAGGTGAAGTAGTTTACAGTAAATATCATAAAGGTAAATATTTAGTAGCTTGGCATCCAAAATCAAGTGAACTAAACGAGCGCACAACAGTTGTAATTAAAACTGAAAATTTTGGTGAAGTATTATACCGCCAAATTGCCGGAGCATTGGCAAGGCGTATTGTAAACTATGCTACACCTAACACAAAAATTGAGCAAGGAAGCGACAGCGGTTTTATTAAATTTGGCTCACGTGTAGATGTTTATATACCTTTGGATGCAGAAATTAATGTTGAAATTGGCGACCTTGTTAAAGGTGCTGTTTCGATATTAGCAAAAAGCCATAATAATGACTAACCAAACCATTAATCAACTAAATTCTGAAGATTTACATGAGCTTTTTTTAAAGGCTTATGAGGCTGTTAGTCAAACAGACTTCAAATTCAAACAAGATACTTTATTGTATTTTTATGCTTATTATAAAAAAGCAACAAGTGATGCAGATTCTATGCGAATAACCAGTGTTCCTGTTAATGGAAAAAGTGGTGAAGAACTTGTAAATGCTTTTAAAGCAAATGCTTTGTTTCAAGCTGAGAGCGTCACAAAAGAAGAGGCTAAAAGAAAATATATTTTGTTAGCTTATAAATATATTGACTTTTAAGGCTAACTAGATTTACTTAATATAATTAGCAACTATTTATTTATCTTATTTATGGGAGATTTGGTATTAAAACTATAAAAGCCAAGAAATTTAATTCTTGGCGTATTTTTTATAAGCTTTCTAAGCTCTTTTTTACTGTTTCAATTTTAGCTTCAGCATCAGCCTTTTTTTGTTGTTCAATAGCGACAACTTTTTCAGGGGCATTATCTACAAAGCGTTTATTTGATAATTTTTTATCAACTGATTTTAAAAAGCCTTCTAAGTAGTTGAGTTCTTCGCTTAATTTTTTTCGTTCAGCTTCAACATCAATTGCACCTTGTATAGGAATAAAATATTCGTTTGTTTTTACTCTAAAACTGATGGTATTCTCAATTTTCGAGTCAACATAAGTTAGTTGTTCAATATTTCCCATTTTACTGATGATGCTATCAAAGCGTTGATCAGTTTGTTCAGAATTGATTACTGATAAGTTGATAGGATTTTTAAATGCAATATTCTTTTGTTTACGAATGTTCCGAATATTCGAAATTACTTCAGATGAAAATGAAAAGCCTTTTAAAAGGTCTTGGTCTATAGTTTCAGCTGAAGGCCAGTCGCTAACAATCAATGCTTCGTTTTTGTTTCTTTTCTTTATTTGATGCCACAATTCTTCTGTAATAAATGGCATAAATGGGTGAAGAATTTTTAAATTATTTTCAAATAGTTCAATAATTCGATGATAGGTTTTAGCATCGATAGGTTGCTGATAGGCTGGTTTAATAATTTCTAATAGCCATGAACAGAAATCATCCCATACTAATTTATAACTTGCCATTAAAGCATCAGAAATTCTATATTTACTAAAGTGATCTTCTATAAGTTGAAGGCTCTCAGCAAATTTTGAAGTGTACCAATTCAATGCAAGTTTAGAGTGTTCAGGTTGCTGGATGTCTGAATTTATTTCCCAGGAATTGATGAGTTTAAAGGCATTATAAATTTTATTCCCAAATCCTTTTCCTTGTTGGCAAAGTGCTTCATCAAATAATAAATCGTTACCTGCAGCGCTACTTAATAATAAGCCTACACGCACACCATCGGCGCTGTATTGGTCAATAAGTTTTAAAGCATCAGGAGAGTTTCCTAAAGATTTAGACATCTTTTGGCCTTTTTTATCACGCACTAAACCAGTTAGATAAATATTTTCAAAAGGTTTTTTGTCGGTGTATTCATAGCCAGCCATAATCATTCTAGCGACCCAGAAAAACAAAATATCTGGACCCGTAACCAAGTCTTTGGTTGGGTAGTAGTAATTGAATTCTTTATTATTTGGCTCATTAATACCGTTAAAGACTGAAATAGGCCATAACCATGATGAAAACCATGTGTCTAAAACATCTTCATCTTGTACCAAATCTTTTTCGGTTAAGTCAAGACCTGACTTTTGTTTTGCTAGTTTTAAGGCTTCAGCTTTTGTTTTTGCTACAACATAGTCTTTCTTATCATTGTAGTAAAAGGCTGGGATTTGATGTCCCCACCATAATTGGCGAGAGATATTCCAGTCTCTAACGTTTTCAAGCCAATGTTTATAGGTGTTTTCAAATTTACTAGGAAATAACTTGATGTCTCTAGATTTTAAAACAGCATCAAGTGCAGGTTTTGCCAAATCTTTCATTTTTAAAAACCACTGATCTGAGAGCTTTGGTTCAATTACAGCTTTTGTACGTTCTGAAAGTCCAACTTTATTTGTGTAAGCTTCAACTTTTTGAAGGTGTCCAGCTTCTTTTAATTCATTTGTAAATGCAGTTCTAACTTTAAAGCGATCTTGACCTTCATAATGTAAACCGTGTTTATTGAGTGTTGCATCATCATTAAAGATATCAATGACTTCTAAGTGATGTTTGTCACCAATCATCTTATCATTTTCATCATGCGCAGGTGTAATTTTTAGGCAACCTGTACCAAATTCAATATCAACATAATCATCTTCAATAACAGGTATACTTCGGCCAATAATAGGAACTATGGCTTTTTTACCTTTTAAATGCGTAAAACGTTCGTCGTTAGGGTTAATGCAAATTGCGGTATCACCAAAAATAGTTTCTGGTCGAGTAGTGGCAATGCAAATTTGCTCGTCTAAACCTTCAATTTTGTAATTGATATAATATAGTTTGGCCTGTTTTTCTTGGTAAATGACTTCTTCATCAGAAAGTGTTGTTTTAGCTTCTGGATCCCAATTGACCATCCTATATCCACGATAAATTAAGCCTTTATTGTGTAAGTCTATAAATGTTTTAATAACAGATTCGTACATATCTTCATCAAGTGTAAATTTTGTACGATCCCAATCGCAAGACGCTCCTAAACTTTGCAGTTGTGTTAATATTTTACCACCGTATTCGTGCGTCCATTCCCAAGCTTTGTCTAAAAATTCTTCTCTTGATAAATCATATTTAGACTTACCTTCTGCTTTTAGTTTAGCAACAACTTTAGCTTCTGTAGCAATTGAGGCATGATCTGTACCAGGAACCCAACAAGCATTATAACCATTTAGTCGGGCTTTTCTAATAAGTACATCTTGTATGGTATTGTTTAGCATATGGCCCATGTGCAAAATGCCTGTTACATTTGGCGGTGGAATAACGATGGTGTAAGCTTCCCGCTCATCTGGTACGGATTTAAAATAACCGTTTTCTAGCCAATAGTTATACCATTTTTTTTCTGCTTCTTTGGGGTTATATGCTGTACTCATACTTGATTTTTAAAATAGAATTAATAGGCCAAAAGTAAAGAATCGCTGTCTATTCAGAAACATATCTGTTTATATAATTTTACTTTTTTGTTGGTTTCAAGTTATTTTATACTTTTATAAAAAATTAGTTATGGCAATTCGATTATTTATTTTTTTTATACTAGTAGGTTTCAATTTTATTTCAGCACAAAATAAAGGTGAGCTTAAATTTGAAAACACTAGTTTTGATTTTGGACAAATTGCCTACAAAAGTGAAGCTAAGGCTGTTTTTAATTTTAAAAATGTCAGTCAGTTTCCTGTAAATATTAAGCGTGTTTCTTCAACTTGTGGCTGTACAGTTCCAAAAGAACCTAAAAGTACTATTAATCCTGGTGAAACTTCTGAAATTATTGTGTTATATGATTCAACTAGAGTTGGCCCAATCAGAAAAACGCTTACGGTTTATTCTGACGCTGTAAACGCTATGATTACCCTTAAAATAATTGGTGAAGTTTTACCAAAGCAGTAGTTTTTACTCAAATATAGATTTTAAACGAAATTTTACTTTTAAACGCTTATTTTTTCTTTGAATTTTGAGCTTGATTTCAGGATTTCCATCTTGGCTAAATAATTGATTAATTTCTTGCGAATTATACTTACTAATAGCTTTATTATTGATGCTAAGTATTCGATCTCCTATTTTTAAATCTGTATTTGAAGCTGGTGAATTTGGCCTAATGTTAGCAATAATGATGATATTATCTACACTTATAAATGATGAGCTTGTGTCTTTCTCACTTGATAAATCATCATAAGGTGTTTTGTTTAAGTTTTGGGTATTTCTGTAAGGTTTTTGCCGATAAACTGTTGTGTAAGTTTTTCCAGCATAATTTAAAATAAGCCCACTTTTATCATAATTGAAGTTATCTTTAATAAATTTATTGGGTTTTGTGTATAGTTTGTTTTCAGGATAGTTAATAAAAAGTTTGAAACGTCTTAAAATCTCTGCGCCAACTAAACCATCTTTAAAGCTCGCTGGATTTATCTGAGATTTAGGAACAAAAGCATAGTATGGTTTCTTAAACTTAGTGCCAAATATTTTTGCTGAGTTTGCTTTAGAGCGATAGCCAAAAATGGGCTGATTTAAACCATAGCCCAAAATATCGAAATAATTAATGATAGGTTTTTGAATTGAATCTGTTTCAATAAGCCAAAAGCTGCCACTTGCACCTAAATCTATTAACAAGTCTAAGTTTTTGTTTGTATTTTGATCAGTTGTTAGTTGAGCTTTTAAATAAGGCTTTCCTGCATTGATTTGAAATGAAGTTTTATGGTAACGCCTGAGTTGGCGTCTAAACTTTTTAGGGTTGTAGAGTTTAATGATTTTTCTAGTATAATCTATTTTCACCATATGATTTTTAAAAAAATCGTAGCCAATAATGCCGTCGATGTCGATGCCCAATTTATTGCTGAGTTGCCAGTCTTTATCAGTGATGTAATATAAATTTGCCTTGGGGTTTACAAAGCTTTTGAAGTTTACAGTAGCATTTATTAAATACGCCTTAACTGATTTTTCATTACCTAAACTCATAACCCTGATTTCCTTAATATTTGTCGTGTCAATTTGTGGTGAAAGGCTATTAAAAATAACGGTTTTATTAACGCCTGTGTCAAGTAAAAAAGACTTAGGCTGATTGTTGATTTCCCCGTTTATAATAATAAGATTATTAAAAACTTCAAACTTTAACTTAACAGAACGTTTTTGATTTAAAATTTGAAACTGCGCATTTGTCTTGAGCGTAAGTAATAACAAAAAAAACCAAAAATAATATTTAGAATAGGTATAATTCACATTACAAAATAGGCTATTTCTAAGTATAACAACAAGACAATTAACCTAATTTATACATTTGTAGACGTTTAGTTAATCCAATTTTTGAAGTCTTTTACTTTTTCTCGGCTCACAATAGGGATTTCATCAAGCTTTGCCTTTAAAACCACTCTTAGTCTGCTATTAGAATATGATACAAGTTCTTTAATAAAACTGATATTAACAATAAATTTTCGACTGATTTTGAAAAATTTTTTAGGATTTAACTGGGTATTTAGTTCATCTAGACTTTGGTCAATCACATAAGTTTTTCCAAGCTCGTTAACCAAGTAAGTTGCTTTTTCATGACTATAAAAACACTGAATACTGCTGGTTTGAAACAATTTAATATGATCACCAACTTTTACAGTAAAACGTTCTTTATAATCTTGTTGATTCATATTATCGAGAAACAGGTTTTTAATCATTTCAAGATCGTAAGTATGCGGTTTGGTTTGCATTTTAAATTTTTGAACCGCAGTCTCTAACTCAGATTGGTCTATGGGCTTTAGTAAATAATCAACACTGTTAAGTTTAAAAGCTTTTAGAGCATATTCATCATAAGCCGTTGTAAAAATTATAGCACTTTTAAGCTGTATGTGTTCAAAAATCTCGAATGATAATCCGTCACTTAATTGAATATCTAAAAACAATAATTCTGGTTGCTTATTATCCTCAAACCAATTTATGGCTTCAGAAACTGAGTGTAAAGTTTTTAACACCTTAATGTCTAGCTGTGAAACCAGTTTATTTAGGCGTCGTGCAGCTGGCTTTTCATCTTCAATAATAATTGCAGAAATCATAACTTTATTTTATTAGCGGAATTTCAACTGAAAATTGTGTTTTTGTTTCAATAACTTCAACTTGACGAGCTGTAAATTTAGAAACGCGATGTTTAATATTTTCGAGGCCAATTCCATTTCTTTTAGATTGATGCTGTTGTTTTTTATTGATATTATTTGAAACTGTAAGCGTTTCATTATTTATTTCAATACAAATGATCAAGGCATTTTCTTCTGAAATTTTATTGTGTTTAATGGCATTTTCAATTAACAGTTGAAGTGATAAAGGTATAATTTTATATCCTTCATTTTCAGTTGAATTAATTTCAAATTTTACGCTGTTTTCAAATCGCATTTCAATGAGTTTCATGTAGCGTTTGGCAAATTCTAACTCTTCATTTAAACTTACCAATTCTTTACTTTTATGGTCTAACACATAACGGTAAATTCGCGAAAGGTGAGTGGTGAATTCTTGCGCTTTTTCTGGGTTTTCATCAATCAATGCACTTAAAACATTTAAACTATTGAATAAAAAATGCGGATCTAATTGAGTTTTCAATGCGTCATACTGAGCAGTAGTTTGCGCATTTTCATAAGCTTGCTCACGAAGTTTAGATTCTTGTAAAGCTTTATAAAAATAAATGGCATGAAAGATTAAAGTTACCAAAAACGCAATCAACATGGCAAAAATATAGGTCGCAGCAAACTGACTTTCTAAAAATCGATTATGACTAAGGCCTTCAATGACGACAAAATGGACATATCGCGCTAAAAAAAATGCAGCTGTAGACCAAATTACAGAGCCTATTACGCCAATTAAAATTATCTTTTTAACATCTCGATACCAATTGTATTTTTTATAAATAATGGCAAAACTTAGCATATTAACTAGACCAATAATAAATGCGTACATAAAGTTTATAGTGTAAGCTTTTAAATCTAGTAATACTTGTACATTAAAATCTTGCGCGATAAAATCGGTTAATCTTATAAATACCGAAACGGCAGCGGATGCGATTGCGAATTTTATTATAGCTTGTTTAAATTTTGCGTTCATAATACTGTTTGTTTTAATTTGAAAACAAAGATGCTAAGAGATAGACCTAAAAGTAAAGCTAAAAATGATGAGTTGTTATTTTTTTGAGATGAAATGAAAAAATCCCTCTTTTAAAAGGGATTTTAACAACTAAAACAAACACCAATAGACTTAGTGTAATGAAACATTTCCGCCAGATGATTTATTAATGTTTAATTGACCGTTTGGTTTATTGTAATAATCAATATCGCCACCACTTGAAGCCGTAGCCTCAAGATTTACAATGGGAAATATTTTGATTGATGAGCCACTACTTGCTGAAGCTTCGATATTATTGGCTTTTAATTTAGCAGCTTCAATTTCTGAGCCGCTAGAGGTTTTAGCTTTAAAATGGTCTGCTATTCCTTTAATATCAATTTCTGCACCACTTGAAGCCGAAGTTTCCATACTAATAACATCTGCATTGAGTTCTATTTCGGCACCGCTTGAACTAGAAGCCCAAACTTCGTTACCTTTTAACTGAAGTTTTGCTTCGGCACCGCTAGAAACTTTTAAATCAAGTTGATTAAATGCTAAGTTTAAACTGACTTCAGCGCCGCTTGAGATATTGAAATTTAAGTCTTCAAAATTTAGTTTTTCGTTTGCCGTAACATCTACGCCAGCGCTAAAACTTATTTTGGTTAGTGATTCTGTATAATAAACTTCAATAAGTTTGGCATCAGCTTGACCAATGGCTTCTTTTGCCGATATTTCTAACAAATTGCCATTGTTTTTTACGGTTAGTAATTCAATTAAATTCTCATTCGCTTCAACTACCAATTTATTTTCGTTTGATGGTATCAAGACAACTTGCCAGTTATTAGAAATTTTTAATTCAGTAAAGGTGTTTGTTGTCATTGTTTTGGTTTCAACTTTGCCTTGGCCATTTACTTTTGAAAGGTTTGAGACAACATTGCAACTCACGACACTCATTGTGATTATCACATAAATAACATATTTCATTAAGCTTAACATAGGTTTGGTTTTAAGAGATTATTTTTAATTTATACTATCGTTTTCAATTTCTTGACAAGTTAAACATTGTAGTGTTTTACCTTCAGCATGAAGTAATTGGTTGTATTTTACACGATTAAATTCATTGAAATTTTGGTAATTACTTTTATAGGTTTTAACCGATTCATCAAAGTTAAGATGAATTCCCTCTGGTAGAAGAATACTTACATCAATGCTAATTCTATGATTTACAAATTGCGGAAGTGTTGAAAAGTAATTGTTTAATTTAATGTTTTTGGTTTCGGTTGAAATGCCATAGTCAATCTGTTTTGCTAATGCTTTAGCTTTTGCTTTTGAAGTCGAATAAGCAGATTTTTCGACACGTATTTTAACAAGACTGTCGTTTGAAGGAATAAAATTAAGGTTAATCATGTTGCCAATTGTGAGCTCTTGATTGCTTTCGTCAAAGACGATTTTATTCTTAGAGTTTTTATGAGAATTTAGGTTGAATCTTAAATTTTCATTCATACTGATGTTTAAGGTATCTTGATTGTTGTAATTTGTCTCTATAACATTAACTAATTCAACTTTTTGACTGTCTTTTAAATTTTGTTTAATACTGAAGAAGATTAAACTAAATACCGCTATAATCCATAAAGTAAACAAACTGATGTTGATAGGTTTACCAATTTTTCTGAGGTTATTAATAAGTAATTTTAGTCCTAGAATAAGTAGGTAAAAAAAGGGTATGCCAATGCTAAAGAAAACCATTACGGCATAAGCCCAAATGGGCAAATCAAGTTCAGATAAACCAAAATCATAGTAGTTGGTATCTTCAAAAAAACTGAAAGAGCCTAAGCCAAAAAGTGAAAATACGAGCGAAAGCAAGACTATACCAGCAATGAAAATAAGAATAACACCAAGAAATTTTTTAATAAAATTACCGATAGCTTCAAAGATATTATAAAGACTGTTACCTAGTTTTTGTGCGCCTGACTTGGTTTGAGCTTTATATTTTTCATAATCAATATCATCCATCTTCTGGGTAAATTTCTCATAATTCTCTTTTACTTTTCGTTCAATATTTGAAAAATTAATGGGTTTACCACGCATAGCTAATTTTTCAGAAGTAGTTAAAGCTGGCGGAATTAAAAGCCAACAAGCGATGTAAATGATTACACCTGTACCAGCACTAAAAATGCCCATTAAAATAAAGATCACACGAATCCAAATAGCGTCAATTCTAAAATAATGTCCAAATCCAGCAGAAACACCACCTAAAATGCTAGTATCTTTATCACGATATAATTTGCGGTAACTTTTGTAATTTTCTTTTGAGTAGTCCTGATAATCTGTTGTATCATCAACACGATAATCTTCTGGATTACCCATTATTTTAATAACTTTTTCTACAACTTCAACTGAAATGACTTGTTGTTCATCTTGCCGTTCTTCCATAAAAATTTCAGCAATCCGAACTTCAATGTCATTAATAATTTCGTCTTTACTTTCTTCGTTATGTAGATAAAGCTTTATGTCGTCTAAATAAGACTTAAGCTTATTAAAAGCAATTTCATCGATGTGAAAAAAGATGCTTCCTAAATTAATACTTATTGTTTTATTCATTATTGTCGGTTTTATTCGGTGTTGTTATTGTATTTACAGCAAATTGTAAATCTTGCCATGTGTCGCCAAGTTCATTTAAAAATTCTTGACCTTTGTTTGTTAGTTTATAGTATTTTCTAGGCGGTCCGCCTGTTGATTCTTCCCAACGATATTCAAGTAATTTTCCATTTTTTAGACGTGTTAATAAAGGGTAAATCGTGCCTTCAACAACAAGAAGTTTAGCCTCTTTTAGTGTTTCTAAAATTTCAGCCACGTAGGCGTCATTTTTAGCTAAGACTGACAAAATGCAGTATTCTAAAATACCTTTCCGCATTTGTGCTTTTGTGTTTTCTATTTTCATAAAAGTAGATTTCTAAGCTTAATTCTATACAAAGATATGTTTAAAAGAAGTTACTATGTAATGCAAGGTAGTGTAATTTAACTTATAATTAACAATTTAAAGATTTAACTTTTCGTTTAAAACTGAGCTAAAAGTCACTATAATTAAGTATTTTGTGTAAAATTTATAGATGAAGTTTACCGTACAAAATATCAATCGTTTTTTGTTTTTGAAATTACCAATTGCTTGGATTGCTGGTGTTCGTTTAACCAAACTAACGCCTGAAGCAGCTGAGGCAAAAGCGAGGTTAAAATGGTTAAGTCAAAATCCATTTAATAGCATGTATTTTGCCGTTCAAGCTATGGCAGCTGAGTTAACAACTGGTGTTTTAGTAATGCGAGAAATAAAAGAAAGCCGTCAACCTATTTCCATGTTAGTTGCTGAAAATTCTGCTGTTTTTCATAAAAAGGCTAGAGGTAAAATTACTTTTACATGTAATGATGCTGCTTTAGTTAAAGCTATTGTTAATGATGCTGTTGTGAGTAAAAATGGACAAACGGTTTGGCTAAATTCAAAGGCTTTTGATGAGGAACAAAACTGTATTTCTGAATTTAAATTTAAATGGACTTTAAAGTTAAAGTCGTAATTTGTTAATAGACCTTTAACAAAGTTTAATGATTTAAAGTCTTATTTTTATGTCAAAATTTAGCCTATAAAACACAACTACCTATCAAAAAAATTACATTATGTCACGAGCTATGTTAGAGTATTCTAAGCAAATCTTAGCTAAAGTCAGTTTTGATGCTAAATTGTTCTGTAAAGAATTAGCAAAAGTAACGCGGTCTTTACAACCACATGAAATTGAAGAAATTCGAATATTTATAAGGCCTTTACTACAAAAAAATCCAGAATTAAACCGATGTTTGATTTATATTAATTAAACATTACAACTCATTTACTAATTGTATATTTGAGCCGTTTTTGAAGTATTTTTTGTGAGAATTAATCAAAGTTTTAGGCTTAAACATCCCGATAAATTTAAACATCAATTAATGCAGTGGGCTTCGTCTCACAACAGTTGTTGGGTTTTTGATGGGCAACAAATGGCTTCTAAATTTAAAAATTTTGATGCTGTTATTGCAGTAGGAAAGAGGTCGCTTGTAAAATCCTTTGATTATAATGCTTTAGAAAAATTGCAGACTTTTATTAATCAATCTAATGATTGGTTAATGTGTTGTTTGAGTTATGATTTAAAAAATACAATAGAAAATCTTACCTCTAATAATTTTGATGGGATTAATTTTCCTCAAATCCTTGCCGTTCAGCCAGAAAAAGTTTTTACCATAATAGACAACAAACTTGAATGTTTTTATACTGAAGATACTTCAACTGAAATAGAAACTGATTTCATTGAAATTCAAGAACTTAACATTGATTTAAAGTTAAAACAGCAGTTTTTAGCTTTTGATTCACGTCTCACAAAAGAAGCCTACTTATCAATTGTTCATCAATTAAAGTCGCACATCAAGCGTGGCGATATTTATGAAATCAATTTCTGTCAAGAATTTTATGCACATACGCCTCAATTTTGTGGATTTGATGCCTTTAAACAGTTAAATCTGCAATCAAAAGCGCCATTTTCAGCTTATGTAAAATTTGATGAGTTTCAAGTTGTTTCAGCGAGTCCAGAGCGATTTTTAACCAAAAAGAACTTTCGATTAATCTCACAGCCTATTAAAGGAACTGCTAAACGTGGTCAGTCTTTAGTTGAAGATCAAAATTTAATTAAAGAACTTGCAACAGACCCTAAAGAACTTGCAGAAAATATTATGATAGTAGATTTGGTACGAAACGATTTATCTAAATTAGCATCTAAAGCTAGTGTTAAAGTCGATGAACTTTGTAGAATTTATACTTTTGAGCAAGTGCATCAAATGATTTCTACAATTTCATGTGAGTTGAAACCCAATGTTGATTTCACTTCAATTTTAGAAGCAACATTCCCAATGGGAAGCATGACAGGCGCACCAAAAATCGAAGCGATGAAACTAGCCGAAGCCTATGAAACCACTAAACGCGGTTTATATAGCGGTAGTATTGGTTATATAACACCTAATGGCGATTTTGATTTTAATGTTGTAATTAGAAGTTTACTTTACAACGCAAAAACAGCTTACTTATCTTACATGGTTGGTAGTGCGATAACAGACCAATCTATTCCTGAAAATGAATACCAAGAATGCTTATTAAAAGGAAAAGCCCTGCAAGAAATATTTTGCAAGGCTTAGTTTAAATTTGAGTCAGCTTTAATTAGAGTTGACTAATATTTTCACTTAAAGTGGTGATGAATTTTTTGATAGGACTTTTTATCATCATCGCCATCATACTGTTAAATTCGCCTTCAAAAATAAGTTGAACTTCACTGCTTGAATCATCTAAAGCTTCAATATTGCCTTTAAGTGTAAACGGTAATTTATCGCTTGTGGCACCTAAAATGACTTCTTTAGGAGTGTTTGCTTCATTCAATTTTAATTTAATGACTGGCATACCTTTTAGTTGAAATAAAAAGGCATCATCCTCAAGGGTTTCAAACTTTTCAATTGACTCTGGCATTAATTTTTCAAAATTTTCAACAGATTTTAAAAAATTAAAGACTTCAACTTGTGATTTTTTTACGGTAACTTTTGGACTTTCTAAATGCATGTGTTATGGTTTCCATTGGGCAGGATTTGTGCGCCAAGTTTTTAATAATTCGAGTTCTTTTGCGTTTAAATAATTGGTTTTGTATGCTTGGTTTAATAAACTGTCGTAATCGCCTAAGGTTCGTAAATCAACTTTGGCGTTTTCAAAATTTTCTTTAGCGATTTCAAACCCATAAGTAAAAATAGCCATCATGCCTTTTATATTAGCATTTGCTTCTGTTTTTAAGGCTTCAACAGCATTTAGACTACTTTTTCCGGTACTGATTAAATCTTCAATTACAACAACATTTTGGTGTTGCTCTAAAAAACCTTCAATTTGATTTTTACGACCATGCTTTTTGGGTTCAGGTCTAACATAAACAAAGGGCAAACCTAAATAATTGGCTACTAAAGCGCCAACCCCAATTGCACCTGTAGCTACACCAGCAATAACATCTGGTTGACCATAAATTTGTTCAACCGATTTAGCCATTTCCGCAACAATATAGTTTCGAATGCTTGGGTATGAAAGTATAATGCGGTTATCGCAGTAAATTGGCGATTTCCAACCACTAGCCCAAGTAAATGGCGTTTGTGGATTTAATTTTATTGCGTTAATTTGCAATAAGAGTTCTGCAGTTTTATTGGCGGTTTGCTCGGTTAAAATCATAGTGCAAATGTATAAAGTTTTCGTTAATGATGTACCAATTATTTTGTCGACTGATAAGGTAATAGACCATCGCTATTTATCATTACCTATTAAAGGGGTTAAAATTAAACAATTAATTAAACAAATTGAAAAAGGCGAATTAAGCCATTTGCATTTATATCACAAAAAAGAGCACAAACTTCTTAAACATCTTAAACGGAAACTAAAGCCTATTGTTGCCGGTGGTGGAAAAGTGTTTAACCAACATGGCGAAATTTTATTTATCTACCGAAATAAAAAATGGGATTTACCTAAAGGAAAAATTGAAAAAGGTGAAACTATTGAAGATACGGCAATTAGAGAAGTTGAAGAAGAAACTTTAGTTGAAGGTTTACAAATTGTTAAACCGCTTGACCTAACTTACCATGTTATGAAGCGTAAAGGTAAGTATCGTTTAAAAATCACGCATTGGTTTGAAATGTACACTGAATATGATGGCAAACTTATTCCACAACGTCAAGAAGGCATAACTAAGGTGAAATGGAAAAACAAGAAAAAAGCGATTAAGGCGCTTCAGAAGTCTTATGCTAATATTAAACTTCTATTTACTGAAGATTATTTTACTCCATCAGTCGATAAATAGGGTATTTTAAATGTGCGTCTTCATAATATGGCGAATGTTTATGCAGCCAATCTAATTGAGCATACCAATTATTTTTAAAACTTTTATCGGTCTTTTTCATTTGCTCAAACTCTTTTTTTAGTGTAGGATTTTCTTCTAATATTTTTATGGCTAAATCTTCAAAAACGTAAGGCGAAAAGCCTTCTTTTTGCTGTAAGATAGCATCAAAAAAGTTCCAGTTGAAAAATGAATCAACAGCTGCTGGTTCAAGAGTTTCAATCAGATAACGAATGCCAGGTTGTTTGGTGCTGACAAAAACATCGCCAGGTGTCATTTCAACTTCTACAACTTCGGTAGAAATTGAAGTATTAAAATGTAAATAATGACCTTCATAAGCCGATTTTCGAGTATGATAGTCAGCGATTGTGTAGCGTTCAACTTTTATTAAAGTATCTGTTACAAAACGTTCAATATTAATATTATTCCATTTCAATAAGTCTATAATTTCGGTGTATTGTTGAGGTATAATATAAGCTTCAGGGATTTTAATAGAATCCTTAGCTTTAAAATAATTGTAATGTTTAATATTAGTTGTTATTGGTTTTTCCCGGTTATACTTCAGTCTTGGTAAATCAGTTACTTGACTTATAATGGTATCGGCCTCATAGCCTAAAAATTTTAAGCTTGAAGTTTTAGAACTATCAACAGCATAATTAAACGCATAAGTTGAGGCATTTTGAAATTTTTCAGCTTGTTGCTGCTTTAAGGATTTTATTTTTTCAGCATGATTTTGACTTATATTTACAATACTTTTTAGCATTTCTAAAGTGCCATTTACACGTGTTTTATAAGGTTTAAGCATATGTGTTTCAATCATTAACCCAAGTGTATTGTACAAACTTGTATAGCCAGTTGAGTACCTTGGCGAATCGTTAAATTGTGTAAATCCATTATTTGGAGGTCTATTAAATACATTTACATAAGGCGTGATTTCCAAATTTTTTTTCTTTAAATTATTTTCGATTTCTGGTCTAAATTCTTTATTTAAAAATTGGCCTAAAGGTTGTCCTATTTTATTGTGCTGTGTAAATAAATGTGTTAAGGTATATTGATAATCAGCGCCGTTACTTACATGCGTATCTACAAAAACGTGCGGTTTAACAATATGAAAAATTTCAAAAAAAGCCTTACTGTTTTTTGAGTCAGATTTTATAAAATCACGATTCAAATCATAGTTTTTTGCGTTACCACGAAAGCCATATTCAGCTGGACCATTTTGATTTACTCTTGAAGTTGAGTTGCGTTGCAATGCACCACCAATATTATAAATAGGTATACTGTAAACTTCAACTGGTACTTCAGTTTTTATCTCGCCATTTGTTAAAGCTTTAAATAATAACATAGAAGCATCAATACCATCAGGTTCGCCAGGATGAATTCCATTATTAATTAAAATTTTTAGCGGAGTTTCAGCAGAAGGATTTGAGCTAAACTTTACCAAGTGTAAAGGTTGGCCGCTGTCAGTTTCATAGTGCTCAGAAATACTGACTTTTGCATTTTTGTTTGCTATATTCTTATAAAAATCAATAACTTCAAAATAAGTCGAAGTCGAATCTCCATTTGAGCGTTCAAAAGCAATACTGAGTGAGTTTTTTTCAATGCTTTTTTCATGATTATTTTGGCAACTGAAGAGGCTAACAATTAAAATAAGTATTAAATATGGTTTAAACATTAGCGGCTTTTTAAGTCTAAGTTAATAAATAAAGTACATTGTCCAAAAATACAATAATTGTGAAGAGAATATTACGCTTTTTATTTGTGATTATATTGTCGGTAAATTATTCAATTTACGGTCAAGAAGATACAACTCAACTAAATGAAGTTTTTTTAAAAACAAAATACACGACCGCTAATGAGTTAACTCAAGTTTTTAGTCGTTTAAAGGCTCAAGATTTAGTTGAAAGTCCTCAGCAAAATTTTACATCTGTCTTACAAAAGCTTCCTGGAATTCATTTACAGCAAGGTGCTTTAAATACTACTAAAATTAATGTTCGAGGAATCGGTGCAAGATCTCAGTACCAAACTAATCGCTTAAAGATGTACTTAAATTCTATTCCAATTTCAACCGCAAATGGTACCTCAAGCATAGACGATTTTGATGTTTTAATGCTCAACGGTTTACAACTATTTAAGGGGCCAAAATCAACTAAATATGGTGCTAGACTTGGTGGTGTTGTGGTTTTAAATGCAGAGCCTAAACCTCTAAATTATGCACGTACTGAGCAAAACTTTGGTAGTAATAATTATTTTAAACAGCATTATGAAGCTAATCTCACAAATAAGAGTAACCAATATAAGTTGGCTTATAATAATTTGAGTTATGGTGGTTTTAGAGAAAACTCTAATTACCAGAGAGAAAGTTTTTTATTAACAACTAACCATAAATTAAGTGAGGAGCATCAGTTGAAGTTTTTAGCTCACGGCGTTAGCTTAAAAGCTTTTATCCCAAGCTCTCTTAACCAAACTGACTTAGACAATAGTCCAGAGTCTGCTGCATTTACATGGCGGCAGTCACGTGGTTATGAGCATTACACAAAGTCGGTGTTTGGACTAACTTTAGCCTCAAATTGGCAACCGAGCTTTAATCAAGAAACAGCTATTTTTTACAATTACACTGATGCTTATGAACCACGACCTTTTGATATTTTAAGTACTGAATTAGCAGGTTTTGGTGCAAGACATTTAAGCGAATATAGTTTTACAAGTTTTGGTTTAGTGTCACGATTTCAAATAGGTGCTGAATTTCAGTCAGAACATGTTTCAGTTTCTAATTTTGAAAATTTATATGAAGAATTTAATCGGGGTAGTGTAGAAGGTGAGCGTATTAATCAATTTGACCAAAACAGATATTATGTTGATGTTTTTTCTAACTTCAATGTAGTGTTTAGTGATCAATTAAGTCTTGATTTAGGTTTAGCAATTAATCAAACTGGTTTCAAACAAACCGATGTGCTTCAAAATAGAAAATCGAATTTTAATTATGATTTAAGTGTTTTACCAAAAATGATAGCAAGATATGCTATAGATTCTACTCATGCTATTGAAGCATCTTTAAGCAAAGGCTTTTCGGTACCAACTTTGCAAGAGAGTTTGACTGAGACAGGTAGTTTCAATACAAATCTTAAACCAGAAGAAGCTTGGCAATATGAAATAATTTACTCAACAAAACCACTGAAATGGCTAGAAGCTAGTTTAACAGCTTATTATATTGATGTTCAAAATTTAATTGTTGCTAGACGTGTTGCAGAAGATCGTTTTGTTGGTGTTAATGCAGGTTCAACAAATCACCCAGGTCTAGAAGTTTCTTTATTATCAAACTTTACAATCGCTGAAAAAATTAGGCTTGAACTATTTAGCAATTCAAGCTTCAACTTTTATGAATTTGATGATTTTGTAGACGGTGAAGACAACTACAATGGCAACGATTTAACAGGTGTGCCTCAACATTTATTGAATTTTGGAATAAATGCAAGTTATGAAAAATTGAGCTTTAACCTGTTAACTAACGCCGTATCAAAACTGCCAGTTAATGATGCTAATTCAGTTTATACAGAATCTTATGTAGTGAGTCATTTGAATTTAAACTATAAAATTAGATTAACTCCACAAATTGATTTTTTAGTCAGAGGTGGAATTCAAAATATTTTTGACAAAGCTTACACCGCAAGTGTTGTAACTAATGCTGTGGGCTTTGGTGGTACACAGCCAAGATATTTTTATCCTGGTGAACCACGTCAATTTTTTGGTGGAGTAGGACTAAATTATCAATTTTAACGAGGTTTTAGACGAACGGTGTCAGGCACTAGGCTTGTGTAATCACCATTATTTCTTATAACATCTCTAACAATTGAGGAAGAGATGTAACTTTTACCACTTGATGTTAGTAAAAATACAGTCTCTATTTGTTCAAGCTTCCTGTTGGTGTGGGCAATTGCCTTTTCAAATTCAAAATCAGCCGGATTCCGTAAACCACGTAATATAAAGTCAGCTTTTTTAAAGTTGCAATAGTCTACAGTTAAACCTTTATAGGTATCGACTTTTATTTTTGGCTCATCTTTAAAAGTTTTTTCGAGAAATTCTTGGCGTTCTTCGAGACTAAACATATATTTTTTATCGGCATTAATCCCAATGGCCAAAATAATTTCATCAAATAAAGTTAAGCCTCGCATTATAATATCGTAGTGTCCAAGCGTTAATGGATCAAACGAACCTGGAAAAACTGTTCTTTTCATGTTCTATTTTTAAATTAAACAATGTTCTAATTTACTAAAACGAATCAGTTTAGTGCAAGATTTATTCATCAAATTATGCCTTGTTTAAAATTTAGTCTTGCATAGCTGTAATGATAGCTTGATCAAATAATTCAGTTAAACTAATATTCATCGCTTTAGCTTGTTGAGGTAAAATGCTAGCTTCAGTAAGTCCTGGACATGCATTACATTCTATAAAATAAGGTTCTCCGTTATGAAAAATAAATTCAGATCGTGTTAAACCTTTTAGTTTTAAAACCTTGAAGATTTTTTCGGCTTCTTTTTGAACTTTTTTAGTGTCTTCAGTTGAAATATTTGCGGGTGTTATTTCTTGAGACTTCCCATTATATTTGGCATCAAAATCAAAAAATTCGTTTTCTGAAATAATTTCAGTTACTGGCAAAGCTGTAATTTTATCGTACCAATTAATTACACCGACACTTACTTCTGTGCCATCTAAAAATGATTCGATAATGACTTCATTGTCTTCTTTTAATGCGTGCTCAATAGCTGAAATTATTTCAGTTTTAGACTTTACTTTAGTAATACCAAAGCTGCTACCAGCGCGATTAGCTTTAACAAAACAGGGTAAGCCAACTTTATTAATAATTTCATCTTCGTTAATAGTGTCGCCACGATCAACAAAAAAGTTTTGAGCTGTTTTTATGCCATAAGCCTTTAAGACTGAAATACAGTCGCGTTTATTGAAGGTTAAGGCAGCTTGGTAATAGTCGCTTGCTGTTTGTGGTATACCTAAATTTTGAAGATAAGCTTGAATAAGTCCGTCTTCACCAGGTGTGCCGTGAATTGTGTTAAATGCACAGTCAAATCTCACAGTTTCACCATTAACTTCAATAGAAAAATCAGCTTTATTAATAGGGATTTTTTCTTCTTCAGGTGTTACAGCATACCATTCATTTTTTAAAATATGTGCTCTAAATATTCGGTATTTCTCTTTAGGTAAATACTTGTAGACCACTTCGCCACTTTTTAGAGAAATTTCAAATTCACTAGAATAACCGCCCATTAAAATGGCTATATTTTTATTCATGTTTTAAATTTTAATCAAATATAAATTAAAGTAATTTTTAAAGGCAGGCCTGCCAGAGTTTATCCTTAGGGACATCTGCTTCAAAATTAATAAGTTCTTTTTTGACAGGATGCTCTAGTTCTAAAAATCGGGCGTGAAGACAAATGCTAGCATCTGGATTACTGCGTTTAGCACCGTATTTTAAATCACCTTTTATTGGTGAGCCAATTGCTGATAGTTGACTTCTAATTTGATGGTGGCGTCCTGTCTCTAATTGAATTTCTAACAGATGGAAGTTATCAAGATGTTTTAATATTTTGTAATTTAAAACAGCCTTTTTACTATCATTTACGGGTTTAATGTTAGCATAAGATTTGTTTTGTTTGTGATTACGTTTTAAATAATGTACCAAAGTTGAAGCTTTGTCTTCTGGAGGCTTCCTTACAATTGCCCAATAAGTTTTAACGGGTTGATGTGCTGCAAAAGCTTTGTTCAGCCGACTTAAAGCTTTAGAGGTTTTGGCAAAAACAACAAGACCGCTTGTTGGCCTATCAAGTCTGTGAACAACACCTAAATATACTTTGCCTGGCTTATTGTATTTAGTTTTGATGTATAGCTTAACAATTTCGCTTAAAGGAATATTACCTGTTTTATCACCTTGAACAATATCTCCAGCACGTTTGTTTACTACAATCAAATGATTGTCTTCATAAATAATATTTAAATTTTTGGAGTTTGTCTTCATGAAGCGTAAATGCTAAGTATAGTAGTTGAAATTTAATTTTAATTAAAAATAGGTTTAATTAGGTTTGAATAATTCCCATATTAAAATCTTTGGTGATTGGAGCATGGTTAGCAACTTCAATACCTGAAGAAATCCAGTGTCTTGTTTCTAAAGGGTCTATTACAGCATCTGTCCAAAGTCTAGCCGCAGCATAGTAAGGACTAGTTTGTTGATCGTAATTAGACTTTATTTTGTCATAAAGTTCTTTTTCTTTCACTTCAGTAATTTTTTCGCCTTTAGCTTTTAGTCTAGAAGTTTCAATTTGAAGTAAAACTTTAGCTGCGGAATTACCACTCATTACGGCTAATTCTGCGCTAGGCCAAGCAGCAATTAGTCTTGGGTCGTAAGCTTTACCGCACATAGCATAATTACCAGCACCATAAGAATTACCAATAACGATTGTAAATTTTGGAACTACTGAATTGCTAACTGCATTTACCATTTTAGCGCCATCTTTAATAATACCACCATGTTCACTTTTGCTGCCTACCATAAATCCAGTAACATCTTGTAAAAAAACTAATGGTATTTTTTTCTGATTGCAATTTGCAATAAACCTTGTTGCTTTATCAGCAGAATCACTATAAATCACACCGCCAAATTGCATCTCACTTGGTTTACTTTTAGATTTTGTTGTTTTAACAATTTTACGTTGATTTGCGACAATACCAACAGCCCAGCCATCAATACGGGCATAGCCTGTAATAATTGTTTGTCCATATCCAGATTTATATTCATCAAATTCAGAATTATCGACTAGACGCTCTATGATTGGCACCATATCATATTGGTCACTTCGTTTTTCAGGAAGCAATCCGTAAATTTCATTTTGATCTTTTTTAGGATTTTTAGCTGTTGAACGATTAAATCCAGCTTTTTCATAATCGCCAATTTTATCAAATACAGACTTAATTCGGTCAAGCGCATCTTTATCGTCTTTAGCCTTATAATCAGTTACGCCACTAACCTCGCAATGCGTTGTAGCACCGCCAAGCGTTTCATTGTCGATGCTTTCGCCAATAGCAGCTTTAACAAGGTAACTTCCAGCCAAGAAAATACTACCTGTTTTCTCTACAATTAAAGCTTCATCACTCATAATAGGTAGATAAGCACCTCCAGCAACGCAACTTCCCATAACAGCTGCAATTTGGGTAATACCCTTACTACTCATTATAGCATTATTTCTGAAAATTCTACCAAAGTGCTCTTTATCAGGAAAAATTTCGTCTTGCATTGGTAAAAATACACCAGCACTATCAACAAGGTAAATAATCGGTAAATTATTCTCAATAGAAATTTCTTGAGCCCTGAGGTTCTTTTTTCCTGTTATAGGAAACCATGCACCTGCTTTAACCGTTGCATCATTCGCAACTACAATAACTTTTTTACCGGATACTTCACCAATCTTAACAACAACGCCACCACTAGGGCAACCACCATATTCTTGATACATTTCATCACCTGCAAAGGCGCCTATTTCAATTGCTTTTTTAGGTTGATCTAAAAGGTAATCAATACGTTCTCGAGCGGTCATTTTTCCCTTATCATGGTGTTTGTCAATTTTCTTTTGGCCACCACCTAGATGAACTTTTTTAAGCTTATGTTTAAGGTCTGAAACTAAAAGTTTATTGTGATCTTCGTTTTTATTGAATTTAATATCCATCGGCTGAAAAGTTTTGTGCTAAAATACAAATTAGTATGATTTACTAAATCGATTGCGACGACAATTTAATTATAAATTAGCTGTAATAGCTGAAATTATAAGAAACCAGAAATCACTATATTTGCTAGTCGAAATTTAAAAAAGAAATATGAATAAAAACACAGTTTTAGCTTGGGCAACATTTATAATGATCATTGTTGGGCTTGGCTTGATTGCTTTAGGTGCATTTAGATACAATGAAGTTGCTGGTTGGGGCTTTGCCGCTGTTGGTATTGGCTTTTTTGCCATCGCATGGGTGTTTAATGCTTTAAAAGGCCGCGTTTAAAAAATATACAATATGGAAGATAAAAAAGTAATTTTTTCAATGTCTGGGGTGAGTAAAACTTATCCAGGTGCAAATAAACCTGTACTAAAAAATATTTACCTCAGCTTTTTCTATGGTGCTAAAATAGGGATACTTGGTCTTAATGGTTCGGGTAAGTCTACCTTAATGAAAATTATAGCAGGTCAAGAAAAAAACTATCAAGGTGACGTGGTTTTTTCTCAGGATTACTCTGTTGGCTATTTAGAACAAGAACCTGAACTAGATCCTGATAAAACTGTACTTGAAGTAGTTAAAGAAGGTGTTGCCGATGTGGTTGCTATTTTAGATGAATATAATAAAATTAACGATGATTTTGCTTTGCCTGAGGTTTATGAAAACCCAGATAAAATGCAAAAGTTAATGGATAAGCAAGCCAACTTGCAAGATAAGATTGATGCTACTAATGCTTGGGAACTTGATAATAAGCTTGAAGTTGCGATGGATGCTTTAAGAACACCTGATGCCGATAAGAAAATTTCAGTATTATCTGGAGGTGAAAAGCGACGTGTTGCATTATGTAGATTACTACTACAAGAACCTGATGTTTTACTTCTTGATGAGCCAACTAACCATTTAGATGCAGAATCTGTACATTGGTTAGAACATCACTTGCAACAATATAAAGGTACAGTTATTGCCGTGACACACGACCGTTACTTTTTAGATAATGTTGCAGGATGGATTTTAGAATTAGATCGTGGAGAAGGTATTCCATGGAAAGGTAATTACTCATCATGGCTTGATCAAAAGTCAAAACGAATGTCACAAGAGCAGAAACAAGCTTCTAAACGTCAAAAAACACTTGAGCGTGAATTAGAATGGGTTAAAATGGCACCTAAAGGAAGACAATCAAAGCAAAAGGCACGTTTAAAAAATTATGATAAACTCATGAGTCAAGATCAAGAAAAACTTGATGAAAAACTTGAAATATACATACCTAACGGTCCAAGGCTTGGTACAAACGTAATTGAAGCAAAAGGCGTTAGTAAAGCTTTTGATAGTAAATTACTTTATGAAGATTTAAACTTTAAACTACCGCAAGCAGGTATTGTTGGTGTTATAGGTCCTAATGGTGCTGGTAAAACAACCATTTTTAAAATGATTATGGGTGAAGAGACACCTGATAAAGGTGAGTTTGAAGTTGGTGAAACTGCTAAGATTGCTTACGTAGATCAGGCTCACAGCAATATTGATCCAGATAAAAGTATTTGGGAAAATTTCTGTGATGGTCAAGAACTTATTATGATGGGTGGCCGAAAAGTTAATTCACGTGCTTACTTAAGCCGATTTAATTTTTCAGGTAGTGAGCAAAATAAAAAAGTAAGTACGCTCTCAGGAGGTGAACGTAATCGTTTGCATTTAGCAATGACATTAAGGGAAGAGGGAAATGTATTGTTGTTAGACGAGCCAACTAATGATCTTGATGTGAATACCTTAAGAGCATTAGAAGAAGGGCTTGAGAATTTTGCAGGTTGTGCAGTTGTGATATCTCACGATCGATGGTTTTTAGATCGTATTTGCACACATATCTTAGCCTTTGAAGGAGACTCGCAAGTTTACTTTTTTGAAGGAAGTTTTAGTGATTATGAAGAAAATAAACGTCAGCGTTTAGGTGGAGATTTAATGCCAAAGCGAATTAAATACAAAAAGTTGGTAAGATAATTCTTACCAACTTTAACTTAAAAAGGCGGTTATAAAAACCGCCTTATATTTTACCTAATTAAATTGCAAATTTATAAAGATGCAACGTGCTTAGTTAAGCTAGATTTTAAATTAGCAGCTTTATTACTGTGAATAATATTCTTCTTCGCTAATTTGTCAACAACTGAATAAACTTCAGCTAATTTTTTTTCAGCTTCTGCTTTATCTGTAGTCGACTTTAAATTCTTGATAATAGTACGAGCAGTTTTGTGCTGGTAACGATTTCTTAATCGTTTAGTTTCGCTATTACGAATTCTTTTTAATGCTGATTTGTGATTTGCCATTATAAAATGTTTTGTAGTCCGTAGGGGATTCGAACCCCTGTTACTAGGATGAAAACCTAGCGTCCTAACCCCTAGACGAACGGACCAATTTAATATTTCAATTATAGTTTAGTAGTCCGTAGGGGATTCGAACCCCTGTTACTAGGATGAAAACCTAGCGTCCTAACCCCTAGACGAACGGACCTTGTTTCATTTGCGGTTGCAAAAATAGATAATAATTACATTTCTGCAAATTTTTATTGATAAAAATTAATATGCTTTAGCAAATAAAACTCTTTGTTGAGATGGTTCACCTGTAACAATACAATTACCATCATTCTTACATGCATTATCAGGTATACATCTTATGGTTGCTTTTGTTTCAGATTTAATCTTTTCCTCAGTTTCGGCAGTGCCATCCCAGTGGGCTGAAACAAAACCGCCTTTTGTTTCTAAAATTTCTTTAAATTCATCATAACTATCGACTTCAGTAATATGAGAATCTCTGAAGCTAAGCGCTTTATTAAAAAGATTGTCTTGGATATTTTCTAAGCTTTGAATAATTGTTTGGCTTAATTCAGATTCTTGAATAAATTCTTTAGTTAATGTGTCTCTTCTCGCTAACTCAACTGTACCCTTTTCAAGGTCTTTAGGTCCAATAGCAATTCGAAGTGGAACACCTTGTAATTCATATTGAGCAAACTTCCAACCAGGTTTATGTGTATCACGATTATCAAATTTAACTGATATACCTTTATTTTGAAGCTCTGTTTTAATTTCAGTCGCTTTTTTACTTACTTGCTTAAATTGTTCTTCATTTTTGAAAATAGGAACAATTACAACTTGAAAAGGGGCTAATTTTGGAGGTAAAACTAAACCATGATCATCACTATGCGTCATAATCAATGCACCCATAAGTCTTGTAGAGACGCCCCAACTCGTTGCCCATACAAAATCTTGTTTACCTTCTTTAGAGGTGTATTTTACATCAAAGGCTTTTGCGAAATTTTGACCTAAAAAATGAGATGTACCTGCTTGTAATGCTTTACCATCTTGCATTAGCGCTTCTATGCAGTAGGTTTCATCGGCACCTGCAAAGCGTTCAGATTCAGTTTTTACACCTTTAATAACAGGTATAGCCATGTAATTTTCTACAAAATTGGCGTAAATACTATTCATTAATTTGGCTTCTTCTAGCGCTTCTTCTTTAGTTTCATGAGCTGTGTGGCCTTCTTGCCATAAAAATTCAGCTGTTCTTAAAAATAGTCTAGTACGCATTTCCCAACGCATAACATTTGCCCATTGATTAATTTTTAATGGTAAATCACGGTAGGACTGTATCCAGTTTTTAAACGTATTCCAAATAATAGCTTCAGAAGTTGGTCTAATAATAAGCTCTTCTTCTAGTTTTGCATTTTCATCAACTTTGAGCTTTCCAGCCTGATCTTCATCGGTTTTTAATCTATAATGTGTAACTATAGCACACTCTTTAGCAAAGCCTTCGGCGTTTTTTTCTTCAGCTTCAAACATACTTTTAGGTACTAGCAGTGGAAAATAAGCGTTTTGGTGACCTGTTTCTTTAAAGCGTCGGTCAAGTTCAGCTTGAATTTTTTCCCAAATTGCGTAACCATAAGGTTTTATTACCATACAGCCTCGCACCGAAGAATTTTCAGCTAAGTCTGCCTTAACAACGAGTTCGTTATACCATTTTGAATAATCTTCGCTGCGTTTTGTTAAGCTTTTACCCATAATATATCTTTTGGCACAAATATTGTTTTATTGTTAATGACTATTTAATTGGCACAAAACTAATTAAATTTGTTATAAGTTTAATTTAAAACCACAAGTTATGTTACAGATCAAAAATAATTCAAATTTACTAATGAAAGCTTCGGCTGTTTTGTCTGTGGTTTTTATGACTTCATGCGGTTCTTATTCGAACGTGTCTTCATATACAGATGGAATTTACAACGAAGATGTTGCACAAACTCAAACTCAAAAGCGTCAACAAGTTCAACAAGTCGAAAAGCAGAATGAGAAGTACGTGAAACAATCCGTTAACGAGGATAATGCTGAATATACAGATTACTTTAAAAGTCAAGGAGAGTTAATTGAAGAAGCTAGAAGTAAAAATAATGTTTTTACTAATATTGATGAGTATTCATCTACAAATACGCAAGGTTCTAAAGACCAAATCGTTTATCAAGATGAGACTCAAAATTATGAAAATTCTAATCCAGCTTGGGGTTCTAACCCAACTAGTGTTTCTGTAAATATTTATAATAATAATCCTTGGTTTTATAATGCTGGTTGGAATAATTGGGGTTGGAGAACAGGATTTTATAGTCCGTTTGGTTTTAATTCTTGGAGAAATTTCGGCTGGGGTTTTAATGCTGGCTGGGGTTACGCTGGATGGAATAATTTTGGCTGGGGCTTTAATCCTTATTTTAACGGGTATTATGGACCTGGATTTGCCTATGGTTATGGTGGCTTCTACGGTTACAGAGGTTATTATAATCCTTGGTTTAGAGGTAGAAATAATTATGGTTATGCTTATCGTAATTATAATCGAAATTTGAGATCTTCATATGCAACCAGAGGTCAAAGATCTTCATATACTAGGTCTAACCGTTCTAACCGTTCTAACCTTTCAAGAAATAGAGCATTAAATCTTAGACGTGTCAATGCATTAAGGAGTTCTAATATTTCATCTCGTTCAAGGTCTTCAGTAGGTTCTAATAATTCAGTTCGCGTAAGAAATCCCAGAAATATAAGCGCAAGATCAACACGTTCTTCTGTGATTTCATCTAATAACAGGCGTTCAATTAGAGGTAGTTCATCTTCTAGAAGAGGTACATCTTCAGGCGTGAGATCTTCTTCAGTTAGAAGGTCATCATCTACTACAACAAGACGATCAAGTTCAAGTAGTTCAAGCGTTCGAAGTTCTGGCAGTTCAAGATCAAGTGGCAGAAGCTCTGGTGGCCGAAGTTCTGGAGGTAGACGTGGAGGAAGATAATTATTTTAAATTTTAATTATGAAAAAAAGTTTATTTCTTATCATATTTATCTTGGGCATGAGTTCTAATGCCCAAGATTTTAACGATGCACTGCTCTTTAGCAGAGAAGACTTACAAGGAACCGCCCGATTTATGGGAATGGGCGGTGCTTTTGGAGCTGTTGGTGGCGATTTATCAGCCCTAAAAATCAATCCTGCTGGTAGTGCTATTTTTGCAACTAATCAAGCTACTTTTACACTTGATTTTAAACATAATCACAATAATAATTTATTTAGGCAAAATAATACGCAAACTAATTCTAGCGACTTAGATATTTCACAAGCTGGTGTAATGTTTGTTTTTAAGGCTAATAATGAAAATGTTCCAGTCAAGAAAATTACATTTGGCATAAATTACAACCGAGCTAGTAATTTAAATGACGAGTTTTTTGCATTTGGACAAAACAGTAATTCAATTGCTAATTACTTTGTGAATCAAGCCAATGGTATTCCACTTGACAATTTAACCCCTTTTACCAATGAATCTTTTTTTGAGCGCTATGATGGTATTGGAAATGAATACGGCTTATCTGGTCAAGAAGCTTACTTAGCTTACGAAAGCTTTGTGATTAATTCTACAAACCCAAATGATTTAGGCAGTACCACATACGAATCTAATGTTTTTGCAAATAACTTAACCCAGCAATATGCTTATGGTTTAGATGGGAATAGTGGTAAGGTTAGTTTTAACTCAGCGATAGATGTTGCCAATAAGTTGATGTTAGGTATTAATATTAATGGTTATTTTGTTGACTATTCTCGTGCAACTAGTTTTGACGAACAAAGTGGCGAAACCAATGGCGTTAATAGAATTGTATTTGATAATCTATTAAATGTTAGAGGTAGTGGGATTTCATTTGATTTTGGTGCGATTTACAAACCTATAAATGAAGTCAGAATAGGTTTAAGTTATAAAACACCAACATGGATGAATATTCAAGAAGAGTTGTTTCATGAAATAAGCACTAATAGTCAAGATAATGGTTTTGTTAATGCAAATCCTGAAATTTTTAATATTTTTCCTGATTATAAGTTTAGAACACCTTCAACTCTTACGGGAAGTTTAGCTTTAATATTGAATAAAAATTTATTGTTAAGCGCAGATTTCACAAGCAGAAACTATACTAATATGAAATTTAATTCAAATGGTTTTCAACAAGCTAATGAAGAGATTTCAACACTTATGCAAACCGCAACTGAATTAAATTTTGGTGGCGAATATCGTATCAAAAACATTAGTCTTCGCGCCGGTTATAATTATCATGAGAGTCCGTTTTCAGATGAAGTCAATGCAACTGATATTGAAAGATTTACTTTTGGATTAGGTTACGTATTAGGAAATACACGATTTGACATCTCTTATGTTAATACCCAACAAGATCGTCGTGAACAAATTATTAGATCAGGGCTTCAAAGTCCAGTTAATATAAATGCTAATCAACATAATATTACAGCAGGCGTTAGTTTTGCTTTTTAAGGGTTAAAATTAGTTTAAACATCTGCAGATATTTTAATAAGCCTTCTTTAAGGCTTATTTTTATTATAAAAATTATGTCGTATTTAAAATTTAATAATGGAGATCGAATTTCTCAAGTCGGATTAGGGACATGGAAATCTGAAGAAAATAAAGTTGGAGAAGCTGTAAAACATGCCTTAAAAACAGGTTATACCCACATAGATTGTGCTGCTATTTATGGTAATGAAGCCGAAATAGGAGAAGCTTTAACCGATATATTTAAAAATTCAGATATTAAAAGAGATGATATTTTTATAACTTCAAAACTATGGAATAATGCACATAGAAAAGAAGATGTTATACCTGCATTAAAACAAACTTTAAGTGATTTACAATTAGATTATTTAGATTTATATTTAATGCACTGGCCAGTTGCTTTTAAGTCTGGTTTATATGGTTTTCCTGAAAGTAATGATGACTTTTTATCTCTTGATGAAGTGCCACTTATTGAAACTTGGGAAGCAATGGTTGAGGCTAAAAATCAAGGTTTAGTCAAACATATTGGTGTATCAAATTTTAGTATTAAAAAACTAGAAGATTTAATGAATAAGTCGGATACAGCACCAGAAATGAATCAAATTGAACTGCATCCTTACTTACAACAAGAGGAAATGTTGAATTTTTGCAATAAACACCAAATTTTAATTACAGCTTATTCACCTTTAGGTAGTCAAGACCGAACACCTGAAATGAAAGCTAATGATGAGCCTACTCTATTAGATAATCAAATGGTCAATACAATTGCCGAAAAACATAAGGTAACAGCAGCACAAGTGCTTATTAACTTTCATGTATCTCGAGGCTGTATTACTATTCCAAAATCAGTTACGCCGAGTAGAATTGAGCAAAATTTAAGTTCATTAGAATTTCAACTTGAGCAGAGCGATTTAAATCAGCTTAAAGAGCTTGATAAACATTATCGCTATGTAAATGGAAAGTTTTTTGAAACCTCCGATGGAAAATACCATAACATTTATGATGAATAATAGTTGTTCATAGCTATTAAAATAAAGCCTTTGTAAGTCAACTTATAAAGGCTTTATTAATATATGTACCGAGTTTTTATTTTTTATTTGAAGTAGTAATTAAAATAACACCTTCATATTCTTCTTCATTAGAGGTGTGTTTTTTAACTTCTTTAGGATTCTTAATCACATCTACAGAAATTATTCTGTTAGGATTAATCTTTTTAAGTTCATCTTGACTCATTTTTTCACCATCAACTAAACATAAAACATTTTGGTTTTTAATCAAGGAATTTTTAACAATTTTATTTTGAGAGGCATTTTCAGGATTATTGTTTATATTCATATTATTAACAGTAATTAAAAGCGCATCAAGTTTTTTTGAGATGTTGATAAAACGAAATTCTTCTTTTAATTCATTGCCGTAAATTGCTTTCGTTTCCTTCAATAATTGTTTAAACCCATCAAAAATACCTTCGCCAAACGCTTCAGGCGTTTTTATATTTAAAGTTTTAGTTGAGCTATCATAAGCGGCTTGCTCAACGATTATATTTTTGTTGACTAATTCTTTTTTAGAAAATTTCTTTCCGTTGATGATCAAAACTTCAGCATCTTTCAAGTCTTTGGTTGAAATTTCCTTCGGATTTTCAGTCGTAGAGGCATCAAAAGAAAATGATGATGTTTTTGAAACTGCCTTTAGTTCAGTTTTTTCGCCTTTCTCGTATTTGCCTAGAATTATTTTTGCCTCATCTGAAATACTGATAAATTCGTAGGTTAAGTTTTTAGCTTTTTCTTCTTTTAATTTTGAAAAGAAGGATTTTATGTCATCAAATTCTTCATTTGTAAATTGAGCTGGTCGTTTAATTGATACTGTTTTGGTTTCTGGATTGTAACTCACTGTTTCAAAAGCGATATATTTTCCTTTTAGCTCTTCATTTTTGTAAGTCTTACCGTCAATTCTTATTTTTTCTGTATTTTTTATTTCATCATATGTAGATGTTTTGTTGTCTGGGTTTGTGCCTGTGCCAACACCAAACGGACTTTCTACATCTTCGTTTGGATGGTAGTAAACATAAACAGGTGTTTGGGCTAAGTCAGGCGAAGTTACAGAACCTGAAAAGCCTGTATTTGTGTTGATGTCTAAAGTTATACCTTTAATAAAGCCGTCTTTTGTTCGAGTGTCGTTGCGGTATGACATGTCAACATCAAACTCTTCTTTCAAAAATTCAATGTCTTTTCTTAGATTTTCAAAGCTAGTTTTTGCACCATAAGTAAGTTCTACTTTTGTAATTTGAGCAGTTGTTTCTTTAACTTGGTTTGATTGAACTTGTGCAATAGTTTCAATTTGAAATAAAAGCAGATAAGCCACTAAAAAAGGTGTAATTAAAACCAATTTGAAGTAATTTTTAGAGGGTTTGAAATTTGATTTTTGTAACATAATTATTCGTTTTTTGATTGAATTTTGATTGAAAGCCTGTTGAAGTTGATGATTGTAGCGTTGTTCAACTACTTTAAATAAAGTTTGCTGATATGATTTTAAAGAATCAGTTGAAGTGGCGTAAGCATCGGCTTGAAATTCTAAATTTTCTGTAATAGAATTTTTGTAAAACCACGCTATAGGATTAAACCAGAATAAACTTGTGTAAATATGCGCCACCAAATTGTCTAAACTATGTTTTAGATTAACGTGCGCTTCTTCATGTTTTAAAATAAGTTCAAGTTCAGTAGGCGTTAATTTTTCAGGATTATAAACCACATAGTTTAAAAATGAAAAGGCTGTATCTTCACTTCTTGAGGAGATATAATGAATCCCGTTTTTGGTGTGTTTTTGGGCTGACTTCAACTGGGAAACTAATCGAACTAATTGGCGTAGAAACTTCAACTGAAAGAACACCGCCACACCTAAAAGTAACAGTTCAATTAAATAATAATCTTGTATGACTTGATGCATCAATTCTGCAGTGGTTAATTCCGTTGAAATATCACTATTTGCTAGAGTTGAATTTGCTATTAATGCTGAAGTTGTGGGTTCAATGATGTTTGTTCTGGTAAACTGAATTAATGGTAAGCTTAAACTAGCGATATAGCCAATTAATAAGTAATACCGCTTAAGTTGATTATAAGTTTCGCCTTCAAGAAATATTTTATAAAAAACCCAAAATAGACTGAGTAGGAGCGAGGCTTTTACGAAATAAATTAAAAGTTCCATATTATTTATTGATTAGTTTTAAAATATCCTCAAGGTCTTCTTTAGAAATTTGCTCTTTTTTAGCAAAAAATGAAACCATATCTTTATAAGAGCCGTTAAAAAAGCGTTGAGAATTTAGGTTTAGCACTTGCTCGCTATATACTTCTTTAGAAATTTTTGGGTAATATTGATGGGTTTTACCAAAAGCTTGATGTTCAACAAAGCCTTTTTCTTCTAAATTCCTCACAATTGTAGAAACGGTGTTGTAATGCAAGTTTTGATCTAAATGGGCTGCAATTTCTTTAACAAAAGCTTTTTCGAGCGACCATAAACAAGTCATGATTTCTTCTTCTTTGGCTGTTAAATGTGGTAAATTTTTATTCATAACTATATATTTCAATGATCAAATGTAAACTATAAATATAGTTATACAACTATAAAAATAGTTTTTAACATTTTCACAAACCAGAAATTAATACCAAATATTCTATAGGATAAGATAAATGAAATTGAATTATAATTGTCTTAATCAAGGCAAAAAAATTAAGCATAGCCAAAGCTACGTTTCATTTTTTTTTAACGAAGAGAAAGACAATTAGAAACTATTTATCTGTCTTATTTTATGGGATATTTGGTATAAGTTCTATTTTCGCAGAAAATTATGAGCTAATGAATGTAATTTTAGTTTTAATAGGCTTAGCAGCTTTAGTTATTGGCGGTGAATTTTTAGTACGTTCATCTGTTGCTTTATCATTTAAATTAAAGATTTCTAAAATGATCATTGCATTAACCGTTGTGTCTTTTTCGACTTCGGCTCCAGAATTGATTGTGAGTTTACAGGCGGCTTTAGAAGGTTTTTCTGATATTTCATTGGGTAATGTAGTCGGCTCTAATATTGCCAACATCGGCTTAGTTTTAGGAGTAACAAGCTTAATTTCGAGTATTGGGATCGATAAAGACTTTTACCGTTTAAATTGGCCAGTGATGATGTTGTTTTCAGGCTTATTGTATTTTATGCTAAAGTCTGGTGAAGTAATTTCAGCCTTAGAAGGCTTGGTTTTGTTAAGTTGCTTGTTTGTTTACTTATTTATTTTGGTTAGAAAGGTGCGTGGTAAAAAATCTTTTACAAGTGAAGAAGTCGATGAGCAATTAAAAGAAGTCTCAACCTTTAAAATAGTAGTCTGGTTAATTATTGGTGGTCTTGGTTTGTATTTTGGTTCTGATTGGCTTGTACAAGGTTCTGTAGAAATTGCTAAGACACTTGGTGTTAGTGAATTAGTAATATCAGTAACTATGATTGCTTTTGGAACCAGCGTTCCAGAGTTAGCAGCTTCATTAATTGCCGCTTTTAAAGGTGAAAAAGCCATTTCTTTAGGTAATTTAATTGGCTCTAACATTTTTAATATTGCGGCTGTGTTAGGCATAACGGCTTTAGTTAAGCCTATTGCGTTGCAAACTAAATCTGTTTTAAGTGTTGATATATTTTGGATGATTGGCTTTGCCGTATTGATCTTGATTTTAGCCTTATTACCAAAACGGCACACCATCGGTCGTTATAAAGGGGCTTTAATTTTAATTCCTTATTTAATATTTGTTGTTTTAGCGCTGAGATCTTAAATGCTAAGTTATAGCTTGTAAATCAATTTGAATAAAATGGTTCTGGGTTGAAGAAAAATGCGCCGATCGGCGACGATAAATTCATTGACGGAGTTTTCTCTTTTGAAACTGACATCAAATAAGTTGGTGGCTTGAATTTCAAAACCCCACGCGGAGTCTTCTTTGCTGTAAAACAGACTGGATTCTGCAATTTCAAATCGGTTGATATTGTTGGTGCTTTGGTTTTCAAAATAATTATAATCATAATTGAATTTGAAAATGAAATCCTCGAAAAAATCATATTCTAAAATGGCAAATGGCGTAATTCGCATAAATTCATTCGTGGAATTTTCTGAACTCAATTCTGAAAATGAATGCCGAAAACCGACTTCCAAATTTGGCCATTCGTCGTATCTAGTCTGCACTTTTAGATTATAGCCATAGTTGTTATTTTGGTAATCTAAGGTTTCATTATTGATAATTCTGGAATAATCTGAAAAACTAAAATTAGTCCCAAAACTGAGCCTATAATCTGAAATGCGCTTGTTGATATTTCCTGAAATGCTGTACGTATTTTCTGGTAAATCGGTATAAATACTTGTGCTGATTTGGTCGATGCCGTCTATTTCCGTGAGGTTTCTGATGCTCTGTTCGCGATGGCTGTAACTTAAGTTGATAAAGTAAATCAGGCCTCTGAACATATTGAAATTCCGATAATTTAAACGAATGCGATTATAAATTTGATTTTCTAACTCGCTGTTTCCACGATACAACTGGTTGAAACTTTGCAAACGTAAGCGGTTGGCAAACTGCGAAATTTTGCTGAAATTCGAATAGCGATTGTATTCTAGTTTTATTTTTTTTGAAGAATTGAATTCATATTCAGCAAAAAACTCTGGTAAAAGCATCATCTTATTCTCGTTGGCAATTTCATTGCTGAATTGCGCCACATTCCAATTGTAATTATGAACAACAAGACCTGGACGCAGCACCAAATCGTCGATTTGCGTTTTGTACTGAAAACCGACATACGCATCCAATAAACTGAAATCCAAACGGTTGTTGAAACCCGCATCTTCAAAACTGTTGATGCTTCCATCGTTCAATATTTGACGGTCTAGAGTGTTGAATTCCGTGTTGAAATAATTGAATCCAGCAACAGGATAAATGTGATGGAAATCTGCCAACACCCAATAATGTTTCGCATTGAGTTTGATGTTATTCAGTTTGGTTGTATGGTCTTGCTCCAACTGAAAACTATCGTCTTCAACGACCAAAGGCATTATATCGGTAAACAAAGCTTCGTTGAAATCCCATAGGCGATTGTTGTTGCTTTCACTATGTTTGAACGTGATTTCTGCTTTTGTGGTATGTTTATAAGAAAATTGTGTGTTTAAATTCAAGGTTTGTGTAAATTCCAGCTGTCTCGGTTGGTTGTTGGTGTTTACAAATTCCTCATTGTTTTGAACCAACGAACTCAAATTGCTTTGCGATTCGCCATCGTTGTATTTTATGGTGGTGTTGGCACGCAAATCGACATTGTCCATATTGTCGTAGCGCAGTTTTATTTTGTTGATGCTAAACAACAGATCGTTTTGACCGGTATTATTCCGAAATTCGTCTGCCTGACTGCTCGATTGGTAGGAAATATCTTGAACGGTTTTGGTGCGCAGTTTGCCTTTGTTGAAAATACTGTACGCATCTAAACTAAAATTCCTGCCTAAATCTTGATACAAACTGGCGGCTGCAAAATCGTTTTTACTGTAGGTAAATTCATCTTCTCGAAGAAATTGGGCAAACTCGTCTGAATATAAATTGAAATAGGTTGACGGGTCTTCTAGCGCCAAACCAAATCCGCCTTCAAAATCTAAATAGTCTTGCACGGTAAAGGATTTCTGACCTACATTATTGAAATCGCCTATAAGATTGACGGCGGTTTTTGGGCTGTAATAAAAGAGTTTAGGATGCAGCAAATACCGGTTTTCAATGCCTGCGCCGGCTTCTACATCGCCAAAGGCAAATTTCTTTTTGCCGTCTTTCAGCTTGATGTTCAGCGCCATTTTGTCGCTGTCTTCCAAACCTTTCAGAAAAGCCACATCATTGTAATTGTCCAGGGCTTCGACTTCATCGACCGCATCGGCAGGAATATTGTTGACACCCAATTTTTCGTCGCCGGTAAAAAAGGTTTTGCCATCAACCATGAGTTTAGTGACTGATTTTCCATTGACTTTCACGTTGCCTTCCCGATCGACTTCGACGCCGGGAAGTTTTTTGAGCACATCGCGCAGTTTGCGTTCTTCTCCTGTTTTGAATTGGTCGGTGCGGTAAGTGATGGTGTCTTCTTTCACAATAACTGCCATTTCCTGACGAATTAAGACTTCTTCTAAGCTTTCTGTACTTTCTTGTAAGGTGAAATTCTGTGTTTGATCTTCTGAAATCTGAATGGTATCTGAAATTTTTTTAAAGCCCAAGTGTGTGATTTCTACCAGATATCTTGAATGCTCACTCAGTATTAAGCGGTATCTGCCCTTTTGGTCGCTGATGGAAAAGGTGATTTCATCATCTGTGTCTAAAGGTGTGGCTATGATATTGGTGTTGGGAATGCCGTTCTGAAGACTATCTTGAATTTTGCCTTCAAGTTCGTGGGTTTGGGGAAAACTGGTCAGTGGGATGAGGATTAATAGAAATATTTTGAATAGTTGATTCATATATAAATTTAAATTTTTTTTGTATCAATTATCATAAAAATTTAACCCTCAAAAATGAGGGTTAAATAAAACAAACGATTTTACATTTATTTTACCTGCCAATCAAGGCTTTAAGTTGTTTATTTTTTTGTTCTTCTGTAATTGATTTTTTGTCAGGAAATTCAACCTCTACATTGCTAACATTTTTTATATCTAGGGCATAAATTTCCATTTTCTTATTTCCAGCTTGCAATACTAATCCTGGTAAACCTGTAAAAAATGATGGTCCATATTTAGCGGGTAAACTCGGTGCGTACCAAGCATGAAAAGCTTCCTTTTTATCTTTTTGAAAATTAAAAATAACCGTTTTGTCTGTGCTCTCTTCAGTAACAGCCAAATAACACTTAAAACCAAGAATGTCTTTCGTTTTCTTTGTTAAACGCCATTTGTATCGCGGGCTTTTGTAACTTGTAAAATATATCTTTCCTCTGAAATCAGCATTTTCAAAAACACTATCTTTTTTTAAATGATTATATATCGGAAAACGACCGCCTAACATACCTTTCAAATTGTTGTTAAACCTTTCGTTGCCATCAACACTCATGGTTTCAATCACCTTAAACTCAGAAATATTAGACTCCGTATCTATTTGTAAAGTATATTTAAATTTACCAATATTTCGTTTTACGCTATTTCTTACTTTCAAATATCTTGATTTTTTAACGTCACTCACAGAGTCCGAAATTTGAAAATATTCTGGTAGCACTCTTTTTTTGTAAGTTACTTTAAAATCAGATTGTGCGTGGGCTAAAGTAAAATTTAATAATAATACTAAAATGTAAAGTCGTTTGTAATTCATAATTGTTGTTTAGTCGATAATAGCTACATCTTCTGGTATTCCGTCTGAATCTTCACAAATTTCGAGATAGAAAAAGGTTTAAACTTTATTTTTAAAAACCCTCAAATAGTGGGTTGTTTTTCTTCAATTCCTTCATGTATTCTTCCTCACTCATAAACCGATGATCGGTTTCTTCAATGATCGGTTTGTTTTTTCTTTTTGTCTTTATATTAGTCGCTAAATAAGTGATTAAACCGTTTTTTACCTCTGCTTTTAAAATTAAACCCGGTAAATTATTAAATCGCAATGGTCCATAAGGATAAGGTATTTCATTGGTAAACCACACAAACATTTTTCCTTCTTGATCAAGAATTAATTCAGCTTTGTAGCATCTAAAACCTAAAATCTCTTCACTTTCTTTTAAGATTTTCCATTCTCTTTCATACACTACATTTGTTTTATTTATCAAAGTAGAAGTGTAATAGGCTATTTTTTTTTCATTATCATAATAGTAGGTTGACTTTCCTCCTGCATGCTTTTCAAAAAAATTAGACTTTTGATTAAAATCATTTTGCAGTTGTTTTCGAACAGCATATTTAGCAGCCTTAGCATTAAAAATTAACTTGGCTTGGACTTCTTCAAAGGTATCAGCATGTTTGGCTATAAAATGTTTTACTTTTTGGTTTTTCATCGTTTTTAGAGATTTATTTAAAACCTCATGATCCAGTTGTAAGACGTAATCTACCTCATAAATATTGTTAGTTTGAGCATAAAAAAAGTAACTAAAAACTAAACAAGTATATAAAATCAAATTCTTCATTTTAAAATATTTAAGTAAAAACCGCTTAAAATAATTTCAAGCGGTTAATAAATTTGATTTACAGAGAATTTACACAACTTTCATACATATCTAAATATTCTGCCATATAAAAGTTTTTAAATTCGCCATTTAAATCATCTCCAAATTCATCAGCAACTGATTCTACAATAGCTAATGATTCTCTAACGCAATCTGATGGCGTTTCAGGTAAGCTATAACTACTTAAACTTAGGGTCATTGCACCGATTGCAATAATTGAAAATACTTTTTTCATGATATTAAAATTTAAAAAAATTAAGTTGTCAGTTTATCATCTTAATGGATGGTGTTTTCAGCTCAAAAGGCTGTTCAGGTCTCATGAAAACCTTACATTTGCATTGTTGAGTGAGATGTAAGTTTTTCATGCATCTTTCGGGAGAAGCTTCTACCTTGTAGGAGCTTTCTCTTTTTAATGATTAACTAAGAAAACATGTCGATTTAAATTGGTTATGATGCGAACCTAAAAAAAAAAAAAATACAAACAGCCTTAACTATAATGTTAAAATTGTTTTTTCATAATAATGTGCTGTCTATTTTTAAAATATTCTTTTTAAAAACGCTTTTAAGTACGAAAAAGCCATTTCTTTAGGTAATTTAATTGGCTCTAACATTTTTAATATCGCCTCTGTGTTAGGTATAACGGCTATGATTAAGCCTATTGCGTTGCAAACTAAATCTGTTTTAAGTGTTGATATATTTTGGATGATTGGCTTTGCCGTATTGATCTTGATTTTAGCCTTATTACCAAAACGGCACACCATCGGTCGTTATAAAGGGGCTTTAATTTTAATTCCTTATTTAATATTTGTTTTTTTAGCGCTGAGATTTTAAATGCTAAGTTATAGCTTGTAAAATTAACTTATCACTTAATTGTTTAATTCAAAATTATTCTTCTTGTTGTACAAGAAATGTCTAGCTATGTAAATTAAACTTCCAAAAAAAGGAATAAAAAGCGCAAAAATTAACCACAATAGCGCATTAATACTTTTTTCGTTTTTAACAATAATAAAAATTGAATAAATTAGTACTATCGCATATATCACTCCAATTAAAAGACTTACTGTAGGGGTTATCAACCCATAAACTAAATTCATAACTGTATATTTTTTTGACTTAAATTTATTAAATAATAATACGGAATTTAACTAATTTTAGTTATTAATTTGATTATTTTAAACAACTTCCCAAAATACTAGCTTTGAGAAGTTGTTTATAACTTTGATTATACTAATCACAACAATAGTTTTGAGTAGACCAACAAGCGTGATTTCCCGAAACACAAGATGTATCAACACCACCAACTTTCCTACAACCTGATAATTCAGATGCGTAAGCTGCTATTTCGTCTTGTAGGTTAGCTTCGGCTAAACTATGACTACTAGAAGGCATAACGCCACTAAAAACAACATAAGTGTCCCAAAATGAACAACCAACGCGTTTTTCAGTAACAATATTATCAATATGATTTTGAAAGTTCATCTTTACTTCATTAGAAGCTGTCATTTCTATAAGGAAAGATTTAAGGATTCTAATACTAATGTTGTCGCTTATGTTATTTTGTTTAATTAGTTCACTATCAGGGCTAGTTCTTAAATAGATTTCGCCGTTATTTAGGCTAATTTTATAATTTGGTTCAGATTCTAAATAAAGAGTTCCCGATTCCAATATAATTGTATAATTAGAGAGGTCTATAAATTCCCCTTTAGTTATAAAACTTTTAAAAGTTTTAAAGTTGTATCTTATAAGGTCATTATTTGTTTTATCAACTATTATTTTTTCAACACCCAATTTAAATAGTAATATACTAATTACATTAGTTGTTTTATGAATGTTATTTTTTTTTGTTAATTCTAAAGACTGCGTATTTTCATTACTATGATTGAATGTAGAAAATTCATCATCACTTGTTGAACAAGAAATAAAACTTATCAACAAAGCAAAATAAAACTTTTTTATTATTTTCATGATATTAAAATTAAAAAAATTAGATTGTCAGTTTATCATCTTAACGGATGGTGTTTTTCAGCTCAAGAGGCTGTTCAGGTCTCATGAAAACCTTACATTTGCATTGTTGAGTGAGATGTAAGTTTTTCATGCATCTTTCGGGAGAAGCTTCTACCTTGTAGGAGCTTTCTCTTTTTAATGATTAACTAAGAAAACATAGCGGTTTTAATTGATTATGATACGAACCTAAAAAAAAAAAATACAAACAGCCTTAACTATAATGTTAAAATTGTTTTTTCATAATAATGTGCTGTCTATTTTTAAAATATTCTTTTCAAAACCGCTTATAAGTGCGAAAAAGTCATTTTTTTGTTAATTTAATTGACTTGTTTTATGAGAGGTTAGGTGCTATTACCAAAACAGCATTCCATCGATCATTATGAAGGCGCTTTAATTTTAATTCCTTATTTAATATGTGTTGTTTTGGCGCTTGGGTCATAATTTTTAGGGGTAAAAATGTTTTTCATATAAATAATCTAAATTTAACACTAAAAATATAGGGGTAAATTAAAAATAACTCTATGTTTGTGTAAAATTTCAATTATTATGGCTATCCTAAGATTTAATGCAATTAAAGAATCCCTTAACCGAAAACCAGTTCCTGTAGACGAAAGTATCAGAAGGTCTGAACTTTTTGGAAAAAACGTATTTAACAAAGAAGCGATGCGTCAATATTTAACAAGCGACTCGTTTGATAGTATTATGGATGCTATAGAAAATGGCTCTAAAATCGACCGAGATTTAGCCGACCATATTTCAACTGGGATGAAAGAATGGGCAATTTCTAAAGGTGCGACTCATTACACGCATTGGTTTCAACCTTTAACAGGTTCGACAGCCGAAAAGCACGATGCTTTTTTTGAAACGACTAGTGATGGCCGCTCAATCGAAAAATTTGGCGGTGGACAATTAGTGCAACAAGAGCCTGATGCTTCAAGTTTGCCTAATGGCGGTATCAGAAATACGTTCGAAGCGCGTGGTTACACTGCTTGGGATCCTACTTCACCAGCTTTTGTCTGGGGAACGACACTTTGCATTCCTACTATTTTTGTGGCTTACACAGGTGAAGCTTTAGACTATAAAACACCTTTACTTAAATCAATTTCAGCTTTAGATAAGGCAGCCACCGATGTGGTTAAGTACTTCGATAAAAAAGAATCTAAAGTCATTGCCACTTTAGGTTGGGAACAAGAGTATTTTCTTGTCGATACAGCTTTAGCAGCTTCTCGTCCTGACTTAATGATGTCTGGTAGAACTCTACTAGGTCACGCACCTGCAAAAGGTCAACAATTAGACGATCACTATTTTGGCTCTATCCCAAAACGGGTTTTAGACTTTATGAGAGAGCTTGAAAAAGAATGTATGTTATTGGGTATTCCAGTTAAAACAAGACATAACGAAGTAGCACCAAACCAATTTGAGTTAGCGCCAATTTTTGAAGAGGCTAATTTAGCGGTAGATCACAATTCATTAATTATGGATGTAATGGATAAGGTAGCCGAACGCCATTACTTTAAAGTTTTATTTCACGAAAAGCCATTTAAAGATGTTAATGGTAGTGGTAAACATAACAACTGGTCTTTAGCTACAAGCTCAGGTTCTAACTTATTAAGTCCAGGAAAAACACCTATGCGTAATCTACGCTTTTTAACGTTTTTTGTCAATACTATTAAGGCGGTTTATGAAAATGAAGAATTATTAAGAGCGACGATAGCTTCAGCTTCAAATGATCATCGCTTGGGCGCTAATGAAGCTCCGCCGGCTATTATATCTGTATTTATAGGATCGCAACTCACCAAAGTTCTTGATGAATTAGAAAAGGTAACCGATGGTAAGTTATCGCCTCAAGAAAAAACAGACCTTAAATTAAATGTAGTGGGTAAAATTCCAGAAATTCTACTAGATAATACCGATAGAAATAGAACGTCACCTTTTGCATTTACAGGCAATAAATTTGAATTAAGAGCGGTAGGTTCAACCGCTAATTGTGCAGACCCAATGACGGTTTTAAATGCCATTGTAGCTAAACAACTTAAAGAATTTAAAGTTGAAGTCGATGCACTTGTGAAAGATAAAAAAATGAAAAAAGATGATGCTATTTTTAATGTATTGCGTGAATATATTAAGGCATCTAAAAGTGTCAGATTTGAAGGTGATGGTTATGGTGAAGCTTGGGAGAAAGAAGCTAAAAGACGTGGCTTAAGTAATTACAGAACAACACCTGAAGCTTTACAAGCAAAAATTTCTAAAAAAGCGATTGATTTATTTACTGAGCTTAACATCATGAATGAAGTTGAAGTTAAAGCCAGGTTTGATATCGAGATTGAAGATTACTCAAAACATATTCAAATTGAAGGTCGCTTATTAGGTGATATTGCTCGAAATCACGTCATTCCAACAGCCATTAAATATCAAAATGTATTAATTAAAAACGTAAAAGGTTTAAAAGATATTTATGGCGATCAGTTTAAATCGATGGCAACTGAACAATTAGCGATCATCGAGCGAATTTCAACGCATATTGAGAAAATTAATGCCGGAATTAATAATATGATAGAAGCACGTAAAAAAGCTAATCATACAGATGATGTTACCAAAAGAGCACATTTATATTGTGATGAAGTAAAACCTTACTTCGAAGACATCAGGTACCACTGTGATAAGCTAGAATTGTTAGTCGATGATGAAATTTGGCCACTCACCAAATACAGAGAATTATTATTTACTAAATAAATTGATATACATCTAAAAATAAAAGCCCGAGTATCCCAACTTGGGCTTTTATTTTACCCATATATTTTCATTACTTTTGCTAAAATTTTTTTCATGTCTACTTCAACAAATCGATACAGTCAACGTGGTGTTTCAGCTCAAAAGGAAGATGTTCATAAGGCTATTTCTAAAGTAAATAAAGGATTGTTTCCAAAGGCATTCTGTAAAATTATCCCAGACCACTTAACTGGTAGCGATCAACATTGTGTAGTTATGCATGCTGATGGTGCCGGGACTAAGTCATCTCTAGCCTATATGTATTGGAAAGAAACAGGCGATTTGTCGGTTTGGAAAGGTATTGCTCAAGATGCTTTAATCATGAATCTAGACGATTTGCTTTGTGTAGGTGCTACCAAAAATATTCTCCTTTCGTCAACAATCGGCCGCAACAAAAATCTTATCCCTGGCGAAGTAATTTCAGAAATTATTAATGGTACTGAAGAACTTTGTGAAGAACTTTCAAAACATGGCGTTCAAGTTCATACAACTGGTGGCGAAACAGCTGATGTTGGCGATTTAGTTCGTACCATTATAGTTGACTCAACGGTGACTTGTCGTATGAAACGCAATGAAGTGATTGATAACGCTAATATTAAATCAGGAAATGTAATTGTAGGCTTAGCCTCATCAGGTCAGGCAACTTATGAATCTCAATATAACGGCGGAATGGGAAGTAACGGTTTAACATCAGCCCGTCACGATGTTTTGAGTAAATATTTAGCTGAAAAATATCCTGAAAGTTTTGATCCTAAAGTTCCTCAAGACTTGATTTATTCAGGTTCTAAACAATTAACCAGTCAAGTTGAAGGATCACCTTTAGACGCTGGAAAACTGATTTTGTCCCCAACAAGAACTTATGCACCTGTCGTAAAAAAAGTTTTAGAAAATACGGGTGCAAATCGCATTAATGGTATGGTGCACTGTAGTGGAGGCGCGCAGACTAAAATTTTACACTTCGTAGATCAATTAAAAATTATTAAAAACAATATGTTTGATTTACCGCCGTTATTTAAACTTATTAAAGATGAAAGTGGGACGTCTTGGCAAGAAATGTATCAAGTTTTTAACATGGGTCACCGACTTGAATTTTATGTAGATGAAGCCATTGCAGATGAAATTATAAAAATTTCTGAAAGCTTTAATATTCCTGCTCAAATTATCGGTCATGTTGAAGCTGCCAAAGAGAAATCTTTACATATAAAGTCTGAGTTTGGACAATTCACTTACTGATCATGAAATTATTTAAACTTCTGATTATTTGCTTGCCGCTGGCAAGTTTAGCACAATCTTTTGGAGAAATTCAAAAGCAAATTTCTGTGGCTGAATATTTTTTTTCACGAGGACCAAAAAAACTGATTACAACAACCATCGATACTGATTATGTACATGATTTTAATACCAAAGATTTAATTAGAGTTGTTGGGCCAACAAGCTATTGGGACAAAAGCAATAAATTTACATTTGACTTAAGTGAGGTTGCTTTTGTAAATTGGAATGCTGGTGGTTCTAATTCTGTTTCAGGCTTATTTGGTGCGCATTTTAAACGCTTATTTGTTAGAAATGCTTTAAAATGGAATAATGAACTTAGAATGCGTTACGGCGTTAATCAACAAGAAAGTCAAGATTTACGCAAAACCGATGATGATTTAGAATTTATTTCAACCTTTGGATATCGGGTTTCTGAAAACTCAAATTGGTATTATTCTGGGAAATTCAGTTTTAGTTCACAATTTTCAAGGGGTTATAACTATCCCAATCGCGATGTTTCAATCTCAGACTTTATGGCACCAGGGTATTTATTTCTTGGGGTTGGTTCAGAATATACTACCGAAGACAAAAACAATCAGATTTACCTTTCGCCAGTAACCATGAAATCCACCTTTGTGCTTAATCAGCGCCTAGCTAATCAAGGTGCTTTTGGAGTTGAAAAAGCCATTTTGGACGATGATGGTAATATCATTAAAAATGGTAAACGTACTCGAATGGAAATTGGTATACTGGTCACAAATGAGTACAAGCGCGAAGTTTTTCAAAATGTTAATATGAATAGCCATCTGCGTTTATATACAGATTACCTTAACAAATTTGGTAATGTTGATATCGATTGGGAACTTAACTTCGACTTTAAAGTTAATGGCTTTATTAAAGCTTCATTTGGCTCTCATTTGCGCTATGATGATGATGTGAGAATCAGTAACGAAAATGAAAATGGCGAGGTCGTTGAAGGTGGACCAAAAGTTCAATGGAAACAGCAACTCGGTATTGGTGTTATTGTAGAATTATAAAAGCAACTTAACTGATAACTTCATAGTTCAGTGAAATAGTTGTAAATTTGAACACATTTTAAATTCCACTATGTTAGATAAGTTAAATATCATAAAACAACGTTTTGATGAAGTGAATGATCTTATCATTCAACCTGATATTATTTCAGACCAAAAACGTTATGCTACACTTTCAAAAGAATATAAAGACTTAAAAGATATCATGGATGAGCGCGAAAAATATATCGCTCTCAATAATAATATTCAAGAAGCCGAAGCTATTATAAATGATAGCAGTGATGATGAAATGCTTGAAATGGCAAAGCTTCAATTAGAAGAATCTAAAGAAGCGCTTGAAGCACTTGAAGAAAAAATTAGGTACATGATGATTCCTAAAGATCCTGAAGATGCTAAAAATGCAGTAGTTGAAGTTCGTGCTGGCACAGGCGGTGATGAAGCTAGTATTTTTGCTGGTGACATTTACAAGATGCTCACACGTTATTCTGAAAATAAAGGTTGGAAAGTAAGCACTGTAGATTACAGTGAAGGAACTAATGGTGGCTTTAAAGAAATTCAATTTGAAGTTTCTGGGGAAAATGTCTATGGCACTTTAAAATATGAAGCTGGTGTGCATCGTGTGCAACGTGTACCACAAACTGAAACACAAGGTCGCGTTCACACAAGTGCTGCAACAGTTATGGTATTTCCTGAAGCTGAAGAATTTGATGTTGAAATTAACCCAAAAGATGTTCGCATCGATTATTTTTGTTCGTCTGGGCCAGGTGGTCAATCTGTCAACACAACCTATTCAGCCGTTAGATTAACACACGAACCTACCGGAATAGTTGCACAATGCCAAGACCAGAAATCGCAACATAAAAATAAAGAGAAAGCTTTTAAAGTATTGCGCTCCAGATTATATGAAATGGAATTAGCTAAAAAGCAAGCCGAAGATGCCGAAAAGCGAGGTAATATGGTAACAAGTGGCGATAGAAGTGCCAAAATTAGAACTTATAACTGGCCTCAAGGTCGTGTCACCGATCACAGAATCAATTTATCACTTTACGATTTAGATAACATTATTAATGGTGATCTTGATAAAGTGATTGATGAGTTGAAGCTAGTTGATAATACTGAAAAGCTTAAAAATATTTCAGACTCACTTTAACTTCATTACAAGTATGAATACCAATATTTTAAAGCAGCAAATTGAATTAAAAAAGTCAATGCTGTGCGTTGGTTTAGATGTCGATTTAGAAAAAATCCCCAAACATCTACTTGATTTTGAAGATCCAATATTTGAGTTTAACAAAGCTATTATAGATGCCACCATTAAGTTTTCAGTAGCTTACAAACCTAATTTAGCTTTTTATGAGGCTTATGGTTTAAAAGGTTGGTTGGCACTTGAAAAAACCATTGAATATCTAAATAAGAATTACCCAGAAGTTTTTACAATCGCTGATGCAAAGCGTGGTGATATTGGTAATACTGCTTCACGTTATGCCAAGGCTTTTTTTGATGATCTTGGATTTGATGCGGTTACTGTGGCACCTTACATGGGTAAAGATTCTGTTGAGCCCTTTTTAGCATTTAAAAATAAACAAACCATAATGTTAGGTTTAACTTCTAATCCTGGCGCAAAAGATTTTCAACTTGAAAAGTTAAGCGATGGGAATTATCTCTTTGAAAAAGTTTTAGAACGCTCTAAATCTTGGCAAAATTCGCACCAACTAATGTATGTTGTTGGCGCAACAAAACCTGAGTATTTTAAAATGATAAGGCAATTAGTTCCTGAGGCTTTTTTATTAGTTCCTGGAATAGGTGCTCAAGGCGGTAGTTTAGAAGAGGTTTGTGAATACGGAATGAATACCAATTTTGGACTTTTAATTAATTCTTCAAGAGGAATTATTTATAAGTCTAATTCTTTAGATTTTGCTGAAGCTGCTGCAGATGAAGCTCAACGACTTCAATTGGTCATGAAAAAGTATTTGTAAAATCGGAAGTATTTCAACTAAAAAAAAGGAACCCCATACTTGAAGTTCCTTTTTATCTTAAATAAGGTTTAATAACTTATAAACTGAATTTAAATCCACCATAAATCCCAAAAGGATGACCAGGTCTTAATCCTGCAGGAACTCGAGCAACTTCATAGGAGTTGTCTAGCAAATTAATCATATTAGCGGTTAAGCTAAAGTTGTTTGTAAGTTGATATTCTCCTGAAAGATCAATTACAAAGTTGCTGCCAACTTTTTGGTTTTGTGGTATTGAACCTGTGCCAGCTTGGGTTCTAAACTCGCCTCTATAACGCGCATTAGCATTAATTTGAAATTTATCAGTTATAAAACTGGCGCCAAAGTTAAATTGGTGTTTAGAGATGTAAGGCATTTCGTCACCAGCAGAAACCTCGCCCCAAATCCCAACACCGCTTTCAAAATTGTTTTGAAATTCGGTATCGGTATAAGTATAGGCAAAATTAAGCGGTAAATCGAATTTTGAATTATTTTGGAGTAAGTTGTAGTTTAGTAACAATTCAAATCCGGCCACATTTACTTCACCAGCATTAAATTGTTCGAGACTTCCAGTACCGCCTGTTGCATTAAGGTCGCTACCCAGTAAATTGCTATAATCATTAAAGAAACCAACAATTTCACCGCTAAAACCATTAAAGTTAAAACGGGTTCCCAGTTCATAATTAATACTTTGTTCGGCTTCTTCTTCTGGGCGCGTACCGCCAGGCGCAAAACCTTTATGAATACCTCCGAAAATAGCAATTTCTCTATTGATTTTGTAGTTGGCGCCTAATCCAGGAATTAATTCATTATATGTATTTTCTCTATAACTTAAATCGCTTCCAGTTCTGTTAACATCATTAGTGCCGTAATTAGAGCGTGTAAGTTTGATAGATTCGTAACGAAGACCTGGCGTTAAAGTTAGTTTGTTAAACTTCAACTTGTACAATATGTAGGTTGCTAAAGCTTCAGCATCTTGAACACGGTTTGATTCTGTCCCTGGAATTCCTTGGTTAACTAAATTCATATTTCCGCTTAACATATTGTAGTCATCGACCCATTGAAAACGATCAATTTCATCTTGGTGATAACGAAGGCCAACTTCTAGATCATGAGAAAAATCTCCTGTGTAGAAATGATAATCAAATTTAGTTTGGATACCTTGGCTATAGTATTCACGGTTATTATTCTTTACAGCTAAAGCGCCGTCGTTGGTAGAATCATTACCATTAACTAAGTTGAAGTGATTTGGAAATTGATTAGGGTTTTCAAGCAAATCGCTAATACCAACTTGAACATTGTTAAAGTTAACTTTATCAAGTTTGTACCAATTACGTTTAAAGTTGTTGCGGTAGGCGGTTGTTGTTAGGCGTAAAAAGTCGCTAAATTTAGCGGTATGAGTTAGCATAAACTGCGTGTGTTCAGTGTCCATATTATCAACCTGTGAACCCGCATAACGTCTAAAAGGCGTTTCGTTAAAATCATTTTGTGTTAAGCCTAAATAGGTCTCGTTAGATAATTCATCTGAATATTGGAATTTGAATTCAAGTGATTGGTAAACCTTGGCATCTGGATTGGTGTTAACTCGGAATTTACCAACAAAGTCGTTAATATTAAATCCTGTATTACCATTGTTATCAAGATTTTTAAATCCGTCAGATTGAATATTGTTATATTCTAATAAATACCCGAAATTTTTCTTAGAATCGCCAATATTAGCATAAAAATTGCCTGTATCATATGAGCCATAGTTAGCTCTTAGATTAAGTTCAAAATCATTTGGGATTTCAGTCGACACAAAATTAATAGCGCCACCTGTGGTAAACGGTCCGTATTGTATTTGGCTACTTCCTTTTAAAACTTCAACATTTTGCATTCTTGAAATTGTAGGAAAGTAGTAGGCTGCTGGAGCACTGTAAGGTGCTGGAGCTATTAAAACGCCGTCTTCCATTAAAGTAATTTTACTAGAACGCTCTGGAGAAGTTCCGCGTAAGCTGATGTTTGGTCGTAAACCAAAACCATCTTCTTGATAAATATTAACGCCAGGAACCTGACCTAAAAGATTGTTGACATCAAAATAATTAAACTTTTGAATATCTTTTTTTGAAATAAAAAAGGCTGAACCTGTTCGGTTTTTTGCTTCAAACTTACTACCAAGAAGTTTATTAGCAACAATGGTTACTTCGCTTAAGTTGTTAATGCTATCTTTTTTTGATTTTTTCTGATTTTGAGTTTGTCCAAAACCAATGAGGGATAACATGATTAAAAGTAAACTAAACTTTAATTTTGACATTATAACTTATTTAGATTTATTAAAAATTGAGTGCAAATATAGGTCTGATTTTAAATTCGACAATGCTTTATTTAGATTAATTTCAAACAACAATTGTTAAAATTTATTTTTGTTAATTTGCTTTAAAAATATAGTAGGAATGAAGTCTATAATATCTGTATGCTTGGTTGTCTTATTAATAGGTTGTACCACCATAAAAGGCACTCAACAAGAAATAAATAGTGGTGATTATTCGTCAGCTATTCATAATTCTGTCAATAAAATAGCTAAAGATAAATATTCAAAAAAGGCAAAGGCTTACGCAGATTTGTTATTTGAAGCTTATCATAAGTATCAATCTCAACTACTTGATCAAGTTAATTATTTAAAACAAGATGATGCTTTTAATAACGCTGAAAGAATTTTCTCAGCTTATAAAACACTTAAAGGAAATCAGCAAAAAATTAAACCTTTATTACCGCTTGAAGGGACTAATGGCAGCTTAGATTTTAATTTTGTTGAGGTTAATTCTAAATTAATAAAAGCAAAGTCTACTTACGCTGATGCACTTTTTAACTCAGCAATTAACTTACTTGAAACCCAACAAATTTCAGAGAGCCGCACGGCTTATAATCAACTACAAAAAGTTAAAAACTTAGAGCCGAGTTACCCTAAATTAGAAGAAACTATAGAAATAGCTTATAACAACGGACTTTCATTTGTATATATGAATCTAAAAAATTCAACTCAGATGGTTCTTCCAAAAGCATTTCAGGAGTCACTTTTATCTTTAAACACCTATAATTTAAACGATTTTTGGACAGTTTATCATAACTCAAAATTACCAAACATTTCATATGATCGTGAAATTATTGTTGATTTTCAGCAATTTAATTATTCTCCTGAACGATTGCTAGAACGTGAAATTAACCTTGAGCGTGAAGTCGTTGATGGTTGGCAATATAAGTTAAATCGTAAAGGTGATTATGTTTTAGATGAAGATGGAAATAGAGTTAAGGAAGATCGAGTGGTTGTAGTTAAAGCGCTCCTTTTTGAAACTATACAATCTAAAGAAGTTGAAGTTTTAGCAAATGTGAAATTTATAGATGCTTTAAATCAGCAGCAAGTTTTATCAAAACCTATGCGAAGCCTTTTTGTTTTTGAAAATAAATTTGCTACTTATCAAGGAGATATAAGAGCATTAACCAAAGCAGACCGTCAGCTTTTACAAGGTCAATTTGTAGATTATCCTACTAATGAAATGATGTTAATAGATGCCGCAAATGATATTAAATTGAAGCTAAAATCTATTTTGAAAAATAATATGTAGTTCAAAATAAAAGCATTACTTTTGCAAACATTAATTTAAAAATCGAATTATGAACCATTATGAAACTGTTTTCATCTTGAATCCCGTTTTATCTGAAGATCAGATAAAGGAGACAGTTCAGAAGTACGAAGAATTTTTGACTTCTAAGGGCGCTAAGATGATTAACAAAGAAAATTGGGGCTTAAAAAAATTAGCTTACCCAATTCAGCACAAAAAAAGTGGATTTTATCACTTATTTGAGTACCAAGTCAACGGTACAGCGATTGAGCCTTTAGAGGTGATGTTTAGAAGAGACGAGCGCATGATGCGTTATCTAACTGTAAAACTAGATAAGCATGCTGTAGAATGGGCTAAAGAAAGAGTTAAACGTACAAAATCTAAATCTTAAGGATATGGCAAGTATCGAAGAACAATCGAAAGGAAAGAATGACGGCGAAATTAGATATTTAACGCCATTAGATATTGAGACAGCTTCTAAAAAACGTTATTGCCGTTTTAAAAGAGCTGGTATTAAATACATCGATTATAAAAATCCAGATTTTTTGATGGAATTTGTAAATCCTCAGGGTAAAATTTTACCAAGACGTTTAACAGGAACATCATTAAAGTACCAGCGAAAAGTTTCTCAAGCAATTAAACGCTCAAGACACCTGGCTTTAATGCCTTATGTTGGTGATTTATTAAAATAAAAAGCAAAAACCATGGAAATTATATTAAAAAAAGATGTAGATAACTTAGGTTTTGCTGATGATCTTGTAACTGTTAAAAATGGTTACGGTAGAAACTTTTTAATTCCACAAGGTTATGCTGTTATAGCAACACCTTCAGCAAAAAAAGTATTAGCAGAAAATTTAAGACAACGTGCTCATAAAGAAGAAAAAGTAATCGCAGAAGCGAAGCAATTAGCTGAAAAAGTTAAAGGCTTATCGATTTCCATTACTTCTAAATCTGGAGCTGGAGATAAACTTTTTGGAAGCATAACAGCTGCAGATTTAGCAGATGTTTTGGCTAAAGAAGGTATTGAACTTGATAAAAAATTTATTAGCATTTTTGGTGGTAACATCAAGCGATTAGGACAATATACCGCTAAGTTGCGTTTTCATCGTGAAGTAATTGAAGAGATTACTTTTGACGTTATTGGCGAAGCTTAATTTAGCTAAAGTTTTAAAATTTAAGATCGGTAGTTTACTGCCGATCTTTTTTTATTTTTGCACTTATGAAGTACGAAAGACTAACTAAAGAACAGTTTGAAGAAATGCACCAAGAATTTATTAATTTCTTGGCTACCCAATCAATTACAGCAAGTGAATGGGAAGAAATTAAAACTACTAAACCTCAAGTTGCAGAGCAAGAATTAGATGTTTTTAGTGACTTAGTCTGGGAAGGTGTTTTAAATAATGTAAAGTATTTAGAACATTTTTCACCACAGCAGTTGTTTTTATTTCAGTTTACCGAAACCGATATCAATTTAATTGCTATTAAAATAGATAACCAAGCTGTAGATATTACAACTACTGAAGGTTATCAGTGGCTGCGTAAAAATCTAATGAACGATGATGTCGATATTTTTACGTCAACTAAACCAATCGGTGAGGAGCGCAATACAGATATTTTTGCACTTATTAGAAAAGGCGCTAACATTACAAAAGGCGAATTATACACTTATTTTGAAGAACTTGTAGATAATAACTAATTTATGGCCCAAAAACCTTCGATTCCAAAAGGTACACGTGATTTTTCTTCAGCTGAAGTAGCTAAACGTGATTATATTATAAACTCAATCAAATCTAATTTTAAACGTTTTGGTTTTCAACCTATAGAAACACCAAGTTTTGAGAAATCATCAACTTTATTAGGTAAATATGGTGAAGAAGGTGATCGGCTTATTTTTAAGATTTTAAATTCTGGAGACTTTTTAAAAAAAGCTAATGATGAAGACTTATCTAATAAGAATTCCGCTAAAATTTCCGCTTCAATTGCCGAAAAAGCCTTAAAATACGACTTAACCGTTCCTTTTGCGCGTTATGTGGTTCAACACCAGCACGAATTGGTTTTTCCGTTTAAGCGATACCAAGTTCAGCCTGTCTGGAGAGCTGACCGGCCACAAAAAGGTCGTTTTAGGGAGTTTGTACAGTGCGACGCTGATGTGATTGGAAGTGATAGTTTATGGCAAGAAGTCGACTTTATTCAACTTTACGACCAAGTTTTTAACGGTTTAAAACTTGAAGGTGTTACGATCAAATTGAATAATAGAAAAATATTATCGGGTTTTGCTGAAGTGATTGGAGAACAAGATAAATTAATCGATTTTACTGTTGCCCTAGATAAGTTAGATAAAATTGGTGAGCAAGGTGTAAAAGATGAAATGCTTGAAAAAGGTATTTCAGCTGAAGCACTTCAGAAAATACAACCTATCTTTAGTTTCTCAGGTAGTTTCAATGAAAAAATAAAACAACTCAAATCAATCTTATCATCTTCTGAAATTGGTCTGAAAGGTATTGAAGAACTTGAGTTTTTAAATGATGCCTTAAGTAATTATCAATTTCAATCTTCTCAATTAGATTTAGATGTTACATTAGCTCGCGGACTTAATTATTACACAGGTGCAATTTTTGAAATAGCAGCTCCAAGTCAAGTAAAGCTCGGCTCTATTGGCGGTGGCGGTCGTTACGACGATTTAACTGGTATTTTTGGACTCAAAAATATGAGCGGCGTTGGGATTTCTTTTGGTCTTGACCGTATTTATTTGGTCCTTGAAGAACTCGATCTATTTCCAGAAACATTAAAAAATACCACAGATTTACTGTGTTTAAATTTTGGTTACGAGGAGTCTAAATATATGATGCTTGCCATAAACAAGTTAAGGTCTGCAGGTGTAAATGTTGAGCTGTATCCTGATCAAGCTAAGTTTAAAAAGCAAATGCAATATGCAGAAAAGAGACAGATTAATCACGTACTTATTGCCGGTGAATCTGAAATGGCTGAAGATAAATTTTCGCTTAAAAACCTGGTGACTGGAGAACAAACCAATTATACTTTAGATCAACTTGTTCAAATTTTCACATCTTAATAATGAGAATTATATTTTGTTTAATTATTGTCTTTTTTAGTCTACAAGTTACGGCTCAACAAACCTATGTTCCTGATGATAATTTTGAGCAAGGTTTAATTGATTTAGGTTATGATAGCCCGCCGCTTGATGATTATGTGCTAACGAGTTCTATCGAGTCTATTACATCACTTTTTCTTGAAAATAAGTCTATTGTTGATATGACAGGTATTGAGGATTTTGTTGGACTAAATTTGATTGATTTAACTGGAAATTTTATAGAAGATTTAGATTTGAGTCAAAACATTAATTTAGAGCGTATAGATGTTTATAACAATAATTTAAACACGCTCAATATCAAGAATGGAAATTTATACAACATATTGTCATTTAATGCGCAATTAAACCCTAATTTAACTTGTATAGATGTAGATGATGTTTCGTATGCGAATGCTAATTTACTGTTCATAGACTCTCAAACTCAATTTAGTGAAAATTGTGAAAGTTTAAGCATAACTTCAACTTCAAACCTTATATTTTCATTCTATCCTAATCCTATTAAAAATCAACTTCATATTAAAATGATAACTTCATCGGCATATGATGTAAAAATCTATAATTCATATGGCCAAATTCTTCATAGTGAAACTTCAAGCTTACCTGAGTTAACCATCAATACCTCTCATTTAATTTCAGGTATTTATTTTATTAAAGTTAATGATTCAGTTAAAAAATTAGTAAAAGAATAAAAAGGGTTTAAAATTTATTTAAAAATATTGCTTTTGGTAATAATTTCTTTTTTTAAAATTCTAAATTTAAATAAAAAATGAAAAGAGAAAGAGAAATACAATTAGCCGACATGCATGATGATGGTGTTAGATTTAGTAATAGCTTGTTAGCTAAAAAAAAGCGCAAAGAAGCACAACTTAGACGTATAAATCAACAATTAGAAAGAAAATCTAAAGCCAAGTAAAATGATTTGTTTATTTCAGGCTATAGTTAAATTCTATTTACAATATTAATTCTATTTAATTTATAAATTTTAAGTATTAAAGTTGAAACTTATTAAGCTTTAATTTCTTGATTTACAAATTCTTTGAAGACTAATTGATGTTTTTCTAAGTCAAGTTCTGGCGATACTGAGACCCTAGCAATATAATCTTTATCTTCTTCTTTAGTCGTGCCTTGCGTTGAGGTGGCTGGAATAGTCCAATAACAACCTTTTAATTGACCGTAACTTACGCAATACTTACTTTCAGAAGGTATTTCGGTTATCATTTTGTTAATCAGCTTTAAGTTTAATTCACGTTTGTAGGCCTCACGTTCTTCAGGAGTTGCTCCTTTAGTAGGTAAGTCTAGCGAAAATACAGAAGGTGTAAACCCTTGATTTGAGACTTCTTCCGAAACAAAATTTATACCTGCCTCAGGTAGAACTTTATTAATAAAGTTTACAAATTGTCGCGTGTTTTTATACGCATTCTTAATGCGAGTTTTCATAGATGGCAATTGTTCTGCTAAGTAATGTAACTGTAAAGCAGTTGCAGTATTATCACATAAATTTAAATTTGTTTCAATATAGTCTATAAGATAACTTGCTTTAGCATTGCTTACTAAATAACCAGCAGTGCATTTTCCGCCACTAGGAAATTTTGAGCCGCTTACATAAGAAATTGTTTTTACATCAGCTAAAAGTTGTTGTTCACCTAAAAAATTATAATCTGGACAAAAAGTTTGGTCTAAAATAAATATTGGTGCTACAGCTTTATTTCCTGAAGATGTTAACCTGTTTTTAGACAAAGCTTCTTTTAAGTTATTTAAATTTGGAACTTCAACGCGTGGATTGGTGGGAATTTCAGCAATGATAATCGGCACAGCATCAAGTTTTGCCACTTTGTTAAGCACAGTATCAGTGCTTTTAACCATATCATTGTCACCATCAACAGGTAAATCTTCAATATCAACGCCTTCTTGACTAGCAGCAACACGTCTAGCTTGATCGTTAGTACCGCCATAACAATTAGGAGGTACAATAATTTTGATAGACTTTTCTGGATATCGTTCTCGTGATTCGTGAATTAATCCCATCATAATAGCATACTGAACTGATAATCCACATGAACCTAAAAGAGGTTTAGTTTTAGTATCAGTAATAGAATTGATTAAGCTTCTAACATTAGTGAGATCTTTCTGTTTTTGACGATGATCAACAGCTTCTGGCTTTTGGTCTATCAAAGTTTGTAAAGCCTTATAACTATTTTGAGGTGTCATCGCAATGCTTTCCCGACGGCGAACATGTTGAATTGCAGGCACATAATCACTATGTGATTGATTTACAAAAACAAGGCTGCCCAAATCATCTAATGTTGAAATGTAAAAATCAATATTAGGTTGTAATTCAATTTCTTTTAAATCTTCATTTTGTGATAAATAAATAGTTGAGCCCTCAAAATTTAAGATAGCCTCTCGATCATCTACAGATGTGAAATTCACATCGTAATTGTACACTTTTTTTATTAATTGAGGATTAAGCTTATTAGGTAGTTCTTCATTTTGATAGATAATTTGAGTTGATTTACCTCTAATAGAATTTTCTCTAAGAATAGCAAAAATGCCCATCGTTTTAGACGAAAATGCAATGACATGTTCTTGTGGTAAATCGTAATTTTTAGCTAAAGCCCATTCTAAAATGCTCGATAATGGATGCCCTAATCTAATATAGTCGTAGGCCGTCGGTAATTGAGCTAAGGTGTCTTTAGTGATCGAATTGTTTTTATACAATTCTTCAAAATGCTCTAAAAATTCAGTTTTAGCTAGGGCTTCATTATAAATATCTAACCGATGTGTGGTTAAATTTAACCAATCATTTGGTAGCTTTGCTAATACTTGTTCTATGGTAAGTTTAAGCTTTTTAAAGGCCATAAATTTTAATTTCAAATTTGGTTCAAAACTAATTATTAAAGTTCTTTTTAGGTGTTTATCTTATCTTAAATCTTCTTTTTTAAACTGAAGTGAATAAAACAAGATGTTTATTTACATGCTTAGATGAAGATAACAAGTGATGTTATGCTAAATGAAACTTGATGCTGTCAGGAATAAAAAAACCTCAAGCTATATAGTTTGAGGTTTCTTAGAAATTTGTAGCGAGGAGCAGAATCGAACTGCCGACCTCCGGGTTATGAATCCGACGCTCTAACCAACTGAGCTACCTCGCCAGAATTGGGAAGTTGCTTGTCCCGATGTTTTGGGAAGCTACCTCGTCATTTTTGAGTTTGCAAAGATAAAATATAATTGTTCTGAAACAAATAACTTTTCATTGAATTTCTAGAAGTTTTTTTCATTCTTAAGTTATAATTACATATATTGCTTTTTTTAATTTGAAACATTCAACATGAGTGAAAAAATAAAATACGAGTTAGAATTTCCAATTCAAGTTTCTCCTAATTTGCTATATCAATATATTTCTACACCTTCAGGTTTAAGCGAATGGTATGCAGATAATGTGAATTCTAGAGGTGAGATTTTTACCTTTATTTGGGAAGGTAGTGAAGAGCAAGCGAGACTTCTTACCAAAAAATCTGATGATAAAATTAAACTACGCTGGTTAGCAGATGAAGATGAAGATGAGAGTTACTATTTTGAATTAAGAATTCAAGTTGATGAAATCACAAAAGATGTTTCTTTAATGATTACAGATTTTGCTGAAGAAGATGAACTTGATGAAAGCAAAATGCTTTGGGATAATATGGTAGCTGAATTAAAACATGTTCTAGGGTCTGCATAAGTTTTTTTTATGATAAATTTTAATGGGAATCTGGTTGAAAATGTCCCGATTACAACCAAAAATAGAGGTCTTAATTATGGTGATGCTTTATTTGAAACCATTCGGGTAATCAATAATTCTATTATGTTTTGGGAAGCACATTACTTCAGATTAATGTCTTCTATGAGAATGCTTCGCATGGAAATCCCGATGAGTTTTTCTCCTGAAAAATTAGAAAATCAAATAAAGGATACCATAAAAGCAAATAATTTAACTAGTAGTCCTGTAAAAGTGAAGCTGTTAGTTTATAGAAAAGATGGTGGTCTATATCTACCAAAATCTCGTGAGGTTGATGTCGTAATAAGCGTTGAAGCTATTGAAAATGCCTTTTTCGTTCACAACACAGAGAACTACGTGGTAGATTTATTTAAGGATCATTTTGTCTTAGCTGGAATGTTATCAACATTAAAGACAACAAATAAGGTTACTCAAGTTTTAGCATCAATCTTTGCTGAAGAAAATAGCTTTGATAATTGCATTCTTTTAAATGAAAAAAAGTCAGTCGTTGAATTTACTAATGGAAATCTATTCTTAGTTAAAGGAAATATTATTAAAACGCCACCATTAAGTGATGGTTGTTTAAAAGGAATTATTCGTGGTGAATTGATAAAGATGCTTAAAAAACTAGACGATTATACATTAGAAGAAACTTCAATTTCTCCGTTTGAACTTCAAAAAGCAGATGAGTTGTTTTTGACCAATTCAATTGTTGGTATTAAGAGTATTAATCAATACCGGAAAAAAACATATAGTACAACTCTAGCGAAGCAATTTATAGGTAAGTTAAATGCTCAGGCGAGATTAGCAGAGTAGAAGCTAATTGTAATTTGGGTTATCAGGTGCATTAGACCAAATTAAATATTCACCACCAATTAATCGCATTTTTTCTTTCCAGAATTCACGCAATTTATCAGTTGAAAAGATTTCTCCTAAATTTAATGGCCTGTTAATGATCCAACTTTTTACACTTAGTTCTTGTTTAAGTTGGTTTTTTTTCCAACCGGTATAGCCTACAAAAAACTTAATCTGTTGAGGCGTAATTGTATTATTGTTAAGTAAATCTTCTATTGCTTCAAACTGACCGCCCCAATAAATGCCATGATTTACTTCTACACTATTAGGAATTAACTCTGGAACAGTATGTATGAAATATAAACTATCTTGTTCTACTGGGCCACCTATGTAAATGTCATAATCATTTTTAATAGACGGCAAAATTTCTTTAAGTTTCATATCGGCTGCTTTATTTAAAATAAAGCCAACAACATCAACTTCGTCAATATAATTGATTAAAATGACTGATCGTGTGAATATATCATCACCTAACAATGATGGGTCTGAAATCAAGATTTCACCTTGTTTTGGAAAATCATCTTTCATATAATTGTTACTTAAATTAATCAAAAAAAGGCCTAAGAAGGCCTTTCAATAAGCTTTAAATTTTAAAGTTTAGTTAACAGATTTTTGTAAATCTGAACCAGCTTTAAATTTAACAACGTTTTTAGCAGCTATTTTGATAGTTTTTCCAGTTTGTGGGTTTCTACCTTCGCGAGCTGCTCTTTTTGATACAGACCAAGAACCAAATCCTACTAAAGAAACACGGTCACCTTTTTTTAAAGCACCTTCTACATTTCCTAAAAAAGATTCTAAAGCTTTTTTTGCATCAGCTTTTGAGATGCCAGCGTCTTCAGCCATTGCATCAATTAAGTTTGTTTTGTTCATAACTAAAAAATTTTGAATTTTGTTGATTAAAAATTTTGTTAATACATTACAAATTTATATGTAAATTCTAATTGTGCAAGCATTTTGAAGATAAATCCTTTGAAAAACCCTAAAAAACCTCATTTTTTTATGTTTTAATGCTGAATTTAGCTATTCTAACAATTTTAAGCGTTTAATTTTAGCTGATCTGGACTGTTATAGCCATTCAAAAAGTCTTTAATATGTAGCGCCTTTTTACCTGGATACTTCAGCTTTTTAATTTCAACCCAATGATCTTTTGTTTTTACAAGGAATTGTTTTTTGTTAAGTATGACCTCACCAGGTTCAGCCTTAATTATTTCATCTGATTTCGAAAGTTCTAATATTTTTACTGATTTTTCATAACCATCTTCATTAAAAATTGTCCAGGATATAGGATAAGGATTTAATCCTTTTACTAAATTTATAATGTCCTCGCTAGGTTTATTCCAATCAATTTGTGTATTTTCTTTGGTGAGTTTTGGTGCTTGTTTTGGGTTTAATTCTGGTTGTTTAGTTGTGTTGTCTTGTTCTGATTGAATTGCTTTACAAGTTTCAACAGCTAGTTCAGCGCCTAAATGCATTAGTTTATCGTGTAAACTTCCTGCCGTATCATCTGTAGAAATTAAAATTTCTTTTTGTTTGATAATCTCGCCAGTATCAATTTTATCATCTATAAAAAAACTCGTTACGCCTGTTTTATGTTCACCATTAATAACTACCCAATTAATTGGTGCTGCGCCTCTGTATTCTGGTAATAATGAAGCATGAATATTAAACGTGCCATATTTTGGAAAATTCCATACTTGTTTGGGTAGCATTCTAAAGGCAACAACCACTATTAAATTTGGGTTTAAACATTTTAGTTCATTTTGAAATTTCTCAGACTTAAGATTGGTTGGTTGTAAGATTTTTAAATTATTAGCTTCTGCATAGACTTTTACAGCTGATTTGTTGAGTTTTCTCCCGCGACCAGCTGGCTTGTCTGGTGCAGTTACAACGCCACAAACCTCAAAGTTGTCTCGAATCGATTTTAAGGTTTTCACTGCAAAATCGGGTGTTCCCATAAATAATATTCGTAATTCACGCATTTATTATATAGTTTTTTTTGGGTGTTAACTTAATTTGATGATTGATGTAAAGTGATTTAATTGTATTTAAAACCTCTTGTTCATTATAATTTAATAAACTTACAATTTCTTGAGAACTTAACTCATTGTGATGGCTTAGCAAGTTCAAAATTTCTTTATTTAAATTTTCATGAATTCTATTACTTTTCTTACAGTTGCTGCATCTGCCACAAGGTTTTGAGTCCATTTCACCAAAGTAATTTAGTATTTTTTGATGTAAACATGTCTTGTTTTCTGTAGTAAAATCTATCACAGCTTGAATTTGATTTTTTTTATGCTCACCATTTTGAAGAATTATTTTTTTAAAAGGATTAATGCTTGTCTCATCTTCACGTGGAACTAAGAAAACTAAACTTAAGTCATGTTTAAAACTTTCAACTTCAACCAAATCTTGGGCTGAAAGTTCTTCTAATTGTTTGATGACTTCAAATTCTGTTAATTTAACTTTATGCGCAATTAATTCGGTGTTTATACTGAGTTTATGATCAAAAATTCCACCATAGGTTCTCAGTATAGTGCTAACTAATGGATCGTATTTTTTATGCTTCTCAAGGTAATTTAAGAGGATTTTACTACTGCTTTTAAACTGAATTTTTGTGGTACGTTTAAAGCTTTTAAACAGTCTAATTACATCAATCTTGTCTAACATCTGAAGTGATTGGTAGGTTGTATGAGTGTTTAGTTTGTATTTTTCACAAAACTTCGTAAAGTTTAAATCAACTTCAAAAAATTCGCCTTCACCAAATGCAATTCTAAAATATTGTAACAGTTTTTTGTAGACCAATTTTACATCTTTAGGTGTAATTATCGATTTTAAATGCACGTTTTTTAAACGAATAATATCACTTTGATTATACAATAAAACTGCTTTTGCAGGTTGCCTATCACGTGCAGCACGACCAATTTCTTGATAGTAGCTCTCTAAACTTTCTGGTAAATGATAATGAATTACAAAACGAACATCAGGCTTATCAATGCCCATACCAAAGGCAGTTGTTGCTACAACGACTTGAATTTTGTTGGTCAACCAATCTTTTAAAATCAAGTCTTTTTTCGGTTGATCAATTCCCGCATGAAAGGCAGCTGAGGTGATATGATGATAATTTAAAAATTGACTAATATCATGAGTTGATTGACGTTTTCTTACATAAATTATCCCAGAACCCTTTTCTTTTTTTATAATTTTTAAAATAGAATACAGCTTATCTGGTGATTCTTTTTTAAAAATTGAAATTTGCTCTTTTTTGAAACTGTCTTTTACAACTTTAGGTGAATTTAATTTTAGGTTTTCAATAATATCTTTTGCAACAGTTGAAGTTGCCGTAGCTGTTAAGGCTAAAAATTTTAAGTCAGGTCTATATTCTCGTAAACGTGAGATCTCCCGATAAGCAGGTCTAAAATCATGACCCCATTGAGAAATACAGTGTGCCTCATCAACGGCTACAAAAGAAATAGGCAAATTTAAAATATGTTCAAAAATTTCTTGTCTTTTTAAGCGTTCAGGCGATATATACAGTAGCTTGTAATTACCAAACTGACAATTGTCGAGCGTTCTATGAACTTCATTTAAGCGCATTTGCGACTTGATATAAGTAGCTTTTATGCCGCGATTATTGAGGTTAACAACCTGATCTTGCATCAAGGCTAGTAGCGGCGATACAACTAAACAAATTCCTTTTGAAATTACAGCCGGTACTTGGTAGCAAACCGATTTACCTGCACCTGTTGGTAAAATAGCTAATGTGTCTTTCTGCTTTAAAATATTAGCAATAACGCTGTTTTGATTAGGTAAAAATGTCTCATAACCCCAGTATTTTTTTAATGCGTTTTTTGGCGTCATGATGGCTATATTTTAAAGATGTGAAAGTATAAACTCTACACGGTTTTTTACATTATCTTTTGGTACTTCAATTAAATTATAGCCTAATTTTGTGTAGGTTGCTATCAACGCATCTTGAAGTTCTTTAGCTAGTTCAAACGCTTCAAATCGTTCATCGTCTTTTGTGTAAATCGATTTCCAAATAGGTAAAATAAAAACTTTGTCGTAAATGTATTTTGAGTTTGCTTCAGTGAAATTTTTGGGATAATCTTGTTTAAAATGATCCATGTAAGCTGTAATATCAGGAATACCACGATCTATAAATACATATTTTGTAGAAAGTGTTTGAGCTGCTTTAAACTGACTAATTCTGCCTTCAAGAAGTAACTCACTAAACCTTAAAGGATCACTCAGAAATAGTTGGTCAAAACCATCTTCTTTAGCCTTTCGGGTTACCTCTCTTGAAATTTCGGGTAAGCATTGATATTTTAAGTGTGTTAGCGCTTCAATTAAAGTCGATTTTCCAGTACTTGGTCCGCCAATTAAAACAATCTTCTGTGGTTGCATAAATTAAATGTATTGTAAAATGTATTTAGATATTTAATAGATTACAAGTATATTTGCCAAAAAAAAAAGTATGCAATCAAACTCAGATGAGTTTTATAAAAAACTTAAAAAGCAATTAAAAAAATCAACCGATTGGCCATCTTTATACCTTTTTAAATTTATATTGCCTACACAAAACGAAGCTGAACTCGAAAAGCTAACTTTAATTTTTAAAAACACAGACGCTGTAATAACCACTAAACAATCTTCAAAAGGCAAATATACTAGTGTTTCTATTCATGTGAAAATGAAATCGCCAGATCATGTTATTTCTAGATACAGAGAAGTGGGAAATAAAGTTAAGGGCGTTATTTCATTATAAAAACTTATTACCTTAATATTATTGTGTAATTTGCAACCAAAGCGATTAAATTTATAATTTTGACATATAATTTAGAATACAACTCAGAGCGTACATTATTGCGTATTCCAGAATATGGTAGACATATTCAAAAAATGGTTGAACACGCCATTACAATTAGCGATCAACAAAAACGAAACGAAACAGCAAAGGCAATTATAGCTGTTATGGGTAACATGCAGCCCCATTTGCGTGATGTTCCAGATTTTCAACATAAATTGTGGGACCAACTTTTTATTATAAGCAATTTTAAACTCGATGTAGATTCACCCTTTCCGAAGCCAACACCAGAGTTGCTGTATGAAAAACCTGAACCGCTTGAATATCCTCAAAATTTCCCTAAATACAGATTTTATGGAAATAACATTAAGCGTATGATAGATGAAGCGATCAAGCTTGAAGATGGTGACTTAAAAGAAGGTTTAGTCTTGACTATTGCTAATCATATGAAAAAATGCTACTTAAACTGGAATAGAGATAGCGTTGAAGATAAAGTTATACTTGATCATTTATTTGAGTTAAGCAATGGCAAGCTTAGTATTAAAGCTGATGAAGATCATTTAAGTGATGCAGCTGACTTAGTTAAGTTTACCTCATATTCCAAGCGTCAAAAATCTAATAAAAAGAACTACCGAAATAATAACCGAAATAACCGTAAACGCAAGTAAATCATGGCGACTTTTCAAATTGAAGGCGGTCACCAACTCAAAGGCGAAATTACGCCTCAAGGTGCCAAAAATGAAGCTCTACAAATTTTATGTGCTGTTTTATTAACCGATGAAGAAGTACATATTAGCAATGTACCTGATATTCGTGATGTTAATAAGCTCATAGAAATATTAGGTAATCTAGGCGTTAAAATTCAAAAACTTGGCAAAGGAAATTACTCATTTAAAAGTGATGAGCTTAATTTAGAGTATTTAGAAAGTCAGCAGTTTAAAGATGAAGGCAGTAGCCTCCGAGGTTCTATAATGATTGTTGGTCCGCTTTTAGGAAGGTTTGGTAAAGGTTACATTCCTCGACCTGGTGGCGATAAAATAGGTAGACGCCGTTTAGATACGCATTTTGGCGGATTTATAAAATTGGGCGCCGATTTTAGGTATAATAAAGAAGAACGATTTTACGGCGTAGAAGCACCTAAAGGCTTAAAAGGCGCTGATATGTTACTTGAAGAGGCTTCAGTTACAGGAACTGCTAATATTATAATGGCTGCTGTTTTAGCAAAAGGTAAAACTACTATTTACAACGCTGCTTGTGAACCTTACATTCAGCAGTTATGTAAAATGATGGTAGCTATGGGCGCAAATATTAATGGTATTGGCTCAAACTTACTACATATTGAAGGTGTCGATAAACTTTCAGGTTGTGATCATTCAGTTTTACCTGATATGATTGAAATTGGCTCTTGGATTGGGCTTGCTGCCATGACTAAAAGTGAACTTACCATTAAAAATGTGAGTTGGAACGATCTTGGTATTATTCCAGAAACCTTTAGAAAATTAGGAATTACTGTTGAAAAGCGTAAAGATGACATATACATACCAGCACATACTAATGGTTATGAAGTTGCTAGTTTTATAGATGGTTCTATCATGAACATTAGCGATGCGCCGTGGCCTGGTTTTACGCCTGACCTTCTCAGTATCATGTTAGTTGTTGCAACACAAGCGCGAGGTAGTGTTTTAATACATCAAAAAATGTTTGAAAGTCGCTTGTTTTTTGTCGATAAGTTAATAGATATGGGTGCAAAAATTATTTTATGTGATCCTCACCGTGCAACAGTTATTGGTCATGATTTTCAGTCACAGCTTAAAGCCACTACGATGACAAGTCCTGATATCCGCGCTGGTATTTCACTTTTAATTGCAGCACTTTCAGCAAAAGGAACTTCTACAATTCACAATATAGAACAAATTGATCGCGGTTACGAAAATATAGATACACGCTTACGTGCTATCGGCGCAAAAATTACAAGATTCGATTAATTATAATTTATTTGCTTCGATAACTATACGTTGATTTTTATAGTTGGTGGTGAAAAATAAATAGGTTTCACCACCATCACTGATATTTAATTTATTCTTGATATCATTTACGCTTAGCGGAAAATTGCGGCTACTCACATTAGCTTTTTTATTTCTATACAACTTTTTGAGTGACTTGGGTTTATAGGCTTCGATTTTAGTAATGTTGAACTGTCTCCCAATAGCTACACTTAAGGGTTTAGTTGAAGTATATAGATGCGTATTGATATGCAGCTTATTGAGATGGTAGTAATCAGCAAAACTTTTAAAACCACCAGCTTTTAAAACACTTGCCATAGGTTCGATTAAAATTTCACCAACTTTTGGCTGACCCAATCTAGCACTTAAGTCAGTTTCTTTTTTAAAGTTAAAATCAAATACTACTTCTTCAGTTTCATTTAATAAATTAACGCATTTAATATTTGATTCGCCACTAAATTTAAAATCGATAAGCACTAGAAGTTCTTTAACTTCATTTTTTACACTTAACACATCAATTTGCTTAACGTGGTCTAAATCTGAAATTAGTTTTTTTAAGTCGAATAAAGGGGATAATTTAAGTAGAACTTGTTTTGATTTTTCAGCATAAAGTGTCCAGTTTTTAAGAATATTTGGTGAACAATCTTCTAGCAAAAACACTTTTTGAAGTGTTTGGTCTCGCCTAGACGGATCGATATAAAGCAAATCAAGCTTTGCTTCAAAGCTGTTCAAAAACTGGACATCAGTCGTGTTAATTGCAGATATGTTGTTAAGTTGTAACTGTTTAAAATTAAATGTCGCAAGTTCTGATAAATCTTTATTCTGTTCAATATGATAAACCTGTTTGGCTTTTTTAGCAAAAGCCATACTATCAATCCCAAAACCAGCAGTTAAATCGGCTATTATAGAAGCATTTTCTATAAATTTTGTTTTGTATTGTGCAGTCAGCTCAGATGAAGTTTGCTGTAAATTTAAATCTTGTGGATAAATGATATCCCGACGTTTAAATAAGTTTGGTAGCTTCAACCTAGCTTTTTGTTTAGCTTTAATCTGTTGTGCTAATGCTTGGTTAGAAATCTTGTTGAAAATTTGTTTTTTAAAGACTAAGGCTTCAATAGAAGTGTTATAATGTTCAGCTATAAAATCTTGAATAGTTTCAGCTAAAAAATCTTCAAACTTAGGCATTGCTTTGTTTTGAAATTTCATAAAGGCCAATTCCTAGGCATTGAGCAACATTTAAGCTACTATTATTCCCATACATATTTATGTGTAAATGGGTTTCAATTTGCTCTAATATATCTTCAGAAAGACCTATTTTTTCATGACCAATAATTAAAGCCATATTTGGATTTTTAAAGTGATAGGTTGAAATATCTTGGCTTTTATTAGTCAGTTCTAAAGCTACTAAATGACTTCCTGAGTCTTGAAGTTGTTTTAACAAATCTTCAGTAGATGAATATTGTTTTGTAGACAAGTATTGCTCAGTGCTTCTTGATGTGCGTTTAAACCGATTGCTTTGCATGAGTTGTTGTACATTTTCAGTTAAAAATATACATTGAACACCAAAAGCATCGGCAATTCTAAATATTGAACCTAAATTGGCTGGACTTGACAACTCCGGAATGACCAAAGTTAATTTTGCTTTTGTTGGTATATGGCCAACCTGATGATGTTCAAGTTGTTGACTCATTTTACAAAAATATAATGTAAGATGTTGGCGCCCATTTTTAAAGCTTTTAATCGAACTTCTTCTGGGTCGTTATGTACAGCTTGGTCTTCCCAGCCATTGCCTAAATCACTTTCGTATGTATATAACAAAATTAACCGGTTATCTTCAAAAATACCAAAAGCTTGAGGTGGTTTGCCATCATGTTCATGAATTTTTGGTAATCCATTCGGGAAATTAAATACCTGACTAAAAATAGGGTGATTTGCTGGTAAAATTTCTAAGGTTTTGTTAGGGAATAGTTTTTTAAGTTCTGGCCTAATGTATTGATCTAAGCCATAATTATCATCAATATGTAAAAATCCACCAGATTTTAAATATAATCTTAAATTTTTAATATCCTCTGAGTTAAAAAATACATTACCATGACCAGTCATATAAATATATGGAAAACTAAATAATTCTGGACTATTTGGGTTTACTTCAGCAATTTGAGGGTTTATTTTAGTGTTGATTTGAGCATTACTGAATTTAACTAAATTTGGTAGTGCTGTTGGGTTGCTATACCAATCACCACCGCCATTATATTTTAACACCGCTATATTTTGCGAGAAAGCAAAAGAAGCAAATAATATTAAAAATAAATTTAGATTAAATCTCATAATAATTGACAAATATTTAAACTGTGTGTAGAAACTATTGCAGCAGTTTCAGTTCTTAAGCGTTCTTCAGATAAGCTAACTTCTTTATAATTTTTTGTAATAGCTTTTTCAATTTCTTGTGGGCCAAAATCACCTTCAGGACCAATTAGTACAAGATAAGATTTTTGTTTCTTACAACTAGTAATCAGTTGCTTTTTATATTGGCTATCTTCACAGTGTGCTATAAATTTTTCGTCTTCTTTTGCGATATTTAATAAATCATCAAGCTTAGTGAGCGCATTGAGTTTAGGTTTATAAAGTTTCAAGGACTGTTTCATGGCAGCTTGAATAACGCGTTCACCACGATCAAGTTTTAGTTTTTTACGTTCAGAATGTTCTGTAAGGATTGGTGTAATTTCATCAATGCCAATTTCAGTTGCTTTCTCTAAAAACCATTCGAACCGGTCGTTAGATTTGGTCGGTGAAATAGCTATGTGAATATAAAAATCTTTTTTTCTTTTAAATTCAAATCCAGAAACATTTACAATACATTGTTTTTGAGTAATGATTGAAATTTTTCCTTCAGCAAGTAGTCCGCGACCATTTGTGACTTTAATTAAATCACCAGCCTGTTTTCTTAACACCTTAAACATGTGTTTACTTTCATTTGCATCAAATACAATGTTAGTAGCGTTTTGTTCAAAATCTGGCTGGTAAAATAATTGCATTTTAATTTTTGCGTTTAATCACTAAAATTTCTTCAATTTTTTGTGGTGAGTAGCTTTTTTTTATCAGATAATACCAATTCTGTTCAGGTAAATCAACACGAAAAACTTCATCGGCGTATCGCATTGTATTCGTAATAGCATTTTTAAAATCTTCGTTTACACTTTCAATCTTAAACCAGCCAGAGTCACCACCTTTATATCGATTTTGATCCATAGAATATTGTCTAGCAATGCTTTCGAAGTTATAATCCTTTTCAAGTAAATTTAGCATACGCTGTCGTGATTTTTCAATTGACTTGTAAGAATTTTTGTCACCATCAAAGAAGATATAATTAATACGATAGTGAAGTATTTTTTTTCTGGCTATAACTTCGTATTCCTCTTTTCCGGTTCTTCTTTTTTCTTTAACAGTTCTACCAACTTTTTTATTGAATAATTTTTTAGCAAAACGTGTTGTATGTTTATCACGATTAAATATGATTAATTCACCTTCTTTTTTTAGCTCTTGTATTTGACGCTTAGATAATCCAAAATCCTTGTATTCATTAAAGTTATTTCTAAATAATTCGGGTTGAGCACTTAAAAATTGGCAAAAAATGAAGCTGAAAAACAAAAATAAGTAGAAAGTTTTTTTCATAAAATTAGTTATCGGTTAAGTTTAAACGGGCTTTTGCAGTGATTGATAAGTCAGAAAATTGATGTTCTAAATATTTAAAATAAGCCACAATAGCTATCATTGCAGCGTTATCTGTACAGTATTCAAAGCTAGGGATAAAAACCTCCCATTGCTGTTGTTTAGATTGAGATTTTAATGCCTCACGAATACCTGAATTTGCTGAAACGCCACCGCCAATAGCAATAGTTTTAATACCTGTAAGTTGGCTTGCTTTTTTTATTTTATCTAATAAAATTTGAACAGCGGCATGCTGAAAAGAAGCGCATAAATCTTCTATATTTTGTTGTATAAAGTCTGGATTTTCTTTTAGTTGCTTTTGTAAAAAGTACAAAACTGAAGTTTTTAAGCCGCTGAAACTAAAATCAAGTCCTTTAACTTGAGGTTTAGCAAATTTATATTTCAACGGGTTTCCAGATTTAGCTAAACGGTCTATTTCTGGGCCTGCTGGATAATTTAGTCCAAACATTTTTCCGCATTTGTCAAAGGCTTCACCGATAGCATCATCAAGCGTTTCGCCAATAATCTGCATATCAAAATAGCTATTGACTTTCACAATTTGGGTGTGACCACCACTAATCGTAATTCCTAAAAACGGAAAATTTGGTGCTTTTTGTTGAACTTCATCTTTGATAAAATGAGCTAAAATGTGGCCTTGCATATGATTGACACCAATTAGTGGGATATTAAGACTTAAGGCTAAAGATTTCATAAAGGCATTACCAACCAGTAAAGATCCCATTAATCCTGGGCCTTTTGTAAATGCTACTGCATCAAGTTGACTCATCTTAACATTTGCTTGCCTTAAGGCTTCATGAATAACAGGCACAATATGCTGCTGGTGAGCGCGTGAAGCTAATTCAGGAACAACGCCACCATATGCTTCATGAACTTTTTGAGTTGCCGTAACATTACTCAGTTTCTTTTCATTTTCGAAGACCGCTGCTGAGGTATCATCACAAGATGATTCGACTGCTAAAATGAAAATACGATCTTTAGGCATAAGATTAGGCACAAATATTGATTATAATAGCGCAAATCTAAATAAATTTGTAATCTTATTAAACAGATTTATAAACATTAATATTACTAAATTATACAAGCTTGCGCAACACTCTAAACCAATTTGTTAAATACCTCAAACGCTTAGTTGTAGCCTTGCTTTTGTTGTTTATAATTATTGTTTTGCTGTTTTCTATTCCAGGTGTACAGACCTATGTCGCTAAAGAAATTACCAATTCCTTAAATGAGTCTTACAAGACAGATATTAATCTTGAACGTTTCCAAATTTCATACAGTGGTAATATCAGGTTAAAAGGTGTTTTTATTAAAGACCACAAGAAAGATACCTTAATTTATGCGGAACGCTTATCAAGTTCACTTTTAGATTTATTGAATTTTGATAGTTCAAATTTAGATTTTTCAACTACTGAAGCCGAAAACTTAACCTTTAAACTTCAGCATTATAAAGATGAAGTAAATAATAATTTAGATTTATTTTTAAATAAATTATCAGATACTACAGCAACTGATACAACAACTTCAATTACGCGATTCAGTAAAATTTTATTATCAAATTCTCGTGTTTATATTTCAAATGAAAATCTTTCTACGCCTGAAGTTTTAGAGCTTAATGATCTTAATTTAAATGTTTCAGATTTACAGATCATCAACTCAGATGTGCGTTTAGAGTTAAAGCGTTTTTCAGCAGTTATGGGACGCGGTATTGTTATAGATAACATGCAAATGCGTTTTGCTTATTCACCATCACAGATGCTTGTTAATCAGCTGAATTTAGAAACAGCAGCAAATTCAAATTTGAATGCTGACATTAAAATGACTTACACTAGAGAAGATTTTAAAGATTTTGAAAATCAAGTTCAAATTGAAGCTGAATTTGATACGAGTCAAGTTTCTACTTCAGATTTAAAACGATTTTATAAGGAGTTTGCTTACGGACGAGAGCTTCAACTTTTTGGAAATCTAGATGGTAGCCTTAACAACTTCAACTTAACTAATTTTAATATACAAGGTTTAAAATCAACTTCGTACAAAGGTGAAGCTCATTTGGTTAATAGTTTTCAGTCTGAAAAAGGCTTCAGTATTGAATTACAACATGAAACATTTCAATCTAATCGTGAAGATTTAAAGGCACTTTTACCAGATTTATTAAATTCAAACTTACCACCAATTTTAAATAAATTTGGAGACATTAACTTAACAGGAAATTCGTTTGTAGATTCTAAAACCGTTCAATTTGATGGCATTGCCAATACGCGCTTAGGTAACCTTAAGACCAAATTAAAACTTAACAATCCAAGTGATTCGATCAATGCTAATTATTCTGCAAGCTTATCAACGACTAGTTTTAATGTTGGAAAGCTGATGGCTTCAAATAAAGTTAAAACTGCTAACTTTTCAGCACAAATTAATGGAAGCGGTTTTACGCAAGCTTCAATAAATACAGATTTAGATTTAAATATCAATTCGCTTAATATTAAAAATTACGATTATAATTCTATAAACCTAAAGGCCAACTTTAAATCACCTCAATTTACGGCTACTGTTACAAGTGATGATGAAGCACTAAAATTTAATTTTTTTGGAAGTTTAAATACAACAGGACCTTTAAATGCTTTTAAAATTGATTTAGATATTGCTGAAGCAGATTTAAATGCAATGAATTTAATTAAGCGGACTAATCAGGCTGATTTTAGTGGTAAAATTATAGCTGATTTTAAAGGCACTTCTATTGATGATGCTGTTGGAAGTTTGGTATTACAAAATTTTAAATTCGAAGATGATTTTCAAAACTACGCCTTTGATACATTGAATTTAACTTCAACTTTAAATGGTAAATTTAAACGTATAAATATTAATTCACCAGACATTATCGACGGTGAATTAAGTGGTGAATTTAAACTGACTTCTTTACCAGAATTATTTAGCGATGCCTTTAAAAACCTCTATTTCAGAAAAGATGATTATGGGGAAAATCAATACCAATATGTTGATTTTAATTTTGACATTTATAACAAGGTAGTTGAAGTTTTCTTTCCTGAAATTAACCTTTCTGCCAATACTTACCTCAAAGGTAGTTTAGTGGCTAATCAAAATGAATTTAAACTGAATTTTAAATCGCCTTTAGTTGAAGCTTACGGAAATCGGTTTGAGAAAATCAATATACAAGTTGATAATAAAAATCCATTGTATAACAGCTATGTTGAAGTTGACAGTATTTCAAACAAGGTTTATGATATCTCAAAATTTAGTATGATTAATGTCAGTCTGAACGATTCAATTTTTGTTCGTTCTGAATTTAAGGGTGGAGACGCAAGTCAAGACGAATATAATTTGAGTTTATACCAAACCTTAAATGATAAAAACCAATCTATTTTTGGGTTTAGACGTTCAAGTCTAAAATTTAAAAATAACACTTGGTTTATCAATAAAAATAACAATGCTAACAATCGTATTTTAGTAGAGCGTAATTTTCAAAACTTTACAGTAGACTCGATAGCCATGCGCTTTCAAGATCAAGTTATGAAGCTAGCAGGTAAAACTAGAGACTCAACTTATAAAGATTTAGACCTTCAATTTACAAATGTTGATCTTGATAAAATTACTCCAAATTTAGATAGTTTGAAGCTTGAAGGAAAATTAAACGGTCAACTAAATATTTTGCAAACCAATCAACTTTACAAGCCCAACTTAGATTTAAAGGTTGATAGTTTGTTAGTAAACCAGTTTAATTATGGAGATTTAAGGCTTGAAGCCAACGGTAGTAAAGATTTAAATCAATTTTCTATCATAGCTAATCTTTTAAAAGAAGAAACTTATTTATTCGACATTACAGGTGATATTACCAATAAAAACAATGCACAATATGCCGACTTAGATATTTCGTTTAAAGATTTTAATATCAAAGCTTTAAGTGCATTAGGCGGTGAGGTTGTAAATAATTTTCGAGGCGCTTTATATGGTGATTTAAACTTAACAGGAAAACTGAGTGAACCCAATATTAACGGAGAAGTACAATTATATGAAGCAGGCTTAAACATTCCTTATTTAAATGTAGATTTCGATTTTGATGATGATGCACTTTTAACCTTCAATCAAAAAGATATTATTTTTGAAAACATTGGTTTAACCGATACTAAACATACAACCAAAGGTGTTTTATCCGGTTCTATAACTCATAATAGCTTGACTGATTGGGAAATGGGTTTAGATATTAGTTCAGATAATCTTTTGGTATTAGATACTGATTTTGAACGCGGCGCTTTGTATTATGGAACAGCCTTTATCAACGGTAATGCTGAAATTCTTGGTCCAGTTGATGAGCTTACAATTAATGTAAATGCACAAACACAACCAAATACTGTGTTTAAAATTCCTTTAGATGATACCGAATCTTTTGCAGATAATTCCTTCATCTATTTTTTAACACCTGAAGAAAAAGCCAAGCAAAATGGTGGTAAAAATATTCAAATTGAAGAAGTTAAAGGATTACAACTTAATTTTGAACTTGACATTACCCGAGATGCTGAGGTTGAAATTGTTGTCGACCAATCTACCGGAAGTAAACTTAATGGGCGAGGTGCAGGAACGCTGCTTATTGAAATCAATACCAATGGTAAATTTAACATGTGGGGCGATTTTGTAGCTTATGAAGGTTACTACGATTTTAGATATGCAGGAAATTTAGTTCAAAAGCGCTTTGATTTAGTGCCAGGTTCAAATTTAACCTGGAATGGTAATCCAGTTCAAGCCAATATGGATGTTCAAGCTAAATATACAACTTCAGCTAATCCAGCAGCAATACTAGAAAACCCTAGTATTAACCGTGAAATTCCAGTAGAAGTTTTAATTAATTTAAATGGTCAACTAATTCAACCTGAAATTGCCTTTGAGTTGAATTATCCAAACTTGAGTTCTGTTGTAAAATCTGAGTTAGAATATCGTATTCAAGGTACTGAAAATCTAGAGTATCAAGCTTTAAGTTTAATTACACAAGGTACATTTTATAGTCAACAAATGTTGGGTCAAAATGCGTTAACAGGAAATTTAATTGAAAGCGCTTCTGGTATTTTTGATAAAATAATTTCTAATGATGATAATAAATTTAAACTTGGTTTAGATTACGTGCAAACCCAACGTACACCAACCCAAAACCAAACAGGCGATCGTTTTGGGTTTACACTTCAAACCCAACTAAGTCAACGAATTTTTGTAAATAGTCGTTTTGGTGTTCCTGTTGGTAACACCACAGAATCGGTTATTTTTGGAGATGTTGAAGTGAGCTTTCTTTTAAATGAAAGTGGTAGTTTACGTGCAACGGCTTTTAATCGTGAAAGCAATATTCAGTTTATTGGTGAAGAGTTGGGTTATACGCAAGGCGTAGGTTTATCATATACTGTAGACTTCAATAGCTTTAAGGAGTTAGTACAACGAATTTTTAACCAAGAAATTAAAGCCAATAGGGAAGAAGAGGAAGAAAACACTGTAAAGAGTTCAATTAAAATTCCGTCTTATATTAAATTTCCAAGAACAACGACTAGCCGCACGATTAAAGAATAATTTTCTTCCAATTGAAATAAATAATTATCGCACAAACAAGGCTTACACAAAATGAAATTGAGGCTAAAATTAAGTTATTATAAATGAAGTAGCCTGTTCCAAAAAGCGCAGCGTAGATACCAAACATACTTAAAAAAAAGCCTAGTAATTTAAACCTTACATCTTTAAATTTAGAATCTTGCTTAAAAATAAGCGCATTAAACTTTTCTAAAGTCTCTGGCTTTGATGGTTGAGTAATTAAACTTACAGCAACCCAAGAAATTGTAGTTATGATTACACCTAAAACAAGTTGCCAATGTTGGGCAATATTAAAAAGTGCCACTTCGAGTTTAGAGTTTATAAAAAATACAACTGCAATTAAAAATGAAACAAGCATTGCAGTAATTTCACTATAGGGATTAATCCGTTTCCAAAACCAACGTAAAATAAATAGTAAACCAGTACCAGCGCCAATTTGAAGTAATAAATTAAAGGCATCCTGAGCTTCTTCTAAAATGAGGGCTAAAAAACCAGCAATAACCATCATGATAAGTGTAGAAGCTCTGCCAATTAAAACTTGTTCACTTTGTGAAGCCTTAGGTTTAATAAACCGCACATAAAAATCATTGACTACATAACTGCTGCCCCAGTTTAAATGGGTCGATATTGTACTCATAAATGCAGCGACTAAAGAGGTAATAACTAAACCTAACAAACCAGCAGGCAAATAAGAGAGCATTGCAGCGTATGCCAAATCATCTTTTATAAATTCAGGACTTAAGTTTGGGTAGGCTTCTGCTAAACTATTGATATTCGGAAATAAAACTAAAGATGCAAATGCAATGATAATCCAAGGCCAAGGTCTAACAGCATAATGCACAATATTAAATAAAAGACTGGCTAAGGTAGCGTGTTTTTCATTTTTTGCAGCTAACATACGTTGAACAATATAGCCACCACCACCAGGTTCAGCACCTGGATACCAAACGCTCCACCATTGCACTGCAAGCGGAATAACTAAAAGCGGTATAAATTCACTTGGATTTGAAAAATCTGGAAAAATTGGTGTTGATTTTTGCACAATTTCAGTAGTAATTAATGTGTCTAAACCTCCAATTTCAGGTAAATTTACGATATAGATGGCAGCCCAAACACTACCGGTAATTGCTATTCCAAATTGAATAAAATCTGTAATTAAAACGCCCTTAAGTCCGCCTAAGGTTGAATATAAAACTGTAATACTACAGGAAATTAGTAAAGATTCAACAGCAGAAAAATTAAATAATACATGACCAATTTTTATTGCAGCTAAACAAACCGTTGCCATGATGAGTATATTAAAGATAACACCAAGATAAATGGCTCTAAAACCACGTAAAAAGGCAGCGCTTTTACCATCATATCTGAGTTCATAAAACTCTAAATCGGTTGTTATGTTACTTCGTCGCCAAAGTTTGGCATAAAAAAATACGGTTAATAGTCCTGTAAGTAAAAAAGCCCACCAAATCCAATTACCACTTACACCGTTTTTACGAACAATACCTGCCACTAACCCTGGTGTGTCAGCAGCAAAAGTTGTTGCAACCATTGAAATACCAAGTAGCCACCATGGCATATTTCGGCCAGATAAAAAGTAATTTTCAGAAGATTTGCCACTTGATTTTGAAACAATAAGGCCAACAGCAAGGCTTATCGCAAAAAATGCGATTAAAATTCCCCAATCTATCGGCTCTAGTTGCATATTTAATATTTTGCGGCAATTAAACTGATTTCTACATTGGCATGCCTGGGTAAGTCGGCTACTTCAACCATTTCTCGTGCTGGTGCCGTAGCTTGATTAAAGTATTCACTATAGACCTTATTTACTTCAGCGAAGTTTGAAATATCTTTTACAAAAATGCTCACTTTTATAACATGTTCAAATCTTAATTCAGCTTCTGCTAAAATGGCTTCTAAATGTTGCATAACTAAACGCGTTTCATGGCTAATGTCTCCAAATTCAGTTTTGTTTGTTTTTGGATTGATAGCAATTTGGCCAGAGGTGTAGAGCATATTATTAATAAACACACTTTGATTATAGGCACCAATCGGTTGAGGCGCTTGGTTTGAGTTGAAGATCTTTTTCATATTATAATTGTCTGTCGCGTTCTCGGTTTTTGTCATATTTTATATCGCTAAGTACTGAGGCTTTAATACCGATAAAGAAAAACCAAGATTTACGGGTGCCAAATGGCGTCCAATTAAAGTTCATTCGCCAGGTATTAAGGTCTCTAGAAAATCTAAATTGTGTAAATGTGAAACCTTTGTCTTTTAAATCAAAACCAGAAGACACACCGACTGACCAGTTTGGTGATAATTCAACATCGCCGGAGAACATGATGGAATGTGAGCCAATTTCATTTTCTCTTGCCCTATTATTGTAGGTTAAGGTGTAGGCTAAATTTAAACTCCACGGAATGTTGTAATTGTAAAGCTTATTTTCTTTTTCAGACTTAGGTTTATCTTTGTTGTTTTTGCGATTATTTGTAGTGTTGAGCGGTTCACTACTACCAAATAAATTATCGTCTCGACCGCCATTTAAAGCAGATTCTGAAGTTTTATTATCTGATTTTTTATCATCATCTTCATCATCTTTGCCAAAAAGTGTTCTGCTATCAAGGGCATAATTAAAGCTTAAATTTCCTCGTGTTAAACGAAATAAGCTTCCGCCATTTTCAATATTTAACTTATCAATTAAACGGTTATTGTTATCTAAGGCATAAATATTTAGAGATCCTATGGCATTAATGGTTAACTTATCTTTTACGACAGGTATTGAAGCTCTTACAGCTATTTCACTTAGGTTTAGCGAGTCTGCAGCTATATCATAATTCGTGCTAAAACTTAGGTTATTCAGTAATTTTCTTTTCTCCCATCGATCTTCTCCAGTTAAAGTTGAGTCTTTTTTACGCACTTTGGCTTCAAAATCATTAGTTAAACTAAATGAAATACCATTAGAAAACCGGTTATTTGGTGCGCCATAAAGCGTTCCTTCAAAACGTGAATACTCAATAATTTCGTCTTCAGCACCTGCAATTCCAGGTCTGATATATTCATCGTAATATTGGTCAAAACCCGGATTAATATTATAACCAATACTTGGTCGCATGACGTGCCTAATAGCCTTTATTTTTTTGTCATCACCAAAATTTACCTTACCATATACAGTGGTACCGATACTAGAACTAAAGTTATAGGTTAAATAGCGGTCAAAATTATTTAAAGTGTCTCTAACAACTTGACGTGTTGTTGGATTAAAATCTTGTTTAATCGATTTAAGCGTCCAAACTTCTTCTAGGTTTGTAGAAGCACTAACGCTAAAGTGTTTAAAAATTTTAAAGTTAGTTGATATTGGTATTGAGTGTCTTGCGCCAACTTGAGCGTCTCTAAACATTTGTGGTTTAAAAAATAAGGAATCGCTTGTTCTAATTCTGTTTTCGGCTCTTACATTATATTGTAGGTTAATGTTTTCGATGGCTCCTTTTTTAACACCTGATTTTGGTGCAAGCGGAAAAATTCTACCAACACTAAATTGTAGCGTTGGTAGAGTCATATTAATTTGTTGGGTGTTAGTATTCTGGCTATGGGTTGCTGTTAAGTTTAAATTCATTTGAGGTTCGCCATCAAAGGTTTTAGAAAAAGAAACCGAAGAATTTAAGGTGTTGTTTAAAAAGTTACCTGTATTATTTTGGTTAACAGATTGCCTGTAGAAATTGCTACTACCTAGGTTTACAGAAGCTGAAAATCTTGAATTTGGACTCGCTTTTGAATCTTGGTTGTGAGACCATCTTAAATTGAAGATGCTTTGTTCTGAAAAGTTAGGGAATCCGCGTTCTTCACTTAATAATTTTTCAATTCTTAGGTTGAAGTTTCCGTTAAAACGGTAACGCACATTATAATTAGTTTCAGCTCTAAAACCGTAACTACCGTTAGAGTAATAATCACCAAATAAAGCTAAATCAACATAATCGTTAATGGCAAAATAGTAACCGCCATTTTGTAAGAAAAAGCCACGGTTGGCATTTTCACCAAATGATGGAATAATAAAACCAGAAGCTTGTTTGTCGGTTAGTGGGAAATATCCAAATGGCAAACCTAGCGGTGTTGGGACATCAGCAATATACATATTTACCCAACTTGTTACAATTTTCTTATCTGGGACAAACTTTATTTTTCGTCCTCTAAAATAATAATCAGGATCTTCTAAGTCGTCATCGGTCGTAAAAATGGCATCTGCAGAATAATAAGTCGAATCATTTACCCGTTTAGAAACTCTACTTTTAACATTAAAAGCGCCTTGTTTTGTACGTGAGTTATAAACAATGGCTTTTTTGGAATCAAAATTAAATACCAAGCTGTCAGGCTCAACAACATTGCTGCCTTGCTCAAAAATAGGTCGTTGTGTATAACTTCCAGTTGAGTCAACAATTCCAGCTGCAAAGACCATGTTGTTATTGTTATTTACTACTATTTGCCCTGCTTTAATATTATAATCTTGATAATTTATTTCAGCTTCATTATACAAGTAAAGCTTGTTTTCTTTTCTAGCAAAACGTTTATAATCTTTAGCTGTAGTTTCAATGATATCGGTTAAAAGCGATTTTTTAACTTTAACTGAATCAACCTTAATAGAGTCAGTTACTTTTTTGTTGCTATCTTGAGTTGTTTTAGTCGTATCGATTACTTGAGCCTGACTTGCCATTATGGAAACCATTAAAAACAAAAAAAGTAGTTGTAGTTGATTTGTTTGCAAGATTAATAAGACTATTTTTGTGTAACTGGCTTGATTTTTGAAAGTCCAAAATTACATATTATTTTAGTATGTAACTCATATATTTATTAAAACTCAAAACTTGCCCTGAAAACACAACTTATGAAGTTAATACATATTGTACTATTTCTGTTTTTTTTAATTATTTCACCAATTGGTAATCAGCTTTTTGCACAAAATGAAACCTTCAAAATTGTACTTGATGCTGGTCACGGTGGTGATGATCCTGGTAATACAGGTAATGGTTACAATGAAAAGGATATTGCCTTAAAAATTGTTTTAAAAGTTGGTCAATTACTTGAAGATTATCAAGATATAGAACTGATTTACACCCGTAAAACCGACGTATTTATTCCTTTACATAAGCGCGCGCATATAGCTAATGATGCTAAAGCCGACTTATTTGTTTCAGTACATTGTAATGCACACACTTCAAGTGCTTATGGCGCTGAAACCTTCGTTCTAGGTCTACATCGTAACAAAGATAACCTTGAAATAGCGATGAAAGAAAACTCTGTTATCAAGCTAGAAGAAGATTATAAAGTAAAGTATGATGGATTTAATCCAGAATCTCCCGAATCTTACATTATTTTCAGTTTGATGCAAGAGGAGTTTCTTGATCAAAGTATTTTGGTAGCTAATTATGTACAAAAACAGTTTACAGGCGTGCTTAACCGAAAAAACCGAAAAGTGAAACAGGCAGGTTTTTTAGTTTTAAGAGAAACTTACATGCCAAGTATTCTTGTTGAAACAGGTTTTTTAACCAATAAAGCTGAAGGCCGATTTTTAAACTCAAAAACAGGACAAACCAAGATGGCTGAAGCTATTGTAGATGGACTAATTAATTATAAAAACATCATCAATTTAGAAAGTTTAGATGCTCAAATAGCTGGGATGCAAGTTGAAGCTAAGGATTTGACTGAAGACAAACAAGGTTACACATTTAAAGTTCAACTTGCAGCAAGTTCAAAAAAAATTGAAACAAAACCCTACAATTTCAAAGGTTTAGATTTAATATCACGTTTAAAAGTAGGTAACATTTATAAATATTTTTATGGTGAAGCTAAAAACTACTTAGATGCCAAAAGCTTGAAAGACAAAGCCGAGTCTAAGTCTTTTAAAGGCGCTTTTATCGTTGCTTTTAATAAATCAGGACAAATAGTTAGTATTCAAGAAGCACTCAAATAAGCTTATTTATTCTCATCTTACAGCTTATTTTATTACATTTGAACATTCAAAATATTCAAAACTTGAAACTATCAAAAGAATTTAAAGCAGGACTAATTGCCATTGTGGCGATTACGCTTTTTGTATTTGGCTATAACTACTTAAAAGGCAATAACTTATTAAATAAATCACGTACATTTTACGCGGTTTATGACGATGTGCAAGGTTTAGGAAATTCTTCGCCAGTTACCATTAACGGCTTACAAGTTGGTCAAGTTAGTGACATTAGATTTCTAAATGAAACAGGTAAGGTTTTGGTAGAGCTGAGTATTAATAGCGATTTTCAATTTTCAAAAAATAGTGTGGTAAATATTTTTGGCGGCGATTTTATCGGTGGCAAATCTATTGCGATTGAACCAAATTTTAAAAACCCCACAAAAGCCGTTTCTGGAGATACTTTAATTGGCAATATTGATGATGGATTGTTAGAACTTGTGAATGACAAATTAACACCGCTTCAAGCTAAAATAGAACGTTCGGTTGTTAGTATAGATTCTTTAGTTACTAGCGTTAACCAGGTATTGAATCCAAATACCAGAAGTGAAGTTCAAACCGCAGTTGCAGAATTAACACTAACTTTAAAATCAATACGTCTATCGGCTGATGCACTCAACAAAAATATAAACCAAGAAGATTCAGATTTAAACCAATCTATCAGTAATTTTAATAAAACTTCAGAAAATTTAGTTCAAATCACCGATAGTTTATCACAGATTGAATATCAAGCTTTGGTTGCTAATATCGATCAAACTTTGTTAAATTTAAATCAAGTCACAACTAAAATTTCAGATGGAGAAGGAAGTTTAGGTAAATTGATAAATGATGAAGATTTATATACAAACCTAGAAAAGTCTTCTAAAGAATTAGAGTTGTTGTTTAAAGATATTAAAGAAAACCCTAAAAGATATGTTCATTTTTCTCTATTTGGGAAAAAGCACACACCATATCAAAATAACCAAGACTAATGATGCAGTTTTTACCTCAAATATTATTTGTAGCCGTTTTTGCTTTCGCAGTTTATTTTTTTGTTAGAAATGTAAAGCGCTTAAAACGTAATGTAAATCTCGGAAAAGATGTTAATCGCTCTGATCAAAAGAAAAAACGTCTTAATAAAATGTTGCGTGTGGCTTTAGGCCAATCTAAAATGGTAACCAAACCTATTGCTGGAGCATTACACGTTATTGTTTATGTAGGTTTTGTAATCATTAATATTGAAGTTTTAGAAATTATTCTTGATGGTATTTTAGGGACACACCGTTTATTTAGTTTTTTAGGACCTGTTTATGATTTTTTAATTGGAAGCTTTGAAGTCCTCGCATTACTAGTTTTATTAAGTGTTATTATTTTTTGGATACGTCGAAATCTAATGAACATTAAACGGTTTTTATCTAAAGAATTAAAAGGTTGGCCTAAAAATGACGCCAACTACATTTTATATTTTGAAGTGGTGTTAATGCTACTTTTCTTAACCATGAATGCAGCAGACTACCAACTTCAATTAAGTGGTGCTAAGCATTATGCAAGTGAAGCAGGCATCATGGGCGCATTTCCTATTAGTCAATATTTACTGCCAGTTTTAGATGGCCTGTCAACTTCAACCTTGATTGTAGTTGAACGCGCAGCTTGGTGGCTTCATATAATTGGTATTTTATTTTTCTTGAATTATTTATATTATTCAAAACATTTGCATATTCTGCTTGCTTTTCCAAACGTTTATTTTTCGAATTTGAATCCGAAAGGCGAATTCAGAAATTTAGAATCTGTAACTAGTGAAGTTAAGATGATGATGGATCCAAACGCTGATCCGTTTGCAGAACCAGCTGAAGGCGAAGATGAAATCCCTGAAAAATTCGGTGCTAGTGATGTAACCGATTTATCTTGGTTTCAGTTGTTGAGTTCATACACTTGTACAGAATGTGGTCGTTGTACTGCCGAATGCCCTGCAAATCAAACGGGTAAAAAATTATCGCCTCGTAAAATCATGATGGATACGCGAGACCGACTGGAGTCGATTGGTGAATCTCTTAACAAAAATAGTGATCATCAACCAGAAAATGATGACAAAAAATTGTTAGATGGCTACATTTCACGAGAAGAACTTTGGGCATGTACAACCTGTAATGCTTGTGTAGAAGCTTGTCCAGTTGGTATTGATCCTTTATCTATTATTATGGATATGCGTCAGTATTTAGTAATGGAAGAAAGTGCGGCGCCAGCTGAATTAAACAATGCTATGACGAACATAGAAAACAACGCTGCACCTTGGCCTTACAATCAACAAGACCGTCTTAATTGGGTTAATGAATCTTAAATTATGACTAAAAATAAAGATGAACAACTTCAAAAACTAAGCATTAACGGTGAAACGGTTAGTCCTGGATTGCCAGACCATATTAAAAATTACCTCATTGATATTGATGGTACAATTACTGAAGATGTTCCTAATGAAGAACCAGAACGGATGGCAACTTGCGAGCCATTCCCTGATGCTCTAAAAACACTCAATGAATGGTTTGATGAAGGTCACCAAATTTGCTTCTTTACTTCAAGAACTGAAGATCATAGAGCAATTACAGAAAAATGGTTAAAAAAACATGGGTTTAAATACCATAATTTATTGATGGGTAAACCACGTGGTGGGAATTATCACTGGATTGATAATCATCTCGTTAAAGCCACAAGATATAAAGGAAAATTCACGGATTTAGTTGATAAAGAAGTGACTATACAAGTATTTAAAGATTAGTGCTATGAGTAAACAATTACATGTGCCAACAATGGCATCATATTTAGCTGAAGGTAAACAACCAGAAGTTTTATTCTGGGTTGGATGCGCAGGAAGTTTTGACGATAGAGCCAAAAAAATAACTAAGGCCTTTGTAAAAATATTAAACAACATTGGTGTTGATTTTGCTGTTCTTGGCACAGAAGAGTCTTGCACAGGTGATCCTGCAAAACGCGCTGGAAACGAATTTTTATTTCAAATGCAAGCAATGACTAATATCGAAGTTTTAAATGCTTATGAAGTAAAAAAAATAGTGACTGCTTGTCCACATTGTTTTAATACCATTAAAAACGAATACCCAGAATTAGGCGGAAATTATGATGTGGTTCATCATACACAGTTTTTAAAACAGCTTTTAAATGAAGGTCGCCTTAAAATTGAAGGTGGAAAATTTAAAGGAAAACGCATTACCTATCATGATCCATGTTATTTAGGTCGTGCTAATGATGAATATGAAGCGCCTCGTGATTTGCTTCGTAAACTAGAAGTTGAATTAATAGAGATGAAGAGTTGTAAGCAAAAAGGCTTATGTTGTGGTGCTGGTGGTGCACAGATGTTTAAAGATGCTGAAAAAGGAGACAAAGAAGTAAATATTCACAGAACTGAAGAAGCGCTTGAAACTAAACCAGAGGCTATTGCAGCTGGTTGTCCGTTTTGCAATACCATGATGACAGATGGCGTAAAAAATAAAGAAAAACAAGACGATATTGAAGTGCTTGATGTTGTTGAGATGATTGCTAATGCAGAAGATTTATAATTAATTATGATAGTAGACTTTAATTCGTTACCAGATGATGCTCGCATTTGGATTTATCAATCTAATCGTGGTTTTTCTGAAGAAGAACTTACAACGCTTAAGCCAAAAATTGAAGCCTTTTTAAAAGATTGGACAGCTCATGGTAAAGATTTAAATGCAGGATACAAAATACCTTATAATCGCTTTATAGTTATAGGATTAGATCAAACAACTAGTTCTGCTTCAGGTTGTTCGATAGATGCTTCAGTAAGGTTTATTCAGTTTTTAGAGGAAGATTACAAAGTTGATTTGCTAGATAAAATGAATGTAAGTTACAAACAAGGTGATTTTGTTGCTCACAAAAACTTGAAAGACTTCAAAAAAATGGTAAAGCAAAAAGCTGTTTCTAGACAAACAATTGTTTTCAATAATTTAGTCAATACAAAAGCTGAATTTGATGATTTCTGGGAAATTCCATTAGAGGAAAGTTGGCATGCGCGATTACTTAAATAACTTATGCAAAAAAACACTATTTTATTATTGGCTGTTTTAGCAGTCAATTTTTTTTACGCTCAACAAGTTAAACCACTTATTTCTGAAAATCACTTGGAGCAACGGAAATGGGTTGATAGTATTTATAATACATTAACTTTAGAGCAAAAAATAGGTCAATTATTTATGGTAGATGTATTTTCAAGTGCGTCTTCAGCTGAAATTAATAGCCTTAAAAATAAAATAAAAAAATTTCATATAGGTGGTGTTATATTTTCTAAAGGTACTGCCAAACAACAAATACAACTTACAAATGAATTTCAACAACTAGCCCAAGTTCCTTTATTAATAGGAATGGATGCCGAATGGGGTTTGTCAATGCGTTTAGATGAAACTTTCTCTTTTCCTTATAACATGACACTTGGCGCAATAACCAATAATAATACGGTTTTTGAGGTTGGACAACAAATTGCTCAGCACAGCAAGCGGCTTGGTGTTCATGTAAATTTTGCACCTGTTGTAGATATTAATACTAATCCTAAAAACCCTATTATAGGAAACCGCTCTTTTGGTGAAGATCGTAATCAGGTTACCCAAAAAGCCCTGGCTTTAATTAAAGGCTTTCAAGCTGAAGGTGTCTTGGCAAATGCCAAACATTTTCCAGGTCATGGTGATACTGATCAAGACTCACACAAAACCCTGCCAAGTCTTGATTTTAATGTAAAACGTTTAGATTCAGTCGAATTATATCCCTATAAAAAGCTATTTAAACAAGGACTTAGCAGCGTAATGGTTGCCCACTTAAATGTTCCAAAATTAACCGAGCAAGAAGGTTTGCCAACCTCATTATCATCTAAAGTAGTCGATTCACTTTTGATTAATCAACTTCAGTTCTCTGGATTAATTTTTACCGATGCTTTAAATATGAAAGGTGCTAGTGAGTTTGGAGATAAAGGCATTGTTGAGTTAAAGGCCTTTTTAGCGGGAAATGATGTTTTACTTATACCAAACAATTTAGAAGCTGCTATTAAACAAATAAAAAATGCCTACAATAACGGAACAATTACTAAATCAAGATTAACGCACTCAGTTAAAAAAATACTTTACGCTAAATACAAGGTTGGTTTAAATAACTATCAACCTGTATCACTTAAAAATTTGGCTTCTGATCTTAATACAGATAAAAACAAGGCAACTCGTTTTAAGGCATTTAAAGAGGCGATAACTTTGGTTAAGAATGATTTAAATAGTATTCCAATTGCAGAAACTCAACACTCTAAAATAGCTTATATAAAATTAGGTGATGCAGAGAATAACAAGTTTATTGAAACACTTTCAAATTATGCTGAAATCAATTCATTTTCAATAGAAAATCCTAATCTTTTAGAAGAGTTGAAGTTTGCAGATCAGGTTATTATAAGTCATCATAAATCTGATGAAAACCCTTGGAAATCATACAGCTTAACAACATCTGAAATTAAATTATTAGATGCCATATCTAGAGAACATAAGTTAGTTTTTGTAAATTTTACAAGTCCGTATGCATTGCTTGACCTTAATTCATTTTTACCAATTGAAGTGATTTTACAAGCCTACCAAAATGCTGATGATGCGCAACAAGTAGCTGCTGAAATTATTTTTGGTGCTACAAAAGCTCAAGGTCGCTTGCCAGTTTCTATTACCAATGCTTTTCCCGTTGGAACAGGTTATCAAAACTCTACTTTAGGAAGAATGGGATATGATTATCCTCAAAATTTAGGGTTTAACACAGCTAAACTCGCTGAAGTTGATAGCTTATTAACCGAAGTTATTGAACAGAAAATGTCACCAGGTGTTCAAGTTATTATAGCTAAAAATGGACATATTTTTTACGATAAATCTTTGGGTTTTCATACTTATGAAAATAAGATACCTGTCAAATCTACAGATGTTTATGATTTAGCATCATTAACTAAAATCTTATCAACATTACCTTTATTTATGCGTTTGGTTGAAGAAGGCAAGGTCAGCATTCATGATAATCTTTCAAATTTATTACCTGAACTAGATACAACAAACAAGGCTAATATTACGGTTAAACGAATGCTATCACATTATGCTGGTTTACAAGCCTGGATTCCTTTTTATGCTTCAACTTTAGATAGTTTAGATAATTACTATCGCAAAATGCCTTCAAAAAAATTCAGTATTCCAGTCACTGAAAATTTATATTTAAGAGAAGATTATCAGGACTCAATTTATGCTGAAATAGCTTCATCTGAACTTTTAGAAGAAGTTGAATATAAATATTCAGATCTTCCTTTCTACTTTTTAAAACAGTTTATTGAGCGATCTTACAAAGATTCAATTCACACTATCATTCAAAATGATTTTTATAAAACAATGCATATTAAAAATATGTTTTTTTACCCTAAACGGCATAAAACTCTATCTGAAATTACACCAACCGAAAATGATCAAATTTGGCGTAAACAATTAGTTCATGGTAATGTTCATGACCAAGGCGCCGCAATGCTTGGCGGAGTTGGTGGTCATGCCGGCTTATTTGGGAATGCTAGAAGTGTAGCTCAGTTTATGCAAATGTACCTGAATGAAGGTACTTTTGGTGGTAGAACCTATTTTAAGCCTTCAACCATTCAAGCTTTTAATACTTGTTATTATTGTGATAAAGATGTTAGGCGAGGTTTAGGCTTTGATAAGCCGCAACTAGATGATGTTGGTCCTACTTGTGGTTGCGTTTCCATGACTAGTTTTGGTCATTCAGGATTTACAGGAACTTATACTTGGGCAGATCCTTCAACTGGAATTTTATATGTCTTTTTATCCAACCGAATTCATCCGGATGCTTCAAACAGAAAACTGATTGATGAAGATATTCGCACCAAAATTCAGCAGGTTATTTATGATTCACTTGATATATAAAATTAAATTTGATTTTATTTAAGATTTCTTAGTTTATAAAATTCTAAATTAGTGGTTTAATTTCATTTTTAAGATATGAAGATAGCCATTGTTTGCTACCCAACTTTTGGTGGAAGCGGAGTAGTTGCAACAGAATTAGGAATCGCGCTTTCCAAACGCGGACATGAAATACACTTTGTTACATACAAACAGCCCGTTAGATTAGAATATTTGTCTCACCAAATCAAATATCACGAGGTAATTGTACCTGAATATCCATTATTTCACTATCAACCTTATGAGTTAGCACTGTCAAGTAAGCTTGTTACAGTTGTTAAACAGCATCAAATTGATTTGCTTCATGTCCATTATGCTATTCCGCATGCTTATGCTGGATTTATGGCACAGCAAATGCTTCAGGATGAAGGTATTAATTTACCAATGATTACAACATTGCATGGTACAGACATTACTTTGGTTGGTAGCCATTCATTTTACAAGCCAGCGGTTAACTTTAGTATCAATCAAAGTAATTTAGTAACCTCTGTTTCTCAAAGTTTAAAAGAAAATACGCTTGATATTTTTGATATCAATAAAGATATTAATGTCATCCCTAATTTTATTGATTTTGAGAAAGTTAAGTTTGATGTTGGTAACTGCCAAAGGCATTTAATGGCTAATGATGATGAGAAAATAATTACACATGTTAGTAATTTACGTCCAGTAAAACGAATTAGTGATGTAATTAAGGTATTTGCTAAAATCAGGCAACAGTTGAAGGCCAAATTAATTATTGTTGGTGATGGGCCTGAACGCGAAAATGCTTCAGTTTTAGCTCATAAACTAAACGTTAGACAAGATATTATTTTTCTAGGAAAGAGTAATGAGGTCGAAAAAATACTTTGTTTTTCAGACTTGTTTTTGTTACCATCCAAAAAAGAAAGTTTTGGTCTTGCTGCTTTAGAAGCAATGGCTTATAGCGTTCCTGTGATTTCAACAAATACTGGTGGAATACCAGAAGTTAATAAGCATGGTGTTTCAGGGTTTTTATCTGATTTAGGAGATGTTGAAGACATGGCTAAAAATGCGCTCCATATTTTATCTAATGAAGCAAGACTAGAAAATTTTAAGGTTAATGCTAAGAAAACAGCGCTTCAATTTGATGTAAAAGCTATTGTACCAAAATACGAAGCGCTATATGAAGAAATGATTCAATAAGTCTTAATTTTCATCTGATTGATGTCGAATATCTAAAACTTCAGATCTAAATTTATTTTTACCAAAATCTAGTGTTCTTATTGGGAATGGTATGTTGATATCATGTTTATTGTAGGCTCTTTTAATCGCTAAAATAGCTTGATGTTGAGCAGTATAAATATCTTTTTGATTTTCAACTTTTGTCCAAAACCGTATGATATAATTAATTGAGCTATTTCCAAAACCAGTATAAAAAAATTCAATTTCTTCATTGAATTTTTGTTTAAAAATAGCTTCGATAGCATCGGTTGTTATTTGTTGAACTTCATCTAAATCACTTTCATAGCCAACACCGCATGAAACTGTAACACGACCACGTGGGTCGCTACTGAAGTTTTTAAAAGCCGAATCTACAATCTTAGAGTTCGGAATCATGACGTGATTATTATCTGCAGTTTGCAAAACAACACTTCTTAAATTGATATCAATCACCTTGCCTGCAAAATCATTCGTTTCAATCCAGTCGTTAATTTGAATTTTTGGTAAGAAACTAATAATTACACCTGAAAAGGTATTATTTAATGTACCTTGCAAGGCCAAACCTACTGCTAAACCTACAACACCAGCCGCTCCGAGGACTGAAGTTAAAACAGTATTTAAATTTAAAATTCCTAAAGCAATAAAAAAGCCTATCAGGCCAATAACGGCTTTTAAAACTTTTACCGAAATTACTCTAATAGAGGCTTGTGTAGAGCTTCGTGCTAGAATTTTATTAAATAGTTTTCCTGCATATTTAGAGATGATAATAAAAAGGATAAATACTATTATTGCTAAAATTAAGTTGGGTAAACTATCTATAAATTCATTTATCCAAACAAAAATTTTTTCGTAAAAAGAAGACCAAACACTTTGTGTTTGGTCTAATATATCGGCTTCTTTCATTTAATAATTATTTATCATCAACACTTTTAACCCAAGCATCTAGCATCCAACTTGTTTTTTCTAATTCACGGATGTAAGCACCAATTAAATCTATAGTACCTTCGTCACCATTTTTATCTGCAACACTTACTACTTGTCTCATTTGTTTAATGAGTTTACCATGATCATTTAATAAGTTATTAACCATAGCTACATCATTAATATCTGATGCAGATTCTTCTAAATTAGAAATTTTTAGGTAATCAGACAAATTACTAACAGGATGCTTTCTTAAAGTTAAAATTCTTTCTGCAATTTCATCGATTTTAAGCTTTGCATCATCATACATTTCTTCAAACTTTTCGTGTAAATCAAAGAAACTTTTACCGACTATATTCCAGTGATAATTTCTTAATTTTTGATAATATAATTGATAATCAGCTAATAGTACATTTAGTTCTTTCACAGTTAAATCAGTTGATTCTAAATTTAAATAACCCATAATTATATTTGTTTTTTATTAATTAAACTTTATTTAATTTTCTATCTATTTAAAGATAAATTGAGTTTTTCTTGAATAGATTTACTAGTTTGACCACCAGAAACGCCATAACCATCAACAAGAATCCCTTTTTTGCCATCTTCTGTTGTAATGGCATATAAAATAGAATTATCAGACGGGTTAGACATGCCTTCAAATCTATAGACTTTATCTACAATAAAATCATTTTCAGAGTATGAATTTTCGCTGTCAGATTCTAAAGCATTTTCGGTAAGTTTAAAATCTATCGTATAACCATCTTCTTTTAAATCGTTTATTTTAGTTGAAAGTGTATGATTTTTATCCATTATGTTTTTGTTTAAAATTAATAATATAATAGAAGTCAAGGCTTGTATTTAAATTAAGATTAACGTTCTATTTTTTATCTGAATTGTCTTTCGTGTAATTAAACAAACCTAATGGAAACGCCAATAAAATAAATATAAACCGGCCGGTTACTAAACCATAAATTGTAATTAAAGCCGCAATAGTATAAAGAAGTGTAGATCGATTAAATTTCATTGTATAAGTTCTATTTTATAAGTTGAAGTCTATTTCTTAGACTTTTTATTATGATAATCCTTACTTTTGCAATCCTTAAATAATTAATTTATGAAAGCAGGAATTGTTGGTTTACCAAATGTAGGAAAATCTACCTTATTTAACTCTTTATCTAACGCAAAAGCACAAAGTGCAAATTTCCCGTTTTGTACTATTGAACCTAATGTAGGTGTCGTGAACGTTCCCGATAAAAGACTACTTAAACTGGAGAGTTTAGTAAATCCAGAGCGAGTAATTCCTGCAACAGTTGAAATTGTTGATATTGCAGGTCTTGTAAAAGGTGCTAGCAAAGGTGAAGGTTTAGGAAATCAATTTTTAGGAAACATTAGAGAAACCGATGCAATTTTGCATGTTTTACGTTGTTTTGATGATGATAATGTTGTTCATGTTGATGGTAAAATAGATCCCATAAATGATAAAGAAACTATAGACTTAGAACTTCAATTGAAGGATTTAGAGACCGTCGAAAAAAAACTTGAGAAAGTAAAACGTGCGGCAAAAACCGGGCAAAAAGAAGCTCAAAAAGAACTTGCTGTTTTAGAACAACTTAAAAAAGGCTTAGAAGAAGGAACTTCTGTAAGAGCTATAAATATTGATAAAGACGATCGAGAAGCATTTGTAAAACCCTTACAATTTATTACAGATAAGCCCGTCATGTATGTTTGTAATGTCGACGAAAAATCGGCTGTAAATGGCAATGCTTATGTTGAAAAAGTAAAGGCATCAGTTAAAGATGAAAATGCCGAAATTTTAGTTTTAGCAGTAGGTATAGAAGCCGATATAGCCGAATTAGAAGATTTTGAAGAACGCCAATTGTTTTTAGAAGATATTGGCTTAGAAGAAGCTGGCGTTGCCAAGCTTATTCGTTCAGCCTATAAATTACTAAATCAACAAACTTATTTCACAGCAGGCGAAAAGGAAGTTCGGGCTTGGACAGTAAAAGTAGGTGCTACAGCACCTGAAGCTGCAGGCGTTATACACACAGATTTTCAAAAAGGATTTATTAGAGCAGAAGTGATTAAATATAATGACTTTGTAACTTTGGGTAGCGAAGCAAAAGTACGAGAAGCAGGGAAATTAAGTGTTGAAGGAAAAGAATATATCGTACAAGATGGCGATATTATGAATTTTAGATTTAATGTTTAAAATATAAACACATGTCAATTAATCAATTTATAGATCATACAGCTTTAAAAGCAACCACTAGCATTTCAGATATTAAACAACTTTGTAAAGAAGCTAAAACTTATCAATTTGCAAGTGTTTGTATTAATCCTTGTTTTGTAGAGTTAGCCACAGAATTGTTAAAAGATTCTAGTGTTAAAATTTGTACAGTAATTGGTTTTCCACTTGGTAACACGTCAACTAAAGCAAAAGTTGAAGAAGCACGTCAAGCCTTAAAAGATGGTGCAACCGAATTTGACATGGTCATCAACCAATCCTTTTTAAAATCTGGTGAATTAGACCGTGTTAAAGAAGATATTGCTGAAGTAAAAAAAGCAGTTGGTAACTTCACGCTAAAAGTAATTCTAGAAACTTGTAACTTAACAGACGAAGAAATCAAAATAGCCTCAGAAATTTCAGAAAAAGCTGGTGCAAATTATGTTAAAACTTCAACAGGTTTTGGCAGTGGTGGCGCTACAGTTGAAGCTATTAAAATTATGAAAGCTAGCGTTTCAAATCAAGTTAAACTTAAAGCTTCTGGAGGAATACGTGATGCTAAAACAGCACAAATGTTTATAGATTTAGGCGTACATCGATTAGGCGCTTCTTCAGGTGTTGCAATTATGAATGGTTTAACCTCTAAAGACGATTATTAATGAGTTTACATATTAAAGCCCAAACTAATGAAATCGCAGAAACTGTATTGTTACCTGGCGATCCGCTTCGCGCTAAATGGATAGCCGAAACTTATTTTGAAAATCCCAAATGTTATAACGATGTTAGAAATATGTTTGGTTATACAGGAACTTACAAAGGCAAAAAGGTGTCCGTTCAAGGTACAGGCATGGGTTTGCCTTCATTTAGTATTTATGCTCACGAATTGATAAATGATTATGGCGCAAAAAAATTAATTCGCGTCGGAAGTGCTGGTTCTATGCAAAAAGATATCGAACTGAGAGACGTTGTTCTAGCAATGTCAGCTTCAACAAACTCAGCTATAAACCGTAATAGGTTTGATGGTGGCGATTTTGCTCCAACAGCGAGCTTTAATTTATTTCAAAAAGCAGTTGAAGCTGCCAAAAGCAGATCAATTCAAATAAAAGCAGGTAATGTTTTATCATCAGACTTGTTTTATACAGACCAAAAAGACGATTATAAAAAATGGGCGGCTTACAATGTTTTATGTGTTGAGATGGAAGCAGCTGCTCTATATTCAATCGCTGCAAAATTTGGAGTAGAAGCCCTAGCTATTTTAACAATTTCTGATTCACTCGTTACTGGTGAAGTAACTAGTGCCGAAGATCGTGAAACCACTTTTTCTAAAATGATAGACATCGCATTAGATGTGATTTAATGAAAATCAAAGACCAATATAAAGCTTTTTTTAAAACACCTTTGCTTGTACAAAACCCTGATGATTTTATAAAAAACATCAGGGTTTTTGATTTTAAACCCGACAATTATTCTTTGTCACCACAATTTGAAACCAATCAGAAATTTATAGGTAAAAGAGCCGAACTTTTTATGCTTGAAGCATTACAACAATCTGAGCAATATGAAGTGATTGCTCATAGCCTTCAAATTGTTAAACAGAAGCAAACCTTAGGTGAATTTGATTTTCTTGTTCGGGATTTAGTAACAGCTGAAGTTTTTCAACTTGAATTGGTTTATAAAGTTTATTTATTTGATGCCAGCTTATCAACTACAGCCGATTTTTGTTGGATTGGTCCAAATAGAAGAGATCGTTTTGAGGATAAATTACATAAACTCAAGACTAAACAATTTCCACTTTTATACCAAAAAAATGCCACTTCTGAACTTGATAGTTTGAGACTAAAACAAAAATCTATTCAACAAAGATTATGTTTTAAGGCCATGCTGTTTAAGCCATTTCAGGAAAAGTTACCAGAATTTAGCACATTAACTAATGTTCAAGTTGAAGGTGAGTGGCTCTCAAAACAATTATTTTACAGTCAAGACTGGAAAGATTTTCAATTTATGATGCCACAAAAATTAAACTGGTTTAATTCTGCAATTAGAGTGGAGCAGTGGTTTACATTAGAGCAAATTCGTCCTGAGATTGATAATTATTTATCTTCAGGTAGATCTGCATTATTGTTTATGAAAGATCCTACTGGGTATTCTTTTAAACTTTTTTTGACAAACTGGTAAGTGAATTCTTTTAAGTAAACTTTGTAAGTTGTCTAACTTTTAGCTTCCTATATTTGCACAAAATAATTAAATGGATACGATTGAAGCTTTAAAATGGCGCTATGCCGCTAAAAAATTTGACGATAATAAAATAGTTCCTCAATCGATTTTACAAAGAATCATTGAGGGTTTTAACTTGACGCCAACTTCATATGGTCTGCAACCACTAAAATTAGTTGTGATTTCTAATAAAGATCTAAAAGATGAATTATTTAGACACAGTTTTAATCAACAACAAGTTAAAACAGCTTCTCATTTATTAGTAATTTGTAGAGAAGAAAGGATTAATCAAGCCTTTATTGAAGATAACTTTGAACTTATTAAGTCAATTAGAGAGACACCTGATGAAATTTTATCACCTTTTAGGGAGTTTTTAATTAATGATTTTGATAAAAAAACAGATGATGAAATTTCAAAATGGGCTAAAAACCAGGCTTATTTAGCTTTAGGTAATGTATTAACTATTTGTGCTTTAGAGAGAGTTGATGCTTCTCCTATGGAAGGTTTTCTTCCTCACAAATACGATGAAGTTTTAGATTTAAAATCTAAAAATCTCAAATCAGTTTTAGTTTGTGCCATAGGTTACCGTTCAAATGATGATGAGTTTGCCAGTTTTAAAAAAGTGAGAAGACCATTAAGTGAAACTATAATAGAAATTAAATAAAAAAAGCGCCCAATCTGGGCGCTTTTTTATTGATCGAAACTAAGCAAACTTAACGTTTAATAAGCTTAAGAGTTTCTTTTACATCAGATTCATCTGTAATTTGTACAAAAAACAAACCAGTTTTAAGTTCTGATATATTCAAAATTTGATGCGCATTTACAGCTTTAAAAGATTTAACTTCCTTGCCAAGCGTATTATAAATTTTTACAGTTTTTACATTAACTGATAGCTTGAATGCATTTGAAGTAGGATTAGGATACAATGCAATTTTCTCTTGATTAAACTGGTTGTTGCTTAAAGTTGAAGGTGCATTTCCGTAAATTCTAAATTCTCCAGCAGGAATATTAATAGCTGCTGAAGTGTTATTTACATTTATAGAAGTTGAACCTGTTTCATCCATTAAGTCGTACCATTCACCGGTATAAGGAAAATCAGGCGTGATATTTCTTGCAGTAACATCAAAGTTAGCAAGGACCACCACGTTTTTAAGTGATGAAGCAGGTAAGTTGTTGTCAAATACATAAATACGTGGTGTTAAAGTATTACCAGAATTTATGGCATAATCACCTTCAAAAACATCTTCATCAATTTTTAATTCGTGTAATCTTGCCCAATCATTATAAATCTGACTTCTTATAGGGTCGTTGAGCCAATTATTCGTCCACTGTGGTTGAGGTTTAGTGTCAAGTTTACAGTCACCATCAGTACCACCTGGTAAGTTGACACTACCATCATTACAAGTAAAAATAGAGTTTTCCATCCCTAAATCTCCGAAATGCCAAATCATTTTAGGGCCAGGAATAGTCATTGTAACAGCGCCAAGTGCAGACATGCGAGATAGAGCTGTGTTTAAATTTTGTACATTATGAGAAGCGTTTGAAGTGTTTCCAAATTCTAGATTTTTATACATCAAGCGTTCTTCATCATGACTTTCGGCATAGCCCATTAATCGAGGTGCATTAAAACCACGGCTTTCGTGACCCATTCTAGTAATATCATTATTAGAATTAAAGCCCATTGTAAGTTGATTATATTGGTCTGTCATCTTGCCCCAAAGCATAATTCCTTTATTCTCATTTAAGCGATAATTAGCCCATTGCTGTTCTTCATTATCTTGGCCTAAATGTTCAAAAATAACGTAATGGCTATCATCTAACGACCATGAATAGTCAGCGTAAGATTTTAAAACATCTACGCGATCTTGTTGGTAACTATTTGTGCATGATTCATTAGAGCCTGAACAATTTTGAGTAAAGCCTTTTGTTAAATCCCATCTAAAGCCATCAATTTTAAACTCTTGAATCCAGTGTTTGATGACACGTTCAGTGTAGTATTGAGTAAAATCACTTTGATGATTAAAATCGTTACCTACATTATAGCTATGTCGAGGAGACGTGTTGAAGTAGGGATTTTCTATTGAAGGTCCGCCCCAACCATCACCATCAGGATCATTCATCCACATTCTTACCATAGGATTACGACCATAAGCATGATTTAATACCAAGTCAAGAATGACAGCAATATCATTTTGATGACATAAATCTATGAACTCTTTAAGTTTATTTTCAGTCCCATAGAATTTGTCTAAAGCCATATGAAAAGCTGTATTATATCCCCAACTTTCGTTGCCTTCAAATTCCATCACTGGCATAAGGTGAATGGCATTGATGTTTAAATCTTTAAAATAGTTTATCTTATCGATTAAATCTTGGTAGTTTCTGTCACCATCGAAATCTCTAACTAGAACTTCATAAACCACAAGATCTTCCTTTTTAGGTTTTTCAAAATCAGTTACTTGCCAGTTATATTCTGGCTTTGCTGTTTGTAAGACACTCACTTCACGTTCTTGACCATCAGGATATTGAGGTAAGTTAGGATATGAATTTGTTGGAATTCCAGGATCATCAAAAGGTGATAAAACCAAAGTTGAAAATGGGTCTGCAGTTTTTACTACTTTAGGCGAACCATTAACTGGTGTTTGGTCTACAACCCAATATTGATAGGTTTCAATTTGTCCAGGTGTTAAACCATCTAATGAAATCCAAAATTTATTATCTCTCGTAGGATCAATATTCATAGCATAGGTTCCGTCAGGATTCCAGTTATTAAAGCTACCTGCAACGTAAACAAAATCTTTTTCAGGTGCATTTAAAACTAAAATGGCTTCAGTATCACTAATATAATTGATACCATCTTCATAATCAGCTGGCATAGCAACCGAGTTAATGGTTGGTTCAGCGATAACTGAAAACTCTCTTGTAAAAGTTATAGAACCTTGGGTCACTTCTAGAATATACTCTTTATTCTCAGTAATGTTTGTATCGGTATAAGAATACGTGTTAATACCTGTTTGAGTATTAATTACACTTCCATTAGCAGATAAAACATAAGTGGCATTCCCAGCTGAGTTTGAGGCTGAAATAGAAAAGTTGTCACCGTTTTGGATTACGTTTAAGTCTTCTTGAGGTGCATTAAGCGTTAACTGAAATGTTCCAACATCGGTTACAAAGTCTTGTGTTTTTTTATCGCCTGTACCATCTTTAGCTTTAGCAAGCATGCCAATTTCAACAATGTCAGTCGCACCGTAAAAGTCGGTTGGAGTCATTGTAAATGAAAAAGTACCATCACCATTATTGGTCATTTTTTGTGATTCACTAGAACTTGTCCACGAGCCATTAGTAGGCGAGTCGAATTGTTGACCATTAGCATTCGTGTACCAAGCCCACAAATAAACATCACTTGTACTCCAAACTCCTGGAACAACACCAGATAAAGTGATTGTAATTTCATCATCTTGCTCAAAACTAGGTGGAGTGATTGTAAAATTCCCTGTCTGTTGCTGAGCTAAGCTGATTGCCCCTAATAAAAGACTTATTATTAAAAGTAGATTTTTTTTCATAAATTTTAGAATTTAAAAAGGCCTACTCTTCAAGTAGACCTTTATGTAATTTAGACCTTATTGCCAAGGGTAAAAGTTAATAGTCGGTGGATTTACTGTAAAATTCATTTCAACATTGTAAATACCTGGTGTTGCAGGAATATTAGCACCGCCTAATTCTAGCGTTCCGTCATTTCCATCATCACCGTAATTAACGCCCCAATCTTCGTTTTGTCTAACTTTAACTTCTCCTGCACCAATTTCAACACCATTTAAGTAGTACATACCTTCGTTAATTCCGAAATCAGGTAAAAATTTATCTGGATCAGGTGCATCCCAGCCAAATGTAGTACCGCTACCAACAAGACCCCACAAATCAGTTGGTTCTAATTCATAAGTTTGACTGTTTAAATCTAATGTGATGATGTAATGTCCAGCTTCAACTGCAATATTATCACCACCTTGGTCAAGTGTTCCATCTGCGCCATTATCACCATAGTCAAAACTCCATTCTTCATTTTGACGGAATTTTATTTCACCATCAGTCAATGTAGCAGCGGCTTTCCAATTATCTTGAAAAGGGTTATATTCAAATTTTATGTCTGGTGTGTCCCAACCGTAGACAGTAGCACCGCCTACAATTCCCCAAGAATACTCTTCAATAGACCATTCTAAAGTTTCAGTATTAACGGTTATTTTGTAATTGCCTGCACTCACTGGAATATTTGCACCGTTAGGCTCTAAAGAGCCATCATTTCCATCATCACCATAATTGACTGCCCAATCATTATTCTCTCTGAATTTCATTTCACCATCTCTTAATGTTGCATAGGCAACAACCACATTGTTTTCAGAAGTCGAATAAAATGGAATATCTTGAATAGGAGTTTCATTTGTTGAACTCCAACCGCCAGGCGTGGCACTACCAACAACACCTAAATTAGTTGATAAATCTAGAATTGAAGAAAAAGGTGTGGCTTCAAGACCTACAGGTTGAGTGTAACTTTCTTGGGCATCACTTAAACTTACAAGTAATCTCATTTCTATTTGATTAACTTCCATTGGTGTAGCACCTAGGTTTAATAAGATACTGTTGAGTTCTTCAGAAGTAAATACTTTTGAAGTATTTCTGCCTACATTTACTAACCTAGGACTACTAAAATCGTTACCCATCATATCAACTTCAATGGTGTATTCAGGAACTGACTGGAAACCAAAGTCTGGTTTTGTCCAAGTAGCCGTTAAGATTTCTTCATTAGTGTTATCTTCAGTCATCACAACCGCATCAATAGATAGCGATAGGGCTGTGTTAGCATTTTCATTAATTTGAGTTAATTCTTGGTCATCACAACTCCATAAACCGAGAGCGATGATTATAGAAAATAACTTTAAAAAAGTTAATTGATTAATAGCCTTCATTTTGTGTCAAATTTGGATTAATTGATAATAAGTCGTTTGGAATAGGAAATAGCGTTCTAAATTCAGGAACTGAAACACCATTTTGTGCATCTCCTTTAAAAGGCCATAAGTAATCGTTTGTTGTAAAAAGATTGTATCTAATTAAATCTGTTCTACGTTGGCCTTCCCAATAAAGTTCTCTTGAGCGTTCATCTAGAACAAATTCTAATGTTAAATCTGAACTATTGATGCTTGCACTAGAATTTCCATACGCTCGCTCTCTAATTTCATTTATTAAGTTAACTGCTGTAGCCTCACTACCATTTCCACCGCGAAGTGTTGCTTCAGCGTAATTTAGATAGATTTCAGGTAATCTGATCACTGGGTAGTCTGTGTCTACATAATTACCAGTATTATCACTGCCTTGATTACCATTAGAGTCAATATTTTTAAACTTGGTTACAGCAAAACCCTGTTCAAAAGGAGGAATTTCCTCAATTTCTAAACTTTGTCCATTTGTATAAAACATTGCTCTAGCATCTGGTAAATCATTATAAATTGACTCAAGTGTGTAGGTATTGTTATTTAAGTCTAAAGTAATTAAATAACGACCAGCATCTACACTGATGTTACCACCGTTGAGTTCTGCATTACCATCAGCGCCGCCATAATTTACAGCCCAATCATTATCTCTTCTAAACTTCATTTCGCCATCAGACAATGTAGCGAAAATTTGATAAACATCTGTACCAACTTCATACATATCTGTGTCAGGATCATTCCATCCATTTGGTGTTGCACTACCAATGATTGCCCAATTAGAAATTGTGTTAAAAGAGTTATTCAATGCATCATCGGTAACATCAAATTTTTTCACTAATGCATCAGTTGTTCTTAAGCCAGCCCAACCTGCATTAACGCCATAATCTAAAGCGTTCATATTACCACCAATTGAGGCATGTGTTAAGAATGTTGTTCCTCCAAATGTTTGTGATTGTAAGCCATCAAAGTTTAAAGCAAATATAAATTCGTTTTGAGCGCCGTTCACATTATTATCAGCTAAAAATAATTCATCGTAGGCAGAGCCATTTCCGTTGGCATCATTTGTATTAATACTATATGATGAATTAATCACTTTTTCAGAAAATTCTACTGCTTCATTGTATCTAGCTTCACCAGTGAATACTTCAGCATTTAAATATAATTTAGACAATAATGCCCAAGCGGCTACTTCATCAACGCGACCGTATTCATTAGAACCATCTGTTGCTAGTGAACTTTGGATATCTAGAAGTTCTTGTTCAACAAAACTAAAAATCTCAGCTCTTGAAGCTTGTTCAGGTAATTCAGTTGAAATTTCAGTAGTTAATGGCACATTACCATATAAATCCATTAAATTATAATAAGCAAAGGCTCTTAAAAACCTTGCTTCGGCAATATACTGTTCAACAATAGGGTCTGTTAACAGGTTTGCATTTGCAATAAAAGAGTTAGTAAATGAAACCTCTTGGGCTAATCTATAATACATGGCTTCTGTAAAATCGTTACCTGAAGACCAAGACATAGCATGTAAATCAGGTAAACCTGGATCACCCCAACCAACAACAGCATGATCAGTTGTTAGTTCGTTTAGATTATACAGCATTCTAGTGTATTGTGAAAAACCTTCATCTATACCAGAAATATCTGGTTGGCCTGCAGGACCTTGTTGTCCTGTTAAGGCTAAACTTGCGTATAATTTGGCAAGCGCGCCTTTTGCTTGACTTGCATCTGCAAATACATCTTGTTCAGTTACAGTATCTGGATCTATCGGTGTTTGGTCTAACTCATCGTGGCAAGACATTACCAATAAAGCAGAAAGTGCAATAAAACTAAATTTTAAACTCGTTCTTTTCATTTTCATTTTTTTTTAAAAATCAACATTAACACCAATAACTAGTGTTCTTGGTCTTGGATAGAAATTGTTATCAATTCCTCCAGAAATTTCAGGATCGATACCATCATAATCGGTTACAACTAAAGCGTTTTGTAAAGATCCATACACCCTAAAATTCGCATTTTTTGATAAACTATCAAAATTATAACCTAAAGTTATATTATCAATTCTAAAAAATGAGGCTTCTTGTACATAATAATCACTTAACAAGTTTTGTTCAGTAATAGTTTTGAAACCTGTATTTAAATAATCAACGTGAAGGTTTGATAAAATCTGATTATCAGTTGCTCGTCTTTCATACCCATTAGCAGAAGCTACATTATCATAAGCATAGTTACCAAGGCTTGCTCTAGATTGAATAGATAAATCCCAGTTTTTATAGCTTAAGTTAGTGTTTAAGCCCATAAGCACATCTGCATAAGGATCTTCTTTAATGTATCGGTCATCATTATTTATGATTCCGTCGCTGTTTCTATCTACAAAAACACCTTCTATAGGGCTACCGTTTGAGTCATAAACTTGTTCGTAAACATAAAAGCTAAAAGGCGCTTCACCTTCGCGATGAATTTGAACATTATTACCTGTACCACCACTTATACCACCAACGTTTTGTTCGTCTGGTAGTCTTGTAATTTCATTTTCATTAAATGATATGTTGTAATTGATGTCCCATTGAAAATCATCAGTATCAACTGGTCTAAGGTTTAAAGTAAATTCTATACCTTCATTAACCATATCACCAATATTAGCATCAATACGGTTACCGAAGTTTGTAAATGGATCTACAAGCGTAAATGCAATTAAATCTTTTGTTTCTCTTCTGTAAGCATTTACTGAACCAGAAATACGATTATCTAAAATAGCATAATCTAAACCAACGTTTATAGTTGAACCGACTTCCCATTTTAAATTTTCATTGACTGGCTCTGGTCTGAAGGTTTGTAAAAATGAATTTCCAAACTGATAATTAGCTGTTTGTTGACTAGCAACATAACGTGTTAAAAATCGGTAATCTCCTAAACCATTTACGTTACCAACTTCACCATAACCAGCTCTTAATTTCAATTCATTAATGACGCTAGATTCTTCGATAAAATCTTCATTATGGATATTCCAAGCTGCTGAAAATGATGGAAAATAACCCCAACGATCGTCTGGATTTAATTTAGACGAGGCATCAGCTCTTAGGGTTGCTGTGACTAAGTATTTACTATCAAAATTATAGTTAACACGCCCAAAATAAGATAATAATACGCTTCTAGATTTGTCGATGAATTCAGATTCTAAGCCTTGTTCCTCGCGCTCGCTATCATAGCTAAAGTTATCAAATTCAAACTCCTGGTAAGAATAACCAGCTGTAGCATCAATGTTATGCACATCGTTAAAGCTACCTTTATAATTGAGGTAAGCATCAAATAATTTGTTTTTTTGGATTTGGCTAAATTCAGTTCTAGCGCCTGTTTGCAAACCGCTTCCAGGAGCATCTGATGTAGGAATATCACTAGAAGTTATACGTCTTCCATTACTATTAGATTCGTCATAACCAGCATTTATAGTTGCAGTCAACTCATCGGTTAATTTATAATCTGCTTTTAAGTTGGTAATAAATCTTCTTACTTCAGAAGTGTCATCAATTAAATCTAATAAAGCAACTGGGTTTGTTGTAGCTAAACCACGCTGACGATCACCATCTAACCAAGTGTAGTAATTGGCAAACGGCGAATTTTCGTCGAATACCGGTTGAGTCGGGTCAAAAGCCACGGCTGCGCCGATAGCACCACGATCTGCAAATGTATTTTCTACATAAGAACCTCTTGCATTAAAAGTCAACTTTAGCTTTTCGTCTAATAGAGTAGGCGTCAGGTTTAAAGACCCTGTTAACCTTGAAAAGTTATCGCCTCTTAAAATACCATTCTGGTCAGAATAACCTAAAGACACGCGCATTGGTACACCATAGGCATTACCTAATGCACTCGTATTAAATTCACCACCCATGGCTTGATCAGCATAAATCTGGTCTTGCCAATCTGTATTAGCATCACCTAATCTTGAAATCTGATTTTCATTACCAATTGTTTGTACTAAGTTTCTAAATTCTGAAGCACCTAGTACATCAACAGTTTCTACAGTATTTCTAATGGTTCTATTATAGGATGTATTAAAACGAAATTCTTTGGTGTCTTTTCCTTTTTTAGTTGTAATTTGGATAACACCATTCGCGGCACGAGAACCATAAATAGCTGTAGCTGAAGCATCTTTTAAAACCGTGATGCTTGCAATATCGTTAGGGTTAATAATATTTAATGGATTACGAGAACCACCAACGCCACCATTATCAATTGGTACACCATCAATAACATAAAGTGGCTCACTAGTTAAGGATAATGAGCCTAAACCTCTAATTGTAATATTTTGGCCATCACCAGGTGAACCTGATGCTGAGGTAACATTAACACCAGCAATTTTACCAGTAATAAGTTGTTGTGCTGAATTAATTGGACCTTTGTTGAAATCTTTTGGAGTTACCAAATCAACCGCTCCAGTTAAGTCTTCTTTCTTTGCAGTACCATAACCAACAACGACAACTTCTTCTAAAACAGCTGTGTCAAGTTGAAGTGTAATGTTAATTTCATTTTGATTAGTGTAAGTTACTTTTTTCGGCTTAAAGCCTAAATACGAGAACTTTAGCACTTGATTTTGTTCTACAACGATTGAGTAATTACCATCAAAATCGGTAGTTGTTCCCTTGTTAGTGTTTTCTATAGAAATATTAACACCAGGAATTGGCACACCATCTTCACCGACAACAGTACCTTTAACAGTTTGTTGGGCAAAGAGGCTAATGGGCAATAATAGTAGTATAAAGCCCAAATGTTTAATTGTTTGCATACGTAAAAATTTAAATTAGAATTAATATACTTTTACTTCCTGATGTTAAAAGTATGTAAACTAAATGTATACTCAAACTCAATAAATCTACGATAACGTTTTCGTGTTGAAAACTTTTTCAGATATTTTATTTAATGGCTGTTTTTTTCGAATTAGTTAGTATTTTTAGGAAATAATTCCAGATATTGTAAAAAATGAGACAAAAGCCCACTTTGAAGATTATAGCCAAGGAGTTAGATGTTTCCGTTTCAACAGTGTCTAAGGCGCTTCGCGATAGTAAAGAAATAAGTGATGAAACGAAAGAAAAAGTTCGGGCCTTTGCTAAACTCTACAATTACAAACCCAACAATATTGCTTTAAGTTTAAAAAATAAGAAAACTAAAACGCTTGGTGTTATTATTCCTGAGATTGTTCACCATTTCTTTACTACTGTCATTTCAGGTATTGAAGATTACGCAAACTCTCATGGTTATAATGTTATTGTTGGTTTATCTAACGAGTCTTTTGATAAAGAGGTGATTAATCTTGAAATGCTTGCTAATGGGAGTATCGATGGTTTTATTATTTCAGTTGCGAAGGAGACATTAGCCCTAAAAGATTATCACCACTTATTTGAAACGATTGATCAAGGTATACCAATAGTTATGTTTGATCGGGTTTTAGATGAAATTATTTGCGATAAAATAGTAGTAGATGATATAGCCACTTCACGAAAAGCGGTTCAAAAATTAATAGATTCGGGCGCTAAAAAAGTTGGGATTATCACAACCGAAGATTACGTTAGTGTTGGACGTTTAAGAACTAAAGGTTATGTCGAGGCTTTACAATTTAATAATATCAATTTAGATGAAAATCTTATTCTTAAGATTGAAGATAACAACAAACCTCAAGATGAACTTTTACATTTAGAGACTCAAATAAAAAATTATTTAAAACATAATGAAATTGATGCTATTTTCGCTGTAAATGAGCTCTATGCTATAACAGCAATGAAGGCTGCAAGAGAATTAGGTTATTCTATCCCTCAAGACATTCAATTTGTAGGTTTTACTGATGGTGTACTTTCAAAGCACGCATTTCCGCCATTAACTACGGTCAGTCAACATGGTAAAGCCATGGGTAGTCAAGCCGCAAAACTCCTTATCAATAGGCTTGAAAGCACCGATGAAACAGAAGATGAAAATTATAAAACGGTTGTTGTTGAGACAGATATTATAGAAAGAGAAACGACTTTGAATAGTAATGAGTCATAATTTTTGATATATTTGTCCAAATAATCAAAGCTTATACTTTTACTTCCTATTTAAGATAAGTTTTGAAATTAATTCTTGACTTATCGTTTTAATCAAATAAAACGATATGCAAAAACGCAAACTTTCTACCTTAGAAATTATTTACCTTAGCTTTGGCTTTTTAGGTATTCAAATGGGTTTCGCACTGCAAAATGGTTTTGCAAGCAGAATTTTACAAACCTTTGGTGCAGAAGTTCATCAGCTATCATGGTTTTGGCTTATCGCGCCAATAACAGGTTTAATAGTTCAACCTTTAGTTGGGCATTATAGTGATAATACCTGGACGAAATTAGGAAGAAGAAAACCTTATTTTTTAATTGGTGCTATATTAGCATCAATTGGCTTAATTCTTTTACCGCAAGCAGATTTATTTATCGCTTTTTTGCCTGCCTTGTGGGTCGGTACAGGAATGTTAATGATTATGGATATATCATTTAACATTTCAATGGAGCCATTTCGGGCTTTGGTAGCCGATGTTCTTGATAAAGAACAACGAACGCTAGGTTTTTCTGTACAAACAATTTTAATTGGTATTGGAGCCGTGATTGGGTCTTGGTTGCCATACGTGTTATCAGAGTATTTTGGCCTAAGCAATCGTGCCATTGAAGGTAATGTTCCTTTAAATCTTATATGGTCATTTATCATTGGTGCTGTTGTACTATTAGTTTCAATTTTAGTGACTATTGCTAAAACAAAAGAATATTCTCCTGAAGAACTTAAACTTATAGAGCAAGCTGAAAATAAATTAAATGAACAAAACTCAGCAACAACCCTTATTGAAGAAGAAAAGGCAAAGCTTAGTGATATTTTTGTTGATTTTGTAAAAATGCCGCCAACCATGAAACAATTAAGCTGGGTCCAGTTTTTTTCTTGGTTTGCATTATTTGGAATGTGGGTGTTTTCAACTCCTGCAATCGCACAACATTTTTACGGGTTGCCACATACAGATTCGTCTAGCGAACTATTTAATGAAGCCGGCGATTGGGTTGGGATTTTATTTGGGGTTTATAATCTCGTCTCCATTCCAGTAGCTATTTATCTTCCAAAAATCGCTAAAAAAATTGGTAGAAAGAAAACCCACTTTTATGCTTTACTAATTGGCGGCTTAAGTTTTATTTCAATTTACATCATGCCTGATCGTTATTGGCTTATATTGCCTATGATAGGTATAGGAATAGCTTGGGCAAGTATTTTATCAATGCCGTATGCTATTCTTGCAGGTGCCATAAATCCTAAGAAAATGGGCGTTTACATGGGTATTTTCAATTTTTTTATTGTTTTGCCTCAAATATTAAATGGAGTTATTGGCGGTCCATTGGTTAAATATGCCTATGGAAATCAAGCTATATTTGCATTATTGTTATCAGGTATAAGCATGGTTATAGCAGCTTTTTTAGTTATAAAAGTTAAAGATGTAGACGATATTCAGACTAAGAATCAAAATTTAAATCATGACTAAAACATCAATTATATTCGACCTCGATGGCGTAATTGTAGATACTGCTAAATTCCATTTTCTTGCTTGGAAAAACCTTGCTAACTCCATCGATATTAATTTTACAGAAAAAGAAAACGAACAGCTTAAGGGCGTCAGCCGAATTAAATCGCTTGAAAAAATACTTCAATGGGGTAACAAAGAATTACCTCAAGAAAAGTTTGATAGCCTGATGCAACAAAAAAACACAGAGTATCTTAGTTTTGTAGACCAGATGACCCAAGATGATATCTTGCCAGATGTCAAGTCAACCTTAGATTTCTTAAAGTCTAAAGAAATTCCTATTGCATTAGGTTCGGCAAGTAAAAATGCCAAGCGAATTTTAAAACAGGTTAATTTAACGCATTATTTTGATGCTATAGTTGATGGTACTGTCGTAACCAAAGCAAAGCCAGACCCGCAGGTTTTTTTAACAGCCGCCAAGCAATTAGATTGTGAACCTCAAAATTGCGTTGTTTTTGAAGATTCAGTTGCTGGTGTTCAAGCAGCAAACACAGCTGAGATGTTAAGTATTGGTATTGGCAAAACTTCTGTTTTAGGCGAGGCCAATTACGTATTTTCAGATTTCACCGAAATCAGTCAAAATTTTTTAGAAAAACTCCTAAATCAATAAAATTAAAGAAACAATGAACCAAGATTATATCACACCAAATGAGTGGTCTATTATTGAAAATGGTTTCGATAAGTCTAATGTTAAGTCTTCAGAAAGCCTTTTTAGTCTAGGAAATGGCGCGATGGGACAACGTGCTAATTTTGAAGAAGATTACTCAGGACCAAGCTTTCAAGGAAGCTACATTGGCGGTATTTATTACCCTGATAAAACCCGTGTTGGCTGGTGGAAAAATGGCTATCCTGAATATTTCGCTAAAGTTTTAAATGCGCCTAATTTTATAGGAATCCATATCACTATTGAAGGTGAAACATTTGATCTCAATACTTGTAAAGAAGTTAAAAACTTTAAGCGCGAATTGAATATGAAAGAAGGCTGGCACAAACGGAGCTTTATTGCCACGCTTCCTAATGACATTCAAATTGAAGTAGAAGCTACACGTTTTTTAAGCTTAGCACATAATGAAGTTGGCGTTATCAATTATAACATTACACCTTTAAATGCTTCAGCTAATATTTCTTATGCACCATATATTGATGCCGGAATTACAAACCAAGATTCTAATTGGGACGATAAATTTTGGAATATATTAGGTAGTCAAACCGAAGATCATCAAGCCTTTATAAGGTCTCACACCATGAAAACCAATTATCAGGTGTGTACATTTATGGAATCTCGTTTATTGATTAATCATGAACAAGTAGAACTTTCACCAGAAGTATTTAAAACTGATGCTAAAGTTGCTTTGAAGTACACAACAAAAGTTAATGCAAACGATTGTTTCACACTACAGAAAATTGCTGGATATACAACGTCTTTAAATTATGCTGAAGATCAGTTAATTAATGCCGCTAAGCAAGTTTTACAAACCACAAATCAACTTGGTTACCTTCAACTATTACAAGAACAAAAAGAAGCTTGGTCTTCAATTTGGGAGATGAGTGATATAAGTATTAATGGAGATGTTAAAGCGCAACAAGGTATCAGGTTTAACATCTTTCAACTTAACCAAACTTACACCGGAACAGATCATCGCTTAAACATTGGTCCTAAAGGTTTTACAGGCGAAAAATATGGCGGTAGTACTTATTGGGACACAGAAGCTTATTGTTTACCATTTTATATGGCCACAAAAAATCAGGAAGTAGCCAAAAACTTGCTGAAATACCGTTATAAGCACTTAGATAAAGCTATAGAAAATGCAGAAAAGTTAGGTTTTGAAAATGGAGCTGCTCTTTATCCTATGGTCACCATGAATGGCGAAGAATCACACAATGAATGGGAGATTACGTTTGAAGAAATTCATAGAAATGGTGCAATTGCTTTTGCAATTTTCAACTACCACCGTTTTACAAATGACTATTCTTACATAGTTGATATGGGAATGGAAGTTTTAATCGCTATTGCTCGTTTTTGGCAACAAAGAGCCACTTTTTCTAAACAAAAAAACCAATATGTTATTCTAGGTGTTACGGGACCAAATGAGTATGAAAATAACGTTAATAATAATTTTTATACCAATTATATGGCAAAATGGTGTATCGATTATATGTTAGAAAATTTCGAAATTTTAAAAGAAAATTATCCTGAAGACTTTTCAAGAATTTTACATAAAACGAAATTAACTGAAGTTGAGTTAACGCAAATGAAAGCGGTTTCAGATAAAATGTATTTTCCTTTTTCTGAAGAACATCAAGTTTATTTACAACAAGACGGGTTTTTAGATAAAGAAATGATTAAGGTTAGTGATTTAGACCCAAAATTGAGACCTATTAATCAATATTGGTCTTGGGATAGAATTTTACGTTCACCTTACATTAAACAAGCCGATACGCTTCAAGGATTTTACTTTTTTGAGGATCACTTTTCAACTGAAGAACTTGAGCGCCACTTTGATTTTTATGAACCATTTACAGTTCATGAATCATCTTTATCTCCTTGTGTTCATAGCATTCAAGCTGCTTTATTAAACCGTATGGATCAAGCTTATCAGTTTTACTTAAGAACCTCACGCTTAGATCTTGACGACTATAATAAAGAGGTAGAAGAAGGTTGCCATATTACATCTATGGCCGGAACTTGGATGAGCATTGTTGAAGGTTTTGGCGGAATGCGTGTAAAAAATAATCAGCTTCATTTTGCGCCTAAAATTCCATCTCAATGGGATTCTTATTCATTCAAAGTGAATTTTAGAAATCAGATTTTAACGGTAACAGTTTCAAAATCTGGTGTCGATTTTCAGTTGAAAGGCGCAGAACAAATACAAGTTATGGTTAATGGTGAATCTAGAACTATTCAAGCTGAAACCGTAAGTGCTTAAATTTTTATAAACTTCAACAGATCAAATTAATATTACAGGTCTGTTGAAGTTAATTAACCTTTAAATTATACAACATTGAAAACAATCTTTATAAGTTTATTAACCTTGATAACTTTTGCGAATTTACATGCGCAAAAGTTGTCTTCACCCAATACCGAACTTCAATTGAAGTTTGAACTTAAAAAAGATGGCACGCCAACTTACACCTTAAGCTACAAAGATAAAACCGTCATAGCTGAAAGTAAGCTTGGGTTAGAATTAGTGAATGATGATACTTCGTTATTAAATACTTTTGAAATAACTGATATTTCGACATCTACTTTCGATCAAACCTGGTCGCCAGTTTGGGGCGAGCAATCTAGTATTCGAAATCATTACAATGAAATGGCTGTTACATTATTGCAACCTAGCAAAGATAGGTATATCATCGTTCGTTTTCGACTGTTTAATGAAGGTTTAGGGTTTCGATATGAGTTCCCAAAGCAAGAAAAACTGACCTATTTTGTAATTAAAGACGAACATACAGAGTTTGCAATGACAGCTGATCATACTGCATTTTGGATTCCAGGTGATTATGATACGCAAGAATATGATTATACCACATCAAAACTTTCAGAAATAAATGAATTGTTTGATGAAGCTTTAACTGGTAATGCATCTCAAGAGCAATTTTCAAAAACTGGTGTTCAAACCTCGCTGATGATGAAAACTTCAGAAGGGCTTTACATTAATTTGCATGAAGCAGCTCTTAAAGAATATTCATTAATGAATTTAAATTTAGATGAACCTACACTAACTTTTAAATCTTGGCTAACGCCAGATGCAATAGGTAATAAAGCTTATTTACAAGCGCCTGCTGTTTCGCCTTGGAGAACCATTATGGTGAGCGATGCTGCTACTGATATCTTAGCTTCAAACATGAATTTAAATTTGAATGAGCCCAACAAGATTGATGATACCTCTTGGATAAAACCTATAAAATATATGGGTGTTTGGTGGGAAATGATTACCGGCAAAAGCAGTTGGAATTATACAGATGATTTACCTTCGGTTAAGCTAGGTGAAACCGATTACACTAAAACCAAACCAAATGGAACGCATGCTGCAAATACAGCGCATGTAAAAGAATACATTGATTTTGCATCTAAACATGGTTTTGATGCTTTACTAGTTGAAGGCTGGAATGAAGGCTGGGAAGATTGGTTTGGACACTCAAAAGATTATGTATTTGATTTTGTTACACCTTATCCAGATTTTGATGTGGTTGAAATTCAGAACTACGCGGCTTCAAAAAATATAAAAATGATGATGCATCATGAAACTTCTGGAGCGATTAGAAACTATGAACGTCATTTAGATACAGCTTATCAATTCATGAATAAATTTGGTTATACCTCTGTAAAAAGTGGTTATGTTGGAGACATTATTCCACGAGGTGAGCATCATTACGGCCAGTGGGCGATTAATCATTATTTATATGCCGTAAAAAAAGCAGCCGACTATAAAATTATGGTCAATGCTCATGAAGCAGTTCGGCCAACGGGACTTAGAAGAACTTATCCTAATTTAATTGGGAATGAATCGGCTAGAGGCACAGAATTTCAAGCCTTTGGTGGTTCAAAACCCAATCATGTTACGATACTGCCATTTACGCGATTAATTGGCGGACCAATGGATTATACACCAGGTATATTCGAAATGGATATTAGTAAATTAAATCCTGACAATAATTCTCATGTAAATTCTACCATTGCAAATCAGTTAGCTTTGTATGTTACCATGTATAGTCCGTTACAAATGGCAGCCGATTTACCTGAAAATTATAAACGCTTTATGGACGCCTTTCAGTTTATAAAAGATGTGGCTGTAGATTGGGAAGAAAGTCATTATTTAGAGGCTGAACCAGGTGAATATATTACTGTTGCTCGAAAAGCCAAAAATACTTCAAGTTGGTTTGTTGGTAACGTTAATGGCATCACACCACGAAAAACAAGCTTAAAGCTAGATTTTTTAGAAGACGGTAAAACTTATGAGGCTACGATTTATGCTGATGCCAAAGACGCTCATTATAAAACGAATCCACAGGCGTATAAAATTTCTACAAAAAAAGTTAGTAGCAAGTCTACCCTAAAATTGAAATCGGCTTCAGGTGGTGGTTTTGCAATAAGTATTATTGAAAAATAAAATTATGGAATATAAAAAGCACTTAGCATTTTTGAAATTAAGTTTTTGTTGTTTTTTTGTTTTGGGTTTGTTTTCTGTTCAATTGAAAGCTCAAAACTTACGGGTAGAGCCACCAAACTGGTGGGTTGGAATGGAAATGAATAACATTCAACTATTGGTTCATGCAGAAGAAATTTCAACTTATGAGCCTAAGTTAAATTATGATGGGGTTGAAATAACTAAAATCCATAAAGCAGATAGTCCTAACTATCTATTTATTGATCTTTCAATTTCAGAAAAAGCAAGTCCTGGATCTATTGAAATTCAATTTATTAAAAAGGGCACTAAAAATTTGGTTTTTGACTTCGAATTACAATCTAGAGAGAAACCAGCTGAAGACTTTGTAGGGTTTAACCATACTGATGCTATTTACCTAATTACACCTGACCGTTTTGCAAACGGAAACACCAAGAATGATGTCGTCAAAACTATGCGTGAAACAAAGATTGACCGTAACAATAATTATGCGCGTCATGGAGGTGATATTCAAGGAATTATCAATCATCTTGATTATATTTCTGATATGGGTTTTACAAGTATTTGGTCAAGTCCTTTACTTACAAATGATATGGAGTCTTCATCTTATCATGGTTATGCAATTACAGATTTTTACGAAGTTGATCCCAGATTTGGTAATTTAGAATTGTATAAAGACTTATCGCAAAAAGCTTCAGAAAAGGGAATAGGTTTAATAATGGATATGGTTGCTAACCATTGCGGTAGCGAGCATTGGTGGATGGATGATTTACCTTTTGAAGATTGGTTAAATTTTCAAAATGTTTACCAGTCAAAAAAAGAATTACCAACTTCTAATCACCGAAGAACGACTAATCAAGATCCTTATGCTTCTAATTTAGATTCTAAAATTATGCACGAAGGTTGGTTTGTACCGACCATGCCAGATTTAAATCAAAAAAATCCTTTTCTAGCAAAGTATATCATTCAAAATAGCATTTGGTGGGTCGAAACACTTCAACTTCATGGAATTCGGCAAGATACTTATCCTTATCCCAATAAAGAATTTATGTCTGATTGGGCTGGAGCAATTATGGCAGAATATCCTAATTTCAATATCGTTGGCGAAGAATGGTCTACAGACCAATTAGTTGTTGGCTATTGGCAGCAAGGACAAAATAATAGCGATGGCTACAACTCTAATTTACGCTCTGTAATGGATTTTCCGATGCAAATGAAAATTGTTCAGGCATTAAATGAAGGCAATGATGGTTGGGGAAAAGGCTTGGTTAAAATCTATGAGACTTTAGCTAATGACTTTTACTATCCAAGACCAAAAGATGTCATGATTTTTCCAGATAATCATGATATGGACCGCATCTTTACACAATTAAATGAAGATGTTGATAAAACTAAAATGGCTGTTGGCTTAATTTTAAGTTTACCAAGAACACCACAAATTTATTACGGTACTGAAATTTTGATGGAAAATTCAGATAAGAGAGGTGATCATGGACTTATAAGAACTGATTTTCCTGGTGGTTGGAAAGGAGATTTTCAAAATGCCTTTACACGAAAAAACTTATCAGATACACAGTTAGACTTTCAAGGCTTTTTAAAAACAATTTTGAATTTCAGAAAAACTTCTGAAGCTATTTTAGAAGGCCGAATGGTTCATTTTGCTCCTTTTGATGGTATTTATCCTATTTTTAGAATTCATCAAAACCAAGTTGTTGCTGTTTTTCTTAACACTAATGAAGAGTCTCGTTCATTAGACCTGTCAAAATTTGAAGAATTAAATTTAAACGGCGTTCAGTTTCATGATGTTCTTGAAAATACAAGTTTTAATTGGACGAAACAACTTCAACTGAAACCAGGATTCTCAATGTTCACAACTAAAGAATAACACTTTTTTAAATTAAAATCAAAAAATAAATCAATATGAAAAATATAAAGTTTTTAAGTCTTCTTGTTTGTTGTTCAGTTTTGTTTTTAGCTTGTAATGAAGCGCCTAAACAAGACAATCAAAACCAAGAGAAAAAATCAATTATTAAACCTGTTTCAAACCAAGTTTTAGCAAATTCTGTTATTTATGAAGCTAATATTCGTCAATATTCACCAGAAGGTACTTTTGATGCTTTTACGAAAGATATTCCACAATTAAAGCAACTTGGTGTAAAAGTAATTTGGTTAATGCCAGTCTACCCAATTTCTATGAAAAACCGAAAGGCAACAGGAGACCTTTCAATCGAAGACATAAAAGATCCAGAAGAAAAAAAGAAATATTTAGGCAGTTACTATGCAATTTCAGACTATACCGCTGTAAATTCAAATTATGGCACAAAACAAGATTTTGATGAGTTAGTAAAAACAGCTCACGAAAACGATATGTATGTTATTTTAGATTGGGTAGCTAATCATACAGGTTGGGATCATAAATGGATTGAACAACACCCAGAATACTATCATAAAGACAAAGATGGTAATGTGACAGATCCTATTAACCCTGACACAGGCGAATCTTGGGGCTGGACCGATGTTGCTCACCTTAATTATGAAAATAAAGACTTATGGAATGCTATGAATGCTGAAATGTTATATTGGGTAAAAGAGCATAATATAGATGGTTTTAGATGTGATGTCGCAGGAAATGTACCCACTGATTATTGGAATCAAATTGTACCACAACTTAAAGAAATTAAACCTGTTTTTATGTTAGCCGAAAGTGAAGATAAAGACCTGTTTTATGAAGCTTTTGATATGGGTTATAATTGGGAAGGACATCATATCATGAATGAAATAGCGCAAGGTAAAATGAATGTCAACGATTGGGATAATTACATGAAAAAAATTGACACAACATACCAAGAAGATGATTATTTAATGAATTTTATAACTAATCATGATGAAAATTCATGGAATGGAACAGTAAAAGAACGTCTTGGCGATGCTTCAGAAACAATGTTAGCATTTTCATATACTTTGCCAGGCATGCCCTTAATTTACAGTGGTCAGGAATATGACATGAATAAGCGTCTAAAGTTCTTCGAAAAAGATAGTATACCAAAAACCAGAGCTAAAGTTTGGCCAGTTTTAGAGAAACTAGGGAAATTAAAAAACACAATTGATGCTTTAGATGGTGCTAAAAAAGCAGCTAATTACCAGCGTATAACCACATCTGAAGATGCTAATATTTTGGCTTTTAAACGATTAAAAAACAATTCTGAATTAATTTTTATGGCCAATATGAGTGATGAGCCTAAATCATTTTCAGCTGAAATAAATGGTGATTTTAAAGATGCTATGACAGATAAAGATATTTCATTAAATTCTGAGGATTTACATAATTTTGAGCCTTGGGAATATCGAATTTTATTAAAACCATAAAAAATTAAGCTTTTATTAGTTAAATATTAAATAGTTATCAACCGCAAACGTTTTAGAAGAGTTTTGATTTAGGTTATGATGTATATTTAATTTAAATTTGAGGTAATGAATACAAAACTTAATAAAATTGCCGTTTTAACATCAGGTGGAGATTCACCTGGAATGAACGCTGCTATTAGAGCAGTAGTGCGTAATACAACTTATCAAAACCTAAAATGTGTTGGTGTATATCGAGGCTTTCAAGGTTTAATTGAAAATGACTTCATAGACCTTGATGCGCGTTCCGTTAAAAATATTATTAACCGCGGTGGTACTTTTCTAAAGTCAGCACGTTCAAAAGATTTTAGGGAAGCTGAAGGTCGTCAAAAAGCCTATCAAAACTTGAAAAATAGAGATGTTGATGCTTTAGTGGTTATTGGCGGAGATGGAACTTTTACAGGTGCCTCTATATTTAGTAACGAATTTGATATACCAGTTATTGGTATTCCAGGAACTATAGATAATGATATTAATGGTACTGATTTTACAATTGGCTACGATACGGCTTTAAACACAGTCGTTGAGGCAATCGATAAAATTAGAGATACCGCAAGTTCTCATGATCGTCTATTTCTAGTTGAAGTTATGGGGCGCGATGCTGGTGATATTGCTTTAAATAGTGGTGTAGGAGCTGGCGCAGAAGAGATTTTAATTCCCGAAGAAGATCTTGGAACAAATCGTCTTTTAGAGTCTTTAAGAAAAAGTCGAACTTCAGGTAAAACCTCAAGTATTGTAGTTGTTGCTGAAGGTGACCAAATTGGTAAAAATATTACCAAACTAGCAGGCTATATCCAAGATAACTTACCAGAATATGAGGTCAAAGTTACCGTCTTAGGGCATATTCAACGTGGTGGATCACCAAGTTGTTATGATCGAGTTTTAGCTAGTCGACTGGGTGTTGCAGCAGTTGATGCTTTGATTGATGGTAAAAGCAATATCATGGTAGGAGTGAGCCATAAAAAAATAGTTCACGTACCTTTCGAAGTCGCTATAAATGGCCAAAAAACAATAGATAACGATTTAATAAGAGTTGCCGATATAGTCTCGACTTAAGTTGAGCCATCAGGCACAAAATTTTTAATTTATGAAAACAAAAATTGGAATTAACGGATTTGGAAGAATTGGACGCCTTGCGTTTAGAATTGCTTCTGAAAATGAAAACATTGAAATAGTAGGAATTAATGACTTACTTGAAGTAGATCATTTAGCCTACATGCTAAAATATGATTCTGTTCACGGAAAGTTTAATAAATCTGTCGAAGTTCAAGATGGACATCTTGTAGTTGACGGCAAAACAATCCGTATTACAGCTGAAAAAAATCCAGCTGATTTAAAATGGGATGCTGTTGAAGCAGATATTATACTAGATTGTACAGGAATCTTTAAAGAAAAAGATAATGCTTCAGCACACCTAGAAGCTGGCGCTAAAAAAGTGGTTATTTCAGCTCCTTCAAAAACAGCACCAATGTTTGTAATGGGTGTTAATCATGAAGACGCTACTGCTCAAGATACAGTTGTATCTAATGCTTCGTGTACAACCAACTGTTTAGCACCAATCGCTAAAGTGATGAATGATGAATTTGGTATTGTTGAAGGCTTAATGACAACGATTCACGCTGCAACATCAACACAATACACGGTAGATTCACCTTCTCGTAAGAATTACAGATTAGGTCGTAGTGCCATCAATAACATTATACCAACAAGTACTGGTGCAGCTGTTGCCGTTGGTAAAGTAATTAAAGAAGTTGACGGTAAACTAACAGGTATGGCTTTCCGTGTACCAACTGCTGATGTTTCTGTAGTTGACTTAACGGTAAGAACTGAAAGGTCAGTATCTTATGACCAAGTTAAAGCTGCGATGAAAAAAGCGGCTGATGGTCCGCTAAAAGGCGTATTAAATTATGTGGATGATGAGGTTGTATCACAAGATTTTGTATCAGAAGAGGCAACTTCAAATTTTGATGCTAATGCTGGTATTGCACTAAATGATAATTTCTTTAAAATAATTTCTTGGTATGACAACGAGTACGGTTATTCAAGCAAATTAGTAGATTTAGCAATGCATATTGCAAAATTATAAGTAAACCTTACCTTTTAAGCCTATTTGAAAATCCTCAAATAGGCTTTTTTAATACCTTAAAATTATGATTTTAATTGCTGATGGAGGTTCAACTAAATGCGATTGGATTTTACTTAATCAAAATGCAGAAGTTGTTCTTCGTACAAGAACTAAAGGCTTAAACCCTGCTGTTTTTAAACCTCATATTCTTAAAGAACGTTTACACGAAAATGATGAGCTAAAGTCTGTCATCAACAAAGTAGACCGAGTTGATTTTTTTGGTGCAGGTTGCGGTACAAATACACCAAAACAAAACCTCACCAAAATACTCAAGGATTTTTTTAAAGCTTCAGATGAAATAAATGTCGATGAAGATATGGCTGCAGCTGCTCTCGCAGCTACAAATGAACCTGGAATTGTATGTATTTTAGGAACAGGCTCAAATTCATGTTATTTTGATGGTAAACATGTACATATGGAAGTCGAATCACTTGGCTACGTTCTTATGGATGAAGCTAGTGGAAACTATTTTGGTAAACGATTGATCCGAAATTATTACTACAAAACCATGCCGATTGAATTAGCGGTTGAGTTTGAAAAGCGTTATGATTTAAATGCTGATGTAATTAAGCATAATGTTTACAAAGAAGAGAATCCAAATACCTATTTAGCTTCTTTTGCTGAATTTATTTTTACAGCTGAAGAGAGAAATGGTTATTTTTATAAATTGATTTATGAAGGGATGGAGAAGTTTATAGAACGGCGCGTGATGTGTTTTAAACAAGCCCAAAATGTACCAATTCATTTTATTGGTTCTATCGCTTTTTTCTCTGAAGATATTATTCGTGATGTGGCTAAACGTTACCATCTTAATATCGGCAATATTATTAGACGGCCTATAGACGGGCTTATAGCACATTACAAAAACAACGTTATAAAACCTGAGTAATGCCTTTACATAATTTAAACCCAAATCAATTAAAGGCTTGGAATTCTTTAAAAGAATCGGCAAGTAAAGCTGAAAATGATTCTATCTTAGAATATTTTGAATCAGATATCAATCGATTTGAAAATTTTCATGTTAAATTCAATGAATTTGTATTTGATTATTCGAAACATTTAATTTCCCCAAACATTAAATCTGAATTACTTCAACTTGCAGAAGAAGCAAAGCTTAAAGATGCTATTGAAGCTTATTTCACAGGAGATAAAATTAATCAAACCGAAAATCGCGCTGTTTTGCATACAGCATTACGTCAATCAAAAACGACTTCGATTGAAGTTGATGGAGAAAATATAGTTCTTAAGGTTGAAGCTGTTTTACAGCAAATGCAGTCTTTTGTTGATAAAGTTCATTCTGGAGAATGGAAATCTTATGCTGGCAAGACTTTTACAGACGTGGTTAATATTGGCATAGGTGGTTCAGATTTGGGACCTAATATGGTTACTGAAGCTCTGCAGTACTATAACAAAGGTTTAAAAACCCACTTTATCTCAAATGTAGAAGGTGATCATGTACATCAAACTTTAAAAAAATTAAACCCAGAAACCACTTTATTTTTAATCGTTTCTAAGTCGTTTACTACTCAGGAAACCTTAACTAACGCCAACACGGTTAGAGAATGGTTTTTAAACGACACTAATAAAGAAAGCATTAAAGATAATTTTGTAGCGGTCTCTACAAACCTTGAAGCGGTTAAAAACTTTGGAATTGCAAGCGATAATATCTATCCGATGTACGATTGGGTTGGCGGCCGCTATTCATTATGGTCATCAGTTGGCTTGTCTATTGCTTTGTCAATAGGTTTTGAAAATTTTAAAGCCCTTTTGAAAGGTGCAGAAGAAATGGATCAACATTTTAGAAACGCCGATTTTTCTGAAAACATACCTGTTATTTCTGCATTAATAAGTATTTGGTACAATAATTTTTTAGATGCTGAAAGTGAAGCGATTATTCCTTACACACAATATCTACAAAAATTAGCGCCTTATTTACAACAAGCTTCAATGGAAAGTAATGGTAAAAGTGTTGATCGTGATGGCAAAAAAGTCAATTACCAAACAGGAAACTTAGTTTGGGGTGAACCTGGCACAAATTCGCAACATGCATTTTTTCAGCTATTGCATCAAGGAACTAAATTAATACCAGCTGATTTCATCGGGTTTAAAAATTCATTATTTGGTGATAAAAAGCATCACGATATTTTAATGGCAAACTTCTTAGCTCAAACAGAAGCCTTATTAAAAGGTAAAACTGCCGAAGAGGTGAGAAAAGAGTTAGAATCTAAAAACATCAGTGCAGAAGAAGTCGAACGTTTATTACCTTTTAAAGTGTTTGAAGGTAACCGACCAACAACTTCAATCTTAATCGACAAATTGACGCCACGTAACCTAGGAAGTTTAATAGCAATGTACGAACATAAAATTTTTGTTCAGGGCGTTATCTGGAACATTTTTAGTTTCGATCAATGGGGCGTTGAGTTAGGCAAGCAACTGGCAAACTCAATATTAAACGAACTCAAATCAAAAACTTCAACAGGAACACATGATCAATCTACAGAAGCTCTTATGAAGCTGTATAAGTCATAATTAGGTATGTTGTCATATATCATCTTAAAGCCTATCAATTTTTTTGATAGGCTTTTTATATAACCCAATAGGGTAAATAATTAAATTTTATTATTATATTTAGCGTAACTAATCTATTATTTATGTTAATTAAAGTTTTTGGAAGCGCTGTATTTGGTGTTGAAGCCACAACAATTACCATTGAGATTAATATGGAAAAAGGTATAGGTTACCATCTGGTAGGTTTACCTGATAATGCTATTCGCGAAAGTAGCTTCAGAATACAGGCTGCTTTGAAAAATAACGGCTTTAAATTTCCGGGTAAAAAAATCATTGTTAATATGGCACCTGCCGATCTTCGTAAAGAAGGTTCAGCTTACGATTTGTCATTAGCATTGGGGATACTTGCAGCTTCGTCGCAAATTAAATCAGAGAAAATTCATGATTACATCATTATGGGTGAATTGTCACTGGATGGAAGTTTGCAACCAATAAAAGGGGCTTTACCTATTGCCATAAAAGCTAAAGAAGAAGGTTATAAAGGTTTTATATTGCCAGCTCAAAATGCCAAAGAAGCAGCTATTGTTGATGGTTTAGAAGTTTACGGCGTTGAAAATATTACCGAAGTTATTTCGTTTTTTGATGACGAAAAGCCGCTTGAACCAACTGTAATTGACACACGTGCCGTTTTTTATGATAGCTTGTTATCACCTGAATACGATTTTTCTGAAGTGAAAGGCCAAGAGTCTATCAAACGTTGTATGGAAATTGCAGCTGCTGGTGGACATAATATTATTATGATTGGTCCACCTGGCTCAGGTAAAACAATGTTAGCCAAACGCTTGCCAAGTATTTTGCCGCCAATGTCTTTACAAGAAGCGCTTGAAACCACTAAAATTCATTCTGTAGTTGGGCGCACTAACGGTCAAATAGGCTTAATGGCTGAGCGGCCTTTTAGAAGTCCACATCATACCATTTCAGATGTTGCTTTGGTTGGTGGTGGTGCTTATCCGCAACCAGGAGAAATTTCACTTTCACATAATGGCGTTTTGTTTTTAGACGAACTACCAGAGTTTAAGCGAACTGTATTAGAAGTTATGCGACAGCCTTTAGAAGATAGAGAAGTTACCATTTCACGAGCAAAGTTTACGGTCACTTATCCATCTAGTTTCATGTTAGTCGCGAGTATGAACCCAAGTCCAGGCGGCTATTTTAATGATCCTGATGCGCCTGTAACGTCTTCACCAGCTGAAATGCAACGCTATTTGAGTAAAATTAGCGGACCTTTATTAGACCGAATTGATATTCATATTGAAGTAACGCCTGTTCCATTTGAAAAGTTGAGCGACCAATCTAAAGCTGAATCTAGTGTTGAAATTAGAAAACGCGTAACTGCTGCGCGTCAAATTCAAACTAAACGCTTCGCAGAAATTAGTCATATTCATTATAATGCTCAAATGGGTGTTAAGCAAATCAAAAGCTTTTGTAAGCTTGACGAAGCTTCAAAAGATTTATTAAAAACAGCAATGGAGCGATTAAATTTATCGGCTCGCGCTTATGACCGTATATTAAAAGTTGCAAGGACTATTGCTGATTTAGAAGGCTGCGATTCAATAACTGGCACGCATATTTCTGAAGCAATTCAATATCGAAGTCTAGACCGTGATGGTTGGCTGGGCTAAAAATTAAAAAAGCGTTTTCAATAAGAAAAACGCTTTTTAAATTAAATTTTATACTGAATTTAAGGCGAATTTTATTGTTCTGAAATATTGATGTTTTTGTCTTTTGGGTATTTGATTTGATAAGAATACTTCAACTGTTTGTTAGCTTTAGGTTGAAGTTTAAACTCCCATTGTAAATAGCCTGTTTTTTCATCACGGAAATCAGCATTATGTGTTACTTCTTCAACTTTAATATTTTCTTGGCGTGAAATCGGTGTTCGTTCTTCAACCAAAATTGAAATAGCTGAAGATTTGTTGTTTTTTATATCAATTTCAAATGTTTTTGTGATGATTTTATTTGAACCAAAAAATGAGGTCTTGTTTTCTTGTTTGACATCTGTACGGTTAATGATTACTTGATCATCTTTGCCCAAAGAAATCAGTAAATCTTTATCGGTTGTGTTGACATCAATTGAAGTTTGACCAACATAAGAATTATTAAAGTAAATTTTGGCCTCACCGCTTACTAAATCTAAATCTTGCCAATCGCTTATTTTTGCAATTAAATAAGCGGCTTTCGAGTATTCTGAAGCGATGTAATAATTGTATTCAGTGTTTAGTTGATAATTATTGATGTCAAAATTAGAGTTATTTAAACTGCTTTTTAGAGATACTTCATTAGGAAAACTAAAGCTAAAACTATTACCTTCATTTGTAGTGACAGGTATTTGAGAAACTTCATTGTCGTAAACAACTTCTTCATTTTCTACTGTTTCTATACTGCTTTTTCTTTTATTAGACTTTGCGTATCCTGTAACAACAACTTCACTTAATTCTGAAGCATCGGTGAGTAGATTTAGGGTAATTGTAGAGCTATACACTGGAACCCGCGCTGTTTTAAAGCCTAAATATTTGTAAGTTAAATATTTTGCACCGTTAATATCGATACTATAGCGGCCGTCAAAATCAGTTTGTGTGCCATTATTACCAGCTTGAACATTTACGCCAGGTAATGGCAAGCCGTCATTGCCTAGAACTACACCGCTAACATTTCTAACACCTCTATTATAGTTTAAATGACTAAAATCGTAAGAATTGCTTGTGTTTTTATTGTATCGAGATAAATAATTTACATATAATGGACTCAATTCAGGCATTTGTGTATCGGTTTCTGGATTTGCGGTCGATAAACTGAGTTTGATGTTAGACCAATCGCGACCTGATGCTTGGTAGACTTTAGCTTTGTAGGCTAAATTCATATCATCTTTAATAGATTTTGCTGAAAGATCAAATGTTGGAAACCAACCAGCGTCATAAATAAAATAATCTATACTGAATTTTTTTTGAGATGCTTTAGTGACTTTAAGGTTAAAACTTATTTTTCCACGATGATTTGTTTGCTGACCTTTTAATTTTCTTATTTCACGCTGAAGTGCACTTTGTTCGGTTTTGAGTTCGATAGTTTCAACTTGCAAGTCGTATATTTTTGTATTGATATCTTCTATCTTATTCCTATAATACTCAGCGTAAGCATTCATCTTAGCGACTGTTAATTCATTATTAGACGTATTTAACTCTTGATTTTTTTCTAACAAGACTTGCGCTTTATTTAAGGCATCAATTTGATTTGTTTTTATGGCAATTTTCCGATTAATACGAGATAGTTGCTCTTTTAAGTTTTCAAGTTGTTTTGAAATATCTTGTTTTTTTAAATAATCTGTCTCATAAGTGAAATAATTTAAGCTTATACCGTCAAGTCCTTTAATGCGGATGCTGTTTTTGTCGATATTAGGAGATAAATTTTCAAAAACAACAACTGCTTCGCCTTGATTTAAATAAACTTGTTTTTCGGCTGTCACTTTTGCTCCTGTTCTATAAACAGTTGCTTCAGTTATTTTAGGGGTTAGTTTTAATTTTTGTTGAGCCAATGAACAGAAGCTTAAAAAGCTGAGAGTCATTAAAAATAATAATCGCATATATTTAATTTTTAGGAAATGTAGTTAATAATTTTAAAATCTTGCAAATGATAATTAAATTTCAGCAAAAACTAATTTGAAACCAATTAATATTAATTGTGATTTAGCTGAAGGTTACGAGTATGAGTCACAAATCATGCCACTTATTTCAAGTTGTAATATTGCATGTGGTGGTCATTATGGAACTGAAACAAGTATAAAAAAAGCCATTCAACAAGCGCAACAACATCAGGTTAAAATAGGCGCACATCCTTCATTTCCAGATAAAGAAAATTTTGGTCGTAAGTTGATGAATATTAGTTCGCAAGAATTGAGATTATCTTTAAGCGCACAATTACATCATTTTAGAGAATTATGTCAAGATGAAGATGCAGATTGGCATCATATTAAATTTCATGGTGCTTTATATAATCACTTAGCTAAAGATAAAGATTTAGCCAAATTATGTTTTGAAGTTATTGAAGATTTAAATAGGGAAGTGGTCGTTTTTACTTTGCCAGAATCTGAGCTGTTAAACTTTAAGTCAGATAAAATTAAGTACTGGGTTGAAGGTTTCGCAGATCGCACTTATGCAGATGATTTTAGTTTAACGCCAAGAAAATTTTCGAATGCAATGCATGATACTTCAAAAGCAATCTTTAATCAGGTTTTAAATTTAGCTGAAGCAAAAATCATATCGACTTCTGGAAAAATTAAAAAGCAAACTATAGATACAATTTGTTTACATAGCGATTCAAAATTAACCTTAAATCACCTTGAGTATTTACACGAACAACTCCCAAAATTTGGTTATGAAATTGAAAGATAAATCTACTATAATTTCTAATATTGTTAAGTATAGTGAACGTTCAATTTTAATAACTTTTGATGCTAATCATCAACTTTTTTCATTAGATTGGTTGCTTCAAAAGCGAAGTTGGTTACTGGATAATATTAGTGATAAATTACTTCAGGTAAACTCTACATATAATTCATTATTAGTTACTTATAATTTCACTATAAATGATTTCTATGGTGAAAAAGTAGCGCTTAGACAGCTGCTTTTAAATGCCAATGAACCTTATAATCTAGGCTTCAGATCAGTTATAATTCCAACTTGTTATGACGATGAATTTTCAATCGATGCCAAAGAATTCGAGCATAAAAAAGAGTTATCTAAACAAGACTTAATACGCTTGCATTCTGGACAATCTTATCGCGTTCATTTTATAGGATTTCTACCTGGTTTTCCGTATTTATCACAAGTTAAAAAAGACTTGTATTTACCTCGAAAGTCTCAACCGCGACCAAAAATATCAGCTGGTTCAGTTGGTATTGCAGGTCGTCAAACTGGTATTTATCCTGTAAATTCGCCTGGAGGTTGGCAAATCATCGGTCAAACGCCTTTGTGTCTGTTTGATGCAAAAGAGCTAAAGACTTTCTTAAAAGCTGGAGATACGATTCGTTTTAAACCCATCAATAGAAATGAGTACGACGAAATTAAAGCCGAAATACAGCTTGATATTAATTTTCAAAATCGATTTGTAGATGAGTCTTAAAGTAATTAAATCTGGTCCATTAGCGAGTATACAAGACCAAGGTCGTTATTCGGGATTAACAATGGGTATTCCTATTTCGGGAGTAATGGATTCACGTTTAAGTACTTATGCTAACCGAATTTTAGGAAATCCTAAGCAAGCACCTGTTATTGAAATTATGGGTCAAGGTGCAAAATTTCAATTTTTTAAGTCAACTTATATCGTTTTTGCTGCTTTAGATGCAGATATTCTTTTAAATGGTAAACCGATTCAAGCTTTTGAAATTTATAAAGTTTTTGCAGAAGATGTTTTGCATCTTAAGCGTGTTAAAAGCGGAATGTGGACTTACTTGGCTGTAAAAAATGGATTTCAAATTGAACAAAAAATGGGTAGCTCGAGCTATTATGCTCATGTTTTTGATCAAGCTAAACTTGACAATAATTCTATTATAGATTTTAATACTTCAGCTGAAAATTTTGATGAAATTTCAACTGTAAACACACAACTCAATTTTTCGGAAGTTATTGAATTAAAATGTTTTAAGTTGCCTGAATTTAAGTTATTATCTAATTCGGTTCAGTATCAACTATTACATGCAGAGTTTAGTATTTCTAATCAAATTGACCGTATGGCGTATCAAATCAGTGAGCGTTTAGATCATCAATTAGAAGAGATTATAACGTCTCCTGTTTTGCCAGGAACCGTTCAATTTACTTCAGGCGGAAAACTAATTATTTTAATGCGAGACGCGCAAGTAACTGGTGGTTATCCGCGCATTTTTCAACTTACTGAAGATTCAATTTGTCAATTAGCACAAGCTAGACCACGGCAAAAGCTAAAATTTAGCTTAGCGGAACCAACTTAGAAATTTTTTAAACAACTTGGTTTTGTTATATGGCGGATACTTAATTGGTATATCGATATAATTTTTACGGTGTACGATTGATTTTTGTCTTGTAAATGTTTTAAATGAGTGTTTACCGTGGTAATTGCCTAAACCACTTGCGCCAACGCCACCAAAAGGCAGTTTGTCATTGACGAAATGTACAATACAATCGTTAATAACACCACCACCAAAATCGAAGTTTTTGATTAAATAATTTTGTTCAGCTTTGTTGGTTGTGAAAGCGTAAAGCGCAAGCGGCTTATCAATTTTATAGATGATTGTTTCAACTTCGTTTAAATCTTGAAAAGTAAAAATAGGTAAAAGTGGTCCAAAAATTTCTTCTTGCATAATATCGCTATCAAGTTTAGGTGCTTCAATTAAACTTGGTGCTATAAACCGATGACTTCTATTGTTTTGCCCACCATAAATGACTTGTTCTGTATCAATAAAATTTTTCAGACGATCGAAATGTTTATCGCTTATAATTCGGCTATAATCAGTCGATTTTTGAATATTTTCACCATAAAACGCTTCAATCTGTTTTTTAAATTCTTTAATAAATTCAGTTTTTAGAGTTTGATCAATCAAGATATAATCTGGAGCAATGCAAGTTTGCCCAGCATTGATAAATTTACCCCAAATAATACGTTTTGTAGCTATGCTTAAGTTAGCATGTTTAGTGATGATACATGGGTTTTTTCCACCTAATTCTAAAGTATGAGGTGTCATGTGTTTTGCGATAGCTTGACTTACGATTTTACCCACTGGCACACTGCCTGTAAAAAACACATAATCCCATTTTAAGTTCAGTAAATTTTGAGCGGTTTCAACAGCACCTTGAACTACTGCAGCTTGTTTGGTGTCAAAGACATTGCTGATGATAGTTTCTAAGACTCTAGCTGTGTTTGGCGCATATTCTGAAGGTTTTAAAATAACAGTGTTACCGCAAGCTATCGCTCCAATTAGTGGTGTAATGGCAAGCTGAAAAGGGTAGTTCCAGGGTGCGATAATTAAGCAGTTTCCCCAAGGCACGTGATAAACTTTATCGGTTGAAGGGAAGTTAAGCCAATCAGAACTGATGCGTTTTGGCTTTCGCCATGAATTAATGTTCTTAATAAATAAATTGAGTTCTTTGTATACCACAAATAATTCGGTGGTCAATACTTCAAATTCTGGTTTCTTGAAATCAGCATGTATAGCTTCAATAATTAGTTGCTCATTGGCTTTAATTTCAGCTTTTAGACACTTTAACTGGGAAATAATTGATTTAGAATCAGGATTTTGATTTGTTTTGAAGTAATTCTTTTGACTCTGGTATAAATTAATTAGCTCTGCTTCTCTCATTTTTAATTGAGTTATAAAATAAAATACTCTAAAGTTGAGTTAACTATTACAGTAAAGTTTAGTTAATTTGTGAATCTAAAGATAAAACATCTCATGGCGTTAAGGTTTAAATTAATATTAGCAGTATTTTTCGCTTTCTATTGGTCTAATGCACAAGATACCATCACAACCGAAAAATTGATTATTGTTAAACAATATTCTCCTACAGTTAATGATGCTTTTAAGGTGAAACAAAAACCCAACGAAAGTAACAAATTAGAAATTCAGCCAAAATCAGTTAACTATAAGTTTATTTCAATTCCGGTAGCTTCAACATTTACGCCAGCTAAAGGTCGTGCATCTGGCGTTATTTTACCTCCTAAACCACGATTTTACAATAGTTATGCGCGTCTTGGTTTCGGAAATTTCACCACTGGTTTAGGTGAATTATATTCAGATTTTTCGATTGATCGTCAAAAAAATATTAGCATAGATTTTAGTCATTTGTCCTCACAAGGTGGTATAGAAGATGTTTTAGTAGATGACCACTATTTTAATACTAGTTTGGGTTTGGGCTTGCATTCAACTGAGCGAAACTTAAAATGGAATGTTGGCATTAATTTGAACCACGATATTTTTAATTGGTACGGCATTCAATTACCAACTAATTATGTTATTCAGGACGATGTAGCACAAACCTATCTTGAATTAGGTTTAGAAGGTGGCGTTCAATTTTATGATACTTGGGTTAAAACTGCAAATCTTAATTATTATAATTTTTCAGATGATTTTAATTCTGCTGAAAACTTTATCGATTTAGAGCTTAAATCTGAATTATTAGTTGGTTACGAGCAAGTTTTAGACCTTCAGTTGAAGTTAAACTACTTAACAACAACTTACGATGAGTCGCTTGATGTTTCAGATTATAGTTTTTACAATATTAGTGTTTTACCTCGCACACAGTTTAATATTGCTGGTATTGAAATTGATGCAGGTGCCAAGGTAGTTTTAAATGCTAATGTTGAAGAAAGTGAAACAAACTTTTTTATCTATCCGAAAATCAGTGCAAATTATAATATCACAGAAAACTTAAATGTGTTTACAATTATCGATGGTGATTTATCACAAAATACCTATCGTGATTTTGCAAATGAAAATCCATTTGTTTCACCAAATTTAAGGATTTCACCAACCAATAAAATGTATGATGCCAGTTTAGGTCTACAGACTAAAATAGGTAAGTTAACAGCGGTTGCTAAGCTTGGTTATGCTGATTTTGATAACACTTATCTTTTTAAACACAATTACGAAGCGCCAAGCATTGCTACAGTAAATCTTGAACCAAACAATGCTTACTCACAAAACAACAGTTTTGAAATTGTTTATGATGATATGACACAATTGAATGCTGGTTTATCTTTTAATTATACACCAGATGAAGATCTTGATTTAGGACTAGACGTTAATTACTTTGCTTACAACACAAACAACGAAGTTGAAGCTTGGAATCGTCCAGAAATTGAAGCTAAGTTTTACGGTCATTACAATTTTACTGATAGATGGCGATTCGGTTTAACCACTTTCTTTGTTGGCGAGCGCCAAGCTTTTAATGGAACAACCACAAGCGTAGTTACAGGCAATCAACAAACATATACGAAAAGCTTAGATTCTTTTATAGATTTAAATTTTGCCTTAGATTACGCCATTACCGAGCGTTTTTCTGTTTTTGTTAACGGAAACAATTTATTAAGCGCTGATCAGCCACGATGGAAGGCTTATCAAGTTCAAGGGATACAAGTTCTAGGAGGTCTAACCTATAAATTTGATTGGTAATATTAGTCTTTTTCTTAACATAAAAGAAACATTAGAAAATTCAAGTTACAATAGATTTGTGCAACCAAATGAAGCAAAATTAACAAATGGCCAAAAAGTTTAAACGTTACGATCGGGACAAGCCTTATCTTAACATACTCGATTTCTTAACTGAAGAGAAAAATTTCTTAATCATAGTTCTTGTAGGAATTATTCTTGCGGCAACATCAACTTCAAGTGCAAACCTAGCCATGTGGATAGGTTTCTTTTTTGCTGCCTATGCTGCTGTTGCAAACGATAGTATTCAATCTTTAGGAACTTTTATTGAAAGTAATAAGGCTAAAAAATGGTGGATTCTTTGGCTTTTTATAGGTGGTATTTTTTTAGCAACCGTCACATTTAGTTGGATTTATTTTGATGGTGATGTTACTTATCAACGTCTGACTAACCCAGATGGCACCACCGATTATCCACATCCTGATAAGTTTACGTTTTTTCAAGTTATAGCACCACTAGTATTATTGATTCTGACGCGTTTAAGGATGCCGGTATCTACAACTTTTTTATTACTTAGTGTTTTTAGTGCAGATACATCGGGTATCACTTCAGTTGTTCTTAAAAGTTGGTCAGGCTACATTATGGCTTTTGTATTATCGTTTCTAGTTTGGTATTTATCTTACAAAACGATTAGGAAGTATTTTAAAAGCCGAAAACACAGCCAGTATTGGGTGATTGTTCAATGGTTGGTTAGTGGTTCTCTTTGGGCAACTTGGGTAATGCAAGATGGCGCAAATATTGCCGTATTCTTACCTAGAGAGCAAAGTTTATTACAGTTTTTAGTGTTTGCTTTAACCATATTTTTTGGTCTAGGCTTATTGTTTTACTTACGTGGTGATAAAATACAAGGTGTGGTTAGTGAAAAAACACGTATTTCAGATATTAGAGCGGCGACATTAATCGACTTGTCTTATGTTATTTTACTAATTTACAAGTTATTTATATCTACAGTTCCTATGAGTACAACATGGGTGTTTTTGGGAATTATAGGTGGCCGAGAAATAGCAATTAATCTTTCAAGAAAGAAAAAAGGAAACAAGCACAAGAAAAAGGCAGCTTATATGATTGCGCGTGATTTTGGTTCTGCTATGATTGGTTTATTCATATCAGTAGCATTAGCAGCAAGTGGTAACAAAGCCATTAGGACTGAAATTATTAATTCAGTTACCAATTTATTTTAAATGAGATTATTTTATTGTTTATTAAGTTTAGTTTTTATAACGCTATCATGCGAATCACCTAAAATTGAAGTTGATCGTATATTTACCAATGCTAATATTTATACGGTAGATTCAGATTTTTCTAAAGCCAATACTCTAGTTATTAATGCAGATACAATTGTTGCTGTTGGTGGTCAAGAACTTACTGAAAAATTTGATGCTGAAGAAATTGTAAACTTAGACGGGAAAGCTGTTTTACCAGGCTTGATAGATGCACATGCGCATATACTGAATTTTGGTTTACAGTTAAATCGAGTCGATTTATTTGGAACAAACTCATACAAGCAAGTAGTTAAGCGAATTACAGATTTTGTAGAAGACAATCCTAAAACTTCTTATATCATCGGTCGCGGTTGGGATCAAAATGATTGGCCTTCAAAACAATTTCCAACAAAAGATACGCTAGATTTATTATTTCCTGAGGTGCCAGTGACTCTAACTAGAATTGATGGACATGCCATGTTAGTTAATCAAGCGGCTTTAGATTTAGCAAATATAAATTCAGAAACTAACATTTTTGGTGGTGAAGTCATTAAGGATAAAAACAACCAGCCAACAGGTGTTCTGATTGATGCTCCGATGAGTTTGGTTAGAAATACATTTCCAAGCTTAGATGTAAATCATATTTCAAAGGCACTCAAAAATGCTGAAGATATTACATTATCTTACGGCTTAACAACTGTTGTTGATGCTGGATTAAGTGTTGAGAATATACAAATCATAGACTCATTACAGAAATCTGATGAATTCAAAACACGAATTTATGCTATGATTAGAAATCATCCTGAAGACATTAAACACTACCTTGAGAATGGAATTTATAAAACAAAACACTTAAATGTTAGAAGTTTTAAAGTTTATGCAGATGGTGCTTTAGGGTCTAGAGGAGCAGCCTTAAAAGAAGATTACAGCGATCAACCCAATCATTTTGGAAGTCTATTGATTAGTTTAAATGAATTTAATGATTTAGCTAAACAAATTAGCAATTCGCCATTTCAAATGAATACACATGCCATTGGTGACTCTGCTAATTATGTTGTGCTTCAAACTTATGATAAATTACTGTCTCATAAATCCAATCAACGTTGGCGTGTTGAACATGCGCAAGTTTTAGACCCTGAAGATTATAAATTTTTTGATGGAGATAATATTCTAGCATCAGTACAACCAACGCATGCCACAAGTGATATGTATTGGGCAGACGAACGTTTAGGGCAAGACCGAATTAAACACGCTTATGCTTATAAAACTATTTTAGAATCGGCTGGAAATATTGCTTTAGGAACAGACTTTCCAATAGAAAAAGTAAATCCCTTTTTAACATTTTATGCTGCTGTTGCACGACAGGACTTGAATGCGTACCCAGAAAATGGTTTTAATATTGAAAATTCTTTGACAAGAGAAGAAACCCTAAGAGGTATGACCATTTGGGCTGCTTATGCTAATTTTGAAGAGACTGAAAAAGGAAGTCTTGAATCAGGGAAATTAGCAGATTTTGTAATTCTTGATCGCGATATTATGCAAGTTCCTATACAAAACGTACCAAATACTGAAGTTTTACAAACCATTATAGGTGGGCAAACGGTTTACAAGGCTAATTAATTAAATTCAGCTTTGCCAAATAGCTCGAGTCAGATTTTAAAATAATCTCTGTTTTAAAGCCATTATCGAGTGCGATTTCTTGTAATAATTCTTGGTCAATATATAACCAGTTGAAAGCTTTCGAAATTTGATTTTTGTAAGAGATTTCGTAGGTCATCTCACCATAATAATGCTCAAATTCGTCTTTTTCAAATAAGTAATTTAAATCGGTTGAATCTAATAGAACTTGACCGTTTGGTTGTAGTAGTTGTTTTAATTGGTTAAAAAACTGCGGTAAATTTTGAATTGTACCAGCAATGCCAATACCATTCATCATCAATAAAATGGTTTCAAATTGACCGAATTCTTCAGCTGATAATTCAAAGAAATCTAGCTGATGAGCTTGTTTTAGTCCACGTTCTTTACAAACTTCAATACATTTTCTAGAAGTGTCAATTGCAGTAACTTCAACTTGATTATGTTGCAGTATCATAGCGTGAGCTCCAGCACAACAGCCTACATCAAGTGTTTTGCCTGTAACCAGTTTTAAAGCTGTAAGTTCTATTTCAGGCATTTCATCTTCAGTTCTAAATAAATAGTCCACTGGTATTATATCAGTGTCAAAATTTTTAGTGTGAACTTGAATTGGTGTTTCATCGTTAAAATTGAAGTAGTTTTTTACGGCTTGGCCAAATATGTCGGTATCTTGCTTAGGATGTTTCAAATTGATGTACTTTTGTGTCATGGAAGACTTTATCAAAAATTTGCCAAAGTTAGCAAAAGAACGACATAACTTGCATCAAAAGTTTTTGAAAAAGCTACGTCAAAAAAAGCCGAAATCACTTGACCGTGATATGCAAGATCTACACGATGAAACTTTTGAAGAAATAGACTGCTTGTCTTGTGCAAATTGTTGTAAAACCACAGGACCATTATTCACCAATAAAGATATTGAGCGTTTAGCAAAGCATCTAAAAATAAAGCCAGCGGCATTTGTTGATACTTATTTACGTTTAGATGAGGATAATGACTATGTTTTAAAACAACTGCCTTGCCCGTTTTTGGCCAATGATAATTATTGTTTGGTTTATGATGTTAGACCTAAAGCTTGTGCAGAATTTCCGCACACTAATCGTAAAAAGTTTTACCAAATTAACCATCTTACCTTAAAAAATACAGCGGTTTGTCCTGCTGCATTTTCGATTGTCGAGAAAATGCTTGAACGGATCAAGCTGTAATTTCTTCCAGCTTATTTTCAGCTTCATAACTTTCAAGGACTTTAAAAAAGTTTAAGATATCTTCTTCAGAGTTTCCACTATTAATCGTAACCAACCTCACAAATGTTTCGTTATTAAAACTACCGTAACCTACCATTAATTCGCCATCCTTATAAAGTGAGTTGCATAAATCTTTTGGATCAACATTTTTATAATTAAAGCAAACTGAAACAGAATTTTCATAACTGTGTAGCTTGTAATCAGGGTGATTTTTTATGTAGTTTATAGCTGTATCAGCTAATTTAAACTGTTGGTTTACAAGTTCCTCGAGTCCTTTGGTTCCAACGGCTTTCCATAGTGTCCAAAACTTTAATGCATCATTTCTTCGGCCACATTGTAAAGAGTTTTTACCAAGGTTATAGTCGTCGTCGTCAGTTTGGTATAGATAATTGGCATCACATGAAAAAGAATGTTTTAAATCACGCTTGTCTTGAGTAACAATAATTGAGCATGATAATGGCACACCAAGCATTTTATGCGCATTAAAACTGAAAGAATCTGATAACTCAACGCCTTCAACCAGATGTTTGTAGTGTTTGCTAAAAATAACTGAACCACAATAAGCGCCATCAACATGTAACCATATATCATCGTCTTTAATAACCTCATGAATTGCTTTAATATCATCAAAAGCACCTAGTACAGTGGTTCCAGCGGTTGCATTGACAAAAAACGGTTCTAAATTATTGGTTTTGTCTTGGTGAATAAGTTCTTGTAAATGCGAAACGTCCATTTGTCCAAACTGATTAGTCTTGACACTTCTAATTTGGCCAACACCAATACCGCCAAAACTGGCATTTTTGGTAATTGAGTAATGTGAAGCTTCAGAAGTGTAAATAATTAATTTTTGAGAAACACCCTCTTGTTTTATAGTTCTATTTTTTCGATCACGAGCCATGAGCATCCCCATAAAATTACTCATAGAACCACCTGGCGGAAAAGTACCATCAGCTTGGTCGCCATAACCAATCATTTGGCATACTTTTTTAATAATATTTTTTTCAATACCAACTTGTGGGCCACCAACTTTATAAGTATACATACTATTATTAAGCATTACCGCTAGCAATTCACCTAAAGTTCCTTTTGGATTTCGCCCACCAAACAGTTGATTAAAAAACAGTTTAGTTGAGGTTCTTGGTGTATTAAGCACAACATCGGTTAATAGTTGCTCAAATTCACTTTTAGGTAAAGCTTCGTCATCTAAATCTAGGTTAAAAGTGTTAAACAATTTTTGAGGAGAAATAGGTTCAACAACGCCTTTATTTTGTTCACTATTTAATAACTTTTCTGAAATTTTCTGAAATAATTTTAAGTCTTCTTGCATAAGCCTGTCGTGAAATTTATCTTTACGAAAATATATAATTTTAGAACTATAGTTGCTTACAACATTCTTAAATTATCAAAAAGTCTTATTTTGAATACAATTTCTTCACTTCAAGAATTATTAGATGAACTGCCGAATTGCTCTGGCGATGATTATGTAAATATCGCTAAGCAGATGAAGATTCCTTCTGAAGATCTTCAGCCTTATGCCATGTTTTCAGATGAAGCCTATACTAGAAATTGCGTTGAACGTACTGAAGATTATGAGCTTATTTTGCTTTGTTGGGAAAAAGATCAAGATACACCTATTCATTGCCATAATGGTGAAGAATGTTGGGTTTATCTAGCTGAAGGAAAATTAAGAGAACAACGTTTTCAAACCAAAAATGATGAACTGGTAAAAACAGCAGATGTTAAGATGACTGAAGAACGTTTGTCTTATATGAATGACGATTTGGGCTATCATTCTTTACAAAATATTGCCAATGGCCGATCGATGAGTTTGCACTTATATGTAGCGCCTATAGATGAATGTAGTGCTTACAATCCTGAAAAAGGTAAATTTGAGTATAAAGACTTATATTATGATTCAATTAAAGGTGAAAAACCCAAACCAGAACTCAAATAAATTTTAAAAAATGAATTGGACTAAAGTTAAAGATTACCAGGACATAACGTATAAAAAATGTGATGGTGTAGCTAGAATTGCTTTTAATAGACCCGAAGTTAGAAATGCATTTCGTCCTAAAACAACGAGTGAGTTGTTAGATGCTTTTCATGATGCTCAAGAAGATTCTTCTATCGGCGCAATCTTGCTTTCAGCAGAAGGACCATCAACTAAAGATGGTGTTTGGTCGTTTTGTAGCGGCGGCGACCAAAAGGCTAGAGGTAAAGAAGGTTATGTGGGTGAAGATGGCTACCATCGTTTAAATATTTTAGAAGTTCAGCGTTTAATTCGGTTTATGCCAAAAGCTGTTATTTGTGTTGTTCCTGGTTGGGCTGTCGGTGGTGGCCATAGTTTACATGTGGTTTGCGATATGACTTTAGCTAGTCAAGAACATGCTATTTTTAAACAGACTGATGCAGACGTCACTAGCTTTGATGGTGGCTATGGTTCTGCTTATTTAGCAAAAATGGTCGGGCAAAAGCGTGCTCGTGAAATATTTTTCTTAGGGAGAAATTATTCTGCCCAAGAGGCTTATGAAATGGGAATGGTTAATGCTGTGATTCCGCATGACCAGTTAGAAGAAACCGCTTTTGAATGGGCACAAGAGGTTTTACAAAAATCGCCAATTTCTATTAAAATGCTCAAATTTGCAATGAATCTAACTGATGATGGTATGGTTGGTCAACAAGTCTTTGCAGGTGAAGCCACACGATTAGCTTATATGACAGATGAAGCTAAAGAGGGTCGCAATGCTTTTTTAGAGAAACGCGCGCCTAATTTTGATAAAAAATGGATTCCATAATTTTTATGTAAATTTACAAATAACCAAAACCTAAAAACCATGCCTATTTTGACTGATGAAGAATTAAACGAATTGAAAGATCAAGTTTCATCACACCAAGAAACAATTGACCATCAAAACGAAGTTATAAGCGATTTAAAGTCTCAAGAGGACCAAAATGCTCAACAAAAAAAGACATTTTTAACTTTATTTATTGTTGTCCTTGTACTATTACTCATTTTTATAGGTTTAACTTATTCAAGTCCTAGTAGCTTGGGCATAACATCTCCAGGAAGTCAAGTTGTACAAAAAGACAATACTCAGCAGTTAGATAGCTTAAAACAACAAATTGAAACCTTACAAACCGATAAACAACAGCTTCAAAGTCAACTAAGCCAACGCAATAGTTCAGTTGAGTTACAAGAGCCTTCAGAATATTATGCAGTACAAATTGGCGCATTTGAGCGCTTTAACACGCCTTTAGTTTCAAAAGATTTTCTACTCATTAAAGGTGATGAGAACTATTATTTAAATTCATATTCTATTGGTTTGTTTAAAACCCTAGAAGAAGCAAAGCAGCTTAGAGAAGCCTTAAAAGAATTAGGCTTTGATGAGGCATTTGCGGCAAAATATGTCAACTCTAAGCGTGTCGATATCATTGAATAATATGCTTGACAAAACCTTTAAAAATCAGGATTTAAATCTGAATGATTTGCCTGATTATCAAAAAATAGAAACGCGGTTTATCAATCCTAAGTACATTAAGATCTTAAGACTTCAAATTGGGTTCTTGGTATTACCTGTTTTCATTTTTATTGTTTGTTCTATTTATTTTCAATTTGACCTTCCGCAACTATTCTGGTATATTTTTATTCCGACTGTGAGTTTGGTTTTAAGCCTATGGTTGATTGAAGTTGAAGCTGGTTTTAAAAAACGAACTTTTGGCTTGCGAGATCATGATATTTATTTCTCGAAAGGTTTTTTTGTGCACAAAGAAACTGTTTTGCCGTTTAAACGCATTCAACATGTTGAAGTTATTCAAGGAATTTTCCTGAGATGGCAGAACCTATATGCTATTAAATTGTATACTGCTGGTGCATCATCAGGAGATTTAGCAATTTACGGACTTGATAAAGGGACAGCAAGTCAAATAAAAGCTTATGTGATGCAACAAAACTCTGATTTAAGTGATGAGTCAACAAGCTAAGTTTAGCGAACCAACTCTACAATCATTTAGAGGGATATTCGTCATATTTTTGGCTGATTTAGTCAAACGCATACGGCAAAACATTGCTATTTTAGCCATACCATTATTAAGTGGTAAGGCTAGAGACTATCTGCATTATTTTATTTTAGGGGTAATTGTTTTAGTGATTATCCAATTTGTTTTTTCGTATATTTCATATAAGCGTTATAAATTTCATGTTGGTCAAGAGGCATTTTTTGTCACTAGCGGAATTTTTAATGTGAGTCAAATCGAAATTCCTTTTGAGCGCATACAAAACATTAATCTTCAGCAGAATTTAATCCAGCAGGTCTTAAATGTTGTAGGCTTAGAAATTGAAACAGCTGGTAATGACAAAGCTGAAGTTACAATTAAAGCACTCGACAAAGGTGATGCCGAGCATTTGCAGGAATTACTAACTGAGCAAAAAATAGCCTTAAATCAGGAATTAGAAACAACAGTTGAAGTTACTGATGAAAATAGTAACACGTCTGCTTCAGCTAAGCAAAGTGCCTCTAAACAACTCTTATTTAAATTAAGTTTTCTTGATTTATTAAAAGTTGGCATTAGCTCTAATTTCTTTAAGGGAATTGGTGTAATCTTGGCCTTTCTGTCATATATCTATAATTCATTTGGTGATTTGGTATCAAATAAATTTGATATTGATTTAGAAACTCAAATTCAAGCTTATTTACCGAGTTTATTAAGTGTGATTATCGGAGTTGTTTTTATGGTTATTGTTATAGGTGTTATTTTGACGGTCGCCCTGACCATTATTCAATATTTTGAGTTAAAGCTTTTTGCTGTTGACCAAAACTACATGGTGCAATATGGCTTGTTGAAACGTGTTAATAAACTTATAAAAGCCAAGAAGACACAAATTTTTGAAATTGAAACCAACCCATTAAGACAATTTTTTAAATTTAGTAATGTCTATATCAGTCAGGCAAGTTCAGAAGAGTTAAATACTAAAAATAAAATTGGTGTTGTAGGTGTTTCTAAGCATCATATTAATTTATTATTTGAAGCATTATTTGGTATTAACGACTATCAAAGCATAAACTTTAATTCTATTAAAACGCAGTGGTTAAGGTTTAGGGTTTTAAGTTTGCGTTTAGCTGTGTTGTTTATTGCTTTAATTCTTTTTCAGTTGTATGTAATTCAGTTGCACTCAGCATTTATAGTAGTAGGTTTAGTTTTATTGTTAGCTTTTTTAGTTGTTTTAGTTTACTTATCTACTAAAAAAAGTTATGTGGCTATTTCTGAAACGATGATAAAAGTTGGAGGTGGCTCAATACATACCAATACTGCCTTTATTGAGCTGTTTAAAATTCAATCTGTAGCCGTTAAGCAAAATTTTTATCAACGACGTGTTGGAATGTGTAATTTAATACTATACACAGCTTCTGGATTCTTAAAGATCAATTACTTAAACCATCAAGAAGCAATACAAATGGCTAACGAAATTTTATTTAAAGTTGAGTCTAATACTAGTGAATGGATGTAATACCAAATATACCATAAAACAAGACAAATAAATAGTTTCTGATTGCCTTTCTCTTCGTTAAAAAAATGAAACGTAGCTAGTCCCGATCCCGAAACGTCGGGACGGGATTAATTTTTTTTGCCTTGATTAAGACAACTATAATTCAATTTCTTTTATCTCATTTCATAGAAAATTTGGTATAAAAAAACCGATTTAATTAATATATTAAATCGGTATTGAGTGATTAGCTGAATTTAAACTACATCAACTTCGGAAATTGTGCTGGGTTAAATTCATGCATAATGCTATATACTTTTTCAAAAATATCTTCAGCTGAAGGTTTAGAGAAGTAATCACCATCAGTGCCATAAGCAGGTCGGTGTGCTTTAGCTGTTAGTGTTTGTGGCTTACTATCCAGATATTGATATGCATTTTGTTCATCTACAATCTTTTGTAGGATAAAAGCAGAAGCACCACCTGGTACATCTTCATCAACCACTAATAATCGGTTGGTTTTAGCAACGCTTTTAACTAAATCATGATTTAAATCAAATGGAAGTAGAGATTGAACATCAATAATTTCAACTGAAATACCAACTTCTTCAAGTTCATTTGCAGCCTTTTCAATAATTCTAAGCGTTGAACCATATGATACAACACTAACATCATTTCCTTCTCTAATGGTTTCAACTTGACCAACAGGCGTTTTAAATTCGCCTAAATTAGTAGGTAATTGTTCTTTTAATCGGTAGCCATTTAGGCATTCTACAATTAGCGCTGGTTCATCGCTTTCAAGCATGGTATTATAGAATCCAGCTGCTTTTGTCATATTTCTTGGAACTAGAACATTAACACCACGTAATAAGTTTAGAATACCACCCATTGGCGATCCTGAATGCCAGATGCCTTCAAGTCTGTGACCACGTGTTCTTACAATTAATGGAGCTTTTTGTTTTCCTTTTGAACGATATAACGTTGTGGCTAAATCATCGCTCATGATTTGTAAAGCATAGAGCAAATAGTCTAAATATTGAATTTCAGCAATAGGGCGTAAACCTCTTAATGCCATACCAATACCTTGGCCTAAGATAGTCGCCTCCCTAATTCCTGTATCTGAAACTCGTAATTCTCCAAATTTTTCTTGTAAACCTTCTAAGCCTTGATTTACATCACCAATTTCACCAGAGTCTTCACCAAACACTAAAGTTTGTGGTCTTGATTTAAAAATTGCTTCAAAATTGTCACGCATAATAACACGTGCATCAACTGTTTCTGAATCATTATCATATTCTGGTAAAACTTCGGCAATATTTTTAGCGCTAGCTTCATAAGGACTCCATAAATGGCTACTGTAGTCAGGTTGAACTTTTTGTTGAAAATCGTTTAACCAGTTAATTAAGCTAGATTTTGCTTCAGTAGATTCGTTTCTAACATATCTTAAAGCTTTACGACCTGTTGCATAAACAATGCTTTTTAATGGCTCACTATTATCACTTAATTCATTAACTAGGTTAGTTATGAATGATTTGTTTTCACTACTTTCTGCTAAATCTTTTAGTAACTTAATTAACTCTTTATTGTAGGCTTTGGCTTGCTTACCAAAGGCTGTCCATGCTGCTTTTTTACCGTTACGAACTTCTTTTTTAATAGACTTTTCGAGTTCACTAAGTTCTTCATCAGTTGCAATACCATTATCAAGCATCCATTGACGCATTTTTAGGTTGCAATCGTGTTCTTTTTCCCACTCTAAACGATCTTTATCCTTATAACGTTCATGCGAGCCTGAAGTAGAATGACCTTGAGGTTGTGTTAATTCGACCACATGAATTAAAACGGGCACATGTTTTTCTCGGGCAATGGCTTCTGCTTTTTGGTAGGCTTCAATTAATGCAGGATAATCCCAACCTTTTACAACAATAATTTCATAACCATCATCATTGTCATCACGCTGAAAACCCATCAAAATTTTTGAAATATTTTCTTTAGTCGTTTGATGTCGAGCATGAACTGAAATTCCGTAGTCATCATCCCAAACATTAATTACCATTGGCACTTGTAAAACACCAGCCGCATTAAATGTTTCCCAGAATAAACCTTCACTTGTACTAGCATTACCAATTGTTCCCCAAGCAATTTCATTACCATTTTTAGAAAAATTAGTACCATCTATATTAGATTCGTGGCGATAAATTTTTGAGGCTTGGGCTAAGCCAAGTAATCGAGGCATTTGTCCTGCAGTAGGAGAGATGTCTGCGCTTGAATTTTTTTGTTCAGTAAGGTTTTTCCAGGAACCATCTTTATTTAATGAATGTGTCATGAAATGACCGCCCATTTGTCGCCCACCAGACATTGGCTCTTCATCAAGATCGGTATTGGCATATAAACCAGCAAAAAACTGTTCGATACTTAATTCACCTATAGCCATCATAAAGGTTTGGTCACGGTAGTAACCTGATCTAAAATCACCGTTTTTGAAAGATTTTGCCCAAGCGAGTTGAGGTACTTCTTTACCATCACCAAATATCCCAAACTTAGCTTTACCAGTCAAGACTTCTCTGCGACCTAGTAAGCTACACTCTCTACTTGTAACAGCAATTTTATAATCATTTAAAACTTCTGATTTAAATTCATCAAAAGAAATATCTTTATTTTGAACCTTTTCCTGCATTTGTCTTAATTTGAATTGATGCGAAGATACAGAAATTAGCTTAAAATGTCAAGATGAATTTTGACTGAATTTTAAATTTTATTGAAAAATAAATCGCTATTTGGTGTTTTGTTGAAGTATTTTCAGTATAAAATCGTTTTTATTGATAAAAACATAAATTTTAATATTTAGTACCATTTTCGCTTAAATAGACCTAACAAGGTTTTAAAGTCTAAAGTGGCAATAAACCGAATGCGCTGATCATATGCGTCTTCAGCAAGTTCCCATCCATTATTTGAGTAAACTGGAAAATATAATTCAAAATAATCTTCAACAAGATTAAGTCGAATGCCTGAATCGTAAATAAACTTTGCAGAATTACCAGAATCTTTAAAAAAACCAGCATCACCATAGGCAAAAATCCAGTTCCAAATAGTTGTACTCATGTTAACACTTGAAACCCATTGATTGGCAAACCGGTCTTCAAAAATTGATTTAAATCCAGCGTCTGCCATAATAAATTGTTGACTAAATACGCCACTATCTTCACTACGACCGTAATAATTATAATCAAATAAATAATCAGTCGGGCGATCTATACCAAAACTAAAATAGTCAGAATCATTATTGTCATTAAATAAAAATAATCCTGTAAAAAATCGGAGATTGATTTGACGGTTATTATTAAATAATTTTCTGTAACGGACTGAAGCAGATAGTTTACTGAATTTTTTTGCAATTTCGTAGTCAATACTTGTGGTAAAAAAATGATCTAAGTTCTTGTTTTGAAAACTGTAATTGATATTAAAAACATTATAATTTGGTTCTTCTGTTTCAATGATTGGGCTTTCATCTTGGTCTACATTAACCGATCTAAGCGTTAAGTAATGCCGGCGATTATCTCTCAAATTTGTTGGTCGATAACTGAATTGTAAAAAGCCAGAATAGCGATTGTAAAACAAGTTGTTATTGTAAGAAAACCTAGATCCGTTTAACCCGTAAGTGATTTGAAAAAGTGGCTGTTGTTTAAAAAATAACTTATGATCAAAGCCTGCAGAACCAACTAAGGCGTTACTTCCTAAACCGTATTTTGGGCTTATTTTATAACTGAAGTTTTTTGGGAGTAAAGACGTGTTATATAATTTAGTTCCTAGCGCTAAACCGTCATATAAATTGTAAGTAAATTCAGGAATTACAAAAGCTTGATTATAATCTGGATCTTCAATATCTTCTAAAAATCGAAATTGAATGGGCTTATTTAATAATTTTCCTTTTCGTTTTGTATTGTTTCTTTGGTTGAATTCAGGTAATTTATAATCGTAGTTGATTACAAACTTATTAGTTTTACTATTTTCAATTTTGATTGTTTTTGATTCTTCAGAGAAAGCTTCAACCCAAATTGAAGTCAAAAATGTATCATCATCATACAAACCTAGTTTAACAGGCATTGGGTTTCTGGTTAGATTAACGACTTCAATAGATGTAGAATTTTGGCTAAGTTTAACTTCACCAATTTTAAAGTCGATATCTTTATAGCTTCCAATATAATTGTCAAAAAACCAATCGATTGGTTGCTCTGTTTGAAGTTTTAAGTTCTTTTGAAATTCCTGAGCTGTAAATTGATAAGCTTCATTGGTAAAACTTAATTTAATAGCTTTGTTCAAGGCTTTAGTTCCTATATAATCAGATAGATAATCAAGTCCTATGCCTATTTTATAGGGATTAGAAAGTTGTTGATTGAATTTAAGCTGATGGTCAAGTGGTAAATTTGCAGGTTGACTTAAATTTTGACGAATCATAGTTTCGTGAATAAACTGATACCGATCGTTAAACTTTAAGTCTGAGGCGTGAAACCATTTAACACCAAAAAACTCACTAAAACTTCCTAAAAGCTTCATGTTTGGGTAATAGGTTTTTACATAGTCTATCATTAGTTTGGTGCAAATAGCATCTAATAACCAAGCATCTTGGCGAGAGTCAACTTGTTTGAATTGCCTTAAGTATTGGCGTGTAAAGGTTTTTAATAGCTTTATGTCGTATTGAAACCCATCAGGAAATGGTCTGATAAATTCTGGCAACTGATTTAAACCATAAACGGGCGATAGATTGTAATCAGTTTCAGATAAAATAATTTTTTTGTGAGGGAATTTGCCAATTTTCTTTTGTAAAAAAAACGCAATTCGATCACTAATAATGGCTTTAATTTCAGGCCTTAAATTGCTATCACCAATATTTGAAATAATTTCGACTACGTCAGTTTTTACCGTTTCAAATTCATTTGTAGTTGTTAAAAATAAATCGGCATTATACTTATTAGCTTCAATAAGGGTAAAACGGTTACGATCAGCTCTAAAGTCAACCCTTGAAGTTTCAAAACTTGAATTTAGAATTAAGTGTTTTGGAACATCAATTTTCAATTTATAATCTATCGCTTGTATAGGTAAATCGTTTAAATCTTTATGACTATACAAAATCCATTTTTTATTAAAAATCGCTGGTGTAAGTAAATAATGTTTTAAGCTAATCTTTGTATCAGACCAACCAACTTTCGTAAATTTTTTGTCAGGTATTTGAAGTTTAAAAGTGAAATTGATGTCAATATTTTGATTTGGTAAAAGTGCTTTATCAAGAATAATATAAGCTAGATCAGGCTGTTGATTAACACGAGAAACTTCAACTGAAACACCATTTATACTTGCTGTTTTTATTTTCGTATAGCCACGTTCTTCTTTGCTTGAAAAGTGAAATTTTCGTGTATATTCTTCGGCAAATCTTTTTGCTAAAGGGCTTGTTTTTTGTGAGAAGGCATTGTTCCAGTCGTAAAAAAATAGGGTGTCTAATTTCTGTTTAGAATTGTTGAAATATGTGACTTTTTGAGAAACGTCTAGTTGCTTAAAGCTATCATTCCCATAAATTTCTGCTTCAATTTTATGGCGTTCCTGTGCATTAATTAGACCTATAAAAAGACAACAAAAAATATAAATTTGGGTTTTCAATTTATTGGTTTTTTATGAATTTTAATGCGCCATCTAAATGTTCTATTTTAAGAAAGAAAAAGCCATTATTAAATGATTCAATATCTAAACTTTCAATATTCGATTCTATTGTATGAAGTTTGACTAATTGGCCTAATTGGTTGTAAATACGAAGTTTTTTACCAATCACATTATCATTAAATTGAAGTTGAAGTCTTTCAGAGACCAAATTGCCTTCTAAAAAACTCACCGAATTATTAAGTTGAAATTGTTGGGATGCTAAGAAATTAGAGTCGATTTCAAGATTCATCACAACAGGTAAATGGTCACTCATATCATAAAGCAAATCTCTTAGTGATTGCGAAAATGTTCCAGTGCAATTGCTGAAGTTAATATTGTCATTATAACAATTAGCATTATTGCCATAGGCTTTATAACTGCCTTCAGCGTACCGAATTGGGTTGCTATCTGAAGTTAGATTATCCGAAATAAAAATAAAGTCAAACCGATCATCTAAACCTCCACCAGCACCAAAATTGTCAAAGCTATTATTGCTTAACCTCGTACTTTGGGTGTGAACATCTTGAAAATTAAAATTACTGTTCCAATCGCCCATTCTGTTAATAGGATCTAAAAAAGAAAGGCTTTGAGTACCAAATAAGATGGTCTGAAAAGCGGGTTCTTGTGCTGTATAAAAATTAAAATCACCTCCGAATATTACGTTAGAATTAGATGTGAGATTATTTGAAGCATAATTTATAAATGCATTGGCTTCAGCTAAACGTTCCTGAACATTTTCATCGCCTTGAGCTGCTTTAAAATGTGCCACAAAAACATCTAAAATTTCGTTTTGATTGGTGGAAAGCTCAAACTTATAATGGTTAATATCCCTAATGTTAGTTTGAATTTGAGTCGAACTAATTAAAGTCATTTTATCATCATCATAAAACACCAATTGATTAAGACTAGCAAAACCTGAAGTGTTAAAAACAAATGGTGCAGCTGTTATGTTTTGCCCTGTATAATTAAACGAATTGTTTAAAATTAAATCTCGGTCAGCTGGTGATTGTAATTCAGCAACCATGAAAATATCTGGTTGATATGTCGCTAAAATATTGTTTAAAATATCAGCCCGATCTGTTGGCGGTGCTTCCGAAAAATTTAATAAATTATAAAACATTGTTTTAATGGTTTCTTGACTGTTTAATCGATTGAAACCATTTAAGAAACATACTGCAATAAACAGTAAAACTCGTTTTTTTAGCATGTATTAAAAATTAGGGCTTAAGTTGAATTTGCTGTAAAATTGGTCTAATATATTAGCAACTTCATCTTCAGTATCTACTAAATGAATTAAGTCGAGATCACTCGGACTTACAGTTTTAAAATTTTCAGAAAGTGTAGACTTTATCCAGTCTATTAAACCACTCCAAAATTCTTTGCCTACTAAAATTATCGGGAATTCATCAATTTTTTTAGTTTGTATTAATGTAATTGCTTCAAAAAGTTCGTCCAAAGTGCCAAAACCGCCAGGCATGACCACAAAGCCTTGTGAATATTTTACAAACATCACTTTTCTAACAAAAAAGTAATCAAATTCTAAATTTTTGTCACGATCAATATAAGGGTTATCGTGTTGTTCAAAAGGTAAATCTATATTTAATCCAACTGAAGTTCCGCCACCTTCATAAGCACCTTTATTGCCAGCTTCCATGATGCCAGGTCCGCCGCCAGTGATAACACCAAAGCCTTTTTCTACAATTTTGTTTGAAACTTTGGTCGCTAGTTCATAATATTTATCTCCTGGCTTCATTCGTGCAGAACCAAAAACAGAAACACATGGGCCAATTTCACTCATACGTTCATATCCATAAACAAATTCACTCATTATTTTAAATAATGCCCAGCTATCATTTGTCTTTATTTCGTTCCAGTTTTTATAATGTTTAGTCACCATAGTTAAATTTTTTAGGAGCGCTAAATTAACTCTTTTTTCAAGAATCTTGCAGTGTAACTCTTTTTGTCTTTAATAATTTGTTCAGGTGTTCCTTTAGCAACTAGTTGTCCGCCATTTTTGCCACCTTCATAGCCAATATCAAATATGTAATCAGCTAGTTTTATGACGTCTAGATTGTGTTCAATAATAAGAACAGTATTACCAATATCTACCAGTTTTTGTAGCACATTCATCAATATTCTAATATCTTCAAAATGTAAGCCAGTTGTAGGTTCATCTAAAATATAAAAGGTATTTCCTGTACTTCGTTTAGATAATTCTGTTGCTAGTTTTATGCGTTGCGCTTCACCACCAGAAAGTGTTGTGCTTTGTTGACCTAAAGTGATATATCCTAAACCAACATCTTTAATAGTTTTGAGTTTTCGGTATATTTTTGGGATGGGCTCAAAAAAGTCAGTAGCTTCATCAATAGTCATTTCTAGTACATCACTAATTGATTTGCCTTTGTAACGCATCTCTAAAGTTTCGCGATTAAAGCGTTTGCCCATACAAGTTTCGCATTCTACATAAACATCAGGCAAGAAGTTCATTTCAATCACTTTTACACCGCCACCACGACAAGTTTCGCAACGACCACCTTTAACATTAAAGCTAAAACGCCCAGGTTTATAACCTCGAATTTGCGCTTCAGGTGTTTTTGTAAATAAGTTTCTAATTTCGCTGAAAACGCCAGTGTAAGTTGCTGGATTAGAACGAGGCGTTCTGCCGATAGGTTGTTGGTTAATATCAATAACCTTATCAATGTGTTTTAAACCTCTAATTGTTTTAAAGCTTAAAGGTTCTTTTACCCCATTATAAATGTGATTATTTAAAATAGGGTAAAGCGTTTCATTAATTAAAGTTGATTTTCCGCTTCCTGAAACACCTGTGACTAGCGTTAAAGTTCCAAGCGGAATTTTTACAGACACATCTTTTAAATTATTACCTTTTGCGCCAACTAAATGCAGATGTTTTCCATTGCCTTTTCGGCGTTTTTTGGGGATTTCAATCTGCTTTTTACCCGACAGATAATCAGCCGTCATCGTTGAAGCTTTTTGTAAATGTTTGGGATGACCTTGACTGATAATTTCGCCGCCATTTTTGCCAGCAAACGGACCGATATCAATTACATGATTAGCGCGTTCTATCATATCTTTATCATGTTCAACAACTAAAACAGAATTTCCTAAATCGCGCAAAGCTTCAAGAGAGTTGATCAGTTTTTCGTTATCACGTTGATGTAGGCCAATACTTGGTTCGTCTAAAATGTACAAGACACCAACTAACTGTGAGCCAATTTGTGTTGCTAATCTAATACGCTGAGCTTCACCGCCAGATAAGGTTTTTGAACCACGATTTAAATTCAGGTAGTTAAGTCCTACATCAACTAAAAACTTCAGCCGAGTTTGAATTTCCTTAATAATTTCTTTAGCAATTTTAAGTTCAGAAGTTGATAGTTGTTTTTCAGCGGAATTAAAAAATGAAAATAATTCATCAATATCCATCGAGATTAAATCTTCGATGGTTTTGTTAATAAATTTATAATGTCTTGCAATTTTGTTGAGCCTTGAACCATGACATTGGTCGCATGCTTTTTTGTCCATATATTGCTTTGCCCAACGTTTTAAGCTTGCTGAAGATTCTTTTTGATGAAATGTTTGCGCGATAAATTTGGCAACGCCTTCAAAGTTGTAACTAAAGCGTTTGTTAACCTTAGAAGCTTCACTAAATTTTTTGAAGTTTGCTTTGCCGCCATATAAAATGACCTGAAGCGCTTCTGAAGGAATATCGTTTATTGCTGTATCAAGCTTAAAGTTGAAGTGTTCTGAGATGGCTTCAATTTGTTTAAATACCCAATTACTTTTTTTAAACTTCCCATGAGGTTCTAAAGCACCTTGTTTAATTGATAAACTTCGATCGGGAATAATTCGGTCAACATTAACCTCATAAAGTTCTCCTATACCATTACATTTTTGACATGCACCTTTAGGTGAATTAAATGAAAAACTGTTAGGCTCGGGATTTGGATAAGACATGCCAGTGGTTGGACACATTAAATTACGGCTGAAAAATTGGGGTTGATTGGTTTTATGCTCTAAAATCATCAACACATTATCGCCATGTTTCATTGCGGTGGAGATACTTCGTTTTAAGCGTTTCAGGCTAGTTTGATCTTTAGAAACTTTTAAACGGTCAACTACAATTTCGATATCATGCGTTTTATAGCGATCGATTTTCATTCCCTTTTCAATGTCTCGAACTTCACCATCAATGCGTACTTTTAAAAAACCTTGCTTGGCGATTTGTTCAAAAAGTTCACGATAATGGCCTTTTCTCGATTTAACGATTGGTGCTAAAATATTAATGTGCTTATTATTAAACTTATCAACAATATTTTGCTGAATCTGCTCATCGCTATAACTCAACATTTTTTCGTTGGTTTTGTAACTGTAAGCTGTACCAACCCGAGCAAAAAGTAATCTAATAAAATCGTAGATTTCAGTTATTGTACCAACTGTACTCCGCGGACTTTTTGAAGTTGTTTTCTGCTCAATTGCAATCACTGGCGATAAGCCTTCAATCTTATCGACATCTGGACGCTCTAAGCCACCGAGAAATTGTCTTGCGTAGGCCGAAAATGTTTCAATATAACGGCGTTGTCCTTCAGCATAAATCGTGTCAAACGCTAAAGAAGATTTACCTGAACCCGATAAACCTGTGATAACCACAAGTTGCTCACGTGGGATATTTATATCTATATTTTTAAGATTATGAACGCGAGCACCATAAACTTCAATTTGTTGATTTTGTGTTTTTTTCATAGCCAACTGCAAATGTAATTAAAATACCGTCTTAAGTTTTGTTTGTTATGGTTCGGCTTATTCAAATTAAGATTTGTTTAAGGTGTTAAAGTTGTCTTTAAAATAAATTAAACCTCTGTTTATACTTTGCCTTTTGATATTTTAAATATAAATTTGTATTGTATTTTAAATACAGTTAGTTTTATCTCGAAAGAGATATTTTGGTTAGGTAGGAAATCCACCGCTCTTGCGGTGGATTTTTTAGTTTATAAAAACTTATGTTTTACAGGTTTTTCGGGAATCATGCATTGTGCTTTTTGACCAAATAATTTATAGCGGTTTTTAGCGATGAAGTCATAAAGCTGATCTCTTAAGCCTTTTGGCAGAAGTTTAAACACCCCAAAAAATTGAAAAATGCCTGATAACTTTTTAGCGATTTCTAATGCAGCATCAGATTTAATAAAATAGGCTTCATTAGGAATAATCAAGACAATTGAATCTGTTGTTTTTGTATTAATGCCGCGTTCGCTTAGTAAATGCTTACCAATTTCACTCTGTAAACTTGCAAATACAAATTTGTTTTTCTTATCGTATTTAATGATAGTTTGTACAGCAGAGTTGCATAAATTGCAAACGCCGTCAAATAATACAATACATTTGTCTTCAGGGACTTTCATTTTACTTTCGTTTAACCAATTCTAGTTGATCTACAGAAACGCTTGTGGTAAATGCACCATAGTTAACAACAGCTTTATTTTTTTCAATTTTGTCTATAGTACCAACAGCTCTGCCATCTTCCATTCTAACACTATCGCCAAGATATAATTTAGGCTTTGGTTTGGGCTTGTTTTCGGTTTTAGACGCTGTTTTTTTAAGTTGTTTCTTTTTATTGCGAATTTTACTGATTTTGTTTTCGACTTCAGTTTTAACTTGCTTTTCTTCTTGTTGTTTTCGTTTTTCCTCTTTTTTTGATTGTTTAATTCGCTTTGCATTTTCCTTTTCTACGATGCTTAAAATACCAGAATATAGTTGGCGTTTGTTTTTATTATTGAAATATTTTAAACCTAAGGTATTTAATTTCTCGCCTAATCGAATCATGTGCTGATTGCTATCATATAACTCTTGATAGCTTTCTAGTTTTTGTTGAATTTTAGCATTTATTTCATCTAGACGTTTTTGTTCTTCGTCGGCTTTTGAGGCTTTAGACTCTAATTTAGAAGTTGTTTTAGCCAATTTTGAGCGTTCTTGTTGAAGTTTAGCAATGCTTTTATCGAATCTGATTTTTCCGCGTTCTACCTTCTTTTTAGAGCGATTGATTAAACTATACGGAATGCCATTTTTTTGGGCAACTTCAAAGGTGAATGAACTTCCAGCTTCGCCTAACTTCAATTTAAAAATTGGTTCTAAACTTTTGCCATCAAACATCATATTTGCGTTTACAATAGCATTTTCTTCATTAGCCATCATTTTGAGGTTGGCGTAGTGTGTTGTAATAATGCCATAAGCGCCTTTTTCGTAAAAAACTTCTAAAAAAGTTTCAGCTAGTGCACCACCTAATTCAGGATCGGTTCCTGTACCAAATTCATCAATTAAAAATAAGGTTTTGGCATTACAAGTTTTTAAAAATTTACGCATATTCTTAAGACGGTAACTGTAGGTGCTTAAATGATTTTCTATGCTTTGGTTATCACCGATATCAGTTAAAATTTTATCAAAAATACTGATGCGTGAAAATTCATGTACCGGAAGCATCATCGCGCTTTGAAGCATTAACTGCAGTAAACCAACTGTTTTTAGAGTTATACTTTTACCACCTGCATTTGGACCTGAGATAACAATAATTTGCATTTTCTTGTTCAAACTGATGTCTTGCGGGTAAGTTTTCTTATTAATTTTATTATGATTAATAAGTAGAAGTGGATGATATGCTTCTTTTAAATAGATTTCTTTTTCAGTTGAAATCTTTGGCATAACACCGTTGTAGAGCTCAGCATATTTAATTTTAGCAGCAATTACATCAATATCGCTTAAGTAATTTTGGTAGCTTAGAAATAAATCTGCAAATGGTCTAATAAATTCGGTAAGTTCACGTAAAATTTTATTGATTTCCTCTTTTTCTTCATACAGTAAATTGCTGAGCTCGCGTTCGGCTTCATGGGTTTCTTCGGGCTGTATATAAATCAGGCTACCAGACTTAGAGCTGCCTAACATACTACCTTTTACTTTGCGTTTATGCATTGCTGGTACGGCTAAAACACGCACATTATCTACAATAGACTCTTTAATGTCACTTAAATAGCCATAACTGCTATATCTGGACAAGGCTTTACTGAAACTTGAATTGACTTTACCTTTTAAAATATTGATACCACGTCTTATCGATGCTAGTTCGTTAGAAGCGGTATCTTTTATTTCACCAAATCGATTTACAACTTTTTCAATGGCCAAAATTGCATCTTCAGTATACGTAATTTGTTGTGACTTAGAGTGTAACTTAGGATAAATGGGTTGATATTTATGGAAGAATTTAAGGTGAATATTTGTAGTTACTGAAATTGAATGTAAACGCCTGAAACCTAATAACTCTAGTTTTGAACCTTCAATTTTTAGAAGTTTCACGTCTTCTGAAATGGCATCGAAACCATGATTAGGTATTGAATGATCTTCTAGTTCAGATGATTTGTATTCTTTTGTAAGATCAATTTGATATAAGATTTGTTGTTGCTTAGAATAGGGTTGAAGTTTTTGTGCTTTTGCTTTTCCTATGTCTGTAACACAAAACTCAGAAAGCTGCTGAGTAACTATGTTAAATTCTAAATCTTGTAAAGCTTTTTCTTCAATATTTGTCATAAGTTTGTTCAAATCAACTTTTACAAAATTACTTAAAACATGGATGTCGCTATTAATTCAAATTGGAAATCTTTCTTAAAAGATGAATTTGAAAAGCCTTATTTTAAAAGTTTAGCAAAATTTGTAAAGAGTGAATATAAAAACTATACTTGTTTTCCTAAAGGTAGAGATATTTTTAACGCATTTGAATTGTGTGATTTAGAAGCTACCAAAGTTATTATTTTGGGTCAAGATCCTTATCACGGTAAAAACCAAGCACATGGCCTGGCATTTTCGGTTCCAGAAGGCATCAAGATTCCACCTTCATTGCAAAATATTTTCCGTGAATTAAAAACGGACATAAAAGATTTTGAAATTCCTAATCATGGTAATCTAAATCATTGGGCAAGACAAGGCGTTTTACTTTTAAATGCAACACTAACTGTACGTGCAAATGAAGCAGGAAGTCATCAAAATAAGGGTTGGGAAGTGTTTACAGATACTGTAATTAAAAAATTATCTAATGAAAAAGAACAGCTCGTATTTTTACTTTGGGGTGGTTTTGCCAAGAAAAAAGCTAGGCTAATTAATGCAGATCAACATTTGGTGTTAACAAGTGGTCATCCATCACCTCTAAGTGCCAATCGTGGCTATTGGTTTGGGAATAGGCATTTTTCAACTACCAACTCATTTTTAAATTCACACCAAAAACAAACAATAAAGTGGTAATTACTTGTCTGCGTATAGAACGTATTTTGTTTTTTTACTTTTAGCCAAAGATTTAGGACCGTTAAGTTTAATTTTGGTTTTAGTGGATTTTTTGCTTTTACTATTTGAGCTAAATATTAAAAGCAGTAAATTTATGAGTAGTAAGGTGCCTAAAATTATTAAAATGGTACTCAGCATTTATTAACAGATTTATACATAAGATGAATTTTTTTTAAAAGGTTGCGTCTAAACTTAACTTAATATAAAATTTTCATAATTTAAGATAGAATCAAGTAAGTTGAGTTCCTTAAGTTGATGCTGTACTTGATTAATTTCAGTTTTAGATAATTGTTGTTGGTTACTCCATTCAGTTATTTTAATCCATTGTTTAACATCATCTATTCTTTGATTAAATTTTGAAGCAATTTTTTCTGCTAAAAATTTATCATTTCTTAGCGTTTTAATACTATAATGAAGTTTTTCTTGTAGATGTTTTATTTCTTCTGGATAGGTTTGATAAATTGATTCACGACAAACAATTACAAAACAAGGCCAAGGCGTTGGGCAATCATCAAGTCGTCTTAGAATACCTTGATCAACTAGCGGCTTTGTTGTAAAATGTTCCCACATTAAATAATCTGATGTTTTATTTTCAAGACTTGAAACTGCATTATCTAGATTATCGCAAACTTTATAATTCAGTTTAGAAATATCCCAATTGTTTTGTTTGGCATTAACAACTGCCATTAAGTGTGAGCCAGAACCATACCTGCTGATAGCAATTGTGCTAGATTCTAAATCAGAAATTTGTTTATATGAAGAATTTGCAGCAACATGAATTCCCCAAAGTAGTGGTGTTTCGACGTATTTTTGAAGAATCCTAAAATTGGTTCCCTTATTTATTTTTAAAATAGCACCTTCAGTTAACATGATAGCTAGATCTAGATTTTTATTTTCTAGCTCTTCAATCATTTCGCCTGTGCCACCTTTTTGAAATTGAAATTGTAATTGGTAGTTCGTGTGATTGAATAAATTATGGTTGATCGCATGAAGCCAAGGATAGTTAAAATGCTCAGGTACGCCACCAATTTTTAGTTTTAGCATGTAGGATATTTTAAGCAGTTTAATGTAATGCTAATTGATCTAAAGTAAATTTGATTAATTTTTTAACAGCTGCTTTTGGATCTTGGCTAAATTCTCCATTTGCGCGATTTGCTATAATGGCGTTCAATGATAATGCGCCATGACCCAGCATTTTTGCTAAGCTATAAATGGCGCTAGTTTCCATTTCTAAATTTGTGATTTTATAATCATTGTGTTTAAAACTTGCAAGTTGATCTATAAAATCAGGATCTTCAAGTTCTAACCTTAATTTACGACCTTGCGGTCCATAAAAACCTAGATTTGTTCCTGTATAACCACTAATTACTTGCGGTTTATTTTCAAAGATAGAAGCTAGCTCTAAGTCGCAATCAACAATATAAGGCGTCGGTTTTTTAGGTGATATGTTTAAATGCTCATTTAGTCTTGCCGTAGCTTTTATATTAAAAGCTTCATTTTTGTAATAATGTAATAAACCGTCAAAACCAACTCCAGCTTTGCCCATAACAAATTTATCTAAGCCAACTTCTGGTTGAATGCCACCTGATGTTCCAATACGTAAAAAATTAAGCTTGTGATGGTTAGGTTTAATCTCGCGTGTTTCAAGATTAATATTTGCTAAGGCATCGAGCTCGTTAATAACAATGTCTATGTTGTCTATCCCAATACCTGTTGATATTACTGTTAGTTTTTTACCTTTATAGAAACCTGTTTGTGTTTTAAACTCTCTTTTTTGTGTTTCAAAAACAACTTCGTCAAAGAAATCAGTTACTTTTTCAACACGATCTTGATCGCCAACCGTAATAATAGTATCGGCGATGTTTTCTGGTTTCAAATTAAGATGATAAATGCTACCATCAGGATTTAAAATTAATTCTGAATCTTTTATAGCCATAAACTAAGCTTTTTTTACAAATTGAGTTTTGAGGACTAAACCTTTTATTTTTTTATTCCGGCATTCTATTTCGGTTGAATTATTCGTTAATTGAATATTTTTAAAACTAGTGCCTCTTTTTAGGGTTGTTGAAGTTCCCTTAACTTTTAAATCTTTTACCAAAGTTACAGCATCACCTTCTTCTAAGGTGTTACCATTAGCATCTTTTACAGTCATAAGAAAATTTAGATTATCCGCCTACGCGTTTTGTTTTAAAGCCAATTTCATTGAGAACTTGCATAATTTTGTCTCTAAAATCACCTTGAATTATAATCATTTCATTTTTAAAGCTTCCACCAACACCACATTCTTTTTGAAGTAACTTTGTTAAGTTTTTGAAGTCTTTTTTAGCACCGTTGTAACCTTCAATAATCGTATTTACTTTGCCTTTTCGTTTTTCAAATTTACAATGTAAAGGCCTGTCCTGAAGCCATATGTCAAGTTCAGTTAATTTGCTTTCATCTGAGACTTCATCTTGGTGATTGGGTTCATGGTCAGGGAACAATTTCTTCAACTGGTCTTGTAAATCCATAACCTTTTATTTCTCTGGTTTAATCAGCCCAATTTCAACTAAGCGTTGGTGTAAAAATTCGCCAGCTGTAATATCTTCATACTGTTTTGGATTTTCTTCAGAAATACATTCTTCTAGACAATCTAGTTTCATTTCACTTCTTGGGTGCATAAAAAACGGAATAGAATAGCGTGGCTGATCCCATTGATCTTTCGGTGGGTTGACGACGCGGTGAATTGTTGAGCGTAATTTGTTATTGGTATGACGCTCTAACATATCGCCAACATTAATCACAAGTTCATCTTCATTTGGGATAGCATCAATCCATTCACCATCTTTGCGTTGTACTTGTAAGCCGCCAGTTGATGCGCCCATTAACAGCGTTATTAAGTTGATATCTCCATGAGCGCCAGCTCTAACTGCGCCTTGAGGTTCTTCGGTAATTGGTGGGTAATGAATTGGTCTAAGAATTGAATTTCCATTACTTGCCCAATAATCAAAATAGTTTTCTTTAATACCAATATGAAGCGCTAAAGCTCTTAATACATAAATGCCTGTTTTTTCAAGCATTTTATATGCTTTCATGCCAACTTCATTGAAGTGATCTAACTCATCAACTTTAATATTTTCTGGATACTCTTCAGTAAGTTGAGCATCTTCATCAGGTTCTTGGCCAAAATGCCAAAACTCTTTTAAATCTCCTTTCTTTTGGCCTTTTGCGTGTTCTTTCCCAAATGAAACATAGCCACGTTGACCGCCAATGTCTTCACGCTCATATTTTTTCTTTGTATCTTCAGGTAAGTCAAAAAACGATTTAACTTCAGTATATAAACTGCTGACTAATTTCTCGTCTAAGAAATGGTTTTTAAGAGCTACAAAACCGATTTCTTCGTAAGCAGTTCCAATTTCATTCACAAATTTTTGCTTGCGTTTTGGATCTTCAGATAAAAAATCTGCTAAATCAACGCTTGGTATGTTAGTCATTGACATAAAGTAAAATTTAAAGAATACAAATTTAATGAAATATTATAAAGTAAGTTGATTTAAAGCATGAAGTTATTAATTCTACAATATGTTGAATGTTTCTTTAAAAAACTTATAATTTCATTTACTTTTGAAATTACAAATTATAATTATATGAATTTTCAACTTGATTTATTATCGCCAGAAAAAGCGATTGAGTTATATAAAGCAATGCTTAAGCCACGTTTAATCGAAACAAAAATGCTAACGCTTTTGCGTCAAGGCAAAATTTCAAAATGGTTTAGTGGTATTGGTCAAGAAGCCATTGCTGTTGGTGTAACACAGGTTTTAAACCAAGACGAATATATATTACCAATGCATCGAAATTTAGGGGTATTTACCGAACGTAAAATACCGCTTTACCGCTTATTTGAACAATGGCAAGGTAAGGCCAACGGTTTTACTAAAGGTAGAGATCGTAGTTTTCATTTTGGAACACAAGAGTTTAAAATAATTGGCATGATATCGCATTTAGGGCCACAATTAGGTGTTGCCGATGGTATTGCTCTAGCCCATAAATTGCGTGAAAAAAATAAAATTACAGCTGTATTTACTGGTGAAGGTGGTACAAGCGAAGGCGATTTTCACGAAGCTCTAAATGTAGCTTCAGTTTGGTCATTACCTGTTTTGTTTTGTGTTGAAAATAATGGTTACGGTTTGTCAACACCTACGGAAGAGCAATTTAAATGTGAGCATATCGCCGATAGAGGTCAAGCTTATGGCATGGAAGCTCATATTATTGATGGTAATAATATTGTTGAAGTTTACACTAAACTTAATGAAATTGCAACTTCAATGCGCGAAAATCAGCGTCCAGTTTTAATCGAATTTAAAACTTTTAGACGTCGTGGTCATGAAGAAGCAAGCGGTACTAAATATGTTCCAGATGATTTAATGGCGTATTGGAAATCTAAAGATCCGATTGATAATTACGAAGAAGCTTTAATCAAAGCCAATCTATTAACGCCAAAGCAAAAACAAGAATTTTCAACTAAAATTATTAAAGAAATTACAGAACATTTAGATATCGCTTTTAAGGCACCAGCCATCAGTTCTTCGGTTGAAGATGAACTAGCTGATGTTTATAAATCTTTTTCCTTAGAGCCTTCACCTAAATCTGAAGTCACTACACATATTAGATTTGTAGATGCTATAAGAAATTCACTTCAGCAAAGCATGCAAAAGTTTGATAATTTGGTGATTATGGGGCAAGATGTCGCTGAGTATGGTGGCGTTTTTAAAATTACCGAAGGCTTTGTAGAGCAGTTTGGTAAAGAACGCGTTAGAAATACACCTATTTGTGAATCGGCTATTGTTTCAGCAGCAATGGGATTGTCAATTAACGGCATGAAAGCTGTTGTTGAAATGCAGTTTGCTGATTTTGTGAGTTCTGGTTTTAACCCGATTGTAAATTATTTGGCAAAAGTGCATTACAGGTGGAATCAACATGCCGATGTTGTGGTCAGAATGCCTTGTGGTGCAGGTGTTGGCGCAGGACCTTTTCATAGCCAAACCAATGAAGCTTGGTTTACTAAAACACCAGGATTAAAAGTTGTTTACCCTGCTTTTCCAGAAGATGCTAAAGCTTTATTAGCAGCTTCGATAGAAGACCCAAATCCTGTTTTGTTCTTTGAGCATAAAGCGCTGTATAGAAGCGTGAGAGGTGATGTTTCTGAAAATTACACGACTTTACCATTAGGAAAAGCAAATCATCTAAAAGAAGGTCATCAAATTAGTATTATCTCTTTCGGTGCTGCTGTGCATTGGGTTTTAGAAAGTCTTGAAGAATTAGATCATGTTGAAGCTGATGTGCTGGATTTAAGGACTTTAGCACCACTTGATGAAGAAGCTATTATTAATTCTGTTAAAAAAACAGGAAAATTACTAATTGTGCAAGAAGACACAAGTTTTGGCGGTGTTGCTTCAGATATTTCAGCATTAATTTCAGACCAATGTTTTGAATATCTTGACGGACCAATAAAAATTGTATCAAGCTTACCAACGCCAGTACCTTTTGCGCAGGCTTTAGAAACTCAGTTTTTAGGTAAATCAAGACTTAATAAAAGCATAGAAGACTTAGTAAATTATTAAATACGAAGACTTTTAACCTTGATATATGTATATTTGATTATAAATTGAAATCAATGAAATTAGTAGTATTATTTATTTGTATATTAAGCATGAGTTTAACATCATGTAGTACAACTAAACCATCAGTTGGTCAACCGAACCCTGTAATTAAAGAAAAAAAAGCCATTGAAAAACCAGAAATTGAGACTGAAATAATTACAGTGATTGATTTTATTTCAGATCAGTCCATCGGTGGAGTTTCTGGGGCATTTGTTGGTAACCAAATGGATGTTTTTGCTAAAGAACTTCAGCAAGATTTCCCAAAGGCTTCAATTAATCGGGTTGCTGAAGGTGTTGAGTTTATGACTTCAACACAAATTAAAACTGAAGTCTTGGATAAAGTGTTAGATTATACTTCAACTTACAATTTTAATTTAATTATAGATCAAAAAGATTTATCAACGCAACAAATTGAAGACTTAATCTCAAAAGCAGAATCAAAAAAAATATCGGTAATTGTTTTAAATTCTGGTCAGAGCAAAAATCAATCACATCTAGAAATAGGCTTTGTAGCCAACGATTTTTTAATTTCTAAAGCTATTGAGCAAACTAAAAATTAATGACTTCTATAAATTGTAAAGGTGAGTTAATAAGCTTAACACAACCCAAAGTAATGGGGATATTGAATTTGACACCAGATTCATTTTACGATGGTGGTAAATTCAAAAACGAACTTCAAATTACTCAACAAGTTGAAAAAATGCTAATTGAAGGCGCTACATTTATTGATTTGGGCGCTTATAGTTCGAAACCTGGTGCTGTTGATATTTCAGTAGAAGAGGAGTTAAACCGACTTATTCCTGTATTGAAGCTTCTTCGAAAAGAATTTCCTGAAGTATTATTTTCTATTGATACTTTTCGATCTCAAGTTGTAGATGCTGCTTTAAATGAAGGCGCCGCTATAATTAATGATATTTCAGGAGGAAATCTTGACTTAAAAATGTATGACGTTGTGGCTAAATATCAAGTGCCATACGTGATGATGCATATGAAGGGAACACCGCAAAACATGAAGTCCTTAACAACTTATGATGATTTACTTGTCGAAATACGTCATTACTTCTCCATTAACATTGCTAAGGCTCAAAAAGCAGGTATTCATGATATTATAATAGATCCTGGCTTTGGATTTGCTAAGAACATTGATCAAAATTTTGAATTGTTAAGTAAACTTGAGTTATTGCAAATACAAGGCTTACCAATGTTAATCGGTTTGTCTCGTAAATCAATGATTTACAAAACTTTAAAGACTTCTGCTAAAGAAGCTTTAAACGGTACAACAGCACTAAATATGATTGCTTTACAAAAAGGAGCAAAAATTTTAAGAGTTCACGATGTTAAAGAAGCTAAAGAAACGATAGATTTATACAATAGATTAGGCTCGCTTGATGAAATTTGATTTTTTAGAAATAGGGATTTTAGATGTTTTAGATATCGTTTTTGTGGCGATTATGCTTTATTATCTGTATAAATTAGTCCGTGGTTCGGCTGCCATCAATATCTTTATTGGTATTGTTATAATTTACCTTTTAGGTAAGTTAACTGCTTTACTTAAGATGGAAATGTTAAGCAGTGTTTTAGGCGAATTTATTGGCGTTGGTATGATTGCTTTAGTGGTTGTATTTCAACAAGAAATCCGTAAATTTTTATTAATGTTGGGCTCAACAAACTTGACCAGTAAAAATATTTTTCTTAGGTCGTTTAATTTAAATGAAACAGAAAATGACTCTAAATATCTCTCTGAAATTATAAAAGCAGTTAAAGATTTATCAAAAAAAAGAACTGGAGCTCTCATGGTTTTTCAAAGGAATACACAACTTGATTTTGTGAAAGATTCAGGAGATGAAATGGATATTTTAATCAACAAACCTATATTACAATCCATCTTTTTCAAAAACTCTACATTACACGATGGCGCTATTATAATTGAAGGTAATAAAATAACAGCAACAAGAGTTATTTTACCAGTCTCAAATAGTCGTGAAATTCCATTGCGGTTTGGTCTGCGTCATCGCGCTGCTGTTGGTATCACCGAAAAAACTGATGCATTAGCTATCGTGGTTAGTGAAGAAAACGGCCAAGTTTCATATCTTAAAAATGGCGAATTTGCGATTTATGATAATTACGATGATCTGCAGAAAAAACTAAAAGCTGACTTGCAATAACTATTGAATTTAGCCAGTAAATAATTTCAATTTATTCATTTCATAAGAAAAAATTATACCTTTGAAGCTTAGCAATAAGTTTTGAAAATATGACAATTACCCAATTACAATACGTATTAGCCGTAGCCGAATACAAAAATTTCACTAAAGCAGCCGAAAAAGTATTTGTTACACAACCAACTTTAAGTATGCAAGTTCAAAAGCTTGAAGAAGAGTTAGACGTAAAAATTTTTAACCGTTCTAAAAAGCCTATAGAGCTAACTTCAGTTGGTATTCAAATTATTAATCAAGCCAAGAATATTGTAAATGAAAGTAATCGAATTGCTGACATTGTTGAACAGCAAAAAGGCTACATCGGAGGTGAATTTAGAATAGGCATTATTTCAACTGTAATGCCAACCTTGCTTCCTATGTTTTTGAAGAATTTTGTCAATAAGTACCCAAAAGTTCAATTAAAAATTGAAGAAATGACAACAGATGTCATTATAGACCGCATTAAAGAAGGTCACTTAGATGCCGGAATTGCTGCTTCTCCTTTAGATAATGACGCTCTAGTAGAAAAACCGTTATACTATGAACCTTTTGTAGCCTACGTGCCACCTAACCATAAGTTTCATCAGCAAGACTATATTAAGGTCAATCAATTAGACCCAGAAGAAATTTTACTATTAGAAGATGGGCATTGTTTTAAGGATAGTATTTTAAATCTATGTAAAAATGTAAGCTATGTAGAAAATACAAAAGCATTTCATCTTGAAAGTGGAAGTTTTGAAACCCTGACAAGACTATCAGATGAAGGCCTAGGCATGACACTTTTACCTTATCTGCACACTATGGATTTACCAGAGAAGCAAAAACAAAATTTACGCTACTTTGAAAAGCCCAATCCAGCCAGAGAAATTAGTATTATTCACCATAAAAACGAACTTAAAAGTCATTTGATTGAAGCTTTAAAACAAGTCATTTCAGGAGTTGTTAAAGGTGCAATAAAATTTCAGGATGTCAAAATAATCAGTCCCATTCAAAATTCTAAGCTTAAATAGTTAGATAATTGCCACCTGATATAAAAAAACAGAAGTCTAGTTTTTAGTTGTTGGTTTTTATTATAGTTTTGCGCCTTTTAAAATTAGGCTATATTCGTCTTGTGTTTTAACAAAAGATGATTTTGCTTGGTCTATTTTTAGATTTTAGTATGATTTATATGTTCTTACTTTATCTACTAACTTTTTAATATTTCTGAAATGAAAAAAGTATTCAATTTGTTTGATTTCAAACAAAAAGTTGATTACAAAATCGAAATCATGTCTGGCTTAACAGTTGCTTTAGCTCTTGTGCCTGAAGCAATTGCTTTTGCGCTATTAGCAGGTTTATCACCGCTTACAGGTTTATATGCAGCTTTTATCATGGGTTTAGTGACTTCTATTTTAGGCGGAAGACCTGGCATGATTTCAGGAGCTACTGGAGCCGTTGCTGTTGTTTTTTCAGGACTTATTGTAACTCTTAAGACTGCTAATCCAAATATCACAATTGATGAAATTACACAATATGTTTTTGTTACAGTTATACTAGCAGGGATCATTCAAATAATCGCAGGCGCTCTAAAACTAGGTAAACTCATGCGTTTAGTGCCTCATCCTGTTATTTTTGGATTCGTTAATGGTCTAGCCATTATCATTTTTATGTCTCAACTGCCTCAGTTTACAGTTGATAGTACAGTTGATGGCGCACCATGGATGCAAGGCGAACAACTTTATATGTTTTTAGGATTGGTAATTTTAACAATCATTATAATTTGGGGACTTCCTAAATTGACGAAGGCATTTCCTGCAGGCTTAGCTGCTATATTGGTTATTTTTGGGATAGTATACTTTTTTGATATTGATACTTCAACCGTAGGAGATATAGCATCGGTATCAGGAAGTTTTCCTATACCTTCAATACCTAATATTCCGTTTACTTTAGATACGTTTTTAACCATTTTACCTTATTCAGCTATCATAGCAGGAGTAGGACTTATAGAAAGTTTATTAACGCTTAATATTATAGATGAAATTACCGAAACACGCGGTCATGGTAATAAAGAAGCTGTTGCTCAAGGAACTGCAAATGTATTATCTGGTTTCTTTTTAGGAATGGGTGGCTGCGCAATGTTAGGCCAAAGTCTTATTAACATTTCTTCAGGGTCAAGGGCTAGGTTGTCTGGTATCGTTGCAGCCTTAGCCTTATTAGCATTTGTTATGTTCGGCGCAAGTGTAATTGAGCAACTTCCAATGGCTGCATTAACTGGACTTATGATTATGGTTGCAATTGGCACTTTTGAGTGGGCAAGCTTAAAAACTTTTAAGCGTATGCCAAAATCAGACATTCTGGTAATGGTTCTGGTTACAGCTGTTACTGTTGTATTACATAATTTGGCGCTTGCTGTACTGGTTGGTGTAATTATAGCAGCTTTAGTCTTTGCTTGGGATAATGCTAAACGAATACGCGCTAGAAAGCACATGGATGAAAACGGCGTGAAGCATTATGAAATTTACGGTCCATTATTCTTTGGTTCAACAACTGTTTTTAACGATAAATTTGATGTCCTTAACGATCCTGATGAAGTTATTATTGATTTCAAAGAAAGTAGAGTAGTAGACATGTCAGCTATTGAAACTTTAAACAAAATCACTGAACGTTACATGAAAGTTGGTAAAAAAGTTCATTTAAAACACCTTTCACCAGATTGTAAAAACTTATTGAAGAATGCAGAAGAAATCATTGACGTGAATGTTATTGAAGACCCAACTTATAAAGTTGTTTCTGACCAGATTTAATGTATCTTTTCTGAGCTTTTGTTATTTAGCATCGTATAATTCTATTTTTATAAGATATTTGTAAAAACTGAATAATGAAAGCTATTTTAGTTTTACTAAGCCTATTTATTACATCAATTTTAACAGCACAACATCAGCCAAATTTAGATGTTGAAAGGATTAAAGCTGAAGTCACTATAAATGATACTTTACGAAGTATTTCAGGTGAAGTTTCAATTTATTTTCATATCAAGTCAGCAGTTGACTCAGTGTTTTTTGATGCTCAAAATTTTAAGTCCATCAATTTAAATCAATTCAAGTTCAACTATAATTCTGAAAAAATAATTTTCTATCATCATTTTAAACCTAACAAAAGTTATAAAATAAATTTAAGCTATCAAGCTAAACCAAAACAAACACTTTATTTTACAGGCAAATTAGGAGATTCTGAATTTCCACTTCAAATGTGGACGCAAGGTCAAGGTAAGTACACTTCACATTGGTTACCAAGTTTGGATGATATGCGTGATAAAATTGAATTTGATTTAACTTATACCTTGCCAAGTCGATATAAATTAGTTTCTAATGGAAGCCTAAAGCGTAAAACTGAACACTTAAATTTATCAACTTGGGAATTTGACATGCAACAACCAATGAGTAGTTATTTGGTTGCTTTTGCAGCTGGTAATTATATTGAAGAAACCCAAAACTCAAAAAGCGGAATTCCTATACACAATTATTTACCTATTCAAGACTCAACAAAATTTAAGTCAACCTATACCTATACGCAAGAAGTATTTAATTTCTTAGAGCAGAAAATTGGTGTGAGCTATCCTTGGCAAAATTATAAACAAATCGGTGTTCGGGATTTTTTATATGCAGGTATGGAAAACACAACTTGTACCATTTTTTCAGACGAATTTATCACTGACTCAATTGCAAAAAATGATTCAGATTTTGTTAATGTAGAAGCACATGAATTAGCGCACCAATGGTTTGGGAATTTAGTAACCGAAACTTCAGCAAAGCATCATTGGCTACATGAGGGATTTGCCACTTATTTTTCGTATTTAGCTCAAGAACACTTGTTTGGTACTGAATTTTTCGAGCATCAGTTATTCACGACTGCGGAAAGTTTAAAACTGCGCTCAGACCAAGGAAAAGGCCAGCGTTTGTTAAATCCAAATGCTAATTCGCTTACATTTTATGAAAAAGGGGCTTGGGCACTTCACGCTTTGCGAAATCGAGTAGGTGATAAAGTCTTTTTTGAAGCGATTAGCCAGTATTTAGTCAATAATGCTTATAAACCTGTTGAAACTGATGATTTTTTAGCTGAAGTTCAATCGTTGACGAAAGTTAACCTAGCACAATTTAAACAAGATTGGTTATTGCAAAAGTCGTTTCCAGCTAAAGAAGCACAACTTATTTTGAAGGAATCACCTTTTATTGAGCAACTATTTGAGCTGAAGGCTTTGCGTGAGCGACCTGTTTCTGAAAAAGAAAAGCAGTTAAAAGAAGCATTATTAAGTAAACACATTGATTTTTTTGGACCTGAGGTGGCACTGCAATTAATCAGCGATAAAAATTTGATTGAACCCGAGTTACTTCAACTAGCACTACAAACCAATCACCTTAAAACACGTCAAGTTCTCATTAAAAACCTCAATAAAATTCCGCATCAACTTCAGTTATCTTTTGAAGAATTACTAAGTGATGAATCTTATCTTACAAGAGAACATGCTCTGTTGAAATTATGGCTTAATTTTCCTAAAAAAAGAAACATTTACCTTAAACAAACTAAAGGTCAAGACGGTAATATCCATTTAAATATAAAGTTATTACACTTAATGCTTTCAGCACTGACCAATCCAGATGAAGCCTACCAACCAGTGAAAGATTTAGTATCTTTTACAGGATCAAAAATGCCTTATCAAATCAAGCGTCAAGCTTTTGTGTATTTGTTTCAGCTCAATTATTTTGACGAGGAAAGTTTAATTAACTTAAGCGAAGATTTAAGTCATCCTGTTTGGCGCTATAGAAGTTTTGTAAAACAACTATTTACTGAAATATTAAAAGATGATGCTATCAATAATATCGTTATAGAACTACTTAATAATGATAAAATTCACAACCGCTCAAAGCTCAAAGATTTATTGAAAAAGTAGCTTACCACAACTGTTTGGCTTCATTTTTTAAGAAAGCTAAACCAGTCATGCTAGGCGATTCTTTTTCAAGTAGTTCTGTTAAAATATATTCGCGTAATTTTTGACTGTCGGTAATTTTTTCGCTCATTGTTGACTGTCTAATTAAAGATATAGTTGCATTTTTAGAAGCTCTAATCGCTTGCCAGCACTTGTCTGAAACATAAATTTGTTGCACTAAATTATGTTCGAACTCCTGTTCAATAGTAGCTACTAGCAAATTTTCATAATCAAATTTATTATTGCCTGTGGGTTTAACACGTTGTAGGAGATTACCAGGATTAATGCGCTCTAAGAATAAAGTTAAACGTTCATAAGCTTGAATTCTTACAGGTAAGGCCTCTTTTTTTAAGGCTTGAAGATTATCATTATACTGAGTTTCTTTTAGAAAATCAGTATGTGTCTTAAAAAAATAGTAAGCAACACCACCAACCACTAGAGCTGGGAGCAAAATCATTATAAGTGTTTCAATACTTGGCATAGCGTTTTAAATTTCTTCAAAGATATTAAAGAAAATAAGATGCTAAAGTGCGCCGATAATTAAATTTGTTTCTGTTATTTTTGAAATCTAACTACTGAAAAACAAATTTCTTTTGCAAGACTATATTGATCAATTAAATGAAGCCCAGCGGGAAGCTGTTTTACAAAAAGACGGCCCAATGATTGTAATTGCTGGTGCTGGTTCGGGTAAAACACGTGTTTTAACTTTTCGCATTGCACATTTGATGCATCAAGGCGTAGACCCGTTTAATATTCTAGCTTTAACCTTTACTAATAAAGCGGCACGAGAAATGAAAAATCGTATTGCCCAAATTGTTGGAAGCAATGAAGCTAAAAACCTCTGGATGGGAACTTTTCACTCTGTTTTTGCTAAGATTCTTCGTATTGAAGGTGATAAGCTAGGTTACCCTTCAAATTTTACGATATATGATTCTAACGATTCTCAGCGGTTAATGCGGAGTATTATTAGAGAAATGAATCTGGATAAAGATGTCTATAAATACAAACAAATTCTATCCCGTATTTCATCCTTTAAAAATAGCTTAATTACAGTTAAAGCTTATCGTAATGATTACGATCTTCAAGAAGCCGATGCAATGGCAAAACGCCCAAGAATGGGTGATATTTATCAAGAATACGTCGAGCGTTGTTTTAAAGCTGGAGCAATGGATTTTGATGATTTATTATTAAGAACCAACGAGTTGTTAACACGATTTCCTGACGTTTTAGCAAAGTACCAACAGCGTTTTAAATATATCTTAGTAGATGAGTATCAAGATACCAACCATTCCCAATATTTAATTGTGAGAGCTTTAAGTGATCGCTTCCAAAATATTTGTGTTGTTGGTGATGATGCCCAAAGTATTTATGCTTTTAGAGGCGCAAATATTAATAATATTCTAAATTTTCAACGTGATTATGATGAGGTTAAGTCATTTCGTTTAGAGCAAAATTACCGATCGACCAATAATATAGTTCAAGCGGCGAATTCTGTAATTGATAAAAATAAAACTAAGCTTGAAAAAGTTGTTTGGACAGAAAATGAACCTGGATCGAAAATTCATGTTAATCGCTTAATGAACGACGCTGAAGAAGGCCGATTTGTAGCCAGTTCTATTTTTGAAAAGCGTATGCAAAATCAGTCTAAAAATGGCGATTTTGCAGTGCTATATCGTACAAACGCGCAAAGTCGAGCTATTGAAGATGCCTTGCGGAGAAAAGATATTCCTTATCGAATTTATGGCGGCTTGTCTTTTTATCAACGAAAAGAAATTAAAGATGTTTTAGCTTACTTAAGACTCATTGTGAATCCTAAAGATGAAGAAGCCTTAAAGCGAGTCATTAACTTTCCAACACGTGGTATTGGTCAAACAACAATGGATAAATTAAGCCTTGCTGCTAACCATTATAAACGCAGTATTTTTGAAATTATCGAGCATATTGATAAACTCGATTTAAAAATTAATAGAGGCACCAAAACGAAGCTTGGTAATTTTATAAACATGATCAAAAGCTTTCAAATTTCAGCTAAGCGGGAAGATGCGTTTTATATGACTGAATTGGTCGCTAAAAAATCAGGTTTACTGCAGGAATTTAAAAAAGATGGTACACCTGAAGGTATCGCTAAATTAGAAAATATAGAAGAATTACTCAATGGTGTTCAAGACTTTGTTGAAGGACAAAAAGAATTAGTTGATGCCACAGGTTCGCTTACAGAGTTTTTAGAAGATGTTGCCTTAGCAACTGATATGGATAAAGATATTGGTGATGAAGATCGAGTTGCGTTAATGACGATACATTTAGCCAAAGGTTTAGAATTTCCATATGTTTACATTGTTGGTTTAGAAGAAGATTTATTTCCTTCGGCCATGAGTATGAATACGAGGAGTGAACTTGAAGAAGAACGCCGCTTATTTTATGTTGCCCTAACTCGTGCTGAAAAAGAAGCCTATTTAACTTATGTAATTTCACGTTATCGATGGGGAAAATTAATAGATGCAGAGCCTAGTCGGTTTATTGAAGAAATTGATGAGAGTTTTTTAGATTTTATGGTACCTAAAGACGATTATAAATTTAAATCGTTTATTGATCGTGATATTTTTGATGATGATGTTGATAAGTCAAAACTTCGCCAAGAAAAACCAAAAAAGGCAACACCGCCACCAAGTCATAAACCAACCGAACAGCAGCTTCGTAAGCTTAGAAAGTTGAAACCAGAAGGCAAAACAATCTCAAAACCAGCGAAACCAGTTAATTTAAAAGCCGGTGATTTAGTTGAACACGAGCGTTTTGGTCAGGGAACAGTGATTGAAGTTAATGGTGCAGGCATTGATGCTAAAGCTTCAATTAATTTTAATTCTAGTGGTGTTAAAAATCTTATTTTAAAATTTGCTAAACTTAAAAAGTTATAAATGTTAAGCGTAAACAAACTCATCGTTGCTGCTTTATCTTTATTTAGTATTGCTTTATTGACAATGACATTTTTTTTGCCTGAAGAATCAGAAGTCAATAAACTTTTGCATTATTATGATTTTGGTTTATGTGTCGTTTTCTTTTATGATTTTTTGAAACAATTTATTAATAGCGACCAAAAGCTAAAATACTTTTTCACCTATGGTTGGTTAGATTTGTTATCTTCAATTCCTGTTATAGCTGAATTTAGATATGTAAGAATTTTTCGAATTTTTAGAGTTTTAAGAATTATCCAGTCATTTAGAATGTTAGTGAAGTTTATTAGCTCTAATCGTGTGGCAAGCTTGTATGGCCTTATTATTTTTATGGCTGTAACAATTATGATTATTACGTCAACTTTAGTATTGTATTTTGAAAAAGATAGCGGTAATATTAAAACTGCTGAAGATGCGTTATGGTGGAACTATGTAACCATTACAACTGTCGGGTATGGAGATTTTTATCCTGTTACTTCAATAGGAAAGTTGCTTTCTGGGATTTTAATTTTAACAGGAATTGCTTCTTTTGGTGCTGTAATTTCTTATATTACAGGAAGAGTTGATACTATAAAAGAAAAAGGTAAAAATCGATAATTATGGCAGAATATGTAAAATTATATGAAGAAAATCCTTCTGAAAAGGTATTAGATAAAATAACAAAAGTTCTTAAAAATGGCGGTTTGGTTATTTATCCCACAGATACTGTTTATGGCTTAGGATGCGATATAAATAACAATAAAGCGCTAGAAAAAGTTGCAAGACTTCGAGGTGTAAAACTTGAAAAAGCTAACTTTTCATTTATTTGCCATGATTTGAGTAATCTGTCAGAATATGTGGCGCAAATTCCCGCCAATACATTTAAGATTTTGAAACGAAATTTGCCTGGAGCTTATACTTTTATTCTGCCTGGAAATAATAACTTACCTAAAGTTTTTAAAAAGAAAAAAACGGTCGGGATTCGTGTTCCAGATAATTCAATAGCTAGAGCAATTGTTGAAAAATTAGGAAACCCTATTATTTCTACATCAATACGAGATGAAGATGACCTTATTGAATATACTACTGACCCAGGATTGATTTTTGAGAAATGGCAGAAACATGTTGATTTAGTAATAGATGGTGGTTATGGCGATAATACGGCTTCTACCGTCATAGACTTGACTCAAAATGAACCAGTTTTGATTAGAGAGGGAAAAGGTGCTATAGAGATTTAATCAACTTAAATTTAGTCATAAAAAAAGCCTCAATAAATGAGGCTTTTTTTGTTTTATAATGAAAGTAAATTACATTTCACCTTCCATTTTCTCTTTTGCATTTTCAGCGCCTTCTTCCATTTTCTCAGCACCTTCTTCCATAGCTTCTTTAGCTTTTTCAGCACCTTCTTCCATAGTTTCTTCTACTTTTTCAGTACCTTCTTCCATAGTTTCCTCTACTTTTTCAGCGCCTTCTTCCATAGTTTCTTCTACTTCTTCAGCGCCTTCTTCCATCTTATCTTCAGCCTTGTCCATAGTTTCTTCAACTTTGTCTTCAGATTTTTCGGCTTTTTTCTCTGTACAGCTTACAGTTCCAAGAACTAAAGCAGTTGCAACTCCTAATGTTAAAAATGTCTTTTTCATGTTTAATATTTAATTGTTAAGTTGCAAATATATTTTTAATTGTTAAAACAATCAAAAATTATCAGGATTATTTATAATTTTCTGAGACCTATTAATGTGATTTTCAAGTGTTGATTTATTCATTTTCTTGAGCAGGCTCATCATCATATTCATTCTTGGGTTATTTTTAAACTCATCTTGCTTTTCATGTAAAAAATTCCAATAAAGGTTATTGAATGGGCAAGCTTCTTCACCTTCTTTAGCTTTTACTTTGTAATGACAAGATTTACAATAATTACTCATTTTATTGATGTAGCTACCACTAGAGACATAAGGTTTTGTGGCTACTATTCCTCCATCTGCAAACTGGCTCATACCACGTGTGTTAGTAATTTCTACCCATTCTATAGCATCAATATATACACCTAAATACCAAGCATCAACTTCGTCTGGATTGGTCATGGTTAAAAGTGCAAAATTGCCTAAAACCATCAATCTTTGGATGTGATGTGCATAAGCGTGGTTTAAACTAGCATTGATAGATTGGTTCAAGCAGTTCATTTTAGTTTTACCTGTCCAATAAAAATCTGGTAGTTTATTTTTATTGTTTAATGCATTTTTTGAGGCATAATCTGGCATTTCTTTCCAGTAAATACCTCGCATGTATTCTCGCCAACCTAAGACTTGCCTTACAAAACCTTCAACTTGAGAGATGTCTATTTGGTCTTGATGTTGATGGTAATGTTTAATTACAGCATTATTAACTTCATTAGGTGATAACATTTTTGAGTTTAAAGAAAATGAAAGCCTTGAATGAAATAACATATTTTCATCGGTATGCATGGCATCTTCATAATCACCAAAATGGGGTAGTAGATGCTTGCAAAAGAAATCTAACACATCCAATGCTTCTTTTCTAGAAGTTGGCCACGAGAAACTTTTTGCATTTATTCGCCCAAAGTGCTTAATATAAGATTTATTGATTTGGTTAATAACTTCGCTGACATCCTTTTTAAAATTTTTATAACTAGGAACTTCAACTTGTCCAGACCATTTTTTACGATTGCTTTTGTCGTAATTCCACTGACCTCCAACAGGCTGTTTACCATTCATTAACAAGTCATGTTTTTTACGCATATCTCTGTAAAAATACTCCATGACCATTTCTTTCTTTCCTTCAAAGAACTTACTTATATCATTTCTTTCGGTATAAAAATGTTCAGTATCTTTAGAGGATGAATCTATGTCTAATTGATTGCAAAATGCTTCTAGTTTCTGGTCTAAGCGGTATTCGTCAGGTAAAAGATATTCAAATTTACTAATTTGATGTTTTTTAATTATTGAAGTAAGATTTTGCTCTAATGATTGCTTATTATCCTTATCGTCAATCTGATAGTAAATAACTTCATGATTATTTTTCTTAAGATGATCTGCGAAATTTCGCATCGCTAAAAAGAAGCCAACTATTTTTTGAATGTGATGTTTAACATAGCTCGTTTCTTCTTTAGTTTCAGCCATGAAATAAATAAAATTCTCTGATGTGTCTTTAAACCATGAATGATTGTAATTGAGCTGATCGCCTAAAATGAGTCGTAATGTTTTCATTTAAAATAAGTTTTCTTGTAACCACGTGCGTTGATAAGTTCCGTTAGAATCGTAGCGTTCAGCTTGACGTTTAATGTTAAATTTTCTGTCGCGTGGGTCATTTCCAACACCGCTATTATACATCCAATTGCCCCAATTGCTGTGCACATCATAATCAATTAGCATCGCTTCAAAATAGGCTGCTCCTTTTCGCCAATCTTGTTGCCACTCTTTTGCCCAATAGCTATTGACGTTTTGTCGCCCGCGATTACTCATAAAACCTGTTTGTTTTAATTCAAGCATGTTTGCATTGACAAAATTTTCAGGTGTTTGACCGTTAATCCATTGTTGAAAGGCTTTTTCATGATTATTCCACTTATAATCTTTATTTAATATTCCACCTAATTTAAAAATTGAATTTCCATGTTTAAGTGAAATATATTTGAAATAATCACGCCAAATAAGTTCAAAAATCAACCAGTAGGTGTCCTGATTTTTTTTGATTTCTTTTTCAAATTTTTTAACTTGATGATAAATTGAAACCGCTGAAATAGAGCCATTTGATAACCAGGCTGAAAACTTAGAACTGTAATCAGTGCCTAATAAGCCGTTTCTTGTTTTCTTGTAGTATTGTAATTTTTTTGTTTCCCAAAAGTAATTGCTTAGCCTTCCCCAAGCCGATTTTTCACCACCTTCAAAAGGAAAGGCAGATCTAGAATCTACTTTAAAATTGTCTAAACCTAAATCATTAAGTGATGGCATTTTAGCTTTAAAATCAATAAAGTATGAACTATCTTGTGCATGAGGCACAGGTAGCTCTGCTCTAACTTGGCTTTGTTTTTCGCAAGCTTTTCTAAACTGAGTGAAAACTTCAGGAATTTGTTTAAAATCATTAAACGGAATATCTTCAGGGTGAAACAAAAATTGGTTATAAGTAGAATTTAATTTAATGCTAGGATTAGCATTCTCTATATTTTTCTGGACTTTATTTTCTTCTGAAGTCCATTCTGTTTGAAAGAAGATTTCTTCAATTTCAAAATCTTGCTGAAGTTGATGAAGCGCTTGTTCTGGCGTATCAGTTGAAGTGTATAAACCTATATTTAAATCTTTTAGTTTTTGTTGAAGACATTTTACGGATTCAATTAAAAATTTAGCTCTAAATTTTTCAGTTTTTTTAAATCCGTATTCGGTTTCTTCAAAATGCCTTGGATCGAAAGCATAAAGAGCTATCACAGGCATATTAGACTTCATTGCATTAGTTAATACTTGATTATCACGAACTCTTAAATCGTTTCTGAACCAAACTAAGTTGACTTTTTTTCTGTTCTGCATCGTTTGCTACAATATTTTACGTTTTCCCAATTTTTTTCCCATTTCTTTCGCCAAGTAAATGGCCTACCACAGGTTAAACAAATTTTTTCTGGCAAATGTGTTTTTTTATGAGCCATGAGAAATTTGTTTTAAATTTTCATTTGGTTTTGCATAACTTAAGCGTTTAATTAGTTGTGTTTCAACATAAGCATCAAGGCCTATGCATGCTGTAGACTTCAACTTTGAAACGTCAAGCCAACCATCTTCTGCTTGTCCTTTTTCATCATAAATAATATGTTCTATTTCTCCAATAATAAGGCGACATCCATTTTCTTCAATTAAGTATGAATTTACATATCGGCAAGCCATTTTTATTGCTGAATCTTTAACAAAAGGCGCTTCAAATTCTTCGATAAATTCTTGTTCGATGTTAAGTTCATCAAATTCAGATGCATTGACTTCATATTTTGCTGAAGTTTGGTGCGCTTGTTCAATCAGGTGATATGGTATTTGGTTAATAGTAAATTGCTTGTTTTCTAAAATATTATTGTAAGTATCTCGTCTAACAGTTGTCGGACGCAATATAAAGCCTAACATAGGCGGATTACTACCAATGTGCATAACCGAATTAAAGATGGCTAGATTTGTAATTCCTGAGTTATTTGTTGAGCCTATTAAATTTACAGATTTAATTCCACTACAAGAGTTAATTAAATTAGCTCTGTAGCGAGATTCAAGTGCGTTTAAATCTGTTTTTTTAAGATGTGCCATAAAAAAAGCCGATAATTTTACCGGCTCAATTTAAATATTGTTTAATGTTTTTGTGTTAAAAAATAAACAAAATTATGATGTCTCGCTTAATAGTGGATAATCGGTGTAGCCTTTCTCGCCTGGTACATAAAAGGTATCTGAATCCCAATCTTGTAATTCAGCATTTTTTTCAAAGCGAATAGGCAAATCAGGATTTGAAATAAATAATTTTCCAAACGCCACCATATCAGCATGGCCGTTTTTAATAATTTTATTTCCAGATTCTTGAGTAAAACCAGCGTTAATCATTAAATTTCCATTATACAGAGGTCTAAAATGTTCAGCAATGTTAGTCACTAAATAGTCGATATCGCTTACATCATTGAATGGTTCAGATAAATGTAAATATGATAAGTTGTAATCATTTAATTTTTTTACAATATATTCAAAAGTTGGTATTGTTTCTTCATCAGCTTCCATGCCGAAGATTCCGTTTAGCGATGGATTTAATCGAATACCAATTCTGTTTTCCGGAACAAATACTTTTATAGCATCTAAGACTTCAAATAAAAAACGAGTTCTGTTTTCTTTGTTTCCGCCGTATTCGTCTGTGCGTTTATTAGATGATTTATTAAAGAATTGATGAAACAAATAACCATTTGAAGCATGAATTTCAACACCATCAAAACCAGCTTCAACAGCATTTCTAGCTGCAAATTTAAAGTCTTGAACGGTTTGCTTTACTTCTTCAGTTGTCATGGCTTTTGGTTCAACTGTATCTTTAAAACCTTCTGGAGTATAAGATTGAGAATGAGGATTTACTGCACTTGGGGCCAAAGGTTTTTTGCCATCATGAAAATCTGGGTGAGACATGCGGCCAACATGCCAAAGTTGAATGAAAATTTTTCCGCCTTCTTCATGTACAGCGTCGGTCACTTTTCGCCAGCCTTCAATTTGTTCCTTACTATGAATTCCTGCCGTATTTATATAACCAACAGCTCTTTCAGAAACTTGAGCACCTTCACTGATTATTAATCCTGCACTTGCCCGTTGCGTGTAATATTTTACATGTATATCAGTTGGTGCATTGGCATCATTATCAGCACGACTTCTAGTCATCGGTGCCATAATTACACGGTTATTAAGTTCTAAGTCCCCTAGTTTTATTGGTTTTAATAATTCTTGAGATTGATTCATGTTCGATATTTTTTGCGTAAAGTTAAACGTGTAAATGTTTTTGAGGTGTTAAGCTCTTTGTAAAAATCCTTAATTTAACTTGAAGATTTTTGTTAAGTTTGGGCAAAATTGAAATTAATGAAAATAGGATTAATTAAAGAACGTAAAACACCGCCGGATAGACGTGTGGTTTTTACACCAGAACAAGTTGATCAGCTTCAGCAAGAACACCAACTTAAATTTGTAGTCGAGCCTTCAGATATTCGTATATTTCCTGACGAAAGCTATCAGAAACGTGATATTGAGGTAAGTGAAAATCTAGATGCTTGTGATGTTTTGTTAGGTGTAAAAGAAGTTCCTATTGAAGCTTTAATTCCACATAAATCCTATTTTTTCTTTTCACATACCATCAAAATGCAGCCTTATAATCGCGATTTATTGAAGGCCATTCTTGATAAAAAAATCACCCTTTACGATCATGAAGTCATCACCAAAACTAATGGTTCAAGACTAATCGGTTTTGGTAGATATGCAGGTTTGGTTGGCGCTTATAATGGTTTTAGAGCTTTAGGTTTAAGAGATAATTTATTTAACTTGCCTAAAGTTGAATATTTAGACGACTTAAATGCCGTAAAAGAAGAACTAGACAAAATCAAATTGCCTCAAATAAAAATTTGTTTGACCGGAAGCGGAAAAGTGGCTCTCGGAGCAAAAGAAATTTTAGATCATTTAAAAATTAAATCAGTCGGCGTAGAGGCATTTTTAAGTGAAAAGTTTGAAGAGCCGGTTTATTGTAAAATTGATGTTTTAGATTACAATAAACCTAAGTCTACCTGTAAAGGTGAAGTTTCTAAGTCTCACTTTTTTAAGCATCCAGAAGATTATGAAAGTGATTTTATGCGTTTTGCAGAAGTAACCGATTACTTTATTGCAGGTCACTTTTACGGAGAAGGCGCACCATATCTGTATACTAGAGAAGATGCTAAATCACCTCAATTTAACATCAACTTAGTAGCCGATGTAAGTTGTGATATCGATGGTCCTGTAGCTTCAACAATAAAACCATCAACTATCGCTGAACCGTTTTATGGCTATCATCCTATTTCAGAACAAGAAGTTGAATTTAATCATCCGGAAGCAATTACTGTTATGGCTGTTGACAATTTACCTTGCGAACTTCCTAAAGATGCTAGTGAAGGCTTTGGAGAAATGTTTGCAGAACATGTGATTCCTGCTTTTTTTAATAAGGATAAAGATGGAATTCTAGAGCGAGCTAAGATGACAGAGAATGGTCAGTTAACAGCCAAATATGCCTATCTTCAGGATTTTGTAAATCAATAGGAAGACTTAATATGATTATAAAAATCTATTATTAAAAATCTTAGTATAGTAAAATCTTATAATTTAGATTTGTACTAAAATAAAATTATGAGATTTCATACAAGAAAATGGGTAAAACCTGAAGATTTAAATCCTAATGGAACTTTATTTGGTGGTCGATTGCTAGAATGGATAGATGAAGAGGCTGCATTGTATTCAATTATTCAGCTTGAAAATCAAAAAACGGTAACTAAATTTATTAGTGAAATTGATTTTCAAAGCTCTGCTGTTCAAGGTGATATCATAGAAATTGGTATTGAAGTGGTTAAGTTTGGCAAAGCCTCACTAACTTTAAAATGTGAAGTCAGGAACAAAATGACACGAAAGACTATTATCAGCGTAGACCGAATAGTTATGGTAAGTTTAGATGAAAACGGCCAAGCGAAACCTCACGGTAAAACTGAAGTTGAATATGTGAAAAATCGTCTAGCTGAGGATTAAGAACTAGGTAAGTATTTTTTATCAGCGTAGAATGGTCCAAATGGTAAAATTGAACATAAAACAACAATCATAAAAGTTGAGAACTTCCAGTTCAGTTTTTCATACATATAATAGGCACCAATAATGTACAGTACAAATAAAATGCCATGCGCCATACCAACAACTCTTACATATTCTGGCATATCATACATGTATTTTAAAGGCATTGCAATGCCAAGTAATACTAAAAAAGATATAGCTTCTAGGTAACTTAATATTTTAAAGGCTTTTATCATGATGTGTTCGTTTGATTGAAAAATAAAATTTAATTTTACGGTTACAAAATTAGGTATTTTTAACCATAAGAATCTTAAAATCTAACTAACCTATGAAAATTTTAGTAACTGGCGGCTTAGGCTTCATTGGGTCACATACTGTAGTCGAATTACAACAAAAAAATTATGAAGTCGTTATTATTGATAACCTTTCAAATTCGTCAATAGATGTTTTAAGCGGGATTGAAAAAATAACAGGGAAAACACCAGAATTTCATAATTTTGATTTATGTGAACGAGAAAAAGTCAATCAGTTTTTTAAAAATCATCAAGATTTAAGCGGAATCATTCATTTTGCTGCATCAAAAGCGGTCGGTGAAAGTGTTGAAAATCCTTTACTTTATTATGAGAATAACATTAATACCTTAGTCTATTTACTGAAAGCTCAAACTCAATTTCAACAAGCTAACTTCATCTTTAGCTCGTCATGCACTGTTTATGGCGAAGCAGATAAATTACCTATTACTGAAGACGCGCCTGTTAAACAAGCAGAATCTCCTTATGGAAATACAAAACAAATTGGTGAGGAAATAATCAGAGATACAGCAAAAACTTACAGTCATTTTAAGGCAATTGCTTTGCGTTATTTTAATCCTATTGGTGCTCACGAATCGGCTGAGATTGGCGAACTTCCTATTGGAACACCACAAAATTTAGTCCCTTATATTACACAAACGGCGGCTGGCATCCGTAATGAATTATCAATTTTTGGAGACGATTATCCAACAGTTGATGGCACTTGCATTCGTGATTATATTCACGTAGTCGATTTAGCAAAAGCCCACGTAGTTGCCTTAGAACGCCAACTACAAGATAGCTGTAAAACCAATTTTGAAGTCTTTAACTTAGGAACTGGTAAAGGCAGTTCTGTGAAAGAAGTAGTCCAAACATTTGAGCGTGTTACAAACCAAGAGCTTCCACACAAAATAGTAAGTAGGCGAGAAGGCGATGTTGTAGCAGCTTATGCCGACACCCAAAAAGCGAAAAATGAATTAGGTTGGGCAACTAAATTAACTCTTGATGACGCCTTAGCAAGTGCGTGGAAGTGGCAATTAAAGTTAAGACAAACGCATTAAGTTTGATAAGTGTAAAATCGCGCCCCTAATTGGTCAGTATGAGTGGTTTCTATTTTCTCTAAGGCAAACTCATTTTTAGGTTGTAAAACTGAAGTAGATTTTGTTTTTTGGTGCAAGTCTTTATACGTTGCAAAAGAAATAGCTTTTCGATAATCTAGTTTTTGTTTTAAATTAGTTTTATTTATTTCAGTTAAAAATGAAGCTGTTAATTTGCCTTGAAAAACCTTAGATTTAGAACCACTTCCATAAGCGATAAAACCAAGTTGGTCTCCAACATTTAGTTTTTCTTGTTTGTAAAAAATATCTGAAATTAAAGCCATGAAAATAGAGGCTGAATATAAATTCCCAATTTCTGAAGAGGCTTTCTGGCCAGCTGTTATTTTATCATTCACGAATTCACGATATTCATTTGATTTTCCTAAAGCTTTTAAGTCCTCAAAACTAAATTGTTTTTGAGGTTTAGTTTCAATTCCATAAATTTCTGTAAAAATTCGTTTTCCATGGAATGCATAAGGAAGATGAAAAATAATACTTCTCCACCGATTAAATAAAGGCTCTGTTGATTTTAATTTTAACTTATCTTTTAAGTTGAAGTAAGCTTCTCGAATTCTATCTTGGTAACAGTTGTTAGAAAATTGCCCATCAAAAACGGGATCGTCTCTAAATACTTGCAAAATATCTTCATCATAAGCTTTGCCATTAATTTTAGCTTTCGAGTAGAAACGCCGTGGCTTAAAAAAATCATGTTCGCTTTTAAAGCCTATACCAATCTCAGAATTAAAAGATATTAATTTGGGTTCAGTTTCAACTAACATGGCCACTGCACCAGCACCTTGGGTATATTCTCCTGGTGAATTAAGTGCGTACTTTGCATAATCACTTGCGATAACAACCGCTTTAGATTTTTGATTTACACGCACATAGTCTAAAGTGTTTTGCGAGACATCAACACCTCCAATACAGGCAAATGTCATATCAACGACATCTGTATGTTTAAAACAACGTTCACCAAACTGCGATTCTAGTTGTTTTTCGACCATTTGTACGGCATAGGTAGCAGTCGGTTTTGAACTGTCTAAGCCGCTTTCTGTACTTAAGTAAATACGATCTAAAGTTCGAGGATCTAATTGGTTGGTTTGAACTAAGTCTAGCAAAGCATTAGCGGCTAAAGTTGCCGTATCTTGATGATGGTCTAAAAAGGCCATTTTATAAATACCTAAACCTTTTTTAAGCTTTTCGGCGTCAATTTGGCGATATTTTGAGAAATTTTCTACATCTAAATACAGTTTAGGAATACTAAACGCTATATGGCTTATACCTACATTCATCACTCTAATTTTTGTGCAAATTAGCAAAACATCCTGTAAGGTATTATGTTAAAAATATAAACAATTTATAATTTATTAACTACAAGGATTGCGGATTTAATACTGCTCGTTTTCGTTAGGAAAATCTTGCGATTTTACATCTTTTTTATACTGTTGAAGTGCATGAGTCATTTCAGAATGTAAATCTGCATAACGACGTAAAAAACGTGGGCTAAATTCTTTGTTCATGCCTAACATGTCGTGAATTACTAAAACCTGCCCATCAACGCCACCACCAGCGCCAATACCAATCACAGGAATGCTAATACTTTGCGCAACTTCTTTTGCTAATTTAGCAGGAACCTTTTCCAAAACCACAGCAAAACAGCCAATGCGTTCAAGCATTTTAGCATCTTCTTTAAGTTTCTCGGCTTCATATTCTTCTTTAGCCCTAACCGTATAAGTTCCAAACTTATAAATTGATTGCGGCGTTAAACCTAAATGACCCATAACAGGAATTCCTGCTTTCAATATGCGTTTAATAGAATCTTTAATTTCTTTTCCACCTTCTAATTTTACTGCATGAGCACCACTTTCTTTCATAATTCTAATAGCACTTCTTAAGGCTTCTTTTGGGTCACTCTGGTAACTTCCAAAAGGTAAATCGACTACCACTAAAGCTCGTTTTACAGCTCTAATAACACTTGAAGCATGATAAATCATTTGATCAAGTGTAATAGGCAAAGTAGTTTCATGGCCAGCCATAACATTAGAAGCGGAGTCGCCAACTAAGATCACATCAATTTCAGCATGATCCACAATTTGAGCCATTGTATAATCATAAGCCGTGATCATTGAAATTTTATCATTATTCGATTTCATATCGGTTAATGATTTTACGGTGACTCTTTTATATTGTTTTTTTGCTGTAGACATTGTATTAAATTTAATTGTGTGTAAATTTAGCCAAATTATTAGGAATATAAACTTTACCTTATGAATATCGTTTTATTTGACGACCAATATCGAAACAATTTTTTACCATTAACCTATACAAGACCAATTGCTGATTTACGTATTGGAATTTTAAAAATTACTGAAAAGTTTCAGCATTATTTTCCGTCGGCCTCTATATTTTATCAAACTGAAGATTACCTTCAAAACAAGTTTAAGTCTATTGAATCTGGCGAATGTCTTTTTATTAACAGTCGATTTTTACCAACTGAAAATTTTGTTGAACAGCTTCAGCAATTAGGTACTAATGAAGCCTTGGAGCACGAAAACAATGTCTTAGCTTATTATGCTAATCCAGTTGAAGGTTTTGATATCAATAAATACACATCGATTTCAGTTGATTTTAACGGCATTTATATTGAAGATATATGGGATTTATTTTCTAAAAACCATGAAGCCATTTCAGCAGATTTCACATTATTAACTCAGCATAAAGCTTCACAAGCCATACCAACACATGTTTATGCAGTTAATTCAGAACAGATTTTTATTGAAGAAGGCGCTGAAATTCATAATGCAACTTTAAACGCTTCAGAAGGGCCAATTTATATTGGTAAAAACGCTGTCTTAATGGAAAATACGTCAGTTCGTGGACCATTTGCTTTATGTGAGCATTCAACCCTAAAAATGGGCGCTAAAATATACACAGGCACAACTATTGGGCCGCACTCGAAAGTTGGAGGCGAAGTGAGCAATTCACTTATTCAGGGTTATACAAATAAAGGCCATGACGGGTTTTTAGGAAATTCGGTTATTGGTGAGTGGTGTAATCTAGGAGCTGATACCAATACTTCAAACCTTAAAAATAATTATGCACCTGTAAAATTATGGAGTTATGAAGCCAACCGGTTTAAAAATACCAATTTACAGTTTTGTGGTTTAATCATGGGTGATCACTCAAAATGTGGTATTAATACAATGTTTAACACAGGAACAGTGATTGGTGTATCTGCCAATATTTTTGGTTCTGGTTTTCCACGAAATTTTATTCCGAGTTTTTCTTGGGGTGGAAGTCAAGGTTTTAAAACCTATAAATTAAATAAGGTTTTTGAAGTAGCTGAAGTTGTAATGAAACGCCGAAATATTAAATTAACCGATACTGACCGAAATATATTAGCGCATATTTTTGAAATAAGTGCTCAGTTTAGGCGCGATTAATTTATTTAACGTACATGCGTTGATATGTTGGCTGAAGTGCTTGATTTTCGAACAATAACTCACTTGAAAGCTGAGATAATGGTAAGCTTGGTTTACCTTCGGTTAAATTAAGTCCCATTTCTTCTAAAGCACGATTAAGTAAAGGTTCATTTTGGTTCCCAATAATACCAGGATTGGTGTAATCTTCATTTAACTGAACATCAGGCGTTAATCCTTCAAAATAATCGGTTACACCATTAGCATTAGCTGTTTTTAAAATCAGTGGCTGCAAAGCGTACAAGTGATTAATACTTGCGCCATCACGTCTAAAGTTCTCAGAATCGTACAAGGTGACAGAGCCTTCAAATTTACCGACAGTTGTTTGCCCTATTTGAATAACATCAATATAAGGTTTTAAGGTATTTATAACTAATTCACTTGCTGAAGCTGTTGAAAAACCGGTTAAGATATATACACGGTTTAGATTGAGGCTACTAATATTTGCTCCAGTTCTAATTTGATTATCAAATCGTAATTCTTCATCATCAAAATTGTCATTATAATATTCAAAAGCAAAAATTTCGCCTTGAAACTGGCCTGTAATCATTGAAGCTAAATCTTTAGCTGTTTCTATATTACCACCTGAATTGTAACGTAAATCAAGAACAAGCTCATCAATATTTTCAGACTTAAAATTGGCGAAAACCGTATTAAGCTGACTATCAAAATTACTTCTAAACCCGTTATACATCAGATAACCAACTTTGGTATTGTCTTCTTCAATCACTTCAACTGAGTAGATAGGGTTTTCGGTTAGTTGAGTTTTAAATAAACTGATTTCAGTTGATAATGGTGTTAATTCAGCACCATTAAATTCAGCTAAACCAATAGTGTAGGCATCTCCACCAAAAAGTGAATTAAAATTTGTATTAGGTGTTAAAGTTTCTCCGTTAACGCTGTTAAATATCATACCTCTCTCAATTCCAGCGTCTTCTGCTGGTGAGTTTGGTACAACATACCTTACAAACCCAAAAACTGAATTTGAATCAGAAATATTAACTAAACCAAATTGCATGCCGGTTGTAAAATTAATACCATCAAGACTGTTTTCTAGAGCAATATAATTATCAACAATTATTGAAAACCGATCTTGTGGCGCTAGTAAATCGTTAAATAAAGCTTCTGGCGATTCAAAGCTGTTTAAATAATTGGCGTAAGCTTCATTAGTAGCAAATGCATTGTCTGCTAGGTTTGGAGAATCAGGCTTGTATAGATAAAAAACATTCATAGCTTTCCATACAAAATCATTTATTTCTAGCGTCGATGCAGGTGTAATAACATCATCTATATCATCTTGACAACTTGAAATAGTCAAGCAAGCCAAAAGCATGAGCATTATTTTTTTCAACATAAGTCATTAATTAAAAGTTTATAAATTTATAAAATAATTGTAACAAACCTAAGATTCATTCGTCGAGATAATGAAGACTAACCAAAACCAAATGAACGCAGATTTATTTATGCATCAAATAGAACCTATGCAGGCTAAGCTATTTAGATTAGCAAGGAGGCTTCTAGTTTCGCAAGATGCTGCTAAAGATGCTGTTCAAGATGTGATGGTCAAGCTTTGGGAAAAACGATCGCAACTTGCTGATAAATCAAATTTAGAAGCATTTGCGATGACAGTGACTAAAAATCATTGTTACGACCAATTGAAGTTAAAGCGTAATCAAAATGTAAGTTTAACACATGAAAATATTGAGGACAATGCCAAAAACATAGACCAAGTTATTGAAACACAAGATCAAGTCCAAAAGTTAAATAATTGTATTGCTGCTTTGCCAATTAACTACCGTATGTTAATTCAACTACGCGACATAGAAGCTTATAGTTTTGAAGATATTGCAGGTATTATGGAAATGAGCGAAACCAATGTAAGAGTAACTTTGTCAAGAGCAAGAAAGGCTTTAGTAAAACAAATGAAAAGACAACAATCATGAAATTAGAGATCACTAGAATAAGGTTACTAATTGCTAAATATGAAAATGCTGAAACTAGCTTAGAAGAAGAGCAAGAATTATATAGTTTCTTTAAAAATAGAGAAGCTATTCCTGAAGATTTAGAAGTATATCAACATATATTTTTAGGATTCGGACAACTTGGGCATCAAGATTTAAACCAAGAATCAAGTCAGGTTGAAGTGACCGATAAATCAAATTCTAAATATGTATGGTATAAAATTGCTGCGGCTTTAATTATAGCTTTAACTACTTCTGTTTTTATATTTAATTCAAATCAATTATCAACCCAAGAAGAGCGTGAAGCAAGAGAAGCCTTAGCACAAACTGTAGCTATATTAAACGCTGTATCTTCAGAAATTAATCAAAACACAGAAAAATTAAAATACATTAATCAACTAAAATCTTCAACAAATAAATATTTAAAATAATAAATTATGAAAACAATATCAATTTTAATAGCCATGACTGTAGCAATGTTAACAAGCTCAATAATGGCTCAGGATTTTTCTCAATTTGAGAATAAGAAAGGTGTCACGTCGGTATTAGTGACTAAACAGATGTTTAAATTAATGAGTAAATTAGACTTGCAAAGTCAAGATGAAGATATGCAAGATTACATCAAATTAGTCGAAAATTTAGAAGACATCAAGATTTTTATTAGTCAAAATCAAACAACTAAAAACAGCTTAAAAGCTGAAGTTGATAACTACTTAGCTAATACAAAACTTGATTTGCTTATGAAAGTAAATGATGATGATAATCAAGTTGTTTTTTATGTAAAACCTGGAAAAACTGATGATTTAGTCAACCAGCTATTTATGTATGTAAATAATGGCGATAGTAACGACTCTGAAACCGTTGTGATGTTAATTAATGGTCTTATAGATTTAAATGAAATTTCTAAACTTACCAGTCAACTTGACGTACCAGGCGCAGAATCACTTGAAAATTTAAAAAACAAGAAAAACAAATAACAATGAAATATTTATTCACAACATTGTGCTTAATGATATTAGTCTCATGTTCTAACAAACAAAGTTTACAGGAGTATTTAATATCTAAAGATAAAGATGCTAATTTTAAAACAATGAGTGTAGCAACTGATTTATTAGTGCCAAATATTGAGGAACTATCAACTGAAGAGCAAGCAACTTTAAAAAAAATTAAATCAATTAATGTTGCTGCGATGCCAACAGATAGCGTAAATCAAGTAGCTTACGAAAAAGAAACCCGACAAGTTGAAACTATTTTAGAGAATTCAACTTATCAGACACTGATGAAAATGAACGCTGATGATAAAGGCATGAACTTATTGTATATCGGTAATGACATTAAAATCGATGAAGTTGTTTTTTATGGAAAAAGCAAAGAAACAGGAATGTTAGTAGCACGTTTAAATAGCCGTGATTTAAAACCAAATGATTTGGCTAAACTACTTAGTATGGCTGATAAATTAGATATGTCTCAAATAGAAAATTTTTCAGAGAATTTTAAGTAATCATCAAAATTAAAACAAAAAAAGCCAGTAGTTGTACTGGCTTTTTTTGTTAAATCTTAGTTATTTAAGCTGATATGTATTAGTATATAATTAGAATCTACTATTTTCAAGAAAAAGCTTTTATGGAATATATAGATATTGTTTTAAAATTTATTATCGCATTTGGTATTTTTAATGTTTGGTTAATACGATACAATAAGCCTACAACCTGGCGTGGAGCTAAAGCTAATAATATGGTGGATGAATTTAAGGCGTATGGTTTACCAAAGACTGCTGTTCCAATTATAGGAGGTTTAAAAATCTTAGCAGCTATAGGTTTAATTGTGAGTTATTGGATTCCACAAATTGAATTATATTCAGCTTTAATCATGGCTGTTTTAATGATAGGTGCAATTTCTATGCATGTAAAAATTAATGACGAACTTAAAAAATCTTTACCCGCATTTTTAATGTTACTATTATCATTGGCTGTAATGTTAATAGATTAACATAATTCTATTTTTTATCTAGAGTAGGTTGGTCTACAATTGGTCTGTTTTCTCTGTTGGCAAGTTCCCAAGCAGTATGAAATATGAGTTTAGCTCTTTTAGCTAACAAATCATATTCAATTTTTTCAGCTGTGTCTGTTGATTTATGATAATCTTTATGAACACCGTTAAAGTAAAAAATAATTGGTATGTCATATTTAGCAAAGTTGTAGTGATCACTTCGATAATAAAATCGGTTAGGATCATTTTTAGCATTAAATTTATAATCTAAATCCAAGTTTGTAAATTTTTTATTAGCGTTTTCAGATATGTTGTGCAGTTCAGTACTTAAGCGATCGCTCCCAATTAAATACACATAATTATCATTATTTTTATGAGCTTTATCACGACGTCCAATCATATCAATATTGAGATTAGCAATGGTTTGATTTAATGGATAAATCGGGTTATCAGAATAATATTTAGATCCGAGTAAACCTTTTTCTTCAGCTGTAACATGTAAGAAAATTATACTTCTTTTAGGCTCAAAACCTTCCTTTTTTGCTTCCATAAAGGCTTCAGCAATTTCCATTATAGCGACTGTTCCAGAGCCATCATCGTCAGCTCCGTTAAAGACTTTTCCATTTTTAATACCTAAATGATCGTAATGAGAAGTTAATACCAAATATTCATTAGGAAGTTCATTACCTTTAATAATTGCAATTACATTTTCGCTATCTGCAAATTTATTATTAAAATAACTAGAGCTAATTTCTTGGAAATAGGGTGTTTCGTCTAAATCACCACCTGAAATATTTAAACTTATATAAAAGTCTTTTAAATAATTAGCCGCTTTTTTTTGACCTTCTGTACCGGTTTCACGGCCTCCAAAATCATCTGAACTAAAGACCGTTAAATAATCATTTAAATCGTTAGCTGTAATTGTTTTAGCAAATTTTAGTTGAGATTTATCTGTCGATTGTGATTTAGTGGTCTTACAAGAAATCAATAGAATAAGTAAAAAAGGAAAGTATAAAAGTTTCATAAGTTTAATTTAGTGCTAATATAAATCAAAGCTTTTAGAATTGCTAATGTCATTTTTTGATATGTTTAAGTTATTGGTTTACAAAGAGAAACTTTTTAGAATGCTTGATAGGTATTAATCACAATAAAAAATTTCAAAAAAATCTTTTGTGAATTAAAATAAGCTTCTATATTTGCACTCGCAATTGGAGAAATGGCAGAGTGGTCGAATGCGGCAGTCTTGAAAACTGTTGAGGGTCACACCTCCGGGGGTTCGAATCCCTCTTTCTCCGCAAGCCCCATTTTTTAATGGGGTTTTTTATTGGGCATAATTGGCATAAAATTTCTCATAGCTTTTTATCTTTTTGTGCCCATTTTTACATTTAGTTGACATTCCCTTAAATCTAAATCTCTACATTTGCCTAAAATTCCCTATAATGCGCAAATTACTTTTTTTTAGTCTCTTTATTTTTACATTTTCAACGCTCAATGCCCAAGTTATAATTAATGAACTTGATGCAGATACTGATGGTGTTGACGATAAAGAATTTATTGAATTTAAAACCCCAAATCCAAATACTCCTTTAGATGGTTATATTATGGTGTTATTTAATGGCTCTTCCAGTGGTGGAAATTCAAGTTATTACACTTTCAACCTTGATGGATTAGAGACAGATTTTAATGGTTTATTGGTGCTCGGTGGTCCAGAGTTAGATCCTGCACCTAATGTATTACTTCCTATAAATGTCTTTCAAAATGGCGCCGATGCTGTAGCTATTTATCAAGGTGACGAGTCTGATTTTCCAGATCAAACATTAGCTACAACCAATAATCTTATAGATGCATTAGTTTATGATACCGATGATTCAGACGATGTTGATTTGATGAATTTATTAGGTGTTCAAGCTCAAATTAATGAAGATGACAACAATAATAAGGACTTCGAATCTATACAGAGGAATAATGATGGTTCATGGTTTGTTGCTACACCAACGCCTCGTGTCCCTAACGATGGTAGTGGAGTAACACCAATATTTATAAATGCTCAAGTTTCTAGCACTAACATAAACGAGTCAGAAAGTTTTGATATTACTTTCACGGCTAGTGAAGTATTATCTCAAGATTTGAGTCTAAATTTTACGCTTGCCAACGCTGGTTTTAATCAGTCTGACTACATTGGAGATACTTCTGTAACAATAACTTCTGGTACAGCATCTGAAACCCTTACTATACAAACTGTTGATGATAACCTTGATGAAGGTGATGAGTTTGTCAATATTTTAATTTCAGAACCTGCAGCACCTTATGTTTTAAATGCAAATAATATTGAAGTTATTATAGTTGATGACGATTTTCAAGTTGCTAATTATGGTACACCATTAAACCCAACTTTTGGTATAGTTTCAAGTACAGCCCCAGAAAACTATTACACAAATATTGAAGGCTTAAGCGATCAAAATTTAATAAACGAATTACAAGCCATTATTGCTGAAGAAGGTGTGGTTAAAACGCATTCTTACGCAGATATTTATTTTATTTTAGAAGAAGCTGATGTAAGTCCGCTAAACAGTAATAAAGTTTGGCTTATTTACTCAGAAATTGATAAGCCAGTCTACGAAAAGCAAACAGGTTCTGCTAGTATAGATAAATGGAATCGAGAGCATGTTTTTCCTAGGTCAAAGGGTGGTTTTTTCAGTATTGATGATGACGATATTGCTAATGGTATTAATGTTTTTTGGAATACCACGGCCGATTCACTTCGCCATGGTAATTCAGATGCACACCACTTAAGGCCAGCTTTATCTACAGAAAACAGTAGTCGTGGTAATCAAAATTTTGGAGAATATATAGGACCAACAGGTAATCAAGGTAGCTTTAAAGGCGATGTTGCTAGAGCAGTTTTTTATATGCAAATTCGTTACAATGGTTTAGAAGTGGTTAATGGTTTTCCAACAACAGCTAACGCTGGGCAAATAGGTGATTTGCAAACGCTGTTAGATTGGCACGAGCAAGACCCACCAGATGATTATGAAATGAATCGTAATAACGTGATTTATAACTGGCAAACCAATAGAAACCCATTTATAGATTATCCTGAACTCGTCGATTATATTTGGGGTGATAAAATTGGGCAAGCTTGGGATAGCTCATTATCAACAACTTCAACTGAAATTGAGAATGTAAAACTTTACCCAAACCCTTCAACTGGAAGGTTTAGCATTTCAACCTCTCAAAACTTTTCAAATCTTAAAATCTATAATGTTAGTGGTCAACTAGTTTATCAATCAGAAGTCAATTCTTCTAAAATTACATTGAATCCTAATTTATCTAAAGGTGTTTATTTTGTTCAACTAAGTTCAGAAGAAAAAAGTCATAAAATCAAATTAATCATGCGTTAAAATTGTAACTTTTACATTAAAATTGTGTCTAATTCTAAGACATGAAAGCAAGTTACAGTAAGTATATTTTAAATTTTAAGCGTCCGAGTGGAACTTCTCGCGGTGTGTTAAAAACTAAAGAGACTTGGTTTATTAAAATTGAAGATGATACAGGTTTTGGCATAGGTGAATGCGGAATTTTACGTGGGTTAAGCATAGATGATGTCCCTGAATTTGAAAATCAATTGAAGTGGGCTTGTGAAAACATAAACTTGGGTTTTAATTATCTTTCCGAACAGTTGAAGTTATTTCCTTCAATTAAATTTGGATTAGAAATGGCTTTTAAGTCATTAAAAAGTCAAAATCCATTTTATTTATTTGATACTGATTTTTATAAGCATCAACAAGGTATTACCATTAATGGTCTAATTTGGATGGGCGATAAATCTTTTATGTTTGAACAAATAAAAGCTAAACTCGACCAAGGCTTTTCTTGCATTAAGCTTAAAATTGGTGCGATAGATTTTCAAGCTGAATTAGAATTATTAGCGTATTTACGATCTAAATTTTCAGCTGAAGTTTTAGAGCTCAGGGTTGATGCTAATGGTGCTTTTAATCCAGATCATGCTTTACAAAAATTAGAAAAATTAAGTCAGTTTAATCTTCATAGCATAGAGCAACCGATTAAACAAAATCAATGGCAAGCCATGCGAGAATTATGTAAAAATACGCCATTACCAATAGCTTTAGATGAAGAGTTGATTGAAGTTGTTGATACAACTCATAGAGCTAAGTTGTTAGATGAATTAAAGCCACAATATATTATTTTAAAGCCTAGTTTAATTGGTGGATTTTCAGATTCATCAGAATGGATTAAATTGGCTGAAGATCGTAAAATAGGCTGGTGGATAACGAGTGCTTTAGAGAGCGACATTGGTTTAAATGCAATTGCACAGTATGCAAGTAAATTTCAGCTTGATAAGCCTCAGGGTTTAGGAACGGGAAGCCTTTATACCAATAACATAACATCACCATTAGAAGTTAAAGGTGAGAAATTATTTTATAATTCTACATTAAAATGGGAGACACCACAAGTTTAAAAACTGCAAATTTTATAGGTCAAGCCCGTCAAGGTAGTTTAGGCTATTGGAAATATTTAGTGCCTTCAATCTTGTTTTTTGGTTTTATGGGTTTAAATATCCTGACTGTGATACTTTTAGATATAGATCAAGCGCAATTAATCAAAGAACAAATTGATCGTGTTGGTGCTAATTGGGCATTTGTAATAACTGTATCTCCTTTAGCTGTTTTTTGTTTGTTATTATTGCTCTATATCAAGCATGTTCATAAACAATCTTTAACTTCATTGACAACTTCAAGATCAAAGATTGATTGGTCAAGAGTTGTATTTAGTTTTGTAGTTATTAGTTTACTTATTATTAGCGCAACATTGTATGATTACTACTCAAACCCTAGTAATTATGTGTTTAATTTTGAACCAGTTCGTTTTTTTATACTGTTTGGTATTGCCATTATTTTAATTCCATTGCAAACTAGTTTTGAAGAATATTTATTTAGAGCTTATTTGTTACAAGGTGTTGGTAGCTACTTTAAAAGTAGATTACTCGCTTTAGTACTAACTTCAGTGTTATTTGGTGTGATGCATATTGCAAATCCAGAGATTAATAAAATAGGCTATGTACTTCTAGTATCGTACATAGGAACTGGTTTTTTCTTAGGCATAATAACATTAATGGATGAAGGTTTGGAATTAGCTTTAGGTTTTCATGCTGCTAATAACTTAATAACGGTTTTATTGGTTACCTCAGACTGGACAGCGTTCCAAACCAATTCAATTTTGCGATATATTGGTGAGCCTAATCAGGTTTTTGATATATTTATTCCTGTTTTAGTAATTTACCCTTTAATTATACTAGTTTTTAGCAAAAAGTATAATTGGTCTAATTGGAAGCAAAAATTAACCGGTAAAGCTTAGTAAATATCTATTTAACCAAAATTTAATACCTTAAAACAATCAATTTGTTAATATTGTATAACACAATTTTATAATGAAAAAAGAGCACTCATTTTTAGAGATACATCCAGATTTTAAGTTGAACGGTACACATTATTCTGCTGATGAATTAAAGTTAGTTGCCTACAGCTTTATTAAAGAAGGCGAATTTTATGAAGAGCAAATCGGTAACTTTCTACTTGATTGGTTAAATGAAGATTACGATACAATAAAAATTAGAACATCAGGATCTACAGGTCAACCTAAAGTTCATTTTGTTGGTAAAGATAAAATGATTGCAAGTGCTCTGGCCACTGGTAAATTTTTTAAAATTAAAGAGAAATCAACGGCATTGTTATGCTTGCCAGCTCAATTTATTGCTGGCCGAATGATGTTAATTCGAGCCATGATGTTGGGTTGGCATCTCGATCTAGTTAACCCAAACTCAGCACCTCTTGAACAGGTCTTTAAGCGTTATGATTTTTGTGCTATGACACCATTTCAACTTGATAATTCATTAAATCGTCTTCACCTCATTAAAAAACTAATTGTTGGAGGCGGCACAGTTTCTGAAAATTTAATTAATTTAATTCAAGGTTTAAGCACAAAAGTTTACGAAGTTTATGGGATGACAGAAACTGTGTCACATGTAGCCGCAAGAAAGCTAAATCCTAAGCGAACTAATGAAGATGAATTTCAGCTCAAACCTTTTAAAGCCTTACCAAAAATCAGTTTTGGTCAAGATGATCGCAACTGTTTAATTATTCGCGCTCCGAAGATTGTCGATAAGCCATTAATTACTAATGATATTGTTGATTTAGAAACTTATAAAAAGTTTTATTGGAAAGGTCGGTTTGATAATGTAATTAATACTGGCGGAATTAAAATTTTTCCTGAGGTTGTTGAGCGAAAACTACAAGCTATTATTACACAACGTTTTTTTTTAGCAGGAATTCCAGATGATGCTTTGGGTGAAAAATTAATTTTATTTGTTGAAGCACCACACTCAGACCAGTTTTTAAGTGATTTAAAAGAAGGTGTAAATCAGCTTAATTCTCTTGATAAATTTGAACGTCCTAAGCATATTTATCTAATTGACAAGTTTGAAGAAACCGATAATGGTAAAGTTCACCGAAAAAGAACTTTAAAAAATTTAATGAAATAATTAATTAATTACCTCAGTTTTAAAATAAAAGCCATAATTATTAAGCTTAAAGTTTTCAGAATTACCAATTTGAAGTTTGGTAAACTCACGAGTTGAAACTTGAGTTCTAAACGTTTTATTGTTTGTAATGACTTCAACTGGTAATGAGAAATTTTTTGCTTTTGCTTCCCATTTCACTAAAACAATCTTGTTTTCCCTTTTTATTAGCAGTTTAGGTAATTCGGCAAATTTTAAATATTGCCTAAAAATAGGCGCAAGGTTCATTTTTGTTTCGTCTTCAAAAAACTTAATAACAGCTGTTGAATTTGTCGTGGTATGTTTAAAATTTTCATGAAATTTTTTGATGGTTTTCCACCACAGTGAATCATTATTAACCGTACTTCTTAAACTGTGAAGCATATTTGCACCTTTGTAGTACATATCACCAGAACCTTCAGCATTAACACCATAATCACCAATAATAGGTTCATCATTTTGAACATTTTGCCTTAGACCTACTAAATAAGTTTCTGCAGCATCTTTTCCATATTCACATTCTACAAATACAGCTTCAGAATAACTTGTAAAACTTTCATGGATCCACATATCTGCAATATCTGAGGCCGTAATGCTATTACCAAACCATTCGTGACCAGATTCGTGAACGATGATAAAATCCCATTTTAAACCAATGCCTGTTCCTGATAAATCGGTACCTCTGTAGCCGTTTTTGTACGCATTTCCGTAGGCAACAGCACTTTGATGTTCCATACCTAAATAGGGACTTTCTACTAATTTGAAGCTATCTTCTTTAAACGGATATTCACCAAATTTTTCATAAAAACAAGCCATCATTGGTTTAACTTGTTCAAATTGTTTTTTAGCTGCTTGAAGATGACCTCTTAAGACATAATAATTAAGGTCAAGATCTCTAAATTTATCAGAAAAGTGTACATAATCTCCAATATTAATGGTGATGTTGTAGTTATTGATTGGATTTTCAACTTTCCATTGATAGGCTTTGAAATTCTGATCGACTTCATATGAAGTTATAAATCTACCATTAGAAACCGCTACTAAGTTTTTAGGGCATTCAATAGTCATTTCAAGTTCTTCAGGTTCGTCACTTAAATGGTCTTTATTTGGTAACCATAGACTTGCACCTATGCCTTGTACAGCTAAACCTACAAAGTGTTTATTGTTTTGATCTTTTTTAAAGACAAATCCGCCATCCCAAGGTGCATTTTTAGCCACTTTTGGAAAGCCCGAAAAATGAAATTGAATGTCTTGTAAGTCGTTATTTGGTTGTAAAACAGTAGGTAATTTAATAAACACAGCATTAAATTCTCGTTTATATTGAAGTTTCTTTTGGTTAAAAACAACCGAATCTAGGTTCATTTCTTCGAATAAATCAATTTGAATTCTTTGCGTTGGTTTTAAAATTCTAAACTGCATTTTATTAACACCAGAAATGTAACGTTTATCTGGATTTACACGAACTTTAATTTTATACTTTTTAACATCATAACTTGTGCGCTCTGGTCTTAAGCTACCGCGAAGAGAATCAGCTTTAGTATAGTCAGTTCGGTTAGCTGTTAAAATTTGGCCTTTACTTGTAAAAGGAAGGAGTAAAAAACAAAAGATAAAGTATATTAGACGCATATTTTAAAGGTATGAAATTATTAGTAAAGTTAACTGTTTTTTGTTTTATTTCAACAGCACTTTTAAGTTGTGGAAGCGATTCTAATTTAATTAGCGGAAAAGTTGTTAATCAGCAAGATGAAGCCTTAAACGATGTTTTAATTCAAGTTGTTGGGACAGATTTGTACGCCAAATCTAAAACCAATGGTCAGTTTTTAATCAATACTAAAAAACGTGGAGACGAATTACTTTTTAAAAAAGAAGGCTATAAAATCAGATTTGTAAAGGTAAAAACTTCAACAGAAAACGACATTATGGTGAAGCTTTTACCTGAATAATTTATAAAAAGCTATAACCAATGGCTAATGAAAAATATTCATTTTTAGCAGATTGGTATCCATTTACATTTATGCTTTCATCATTAAATGGATTGGTTAAGCCAAAATTGTAGCGTGCATCAATCCTGAAATTACCTAAATGTGCCCCTAAACCTGCGAGTAAACTGAAGTCTAATTTTTCAGAATTTTCATAATCATCATAATTGGCTAGATAACCAAATTGTGGTCCGAATTGGAGATTTAAAACTCTTAAAAAGTGTAATTTAGCTAGTATAGGTAATTGCACATAATTAAATTCGATATCTGTTAAACTTGATTCAGCGCCTTGTTCTGAATATAATAATTCAGCTTGTACAGAAAGCATATTGAAACGCGCTGCCACAAATAGTCCAGCGGTAACGCCTGTTTTTGCATCAAAATTTAAGCTTTCAGCATCACTTAAATTCGCAAAGTTAGCACCAGCTTTAATACCAAAATCTAAGTTTTGCGATTTTGCAGATGTACAAGCTAAAAGTCCAATAAAAGCGACTAATAATAATTGTAATGTAATTTTCATAAATATATTTTTTTATAAAATTAAGCATTTAATCAAGAATAATATTCTGATAAACCTCTAATTCTTTAAGTGAGATATTTTTTGCAATAATGTTGCCTTTTTGGTCAATCAAGAAATTTTGAGGTATATGGGTAATACCGAGTTCGGTAGCAATTTTATTTGTAAATCCTTGTTCAGCTATTAAGTTAATCCAAGGCATTTGTTGGCCTAAGACGTGTTTTATCCATTCAGATTTATTGGTGTTAAGTGAAATAGCAACAATTTCAAAGCCGTTGGCTTTATTTTGGCGGTAATTATTAAGCAAACTTTTTTGCTGAATTAAAGCCTTTTCAGCTTGCCAAGTTGACCAAAACTCGACAAATATTAATCTATTATTTAAATTGCTTTTAGAAATTAGCTTATTTTCTAAGTCATTGAGTTCAAAATCAAAAAAAGGATTACCAATCTGATATTTTTTACGCTTTGTATAATAATTTTCAAAACGATCAAAATCACTTTTAGTAAAAGCTTTTCGTACTGTTTGCTCAAATAGCAGTTGAAGTTTCTTAAACTTGATTAAATTATCATAGGCTAATTCACTTAAAATAAAGCCGATAACTTGATGGTTTGGGTGTTTTAGATTAAATTTTTCAAATTGATTTAAAAAACTTTTTTCAGAAATTTTCTTTAGTTTGAATTTTTCGTAGGACTCTAAAATCTTTTTTGCTTCGGTTAATTCAATTAATTGAAGCTTGCTTTCTAAATAGCTCAATTTGCCGATTGTTACTTTGTCAACCAACAAATTGAGACTTTGTGATTTAGGTTCAATATAAAACGTCTGTGAAGAAGTGGAGTCGTTCAATAAAATTTTTGCAGATTTACCAGACTCTAATGTCGCTTCAAATACAGCTTGACTGTTTTTTACGTCTTTCTTTAATAGCTTGTCATCAAACTTGAGCCTTAATGTTTTGGGGTAATCTCCTGATAAGTTAACTGTCAACTTTAATTTAGAAGCTGTATGTTGTTCTTGACAAGCGTTAAATAACAAGAACAGGAAACCTAGTAATATGCAATTCTTCATAAAAAAAAGGGTTAAAGCTAAACTTTAACCCTCAAACTTAGTATTTTATTATGGATTATGACTTAAAATCTTCAATTCTGTCGCTTAAATCATAAACTTCAGCATTTTCTAAATTATTTTTAACAATACTGCTTCCAGCAGCGCTTCGGTAACCGCCTGCACAATGTACAACAATTGGTTTTGATGTATCTATGTTTTGAGTCGTTTCACGAAGTTCATTAAGTGGATGATTCTCAGCTTGATTAAAGAATTTTTGGTCAGTAAATTCATTTTCATTTCTAATATCAATAATTGTATACTGATCTGGATTATTCTTGAAATTACTATAATCTAGTTGTTGAGTGTCTTTTTCAAATTGAGTATTACCTAAGGTTAAAATGGCTTTAATTTGACTTTCATAACCAATTTTAGCAATTCTTGCGCTTAAATCTTCAATAGAATTATAATGATCAACCACTAAATAAAATTCTTCATTAGGCTTAACGATAGCACCTAACCAAGTTTCAATTTTATCGCTTTCTGATCTCGCCATAATATTAATACTATTAGGCAAATGGTTATTGCTAAATGACTCTTGGTCTCTTGTATCAACTACTAAAGCATCAGCATCAAATTCTTCAATATTGAGTTTTACATCAATATTTGCAACAGCTGTCTTGAAGGTTTTAGCGCCAGTTTTATTAATTTCAACATCATGACCAAAATAATGAGGTATAAACGGTTGCCCTTTTAAGATTTCCTCAACAAATTCTTCTTTAGACTTGGCTTGAAATGCCCAATTTCCTGTGCGTTCATTACCTAAGGTACTACTTGCAGCATCACTCATATTTTTACCGCATAAACTTCCAGCACCATGCGCAGGATAAATAAGTACATCATCACTTAAATCGTTAAATTTAGTGGTGATTGTTTCATACATCATTTCAGCAAGTTCTTGACGTTTGGCTTTTAGGTTACCCGCTTTTTCACGCAAATCTGGTCGACCAACATCACCTATAAATAGTGTATCTCCTGAGAACATCGCTTGTTCTTCACCATCAGCAGCAATAATAGTAATGCCATCTGGCGAATGTCCAGGTGTGTGAATTGCTCTAAAATTAATTTGATTCATTGTAAAATGGTCACCTTCATCAAAACTTTTATGTGGGTAATCAGCACCAACTAATTTGCTTGCATAAATTGTTGCTGAGGTTTCTTGATGTATTTGTAAGTGGCTACTTACAAAGTCAGCATGTGGATGCGTTTCAAAAACAGCTACTATTTTAGCATTATGTTCTTCAGCTAAATTATAATAAGGTTCTGGATTTCTAGCAGGATCTACCACGGCCATTTTATCTTCAGAAACTATAGCGTAGGAGTAGTGAGCCAGTGCTTTGTCTTCAAATTGTTTTATTAACATAGGTATTAGGATTTTTATTAAACTTTATTATTAATTACCAATTCATGTAGCCACCTTCAAGGTCAATAACTTCTTTAAAACCCAAGTCGACCATAACTCTAGCAGCTTTTTGACTTCTATTACCGCTACGGCAATAGATGTAAGTTGTTTTTTCTTTGTCGAGTTCTTTAATTTTATCGACAAAATCGGGAGACATGACATCAATGTTTTTGGCATGAGCAATTTTTCCTCCATTAAATTCGTTAGGTGTTCTAACATCAACTAATGGTACATTTTTGTTTGAAATTGCTTCTGAAAAATCTTTTTTGTTGTAGATTTTTATTTCATCCATTTTTTTTCTTTTAAATAATGAAAACATAGTCATAGTTTTATGCAAATATCACTTATTAAAAACAATGCATCCGTAACAATAGTTACGCTTAAAACTATTCTATTATTTCAATATGGTTACGTTTTAATTTTATAATGTTTTGCTTTTCAAGTTGTTTTAATAGTCTTGAAACAACTACACGAGACGTGTGTAAATCATAAGCAATATCCTGATGTGTACTTGAAATTATATTAGTGTTATTATGTATTGCCTTTCTTTTTAAGTAGGAGAGAAGTCGTTCATCCATTTTTTTAAAGGCAATATTATCAACAGTTTCAAGTACTTCATTGAGGCGTTCATGGTAGCTGTTGAAGACAAAATTTCGCCAAGATTTATAATTTACAAGCCACTCATCCATTTTTTCAATAGGAATCATGATTAGTTTAGAGTCGGTTTCGGCTTCAGCTCTAATTTTACTTTTATGGTTTGTAGTGCAACAACTTAAAGTCATGGCACAGGTTTCACCACGTTCTAGGTAATAAAGAAGCAGTTCAAAACCTTCTTCATCTTCGCGTAATACTTTAATAGCGCCTTCAACTAAAAGTGGCATACTTTTTAAGTATTGACCAATTCTAATTAATTCTTCACCTTCTTTAACTTCTTTTAGAATTGCAATTTGACTAATTTCTTTTAATAGCTCAGATTCAAATAGATGAGCATAATTTAATTCTAATTCTTTGAGCATTTTTTTTTGGTATTTTTGCTACGTAAACATACTATTAAATGCAACAAAATTCAACCTGTAAAATCATAAATCATTCTTATTATAAATTATATAAACCAGATGGTTATTTAAGTCAGTTTGTTTACAATCAAGATCAAAGACGCAAAAAAAAATTATTAGGTGAATTAGGTAATTTTGCACCAAACACAATGGCTGTTGGTCGTTTAGATCAAGATTCAGAAGGGCTTTTGTTACTTACTACAGATGGTAAAGCAAGTTACCGGATTACAAGTTTAGGCATTGAAAAAGAATATTGGGTACAAGTTGATGGAATTATAACCACTGAAGCTTTAGCTGAATTAAGCTTTGGGGTTGAGATTAGTATCTTTGGAAAAGCTTACCAAACAAAACCATGTAAAGTTGAAGTGATTTCAGAACCAAAATTACCTGATCGAAATAAATCTATTCGGGATGAACGTCACGGACCAACTTCATGGATTAGCATTTGTATTACTGAAGGTAAATACCGTCAAGTCAGAAAGATGACAGCTAAAGTCGGTTTTCCTACACTTAGGCTTGTACGTTATAGAATTGGTAAAATAACTATTGATGATTTAGAAAAAGCTGAAGTTAAAAAGATTAAAGCCTTTTAAGATGTCTTTCTTAAACCGTACGTTCCATTATAATCGATAACTTCACCTGCTTCGTCTAAAACCTTCAACTCTTTTTTAGTAACAAGAAAATTGTAGCTTAAATTATCATACTCTAAATGAATTACTGATTCATTTTTCCATTCAAGTTCGCCTTCATGACTAAAGTTAGAATTATCTTTTCCTTTATAGTAGCCTTTTAGTACATAGTTGCTTTTTTGTAAAACTATTTTGAGACGAATACCTTCACAATCATTACAAGGTAAAATTCCTTCATAAGTACCTTGCCAGTCAATTTCTTCTTTGGCATTTTTTACCTCTGTCAGTTTTTTTTCATTATTCTGGCTTTTTTTTACCGGTTTTGAATCAGTTTGACAAGCGGTTATTGTCAAAGCCATTAATAGGCTTAATAAAATAAATTGTTTCATATTATTTAAGTATTTGATAAATCATTAAAAAGTGAAATAAACTACCCAGCATTACAAATAAATGCCAATATACATGGTGGTAATTAAGTTGATATCTCGTATAAAAAATAATTCCTACGCTATAAGCTATTCCTCCAGCAGCTAAATATACTAAAGCTTCTGTTGAAAAAGTTAATAACACATATTGAATATCAATAAGTATTAACCAACCCATGACCAAATAGAGTAAAAGGGATAATTTTTCAAACTTTCCCGTAAAAAATAGTTTTAAGATGCTGCCAATTAATGTAATTACCCAAACTAATATTAATAGTAAATCACCTTGGCTTTCTTTTAAAACAGTTAAGCAAATAGGTGTATAAGTTCCTGCTATTAAAACGTAAATACTAATATGGTCAAGAATACGAAAGCTTTTTTTTAATTTATTTGAGCGTACAAAGTGATAGGTGCTAGAAGCTAGGTATAAAAAAATCAAGCTAAAGCCATAAATGAAAGCGCCAAGTTTGGCATAATCATATTGTTCAGGAAGGTTTTGAATTAAAAAAAACAACCCAATACAACTTGCAATCGCCGCTACTGCATGGGTTAGTGCGTTTAATCGTTCTTCTTTATGATTTTGTAAGCGTTCCAATCATTTTTTGAACAAAATTACAATTTTTTATCATTGCAGCATTTGAATAATTGATAAGTAAATAGGCATACCAATACTAATATTAAAAGGAAATGTTATCGCTAAAGCCATTGGTAAATATAAACCAGGGTTTGCTTTTGGTACAGCCAATCTCATGGCAGCAGGAACAGCAATATACGAAGCACTTGCCGCTAAAATTGAAAACAAGAGTCTATTACCAACACTATCAGTTACAAAACCACTTAAATAGGCTACAATAGAGCCAGTAATTAAAGGACATAAAATGGCATAACCAAAGCTAAACCATCCATTTTTCTTAAAACCTTTTAAATGCTTGCCACTATTTATTCCCATATCTAATAAAAAGACAGCTAAAAAGCCTTTAAAAATGTCTGTTGTAAATGGTTTAATTCCTTCAGCTTGTGCATCACTTGCAAAAAAGCCAATCATCAAACTACCAATAATTAAGACAACACTACCATTAGTAATAGCGTGTTTCAAAACTGAACTAAAAGGAATTTCAGTTTTAGATGATTTGTGAAAAAGAGCAATTAATAAAACACCCATAATAATTGAAGGCGCTTCCATAGAAGCCATAACAGCCACCATATAACCATCAAAATCTATATCTTGTAATTCTAAAAACGAAACAGCAGTTACAAAGGTTACAGCACTAACTGAGCCATAAGCTGCAGCAACTGCACCGGCATTAAAGATGCCTACCTTAGGTTTCATAATAAAAAAAGTGTAAATGGGAACTATCATTGCCATGCCAATTCCAAAAAGGAGTATCCATAAAACCTCTAGACCTAAGTGGCTGTGCGCTAATTCTTGGCCACCCTTAAAGCCAATCGAAAACATTAAATAAAGTGAAATAAACTTAGATGAATTCTCAGGAATACTTAAATCACTTTTAATTTGTGAAGCTACAATACCTAAGAAAAAAAATAGAAGCGCTGGATTGGTTAAGTTTTCTAATAGTAAATCTATATTCATGATTTTAATTTAGAGCTTGATAATTGTTGTGATTGATGAATAATTAGATTAATCTCAACGAGGTCCTGAAGCTTAGTTTGATAGTTATCTCGTGTAGTTGCCACATTTCTTAAAAACTGAAAATTAGAATTGGCAAAAACATTAATCTTGTTAGGTTGCTGTTCATTGGTTAAGTTTTTAATTCCAGTTATAGTATTATCATAAAAATGAAATGCAAAACCTATAGTTGTCATAAAGATGATTTTTTTATTATAATTATTTCTTGTTTTTTGTTTCATATGACAAGCTAGGAAAAATCAAAAATAAAGATTTATTATTATTAATAGAGTTTTTGAGTATTGCTTTTAAATAAGTCATAATTATATTTCAACAAAGTTGGGAAAAAGTATTTATTAAAGTATATTTATGGTTTATATAATTAGCATAATAAATAATTATGAATTACACCTTGCATCAGCTTCAGGTTTTTTTAAAAGTAGCCGAATTGAAGAGTATCACTAAAGCTTCTGAAGCTTTACATTTATCCCAGCCAGCGGTTTCAATACAACTTAAAAATTTACAAGAACAGTTTGAAATTCCTTTAATAGAAGTTATTGGGAGGCAAGTTTACGTCACAGAATTTGGACGCGAAATTGCCGAAGCTAGCCAAAAAATTGTAGAGCAAGTTCATGCTATTAACTTTAAAACGATGTCTTATCGTGACCAATTGGTTGGTCATTTAAATATTTCAATAGTTTCAACCGGTAAGTATGTGATGCCTTATTTTTTATCTGGATTTGTTAACAAGCATGAAGGTGTTGAGTTAAATATGGATGTTACAAACAAGCTTAAAGTTTTAGATAGTCTAGAACAAAATCATGTCGATTTTGCATTGGTATCTACTATACCAAGCACTTTTAATGTCAATAAAATTGAATTGATGCCCAATAGCTTATTTTGGATAGGAAATTGTGATAAAGTTTTTAAAAACAAGACCAATAACTTAACAGCTTTAAAAAAGCTTCCGTTTATTTTTAGAGAACATGGTTCAGCAACGCGTCATGCTATGGAGGCTTACATGAAATCTAATGACATTAAGAATACAAAACGACTTGAATTAACTTCTAATGAAGCTGTAAAACAAGCGGTTATAGCTGGTTTAGGGTTTTCAATGATGCCAATTATTGGAATTAGGAAAGAGTTGTCTGATCAAGATTTACAAATTATACCTATGAAAGGTACACCAATTACAACAACTTGGAATCTTGTTTGGTTAAAGAGTAAACGTTTATCACCAGTTGCTGAGGCATTTGTAAAATATATTTCAAATTCTAAAACAGAATTAATTAATCAGCATTTTTCATGGTATCAGGATTTTTTAGCTGACAAAAATTAAAATTATTTTTGACCAATAAATCGGGTTACAAATGCTTTGCCTTTGTGATAGTTACCTTCATTTAACTCGGTTTCTACTTCTTCTGTCAATAGGACGTTTAAATCGGAGAAGTCATTTTTTAGGAGCTCAGCTGTGTAAAGCATCTCTAATGATTTAGGCCCACCTGAAGGATAATTATTTTCAAGTTGCTTGGGGTGAAAGCCTTCAATAATAACACGACCATTAGGTTTAAGTGCTTTAACTATTTTTTGGTGAATTTCAGGACGTATAGCTGGATTTAGATGCGCAAAGATTAATACTATATAATCATATATTTCAATTCCAAAATCATAATCTTCAGATTTAGAAATAGAATAATTAAGAACAACACTTTTTTTATCAGCTAATTCTAAGGCTTTTTTTTTCCCAGCTTCAGAAAAATCGAATGCATCAACTTTAAAACCTAATGTAGCTGCATAACAAGCGTTTCGTCCTTCGCCTTCAAGCGGAAATAAAATTTTACCTTCAGGGAGCTTGGTTAATTGTGATTTTAAAAATGCATTAGGACTTTCACCATAAACATATTCATTTTGCTTAAAACGCTCATCCCAAAATTCTTTCATAATCTTTTTAATTCAAATTAAAGTTAAAAACACTTATTAACATGTAACTGAAGTTACATTAAAAGGCATTAATAGCTTCTTCAATAGGAGTATCTCCTTTAATAATTTCAAAAGTTTTTTTTGGAGCGTGCTTTTGGTTTAAGCAATAAACTAAAGCAAAAGCAACATCCTCACGAGAAATTTCACCAAATTTCCCTAAACGCTCACTTGCTTGTATTTTATGGCTTGCATTATTATCGGTTAAACTTCCTGGCCGAACAATACTGAAATCAAGTTGAGATGATTGTAAATGCTCATCAGCCGCTTTTTTAGCTTCTAAATAGGTTTGTAAAGATTTCATTTGAGACGGGTTTTCGGTCCCCATTGAACTTAACATTACAAACTTATCAATTTGTGCAGCTTCAGCGTAATCAATGGCTTTAATGGCGCCGTTTTTATCAACGGCTTCAGTTTTATCGTCTCCAGTATTTCCACCAGACCCAGCGGCAAAAATTACTTTATCAGTATGCTTAAATGCATGACTAAAATCTTCTTCTAAGTCACCAATAACTGTTTTTATATTATTATTTTTAAAATAATTAGCTTGACTTTCGTGTCTAAGCATTGCATAAGGTTTGTAATGATCAGCTTGCTCTAGAATTTTACAAATCAGTCGACCTGTTTTTCCGTTAGCTCCAATCACGAGAACATCATCCATAATATTACTTTTTTGGCAATCTAATTAAATTATATTGAAACTTATTTAATACTAAATTAAAAAGTCTTAAGGCTTGTTAAAACTAGTTTTCAGGTTTACGATTAGGTAAGGTGTGTGTTTTTAAAATACGCTGACTTTCTTTTTTAGAGTATTGTTTCTGGCGTAAACCATATAAAGTGTTTAATGCATGCTGTCTTGTTTTACTAATGTCAACTATTGGCAAAGGATAATCTTTACCTAATGTAAAATTAGCAAAGCTTTGATCAAGCGGCGTCATTTCCCAGGGTTGATGAGCAAAATTTGCGGGCAAGTTTTGTAATTCAGGCAACCATTGTTTTATAAATCTAGCATCAGGATCGTGTTTTTGGGCATTCAAGACAGGATTATATACACGTATGGTATTAATGCCTGTTACTCCAGCTTGCATATTAAATTGTGGGTAGTGAATACCAGGTTCAAAATCTAAGAACTGCTGGGCTAAAAATGCGCTACCATGCCAAAACCCTTGAAATAAGTGGTGACAAAAAAAAGAAGCTAAAATAGCTCTCATTCTAAAATTAATGTAGCCAGTTTCTTTTACACATCGCATACTTGCATCAACTAATGGATAACCTGTTTCAGCAGTTTTCCATGCTTTGATATAGTTTTGATTAACTTTAAATACATCGACGTAAGCCTTATTAATAGGTTCAAACTCCATCCGACATTCCTGCTCAAACTTTTGGATAAAGTGGCTTTGCCAACTTAGTCGCGATGCTACCGCATTAAGTTGACGTTTAATCGACTTTCCTTTTAGATGAGGTTTCTCTAATCTATTACTTGCAAGCCTTTGAGCAATTTCTCTAACACTAACATTTCCCCAGGCAATATAAGGTGATAAGCGGCTGCAGGATGTTCTTGCCAAGTCTGGTTTACTGATATGAGAACTGTAGTTTAAAATACGTTCATTAAAAAAAGAATCTGCGTATTTCTTAGCAAAACTTCGACCGCCAGGTTGAAAATATTTTGAAGTTTTTACTTCTAGATTCACTTCTTTTAAGCCTAATTTTCCAATAGCCGTGTTAGATAAAAATTGTCGTGAATGAGCCTTGAATTTTAGAGGTGTTTGATTCATATAATCTTCCCAATCTTTACGCCAATTTATTCGATTTTTCCGACCTCGAATTACACCGTTATTTTGAAATTCTAACCACTTAATTTTTTTACTTCTTAAATATTCAAGAATTTTTTTATCTCTTTTATACGTACAGTTTAAGCCGGTTTCTTTGTGAGAATAAACAGTAGAGATTTGGTAGTGTTGCCTAATTTTCTCGAATAATTCAACCATATTACCTTGCACAACTAACACATGTGTTTGGTAATTATTGAGTAAAGAATTGAGTTCATTTAAAGATTGCTTTATAAAGTTGAAGTGACGTTCACTGTAGTGCTCATTATTTAAAAGAAAGTCTTCAAAACAATAGATGCATAAAGTAGGTTTGTTTGTTGAAATTGCTTCATTTAAAGCTTCATTGTCTTGCAATCGCAAATCTCGTTTAAACCAGTGAATATTTATGTAAGTCTGAGTCTTCATTTATTGCATCGGAACTTCAATGGCCAAAATTTTTGTGTTGGATTGGACTTTAATTTGTGCACTTTCAAAAGCCCAAATACCAATAGCGTCACGTTTGCCAAGTTGTTGTGTTGCTATTTCAGCTTCGCCTTCGAGTATAAAAAAATAAACACCATTAGCTTCAACATGGCAGGAATAATCAATTGAGGTAGCTGTTGTAAATTCACCTAAATTGATCCAAGCTTGCTGATGTATCCAAACGCCTGAATCATTAGGATGTGGTGATAAAATCTGTTGCCATTCATTTTTTATTTTTTTTGAAATTGACTGTTGGTCGTATCGTGGTTTTAACTTTTTTTGCTTGGGAAAAATCCACAGTTGTAAAAAGTTTACAGCTTCAGTTTTACTATTATTAAACTCGCTGTGTTCTATGCCAGTACCAGCACTCATCACTTGAATTTCACCTTCTTTAATTATAGTTTCGTTGTCCATATCATCTCTGTGGCGCAAACTTCCGCTTAGCGGAATAGAAATGATTTCCATGTCTTGATGTGGATGTTTACCGAAACCCATACTTGGTGCAACTAGGTCATCATTTAAAACGCGTAACAAGCCGAAGTTAGTCAATTGCGGATTAAAATATTGACCAAAGCTGAAACTGTGTTTAGAATCTAGCCAACCTAAGTTTGTTTTTCCACGATTATGGGCATTATGGTATGTAAATTCCATTTTTAAAAGTAAATTTATTTGTTCTGTTTTTAATAATTTATAAAATCAACTTAAAGTTTGTAACGCTAAATATTTTACAACGTATTTAGGTTGAAGCAATTTTAATTTAACCGCCGGCGTGTTTAAAGACAAGTTAATTAAAGACTGCATAAAGCAAAAGCCTAAAGCCCAATTTAAGCTTTATAATTTGTATTGTGATGCTATGTTAAGTGTTGCAATGCGGTATATCAAGCAAAAAGACATCGCTGAAGATGCAACGCAAGAAGCTTTTATTAAAGCCTTTAAGCACTTAGCGTCTTTTACAGGTGAAGTAAGTTTTGGTGCTTGGTTAAAACGAATTGTAATTAATCAATGTATTGATTATTGCAGAAAATTGAAGTTTACGGATGAACTTAGTGACTCTAATTTAAAGGTCATAGATGAAGGATTTGAAGATGATTGGAAGGTTGAAAATCATATTACAGTAAATCAAGTTAAAGATGCCTTAGAAGCTTTACCTGAAAAATATGCCATCATTTTAAAGTTATACTTAATTGAAGGCTATGATCATGAAGAAATTAGCGGGATATTAAATATAAAAGAAAATAATTCACGCATACAATTATATCGTGGGAAGAAATATTTACAAAAACAATTAAAACAGTTGAATAATGAAAGATTTGCGTAAGGACTTCAACTATAATGAGTCAAAAAAGATGAGCAATGGCCATGAGAAAAAGTTTAAACAGCGTTTAAAAGCTGAATTTGAGCATAAAACCTTAATGAATAAATCGATAATTTACAAAATGGCTGCAGTTGCTGTTATTGCTGTTTTAAGCACTGTTTTAGTACTTCATCAATTTAGCTTTTCTGAAACAGCATCTTCAATTCAAAAAACAGAGTCAAAAACTCAAATACGCTTAGGTGATGTGTCTCCAGAGCTTCAAACAATTGAAGATTACTATACAACTTCAATTAAGCTAGAACTTGCAACTATAGATACTTCACCAGAATATGAAGACTTAGTTAGTAGCTACATTGAAGAACTTGCAGTTATTAATAGAGCTTATAATGAATTAGAAAATGACTTAAACGAATTTGGCGTTACAGAAGAAGTTATTAATGCGATGATTGATAATCTTCAACTTAGATTAGAATTGCTTCAAGATTTAAAAAGAAAGTTGAATAATTTAAACCAAAAAAAAAATGAAAACAATACAAATTATCAAATTTAGTTTATGTTTCTTGATAGGCTTTACAGCCATAGCTCAAAAAACTAAACATTTTAAAGAGAGTTTTAAGGTTACTGATAATGCTGAAGTGTTTCTTAACATTAATAATGCTGAAATTACAATTGAAACTTGGAATAAAAATCGAGTAGATGTTGAAGCTGAAGTCACGGTTAATTCTGAAAGTGATGAAATAAACCAGAAAATTTTAGAAAATTTTAATTTTGAAGCTTTAGGGAATTCAAAAAAAGTAGAAATTAAGTCTGGTAATATCAGCTCTAAATTTGGCCGAAGATTAGCAAGGCTAAACCCAGATAAAATTGAAATTTTAACCGAAGATATTAAAGGTCCACCATCACCACCTAAGCCGCCATTACCACCATTACCGCCATCTTTAGAAGAGATAAATTTAGATTTTGATATAAATCAATTTAATTCAGAAGGAAAAGCCTATTTAAAAAAATTTCAAGATAGTATCAAGGCTTTTTTCAATAACTCTGATTATAAAAAGGAAATGAAAGCATGGCAAGAAGGATTTGCTAAAGGCTGGAACGAAAGTGGAATGGAAGATTCTATTAGGGTTATTACTTATAAAATAAAAGAAGATTTAAAAAAAGAAGATTTAAAAAAAGAAGAATTAAAAAGGCAAGTTAGAAGAAGAGCTATTCGTCTTAGAAAAAGTCATAAGATTAAAACTAAAATCTTAATTAAAATTCCGAAAAATACGCAGCTAAATGTAAATCTTAAGCGAAGTCAACTTAAGGTAGCAAACATAAATAACATTAATGCAAGATTGAACTACTCAAGCTTGCAATCATCTAATTTAACAGGACACAATAACGTCATTACAGCAAAACATTCTAAAGTGAATATCGATGAGGTAGAATCTTTAAATTTAAGTTTGTTATACTCAAAAAAAAATCGGCTTGGCGAGGTTAAGCGATTAATACTAAACTCAAAAACTTCAAATGTTTCAATTGATAAAATATTAAATGAAGCTATTATTGAAGGTTCTTTTGGTAATTTGATGGTTAAATCTATTAGTGAAGATTTTAGTTTGATTGATATTAGCCTAAAAAACTCTGAAGCAAACCTGAAATTACCAGAGGTTGATTATAACTTTTATGTGAACTCAAAATCATCTCAGTTTAATTTAAAAACAGAACTTGATTTCAAAACAAGTAAAGTATTTGACGCTGTTACATACCAAAATCCTGAACGTTTATCGACTACAAAAGCCTTAAATATAAAAGCTAATTACAGTACACTAAACTTGAACTAAGGCTATTCATCTTTTCTAGTTTTAATAATCAAGCTAATTATTAGCGAAGTTATTATTCCCATAACTGGTGCACTTATTAAACTTAAAACGAGATAGTTTTTATAGTTAAAATAGGCGAGTGCTTCATTTTTAACCATTAACTTATTCTTTACTGAGTATTCTACCGCATTTGTAAAATATTCAGGTGAAATAAACTTAGTTGAAATATAAAGACTAAGTGGTGTAATTAAAGTGACCATTATACTGATAATTAAGCCGCTTTTAAATCCTTGTTTGAAGCTGATTTGGCCTTTGTAAAAACGATCACGCTTTTCTTTAATTGCAAAATAATAGATCAAAATAGCAGGTATTGCTATTAAATTAGTGTAAATGGCGTGTTGATCTATGTTTTCGTCATGCAAACCAGTTAGTCTTTCAAGCAGCATCCAAACTAAGCTCATAAAAATAAAAATGAATGCCCACTTAAATTCAATTGAATATTTTTTCATTTGAAGATATAATTAAGTCAATAATTGATTATTTCGATTAAACTTAGTAAATATAGGATACTTAAATTATTTCCCACTAAACTAGGTTTAATTAAATAACTGATTTAAGTAGTAAATACAAATAATTATTGACTAAATTAGCTTCAATTAAGGTTTGATTGTCTTTAAATTCAGCTTACTGTTTAGCCGATTTTTCTAATTCTTCTTTGTGATAATCTACTGGACTTCCAAAGTTAATTTGCCAAACATCTTTTAATGATTTTGCTTTGAACATGTCTTTAAAATAAGCTTGCCATTCATGAAAAACCAATTTAATAGGATTGTATGTCTTTATAGGTTTAGTGATACCATAAACCGGTTTTTCTTCCATTTCTTGAAATGTACCAAACATTCTATCCCAGATGATTAAAGTAGAGCCATAATTCTTATCAAGGTATTTTTCATTTTTAGAATGATGCACACGATGGTGTGAAGGCGTTGTGAAGATATATTCTATTGGTTTTGGCAATTTACCAATATATTCAGTATGAATCCAAAATTGATATAAAACTTCAATTTGGTGAACAACCAAAAACACAAAAGGATGAAAACCCATTAATATAACAGGTAAGAAGAAAATAATCTTTAAATTTTGAGTCCAAGATAACCGAAATGAAGTTGATAAGTTGTAATATTCTGAATTATGATGTACAACATGAGTCGACCACCAAAAGCGTTGTTCATGTGCTAAACGGTGTGACCAATATCTGAAAAAATCAAGAGCGAAAAAGCATAATACATAAGACCACCAAGTGTGTGGGATTTTTAAAGGTGTCCAATTATAAAAGAATAAGAAAAAAGCAAAAACACCTAACTTTAATACACCGTTTAAAAGAAGATTGCCAATCCCAATAGATAATGACGCAAAAAAATCTTTTGTATGGTAAAGGTGTTTGTTTTGTTTATAACTAAAGTAAGCTTCTAAAGCAACCAGTATAAACATAACCGGCGCTGCAAACCAAATAATAGTCGTAAAATCGTAGTTTGAAATTTCTTCTAAGCTAAGCGTTTCTTTTTGCATTAATGGGCTTTTTCGCAAACTTAGCATATATTCAACGTAATACCTAAACTGTAGCCTATAAAAAAAGCCATTCCATAACTAGAAATGGCTTTTTATTAAACTTTTAGCAGATGTTACACATGCAGAGCACGATTATCAGTGGCTGCTAAGGCTGCTTCTTTAACAGCTTCTGCGTAAGTTGGATGAGCATGACTCATACGAGCAATGTCTTCGGCACTAGCTCTAAACTCCATTGCTGTAACTGCTTCAGCAATTAAATCGGCAACACGTGCACCAACCATATGTACACCAAGCACTTCATCAGTAGACTTGTCTGAAAGTATTTTTACAAATCCATCAATATCTCCACTTGCGCGTGAACGGCCAAGCGCTCGCATAGGAAATTGTCCAGATTTATATTCAATTTTGTCTTCTTTTAGCTGTTCTTCAGTTTTACCAACTGAAGCAACTTCTGGCCAAGTATAGACAACATTAGGAATTAAATTATAATCGATATGAGGTTTTTGGCCTGCTAGAATTTCAGCAACCATGGCACCTTCTTCTTCAGCTTTGTGTGCTAACATAATACCATCAACAACATCACCAACAGCATATATATTATCTACTGAAGTTTTCCGATGGGCATCAACTTTTACTTGACCTTTATCATTAGTTTCGATACCAATATTATCTAAACCAAGGCCTTCAGTATAAGCTTTACGCCCAACAGACACAAGGCAATAATCAGCTTTAAATTCAACTTCTTTATCTTTTTTATCGTCAGCTTTAATAATGACTTCGTTACCATTACGATCAACTGATTTAACTTTGTGAGAAAGTGCAAATTTTACTTTTTGCTTTTTCATGACCTTCATTAATTCTTTACTTTGAGCTTTATCCATACCAGGAATAATTCGGTCCATGTATTCAACAACTGTAACTTCAGCGCCAAGACGTTTATAAACTTGGCCTAGTTCAAGACCAATTACGCCACCGCCAATAACAACTAGGTGTTTTGGGATTTCTTTTAATGACAAGGCTTCAGTTGAAGTGATAATACGTTCTTTATCTATGTCTATGAATGGGAGAGAAGCTGGCTTACTACCAGTAGCAATAATGCTATGCTTTGCTTCAATTTCAATTGATTGTTCTCCTTCAATTGTAATATGTGTTTTGTCTTTAAACGAACCAACACCTTGATAAGATGTAATATTATTTTTATCCATTAAAAAGTCAATTCCTTTTGTGGTTTGCTCAACCACTTGACTTTTGCGTTTCATCATGTTTTTTAGATTCACTTTTACCTCGCCAGAAATATCTATGCCATGTTCTTCAAAATGTTTTGTAGCATCTTCAAAATGATGCGAAGAATCTAGGAGTGCTTTTGAAGGAATACAACCTACATTTAAACATGTTCCGCCTTTAGTAGCATATTTCTCTATAATTGCTGTTTTCATGCCTAATTGAGCACATCTAATCGCTGCAACATATCCGCCAGGTCCAGAGCCAATTACGGCAACATCGTATGAATCCATATATAAATTTTTGTTTGAATATTGATTGTAAACAAAATTACTGATATATAATTTAACCACCAATAAATCCACTTTAAAAAGCTTCTAATTTGAATTCTTCAGACCTGTTTATTTTTGCATTGATATGTAAATTTATTGTAAAAGTTAAATCAAAATTGTAACATTACGAACAATTTTAATGTATGAGTCAACCAAGTCAAAATTCAACTTCAACTAAGCCTGAATTGTCTATTTTAAAAGCTATGATTCCTGTATTTGGGTTAGTAGGAATGTTAGCTTATAATGTATTTGTTTATGAAGATGATGCATTAGGCGGTTCAAATCAATTTATTTTACTCTTGGGTGCAGCTGTTGCAGCTATTGTTGGAGCAGTTAATGGTGTAAATTATGAGTCAATGGTTGAAGAGGTTTCTAAAAATATAAAAGCCACTACTGGACCGATTTTAATTTTGCTTATGGTTGGCGCACTAGCTGGAACTTGGTTGTTAAGTGGTGTGATTCCAACCATGATTTATTATGGCTTACAAGTTTTAAATCCGACGATATTTTTAGCAGCTTGCGTGGTGATTTGTGCTGTGATATCTATCGCTACTGGCAGTAGCTGGACTACCTCTGCAACCGTAGGTATTGCTTTAATAGGAATTGCTAATGCGCTTGATGTTTCTCTAGGAATGACGGCTGGTGCTGTACTTTCTGGTGCTTACTTTGGTGATAAGCTTTCACCTATGAGTGATACAACTAATTTAGCGCCAGCAATGGCTGGAACAGATTTATTTACTCATATTCGTTATATGACTATAACAACTGTTCCTACAATAATTATAACATTAATCGTATTTATTATTATTGGTCTCACCTTAGATACCAGTGGGCAAGTTTCAGCTCATGTCATTTTAGCAGATATAAAAGCTTCTTTTCATATTTCACCCTGGTTATTTGTAGTGCCTTTAGTAGTGATTGGTTTAATTATAAAGAAAACACCACCATTAATTGCTTTACTTTTAGGAACATTATTAGCTGCTGTTTTTGCATTGATTTTTCAACCAGATTTAGTTCAATTTATAAGTGGCGGCACCCAATTAGATTTTAAAAATGCCTATGTTGGATTAATGAACGCTATAACAACTGATATTACCATACCTACGGATAACAAAAATTTACAAGATTTATTTTCGGCAGGTGGTATGAAAGGCATGCTTGGTACGATATGGTTAATTATTTGTGCGATGGTATTTGGTGGAATAATGGATGCAATTGGTGCATTAGAAGCGATAAGTAAAGCTTTGTTAAACTTGTTTCATTCAACTTTCGGGTTGTTTGCCAGTACAGTTGCAAGTTGCTTGGCTTTAAATGCCACAGCTTCAGATCAATATCTGGCTATTGTTGTTCCTGGTAAAATGTTTGCTAAAGCTTATAAAGACAAAGGTTTAGCTCCCGAAAACTTAAGCCGAACTTTAGAAGATTCTGGAACAGTGACTTCAGTCTTAATTCCTTGGAATACCTGTGGAGCCTACCACAGTGGTGTTTTAGGTGTACCTGTTGTAGATTACTTTGTATATGCAATGTTTAGTTATTTGAGTCCGTTTATGACCTTGCTTTTTGCTGCAATTGGTTATAAAATAAAAATGATAACCAAATAAAATATAAACAGATAATAAGTTATGAAATTAGATATTTTAGCCATCGGTGCTCATCCAGATGATGTTGAATTGAGTTGTGCAGGGACTTTGATAAAAGAAACAACTAAAGGAAAACGTGTAGGCGTAGTCGATTTAACTCAAGGCGAATTAGGAACACGTGGAAATGCCGAAACAAGAACTGAAGAAGCTCGTCAAGCAGCTGAAATTATGGGCTTAGCAATGCGACAGAATCTTAAGTTTAGAGATGGATTTTTTCAAAATGATGAAGCACACCAACTTGAAATTATTAAGCTTATTAGAAAGTACCAACCTGAAATTGTTTTTTGTAATGCCATACATGATCGCCACATTGATCACTCTAAAGGAAGTCAGCTAGTAGGCGATGCATGTTTTTTAAGCGGATTGAGAAAAATCGAAACGATTGATGATTCAAAATCACAAGAAGTTTGGAGGCCAAAACATGTTTACCATTATATTCAATGGTATGATATCACACCAGATGTTGTAGTAGATATTTCTGGTTATATCAACCAAAAAGTAGAAGCCGTAAAAGCGTATAAAACTCAGTTTTTTGACCCAACTAACAAAGAACCCAAAACACCAATTTCGAGTCAAAATTTTTTAGATAGTGTTACTTATCGCGCTCGTGATTTAGGAAGAATAATTGGCGTAGATCATGCTGAAGGTTTTACGGTAGAACGTTACGCTGCTGTTGATTCAATTTTTGATTTAATATAATTTCATCTTTTGTTTTGCAAATTGATGAAATTGTTTAAATTTGCGACCGCTAATGGTGACTGTAGCTCAGTTGGTTAGAGTATCGGTTTGTGGATCCGAGGGTCGTGGGTTCGAACCCCATCAGTCACCCAAAATTAAAGCCCTGATTTTCAGGGCTTTTTTTATGTTTAATATTGAATAGTTTCAATTTTTATCGCATGACTCCAGATGGAAAAACAACCACACTTTCGTGTCCATTTTTATCCACCGCGGCAACACCAAATAAATAATTGTCAATCACAATTCCTTCAAGTGTAAATTCATTAACTTTTCCTACAAAACGACTATAATCCCAAGTTGGAGAAGTGGTATCACGCCAATAAATTTTATAGCCTCTCAAATCCTCATCATTAGTGCCTTTCCAACGTAATTTTACGGATGGCTGAACAGCACCACCAATTTCGACATTTGTTGGCGCTTTTGGCGCCCAAGCTAGATTAGCCATAGTAATGGCATTAACCGCTGTTAGTTTTTTAACATAAGGAAACTTAACATGCTCAATCACATCGCCATAAGCAATGCCGTTTTCGGTTCTTATATCTTGGTGTTGCCAATTGTAATTTTCGTGAGCTTCCATAATTCTAACGCCAGCATACCCTAAATCATTAAATGGCCTATGATGTCCGCCTCGTCCAAAACGGTCAAGTCTATAAATCATAATAGGATTCATTTCTGGCATGTAGGTTTTTACAGTTTTATGAACATATCTAGCTAGCTGTCTCGAGTTTCCATCAATTTCGCCACCATAAAAGCGTTTCAATGTTCGCTCTCTTTTCGTTTCCGTTGGGTTATGTGCTTCACTAAAAATTCTAAAACTTCGGTTGTCAATAACACCATCAATACCTTGAATATTTCCAATCATATCGTTGTTTAAAACACCAACTATATTCCAATTATTCTTTTTAGCATACTCGGCTAAAAACTTGCCACCCCATAGACCTTGTTCTTCTCCGCTCAGACCAACATATACAATGCTATGATTAAATTTATATTGTGATAAAACACGAGCAGCTTCAATTGTTCCAGCAATTCCTGTGGCATTATCATTTGCGCCAGGCGCATCAGTTGTGTAGTCTTCAGTATCAGAAGCTCTAGAGTCAATATCACCGCTCATTATGATATATGAATTAGGATATTTCTTGCCCTTTTGTATAGCAACCACATTTACAACTTCAGCATCTTTTGGTATTCTACTTCCCATGTCGGTTGTTAACATCGTTCTATGAAAAAAGACATCTAGGCAATTATTACATTGTTTTGATATTTGATCAAATTCAGATTTTATCCAGCGCCTTGCTGCTCCAATACCTCTTGTGTTACTAATCGTATCACTAAATGTATTGCGGGTTCCGAAATCAACTAAGCTTTGAACATTTTTTTCAAGTTGAGTAGCATTAACTTTTTCAATAATGTCATAAATTTTAGGATCTTGTTGCGCTTTGGTAAATGTAAAAGCACAAAGAAGCGAAATAAAAAAAAGTTTGGTTTTCATTATCATTTTATTGTTGTGTTAATTCAGTAAATATATCTTCAAGGCTTTGGTTTACTTTGTTGAGGTTAAGTATCTTAAGACCATTGTCATGTGCAAAATCAAACACATCACTGCGCTTATCAACGTCAGAATTAAAGTAGAGCTTATATATAAAGCCATTTGGGTTACTTATTTTTGATAATCCAGGTAAGTTCTGCAACGCAACCTCTTCAATTCTATAATTAAATTCTACTTCTATGACTTGCTGTTGGTGGTCTTGGTTTAATTCGTGTAATAAATTATCTCTTAAAATTTCTCCTTTATTTAAGATTACCACCCGATCACAAATCGCTTCAACTTCTTGCATTATGTGAGTTGAAAGCAAAATCGTTTTGTGCTTTGAGATATCTTTTATCAAACTTCTAATTTCAATAAGCTGGTTGGGATCTAAACCTGTTGTTGGTTCATCTAAAATTAAAATTTCTGGGTCATGAAGTAATGCGGTAGCAATCCCAACACGTTGTTTGTAACCTTTAGAGAGTTGGTGTATTTTTTTATTAGCTTCTGGAGAAAGTTGTGTAAGCTTAATAACCTCTTCAATGCGTTCTTTGCTAATTTTGAAAATAGAGGCATTAAATTGAAGAAACTCACGAACATACATGTCTTCATAAAGTGGATTTTGTTCTGGTAAGTATCCTAAATGCTTTTGAATATCTAATTTATTTGAATCTAGGTTGAAATTTCCGATATTTATTTTACCGTCTGTAAATTCTAAATAACCGGTTAACAACTTCATTAAAGTTGACTTTCCCGCACCGTTTGGGCCAAGTAAACCAACAATTTCACCCGTATGAATTTTTAAATTAATATTTTTTAAAACCTGCTGATGGCCATAGGATTTATTAAGGTTAGAAATACTAATATTCATAATTAAAAATTTAATCAATAATACAATTTTAAGCTGAAATAGGTGGTTTTTTGTCAAATTTTAAAGACTTTCAAAGTAAAACTTGATAGTTAAAACTACTTTTATTTATGAGCTTAATAAAATATAGACCATATTATAACTATAGCATTTTAGCTTTATAGATTTATCGTTTTAATTTCATATGCCTATATTTACGAAAACATTTAATTTAGGCTATGAAACAACATTTAAAGGCTAAAGTTAATGATACATTCGAATTTGAATTTACCGAAGATCAAATCAAAGCTTTAGACACCCAATCTACGAATCACAATCAACTTCACATTCTCGAAAATCAAAAATCAGCTTCAGCTACCATTGTTGAAACTGATTTTTTAAACAAAACCTATAGCATTAAAATCAATGCTAATACTTACACAGTTAAAATCTCTAACGATTTAGATGTACTCATCAAAGAAATGGGTTTAAGCCTTGCTGCGTCTACTTTAGTTAACGACATAAAAGCACCAATGCCAGGTTTAATTCTCGATGTTAATGTAGAAGAAGGTCAAGAGATTAAAGAAGGCGATCAATTGCTTGTTCTTGAAGCAATGAAAATGGAAAACGCTATCACTGCGCCTCGCGACGCCGTTATAAAGTCAATAAAAATTGATAAAGGCAACACAGTGACCAAAAGTCAATTACTAATTGAAATGGAATAAATCAGTTTTAAATGAAAAAGATATTAGTTGCAAATAGAGGCGAAATTGCCTTAAGAGTCATGAAGACGATACAGAAAATGGGCATACAAACCGTTGCCGTTTATTCTGAAGTCGATAGAAATTCACCTCATGTAAAGTTTGCTAATGAAGCGATTTGTTTAGGAAAAGCAGCCTCAAACGAATCCTATTTATTAGGTGATAAAATTATTGAAGAGGCCAAAAAACTTAATGTTGACGGTATTCATCCAGGTTACGGATTTTTAAGTGAAAATGCTGAATTCGCCGAGAAAGTTGAAGCAAGTGGCATCACATTTATTGGTCCAAAATCTCACGCCATTCGGGTGATGGGTGATAAATTATCTGCTAAAGAAACCGTAAAAGCTTATAATATACCAATGGTGCCAGGTATTGATGAAGCTATCACAGATATTGAAAAAGCTAAGGCAATTGCTGAAGAAATTGGCTATCCAATTTTGATAAAAGCTTCAGCTGGTGGCGGCGGAAAAGGCATGCGTGTTGTAGAATCTGACAAAGAAATTGAAAACCAAATGAAACGCGCCATCAGCGAAGCTAAATCTGCTTTTGGTAATGGCGCAGTATTTATAGAAAAATACGTCGGTTCACCACGTCATATCGAGATTCAGGTGCTTGCTGATAGGCATGGTAATGTCTTACATTTATTTGAACGCGAATGTTCTATTCAACGCCGACACCAAAAAGTAGTAGAAGAAGCACCATCGGTCTTATTAACGCCTGAAATTAGAAAACAAATGGGAGAAGCCGCCGTTAATGTGGCACGTTCGTGCAATTATGTAGGCGCTGGTACAGTTGAATTTTTAATGGATGAACAAAAAAGATTTTATTTTCTTGAAATGAACACACGTCTTCAAGTTGAGCATCCAGTTACTGAATTAATTTCAGGTATTGACTTAGTAGAGCAACAAATCAAAATAGCAAGAGGTGAAAAAATAAATTTTAGCCAAAATGATCTGCAAATTAATGGTCATGCCGTAGAATTGCGCGTTTATGCTGAAGACCCAACTGATGATTTTTTACCAAGTGTTGGAAAACTCGAGCAATATCAAGCACCTAAGGGCGAAGGAATTCGTGTAGATGATGGTTTTGAAGAAGGCATGGATGTTCCTATTTATTATGACCCAATGATATCAAAATTAGTGACCTATGCTGAAAATCGTGAGGCAGCCATTCAGCGTATGATTGAAGCTATCGATAATTATCAAATAAAAGGGGTTTCAACAACTTTAGCCTTTGGTAAATTTGTTTGTAAACACGAAGCTTTTAGAAGTGGAAATTTTGATACGCATTTTGTAAAACATCATTATACGCCAGAAGTATTAGAGGCTGAACAAAAAGCTGAAGCTAAATTGGCGGCCAAAATTGCTTTAAAACAATATTTAGAAGATCAAAAACAATTAAGAATTCCAGAAACAGAGTAAGCATGAGTTCAACACGAGATGATTTACAGAAAAAAGTTGAAGCTGCCAAATTAGGTGGTGGCCAAAAACGCATTGATAAACAGCATGAAAAGAAAAAATTAACAGCTCGAGAACGTGTCAACTATTTCTTAGATGAAGGCTCTTTTGAAGAAATAGGTATGTTAGTCACCCATAGAACAACCGATTTTAACATGCAAGACCAAGTGTTTTACGGTGATGGTGTAATTACAGGCTATGGCACAGTAAATGGTAGATTGGTCTACATTTATGCTCAAGATTTTACAGTTTTTGGTGGTGCGTTATCAGAAACCCATGCCGAAAAGATTTGTAAAGTTATGGATCACGCCATGAAAGTTGGTGCTCCAATTATTGGGCTGAACGATTCTGGTGGTGCTCGTATTCAAGAAGGTGTACGTTCATTAGGTGGCTATGCTGATATTTTTTACAGAAATGTACAAGCTTCAGGTGTTATCCCACAAATTTCAGCTATCATGGGACCTTGTGCAGGTGGTGCTGTCTATTCACCAGCAATGACAGACTTCACCATTATGGTTGAAAATACAAGCTATATGTTTGTTACTGGACCTAATGTCGTAAAAACTGTAACTAATGAAGAAGTAACTTCAGAAGAGCTAGGTGGCGCAAGTTCGCATTCAACTAAATCAGGTGTTACCCACTTAACTGCTGTTAACGATATTGAATGTTTAGAAAATATTAAAACATTACTCAGTTATATTCCGCAAAACAATAAGCAAAAACCAGAATTGACTCCTGTAAAACTTCAGGATGAAGTTCGTGAACAACTCGAAGGTTTAGTGCCTGAAAATGCTAACAAACCCTACGATATGCATGAAGTTATCAGTGGAATTGTTGATGAAGATTCATTTTATGAAATTCATAAAAATTATGCAGATAACATCATTGTTGGTTTTTCAAGAATTGGAGGCAGAAGTATTGGCGTTGTCGCTAACCAACCTATGAGTTTAGCGGGTGTACTTGATGTTGATGCTTCAAAAAAAGCGGCTCGTTTTGTGCGCTTTTGTGATGCCTTTAATATTCCGCTTTTAGTTTTGGTTGATGTGCCAGGCTTTTTACCAGGTACCGACCAAGAATGGAATGGTATAATTTTACATGGTGCTAAATTACTTTATGCTTTAAGTGAAGCTACAGTGCCAAGAATTAGTGTTATTACAAGAAAAGCTTATGGCGGTGCTTACGATGTAATGAATTCTAAACACATCGGTGCCGATTTCAATTTTGCTTGGCCTACTGCAGAGATTGCAGTAATGGGCGCTAAAGGTGCTTCAGAAATCATTTTTAGAAAAGAAATTCAATCTGCTGATGATCCGCAGTTAAAATTATCTGAAAAAGAAAAAGAATATGCCGGTGCTTTTGCCAATCCATTTAAGGCTGCTCAACGTGGTTTTATAGATGAAGTGATTGAACCAAAAAATACACGGCGTAAATTGATTAAGGCTTTTACAATGCTAGCTGATAAGCAAGTTAACAGACCAGAACGTAAGCATGGTAATATTCCTTTGTAAAAAAATTACCTACTAAATAAAAAACCTTGAGTATAACTCAAGGTTTTTTGTTTAAAAACTTTTTTTAATTCGGTCGAGTTTACGTTTTGTGTCACGATCTTTAATAGTTTCTCTTTTATCGTATAGTTTTTTACCTTTGGCTAGCGCAATTTGTAATTTGGCATAACCACGATCATTTAAAAACATTCGAAGTGGAATAATAGTTAATCCTGTATTTCTAACTTGTTTGTGTAACTTCCGTAATTCTTTTTTATTGAGTAAAAGTTTACGTTCAGACTTAGGTTGGTGATTAAAGTGTGTTGCATGAGAGTATTCTTGAATATCCATATTAATCACAAATAATTCACCTTTTTCATTAAACTCACAAAAGCTTTCTGCAATATTGGCTTTTCCTTCTCGAATAGCTTTAATTTCAGTTCCTGCTAAAACAATTCCAGCTGTATATTTATCTAAGATTTCATATTGAAATCTAGCTTTTTTATTTTGTATATTCACAGTATTTGCTTTCCCCATTTTCTTTAAATTCTAATTCAAAAATACAATACTACTTTCGATTAATTCTTAATTATTTATTTAAACCGCTATTAAGCCGTAATTTTATAGCGAAATTGCAATAAATTTTATTTTATGCGTCAATTATTAGCTTCCTTATTCTTTTTGAGTTTGACAATTTCATGCCAGAATTCACAAAATTCAAAATCTGTCTCAGCAAAGGAAATCGTAAATCAAGCTATTGAATTTAGTGGAACTTCTGCTGTAGATAATAGTGTGATAAAATTTGATTTTAGAAATTTACATTACCGCTCTGAAGCCACTTGTAACGGAATGAAGCTTAGCCGACAAAAAGGCGATACAATTGATGTCCTTTACAGTGGAAAATTTAAACGCTTTATAGATTCAATACCAGTTGAAGTTAACGATAGTCTGGAAAATGTTTATAGTGAATCTATTAATTCGGTGCATTATTTTGTTCAGCTTCCCTATCGTTTAACAGACCAAGCTGTAAATTTGAGACGCTTACCTAATCAAAGTTTTAACAATCAGGATTATTATGTTGTCGAGGTAAATTTTAAGCAAGAAAATGGTGGTCAAGATTTTAACGACACTTATTTGTATTGGTTTAATCAAAAAAATTATTCATTAGACTATTTAGCTTATGAATTTCATGTTAATCGTGGTGGTTATCGTTTTCGTGTTGCAAAAAATAGGCAGTTTATAAATGGTACACAGTTTATAGATTATGATAATTACAAACCAAAATCAAAGCAAGTTGAACTTGAAGATTTGCTTCAACTTTTTCATAATAATAAGTTAGAATTAGTATCCGAAATTAAAACTGAAAATCCCAGCATAAATTCAGTCCAACTCAAATGCTAACTTTACATCAAGGACAGTATCTTTTATTTTTAACTCTTTACTGATTTCAACCTTAAATAGTTTATAATTAATACTGTCATTAATCATTTCATATTTTTTATTATTCAATATTTGGTTTACAAACTGAGGTGTTGTGTTAGAATGTCCTATAATTAGATTTGTCTTTCCATAAGTTTTTTTCCAAAAATTGTCTGTAAAGAGAGTATCTTTTTTAACATCATAATCGTTAATTTTTAGTTGATTTAATGAAGCAGAAGGAATGGCCGTTTGAATACAACGTGTGTAATTACTACTAAAAATTTGGTCGATATTTTTTTCTTCAAAGTATTTGGCCCAATGATTAGCTCGTTTTAAGCCTTTTTCGGTTAAAAAAGGATCTTTTTCTTCAGGATTATTTCTGTTTTTCTCTGCATGGCGTATAAAATAATAAGTTGTTTTTTTGGCATTTTCGCTTGGTAAATCATACCAAAAAGTATTTTCATGACTTGTTGGCTTCGAGTTTTGGCAAGCTGTAATGATTAATAATGGTAGTAAATATAAAAAACGTTTCATAGCTTAAGTTCTAAAAGAATAAGTTGGTTTATTTGTGGCGCAAAGCTATTAAAATTATTGTCTGAAACAAGAATTAAACTGCGGTTGCCATTGCTGAGTTGAGGTCCAAAACTGATGCCTTCAATATTGTCTACGATATTTTGTTTGAGTTGAGGCTTAATTGAATTAAAATCAAATAGTAACTCTTTTTTAGCGGGTTTTATTTTGCTTTTGTGATTTTTTAATGATTTCACCTTAGCAACATTTGTTGCATTTTTGGTTGTTACTAACCATAAAAAAACATTATTTCCTTTGCTTTTGTGACCAGCTGAGTAAGAACGTTCTAACCATAAAAAATTGGTTTCACTAAGTTGAAGAATTTCTGTGACGCCGTTGACAAAATAGGGTAGAAGAGGTATTTTTTTTACTCGGCTTAAATTAACAGCATATGCATTACTGATATTTTTTGTTTTAAAATTATAAAAAGCTAATCTTACCGGTGAATAATTATCAACAAGCCTTGGTTTATTACCGTCAGTTTTTAAAGGTAGCTCATTCGCAAACCAAAAACCATCTTTTGCAATATCTAAACCTTCAAACATGCCGTTATGTTGACTGTTTTCAATAGTGTAAGGCGGTTTAAACTCGATGTGTTCTACGGCTTTAAAATTTGTTGAAAGTTTAGCTATAAAAGCGGGTTGTTTTTGCTTAATATTTCCTTCACTACTCAACCAGTAATTGTTATTAGCTTCACCATATCTAATCGATTCAAGATCATAAAACTTGTTGTTATCTAAATTTTGAAGTTGATGTTTTCGTAACAATTCAACTTCATTAAATTTTTTGTTTTCAACTTTTAAACGAATGCTATATAATCGAGGATTTGTAGGTGAATCAGCCACTAAAATATAAGTAGAATCATTTATTTGGTCTATTCCAGAAATTCCACCAAAATCATTGAAATCTTCAGGGTTTTCAGTGATGACAAAATCATCTAAATAAGTGATGAGATCATTATTTTTAGAATCGACTTTAAATGCTGTGCAGCTCAATAGAGATATTAAACTAATTACACTTAGTAAAATTTTATAAATAGGCTTAACCATAATTTATAAGTGGACATAAAAAAAGGCTGCAATTTGCAGCCTTTTTGAAATTAATTTTTAATCACTTCTACGAGTTTTACCTCGAAGTATAATGTAGAATTAGCAGGAATTGGACCGCGTTGTCTTGAGCCGTAAGCTAAATTTGGCGGTATGAGTAACTCTGCTTTTTCTCCAGTTTTCAGTAAACTTATACCTTCATCCCAACCAGTAATAACTTGACCAGTCCCTAATTTGAAGCTGATAGGAGTATTTCGGTCAAATGAAGAGTCGAATTTAGTGCCATCAGTTAGGTAACCAGCATAATGTACACGAACAGTATTACCATTCTCAGGAGATTCACCTTCTGGGTTAGGTTCTGTAATTCTGTACATTAAGCCAGAATCAGTTTTAGACATATTAGCCATCATTTCATCTAACCGAGCTTCAAATGCTTCGCGTTTGGCTTCATTTTTTGCTTCAATTTTAGCAATACCGTTTTTGTAAGCTTCAACAGCATCAAATTGTTTAGCCTCTTTACCTTTACGAACAATTTTTAACTTTTCAATAATAACTTCTTCTTTAGGGCGGTTGGCATTAGCTGTTTCAACCTTAGCAATTGAGTCTGCTACGTTTTGCCCAATAACTACTTTACCAAAAATTGAGTGTTTACCATCCAGATGTTTTGTAGGTGCCACAGTAATAAAAAATTGACTACCGTTTGTGTTTGGTCCTGAATTGGCCATAGAAATTACACCTTTGTCATGTGTTAAACTATCATCAAACTCATCTGTAAATTTATAGCCAGGTCCGCCTTGACCGTTTCCAAGCGGATCGCCACCTTGAATCATGAAATTATCGATAACACGGTGAAAAGTTAATCCTTCATAGAAAGGTTTACCTTTATATTTTTCATCAACTTCTGGATGTGTTCCTTCAGCTAAGGCTACAAAGTTACCAACTGTAATGGGCTTTTTCTTGTAATGTAAGTTAACGACTACTTCACCTTTATTGGTCATAAATACCGCATAAATTCCATCTTTTAAATCGGCATATTCACTACAACTGACCAGTGATAAAGTAAAAATAGCAATTGCTAAAAATTTAGTTTGTAAGTGTTTCATTAGTATTTATTTTATTTAATGTTACTACAGATTTTACAGGAATGTTTTTTCCGATGCGCTGATTATCGCCATAATAGCCATAAACTTTATGAGAAGGAAATAAAAAGGTAACTGTTTCATTTTCTTTCATGAGTTTTAAACCTTGACGTAATCCAGAAAATATGTCTTCTTTATCAATAATTAAAGCACGTTCACCTAGTTCAGTTCGGCTGTAAATGGTATCGTTGTCCAGACTTATGATATTGTAATTAAACTCAACTTCATCACCGTAACTAGGTTGAAGCGTATCAGTGCTGTTTTTTTGGTCGTAAGAATACCAAAATCCATTTTTAGAAGCAAAATAGGTTCTTGAACTGTCTTTTTTTATAATGGCTTTTATTAAGCTTTCTTCACGTTTAACAACGGCTTTGTTGATGTTAATAGATTGCTTTATAAATGAATCTGAACTTTTGCTTATAGGTTTTCTAGCTTCTGGCGTTTTGCATGAAAATACCAACACGATTACAAAAGCAGAAGCCAAGAATTGTTTAATAGTCATTTTTGATAATTTTTTCAAACTTACGAATTGTTTCTTCTAAACTCAAGTTGCTTTTTCCTCCAGCTGCGTTCTTGTGTCCGCCACCATCAAAATGTTCTCTTGCAAATTTGTTAACATCTACATCGCCAACAGACCTAAAGGAAATTTTAATAATTTGTTCTTGTTTATTCTCTATGAAAATAGCAGCAAAATTAATTCCTTTAATCGATAAACCGTAATTGACAAAACCTTCAGTATCACCTTTTTGAAATTGATGTTGATCTAGTTCTTGCTGACTTAAACTGATATAAGCGACTTGATGTTGCTCTATGACGCGTAAATTTTGCATGGCCACACCTAATAGATGAAGTCGGTTTAATGAATTTTGATCAAAAGTATTTTGATGAATTTTTGAGTTTTCAACTCCTAAATCAATTAATTCACCAATAATTTGATGTGTTCTGCTACTCGTTGAAGGAAATTTAAAAGATCCTGTATCTGTCATAATTCCTGTATATAAGCACTCACCAATTTGTTGGTTAAGAGAGTCTTTAAAACCTAAATACACAAAGCTTTCGTAAATCATTTCACATGTAGAGCCAATACTAGTGTCACTGTATAAATATTTAGCATATTCTGACGGTTGTTGATGATGGTCTATCATTACAAATTCGGTGCTTAAGGCTGACAGTACTTCAGCCATTTGATGACCAGCTCTACTAAAATCATTAAAATCAAGTGTAAAAATGAGGTCACTTTGCTCTAAAATTTCAGTTGAAGTTGATGGATTTTGTTCAAAAAATAAAATTTCATCTTGACGAGGCAACCATTCTAAAAAAGCCGGGTATTTGTTAGGCAGTATAACCTGAATTGATTTTTCAGGATAAATTTCTTTTAGGCAAATATAAAGCGCAAGAGAAGAACCTACGGCGTCACCATCTGGATTACGATGGCTAACAATACTCATATTTTTTGCAGTTGAAATAGCTTGTTTTAAGCCATCAAATTTAAATTTCTTCATAATCTTCAAATGTAATAAAAACTTAATATTGCTCTGCTATAGATGCTGTATTTTTACCGAAAATTAAACATGAAAATAATAATATCTTCACTACTCATACTAAGTTTAGTTTTGAGTTGTCAGCCTCAAGAAAACACTTATAAGGTAGCGTTTGGGAGTTGTAATAACCAGCGTTTAGACCAGTCTTATTGGCAGATTATTCAGCAACAGCAGCCTGATGCATTTGTTTGGGGTGGCGATAATATTTATGCCGATACTAAAAATATGGATAGTTTAAAGGCTATGTATCAATTTCAAAAGCAAAATCGATATTATCAAGATTTTTTAAAGGCTATAAATTATTCTGTTTATGCTACTTGGGATGATCACGATTATGGTTTAAACGATGGCGGTAAAGATTGGGAATACAAAGAAGAGAGCCAATTAGCTTTTTTAGATTTTATAGACGTTACTGATGAAAATCGGCGACAACAAGATGGTATTTATCATGCTCAAGACATCAATATAGGTAGCTATGATCTTAAATTATATTTGCTAGATACACGATTTTTTAGAGATAGCCTTAAAGCTTCATCCAACCCAAACAAACGCTATGAATCTTGGCAAAAGGCTAATGGAAGTATTTTAGGTAATGTCCAATGGCAATGGTTAGAAAAAGAGCTTCAAAACAGCGATGCAGATTTTAATATTATTGTGTCGAGTATTCAGTTTTTGTCACACGAACATGGATTTGAAACTTGGGGGAATTTTCCACATGAAGTTGAAAGGTTGAAAAGTTTACTTGTTAAGCATCAAGTTAAAAATACAATATTATTGAGTGGAGACCGACATATTTCAGAATTTTCAAAAGTTGAAGTCGATGGTTTAAATTATGATTTGAACGATTTTACCTCAAGCGGCTTAACACATGCTTACACAAGTTTTACATCTGAACCAAATCAAAATAGAGTAGGCAAAGTGATTAATCAAACTAGCTTTGGAACTTTAGATTTTAACTTCAATGACAATTCTGTTTTAATGCAAATGAAATCAACCAAAACAGGTAAAACACTACAAGAACAATTAATTCAGTTTTAGGTTAACTGAAGTTGCTTTGCTATTCTACTAAAATCATTACTTTTGCCAAAAAATAAAATTATGTCAGGACATAAAACATTTACCATGTTAAAACCAGATGCTGTTGAAAAAGGACACATCGGTGCAATTTTAAATCAAATTACAGCTTCAGGCTTTAAAATCACAGCCATGAAGTTAACACAAATGACGACAGCAGACGCTGAAACTTTTTACGCAATTCACAAAGAGCGTCCATTTTTTGGCGAACTTGTTGAATATATGACGCGTGGCCCAATTGTAGCTGCTGTGTTAGAAAAAGAAAACGCTGTGGAAGACTTTAGAACTTTAATTGGTGCAACAAATCCAGAAGATGCTGCTGAAGGAACAATCCGAAAAAAATATGCAGCTTCTATTGGTGAAAATGCTGTTCATGGAAGTGATAGTGATGAAAATGCTGAAATTGAAGCAGCATTTCATTTCGCTGGTAGAGAGATGTTTTAAAAAACAATTTATTTAATAAAAAAAAGGGAGGATTTTAAAATCCTCCCTTTTTTTACAAAAATTTTATAACAATCCTACTTAGCAACATTAATAGCTCTTGTTTCTCTAATAACTGTTACTTTGACTTGTCCAGGATACGTCATGTCAGTTTGGATTTTCTGTGAGATTTCAAAAGATAAACTTCCAGCACGGTCATCATTTACTTTCTCACTTTCAACAATTACTCGTAATTCGCGACCAGCTTGTATGGCGTAGGCTTTTTTAACACCGCTAAATCCGAAAGCAATGTCTTCTAAATCTTTTAGTCTTTTTACATAAGAGTCTAAAACTTGACGTCTTGCACCTGGTCTAGCACCACTTATGGCATCGCAAACTTGGACAATAGGAGATAAAAGAGAATTCATTTCAATTTCATCATGGTGCGCACCTATAGCGTTGCAAACTTCGTCTTTTTCTCCATACTTTTCAGCCCATTGCATTCCTAAAATTGCGTGAGGTAATTCTGTTTCTGTTTCTGGCACTTTGCCAATATCATGAAGTAGACCAGCACGCTTGGCTAATTTAGGATTCAAGCCTAATTCGGCTGCCATCACACCGCATAGTTTAGCAACTTCACGCGAGTGTTGTAAGAGATTTTGTCCATAAGAAGAACGGTATTTCATTCGGCCTACAGCTTTTACGAGTTCTGGATGTAAACCATGAATACCTAGGTCAATAATTGTGCGCTTACCAATGTCAGCAATTTCTTCATCAATTTGTTTACTGGTTTTTTTAACCACTTCCTCAATTCGTGCAGGATGAATTCTACCATCAGTTACTAATCGGTGAAGTGATAATCTAGCGATTTCACGTCTTACAGAATCAAAGCAAGATAAGATAATGGCTTCAGGTGTATCATCTACAATAATTTCAACACCAGTTGCAGCTTCAATTGCTCTAATATTTCGGCCTTCACGACCTATAATACGTCCTTTAACATCATCGCTTTCAAGGTTAAAAACAGATACACAATTATCAACAGCTTCCTCGGTTCCAATACGTTGAATGGTATTTATGATTATTTTTTTAGCTTCTTGTTGAGCGGTAAGTTTAGCTTCTTCTACTGTATCTTGAATAAGTGTCATCGCTTCAGATTTTGCTGTCTCTTTAAGCGATTCCATTAGCTGTTCTTTAGCTTCTTCGGCGCTGAGTCCGCTAATCACCTCGAGTTGTTTTATCTTTTGATTTAAAATTTTATCAATTTCTTCTTGGCGTTTAGCTAGATATTCAGTTCGGTTAGTATAATCTTCTAATTTTTCGTCTAAAGAAGCATTAAGCTTTTTGTTTTTAGACAATTCATGAGAGAGCTGAGACTCTTTGTCTTTTGTACGTTTTTCGGCGTCTGCTATTTTTTTATCACGTGAGGTAATAACCTTTTCGTGTTCTGCCTTTAGCTCAATAAATTTCTCCTTGGCTTGTAGAATTTTATCTTTTTTAATGCTTTCACCTTCTTTTTTGGCTTCTTTTAATATTTTTTCAGCGTCTTTGTTAGCTGATGATACAATGCCTTTTGCACTGTTTTTTTCTAGCATTTTTGATACAAAAAAACCGATAACAAGACCGATTATTGCTGCTATAATTGTAATTATTACTGTTTCCATAGTTATTTAAATATAAAAAGCCTGTATTAGTTGTGTTTTGTATAAAACTCCGTTAAAACAGGTTTAGGGCTGTCTGACTGATCAAGGATCTGCTTCACAAAACGTGGCAGCTTGCTTTTACAACCAAAACTTAACCCTTTTTAAATTATAAGTGTTGAGTTTATCAAAATTTAACGACTAATACAGGCAGTGTTGTATTATTTATGTAAAGAACTTAATTGAGTTGTTTGTTTAAGCGTTGTTCTAATTCTTCTAATTTGTATTTTGCTTCTTCAACATCAATATCGGCACTTAATTTTTTTTGTTCAGTTTCAGCAGCAAACTGTAAAGCACTCATGGCTAATACATCTTGTTTATCTCTAACTGCGTAACTTTGTTCAAACTTTTTTATTGTTTCTTCAATTTTCTTTGCAGCCTTTCTTAAACCTTCTTCTTGTTCTGGTTTAATGGTTAGCGGATAAACACGATCTGCAATTGAAATTTTAATTTTTAAGCGCTCATTTGACATTTAATTTATTCTGCTAATTGAACAATACATTCATCAATTTCCTTAATCAAACTATTTATTTTGAGTTTTGTTTCTCTTTTATACTCATTACTGCCTAACAATGCATTGGCTGTTCTTAGATTTTTGTTAACAAGGTTTAAACGAGAAATTTCTTGATTTAATTGTTCAACCTCTTCGTTTTCTTGTTTTAAAAATTGTTTGAGTTTGGCATTTTCTTGTTGTAAATGTTGATTTTTTTGTAAAAGCTTACTAACTTTTATTTCAACTTTTTCAACGATTTCTGCTAAATTACTCATCTACAAACTCCGATACATTTAAGGCAAATTTAATATCATTAATTGAATATCACAATACTTTCGGTACTTATTACTAATAATCTCTATGATTTATAGGTTTCTTTTGTTGGCAATCAAAAGTTTAGCCTTATTTACAGAGACTTATATTTATATATTTAATTTTTATCACCTGATTATGTATTTTTACCCAAAATAAATCATGAACATGTTAAACCCAGAAACCGTTTTTTATATCATAATTGGTTTAATTTTATTTAACTATTGTTTCGATCTGATATTATCTATCTTAAATGCTAAAAAGTTTGATGACCAATTGCCGCCAGAACTTGAGGATGTTTATGATGATACGGTTTATAAAAATTCTCAGAAGTACAAAAGGGAAAATTTTAGGTTTTCGATACTAACAAACTCTTTTAGTACTTTTTTGATTATTACTTTTTTGTTTTTTAATGGCTTTGCTTATTTACACTATCATCTCACAGCTATTATAAAACATCAGGTTATAGTCATGTTGGTGTTTTTTGGGGTTTTGTTTGTCGCTAATTTTTTGTTGAATTTACCACTAAATTGGTATCAGAATTTTGTTATCGAAGCAAAATATGATTTTAATAGAACAAGCCTAAAAACTTTTTGGTTAGATCAGTTGAAGTCTTTTTTACTAACTATAATTATTGGCGGTTTGCTTCTAAGTGCAATTTATTATTTATTCTTTTGGTTTAGTGTTAACTTTTGGTGGTATGCTTGGGTGTTAATAAGTGTTTTGATTGTTATTATTAATATGTTTTATACCAAGTTAATTTTACCGCTGTTTAATAAATTATCTCCATTGCCAAGTGGTAAATTACGTGATTCAATAGAGAATTATGCAAAAACGGTCAACTTCAATCTATCTAAAATATTTGTCATAGACGGTTCAAAAAGAAGTACAAAAGCCAATGCTTTTTTCTCGGGTTTAGGGTCTCAAAAACAAGTCACTTTATATGATACTTTAATTGATGATTTAACACCTCATGAAATAGTTGCTGTACTAGCTCATGAAGTTGGACATTATAAACACAAGCATATTGTCTTTAATTTAATTACTTCAATTTTGAGTTTAGGTTTAAGCATGTTTATACTCTCATTATTTATAGTTAAACCAGAAGTTAGTCAAGCACTTGGTGTTCAAGAGCCAAATTTTCATATAGGTTTAATAGCCTTTGGTTTTATTTATTCACCTGTAAGCTTTATCATAAGTATCATTATTAATTTGATGTCACGACATTTTGAATATCAAGCCGATGCTTACGCAAAGAAAACATTCAACGAAAATGATTTGATTTCAGCATTAAAAAAACTCAATAAAAAAAGTTTGTCTAATTTAACACCACATCCTTGGTATGTTTTTTTCAATTATTCACACCCAACTTTATTACAAAGATTTAGAAAATTAAAAGCTAATGCTTAATTTAGGCCTATTAAATTAATTTATGGAGTTAAACGAAGCTTATTTAGAGCAAGAAAATAAACAAATTGCACGTCAATATAAAGAGTTGTTACGTGTTAGCTATCGTATTTTAACTAAAGACGATAAGCAAATGATTCGTAAGGCTTTTGAAACTGCTGTTGAAGCACATAAAGACCAACGCCGTAAATCTGGTGAAGCTTATGTGTTTCATCCTATTGCAGTAGCTAAAATTGTTGCTTCTGAAATTGGCTTAGACGCCACTTCTATTACAGCAGCATTGCTTCATGACGTTGTTGAAGATACTGAGTTTACTTTAGCTGATATCGAGCAAATGTTTGGTGAAACTATTGCTAGAATTGTAGATGGCTTAACCAAAATTTCATCCTTAAAAAAAGAAGGTGATATTTCACTTCAGGCTGAGAACTTCAGAAAAATGTTATTAACACTTAATGATGACATCCGCGTGATCATCATTAAAATTGCTGATCGACTACATAACATGCAAACTATGGATGCTATGCGGCCGGACAAACAAGTAAAAATTGCTTCTGAAACGCTTTATATCTATGCACCTTTAGCTCATAGAATTGGTTTATATAACATAAAAACAGAACTTGAAGATTTAAGTTTAAAATATACAGAGCCTGAAGTTTATAATGATATTTTAGGTAAAATTCAAGATAGTAAAGAAGAACAAGATGCTTATATAGAATCATTTGCAACAACAATTAAAACCTCGCTTGAAAAAGAACAAATCGATTTTCAAATTAAGGGTCGACCAAAATCTATTTACTCAATCCGTAAAAAAATTTCGGCTCAAAATATATCCTTCGACGAAATATACGATAAGTTTGCCATAAGGATTATTTACAAATCTGATTTAGAATCTGAAAAGTTCCTAGCTTGGAAGATATATTCTATTGTTACAGACCACTATCGTCCTAATCCAACTCGATTACGTGACTGGATTTCTTCACCTAAGTCAACAGGCTACGAGGCTCTACATATTACGGTTATGGGGCCAAAAGGCCGTTGGGTTGAAGTCCAAATAAGAAGTGAACGCATGAATGAAATAGCCGAAAAAGGTTATGCAGCTCATTACAAATATAAGCATGGCGATAGTCAAGTTGAAGACCAAGGTATTGATATTTGGTTAAACCGTCTCCAAGAAGCTTTAGAAAATAATGAACTTAATGCGGTCGATTTTGTAGAGCAATTTAAGCTGAACCTCTATGCTAAAGAAATATTTGTGTTTACTCCTCAAGGTGACTTAAAATCTCTACCAAAAGGAGCCACAGTTCTAGATTTTGCTTTTTCTATTCACACCGATATTGGTATGCATACTAGAGGCGCTAAAGTTAATGGAAAAATTGTGCCGCTAAGTCGTGTTTTAAAAAGTGGTGACCAGGTTGAAATTATTACTTCAAAAACAGCTAAACCCACTAAAAACTGGTTAGACATTACCCAGACTGCACGTGCTAAATCTAAAATAAAATCGGTTTTAAACGAAGAGAAAAAGCAAATAGCCGAAGAAGGTAAAGTGATTTTAAATAGAAAATTAAAATCACAACGTATACAACTCAACGAAAAAACAGTCAATGAAATGGTAAACCATTTCAAACTTAAAACCAGTAAAGATTTATTTTACCGTGTTGGAATAGGAACCATAGATAATAAAGCTATTAAAGATTATGTTTCCTCAAAAAATAATGCGTTGGTTACATTCCTTAAAAATAAAATTAGAAAACCTGTAAAATCCCAAAACTCGTTAAGTTTAGATGAAATTACAGAGCGTTATGATGCTTTGGTATTTGGAGATGACGACCAAAAACTTGATTATACCTTAGCGAGTTGTTGTAACCCAATTCCTGGTGATGACGTATTTGGCTTTACAACCGTTAAGGGAGAAATTAAAGTTCATAAAAAAAACTGTCCGAACGCAATTCAACTACAAAGTAATTATGCCTATAGGATTTTAAAAGCAAAATGGATAGATTCATCTCAAGAAGAATTTAAAGCAAGTATTAAATTAACAGGTTTAGATAATTTGGGCTTAATTAGTGATATCACCAATGAAATTTCAAAAAATTTACATGTTAACATGCATAGCATTTCATTTGAAAGTAATCACGGTGTTTTTGAAGGCAGAATAGTTGTTAAAGTAAAAAACAACAGCGAAATCCAAAGACTTTTAGACCGTATTAAAAAAATTGATGGAATCGATAAGGCAACACGAGAATAAAACTATAAATTTGTATTATGGCAAACAATTCTACAATTAACAAAGACCAAGCTGTCGTTAAAAATGTATTTACTAAATTTTTAGAAGATAATGGTCATCGCAAAACACCAGAACGTTTCGCTATTTTACAAGAAATATATCAAAATCAAGAACATTTTGATATTGAGTCGCTTTACATTACCATGAAGAATAAGAATTACCGCGTAAGTAGAGCTACACTTTACAACACTATAGATTTATTGTTAGATTGTGGTTTGGTTCGTAAACATCAGTTTGGAAAAAACCAAGCTCAGTACGAAAAATCTTATTTTGATAAGCAACATGATCACGTTATTTTAACCGATACCGGTGAAGTAATTGAGTTTTGTGATCCTCGCATAGAGTCAATTAAAACAACAATCGAAGAAGTTTTTAATATTTCAATAGATAAACACTCACTGTACTTTTACGGTACTAAAAATAACACAGAAAAGTAATGGCTGTAGATTTACTGCTAGGCCTCCAATGGGGCGACGAAGGAAAAGGTAAAATTGTTGATTTCTTAACCAAAAAGTACAATATTATAGCGCGATTTCAAGGAGGTCCAAATGCTGGTCATACTCTAGAGTTTGATGGTATCAAACATGTCTTACACACGATACCTTCCGGAATTTTTCATAAAAACGCCACCAATGTCGTTGGTAATGGCGTTGTGATTGATCCTGTAATTTTTAAAAAAGAGCTAGAAGGTCTTGATCAATATAAAGTTGATTATAAATCATCTTTACTGATTTCAAGAAAAGCACACTTAATTTTACCAACGCATCGTCTGCTTGATGCTGCTTCTGAAACAGCAAAAGGTAAAGCAAAAATTGGGTCTACTTTAAAAGGAATTGGCCCAACTTATATGGATAAGACTGGGCGTAACGGTCTTAGAGTTGGTGATTTAGAGTTGAAAAATTGGAAAGAAAAATACCGTCAACTGGCTAAGAAACATCAAGCCATGATCGAATTTTACAATGTTGATGTTCAGTACAACCTTAAAGAATTAGAAGCTGAATTTTTTGAAGCTGTTAAAGTTATAAAAACACTACAATTTATAGATTCAGAAGAATATTTATACCAGGCACAGCAAAATGAAAAACCAATATTAGCTGAAGGAGCTCAAGGATCACTATTAGATATAGATTTTGGAACTTATCCATTTGTAACGTCTTCAAATACAACAGCAGCTGGTGCTTGTACAGGTTTAGGCGTTGCTCCAAATCATATTAAATCAGTTTTTGGTATTTTCAAAGCTTACACAACTCGCGTTGGTAGCGGACCATTTCCTACTGAATTGTTTGATGAAGATGGTGCGCAAATGGCCAGAGTTGGTCACGAATTTGGTGCAACAACTGGACGCCCAAGACGTTGTGGTTGGTTAGATTTGGTGGCCTTAAAATATGCTGTTCAAGTGAATGGTGTTACTGAATTAATGATGATGAAGGCGGATGTGTTAAGTGGATTTGAAAATTTAAAGATTTGTACCGCTTATAACTATCAAGGTCAGCAAATAAGTCATTTACCTTATGACATTGCGCCTGAAAATGTTTCACCAGTATATCAGTCATTTAAAGGTTGGAAAGAAGATATTTCAGCAATAACGAACTTTGATGATTTGCCTCAAGCTTTAAAAGACTACATAAAGTTTATAGAAAATAATGTAGGCGTTAAAATAAGTATTGTTTCGGTTGGTCCAGACCGTAAAGAAACTATTTTGCGTTAGCAGCTAAAACTATTTATTTAAAAAAAGCCACCCAAGGTCTTCTGGATGGCTTTTTTAATGATGACTAATCAGCTATAAACGTAAATCCTAACGAGCTTATATTTGCATTAAAATTTTGCGTGGTTCGCTCATAATAGTTATATTCTATTTGTATGCTTTTTAATCCAAAACCACCAATTTTAAATGAATTTAAAGGATCGTAATATTTAAAGCCTAAACCATATTGATTAGCATTATAAGACGCTAAATCGTAATCTGAGGTGTAAAATTCATCGGTTGACGATATGGTATTAAACTCACCAAAGTAGTCAGTCTGAGTTTGCGTGTAATAACGATAGCTAGGATATAAGGTGTAATTTAAACCAAACTTGATGGGTAATTCAACTTTAAATGTGTGTGAATCTATTCCCCAATTATCAGTATAATAGCGGTAGTAACTTCTTACAACAAAATTTTGATTGATGTAAAAACTCGAACGGTTACCTATGGCTAATTTTGTTCTTGAATTTGGCAAGCGTTCTACGTCATTGCCAAGCATAAAGTTTTCTATCATCGAGTCTTCAATATCTCCAAAATAAACCCGTTGATGTGGCGTTGAAAGTAGGCCATCTTGTACTACAAAATCGGCTATAAAAGAGGTTTGTATTGATTTTGAGAGTATCTGAGAAACACTTAAGCCTAAACTATATGAATTTCTATTTAGGGACTCAAAATTCGAATAGTTTGGTGAAAAGTTAATTTCACCCTCGTAGTTATATTCATTTAAATTGAAGCCTTCCCTAAACTCAATTGGGTATTGAGGATTCCATTGGTCTAAATAAATATTAGCTTTAAGCTGTATTTCAGTATTTTTTTGATTGAATAATTTGGTTAGACTTCCTCCAAAGCCAAATGAAGTATAATCATACTCGTTTGCAAAAGATACATTTGCACTTATAATGGTGTTTCTGTCATCTGACGAATGTGAGTAAGACGCCGTTAAGCCAAACCATGTGTCTTTTTCAGAAGCACCAGAAGAAGCAACAAAAGGATCAGCTGCTTGATTACCATCAAACGGATTTATGTTACTTGATGAAGCTGAGGTATAGGCTGAAACAGTCGCGTCAATTGCTAAAATATCGTCATCATTTAAAGGAATCGCTACGTTTATTGATGGTGCAATATCGCTTAATTCTTCTGTACCTCGACCACCAGTAACAGCTGCATTTTCGCCGTCTTGTGTGTAATAACTAGACAGTAAATTGACTTCAGTCGATTCTAGCACACGTTTTTTATACTCAGTTTCTTCTTGTGCAAAGCTTGCTAAGCTAACTAATGCAATTAGGCTATATAAAAGATAATTTTTCATTTTTGTTTAATTTAATTACAACCACAACCACCACCAGTTTTACCGCCATTGGCGCCTGCTGCTGCTTCACGATAAGATTGAAAAGTCGACTTGTATTTGTCTAATTGGCGTTCAGATAAGACCATGTCTGGATCGTTAATATTTATCTTCTCATATTCTTTAACCGCTACACAAGACGTAAAGAATAAGCTGATTAGAGATAGTTTAACAGTTGTTTTTATCATTTTGATGTAATATTTATTTGGTTTGAAGTGGCTAAACTGCCATTACTTTTAACTATAATTGCCTCGACATTTGGAAGTTGATTAATGAGGTTTAAACCAACATCGACTCCCATTACAAAAATGGATGTTGCTAGCGCATCGGCCATTTCGGCTTTAGGCGCAAAAACGCTAACACTTAAAATACCTTTTGTTGGTTGACCTGTTCTAGGGTCAATAATATGTGAGTAGCGCTCACCGTTAATAAGAACATATTTCTCGTAATTTCCTGAGGTAACTACAGCTTGGTTATTAATTTCAAATAGGCCATAACTTTTGGTTTTATTCATCGGGTTGGTAATAGCCACTTTCCAAGCGTTACCATCTGGTTTTTTTCCCCAAGTATTCATATCGCCAGAGGCATTGATGATGCCAGATTTAACCCCTTTTTTTATGAGAAGTTCTTTGGCTTTATCAGCGGCATAGCCTTTGCCTATAGCACCAAAGCCAATTTTCATTCCTTTTTTGGTAAGAAAAACAGTAGAGTTAGCTTCATCTAATTGAATATGTTCATAACCAATGGCTTCAACCGAAGACAAAAGTTTAGCTTGATCAGGCATTGTGGTTTCTTGCTTATTAAAATTCCAAATATGGTCTATTGAAGCAAAACTGATATCAAAGGCGCCATCTGTAATAGTTGAAAGTTGAATCGACCGTTTAATGAGTTGAAACAATTCATCATCTACTTTTACAGGTTTTAGGCCTGCATTTCGGTTAACAGCTGAAGTTTGCGAGTTAGTTTTCCATGACGATATCATAGTTTCAATTCGCTGTATTTCTTCAACAGCTATGTCAATGTAACTATTAGCTTCATTTTGAGAACTAGCAACAACCGTAATATCAAATTGGCATCCCATGAGTCCCATTTCACGCTTAAAAATTGACTGACCTTGAAGGTTAAACATCCATACAAAACCTAGTAGAATAATTAATTTATTGACCATAGATGGCTTCGATGTATTTAGTTGGCGTTAGATTTTTATACCCAAGTTGATTCATGACTTGACCATCAGCATCAAGTAAAACTACAAATGGAAAGTAGCCTTTAGTGTTGTAAGTTTCGGCTAAAGCCTTGTTTTTATCTTGCTGAATTTTTGGAAGTTGATTTTTTTTACGCTTTGGAAAATCGGCCTTTAAAAGCACTAAATTTTCTTTTGCGTGATTTTTAAACACTTTGGTTTGCCATATTTGGCGATCTAGCTTGATGCAAGGCGCACACCAATCTGAACCGGAAAAGACAAGTAGGATTTGTTTGTTTTCTTGTTCAGCTAGAATTTTAGCTTCGTTAAAATCATAAACCCAGTTTTGAGCATAAGTAGAAAGGCTTAAAGACAAACTAATCATTAAAAGTGATAACTTCATGACATTATTATTTACATCAAAATAACATCAAAAAAGCATTCAAAATCTATTTTGCTTTATATCTTAAGTGAATCTTAAGTTTGGCTTTTTTTCGGAATTGTAAGTGTAAAACAGGTGAGTTTATTAGAAGAAACCTCTACTTTTATGTTCAATAATTCTGCTGCTTTTGCAACTATGGCAAGGCCTAAGCCGTAGCCTTCTTGTTTTGTTTCATGATTTTTATTTCTAAAAAACGGGTTGAAAATTTCGTTGATTTCAGTCGGCGGAATTTTAGGACCTGTATTACAAACCTTTATTTGAAATTTACTTGATAATTCTTCAATTGTAACTTTAATTTCGCTATTGGTATCTGCATATTTAATAGCATTTGAAATTAAATTATCTAGGATGAAACTCAGGTATATTTTATTTGAGTTGAGTATGATATGTTTAGAATTACTTATTGAAATGGCTAATTGCTTTTCTAAAATATGAAGTTTATAGTTGGTTAATATCGATTCGATTAGTTGATAAACATTCAAGCTTTTAAGTTCAATATTCTGATTAGAATTACTGTTTAATCGAGCTAAAATCAGAAGCTTTTCGACAGCACTAGACATTTCATCTATTTTGATAATATTGGCTTTTATGACTTCAACATACTCTTCAGGTTGGCGATTTTTTCTAATTAGGACCTCTAAATTTCCTTTAATTACTGCTAATGGTGTTCTTAATTGATGTGAAGCATCTGCTGTAAATTGTTTTTCTCTTTTAATAGCAGCGTCAATTCGGTCAAGAAAATCATTTATGGCATTAGATAAGGTTTCTAACTCATCACCATTACTCATTTTAGTTACGCGTTTAGTTAAATCGTTCGTGTTAATATCTTCAACTGTTTTTGCAATGCGTGTAACTGGTTTTATGGTAATTCTAGAAATTAGTCTAGAGGTAAAAAAAGTGATAATTAATAAAATAGGGTAGATGATTAGTAATGTTTGCTGTAGTGTTTCAATCAGTAATTTTGCATCACCTAAAGGTACGGCAATACTTATAAAACCATTTATCGCTGCATCCTGACGAAGCGGAATTTGAATTTGCCTTAATGCTTGATTGTCAAGGTTTGTGTTTGAAATAAATGAATTTGTAATTTCTGGATTGACATGAAGTGAACGAGATTTTAAGTTTGGGGATTTGTCTAAGCTTAGACCATTTTTGTCAAAAAGTTCAACATACAATGGGTAGACTTCAATTTCTACATGTTCGCGTTCAAGCCATTCATCTTTGTAAGCAAAGTACAGCGTGTCTTTTTTTTGAACAACTTCAAAAACATGCTTTTTAGCTTCAAACTTTAAATCATCATCAATCTCATTGTAAACGGTTTTTTTTACAGTAAAATAAATACTCAAAAATACCAATAAACTAATGCTAGCAATGCCGATGACTGAATAAAGTGCAATTCTATTTTTGATGGATAGCTTCATTCTTGAGCTATAAAACCAATGCCACGAACTGTTTTAATAAGTTCATTTTTTTGGAGGTTTAATTTTTTTCTAATGGCATTCATGTAAACGTCAAGAACACCAGTATCATAATCAAAATGAATATCCCAAACTTGCTCTATAATAGATTGTCGATCACAAACTTGATTTTTATTTTTAACTAAATGGACTAAAAAATTAAATTCTTTTTCGGTCAGGTTAATCATTTCATCAGCCTTAGTAATTTCGTGTTTACTTATGTTTATTGAAATATCACCAATGTTAAGGATTTCGTCGATTTTAAAATGAATTCTTAAATGAGCTTCAATTCTCGCTAATAATTCATCAAAATTAAAGGGTTTCTTGATGTAATCATTAGCACCACTTTTTAAGCCTTCTATAGTATCTTCGACTGTATCTTTTGCGGTTAAAAAAATGATAGGCGTTAAAATGTTTTCAGCTCTTAATTGCCTACAAACATCAATGCCTTTAAGTTTAGGCATCATCCAGTCAAGTAAAATTAAACTGATGTTTTCAGACTTCATAAATTCTAAGACCGCTTGCCCATTTCTAACAACTTTACATTGATAGCCTTCTTCTGTAAGTCCTTGCTTAAGAAATTTTGCAATATCTAGTTGATCTTCAGCAATTAATATATTAAAATCTGATTTATTCATAATTATTAATGACTATGTCCGCCGCCACTATTGGTAATTAAATCAAAAACGCCTTTAGTTAAATATTGTGCTTTTAAATTCAGTTCATCAGCATTCAGTATTGGTTTATAGCCATTTTGAGGCACAGAACTTTTTATTTTTAACTTTGAAAATTGATATGTATTAGATGTTTTTTCATCAAGTTGTAAAATAAAGGTTTGATCATCTAGACTTGTAAAAGCTTCTTCCGGCAAAGCAATGATCTTTTTCTCATTAGTTTTAAGACTAGCATTTACAAACATACCAACTTTAAAGTTTACATTCTCATTTATAGGATGTGCATGTACACGAACACGTCTGTTTTGACTAATTTCAGCACCAATTAATCGCACATAAGCTTCAAACTTTTGGTTAGTTACTTCAGGAATCATAAAGCTTAAAGTGTCACCTTTATTAATGTTTAAAAGATCTTTCTCAAACACTTCTAATTCTAAATGTACATGATCTACATCTAAAATTTCCATAATCATATCAGATTTGGCTATAAATTTACCTTGCGCCACATTTAGTTTTGAAACTTTACCACTTATAGGCGCTAAAATATTAATTTCTGAAGTGAAATTTCCTTGAGCGACTTGTGCAGGACTAAGGTTCATCAACTTTATTTGCTCTTTTGCTGATGCCAATTGTGCTTTGGCATTTAAAAATTGGTTTTTAGTTGATTGAAATACTTTTTGTGCAATCACATCATCTTCGTAAAGGCTTTGTTTACGGTCAAATTCAGATTTTAAGTACTCTAAATTGCTTAAGGCTTCAACATAGTTTTGCTGAATTTTGATAAAGTTAGGATGTTTTAACTTCACCAAAACATCACCTTTTTTAACTTCATCACCCACAAGCAATTCAGTTTGGGTCACATAACCATCAAAATAAGCAGTTACTGAAGCTCTGTTTTTTGGTGGCACATCAATAATACCTGTAACTTCAAATTGTTCTGAAAATTTTTTGAATTCAGGTGTTCCTAATTGAAGTTCGGCTGACTTGAATTGTTGATGACTGAGAGTAATATGGCCAGCATCTGACTTGTTTTTATCTTCGGTTGAAGTTTCCGAAGAGTCACCACAAGAGCTGTTTAAGTTTGCAAAAATTAATAACAATAGTATAATAGAAGGTTTCATAGGTTTAATTTAATAAGAAGTAATTTAATTGAATAATGGTTTGATTATAGTCACGCAATTTGCTTAAATAATCAAGTTTAATGCGTTGTGCTTGTTCAATACTTTGCACATATCTAAAAAAGTCAATTTCACCAGCTTTATAACTCAATTTAGCTGTATTTAAAATTTCAATGGCCATTTTAAGCTGATGATTTTCGTAATTAGTTAAAGTATTGCTTTGAACCTTAAGCAATTCAATAAGTTGTTCTTGACCTTTTTTAAGCGCTATTTTAGCATCGGTAAGTTCGGCTTCTTTTGCGCGAGCTTTTAGTTGTGCCGATTTAATTTTAGATCGATCACCAAAAAACAATAATGGTACATTTAAGCCGATTTGATAACCGTTAAAGTTTTGGTCTATAGCTGAATTACTTCTGATAAAATAACTGGCTGAAATCCCAGGCAATAGTTGGTGTTTAGCTAATTTAGAAGTTTGCTCAGCCATTTTTTGATCGATGGTTAAAGCTGAAATACTTAAATTTTCATTTTGCTTTAAAACAGACTTTAATTCTAGCTTTTTAAGCTGACGACCTTTTAAAATTAAAGGTTCTTCAACTTGTAATAAGGCTTGAATTGCAAGTTTACTATTCGCTAAATCTTGTTGAAGCTGGCTGCGATCAATTTCAATTTGACTGGCTTTAGATTCAGCTGTGATTTTTTCTAAATAATTAGATTCACCTTCCTCAAATTTGCGTTTTGCCATTCGCGAGAACGCTTTATAAACTTCATAAATACTATCATAAACTCTAAGCTTTTCTCGCGCTTCTAAAAAGTTTTGATAGTTATTTTGAAGGGCTTTAATTTGCTTTAATTCAGTGATGCTAAGTTGGGTTTCTGCAAGCTCAGTTTTAACTTTGTTCAACTTCAACTTGTTCGCATACACCGTCGGAAAATCAAACTGTTGCACAATTCCCCATTGATATAAAGGTTGACTTGCAATAGGATCGGCTTCCGATTGGTCATAATTTTGATAGATTTGGATTTTATTGAACGTAAAGGCTTGTCCTTCGGCAGCTTTAGTACTTTCAGATAGAAGTTGTGCTGATTTTAGCTTATGATTGTTCTCTAACATCTTTTGTTTGAGCGCTTCAAATTCACCGTCTTGTGCATAACTAGATATCGAAGTTCCTAACAGTAAAATCACTAAAATGCTTAATGGACTATTTAATTTTAATTTTGGTGTTTTATTATTCATAGCATATAAAACCGGTAAAACAATTAAAGTTAGTAGGGTAGAAGTGACTAAACCACCAATAACTACCGTAGCTAATGGACGTTGAACTTCGGCGCCAGCTCCAGTTGAAATAGCCATTGGTAAAAATCCTAATGCCGTTGAACTTGCTGTGAGTAAAACCGCACGTAGGCGATCTTGTGTCGCATCAATAATGTGTTGTAAACTTAACTTGTCGTGTGTTTTTAAAATATCTTTAAAATATTCAACTAAAATAATACCATTAAGCACAGCAATACCAAATAAAGCAATAAAACCAACACCTGCCGATATACTAAATGGCATATCACGTAACCACAGTAAAAATATACCACCAATTGCAGAAAATGGAATGGCTGTAAAAATCAATAAGGCGTCACGGTGTTTTTTTAACGCAAAAAATAGCATGATATAAATTAAAATTAAGGCAATAGGCACGGCAATTTTTAAACGAGCTTTTGCACTTTCAAGATTTTCAAATTGTCCACCATAATTGATGGTGTAACCTACAGGTAAGTTGATATTGTTTTTAACGAGCTTTTGAATATCGGCAACGACTGAAGCTAAATCTCTATTTCTTACATTTACACCAACCACAATACGGCGTTTGGTATTGTCTCTTGAAATTTTGGCAGGTCCTTTATCATAGTTAATTTCAGCAACTTCATCAAGCGGAATTTTACCAGAATTTGGGGTGTCAATCATTAAACTTCTTAAGTCTTCAATACCTTGTCGTTGAGATTTTTGTAATCTAACCACTAAATCAAATCGTTTTTCACCTTCAAAAACAACGCCTGTTGCTTTACCAGCAAATCCAGCAGTGATCACTGAATTTATGGCTTTGATATTTAGACCATAGCGTGCAATTTTATTTCGCTTGTATTCAACAGAAAGTTGGGGCAAGCCAACAATTTTTTCAACCGAAATATCAGCCGCACCTTCTACATTTTCAATCAATTCTTGAATTTCGTTTCCTTTTTGCGTTAGAACATCTAAATCTTCTCCAAAAATCTTAATGGCAATGTCTGATCGAACGCCAGTAATCAATTCATTAAAACGCATTTCAATAGGTTGTGTAAATTCTAAATCCATTCCAGGAATCACGGCTAAGGCTTCTTTAATTTTTTGAGCCAACTCTTCTTTCGTGTCAGCACTTGTCCATTCAGATTTAGGCTTTAAACGCACAATGACATCAGAATCTTGCATAGACATTGGGTCTGTTGGGACTTCAGCCGCACCAATTCGTGTAACCACTTGTGTAACTTCTGGGAATTCTTCTAATAAAATTCCTTCAATTTTTGTAGTGCGTTCAACGGTACTTTTTAATGACTTACCTGTTTTTAAAATAGGTTGAATTACAAAATCTCCTTCATCTAAAGTAGGCACAAATTCGCCACCCATTTTCGAGAATGTAAAAACACCTATGATGACCAATAAAATGGCAGAAACCAACACAACTTTTGTATGGTTTAAAGCCCATTTTATAGAAGGTAAATAGGCTTTTTTTATACCATCTATTAATCGTGTTGAAAATGTAAAGGTTTTAGCATTGGGTTTTAAAATTAAGCTACAAGCGACAGGAACCCAAGTAAAACACAAAATCATGGCACCAATTAGTGCAAAGCTGAAGGTTAATGCCATCGGTCTAAACATCTTGCCTTCAACACCACTTAATGATAAAATGGGAATAAAAACAATTAAAATTATAAATTGTCCGAAAATAGCTGAGTTTAGCATTTTGGATGCACCATTAAATGTAATTTTATCTTTTAGTTTTACAATTTCAGTTGAAGTCTTTCCTTTAAATTCGTTAGAACGTTGCCATAATTTAAAGGCCACAAACTCCACTATAATGACGGCTCCATCTATGATGATTCCAAAATCTAAAGCACCTAAACTCATTAAATTGGCATCTACACCAAACACATACATTAAGCTAATAGCGCTTAAAAAACTCAACGGAATAATAGAAGAAATCACTAAACCAGCTCGCCAATCACCAATTAAAACAATAACAATAAAGGCGACCACAAGAAACCCTAAAATTAAATTTTCGGCAATGGTAGAAGTTGTTCGGCCAATAAGTTCAGAGCGATCTAAAAAGCCATTAATGTAAACACCTTCTGGCAGACTGTCTTCAATTTCTGAAATTCTAGTTTTAACAGCATCGATCACTCGTTTTGAGTCAGCATCTTTGAGCATCATGACTTGACCTAAGACTTTTTCACCTTCACCATTTCCAGTAATTGCGCCAAATCGTCTTGCATGTCCAAAGCCAACTTCAGCAATATCTTTAATATAAATAGGTTGATTGTCTCGAACTGTCACCACAATATTTTCAATATCTTCAAGACTTGAAACGAGACCTTCACCACGTATAAAATAGGCTTCATCATTTTTTTCAATATAGCTTCCGCCAGCGATGGAGTTATTATTTTCTAATGCTAAAAACAACTCATTAATGCTAATCCCTTTAGCTTGCAGTTGTTGCGTGTTTATACTAACCTCGTATTCCTTTAAAAAACCGCCCCAAGTATTTATTTCAACCACGCCAGGAATCCCTGAAAGCTGGCGCTTAACAATCCAATCTTGGATGGTACGCAACTCTGTGGCATCATAATCGTTTTCAAAGCCAGGTTTGGTTTCTAAGGTGTATTGGTAAATTTCGCCTAAACCAGTTGTAATAGGTCCCATTTGTGGCGTTCCAAAACTAGCAGGAATTTTTTCGGCAGCTGTTTTTAATTTTTCCGCAATGAGTTGGCGTGGTAAATACGTGCCTAAATCATCTTCAAACACAATCGTAACTACCGATAGTCCAAATTTAGAGACCGATCTAATTTCTTTAACGCCCGGCAAATTAGCCATTTCTAATTCGACGGGATAAGTGATAAATTGCTCAACATCAGCCGTTGATAAATTACGCGATGTGGTGATGACTTGCACTTGATTATTGGTAATGTCGGGAACCGCACCAATTGAAACCTTGAATAGGGAATAGGAGCCAAAGCCCACTAAACCTATAACAAACAAAATAATTAAGAATTTAGATTTTAAACTAAATTCTATGAGTTTTGATAACATGAAATTTTAAATTGAAAGATTAAACATAAGTTGATAACAAATGTTTAAATTTTGGGTGGTTGTAAAATTTCAGTTTCACGTAATGAATTAAACAGTAGACAATAATTGAAGTTATGCTGAATAACTTCAACAGGAATTCTTATGCCCAAATCGTTGGGATGTAAAGGTTCAACATAAAAATTATGTGAAAGATGATGGCACTCTTGAAACGGAAGATTTTCATGTTCTTTATGTTCGTCTTCATGTTGAGCTTTTTGGCTGCCGTAATGAAGATCTAAAAATTCTGAAAAATCGCAATTAGTCTCCGCTTGATGAAGTTCGTAGTGTTCGTAAAAATTTGACAAATTCAGTACATTAGCTGCTGAAATTCCGATAGATTGCAAGCTAACTAAAACTGTTAAAGCAAATGTTGATAAAGACTTCATCATTTACAAATGTACTATTATTTTAAATTCCTTAGCTTAAGATTTGCTTAATTAAAATTACTAAACAAGATATTATCTTATTTATTAATACAATTTTGGTCTGCAACAAGCTAAATGTGTAATTTTGTCAAAAAAATATAGTCTTTGAAACATCTTATTTTTTGCTCGTTTATTCTAATATCTGTAGTTAGCTTTTCACAAAATCGTGAAATTTACTATGAGAGTGACCGTACGAGTAAGGATCAACAAAAATACCCTGAAGCTTTACTATTTAGCAAAGTTAATCAACAAGTATATTTTAAACATGAAGGCATAGAAGTTTGGTGTGATCAAGCTGTTTTTTATCAGGAAGATAATTTTTTTAGAGCTTTTGGTCAAGTAAAAATGAATCAAGGTGATACGATAAAAATGTTTTCTAAATACGCCGAGTACGATGGCAACTCTAAATTTGCATTTGCAAGTGATGATGTCAAACTAATAACACCAAGCAATACCTTAACAACCGATTCACTTTTTTTTGATCGCCAAAAACAAAATGCATTTTATAGAAGCGGCGGAACTGTGAAAGATTCAGTAAGTACGATTACTAGTATTTATGGTAACTATGATATGCCAGCCAAAAAATATAGTTTTAGACAACAAGTAGAAGTCTCACATCCAGATTATAATATCACCTCTGAACAAATTGTCTTTTATCCAGAAACAGGTCATGCCTATTTGTATGGGCCATCAACAATTCTTAGTGAATCTGGCACCGTTTTTTGCAAAAAAGGTTACTACGACACCAAATCGGACCAAGGCTATTTTGTGAAAGATGCTAATGTTAAATACGAAAATCGCGATTTATATGGTGACAGTATTTACTTCAACCGTAAACGAAATTATGCTTCAGCAACTCAAAATATTCGCGTTGTAGATACAGCAAACGCCTCTACTTTATATGGTAATTATGCTGAAGTTTTTAAGGATAAAGATTCAATTATCGTTACTAAAACACCTTATATAGCAAGTCTTCAGCAACAAGACTCTTTATTTATAGCTAGCGATACCTTATTAATTACTGGGAAATCTAAATTTAGAAAAGTTAGTGCTTATTATGATGTTCGCTTATTCAAACAAAATTTGAATGGTAAATCAGATTCACTTCATTTAGATGAAGTTACTGGCATTACCAAAATGATCGGAAATCCTGTTTTGTGGTCTGAAAATAAGCAAATTACAGGTGATACAATTCAGCTTATTAATGATACGCTTACAAACAAACTTGATTCACTAAAAGTGTATAACAACAGTTTTATGATTCAAAAAGATACTATAGAAGGTTTTAATCAAGTTAAAGGTAAATTTTTATACGGTTTGTTTGAAGATAATGAATTAAATGAGGTTAATGTCATTAAAAACACAGAAACCATTTACTACATTAGAGAAGAAAACGGCGATTTATTTGGAATTAATAAGGCTTTAGCTTCAACCATTAAACTCATATTTGAAGACCAAAAAATAGTTGATATTTATTACTATAATCAGCCTGATGATAAAACTTATCCAGAATCTAAAATGCCACCAAACGCAAGAAAACTAAAAGGTTTTAATTGGCGTGGCGAAGAACAAATACGTTCAAAAAAAGATTTATTTAGCAACCGAAAATCCTATAAATCAAAACCGATTATAGGTGAGTTTAAAGAAGATCGCAAACCATTCTCTAAACAACCCCAAAAACCTGAACTTCAATTGAATTTGAATGATAAATCTGTTTTAAGAAACAATAGTTCAAATAAGCAAAAGCCTAAAAAGTCTAACCCAATAAACGATTAAATTTGAAATCGGACTTTTATAAATATCAAGCACAAACTACACCACATCCGTTAGGTTTAGAAATATCACACGCCAAAGGTTCTTATATTTTCACCGCTGATGGTAAAGCCCATTTAGACTTTGTTGCTGGTGTATCAGCCAATGGTTTAGGGCATTCGCATCCAGAAGTTGTCGAGGCTATTAAAAGACAAGTCGACCAATATATGCATGTGATGGTTTATGGAGAATATGTACAAAAGCCAGCTGTTGAATATGCTAGATTATTAGCGCAGCACTTACCTGAACCTTTAAACACAACTTATTTAGTTAATAGTGGCACAGAAGCTATAGATGCCTCGATGAAGCTAGCGAGGAGAGCAACCGGACGATCGCAAATAATTGCGGCTAAGTTTTGTTATCATGGCAATTCTTTTGGTGCATTAAGTTTAATGGATTATGAAGAGCGCACTGCACCATTTAAGCCTTTAGTTCCAGACATCACTCATATTGAATTTAACAATACCACTTGTTTTAATTGTATTACCACAAATACGGCTGCCGTTATTGTTGAAACCATACAAGGTGGCGCAGGCTTTATTGAACCTAAGAACGACTATTTAAAATTATTAAAACAACATTGTAAAGCTGTAGGTGCATTATTGATTTTAGACGAAATTCAACCTGGTTTCGGTCGAACAGGGAAACTTTTCGGTTTTGAGCATTATGAGGTTATTCCTGATATTTTAGTGATCGGAAAAGCAATGGCCTCAGGAATGCCAATAGGAGCGTTTGTAGCTTCAGAAACTTTAATGAAAACTTTAAGCGATAAGCCTAAAATGAGTCATATTACCACTTTTGGTGGGCATCCTGTCATTGCAGCAGCAGCTAAAGCAACTCTAGAAACGCTTTTAACAACAAACTTAATAGACCAAACCTTAGAAAAAGAACAGCTTTTTAGAAGCTTACTTCAACACGAACTCATAGAAGAGGTAAGAGGCAAAGGTTTAATGTTAGCCATAATTTGTAAAAACCCTGAAATGGCTAATTATCTGGTGCTAGAGGCTAAAAATCAGCAGTTAATATTGTTTTGGCTACTTTATGAAAAACGTGCTGTACGTATGTCTCCACCGCTAACCATTTCAACCGAAGAGATTAAAAAAGGCTGTGGCATTATTATTGATATACTAGACAACTATAAATCGCGCTAATTGTTAATTAAATTGTTGATAAGATTTTTATTTAATCGTCTTTTGTTTTCAAATTCAAGCTTATCTTAACCAAAAATTTTTTACATGAAATTAGATCCATTTCAACATGATGATTTCAACTTCCCAATAGACAAATTTGAAATGATGCTTAAAACCAATCATGTTTTATTTTTTGATTTGGCTGAATTTGAAAATATCGTGGTACATTATATGGACACTGGTAAATTAGTCCTTGCTAAAAAAGCTCTAAAAATGGGTCTTGATCAGCATCCACTAGCCACTAATTTACGCCTTTTAAAAGCTGAAGTTTTAGTACTTGAAGACAAGTTAACTGAAGCTGTAGAACTTTTAGATGAGTTAAAAGTATTAGAGCCAACTAATGATGAAGTTTTACTGCTAATTGCAAGTGTTTTATCTAAAAAAGACGATCACGAAGCGGCTATAAAAATTTTAAACCAAGCCTTAAAATGTACCGATGAAGCTGCCGATGTTTACAGCATGTTAGGTATGGAATACTTGTTTATTGAAAATTTTGAACAAGCTAAGCAGGCCTATATGTCTTGCGTTAAAATTGATAAAACAGATTATACAGCTTTGTATAATGTAATTTATTGTTTCGATTTTTTAAATCAACGCGAACAAGCGGTTCAGTTTTTAGAAGCGGTTATTAATGAAAACCCTTATTCTGAAATTGCTTGGCATCAATTAGGAAAGTTATATTTTGAGGATAATCAGCTTAGTAAAGCACTTAATGCTTTTGAATATGCCATTATTTCAGATGAATATTTTGTTGGTGCTTATCTAGAAAAGGCAAAAGTTTTAGAACGCTTAAACAGACATAAAGAAGCTATTGATACGTATTCAATAACTTTACAGCTTGATGACCCAACTGCATTTGCTTATTTGCGGATTGGAAAATGTTATTACGCACTAGGCCAAAAGCAAAAAGCACTCAAGTATTTTAAGCAAGCGGTTCATGAAGACCCATTAATGGATAAAATCTGGCTAGCTTTATCAGATTTTTACATTAAAGAAAAATCCTTTAAACAAGCTTTATATTACATTAATAAAGCTATTAATATTGATGAAGAAAACGTGTTGTATTGGAAACACTACGCTATCATTAATCAAGAATTAGGGAATTCAGCAGATAGTGCTTACGGTTTAAAGAAGAGTCTTAATCTAGGTAATTTTGAAATTGAAGTTTGGTTATTACAAATAAACGCCTTTATTCAGGAAAAAAATTACCAAGAAGCTTTAATCGCATGTCAGCAAGCGAGTGATTTTTTTCCTACCAATGCCGAAATATTTTTTAGATTTTCAGGGATTTACTACCAGTTAGGTCAAACTTCTAAGGCTATTGATTACTTAGTTAAAACCATTCAATTACAGCCGACTTGTATAGAAGATAACCACCTATTATTTCCTGAAATGTTAGTTGATGGTCATGTTGTAAGTGTTTTAGAAAAACATCATATTAAGCTATAAAACTAATTAATTGATTGTCTTTTCTATCAAGTTTTAAAGAGAATTGCTGTGCGATAAATTCTAAACTTTTTCGGTTGAAAAAACAAACATGCGTTTCATCATTTTTGTAGTGCCATTGTTCAAAATCAGCGGTGTTTTTCTTTTCACTAAACAGTTTGGTTTTACAGTATAAAACACCGTCTGGTTTTAGTAAACGGCTTAAACCTTTAAACTCTTTAAAAGGTTCGTAGAAGTGTTCCATCACTTCACAGCAAATGATAAAATCGTAAGTATTGGAGGTCAGATAAGCTTCATGTGGTTCAAAATATGGGTCATATAGCTTGATGTTTTTAAAACCTTTATTTTGAAGCACGAAGGTAGCTACTGGACCTGTACCACATCCGTAATCTAAGCCAACAGAATTTGAAGAAAACTTGGACGCTACAGCATCTGTTATTGGTGAAACAAAGTTTTGATAACGAACGTCAGTAACGTCATTGTTATGGGTTTCATATCGGGTTTGCTCTGTTTTAGGGCTAACATAAAAATTAGAGTCTAAAAAAATTAAGCTGCAGTTACTACATCGATAATAGGTTCTCTTATGAGTTTCAGTAAAATAAAAAGCTTTACCTGAGCATAATTTACATGGCTTGGTAAAGCTTTTTTTTGATGAATGATTTGTCATGAAACTATAACCTTCTAATTTTATCGAGTTTAGTTTTCCACATATCTAAATCTTCTTCTAATTTTTTAATTTTATTTCTAACGTCGTTAACAACTGGGTTGTCTTTATTATCTGATGAAAAGAATTGCAAATTGTTTTCTAATTGATTTTTCTCTGAAACTGTTTCATCAATACGTTTTCTTAAGAAGGTTTCTTCACGCTTGATTTTGCGAGTATCGGTTGTCTCATCAAGGTCTTGAAGCTTGTTTTCATACTTAATAAGTTCAGCTTCTTTGCGAGAAATATCGATATCTTTAAATAGCTGGTCAAGGGCTTTATAAAATTTACCTTCAATATAGCGTTTATGATTAGGGACATTTCCAAGCTCATTCCATTTTTCAATAAATGCCTTAACTTGATTTATTTTTTCTTCATCGCTGCCAGTTAAATTAACTTGTTTCAACTCTGCAACAAGGTCTTTTTTCTGATTAAATGCTTCAAATTCTTCTTTATTGTCTTCGCGTTTATGTTCATGGAAACGGTTGAAGTAGTGATTACAAGCATCTTTAAATTCTTTCCAAATTTTGTCGCTATCTTTTCTAGGAACGTGACCAATTTGTTTCCACTCATTTTGAATTTTCTTCATCAAAGGCGTTGAAGCATCAAAATCATTACTGTCTTTATGTTCATTAGCAATTTTGATTAACTCGCGTTTTTTCTCGAGATTTTCAAATTGCTCTTTTTTTAAGTTTTTATAGAAGTTGTTTTTCTTTTTATTAAAACTTCTTGTTGCCGACTTAAATTGGTCCCAAGTTTTTTCATTGTCTTTACGTGGAACTTTACCAGCTTTAAAAAAGATGTCACGTAATTTCTCTATGTTTTTAATCTTTTGTTGGGCATCATTATGAGATTTAATGTCTTTATCGGCAATTTTTTGAATTTGCTCAATGACATCAAGCTTAACTTTTAAGTTGTCTTCTCGCTCTTCATCTAACTTGTCAAAATATTCATGGCGTTTATCATGAATTTTTTTGGTGGCTTCACTAAACTTTTCCCAGATATCATCGCGGTATTCTTTTGCAACGGGACCAAGTTCTTCTTTCCACATTTTGTGCAGTAATTGTAACTCTCTAAAGGCACGATTAACATCATCATCTTCAACTAATTCTTCAGCTCGTGTAATTAATTTTAACTTTTGGTCGAGATTATATTTAAAATCCATATCTCTAAACTCACGGTCTAAATGCAAGAAATCGTAAAAACGCTCTACATGATGGTGATAATTATTCCACAAAGTAGAATAATCAGCTTTTGGTACTGGACCTGCATTTTGCCAACGTTCTTGCAATTCTTTAAATTGCTGAAAGCTAGCCGACATACTTTCACCAGAACCGATCATATTTTTTAATTCTTCAATAATACCTAAACGAACGCTAAGGTTTTGGTTTAAATTTTTCTTGAGTTGTGAGTAGTAATTATCGCGTTTTTCTCGATAATTAAAGTAAGTTTCGTAAAATTCTTTTTTGACTGGTGACGAATAGTGAAAATCTATAATATTGCCGCCTTCAGCAATAAACTCTTCTTTCTTTTCTTCAACAATGGCATTAAATTGCTTATCAAATTCAGTTTTTATTTGGTTAACATGGTCACGAATATTTTGAACTTTCTCTTCTTTCAGTAGTTTTTTAAGTTCTAAAACCAATTCATCGATAGACATGGTTTCATATTCTTTCATCAATATATCATGACGTTTTGCGTTGTCATCATCTTCATTTTCTTCAGCATTAGCTTCATCAATACTTTTTTGATGTTCGTCTTCTTTAGAAGATGTTTGGTCTCCTGATTCGGACTTTTCATCAGAACCATCCTGAGTAGCATTACTTGAAAATTCTTCTTTTTCTGAAGAGTTTTCTACTGAAGTTGATTGGCTGGAGTCTTGTGTAGATTCTTCAACCATTGCATTTTCAAGAGATTCTTCGGGTGAGTGGTCTTCTTGAGGATTATTATTTTGAGAAGACACATCAGTTTTTTCAGCAGGTTGGTTTGATGTGTTTTCGATTGGTTTTTCGTTGTTTTCCTGAGTAGGTTTGTTCTGGTCAGACATATCTTTCAATGTTAAGGTTCGTATGAGCACGAAATATACTAACATGTCATCACATACACAAAGTATTTAAAATTTTAGTTGAATTTAAGAGTCTAATTATCCATTTCAGACTGAAATCTATTAGAACTACTTGGTAATAATGCTCTTAATTTTAAAACCGAAAAATTTATTACATTCTTATCGATTTTACGAATTCCATATTTCCCATGCCTTTTCGGCTTGAAATTCTAACATTTTTTGACCATTATAAAATTTAGCACCATGTTCTTTTCCTAAAGCTAAGAAGGTAGTAATTGGCGGATTATATACTAAATCGTATAACAAATGTTTGTCGGTTAAAAATTGATATGGAATCGGTGGATGATCATCAATTTTAGGATGCGTGCCTAATGGTGTACAATTGACGATGACTTGATGCGACTGTATAATATCTTGGTCGAGTTCTTTGTAAGTAATAATGTTTGGTGACTTTTTTCTGGAAACTAATTGCGTTTCAAAACCAATAGAACTAAGTGACTTTTTAATAGCTTTAGAAGCGCCGCCAGTACCTAATATTAATGCGCTTTCGTGATGATTTTCGATTAAAGGAAACATGGATTTTGTAAAACCGTAAACATCTGTATTGTAACCTTTTAATCGTTTATTTTCAATTCTAACGGTATTTACTGCATTAATCGATTTGGCTTGACTGTCTATCTCGTCTAAGAAAGGAATAATAGCAGTTTTATAAGGAATTGTAACATTGAAACCTTTTAAATCTGGATGGCTCTTAAGTATCTCGCTAAGTTGAGTTAAATCGGCTATATCAAAATTCTTATAGCTTGCTTTGATGTCTTCTTTTTGAAATTTCTTTGTGAAATATGATTTTGAAAACGAATAATCTATGTCTTTACCCACAAGTCCGTACGCATCCATAATTTAAGTTTTATTACGTTTAGGAAACCAAATTAAAGCTAATACAATTGAAATACCAATCAATATGAAGCCAATTTCAACCCAAGTTATTAAACTTGTGAAATCAGGTAAATATCGCTGGTAAGTTTCAATAATAAAGTTTCCGTTTTGATCTTTTAAAATTTCATTAGCCTCATTTAATTTGAATACTTTAATTTTCCAAGGCCAAACAACGCCTAAACTACCAGCTATAAAACCAATGATAAAAGAAAAAGTATGATTTTTAAAATGTTTTAACAAGTATCCAAGCGCATGAGATAAACTCACTAAGCCAAACAGAGAACCCGCTGTAAAAACACCTAATACTTTTAATAAGCGTATGCGGTTGCTATTTTTTAAAAAGCTATAATCGAGTCTAACTAATTCGCTTACCGTATCATATAAAGCATTGACTGAGTCGACCAGTAGCAATACATAATTCCCTAATAAAATAAGTATAAAAGAGCCTGAAAGCCCTGGTAATGTCATACCAGAGACACTAATAATACCACACAAAAACACAAACCATAAATTATCATTTTGTGTTGCAGGTTCTAGTAAGCTGATGCCTATGCCACCTAAAACTCCAAAAATCATCGTCAATTTTTGTGCATTAGATTCAAATTTAAAATCTTTGGAGATATAGTAAATAGACCCAATAATCATACCGAAAAACAAAGCCCATACTTTTATTTCAAAGTGTTCTAAAAAATAATCTAGTACTTTAGATACACTGAAATAACTAAAGACCATTCCTAAAATTAAAACACCCAAAAAGCGTAAATTCAAATATTGATATAAGCTTCTAAATCGGCCATTAAAAAGAAGCAAAAGAGATTTAAAATTAAATTTTTGTAGAGAATAAATAAACTCTTCATAAAAGCCAGCAACAAAAGCCACAACGCCACCAGAAACACCAGGAACTTTATTGGCCGCTCCCATTGCTAAACCTTTTATAAACAGGTAAAATTGGTCTATAAATGTTCGTTGTTGCTGCATTTAGTTGTTACTTTCACCTATTTTTTCGAGTATAATGATACTTATAAAACCTATAAGCATTAAACCCACTGCAAGCCAAAAGTGATTTTCACCTTCAAACTGATTTGGCCATATAGACTGCTCGGCTAAAACAATAGTTTTGTCTTTAATCACTTTCGTTTTTAAGACCTCTTTCCAGGGCCATATTTTATTTAATGAGCCTAAAATAAAACCTGAAAGTAATGCTAAAGTTAAATCTTTATAATGTTTAAACAGCCATTTTAAAAGTTTCGAAAAGCTTAATAGCCCTATAATAGCACCTAAACCTACTAAAGCTATCGTTTTAAAGTTGAAACTGCTAACGGCTTCAGAAATAGTTTGATATGCGCCTAGGAGTAACAAAATAAACGCACCAGAAATTCCCGGTAAAATCATAGCGCAAACGGCTAAGGCACCACACAATAATAAATAAAATTCGTTTGTTGTACCTTGTGCAGGTGTAATTTTTGTAACTCCAAAGGCAATCAATGCACCAATAACAAAGATAAATACATTGGCTAGTGTAATTTTTGATATTTGCTTGCCAATAAACCAAACACTTGCTATAACTAAACCAAAGAAAAAAGACCAAATTTTAATAGGATGTTCTTCAATTAAATAATGGGCAACGCGCATTAAACTAAATACACTGATGCCAATTCCAATAAGCAATGCAAGTAAAAAATTACCGTTGAGCTGTTGCCAAAAGGCTTTAACACCGTGAGATTTAAAGGTTTTAACTAAGCCGAAATTAATATTACCAATACTGGTAATTAACTCTTCATAAATTCCTGTAATAAAGGCAATAGTACCACCTGAAACGCCAGGAATAACGTCGGCTGCTCCCATGGCAATACCTTTTAAGAAAATCAAGGCGTATTCTTTAGCTGTTCTATTCAATGGTTTTAGATTTACGGACTTTCATATTAATAAATTCGACACTAAGCGAAAAAGCGATGGCAAAATACAAATAACCTTTAGGGATTGCACCAACTTCTTGACCAAATATTTGCGCATGAGATAAATGCATGCTTTCAGTGATAAGCATAAAGCCAATTAATATTAAGAAAGCTAAACCTAGCACCTGAATAGATGGGTTTTTATTAACAAATGTCCCCACCGGAACAGCAAAAATAAGCATGATTAAAATTGAAATAATTACAGCTGTAATCATGATATATAATGCACCATCAACACCGTTTGTCATACCAACAGCAGTTAAAATACTATCTACTGAAAATATCATATCAATGACCAATATTTGAATAATAGCTTGGGTGAAGCTGCGTTTGGCAGTCGATTTTAATTGATGTGCTTCTTCGCCTTTATGGTCAACCTTTTCACTAATTTCTTTTGTGCTTTTGTAAATTAAGAATAAACCACCTAAGAGTAAAATTAAGCCTTGTCCAGATAAATCTAAGTCAATCCATGATAGGTGAAGACTAAAAATTGAAGCCTTCATTGCAATAAGCCAAGTAATCCCTAAAAGTAAACCTATTCGCATAAGCATAGCTAAAATTAAACCAACGCGTGTGGCTTTTTTGCGCTCTTTTTCAGGAAGTTTACCTGTTACAATTGAAATAAATATAATATTATCTATCCCTAAAACAACTTCTAAAAATGTGAGTGTAATTAAGGCAATCCAAGCATCTGGATTAGCGAGTAATTCAACCATAAATCTCGATTAAAATTAAATTCAAAAATAATGATTAATTCGGCTTTGAAGTGCTTTCAATTTAGTTTTTGTAATTTGGTCAAGTTTCATTTTATACATTTTTAAATTATGATTGTTAAAATTACGGCACTTGTTATTTATGTATTAATACTATTTGCCATCGGCATAGTTGCTTCTAAACGAATTAAAAACATATCAGACTTTTATGTTGGAGGTAAAAAAATAGGCTATTGGGCTGTTGCTTTTTCAGCGCGAGCTACAGGCGAATCTGGATGGATACTAATTGGCTTAACCGGAATGGGTGCTATGGCGGGACTATCTGCTTATTGGGTGGTTGTTGGTGAAGTTCTTGGCGTTGCTTTATCTTGGTTTTTTATGGCTAAACCCTTTAAACGGCTAAGCGATCGTTACCAATCGATTACTATTCCTGATTTTCTTGAAAGCCATTTTAAAACCACCAAGCCCTTTTTGCGGGCAATTTCAGCCACAATTTTATCGGTATTTGTTGTTATATATGTGAGTTCACAGATTGATGCTACTGGTATTGCTTTTGAATCGATGCTTGGCCTTAACTATTTTTATGGTGCTATTTTAGGCTTTTTAATTGTATTGGCTTATATTTTTGTAGGTGGTTATGTGGCAGTGGTTTGGTCAGATTTATTTCAAGGTTTTTTAATGTTTCTAGGTCTGGTCGCTCTGCCAATTGTGGTTTATTTCAGTATTAGTCATCATGAAAGTATTTACACGCAGTTACATCAAATCGATCCTTATTTAACGCATATTTGGGGTGGCAGCGATAATACATGGCTTAATGTCGCCACAATTTTAGGCTTTTCTATGATTGGTTTAGGCTTTTTAGGTTCGCCACAAGTTTATGTTAGGTTCATGTCGATTAAAAATGAGGCCGAAATTAACAAAGGCCGTTGGGTTGCTGTTATTTTCACATTTCTTACAGATGCCGCAGCGGTTACAATTGGTGTTTTAGCTCGGGTCATTTTTACAGAATCTGGTCAAAATGCTGAAGATATACTTGGTGTTGGAGGTGCAGATGTTTTAGGCTTAATGACCGAACAATTTTTACCACTCGCATTAACCGCAATTTATATTGCCATTGTACTTTCGGCTATTATGTCTACTATAGACTCATTATTAGTCCTAGCTTCAAGTGCCGTAACACGAGATTTTTATCAAAAAATATTTAGACCAAAATTAACTGATGCAAGTTTGACAAAAACCTCAAGATGGGTTACCTTAATTATGGCTTTTTTAGCTTTAGGTATTGCCATGCTTATTGCCATTACATCACCAGAACGCCAAGTATTTTGGGTTATTATTTTTGGCTGGTCAGGAATAGCCGCAAGCTTTTGTCCTGTAATTATCTTAGCTATTTTTTGGAAAGCTTATAATGCTGCTGGTGCAATCGCTTCAATGATTACTGGTTTCTTATCTGTTGCTTTATTCAAGTTTGTATTTCAGGAGTTACCAACTTATGGTGTCTACTTCGAAAAAATTGATGTTCTTTTTCCTTCATTTGTCTTAGCCATGTTAGTTGGTGTGCTGGTGAGTAAAATTTATAAGCCATCATCTTAATTTTTATTAATAATCATACTGCTAGCCTGAGCAGTAGGCATCACTACTAAATCGGCAATATTTACATGATATGGTCTAGTAACGCAAAATAAAATAATATCGGCTATATCTTCGGCTTTTGAAGCTTGGTACCCTTTGTAAATTCCTTATATGAATGTTATTTGAATTATTAATTTATAAATCAGAAACAGACTTGTGGTAGATTTTTTTCTAAAGCATTAAAACTCATAGATTACTATTTAAAGTATAGAACAAGAGAAATAAGGTTTCAGATTTGATAAAAACGCCATAATTTTAGAATTCAACAATTAAATTTCTTTTGTCAATTGTCAATTTTTTTTCTATTTTTAACAAAATCTTGTTAACTATCAAGGTTTGGTTGATTGGTGTTTATAGGCATACATTTTTTTAGAATCAAGATTACTAAATACAATTATATTATCACTCTGGATTCACAATTTATTTATCAAAGCTACATCTTACTTAAGCACGAAACTTATGAGAGAAATTGCTAATTTTTCTTTAGTAACTTTACTAATTTTAATTTGAATAATTTTCAGTTAGATATACACCGAGATTTATCTAAAGATACTTCGTAGATAATCTCATAAATAATAATTAAGCTACGTAATTAATAATATAATCATATAAAAAACTGATTCACTAATTTTCAAATTCGTTAATTTTGTATTAGATTTCAATAGATTCTAATTAATTAAAAGTAAGAAACATAATTAAGTTTATTAAAAAACCCTAACAATATTAAAGCCAAAAAAAATATCACCTTCGGACCAGTCACCACCTGCGTTACTTATAAAACCTGGTTCGTTGGTAGATTGAGCATTAGAAAACAATATTTGAAAAACATGACCACCAGTTTCAATATCAACACCAATGGATAGTGGGTTATTATAAATATTATTTCCGTCTCTGCTAAAATTGTAAACATAATCTGCATTTATGCTTATTCGTTTACTCAATTTGAATCTGCCTCCACCACCAAGTGCAAATTGATTATAATTAGCTTCAGCAACAGCCCTCAGATCCTGTAAGTTTTCTCTGATATATGTAGGTGCCAATTGGAATGAAAACTTTTCTGAAAATCGTCTTGATATTAATAATTGATGTGCAAAGCTCCAGCGGTCTGAGGTTTCTAATTCAGGAAATAAGTCTTCATTAATTTCTGCATTAATGTTGGCAATGTGGAATCCTACCAAATTTAAACCAAATTCACTAGATTGTTTTACAATGTTATATTTTACGGATCCTGAATAAGTTTGTCGCCATGACTCTCTACTTAGGCTAAATTGAACACCTTCAAAAAAACTATAAACGAATTGGATTTTTGTATTGGCATTATCGAGTCCAAAAAGAGTTTCAAAACCATCTTTAACAGAACCAAATCTGTGAGATACAAAAAAGTAAAACTCTTTTTTTGCTGCAATTTTCGTAGATTGCAGATTAACAATGGTCATAGTTTTAAAAGCTGGTAATTCATAAGAAGTATATTCAGCTTCTGACTCTAATTCAGCTAACAAGTCATCTTGAGAGAAGCAAATAAAATTACCAACCATCGTTAATATAAAGATAATATTTTTTATTTTAATCATAGTTTTGAATAATTATGCATTGGTCTAATTTTAATTCTTCTAATAAATCATCATATCCGATTATTCTTCCTTTTAATCTGATGTTTTCATTGATACTTATATATTGCTTTTCTTTGAGTTGACAGTAGATATTGTTATTTAATGAAAGTCCTTTATCATCTTTAGAAGTAATTGTTCCTGATATTAAAACAACTTTATCTTGCCACCCTCTAGGATTTCCCTGTACTTTTTCAAATACATCCTGACTAGTACCTTCAAATGAAACATTTCTGTCCTCAATTACCGCTGGTGGCTTCATTACATATTTATAACTGATAAAGCCAACAACTAATAGGACTACAAAGAGCCCAAGGCTTATTTTAGCTTTTTTTGACAAGCTCATAAGATAAGTTTACATCAACTGTTTCTGCTATTTTTTTTCTAACAACATTGGGTATTTCAATATCAAAATCTGAAGGTGACACGTTAAAATTAGACTCGAGGATCAAATTTTCTCCATTCTTACTAAGTGTTGCTGTGGTGTCTATAGTTTTTGGTTTGCCTTTAATAGTTAACACACCTTGAAGTTTAAATGTCTTAGAATTCTCAATGGATTTGTAATTAAAATCTAATAGTTTTCCTTTGAACGTAGCTTTTGGATGTTCATTAGAATCCATATAATTCTCATTAAAATGCTCCTGCATTAAAGCCACTCTAAAATTAAAGGCTTTTATAAAAAGTAAAGAAGCAATTTCACCATTTTCAGTATCTAGTATGACAGTAGTGCTGTTATTTTTTGCTTCTACCGGCTCAAATGCTTCAACAGAAGCCTTGAATTCTGTAAAACCAGTTTTTGTAAAATACTTTTGTGCTTTTACTGTATAAGCAATTAATAGAATTCCTAATAATAATATATTTTTCATTTTACTCCTCGTTTTCATTTTCTGGGAATCCGTCTGCAACCCATTTATCAAAAAGTGCTCTTTCAGATGATGGCAAAAGCCCACTTGGCGGCATAGGGTTTTGAACATCATTTATCCTTAAAATTAGATTGCCATTTTCAGCGGCATCTTTTACTAAATCGTAATTAGATAAATTTAGACCAGAGTTTGCAGAAACATCGTTATGGCAGCTGATGCAAAAATTATCTACAACAGATTTTATATCTGGATTATAAAAAACAGTTTCTACAACAGGTTCTGCTTCAGTATCTTCAATTACAGCTTCAGAACAACTTAAAACTAAACTTATCAGTACTAAGATGTAACAATAATTTTTTATCATAAATATTAATTTTATTGTAATTTATAGTTATTAGGATTTTACAACTCCTTTTTTATTAGAATTAACAATTATTTACAATATGATGTATCTTCTTTCAAACTTATTGATAAGTCATTTATGTTATTATGATATTGTTGATAATATAAACTCAATAAAATTTACAAATCTCCTGCTTGAGTTTTATTAATAATGGTACTACTGGCCTGAGCAGTTGGCATCACTACTAAATCAGCAATATTAACGTGATAAGGTCTAGTGACACAAAATAATATAATATCGGCTATATCTTCGGCTTGTAAAGCCTTGTATCCTTCATAAACTGGTTTTGCCTTTTGTTCATTTCCTTTAAAACGCACATGACTAAAATTAGTTTCAACAAGACCTGGATTAATGGCACCAACACGAATGCCATGCGCATTTAAATCCATTCGCATAGCTTGATTTAAAGCATCAACAGCATGTTTACTGGCGCAATAAACATTACCTTTCGGGTAAACTTCTTTGCCAGCTGTAGAACCAATATTAATAATATGACCGCTGTTTTGGGCGATCATTTTCTTAATAATCGGTTGGGCAACATACAGCAGTCCTTTCACATTAATATCTAGCATCGCATCCCAATCTTCTAGACTGCCATCTTGAATATAATCGAGTCCGTGAGCATTACCCGCATTATTAATTAAAACATCAATGGCTGAAAATTTAGGCGGAAGTGACTCAAGTTGGCGAGATACTTCAGTTTTATCGCGAACATCAAAACATAAAGTGTGTACAGATGTTGCTAGAGTAGTAGATAAAACTTGTAATTTCTCGGTATTTCTTCCACAAAGTACTAAGTTGAAGTTATGTTCAGCAAAACACTTTGCTGTCGCTAAGCCGATACCGCTTGTAGCGCCTGTAATAAGTGCAGTTTTATTAGAATTCATTTTTTTTGGACTAATGTACATATTTTTGTATGTTTAGTGAAATTGAATTTAAAACAAAAAACCTATGAAGCTATCATTTTATGGCCATGCGAGTTTTGGCATTGCAACTGAAAAAGCTAACTTAATTGTAGACCCATTTATAACTGGAAATGAAAAGGCAAGTGCTATAGATATTAATGACTTAAAAGCTGATTATATTTTGGTAACGCATGCGCATCAAGACCATATTCTAGATGTTGAAGCAATTGCAAAACGAACTGGCGCAATAATTGTTTCTAACTTTGAAATTGCGACGCATTATGAAAACAAAGGCTTTAAAGTGCATCCGATGAATCATGGCGGTTCATGGAATTTTGATTTTGGCAAAGTGACTTATGTGAATGCTATTCATACCTCATCTTTTCCCGACGGTAGTTATGGTGGTCAACCTGGAGGTTTTATCTTAGAGGCCGACGATAAATGCATCTATATTGCTGGTGATACGGCTTTGACTATGGATATGAAATTGATTCCCCAATTTTGGAACCTTGATTTAGCCATTTTACCCATAGGTGATAATTTTACGATGGGTGTTGAGCAAGCTATTGTAGCGAGTGATTTTGTAGAATGTAACCGTGTTTTAGGCTGCCATTATGATACTTTTGGTTTTATAGAAATTGACCATGACCAAGCTAAGCAAGAATTTACTAAGCATAAAAAAGAGTTGATCTTACTTGATATTGGTGAAGATATGGCATTATAAAGTCTGTCATCGTTTTATTTTAATTAAGTTAAGCATCAATCTGATGTTAGCTTTTTTATTTATTTGAAATTTTGAGGAATAAGCTCTTATTCACTGTATTTAAATGCTTTTAAAGTCTTTAATAGACTTATCTTAATAGAACTTTTTAAATACATAGGTTAATTATTATTGTATAAACTCATTAATTATAAGTTTAATGTACATCAATTATTATTTTAATGTACATAATTTATGTATTTATTGTACATTATTTTAAATTTATTGTACATTAATTGTAGATTTGTAACTTAAGAAGTTTTAAACTTAACTAAAGTATTTAAAAACATACCAATTATGGCTGTCAATTTTACCATATCTAAGCGCGGCAAAGGCTTATCTAGTCAAGCTTCGCATTACCACCTAAAACCAATTTATGATTCGACTGTTACAATGGATGAACTCGCCGTTCGCATTAGCAAGGCATGTAGTTTAACGCCTGCTGATGTCGTGGCTTGTTTATCAGCCCTAAATTCTGAAGTTAGATACCAACTTCAAAACGGTCAAAAAGTAGAATTAGGTTGGTTAGGTAGTTTTAAAATAGCGACAGAAACAAAAGCACATGCTAACCCAGAGCAGTGCTCAAAGAAAGATATTAGGCGTGTAAAGGTTAACTATCAACCAACTAAAGAGTTTAAACGCTACTTAAGCAATACAACCGATTTTAAAATAGACCCTAAAGCTAAGAGTAAGTACGCTGAATTAGAGGGTTAAGGTTCTACTGAGCCCCAATTTTCACCAGATTTTATACGGTATAATTGCATTTCAGAAATACCAAATTGTTTGGCAATCATTTTCATTCTTGTACGTCGGTTGGGATCGTTTAGTTTACGTTTAATTAATTTAACGCGGGTTTCTGTAAGTTTAGAATACCGTCTTATACCTTTCATGGCTTTAAAATTCGGACCATTAAATTGATGTAGCTCTTTTTCACGTTTAGTTGCCCATTTAAGGTTATCAACGTGGTTGTTAGTTTTGTCATAGTCAATATGGATCACGTAAATACCATCACCTTGTTCTAAGAAATGTTGCGCAACAAGTTTATGCACATAGCGACTGGTCTGTTTGCCATTATGCTTTTGTTTTAAGCGTAAATTTTGGTAACCGTTAATGTAAGACTCTTTCATTAAAAATTCATCTGTGCTTTTACAGTTAATAATACGCCCAAAATTAGAGATTTTATAGTGCTCGGTTTCAGAAATTTTATCGTCAAAGACAATTGTCTTCCATTGTTCGTTGGGGAAATTGCGAATCATTGGTTTTTTATTTCAAAATTAATGCAATTTTAATATAAAGTACATTATTTAAATAAAGTATAACAAAGGATAACGAATATTTTGAAATATAATTTATTGAATAACTAACTTCATTGTTCTTGTGTTTTGCTGAGCATCGATTAGTTTTATGCTATAAGCACCCTTTGCTAAGTCACTCACATTAATCTGTGTTTTTACTAAAGCTGCTTTACTAACAACTTGACCTAACTGATTGTAAATAATATAATTAGAAACTTGTTTAGCACGGTTTAAATTCACTAAATGCTTAGCAGGATTAGGGTAGATGCTAACTTCATTAAGTCGATTAACTTCAGCTTGATTTAAAGTGCTATTTTGGTAAATACGTACATAATCAATTTCTAAGCTGCTCTCTGTAAACGACGGACTAATACTTGGTAAAATGGCAACATTTAAAAGTAGGTATTGGTTAGCATCAAAAGGCCAGGTACTACTGTTTTTTACTTCAGGCTCATAGGTGTAATGGCTTACACCATCAACTCTAAATTCTATATAATCAGGTGTCCAAATCATTTCATAATCATGAAAAGCATTTGAAGCATTAGGAAGCATACGGCCACCATAGTTAACTGTGCCACCAAAACTTGACGGTGTATGAATGGCACTTGATACATAATCTTGATTATTGCCCCAATGTTCCATTATATCAATCTCGCCACAAGCTGGCCATGCAGTTGTGTCAAAACCTTGATTATCCCAGTAAGCACCATCTTCATTTATATTTTGACCCAATAACCAAAGTGCTGGCCATGTACCAATACCTGTAGGCAGTTTGGCTCTAATTTTAACACGCTCATAGGTGAAAGCAAATTTTGAATTTAACCGGGCTGAAGTGTGCGTTTTTGTTACACCTTGATCTGTAAAAACTTCAGATTTAGCTCTAATTTTTAATGTGCCATTCGAGACTTCAGCATTTTCTAGGCGATCGGTGTAATGTTGTATTTCACCATTAAACCATGAATTTCCGTTAGGTAAAAGTGTTTGATGAAACCACTTCTCAGAATCAACAGCACCCGAATAGTTAAACTCATCTTGCCAAACCAATTCATCAAATATTGGCGTGGTTGGCGTTGTGGTGGTTGTACATGTGTAGGTAAAATTATCAATATAAGCCGTAACTTCATCTGTGTTAGCTTCTCCATTAATTTGGATCAGCACACGATTAAAATCTGTCCTTAATTGCGGTGCAGGTGAATTCGGGTCTAGATTTATGTAGTTATCTTGATTAAAGTTAAAGCTAACAGTTTGCCATTGATCAAGAGTAATCGGTTTAATAATTTCGGTTTGAGTAGACCAAGGTTCTGGTAGGTTAGCGTTTTGTAGTTTTAATGAAATTTGGTTTGGTGAATTTCCTGTTAGGCTCGATGAAGGCACATAAATCATCATATTAAACGCATGTGAACCTGATAAATCGAAGTTTTCGCCATAATCAAATCTTACATTGGCATAATCACCGCCATCGTCATTATATTTTAAAACAAAAGTCGAATTATTTTGAGAAGTTATGAATGGATTAGCGAAATGTGTATCAACATTACAATCATCACCAACCCAATTGTAGTTTGGAGTTGTGGTTTCAAAATCTTCTATAATATCAGTTTGAGCTTGAACAGTATAACTTAGAAATAAAACTGAAATTATTTGTAATATTTTATTTTTCATACTTCAATTATAATGAGATTAAATTGTAATTAATATCTATAAATGTTAAAGCTTTAATTTAAGTGAATTATAGGTTTAATCAATTAATTAAACATCAGAGTTTAACCTTTTGCATTAAATACAAAAAAACCTTTGCAATAAATTCGCAAAGGCTTTTAATAGTGGAGTCGGGGAGACTCGAACTCCCGTCCAAACAAGCAATTCAGCAGTTTTCTACACGCTTAGTTTTTACTTAGGTTGTCGAGTTAATGCTGGCCAAAAACAACCTACATTAACCTTATTCTCAATTAAATTTCACTTGCGCATCAAGACCCTACACAAGCTATATTTACTTTACCGGTGCCTTATATGTAAATGCCGTAAATCAAGGCCTTTACGAGACATCATGGCCCACTACCTTGTAGCGGCTAAGATAATCCTACTATAATTCAGATTATGCAGCCATGGCGTAGTTATTCTCGCCGTTTAAAAAAGTGTGAAATATGATATTTACGAGCTGTATCCCAGCGCTCGACGTGCTTACTCCTCAATTGTTCTTGCTGTCAAAACCAAATCGACCCCAAGTAATTGAATAGTAAAATACTATTTCAATGAACATTATTATGGCGTTCGAGCGGGCTTTCCGCTGTATCTTTTTGTGCCATTTACAAAAGCACAAAAAGGATGCCGCATCAATCCCTAACGCAAATCTAGCTATCTATAAACAATACAGATTAACTACATAATTTGCAAAACTACATAAAATCCTCTACTTTCATAGCCATTAACAGCTTTTTAATAGACACAACAAACACTTTTAGACCATGAACATCAAAAAAGTCCTCGTTGCTAATCGAGGAGAAATTGCCATTAGAATTTTTAGAGCTTGTACTGAAATCGGTTTGCGAACCGTTGGTATTTACACCTATGAAGATCGTTATTCACTTCACCGCTACAAGGCAGACGAATCTTACCAAATTGGCGAAGACCAAGACCCATTAAAACCTTATCTCAATATAGATGAAATCATAAGGGTTGCAAAACAAAATGGTGTTGATGCTATACATCCAGGTTATGGATTTCTTTCTGAAAACGCTCAGTTTGCAAAAGCTTGTGAAGACCATGGCATTATTTTTATTGGTCCAAAGGTTTCCGTGCTCCAATCATTAGGCGATAAAGTCACGGCAAAAAGCGTTGCTTTAAAGTCTGAAGTTCCAATCATTCAAAGTAATCAAGATCCACTTAATTCTCTTGAAATTGCTTTAAATGAGGCTGATCGTATAGGTTACCCATTAATGTTAAAAGCCGCTTCTGGCGGTGGTGGTCGTGGCATGCGTGTGATTCGTGACCAAGAACAACTAAAAAAAGCTTATAGCGAATCGCGGCGTGAGGCTAAAAATGCCTTTGGAGACGAAACAGTGTTTTTAGAACGATATGTCGAAAACCCTAAACATATAGAAATTCAAATTGTAGCCGATAATCATGGTAATATGTTGCATTTATTTGAGCGTGATTGTTCTGTACAACGCCGTTACCAAAAGGTTATTGAGTTTGCACCATCTTTAGGTTTAAGTGATACAACCAAACAAGCCTTATACGACTATGCCATTAAAATTTGTAGCGCCGTTAATTATAACAATATTGGTACGGTCGAGTTTTTAGTCGATGCTGAAGAAAACATCTTTTTTATTGAAGTTAACCCACGTGTGCAAGTAGAACACACGGTAACTGAAGAAGTGACAGGAGTTGATTTGATTAAAACACAAATTTATATTGCATCTGGCTATCAACTTTCAGCACCTGAAATAAATTTAGGCAGTCAAGCTCATGTTTCTACTTATGGCTATGCCGTACAATGTAGAATTACCACTGAAGATCCTGAAAACGAATTTAAACCTGATTACGGGATTATTTCAACTTACCGAAGTGCTTCGGGTTTTGGTATTCGCTTAGATGCAGGAAGTGTTTATCAAGGTGTTAAAATCTCTCCGTTTTTCGATTCTATGTTAGTAAAAGTTTCAGCCAGTAGCCGAACATTAGATGATGCTTGTAAGAAAATGCGCCGTGCTTTAGCCGAATTTCGCGTGCGTGGCGTAAAAACCAATATGGGTTTTTTAGACAACCTTCTTAAAGACGATAACTTTAGAGATGGTAAAATCACTGTTAATTATATTCAAAATAATCCGCATTTATTCAACATTAAAAAACCTCGAAACCGCGCTACAAAATTAGTCCAGTATCTTGGCAATATTACTGTTAACGGTAACCCTGATGTTAAAAACAGCATCAGTAATCCTAAATTTTTAAAACCTGACATACCTTCATTTGATAAATCACTTGGTTTTGCAAAAGGTACAAAAGATTTGTTAACAGAGTTAGGACCAGACGACTTTGCTAAATGGCTGAAAAACGAATCTAAAATTCAGTATACAGACACCACTTTAAGGGATGCACACCAAAGTTTACTAGCAACGCGTATGCGAACTTATGATATGCTTAAAGTAACCGAAGCTTATGCTAAAAGCTTTCCGCAATTATTTAGTGCTGAGGTTTGGGGTGGCGCTACTTTTGATGTCTGCATGCGGTTTTTAAAAGAAAATCCTTGGGATCGTTTAAGACAAATTAGAAAAACAATGCCTAACATTTTGTTGCAAATGTTATTGCGAGGTTCTAACGCTGTTGGTTATACCGCATACCCTGATAACTTAATTGAACGATTTGTCGCTGAAGCTTGGGAAAATGGAGTTGATATTTTCAGGATTTTTGACTCTCAAAACTGGATGCAATCTATTGCACCATGTATTGAGCATGTCCGAAAAAACACCAATGGCTTAGCTGAAGCCTCGATGTGTTATACAGGAGATATTCTCGATAAAAACAGGTCTAAATATACTTTAGACTATTATCTTCAACTGGCAAAAGATATTGAAAATGCTGGTGCACACATATTAGCTATTAAAGACATGGCTGGCTTATTAACACCTTTAGCCGCAACCGAATTAATTTCTGCTTTAAAGTCTGAAGTTTCAATTCCAATTCACTTACACACGCACGATACATCATCTATGCAAGCTTCAACTTATCTCAATGCGGTTGATGCAGGTGTAGATGTAATTGATGTTGCTTTAGGAGGTCTCTCAGGTTTAACCTCTCAGCCTAACTTCAACTCGGTTAATAATGTATTAAAACATCACAAACGTGCCAATTATTTTGATGCTGAACAATTAAATGATTATTCTATTTACTGGGAACAAGTTCGTACTTATTATTACCCATTTGAATCGGGTTTAAAGTCGGGTAGTGGAGAAGTATATAAGCATGAAATTCCTGGTGGACAATATTCTAATTTAAAACCACAAGCAGAATCTTTAGGCTTAGCTGATCGTTTTCATGAAATTACCGATATGTACGCCCAAGTCAATCAATTATTTGGCGATATTATTAAAGTGACGCCAAGTTCTAAAGTAGTAGGAGACATGGCGCAGTTTATGGTTAGTAACAACTATACTATTGCTGATATACTTGAAAAAGGCGAAACAATTTCGTTTCCACAGTCAGTAGTGAGTTTCTTTAAAGGTGATTTGGGTCAGCCAGTTGGCGGTTTCCCCAAAGATATACAAGATATTATATTAAAAGGTGAAAAGCCTTATACTGATCGACCAAACGCGCACTTACAACCAATTGACTTTGATAAAGAGTTTACCGAGTTTAAATCTGAATTTTCGACTGATTTAGATCGAGAGCTTGATTTTACTGATTTCTTATCCTACAAACTATATCCAAAGGTATTTACAGATGCTTATGATGCGCATTTAAAGTATGGAAATGTGACTAACCTACCAACAAAGAATTTCTTCTATGGCATGGATTTAGGAGAAGAAATTGTCGTTGAATTAGATCGTGGTAAAACATTACTAATCACTTTGCTTTCTATCAGTGAAGCTGATGCCGAAGGTTTAGTGACGGTCTTTTTTAAAGTCAATGGACAAACAAGAAACATTTTAGTAAAGGATGAAAGTATTGCCGTTGAAACAGTTGTGCATCAAAAAGTTGATAAGTCTGATCATCATCAAATCGGCGCACCTTTACAAGGTTCTTTAAGTCAGGTTTTGGTTAAGAAAGGCGATCAAGTGAAGAAAAATCAGCCTTTATTTATTATCGAAGCCATGAAAATGGAAACAACGGTAACTGCTAATATTAATGGACAAGTAGATGCTGTTTTAATTGATGTGGGTAAAATGGTATATGCCGATGATTTAGTCCTGGAACTAAGTTAAGCAAGATATTATTATTAACAAAAAGCCTCTATGTTTTTAAAAAACTAGAGGCTTTTACAATCAACATCAATAGCTAACTAAACTATTGTTCTTTGAGTGACTTTATAAACGGCTTGGTTTGCCTTAAACCATGCTCAGTGATATGTTTAATGTAAGCACTGCCAATAATGCAGCCACTTGTGTATTGAGCGGCTTGGTCAAAACTTGTTTGGTCTTTAATTCCAAATCCAACAATAAGTTTATTTTTAAGTCTCATGTCGTGAATACGTTTAAAATAATCAAGTTCAGTTTGACCGAAACCTGCCTGACTTCCTGTAGTACTGGCTGAACTTACCATGTAGATAAAGCTATTACTAGCTTCATCAAGCTGTTTAATACGTTCATCAGAAGTTTGTGGTGTAATTAGACTAATAAAACTGAGTTGATGTTGTTCAAAAATACTTTGGTATTCAGCTTGATAGATATCTATTGGCAAGTCAGGCATTATTATGCCGTCAATGCCACATTTTTCGCAAGATTCACAAAAGGCTTTAACACCATATTGCAACATCGCATTAAAATAACCCATTACAATAACAGGAACTGATGTGATTTGCCTTAAATCTTTTAATTGCTCAAACAAAAGTTGAGAGCTCATTCCATTTTTTAAAGCTTGTGTAGAACTCTGTTGAATCGTTGGTCCATCGGCTAAGGGATCACTGTATGGTAAGCCAACTTCAATCATATCAACACCATTGTTAACCAATTCTTGAATAACTTCTAAGGTGTCGTCACGTTTAGGATAACCTGCTGTAAAATAAATAGAGACTATTTTTTCAGGTTGTTGTAAGCGTTGATGTATTCTATTTTGCATTAGTCAATAAGTTTAAAGTAGTCAGTATAGGTTTGTAAATCTTTATCGCCACGTCCAGAACAGTTAAATACCAAAATTTCATCATGATTAAATTGGCGTTCTTTAAAAATAGCAAAAGCATGTGCGGTTTCAATCGCGGGAATAATGCCTTCAGTTTGGCTTAACTCTAGCCCAGCTTTCATGGCATCTTCATCGGTAACGCTTATAAATTCAGCCCGTTTGCTTTCAAACAAGTTAGCATGCATCGGACCAATGCCTGGATAGTCTAAGCCCGCTGAAATTGAGTAAGGTTCAGTAATTTGCCCATCTTTATTTTGCATTAACAATGTTTTACTGCCATGTATGATTCCTGATCTTCCTAGTCGAGTTGTGGCGGCGCTTTCACCAGTTAAAATGCCTTTTCCTTCAGCTTCAACGGCAATAATGTTTACTTCAGGATTATTTAAAAACTGATAATAAATACCAGCGGCATTACTACCACCGCCAACACAAGCTATGACATGATCCGGAACTTTTGTCCCTTCTTTTTCAAATAATTGTTGTTCAACTTCTTCAGAAATCACTGCTTGTAATTTGGCGACTAAATCTGGATAGGGATGAGGCCCAACTACTGAGCCAATAATGTAATGCGTGTCTGTTGGATTATTAATCCAATCTCTTATCGCTTCGTTTGTAGCATCTTTTAGTGTTTGACTTCCTGATGTTGCAGGTTTAACAGTTGCGCCTAGCATTTTCATTCGAGACACATTTGGGGCTTGTCGTTTAATATCTACAGCGCCCATATAAACCACACATTCTATACCCATTAAGGCACAAACAGTGGCCGTAGCTACGCCATGTTGCCCAGCTCCAGTTTCGGCTATAATTCGTTTTTTGCCTAAGCGCTTGGCCATTAAAATTTGCCCAACGGTATTATTTATTTTGTGAGCGCCTGTGTGGCATAAGTCTTCTCGTTTGAGATAGATTTTAGTTTGGTAGCGTTCGCTTAAGCGTTCTGCAAAATAAAGCGGTGTTGGTCTACCAACATAATCGCGCAACAACTTATTAAAGTCTTTTTTAAAGTCGTTACTAGCTAAAATTGTGGTATAAGCTTCATTTAATTCTTGAACATTTGGGTATAACATTTCAGGAATAAATGCGCCACCAAAATTTCCGTAAAATCCTAGTGAATTGGGTTCTTTATACAATGGAGTTTTCATAGGTTTTGAGTTGTGAGGTGAATATTGATAAACGTTTGATGTCTTTTAATCCAGGTTGAAGTTCAAATTTTGAATTTAAATCGACACCGATTAATTTAGAATGCTGAATTTGACTAATTTTAACGGCGTCTTCAGCTGAAATTCCTCCCGAAAGCAGAAAATTAGTTGATAAATTGTAAGCCTCTAAGTTAGCCCAATCGAACTTGAGGCCGCTTCCGCCTAAAACTTTTGCTTTAGTATCAAAAACAAATTTATCTACATCATGTTCGTAGGCTGAGCACTGTTCAAAATCTGATTTATTTTTAATGGCAATGGCTTTCCATATTTCTATAAAACTAAGTTCAGGGTCGTTTAAAATAGTTTCGCGTAATTCTTTTATAAATTCAACCGATTCTTGACCATGTAATTGTACAGCACTTAAATTATAAGATTTGATTTGATTTAAAATTTCATTAATGTCTGTGTTTACAAACACACCAACTTTTTTTGCCTTTGTTGGTGTTAAGCTTTTTGGTGTTACAAACCGAGGTGATTTCGGATAGAATATGAGTCCGATATAATTAACACCGAGTTTGTCAACATCAAGCATGTTTTCAGCTTGGTTGAGCCCACAAACTTTTGTGATTAAATGCGTGTTCATAATTTAATTTCTTTAATGAATTGATTGAGTTGAGGTTCGAAATCCTGAGGTTGAGCTTTCATAAATTGCTCTCCAATTAAAAATCCGTTAAAGCCTTTAGTTTTCAAACTATTAATGGTTTCAGGTTTTGAGATTCCGCTTTCAGAAATTCTAATTTGATGTTTTGGTAATTGTGCAGCAAGCTTTAAGCTGTGTTCAAGGTCAACTTCAAATGTTTTTAAATTTCGATTATTAATCCCAATAAGTTCTGCGTTAACTTGTAAGGCTTTATCTAAATCATCTTGTGAGTGGACTTCAACTAATACCTCAAGCCCTAAATCTTGGGCAATTTGAGTAAATTCTTTTAAATGCTTTAGATCTAAAACAGCAGCGATCAGTAGAATTACATCAGCCCCAAAGGCTTTTGCTTCATGAATTTGATAGCTAGTAACAGTAAAATCTTTTCGTAAAATGGCCTGATTAAATGCTGTTCTTGCTTGAAGTAAATCCTCTAAACTACCACCGAAAAAATGCTGATCAGTTAAAACTGACATGCCTGCAAATTTTGAGTTTTGATAGGCATTTGCCACGTCATTAACACTCATCGACTGGTTGATAAGCGACTTGCTAGGTGATCGACGTTTAAATTCAGCTATAATTGGCAGATACTCATTTGTCTTGAGCAGTTGACTCAAACTGACAGGATCACGTTTGTAAAGCTTGAGTTTTTTTAAATCAGATAAGCTAATTAGTTGTGCTTTAGCTTCGATTTCTGCACGTTTATGATGTACTATTTTAGTTAAAATATCCATTAGTTAGAAAGTGATTTTAGTTGTAATAAAACTTCATAAGCTTTGCCCTGGAGCAAGTTTTCATAGGCGAGTTCAAACGCTTGTTCACGACTTATGTTTTTAACCAAGCTAATGGCTAGCGCTGCATTTGCCGCGACGACTTGATGTTGTGCTTTGGTGCCTTTTCCTCTTAAAATTGATGTAAAGATTTCAGCTGATTCTGAAATACTTTTACCGCCATATATTTCATCGGCCTTAATGGTCGAGCAATTAAAATCGTCTGGTGTTAAATTATGGTCTTCATTACGGCTGATATGTCTTGTTTTGCCAGTGAGCGAAACTTCATCATAGCCATTTAAGTCATGTAAAATACTATACTTTTTATCGGTTTTTTGATATAAATAAGCGTAAAGCCGCATTAGTTCAAGATTGAAAACACCAACTAATTGATGTTGAGGTTGCACGGGATTTACCATAGGGCCAAGCATATTAAAAAAGGTTTTGACCGCTAATGACTTACGAATAGGCGCAACGGCTTTCATAGCAGGATGAAATAATGGTGCATGAAGAATACAAATGCCTGTTTTATTAATTTGACGCTCAAGATGTTCAGCATTATTAGTGAATTTTATACCAACAGCTTCTAAAACATTTGAGCTGCCACTTACTGAAGATACACCGTAATTACCGTGTTTAGCTACATTGACGCCACAAGCAGCTGTTAAAAATGAAGCACTTGTAGAAATATTAAAAGTGTTTTTACCATCGCCGCCAGTGCCACACAAATCGATTGGATTATAAGATTTTAAATTGACAGGAATACATAACTCTATTAAAGCTTCTCGAAAGCCGTCAAGCTCATCGATAGTGATATTACGCATCATAAAAACAGTCAGAAAAGCAGCGATTTGAGCTTCATTTACCTCATGATTTGAAATTTGCATCAAGGCTGCTTTTGCTTCCTGCTTTGTAATAGTTTCGTGCCTTATAAGTCGATTTAAGATTGATTTCATAAATATTTGTTTAAGAATTAACCCAGTTTTTAATCATTTGCTTGCCTTTTGGTGTTAAAACTGATTCTGGATGAAACTGCACTGCACTAATTGGTAAGGTTTTGTGTTTAATAGCCATGATATGATTTTGATGATCTACCGCTGTTACCTCTAAACATTCAGGAACCTGAGGAATTGAAACCCATGAATGATAGCGCCCAATTTCAAACTCTTGTGAGATACCTTCAAATAATCGTTTGTCTTCAGCTACTAATTTTGCAGGTGTTGCAATACCATGAAAAACTTGTTCGAGATTTTGAAGTTTACCACCAAAAACTTCAACTATGGCTTGCAAACCCAAACAAACACCAAGCATTGGTTTAGTTTCAGCATAGGTTTTAATAATTTCTTTTAGTTTTCCAGCTTCATCTGGAATTCCTGGCCCAGGTGATAACAAGATTTTATCGTAAGAATCTATTTGGGTTAATTCAATTTGGTCGTTTCTAAAAGTATCAACTTTTACATCATATTCTTCTAAATAATGCACTAGGTTATAAACGAAAGAGTCGTAATTATCGATGACTAAAATGCGTTTTTTTTTCATAGTTTATAGGGTTTCAGCTAATTTTAAGGCTTTGTTTAACGCGCCGAGTTTATTGTAAACTTCTTGCAATTCGTTTTCTGGAGTTGAATCGGCTACAATACCAGCGCCAGCTTGATAAAATAGCTCGTGGTTTCTGCTCAAAAACGACCGAATGATTATGGCATGATTGTAATTTCCTTTGAAATCGATAACACCAATAGCACCGCCATAGGCATTTCGGTTTAGATTTTCGTAGGCTTCAATGAGTTCAAGCGCTTTAGGCTTAGGAGCACCAGACAGAGTTCCTGCGGGAAATGTATCGGCAGTAACTTGTAAGCTTGAACTATTGGCTTTGAGCTGTGCTGTAACTTTGCTCACTAAATGTATAACATGTGAAAAATATTGAATTTCTTTATAGGTTTCTACCTTAACATTACTTCCATTTCTACTTAAGTCATTTCTTGCCAAGTCAACTAACATCACATGTTCAGCATTTTCTTTAGGATCTTTACTTAATTTTAGAGCTGAATCGGCATCATTTTGATCGTTTCCAGTTCGTTTAAATGTTCCTGCGATTGGGTGAATTTCAGCTTTATTATTTTGCACAACTAATTGAGCTTCTGGTGAACTACCAAAAATTTTAAAATCGCCATAGTCGAAATAAAATAAATAAGGACTTGGATTTACACTTCGTAACGCACGATAGACATTAAATTCGTCTCCATTAAATTCTTGTTGAAATCGGCGTGATAGTACCAACTGAAACACATCACCACGTTGGCAGTGCGCTTTTGCTTGGTTGACCATTTTTTTATAGTCATCATCCGTTAGATTACTTTTAGGCTTACCAACACAATTGAAATTGAAAGTTGCATGCGTTTGGGCTGAAATGATTTGTTCAATTTCACTTATATAATTGGTTCCATCAGCCGAATGATTAAAAATATAAGCGGTGTTATTGAAGTGATTGATGGCAATGACGGTTTGATAAACAGCATAGTAAACATCAGGAATGCTAAAATTATCTTCTCTTTTCTTGATGTCCACATCTTCAAAATAGCGTACCGCATCGTAAGCTGTATAACCAAATAAGCCATTAGTGATGAAGTTAAAATCTTGGTCTTCAACTGAAAACTGATCAGTAAATTGTTGAAGCTTTGTTATTACATCTTCTTTTTTTGAAATTGCAGATGTTGAGGTTTGTTGATTTACTTCAGTTGTGATTATTTCATTTTCGACTTTAAAACTAGCTATAGGATTACAACAGATGTATGAAAATGAATTATCGTTGGCATGATAGTCACTGCTTTCAAGCAACAAAGCATTTGGAAATTGATCACGTAATTTTAAGTAAACACTTACAGGTGTAATGGTGTCTGAAAGAATGGTTTTGTAACTTGTGTTTAGTTTCATTTAGCTTGTTTTTTGGCATAAAAAAAGGCTTGTCGTGAGACAAGCCTTTTTGTTTTAGTTATATAGTTTAAACAATGGGAATGTGGTTCACGACGCTTGACGTAAATTTAACCACCACCAATTATTTAGTATAATATTTTTCATTGTTCAGCAAATATATAACTGTTGTTTAAACTAAGCAATTAAACAAATTAATATTTTAAATTAATTTTTAAGGTAAACTCATCATAGATCGTTTTGTCACCTAGATTGTCGAAAAAGCTACCTGAACCATATTTAATGTCATATTTTGTACGGTCAATAACAATTTCAGTGTAGGCTTGCTCACCATCCATTTTTAAATCGAAAGCAATAGGATTTGAAGTTCCTTTAATGGTCATGGTACCTGAAATTCCGTAAGAGCCTTTACCTTTTTTAGCTACATTGTTAATTACAAATTTAGCAGTAGGATATTGGTTTACACCAAAAAAATCATCTGAGTTTAAATGTCCTTCTAATTTTTTCTTGCCATCACCTGATAAGTCAGTTACATTAATAGTATTCATGTCAGCGATAAATTCGCCTCCAGTCAACTCACCACCTTCCATAACAAAGTGACCTTCTTTCAAGTTAATAGTTCCCATGTGAGAACCAGTTAATTTTTCTCCGACCCATTCAATTTTACTGTCTTCGACATTAATTTTTTTCTTTTCAATTGCATTAGTAAAACTTACTAAAGCGATTAGCATTACGATGGCTGATAAGCCTTTAAACATTGTTTTCATAGTTATTTGTTTTTGTTTACAATTATAAGTGATTAAAAAATTCTTCGTTTGATTTTCGCACTTTTTTAGCATTTTGTAGCGAATCGTCTTCAGAACGATAACCAATAGTTGCGATTACTGCTGAAGTTAAATTTTTAGCTTCTAAGTTTAAAATCTCATCATATTGTTTATTATCAAAACCTTCCATTGGGCAAGCGTCTACACGTAATCTTGCAGCACTAGCTAATAAGTTACCCAAACCAATATAGGCTTGTTGTTTTGCCCAATTTAATTTTTGGTCTTGAGGAAATTGAAGCACTGTACCAGCAATAGCATTACGCATACCACTCAAATCTTCAACATCTATTTCGCGGGTTTCTGCAATATTTTTGATGTATCGATCAAGATAAGCTTCATCAATTACCGTATTAACCGCAAAAACGACAAGATAATCTGAATCGGTAATCTGTGATTGATTAAATGAAGCTGATTTTAGTTTTTGACGTAAATCTTTATCCTGTATAATGAAAACTTCATAAGGTTGAAGACCATAAGAAGAGGCAGTCAACCTAACAGCTTCTTTTAAAGTATTTAATGTTTCATCATCAATTGATTTACTAGAATCAAAAGATTTGGTGGCGTAACGCCAATTTAAATCTTCTATCAATTTATTCATTTATTCTGATTTTATTTAAGTGATTATAAAATTCTTTTAGCTCATTTTCGTTTAGTTGCGATGTCATTAAGCGTTCTTCTTTTTCAAAGTGCGGATTCACTTGATCTAAAAGTTGATGACCGTTATCAGTAATAAAAATTTCAATTTTTCGTCGATTGTCTTTGCATATTTGTCTAGAGACTAATTCTTTTTCGATTAACTTATCTACAATTCTCGTTGTGTTACTCATTTTACTAATCATGCGGTCTTGAATTGTAGATAGGTTAGCAGGCTGACCTTTTTGACCTTTTAAAATACGTAATACATTAAATTGAGGTGTTGTTAAACCAAAGGTCTTAAGGATGGCATTAATACGGTCATTTACATATTGAGATGTAATCAATAAATTTATTAAAGCCTTCTTATGAAGCTTTAAAGTTTGATTACTTTTGATATGATTTTCAACATCCATGTAAATACAATATTTGTTGGTACAAATTTAAGTGGATTTCTAATTCATCTATTTAAAAGTTATGTTAAAAATTTATATTATTGTAGTATGAAAAAAATACGTTTCACGTCGACTATATTTTTGATTGGGTTTATCTTAGTATCCTCATGTCAAAAAAGCACTGATGTACAGCTTATTACGCCTGACGAATATCAGCGATTAGACCAACTTGAAGATGTTCAATTAATCGATGTTCGATCAGTTGAAGCTTTTCAAGATTTACACCTAGAAGGCGCACAAAATTTAGTTTATGATGCAGAGTTTTCTGAGAAAATTATGAAACTAGATAAATCTAAGCCTGTGGCCGTTTATTGTAAAACAGGTGGCTTAAGTAAAAAGTGTGTAGAGATTTTAAAAGATTCGGGTTTTGTTAAAATATTCGATCTTAAAGGTGGTTTGTCTAAATGGAAGCATTCAGGTATTTCTATTGATTCATTAATTAAGCCTGAAACAAAAAAATAGCTGGTTGTTTGTGGAAATCAAGATGTTCAGTCTTCCATTCTTCAATGCTTTTGGTTTTAATATACTCATCATTAGTTGTAAGATTTACAGCAATACATAAACGTGTCTGAGGATGTAAAGTTTTTAAAATATCCTCGATGAGTTGATTATTTCGATAAGGTGTTTCAATAAACAATTGTGTTTGATTGTCTTGCCTACTTTTAGCCTCTAATTTTTTTAAAATGCGCTTCTTTTCGTTTTTATCGATAGGCAAATAGCCGTGAAAGGTAAAACTTTGACCGCTCAGCCCACTAGCCATAAGGCTTAATAATATAGATGAAGGTCCTACGAGAGGTACAACTTTTATCCCTTTTTGATGTGCTAATTCTACAATTTCAGCGCCAGGATCTGCAACGCCTGGGCAGCCAGCGTCAGATATCAAACCGATATCATAACCTTCTTGACATGCATTTAAATAAGAAGGAATTTCAAGTTCAGAAGTATATTTATTTAGAGTATTAATAACAAGTTTATCTTGAGATTTACTTGAAACCATTTTCTTGATGAATTGGCGCGCCACTTTTTCGTTTTCAACGATATAGTGGTCTACCTTTTCTATAATTTTTTTTACAGAAAGTGGCATAACTTCTAATGGTGGTTGTTCACCAAGACGGTTAGGAATTAAGTAGAGTTGCCCAAGTTGCTGTGGTTCGTTCATATCAATTAAGTTTATTGGCAATTACCGTACAAGCCTCATCAAGCATTTCATAAACATTTTTAAAACCATTAATGCTATCGTGGTAAGGATCAGGAACCTCAACATCTAAGCCTTCAAAACGCGCATTCATAATCATTTTTACTTTCTTAAGGTATTCTGGCTTGTCTGTGAGCTCACAAACATTTTTGTAGTTTGAGGCATCCATGACATAGATATAGTCAAATTCTTCAAAATCTGATTTTAAAAACGGGCGACTTCGTTGATCGGTGATATCAATAGAATTTAAATTTGCTATATCTATTGAGCGTTGGTCAGGCAATTCGCCTTGATGATATGCTGATGTTCCTGCAGAGTCTACTTTTACATGCTTAGAATCGACTTTTGACTTCAAAATACCTTCAGCTAAAGGTGAACGACAAATGTTTCCTAAGCAGACCATTAAAACTTTAGTGGCCATATTTTTTAATTATGATTGTTTCAGTTTTTTATCAATATCTTCAACAAAACGTTTAAACTGCTTGTTGGTTAACTGTAAATTATCAACTGTTTTGCAAGCATGTAATACTGTTGCATGGTCACGTTTTCCAATTTGTTTTCCTATGGCAGTCAAAGAATTATTCGTCATTTTCTTAGAAAAAAACATGGCTAACTGTCTAGCTTGTACAATATTACGCTTTCTTGTTTTAGATTGCAGTATTTCTACATCAAGTTGAAAATAGTCGCTTACAACTTTTTGTATATGATCTATAGATATTTGCTTTTTAGACTTCTTTACATAGTTTTTAACCACTTGCTCAGCTAATTCAATGCTGACATCTGAACGGCTAAACGAAGAATGTGCAATCAATGAAATTAAAGCACCTTCTAACTCTCGGATATTACTTTGAATATTTTCAGCTAAATAATTAATAACGTCTTCAGGCATATCAACACCATCACGATATAATTTATTTTGAATAATAGATAAACGGGTTTCAAGGTCAGGTTGAAGTAACTCTGCTGAAAGTCCCCATTTAAATCGTGACAGTAGACGTTGCTCAATCTCTTGCATGTCAACAGGCGCCTTGTCACTGGTTAAAATAACTTGTTTCCCATTTTGATGTAAATGATTAAAAATATGAAAAAACACATCTTGCGTTCCTTTTTTCCCAGATAATAACTGGATATCATCAACAATCAATACATCAATAATCTGGTAAAAATGAATAAAGTCGTTTCTATTATTTTTTCGAACAGATTCTATATGTTGTTGCGTGAATTTTTCAGCAGAAATATATAAGACAGTTTTATCAGGATATTTTTCTTTAACTTCTAAACCAACGGCATGCGCTAAATGTGTTTTCCCTAAACCAACGCCGCCAAAAATTAATAACGGATTAAACGAGGTGCCACCAGGTTTATTGGCAACCGCCATGCTAGCAGAACGTGCTAGTCTGTTAGAGTCACCTTCAACAAAACTTTCAAATCCGTAATTAGAATTAAGCTGTGAATCTATTTTAAGATTACGAATTCCAGGAATAATAAACGGATTTTTAAGCTCAGGATTTTTTTGTTTAGTAGCAATTTCAACAGATTGTGAAGCCACATGAGACCGTTGAGAACTCGGTATTTTTTCGGTATACGCCTTTTGTTTATCTGGCGTATTTTCCATACGAATAACATAAATTAAACGTGCACCACGACCAATCTCTTTGGTTAGCGCCGATTTTAATAAATCGACATAGTGTTCTTCAAGCCATTCATAAAAAAACTTTGATGGTACACTTATACTTAAAGAATTGTCAGCTAGTTTTACAGCCTCTATTGGTTCAAACCAAGTTTTGTAAGCTTGATTAGAGATATTGTCTTGTATAAAATCAAGGCAATTTTTCCATACTGAACCAGCGGTTTTCGGCATAATTGTTTATACTGTTGTAGTTGATTATTTTGTTATAAAACTCTCAAACGAGATGACAAATATGTGAACAAATTAGTTAATAAAAAAATGAAATTTGTATTGAATTTTAAGTTTTATTTTCATAGATTAGAAATTGCTAATAATCACACTTTATTGCGTTAATATTCTTTTTAAAATATGTTAAAACCTAGTCAAACAACAATAGAAATTCGCTACGCTGAAACCGATCAAATGGGTATCGTTCATCATTCAAATTATGCTATTTATTTTGAGCAGGCTAGAGTAGAATGGCTTCGTAATGCAGGTATGCACTATCATGAGCTCGAAAAAGAAGGTGTTATGCTGCCTTTAGTTAATTTAAATGTTAACTTTAAAAAACCACTTTATTTTGGTGATACCATCTATGTTAAGTGTTATTTAGAATCACTGCCAAATGTTAAAATGAAATTTTTATATGATATTAAAATCAATGATGAAATTGTGAGTTCATCAGGTTCTACAACTCATGTTTTTATGAATGCTGAATCTAGAAAACCGATGCGTTGTCCTCAGTCTATTTTAGACTTAATTGCAGCGTAAAACGTCATTATTTTTTTTCTTTTTTCTCTCTAACGTGAAGCCCATAAGTTGATTTAAAATTTTCAAAAACACGATCATAATCATCTAAACGAACTTCGATGGTATAATTGCAGTCGAGTTCTAAATTTTGATGAATTATTTCAGCGTTTAAATCATTTGCCAAACGAATGGCTACATCCATCATATCGTATTCACAATTGACATAAAACACTTTAGTAATGCGTTTAACTTTTATTTCGCTTGCTTCAATAGCAAGTTGTGCTGAAGTTTTGTAAGCAGAGATTAAACCGCCAACACCTAATTTTGTTCCACCAAAGTAACGGACAGACACCACCAAAATGTTGGTAAGATTAAAGTTTTGTAACTGACCATAAATAGGCATCCCAGCTGAATTTGATGGTTCGCCATCGTCATTGGCTCTGTAATGCTCATAATGTTTACCTAGCTGCCAGGCATAACAGAAATGCCTTGCTTTGTGGTGCTTTTTCTTGAGCTGTTCTATAGCTTGTTGCACATCTTCTTCTGTTTCAACTGGAAACGCGTAACCAAAAAACTTACTTCCTTTAACCTTGTATAAGGTTTCTTGTCCTGGTTTTAAAATAGTTTTGTAAGTATCTTCAGTCATAAAATTTAATTAAACAAACTAATGAGCACCAAACTTACTATTGCTGTGGCAATTCCGATCCAGTTTTTGACAATTAATCGCTCACGAAATGCCAAAATGCCTATGATTGTCGAGAGTAAAACAATGCTTACATTATTGATTATAAATATACCTGAATCGCTTAATTCTTCATATCCAAGTGCTTTGATAAAAAAGTAAATTGAAAAATAATTGGGAATCCCTAAACAAATCCCGCCTAAAACGGCTTTAGGTAATAACTTTTGTTGGCGATGAATGCGATTTGAAAAAAGCATTATCAATCCTGAAATAAACGCAAAAAGAAAAATACTTGCAGAAAAAATGGCAACATCAGACTTCGCGACATAGTCGTTTTCAAAAAACTTTATGCTACTTTCAATAATACCACTGCCAACAAAAACAATAAGTGGGAAAATTAAATTGCGGTAGTCAATTTTTAGTGATTTAGATTTTATAGAAACTAAAAACACAGAGACTAAAGCCAAAATTATACCCGTTAATTTACCTAAATTAAGCGCTTCATCATAAGCGATAATCACAAATATAACAGGAATTGCTAAGCTCATTTTACTAGCAACTGAAACCACTGATAATCCACTTTTTTGTGTGGTGATGACCATAAAATTAAAAATGGTAATGAACAAAATTCCTAAAAAAATGGCGCCGAAAAACCAATCTTGCGCATAAACTTCACTAAAGCTTGACAAGCTCAAATTAGATTGCATACTCAAGCCAAGTAAAAAGGCTGTGAGATAATTGAAAATCAAGGCATGCAAGCGATAAACTTCAAATTTACCTAAAAGTTTAAAGACCACATAAATAAGGCTTGACGACAAAATACTTAGCGCTAATGAAATCAAAATAAATGAGCTTTTTTAGTGAATAAATCCGTGACATTTTCTTGTCCAGCTTGTAAATGCCAGGTGTTAATTCCAAGACTTTGAGCGCCTAAGGTATGTTCCTTAGTGTCATCTACAAACAAACAATGATTTGCCTTAAACTTGTTTTGATTTATGACAAATTCAAATATTTCTGGATTTGGCTTTCTAAGTTTAATTTCATGTGATAAATAAAATTGACTAAAGCAGCTTTTAAAACTTTCAAAACAATCAATATGTTTTTTAACCCAACTAATATGCAACTCATTTGTATTGCTTAATAACATTAAATCGAATTTTGCTTGTTGAGCTAACCGCTGAATAAACCGCAAACGATGTTCAGGAAAATCGATTAATATTGAATTCCAAGCTTGAATAAACTCATCAGCTGTTAATCCGTCTACGGTTGAAGTGTAAAAGTTTATAAAGTCCTTAGTAGAAATTAAACCCTGTTCATAAGCTTCATTTTGTTGCAGCATTTCAGGTGTAAATTCTGTTAAACCAAACCGACTTAAATGTTTATTGGTGGCCGATTTATTAAGGGTTAAAAAAACATCACCAAAATCAAATATCAAGTGTTTAATCTTCATTGTAGTGGTATTTCAGTTGGTTATCTAAAATTTTTAGTGTTTTAGAAGGTTCAGTTTTAAATTTTGGCGATTTAATGCCACTTTTCAGCTTAGATTGACTTTCAAAAATGCGGGCTTCATCCCATAAATTTTCATCTATAAAATGTTGTAAGGTATTTTGGCCACCTTCAATAATCACCGATTGTAGATTTTCTTGATAAAGTTGTTTCAAAATTTGATTGATGACATTTTTAGAAAAATCGATTGGAATGTAGCTTAAATTTTTTTGTGATACTTTATTTAAACTTATGTCGTGAAATATAAAAGTCGGTTGAGATTGGTCAAATATTTGAAGCGTTTCAGGTAATTGTAAATCTCGATTAATCACTAATCGCGTTGGTTGTTTGCCATGCCAATGTCTCGCTGAAAGTTGAGGATTGTCTTTTAAAGCCGTAGCAGTACCAACTAAAATGGCCGCTTCTTGCGTTCGCCATTGATGAACCATTTGCTTGGCATAAGCATTTGAAATCCAAAAAATTTCGCCATTGTTTTGATAACCAGGCGCTATAAATCCATCAGCGGTTTGTGCCCATTTTAAAATAATGTAAGGCCGCTGTTTTTGATGAAAACAAAAAAAACGTTTATTAAGATTAGCGCATTCATTTTCTAAAACGCCCACACGAACATGGCATCCAGCTTCAAATAACTTCTTAATTCCGCGTCCAGCCACTTCAGCAAATGGATCTACATGGCCAATCACCACATTTGGTATTCCTTTATCTATAATTAAGTTAGCACATGGTGGCGTTTTACCGTAGTGACTGCAAGGCTCTAAACTTACATAAATGGTCGATTTTTTAAGTAGCTCTTGATCTTTAACCGCATTAATTGCGTTGACTTCAGCATGCGCTTCACCAGCTTTGTGGTGATAATCTTCACCAATAATTTGGTCTTTGTAAACAATCACAGCGCCCACAAGTGGGTTAGGATAGGTGTTGCCTAAGCCTTTTTTTGCCAATTCAATGCAACGCGCCATGTATTTTTCATGTATCTTCACGCCACAAAAATAGAATTTAATTTTGATGAAATCGATTGAAATCCGACCAATTCAAGCTCAAGATAATAGACCAGTTGCAGCCTTAATTCGTTTTGTTCTCGAAGAGCAAAATGCGCCTAAAACAGGCACCGCTTATGCCGATCCTATTTTAGACACACTTTACGAACATTATCAAAGTCAAAAACGCGCCAATTATTTTGTGTTACTTGAAGGTAATGAAATTTTAGGTTGTGCTGGTATTGCTCAGCTTGAAGGCGAATCTCAAGACATTTGTGAATTACAAAAAATGTATTTTCATCCTAAAGTTCGTGGTCGCGGTTTAGGCACCAAAATGATGCAGTATTGTTTAGACTTTGCCAGAGAACAAGGCTATACCCAATGCTATATTGAAACTTTACCTTGGATGAAGGCAGCGCAAAAACTCTATCAACGAACTGGATTCAAGTATATTGACCACCGAATGGGCAACACAGGTCATCATTCTTGTGATGTTTGGATGCTTAAAACTTTGTAAAAATGGCTCAACTTCATTTACGAAAATACCGCGAGGATTGCTTAAGTCAACTTACAGAAGTTTATGACCAAGCAGAAGCTAAACAGCTTTACCATTGGTTAGCGGAAGCGGTTTTAGGTTATCGTGCCTTAGACCATCAACTGCAGAACTCGGTTGAAATTCAGGATCAGCAACTTAAAGAATTTCAGTTGAAGTTTTCGCGATTACTCAACCAAGAACCTATTCAATATATTTTAGGTTACACCGAATTTTATGGCCTACGATTTAAGGTGAATCCATCTGTTTTAATTCCGCGTCCTGAAACAGAAGAATTAGTAGAATGGATGATTGCTGAACTGAAAACGCACCAAGCTATTAAGATTTTAGATATTGGTACAGGTAGCGGTTGTATACCAATTACTTTAGCTAAGTATTTGCCAAAAGCTGAAGTATATGCTTGTGATATTTCAACCGAAGCACTTCAACTAGCGACCGAAAATGCCAAAGCACATCAACAAAAGATTCATTTTTTTAAGCAAGATATTCTTCAGCTCGAGCAACTTCCGCAGGACTTTGACGTGATAGTTTCTAATCCGCCTTACGTGCGTGAATTAGAACAAGCCGAAATGCAGCCCAACGTCTTAGACCATGAACCCGAATTAGCTTTGTTTGTTTCAAATAGCGATCCCTTGTTGTTTTACCGAAAAATCTCACAACTAGTCAAAAAACAAACTTCTTGCCGATTGTTTTTTGAACTCAACCAATATTTAGCCGAAGACACCAAACAGTTGGTTGAAGATTTTGGTTTTAGTGAAGTAGAGTTGAAACAGGATTTTAGAGGAAATCTCCGTTTTTTAAAAGCCCTGAATAGGTCTTAAAATTTAATTTAAGGTTAGGATATGGCTTTTCTTAATTCGTATCGAAAAGGCTAAATAATAATGATATTATCAAATATTACATGATTTAATTGTTTTTTGAAAATTTATACTAAAAAAGTGTGAAATGTTTTTTTACATTTGAAGATGTAATTATAAATCTATGATGTTCTTCTAAATCAAAAAAAGAGAAAGCGCCTACCAGGTAAGCGCTTCTCAAAAAATTAAGACATGAAAATTATATATCTCAATCTACCAATGCAAAGATAGTTTTTTTCATGAGACCTTAACAGTCTTAGCGCTGAAAATAACATCCGTTACGATGATAAACTGACCATTTAATCTTAAAAATTGTAAAAATGAAAAAAAATAAAAGTTTTATGTTAGTAGTATTATGTTTTTTTCTTTTTTCATGTGATGAATCTGAAAGCATAACTCAAGATGCTAGCTTGAATTACCAAAAAAATTATTTAGAATCAAACTATATCGAATATCAAGATGCACTCAACGTTTCTAACAAATTAGTAGACGAATAAATTATTTTTTTAAGTAATCTAACATACACTAATCAATCTGAAATCCAATTAATTGATGATTTTTACAGCAGTAATGACTTATTGGCAAATATATCTAATATAATGGGATTAGAAGTTGAAATAGTACCTAAAAACTATAACCAATTTGAGGTAAATATTAGCGATGTTGAAAATTCAGAATTTTTAAATAATAAACAAAAGGATTATGCAATAAATTTATTGAAAGCGGTTGAAGACAATAACTTTAGTGAATTAGTGCAAATAAAAAAATCTTTTAAAGAAGATGTGATTGCATATCCAGAACTTAGAATTTTTAATAGTGGTATAGCTTTAATTGAAGCTACCCAAAATTATATGAATACCAACGGAGCATTTGGTAAAAATGACTGTTTACATGCTGCAATGGTTGGAGGAGTAATGGCTGGTGTTTATGGCATGATATCAGGGGCAATCACAGGTGGACTTTCAGGTCTAGTAATTGGCGGTGCCTTAACAGGAGGAATACTTGCAGTTCCTGCAGGAGGTGCAGGTGCTATAGTAGGTGCAACTATCGAAGGTTTTTTTGGTTTTGTTGGTGGGGCTATTTTAGGGTATATAGGGTATCTTATATTTGGGTAAATGAAAAACATAGGCGACCAAATATTTATTTTTCTTATACCTCTATTTATCACTATTAATTTTTATTATTTCAAAATAATTAATTTAAACGGCATATCTGATTGTATTGTTTTTTATATTTTGGGTGTAGTTATATTTTATTTTGTTAAAAAATTTTCCAAGAAAATTTAATTTTGAGGTCATTTTTATAGTGATAAATAAGAAGAGTAACACATTTAAAAATTAAAATAGATAAAGATTTCACGTACAATAAAGAAATAGTATTATTCTAAAATAGGTTAACAAAACAACAAACCCAACTTAAAAATAATTAAAAGCAGTTTAGATTAAATTCAAGACAGTTTTTTAATATAACTACTTATGAGACAATTATTTTTACTAGTATTTATTTTTTTACAACTTAGTGTTCATTCCCAAACCTATGAAGCCATCTATCAGTTTAAGGTGAATAAAGCGCACTTCAAAGCGCATATAGAAAAAAAGATGTCAGAAGGTACTGACCCTACTTTACTAAAAAAAGCCTTTGATAAATATCTAAATTCTAGACCCGCTAAAGCCAAGTTTGTGTTTAATGCAGAACGCAGTTTTTACGAAGTGGTTCAAGATATGGGAATTCAAGATCGAAAGCGAAAGCTAGACCCTGCTTTGCGGTTTGCTGGAGGTGCTACAAAGTATTATAAAACAAAGGATAAGGACTCCACTTTAATGCACATTAAGCGTCCTTATCTTGACATAAAGGAGTTTTTACTTAATGTAGATCCAAATCCAACTTCACTTTTAAATGATACTAAGCAAATAGGGAAGTACCAGTGTTATCTTGCAGAAGTTGAAGTTCCATCTAAACATAATTTTAAGCTATGGTATACGCCAAATATTCCGATTAGTTTTAATATATTAAACTACAGCAATCTCCCTGGCTTGCTTATAAAAATTGAAAGCCAACTATTTACTGCAAATCTTATTAGTTTTAAAGAGGTTGAGGCATCAGCTTTAGAATCTCCACCAACCAATTTACCTCAAATTAGCCTTGAAGCTTACCAAAAAATGATCGATAAAGTCAACCCATTTAAAGATAATTAATTGAAATTAAGCTTTGCGATACCCGTTTTATGTTTATTGGTTTTAGCAGGTGCTAAAGCCCAACAGCTTAAATTTTCAGGTCAAATTACCGATAGTTTAAAGCAAGGCATTGCTAATACTAATGTAATTGCAAGACCATTAACTAATGAGGCCACATTTCAATTTGATATTTCAGATATAAATGGGGCTTATAATTTAAAGCTGCAGGCTAATATTTCCTATGAACTTAGTATTACCCATATTGGTTTCAGTAAAATTTCAGATACCATTACACTTACCCAAGATACAGAGCGCGATTTTGTGTTAAACACCAGCACCGAATCTTTAGATGAAGTCATTATCGAAGCTGAAATGGCAGTTGTGGTTAAAGAAGATACCATTACGTATCGCACCGATGAGTTTAAAACAGGCGAAGAACGAAAATTGCGGGATATCCTTAAAAAATTACCAGGAATTAAAGTAGATCGTGCGGGCAATGTTACGGTTAATGGTAAACCGGTTTCTAAACTAATGGTAGATGGCAAAACTTTTTTTACTGGTGATGAAAAACTTGGTGTAAATAATATTCCTGCCGATGCTGTAGATGAAGTTGAAGCACTTGATAATTATAGTGAAATTGCCTTTTTAAAAGGTTTAGAAGATTCGGACCGTATGGCTTTAAATATTAAACTAAAAGAAGGTAAAAAGCGTTTTTTGTTCGGAGATATCGCTGCGGCAGGTGGCGTTAAAGCCCGTTATCAAATTAATCCTACCTTGTTTTACTATAGCCCTAAAACAGCCATCAATTTTATTGGCGATTTAAATAATACAGGTGAAAAATCGTTTACGCTGAAGGATTATATCAATTTTGAAGGTGGCTATTCGGCGGCGACTAATACCAACAAATTAAACTTAATTCGAGATAATTTTTATCAATTTTTACGGCAAGATGATTTTAAATTTCAGCGAAATCATTTTTTAGCCGGTAGCATTAATCAAGAAGTTATCCCATTTTTAGAGTTTAATGCTTACAGTATTGTAAATAGTTCGTTGACCAGAAGAGATCAAACTACTAATTTTGATTATTTTTCTGAACTAGCCAATCAAGAAGCACGCTCGCAAAGGAGTAGAGAAGAAGCTGATTTTAGTATATCGAAATTGATGCTCAAGTATGATAATTTGAGTTCAGTTAATTACAGCTCCAATAGCATTATAAAGACAAGTCGAGCCAACACAAGAAATAATTTAAGTTCACAAACCACGTCTCAGACTGAAGCTTTTCAACTAACAAGTGAACAACAACCTGATAATTTCAGTTTTATTCAAGCGCTTTCGGCTAATAAACAATTTTCATACACGCATACCACCAGTTTAAATTTGAACTATGAATATAACAAACAAACCAATCAACAAGATTGGTTATTTAATCAGTCCATTTTTTCAGAATTAATCCCGCTTGTTATCACTGAAGATGATTTTAATCTAGTTCAAAACCAACGTGAGCGCAACCATTTACTTCAATTTAACGCTAAGCACTATTGGGTGATTAATGATTTCAACCATCTATATCCTATTGCTGGGTTTAATTATTTTAACACTGATTTTTCAAACTTTGATGGTCAGCTTCTAGATAACGGTAATCGCTTCAGTTTTGAAGATGCAGGCTTTAATAACCAGCTTGATTATCAACTTACAGATGGCTATTTCGGTCTTGAATATAAATTTAAAATCGATGAGTTTGTAGGTAAACCTTCACTAAAACTACACCGCTATAGTTGGGATGTGTTACAGTTTAATTCCAGTATTGCTGATACGCAAAAATGGGTGTTATTGCCGGCTGTAAATTTAGATTATGAAACTAAAAGCGGCGGAAATTATAGCTTAGATTATGCTTTGAAATCTAATTTTGCAAACGCACAGCAATTTGCTAATCGGCTTCGTTTACTTTCTTTTAACCGACTTTCTCGTGGTAATGAAAATTTAGAAAATCAGCTGTATCATAATTTGTCCTTGCAGTATTTTAAATTCAATTTGGGTCAGAAGTTAACCTACAGTGCCAATTTTAATTATAGAGTTCAAGAACGTTCCATAAGAAGCCGCACTAACCTTGATGGCATAGATCAAATTCAAGAATTATTTTATACCAATTTACCAGAAAATGCACTTTTAGGCTCTTTAATGATTAACAAAGGTTTTTACAAATGGTACGTAGATTTGTCTGTGACAGGAACACGCAATAATTATAGTCGCCTGATAAATGATAATGCAGTTGAATATACTTCAGATTTTATATCTTACACGCTTCAAACCAATAGCGCTTATGATGATTTCCCTAATCTTGACTTGGGTATTACCCAGGAATTTACTCGCTTAAAATCACCAGGTCTTGAAACTAATATTATGCAAATACAGCCTTTTGCAAGCCTAGAATATGATTTTTGGGAAGATTTTTTGGTGAAGTTTGATTACAGACTCACTTATTTTGAAAACCAATCCAGTAATAGTATTAACCGGTTTGATATTGGTAATGCAAGCCTTGAATATTGGAATCCGGATAAAGCCTGGCGAGTTTCTTTACAAGCGACCAACATTTTTAATACGGGATTTAGAAGGCGAAGCAATGTTTCAGAATTTGTAATTTCAGACCAACGCCAACTCATTCAACCTCGAATTATTTTACTTCAGCTTACCTACAAACTTTAGAGATTATATAGTGATATCAACGGCTTAATTTCACTTTTTGTGAATCGTTTTTATTTTGATAAATATTATTTCAAACTTAAATAGAAGGGCAAACACTTTTGTTATGAAAAATTCCCTAAAAGCCTATTAAATTTGCTTATTAATTGCGAATTAAATTTATTTTTGCTGTATATTAGATAGTTTTATGAATAACGACAAGCAGTTAAAAAACTGGTTAAACAATTTTAATTTAAACCATCCTTTAGTGATTGCTGGACCTTGTAGTGCAGAAACTGAAGAACAAGTGTTAACCATTGCTCACCAATTAAAAGATACCGATACAAGCGTTATGCGTGCTGGGATATGGAAACCACGCACAAGACCAGGCAACTTTGAAGGTGTTGGCGCTATTGGGCTTGAGTGGCTTAAACGCGCAAAAGAAGAAACTGGTTTAAAAATTGCTACCGAAGTTGCTAATAAAACACATGTTGAGTTAGCTTTAAAAGCAGATGTTGATGTACTTTGGATTGGTGCTCGAAGTACGGTGAGTCCTTTTATTGTTCAAGAAATTGCAGATGCTTTAAAGGGCACAGATAAAATTGTACTTGTAAAAAATCCAGTTAATCCAGATTTAGCTTTGTGGCTTGGCGCAGTAGAACGATTTTATACGGCTGATATTAAAAATCTGGGCGTAATACATCGTGGTTTTTCTACTTACGAAAAAATAAAATATCGTAACAACCCGGAATGGCAAATTGCTGTCGACTTACAAAGTCGCTTTCCTGATTTACCTCTAATTGTCGATCCATCGCATATTGCAGGTGATCGTAATTTGGTGTTTGATATTTGTCAAACCGCTCTTGATTTAAATTACGATGGTTTAATGGTTGAAACACATCACACGCCAGATAAAGCCTGGAGCGATGCTGCTCAGCAAATTACGCCAGCTTTTTTAGATCAAATGACAGTTGATTTAAAAATCAGAAATAGAGAAGGTGAAGATAAATTTAACACAGACATTAAGCAATTGAGAGCAAAGATTGATTTAATCGACGATCAGATTTTGGAAGCTCTAGGAAAACGCATGAAAGTGGCAGATTCTATTGGGTATCTTAAAAAAGAAAATAATGTGGCGATACTTCAGCCCGAACGCTGGAATGCGATATTACAACGTTTAATTGCTAATGCAGATGAAAATGAATTATCAAAAGAATTTGTAATTCGGTTTTTAAAGGCTATTCACCAAGAATCCATACAGCATCAACATAAAATTATAAGTCAATAGCCTATGACAGCACGTGTTTATAAATCGACTGGTAGTTGGTATCATTTAAAAACTGAAACCGGCCAATTTATAAAAGCACGACTTAAAGGTAAATTTAGGATTAAAGGTTTAAAAAGTACCAATCCTGTTGCTGTTGGTGATTTAGTTGACTATGACTTTGATAATAGCAGCGATGAGCAAACAGCTGTAATTACCAAAATCAATGAACGAAAAAACCATATTATTCGTAAATCGGTTAATCTTTCAAAACAAACCCATATTATAGCTTCAAATATTGATATTGCCTTTTTGTTAGTCACTTTCAATAATCCCGCGACATCTACAACATTTATAGACCGATTTTTAGTGACGGCTGAAGCCTATCAAATTCCTGTAACATTACTGTTTAATAAAGTTGATACCTTAACTGATGTTGAATTTGGGGAAATGAAATACCTCGCTGAAGTTTATCGTTCTATCGGTTACAACTGCATAGGTATTTCTGCACTTACCGGTAAAAATATTAGTCAAGTTGAAGCTTTAATGCAAGATAAAACTTGCTTGGTTTCTGGTCATAGTGGTACAGGAAAGTCAACCTTAATCAACAGTTTACAGCCAGGATTGAATTTAAAAACCAAAGAAATTTCAGAACAACATTTGCAAGGCCAACATACCACAACATTTGCAGAGATGTATGATTTAAATTTTGGGGCAAGAATAATAGATACACCAGGAATAAGAGGTTTTGGTGTGGTTGATATCGATAAATACGAGTTAAGTAATTATTTTCCAGAATTTTTTGAATTAAAACAAGATTGTAAATTCAATAACTGTTTACACGTCGATGAGCCAAAATGTGCTGTTAAACAAGCCTTAGACGAAGACAAAGTAGAATTTACGCGATATCAAAGCTATTTACAAATATTAGAATCTGAAGACGATAATTACCGTCAAGACCAATTTCAACATTTAAAATGATATGCGAGCCATTATTCAACGGGTAAATTCAGCTCAAGTTATTGTAGACGAAAATACTGTGGGCGAAATTCAAAAGGGTTATTTAATTTATTTAGGAATTACGCATACCGATACTTCATTTACAGCAGATAAACTTGTCGATAAAATCTTAAAAATTAGATTATTTCCATCAGATTCTAAACCCATAAATGCCAACATATCATCAATTGAAGGTGAAATTTTAGTGGTTAGTCAATTTACATTGTATGCTTCTACCAAGAAAGGGAATCGACCTAATTTTAGGTTAGCGGCCAAACCAGAACATGCAGAATTACTATATGATTATTTTGTTAAAAAATTAGAATCAGCCTATAAACATAAAATTGCTTCAGGTCGCTTTGGCGCTGATATGAAAGTTATTTCTGAAAATGATGGACCTATAAATATTATAGTTGATATAGATTAATTTTAGGTTTTATTTGTTAATAAAATCTAAATGTATATTTTTGAAAAAAACCTACATCATGAAGTTAATCCATCTGTTGTGTATCTTTCTAATTTATTCAACTATTACAACAGCTCAAACTCAAGAAATATATTCTGCTTTAACAGTTAAAGACACCTTAAAACAATCAGCAAACTCTGTTATTAGAGATGAAAATACTGAAGTCATTATAGATGCCATTGACAAAATGACGATTAAATTATCGCGCGTAATTACAGTTTTTAATAATTCAGGTTTAAAACAAGTAGGAGCTTATGTGCATTATGATGATGCTACTAAAATTAAAGACCTTGATTTTTATGTTTATAATCTTGTAGGTGAAGAAGTCGAGCATTTTAAAAAACGCGATTTTAAAGACCAAAGCGCTGTATCAAATGGCACATTATATTCAGATAATAGGGTTTATTATTTTGATTATAAACCTAAGAGTTATCCTGTAACAGTAAAATTTGAATATGAGCTAAAAACCGAAAACACAGCCTTTATACGTCCATTTTTTCCATTAGATCGCTATTTTCAATCAGTTGAAAAATCTACTTATAAGATAGTCAATAATACGCCTATCAAATTACGCTATCAAACTCAAAATTTTGAGCGTTTTTCAATAGAACAAATTTCAGATTTTCATTTTAAAGCTACTGATATGCCAGCCATTAAGAGCGAAGCATATAGTCCTTCATTTCAATCATTTGTTCCTTCAGTAAAATTTGGTTTAAATGAATTTAACTTAGAAGGTGTAAAAGGAAAAGCAAACAATTGGAAAGAGTTTGGCCTCTGGAGATACAATAATCTTTTAAAAGGTAATGACCAGCTACCCAAACAGCTAGAAACACAAGTTAAAAATCTTGTTGCAGATGCGACTTCAACTAAAGAGAAGGCAAGACTAATTTACAACTTTATGCAAGATAATAGTCGGTATATTAGTGTTCAGCTTGGGATTGGCGGTTGGAGACCAATGCCTGCCAAAGATGTTTTTGATAAAAAATATGGTGATTGTAAAGCTTTGACTAACTATACAATGGCTTTACTAAAAAGTGTGGGCATAAAATCTAATTACTGTGTCGTTTATTCAGGTTCTAATCAACGTGATATTGATCCTGACTTTTTCTCAATGCAAGGAGATCATGTTATTTTACAAGTTGAGGATCAAGATGAAGATTACTGGTTAGAATGTACAAGTCAAACCAAGCCATTTAATTTTTTAGGAACTTTTACAGATAATCGTAAAGTTTTAGCAATTGACGACACTGGTGGCAAAATTATACAAACACCATCATACATAAATGATTATAACCTTCAAAATTCGACAGCAAACATTAGTTTTAATGGTCTTGATATGGATGCTGAAATTGAAATTAATTCTCACGGTACACAGTATGATCGTAAAGCAGGTTTAGATAGAGTAGAAGATAGGATTGTTCAAAGATATTATAAGAATTATTGGGGTAACTTAAATCGTTTAAGCATTACTAGCTATAATTTCAGCAATAATAAAGATGACGTGGTTTTTACTGAAGATGTAAAGTTAAATGCTGAAAAATACCTAAAAAAATTCGGTAATGATGTGATTTTAGAAGTGAACCCATTTAATCAAAAATCATTTTCAGCAAAAGACTATAAAAATCGCTCTAATCCTTTTGAAATTGAACGAGGCTATAAAGATGTAGATGAATATATTTACAATTTAGGAAATTATAAAGCTTCAGACTTACCTGATAATATCTCTATCAAGTCAAAATTCGGAGACTATGAATTAAATTTTCAATTGACAGACAAAAATATTCTTATTGTAAAGAGAAGTATTGAAATTAAAAAAAACAAATTTCAAAAATCAGACTATAAAGAATTTACTGCATTTCTAGATGATATTTCGAGAAGTGACCAAACCAAAATTATATTAAACTAAAAGAGACTTATGCGTTTTACAAATTTCTGTATTTTCCTTATTTGTGTGACCGTTTCAACTATCGCACAAACCGACTTAAAAAAAGTTACCATTAATGATTTAAAGCAAGCTGTTCATCCAACAGATTCAACCGCTTCAGCAGCAGTTTTGTTTGACCAAGGCGAAATTTCATTTGAGTTTACTGATGGTTGGAATTATATTTTTAACAAGACTTCACGAATAAAAATTTATACAAAAGATGGTTTAAACCAAGCTGATATCACAATTCCATTTTATGTAGGCAATTCAAATTCTGATGAAGAAAGAGTTATTAATATTAAAGGTTATGTCTACAATTTAGAAGATGGTAAAATAACTAGAGACAAAATCAGAAACAGAAACATTTATGAAGAAGAACCAAGTGAGTTATGGCATCTTAAAAAATTAGCACTTCCAAATGTTCAAGAAGGATCTGTTATTGAGATTAGTTATACCATAAAATCTCCACATGTTACGTCTTTACCAAAATGGACATTTCAAAAAGAAATACCGGTAGATTTTTCAGAATTCATTCTAGTTTCACCAGCAACATACTTAGCCTACAGAGGTTATTTTAGGGGTAAGCATAGTCTAGAAAAAAATACAGATATTCAGGACGGTGAGTTTTATTATAGAAGTAGCAATAACACAGGTCCTTCAAATAGTGGTAAAATAGCTTCTAAAATAAACTTTACCACAATAATTGCAAAAAATGTTCCGAAAATTACAGGTGAGAATTATGTTAATAATGTAAGTAATTACCAAACTTCAGTTAAATATGAAATTGCGTCAGTTAAAAGTCTAGGCCAAACAGGTAAAAGAAAAAACTTTAATCAAACCTGGCAAGATGTTTCTAAAGTTATAATGAAATCTGATGATTTTGGTAAAGAATTAAGCAAAACAAAGTATTATGAAGATGATATTGATGCTTTAATTAGTTCAACTTCAAATCAATTAAATCGTTTAATGTTGATTTTCAATCATGTAAAATCGAAAATAAAATGGAATAATAAAAATAGACTTTTTTGTTCAGATAAATTAAAACGCATTTATAAAAATGGTGAAGGAAATTCTGCAGAGATAAATCTGATGTTAACATCTATGTTGAAATATGCAGGTATCGAGGCTTATCCAGTTGTGAGTAGTACAATAGCTAAAGGTATTCCATTTTCTCCAACAATTAGCGGATTTAATTATGTCACTAGCTTGGCTATTATAGATAATAAAACCTATCATTTAGATGCTACAGAACCTTATTCAGCACCAAATGTTCTGCCTAAAAGAGTTTTAAATTGGATAGGACGCATCATTTACAGTGAAGAACAATCAGAGCAATTTGATTTGATGCCAAAATCACCATCAAAAATTAATACGAATTTAACAGGTATTTTAAAAGATAATGGCGTTTTGCAAGGCCAAGTTCGCGAAGTGTTTTATGAAAATTATGCTTTAGGCTATAGAACTTCTAGAAGTAATATGCCTTTAGAGAAGCAGGTAGAAAGACTAAAAGAAAATTATGAAGGTATAGATGATGTTAGTAACTACACCAATAAATATATTAAAGACTTATCAAAACCTGTTATGCGCTCTTATAAATTTAAAACTACAAATTCTTTTAGCGATGTAATTGGTGATAAAATATATATAACTCCAATGCTATTTTTTAAAACTAGTGAAAATCCTTTTAAAGATAAAACAAGAAATTATCCAATTGATTTTACTTATCCTCGGTCATTAAGACAAACTTTTAATATTTCAATTCCTGATGGTTACACCATAGATTATGTGCCTGAAAAAAAAGTTATTGGTCTACCTAATAAAATAGGTACATATCAATATTTAGTAATGGCTAGCGAGGATAAAATACAACTCACAGTTATATTCAATATCAATGCCAGTATTTTACCTTCAGAATATTACGAAAGCCTAAAAGAACTCTATCAGTCTATTGTAGATAAAGAAAATGAAAAGATCGTGCTTTCAAAAGTTTAATGATTAATTCAGTAGTGTTTTATAAATTTCTTCGCCTAATTATAGTAGATTTAACTTTTATAATTTTTAAGTAATGAATATTGAAAATGCACAAAAAGTCGTCGACGAATGGATTAAAAATCATGGTGTTCGCTATTTTGATGAGTTGACCAATATGGTGCAACTCACCGAAGAAGTTGGTGAGGTTGCCAGAATTATTGCGCGACGTTACGGCGAACAAAGCGAAAAAGAAAGTGATAAACATAAAGATTTAGGAGAAGAACTTGCAGATGTTTTATTTGTAGTACTTTGTCTTGCTAATCAAACAGGCGTCGATTTACAAGAATCTTTTAATAAAAAACTTGATATCAAAACCAAACGTGACCATGACCGTCATCATAATAACAAAAAATTAAAGTAGCTTTATGTTTAAAAAAGTAATTAATTATCCAGGGTTTTGGAAATCAGTTTACACTTTAGCCATAGGTTTTTGTGTTGTTTATATTATTGTTGATTTTGTAATAACTTATGACTTTAATTTTGATGAATTTAAAGCGGCTCGTTTTGCTAATTTTGAGTTTATAAAATTAATTATCGGCGGCCTTGCAAGTGGAAGTATTTATGGTTTCATTGTTACTTATTTTAAATTCAAAGGAAAAATTAAAGAACAGGAAAAAGGTGATTAGCTTTCTAGAAAAATCAGCAAACCCAAGGCAACCGATAGAAATTCAAATTTCAGGCTCAAAAAGTGAGTCTAATCGGGCTTTAATTCTTGATCAGGTTTTAGGCGGTTTAGATATTGCAAATCTTTCAGATAGCGATGATACCATGCATTTAGTCAATGCCCTGAAACAGTTAAAGACTAAGTCTAAAACAATAAAAATTAATGTTGGCCACGCTGGAACAACAATGCGCTTTTTAACAGCTCTATGTGCTACAATTCCTCAGCAAGAGTTTGTTATTTCTGGTAGTGAACGTATGCATCAACGCCCTATAAAACCATTGGTTGACGCTTTAAATAATTTTGGTGCAAAGATTTCATATTTAAAAAATGAAGGTTATCCGCCGTTAAAAATTAAGGGCGAAAATCTTACTAAAGATAAAATTAGTATTCAAGCCAATATAAGTAGTCAATACATCTCAGCCTTAATGTTAATTGCGCCAAAGCTGCCTCAAGGTTTAAACATAAATTTAAAAGGTAACATCACATCACGACCTTATCTAGAAATGACAAAGGCTTTATTAGAACAACAGCAAATAAAGGTTGATTTTAATCAAAGTCAAATAAAAGTTCATTCATCACATTCAAATTCACCTACTTCAGTTGAAATTGAATCTGATTGGAGTTCCGCTTCATATCATTATGCCTTAGTAGCATTTTCAAATGAAGGTTTTTCGGTAAACTTGTCTAACTTCAATTTAAACAGTGTTCAAGGTGATGCCGCATTGCGTGATATTTATAAAAAATTTGGCGTAAAGACAGAGCAAGTTGACCATAAAACTATTAAAATCACTAAAATAAATAAGCTTTATTCTAAAATTAAGCTTGATTTAATTAAGACACCAGATTTAGCTCAGACCATTGCTGTAACTTGTTTAGGCCTAAATATAAATTGTGAATTAAGTGGATTACACACTTTAAAGATTAAAGAAACCGACCGTTTACAGGCACTCAAGACTGAGTTAGAAAAATTTGGAGGTCGTGTTAAAATTTCAGATTCTACTTTACAACTTCAATCAGTTGGTAAATTAGAGCCTTATCAGGTTATTTCAACCTATAACGATCACCGCATGGCCTTAGCTTTTGCGCCACTTGCTTTAAAAACTAAATTGAGTATTGAAAACCCAGAAGTGGTTTCAAAATCTTATACAAATTATTGGGAAGACCTTAAACAATACGGTATTATTGCTAAGATTACAAAATAATTTAAAATAATACAAGACTTTACTTGACATCGCCTATCTTCAAGTTGTATATTTGCGAAATTTAATAAATACCGCTAAAGAATGAAATTATCGCAATTTGAATTTGAATTACCAGAAGAATTATTAGCAGAATTTCCAGCTGAAAATAGAGATGAATCACGCTTAATGGTTGTTAATCGTAAAACTGGAGAGATTGAACATAAAATGTTTAAAGATCTTATCGAGTATTTTGATGAAGATGATGTGATGATATTCAACGATACGAAAGTTTTTCCAGCGCGTCTTTTTGGAAATAAAGAAAAAACTGGAGCTAGAATTGAGGTTTTCTTATTGAGAGAGTTAAATCCTGAAACACGTCTTTGGGATGTGTTAGTAGATCCTGCTAGAAAAATTAGAATTGGAAATAAACTTTATTTTGGTGAAGACGAAAGCTTAGTTGCTGAAGTTATTGATAATACCACTTCCAGAGGAAGAACACTGCGTTTTCTATATGATGGTTCTTATCAAGATTTTAGAAAAAAATTAAATGAATTAGGAGAAACACCTCTACCCAAATACATAAAGCGTGATGTTCAGCCTGAAGATGAAGATCGTTACCAAACTATTTATGCTAAGAAAGAAGGTGCAGTTGCAGCGCCAACAGCAGGTTTACATTTCTCAAAGCATTTAATGAAGCGTCTTGAAATAAAAGGAATTAACTTTGCTGAAGTTACTTTACATATTGGTTTAGGTACATTTAACCCTGTTGAAGTTGAAGATTTATCAAAGCATAAAATGGACTCTGAAGAAATCATGATTGATGAAGAAGCCACTAAAACCATTAATACAGCTTTAGATAACAAAAAACGAGTTTGTGCTGTTGGAACAACAGTGATGAGAACAATTGAAAGTGCTGTAAGTTCTAACCAGCGCTTAAATGAATATAATGGTTGGACTAATAAATTTATTTTTCCTCCATATGACTTTAGTATAGCTAATTGTATGGTTACAAATTTTCACATGCCAAAATCAACACTTTTAATGATGATTTCTGCGTTTGCTGGTCACGATTTAATGGAAAAAGCTTACAAAGAAGCTATTAAAGAAAAATATAGATTTTATTCCTATGGAGATGCGATGTTAATTATTTAATACTTTCAACGTAGAAATTAATAAAAAAAAGTCGGTTTTAACAACCGACTTTTTTTATTTACAATTGTTTAAATTAAATTAGCAAAAATTTAATTAAATATTTAAACAATGCGTAAACTTTTACCCATATTATTTTTTTTGATAGCAAGTCCAATCTTTGCTCAAGTAACTAATTCAGGTCAACCTAAAAGTTGGGACTCGGTCGGTTTAGATGAGATTCCTACCATTACAATGCCAGAATTTGATTTAGAGGCTATAAAAGCCGAGGATAAAATCAACGATAAAAAGCGAGATATTCCCTGGCGATTTGGTTATGATTTTAGTGTTAGCTATGGCTTAGACAATTCTGGCCAATGGTTTGATGTAGAATCAGGCGGTCGTGTTTGGTTACTTAAATTTCACTCGGAAGGTGCTAAGACTTTAAATTTCCTTTTTGATCAGTACAAGCTACCAGATGGAGCAACTTTATATTTTTATAATGATGACAAAACAGATGTTTTAGGGGCTTATACGAGTTCTCAAAACCGAAAAGACCTTAATTTTGGTTCTTGGTTAGTTGATGGAGATACTGTGATTGTAGAATATTTTGAGCCAGAGTCTAGTATTGGTCAAGGTTTATTAAATATTTCAGCCGTGGTTCATGGCTATAGATCTGCTGCGCAATTTAAAACAGCTAAAGCCTTAAACACTTCAGGCGATTGTAACATTGATGTTGATTGTGGCGTAGGCTCAGATTTTGATGACCTTAAAGATGAATTAAAAAATTCAGTAGCTATGACAGTTGTTGGTGGTTCTGGTTTTTGCACAGGAACATTGATTAATAACACTTCTAATGATGGTACTCAATATTTTTTAACAGCAAATCACTGTGTTGGTGGTGGTGTGTCTAATTGGGCATTTCGTTTTAATTGGATAAGTCCAAACCCATCTTGTGCCACTCCAGCAAGTTCTACAAACGGAAGTTTTAATCAAACCGCTAGTGGCGCAATCTTAAGAGCTAGTAATGCAAAATCAGATATGGCATTGCTTGAAATTTCCCCTAACTTACCTGATGCTTGGGATTTAGTTTGGGCTGGTTGGGATCGCTCTGGTAATTCCCCTGATTATGTTGTTGGCATTCACCATCCTGATGGTGATATTATGAAAATATGTCGTGATGATGATGGTCCGTTTCAAACACAAGTATCTTTTGGCCCTGAACCTAATATGGAGGTTTGGTATATTAATGAGTGGGAGCAAGGTGTAACCGAACCAGGTTCTTCAGGCTCTGCTTTATTTGATGAAAATGGTAGAATTGTCGGCCAATTAGCAGGTGGAGCTGCAGCTTGTAGCGGAACGTCTAATAATGGTGCATATGATTTTTATGGTCGTTTTGATGTCTCTTGGGATTTTGGTAGCACAGCTTCAACACGACTTAGTGATTGGTTAGACCCTAATAATACAGGTGAAGTAATTATTGACCAATATCCAGCAGCACAAGTTTTTACTAATGATGCCCGATTAATAGTGACAGGCTTGGATAATGAAGTTTGCGGCACTACTGCAGAACCAAGTTTTGAAGTTAAAAATGTAGGAAGCAATACAATTACATCAATAGAATTTAGTTACCAAGTAAATTCTGCAACACCTGTTAACACAAATTGGACAGGTAATTTAGCACCAAATTCTACAGCTACAATTACTCAGCCAACATTGAATATTAATGGTTCAACTACAATTCAAGCGGCAATTACAACAGTCAATAGCAGTGTTGATAATAATCCTACTGACAACACTTATGCTAATACTGTAAATAATTTCTCAGGACAGGCTTATCAAACCACTGGCGTTACTTTTGAATTGTTGACAGATGATTATGGTGAAGAAACAACTTGGGAATTAAGAGATTCGAGTGGTAATTTAATTCAATCAGGACCAAATTCACCTTATGCAGATACTCAAAATTATTCCATAAGTTTAAATGTTCAACAAGATGAGTGTTACAATTTCATAATAAATGATGCGGCTTCAGATGGTATTTGCTGTGGATGGGGTCAAGGTTCATACGAGCTTGTTACTGCAGAGAATGAGGTTATTTTTGCTGGTGGACAGTTTACAAGTTCTGAGACAACAGCGTTTAGTGTGGTATCTTCATTATCAACCCAACAATCAAATTTAGAACAACAAGTTTCAATTTATCCTAATCCAACAAATTCTGTTATCAATATAGAAAATAAGTCAGGTTTGAATTATACCTATAAAATGTATTCTGTAACAGGTCAGTTATTAGCAAGAGGAGATAAACAGCAATTGAGTGTTAATCAATTACCTCAAGGTTTATACTTATTACAATTAGATTTTGAAAATGGTCAGAAAGTGACTGAACGAATTATTGTGAAATAATTGTAAAAAAAACTTAATCATTAACCGCTTCATTACGGAGCGGTTTTTTTATGTTTAAACTATGATAAATCAAATTCAGTTAATTAGAAACGCAAGCTTAAAAATTACCTATAATAATTCGGTATTTTTGGTAGACCCTATGTTTTCAAAACCCTACACATTTGAGTCATTTGCCTCAATTTCTAAAAACCCTACAGTGGATTTGCCTTGTTCTATTCCTTCAATTTTAAACGATATTGAAGCAGTTTTTTTAACGCATAAACATGTTGACCATTTTGATGATCAAGCTGCATCGGCAATTGATAAATCGCTTCCTTTTTTTGTTCAAAATGTTGATTACAGTTTTGTAAAGGCCAAAGGTTTTAATAATTTGATTCCCTTTGAAGATAACTTTAGTTGGAATCAAATTAATTTTTCAGCTTTAAAAGCCTTTCACGGTCGTGGTCAACTACTTACAGAAATGGGTTCTGTAACTGGATTATTTTTTAAATCGGGTAATTTGCCTTCGGTTTATATCGTGGGCGATAGTATTTATAATGATAGTATTAAACAAAACATTGAAGATTTAAAACCAGACTATATCATTATAAATTCTGGCGGAGCTGAATTTCCTGATAAATGCGGCCAAAACATTATTATGAACGCAGCTGAAGTTAAGCAACTTATTAAAGATTTAAATTTTTCAACCACTATAATCGCCATACATATGGATGCGATTGATCACTGCAAAACAACACGAACTTCATTGAAAGAAGAATTAAAAACAATACCTGAATCAGTCAAGCTTATTATTCCTGAAGATGGTGAAATGATTGAAATTTAATTAATGTTAGATTGAAATATGTTGACTTCCTGATTAAGTTCAGCTATAAAAGAGTTAAAATGACTTTCAAACAATTGAATGTTTTGTTGCATGATGTAAACCGATTTTGATAAATCAACCTCATGTTTCAATCGCTTGTTCATCTGTTTTAAAATTTGTGTAATACCTTCAACAGTTCTGTAATTATACAACCAATCATGTTTAATCATAATGGGTAAAAATCGCTTAACATTTTCTGTTAGAAGGTCGTAATTTTCTTTTAATACAAAGTAACAATTCTGCACAAAATCTATTAATTCTACCTTAGAATACTTAGACCAATTTTTTGCTAATATGTGGTCTAAAAGAACATCTATAGCAACGCCACTGTAATGATGTAAATCTTTATACATGAATTGTTTCAGCTTAACAATCAGTGGATGTGCATCTGTAAAGCTATCAATAAAGCGGTGTAGTAAAATGCCATTCTGAATTCCTTTTGGATAATTTAAATACTGATTGCCTTTAATACTATCAGCCATGAAATTTCCAATTAAAACCTGTTGGTCATCTCCTGATAAGTAAAGATGTGCTAAATAATTCATGCGACAATTTAATTTTTTTAAACGACTTTTAGCTTAAGTTAGGATTAAAATTACAGGACTTGTATATTTACCGAAAATCTAACCATTATGACACTTATTAAATCAATTTCAGGAATTAGAGGCACTATTGGCGGCGAGCCTAAGCATAATTTAACACCAATAGACACTGTTAATTTTGCGGCAGCTTATGGCACTTGGCTTAAAAATCAGCGTTCAAAATCACATTATAAAGTAGTTATTGGCAGGGATGCTCGTATTTCTGGCGGAATGATTCAGGGTCTGGTCATGCAAACTTTAGTTGGTATGGGAATTTCTATTGTCGACTTAGGACTTTCTACAACACCAACCGTAGAAATGGCTGTTAAACTTGAACAAGCCGATGGCGGAATTATCTTAACCGCTAGTCATAATCCAAAAGAATGGAATGCCTTAAAATTACTTAATAAAAATGGTGAATTTTTAAATGCTGAAGAAGGAAAAGCAATTATTGATTCTGTAGAGTCTGGTGATTTTAACTTCGCTGAAGTCGATGATTTAGGTGATATTTATCGCAACTCTGCTTATATTGATTTACATATTGAAGAAGTGCTTCAACTTGAGTTAGTAGATCAAGACGCCATAAAAAAGGCTAAATTTAAGGTTGTTGTAGATGCCGTAAATTCAACTGGTGGTATTTCAATTCCGCCTTTATTAAGACAACTTGGCGTTGAAGTAATTGAGCTATACTGCGAACCAACAGGACATTTCCCGCATAATCCAGAACCCTTAGAAAGGCACTTAACCGATTTGTCTAGTGCCATTGTAGAGCACAACACAGATTTTGGATTAACTGTTGACCCTGATGTTGATCGTTTAGCATTTATGGATGAAAACGGTAAAATGTTTGGAGAAGAATACACTTTAGTGAGTGTAGCCGATTATGTTTTAACCCATAAAAAAGGGGCAACGGTAAGTAATTTATCCTCATCGCGAGCTCTTAGAGATGTTACAGAAGCTCACGGTTGTAAACATTATGCAAGTGCTGTAGGTGAAGTAAATGTTGTTGCTAAAATGAAAGCAGTTGACGCCGTAATTGGTGGTGAAGGAAACGGTGGTATTATTGACCCACAATTGCATTATGGTCGTGATAGTTTGGTGGGAGTTGCATTATTTTTATCGCATTTAGCGCATAAAAAAATGAAAGTTTCAGAATTAAAAGCCAATTACCCACAATATTTCATGGCTAAAGAAAAAGTAGAGTTAACGGCAGATTTAAATGTTGATGCTATTTTAAATCAGATGGTAACTAACTACAGCGACCAAGAGATAACTACAATTGATGGCGTAAAAATAGATTTTCCAGAAAATTGGGTGCATCTTAGAAAGTCAAACACTGAACCAATTATTAGAATCTATACCGAAGCTAAAACCCAAAATGAAGCAAATCAATTAGCCCAAAGATTTATAGCAGAGTTGAAGTCAGTAGCAAAAAGTTAAGCTATAAAATTAGGCTATCGTTTCCTGTGTTTCCAGCGTTTATGTGTCCATAAATAGTAGGCAGGCTCTTCATAGATTTGTTGTTCAACAAGTTCTAAAAATTGATCTGTAATTTGATAATCAGGAACTGATTGAGGTTGTTTAGTAATAAGTTCAAAATCACAATTATAATGGCCTCGCTTTAGTTTTGATATTTTACAAAATACAACAGCATGGTTAAGTTTTTTTGCTAACATTTCAGCACCAGTATAAACAGGAACATTAACACCCATAAAGTTTTGCCAATGAAAGGCCTTATCTTTTTTGGGTGATTGATCAGAGATAAAACCACTAATGCTTAACTCACCTTTTTCGTTAACTTTATTTAAGGTGCTTATTGTTTCTTTAGTTGTAATTAATTGCGTGTTATACTTGGCTCTAATTTGTTTTACCAAGCGGTCAAAATACTTGTTTTTAAGACGTTTGTAAACGCCATAACCTTTATGGTTTATTATAGTTTGTAAAATAAAAATCCACTCCCAATTACCATAATGGCCAAGCATCAAAATGGCACTTTTATTATTTTGTTCAAGCTCGGTAAAAAGCGATGTATCTTTGATTTTGAAACGTTGATGCAATTCTCTTTCTGTAATTGAAATTGATTTAATAGATTCAAAAATCACATCACATAAATGTTTATAGAATTTTCTGGCAATAGCCTGATGTTCAGATTCTGTTTGATCTGGAAAAGCAAGTTTTAGGTTGTCGATAACCACTTTTTTTCGGTAAGCAAAAATGTTGTAAACCAATGCGTAAACAAGGTCTGATAATAGGTAAATTAATTTAAATGGAAGTTTTGAAATAAGCCAAAGAATAGGATATAATAAAACGTAAATGAGTAATTGCATTAAGCTGAATTTTGGGCAAAGATAAGTATATTTGACTATAAAATTTAGGTATGCTTAATTTAGATATTTCTGCAATTGCGATTATACTTGGAACGGTATTAATTTCAATTAAAGGCTTTAATGATTATGGATTTTTTGAACGTTATAAGTTTGAAATTGGGAGTATAAAATCTGGGGATTACATACGTATGATTAGTTCAGCCTTTCTGCATATTGATTATACGCATTTATTTGTTAATATGCTAACACTGTATTTTTTTGCAGATTCTGTCATTTATTTTGTTGGTCGTATTGGTTTTATTTTAATCTATATAGTGAGTTTAATCTTGGGTAATGTACTATCTTATTTATTTCATAAAAATGAAAACTATTATACGGCTGTAGGCGCAAGTGGTGCAGTGATTGGTGTGCTTTATGCATCAATTTTATTTAGACCTGACATGATGTTAGGCTTATTCTTTTTCATTCCAATGCCTGCCTATGTGTTTGGTATAGGCTATTTATTATATTCTATTTGGGGAATGCGTGCTAAACGTGACAACATTGGTCATGATGCTCATTTTGGCGGAGCTATGGGTGGTTTCATACTAGGGATTATTTTAAATCCTTCTGTTTTGAGCTCTAATTTATACATGGTTATATTATTAGCTGTCCCAATTGTATTTTTATTTGTACTTAAATACTTAAATAAGCTTTAGATTTTCAACTACAACTAAAAAAACCGCTAAAAATATTTTAGCGGTTTTTAGTATTAAGATTAAACTCAATGTTTAAACCTTGTTATTCTTCTTCATTTAAGAGTTCATCAACTTTGTTTCTTAAAGCTTGTCCTCTTAAATCTTTAGCAACAATTCTACCATCTTCATCGAGTAAGAAAGCGGCAGGAATAGAGCTTATACCGTATAACCTAGCAATTGGCTCTTCCCAATATTGTAGGTTTGAGATATGATTCCAAGTCAAATTATCATCTTTAATCGCTTTCAACCAACGGTCTTTTTGGTTAGGCTTGTCTAATGAAACCCCTAATACTTTAAAGCCTTGGTCTTTATAATCTTGATAGACAGAAACAATGTTTGGGTTTTCAATACGGCAAGGTTTGCACCAAGAGGCCCAAAAATCGACTAATGTTACTTTTCCAAGCGCTTCATCTAAGCTTAAAATATCACCGCTTGGGGTTGGACCTTCAAACTTTGGAGCCACCGAGCCAATATCTGTTGCATTTACAGCCGCTATTTTTTTATTTAGTGTTTTACCAAATTCAATATTTCTAAGTTCTGGGTCAATTGACTCAAATTTTGATTTGACCTCTGAAGTTGGTAAAGATTTCTGATTAAATAAATCGCTTATAATTAATAAACTTACAATAGAGTTAGGATTTTTATCTACTAAATTACTTCTATACTCAATATTTTCAGTTTTTCTGTTATCAATTTCAACTCTTATCGAATCGAATTTTGCCCGATTTTTATTGTTTCTAGCTTGAATAATAGCCTTGTTTAATTGAGAGAATTCTTTTCCAAATTCAATTTGAGCTTTTAAGTAATCTTGCATTAATTGGTTGCTTTCACCAGCATTAACTTCAGATTCACGCAAATTACTTTCAGCTAAATTGATATTTATAGGTTGGTTTTCATTAATAAACACAAGGTTTTGACCTCTCACACCGTCAACCATCATAATGTAAACATCTTCGGGGTTTGCTTGAGGTAAATTGCCGCTAAATTGCTGATTTTGAACTATCAGTGTATCAACCGGCTCTATGTTTTGAAGGTTGCCTAATTTAGAAAGGTAAATTTCTGTATTGTTATCTAAAAAGTCGGCTTGACCTTTAATTTCAACACCCGCTTTTTCTTGACAACTTATAATCAAAAACGAGAAAACGGCTAAATAAAATAGTTTATGCATTGTTTTACTTTTTTTACAAATTTACAGTTCTTAATGTAATACGCTAATATTTTAAGGCGATGTTAATTGACATTTAAAAAGAAATTACTCACTTTACTTTGTTTATTTTTGTAGGATGAAGCAAAATTACGATTATCCCTTTACCATATCAGTTAGTTTTGAAAAAGTGGTTGCGCTTTACGAAGAGCGATTAAAAACAGAACAAAATCCTATTTCTAGAGCCTATATAGCGTCTATTTTAGAATATGCAGAAAGTCATCCAAAACTAATTGAAGGTTTAACATCTGAAGCTGAAATCGATAGCTATAAAGATTCGATTAAAATTATGTTAGATGACATTTTCCCTAACATGCTATCTGCCAACGAAATTAAAGCCGCGTCAATTCCTTTTAAGACTTTTATTTTTAATCAATCTGAACGTTTTGCAGAAATTTTACAAGACGCTGGAGATAACTTTAATTTTGAACCAAGAGATTTTAATCATGAATATGATTATTTATACGCCTGCGTTATTATTTTAAATAATTATTATGGTTATAAAATTGATTTTTTTAGACCAATTTATTATGACATTCCAACTAAAAATGGGGTTCTTAAAACCTACCGATTATTTATAAACGCTGATTTTGTTGATATTGAACCAACCAAAGATGCTATAGATTTATCTGAAGATGTTGTCGATCAACTCATCTCAAACCCAGATGATATTAAACTTTGGAAGACTTATTTCCCTAAAAATAGCTGGAAGTTTAAAGGTTTTACATTGCTTAACTTAACAGATATTACAGTTGATGAGCAAATTTCTAAGCTAAAGTCCATTTTAATCAATAAAAATTTAGGAACTGATAAACTTATTCCTGAACAATTAACAAGTGTTTTTAGGAACATATTTAAGATACAAGATTTAGAGTTTGGTTTTACTTTATACAATCACGATTTAAAAGCTTTTGAAATTTTAAAAAGTGAAGATATCAATAGTTATATTTTAGGTGATATTGTGACCAGTGAATGTAACAACGCTGTATGTCAAGGAACTATAAAAACGCTTGTCAACCAAAATGAGTATTTTTGTATTTCTGATGTTGAGGCTTATGCCAAGCAGACAAACAATAATAGACTTTCTAAAAATTTATTAGACCATCAATTTCACTCCTGTATTTTAGCACCAGTTGCTAAAAATGGTTACTTAATAGGTGTTTTAGAAATCGTTGCAAAACAGAAAAATCAGCTTAATCAAATCAATGCCATAAAGCTTAATGATGTGTTACCTTATATCTATGCTGCTGCAGAGCGTAATAAAATTGAAGCTCAAAACCGCATGAAAGCTGTCATTCAAAGTAAATATACTTCAATTCATGAAAGTGTCGAGTGGCGATTTGAAGAAGAAGCAAGTAAGTTTATTGATGCTGAAAATAAAAATAAGACTTATCATCTTAAACCAATTGTATTTGAAAATATTTACCCTTTGTATGGTCAAATAGATATTGTAGCATCATCTGAAGAACGCAATAAAGCAATTAAGTTTGATCTTAGCCAACAGTTGAAGTCTCTTAAATTTATTTTTGATAAAGCCTTTAAAATAAAGCCATTATCAATATATGAACATTCAGTATTTAGAATAAAACAATTTTTATCGCAGTTAGAAGTTAATTTTACGGCAGACTTAGAACAGAATATAAAACGCTTAATTCAAAAAGAGTTAAACCCTGTTTTAACGCATATTTCAGATGAATTACCTCAATTAAAATCGAATCTTGATGAGTATCAATCCGCTTTAAAACATGATCAAATTTTAAATTATCATCAGCGAGATGCTTATGATGCTATTGTTCAAAAAACAAATGAAAAATTAGCAGATCAACTCGACCAACTTCAAAACGAAGCTCAAGTTATTTATCCTCATTATTTTGAGCGCTATAAAACTGATGGCGTAGAACATAATTTATACATCGGCCAAAGCATTACAAAGCACAAAAAGTTTAATTCAATTTTACTTCAAAATTTGCGTTTATGGCAACTTGAAGCCATGTGTAAACTCGAAAACACCTTTTACGATTTACAACAATACGCTGAAATAAAGCTCAATGCAGCCTCATTAATATTAGCTTTTAATTCTACCTTATCAATTAGATATCGAATGGATGAAAAGAAATTTGATGTTGATGGCACTTATAACGCACGTTATGAAGTAATTAAAAAACGTATAGATAAGGCTTTAATTAAAAATTCGCGAGAGCGCATTACTCAAAAAGGTAAAATTGCTATTATCTATACAGATAATGTTATCAAACATGAGTATAAAAAGTACATTGGCTATCTACAAAATAAGCAGATATTAGGAGATAATGTTGAAGAATTTGAACTAGAGAAGGTGCAAGGTGTTTCAGGTTTAAAAGCCATTCGAGTTGATGTGATGTATAAATTTAATCAGGAAAAACACATTACTTATAAAGATTTAATTGAAATTTTACATCATTGAAAATGCTATAATAAAACTAATCACTGAAGCTATAATTCCAATTAAAAAAACAATGTAAGTTATTCTTAGCAAGCGATACTTTCGTTCTAATACAACACCTAGATAATATAAATCTTTTGTGAGGGCTTCATACACATAATCTTTATCATCAATAATTTCATTAATACCCCAATGATAATCTTCAAACTTCATTTTATGAAAGTTACCAAAAAATAAAATATTCACCTTTCTTTTCTTAACATCTTCCTTAGAAAATTTACCAGAAGTCACATTAGGTTTAGTAGACATGATTGATAAAATAATAGAGGCAACACTAAACACCACTAATACTAATGTCGGAATCATTAAATGTTGATTAGACGGATTATCTAATTTCGGAATAATATTAGATAAAGCTAAAGATATAATAATAGCATTAACTGATAGTAAAATATTGGCTTTTGTATCGGCAATATCACTTAATTTGATGTGATTTCTAAGTGTCACCCGGAACAAGGTTTGAATGCTACGTTCTGGGTTTTCGTTTTTGTATTTAGCTTTATACTTCGCCTTGAGTTTTTCTTTTTTAAGCTTCTTTTCAGTCTTGTTTTGCTTCTTAATCAAACTCATTAAGTTGTCTTCTTTCTTTTGAGCCCAATTTGAAATGGCATAAGTGGTGTAAAACTGATGTTTTTTTGATAAAACTTCAATATTAATTTTTCGCCATTCATCAACATTGTGGTCACATTTACCTAATAGCTGAAGCTCTTGCCGTAGCAATTCAGAATACTGGTTAAAATCTTCAGAAGCAAAATGGGCGCAATCAGCATCTTTAATCACTTTTTCATTGAAGGTTTGTGGTACGGCTTCTATTTTAGTCGCATTAATACAAGCAGAAACTTCACTAATTAAACTTGGGTTAGCATTAACTTGTTTTAAGAAATTCTTTGCAATCTTAATACTTTCATCTTCATGATTGTCTTTAGAAACCGTGTAACCCAAGTCATGCAACCAGGCTGTTATTAAAACAATTTGTTTTGTGGTTTCATCACTTTGCTCAGAATGTTCTAGTATTTCTTCAGCATGTTTAACCACGCGTTTGGTATGGTTAATATTATGATACATGTAATCTGAAGATAATTCTTTAGATAATAATTCACTTGCAAATAATTCTGCTTGTTTTATAAGGCTCATGGTGGCATTTTGTTGTTATAAAAGTATAAAAATTAAGCGATTTACTGCAAAACTTTCTACTTTAGTAACTTAATTTTAGTACATGAAAAAAATTTACCTTTTAATTTGCTTCATCAGTTTAAGCTGTGCCAATTATAATATTAAAATTGCTGAAGAGTCAACCTCAAATATATTTAAACCTAAGTCTCAGTTATCGAGTAGAATTTACCTTATTGGTGATACAGGTTATTCGCCTGCGGGAAATACTTCAGAAGGACTTTTAGCTTTAAATGAACTTATTAAAGAAGAATCTACCATAAACGATTATTTAGTTGTTTTAGGTGATAATGTTTATCCTAGCGGAATGCCGCCTGAAACAAGTCAAGATAGAGTAGAAGCAGAGGCTCGACTTGAAGCACAGCTCAAGGTTTACGCTAATTTTAAAGGATCTGTGATTATGATTCCTGGCAATCACGATTGGAGAAACAAGCTAAAAGGCGTAAAAGAGCAACAAAATCTAGTTGAAGTTTTCTCTGATAAAAACATCTCTTGGTTACCAAAGGCTGGTTGCGGGATTTCAGGTCAAGATTTAAGTGATAAGGTTTATTTAATTACACTAGACTCACAGTGGTTTTTAGAAGACTGGGATCAACATCCAAACATCAATAAATCTTGTGAAGAAATAAAAACGCGTGAACAATTTATAGAGGAGTTTGATACTGAAATTAAGAAAAACCAAAATAAAACCGTTATTGTAAGTTTGCATCATCCATTATATTCTAATGGGATTCATGGTGGTCAATTTGAATTTACAAAGCATCTTTATCCATCTTCTAAAAAAATACCTTTGCCGGGTTTAGCTTCACTAGCTAATTTAATAAGAGCAACTGGCGGTGTTTCTAAACAAGACATTCAAAATCAACAATACCAAAGTTTGGTAAAACAACTTGAGGCTCGGGCTAGAAAATGGGGAAATGTTATTTTTACTTCTGGTCACGAGCACAGTTTACAGTATCTAGAAAATGCTCGCTTAAAACAAATTGTAAGTGGTTCTGGCTCTAAATTTTCATATGTAAAATTAGGTCTAAATTCAAAATTTGCTTATCCTGGTCAAGGTTTTGCCGTTTTAGATATTTATAAAGATCAGTCTTCTCAGGTAAAATTTTACCAAGCTAAAGCCTCAAGTCCGCATTTAATTTACAGCACTCAAATTCACAAACCTCATTATTTAAATTCTTCAGTTGAGTTTAAAGAGAATAATGACAAATATGTTGAAGCATCCATTTATGATGACGTCAATTTTAAAAACAATGCGACAACAAAAGCCGTTTGGGGTGAGCATTATCGACAGATGTACACCACACCAATACAACTAAAATCGGTTAAATTAGATACCTTGTATGGTGGTTTATCACCGATGCGACTTGGTGGTGGTAATCAAACCAATTCATTACGGCTCAATGATAGTTTGGGACGTGAGTACAACATCCGTGAACTTAAAAAAGATGCCGTTAGGTTGTTACAAACCAATGTCTACCAAGACGAATATTTGCAAGATGAATTCAATAATACCGTCATCGAAAGTCTTTTAGATGATTTTATGACGGCATCACATCCATTTGGGTTTTTAGCCATTCCAGTTATGGCTGAAGCCGTCGGCGTTTACCATACTAATCCAGAGTTATTTTACATTCCCAAACAAGAAGTCTTAGGTAAGTTTAATCAGTCTCATGGCAATTCTATGTATATGATTGAAGAACGCCCAGAAGAGCATTGGATTAACCAAGATATTTTCGGCAACCCAAATCATGATATTGTAAGCACAGCAGATATGTACGAGCGTTTAAAACGGGACGAAAAATATAAATTAGACGAACAACACTATATTAAATCACGTGTTTTTGATATCTTGATTGGTGATTTTGACCGTCATGGTGATCAATGGCGTTGGGCTGAATTTGAAAATATCAACGGAAAAGATCAACACCTATTCAGAGCTATTCCACGTGATCGTGACCAAGTTTTTTCAAATTTTGATGGCGGCTTTTTAAATTTACTGAGAGCAGTTTCAAGTTTTCCGAAAATTTATCAAGAATACGGTAGCGAAATAGAACATGTTAATTGGTACAGCTACAACACACACAGCCAAGACAGAAATTTAATGCGTTTTAGCGGAAAAGATGATTGGCTAAAAGCAGCTAAAGAAATTCAACTTCAACTAAGCGATAGCATCATCAATCGTGCCTTTTCCCGTTTACCAGATGAAGTTAAAAATGAAAACTTCAATAAACTTATTTCAGTTGTTAAGCAGCGTAAAGAAAATTTAGACCAACTCATCGCTCAATATTATGATGTCATTGCCAAATACCTCGTTTTATTTTCAACTAATAAAGACGATTTTATTGATGTTCACTTCAAAAAAGACAATACAGTTAATATTAAAATTTTTCGCAATAAAGGTGGCGAACGTGAAAATTTAATAGCAGACAACACTTATTCAGATAAGTTAACAAAAGAAGTTTGGGTTTATGGTTTAAGCGATGATGATATTTTTACGGTAACTGGTCAAAATAAATCTAAACTAAAAATACGCTTAATCGGTGGCTACGGTAAGGATGTTTATAAGGCTCAACAACAATCTCAAATCGTAATTCACGATTTTAAATCTCTCGAGAATACAATTAAAGCAAATAAAGTTAAGACCCATTTAACCGATGATTATGAAGAAAACACCTTTTTACGCAAACGGTCTGTAAAAAATACATCTTTAGTGTTGCCAAAATTCGGTTTTAATCCAGACGACGGATTTTTAATTGGTGGAGCAATTAGTTTAAGCCATAAAGGTTTTACAGGCAAAGATTTTACACGAAAGCATCGTCTTAATTTTGGTTATTATTTCGATACGTCGAGTTATAATTTATCCTATGAATTTGAACACGCAGATATTATAGGAGATTATAGCGCCTTTGCTCGCGTAAGCTACACAGACCCAAGTTATGCTCGAAATTTTTATGGCTTCGGAAATAATACACCAAATTTTGATGAACAATTAGGGCGCGATTATAACCGTGTTCGTATCAGAGAATTGTCTTTAAATGTAGGCTTAAGAAAAGCTACTAAATACGGCAGTTTATTTGAATACGGTTTAGCTTATGACGCGATTGAAGTTAATAGAACTGAAAACCGTTTTATTGATGAAGTAGGCGATGAGCTTTCTGAAAACAACCCCGCTTTTTTTGAAAATAAAAATTATTTATCACTTCAAGCCAATTATGAATATGAAAGTTTTGACGATAAATTAAATCCATCTAAAGGTATGGTCTTTAACTTAAAAGCAGCGTTTACCAATAGTTTATATGATACAGCCCAAAATTTTGCAAGTTTAAATCCGTCGATTTCATTCTATAACCCATTGTTACAAAACAAAAAACTGGTTTTAAAAACTCAAGTTCAATCACAACTCAGGTTTGGTAATGATTATGAATTTTTTCAAGCAGCCCAATTAGGAACAAATACTGGCTTAAGAGGTTATCGTCGAGATCGCTTTACGGGAAAAAATGCCTTAGCTTCTAGTATAGATTTACGTTATGGATTTAATCAATTTAGCACTAAAGTTGTGCCCTTACAAATGGGTGTTTTTGGAGGTTTTGATTTTGGTCGCGTATGGTTAAATGATGTTGCTTCAAACCAGTGGCATAATTCTTATGGTGGTGGTTTTTGGCTTAACATGGCAAATTTATTGACCGGACAAGTTAATGTGTTTCACAGTAATGATGGCCTTTTGTTTACATTTGGTTTTACAACCGATTTTTAAGACTAATCACCTAATAAATTTTTAATCACGCGAAGTTGATGTGAGTATTGTCGAGCATCTGTGTTAAAAATACCAGTATGGTCTAAGCGATCTATGCGCACATGACCATGTGCATGAATAATATAGTTATCGCCTAAAATTATACCAACATGAATAATATGGCCTTCTTGATTGTCAAAAAAAGCCAAATCTCCTGGTTGAGATTCTTCAATAAAAGATAAGGTTTCACCTTGCTTGGCTTGTTGTGATGCATCTCTATACAATTGGTGCTGATTAATTTTATAGACCATTTGTGTAAATCCGCTACAATCAATCCCAAAAGGAGATTTTCCACCCCATAAATAAGGAGCATTAAGATACATTAAAGCAGTTTCAGCAATTTTATTTCGATCGTTTGAAGCATTTGTAATGGTTTGACCATCAAATTGATGGTCTAAAAAACCAGCAACAGCTATATTAGATCCTAAGCAAATACTTAGGGCTTGACGAGATGGTAAGGTGATAACGTCTACCAAATCAGCCGAGTGAAGCTGCTGAGTAGAAAACTCTTGGTAATTGTTTTCTGAAATTACTTTGGCTTGTTTTTTATCAATCCAGCCTTCATATAAATCGAATGCAATACGAATTTTAAACCATTTTTTACGTTCATCTATAATTTTGAAACAATCGCCATAAAGCAATTGGGTAACAAGTTCAGAAGTGTCATGTGGTTCAAGTCTTACGGGAACAAGACTTAAGTGGCAAAGTCCGTATTGCATTGATTATATTTTAAATTATCGTTTAAGCACCATTGCTGATGCACCACCACCGCCATTACAAATAGCTGCAGCACCAACTTTAGCATCGTTTTGTTGTAAAACGTTGAGTAGTGTAATTAATATTCTAACACCTGAACAGCCTAATGGATGACCTAACGAAACGGCACCACCATTTACATTAACATTTTTGTTACTAAGACCTAAGATTTTCATGTTAGCTAAACCAACAACCGAAAATGCTTCATTAAACTCAAAATAATCAACATCTTTAATTGAAACATTAGCCTTGTCAAGTGCAAGCGGTAAAGCCTTAGCTGGAGCAGTCGTAAACCATTTTGGTTCTTGTGCAGCATCAGCATAAGCGGCTACCGTAGCTAAAACTCTTAAACCAAGTTCTTCAGCTTTTTCACGACTCATTAATACCATAGCACCAGCACCATCGTTTATTGTAGAAGAGTTAGCTGCCGTTGCTGTACCATCTTTAGAAAAGGCAGGTCTAAGTTTAGGTATTTTATCAAGCTTAATATTTTCAAACTCTTCATCTCGACTAACAACGATTGGTTCGCCACGACGTTGAGGCACTTCAACTGGAACCACTTCATCATCAAATTTTCCATCTTCCCAAGCTTTCGCACTTCGTTTATAAGATTCAATAGCAAATTCGTCTTGATCTTCTCGGCTAAAGTTATGTTCAGTTGCACATAAATCGGCACAAGTTCCCATGGCTTCTTGGTTGTAGGCGTCAACTAAACCGTCTTTTTGCATCCCATCTACCATTTGTGCTGGGCCAAACTTTTGGCCTTTTCTCAGGTGTAAGTAATGTGGTATTTGACTCATGCTTTCCATTCCACCAGCAACAATAATTTCTGCATCACCTAAGGCAATACTTTGCGCTGCTTGCATAACAGTTTTCATACCACTTGCACAAACTTTATTAACAGTTGTACATGGTACTGAATCTGGAATTCCAGCGCCTAAGGCAGCTTGACGAGCTGGTGCTTGACCATTATTAGCTTGTACTACATTACCCATCAAAACTTCTTGAACAAGTTCTGGTTTTAAATTTATTTTATCTAAAGCACCTTTAATAGCTATGGCGCCAAGTTTTGTAGCTGGAATACTTGAGAGACTTCCTAGAAAACTTCCTATTGGCGTTCTAGCTGCACTTACAATAACAACTTCTTTACTCATGTTCTAATTTTTTTGATTGGCGCTAAAATAATGATTTTTAAAAGAACAAACGAATTATAAACTAGTTCACTGTTTTTTTTTCTAATTTTGATTTATGAATAAAATCTTAGATTTTTTATATAAAAAGCAGTCATTAATTTACAAGATTTTCTTGTTTTTATTGAGTGTTTTTTTAATTGTTTATTTTTTTCCAACGCAAGGAAAATTTAAATATGAAATTATAAAAAATAAACCTTGGCAATATGAAAATCTGTACGCGCCATTCGATTTTCCGATATTAAAATCAGATGAAGAATTAGAGGCTGAAAAAATTGAAGTGCAGTCTACTCATATTCCTTATTATGTTTTTGATCAAGCTACCGCATCAAATATTCTTCGAAGTTGGAAGACCAAATCTAATACAGAAGTAGACTCTTTAATTCAAAATACGATAAGTGATAATTTGATTCAAAGCCTATTAGATAGTATTTATAGTAGAGGTTTAATTAGTGAGTCTAAACGTTTAAATAATAAGGATTTAATTTATTTAAAAAGAGCTAATAAAGTTCAAGAAACTACATACGGTAATTTAATTAATCAAGACGCTTTAAATCTTTTTTTAAATTCAACTTTAGATACTTTAAACCAAACGACGCAGACTGTTTTAAAGTCCTTTTTTTATGATTTACTTGAACCTAATGTTGCTTATGATCAAGCCTTTAATGATAAATTGATTAACTCTGAAATTGCTAATATTTCTCCCACGCGCGGTAGTGTTTCAAAAGGAAGTAAAATTATTGCAAAAGGCGAGATTATCGAGGGTGAAAAACTGCGTATTCTTCAATCGCTTAAATCGGAGTATCAATCTGAAGATTTAGACTCAACGAGCTATATCATGATTTTATCTGGCTATTCACTCTTAGTGGCTTTAGCCTTACTAATGCTACTTTTATTTTTATATCAATATAGACAAGATATTTATGAAAATAACAATAAGCTGACCTTTATTTTCTTCAATATATTGTTCATGGTTTTTTTAACCTTAGTGGTTATGAAAATTGGTTACAAGTATGTTTATATCGTGCCACTTTGTATTTTGCCTTTAACCTTAAAGGCTTTTTTTGACGCTCGTTTAGGCTTATTTTCTCATGTTATAACAGTACTAATTTTAGGTTTTGTTGTCCCAAATAGTTTTGAATATATGTTTTTGCAAATAAGTGCAGGAATCGTTACTATTTTAACGGTTTCTGAACTTTATAAACGCGCCAACCTGTTTATTTCAGTAGCTCAAATTACTGGGGTTTATATGTTTTCATATCTAGCTTTTAGTATGATTCAAGAAGCCGATTTTCAATCGATAGATTATAACAACTTTATCTACTTTATACTCAGTGGTGTTGGATTACTATTTGTGCAACCACTTATTTATACTTATGAAAAAATCTTCAGATTAGTTTCAGATTTATCACTGCTTGAATTAACAGATACCAATTCTAGGTTACTAAAAGAATTAGCCAATGTAGCGCCAGGAACTTTTCATCACTCCTTAAACGTAGCTAACTTAGCTGAAGCGGCTGCAAATGAAATAGGCGCAAACGCACTCTTGGTTCGCGTTGGTGCTTTATACCATGATATTGGTAAAATGAAAAACCCAATTTACTTTACCGAAAATCAAACAACTAATATCACGCCTCATGATGAGCTTTCACCTCAAGAAAGCGCTCAAATTATTATTGATCACCGACTTGAAGGTATTGAGTATGCTAAGAAAAATAATTTACCAGACCGAATTATCGATTTTATTAGAACGCATCATGGCACAACAACCGTCTATTATTTTTATCAAAAGGCGCAACAAGAAGCACCAGAAGATGTAAATATTGATAGTAAAGATTTTACCTATCCAGGACCAAAACCTTACAGTAAAGAAACCGCTATTTTAATGATGTGTGATAGCGTAGAAGCTGCTAGCAAAAGCTTAAAATCACCAAACACGAACCTAATAGATGAGTTTGTTGAAAAAATTATTAATAAGCAAATTGAAGATGACCAGTTTGAAAATGCGAATATTACTTTTAAAGACATTCAACTCATTAAAAAAATACTAAAAGCAAAGTTGAATAACATCTATCACCTACGCATAGAATATCCCGATTAAATTATGAAAGACATTACAATTGCTATAGATGGTCATTCATCTACAGGAAAATCTACGGTTGCTAAGCAACTCGCCAAAGCGCTTAATTATACTTATGTAGATACAGGCGCCATGTATCGAGCTGTTACCTATTTTGCGATGCAAAATAATTGGTTTGAAGACGCTCAATTACAAACTGAAGACTTATTAACGCAACTCGATGAAATTAGTATCAGCTTTGATTTTAATCAAGAGACCCAAAAAAGCTACATTTTATTGAATGGTGAAAATGTAGAAGATGCAATTCGCAGTATGGCAGTTTCGAATAAAGTTAGTACAGTAGCTAAATTACCTCAGGTGCGCTCAAAATTAGTTGAAATTCAACAAGAAATGGGCAAAAATGGTGGTATTGTAATGGACGGTCGTGATATTGGCAGTGTTGTGTTTCCTGATGCTGAATTAAAACTTTTTATGACAGCAAGCGCTGAGGCTAGGGCACAACGTAGATTTAAAGAAATTAAAAGCAAACAGCAACAAGTTACTTATCAAGAAGTTTTAGACAATGTGATAGAGCGCGACCAAATCGACTCAACGCGAAGTGTCTCCCCATTGATAAAGACTGAAGACGCCATACTTATAGATAACACTAATCTTAGTCCAGAAGCGCAATTTTCGCAAATACTTCAACTTGCTCAAGAACGCATAACAGCACATTAGTTGATGTTTTTAGCTAATGTTTTGATAATCAAAATATAAATCATATTTTTGCAAAACTTTTGGTCGCAAACAAAAACAACCTTAAGTTATTTAAAACAAATCAATTAACAACTTCTGTTAATTTGCTTCAAGTTTTTGGATTAACAGAATACAAATTTTAAATCAGCATATGGCTGAAGCTAAAAACACCGAAAAGCAACAAGACGTTGCTCAAACAGAAGAAAAGCAAACTTTGCAAGCTTCTGAACAACAACAAAATCCTCAACAATTTCTAGAAGATTTTAACTGGCACAAATACGAAGAAGGTATTGATGAAGTGGCAGATGAACAATTAGACCAGTTTGAAAAGCTAGTTGAAGAAAACTTTGTAGATACACTTCATAATGAAGTTGTTGAAGGTACTGTAATTAAAATTACAGATCAGGATGCTATTATCGACATTAACGCTAAAAGTGAAGGTGTTATTTCGTTAAACGAATTTAGATATAATCCTGACTTAAAAGAAGGTGATAAAGTAGATGTATTGATTGATGTTCGTGAAGACGAAGAAGGTCAACTTATTTTATCTCACCGTAAAGCTCGTGTGATTAGAGCTTGGGAACGTGTTAACAAAGCGCAAGAAGATGGCACTGTCGTTAACGGTTCTGTAAAATGTAGAACTAAAGGTGGTATGATTGTAGATGTCTTTGGCATTGAAGCATTCTTACCTGGTTCGCAAATTGATGTTAAGCCAATTAGAGATTACGATGCTTACGTAGGTAAGAATATGGAGTTTAAAGTGGTTAAAATTAACCACGAATTCAAAAACGTTGTTGTTTCTCACAAAGCGCTTATTGAAGCTGATATTGAAGAGCAGAAGAAAGAAATCATCGGTCAATTAGAAAAAGGACAAGTTTTAGAAGGTGTTGTTAAAAACATCACATCTTATGGCGTGTTTGTTGACCTTGGTGGTGTAGATGGATTAGTTCATATCACAGACCTATCTTGGTCTAGAATTAATCACCCTAACGAAGTGGTTGAGTTAGACCAAACTTTAAATGTGGTAATCTTAGACTTCGACGAAGATAAAACAAGAATTCAACTTGGTTTAAAACAATTAAGCAAACATCCTTGGGAAGCTTTAGATGAAAGTCTTAAAATAGGTGATAATGTTAAAGGTAAAGTAACTGTTATTGCTGATTATGGTGCATTTATTGAAGTTGAAGAAGGCGTTGAAGGCTTAATTCACGTTTCAGAAATGTCATGGAGTACACACTTACGTTCTGCACAAGACTTTGTAAATGTTGGTGACGAAGTTGAAGCTAAAATTTTAACTTTAGACCGCGAAGAGCGTAAAATGTCGCTTGGTATTAAGCAATTAACACCAGATCCATGGACCGATATTACTTCTAAATACCCAGTTGGTTCTAAGCACACAGGTGAAGTAAGAAACTTTACAAACTTTGGTGTGTTTGTTGAACTTGAAGAAGGTATTGATGGCTTAATTTATATTTCAGATTTATCTTGGACTAAAAAAATCAAGCATCCATCAGAATTCTGTAAAGTAGGTGATAAGTTAGATGTTGTTGTTCTTGAATTAGATGTTGAAGGACGCAAACTAAGTTTAGGTCACAAGCAAACAGAAGTTAATCCTTGGGACAAATATGCTGAGGAGTTTGCCGTTGGAACTAAACATACGGCTGAAATTACAGATATTGTAGATAAAGGAGCAACCGTTAAATTTAACACTGATGTAACGGCTTTTGTACCATCACGTCATTTGATTAAAGAAGACGAGTCTAAACTATCTAAAGGTGAAACAGCTGAATTTGTTGTAATTGAATTCAATAAAGAATTTAAGCGTGTAGTTGCTTCACATACAGCTATTCATAAAGAAGAAGAGCAAAAGATTGTAAAACAAGCACAGAAAAAATCTAAAGAAGAAGATAACAAAACAACTTTAGGTGATGCAAATGCTGAACTACAAGCTTTAAAAGATAAAATGGAAGGAAAGTAATTTTTTTCTATTAATTGTTTACATAAAGCCTCTCATATTGAGAGGCTTTTTTATTTTTAACAAAAATTTTCAGATGAACTATAAGTCTTATTCAATAATTGCCTTTTTCTTTACTTTAAATCTGCTTGCACAGTCTAAAGTAGTGACAGAAACAGGAGAAACGGTCTTGCTTTACAATGACGGCACATGGGTTTATGAAGACCAAAGTGCGAATGATGTTAAAGAAATTGCGCTTAACCCTGAAGTTTTTACTAAAGATGAAGCTTCAAATTTTTTAGTTAAGAGCAGAAAAGCTGATATTGGCGTTTACCTTAACCCTAAGCAATGGAGTTTTAAAAAAGCAGAAGCTAATACAGAAGCTGAGTATGAATTTCAACATAAACAGGAAGATATTTTTGGAATGCTCATCTCAGAAAAACTTGAAATTCCGCTTGAAACCATGAAAGTAATTGCTTTAGAAAATGGCCAAGAGGTAGCTCCAGACTTGAAGATTGTTAAGCAGGAATATAGAAATGTAAATGGAATAAAAGTCTTATTGCTTCAAATGGACGGCACTATGCAAGGCATAAAGTTTTCATATTACGGTTATTATTATTCAAATGAAACGGGTACAGTCCAGCTAATTACCTACACGGCTCAAAATTTAATGGTGTCTTACAGACCAATTTCTGAAACTTTGTTAAATGGTTTAGTAAAGCTTGAATAGTTAACAAAGATGTTTTAGTCTAACTTAAATCGTTACAAATAAAACTAGAATAATCGAAATCAGCTATACTGATTTGTTAGTTAATAAAGGTTTTACATTGTAATTTTTAAACGCTATTTGTCAGGTACTTCAATAGTATTTAACACGACAATAATGTTTAGTCTGATAAATCTTGGGTTAGTTGAAGTTCTCCTTGATAACTTCCGCTAATCGTTCCGAAATCAGTCGTCATAAACGAGAATGTTAATGTGTAACTATTATTGAGGCGTTCAACTGTTATGCTTCCAGAATTGATTTGGTCTTCATCAATATCATTTAAGCTTATTATACAGTTGTTTTCCACAACAATATTTGTAGAAATATTGGTCTCGTTTAAAGAAGCCTCATTTGTAGATAATTCATAGTTATAAGTGCCTTCTGCTAATTCAGTTTGAGAACTTGAAGTGATATTAAAAATGACGCCTTGCGTTAAATTATTCGAGAAATCACATCCTGCACCATACCATTCGTTATTTAATATTGTTCCATTGAGAAGGTAAATGGCATGTCGGCTATTATTTGTAGCATCAAATGAAGATAATATAAAACCGTTTGAAATAGAATAATTTGTGCCATTAATAGAAAATTCAGATGCTGTTGTTATTATTTCGTTTTGACTGTCATCATCTGAAGAACACGAAAGCATTGTAATTAAAGTAAGCAAGCCAATAATTAAATTTAGTTTTTTCATAGTGTAAACTTGTAGTTATAAATCTTTGTAAAGATGTTTATAAACTTTGGATATAATGAGTTTAGCACAGGATTTTTTTATTATTACTGTATACAATAATAATAATCAATTAACATTAAGAGAAAACCGAGTTTAAATTACTAGTTGTAAGTAACTTAAACTCGGTTTCATGAAAAAATAAATCAAACTTCTTTCACTTAAATGGCATACCAATCTAACAATTCAACTTCAATAGAGTTATCTTTTTTTGTCACAATAGACTTAAATTCTTCAACATCTTCGTAATAAGTTTCGCCTTTTTTGCGACCTCTGTAATGGTAGGGCATGACTTTTTTAGGTTTAAACTCTAATACCGCATCAGCTGCTTGATTTAAATCCATCGTGTAGGGTAAATTCATACAAATTAAAGCTAGGTCAATATTCTTTAAGGCTCTCATTTCTTTAATGTCTTCGGTATCGCCACTAATATAAATTTTATAATCGTTTACGCTCAACACATAGCCATTACCACGTCCTTTAGGGTGTTTATCTAATCGACCTTTAGTGGTGTTATACATTGGGATGGCTTCAATCTGGGTAGAAGAAGACAAACTTAAGGTGTCTCCATTAGTTAAAACTTTTGTTCTTGTTTTTAAATCTGCTGGCATTAAATCATACACAGCTTGCGGCGCAATGATGTTGGCATTGCCTTTTAAGTTTTCTAGGCTTTTCGGGTTGAAATGGTCACCATGAATATCGGTGATTAAAATATAATCTGGATTTGAAAATTGAGCGAAAGCTTCTGCATTAACAGGATCTACAAAAAACTGGTGTTCTGTAGATTTTAAAACGAAACTAGCATGTGAAACTGGTTTAATGTCAACTGAAGAGGTGTTTTTTTCTTGAATAACTTCAACTGAAGTCTTTTCAACTTCATTAGTTGATGATTTTTTAGTTGATGTGTTGTTGTTACAACTTAACAAAACAAAACTGACTAATACAGTGCTTAAAAGAGATTTCATGTTTTTTAAATAAAGTTATAGCTTAAAACCAACACTTTATACAGTTAGCTTTATTTTTAAATATATTTTATGATTATGGACGCTTTTTGTAATTGTTATTTAAAATAAACCTAATCTGCGACCATAAGTCTTTAATTTTGTTGAATTTATCATTAGAGCATGTAATTTCATAATAACACCTATCAAACACATAAAGCAATCGACCAAATGGTGTATGAATTGTATGGGTTGACGGAAGAAGAGATTAAGATTGTAGAAGAATCTTGATGAAACTAGGGACGATTAAGACTAAAAAATAGTTCAAGCATACTTCAAGTGGTCATGACCCTTTAATTCAATTGTATCACTTCAACTGATGCCGTAAATAAGGCTAGTTTTAGCTAGTTGTTGCGTTTTAAAATGCTCACAATTCGGTTTATAGTAATTTCAGATAAATTCCATTCGTAGCCTTCAAAATCGGTGGTATTTATAAATTGTACCACCACCGCATCAAGGTCATCATGGTATTCGGCGAGGCTTTGGTAGCCCACCACCAAGCCGCCATGCTCATACTTATACGGGTACAGTTCTTGCTCACCGTCATTAAACACAGTCCCATTGTTTAAGGCACGTATGAAGTTACCGACATCTTGAGCCGTGGCCAACATGCCATTTTCCCGTGCTTTAACATCCTCTTCGTAACCCACGTAATAGCCACTCATCACATGGTCTAAGACCACTTCGTTAATTGAAAAAAAGGTGTGTTGCAAGTTTAGTGGTTCTAAAATATGAGTTTTGATGTATTCGTGGTGGTTATAGCCTAAAACTTGATCCATAATCCTTCTCAGCAACAAATAATTGGTATTAGAATAGTGGTAATCTTGGTTAGGTTTAAAGTTAGCGGGTAAATCTAAGGCAAAATCTAGCGCCCGTTTTCCATTAGCTTGTTCATCAGTCCAAAACTCTGGATTGTCTGTGTAGTTTGGGATGCCAGACCGGTGTTGAATCATCATCTTTAAGGTAATGTCTTCTGCATATTCTATACGGCCATTGAGTTCGGGAAGATGGTCGGTGAGAGCATCATCAAAGCTTAAGCGTTTTTCGTTTACAAGTTTAGTCACAGCAACGGCGGTATACAGCTTACTAATACTAGCAATTTTAAAGAGCGCATTTGGTTGAGCAGGTACTTTTTGAGAGCGATCATGATAACCACCGGTATAAAATTGTGGAGATTGGCCGGCTTGGTCGATGTAAACAATCATGCCATCAAATCCATGCCCAATAGCTTCATCGACTTGTTCTTGCACGGTATCTGGTAGAGGTAATAGCCACGCCTTGACTAAAATCCAGGGCACAAAAAATAAAGAAACTAGAGTACCAATAAGTAGAATGCCTCTAACGATCGATTTGGCTTTTTTGTTTTTAATCATGCTAATGTCGAGTCCATTAATTTATAAGTGTTTAAATAGAGTTGGCAAGATACGTTAAAACTCCTTAGGTTGTATTTGCTCAACAAGTGGATGCCTTAAATGGTTTAACCTAATAGGACTATTTAAATTGTAAATGTATTTAAAGTTTAAGTTGCGTGAAGGGGCTCAGAATTGTCTTTCATATACTTTATAGGAGTAGTATTGGTTATTTCTTTAAACGCTCTATAAAAGGTGTTTTTAGACTTAAAGCCCGCTGCTTCTGAAAGGGCTTCTACAGAATATTGATTTAAATACCCTTGTTTTAAAAGCTCTAAGCTATACTCAATTCTTAGACTATTAATCCATTTATTGAAGTTTGAGTAATCTTGTTTAATTAATTGTGAAAGATCTTTAGAATTAATAGTTAACAGATCAGAGAGTTTTTCAAGATTAATGTGAGGATCTTTAAAGTATTTTTCAAGTTTTACTCGTTTGGTAATATTGCTCAAGTCTTGTGAAAGTGGCGATAAGTTAACATACTTTAATCGTCTCAATAAATCTTGATGCCATAATAAATACCCACTAATGGTAAAAAAGAAAGTAATCGTTAAAATGGTAGGTATGAGCTCTAAAAATTGATTCACATTCGCCGTTTCAAAAACAATATTTAACATGATAGTCGCTAATAAGCTTAAGGTATAAATACTTTGAAATAATGTAAGTTTATAGAGCCAATTGTAAAGCTTAAAATCTTTTGTTTTAAGTTTTTTAGCTTTAGATGATAAGAGCATATGCCACTGTAGTATCAAGTAAACAAAAGGATGTAAGATACGTCCTATGGTATTTATAAATTCAGGTATTAAGCCTATATTATCTTGGTATGTTAATTTAAAGTTATTGCAAACCTTAATGACGTAGGCTGTTTTCTCATCAATCGGCATAAAATAAAACTCGAAATAAGAAACTAAAAAAATAAAGAACAGCACAAAGTGAAGCATGTCTCTCCGTGAAATAGAAGGCTTGTTTTTGATGATGGTCTTTAGATGTAAAAAAGAAAATGGAGCAATTAAGTAGGTGATTGGAGCTGCGATTTTATATAAATAAGGAATGCTGATAATAATATTATATTTAATTAAAAGGTAAAAACTGAAGCAAAACGCATTACATATAAAATATAAAGCTAAAAAAGTGATATGATTAGAGTTATTAGCAGGACGAAGCTTGATTAATAAATAGGCACCCGTAAATACTGAAAACACAATATTTATAAAATAAACCAAATCTACAAACATAAAAAAACTTAATATTTATTGCTGTTTAAGTAGTGTCAAATCCTTATTTGACACAAAAAAAGCAATTTTTATAAATTAAAATTCCAAATTTAATTTAAAATTGCAAATCATTTCAACATGTTTTATAAAAATTATTGATGAGGTATTATTACTTATTTTTTTTGGTTGTAATCAGTTTTAGTTGCAAGATGTTAAATGCTCAACAAATCAAAGGGCAAGTTAATTTCGATAAAGTTGAGAATGTTAAATTATTTAAATATAGAGGAAATGATAAAGTCTTAATAGACTCTACTGCTATTAACAACGGTTTTTTTAGCCTTAGTTACAATTCACCTTATAATTCTATGGGGTCTATCGTAATTGACGACACTTATGAAGCACTTGTTGTGCTAGGCGGTGAATCTATAGAGTTTTCAGCTAAGTTGTATGATAACGATTTAGAATTGAATTTTTCTAAAGGAAGAGAAAATAAACTCTTAGCTAATTACACTAAGGCATATCCTTTTATAAAAAATAGTATAAGCGCTTTAGAATACTTAGAAGATTTGTATGGTAATTTGCCCCAAAATAAGGCTCAAAGTCAAGCCATTGAGTTGTACGGAAAAGAGATTAAAAGACTGCAGTTATTTGAGCATCAATTTGACAAACAAATAGATACAACCATCATATTAAAGCATTACTTACCCTTAAAAAGGCTGTTGTCAAACCTTGCTGAAATTGCAAAATATGAACCGAATAAACACGAAAATGTTCTAAAACAGTTAGCAAGGATCGATTATGCATCAGACTTTTTGTTTAATAGCGGAATACTCAATGAATCAATTAGTTATCATATTTGGTTTATAGCAAATGTTATTGAAGATGATGGTTTATCAATTAAAAAAATCAATCAGCTCATTAAAAGTATATTATCTTCAACGCAACATGATAACTATAAATTTAATACTGCTAGTGCGTTATTACTAGAAATTTTACAAAAAGGTAAACGAACTGAAAATTTAATTTACCTCAAACGCTTGTTAAATCAAGAAACTTACGCGTGTTCAGCTGATAGTGAGCTATTAGCATCACTCCAACGCATTAGTAGTTTAAAGCTTGGGGCAAAATCTCCTGATTTTGATTTCCCAAGTATTATTAATAACACAGATACTACAATTGAAAAATTTTCAGAGCTTCAATCAACATATAAGCTTTTAGTTTTTGCAGGTAGCTGGTGTTCGCACTGTAGGCGTCAAATTCCAAAACTCAATACTTACAAAAGGCTTTTTAACAAATATAATGTTAAGGTGGTTTTGTTTTCAGTAGAACATGCTAAAAGTGAGTTTTATGAATTTACAAATAACCTAGACTTTTTGAGTATGACCGATTTAAAAGGATGGAAAAGTGATGTGGTTCAATCATTTAAAGTTAAGGCTACACCTACCTATTTTATTGTAAATCAGGATAATCAACTTGTTTTAAAGCCAAATAACTTAATTGATATTAGTAACTGGCTAAGTAAACTTTAAATACATATAAATGATACGAACTATTTTATTATTTATTAGCTTAACGAGTATTAGTTTAACTGCACAAAATCACTCATTCACCTCTGGGGATGGTAGTCAAGATCGCCCTTACCAAATTGAAAATTGGCAACAACTTGATCAGGTTCGTTTATTCCCCAAAGCTCACTTTATTTTAATGCAAGACTTGTCGGGAACTACTCAAGGATATTTAAACTATGCCTCATTAACTGCAAATTCTGGTTTAGGTTGGCAGCCAATTGGTAATAAAGAGAATCCATTTCAAGGTCATTTTGATGGGAATAACAAAACCATTACAGGCTTAAAGATTAACCGTCCGAATGAATCATTTATAGGCTTGTTTGGTTTTGCTAATAATGCTAGTATAGAAAACTTACAACTGCAAGAAGTGGTTGTTACAGGAAGTAATTATACAGGTACATTAATAGGTTATTCTAGAAATACACAATCAGCTTCAATAATAATTAATAACACTACTTTAGTTGGTTCTTCTATTGTTGGAGGTTTAATTGGGTTTCAAAGTGGAAGTTTAGCCTCAACCTCTGCTTGCGAAGTGACTGGTGAAATTTCAGGCGTTTCTTCAGTAGGTGGATTAATTGGTAAAAATTATGGAACAATAAATTCATCTTCTACTGATGCGTTAATTTCAGGAACTGAAAACATTGGTGGTTTAGTAGGGTTTAACCAGTTAATGGCTGAATTTGATGTATTAACTTTAAAATCTGGTGAAGGTGAAGTTAATATAAACCCTAACCAGACTACTTATGAAGCAGGAACTAGCCTAATTTTAAATGCAAATCCCGCAACTGGTTGGGTTTTTGACCAATGGACTGAAGACATCGAGAGTAATACAAACCCTTACACTTTCGAAATTAATAGTGACAAAACTATAAAAGCTAACTTCATAAAACCTTCATATACAGTCACCTTAAATTCATCGCCAGGTACCGGTGGCACAAGCTTTGTAACAGTGTCTTATGGTGATTCTATGCCAGAAGCTGAAGCTCCCACACCTGATGAACAGCTTGGTGTTTTTTTAGGCTATTATACACAACATAATGGAGAAGGCGATCAATACTACGATGCTAACATGGAGAGTACACAAACATGGGATTTAGAAGAAGATACTACATTATACGCTTACTGGGTTAATTTTTGTGAGGGGTCTCCTTGTGAAAATGAAGGATCCTGCATAAATGACCAAGAAATCTTAACATTTAAATGTGAGTGCCCCGAATTGTATACAGGAACACGTTGTGAATATCTTGATGCTTGCGTTGTATATGCCAATGCAAATGGTGGAGAAAGTCCTTGCGTTAATGGTAACTGTGTATCAGATGATGGCGGTATACGTTGTGAGTGTGACGAAGGATCTGCTTGTGCTTGTTGTGATGGTTTCAATTTTCCCGGTTTTACATGTGCTGCTCAAGGTAAAGAACCAACAGGAAGCTTTTGTCTAGATGCTTCAGAAATTGCTGATATGGCATTACTTGACAATGATAACAGTGCTTTTAAAAATTATTCTCGTTTTGTAGAATTAAGACAACGGTTTATGATTAATAATTTAGATGATTTAAGCATATGCTATCAAGATAAATTAAAAAAGATTAGAGAGCAACTTATTAAATCTAATTAACCAACTTTTTCTATGTTCAGCTTTTATATACATCAACCTCTTACTACTTTTAAAGGTAGGTTAAGACTCGCTTTGTTAATCAGTTTCGGTTTTACCGCAGGTTTTGCCTTCCAAACACAAACCTCAGGTTTAATTACCACATCGTTTACAACATCTACTGTTAATGGTGAGGATAACGTTGGTGGTTTAGTTGGTTTAAATTTAGAAGGTCAAATTTCTACTAGTTATGCGAGGTCAATAGTAAATCGAGAGACTGATGGTACTGAAACTATTGGTGGGTTTATAGGTTCAAACGGTGATGCCAATACCAATCATTCAGGAGGTGAAATAAGCTACTGTTATTCAACTTCAAGCGTCGTTTATCTTGAAACTGACAACCCTACAACCAAAGGGTTTATTGGCGAACAAACAGGAATGCCAACCCATACAGGTAATTTCTTTGATCGAGAGTCGTCCAACCAACTTACTGATTATTACACAGTAGCAGACCCAGTAACAACCTCAACTCTTAATGATGTATCAACTTTTTTATCTGCAGGTTGGCATTTTAAAGTCAGTGACAATGAATGGGGTATTAATTCTTCAACAAATGATGGTTATCCTTTTTTGCGATGGGAAGGCCATAGTTCTGAAAATATTTGGTTAGGAATTAATTCTTCAGCCTTAAATTTAGCAACTAATTGGTCTGAAGCTTTAGTGCCAACATCCATAACAACAGTTCGTATTCCTTCGAAAATTGCTTCAAACAACACTACCTTAGAGGTAAATTCTAACCTAGAAATCACTTCCTTATTTATCGAAAATGAGGAAGCTAATCTAGTAGTCTTACCAACAATGAGCCTAAAAATTAACGGTAATATTACCAATAACGGTCAAATCACTTTTAAAAGTGATGCCACAGGTGAGGCTTATTTAGATGTGTTTACAGGAACAATTTCTGGTACAGGAACAGTTATCACAGAAAAGTATTATCCTTTAAAACGCGCTTTCAGATTAGTATCAAGTCCTGTAGATGGCGGTAGTTTATTTGACAATTGGCAAAATAGTGGTGCAAACGATGCTGGTTTAGGGACGCATATCACAGGAGAAGTCGGAACTGTAGGTGAATATAATGCGACGACAGGCATTGATTATACAGCTTCTGGTAACCCTTCGCTATTTCGATTTAGCACGGCTAATGGCTGGGAAGCGATTACTGACACTAAAAACACAAATTTAGAAGCCGGTGTTCCTTATCGTTTAATGGTGCGAGGTGATCGCGGCATTGATTTAAGAAGTAACGCTTCTGAAGGCTCAACGACTTTAATTTCCACAGGAGCACTAGCCGTAGGGTCGACCGATCTCACGTTTCCAAGTGCGACATCAGGAGGTACGACCTATGCCTTTGTAGCGAATCCTTATCAATCGAGAATCGATGTGAGCGAGTTATTAAGTATTAATACTAACGCTAACAATAACCAACTATGGGTGTGGGATCCAATGGTAAACACCCGTGGTGCTTTTGTAACTGTAAGTGATTTAACAACAGGTAATGGTACCGCTACACCAAACACCTCTGCAGCAACTAAATTTATAGAACCTGGTCAATCCTTTTTTATACAAAGCACAGTAACCAATCCAAGTCTTAGTTTTACCGAAAGTATTAAAGATGTCACCACCGACCTAAGCGTATCTTCAGAAAGTATAGCGAACACCTCAGAGCTAGTACTTAACTTACAAGACGACAATCAGGCGGTGATTGATGGTGTGCGACTTCGTTTTAGTCCATCGGGTAACCCCGGTATAGACGGTTTAGATATCACCAAACTAGGAAACATAGACGAGAATTTAGCCCTTGTTAATAATGGGACATTGTTTACGATTGAGCATCGCAGCTATCCAGAAGCAGGGGAAGAGGCTCCATTATTTACCAGCAACTGGCGTAATGAAAACTACAGTTTTGTAGCTAACTTGAGCAACTTAGAGGATACTCAGGTGTATTTACTAGACCAGTACTTAGAGACCGAAACCTTGTTAGTAGATGGTCAGGTTTATTCCTTTAGCGTAGATGCGAATATAGAGGCCTCGGTAAGCAGTTCACGATTTAAGCTAGTCTTTAGAAATGAGGCTTTAAGTTTTGATGAAACAGCAGCTGTAAGCTATCGTTTATTTCCTAACCCAGCAACAACTCAAGTTCACATCAATACAATTGCTGTAAATGGCGAGTGGCTTAAGCTTAAGCTATACAATAGCTTAGGGCAAGAGGTCTACCAAGCAGACAAGCTAGTGAGTGACTCAAGTGTAGTTTTAGAAGTGAATCAATTAAAAACAGGGGTATATCACTTAGAGATTGAAGATAAAACCGGCCATAAAGTGGTTGAGAAATTAATTAAACATTAAACTTATAAATCATGAAACAATTACGATATACTTCAGCTATAGTAATGCTGATGTTATTCACAGGGTTGAGTTACGGTCAATCAGATCCCTTTGACTTTGATGATGATGTTGATGACGAACCTACCGCACCGATTAACACATATATATACTCAGCTATTATAGCTGGAGTGATGGTTGGGGTCACCTGTTTAAAGCCCAGTTTAAGGTAATCACCAGTTATTATATACAAACCACCGCTAGATAATCTCTAGCGGTGGTTTGTTTTTTAAAAAATAATACATTCAATTTTAATAGAATATTGAGAATAGATCCTTGACAAGATTTCCTTGTCGAGGATTTCATAATTATGAGCACCTGTGATGATCAAAAAGGGTTTAAATAGATGGTGAATGATTATGTTTTCTTCCCATCTCCAACACTATAAGTGTAAAAATATCAAGAGAGAAATCGCTTTAAGACTAAGCCCTATCAAGCAAATGGAAGCTTTTGGTACACTCTATTGACTTTTTTCGAACCAATTCATCGCTAAATTCAAAAGTCTAACGATTCAAAATAGGGTTTGAAATTTCATTTGACACAATTAATTATGTTTGGAACTAAATTCAAGTTTTATTGATTCTTCAAGTCCATGTTTTTCATAAGTATCCTACTTTTAAAACTTATTCGCTTAAACAACACCAAAGTGCGTATGTAATTTGCTTAACAAACTAATAGCTTTAATTCACGTAACGGCTTAGTGTAATAAATTTTGAGTTAGAAGTATAAAAACAGTTTTAGTTCAAGTTATTTAATTCAGCAACAGAGTATTAAATAAATCACAATATACTATTGTAATCATTTTAGAAAAACAATTAATTATATAAATTTATTTCCATTATTAATAAATAAAAACCTCATTCTTCATAAATTTTATATATTTAAATAATGTTTTATTAAACAAAAGCTAAAGCCATGCATAAAAATTACCAACCTCAATTTTTTATAAGTTTATTCTTTTTTTTATTTCTTCTTACATCTCATTCAATTGGAGCGAAACCATTTTATGATACTGAAACTTCCAGTTATAGTTTGTTATCTGAAAAAGAGAGAACAATCCCTTATTTGCCATTCTTTGTAAACGAAACAACCGATGTGCAATTTATACATAATGCTCCAGACCCTAATTTAGCGACAGTTGATATTTATGTAAATGGTACTATTTTTCTGAATGATGTTGAATTTAGAACTGCTTCTGCATTTACAAGTGTTCCTGCTAATGAAGATTTAGATATAGCAATTGCGCCATCAACCAGTCAAGATGCTTCTGAAGCATTTTTTAATACGACTGTAAATTTATTAGACACAGAAAAATACATCATAGTTGCTAATGGAGTTCAAAACACAAGTAATTTTGATGCTTCAGTAAACACAGACATACAATTTTCTTTAGATGTATTTGAAGGTGCTAGAGAAACAGCTATTGCAGTTGCTGGAAATACAGATATTTTAGTGCATCATGGAGCGACAGATTTGGCTAATGTAGATGTAGATGAGACTACTATTCCAATTTCAAATTTCATTTCTAATTTAGCATACTCCACATATAATAATTATATTCAAATTGCTACCAACAATTATACAATCCAACCCAAATTAACATCAACTCAGGAAGAATTTGAAGCTTATGATTTACCATTACTTGATTTAGGTCTACAAAATAAGGCCGTTACATTATTAGCGAGTGGATTTGTTGATCGTGCAAATAATCAAAATGGACCTGAATTTGGTTTATGGCTTGCTTTACCTGAAGGTGGAGAATTAATAGAACTACCATTTGAAGGTGAGTGTATCACATCACAAACTCCGTTTCTTGAAGACTTTTCTGGAGAAAATTGGGAACCTGGTTCTCAATTTCAAAATATTGACGATAGTATCGATGAATGTTGGACAAGAATTCCACAAAATATACAAAATGTATATGCTTGGGGAACTGGCGATAGTTCTACCCAAAATTTTTTAACAGGTCCTGATGATGCTTTTCAAGGCGATAATTTTATATATACCAAGGCATCAGGAAATCCTGGCGATGACGCTCAATTTATTTCACCTATAATTAGCACAGACAACCTTAATGCGCCTGCTGTTAGTTTTTATTATTTTATGTTTGGGGAAGACATAGCTTCATTAGAAGTTGAAGTACGTGAATTCGGAACCCAAAGTTGGGAAAGTATTTTTAGTGTAGTTGGAGAACAACAAGATTCAGCAGCAGATAATTGGCTAGAACAAGAAATAGAACTTGCTAACTATACTAACACTAAAATTCAAATTCGTTTTACGGCTACGCGTGGCTCAGGCTTTTCCTCTGTAATAGCACTAGACTTAATAGAAGTTCGTGAAGCTACTGTTTGTTTGGAGCCTTCAAATTTATCTGTTTCTCAAATAGGAGAGACTAGTGCACAACTTAATTGGAACCAGCAATCTAACCCAGTAGACTGGTTAATTTATCCAGCTGGTGCTAATCCAGAAACTGCTACACCTGTTTTACAAAGTTCTACTAGTATTAGCGGTAACAATACCCAAGTATCAAATCTAACAAGTAATACTTCTTATGATGCTTACATAAGAAGTAATTGTGCACAAGATGGATTAAGTGACTTAGAAGGACCAGTAGAATTTACAACAGCTGCTTGTCCGGTTAGCGAACAATGTGAATTTACGTTTAATTTGATAGATGATTTTGGAGATGATTGGAACGGGGCAATTATTGAATTGCGTCAGGATGGTCAGTTAGTTGCAAACTTAGGCGAAAGCTTTGTGAATGGCGGTGATAATTTTACAGAAACTCATTTACTATGTACAGGTAGTTTCATCGAGCTTATTTGGATAGATGGCGGAAGTTTTCCTCAAGAAGTTGGTTTAAATGTGGTTAATTCATTTGATGAGCAAATTTTTGAATTAGGATTTGATTCTCAAAACCTAGTCGGAAGTACCATTTTTAGTTTCACCTCGACTTGTACACCACCAACCTGTCCGGAAGTAACAAACGTCCAAGTAAGCAATATAGAACAGGATTCGGCAAATTTGAGCTGGAATGCAGAGCCAGAAGCAAGTTCAGGTTATACTTGGTTTATTTTCGATGCAGGTGTAAATCCATTAACTTCAACACCCGTTTTGACTGAAAGTGTAGATCAAAATGCAACTAATGTCACTGTTTCAGGACTATCACCGTCTCAAGCATACGACGTGTATGTAGTATCCAATTGTACTGATAACGACGCTAGTGATTTTTCTGAATTAGTGAGTTTTAGCACTTTAACTTGTGAAGCTACTGATACTTGTGCTTATACCTTCGAGTTGCTCGATAGTTTTGGAGATGGTTGGAATGGAAACACCATGACCGTTTTTCAAAATGGAGTAGAAGTAGCTGTTTTAGGTGAAAGCTTTACATCAGGAAATAATTTTACAGAAACAGTAAACCTTTGCAATAATGTTAATGTTGAATTATTCTGGAACACAGGAGGTAATTTTGCTAGTGAAGTAGGCGTTACGGTTTTCAATCCTTTTGATGAAGAAGTATATCAAAACAATCCTGGCGAGGGTTCTCAAGGAAACACGCTAAGCACATTTACTTCAGATTGTGATGCTCCTGATGGATGTTTCCCGCCTTTAAATTTTGAAGTTGTTGAAGTTACATCTGGTACAGTTGAATTATCTTGGGATAATATCGGTAGCGCTATTAGTGGTTATAATTGGTTTGTTTTTAATGAAGATGATGATCCGCAAAACACGCCACCAGTAGTAAGCGGAAGTATAAACTTCGAAGTAAATTCAGTATTGATTTCTGGATTGTCTGAAAATACAAATTACAAAGCTTTTATTCGCTCAGATTGTGGTTTCACTGGTGTTAGCTCAGCATCAGACCCATTATTTTTCAAGACCCTTTGTAATCAACCAGAAGTTCCTACATTAAGCGTATCTCCAGCTACAGTTTGTAATGGAGATATAGCTACGTTAAACATTACAGGCACGTTTACTGATGTTGTTACTTGGCGTATTTATACCGACTCCTGTGATGGTACTGAAATTGGTACGACTACCACAGGAACTTTTGCTTTTCCTAACCCTATTACGGAAGAAACGACCTTTTATGTCTCAGGTGAAGGTGGTTGTGTGAACCCAGACGTTTGTGAAAGCATTACCATTATCCCTACAGAGCTAGACGATCCGAGTTTTAGTTATTCGGCCTCTACATATCTTTCAACAGATGCTGATCCAACACCAACGGTGACTGGTACAGCAGGTGGTAGTTTTTCTTCAACTGCAGGATTGAGTATAGATCCAAGCACAGGTGCAATTGATGTAAGCGCATCAACACCAGGTACTTACACCGTGACGTATACGACAGCAGGCACTTGTCCAAATTCAACAGAGGTGATTGTGACTATTGTAGATTGTGATTTGCAGGCCTCCATTGAAACGTTTAATGAGACTTGCCCAGGTCAAAACGATGGCGCACTCGATTTAAGCATCACAGGCGGAACATCACCTTATACCTTCTTATGGAGTAATGGGGCTATTACCGAAGATATTGATAACTTAGCATCAGGGACTTATTCGGTCACTATCACAGATGATAATGGTTGTGAAACTACGGCTTCTGCAACAATTACAGCTGAAGATGCAGAAGATCCAGTTTTAAATTGTTTAAGTAATCAAACTATTACCTTATCTTCTGATCAATCTGATTATACTCTACCTGATTATGTAGTTAACGCTGATGTTACCGCTACTGATAATTGTAATGTATCGTCCATTACACAAACTCCTGCAGCTGGTACTGCATTAGCTTCTGGCGTTTATACGATTAGCTTTACAGCAACAGATGATTCTGGAAACACATCCAATTGTTCCCTTACTTTAACTGTTGACGAAACTTTAGGAACAAGTTCTGTCGATCTTGGAGATATAAGCTTATATCCTAATCCAGCCGATCAACTTGTGGTTATAAATAATTCACAACAACATGAACTTAAAGAAATAATGCTCTATGATGTTCGGGGAAGGCAAGTGATGCAAGTTAATTTGAATTCTAATGCTTCAAGTATTAGGTTAAATGTCTCACCACTTGCTTCAGCCACCTATATCGTCGTATTAAAGTCTGAAACTAGTCAAGTTATTAGACGTCTTATCAAAAAGTAAAGGCTTCAATCATTATTATACAATAGATAAACGGGCCCTCAGGTGAGAGCCCCGTTTTTTTTATAGAGTGCAATGCTAGTTTATTTTAGTTGATAGTTGTAAGGTTCTACCTAAAGTTTTATTAAATAGAATTAGGAAATAATATAGGTTTGAATAAGCAGATGGAGAACGATGACGGTGTCTTCTCATCTCCAACACTATACGTGCTTAATAGTATTAGAGAAATCGTTAATAGAAAGCAAATGGAGGCGTGGATAAATTGATATTTGATGAAAGAAATCAATAGTATTAATGCTTATAAACTAAAAAAGCCTGCATAAAATGCAGACTTTTTGTACTCGGAGCGGGACTTGAACCCGCACGACCGCAATGGTCATTGGATTTTAAGTCCAACGTGTCTACCAATTCCACCATCCGAGCGATTATCGAGCGAAAGACGGGATTTGAACCCGCGACCCTCACCTTGGCAAGGTGATGCTCTACCCCTGAGCTACTTTCGCAGTATTTATAAGAACTTATTGCGGGTGCAAATTTAAGCCTTTATTTCATTTTTCAAAGTATTCTGACAAAAAAATATCACTTAATTTCAACTTAAATGCTATCTATTTGATTAAAAATAACTTAGCTTATTATAAAGTTTTAAGATCGGTTTAATACAAATCATCAACTGCCTTCAACTATAGACAGTATAATAAAATCTCAAGTTTAAACTAGTTAGCTGGTAGAGGTTTGAACTTTAAAAACTGCCGAGAAAAATAATTTCCTAGTAGGGTGTTGAGATGGCTTATCACTTTTTCTCCCAAATTTTTTCTAGTTCTTCTAGAGATTTACCTTTGGTTTCAGGAATATATTTTAAAATAAAAATGATTGAAATAATCATGAATCCTATAAAGATAAAATAGGGCAGAGAACCATTCCAGAATGCATTTTCGTTAAGTTCACTTTCCATGACAACAGGAAAACTCTGTGAAACAATATAATTTGCACCCCATTGTGCAGCAACTGCGACAGACATAGCCACACTACGAATTCGATTGGGAAACATTTCAGACAATACCACCCAAACCACAGGTCCCATGGACATTGCAAACGAAGCGATAAACAATAATACACCAATTAAAGAAACCACGCCTACGGCATCATTTTTTAAGCTGAAGCCCAATAATAAAAATCCGATAATCATCCCTATACTACCGATAATTACTAATGGTTTTCTGCCAAACTTATCCACAGAAAACATGGCAATAAATGTAAAGACAAGGTTAACGCCAGCCAATAATATTTGTTGAGCCAAGACATCGTCTTTACCAAAGCCAAGTGCTTTTTCAAAAATATCAGCGCCGTAATATAAGACTGCATTAATTCCGGTGAACTGCTGTAGCATAGAAAAAACTGTCCCGATTACGATGATGCCAAGTATGGTTTTAGAAAAGTAATTTACGTTTTGGGTTTGATTTTGATTCTTCTCAATCGACTTTTTGATTTCTCGTTGCTCATCTATGGCGAGTATATCGCCATGAATTTTGGTCAAGGTTTTAAAAGCTTCTAGGTCTTTACCTTTTAAATATAGCCATCGGGGACTTTTAGGAACAAAAAACAAAGCCATTAAAAATAAGGCACAAGGAATTAATTCTGACCAAAACATTTGTCGCCACCCAAACTGAATGTTTTGAGCTTCGGTTAAATCTTTACCGATATAATAAGTGACGAGAAAGACCACAAAAAAGCCTATAACAATGGCTAGTTGATAAAAACTTACCAGAATACCACGTTTTTTTGAAGGCGCAATTTCTGCGATGTAAACCGGTGCCGACATAGAAGCTAAACCGATACCAACACCACCTATAATTCTAAAAACAACCAATAAACTTACACTTTCTGGAAGTATAGAAGGCATACCAGAGCCCCAAGCCGAAATTGTAAATAAAACCGCTGAAAGAATTAGGGTATATTTTCTGCCAAATAAGGTATTAAAAAATCCAGAGGATAACGCACCAACTAAACAGCCTAATAATGCGCTGGCTACTACCCAACCTTTCATGCCAGGATCTAACTCGAAATATTTACTTAAAAAAAATTGGGCGCCGTTAATCACGCCGGTGTCATATCCAAAAAGTAATCCACCAAGTGCCGAAACACTGGTGATTAATATTAAAAAAGCTTTTTTATTCATAGGTTGTTATTAATGAAATACGGGTTTTAATCATGTAGTTAATATATAGACTTCATGAACGATTTCAATAATACAAATTAAATCTGATATTGAAGTTTTTGATACAAAATTTAGGAAGGTAATTTCTAAAAGTGTAGCATCAACTTAGATGAAGTAATTAAGTTTTATTTGAATTCGTTTAAGTAGGTAACGAGCACTATGTTGTTGAAAAGTAAAAATCATTTACAATAATTAACTTCAATGAAGTCTTTAATTTAATTATCTTAATAAAAAATCTGATTAGTTAGAAATTTTACGTTTAATTTCATTCAATTTCATCAAGGCTTCAACTGGGGTTAAGGTGTCAATATCTAAGTCAACAATTTCAGTTCTGATGTCTTCTAATAAAGGATCGTCCAGTTTAAAAAAGCTGAGTTGTTCTTCATCTTGAAAATTATTAAGCTGTTGTTCCATATCTTCAGACGTGCGCGATTCTTCTAACTTCTTTAAAACGGTATTGGCTTTTTGTAATACAAATTGGGGCATGCCAGCCATTTTAGCCACATGTACCCCAAAACTGTGTGCACTGCCACCTTCAACTAGCTTCCGCAAAAACAAGACTTGGTCTTTTAATTCTTTAACCGAAACATTAAAGTTTTTAATGCGTTCAAAACGATCAGCCATGCGATTGAGTTCGTGGTAATGCGTTGCAAAAAGGGTTTTAGGTTTTGCAGGGTGTTCATGTAAAAATTCACTGATTGCCCAAGCAATAGATATACCATCATAAGTACTGGTACCACGACCAATTTCATCTAATATAATAAGGCTTCTATCTGATAAGTTATTAAGAATGCTCGCTGTTTCATTCATCTCGACCATAAATGTAGATTCGCCTTGTGAAATATTATCACTGGCACCAACGCGTGTAAATAGTTTATCTATAATACCAATTCTAGCGGCTTTGGCTGGAACAAAACAACCAATTTGTGCGAGTAATACAATTAATGCCGTTTGTCTTAAAATAGCCGATTTACCACTCATGTTTGGCCCTGTAATCATAATTATTTGTTGGTGGTCTTGATTGAGTATAATCGAGTTACTAATATACTGTTCACCAACGGGAAGTTGTTTTTCTATCACAGGATGTCGGCCTTCGGTAATTTCTAAGTCATAAGATTCGTTAAGCTCTGGTTTTGTATAATGGTCTGTTTTGGCTAAGTGTGCAAAGCCACATAAACAATCTAGTTGACCAATAATTCGTGCATTTTCTTGAACCACTTTTATGTAGTTTTGAATCCACTCAACTAGTTGATTAAATAGCTCAACCTCTAAGAACTGTATTTTCTCTTCAGCACCTAAAATCTTTGCTTCATAATTCTTAAGCTCTTCAGTGATATAACGCTCACTATTGACTAAGGTTTGTTTTCGTGTCCAAGTTTCCGGAACTTTATCCTTGTGCGTGTTTCTAACTTCAATATAATAGCCAAATACATTATTGCTGGCAATCTTCAAGCTTGAAATTCCTGTTTCTTCAGTTTCCCGCTTGAGCATTTGGTCGAGGTAAGATTTTCCAGAATTGGCCAAATGCCGCAACTCGTCTAATTCATCTGAATAACCTGTAGCAATAGCGTTACCTTTTGATATATTGACAGGTGCATCTTCATGAATGGCGTTTGTAATGGTTTCGCGAAGCTCATCACATGGGTTTAAGGTGTCGCCAATGGTTTTGAGTTCTTTTTGTGGGTGTTGACTTAAAAAATTTTTGATTTCGGCAACTGCATTTAATGAAGTTTTTAACTGTAAGGTTTCGCGAGGTGTAATTTTATTGGTAGAAACTTTTGAAATTAAACGCTCTAAATCATTGATTTGTTGAAGTTGATTTATAATTTTTTCATGAATATTAGGGTCAAGTAAAAGGGTTTGAACAATATCATGGCGCTGCTCTATAGCAGATTTTATTTTAAGCGGTAGCGCTAACCAGCGTTTAAGCATACGGCTGCCCATAGCAGAAATGGTATGGTCTATGACATCAACCAAACCTATGGCATTACTAGCATTGCCTTGATATAATTCTAAATTTTTAATGGTGAAGTGATCCATCCACACATATTCATCTTGTACGAGACGTTTAATAGAACTAATGTGTTTTTTGTGCTGATTTCTAGTTTCATTCAGGTAATGAAGCACTGCAGAAGCTGCAATAATGCCATTTGTAAAATCGTTAATTCCGAAGCCTTTTAAACTTTTAGTTTGAAAATGTTCATTAAGGCTTTCATGCGCATAATCGAAGTTAAACACCCAATCATCTAAAAAGAAAAAGTTTAAGTTAGAATCGAACAAGTTAAAGTGGTCAGATTTGAATTGCTTTGGAATTAAAACTTCACTTGGTTCAAAATTCTGCAAGAGTTTATCTATATAATTTTTTTGACCTTCAGCTGTAAAAAAATCACCAGTTGAAGCATCTAGAAAAGCAATCCCGTAGTTGTTTTTGCTCCAATAAATCGCTGCTAAAAAGTTATTAGATTTACTTTGTAAAACTTCATCGTTGTAAGAAACACCAGGAGTGACTAATTCGGTAACGCCACGCTTCACAATTTTTTTAGTTTGACTTGGATTTTCAAGTTGGTCACATATCGCTACACGTTCACCAGCACGCACTAGTTTTGGTAAGTAAGTGTTGAGTGAATGATGCGGAAAACCCGCTAATTCTGTCCGTTCACTACCATTATTACGATTGGTTAAGACAATATTTAAAATGCGAGCCGTTTTTACAGCATCTTCGCCAAAAGTTTCGTAAAAATCACCAACTCTAAACAATAATAAGGCATCAGGATATTTTTCCTTTATAGCATTATATTGCTTCATTAAAGGTGTTATTTTTGCTGTTTTAGTTTTAGCCTTGCCCAATTTGATGTATTTTTTGCTAAAATAAGATATCTCAAATTAAATGAATATAAATGTGTCAGGCTTTTAAAAATTAAATCATGAGGAAATTAAAAAATAGTGAGCTTGTTCGTTTAACCCCAAGTAGCTATAAAGCAGCTGAAAAAACACCTATAACCCTTGTTCTAGATAATATTAGAAGTTTAAATAACATTGGTTCGGTATTTAGAACAGCCGATGCCTTTTTAGTCGAAGAAATTATTTTATGTGGCATTACAGCACAACCACCGCATAAGGATATTACTAAAACTGCATTAGGAGCAACAGATTCGGTAAATTGGCGCTATTTTGAAGAAACGATTAGTGCATTAGAGTATTTAAAACAGCATCGCAAAATTGCTATTGAACAAACCGAAAATGCTACAATGCTTAATAAATTTCAACCAAAAATTGATGAGCCAGTTGCTTTAATCTTTGGCAACGAAGTAAAAGGTGTAAAACAGAAAGTGATTAATGCTTGTGATGATGTAATTGAAATCCCTCAATTTGGTACCAAACACTCTTTAAATATCTCGGTAAGTGTTGGCGTTTGTTTATGGGATATATTTCAAAAGCTTAAACTGCGTAGTTAATTTGTTTTCCTTTGGTTTTAATTTGTAGGTCTTTTTGGTGACCAAGTGCTAATCCTATAGATAAACCAATTGGTAGCCCGACACCTATAAAAGCTGTATTATCTATCAAAAAACTTAATAAAATGCCAGCAGGTAAGCCGATGGCTGTCATACCAACTGCCATGTATAAAGTCATAAAATGATTTTTAGGGTAAATACCTTCATTTTTTTGAAGATAGCTAAGGAGTTGCTGCTTAGATTTTTTAATTTTTCGACTAGAAGTTTTTAATTGAAGGTTGAGTGATTCAATTGATTTTACCTGATTAGTGATAAAATCTATCGTTTCTGTTTTAAGCGGTTTGTCTTGAAGTAATTTTAAAAGTTTATTATACTGTCTTAAATAACGCTCAACTTTTAATTTAATTTGGTCAGGTGCCGGAATATTTACTTGAGGAATTGCCATATTATTGTTCTATAAATCGTTTATAGTGCTCATACCTAGCCATAATTTCTTTAACGTAGTTGTAAGGCTCTCGACCACGAACATAACCATATTTAATACCTTTTTTGTTATAATATTTTGGCGAGCTTAATTTCAGCATACTTTCTTCAACGTTTTGGTCCCATATATTAGGGTTTTGGTTTTCCATTTCTGCTAAGCGTTGGGCATCTTTAACGTGATATAAACCAGAATTATAAGATGCTAAAGCAAATTTTAGGCGTTGTAAACTGTCGGGAACATCTTCAAATTCTTTAAGTAGTTGTGCAAGATATTTTGTGCCACCTTGAATATTATCTTTTGGGTTAAAGGGTTGTTTTACGCCTAATTCACGTCCAGTTGCTGGCATTAATTGCATTAAACCTTGTGCACCGACCCAAGACTCTTCATTAGGTTTAAATCGCGATTCTTGATACATTAAAGAAGTTAATAGTCGCCAGTCTATTCCTAATTTTTTAGCTTCGGTTTTAATCAAATCGTCATAAGGGCTTATTTTGCCTTCATTTAAGCTATAAAAGTCACTAACAACCCGTCTTTTGTATAAGCGTTTATTTTTATAGTATTTATTATAAATTACATGATAATCAACTGTTTTTTTAATGTTGGTAATCCAATTATTGATTTCTGCTAATAGTTCAGGATTGTTAGTTCGTGTTGCCCAAGCTATACGTTGTGCAAAGCTAACTTTGGTGCTAATGTCTAAAATAGGATAATAAGACGCATTGATAAACGCAATGTTTTGGTCAGCTATGGTATAATCAATTTTTTTATCAACTAGCATTTTAATAATACTATCGGTCGATGTTTCGCCAGGTATAGGATCAATATAAATTTGGCCACCAAGTTCATCAGATAAGTTTTTAATACGTTTGGCATAAGAAGAATTGAGTTTTACTGAAACTGAATCGCCAAGTAATTCAATGGGGTCTTTAACTAAATATTCATTAATCTCATGAATTTTCATTTGCCGCCAATAATCAGGCTTTCGTTGGATTAACACTTGATGAGATGTGTACAAAGGTTTGGTAAAAGACACTTTCTTTTTACGGTCTTCAGTAATGGTGTAACCATAAGCAATCAAATCGCCTTTACCCTCATTTAGCATATCTATTAAACTATCTTCGTCTTTAGCAATAACCATTTCAAGTTCAAGTTCAAGGTGTTTTGCGAGTCTTTCTAAAAGTTCATATTCAAAACCCATTGGTTTACCTTTATACAAAAAATAGGTCGTGCCACTATAGGTGGTTATGGCTTTTAATTTGCCATCTTTTTTAATCTCCTCAAGGCTTTTTTGAGCTATGATTTGTTGCTTAGAATCTTTATTATTTGAGTCTGTTGATGAATTCTTACAGCTAATAAAGCTTACAAAAAATACAATAAGTAAAAATCTCATAAATTGAATTTGAACCAATATATGAATTTTATATAAATCAGTTCTTAAACTTTAACATTTTAAGGTGAATTTATTTAATCTTGGACTGATTTAATTGATAATACATGCGCAATAGAGTCGCAATTTTGAACTTTAAGTTTTAAATTTTGTGTTTCAGTTGAAGTTTCTAGTGCATAAATCTTACAGGAGTCAAGTTTGGTTTGGCTAGCACTAAAGTTTACATCAGCCTTTTGAAGTAATGTTTTAAAACTTGCGGTATCAATTTTTAAGGTATTAAATTCAGTTAGTGCTGTTGCGGTATATTGCGTTTTTTTTAATCCTATATTTTTTTTCACCCGAGCGTCTAATCCATAAGCGCAAGATGCTTTTTTCCCATTTAAAAAAAACATTAAAATAATAAGACCAATAATAAATCCGCCTAAATAGTAGCCTAAACGATGAACAAATTTCATTCTAAAAGTTTAAATGTCAATAAAAGTGAAAACTATAACCTGTAAAGCTTCAATTAAAAAATTAATAAATTAGGATCTTTATAATCTAAGTCAAACCAATCGGCAACTGATTTATTTGATAAAATCCCGTGGTACAAATATAAACCATTTCTCAAGCCTTTTTCATACCGAATTGTATTTTCTAAGCCGCCTTCTTCAGCAATATGAAGTAAATAAGGTGTAAAAATATTACTTAGCGTTAAAGATGATGTACGGGCGTAGCGTGAAGGTATATTTGGTACACCATAATGCAAAACATCGTGTTTAATAATTGTTGGCTTAGAATGGCTTGTTACCTCTGAAGTTTCAATACAACCACCCATATCAATACTTACATCAATCATCACAGCCCCAGTTTTCATTTGTTTAACCATCGCTTCAGTTACCAAAATAGGCGATCGGTTTTTACCACGAACGGCACCAATGACAACGTCGGCACGTTTTAAAGCTTTAACCAATGTTTTTGGTTGTATGGTTGAGGTGAATAAATTATGACCAACTAAACTTTTAAGGTCACGCAGGCGCGTCAGTGAACTGTCAAATACTTTGACATTAGCGCCTAAGCCAACGGCTGATTTAGTGGCGTATTCACCAACAGTACCAGCGCCAATCACAACTACTTCAATAGGTGGAACACCACTGACATTTCCAAACATTAGCCCGTTGCCATCAAAAACATTAGACAATAATTCAGCGGCGATTAGTACTGAAGATGTACCAGCAATTTCGCTTAATGCTTTAACAATCGGATAATTATCAAATTCATCCTTAATAAACTCAAACGCTAAAGCCGTCACGCGTTTTTCAGCTAATTTTTGAAAATAAGATTTTTGGCGTGTTTTAAGTTGTAAAGCAGAAATTAAAATAGATTGTGGATGAATTAAATCAACTTCATCATGCGTTAAAGGTGCTACTTTCAAAATAATAGGGCAAGAAAAGATTTTATTCCGGTCATTTGTTACTTCGCCACCAGCTTCTGTATAATCACGATCGCTAAAATTCGCGTGTTCACCCGCTTTTTTTTCAATGAGTACGCGGTGACCGTTTGCTGTTAATGCGTTGACGGCATCTGGCGTTAGGCAAACCCGCTTTTCTTGATAGCTGATTTCTTTAGGTAAACCAATAAATAACTGACCTTTAGCTTTTTTAATTTCAAGCATTTCTTCTTGCGGAAGTAATTCAGAAACTGAAAACGGTGATGTAGGTTGATTCATAATTTCAAATATAATTGAAATTCACTAATTTTAAATCTTGGACTACATAAATGTTAATTCACGTTGAAGTAATTCATTAAACTGAATTTTTATTTTATGATGTTCAAAATCAATTATTTGTTCAATTTTTTCTGGCCATTCAATAAAAATCCAAGCCTCTTGATTAAGATAATCTTCGAAACCGATGTCATAAACTTCTTCAATTGAGTTGATTCTGTAAAAGTCGAAATGAAAAATTTTTACATTCTCGGTTTGATATTCGTTTACTAATGAAAAACTAGGGCTTGAAACATGATCTTTACTGCCAAGTGTTTTGACTAAATTTTTAATTAAAGTTGTTTTTCCAGCGCCTAAGTCGCCTTGAAAGCTGATGATTTTGTGTGATGATTTTGCTATAATTTTTGTTGCAATTTGGTTTAAATCATCTAAATTATAATTGGTAATCTTCATTATTTAGGATTAAATACAGCAAAAGGAATAATCATTTCTTCTAAAGAAACACCTCCATGTTGGTAGGTTTGTTTAAAATAATTAGCGTAATAGTTATAGTTATTAGGATAAGCTAAGAAATAGTTACTTTTAGCAAAAATGTAAGAACTTGACATATTGATGCTTGGTAGATGAAAGTCTTTAGGGTTTTTAACAGCTATCACATCTTTAGAATTGTAGGTAAGGCTTTTTCCTGTTTTATAGCGTAAATTGAGACTTGTGTTTTTATCACCAATAACTTTTGAAGGGTTTTTTACATTAATGGTTCCATGATCAGTTGTGATAATCAATTTAAAGTCCATGTTTTTGGCCTGTTGTATGATTTGCAATAATGGCGAATTTTTAAACCAGCTTTGTGTTAAGGATCTGTAAGACTTGTCGTTAGAAGCTAGTTCCTTTATCACTTCAAGCTCTGTTTTTGAGTGTGATAACATATCTACAAAATTGTAAACAACCACACATAAATCATTAGATTTCTCTTGCTTAAAATTGTCTGCTAGTTTACGGCCTGAGTTAACATTGGTTATTTTGTGATAGGAATATTTATAATCTAGCCCTAAACGCGCTAATTGAGTTTGTAAAAAATCGGCTTCGTGTAAATTTTTTCCACCTTCATCAGTATCGTTTTTCCAGTATTCAGGGTAAATCTTTTCCATATCTGCTGGCATCAAACCAGAAAAAATAGCGTTTCTGGCATATTGAGTTGCGGTTGGTAAGATACTGTAAAAGGCTTCTTCAAGGCTTTTTTTATAATAAGCGTTTAAGGTTGTTTCAAATGCTTTAAACTGATCGTACCTTAAGTTATCTATCACCACTAATAAGGTAGGTTGTTCTTTACTTAATTCTGGGGCAATTTTATTTTTAAATAAAGTGTGTGATAATTCTGGTGCTTCAGAATTCTTGTTAAACCAATTGGCGTAATGACGTTCTATAAATTTCCCAAACTCAATATTAGCTTCATTTTTTTGAGATTCTAAAATCTCATTCATGCCAACATCATCAATATTTTCAAGCTCTAGCTCCCAATAAATAAGCTTTAAGTATAAATTTACCCAATCCTGATATGTGTTGGTTTGCATAAGATCCATCGCTATTTTACGAAACTCTTGTTGATAGTTCGAGGTTGTTTTTTCAGTAACGAGGCGAGAGTGGTCTAAATTTTTCTTTAAGCTTAGCAGAATTTGATTGGGATTAACTGGTTTAATCAGGTAATCTGTAATTTTTGAGCCAATCGCTTCCTCCATAATATATTCTTCTTCACTTTTTGTAATCATAACAACAGGAAGTTGGTCTCTAATGGCTTTAATTTCAGCTAGTGTCTCTAAACCTGTTAATCCTGGCATATTTTCATCTAAAAAAACAATATCAAAATTCTCATTACCTAATAATTCAATTGCTTCAGCACCACTTTGACAAGTGCTAACTTCATAGTTTTTTTGTTCAAGAAAAATAATATGTGGTTTGAGTAAATCAATTTCATCATCTACCCATAAAACTTTTAGCTTCGTCATATATATGTATCTTTGTTTTTTATAATTAAAATCTTGGTGAAACAAAATAACAAACTTAAAATTATAAACGATCCAATTTATGGATTTATTACCATTCCAAGTCCTTTAATTTTTGACTTGATAGCGCATAAGTATTTTCAGCGTTTACGCCGAATTTCCCAAATGGGATTGTCTTATTTGGTTTATCCTGGTGCTCATCACACAAGATTTCATCATGCTTTAGGTTGTATACATTTAATGGGAAAAGCGATTAAAGTTTTACGTTTTAAAGGCGTTGAAATTACAAGTGAAGAAGAGGAAGCGCTTCTTATTGCTATTTTATTGCACGACATTGGTCATGGGCCTTTTTCGCACGCTTTAGAACATATGTTTGCAAAAGATGTCTCTCATGAATATATTTCTTTAAGTTTCATGAAAGCACTTAACGAAGAATTTGAAGGGGAACTATCTACCGCAATCGATATTTTTACAGACAACTACCCTAAGCAATTTTTATGTCAGCTTCTATCTAGTCAGCTAGATATGGATCGACTTGATTATTTAAAGCGTGATAGTTTTTATACAGGTGTGGCTGAAGGCAATGTTAATAGTGAACGCTTAATTAGCATGTTAAATGTTAAAGATGATCAAATTGTGGTTGAAGAGAAAGGTATCTATTCCGTTGAAAAGTTTTTAGTGGCCAGACGCTTAATGTACTGGCAAGTTTACTTGCATAAAACTGGTTTGTGTGCTGAGCAATTGTTGGTCAAAATAATTTTAAGGGCAAAAGAGCTATTGCTTGAAGGTAAGGCCATATATTGCAGTGATGAATTAGGTTATTTTTTAAAACACCAAATTAATTGTCAATTATTTAATCAAGAAGCCTTGCAGATGTTTGCTCAATTAGATGATTATGATGTTATTTATGCCATCAAACAATGGTCAAGCTCGTCTGATTTTGTTTTAAGAAATTTAGCGCAAATGATATTAGAACGCCGCTTGCCAAAAGTTAAACTAAAAAACAAGCCAATACCTCATGAAAAGGTAGAAGCGAAGTTAGCTCATATTATAAAAAAACATCAGCTTACCAATCATGAAGCCTCTTATTTTGTATTTACAGGAGAAACCCAAAACTTAGCTTACAAATTAAATTCACAACCCATTAAAATATTATATAAAAACGGAAAATTGAAGGATGTTTCAAAAGCTTCAGACCAATTAAACCTTAAAGCTTTATCAAAATTGGTCACTAAACACTACTTCTGTTATCCCAAAAACAATTATTAACACTTTTTTTCTATTTTTGCCAGAATGAAATTTACAGCACGACAAATAGCAGAGATATTAAACGGCGATATTGAAGGTAATCCAGAAGCCACAGTTTCTAAATTATCTAAAATTGAAGAAGGCGAAAAAGAATCGTTGACGTTTTTATCTAACCCAAAATATACCAATTATATTCAATCAACAAATGCAAGCATTTGTATTGTTAATAAGGACTTTAAAAGCGAAGTTGAATTAACAACGACCTTAATTAGAGTCGATGACTCTTATGAAGCCTTTTCTAAATTACTTGAATATTATAATCAAATCAAACTCAGCAAATCTGGAATTGAGTCACCTAGTTTTATGAGTGATTCAGTTTCATTAGGTCAAGACTGCTACATTGGTGCCTTTAGCTATTTAGGTGAAAATGTAAAGATTGGCGATAATGTTAAGATATATCCAAATGTTTACATTGGCGATAATGTAGAAATAGGAAATAACAGTATTTTATTTCCAGGTTGCAAAGTTTATTCAGAATCCATAATTGGAGAAAATTGCGTAATTCATGGCGGTGCAATTATTGGTGCTGATGGTTTTGGCTTTTCACCAGATGATCAAGGGATTTACAAAAAAGTACCACAAATAGGTAACGTCATCATTAAAGATGATGTTGATGTTGGCGCAGGTACAACCATCGATCGTGCTACTTTAGGCTCAACTGTTATTCATGAAGGCGTTAAGCTAGATAATCAAATTCAAATTGCTCATAACGTTGAAATTGGTAAACATACAGCTATCGCAGCACAAACCGGTATTGCGGGTTCTACTAAAATAGGAGAACATTGCTTAATTGGCGGGCAAGTTGGTATAGTTGGTCACGTACAAATAGGTAACTATGTTAAAATTCAAGCTCAAACGGGTGTTGGCCGTAATGTAAAAGACAAAGAAGCTATACAAGGCTCACCTGCTTTGGGATATAACGATTTTAACAAATCTTATGTTCACTTTAAAAATTTACCAGAAACCATAAAACGTTTAAATTCATTAGAAAAAACAATTCGCAAAAATGAGTCTAAATCCTAAGAAACAAACTACCATTGCTAATGAAGTTCAGCTAAAAGGTGTCGGACTTCATACAGGCCAAGAAGTGACCTTAAACTTTAAACCAGCAGAAGCTAATTCCGGTTATGCTTTTAAGCGAATTGATTTAGAAGGTCATCCTATTATTCCAGCAGACGCCAACTATGTAACAGATACTAAACGCGGAACCACCTTAGAAAAAAATGGCGTGTTAATTCAAACTTCTGAGCACGTTTTAGCGGCATGTGTTGGTCTTGAAATTGACAATATCATCATTGAATTAAATGCTTCTGAACCGCCAATAATGGATGGTTCTTCAAAGTTTTTTGTTGAAGCGCTTGAACAAGCTGAAATTGTTGAACTTGATGCTGACCGTGATGAATTTATCGTTAAAGACGTGATTTCATTTTCTGATGAAGAAACTGGCTCTGAAATATTAGTGATGCCAGCTAATGAATATCAAGTAACGACAATGGTTGATTTTGAAACCAAAGTCTTAGGTACTCAAAATGCTTCTCTGAAAACTTTAAAAGATTTCAAAGAAAAAATCTCTTGTTCACGTACATTTAGCTTCTTGCATGAACTTGAAGCTTTACTTGAACACGGTTTAATTAAAGGTGGTGACCTCAATAATGCTATTGTTTATGTAGATAAAGAATTGTCTCAAGAAACCATGGACAAGCTTAAAGTTGCCTTTGGTAAAGATGATATTAAAGTTAAACCAAACGGCATTTTAGATAATTTAACCTTGCATCACCCTAATGAAGCGGCACGTCATAAACTGCTTGATGTTTTGGGTGATTTAGCCTTAGTTGGTACCTACATAAGAGGTAAAGTTATTGCCAACAAACCTGGGCATGGTATCAATACGCAATTTGCTAAGAAACTAGCCAAAATTATCAAGTCTGAAAAGCGTAATAAAGTACCTCAAATAGACTTAAATGAAAAACCACTTTATGACGTTACTGAAATCATGAATAAGTTGCCACATCGGCCTCCTTTTTTATTAGTCGATAAAATTTATGAGCTAACTGAATCTTCTGTAATAGGATCAAAAAATGTTACCATGAATGAACCTTTTTTTGTGGGACATTTTCCAGGAAAACCTGTAATGCCAGGCGTTCTTCAAGTTGAGGCTATGGCACAAACAGGTGGTATTTTAGCCTTAAGTTCAGTTCCTGATCCAGAAAATTACTTGACTTATTTCATGAAAATTAATAATGTGAAATTTAAACAACAAGTTGTACCAGGTGATACTTTAATTTTTAAATTAGAGTTAATTACTCCTATAAGACGTGGTATATGCCACATGCAAGCTTATGCTTACACCAATGGAAAGTTAGCTTGTGAAGCCGAATTGATGGCGCAAATTGTTAAAGCAAAATAAAGTTTATGAATCAACCCTTAGCATATGTACATCCAGGAGCAAAAATTGCCAAAAATGTAGTCATTGAACCTTTTACAACTATTCACAGCAATGTTGAAATTGGTGAAGGCTCTTGGATAGGTTCAAATGTCACTATCATGGAAGGTGCCCGCATTGGCAAAAATGTGAGCATTTTTCCTGGAGCAGTAATTTCTGCGATACCGCAGGATAAAAAATTTGACGATGAAGATACAACTACTGAAATTGGAGATAATACAACCATCAGAGAATGTGTAACCATTAATCGTGGTACTTCAGATCGAATGAAAACTAAAATAGGTAAAAATTGCTGGATCATGGCCTATTGCCATATTGCACATGACTGTATTGTTGGTGATAATTGTGTTTTTTCAAATAATTCAACCTTAGCCGGTCATATTACAGTTGGAGATTACGCCATACTAGCAGGTATGGCGGCAGTTCAGCAGTTTTGCAGCATTGGTCGCCATGCTTTTGTAACAGGTGGCTCTTTGGTAAGAAAAGACGTTCCTCCATTTGTTAAAGCAGCTAGAGAACCACTTTCTTACGTAGGCATAAATTCAGTTGGTCTTCGTCGTCGTGGTTACGAAACCGATAAAATTCGCGAAATACAAAATATTTACCGCATTTTATATCAAAAAAACTATAATAACTCTCAAGCACTTTCAATATTAGAAGCTGAAATGGAAGCAACTCCAGAACGCGATGAAATAATTCAGTTTGTAAAGGATTCTCAACGTGGAATCATGAAAGGCTATTTTTCTAACTAAAAAAGTAAATATATGGCATCAACAAGTGATATTAGAAACGGATTATGTATCAGATATAATCATGATATTTATAAAATAATTGAGTTTTTACATGTTAAGCCTGGTAAAGGTCCAGCATTTGTAAGAACAAAATTAAAAAGTGTTACTACTGGAAAGGTTGTAGAAAATACATTTTCAGCGGGTCATAAAATTGATGATGTAAGGGTTGAAACCCATAAGTACCAATTTTTATATCAAGAAGGTGAATTTTATCACTTTATGCACACCGATGACTATACCCAAATTAGGTTAGTTGAAGCGGCGCTAGATATGCCAAAGCTTTTAAAAGAAGGTGAAGTGGTTTCGATTTTAATTAATACTGAAGATGATGCACCACTATCTGTAGATATGCCGCCACACGTAGAGCTTGAGGTTACCCATACAGAACCAGGTGTTAAAGGAAATACGGCTACTAATGCTACAAAACCTGCCACAGTTGAAACAGGAGCAGAGATTAACGTGCCATTGTTTATTAATGAAGGTGATAAAGTTAAAATTGAAACCGAGAAAGGAACATACAAAGAACGTGTGAAATAGTCCTGTATGAAGTTTCCAAAACCTTACGCATTAAAATCAATTGCTGATATTCTTGATTGTTCTTATGTCGGTGAAGATGATTATCAAGTTTATGGTGCCAATGAGATTCATGTTGTAGAAAAAGGTGATATCGTATTTGTTGATCACCCAAAATATTATGATAAAGCCTTAAATTCGGCTGCAAGTGTTATTTTAATTAATAAGGAAGTTAACTGTCCAGAGGGTAAAGCATTATTGATTTCTAAGGATCCGTTTTCTGATTTTAATAAACTCACTTCTTTTTTTAAACCCTTTAAACCTTCTAAACAGACCATTTCACCTTCAGCTATTATCGATAAGTCAGCCACTATTCAGCCCAATGTATTTATTGGAAACGATGTAAAAATTGGCAAAAATTGTATCATTCATTCTAATGTTTCCATTTATGATTCATGTGAAATAGGCGATAATGTGATTATTCACAGCGGTTCTATTATTGGTGCTGACGCTTTTTATTATAAAAACAGACCTGAAGGCTATGATAAATTAAAATCTGGCGGGAATGTCGTTATTGAAAATGATGTCGAAATTGGTGCTTCAACAACCATAGATAAAGGAGTTTCAGGGTCAACTTTAATCAAAACAGGAACAAAAATTGATAATTTAGTTCAAATTGGTCATGATACTGTTATTGGTAAAAAAGTTTTAATTGCTGCACACACAGGAATAGCTGGCTGTTGTATCATTGAAGATGATGTGACAATTTGGGGACAAGTTGGCGTTTCAAGTGGACTAAATATTGGTGAAAATGCCATTATTTTAGCGCAATCTGGAGTTTCTAAGAGTCTTGATGCCAACAAAACCTATTTTGGGACACCAGCAAGTGATATCAAAAAGAAATATAGAGAAATGGCGCATATCGCCAATTTACCAAAACTCGTAAAACAACTTAACGATGTTACAAGAAACAAATAAAGTAGTCGATTTTTTAGAGTCTGATTATTTTAAAGATAGTAATGTTTTAAACCAATATTTTCATGAAGATGCCATCATTCACTGGCGAAGTTCTGAAGCATTTTATGAACTAGATTTAAAAGGGTTTGGTGAATTGACTACGAAAATGGGCAAATCATTTTTAAATATGACAGCTGAATTTCACGATGTTATAACAACTCATCACTCAGTAGTTACACATTTTACCTATTTTGTTGAATCAATAGAATCTGAGGAATTACATGCTTTAGCCCACTTTATGGCCATTTGGAAATTAGAAGACGCCAAGATTATCAAGGCTGAAATTATGAGTATGCCAGCTGAAGATGAAATTGAAGTTAAAAAACAAATTTGAACCTATTTTTAAGCCTATAAACTTTTTAGGTTCATCCTAATAAATTACTTTTGTTAAAGAAAAATCACAAATCTTATGAGCGTTTTAGTAAATAAAAATTCAAAAATTATAGTCCAAGGTTTTACAGGTAGTGAAGGCACCTTCCATGCTGGTCAAATGATAGACTATGGCACTAATGTTGTCGGAGGTGTAACACCAGGAAAAGGTGGTACTGAACATCTAGGTAAACCTGTTTTTAATACAGTTTCAGATGCTGTTGAAAATGCTGGGGCCGATACTTCAATTATTTTTGTACCGCCAGCTTTTGCTGCAGATGCCATAATGGAAGCAGCCGATGCTGGAATTAAAGTGATTATTGCAATTACTGAAGGTATTCCTGTTGCTGATATGATCAAAGCCTCAAATTATATAAAAGATAAAGATTGTCGTTTAATAGGTCCAAACTGTCCTGGTGTTATTACGCCTGAAGAAGCTAAAGTTGGTATTATGCCTGGCTTTGTTTTCAAAAAAGGAAAAGTTGGTATTGTTTCTAAATCAGGAACTTTAACTTATGAAGCCGCTGACCAAGTGGTAAAAGAAGGTTTAGGTATTACAACGGCCATCGGTATTGGTGGCGACCCAATTATAGGTACGACTACTAAAGAAGCTGTTGAGCTTTTAGTTAATGATCCTGAAACAGAATGCGTTGTAATGATCGGTGAAATTGGTGGTCAATTAGAGGCTGAAGCTGCTAATTGGTATAAGAACAGTGGAAGTAAAAAACCAGTCGTTGGTTTTATTGCTGGAGAAACTGCTCCTGCTGGACGCACAATGGGACATGCTGGCGCTATTGTTGGTGGTAGTGAAGATACAGCTCAAGCTAAAAAAGAAATTTTAAAAGATTGCGGTATTCACGTGGTAAATTCACCTGCTGAAATCGGTAAAAAAGTGAGTGAAGTGTTAGGCTAAACTCTAATTTAAAAAACAAAAACCTCTTAACTAGGAGGTTTTTGTTTTTTTAAAATATTAATACAATGAAATTATTAGAAAATAAAAATGTCATTATTACTGGTGGTAGTCGAGGTATCGGTAAAGGCATTGCTGAAGTTTTTGCTCAGCATGGTGCAAATGTAGCCTTTACCTATAATTCTTCTAAAGAAGCTGCTGAGACATTAGCAAAGGACTTAGAAAAACTAGGTATTAAAGCTAAGGCTTATCAATCAGATGCTTCAGATTTTGATCAGGCACAGCAGTTAGCAAGCGATGTGATAAAAGATTTTGGGAGTGTTGATGTATTAATCAATAATGCCGGAATTACTAAAGATAATCTTCTTATGCGCATGTCTGAAGAAGATTTTAATAAAGTTATTGAAGTTAATTTGAATTCCGTTTTTAACTTAACTAAAGCTGTTCTACGGCCTATGTTAAAACAGCGTCATGGTAGTATTATTAATATGAGTTCTGTAGTTGGTATTAAAGGAAACGCAGGACAAGCTAATTATTCTGCTTCAAAAGCTGGAATTATTGGGTTCTCAAAATCTGTTGCTTTAGAATTGGGTTCAAGAAATATTAGATCTAATGTTATAGCGCCAGGTTTTATTGAAACCGAAATGACAGCTAAACTTGACGAAGCTACAGTCGACTCATGGCGACAAGCTATTCCGCTTAAACGAGGCGGCACACCAACTGATATTGCCAATGCATGTGTATTTTTGGCAAGTGACATGAGTACTTATATTACAGGTCAAACGCTCAGTGTTGATGGTGGAATGCTAACTTAATTCTATGACAAACGAGACCATTATTTTTATCTTGCTTAACAGCGTAGTTTCATTTGGTCTTAGTCTATTATTTTACAAAAATTACCTAAAGGATAAAAGCAAGTGGCTATTAATCGGTCTCAGGTTTTTATCCTTTTTTATTGTAATTACGCTTTTATTTGATTTTTCTACGGAATTAACGCAAGTTAGTACACAAAAGCCAAAACTATATATTGGTGTTGATGATAGTAAATCGATAAACTATTTAAGTGATTCTACTGAAGTAACTCAACTCATTAAAACTTTAGAAGATCATCCAGAACTTAATGAAGTTTTTGATATTAACTTACTGAAATTTGGGAGCAAGGTTGAAGTTTTAGATTCTTTAAGTTTTAATCAAAACTACACCAACCTCAGCAGTTTATTTGATTTCTATACCAATTTAAAAGACAATAACGCCCAATTTGTTACTATTACTGATGCTAATCAAAACTTTGGACAGTCAATCGATTATAGTTTATCGCAGTCGCTAAAAAATAGAAATTACGGAATTATTATTGGTGATACTACACAAGTTGACGACTTAAATTTGAGTCGAACCAATCATAACGCCTATGCTTTTTTAGATAATAATTTTCCTGTTGAAGTTTTTGTAGAGAATAACAGCAATTCAGCAACTAAAACAAATCTCAAACTGTTACAAAATAATCAGCTCATCTCACAACAAAATATCAACTTATCACCAAATGCAACAGGACAATTTAAATTTGAAATAAAAGCAAAGCAAATTGGTAAACAAACTTATAAAATTGTAGTTGATGCATTAAAAAATGAGAAAAATATCATTAACAATACAAAATCATTTGGTATTGAAGTTATAGACAATCGCTACAATATTTTATTGGTTTCAGAAATTATTCATCCAGATATTAGCGCTTTAAAGTCTTCCATTTCAGCTTCAAATCAATACAAGTTTACATTTAAAAAACCGCAAGATGTTAATGATTTATCTAAGTATAACTTGGTTATTGCTTATCAACCAACGCCAATATTTAAGCCTTTACTAACTCAAGTTAAAACTTCAAAACAAAGCTTATTTATTATCGGAGGTACTTCAACCGATTATGATTTATTAACAGATCTTGACTTTGGTTTTTCAAAAAAAAATACGTCTTTAATTGAAGATATTCAAGCTGAGTTTTCAAACTCATATTCATTTTACGAAACTGAAAACTTAAAATTTCAAGATTATCCGCCATTAAAAAACCAATTGAGTCGCGTAGAGCTAACTGATAACTTTCAAACACTACTTGATCAAAAAGTAAATGGTTTTAAGGATGGTAACCCGCTTTGGATCGTTAAAAATGTTAATAATCATAAGCTTAGTGTTTTGTTTGGAGAAAATATTTGGATGTGGCGTTCTAAAGCCTATCAATCATTTGGAAACTTCAAAGAATTTGACCGATTTATCGATCAACATATTCAGTTTTTATCTAATAAAAAGCGTCGCGAACGTTTAACTGTAGAGGCAAAAAACTTTTACAATAGAGGTGAAGCTGGCAAAATTTCAGCAAAGTTTTATGATGCTAATTATAACTTTAAATCTGATGCTAAATTAAATTTAACCATAACCAACCTTAAAACTAATACTGTAAATACAATTAGTATGGCACGCGATGCCAATCAATTTTCATCTTCAATTTCTAGTTTGCCAACTGGTGATTATTCATATAAAATCACTGCAGAAGCATTTTCAAAAACTGGAGATTTTAGTATAATCGATTTTAATCGTGAACTTCAAGATCAACAAGCCAATTACAAATTTTTAGCTTCAGCTTTACAAAAAGAGCAAATATACTTGCAAAAAAATAATGCAGATTTAATAAATTCTATATTAAATAAAAAACCTAAAGCAATTCAAAAATCTTTCGTAAAAAAGCTGGGTTTTATTGAAATTAAGTATTTACTTGGTTTATTAATCTTAACTTTGGGATTCGAGTGGATACTCAGAAAATATCGAGGATTAACCTAAAATAAATAATAATGGAAAAATTACCAAAATCAATAGTACCAATAATAATTGTTGTGATTATCGGTATTATCTTTATTTCAAATTCAACAGTAAATATTAGTTCAGGTGAAGCGGGCGTTTTGTTTAAACGATTCGGCGGTGGTGTTGTAACTGATGAACCACCACTAAGTGAAGGATTTCATATCGTTGCACCTTGGAATGATGTATTTGTCTATGAAGTAAGACAACAAACAATCGATGAAAAAATGACGGTTCTGTCTTCCAATGGTTTAGATATAAAACTAGATGCCACAATTTGGTTTGAACCAGATTATGATAGATTAGGTCTATTACATAAAGAACGAGGTGAAGATTATATAAGACGTTTAATTCAGCCAGCTGTGAGATCAGCAACAAGAACGGTTGTAGGACGTTACAAGCCTGAAGAACTATATGCTCAAAAGCGTGAGTCAATTCAAAAAGAAATGTATGAAGAAACAGAGCAACTTCTAAGAGACCAATACGTTTTGGTTAATAGAATTTTAGTGCGTGATGTGTCGTTGCCTCCAACTATTAAAACAGCTATTGAGCGTAAACTAAAGCAAGAACAAGAATCTTTAGAATATCAATACCGTCTAGAAAAAGCCGAAAAAGAAAAACAAAGACAGCGTATTGAAGCTGAAGGTAAAGCTGCAGCGAATGAAATATTAAGTGCTTCTTTAACCGATAAGATTTTAAGAGAAAAAGGAATTCAAGCAACATTAGAACTCTCAAATTCTTCTAACTCTAAAGTCATTGTTATTGGCTCAGGTGATGAAGGTTTACCAGTTATATTAGGTAACAATTAAAAATATCTTAAAACCTAAAAATAATTTGTAGAAGTTAGACTTATAGTTAAATTTGCATTATATGAAAATAACACATTTACATCATCATGTTTGGTATTCGTTAAATCACGAACAAATGCAGCGTTGATGTAAGTTAAACTATAACACATAACCCGTTTAAGCATTTGTTTAAACGGGTTTTTTAATTTAAAGCTATGAAAGAAAAACTAAAAATTGCAATTCAAAAATCTGGTCGTTTACATGATGACTCGCTTCAAATATTAAAAGATTGTGGCATATCAATTAATAATGGAAAAGACCAGCTAAAGGTCAGTGCTTCAAATTTTCCGATAGAAATCTTATACCTTAGAAATGGTGATATTCCACAATATTTACGTGATGAAGTGGTTGATGCTGCCATTATTGGTGAAAATTTATGTTTAGAAAAAGGGGAAGATTTACCTATTTTAAAATCTTTGGGCTTCTCAAAATGTCGCGTTTCAATAGCCATACCTAATCAAGTTGATTATCAATCGCCAAAAGATTTAAATGGTAAACAAATTGCAACATCTTACCCAAATACACTTCAAAAATTTCTAGATCAACATCAAATAAAAGCCGAAATTCACCTCATAAACGGTTCAGTTGAAATTGCGCCAAGTATTGGTTTAGCCGATGCGGTTTGCGATATCGTTTCAAGCGGTAGTACATTATTCAAAAACAATTTAAAAGAGGTTGAAGAAATTACTAAAAGTGAGGCAGTTTTAGTTAAATCACCTCATTTAAATCCTGATAAAAAAGAAATATTAAACAAGCTTTTATTCAGGATTGATGCGGTTTTAAAAGCTAAAGACGCTAAATATGTTTTGCTTAACGCACCAAATGATAAAATTGATCAAATCATAAAAATTTTACCAGGGATGAAAAGTCCAACGGTTATGCCTTTAGCTGAAAAGAATTGGAGTTCATTACACACGGTGATTAACCAAGAAAAATTTTGGGACATCATAGACGAGTTGAAAGCTGCTGGCGCTGAAAGCATTTTAGTTAATCCTATTGAAAAAATGATTTTATAATGAATACCATCAAGTTTCCTCCCAAACAAGATTGGGCTCAAATATTAAAAAGACCCACACAATCTTATAACGATTTAGAGCAAAGCGTAAAATCTATTTTTAAAGATATTCAATCTCACGGAGATAAAGCTATTCAAAAATACACCGAAATGTTTGATGGTGTTAAGATTTCAAATAGTGTTGTTAGTTCTAACGAGTTTGAAGCGGCATCAGATTTAGTTTCTACTGGTTTAAAAGAAGCCATCAAACTGGCTTACAACAACATTTATAAATTTCACGAAGCCCAAAAATCAAATAATTTGGCTAAAGTTGAGACACAACCTGGCGTTATTTGTTGGCAAGCTAAGAAACCGATTGACAGTGTTGGATTATATATTCCTGGTGGCAGTGCGCCTTTATTTTCGAGTATTTTGATGTTAGCCATTCCTGCAAAAATTGCTGGTTGCAAAACCATTACCTTAGCAACACCACCACAAAAAGATGGCTCAATTCATCCAGCGATTTTATATACAGCTCATTTATGCGGTATTAAAACAGTGGTGAAGGTTGGTGGAATTCAAGCTATTGCTGGCTTTACTTTTGGTACCGATAGCATTCCAAAAGCCTATAAAATTTTCGGGCCTGGAAATCAATATGTAACAGTTGCTAAACAAGTGGCAACAACTTTTGATGTCGCTATCGATATGCCTGCAGGTCCGTCTGAATTACTAGTTATGGCCGATGAAACTGCTAAGCCTTCATTTGTTGCGTCTGATTTATTAAGTCAAGCTGAACATGGAAAAGATTCTCAAGTGATTTTAGTTTCAACAGACAATTCTTTTATTGAAGCTGTAAAATTAGAAATTGAAGCCCAAATTGAAGTTTTACCTAGAGTTGAAATTGCTGAGGCTGCAATCAGTAATTCAAAATTTATACTTGTAAATTCATTTAATGAAGCAGCTGAACTTATTAATAATTATGCTCCTGAACATTTTATAGTCGCCACAAAGGATAACAATTTTTTTATAGATCATATTCATAATGCAGGCTCGGTGTTTATTGGTGATTTTACACCAGAAAGCGCAGGCGATTACGCATCTGGAACTAATCACACACTGCCAACAAATGCTTATGCCAAACAATATAGTGGTGTTAACCTAGACGCATTTATGAAGACAATTACCTATCAAGAAATTAACCAAACAGGTATTAAAAACATTGGTGTAGCTGTTGAATTAATGGCAGAAGCTGAAGGACTTCAAGCACATAAAAATGCAATGTCTAAAAGATTAGAAGCCATAAAAGAAAGTGTGAAATCATGAAAAATCAATTTAATTTAAGCCATTTAGTTCGAGAGAATGTAAAAGCTATGAAGGCTTATTCTTCAGCTAGAGACGAATTTACTTCATCTCACGACAATTTAACTTTTCTAGACGCTAATGAAAGTCCGTTTGACAATAACTTCAATCGTTATCCAGACCCATATCAACTTGAGCTTAAAGAAGAACTTGCCAGCCTAAAGTCGGTTTCTGCAACACAGTTAATGCTTGGTAATGGCAGTGATGAAGTTTTAGATTTAATCTTTAGAGCTTTTTGTGAACCTCATCAAAACCAAGTCATTACAATGCCACCAACTTATGGCATGTACCAAGTTTTAGCAAATTTAAATGCTGTAGAAGTGGTAAATGTCAACCTTACTGAAGGATTTCAGATAAATACCTCAGCGGTGCTAGACGAAATTACATCTGCAACAAAACTTATTTTTATATCTTCTCCTAATAATCCTTCAGGAAATGTGATGCAAATTAATAGCATTAAACTATTATTAGAGCAGTTTAAAGGTTTGGTAGTGATTGATGAAGCTTATATTGACTTTAGCTCAACAAGCTCATTTATAAGTGAATTACAAATTTATGACAACTTAATTGTAACACAAACTTTCTCTAAAGCATTGGGCCATGCGGCAATTAGGCTTGGAGTATGTTTTGCACATCCTTCAATTATTAATGTTTTAGAGAAGATAAAACCACCTTATAATGTTAATCAATTAACGCAAAAGAAGGCCTTAGAAGTGATCAAAAACTATGATACTGTGAATTTTCAAGTGAAAATCACAACTTCAGAACGTCAGCTTTTAGCAAAACAGTTTAATGAAGTTTCTTTTATAAAACAAGTATTTCCAAGCGATGCAAACTTCCTCTTATGTCGTGTTGATGATGCTAATAAGCGTTACCAACAGTTAATTGATTTAGGTGTAATTGTAAGAAATAGAACCCAAGAAGTTGGCTGTGAAAATTGCTTGCGAATTAGTGTAGGAACGCCTGAACAAAACAAAAAACTAATGCTTATTTTAAATCAATTAGACCAATGAAAACCGTTTTATTTATAGACCGTGACGGTACAATTATCGCTGAGCCAAAAGACGAACAAGTCGACGTTTTTTCTAAACTTGAATTTTTACCTCATGTGATTACAGCCTTGCAAAAAATAGCACAATCAACTAATTTTGAATTGGTAATGATCACAAATCAAGATGGTTTAGGTACCGAACAATATCTTGAAAAAGATTTCTGGCCTATCCAAAACTTCATTGTTGACACGCTTGCGTCCGAAGGTATTTCGTTTTCAGAAATTTTTATAGATAAAAGCTTTGCAAAAGATAATTCACCCAACCGAAAACCTAATACGGGTTTGCTAGGTAAATATTTTAAAGATAATTATGATTTAAAAAAATCTTTTGTGATTGGTGACCGACTTACTGATGTGAAACTAGCCCAAAACTTGGGCGCTAAAGCAATCTACATAAATAACCAACGTCAATTAGGAAATGAAGAGGTGTCTGATGAAGTAGAACAACTTCAGCAAAACATAGTGCTCGAAACTCAAGATTGGAATGATATTAAAAATTTTTTATGTTGGCCTTCACGTAAAGCTTCAATTAGTCGTAACACCAAAGAAACTAAAATCTCAGTTGAAGTCAATTTAGACGGTACTGGAAAAAGTCATATTTCTACAGGTTTAGCATTTTTCGACCATATGTTAGATCAAATTTCAAAACATGGCTTAATAGATTTAGAGATAAGCACCAAAGGCGACCTTGAGGTCGATGAGCATCATACCATAGAAGATACAGCTTTAGCCTTAGGAGAAGCATTTGCCCAAGCTATTGGAGATAAAATAGGTGTAGAGCGTTACGGGTTTTGTTTACCAATGGACGACTGTCTAGCGCAAGTGGCTATTGACTTTGGCGGTAGAAATTGGCTAGTCTGGGAAGCCGATTTTAAGCGTGAAATGATTGGTAAAATGCCTACTGAAATGTTTATGCACTTTTTTAAATCCTTTTCAGATGCAGCAAAAGCTAATCTTAATATTAAAGCTGAAGGTCAAAATGAGCATCACAAAATCGAAGCGATTTTTAAAGCTTTTGCAAAAGCCATTAAAATGGCGGTTAAACGCGACCCCGATAAAATGATTTTACCAAGTACTAAAGGAACTTTATAAGCATTAACCAAACTTAAATTATCTTAACGTGAAGCTTTCAATTATAGATTACGGTGCAGGAAATATTAAGAGTATTCAGTTTGCATTTCAGCGTTTGGGCATCAAAGCGCAATTGACTAACAGTCCAGAAGAACTTATCAATTCAGACAAAATTATTTTCCCTGGTGTTGGTGAAGCAAGCTCAGCGATGCAAAAATTACAATCTACAGGCTTAGATCAATTGATACCAAACTTAAAACAGCCTGTATTGGGTATTTGTTTAGGGATGCAACTGATGTGTCATAAAACTACTGAAGGAAACACCAATGCCTTAGGTATTTTTGATGTAGATGTAATTAAATTCTCAAACTCAGATCTTAAAGTACCACAAGTTGGGTGGAATGCAATTCACTCATTAAAAGGTGATTTATTTAATGGAATTTCAGAAGGTGAATTTATGTATTTGGTTCACTCATATTATGTCCCAAAATATGTTGAAGCTATTGCATTATCTAACTACGGTAATGATTATACAGTTGCCCTTCAACATCAAAATTTTTATGGCGTACAATTTCATCCAGAAAAAAGTGGTCGAGCAGGTGAGCAGCTACTTGAAAATTTTATTAAACTAAAAGTTTAAGTAAATAACATATATATATTGATAATAAATGATTTAAATATTAAAAATAAATAAAAATGAGAATCATACCAGCTATAGATATAATTGAGGGTAAATGCGTTCGTCTAACCAAAGGCGATTATAGCACTCAAAAAGTATATAATGAAGACCCGCTTGAAATAGCCATGACATTTGAAGATCATGGGATAAAGCATTTGCACTTAGTTGACCTTGATGGTGCAAAATCTCAACATATTGTTAATTATAAAGTTTTAGAACGCATCGCATCTAAAACCGATTTACAAATTGATTTTGGCGGAGGCTTAAAGTCTGATGAAGATTTACGAATTGCTTTCGAATCTGGTGCGCATCAAATCACTGGCGGAAGCATTGCCGTTAAAAATGAAGATTTATTTATGAAATGGCTCAAAACCTACGGTAATGATAAAATAATTTTAGGAGCTGATGCTAAAAATGGTAAAATTGCCACTACAGGTTGGTTAGAAGATTCAGACTTTGATATTTTAAGTTTTATTCAAAGTTTTGTAAAAAAAGGGGTTAATTATGTTATTGCCACCGATATATCTAAAGATGGAACTCTTGAAGGCACAGCTATTGACTTGTATAAAAATATCCTACAACAACACCCAAAAATTAAACTGATTGCCTCAGGTGGCGTAGCTGGTATAGACGATCTACATCATGCAAATGAAATAGGTTGCGAAGGGATTATTATTGGTAAAGCCATATATGAAAATAAGATTTCTTTAAAAGATCTTGAAAATTACATTGTAAGTCAAACTTCATAAATTCAAATTAATATTTAATTAATTGCTAAATGCTGACAAAAAGAATTATTCCCTGTCTAGATATAAAAAATGGTCGCACAGTTAAAGGTGTTAATTTTGTTGACTTAAAAGATGCTGGTGATCCTGTAGAACTTGCCATTCATTATGCTGAAAACTTAGCTGATGAGTTAGTTTTTCTTGATATATCAGCAACTGAAGAACGCCGAAAAACTTTAGCTAAACTTGTTGAAGACATCGCTCAACACATTAATATTCCGTTTACAGTTGGTGGAGGAATAGCTTCAGTCAAGGATGTAGAATTACTTTTGAAGCATGGTGCTGATAAAGTCTCTATTAATTCAGCAGCAGTTAAAAAGCCATCCTTAATAACTGAAATTGCATCGCAATTTGGTTCTCAATGTTGCGTAGTGGCTATTGATGCTAAGCAAATAGATAATGAATGGAAAGTTCATTTAGTTGGTGGCAAACAAGCCACAAGTCTTAATTTATTTGAATGGGCAAAACAAGTCGAAAGTCTTGGCGCTGGTGAAATTTTATTTACATCTATGAATCATGATGGCACTAAAAATGGTTTTGCGAATGAAGCTTTGGCTAAACTATCAAGTATAGTCAATATTCCTGTAATTGCTTCTGGTGGTGCAGGTACTAAGCAACATTTTAAAGATACCTTTATTCTAGGTCAAGCTGATGCTGCTTTAGCTGCTAGTGTTTTTCACTTTAAAGAAATTCAAATAAAAGATTTAAAAACTTATCTATTAAATTCTAAAATTCCTGTAAGATTATGATTCTAAACCAAGTTAACTTTTCAAAATATCCAGATCAATTAGTGCCAGCCATTATTCAAGATGCAACTACCAAAAACGTTCTTATGTTAGGTTACATGAATCAAGAGGCACTTAAAAAAACAATAGATTTAAAACAAGTCACTTTTTTTAGTAGAAGTAAACAACGACTTTGGACTAAAGGCGAAGAAAGTGGCAACTATTTACACTTAAAAGATCTAAAACTTGACTGTGATCAAGATGCCTTGTTAATTCAAGTAACTCCAAGTGGCCCAACCTGTCACAAGGGAACTGACACTTGTTGGGCTGAAGCTAATACCGCTAATTTTGGGTTTTTAACTGAGCTTGAGCAAACCATTACAGAACGAAAAACAGCTTCTAAAAAATCTCATCAATCAGAGAACTTACCGAAAAGTTATGTCACTTCTTTGTTTAATGAAGGTATTAATAAAATTGCTCAAAAAGTAGGTGAAGAAGCGGTTGAAGTGGTGATTGAAGCTAAAGATGAAAATGATGAGTTGTTTTTAAATGAAAGTGCTGATTTGCTTTTTCATTATCTCATTTTACTTCAAGCGAAAGGTTTTAAATTAGCAGACGTAGTTCAAGTTTTAAATAACCGCCGCAAATCTAATTAATGCAACAAAAATATTATTACTTAGTTAATCTTCAATATCTAGGATTTAGGTATCATGGCTGGCAAAAACAGCCAGACGTAAAAACTGTAGAGCTTATGCTTAATAAAACGCTTAATTATATTTTAGAAGGCAAACGTTTTAAATGCATTGCTGCTGGCAGAACGGACGCTATGGTATCAGTTAATCAAACTTATATCGAGTTATTTTTATATGATGAACCACTTCAGCTAGATGGATTTTTAGAGCTTTTCAATTATAACTTACCGCAGGATATTAGAGTCTTAGACATTTCAGAAACTTCTAAAGATTTTAATATTATTCAACATGCCAAGTTAAAGACCTACCATTATTATTTCTGTTATGCTCAAAAAATGCATCCATTTTCAGCGCCTTTCATGTTAAATATTCGTGATAATTTGGATTTAGATTTGATGATTTCTGGAGCTCATTTGTTTTCACAAATGACTGATTTTTATTCATTTACTTTCCGACCAAACAATTCAACAAAATTTAAAGGTGAAATAACATCTTGTTCGATTGAGAAAAATAAGGTATTACAAGCCAATTTTTTTCCAGAGCAATCTTATGTTCTTAAAGTAAAAGGTAAAGGCTTTAAACGTCAGCAGATCAGGTTAATGATGGGTGCGCTAATCGATTTAGGACAACACAAAATAACACTAGATTATTTTAAACAACTAATTGATGGTAAAAACCGTATAAAGTTAAGTCATGTTGCACCTGCTTCAGGTCTTGTATTACACAAAGTAGAACTTGTTTAAAACCATTTTTTGCGTTTAAAGTAAATGACTAAAACTAATGCAATTACAATCATTATTGTCCAGACAATATAATAAGCAGATTTCAAATCAAGCTCTGGCATATATGTAAAGTTCATTCCGTATACACCAACAATAAACGTTAGTGGGATAAATATAGTAGACATGATGGTTAAAACTTTCATCACTTGGTTCATGTTATTACTTGTACTACTCATATACATGTCCATTAAACCCCAAACAATATCACGATAAATATCAATATTTTCTGTCACTTGCAAAATATGATCATATAAATCGTTTAAGAAGCGTTTGGTCTTCAATTTAAATAATTTATGATCGGTTTGGTGCAAACGGTTAATAAGTTCTTTAGTCGGTGCAACCGATTTTCTCACACTTAATATTTGTCGTTTAAGAATTTGGATATCCTGTGGAGAAGTATTTTCTGTGTGATTTAAAATAATATCTTCTAAAGCTTCTGTTTGTAACTCTATGGTTTCAGCGATATTATAATAATTATCAACAATAGCATCTACAATAGCGTAAAATAGGTAGTCTGAACCAGCATCTCTAATTCTACCTTTTTTCAAAAAAATACGTTCACGAAGAAACTTAAGTACATCATCATATCTGTTTTCCTGAAAGCTTATTACATAATTATCACCGACAATAAGTGCAAAATGTTCTTTAACAAGACTATTGTTGTGATAAATCATTTTTAATGTAAAAAATATATAGTCTTTAAATTCATCTAACTTTGGTCGTTGTTTTGTGTTGGCAATATCTTCAAGCACTAAAGGGTGAATTTTAAAAACATCTCCTAATTCAGTAAGTTGATTAACATCTTTTAAGCCTGTAAAACTAATCCAGTGAATAGATTCGGGTTCAGCATCAACTAATGCCTTGATTTCTGAAACCGACAAATTAGTTGATGTTTCACAATCATCAGCATTATAACTGAGTAGATCAATTTCAGTTGAAACATGGTCATTATCACCAACATAAGTTACTTCACCAGGCACTAAGTTTTGAACCTTAGATTTCTTTTGAAACTGAATTGGTTTTGTAAATTGCTGAAAAGTAGATTTTAATTTAGACTTCAAAATATTGTATTTGACTTGATAAACGTTCTTTAACTAAATTAATAATTCGTTTATTAACGGCACTTGCATTTTGACTATAAAATTGATATTCATCGGCTGTAAAATGACCTAAAAATAATCCTCTAATTAAATTTTTAAGTTTCGAGTCCTTTTTTACAGCCTGTTCAATATAAGCAGTTTTTCCGCTTAAGTCATATTTATGATAAACATTTTTATACCGCTCTATGTAATTTTTAAAAATTTCAAGTAATATCATATTTTGAAATTTTGCAATAGGCCGTAAACTTTCATTTTGAAATCGCTCTAAGTCTTGAGTGGTATCATAAACTTTTGCATTTGGAAGTTTAATTCGGATTGACTGAATTGCTTGGTCTCGGTCTAGCATTATCTTAAATTTTACCGAATGTAATTATTCTTTTGTAAACTTAATTTTATATTTAAATAAAAAATGCTAAAAGGAATTAATCCATATACACAAGAAGAAATTTATAGCTTTAAGTCTATAACTTCAGCTGAAGTTAACCACAAAATAGAAGCTGCTCAAAATGTTTTTAAAACATGGCGAAGAACCTCATTTAATGAACGAGCGTCTTTAATGCTTCAACTATCTAATCATCTTAAAAAGAATGCAACAGATTTAGCTTCAATTATAACCAAAGAAATCGGTAAACCCATTTCGCAGTCTATTGCTGAAATTGAAAAATGTGCTTGGGTTTGCGAGTATTATGCTGAAAACGCTGAAGTTCAACTTCAACAAAAAAACATTACAACTGACGCTCAATCTTCTTATGTAAGTTATGAGCCTTTGGGTGTAATATTAGCTGTTATGCCTTGGAATTATCCATTTTGGCAAGTCTTTCGGTTTTTAGCACCTAATTTAATGGCTGGAAATGTTGGTTTGCTTAAGCATGCCAGTAATGTGCAACTTTCTGCAAGAGCCATAGAAGAATGTCTTAGGCTTGTTGGTTTTCCAGAGAGTTGTTTTCAAAACCTACAAATATCAAGTCAAAAAGTTGAAGAAGCGATTAAGCATCAACATGTTAAAGCAGTGACCTTAACTGGAAGTGAAAAAGCAGGTCAAGCCGTTGCTAGTCAAGCTGGTCAAGCTCTAAAAAAGTCGGTTTTAGAGCTAGGTGGTAACAATGCTTTAGTGGTCTTTGATGATTGTAACCTTGAAGCAACCGTAAAGACTTGTGTACAAGCTAGATTTCAAAATAATGGTCAAAGTTGTATCGCGGGCAAACGCCTTTTAATTCAAGATAGTATTTATGATGATTTTATAGCAGAATTAATAACTCAAGTTAAAGATTTAAAAGAAGGTCATCCCCAAGGTACTGACACCTATATTAGCGTTATGGCTAGAGAAGATTTAGCTGAAGAACTTGAGGAGCAACTAAATACTTCTGTTATAAAAGGCGCTAAAATTAGGTTAGGAGGGAAGCGAAATCAAGCTTTTTTTGAGCCATGTTTAGTTGAAAACGTTACTTCAGAAATGCCAATATTTCAAGAGGAAACTTTTGGACCTGTATTGGCCATTACAAGATTTTCAAAGGCAAACGAAGCCGTAGAACTTGTTAACGGATCTAAATTTGGTTTGGGTGTTTCTGTTTTTACAGAAAATGATAAGTTGATAAATGATTTAATACCTCAATTTGAAGACGGCGCTGTATTTGTTAATGAGCTAGTAAAAAGTGATCCTAGGTTGCCTTTTGGCGGCACAAAACGCTCTGGCTATGGTCGAGAATTATCAGATGAAGGTATTTTAGAATTTGTAAATAAAAAAACAGTCTATATCAAATAAAAAACGAGGTAATGATGCATTACCTCGTTTGATGTATCATGGTTGACTATTTTTTATCCATGATCATGGCCACCACCTTCAGCATGGTTGTGAACTTCAATAGTTCTGAAAAGTTCTGTTTCATTTCCTGTTGCATCGATAATAAATATACCGATGTGGTAATCTCCAGCTTCTATTTCATGTTCAACGCCATCATGCATGATGTGATGTGGAATTTCGATATCTTTTTCTAAAGAATGTGCTGTTCCTGAAATAGTTCCAGTCTCATCATAACTCCATTCCATGTGTTCACCTTCTGCATTGGCAACTGGTCGGTGCGAATGACCATCACCACCAAAGTGAATATCAATTCTATACGATGACAATTGTACATCGTCAGTAATTTCTGCATGGATGTGAAGCATATCACCAGGTTCAAACTCTGAATTTAAGGCTGGCTCCATAAGTTCTATAACAGGCGCTTGTGCATCAAGTGCATCGTCATCATCTGAACATGCAAAAGTTAGCATAGCGATAAGTGCAAGTGATAATATTTTATTTAAATTTTTCATTTCTTTATATTTATTATTGAGTTGTTTAATTGTTTACTGTTTAGGGTAGTTGTAGATTATTATAAATGTGGCGGATCTCGACCGTAGTGTGATTTTTTGAAAGTTTTTGCCCGTTTATTTTCTTTTAAATTCGGTATTTTCAATGCATAATTTGCAAGGTTTTTAAATTCAAAAACTTCAACTGAAATATCAGATAATGCATTGTAAATAAAATGACTACAATAATGATTGAGCGTGTGTTTTGTATAAGTTGTTTCAGAAGTGGACTTTAACTTATACTCGTGTTTATAGATAATTAGGTGAGTTAAGCTAAAACTTGTTAAGAAAAGCATTAAACTTGCTAAGAATAGACTGATATGTAATTTAAATAGTCTCATTATTAAAATGGTATACTTAGCATTAATTGAATATTTCGACCCATTTCAGGAATTTCAAGTGCTCTATAAAAATTGGTATGATTGAAATATTTGGTATCAAACATATTCATCACTCTTAGATTAACGTTTGCTGTAAAATTTCTTAACTGAAGCCTTGAGGCTAAATTGAGTCCAAAAATTTCATAGCCTGGCGTGGCTTCTTCATTTTGTGCAGTTCTGTTTTGAGCAGCAGCAATTTCGGTTATGAATGATAGGTTTGTATCTTTTAAATATTTATAGTCTTTTATATCGTAGTTAAGTTTAATTAGAGCATTATTAGGTGGTGAAAATGGTAAGGCAAAATTGCCTTCAGTTTCATCTCTTAATTGTGTATTCCATAAATATTCTAAACTGATGCTACTACTAAAACGTTTAGTTATTTGATGCTTATAATAAAGCTCAAAACCAGTTAATAAGGCTTTAGACTCTGTGTATTGGTTAATTTGACCACCATGAGGCAATTTTGAAAAAATCCCACTTGGATTTAAATATATATAATTTGTGAAATAATAAAGGTAAGGACTAAAACTAATATTGACTTGATCATTATTGAAATTTGCTGAACCATCGATAATATATCCTTTTTCTGGATTTAACTCTGGATTTCCACGTTCATGCCGAAATGACCCATGATGAATGCCATTTGAGGATAACTCAATTGCCGTAGGTAACCTAAAATTTGTTCCTAAGTTAAGTTCAAAATTAAGTTTGTTGTTTAGTTTATAGTTGCTACTAAGGTTAAAATTAAAGTTATTAAAATCACGATTAATCGTTTCGCTTCGTTGGGCATTTTCAATCGCAACTTCTTCACTATTATTTCTAAAAAGGAGGTAATTAAACAAGCGTTGATCAAAAAGAGCTTCAGTATTAAGCTGAGCTATATCAAGCCTTACACCGTAGTCGATTTCTAATTTTTTATTAAGTTCAATAGAATGTATGGCAAAAGCGCCTAACATTTGGCGATCGTAGTTAGGAAGTAGAAAGTTAAAACCTTTAATCGCATTTTTTTGTGCTTGTAATTGTAATCCAGTTGTGAGGTTGTGCTTTTTTGAATGGTAATAATTATGTTCTAGATTAATTTCATAAGTGTTTAAATCAAATTCTAATTCTAAATCTGCGTTGGTCTCTGGTGGTTCTTGGCTCGAATAATGCGTATTAAAATCACTCCATTCTTGTCTCAGATTATTTTGATAGCTAAGGTTTAATTTTAAGTTAGCATTTTTAAAAATCCATGTATTCTGGCTAGTAACTTTAAAATGTGTTGAATTCTGAAATGGTAATTCTATATTACGTCTATCACCGTCATCAACAACTCTAGTAACACTAGGAACACCATGCGCACCAGGAAAGAAACCAGCTTTAAAATAATTTCGACTTATTGATAAAGCGCTATTAAATTTATCAGAAACAAAACCACCAGTAAACATTATATTACGTTCTTTCCCAGCTGTGTTTTTTAATCGTCTATTTTCTACGGGCATATTAACACTCAAGTAGTTGATAGTGTCGGTAGGGAGATTATAATCACCATAATCTGTCAAGGTACCTTTAAATTTAGCAAACCAATTCTCATTTTTATAAGCCAAATTAATATTGTTGGTTAACGTGTTATTGATACTTCTTAAAAATAATTTATAACTACCTGTTAAGCCTTCGTCTTGAGGCGCTTTATTTGTGTTGAGTTTAATAACACCACCAATTGCATCACTACCATAAGCTAATGCACTAGCACTTTTAATAACTTCAACATCTTCTACTGAAAGCGCATCTACTTCTAAACCATGGTCTGAACCCCATTGTTGTCCTTCATGACGCATACCGTTTTCTGTTACTAATACACGGTTAAAACTGAAACCTCTAATGGTTGGTTTTGAAGAGCCAGCACCAATTTCAATTGAGTTTACACCTGGAATTTCATCTAAAGACTTAGCAAGCGAACCTGAAAATTGAGATTCTATTTGAGTAGCATTAAGTTGATTGACTTGTTGCTTAGGAACAAGCTTATTTTGTACAATTACTTCAGCTAGTTCTTGTTGTAATTCTTCTAATTTAATGCTTAGGTTAGACTGTTTTCTTAAATCAACTTTAATTGTTTTTGCTTTATAAAATTGACTCATTATTTCTAAATGAGCTAATGGCTCACAAGCGTTTTCAATAATTAAATAACCTTGCTGATTAGATAAATAGGTCTTATCAATTTCAATAAATTTAACAACAACACCATAAATAGGCGTTAAATCTGAAGCATTAACCAACTTAAGCTTAATAGAATAGTCACATTTATCTTGACTAAAGCCAAAAAAGGAAAACAGTAAAAAATATAATAAACTTATATATTTGATTCTCATTACAACTTATAATTAAAACACATTGAAGATTTGACACTAGGTCGGCGTGGTTTAACTAATAGCTGGCGGCGGTTTATTATAGAATTGACCGAAAGGTTTTAAACTAAGCTGTATTGAAGAATTTAAAAAGAAATCAACCGAAGTTGAAGCCAAAATAGTTGGCGAGTTTACTTCAGCTGAAGGTGAAGTGATGGCGATTTTTTCAACTTGTGAGCTAATAAATTCATCACAAGTGTCACAATGTTCAATCTTATCTAAATCATCATTATCGAATAAATGAGATAAGGCATGAAAATTTGTACTGCTAGAAATTAGCAATAAAACAAAGATAATTGAATATGTAAATTTACTTATACTCATCAATGATATGACTACAATCTTAGTAAAAAGTTACATGAGTACAATAAAATTAATCACTTATTAACAAAAATGTTTTAGACCTAAACGGCAGAGCATTTTCTTTTCAAAATCCCAAAAAAATCTAAACTGGCCAATAACTGTTCCTACAACAACGAGTAAAACTTGATACACTGGAAAAATAAACAAGATGCGTAAAATGTAATATAACACAATGCCAAGTGTAAATGTTGAGAAGTTTGATTTTTGTAAACCGATGTAGTTTAAAATTGGGCCTGCTAAATAGGCTGATAAAGAGCCAGTGATTGAAAAACCAATCAATATCATTATAAACTGAAAATTAGAGTTGATTCCCCATTTTTCTTTTAACTTTTTCATAAATAACTAAAGTAAAAATTCATCATCATATACGCAATTATTCATCATTTGGTTTACTGCATATCTACAATAAACGCATCTGGATAATCTTTACTGATTTTTTTTATAAAGCGTTCTGCTGCTAATCGATTGCCAAACTTCCCTAAAATCAGTGCATATATACGGGTTTTGTTTAGAGTTTTAACTTGTACTGTTACAGATTCATTATAGCTTAATTTTAATTGATCAGCCATTCTAATTAAGTTTGTCATTTCTCTAAAACTCCCAATTTGAACCCCAATAAAGTCAGGTTGAATTTGATTGACTTTAAGTTCATAAAATTTAGATTCACCATAATTATTAGGAGAAGTTGAATCTACAGAGCTTGGAGTTGTAGTATCAACTGAAGTTGAAGGACTTGATTGAACACTTGCATCGATTTGAGTTGTTGAAGCATTATTGCCTAAAACTTCGATCTTAACATCAGTTACACCACTACCAACAAAGCCTAAAACTTGTGCGGCAGATTTTGATAAATCTATAATTCGTCCACGTATAAATGGTCCGCGATCGTTGATAACTACAACAACACTTTTATTGTTAGCTAAATTGGTAACACGAACTTTCGTGCCGAAATCTAATTTTCGATGAGCTGCTGTTGCTTTATTGTGTTTGTAAATTTCACCACTTGCTGTTTGACGACCTTCAAATTTATCTGCGTAAAATGAAGCTTTGCCCGTTTGAATTTGAGAAAAACCAATTTGAAACAAAGCAAAGCATAAAATGATAGTTATTTGCTTCATTTTTTTGAATTATAAATTTCAATGATTTGTTCTGCTAACTCTTCACCAATTCTTGATTGCGCTTCAATTGTAGCACCACCAATATGTGGACTTAAGGATAATTTATCTTGCATCAATAAAGCAATTTCTGGTGTTGGCTCTTTTTCAAATACATCTAAAGCGGCAAATGCAATGGTAGAATTATTTAAGGCTTCAACTAAAGCAACTTCATCTATAACGCCGCCACGAGCTGTGTTAATAATTCCAGAGGTTGGCTTCATTTGTTTGAATTCAGCTTTTCCTAAAATATAATCGTTTTGAGATGGTACATGAAGCGTTATAACATCAGAAGATTTTAAAAGCTCTTCAAAACTTGAGGTTTTAATGTTAAAATCAAGTGATTGCCCATCGAAGAAGTCAATTTTAATGTTGGCTTCTTCTATAAATTTATCAAAAGCCATTACATTCATGCCAAGACCTATGGCTTTTTTAGCAACAGTTTGACCAATTCTGCCAAAACCAATAATTCCCATTGTTTTGCCTTTTAATTCTAGTCCGCCAGCATAATTTTTTTTCAAGGCTTTAAAATTCTGATCACCTTCAAGTGGCATGGCTCGATTGGCATCCTTTAAAAAGCGTAAACAGCTTAAAGCATGACCAATAACAAGCTCGGCAACACTCTCTGAAGAAGCTGCTGGCGTATTAATAACTTTAATAGCTTTTGATTTGGCATAATCAACATCAATATTGTCTAAGCCAACGCCACCACGCCCAATAATTTTAAGGTTAGGGCACTGGTCAATTAATTCTTTACGAACTTTTGTTGCACTTCTTACTAAAATAACTTCAATATTATTGTTATTAATAAAGTTAGCTAACTGTTCTTGAGCAACTTTTGTTTGAAAGACTTTAAAATTGTTAGCTTCAAGTTTATCGACGCCAGATTGTGAAATGCCGTCATTGGCTAATATATTCATATGCATAAATTATGTTTATAATCTTTTAAAGCTGTTAAGCTATTTTTTCTAATGTTTTCATGCTATTTACTAAGGCTTCAACACTTTCTAAAGGTAAAGCGTTATACATTGAGGCGCGGTATCCGCCAACACTTCTGTGGCCATTGATGCCATTTAATTGATGTTTTTGGGCTAAGTCATCAAATTTAGACTTTAATTTATCATCGGTTAAGTTAAAAGTTGCGTTCATCATCGAACGATCTTCAACTTCAGCAAAACCTTTAAATAAAGGGTTTCGGTCTATTTCAGTATAAATCATTTCGGCTTTCACCTTATTTTTTTCTTCTATAGCTTTAATTCCGCCATTACGTTCAAGCCACTCTAAATTGAGCATTGAAACATAGACCGAAAATACAGGCGGTGTGTTAAACATACTATCTTTTTTAATCATAGTTTGGTAATCGAGCATAGAAGGAATTTGACGTGTTACTTTCCCTAAAATAGATTCTTTAACCAAGACTAAAGTTGCGCCAGCAGGTCCCATATTTTTTTGAGCCCCAGCATAAATTAAATCAAAAGCAGAAAAATCAATTTCACGAGAAAAAATGTCACTACTCATATCACAAACCAATGGTGATGAAGTAGAAGGGAAGTGTTTAATTTGTGTACCAAAGATTGTGTTGTTGCTCGTGCAATGCACATAATCAAAGTTTTCAGTAACTTTATAGTCTTTAGGAATATAGTTGTAATTTTTATCCTTCGAGCTGGCAATGACTTCAATTTCTCCAAAAAGCTTAGCTTCTTTTATGGCTTTTGTAGACCAAGTTCCTGTATCAAGATAAGCAGCTTTTTTCTCAAGCAAATTATATGCTGTCATTAAAAACTGAAGGCTTGCACCACCTTGCAAGAATAAAGCTTTATAACCTTTATTTTGAAGTCCAGTAAGCGATAATGCCAAATCTTGAGCACGTTCCATAATTTTAACAAAAGCAGGACTACGATGTGAAATTTCAAGAATAGATAAGCCAGAAAGGTCTAAATCAATAACGGATTGTGAGGCCTTTTCAAATACCTCAAGCGGTAATATACAAGGTCCAGCACTAAAGTTGTGAGGTCTGTTCATAATATGTTTGTTTCTTTGAGCCTATAAATTTAGTAAAAAATTCATCGTATCGATGCCATCGGCATAATCCCATAATTCTGGACATTGTGTTTCTCCAAATTTTACATTGCAAGATGTTGTGTTTCCGACCACACATTGCAACTGACTTTCTTTTTGTGTGAGTTCCTCTATGAGTTGATTTTTATCGGAATAGTATTCATAAAACAAGCAAGCAATAGGTGAGCTTAAGCCAGTATCATGTTTTAATATTAAAAAATTATTATCAAATAATTTAATATCACTCATTAAATACACGGCTTTATTGTAGTCATAATTATTAGCATATTTATGGTGATTAATGACATCAGAAAACGGGTAAATCGATTCGAAAAAATGCTTGAAATCGTAGTTTTTTGGCACATATAATTTTGAAACATTACGACAACCTAAACCAAAATATGAAAAAACATCATGACCTAATTGTTGTAATTCAGTTGAAGTTTCTTCACCAGTGATTACAGCAGCTGAATTTCTATTTTTACGAATAATGCTGGCTTTATTTCTAAAATAATATTCAAAATAACGCGATGTATTGTTGCTTCCCGTCGCAATTACAGCATCAAAATTATTTAATTGGCCATCAGTAAATTTAACCTGAGAAGAAAACGCTCCTGTGTTGATTAAAAAATCAACCATAAACCGAAGTAAAAACTGGTCTTTACTAGAATATTTTATAATTAAATTATGACCAGTAATTAACCCGCATAAACAATCATGAAAACCAACAAGTGGAATATTACCAGCGCAAATAATGGCAATAGTTTTAGTATTTAAATTTAGACTTTCAACGTCATAACTAGAAAACCAAGACGTTAAACCATCTTCATTTAAAGCTTTAGACCAATTGTTTAAAGATTTGTAAATAAAAGACTTAGTAAACCAAGCGTTGTGTTGTTGGCTGAGCTCAATTGCTTCATTTAACTTATGATGTAAATCAATTTCAGAGTTATTTTTAACTTCATTGATATGATTTTGAAGAAACTGACTTAAATCAATTAACGCCTTTTTTTTATCATCTAAAGACATAGAGTTTGTTTTTCACCTTGTTTGTGATTATTTTTGAACAAAACTACTTAAATAAAAAAAAATGGCTATCAAAATAACAGACGAATGTATAAATTGTGGTGCTTGTGAACCTGAATGCCCAAATACAGCTATATATGAAGGCGCCGATGATTGGCGATATGCAGATGGAACTGATCTAGAAGGAAATATTGTTTTGCCTAATGGCAAAGAGGCAGATGCAAATGAAGCACAAGAGCCAGTTAGCGACGAATTATATTACATCGTTGCTGATAAATGTACTGAATGTATGGGCTTTCATGAAGAGCCACAATGTGCTGCTGTTTGTCCAGTTGATTGTTGTGTTCCAGACGAAGAACATGAAGAAACCGAAAAAGAGCTTTTAGGGAAGCAATCTTTCATGCATAAAGAATAAACAAACTTGATTTAATTTAAGATAAATCGGTAAAACCTTATATTTTACCGATTTTTTTATGCTTTTTTAATATGTATATTTGCTTAAAAATTATTTAATGTCTCTGCTAAAATTCATTTTCAGTAAACAATTTCTTATACAAATAGGCATCGCCATTGTAGCACTTGTAATTATTGTATTTGGTACTTTACAATGGTTAAAATATACAACTAATCACAGTGAAACTATTACAGTTCCTAACTTATCAAAATTATCACTCGATATTGTAGATAAAAAGTTAGATGAAATGAATTTACGCTACACAGTTTTAGATTCAGCTAGTTTTAATCCGGAATACCCACCATTTTCAGTACTAGATCAAACGCCGCTACCAGGTAAAAAAGTAAAAGAGCAAAGAAAAATATATCTTACAGTGAATCCATCAGGTTATGCTGAAGTTGAAATTCCAGATAACTTAATTAGAAAAACCTTACGTCAAGTTCAGCCTAGTTTATTAGCTAGAGGATTTAAAATTGGCGATACCATTGAAGAACCAGACATGGCTAAAGGTGCTGTTTTAGAATTACAACATAAAGGTCAAATTTTAAAACCTGGAGATAAACTTCCTAAAACAAGTGTTGTTGATATAGTTATTGGCGATGGAAGTTTAAAATACGGTCAGAATACTGATGAAGCTAAAGACTTAAATAAAAACACTGTAAACCCCTAGTCAAATATGCAAAACGACGATCAAGTTACTGATAGCGACGATTTATTTGAGCACCATAGTTTTACAGCTGCATCAGGCCAAGAGCCGCTTCGTGTTGATAAGTTTTTAATGAATTTTATTGAAAATGCGACCCGAAATAAAATTCAAGCTGCAGCAAAAGAAGGCAATATTTTTGTCAATGGCACACCAGTTAAACAGAACTACAAAGTAAAAGCTTTTGATGAAGTTAAAGTTTTGTTGAGTTATCCACCTTATGAAAACTTACTTACCCCAGAAAATATTCCGCTTGATATAGTTTATGAAGATGATGATTTACTAGTAGTTAACAAACAAGCTGGCATGGTTGTACATCCAGGTCATGGCAATTACTCGGGAACTTTAATTAACGCCTTGGTTTACCATTTTGAAAATTTACCTAATAATTCCAGTGATCGTCCTGGCTTAGTTCATAGAATTGATAAAGATACTAGTGGTTTGCTTGTTGTTGCAAAAACGGAAAAAGCGATGACGCATTTGTCAAAACAGTTTTTTAATAAAACAAGTGAACGTGAGTACGTTGCTATTGTATGGGGAAATGTAAATGAAGACGAAGGTCGAGTAGAAGGTAATATTGGTCGAAATCCTAAAAATCGCTTACAAAATATTGTTTTTGAAGGAGATGAAGCTGATAAAGGTAAGTCAGCTGTTACGCATTATAAGGTTATTGAACGCTTAGGTTATGTAAGCTTAGTGAGTTGTCAATTAGAAACTGGACGTACACACCAAATTCGTGTACACATGAAACATATCGGTCATACTTTATTTAACGATGATCGTTATGGTGGTGATAAAATTTTAAAAGGAACTACTTTTACTAAATACAAACAATTTGTAGACAATTGCTTTAAAGTTTTACCACGACAAGCTTTGCATGCTAAAACCCTAGGTTTTGAACATCCAACAACTGGCGAGTTTTTAAAATTTGAAGCTGATTTACCGCAAGATATGCAGCAGTGTATTCAAAAATGGCATAATTATGCTAAAAATAGTATTAACGCCAATTAATTTTTAGAATAGAATAAGTGTCTTGTAGGCAATAATTAAATTTAAAATAAAAAAAGTTAAAGCTGGCATCGCCGCAAAAAAGGGGTCTTTTATTTTTAAGCGAACAATAAATCCGCTAAACATTAAAATAGATAAGCCAGCTGCTGACAGGAAAAGTAGTTCATCTAGCCACACATAACCAATTATACAACCAATACCACCAAACACTTGTAAAAGCCCTGTAAGAACTCTAAATTGAGGTATCCCAAAACGTTTAAATTCATCTTTCATTTTAGTTGTTGACAAGCAGCTAATTCCATAAACTAAAAAGGCAAACGCATTTAATAAAACAATACTATTGTAAATCATAATGTAAAGTTGAACATTTGATTAAAAATGACTTCAATATTAAAGTTAAATAAATATCAAAACTCTATATTTTTGTTTTACAAGTCCTCATAAACCTTAGATTTGAGTCAAAAAGATATGGCAACAATTAAAGCTTACGGCGCAAAATCATCAGATGCAGCATTAGAAGAACTCCAAATAGAACGAAGAGATTTAAATCCAAAAGATGTAAAAATATCAATAGATTATTGTGGCGTTTGTCATAGTGATATACACACAGTTAGAAATGATTGGGGTGGCAGTAAATATCCTGTTATTCCAGGTCATGAAATTATTGGTAGAGTTGAAGCTGTTGGTGAAGATGTAAGCGCATTTAAAGTTGGTCAAACAGTTGGTGTAGGTTGTATGGTTGACTCATGCAGAAGTTGTCCATCGTGTCAACATGATTTAGAGCAATTTTGTGAAGAAGGTATGGTTGGCACATATAATGGTAAAGATAAACATTTAGGCGGCCATACATTTGGCGGTTATTCTCAGCAAATTGTTGTTGATGAACATTTCGTTTTAAATGTTCCTGAAAATTTAGACTTAAAAGCTACAGCACCATTATTATGCGCTGGTATTACAACATGGTCGCCATTACGCCATTGGAATGTTAAAAAAAGTGATAAAGTTGGTGTGATTGGTTTAGGTGGTTTAGGTCACATGGGAATTAAATTTGCGAATGCACTTGGCGCTCATGTTGTGATGATCACCAGATCTGAAAATAAAGCACAAGATGCTAAAAAATTAGGAGCTCATGAAGTTTTAATTTCTAAAGATCAAAGCGAAATGAAGAAACACATGAATAGTTTTGACTTTTTATTGAACACAATTCCTGTAAAACATGACATGAATCCTTATTTAAGTTTATTAAAACGAGATAAAACGATGTGCTTAGTAGGTGCCATTGAACCTTTAGAACCAATGCATGGCGCATCTGTAATTTTAGGCCGTAAACGTGTATCAGGCTCATTAATTGGCGGAATTAAAGAAACTCAAGAAATGTTAGATTTTTGTGGTGAACATAACATAACTTGTGATGTTGAAATGATTAAAATGCAAACTATTAATGAAGCTTATGAACGTGTAACTAGTTCAGATGTTAAGTACAGATTTGTTATTGATATGAAGTCGTTATGATAAAAATGATGTTTAAATAATTTAAAAAGCCGAATTTTAATTTAATTCGGCTTTTTTTTTAGATATTACTATTGTCTTATAATTTATATTATGTAAAATAGAATTTTTAAAAACAACAGCTTATATTTTAATCCTCTAACATTTTTACATCACCATCAAAACGAATACTAGTACGATCAGAACTGTTAATGCGTACTGAAGCTTTTAAGTTACTATAAATTGAAATATCAAAATTAAAAGATTCTGTTTTGTTTTGAGCGTCAAACTTAATACGATACATTTTTTTATTCTCGTTATATGTTATCAATACATTTTCGGGTTTTCCCTGAATATCTATTCCTTGCTTTTCTGAATAACCACTTCCCATTTGTCGCTCACCATAATAAGGTAAATTAATATTTATAGAATCATTCATTAACTTTATATGATTAGCAGTCTTTGAAATATCTATTCTAGAAGCTGAACTTCCAATAGGTAATAAATTTAAATTACTAACAGCATTCATTCCTGATGATGACATCGGATATGCAACTTGTGATTCTATATTAAAAGATTTATCATTCATCATTAGCTCAAGCTTTGCTTTTTGCTCCTCTGTTGCTACAACTGAAGAACTGACACATGCTTGAAATAATCCTAGCATAATTAATACAACTATAAACTTCAACTGCTTCATTACTTTAAATTTCATCTAATATACACATCATCAGTGATTTAATTCAAACTTTAACCTTCTATGTTAATAATTCCGTTTTCAATTTTTTCAATTACAGCTTGTGCAGCAGATTCTCCATTAAGCATTGCAGCGTTTAATGAACCGTTTGCTAAATGATCTCCAGCTAAAAAAATATGGTCTTTTAATTGAGTTTCTGATTTTGGTAACATGTAGTTAACTGATACCATGATTGGTAATGCTTTTTTAATTGAAAAATATTTTATACACTCAAAAACTTCAATATGGCATAAATCTTTAAGTTCTTGCTTAACATGTTCAATTAATTGTTCTTTAGTAAAATCATGTTCTTTAACTATACTGACAGAAATAATGGGTTGATTATTTTGGTGTTCTGTATGAAAATTATTGATTAATGCTTGGTCATCAGCAATTAAATTAATTAAACTTGGACTTAAATTTGAAGTTGTTTTAAAGTATAGGTTTTCGACAGACTTCCACTCGATTTCTTGATTATTAAGGTTTGTGATAAGTTGAGAGGCTTCAGTTGCAATGATAACATAGTCATAAGTTGAAGTTTTTCCATCAGAAAACCTAATAGTTTGATTATTAACGTTTTCTATAGCTGTATTAAAGTGAAAATTTGACTTATCTAGCTTTGCTGCTAATTGATTAGAAATGGCTTGAATGCCTTTTTTTGGTACTGTAGCATAGCCTTCTGTAAACATTTTATAGACAAATTCAAATTTACGTGACGATGTTTTAAGTTCTGTTTCTAAAAAGATTCCTGTAAAAAATGGTTTAAAAAAATCATGGATAACTTGGTCTGAAAAACCAAATTCTTTTAGATATTCAAGTGTTGTGACTTCATCTTTTCTGAAAATCGAATCAAAAGATTGTTTTTGTAAATGCGTCCGTAATTTTAATATTTTAAGTTTATCACTTAAGCTTCCGATGTTTGAAATAATTGTCGGTATTAATAAACTTATATCTCTTAATGGATCTCCGATAGACTGTGGCTTTCCATTTTTAAATATTTTAGCGCCAGGTTTAAAGTATTTTAAGTCAAGTAAATCAAAATCTAAATATTTTTTAGCAGCTGGATAGGCTGTTAGTAATACTTGAAAACCATGATCAAACTTAAAACCTTCCCTATAATCTGTTTTTACGCGGCCACCAACACGGTCTGCTGCATCGAATATATCAAAATTGTAACCAGCATTTTTTAAATTGATTCCCGCAACAAGGCCACTTACACCTGCACCAATAATGGCAATTTTAGGTTTATCCATAAATTTTTATCAATTGTTTATAAAGTTTTATTAAATTGAATTTCGAAGCTAAAAGTTTTAATACATTACAACAAAAAATATGTCTAATAATAACAAAAATATGGGAGTTATATCTACAAATAATAGCGAAATAACATTATATATTCATACAGACAATCGGTTGGCAAAGCAAAGTATCGCTGTGGCTGAGGCCTCAAAAGCCATTACGAAAGTAGTTAATTTAAATGAAGTACAACTTACTGAGACACAATGGGCTGATTTGGCAGATTTACTTAATGTTAAAGTGCATGAATTAGTTAATTTTAATCATGATATTATAACTTCTAAGCTCGGCAAAAATATTGATGTTGAACCTAATCAACTTCTAAAATTATTGAGCCAAAATCAAGCGGTTCTTAAACATGGTATCGCAGTTCGTGGAGAACATGCACTTTTTATAACGCAAATAAACGATTTAATGCAGCTTCAGGAAAGTGATTCTGGAGATGTAAAAATTCCATAAGTACTATAATTTTGTATGTTTGTATAAAATTTAATCATGCAGGTTAAAATACTAGATCAAACGCCTTCAATTTTACATCAATTTTTAAACGAAATCCGGGATGATGATTACCAAAAAAACAATCATCTTTTTAGAAATAATTTAAAACGAATTGGTGAAGTTATGGCTTATGAGATAAGTAAATCTTTAGTTTTTGAGCCAAAAACGATAACAACTGTTCTCGGTAAAAAAGATTCCGTAGATTTTTTATGTCAGCCGGTCATTATTTCAATTCTTAGAGCAGGACTTGCATTACATCAAGGTTTTTTAAATTACTTTGACCACGCTGAGAATGGTTTTATTTCAGCAAATAGAATTAACAAGAATGGTGAAATATCAATTGAATTGGCCTACAAATCTTTGCCAAATATTAACCATAAAACTTTAATTATTGCAGACCCGATGTTGGCAACTGGTCACTCAATGGTTGAAAGCTTACAACAATTATTAAGTAACCACTCACCTACTCATGTACACATCGCAACAGTTGTAGCCGCACCTGAAGGAGTTGATTATTTAAAACAAAAATTTAATAACTTACCAATTACACTTTGGGTAGCCTCAAAGGATAAACAATTAAATGAAAAAGCCTACATCGTTCCTGGTCTTGGAGATGCAGGAGATTTAGCTTATGGTACAAAACAATAAAATAATGATGAAAAAAAATTTAATTAAGTTAACTGTTTTAACAGTTCTATTATCTAGTTGTGTTTCGAAAAAAAAACTCACACAAGCCGAAAATCAACTTCAACTCAAATCTGAAGAAATCTCTGAATTAAGAAAAGAAAATGATTCAATTAAAAATCAGGTTGAAGCTATAGAAGATAAAATATTTGCTTATCAGGCTCAAGTGGAAAACTTACAAGATGATAATGAAAATAAGTTAACAATGACTGAAGATGGCACAATGATTTTACCAGAAACACGCCAAAAAGTTGATAGAATTTTGCAAAATGTAGATGAATCTAAATTAGGATCTGCTAAAGACTTTAAAGATTCACTTAATATCGCTATAGCTGAAAATATTAAATCTTCTTTAGCAAGCAAAATGAATGATGGTTCAACAACTGAAAATGCTGGTTTCTTAAATGTAAATGTCAACCAAGCTTTGGTTGAAATTGATTTATCTAACGCTATTTTGTTTGAGTCAGGTAGTGCTTTTGTGAAACTTTCTATTTATGATTTAATTGAAAATATTGCAAATACTATTAATTTAAAGCCTAATGTTAAAGTAAGTGTTGTCGGTCATACCGATAACATAAAGGTTACACCTAACAATTTTGTTAAAGATAATATCGAGCTAAGTTTAAAACGTGCTGCATCTGTAGCAAGAATTTTAAATGAAAAGTTTGATGTAAATCTTGAAAGGGTTTTAGTTAGTGGCGCTAGTGAATATCAACCAATAGCTGATAATTCTACTGTTGAAGGACGAGCTAAAAACAGACGTGTAACTATTAAGTTAGTCCCTAATTTGAAAGAATTTGAGTCCGTACTGGATTAATATAAAATATTTGAACAATAAATTTAAAAGCCAATTTAATTAAATTGGCTTTTTTAATACCTAAAATTTGCAAATGTATTTGAAGAACTATAAGTAGTAATATTACTTCAGATCTGTAATAATAATTAACTAAGCTTATTTCAATTCATCTACTTTAATCCAAACCTTATCTTCATTAAGTTTGAAGCTACCTTGGTAATTAAAATTACACTCGCTTGGTGAAATGAGTGAAAGAAATAAGTCTTCATTTTTGTCACGATATAAATGGTAGATTTTACCAACTATAGGTTCAAAATTAAACTTAGCGCTATAAATTAAATTATTGTATTTAAATTTTTCCATCAAATTTTCAAACTGAGACTTTAAATTTTCATACTCTGTATTAATTTGATGGTTAACTTTAGAAACATTAGAGTTTTTCCAACCGGTTAAATCTGTTGGTGTAATTTTAGGCGCACTAGAATTGGTTCCATAAGGTAAAACGCCTGCATTATATTTCTCGGTTTTAGGGTTAAAAACAACTTGATCTGGTTTTTTAGATTTTTCAGACATTCAATTTTTTAAACCAAATTAAAACTAACTCAAGTTTAGACATCTTATTTTTTGAAAATATTAATAAAATTGGTGTCTAATACAGCTAATTAGGTAATTAGTTGTTCTTTTTTATGGTAATGCGTGTAAGAAACCATAGTTTTGCAAATAATTTTAAATCAGTAAATTACATTTTTATGAGTCAAGTAAAAGAGAAAGACACCATTAAAGTACATTACACAGGAAAATTAGCTTCAAATGGAGAAGTATTTGATAGCTCACTTGAGCGCGAACCATTAGAGTTTACATTAGGTGAAGGCATGCTAATTCCTGGTTTTGAAAAAGGTGTTATTGATATGAAAGTCAACGAAAAGAAAACAATCAATATCAAAAAAGATGAAGCTTATGGCGATGTTCGTGAAGAGCTTTTTCAAAAAGTAGATAAAGCACAATTACCAAAAGAAATCGAACCTAAAGTTGGAATGGGATTAGTTTCTCAAAACCCAGATGGTACAGAACGTCAACTTCGTGTAGCTGAAGTTAATGATGACCATATTGTTGTAGATGCTAATCACCCATTAGCTGGACACGACTTAACTTTTGATCTTGAATTAGTTGAAATCAAGTAATTAAAGAGCAAAAATTTATTTTTAAAGCCATCTTACCTCAAGATGGCTTTTTTAGTTTAATAAGTTTTTAGCATTTCTTGAATTCACTCTGCCCTATTTTTGTAAAATTTAATAAAAAGCTAAATAATTAGAAATAATGATTATAGAAGTTTTTAAATTTTGTGTTGATTTTGGTTTACTTGTACTCATTTTAATGGTTCAAGTTATTGTTTACCCTTCATTTTTACATTTTTCTAAAACTAATTTAATAAAATGGCACCAATCGTATACGCCAAAAATTACAACTATAGTTGCTCCATTAATGATTGCTCAAGTTGCCTTACATGCATATACATTAATATTTAGCTTTAGCTATCTACAAGTTATTCAAACTATATTAATTGCCTCAGTTTGGTTAATTACATTTTTATATTTCGTTCCATTACATCAAAAAATTGAATCCAAGCAATTTACAACTCAAAACCTAAAAAACTTGATTAATTATAATTGGCTAAGAACCATTATCTGGCTTTTTATCGTTCTCTTAAGCCTACTAGAATTGTAAATGATTGATAATCAAATATAAATTTGGATATTTACTTTTAAATCACTATCTTAGCGAGATTTCAGTATTAATGCTTTAATATTATTTACCATATATGAGACAATTAAAGATAACTAAACAAGTTACCAATCGTGAATCAAAATCCTTAGATAAATATTTACAAGATATTAGCAAAGTTGACTTAATAACTGCTGAAGAAGAAGTTGAATTAGCTCAACGAATTCGAGAAGGCGACCAAGTTGCCCTTGAAAAATTAACAAATGCCAACTTGCGTTTTGTGGTTTCTGTAGCTAAGCAGTACCAAAATCAAGGTTTAAAACTTCCTGATTTAATTAATGAAGGAAACGTCGGTTTAGTTAAAGCTGCTAAACGTTTTGATGAAACACGTGGTTTCAAGTTTATTTCTTATGCTGTTTGGTGGATTAGGCAGTCAATTTTACAAGCGCTTGCCGAACAATCTCGTGTTGTAAGATTACCACTTAATAAAATAGGTGTCATAAATAAGATTAATAAGACTTTTTCACATTTAGAACAAGTTAATGAAAGACCGCCTTCAGCTTCTGAAATAGCCAAAGAACTTGAAATGAGCGAATCACAAGTGAAGGTTGCACTTAAAAATTCAGGACGTCATTTATCGATGGATGCGCCTTTTAAAGAAGGTGAAAATGATTCTAATTTATATGATGTTTTAAGTTCGGCAGAATCTCCTACTCCTGATGATCAGTTAATGAGAGATTCTCTCAGTGTTGAAATTAATAGGGCTCTTGACACCTTATCTCAGCGTGAAGCTGATGTAATCAGATTAAATTATGGTATTGGTAATCAACCAGCTATGACACTTCAAGAAATTGGTGATACTTTTGATTTAAGTCGTGAACGTGTAAGACAAATTAGAGAAAAAGGCATAAGACGCCTTAAGCATCAATCAAAAAATAAAATACTTAAAAAATATTTAGGTTAACATAAAAAAAGCGGTTCATTTTGGACCGCTTTTTTTTATTGTAGGTAAACTAAACTTAATTATTCACCAGTTAACTCTTTAATTTGACTATTGATTTTTTTAGCTTTTTCATCTTCAGCTAGCTGATAATATATATTCAATAGAGTTCTCAAAGCATCTAAATTTTTTGGATTGATTTCAACAACCTTTTCTAAATAAGGCAAAGCTTCGCGATAATACTTTTTACGTTTTTTATTGAGTTCCTGATATTTTTTATTTTCCGCAGGAGACGTTCCTAATTTATTCATTTGCTCAACAAGTTCTTTTTCTTTTGCTAATGTTGCCGTTGCTAAATTAACGTAAGCATTTTCTAATTCAGGATCAAGTTCAATTGCTTTCTCGTAATACTCACGAGCACCTTTTAAATCACCCAGTTGCTCTGCGCTAACGCCTAAATTATAATATAGGGTAGGATTATCAGGATCTTCATTAACGACTTGTTTCATGATTTGATTATATTTTTCAATATTACCTAACCTATAATATAAATCTGCTTCTGCTTGAAGAATTTCTAAATCCTCAGGACTTTCTTTTTTAGCTTCAGCAATAGCTTCAAGCGCTTTTTCTGTTTCATCCTGTTGAATGTAAATCAAGGTCATATTCTTGGCAATTTCACCGCGAACTGATTTAGAAACTTCATCCTTTGGATTAACGTATTTACCTGATTTAACTGAAAAATCTCTCATATCTTGTGTTTGAAATGATTCTTCTTTACCAGTTTCAACGTTGGTTGCGATATATTGTGTTTTAATCCCTCTGTAGCCTAAGTCCATAAGCTTACTGTAGTAATTAATTGCTTTATCATAGTTTTGTGCTTGAACAGCTGCAGAAGCTGCGTAGTACAAATACATGGTATCTTTCTTGTTGAGTGTATAACTCTTGTAAAGTTTATCTGAAGCAATTACATTTTCACCTTTATTTTGGTCTTTAATTGCGCTACTCACAAGGTTTTGCTTCATAACCTTAAGCTTTTTACTGGCTTCATCTACATCTCTACCTAGTTCTATTGCATTATTGTATGCCTTTGCGGCAATGTCAATATCCTCTAGTGTATTATTACCTGCAAAAGCTCTCATTTCATAAGCTTTACCTTTTAGTAAATAGAATTCTGACAACCATCTATTATTTAACTCAGATTTCAAGGGCTCAGCTTTTTTTAGTAAAGTTATGGCTGTTCCAAAATCATTAACTTCTAAGGCGTCTTCAGCATCTTTTACTTCACTTTTTTGAGCAAAAATTAGGGAAGTAGCTAAAAGGGCTAAACTAAATACTGTCTTTTTCATGTCGTTTGTAAACTTAAGTTTGTTTTTATTTAATTATTAATTTTCAGTTGAATTATTGTTTTCTTCAGAAGATTCAATTTCAATATTTTCTTCATCATCTTGCTTTGCTATTTTAGCAACAGCCGCAATAGAGTCGCCATCTTTTAAGTTGATGAGTTTTACGCCTTGTGTAGCTCTACCCATAACTCGTAACTCATTTACGGACATTCTTATAGCAACGCCAGATTTTTTAATAATCATTAAATCTTCATCATCTGTTACACTTTTCATGGCCACAAGTGAACCAGTTTTCTCAGATATAGTGATGGTTTTTACACCTTTACCTCCACGATTAGTGATACGGTAAATTTGTTCTCCATCTTCATCATCTATAAAAGTTCGTTTACCATAACCATTTTCTGAAACCACTAAAATAGTTTCTTCTTTAGGATTATTAACTGTAACCATTCCTACAACTTCGTCTTTATCATCTGCAAGTTTTATGCCACGAACTCCTGAGGCATTTCTACCCATTGGTCTTGTTTTATCTTCTTCAAAGCGAATGGCTTTACCACTTTTAACGGCAAGCATTACATGGCTATCACCAGTTGTTAAAGCTGCCGAAAGTAATTCGTCACCATCTTTAATAGTAATAGCATTAATACCGTTGCTTCGTGGACGAGAATATTGTTCTAAAACTGTTTTCTTGATTTGGCCTTTTTTCGTGGCCATAACCACATAATGATTATTGATAAACGCTTCGTCATTCAAGTCTTCAACACAAATGAAAGCATTGATCTTGTCATCAGGCTCAATACTGATTAAATTTTGAATTGCTCGGCCTTTAGAGGCTTTACTACCTTCAGGAATTTCATAAACTCTCATCCAAAAGCATTTTCCTTTTTGAGTAAAGAATAGCATATATTGATGATTAGTTCCAGCAAAAATATATTCTAGAAAATCCTCATCTCGTGTTGTTGATGCTTTTTGCCCAACGCCACCTCGACTTTGGGTTTTGTATTCGGCTAATGGTGTACGTTTGATATAACCCGCATGTGAAATTGTTAAAACAACGCTTTCATTAGGAATCATATCTTCAATACTGACATCGCCGCCTGCTAAATTGATAATTGAGCGTCTTTCGTCACCGTATTTTTCTTTAATTTCAAGAAGTTCATCTTTTATGATTTGCATTCTGCGATCTTCATTAGCAAGAATATCTTTCAAATCATCGATGGTTTTCATGAGTTCTTCGTATTCTGAACGAAGTTTATCTTGTTCTAGTCCAGTTAGCTGACGCAAACGCATCTCAACAATTGCTTTTGCTTGAATTTCAGTTAAGCTAAAGCGTTCAATTAATTTATTTCTAGCTTCTTCAGCATTTTTTGAACCTCTGATTAGTGCAATAACTTCATCTATATTGTCTGATGCAATGATTAGTCCTTCTAAAATATGAGCGCGTTCTTCAGCTTTTTTTAAGAGATACTTTGTTCTTCTAATCACGACATCATGCCTATGGTTAACAAAATGAACAATGAGGTCTTTTAAATTTAATTGTTCAGGTCTACCATTTACTAGTGCGATATTATTAACACTAAATGAAGTTTGTAATGCCGTATGTTTGAATAATGTGTTTAAGACAACGTTAGGAACGGCATCGCGTTTTAAGAAATAGACAATACGCATACCATTACGGTCAGACTCGTCTCTTATTAAAGAAATCCCTTCAATCTTTTTGTCGTTAACCATATCAGCAGTTTTCTTAATCATGTCTGCTTTGTTAACCTGATAGGGAATTTCAGTTACAATGATACATTCTTTACCATTAACTTCTTCAAAATGAGTTTTAGCGCGCATAACCACACGACCACGACCTGTTTTAAAGGCTTCTCTGACGCCTTCATACCCATAAATAATTCCACCAGTTGGAAAGTCAGGCGCCTTTATATACTCCATTAAGCCTTCAACTTCAATAGAATTATCGTTAATGTAAGCTGTGGTGCCATCAATAACTTCAGTTAAATTATGAGGTGGCATATTAGTTGCCATACCAACGGCAATTCCGCTAGCACCATTAACTAATAAATTAGGAATTCGAGTTGGTAAAACGGTAGGTTCTTCTAAAGTATCATCAAAGTTAAGCGAGTAATCTACGGTTTCTTTGTCGATGTCAGACAGCATTTCTTCGCTAATTTTCTGCATTCTAGCTTCAGTATAACGCATTGCAGCTGGGCTGTCGCCATCTACTGAGCCAAAATTACCTTGACCATCGACTAATTGATAGCGCAAGCTCCAGCTTTGAGCCATCCTAACCATGGTATCATAAACAGAGGTATCTCCATGTGGGTGATATTTACCAAGAACTTCTCCAACAATTCTTGCTGATTTCTTGTGTGATTTATTTGACAATACACCAAGTTCATGCATACCAAAAAGCACACGTCTATGCACGGGTTTCAAACCATCCCTAACATCTGGAAGTGCTCTAGAAACGATAACAGACATTGAATAATCAATGTAAGCTGTTTTCATTTCATCTTCGATATTAATAGGAATTAACTGTTCTCCTTCAGTCATATATTAAAATTTATTAAATTAAATTTGAAAGTTGCTAATTTACATAAAATAATAACTAATTTAGCAATATAACAAACCTAATCATCAATCAAAGGCGCTAAGTTATTAACAACTGTCATTTTTTCAGTTTAAGTTAATTAGAGTCTTATTAATTAGCACTACTTTTTTATTGGTACTATAATTGATGATTAATTGAAAAATGATATTATGGATGATAACTTTTCACCAAAAGTAAAAGACGTAATCGCTTCGAGTAAAGAAGAAGCCTTAAGATTAGGCCATGATTTTATTGGAACCGAGCATTTAATGCTAGGCTTATTACGTGATGGCTCTAGTAAAGCTGTAAATATTCTTGGCGCTTTAAGTATAGATTTAGAATTAATTCGTAGAAAAGTTGAAATTTTAAATCCTTCAGACCATGAAAACACTAATTTCAATAAAGATAAAAAGAACCTTCATTTAACGCGACAAGCTGAGCGCGCACTCAAAACTACTTTTTTAGAGGCAAAATTATTTCAAAGTTCATTAATCAATACAGCTCATTTATTATTGTGCATTTTAAGAAATGAAAATGACCCAACAACAAAACTGCTAAACAAGTACGATATTGATTATGATAATGTTAAGGAAGAATTTAAATCAATGATGACACAAGACGGAGATTACCAAGATTTACCAACAGATAATTATCAAGGCGAATCTTCTCCTGAAGGTGAATCTGATAAAAATCCATTTTCTGGAAGCGCTTCTAGTAAATCGAAATCAACGAAGAAGTCTAAAACACCTGTTCTAGATAACTTTGGTCGAGATTTAACAGCTATGGCTGAAGAAGGTAAACTTGACCCTGTAGTTGGTCGCGAAACAGAAATTGAACGTGTTTCACAAATACTAAGTCGAAGAAAAAAGAATAACCCTTTACTAATAGGTGAACCTGGTGTTGGTAAATCTGCTATAGCTGAAGGTTTAGCGCTTCGTATTGTTAATCGCAAGGTTTCAAGAATATTATATGATAAACGATTAGTTACACTAGATCTTGCTAGTCTAGTAGCCGGAACAAAATACCGCGGTCAGTTTGAAGAACGCATGAAAGCTGTGATGAATGAACTTGAAAAAAATGAGGACATCATTTTATTTATAGATGAAATTCACACCATTGTTGGTGCTGGTGGAGCCACTGGTAGTTTAGATGCTAGTAATATGTTTAAGCCAGCTTTGGCTAGAGGCGAAATTCAATGCATTGGCGCCACTACCCTAGATGAATATAGACAACACATTGAAAAAGATGGCGCTTTAGAAAGACGTTTTCAAAAAATTATTGTTCAACCAACTTCAATCGATGAAACGGTAGAAATATTAAACAATATCAAAAGTAAATACGAAGATCATCACAGCGTTACTTTTACTGATGAGGCTATTGATGCCTGTGTAAAGTTAACTAATCGCTATATGACAGAACGATTTTTACCAGACAAAGCTATTGATGCTCTTGATGAAGCTGGTAGTCGAGTTCATATGACCAACATAAATGTTCCTCAACGCATTATTGAAATTGAAAAAGAACTCGAAGAAATCAAGGAGTTAAAAAATTCGGTTGTTAAAAAGCAAAAGTATGAAGAAGCAGCTAAATTAAGAGATGACGAAAAAACGCTTGAAAATAAATTAGCTGAAGCCCAAGAAGAATGGGAAAAAGAATCTAAAGAAAACAGAGTTGCTGTAAATGAAGAACATATTGCAGATGTAGTTTCTATGATGACTGGTATTCCTGTTAACAGAATTGCTAAGACTGAAAGCAATAAACTGGCTGAATTACCTCAAACTATTAAGGGAAAAGTGATTGGCCAAAACCAAGCTGTTACTAAAGTTGTAAAAGCAATTCAAAGAAATCGAGCTGGCTTAAAAGATCCTAACCGACCAATTGGTTCATTCTTCTTCTTAGGTCAAACAGGTGTTGGTAAAACACAATTAGCTAAGGTTTTAGCTCGAGAATTGTTTGATAATGAAGAGGCTTTGGTTAGATTAGACATGAGTGAATACATGGAGAAATTTGCTGTATCACGATTAATCGGTGCTCCTCCAGGTTATATTGGTTATGAAGAAGGCGGCCAATTAACTGAAAAAGTAAGACGTAAACCCTATGCTGTAATTTTACTTGATGAAGTCGAAAAAGCACATCCAGATGTGTTTAATATGCTACTACAAGTATTAGATGATGGTCACTTAACAGATAGTTTAGGAAGAAAAGTAGATTTCAGAAATACTATTATTATCATGACCTCTAATGTTGGTGCTAGAAAATTAAAAGACTTTGGTACTGGTGTAGGATTTGGTACACAAGCTCAAAAATCTCAAGAGCAAGATAATAGTCGTAAAGTTATTGAAGGTGCACTTAAAAAAGCATTTTCACCAGAATTCTTAAACCGAGTCGATGATGTTATTATCTTCAATGCACTTGAAAAAGAAGATATAGAAAAAATTATCAATATTGAATTACAACAATTATATAGCAGAATAGAAGAAATTGGCTATAAATTTAAATTATCTGATTCAGCCAAAAGTTTTATTGCTGAAAAAGGTTATGATAAGCAATATGGTGCAAGGCCTCTAAATAGAGCGATACAAAAGTATATTGAAGATGCCTTGGCTGAAAAAATTGTTAATTCAGATATTGAAGAAGGCGACTCTATTATGATGGACTACAATGAAGGTGATGAAGAATTAAGTATTTCAATTACCAAATTATCGTCTACAGAAGAAGCTTAATATACTAATTCAACTAAACTAATAACCACTTCAGCTTTTGGAGTGGTTTTTTTATTTTAAGTTGAAGCCTTTTTCTCAAACATTTTTTTTACAACAAACACATGCGGAATAGTTACAGACGCAATAAATGCGAACAAAATTGATAAAATATATTTAGTGTCTTTTAGTAAGAAATAAAAGACAATTAAACCAATAATTGAAATTAACCAATACACAAATGATTGTTTAAGATACATCAAAAGATTTTGAAAATTAATACTTCCGAAGCTGAAATCTATTTGGTCTTTTAAAGATGGTAAACTATGCCACAAAACAAAATATAAAGCAAAACTCCATATTAAATCCGACACATAAAATGTGGCTGTAAACAACAATAAATAAAATATATTTAAAACAATAGTTGATGCTTTACTATTTATTTTTTTTGCACATAAAATAAAACTAATTGAAGTAATGATAAGACTTACTAAAATATTAAACAAGTAAATAGATTCATTCACCACAAACCCACTCAAATTTTCAATAATAGTGGTAGACTCAACTTGGTTGAAATATAAAATCATACCAATGACTAAATTACCGTAACATATAAAAAAAAGTTGCTTTATATAATTAGGTGCTTTTAAAAACGCCTTTTGCCAATGTTGCTCACCAAAATGATAAGCACTAGCAAGAATAAAGACAGGTAAACTAACAATAGGAATCAAATAAAAAGCAACAGCAAAAGAAATAATAAAGAGTGAGTAATAAAAAATGTATTTTAAAATCGATTGTTGCCTTTGAATATTTTTTATTAAAAAAATATCATTAGATCCGTGAATTAAACCAATACTTAAAATCCCTAAAAGACCAATAGAAGTTTTTATTTGTTCGGGTAAATAAAACCCAATCCAGACAAGAAAGAAATTTAATACAATTATGTAATTATAAAGTTTAGACATTATCTTAAACATGAACAACAAATATAATTTAAAAAGTTTTCTTAAAATGAAATTACTTTGTTTAATTTTTAGGTATATTTGATTAAACAAATTTTAAATTAAAAGCTATGAGAACTTTTATGTATTTATTGTCTGACATGACCAAGATGGCAACTGATGATTATGTCGGATTTACTTTTTTTGTAGGCAGTATGGCTATGATGGCCGCATCTGCTTTTTTCTTTTTATCGCTAAATCAGTTTGATAAAAAGTGGCGAACTTCAGTTTTAGTGTCTGGTTTAATTACATTTATTGCAGCCGTTCACTATTTCTACATGCGTGATTATTGGGATGCATTTCAAGAATCTCCAACATTCTTTAGATATGTTGACTGGGTTCTAACAGTTCCATTAATGTGTGTTGAATTCTTTTTAATTTTAAGAGCTGCTGGTGCTAAACGCTCATTAATGTGGCGTTTAATCTTCTTCTCTGTCATTATGCTAGTAACAGGTTATTTTGGAGAAGCCGTATGGAGAGATGCTTCATGGCAATGGGGTCTAATTTCAGGTATTGCTTATTTTGTTATTGTTTATGACATTTGGTTAGGTAAAGCAAGAAAATTAGCCGAAAGTGCCGGTGGCGAAGTCTTGAAAGCGCACAAAATCTTGTGTTGGTTTGTATTAGTTGGATGGGCTATTTACCCAGTAGGTTACATATTAGGTACACCTGGTGGTTTATTCGGAATCGATTTTGGAGTTGACGCTTCATTTATGGATGTTGTTTATAACATTGGTGATGCTGTTAATAAAATAGGATTTGGTTTAGTAATTTATAGCTTAGCTGTAAAATCCTCAAAATAAATTTGTAAACAACCAACTAAAAATCTTAAAGACCGAAATTATTTTCGGTCTTTTTTTTGTACCTAGTAAAATTGATTTCTTTAGAATAATAAATGATTTTAAAATTTCATTCTTATTTTCGCAAATTACATTTTGAAATCTATGCTTGTAAACGAAACCAAAAAATTAACTTCAACTGAAGTCGATTCACTTAACAAAAAATATAAAACATTAACTCTACACCAACGTATTAAAGAACTTTACAAGGATTTTGAAATTGAAGACGTCATGGTCACAAGTTCCTTCGCTGCAACATCAGCATTTTTACTAAAACTATTTTCTGAAGTTAATAAGTCACAAGTAATTTATTTTATTGATACAGGCTATCATTTTGATGAAACCATAGCCTATAAAGAACAATTGACGAAAACTTATGGATTAAATGTTAAGTCAGTTAGCGCCTTAAAACATGAGCATGAATTTACTACTAAAGACAAAACATGGACAAAAAATCCTGATTTTTGTTGCTCTATCAATAAGGTTAAGCCATTAGAAGTTATTAAAAAAAACTATAATGTTTGGGTTTCAGGATTAATGGAATGGCAAAGCGATCACCGTTCTACATTAAATTTTTTTGAACAACGTGGTGAAATACTTAAATTTTATCCTTTGTTGGATGTTACCAAAAAAGAAAGGGATGAATTTATTAAAAAACACAATTTGCCATTTCACCCGTTAGTTAGTCAAGGTTACCACTCTATTGGATGTAAACATTGCACTGTGCCAGGAAAAGACCGAAGTGGTAGATGGAATAATAACCCAAAAACAGAATGTGGCCTTCATTTATAACTATTTTATTACTTTGTTTAGCATAGTACTGTAACAAAACAAATACATAGTCGTCTATTTAATAGATATCAATCATTAAAAACGAATAATTATGGACGCTACATTTGCTGAATCAGGATTTAACTCTAGTAGACAATCTATTTCTAGAGCTGAAAAATTAGAATTTAAGAAAACACGTTTAATTTATTGGAATAGTAAACGTCGTTTTTGAATTATAAAAGCGCTCGAAAGAGCGCTTTTATAATTATTATAGGGTTTTCATTTCAGGATCAAGATCAGCTTCAAGACTTTCTAAAAATGAGATTATGTCGGCTACTTCATCTTCGGTAATGTCTTTATTGCTTTGAAGCTTAGCCATAATTTTAATACTTTTCTCTAAACTCTCAACAGAACCATCGTGAAAATAGGGACTTGTTTTGGTTATATTTCGTAAACTAGGCACTTTAAAAATATATTCGTCACTAGATTTAACGGTAACTTCAGCTAAGCCTTTATCAATTTTTTTACTTTTAGTATATTCCCAATAATTACCAAATAGTCCGAATTTTTGCATCATACTACCGCCAAGAGCTACACCGCTATGACAGGTTATACAGGCATTATTTATAAAAGCTTTTAAACCATCTTTTTGCTTTGCTGTTAAAGCATCTTCATCACCATCTAAATAACGATCAAATTGACTTACAGGTGTCATTTTTCTTTCAAATGCACCAATAGCATTTGTAAGATTTTCAAAGGTTAAACCGCTTTCAGGATACACTTCATTAAAACTTTTAACGTAGTTGTCTATTTTTTTTAACTTTTTAACAATGTAAAGCGAATCTGGAATTGAGTGCTCAACTGGATTTAAAATGGGCATTCCAGCTTGCTCTTCTACGTCCTTTGCTCTTCCATCCCAAAACTGTGAACTATGTAAATGTGCGTATAAGACGCTTGGTGAATTTCTTGTTCCAAATTCTTTTGTATCACCAGGTGAAGTTGGAAGGTTATCTACGCCATATGTTGAAAGATTATGGCATGAATTACAGCTAATTGTATTGTTTTTAGATAAGCGTTTATCAAAATATAAGCGTTTACCTAAGTTTACTTTTTCCTCTTTTAAATCTTTTTTTTCTAATTGTGTAACTGATGCGAAAAAAGTATTAGCCTGTTTGTTGAGTTCAGATTTTTCAGGTACTTTTTTAACAGCATAAGTATCTTCAGTAGATGAAGAATTACAGCTTATAAAAACAGCTATAATTAATATACTTAATATTGATTTCATTTTTCATGCATTTAAAGCAGTTGATTTTTAATCAACTGCTTAATTAATTTATATTATAATAAAGTTGATGGGCAAACGTAATCGGTGACTTTAATATCATCTTCTAGAATTTTGTCAAACCCACCACGGACATCAACAAAGTTGTCAAATCCTCGTTGCTTCAATATAGAAGCCGCAATCATACTTCTGTAACCACCTTGACAATGAATCGCAAACTTAGTATCTGGCAATTCAGCTAAATGTTTATTAATTTCATTTAATGGAATATTTTCTGCACCAACAACGTGTTGCGATTCATATTCACTTCTTTTACGAACATCTATAATTTTAGCACCATCATCGGCTAAGAAATCTTCTAAACCATTAACATCTATTCGTTTAACTTGGTCTAACTCTTTTTGAGCATTTTTCCAGGTGTCTATTCCATCTTTTAAATAACCAATAGAATGATCATAACCAACGCGAGCTAACCTTATAATGCTTTCTTCTTCTTTACCAGGATCAGTCACTAATAATATAGGCTGTTTAATGTCTGGAATAAGTTCGCCAACCCACTGTGCAAAGTTATTGTCTAAACCAATATTAATACTATTTGGGATAAAACCATCTTTAAAAACTTCAGCTTCTCTAGTATCAAGAATTAAAGCTTTAGTTTCGTTTGCGGCTGCTTCAAAAGCATCAGCATTAAGTGGTTGTTGACCACGCTCAATAACTTGATCAATACTATCATAACCTTGGATATTCATCAATACATTTTTAGGGAAATATCCTGGAGGCGCTGTTAGTCCATCAAGTAACTCTTTGATAAATTCATCCTTAGACATGTCAGCTCTTAAAGCATAATTGGTTTCTTTTTGATGCCCAAGCGTATCTGTGGTTTCTTGGCTCATCATTTTACCACAGGCGCTTCCGGCTCCATGATTTGGATAAACTATTAAATCATCAGATAATGGCATAATTTTGTTTCTTAACGAATCAAACAAATGCCCTGCAAGTTTTTCTTCCGTTAAATCTTCAATTACATGTTGAGCTAAATCTGGGCGTCCTACATCACCAATAAATAATGTATCACCAGTAATAATACCATGTTCTTTACTATTTTCATCAACTAATAAGTAGGTGGTTGACTCCATAGTATGTCCTGGTGTATGAATCACTTTTATCGTATATCTACCCACCTTAAATTCTTGATTGTCTTCAGCAATTAAAGCATCAAAACCAGGTTTTGCGGTAGGACCATAAATTATTTTAGCGCCTGTTTTTTTTGCTAAGTCTAGGTGCCCACTTACAAAATCAGCGTGGAAATGGGTTTCGAATACATATTTAATATTGGCATTATCTTCATTAGCTTTATCAATATAAGGCTGAACTTCTCTTAATGGGTCGAAAATGGCAGCCTCACCTTGATCTTCTAAATAATAAGCCGCGTGAGCTATGCATCCTGTATAAATTTGTTCTACTTTCATAATTCTAAAATTTTAAATTTTCAGCTAATTTAAAATTGAAGCTAATTTTGAAGTGTAATAAAAGTCACATAGTTAGGATTAATACCTCGAAATATGATAAATATCAGTTTCTACATATAAAAAAGCTGAAATCTACACTTAAATAGTCATAAATGAGATTTCAGCCGCGTTGTTCCTAATAATAAAACTCTTAAAAGTTAAAGCAATAAATTTTAAGAAGATCTCGTGAATACAGGTTCGTTTACTTTTTTGGTTTCATTAGGGTTAAATTGATAACCTTCTAGGTTGAAGCCTTTAATACCATCAAGGCTCTCAACATCGGACTCTATAAGAAATTTAGCCATTGCACCTCTAGCCTTCTTCGCATAAAAACTGATAACTTTATACTTACCATTTTTAAAATCCTTAAATACTGGTGAAATGACTTCAGACTTAAGTTGTTTTCGGTTGATTGCCTTAAAATATTCTTGACTAGCTAGGTTAACAATAAGTTCATTATTTGACAATTCAGAATTAAGATGATCAGTTAGTTTCGACTGCCAAAACTCATACAAGTTATTTGAATCATTAACTTTAAGTTTTGTTCCCATTTCTAAGCGGTATGGAGACATCACATCAAAAGGTCTTAAAACTCCGTACATACCCGATAAAATACGAATAGAATTTTGTAGAGACTCGTAGTGCTTTTCAGAAATAGAATTAATGTTAAGGCCATCATAAACATCCCCGTTAAACATAAAAATAGCTGGTCGGTCTTGAGTGTTGTCATTAGCTTTTTTAGCACTGTAGCGATTTAAATTCAATGTTGCAAGTTTTTCACTAATTGACATTAAGTCACAAAGTTGAGATCTATTAAATTCTGCTAATTTGTCATTTAGTAAATCTGACTCTTCTCTAAATAATAATTCAGTTGAATACTTATTAGAATAACTAGATTCTAAATCGAGTGATTTTGCTGGCGAAAGTAAAATTTTCATTGTTTCTTTTTTAGTAAAGTTAGGAAGATGATAGGTTTATAAAAACTACTTTTTTAATTTTTTAAGTAATACAAATATAAATTTTATCTATATTTATGCTAAATTAATATACATATACTAAATAAATATAGTTATGAAAAATTGCCCTCAATGTCGTTCTATAAAAATCATTAAAAGTGGTATTATTAATAATAGGCAGCGCTATCATTGTAAAAATTGTAATTATTACTTTACCGTAAATAAATTAGGGAAGCAAATTGATAATTACTATGTAATTAAAGCAATGCAATTATATTTGGAAGGTTTATCATATAGAGAAATAGAGCGAATTCTCGGTGTCTCACACGTTAGCATCATGAATTGGGTGAAAAAATATAAAGTCAATCGAATCAAGCAGACGGACTACCACCCAACCTATAAAATACTTAGCCATTCAGAGTTAGCTAACTACTTCAACGATAGAGAACAATTAAGTGGTGCAGGAGTCATTATTACGGAGCTAGGTGACAAATTTATGCTTATAAAATGGGAAAGATTTAAAGAATAACTATAAAGTTAACAAAAAACTATATTGATTTTTATTTAATATTCATTTTAATACATATTTGGTTTTGAGTTTACGTCAAAAAATAAACTTTAATAACTAAAATATGATAACAAATGAATTCAAAAACTAACTATTTTTTAATATTTTTCTTTTTATTTTGCATAGTAGCAACATCACGTAGTCAGGGCTCCTTATACTATGATGGTGGCTTCAAAATTAAGTTTGGTGAAAATCAAGATAAGTTTTTAAGGATTATTTCTTGGGCGCAAGCCCAGTATAACTATTTAGAAGATGTTCCTGAAAATGCATCCAATTATAATTTTCAGTTAAGACGTGCAAGGCTTTTATTAATTGGACAAATCACCAAGGATTTTACAATAGTAACACATCTCGGTTTAAATAATTTGAATGCCAATACAATGAGTCCAACTGGTCTTGGTAATGGTTCTCAGTTATTCATGCATGATGCCTGGGCTCAATATAATTTTAGTGAAAAGTTGAGTATTGGTGGTGGTTTACATTATTTTAATGGTATTTCAAGGCTTAATAACCAAAGTACCTTAAATATGCTCACACTTGACAATAATAGAGCCTCTTGGGCTACACTTGGTTTAAGCGATCAATTTGCCCGTCACATAGGAGTATTTGCAAAAGGAAAACTTGGTAAATTAGAATATCAGTTAGCCATTAATGATGCTACTACTTCTTCGCTTGACACGAGACAAGTTAGTCCTAATTATAGTATCTATAGTGGTAGATCTATTATCGGTTCTAAAACTGCCGGAAAAACATACGCAGGTTATTTTTCCTACAACTTCTTAGATCAAGAATCTAATTATTTGCCTTATAAAGTTGGCTCATATTTAGGTACAAAATCAGTTTTTAATTTAGGAGCTGGCTTTTTTATGCACCCCAATGGCTCTGTTATTTCAGAGAATTCTGTTCCAAAAGGTGAAGATGTTAACATTTTTGCTTTAGATGCATTTTTAGATCAACCCTTAGGGAATTCAGGAGCTGCCTTAACAGCGTATGCTGTTTTTCAAAGTAATGATTATGGAACAAATTACTTATTAGGACCTTATGCAACAGGTTCTATGTTATACAGTCATGTTGGCTATTTGTTAGCTACAAATAAAACTGACTTGAAATTTCAGCCCTATGCCTCTATTTCCCATCAAAATCTTGATGCATCAGAACATGATAAATCTATTATAGGCCTAGGTATTAATGCTTATTTCAGTGGTCATAATTCAAAATTAACTTTAGAATATAAAAATGAAAAATTTGGTAATGTACAACAAACTATTGTGGGCTTACAAGCCATGATATATTTATAAACACAAAAAATGAAAAATTCAAAACAAAAAAAACAGGCACACGCAACTGCCTATTGGAAAGAAAATTTAAGATATCTAATCATACTACTTAGTGTTTGGTTTATAGTGTCTTATGGAGCTGGTATTTTATTTAAAGATGTTTTAAATGAAATCAAACTTGGTGGTTTTAAACTAGGATTTTGGTTTGCCCAACAAGGATCAATTTACATATTCATTATTCTAATATTTGTCTATGTAAGACTCATGAATAAACTAGATAAAAAATACGGATACGATAAATAAATAAACTATGGATTCTCAAACACTTACTTATATTTTTGTCGGTATTTCATTTGCTATTTATATAGGAATAGCCATTTGGAGCCGAGCAGGTTCAACTAAAGAATTTTATGTTGCTGGTGGAGGCGTTTCTCCTTTAGCTAATGGAATGGCAACAGCAGCTGACTGGATGTCTGCAGCCTCTTTTATTTCTATGGCTGGCATCATTTCATTTATGGGATATGATGGTTCAGTTTTTTTAATGGGTTGGACAGGTGGATTTGTTCTACTAGCGCTTCTACTCGCTCCATATCTTAGAAAATTTGGAAAGTTTACGGTTCCAGATTTTATAGGAGATCGTTATTACTCTAAAGTAGCTCGTTCTGTTGCTGTAATATGTGCCCTGTTAGTTTCATTTACTTATATAGCAGGTCAAATGAGAGGTGTAGGCGTCGTATTTTCGCGATTTTTAGAAGTCGAAATTGAGACTGGTGTAATTATAGGGATGATTATTGTTCTTTTTTATGCTGTTTTAGGTGGTATGAAAGGTATTACTTATACTCAAGTTGCGCAATATTGCGTTTTAATTTTTGCTTTTCTTGTCCCTGCAATTTTCATTTCTTTTCAAGTTACAGGTAACCCGATACCAATGTTTGGTATGGGTGATACACTTGTTAACCAGCCTGATACATATATGTTAGATAAATTAGATGGATTAAGCCAGGAACTTGGATTTAATGCTTATACAGAAGGCTCTAAAAATATTGTTGATGTATTTGCGATTACGCTTGCGCTAATGGTTGGTACTGCTGGGCTTCCACACGTGATTGTAAGATTTTTTACAGTAAAAAGAGTTAGAGATGCAAGAAAATCTGCTGGATTTGCACTATTATTCATAGGTATTCTTTACATAACTGCGCCAGCCGTAGCATCTTTTGGTAAATTGAATATGCTAGAAACAGTAAACAAGAAGAAGTACACAGATATGCCTGAATGGTTTACAACTTGGGAAGACTTAGGCCTATTAGCTTGGACAGATAAAAATGCAGATGGTAAAATACAATATTTAGGTGAAGCTAAAGAAGGCGGCGATGCGTTAACTGGTATTCCTGCTTTCGAAGAGAAAGCAAGAGGAAACAATGGTGAGCGAATTGTTAAGAACCCATCAAATAATAAAAATGAACTTTATGTCGATCAAGATATTATGGTTTTAGCTAATCCTGAAATTGCTAAATTACCTAATTGGGTTATTGCCCTGGTAGCCGCTGGTTGTTTGGCTGCCGCTTTATCTACTGCTGCAGGTTTATTATTGGTAATTTCATCTTCAGTATCTCACGATTTGATTAAAAAAATGGTTTATCCAAAAATTACAGATAAAGGAGAGTTAATAGCTGCTAGACTTTCATCTGTAGCTGCAGTTGTTGTTGCTGGCTATTTTGGGATTAATCCGCCTGGTTTTGTGGCAGCAGTTGTGGCATTAGCTTTTGGTCTCGCAGCCGCTTCATTTTTTCCTGCTATTATCTTAGGTATCTTTTATAAAAGAATGAATAAAGAAGGCGCTATAGCTGGAATGGTTGTTGGTATTTCATTGATGCTGTTTTATATGCTAAAATTTAAGTTTGATTTCTTTGGTGGTGGTACTTCAGAAGACTGGTGGTTTGGTATTTCTCCAGAAGGCTTTGGGTCGGTAGCTATGGTTGTCAACTTTGTGGTCTCTATTAGTATTAGTAAATTTACTCCTGCACCACCTCAAAATGTTCAAGATATGGTTGAAAATGTTAGAATTCCAAGTGGTGCTGGAGAAGCAACTGGACATTAATGTTTTTTATATAAAAGCCTCTAAGATGAAAAAAAGACACCAACAAAAGTTAATTTTGCTTTCTATTACTTTGGTTGTACTTTTAAATTTACCGCTTTTGTTTATTTATAACAAAGCGGTAATCATCTTCGGCATACCTTTATTTTATATTTCAATTTTTTTTATTTGGTTGGTAAGTAGTTGTATTTCATATATCATACTAAGGCGTTTCCATGGGTAGTTTAAGTATTATACTAATCGTATTAGGCTATTTAGGCCTCTTGTTTTTTATTGCTTTTTGGGCAGAAAAAAATAAACGGTCTAAATTAGTTAATAGTCCTTATGTTTATGCCTTATCCCTAGCAGTGTATTGTTCAGCTTGGACATATTATGGTAGCGTTGGTATGGCTGCTCGAACAGGAGTTGAATTTTTAACCATCTACTTAGGTCCTATTATTGCAGCGCCATTATGGATTGTCGTATTAAAAAAAATCATTCAACTCTCAAAAATTTATAATGTTTCTAGTATAGCAGATTTTATTTCACTTCGATATGGTAATAATCGCTCGTTGGGAGCTGTGGTTGCAATCATCTGTGCGTTGAGTATTATTCCTTACATCGCCTTACAGCTGAAGGCTTTATCTGAAAGTTTTCAAATTATATCTCAAGGTTCTACTCATAGTATTATGGGTCAATATTTATTAACGGATTCTACATTTTATATCGCTTTATTATTAGCGGTATTTTGTGTATTTTATGGAACGATTACATTTGATGCTTCAAAACAAAAAAAGGGAATTTTCTTTTCAATAGCTTTTGAATCTTTAGTTAAACTCATCATATTTATAATTATCGGAATTTATACCACCTTTTATGTTTTCGATGGTGGAAATTCAATAATTACAGAAGTTTCTAAAAATTTTAACATCAATAAGCTTAGTACAGTTGAAGGTGTTACCGGTGGTATTAACTGGTATTTTACCATAGCATTATCATTTTTGGCAATATTTCTTTTACCGCGTCAATTTCAAGCTTCTGTAGTTGAATATAGCCATAAGAAACAGCTTAAAGTGGCTATTTGGTTATTTCCATTGTATTTATTGTTGTTTAATATCTTTGTTATTTTTATTGCATGGGCCGGATTAGCTTTATTTTCTTCTACAGAAAATGCCGATTATTTTACATTGTTAATTCCACTTACCTATGGTGATTATTGGTTAGCTATACTAGTGTTTCTTGGTGGTTTATCAGCTGTAATTTCTATGGTAGTAGTATCTACTTTAGCGTTGTCAACCATGTTAAGTAATAACTTGATTATTCCTTATGCTTACTTGAAAAAGTTTCAAAGAAACACATCAAATAACAATCAAAAGACCATTAAAAATATTCGTCGAATGAGTATTTTTATGCTAATAGCAATTGCTTATTTCCTTTACGCATTTGTAAATCCATCAGTTTCTTTATTTTCAATTGGTTTAGTGTCATTCTTACTAATTGTTCAATTAGCGCCATCATTTTTTGTGGGTATGTTTTGGAATCGTGGTTCTGCTCTAGGTGCTAAAATAGGAATGATTTCTGGGAGCTTAATTGTAATTTATACTTACCTTCTACCCTTTTTTACATCAGCCATATTAGCCAACAATAATTTTATAGAAAACGGACTTTTTGGTATAGAAATGCTTCGACCATACAACTTATTTGGGGTTGATTTTTTAACTCCGTCTAACCATTCATTATTCTGGAGTTTAGCCGTCAATTTATTTTTGTATGCTTATTTTTCTCTAGTTTTTAAAGGCAATTACCGCGAACGAAATTACGGTGAAGTTTTTACAAACACATCTAAAATAATAGACTTGCAAGAAGATGCTTACGTCTGGAAAGGTGAGGCCTACATAGCTGATATTCATAAAATTTGGGTTAGATTTTTAGGGACACACCGTGCTAATCGGGCGCTTAATATTTTTAAGCGCCGCTATAAACTTTCTGAAAAAACTAAAATTGCAGACGCCAGATTTATTAACTTTTCAGAAAAGTTACTTACAGGAGCTGTTGGAAGTGCTTCGGCTAAAATATTAATTTCAAATGTGGTTAAAGAAAAACCTGTATCTCTCGTAGAAGTCTTAAAAATTCTAGAAGAAAATAAAGAAGCCATTTCTATTAATAAGTCTTTAAAAACACAAAAAGAGCAGTTATTTAAACTCACTGAAGAATTAAAACAAGCCAACAAATCTTTAACTCAACAAGATAAATTAAAAGATGATTTTCTTGACACTGTGGCTCACGAGTTAAAAACACCAATTACCTCAATTCAAGCCAGTAGTGAAATCCTTAAAGATGATGCCGATATACCTGATGATTTAAAACAGCAGTTTTTAAGCAATATATTGTTTGATACGCAACGAATTACTAATTTAATAAATGATATTTTAAATCTTGAAAAATTAGCCTCTGGACGAGAATCACTTCAGCTAAATACTGAAAATGTGACTGAAATTATTCATAAAGCAGTTAAAAGCTTTGAGGGAATAGTTCAGAAAAAGAAAATCTCTATTTCAATTGATTCGAAACCGAATGAAGTTTCAGCTGAAGTTGATTCTGCTAAATTGATACAGGTATTTACTAATTTAATATCAAATTCACTCAAATTTGTAGAACCTAAGCACGGAAAAATTGAAATTAAAGTCAATTCTACTAAAGATATACTTGCTATTGAAGTTTTAGATAACGGTAAAGGACTTGTCGAAGCTGATATCCCTTATATTTTTGATAAATTTTATCAATCTAATAATCAAACACTTAAAAAGCCAGAAGGCAGCGGCTTTGGCTTAGCTATTTGTAAACAAATTATTAGCTTACATAAAGGTGTAATTGAAGTCAATAAAGCATATACTAAAGGAGCTAGTTTTATAATTAAACTACCAAAAAAACAAAGCGTATGAGTAAAATTTTAATCGTTGATGACGAACCAAATATTGTTATGGCTTTAGATTATGCCTTGCAAAAACAAGGATTTACAGTTCTAATTGCTCGAGATGGACAGGAAGCTTTAGATATTGTTAAAAAAGATATTCCTAAAGTTATTATCCTAGACATAATGATGCCAAAAGTTGATGGTTTTGAAGTTTTAAATCAACTTAAATCTAACCCTAAAACTAAAGATATAGCTGTACTTATACTAAGTGCTAAAAATAAAGCCAAAGATATTGAAAATGGTTTAAAAGCTGGTGCCAACGAATATCTCGCTAAACCATTTTCTACAAAAAAATTAATCGAAAAAATTAAATCTTACTGTTAAAATTATTGATATGATGACTTACGAAGAAGAATACCATAAAAGTAAACAAAGCCCAAATGAATTTTGGTTAAAGCAATCACAACAACTCAATTGGTTAACCGCTCCTAAACAGGCTGTAAAACAAACCGATGATGGACTTTTTCACTGGTTCCCAGACGGAAAAACAAACATGAGTTATTTGTGTATAGACCAACATATTGAAAATGGACATGGCAACGATGTAGCTTTAATTTACGACTCCGCAGTTCGACAAAATATAATCAAATACACTTACAACGATTTAAAAATTGAAGTCGAAAAATTAGCAGGCGCTTTAAAGTCTTTAGGGGTTCAAAAAGGTGATACTGTAGTAGTATATATGCCCATGATTCCACATGCGGTTTTCAGTATGTTAGCCTGTGCAAGAATTGGTGCGATACATTCGGTTGTATTTGGAGGCTTTGCACCAAATGAATTAGCTTTAAGGATTGATGATGCTCAACCAAAAGTCCTATTAACAGCAACATCAGGTATAGAAGTTGACCGAATTATACCGTATAAGCCTATGGTTGATGAAGCTTTAAAGCTTTCTAAGCATCAACCTGAGCATGTCATTATACATAATAGAAAACTCGGTGCTGAAAACCCAAAACAACCTATTGATCTTGATTATGATGATTTAGTCGAAAAATCTGAACCTGTAAGTTATCAGCCTGTTTCTTCAGATCATCCCTTATATGTTTTATACACTTCAGGTACTACAGGATCTCCAAAAGGAGTTATTCGTGATACTGGTGGCTATGCCACAGCTTTAAAATATTCAATGCAAACTATTTACGGCATAAAGCCAGGTGAAACTTTTTGGGCTGCTTCTGATGTCGGCTGGGTAGTTGGTCATAGTTACATTGTTTATGCACCTTTAATTAATCGCAATACAACCGTTTTGTTTGAGGGTAAACCAGTTAGAACACCAGATGCTGGTTCTTTTTGGCGTGTTATTGAAGAGCATAAAGTCAATGTAATGTTTACAGCTCCAACGGCATTCAGAGCGATTAAACGCGAAGATCCAAATGGCGAACTCATTAAAAAGTATGACATTTCATCTCTACATTACCAATTTCTAGCAGGTGAACGATGTGATGAAAACACATTGAAATGGGCTGAAAAGCATTTAAAAATTCCAGTGATTGACCATTGGTGGCAAACTGAATCTGGATGGCCTATTGTCGCTAATTTTATGGGCTATGAAAAACAGAATCAACCTGTTGGGTCGGTTGGTAAAGCCGTTCCTGGCTACAATCTTGAAATTCTAAATAAAAATGGAGAACAACTTCAACCGAATGAAGAAGGTTATGTAAGCATAAAGCTTCCGCTTCCTCCAGGATTTATGACAGGCCTTTGGGGTTCAAAAGAGCGTTATCGAGCAGGCTATTTAAATAAATTTCCAGGTTATTATTTTTCTGGTGATGGTGGTTTTAAAGATAACAATAACAATATTTTTATTACCGGCCGAATTGATGATGTGATTAATGTTTCTGGTCATCGACTTTCTACAGCAGCTCTAGAAGAAGTTGTGGCTAGCCATAATATAGTAGCTGAATGTGCAGTTGTTGGTATATCAGACAAATTAAAAGGTCAAGTACCTATGGCTGTTGTTGTTCCGAAAATTGGTGAAGAAAATTATGAACATTTTAAACTTGAATCTGAAATTGTTCAAAAAGTTCGCCAACAAGTTGGCGCAGTAGCTTCACTTAAAAAAGTAGTTGTTGTGAAGCGATTACCGAAGACTAGAAGTGGTAAAATTTTGCGTAGAACCTTGCGTAGAATTATAGATGGTGAAAGCTATAAAATGCCTTCAACTATTGAAGATCCTATGGTAATTAATGAAATTATTGAAACCTTTCAACAAGAAAAAATAGGTGCCTTTGCTACAGATAAAGACATCATCACTAAATCGCTTCGCGCTTTAACTGATTCTTATTACAATATAGATTCATTAGCGAAATATATTGATGTCTATCGAATTTCTCAAAATGATCCTGATAATTTCTGGAACACCATAGCAGAACGAAATTTCAAATGGCATAAAAAATGGGATAAAGTGATGTCTTGGGATAAAGAAAATGTTGACATCAAATGGTTTGAAAACGCTAAACTTAACATTACAGAAAACTGCCTAGACCGCCATTTACAGCATAACGCATCTAGCAATGCCATAATTTGGGAACCTAATAACCCCAAAGAAGAAACACAATTTATTACTTATAAAGATTTGCATCAACGGGTTTCAAAAATGGCTAATGTTCTTAAAGACTTGGGAGTTAAAAAAGGCGATCGTGTTTGTGTGTATTTGCCTATGATACCAGAGTTAACAGTAACCGTTTTAGCTTGTGCGCGTATTGGTGCTATTCATTCAGTAGTATTTGCTGGGTTTTCGGCTTCAGCGCTTGCCTCTAGAATAAATGATTCTAATTGTAAATTATTGGTGACTTCAGATGGTTCTTACCGTGGAAATAAAACCATAGATCTTAAGGGAATTTGTGACGAAGCTTTACAATCTTGTCCTTCAATTGAGCATTCACTTGTGGTTAAACGTACACATGAAAAAGTTACAATGAAAGAAGGTCGTGATTTATGGCTTCATGAGGCTTTAAAACAAGTTGATGATGTTTGTCCAGCCGAAATAATGGATGCTGAAGATCCTTTATTTATTTTGTACACATCTGGTTCAACAGGAAAACCTAAAGGTATGGTTCATACAACTGCTGGTTATATGGTCTATACAGCCTTTACATTTAAAAATGTGTTTCAATATCAACCTGGCGATGTTTACTGGTGTACGGCAGATATTGGTTGGATTACTGGTCACAGTTATATTGTTTACGGACCTTTATTAAACGGTGCTACTTCAGTAATGTTTGAAGGTGTTCCTTCCTACCCAGATTTTGGACGATTCTGGGAAGTGGTCGAAAAATTAAAAGTCAACCAATTTTATACTGCACCAACGGCAATTCGTGCTTTAGCTAAACAATCTATCGATTATGTAAATAAATATGATTTAAGTTCGATTAAAGTTTTAGGTAGTGTTGGCGAACCTATTAATGAAGAAGCTTGGAACTGGTATAACGATAATATCGGTAAGAAAAAATCACCTATTGTTGATACTTGGTGGCAAACTGAAACAGGTGGTATCATGATCTCTCCTATTCCTTTTGTGACACCTACTAAACCGACTTACGCAACCTTACCACTTCCAGGAATTCAGCCTTGTTTAATGGATGAAAACAGTCAAGAAATCAAAGATAATTCGGTTTCTGGGCGATTATGCATTAAACGACCTTGGCCAAGTATAGCGCGTACGGTTTACGGAGACCATCAGCGTTACAAAGACACTTATTTTTCGGCTTACAAAAACATGTACTTTACAGGTGATGGTGCAGTTCGTGATGAAGTTGGTTATTATAGAATTACGGGTCGTGTAGATGATGTTGTGATTGTTTCTGGACATAACTTAGGAACAGCGCCAATAGAAGATGCTATTAATGAACATCCAGCTGTAGCAGAGTCGGCTATTATTGGCTTTCCGCATGATGTTAAAGGAAATGCACTTTCTGGTTTTATTATTTTAAAAGAAGAAGGTGAATCGCGAGATCATGATAATGTTCGTAAAGAAATTAACCAAATTATTACGAGTAAAATTGGGCCTATTGCTAAATTAGATCGCATTCACTTTGTTTCTGGATTACCGAAAACACGAAGTGGAAAAATTATGCGTCGAATTTTAAGAAAGGTATCATCACATGAAATGGATAATTTAGGAGATACGTCTACTCTGCTAGATCCTTCAATTGTAGATGAAGTGATTGAAGTGGTTAAAAATGAAACGACCTAAAAACCGTCTAATCGTATAACTCATTTTAAAAAAGCTGTCTTGTTATTTCGAGACAGCTTTTTTAAAATCAAAATCACTAATCTTTTTACGAGATGATTATTGTCAACTTTAATGATGTACAAATCAATACTTTTGTAAAATCTATAATTTGTTGTGTTTCATACTGAAAAAAGCCAACCGCACAAAAAGTACATTTATTTTTTTACCAACACGAAAGCCATTAATAAAAAAAAGAGCTGTTTCTTGCTAACGCTTTAATAAAAAATTAAATTTAAAACCTGATAGAGAGAATCAATTATATGGAATTAAAAATCTTGAAACCACGAAAGGCAATCAATAAAGCCTTCTTAAAAATTAAACCGAACAGAACGGAAATCGAAAGTTTCAAGACGAATTTGATTGAACTACTCGACCGCACCAATGATACTGAATCAGAAGAATTTCACAAAAACCTAGTTTCTGACTTTCTAAAAGACACCTATTACAAGAACAACCATTTTATAAACACAAAAGGAAGAAATGACCTTGTAATCCACAACGGAAACAAAGCAAAAAGTTCAGTTGGAGTAATCATTGAAGCAAAAAAGCCTACCAACAAAGCCGAAATGCTAAAAGCATTCGTGAAGGGAGATACTCCCGAACAAATGCTTTCTAAAATCAATGTCAAAGCATTTCAAGAATTGATTCTCTACTATTTAAGAGAACGAATTACTCATAAAAACCTCGAAATAAAATATTTAGTTGCTACAAACATTAACGAATGGTTCATTTTTGATTCCAACGTATTTGAAAAGCAATTTGCTCAAAACAAAGGATTGGTTAAACAATTCAACGATTTTGAAAATGGAAGATTAGCAGGAAAAACAACCGATTTTTTCTACAAAGAAATTGCAGAGCCTTTTGTTAATGGATTAAAAAACGATATTGAATTTACATTTTTCGATATTCGAGAATACGAAAAACCACTTCGTAATGACAATCTAAAAGACGACAATAAACTCATATCGCTCTTTAAATTACTCTCACCAGAGCATTTATTAAAATTACCTTTTACCAATGACAGCAATAGTCTTGATAAAAGATTTTATGGCGAATTACTACATATTATAGGACTTTCGGAAACGAAAAAAGGAAGCAAAAAAATAATTGAAAGAAACAAAAAAAGAGAAAGAAACACAGGTTCGTTTCTTGAAAACGCCATAATACAACTTGATAGTTTAGATAAAATAAACAGACTTGATAATCCTAGTCATTTTGGAACAACTCAAGAGGAACGTTTATTTAATGTTGGTCTTGAATTAAGTATAACTTGGATTAACCGTATTCTGTTTCTAAAACTTTTAGAAGCTCAACTGAAAACTTATCATAAAGGAGACCAATCCTATGAATTTTTGAGTATTGATAAAATTCAAAATTATGATGATTTAAATAGCCTTTTCTTTCAAGTTTTAGCCAAAAAACAATCTGAAAGAAATGTAGACGTAACAGAACTTTTCACAAAAGTTCCTTACTTAAATAGTTCGCTTTTTGAACCTACAGGAATTGAACACGAAACAATATTTATTAGCAATTTACGTGACGAAAAAACAATTCCGATTTATTCTTCAACCGTTTTAAAAAACGATAGTGGAAAAAAACGAACAGGTAATTTAAATGCCCTTGAATATCTATTTGAATTTTTAAATGCTTACGACTTTAGTAGCGAAGGAAAAGAAGAAATTCAAGAAGATAATAAAACCTTAATTAACGCTTCTGTTCTCGGTTTAATTTTCGAAAAAATTAATGGTTACAAAGATGGCTCGTTTTTCACGCCAGGTTTTATCACGATGTATATGTGTCGTGAAACCATTAGAAAATCAGTTATTCAAAAATTCAACGAAACCAAAGATTGGAATTGTAAAGATTTAGATTCACTTTACGATAAAATTGAAGACAGACAAGAAGCAAATAACATCATAAACAGTCTTAAAGTTTGTGACCCTGCAGTTGGTTCAGGACACTTTTTAGTTTCTGCACTAAATGAAATGATTGCTGTTAAAAATGATTTGAAAGTTTTACAAGATAGAGATGGTAAAAGGCTAAAAGAATACCAATTTGAAGTTGTAAATGACGAATTAATTGTTACTGATGAAGATGGAGAACTTTTTGAGTACAATCCTAACAACAAAGAAAGTCAACGAATACAAGAAGCTTTATTCCACGAAAAGCAAACCATTATAGAAAACTGTTTATTTGGGGTTGACATTAATCCAAATTCTGTGAAAATCTGTCGATTACGTCTTTGGATTGAGTTACTAAAAAACGCCTATTACAAAAACGAAAGTGAATTAGAAACCCTTCCAAATATTGATATTAATATCAAATGCGGAAACTCACTCATTAGTCGTTTTGAACTTGATGCTGACCTTAAAAAAGCACTAAAAAGTAGTAAATGGACTATTGAAAGTTATAAGATTGCTGTTGACACATATCGTAAAGCTCAAAACAAAGCGCAAAAGCGTGAAATGGAAAAACTGATAGATGACATTAAGAAGGATTTTAGAAGTGAAATTTCATTAAACGATAAAAAAGTAAAACGTTTAACTAAACTTAAAAGTGAAATCTTTTTAATGACAGAACATCCTAAGATGTTTGAGTTATCTAAAAAAGAAAAAACGGCTTGGAATAAAAAGCTCAAAAAACTTACAGATGAATCAAAAAAATTAGAAACCACGATAGAAGAAATTAAAAACAATAAAATCTATGAAGAAGCTTTTGAATGGCGATTTGAATTTCCAGAAGTTTTAGATGATAACGGAGATTTTGTTGGATTTGATATAGTTATTGGTAATCCACCATATGTACAGCAAAGGAAATCGAAAGGGAATACAGCCTTATTTAGCAGATGGTACTCTGTCTATTCAGGAACTGCTGATTTAAGTGTATTTTTCTTTGAAAGAGCATTTGATTTATTAAAAGAAAACGGTCAGTTTGCATTTATAAACACCAATAAGTTCTTTAATACAGAATATGGTAAACTTTTAAGAGCTTTTTTAAGCAAATTTAGAATGAACAAAGTCGTGAACTTTGAACTTGTACCAATTTTTGACGAAGCATTGGTTTCAAGTGTAATTCTTACAATGGAAAAAAGCACACCAAATATTTCGTTTGAATATTTAGAATTCAACAATGAAGAAATAACACAAGATAAATTTGATTCGTACAAAGAAGATAAATTAACGGTTATTGATAATTCTTTGTTATCGAACGATTTTTGGCTATTCAGTAAAATTGAAGAACAAGCTATAATTTCCAAAATGAAGAAACAAGGAAGTGAAATAAGTTCCTTTGATTCAATTCAAATTAAAAGAGGTATAACAACCGGCTTTGATGCGGCCTTTATTATAAATAAAGAAAGTGAATTATTCAATTCACATTTGGCCAAAAACTTTTTGCGAGGTAAAGACATTCATCGTTATAAAATTGAAGAAAACGACTTAAAACTTCTTTTTGTTCCTTGGCATTATCCACTTCACGAAGACGAAAGCGTAAGTGGAGCAAGTGAATTAGCTGAAAACACTTTTAAAAGTAATTATAATAATGAATATGAACATTTAAAGTCATTTAAAACCGAGTTAAGTAACAGGAATAAATCTGAAACTGGCAAACGTTATGAATGGTATGCTCTGCAACGTTGTGCTGCAAGCTATTACCCTTTATTTGATGAAGAAAAAATAGTCTGGGGATTAATTTCTGGTGGTTGGGATTTTGCATTTGATAATAAAGGTAATTTATTGACTAGTTCATCATTATTTCTTACTTCCGATACTATTTCCTTAAAATTCATTTTAGCTTTATTGAACTCAAAGCTTTATAAGTTTTATTTTTCAATTGTAGGAGAAAAGACAGCTGGTGGAGCTTATGTTTTCAAAAAAACGACAATTGAAAAGTTTCTGATACCTAATGATATTTCGAAAGTTGAAAAATTGACCGAAATAGTTGAGTTAATTCTAAAAGAGGATTCTGAAAAAATGAAAGTTAAGTTTGAGAAAGATATTGATAAGCTTGTTTATAATATCTATGATTTGAATGAAAATGAAATAAAAATTATAGAAGAAGCCATCGCATAAGCCATACACATTTGCAATTCGCACCAGCCAAAGCACAAGCTAAAAATTGCTAAAAAGTATGTCTTTGCCAAGGCTAAGAACAGAACACAACATAAAGTACAAAAACACAACTACGTATAAAAAAATAGTGGTTTAGTCGCTTAATCGAAAGAAAATAAATAAATTAGAGGTCATTTTTTAAACTAAAAACTGGTATATAAAATCCGCTACTTTTTATAAACAAGACCTTTAGAATTACAATTATGATTTACAAAAAAGCAAAAATATTAGGCTTGATAATTTTCTTACTGACTTATGTTTTAGCATGGGTTGTTGTCAGTCAGTTTACTGATGTTACTGGTATAATTGCAAGTATAGCAGCAGTTGCAGGCTTTATTGCCGCACCGAAAATTCAAAAAATAGACAGTCAGTCCCCAAATGACTTTCTAGTGAAATGGCATTTTGGTGAAGATGCTTTTAAGAAGATTTATAAAGTATTGTTTAAGACTTCAGTTTAAATTCTTGACTACTCCTCCAAAAATCAATTCCATCTGCTGTTTCGAAAATTAAAAAAGCCTCTAAATTTGGTTTATTTTCAATAAAAATTTTTCCTTGCTCAAGACCCATTGCCATAATAGCTGTAGCATAGGCATCAGCTTCGGTTGAATTTTCAGCTAAAACACTTACCGAAATCAAAGTGTGATTGACGGGATAACCTGTTTTAGGATTAATAATATGACTTCTCTTGACGCCAGCATCATCAATAAAGTATTTACGATAACTACCAGAAGTACTTAATGCACGGTTAGACACTTCAATAGTAGCCAAAAAACGATTTAGGTCAGGATTTTCATCGTAAAGCGGATTTTCTATTCCAATCAGCCAAGGTTTCTGTTTACTACTTTCACCTTTAGATCTCAATTCTCCACCAATTTCAACCTTAAAATCAGTGATATTTTTAGAATCTAAAAAGTTTGAAATTTCATCAATTGCAAAGCCTTCTCCCATCGCTGTAAAATTAATGATGGCATTTTCATTCAAATTAATGGTGTCGTTTGATATTTTGTAACTTTTCGAAAACCCAACACGTTGCATAGCGCGTTCAATCTTAAGGGAATCCGCTTTTGGAGTGGTGTTTTTCCCAAAGCCCCACAACTCAATAACCGGAGAAATTGTTGGATCGAAATAAGCGTTTGTAGCATCATATAAATCTTGAGCTTTTTTAAAGTGAGCTTTTAAAATTTTTGAAGAATTTGTGATAATTCGTTTTTTGTTAAGTTGATTAATTTCTGAATGAGAAATATAAGCACTAGCAGCTTCATCGATGCTATTGAAAATAGAGTCGATTTGGGATTTGTAAGATTCTGGTGACTTGTAAATAATTGAAAAATAAGTGCCATAAACTTGGCCTTCATAAACTAGAAAATCTTCGGTTGAAGTATTTGTATTAACTTCATTTTCATTTGAAGCCATTCGAAATATCACAACTGCAATAACTATAACAATTGCACCAATAAACGCGTAACCTACAAATTTTGATTTCATCAAATAATTTTTGCTAAGTTAGCAAGAAAAATCTTTAACTTTAAAGGTTTAATTATAACAATTTTAAAACATAATGGGACTATTTTCATCGCTATTAGGAAACGCTGGCACCGTAAATCCAGAGCAATTGGCAAATGATTATGCCGATTTATTAATCGAAAATGAAGAAGTAGATATTGGTTTTAAATTAGTGCGAGACACTTTAATATTTACAAATAAACGTTTGATTTTTGTAAATATCCAAGGATTAACAGGTAAAAAAAGAGAATATCTGTCTATTGCTTACCGAAGTATTTCACGTTTCTCGATAGAAACTGCTGGCACTTTTGACCTCGAAGCCGAATTAAAAATTTACATTTCAAGTGAATCAACGCCTAGTATTACTCAAAATTTCAATAAAAAAGTTAATGTTTATGATGTTCAAAAAGTATTGGCGCAGTACGTTTTATAAGTCGCTAGCAATTTTAATTTGTGCGATAACTTCAGTTTTAGCACAATCGCCATCCCAGCAAATTAAATCAACTTTAGAGCAATTTCCAGCTGAAACCCAAATCTCAGTTGCATATACTTCAAATGGTGAAGATGTTTTTAAAGGCTTTAAGAAAACTCAGCAAAGCATTGTTTCAGAAGAAAATTCAACCCAATTATTTCAAATTGGTTCAATTTCTAAAGTTTTTACATCTATTATTTTAGCTAATTTACAGCTTAACAATAAAGTTAAGCTCAATCAAGATATAAGTAAGCTAGCTATTTTTGATACTTTATTTAATCAACCAATTACCTTGAAGTCACTGGCTAATCACACATCTGGATTACCAAGGTTACCAAGCAATTTTGCAGAAAGTGCGTTTAAAAACCAAAGCAATCCGTATCTTAATTACAGAGATAAAGAATTGTTTACGTATTTAAAAACAGACCTGAAATTAAAAGATTCTTCTTATCAATATTCAAATTTAGGAACAGGATTATTAGGATTCACACTTGAGTATTTGACTAAACAGTCTTACGAAGATTTATTGCAAAATTATGTGGTTAAACCTTTAAGTATGCCTAACACCACGAGCAAACCAAAAAGTATGACCAATGTAATTAAAGGTCTTGATGCTAAAGGTGAGCTTACCTCCTACTGGACTTTTGATGCTTTAAAAGGTGTTGGTGATATTTTCTCAACCGCTGAAGACCTCTTGGTATTTTCAAAAAAAATCATAGAAAAGTCAGACCCAGCCATAAATTTATCTTTAAAACAAACGCATCAAATCAATAATCGCCAAGCTATTGGACTTGGATGGCATATTTTAGAAACTAATGCAGGATTTACATGGTATTGGCATAATGGTGCTGTTGGCGGTTTTACATCTACAATTGTTGTAAATCCTGAAACAAATAAAGCGGTTGTTGTGCTGTCTAATGTATCGGCATATCATAAAGACATGCAAAAGATTGATAAATTGTGCTTTGATATAATGATTGGACTTGAAAACAACTAACAAGTGTTAGTTTGTGACATTTATCATTTTTTCTTCTTTTGACTGAATTTATTTTTGCTCTATAATTCAAAATATAAACTCATGAAAAAAGTAGTAGTTGCGGTTTTTACTGCATTGTTAATTAGTCCATTCTTTGCCTCAGCACAAGAAAACAACTCTGATGAATTTTCAAAATGGCAAGTCCGTTTACGTGCAATCAATATTATGCCAAACGAAAGCGCTGATATTGGTGTAATTGGTGGCGATGTTGATATTTCAAATGCATTTGTACCTGAGCTTGATTTTACTTACTTTATCAATAAAAAGTTTGCTTTAGAGTTAATTCTAGCAACTGCAAAACATGATGTTAACACAGTAAGCTCAGATATTTCAGCTGTTGGCGGTAGCACCAATGCTAATGTTGACTTAGGTGATGTTTGGCTGCTACCACCTACTTTAACCTTTCAATATCACCACGAATTATTTAAAAACTTTAAACCATATGTTGGTGCTGGTGTAAATTACACGATTTTCTATAATGAAGATGCTGGTGATGTTGCACAAGGAATTAGCTACGATAATAGCTTTGGTATTGCAACACAAATTGGTTTTGATTATATGATTAATGAAAAGTTTTTCTTAAACGCCGATTTTAAATACATATTCTTAAGTACGGACGTTACTGTAGATGCCGATAACTTAATGTCTGGCTTATCAATTCCTGCTGAAGTTGATATAAATCCTGCAATCGCTGGTTTTGGTATTGGTATGAAATTCTAAAATATTTTTAATTCTTTTTAAAAGTCAGATGTTTTAAAGCATCTGACTTTTTTTATGTCGTTTTGTCTTGTTTTTCATTAGTGAATATGTCATTTTGACGTGTTTAGTGTTAGGTATAACTTTTGACAAATAAGAAATAAACAAGAATATATAAAACTATGAATTTCAATAATTTTACAATAAAGTCTCAAGAAGCAATTCAACAAGCTCAGTTAATTGCTCAGGAGCATAAACATCAGCAAATTGAAAATGAACACTTGTTCAAAGCAATTATGCTGATTGATGAAAACGTAACACCATTTATTTTAAAGAAATTAAATGTCAACACCAACTTGTTCACACAAATCTTGGATAAAACCATTAGCAGTTTCGCAAGAGTTGAAGGTGGTGATTTAGTGCTTTCCCGAGATGCTGGAAAAGCGGTTAATGAGGCAACAATTATAGCCAAAAAACGCCAAGATGATTATGTATCTATTGAGCATCTTATTTTAGCAATTTTCAGAACTAAATCAAAAGTAAGTCAAATTTTAAAAGATCAAGGTGTAAGCGAAAAAGACTTAGAAGCAGCGATTAACGAATTAAGAAAAGGAGAAAAAGTTTCTTCAAAAAGCGCAGAAGATAATTATAACTCGCTAGATAAATATGCCCGAAATTTAAATCAACTTGCTGAAGATGGCAAGCTTGACCCTGTTATTGGTCGTGACGAAGAAATTAGACGTATTTTACAAATCCTATCGCGTAGAACCAAGAATAACCCTATGCTAGTTGGTGAACCAGGAACAGGCAAAACCGCTATTGCTGAAGGTCTTGCCCATCGTATCATTGCGGGCGATGTGCCTGAAAACCTAAAGTCAAAAAAAATTTACAGCTTAGATATGGGTGCTTTAATCGCTGGTGCAAAATACAAAGGTGAGTTTGAAGAACGCTTAAAATCAGTAATTAAAGAAGTAACTTCAAGCGATGGCGACATTGTTTTATTTATCGACGAAATTCACACTCTAGTAGGCGCTGGCGGCGGCGAAGGTGCTATGGATGCCGCAAATATTTTGAAACCAGCTTTAGCGAGAGGTGAATTGCGTGCCATAGGTGCAACTACACTTGACGAATTTCAAAAATATTTCGAAAAAGATAAAGCCCTTGAGCGTCGTTTTCAAAAAGTAGCGGTAGATGAGCCTGATACAGAAAGTGCCATTTCAATTTTACGTGGAATTAAAGAAAAATATGAAACACATCACAAAGTTCGCATAAAAGATGAAGCTATTATTGCCGCGGTTGAATTATCGCAGCGTTATATTACTAACCGTTTTTTGCCGGATAAAGCCATTGATTTAATGGACGAATCGGCCTCAAAATTACGTATGGAAATTAATTCTAAACCTGAAGAATTAGATGTCCTTGACCGTAAAATCATGCAGTTAGAAATTGAAATTGAAGCCATTAAGCGTGAAAAAGATGAGTCTAAATTGAAATTATTAAGAGCTGATTTAGCTGATTTAAAAGATGAACGCAACACATTAAATGCCAAATGGAAAAATGAAAAAGATATTGTTGATCAAATTCAACAATGCAAAACAGATTTAGAAAATTTTAAACTTGAAGCAGAACGTGCCGAACGTGAAGGCGACTACGGAAAAGTGGCTGAATTAAGATATGGAAAAATTAAAGATGCTCAAGGTAAACTTGAAAAATTACAAGCACAAGTTGAAGACCAAAAGTCTGAGCAGTCATTAATTAAAGAAGAAGTAGATTATGAAGATATCGCTGAAGTTGTAGCCAAATGGACAGGAATTCCTGTGACGAAGATGCTTCAAACAGAACGAGAAAAACTGTTAAAACTTGAAGATGAACTTCATAAACGTGTCATTGGCCAAGATGAAGCAATTCAGGCAGTATCAGATGCTGTTAGAAGAAGTCGTGCAGGATTACAAGACCAAAATAAACCCATAGGATCGTTTTTATTTTTAGGAACAACTGGAGTCGGTAAAACTGAATTAGCCAAAGCTCTAGCCGAATATTTATTTGATGATGAGCAAGCAATCACTAGAATTGACATGAGCGAGTACCAAGAACGTCACTCTGTTTCTCGCTTAGTTGGTGCACCTCCAGGATATGTAGGTTATGATGAAGGTGGCCAATTAACTGAAGCTGTGAGACGCAAACCTTATTCTGTAGTTTTACTTGATGAAATTGAAAAAGCTCATCCTGATACCTTTAATATTTTACTTCAAGTGCTTGATGAAGGACGACTGACTGACAATAAAGGTCGTGTAGCAGATTTTAAAAACACTATTATTGTAATGACTTCAAATATAGGTAGCCATATTATTCAAGAAAAATTTGAAGGCAATCCGGATGTCAATTCAGCTATGGAAGCCGCTAAAGTAGATGTTTTAGGCTTATTAAAACAAAGCGTTAGACCTGAATTTTTAAACCGTATAGATGATATTGTGATGTTTACACCGCTTTCTCAAGCTGATATAAAAGCGATTGTAAGTCTTCAACTCAACTTAATGAAGAAAATGCTCAATAAACAAAACATAACAATCGATGCAACTGAAGAAGCAATCATATATCTATCAAAGGCTGGATTTGACCCTCAATATGGCGCAAGACCAGTAAAACGGACAATTCAAAAAGAAGTTCTTAATAAATTATCAAAAGAGATATTAGCTCAAAATGTAACAACAGATAGTATTATTTTGTTAGATGAGTTTAATAACGAGCTAGTATTTAGAAATCAAACTGAAGTCAACACGAAAGCATAAATCTTCTATTAAATAAAAAAGCCCGATTAAAAACGGGCTTTTTTATTTACTGGTTTTTTTGTGGAGAATAATTATCATCCCAGTTTTTAATTTTTGGATCGTGTAGTTTATCTTGAGATTTAGCAACCATCATAGATACCGCAGCATCTCCTGTAACATTAACTGAAGTTCTTACCATGTCAAGCGGTCTGTCTACAGCAAAAATTAAAGCTAGTCCAGCTTCTGGAATACCAGCTTGACCAAGAACAATAACCAACATAACCATTCCTGCGCCAGGAACTGCTGCTGAACCAATTGAGGCTAATGTTGCTGTAACAATAATACCAAGTTGAGTGGCAAAATCTAAGTTCATACCAAAAGCTTGAGCAATAAAGACAGCAGCCACAGCTTGATATAAACTTGTGCCATCCATATTAATAGTAGCACCTATTGGAAGTACAAAACTTGAAACTTGTCGGTCTACACCTAAATGTTCTTCAACACGCTCCATAGTAACGGGTAAAGTAGCAGCACTTGAACTTGTAGATAAGGCTAATAGTTGAGCTGGTGAAATTCCATTGATAAAAAATCGAGGTGTTTTTTTGGTGAATAGCCAAACAATTAAGGTATAAGCAGCAATCATTAAGACTAAGCCTAAAACCACACAAAGCGCATAGTATAACAAAGCCATAAACAGATCGGCACTTGGTGCTTCAACCACTAGAGCTGCTAATAACGCAAATACGCCATAAGGTGCAAAAAGCATAATTAAATCAATCATTTTCAAAATAACTTCATTGAGTGCATCAAAAAAATCTTTGACGGGTTGTGCTTGTTTTTCTGGTATCAATATCATACCAATACCAAAAAATACGGCAAAGAATATAACTTGTAACATATTCCCGTTATTTGAAGCAGCACCAAAAATATTATCGGGTACTAAATTTTCTAAAGCTTGAAGCGGTCCAGCTTCTTTTTGCTTTTCAGCGTCTTTTTGCCTAAGTTCTGCATCACCACCATAGCTTTCAATTAATTCTTCTCTAGTATCTTGATCAATGCTTTTACCAGGTTGAAAGATATTTACAATAGCTAAACCTATAGAAACCGCGATAATAGTTGTAGCAATATATGTTAAAATTGTCCTTAACCCCATTTTTGATAAGCTTGAAATATCTTTTAAATCTGAAACACCTTTTATAAGTGAAGCTAGAATTAAAGGAACTGCTATTAATTTTAGAGCATTAATAAATATGCTTCCAAAAGGTTTTATCCAATCGGTTATAAATTGGCTTCCCCAATCAAAATTTGTAAAAATAAGTGCAAAAATTACCCCGAAAACCATACCGAGTAAGATTTGCCAATGAAGCGCTAATTTTTTCATAATAATTATCTATTTGTTTTATTGATTAGAAAAGCGTCAGCAAGAACAAGAGCAGCCATTGCTTCAACAATTGGTATTGCTCTAGGAACTACGCATGGGTCGTGCCGACCTTTACCTTCAACAGTTACTTGTTTATTAGATTCATCAATGCTAGACTGAGCTTTCATTAAAGTCGCTACAGGTTTAAATGCTACCGTAAACTCGATAGGCATTCCATTACTAATTCCACCTTGAATACCACCGCTATAGTTGGTTTTTGTTGTTTCATTAGTCAAGATTTCGTCATTATGTTGAGAACCTTTTAAAGTTGTTCCTGAAAAACCTGAACCATATTCAAAGCCTTTTACGGCATTAATAGTCATCATTGCTTTAGCTAAGTTAGCATGCAATTTTTCAAAAATGGGGTCGCCTAATCCAATCGGTACATTATTAATAATGCATTTTACTTGACCACCAATTGTATCTCCTTCTTTTCTTATCTGTTTAATGTAGGTTTCCATTTCCTGAGCAAGTTCAGCATTTGGGCAACGGACTGGGTTTTTTTCGATTTGGTTCATATCAACTTTATGGCGATCAGTTATCGATAGTTCGCCAACTGAAAATGTATAGGCAGCAATAGAAATTTCGGGAATTATTTGCTTAGCCAAAGCACCTGCAACTACCCAATTGGCTGTTTCACGAGCACTAGAACGACCACCACCACGATAATCGCGTTCACCATACTTTTTTGAATAAGTGAAATCGGCATGACTTGGTCGAAAAACTTCTTTAATATGACCGTAATCTTTTGACTTTTGATCTGCATTTTGTATTTCAAAACCAATGGGCATTCCTGTGGTTTTACCTTCAAAAATTCCAGATTTAAATTGAACAATATCAGATTCTTTTCGTTGTGTTACAATAGCTGATTGTCCTGGTTTTCGGCGGTCAAGTTCAAGTTGAATGGCTTCTAAATCTAGTTGAATTCCTGCGGGAACGCCATCAATAATTCCACCAATAGCTATACCGTGGGATTCACCATAAGTTGTAAGCTGTAATTGTCTGCCAAATGTATTACTCGCCATATACTCTTTTCAGCAAATGTAATTGATTTCAACAAATTACTAAAGTTTAAGCTGGTAATCCTAGCTTAACATTTATTCACTAAACTAAACAATTTGATAACAGCTAATTAGACTATTTATAACTTACAAATTAAGTTTTTCAACACTAAAATCATTTCATTTGAGTAATACTAAAAACAAATAATTTGTCTAAACGTGAACTTGATTTAGTTGTTCTATCAGATATTCATTTAGGAACTTATGGTTGTCATGCTAAAGAGTTGCTAAATTATCTAGAATCTATAAAACCAAAAACCTTAATTCTAAATGGTGACATTATTGATATTTGGCAATTTAGAAAACAATATTTTCCGAAGTCTCATTTAAATGTCATTAAAAAAATAATTGATTTATCTGCAAATGGTACTGAAGTCTATTATATTACAGGAAATCATGACGAGTTATTAAGAAAGTTCTCTGACTTTACAATGGGTAATTTAAAACTTGTCGATAAACTTGTTTTAAATCTCAATGGTAAAAAGGCCTGGTTTTTTCATGGAGACGTCTTTGATGTCTCAATACAAAATGCAAAATTTTTAGCTAAACTTGGTGGTTATGGCTACGATTTACTCATATTATTAAATCGTTTGCTGAATTACATCTTAAAAATGATGGGGCGAGAAAAATATTCACTATCAAAAAAGATAAAAAACAGCGTTAAAAAAGCAATTAAATATATTAATGATTTTGAAAAAGTAACCACAGAGTTAGCAATTGATAAAGGCTTTAGTTATGTAGTTTGTGGTCATATTCATCAACCTAGAATCAAGCGAAAAGTCAATGAAAAAGGTACTTGTCTATATCTAAATTCAGGTGATTGGGTTGAAAACTTAACAGCCTTAGAATACAATCATAATCGTTGGCATTTAGTCTATTACCAAAACTTAAATCTAGAATCAGTTGAAGTCAAAGATGCTAAAATTGATGTTTTGGCTGCTATAACTTTTACAAGCAAATAATTTTAACTAATTTAGTATTAAAATAGTTAAAATATGCGACAGTACATTCTTTTATTACTAACAACTACTCTATTCTTTTCATGTGAGTCTGAAGATGACAACACACTTCAAGCCGATAATTATTTCGACCTAAGTGTAGGAAATTCATGGACTTACAACAATACTATAACTCAAGGAGGCAATACAAACTCCGGTTCTGAAACCTTAGAAGTTAGCGGCATTGAAACAATTAACAATGAAGACCATTTTTCATTTACACAAACTAATGTTGAGCAACCTGGTTTGGTAACTTCAATTTTAACTTCAGGTGAACTTTACAAAACCAATGATAATGCGCAACTTGTTTTTACAGGCGATTATAATTTTGAAGCCACGCCAGAACTACCTTCTTTAAATTTTGAACTCAACAACGCTACAATATACGATCAATCTGCTCAAGCTGGCGCTACAGTTTACAATCAGTCTAACACGATTACTCAAGAAATTCAAGGTGTTCCACTTAATATAAATTACAGCATAAACATTATCAACGGTGGCAATATAGGAGAACTTACGGTTAATAACGAAACTTACCAAAACGTCTATCAAAGTGAAATTATTATTAATGCTGATATTCAAGCCGATTTAGGTTTAATTAATGTCACTGTTTTACAGCAACAAGATGTTGTTACGGCAACCAATTATTTTGCACCCAACATTGGTTTAATTAGAAGTGATGTGGCAACAGAATTATTATTTGAAGATTTGCCACAAATTAATTTACCAGATGTTTCTAGCACATCTTCTCAAGAATTAATTGATTTTAGCTTAACAATCGATTAAAGCTTCATATAAAACACTTACAGGATGCTTTGCAGTTCGCTGTAAAGCATCTTTAATTTGGTGGCGACAACTTGTACCATTAGCAACAATTATAGTGTTTGTTGATGTTTTTCGAATGCTTGGAAACAAAAATAATTCGCCCATTGCTTGACTAACCTGGAAATGTTCTTTTTCGTATCCGAAACTTCCAGCCATACCGCAACAACCTGATGTGATAAGTGTTGGTTGATAATTCTTAGGGATATTAAGCACATCAAAAGTAAATTTTGAGTTTGAAAGCGCTTTTTGATGGCAATGCGTGTGGATTTTAAGTCTTAAAGAATTTGAAGTAAATTGAGACGACTTAATATGACCAAGTTTAAATTCGTTTGCTATAAACTCTTCAATCAAATAAGTATGTTTAGCTAACTCAGTTGAAGCTTGATTATGATGATTTAATCTTAGATATTCGTCTCTAAAGCTAAGTATGGCTGATGGTTCGATTCCTATTAATGGCGTTTCAGCTGAAATTATCTCGCTTAACAACTTAACATTAGATTTGGCTATCTTTTGAGCACGATTTAAAAATCCTTTTGAAATTAAAGCGCGACCACTTTCAAGTTGTTGTACAAACTTTACATCGTAATTTAATTTACGTAGTAAATTTATAGCATCTTCACCAATTGAAGCATCTATAAAATTAGTGAACTCATCTATAAACAAGTAAACCGTTTTTTGTGTTGTCTTTTTTGATGAAAATGTATTAGATTTATTTTTAATTATTGTATGAAGCGATTGTTTAGATAACTCTGGTAAATTCCTTTTAACATGTATTTTAGATATAGACTTTAAACCTAATGACAAGTATTTATTTTTAACTATAGCATTGTAAAATGTTGGTGGTAGATATTTATAAACCAAGGATAGGTTTGCCAACAAATAATCGGCTAATGGTCTAGAATTGCTCTTATAATAATGCTGTAAAAATTCAGCCTTAAAACTTGCCACATCAACATTACTCGGACATTCTTTCTTACAAGCTTTGCAAGACACACACAAATCAAACACTTGTTTAAGTTCTGTTTGATTAAAAGCGTTTTTTGATGGTGTTGGATGCGTTAAAAATTCTCGCAAAGCATTGGCGCGAGCTCTTGTTGTATCTTTCTCATTTGTGGTTGCTTGATAGCTGGGACACATGGCTTGATTAGCCTGTGTGCTTACACGACAATCGCCACTACCGTTACAATTTTCAGCTGCTTTTAAAATGCCGCCTTCAGGAGAAAAATCTAAAATAGTATCAAAATCTGGTTCCGTTCGTTCTGTTTTATACCTTAAGTTTTTATCAATAGGTTTTGGGTTGACAATTTTTCCAGGATTAAAAACTTGATCAGAATCAAAAATTGTCTTCAGACTGTTAAAAGCCAGATAACAAACATCGCCAACTAATAACTCAGTAAAATTAGACCTTACAATACCATCGCCGTGCTCACCGCTAAATGAACCTTTATAAGCTTTAACTAAATGTGCTACTTCATGAGTAATTGCTTTAAAGTCAGCCACGCCTTGACTTGTTTTTAAATTAAGCCTTGGACGTAAATGTAGCTCGCCAGCACCTGCATGAGCATAATAAACAGCAGATTGTTTAAATCTTTTCATAATCGATTCAAAATCAGCCATATATTGAGCAAAATCCTCTAAGCTAACCGCTGTATCTTCAATGCAAGCTACTGCTTTTGTATCCTTTGAGATATTAGCCAATAAACCTAAACCAGCCTTTCTTAATTCAAGTACTTTAAAAATAGACGCTTCATTGATAAGACTATTATAATAAGAGTTAGTTTTAGTTTTTAAAATTTCAAATAGCTCTAACTCTAATTGCTTCAGCCTTTCTAAAGTGTCTGAGCGAAGTTCCAACATTAATATAGCTTTAGGATCACCTTTCAAGAAAAAGCGATAGTCTTTATATTTTAAGCTAGATTTTGTACAATCAAGAATGGTTTTATCCATCATTTCGCAAGTATATAAAGGTAGCTCCATGACAGGTTTTACCGAATTTAAACAATCTGTAATTGTATTAAAATGCGCAACAATCATGACCGAATGTTTTGGCGGAAGCTGATCTAAATTTAGTGTAATTGATTCAATAAAAGCTAGAGTTCCTTCGCTACCACAAATGAGCTTAGCTAAATTAAATTGTTGACTAGATTCTGAATAAAGTTCGGTTTCTAGTAATGCATCTAATGCATAACCCGTGTTTCGCCTATGAATTTCAGGTTTTGGAAAATTATCCTTAACTGCTTTTTGAAGGCTTTCATTGCTCAAAAGTTGATGAATGCGGCGATACAAGTCACCTTCTCGTGAGTTTAACTTCAGCTTTTCTTGAAACTGATGCTTAGTTAGTGATTTCAATTCAATACGACTACCATCATCAAGAATACAACTTAAAGCTTCAACTTTATCTCTTGTTACACCATACTTAATTGAAGTGGTTCCACTAGAATTATTTCCTACCATTCCACCAATCATACAACGGTTAGAGGTTGAAGTATTTGGTCCAAATTGTAAATTGTAAGGTCTTAAAAAAGCATTTAAGTCATCTCGAATAACGCCAGGCTGAACCGTAATTGTCTTCTTCTTTTCATTAAAATCGATTATTTTAGTAAAATACTTACTTACATCAACTATAATACCATTTCCTACACATTGTCCTGCCAACGATGTTCCTGCAGTCCTAAATATTAAATTTGTATGCTTAGTTTTTGCAAAGTTAATAAGCTTAATTACATCGCTTGAGTCTTTAGGATAGGCAATCGCTTGAGGAATTTCACGATAAACTGACGCATCAGTAGCATATAAATGTTTATGCAAACGATCTGTAAAGAGTTGTCCTTTGAGCTTAAGTTCTGAAAATGAATAAGATTCAAACAAGCTTATAATTTTATCAAATATATTCAAATTTAGAGGTTTAATTTAGTCTAAAAGCTTATATTTATATTATAAATAAATTGAAATTACTTTGATTTGAACTGATGAATATCATAGATAATTGAGGTAATTTTCAAGAAATTTGAATGAATGTTAATCTTTAAAAAACAAACCTATGGACGTAAATTTTAATTATGTGCATGTTACTGCAAGCGAACGACTAGAAGCGTTTACCAACAACCACTTAAATAAATTAAAAGATCGATATGACTGGATAGTTAGAGCTGAAGTTTTCTTTAAAAAAGAAAATACATCTGAACCAGATTCAGGTATGATTTGCGAAATTAAGCTAAGTGCACCAGGTCAAAACTTATTTGCTTCAACAAGTGCTAAAAATTTTGAAGCAGCAATTAGCGAAACCAGCTCCGAACTTAGAAGACAACTTCAAAAGAAGAAAGAAAAAATGACTACCCGCTAATAGTGATTATCATTTTTAATATAGCAAAAAGCCTCGATCAATCGAGGCTTTCTTTTTTTTCACAATTACAAAAACTATATTTCTTGAAAAATAGAACGCATCAAACGTGTTTTATCGTTTAAACTTTCTTCTAATGAAATCATAGTTTCGGTTCGGCTTACACCATCAATATCATCAATTTTGAAAATAATATTTTTAGCATGCTCTGTATTTCTAGCTCTTATTTTGCAAAATAAATTAAATTTCCCAGTAGTAACGTGAGCAACGGTAATATTAGGAATATCCTCAAGACGGTTTAAAACAAATTGTGTTTGTGAGGTCTTTTCTAAAAAAATACCAACATAAGCTATAAATGTATAACCTAAAGACTTGTAGTTTAAGGTTAAAGAAGACCCTTGAATAATTTGAGCCTCTTCCATTTTTCTCACACGTACATGAACAGTACCAGCTGATATATCTAACTTTTTAGCTATATCAGTAAATGGTGTTCTAGTATTTTCAATTAACATATTTAAAATTTGATGATCTGTATCGTCTAATTTAAATCGAGCCATTTTGAGTATTTTTTAAACATTAATGAATTAAAAAGCAAAATTAATGAATAAAATGTAATAAAAATTGAGATTTTGAATTAAATTTTAAATTTTTTCACGAAAACGTTTTCGTTAATCTTAAGCTCAGGAAACTCATCACCAACTTTTAAATCTTTAAATTTAAAATGATTTAAAGTCCTACTTGCATCAATTATAGTATGACCGTAAAACGAAGACTTATCTGCTATTTCAACCACTAAAGGTTTAAAAACGACGTAACTGCCTTCAGGAGATTCTTCATATTTAATGCCAACACGCTTTACTTCTTGATTAATTTGTAAATTTTCAACAATTACATCTACAAACAATTCTTGGTTTTCTGGAATTTCATTATAATTTCTTTCAACAGACTCATCAATATTTATTTCCCCAAAATTAGTGGCAAACTCTATAGCCTTAAATAGGCTTAAAAAAGTATATTTTCTGACAACCTCTCTTTCATAATCGTTGGTATAATGGCCTGATTCAAATAAGACCGTCGGAATACCGACCGAATGTAAATAGTCTCCTGTACAATTGATATTAAATCCATCATTGTAACGACCAACATGCTGCGGAATAAAATTTTGTAGCATAGCATTCATTTGATTAATGATAGCCATTGATTTTAACCTAACCTCACTAATGCGGCGATCTTTGGTAGAAGAAGCCGATAAAAATGATAATGTAGCCGGAACAGGTTTTTGACCAGCACTAAAAATAGTACGCTGCCCATGCATATTTAAACATAAATCTGGTTGAAATGACTCAACAATAGAGAACAAAACTTTAGTCTCAGGTTGTGATTGCAGTTTAGCATCTCTATTTAAGTCGACATTATTGGCGTTAAATCGCGTGTATTTAAACGCAGCATCTGGATTTAAAATAGGAATTATTTTAAGCGTAACTTTTTGAAGTAAATCGGTAAGGTTTTGATTTGAAACATTCGAGTTTAATGTAACCCAATTCAAAAAATCATAAATCGCTTTGGTTGAAGTAGATTCGTTACCATGCATTTGCGACCAAACCAATATCTTGATAGGTCCATTTCCTAAATTGAAAGATGTTATAATTCTTGACTCAACAGAATTGCCTTCATTCTTAATTGATAAATGGTGAGATAATTTATGATTTAGCGTATGAACTTTATCCTCAAGTAACAATCGACCATAAAGCTGATCACATTTAAACTGATTATAATTACGAAATAAGGTCTTGTAAAAGTATAAAGGTAATGTCATGTTTACAAAAGTAAAAAAAGAAAAGTTTACACAAGTAAACCATAACAAGTTTTGATTTTTTCACAATTGTAAATTTTTAAGACTTACTGAATTGAGTTTAACTTAGATTAATGTTTACTAAATGTTAACAGCGATCTATTTTTAGATAAATTATTTATTTCCAGTTATTTAAAATATTTTAATGAAGCTTTTGTTTAATTATAAATTAATTGATTTAAGACTTTTTTCTAATTTAGATTTATTGTTTACATTTGCATATTTACAATATTAAACAAACTTTTATACAATGGTAAACAGCGCTGATTTTTCCAAACGTATACAACGTATTATGGAAGTTTATGATCTCAACGCGTCAAGTTTTGCTGATAGAATTGATGTAGGTCGTGCTTCAATTTCACATATTCTCTCTGGTAGAAACAAACCTAGTTTAGATTTTGTGATGAAGGTTGTTAATGAATTTACTGATGTAGAATTATATTGGTTACTAAATGGTAAAGGTGAATTTCCATCAACTTCAACTCAAAATGAATCTGAAGAAAGCAAGAAAACAGCTACTACTCCATCTCAAAAACAATCTGAAAATATTAGTCAAAATATTCCTTCTACATACTCAAAACTTGCTACTAAACCCGATAAAATAATTAAAACGGTAATAATTTGTTATAATGATGGTACGTTTGATTCTTTTGAACAGAGCAATTAATATTTTTGTAGAAAATTAATTCGATGAAAAACTTTATTTGTTTAGTATTACTGAGTGTAACTTTAAGCTCGTGTTACCAATCTGAACGTAATTGTCATAAATTTAAAACGGGCGTATTTGAATTTAAAACACTTGTCAATGGCGAGTTAGAAACGACCCAATTTATTAGGAATGATAGCATCGAAATAGAGCTCTATAAAAATAAGCGTGATACGGCATATATTCGGTGGGTTAATGATTGTCAATATATTTTGACTTCCAAAAACCCTAAAAACAGGTCTGAAAAAAAGCCCATACAAATGCGAATTTTAACCACAAAAGAGAACACTTATAAATTTTCTTATAATATAGTTGGAGAAACTAAGACCCAGGAAGGACAAGTCACTAAAATAAGTGAGTTAAAATAAGCTAACTTGTGACTCATGAGAAGAATTGTTTTCTGATTCATCATTAAAATCTTTGCTCTCCATATCATCTAATTCGTGCTTTAGTGGCTCTAATGCATTGATTTGTTTGACTTTATCTGCTGTTAATTGATTACCTTGAGCCTTTATCCCTTTGATAGCTATAAACTCTTCAGCATTAATTATTTGATTAGGTTTACGATCTTTGCCTTTCTGTTTTATAAACTCAATTTCTATTTGTGGCCGATAGTCGGTGCTGATTAATTCTAATTGAGAATCGGGATGATCTGTAATCACCTGTTCTTCTTTATCGGTTTGTTCAATCAAAAAGCGCTTGAGATAGTAACGTTGCTTTTCGCCTTCCCAATAAATAACGCTTATCGGTTTTTTGGGTTGCCATTTTTCAAGGACAATAACATCATTTTCAAAATGTGTTGTTATTTCTGGTATGATTGTTTTCACAATTCCGTTTTGACGAACAATTAAAAGGCGGTCATTACCTTTAAATGCACCTAGAAGTTCGCCACGTTCATCTGTATTTAAACGCCTAACTGTATCGTCAAACCATATTTTACGAGGTTTTAAAGTGGATACACCTTCTTCTTTAAGCTCAGCACGTTTGATAGGAAGTTTAGTAACTATATTACCTTTTACGCCTCGACCTTTAATAGCTAAATCTTTAAAATCGAGATCAAATTTTAATTTTTTGAGTCCTTTTTTTTGTCTTAATTGAATATTAACAACTTCAGCTTCTCCATTAGGATTAGCACTAAAATAAAGCACTTTAGATCCTGCTTTTCCTTGTGTAATATCATAGGCGCGATCACGTGTAATTGAAGTGACTGAGAAACGCTTCATAAAATTATGTCCTGTTTTTCCATCACGATAAATGATATTATAAATGGTACGTTTGTCTTTACGCTTAAAAATATTGGTATAGATGATATTTTTACCGATAAAGGTTTTTGTATCAACTTTTGTTACCATCATTAAACCACTTTCAGTAAAGCAAATGATGTCATCAATGTCGCTACAATCGGTTACATATTCTTCTTTTTTGAGCGATGTCCCGATAAAACCTTCTTTGCGATTAACGTAAAGTTTGGTATTTCTAATAACAACTTTAGAGGCTTCTATATCTTCAAACAATCTAATTTCAGATTGACGTTCGCGACCTTTGCCGTATTTAGATTTTAGGTTTTTAAAATAATCAATAGCAAATGTTATTAGGTTTGCTAAGTTATATTTAACTTGTTCTATTTCACCTTCAAGTGCTTCAATTTTTTGTTGAGCTTTATCTAAATCGAATTTAGAAATACGCTTGATTTTAATTTCAGTTAATCGCGTAATATCGTCTTCTGTGACTTGTCGCTTCAAATGTTTTATGAAAGGCTTCAGTCCTCGGTCGATTGCCTGAATAACGCCTTCCCAAGTCTCTTCTTCTTCTATATCTCTATAAATACGATTTTCTATAAAGATTTTTTCTAATGATAAAAAATGCCATTGATTTTCAAGCTCAGAAAGTTTAATTTCTAGTTCGGCTTTCAACAAATCAACGGTGTGATTAGTGCTAATTTTTAATAATTCACTAACGCCTAAAAAATGAGGCTTATCATCTGTAATTACACAACTTAATGGTGAAATTGACACTTCACAATTGGTAAACGCATAAAGTGCATCTATGGTTTTATCTGGTGAAATTGAAGATGGAATATGCACAAGTATTTCAACTGAAGACGAGGTGTTATCTTCAATTTTTTTTATTTTAATTTTTCCTTTGTCGTTTGCCTTTAAAATTGACTCTATTAAACTGGTGGTATTGGTACTATATGGAATTTCAGAAATGACAAGCGTATTTTTATCTCTTGCTGAAATTTTAGCTCTTATTCTTACCTTTCCACCACGTAAACCATCATTATAGGCACTTACATCAATGATGCCAGCGGTTGGAAAATCGGGAAAGAGTTTAAACTTTTTACCTTCTAAATGCTTAATTGAAGCCTCTATGAGTTCATTAAAATTATGAGGTAAAATTTTTGTACTTAAACCAACGGCAATACCTTCAGCACCTTGCGCAAGTACCATCGGAAATTTAACGGGTAAATTAACGGGTTCTTTTTTTCGACCATCATAAGATAGTTGCCATTCGGTTGTTTTTGGGTTAAAAACAACTTCAAGCGCAAATTTGGTTAAACGTGCTTCTATATATCGAGAAGCTGCTGCGCTATCACCTGTCAAGATATTTCCCCAGTTTCCTTGGGTATCAATTAATAAATCTTTTTGGCCAATTTGTACAATCGCATCTGAAATACTAGCATCGCCATGCGGATGATACTGCATAGTATGCCCGACAATATTAGCTACTTTATTGTAGCGACCATCATCAAGATCTTTCATCGCATGTAAAATGCGTCGATGAACTGGTTTAAAACCGTCAACAACTGATGGGACTGCACGTTCTAAAATAACATAAGAGGCATAATCTAAAAACCAATCTTGGTACATCCCATTAATCTTAATAGAATCATTATTATTGGTTATTTCAGGAATATCACTCATGATTTAAATTAGATTTATTTTGATTTTGAATTTTGTCTGACAAGTTTAGATAATGATTTTCTTAAATATCTTGTTTTACGCGGACTTAATAAGGTAATATTTATTTTTATTTTTTGCTTTCTTGTTGATGACTTGTAATAGATTGTTAGTCTTTTGTAAAAGAATAAATTTAAAATAGAATATTTAACTACGTGCTCACGCTTTAAATCGAAGCGCTTATCTCGGTAATTAACAACTTCAGAAAATATGACGCCTCTAGTATATATTCCGATTAGAGCACCTTCACTATCAAACTCAAGATATTTGCCATTAATATAAGTATAAATTAATGCCATAAAAACAAGAAATTCTAAAGCATAAAGGTACTTAATGGATGGTAAAAACTGTTTTCCCATGAGTTGATACAAGAAAAAGGCAACAATGCCGATAACAATTGTAAAAAAATAAATTCCGGGTAAAAATTTAGTAGCACGGTAATTAGTTAGTCTCATAGGCGATTTCTTCAAGTAAATCGATTTCAACTCTGAGGTTGTCGATAATAAAATTTTGACGATCAGGTGTGTTTTTACCCATATAAAATTTTAATAAGTCGTCTATACTCTGATCTTTTTCAAGCATAACTGGATCTAAGCGAATATCATCACCAATAAAATGGACAAACTCATCTGGAGAGATTTCACCTAAACCCTTAAAACGTGTAATTTCAGGACTACCACTTAATTTTTTGATGGCTTCTTTACGTTCATTTTCAGAGTAACAATAAATGGTTTCTTTTTTGTTTCTAACCCTAAATAAAGGCGTTTGTAAAATATATAAATGGCCTTCTTTAATTAATTCAGGGAAAAATTGAAGGAAAAACGTGATAATTAGAAGCCGAATATGCATACCATCTACATCGGCATCGGTTGCAATTACAATGTTATTGTATCGTAAATCTTCTAGAGAATCTTCAATATTTAAAGCGGCTTGAAGTAAATTAAATTCTTCATTCTCGTAAACAATTTTTTTACTTAAACCGTACGAATTTAAAGGCTTTCCTTTTAAACTAAAAACGGCTTGTGTGTTTACGTTTCTTGATTTAGTGATGCTTCCACTAGCCGAGTCGCCTTCAGTTATAAATAAAGTAGTGTCTAAGTAGTTTTCTTTTTTAGTATCAGTAAGGTGAATTCTGCAGTCGCGTAATTTTTTATTATGAAGGCTTGCTTTTTTTGCGCGTTCTTTTGCTAATTTCCTGATACCAGATAAGTCTTTGCGCTCTTTTTCGGCTTGAAGGATTTTCCGATGTAATTTATCTGCAGTATCTGTGTGTTTATGCAGATAATTATCGAGTTTAGTTTTTACAAAATCTACGATATAAGTTCTTACCGTTGGCAAATTTCCTCCCATATCGGTAGAACCCAGCTTTGTTTTGGTTTGACTTTCAAACACTGGTTCCATGACCTTTATACTAATTGCTGAAACAATAGATTTTCTTACATCACTTGGGTCAAAATTTTTACCGTAAAATTCACGAACTGTTTTAACTATTGCTTCTCTAAAAGCCGACTGATGTGTACCACCTTGTGTGGTATGCTGACCATTTACAAAGGAATGATATTCTTCGCTGTACTGAGCTTTACTAAAAGTTAAGGCTACTTCAATATCGTTTCCTTTAAGGTGAATAATATCAAATAAGCGGTCTTTTTCAGCAATGCGATCGCCTAGTAAATCTTTTAAACCTTCTTCTGAATAAAATTTCTCACCATTAAAAATAATGCTTAAACCAGGGTTTAAATACACATAGTTTTTAAGCATCTTTTCAATATATTCTTTTCTGTAATTGAAGCTTTTGAAAATGGCTTCATCTGGAATAAAGCTAACTTTTGTTCCGCGCCTTCTAGAAGTTTCGGTAAGTTCTTCGGTATTAATTAATTCACCTTGTTCAAATTCCGCAGAGACTGAATTACCATCTCGAGTAGATTCGACCCTAAAAAATGATGACAAGGCGTTAACGGCTTTAGTACCAACGCCATTAAGTCCAACTGACTTTTTAAAAGCATTTGTATCATATTTTCCGCCAGTATTCATTTTTGAAACAACATCTACCACTTTACCTAACGGAATGCCTCGACCATAATCACGAACAATGACACGTGAACCTTGAATGGAAACTTCAATAGTTTTGCCTGAGCCCATTACAAATTCATCGATAGAGTTGTCAAGGACTTCCTTTAGCAAAATATAAATACCATCATCTGCGCTAGAACCATCACCAAGTTTACCAATATACATTCCTGGACGCATTCTAATATGTGCTTTCCAGTCTAAAGACTTAATATTATCTTCGGTATATTTTGTTTCTTTAGCCATTGTTAAAATCGTGGTAAATTGAATTTTAATTCATCAATCTTATGAGGAAAATAAATTAATTACCGCTAAAATAAAATTTTTAAACGAATTTAATACAATAAGCCTTGAAATTAAAAGATAGACAGAATTTTCAGACCGATAAAATAAATTTTATAACAGTTGATGGTTGTAAAGGTGGTTGGTGCATTATCGGTAAAATTAATGGTCAACTTATTTATGAAGTTATTGATAAGCTAGAAAATTTCTTGAAAAAACATCCTGAAATAGAATTTGTTTTTATTGATATTCCTATAGGATTAAGTTCGGCTAATTTTAAGAGAACATTAGACCAAAAGTTACGGCAAAAGCTAAAAGGTAAGACATCAAGTGTTTTTACACCACCTTGTCGTGAAGCTTTAAAAAAGATTACTTATCGTGAAGCAAATCAATCTAATAAGGAAATTACAGGTAAAGGATTATCAATTCAAGCTTATAATATTGGTCCCAAAATAAAAGAGGTTGATCAATTAATTTTATCGAATAAATTTAACTGTGAATACTATGAAGTACATCCTGAATTATGTTTCAAATATTTAAATAACGGCAATACTGTTTTGAGTAAAAAATCTACGGTTGAAGGTGCTGAAGAACGCTTAAGTTTAATTTCTCAAATTAATCATGAATACTTTGAAATATTTCAAAGTCTAAAATCTAATTATCCTAGAAAAATTTTAAAACAAAATGATATTCTTGATACACTTGCCATAATTTGCTGTTTAGAAAAAGTTAAAGAAATTAGATTTATATCAACTGATCAAAAATTTGATTCCCAAAATATTAGTCTATCAATTTTAAACTTTTCTGATTAACAAACTTTAACTGTAAATGCCTGTTTTAACTTGTTTTTAAGGCAATTAATGTTAACTATTAGCAATTATATGAATTAAAGACTAGAGTCGAGCGTTATTTTTGCAAAAAAAAATAATGAGATTCAATTACTTCTTTTTTTTAGTTCTAACAATTATATCAATTTCCGTCAATGCACAAAATAACTGTGATTGTGATTTTGTAATTACAAGTGCAAATCAATCATTCCCTAACAATACTAATAATAAAACGGTATGCTTTCAAGGCAATTTTACATACAACTTGAATTGGGAGAATATTGACAATAAAACAGAATTATGTATAGGTGAAAATGTAACCTTTAATTCAGCCGGTTTAAATTGGCCAAATTCTAAAAATTTTACCATCTCTAATTATGGTGTTTTTAATTTTGGTCAGAGTATCGAACTGAAAAATCAAACTTTGATTAATAACTATGGTTTAATGAATATTAAGGTTTCATTTAATGGTGGTACCTTGAATAATTATTCAGGCGCTGAATTAAATATTAATTCTTGGAGTTCATTTAATAAAGGTACACTAAACAACAATGTAGATGCATCAGTTGAAATTGCTAATCAGTATACAGAATTTGATCAGCAATTCTTCTTAAATTCTGATGGTAATGTAATTGTAAATGGAAATTTTGTTTTAAGTTCCACAGATATCATTCTTAATGGTAATAACAAATTCGAAAAAAAATTCACCAATATATCGTCAAATAATATTATTTCTGGACAAACTTACATTGGTAATAATTTTGTGAGTAATCAAAACAATTCTAACATTACTTTTGACTTGTTTACGAATATCGATGGTAAACTAAACTTGTTTTCTGGAGAAGCAATTTTTAATGGTGGTGTTTCTGTTTTGGGTAATACTCAAATTAATGGTGGAAGCTCATTAATAGTAGAAGGCAATTCAAATTTCAATAAACTAACCATTTATAATAGTGGCGAAATTGCAGCTTACACAGATGGTTGCAAATACATTAATATAGAAAATACTGCTGGTTCTGGTGGGCAAGTTAATGCTTACAATAATGCCACTTTAACATTAAATCAGGTTTACGACCAACCTAATAATGAATGGATTTTATCTGGCAATGTTAATATTGCCAATGAATGTAGCACGCCTAAGACTATTTGGGAAGGCACAGTTTCAAGTGATGCTAACGATCCAAATAATTGGTCTAATGGTTTACCATCTTTAACAGTTAATGCCATTATTCCTGAAACACCTAACAACCCAACTTTATCTAGTAACTTACAAGCATTTAATCTAAATATACACCAAAATGCTGCTTTTAATTCGAATGGGAATTATACTTTAAGCCTTAGTGGTGATATTTTAGGTTCGGGAGATTTAATACTTAATGATGGTAATTTAAATTTTGTTGGAGGTGAAAGATTGCAATCAGTAGCTTTATCTGGAGAAATTAAATTAAATAACTTATCTGTAAATAACCCAAATTCTATATCATTAAATAATTCATCGATTGAATTATTTGGAATTTTAGATTTGAATCAAGGTAACTTGATGACTAATTATGATTCTTCAAACCCTCAAACAAACTTACTAACTTTCAAATCTAATGAAGCTAATACTGCTATAGTTGCACCTTCAACTTTTCAAGTTATAGGTGAAGTTAAAATTGAACGATATATTCCCGCTCAAAAGAGAGCTTTTAGATATATTACATCATCAGTAAACACAACTACTTCAATACGAGATAACTGGCAAGAAGGTCAAAACAACACTTCAAATAATTATCAAAATAATATCAATAATAATCCTGGATTTGGTACTCACATTACAGGTAGTGTAAATGGCAATAATGGTTTTGATGCGACTTTAACTGGTAATCCTTCTATGTTTAGCTGGGATATTAATACTAGTAATTGGGTTCAAATCCCCAATACAAATCAAACAAACTTAAGTGCTGGTAAAGCTTATAGCTTATTAATTAGAGGTGATCGAAGTACAAATATTTATTCTTCAAATAACGCTTTGGGTAACCCAACAACTTTAAGAATGACAGGAGAGTTGGTTTCTGGAGATGTAGATGTGTCAGATAAGATTAACGCATCAGCAGGTTCTTATAGTTTAATTGGTAATCCTTATCAAGCTCAAGTAGATTTTAAATCACTTTTAAAGCAAGAAGCATCAAACCTTGATAAGAATTTTTATTATGCGTATAATCCAAACTTAGGAAGTCGTGGTGGTTATGTTACTGTCGATTTAAATGAGTCTCCTGTTGAAATTACACCGAGCAATTTAAATAATAATTCTAATGGAGACAATTACAGATATTTACAGCCCAATCAAGCCGTTTTTGTGAAAACAAGTAGTGATGCGACTTCTGCCCCAACTTTAGTTTTTAAAGAATCTTACAAAGACTTAAATACGCTAACTAATGAAGTTTTCAGTACCACTGAAGTTACTTCCGAAACTGCTAAAATTAGCATGAATTTACATAGTGTAGCATTGAACAAGATTGTTGATGGCGTTAAATTTGAATTTAACAGTAATTACAGCTCTTCTGTAACCGATGAAGATGCGCTTAAATTCTGGAATTCTGGAACAACAATTGGAATCAATAATAATCAAAATTACTTATCTATAGATAAACGTAATTACCCAACTGAAGATGAACTTCTTGGTTTTTGGATTGGTAATTATACAACTGGAGAGTATAAATTTAATATTGAAGTATCACAATTAAACTCTCATCATGCCTTTTTGATTGATAATTATACTGGAATAGAATATCAACTACAAAATAACACTGTAAATCAAATTAATTTTGAAGTTGATACAAATGTCTCCGCATCAACATCAAGTACACGATTTAATATTAGATTTGAACAAACTACATTGAGTAATAATGAAGTTTTGAATTCTAACAACGTAAAACTATATCCTAATCCAGTGGTTAATGAATTTTTTAAGGTTTCATTACCAAGTTTTGTTGATGAAGCAAACATTATAGTTTATAACAATTTAGGGCAAAAGTTAATTTCAGAAAATATAGGTACCAACAATAAAATTTCTTCTAAAAATTTAGAATCAGGTATTTATTTTGTTGAAGTTTCAGCAAATGGTTATACCTACAAAACAAAATTAATCGTGAAATAAATGAATTTATAATATTTAAAAACCATCTTAATCAAGATGGTTTTTTTATAATTCAAAATCACCAAAATTTAGGCGATTTATGGCACTATGTGAGCTTTCATTTATAACTTGGGCGTCTTTAAGTACAATAAGCTGTGGTGATTCGTGAACAACATTTAAATCTTTAGCCAGTTGAGATGAGAAATCCCTATTTTGAATAACATTTAATAAATAAAATTTAGCTTTCGTATCACTAGGAATTTGGTTTTTAAATTGATTCAAAACCATACTGCTAATGCCACATCGAGGCGAATGCTTAAATATAAGGACAAATGTCTTTTTAGATTCGTCAATTAAATCTGAAACAGTTTTTTCTTGATTTAAAATTTCAAAACGATTATTAAGCGTTTGATTCTTTTCAGTTTTAAAAATTTTATCAAAAAATCCCATAGTCATAATTTTGTTAAAATATTAAAAATATCGTTTTTAAAAATAATTCATTCTTAGTTAAAGAATAGGTCAAATTTAATAAATAGTAAAACACAAATGACAAATTATAAATTTTATCAAATTGATGCCTTTACAAATTCTGCATTTGAAGGTAATCCAGCTGGTGTTATTTTGATTGATAATAATTGGCCAAGTGATGATCTATTACAAAAAATAGCCCGTGAAATCAACTTGTCTGAAACAGCTTTTGTTCAAATATTGGGTGTTCACAAATATAAAATCAGATTCTTCACTCCTACTTGTGAAGTGCCACTTTGTGGTCATGCTACACTTTCAGCAGCCTTTGTTTTGTTTAATGAATTGAATTTAAAAACAAATCAACTTATTTTTAATACTATTGATTTGCAACTTCACGTTGATTACAATCCTAAAAACAAGTTGGTTAAATTAAACTTTCCTCTCTACAGCTTGCAACAACTTCCAAACAATACTGAAATATCTCAAATTTTAAATTTACCTATAACCGAACTTTACGCATGTGACAACAACTGGAAAATGGCTATTTGTAAAAGTGAAATTGCTTTACAAAATTTACAAGTTAATGCTAACACTTTAACTTCAAATGGCTATGGACAGATAATCCTAACAGCTAAGTCAGATTCACAAAATGACTTTGTTTATCGTTGCTTTGTTCCTGATTTAGGTATACTTGAAGATCCGGTGACAGGCTCAGCTCAATGTACTTTAGCACCTTACTGGAGCTCTGTTTTAAACAAAAAAGAACTCATCTCTCAACAACTTTCTGGCAGGACAAACACAATAACTGCTCAGGTTAATGCTAATAATATTTCAATTTTTGGAACTTGTACAACTGTCATCAAAGGTGATTTAATGTTTTAATTCAAATCATGCCGTAAAACAAAGGAATTAAAAAGCTTGCTGCAAGCCAAAATAATAAATTTAGACCAATACCTACTTTAAAAAAATCGATAAACTTATACTGTCCAGCACTGTAAACCATAGTGTTAGTTTGGTAACCAATAGGCGTCATAAAAGTGCCAGAAGCCGCTAGCATAATAGCAACGAGAAAAGGCATAACTTGATAATCGCCAATATTAGCTGTGGCTATGGCAATTGGAGCCATTAATGCTGCTGAGGCGTTGTTAGACATTAATTCGGTTAATAATGATGTGCTTAAGTAAAGACCTGAAATTAAAGCTATTGGGCCTAAATGACCTAAATTGTCGGTTAATAAATTTGCAATATTTAAGTCTAAACCTGTTTTATGCATAGCTGTGCCTAAACTAATGGCTCCAGCAAGCAAGAATACAATTTTCCAGTTAATAGCCTTATAAAGTTCTTTCATACTTAAAAACTTCAGTATGACTAATAGTGTTACAACACTTATGGCACCAATCATAATATCCACAAGGCCAATACTTGCAAGAATAACCATCAATAATACAAGACCACTAACAGTGTAAAATTTAGTTTGATTAAAATCAGTTATATGGTCTTCAGATAAAAGCACAAATGGCGTATCATCTTCAGTTTCAATACGTTTTAATTCTTTAATGTAGTGCGTTTTAACTTCAGCTAAAATCACATCGCCTGACAACAATTTAGTATCATATAAATTGTCATGTTTTATATTTTCACGATGTTTAATACCTAATGGCGTTGCCCGATATTTACGTCTAAAATCTATTTCTTTTAAAGTCTTACCGTGAATATTACTTGCTGAAGTTATTACCATTTCAATTAAAGCCGATTCAGTTTCTTTTAAAGTATCATCACCTATCTTGATGGGCGATAATTTAATTGATTTAGTTTTATCTTTTAAAGACTTGATTTTATCAACATTGCAGCGAACTTTCAAAATGTCATTGGCCTTTAAAATGAAATCACCTTGTGGAAGATTGAATTTTGTTTCACCACGACTGACTTCAATTATATCCATATCAAAATCCTTTACTAAATCAGAATCCATGATACGTTGACCTACTGAAGTTGAATCTTGAAGCAATTCTACATCAGTTAGATATTTATTTAAATTGAATTTTTCACTTAAATTTTTATCGCTTCTTCTGTTGGGTAATAATTTTATTCCTACAAATCGCATATAAATAATTCCAACAACGACTAAACCTAAAGCTACAGGTGTCATTTCAAAAATTCCTATTTCTAAGCTAATTTCTTGTTTTGAAATACCACTAACTAGAATATTGGTTGATGTACCAATTAAAGTACACATACCTCCAAAAATTGATGCGAATGAAAGTGGAATTAGCATTTTAGAAGGACTTTGACCTGATTCGTGTGCAATTTGAATTACCACCGGTATAAAAACAGCAACTACTGGTGTGTTATTAACAAAGGCAGAAATAATAGCAATGAGTAACATCATTAATAACATACCAACATCAAATTGGTATCTAAATATTTTAGATAAACGATGCGCTAAATATTGTAAAGCACCTGTTTTTAATAATGCAGCACTAATTACAAACATAAATGCTACTGTAATTGTGGCTTTATTGCTAAAGCCTAAAATGCCTTCTTCTGGAGTTAAAACGCCACTAAAAACTAAAGCAAGCATGATTAAAATCGCAATTAAATCAACCGAAATAATTTCAGTTATAAATAAAACAACGGCCAAGCCTATAATAACCAAGGTAATAATTGCTGCAGTAGTCATATTTAATTTAAATTGACCACAAATATAATTAGTCTATTAAATTTATAGACTTTATGTACAAAAAATTAAAGTATTTTTTTTAGGCGACTTTCGCGATGCATAATTTCAGCTAAATTAGCATCTTTTAAAAGTTCGACTGTTTTATTTCTAACTTGTAAAAATACATCTCTAATGCCACAAGTTTCTTCGTCCTTGCATTCTTCGCAACGCTCGTAATATTTATAGGTCACACATGGCAAAAAAGCTATGGGACCATCAAATAAACGCATAACATCAGCCAAATTGACTTCTTCTGGAGATTGAAGCAAATAGTAACCGCCGCCTTTTCCTTTTTTACTAGCTAATATGCCAGATTTTTTTAAGTCGAGTAAAATTGCTTCTAAAAATTTTTGTGGAATGTTTTGAGCCTTTGAAACATCACTAATCCGAGTTGGTTGGCGCTCATCTTGCTTTGCAAGGTAAACTAGAGCGTTTATGGCGTATTTGGTTTTCTTAGAAATCATAAGCGTCACAAATATATCACTTTTAATAGCGATTTTTTTAATTATGATACCGTATTTTGCAATCACTAAGATTTTATTTATGTCTACTAATTCTCTTGAAAATCATCTTAAACATTATTTTGGGTATGACAGTTTTAGAGCACAGCAAGAAGCGATTATCAAAACTGTTTTGTCAGGAAAAGATTGTTTGGTGATCATGCCTACAGGCGGCGGAAAATCACTTTGTTTTCAATTACCTGCATTAGAGTTTGAAGGTGTAACTTTAGTTATTTCGCCCTTAATTGCATTGATGAAAGACCAAGTTGATGGCTTAAAAGCTAATGGCATAAAAGCTGAAGTTTATAACAGCTCTCAAACCACAGCGCATCAAGATGATGTCATCAATAAAATTTATAGAAAAGAACTCGATTTAGTTTATACTGCGCCAGAAAGTTTATCATATCTACAGCAAGTGCTTCAACCAGAATTTATAAGCTGTATTGCAGTTGATGAAGCGCATTGTATTTCTTCTTGGGGACATGATTTTAGACCATCCTACAAAAAATTAGGTTTCTTAAAGCGTTCGCTTCCTGAAGTTCCTGTTATAGCTTTAACAGCCACGGCCGATAAAGCCACGCAACAAGATATTTTAAATCAGCTCAATATTTCTCAGGCTCAAAAATTTGTGAGCTCATTTAATCGTGAAAATATATTTTTAGAAGTTAAATCAGCTAACAAACGGGTTGAACAAATTATTGATTTTATCGAGAAACAACCCGAAAGTTGTGGTATTATTTATTGCCTAAGTCGAAAAAGCACTGAAAAATTAGCACAAAAATTACAATTAAACAACATCAATGCTAAAGCATATCATGCTGGTTTGTCTCACGAAGATCGTATAAAAATTCAAGAAGATTTTGTGTTTGATAAAACCCAAATTATATGCGCCACTATTGCATTTGGTATGGGCATCGACAAATCAAATGTGCGCTGGGTGATCCATTATAACATGCCTAAAAATGTTGAAGGTTATTACCAAGAAATTGGTCGTTCTGGCCGCGATGGCTTACCAGCACATGCTTTAATGTTTCATTCGTATGCCGATGTTATTCAATATCGAAATTTTATTGATGGCGCAGCTAATCAAGAAGTGCAATTAGCAAAGCTTGAGCGAATAAAGCAATTTGCAGAAGCCAAATCTTGTCGCCGAAAAATTTTATTGGCTTATTTTGGCGAACACTTAACTGAAGATTGTGGCAAGTGTGATGTTTGTTTAAATCCGCCTCGCTTTTTTGATGGTCGTGTACATGCTAAAAAAGCAATTTCGGCTATTGCTCGTGTTAAAGAACAAGAACCTATTGGTACAATTATAGATATTTTACGTGGCGCACAAAATCAAAATATTCTTCAAAACAATTACCATAATCTTAAAACTTACGGTGTTGGTAAAGCTATTTCTTGGAGAGATTGGCAACATTATATTTTAGAAATGTTAAACTTAGGACTAATAGATTTAGCATTTCATGACCATAATCGCTTAAAATTAAATCCAGTATCTAAAAAAGTACTCTTTGAAGATTTTGAAGTTAAACTAACCAAACCCGAAGTAAAATCTAAAAAAATTCCTTCAACTGTAAATGTAAAATCTAAACCAAAAGCTTCTACCCTATTTGAACAGTTAAAACAACTTCGACTTGAAATTGCTTCTGAAGAAGATATTCCGCCTTATTTGGTTTTTAATGATGCTAGTTTGAAAGAAATGGAAATTCATAGACCAACAACATTACCAGATTTCATGGCTATTAGCGGAGTTACTCAACGTAAAGCAGAACGTTTTGCAGATGAGTTTTTAGAAGTGATTCTTAATTTTTCAAAGAAAAAACGAAAATCTTCTAAAACCAAGTCCGAAACTTATAAACTTACCTTAAATCTACTTAATCAAGGTAAAACTGTTGAAGAAATTGCTGGTGAGCGCAAACTCAAAACAACAACAATTTATTCACACATCGCAAAACTCTTTAGTGAAGGAAAGCTAACTTCTATAGAAGATTATGTAACTAAAACTGAAATTGAAGAAATTAGTCAAGTTTTAAAAAAATTGGATGATGACAGTAAACTAAAACCAATACATGAAGCCTTAAATGAAAAAATTGAATATGGCAAGATTAGAATAGCACTCGCCTTTTTAAATAGACAATAAAAACAATTAATTTCTAACGATAACAGCAGATGCTTTTATGCCAGTTAATAAATTCCATATATTTCTAGTAATTAAGTTACCATTATCAATAGCCTTCAACTCAGCTGTATTAGGCCCAGATTCTCCTTGATTTAAAGCAACAAACTCAATTTTATTAAACCCAACTTCAAGTGGTATGGTAATTTCTTTGTAGGCGTTTTCGAGTAATAAATTTTGAATTAAAATTTCACCGTTTAAGCGAACTTGTACGCGATCGCCATCAAACATCATGTGATCTCGACATAAAAAAACCATTTTATCTGAAGTGGTCACAAAATCACCTAAATACATGTCGTTACCAAACTCTTCTTTCATCCGGTTATTTTCATCTTCAGGCTTGGCATTAAGTTTTTTAGTGTATAAATCACTCGGGTTAGTAAATTGTTCTTTTGGTTTAAAATTGATACCTTTTTCAGGTTTGGCAAATAAATTCTTAACTTTTGGACGGTTAGGTATACCTAATAAATTATTCCCACTAGAAACCTTTCCTTTACTTAAAATAGCGCCTTTAGATTTTGTACTCGATTGAGGTAAATCTTTATCTTGTGCGTAACCAAAAAAACCAATAAATAATAAGATGTAAAAAAACTTGTCCATATAACAAATGTATTTGTTTTCAGCTTTTTATGAGTCTTATAAATTTAACTTTAACATAAATATTGAATTGCAAAATAAGCACCATGATGTGTTATTGAACAAATTTTATCATGTGAAAGTAATTTTAAATATGGCAAACCATTTTCATTTTTATTTAATGAAATCGGTTGATTAAACTTGGTTGAAATTTGTTGAAGCACTGAAAATTGTGATGATAGAATACAATAATCAGTTTTAAAATCATTTGAAGTGAAACTATAAATAAAATTATTATTTATCTCTATATCAACATTATAAATATTATAATTGTAGCAAACCTTAGCTTGAAACTCTTTTAAACATTCTATATTAAATTGAAGTGGATTGTAAAAAGATTTAAAACCGAATTCACGTTGGGCTGACTTATAAACTGCTTCTTTACAAGTCCAAATTTTCCAAAAACATAATTCAGGATTGACCGACTGTTGAACGATATATTGTTCTGAAGCTGTTAGTGTTTTATCAAAATAACGCGGTCTAAAGATATTCGATTGTTTTTTAGCTTCTGTTAAATCTACAATATCATTACCGAGCATAATTACTTCAACTTTTGCTGAATCACTTCAACGCTTTTTTTAACATTTAGCATTTGTTCCATATCATCATTCTCAATTCTGATGTTAAACTCATCTTCAATATCTAAAATTACATCAACTAAATTAGCCGAATTAATTTCTAAATCTTTTATAAAATCTGATGTTTCAGTTAAGTTATTAAAATTTTCTGTATGATTAACATAAGGTTCAACAATACGTTTTAATTTTTGAATAATGTCTTCTTTAGTCATTTCTGTTCAGTTTTAATTTATTTTCGAAACTAGCAAATAAAAAATTGATGCCCGCCATAATGATGATTAATGACAAAGTCCCTGCACCAATCCATTGCCAAGTTGGTATGTCTGGATTGTGTTTTAAAAAGGCACTTTCTAACAACGCACATAAACCAAAACCTAATAGTAATGTGCCTAAAGCACCGAATAACCAGTAATTACGCTTTATTTTATTCATTTTTCAAATTGTTTTAAAACAGTACTAGCATTAACATCACCAAAGCCAAAACTGGCCTTAATAAGGTATTTGATAGCAGTTGATTGTGTTTGATCGGGTATGGTATCTTTCGAAATTTGATTTAATATGTCTGGATGAATGGGTTGTAAATTTCGGTTTCCAAACACAAATTGATGCTTGATTTGCAAAACTGAAGCGACTAACTCTACACTTCCAGCAGCAGCTAAGGCGTGGCCAATATGACTTTTTAAAGAATTGATTAAAGGAAATTTTTCGCCACTTAAATTTAAAGCGGAACGCCAATTATTGATTTCAACAGCATCCATTATTGTGCCTGTTAAATGGCCATTAATAGTATCTATTTCAGCAGCATCAACCTGAGCGTTGTTAAGTGATTGCAAAATGCATTGTTGAACAGCTTTTGAATTAGGTGCCGTCATGCTACCACCATGACGCTGACCACCAGAATTAATAGCACCTCCACAAACTTCTGCATAAATTGGCGCTTGTCTTTCTAGAGCTGAGTCTAAAGTTTCTAAAACCAGCGCGCCAGCACCGCTACTTGGCACAAAACCTTGTGCGTTTTTACTCATTGGTCTTGAGGCTTCTTCAGGATGTTGATTGTATTGATAAGGTAAAATTCGTAAAGCTTCAAATCCACCCCAAACATAAGCGCCTGAATCGCTACAACTACCAACTAACATTCGTTTAGCTCTATTAAGTTTAAGATGATTATAAGCCATTAGAAAGGCTTCAGTGCCTGTTGTACATGCAGATGAGTTAGATGTTACCCAATTTCCACAACCTAGTTTTCCGCCTAAAAATGCAGAAACACCACTTGCCATGGTTTGTAAAACACTTGTGCTACCAAGCCGCCTAACTCTATGATTATCAATTAAATGAAAAGCTTCTTTTAACTTTTCAACGCCTAAAATTCCTGTACCAAAAATAATGCCTGCATCATAATCAGTCGATTTATTAATCTTTAAACCAGCGTCAAACCAAGCTTCTTGCCCTGCAATTCCACCATAAATAAGTCCGCTTGCCAATAAGCCTTTTTGTTCTAATGCTGTAAAGTACTGGTTTAAGAGGTTGTTATTAACTTCTGGTGTTCCAGCAACTTGACAGCTAAAACCTTTTTCAGCTAAGTCTTGATGAAATTTAATACCGTTAGTTTTATTTTTAAGCGCATGCAAAAAATTAGTTTTACCAATGGCATTTGGCGCTACAACACCTAGACCTGTTATAACTACGCGATTACTCATGTTTTTCAGTTGAAATCATTCCACTAATTTGACCTTTTAAAACCAGCTCACCAACCGAATTATATAATTTTACGGAAGATTTTAATTTGTTGAATCTAAAGTATTGCTTTTCAGCTTCAACTTTTATGGTTTCATTCGGAAAAACAGGTTTTAAAAATTCAATTTCAGTTGAAGTCATCACGCAGTTTAAATTTTTAGTCGATTTACCTTCCATTTTTAATAGATAAATCCCAAAACTAACTAAACCTATTTGAGCTGCACATTCAGTTAAAATAACGCCTGGTGTAATAGGAAAACCTTTAAAATGGCCTTTGTAAAAATCGTGTTGATTATGAAAAAAGTAAGAACCTTTTATTGAGTTTAAATCAATCTCAGTAATTTCATCAACAAACAAAAAGGGATGTTGGTAGGGTAATTGGTCTAAAATAGATTGATACTTCTGCATACATTTTAATTTAAACTAAACTTTCGCCACCATCAACTTTTATAATGCTACCGTTTATCCAGCGTGCAGCTGAATCACTTAACAAACCAACCACTTTTGCGACATCTTCTGCTATTGTTAAGCGTTTATAAGGGTTACGTTTTATGGTGTAAGACTTAAGTTGCTTGTATGCTGGGAAATGCTGTAAAGCTTTTGTATCAACTAAACCAGCTTGAATACAATTGGCTCTGATGCCGTAAGGTGCAAGCTCTACCGCAAGCTGTTTCATAATACTTTCTAAAGCCGTTTTGGCTGCTGAAACAGCGCCATATTGAGGTATAACTTTTGAGTTTCCTTCACTAGTGAAGGCTAAAAGTTGACTTGGATTTTTCATTTTTTGATGATGCACAAGTTGATTAGCCCAAGTATAAAAGCTAATCGCCATAGCCTGTATGGTTGTTTGGAAATCGTTTGGGGTTAAGGCATTTTCACCAACAACATTTTTTAAATTACCTTTTGCAATTGAATGTAAGACCAAATCGAATTGCAAATCTGGCTGAAGTTGAGTTATAAATGTTTCTATTTTATCGTTGCGTGTAGCATCAAAATTATGGCTAGTCACTTCAACTGAAAATGAACGTAATTCATCAAATTTTTGAGTGATTTCTTCATTTGAAGCTCTAGAATCTCGATGTATAATCATCAAATTAAATCCACGTAGAGCTAATTCTTTAGCACTTGCATACCCCAAACCTTGGCTACCGCCAATAATTAACGCTGTTGGTTTCATATTAAAATTTTAATAAAAGTCGTTGTGCTGTAAATCCTGGTCCAAAGCTTAACATTAAACCATAATCATCTTTTTTTGGCGAATCTTGCATGATTTGCGCTAAAACAAACAAAACAGTAGCACTGCTCATGTTACCGTAATTTTTAAGCACTGATTTTGTTGCATTAATATTTTTGCCCAAATCTTTAAATAAATCTTCGACAGTTAGAATAATTTTCTTTCCGCCAGGATGAAAAATGAGGTGCTCAATTGTTTCAATTGATAAATTATTACGCTTTAAAAAAGGATGAATAATTTCTGGAAAATGCGTTGCAATAGTATCAGGAACGGCAATATCAAGAATCATTTTTAAGCCATTGTTCGTTAAATCGAAACCCATCATGTGGGTTTGGTCGTAAAAATGATACATCTGCTCATCGCAAATTTGAGCACCACTTGCCTGCTCTTCTGAGCTCATGAGTACACAAGCTGCACCATCACCGAAAATGGCGGCACTTACCATATTTGCCATACTAAAATCTGAATGTTGCAAAGTTGCTGTGGGTGCTTCAACAGCAATAACCGCAGCTCTTTTATTGGGCTGATTCTCTAAAAATTGTTTAGCATAAATAATACCGGAAACTCCTGCAACACAACCCATTTCAGTAACAGGTAAACGGACAATATCTTGTTTTAAACCAAGGCTATTAATAAGGTAAGCGTCTAATGAAGGAATCATAATTCCTGTACAGCTTACCGTAATAATATAATCTAAACTTTTAGGATCCCAATTCGATTTTAAGAGTGCTTTTTCTAAAACTTGGTGACCAAGTTGTTTAGCTTCAGTTTGATAAATTTTATTTTTTTCTTCAAAGCTCGTTGATGTAAATACCTGATTTGGTGGCATAATAGCATAACGACGATCTACAGCAGCACCTTCAAAGATCTTGATAACTTTACGTTTAAATCGTTCATCTTGATGCTCTAACCAATCTTCTATATACGGAATTACTTCAGCAGTAGAACTAGTATATTTTGGGAGTTGAGTAGAAACTTGCGTAATTTTAACCATGAATTTGTATTAAAAATTGATAACGAAATGCCCAGAACCATTTCAATTGAGTTGCATTATTCAATTGTTTTGAAAAATACTTAAAATCCTTTGATTTAAACCCTCTTAAGATCGAAATTAATCCATCTTTTTTTGCTATTTGAGAATTAACAAAGCATAAACTATACAATTGAAATAAGCGATAAGCTAATTTATGACGATGTAAATCGTTAATAATGATTCCTAGTTTTACTTGCTTTTCTAATTGCTGAAGTAATTGTATAATTGACTCATTTTTAAAATGATGAAAGGTGAGACTTGAACATACAATATCAACGCTTAAAGCCTTAAATTCTGCCGAAAACACATCTAAACACTGATAAGAGATATTTAACTTAGCTGAAGTTAGTGATTTGGCTACTTCAATAATATGCGGATTGGCATCAATACCAATCAATTTTAATTGAAAATCTTGCTTATTAGCCCATTTTCTAATGGCTCTTAAACTTGCGCCACTTCCACAACCAATGTCAGCAATCGTGATTACTTCTTTTTTAGAATTTTTCAGTAATTGCTTGACACCATTTATCGTGACGCGATGACCACCTAAACTCGAATTTATTTGATCGATATGTTGAAGTACATTGACTAAATCTTCTCCTTTAAAATCAAATGCATCCATAATTTCTGCTTGAGATGAACGTTGATTTGTACTAATCATAAGCTGGAATGGGTTGGCCATGTGTTAAACGAACAAGTTTTGGTAATAAAAATGGTAATGGTTGAAGTAAATTTAACCCAATAGTTGTTAATCTTTGATTTAGTAAAATCTTCTGAAAAATACGCCCATAATATAAACGCTTCTTAAACGATGATTGCCACTGTTGATTGTAATAGGTTGATAATTGATCCATCTGAAGAGAATTTTGGTCGACTAATTTAACAGATTCAGCTGCTATTTTAGCAGAATGTATCGCCATTGCCATGCCGTTGCCACATAAAGGGTGAATTAACCCAGCAGCATCACCTAACATTAAAGCATTAAAATTTGAAGTTGATTTCTTTGCAAAAGAAACTTGTGCAATAGCTAATGGTGACTCAAATATAGAATTAGCTTCTTGTAAAAAGTGATTAAGATGTTTATTATTTCTGAGTACCTTTTTATTAAAATCTTCTATCGATTTATATTGCTTAAACACTTCAGCTGAAATTAAATAGCAGCAATTAACAGCCTTAGATTCAGTTTTCGACAAGCCACAATAGCCACCATTAAAATTATGAAGATGGACTTCATTAGCAGGAAATTCATCTAAGTTATAATGCGCTTTCACACCAATCCATCGGCTTTTTTTTTGGATAAATGCGCGATTAAGCTTTTTATCAAGATTTGAGCGTTTTCCATGAGCTAACAATAAAAATTTTGAGTTTAAACAAGAATCCTTAAAGTACGTTTTAAAGCCTGTGTGAGTAGATTCAAAATGTGTTACTTTAGCTTTGATGACTTCAATCCCAAGCCGCTTGGCATGTTTAAATAAAGCATGATCCAGTGCAAAACGACTCACACCAAATCCTCCGAGTGGTAATTCAGCTGAAAAAAGTTGACCGTCTACATTAGATAATTGAAGTTTATTAATAGCTTGTGTCTGCTTTAAAAATTTTGACAAGCCTAAACTTGATAAGTAAGCTTTAACTTCATTAGAAACGTATTCTCCACAGACTTTATGTTGTGGATACTCATTTTTTTCAATTACAACAACTTCAAAACCGTCAAGTCTTAAATGTATTGCAGCTGTAAGACCTGCTAAACCACCACCAATAATGCATACTTTTGAATTCAAATAAAATTTTTTATAAAAATCATTTTTTTTATTGATATTTGGTAGGGTAATTAAGTTTTATAGTGTTTTATTAACAGAAACCAAATAAAAAATAGAATTATGAGGATTAAAACATCAATTTTAAGTGTATTAGGTGCCATGTTTTTACTGGCAAGTTGTAGTGATGATGACAACACAAGCTCTACTCCAGTAGCTACTACAAATTTAAGCATTAAAGCCAAAGCAAGTTTAAATTCAACGAGTGGTCGATTAGCTAAAGCTAATGATAATGTTGAAGTCAACAGTTTTTTAATTAACATTAGCAACATCGAGTTTGAATACGCTACAAGTGGAAAGCCAGTGATGGGTGTTGCTAAAAGTGACGATGATATTAATTTAAGTTTTGAGGAATTACCTATTGAAATTCAAAATTATTTAACAACAAATTATCCAAATGATGCTTTTTGTAAAGCTGAACTTGAGGATGATAATGATGATCCTTACATGTATGAAGTTGAATTAAACTCTGGATTAGAGATTTACTTTAGAGCTGATTTTTCTGTCTATGCTACCGAACAAGATGATGAGCCTTGTAATGGTTCAAACTATGATGATGACGATGATAATGATTGGGGTGATGATGATGAAGTGAATTTAGTTGGCCCATTTGAATTAGACTTGAGTAATGATGCTGTAACGGTTGTTGACGTTGATATTCCTTTAGGAACTTACGAAGAAGTTGAGTTTGAAATGAATCGAAGTTCAAATAGTGCTAGTCCACTTTATCAAAAATCTATTTTAGTAACAGGTACTATAGATGGAACCAACTTTGAATTTTACCACACTTTTGATGAAGATTTTGAAGTTGATTATGAAGATGTTGGGCAAAATCTAGTGATTGATAATACTAATAATGCCTCAATAGTCTTTAATTTTGATTTAAACGCTGTTTTTAATTCGGTTGATTTAAGTAATGCAGCAGATGGTAATAATAATGGAATAATAGAAATTAACCCTGTTGACAATGATGGTAATCAAGCACTTGCCAATCAGCTTAAAAACGCCATTGTTTTGTATGCAGAATTACAAGACGACTAATTTTAGTTCTCTCCAAAAACCCGCATAATATTGCGGGTTTTTTTTAATTATTAATACATAATGAGTTTTAAAAAATCAATTAACGTTTTTAGAAAAAAAGCTACGCGATCGATTACCAAAAAGTTACTAGATCAAAAAGGCCTTAAGTTAACTGACAAATCAAAAATAAAACGGATTTTAATTACAAGACCAAATCATAGGCTTGGTAACCAGCTGCTAATTACGCCTTTGGTAAAAGAAGTGCATGATTGCTTTCCAAATGCAACAATTGATTTATTTTTAAAGGGTAATCTTGGGCCGGTTATATATAAAAACTATACTTATGTAGACCGTATTATATGCTTACCTAAACAGCATTTTAAAAAACTTCACCAATACTTGTATTCTTGGTTGAAGTTAAAAAAGTATTATTACGATTTGGTCATTAATGCCGAAGCCTCATCATCTTCTGGACGTTTATCAACAAAAGTTGCTCGATCACAACATAAATTTTTTGGGTTTGAACGTGAACTAAATTTATTCAAAACTTCAGACGCAGTTCATATTTCAAAATATCCCGTTTACAGTTTGCGCTATTTTTTAAACCAAAATATTATTGAAAAACCTCTACCCGATTTAGAAATTAAATTATCCAAAGAAGAACTAAATTTAGGGAAAGAATTACTGAGTAAGTTTGTAGACTTATCAAAACCAACATTATGTTTGTACACTTTTGCAACCGGTAAGAAATGCTTCTCAAAAAAATGGTGGACTAACTTTTATGACGCCTTACAAAAGAGTTTTCCTAACTTCAATATTATTGAAGTTTTACCCGTTGAAAATGTTTCGTCTTTAGATTTTAAAATCCCTGCTTTTTATAGCCAAAACATAAGAGAGTTGGCGGCATTTATCTCTCAAACTAGTGTTTTTATCACAGGTGATTGTGGCATTATGCATTTAGCTTCTGCTTCAAATACACCCACGATTGGTTTGTTTAATATTACCGATAAAGCAATGTATGAACCTTATAATAAATCTTGTTTAGGCATTGATACCAATGTTAAAAGCGAATTTGAAGTTGCTCAACTTTTAAAAAATAACATCAACAATTTAAAGCTTGCTGAAAATTAAAATTGTTTCTTCACTATCAGAATCGTCAATTTCTTGAAGCTCAATCCCCGAAGCGTTAGAATAATTTAGAACATTCCATTCTTCATCTATTTCATTGAATTCTGAGTCGTCAAATTCTAAGCTAAAAAATAACTGATTATTTGATGTTGTGACTTCCCAAGTAGCCATTTCAGTCTCAGGAAATCCAATAACTGTAATACTTCCATCAGCATTAAACACATATTCATAATCTGGATAATCTTCGGGCTCGCCATCTTCTTCAAGTAAAGAAATTTCAAAATTACCTGAAGTTATAAACGCTATAAAATCATCTTCAAAATTACCTGATTGAAATTCATATAAATTAGGGTTATAGCATGAATTGTCTAAACCAAAATACATATCAGAAAGTTGTGTATTTGAACTTATTGCTATCTCCTGACCATTAATTTCAAGTGAAATGGGGTATTCTATGCTAAAAATTTGACTCCTAAGGCTAATTGAAATCAATTGATTGATGAATTTCTGGTCTGAAGCAATAACTTCAGTTGTAATGAATGAATTATCTAAATCAGTTATATTTAACTCAATAGGATAATTAATTTCGATACAATTAATTTCGGAACTTTGCATTTCAGTTGAAGCCAAATTATTAAGTTCCTCAGTAGAACTTAAACTTAATTGAGTATAGTCTATCAAAGATACTTCAACTGGAAATTGTAAGTTAATATTATCATCTTCTGGTGAGCTTTCTAAAAAGTCGATTAATGTTTGGTAATCATCTGTACTTGAAAGATCAAAGGTTTGGTTATTAACTTCAACTTGAAAAGGTAATTCTATCTGTGTAGCTGAGTTTTGATCTATAAAATCATCAAACACCAAATTATTTTGGACACTTCTTGAAAGGCGATTAAATAATAAATTTTCAGTAGAAATTGCCTGTGAATTATCTATTACCAAACGATTTTCTTCGGTTTGGCAAGACCAACAGATTAAGATTAATAAAATAGATAATCGCCTCATATCATAAAAATATAAAAGTATGCATTATTTATTAAACAACTAACAGTTTAAATGCCCTACAACATATTAGCTTTTAAATTCAACAAAATTAACATTAAGTTTAGTAGGGTAAAATATTGTAATATTGTTTTATTAAAAAAAGAGATTTGAAGTTACACAAGCAATCGGTTTGTTTTGAAAGTGTATTTAAAAGTGTACATCAAAATTGGGCTAAGCCTTTATATAATTTTATATACTACAAGTTTGGCGATCCCAATAAAGCTGATGATATGGTGCAAGAAGCCTTTATTAAGCTTTGGGAAAAATGCAAAGAGGTTCCGCAAGAGAAAGCAAAATCATTTTTATTTACAGTAGCCAATAATGCAAGTTTAAATATGGTAAAGCACCAAAAGGTTGTGTTAAAGTATAATAAAAATCATCCTAACTATGACAAAACAAATCTGTCACCAGAGTATCTTCTCGAGGAAGAAGAGTTTAAAAAAAAACTTACTAATGCCATTAATGAACTAAAACCAGACCTAAGAACATGCTTTTTGATGCATCGAGTTGATGGAAAAAAATACCGTGAAATAGCTGAAATTTTAGAGGTTTCACAAAAGACGGTCGAAAAACGAATGTCTCATGCTTTAAAAAGTTTACGTGAACAAATTGACGGCATTTAGTAGGGTAAATTTTAGATTAAATGTTTCATTATAAAGGTGCAAATGAAAAATAATTACAATAAATATAAGGATTGGTTTGAAAACAAGGAACTTAAACATCAAGTTCAAAACTTTGACGGCTTCAAAACCTTAGATAAAATTAAACACTACTCCTCTTATTTAGAAAGCCCTAGATTTGATGAATCAGTTCATTATTCAAAGATAAAATCACGTTTAAACACAAAGCCATCAAAGAATATTTGGCTAAAAATAGCAGCTGTTTTAATCATTGCTCTATCTGTTGGGTTAACAAGTTTTTATTTAAATTCCAGAACGCTAACCGCTAAAGTTGCTTCAACGCCAACTTTTACTCTACCTGATAATTCTGAAGTCACTCTAGCAGCTAATTCAACAATAAAGTACAACAATTTAAAATGGAAGTTTAAACGTTCAGTAAGTTTAACAGGTGAGGCCTATTTTAAAGTTTCAAAAGGGTCTTCATTTGTTGTTCAAACAGAACTAGGTCAAGTTGAAGTTTTGGGTACGAAATTTAATGTTAAACATTATAATGATGCGTTTAAAGTAACTTGTTATGAAGGTCGCGTTAAGGTAAGTGCTAAAAATCAAATACAATTTATTACTGCGCAAGAAGAAGTTGTTCTAAGCAATCAGAACCTAGTAAAATCAAAGCGAAATTTGTCTAAACAACCACTTTGGGTAAACCATAAACTAAAATTTGATTCGGTTTTATTTAATGAAATTTCAAAGAAATTAAAGCAGTTTTACGAAGTAGATGTGACTTTAAAGACCGAATCCAATAAAAAATTTACAGGAGTTTTACCAACAACTGATTTAAACAAAGCACTAGAAATAATTTCTCAAGTTTACCATCTAAAAGTTAATAAAATTGGCGACAAATCGTATATATTTGTTACCAATGATGAGAATAAATAAACTACTTTTTATAACTTTTTTGATTGCATTTAGTTTAACTAATGCCTCTGCTCAGTCTCAAAATAAGTCTTTAAAAGTTGTTCTTGAATCAGTAGCTAAACAGTTTTCAGTTCATTTCAATTATACGGAAGATTTAGTAGAAAACAAGTTTGTAAAACCTCCACGACTTAATCTTGGACTACATAAAATTATAGATGATTTAAGACAGCAAACGAAACTTAATTTTAACAAGTTAGACCAAACAACCTATATTATTTCTAAACGCATCATTCAAGACAACAATCAAGTAAATTTACTTAACGAGGTTTTATTAAGTGCTTATCTAACCAAAGGCATTTCCAAACAAAGTGATGCATCTATTGTAATTGAACCTAAACAATTAAGCGTTTTACCAGGTTTAGTTAGTCAGGATGCCTTTCAAGCTATACAGTACTTACCAGGAATTTCAAGTGTAAAACAAAACTTAAACAACATCAACGTTCGTGGTGGTACGCATGATCAAAATGCGTTTTATTGGCAAGGTGTGCGGTTATACCAAACCAGTCATTTTTTTGGAATGATTTCTTCAATAAATCCATTACTAGCTAACAAAATTCAAATTTATAAAACAGCAGCGCCAGCAAATTATAACGAAGGCGTTTCAAGTGTTATTGATTTTAAACACGATTTTTCAAAACCCTCAAACTACAGTTTTCAAAGTTCAACAAATTTCTTAGATGCATCATTGAGTTATCAATTTAACCCTAGTCTTAATTCAAAGTTAATGGTAGCAGGACGAACAAGTCTAACCGGTTTTTTAGATACGCCTACTTACAAGGAGTACTCAAAAAAAATATTTCAATCGACTGATTTAAATCTTTTACAGCAACAGAACAACATAGGACTTGATATCACTCAAAAATTAAGGTATTATGATTTTGCATTTAACTATGAATTAGTAAAAAACAATTTTAAATTTCACCTTGATGGTTTAATAATAACAAACCAACTTACCTACGAAGAGACTTCAACTGATATCGAAACAAAATCTAATGAAATCTCTCAATCTAATGCACTACTTAGTTTTCAAGTGGACTATAATTTTTCTAAAAAGCACCATATTCAAGCTTCAGCAAACTTATCCTATTATAATCTTGAAGCTGAAAATCGAATTACAGAACGTGCTCAACAACTTGAACAAGCTAATTTAGTATTAGATTACAATTTGAATATAACTGACCATTTAAGCTTCAATGACTGGAAATTTTTGAGCGCTTTTAACTATCGAAATTTAGGTGTACGTAATAATAATATCTCTATATCTCCAGATGCTCAACAATTAACAAAAAACGTACTCTCATCACAAGCCTTGATAACTGAAGTGGTGTATAAAAAATCTAAATTCAATTTTCGTTTAGGAAATCGGTTAAAATTATATAGCAATTATAACCAGTTCATCATTGAGCCTAGGCTTCATATTAATTATAAAATAAGTTCAACAGTTAATCTCATGTTTAATGTCGAACAGAAGTATCAAGCCTTATATCAACGTATTAACTTACAGCAAGATTTTTTAGGGCTTGAAAATAAACGTTGGGCTCTAGCAGATGAAAATGGTCAGGATCTTTTACAAAATTTACAAACCGAATTAGACCTTAGTATTACAAAAAGTAATTTTCAATTTAACATCAAGCCTTTTTTTAAAAGAGTACAACAAATTAATTCCAAAAGTCAAGGTTTTCAAAACCAACTTGAGACATTTCAACTATTTGGAAATTATGAGTCTTTTGGGCTTGAAAGCTTATGGCAATACCGGATAAAAGAAAATCGTTTTTGGTTAAGTTACACTTACCAATCAAATAAATACAATTTTTCAGATTTTAATCCGCAAAGGTTTCCTAATAATTATGATATCTCACATCAGATCAATTTTGGTAACTCTATTGAATTCAACCAACTCCAATTAGCCTTAGGAGGCACATTTTTTACAGGTAAACCCTATACGCCAATCAATTCTAGTAATGGAATTAACCCTGATGGTGCAATAAATTTTTTAAATCCAAACACCAAAAATCTTGAAAATTTCTTGCAGCTTAACTTTACAGCTGCCTACGTCATAAATTATAAACAATCAAATATTACATTTGGAGTTGCTTTGCTAAACATTTTAGGTAGCAATAATAACATAAACCGATATTTTGAGTTGAATTCAACTGAAAGTGACATTATTCAATTTAACACAAAGAGTATTGGATTTACGCCTAATTTATTTTTAAACATAAAACTCTAAACCATAAAATGATTTAGAGTTTTAAATCATGTAATAACATTATAAAATCTGCTCGGTATGAGCTTTGGTTTTTACTTTAGTAATAACGTCTTTAAGTTTACTGTCTTCATCAATCACAAACGTAGTCCTGTGAATTCCATCATACTCTTTACCCATAAACTTTTTTGGTCCCCAAACCCCAAAAGCTTCAATAACAGATTTGTCTTCATCGGCCAATAAGGGAAACGGAAGCTCGTATTTGTTTTTAAAATTTTGTTGCCTTTTTTTAGAATCAGCACTCACGCCTAGTATTTTATATCCTTCATTTTGAAAACTTTGCCAGTTATCGCGTAAATTACAAGCTTCGGCAGTACAACCTGGCGTACTCGCTTTTGGGTAAAAAAACACCACTAATTTATGACCTTTATAGTCACTGAGTTGATGTAAATTTCCATCTTGATCTTCTGCTGAAAAATTTGGGGCTTGATCGCCTACTTTTAATGTTGTCATATGCTTATTTTTGTTTAAAATTACAACAAATGAAAAAAACAGAAAAAGTAGATTTCGTTATAAATACGTTAAAGGAATTATACCCAAGTATTCCGGTTCCTTTAGATCACAAAGATCCTTATACTTTGTTGATTGCTGTTTTATTGTCGGCTCAAAGCACTGATGTAAAAGTCAACCAAATTACACCGCTTTTATTTGCTAAAGCTGATAATCCTTATGATATGATTAGGCTTTCGGTTGAAGAAATCAGAGAAATCATTAAACCAGTGGGTTTATCACCTATGAAATCTAAAGGAATTCATGGCTTATCTCAAATTTTAATTGATAAGCATCAAGGTTTAGTCCCGCAAAATTTTGAAGATTTAGAAGAACTACCAGCTGTTGGGCATAAAACAGCTAGCGTTGTTTTAGCACAAGCCTTTGGTATACCAACTTTTCCGGTCGATACGCATATTCATAGACTGATGTATCGTTGGGGATTAAGTACAGGTAAAAATGTAGTACAAACTGAACGCGATGCTAAGCGATTGTTTCCAAAAAGCGTTTGGAATGATTTACATTTACAAATAATTTGGTATGGTCGCGAGTACTCGCCTGCACGTGGTTGGGATCTAAATAAAGACGTGATTACCAAAACCATTGGTCGAAAATCGGTTATTAATGCCTACGAAAAAAAAGCCCGCAAAAAGCAGGCTTAAAAACAGTAATGTTTGTTATGATTTCAGGCTAATTCTGAATCGTTTCAAAATCACCAAATTTTGTTGAAACAACTTTTAACGATTTTGAATAATCTAAGAGAAATTTTACCGTAGATCTCTTAGGGCGCAAACACTCAACGGCTGAGTCTGTAAAACAATTTTGTGGGTAATTTTTCGTCATAATTTGAATTTGATTCAAGCTTATAACGAACTTAATTTCAAATTATTGCATTAATTTGTCAAAATTATTTGATTGGCTTCTACAGCTTTGCGTAGGTTAATCAGAGCATAGCGCATACGTCCAAGCGCCGTGTTAATACTGACGTCAGTCCGCAAAGCTATTTCTTTAAAACTCATTTCTTTAAAAATTCGCATTTGAAGGACTTCAAATTGATCTTGAGGCAAAATTTTTATCAATTCATGTAAATCACCTTCAATTTGAGATTTAACCAAACGGTGTTCGGCATCAAGTTCATCATTTGAAATGACATCAAAAATTTCAAAATCACCATTACAATCAAATTTTGGTAAACGATTTGATTTTCTAAAGTGATCAATCACTAAATTATGAGCAATACGCATCACCCAAGGTAAAAATTTACCTTCTTCATTATATTTTCCGCGCTTTAGGGTTTTAATAACCTTAATAAATGTTTCTTGAAACACATCTTCAGCAATTGCTTTGTTTTTAACCTTTGAATATATAAATCCAAAAATTTTTTGCTCATGCCTGTTTATTAACATCGCTAAAGACTTTTCGTCTCCTGCAATATATTGTTTAACTAAGGTTGACTCTGGTATTGTTGCTAAATTACCCATAACACTCAAGTTTCTAAAATTTGATAATATAAATTAGAGTAGTGTTATTTTATAGGCTTTTGATTTTGAATTAGTTGCTAATATATAAATTAAATTAAAAGACTTCAATGAATCTTAAATAATTTAACATAATTCACGATGTTTTTCAGTTGAAATTACCCTTGTAGAATACGTATCTTTGTAAGTCTAAGACAAATTATGAAACAATCGATTGACGATCTTAACCCAAAGGACTTTATAGTTATTAAAGGCGCCGAGCTTCACAATTTAAAAGGTATTGATGTAGCAATTCCTAGAAATAAACTCGTTGTAATTACAGGTTTATCTGGTTCTGGAAAGTCATCGCTCGCTTTTGACACCTTATATGCTGAAGGTCAAAGGCGTTATGTTGAAAGTTTATCGGCTTATGCAAGACAATTTTTAGGTCGGTTGAATAAGCCTAAAGTTGAATATATTAAAGGAATTGCTCCAGCGATTGCTATTGAACAAAAAGTTAACTCGACTAATCCACGTTCTACGGTAGGAACTTCAACTGAAATTTACGATTATTTGAAGTTACTTTATGCTCGTATTGGGGAAACTTTTTCGCCTATTTCTGGACAAAAAGTTAAAAAACATCGTGTCAGTGATGTTGTTGACGCAGTTAAAAACTATGAAGAAGGTCAACGATTACTGCTATTGGCGCCAATTCAATTAAAAAAAGGACGAACCGCTGCTGAACAAATTAAAATCCTACAGCAGCAAGGTTTTAGCCGAATTAAACGCAATGCTAAAGTTGAACGCATAGACCAGATTGAATTAGACCAACTAAAAAAAAATGAGAAATTTGAACTAGTTGTTGACCGGATTGTGGTTAAGCATGAAGACGATTTTTACAATCGTTTAGCCGATGCCATTCAAAATGCTTTTTTTGAGGGGCAAGGAAATGTAGTTCTTGAAGATTATAAATCGAGTGAACGGCAAGATTTCAATAATAAATTTGAGCTTGATGGCATGCAGTTTACAGAACCTAACGAGCATTTATTCAGCTTTAATAATCCGCTTGGCGCTTGCCCAAAATGTGATGGTTATGGTGATGTGATTGATATTGATGAAGATTTAGTGATTCCTAACACTGGCTTAAGTATTTACGAAAATGCCATTGCACCTTGGCGTGGCGATACTTTAGGTTGGTACAAAGACCAACTCATACAATATGCCAATAAATTCGATTTTCCTATTCATCGCCCTTATTTCAAATTGAGCGACGAACAAAAAAATATTTTATGGAATGGCAATCAATATATAACAGGAATCAACGAATTCTTCAGCAAAGTTGAATCTAAAGCTTATAAGATTCAAAATCGAGTTCTATTATCACGTTATCGCGGAAAAACTAGATGTAAAGTTTGTGGAGGAAAACGTCTTAAACCTGAAGCTAATTTTGTAAAAATTAACGGTAAAAGTATTTCAGAATTAGTCGACTTACCTATTGATGAAGTCCGCTTATTTTTTAATAATTTAAAGCTCAATTCGTATCAAGAAAATGTTGGGCAACGTCTTCTAAAAGAAATCAAGTCTCGCCTTGCCTTTTTACATGATGTTGGCTTAGATTATTTAACTTTAAACCGTAAATCAAATACACTTTCTGGCGGTGAATCACAGCGCATCAACCTCGCTACTTCATTAGGTAGCAGTTTGGTCGGTTCTATGTATATATTAGATGAGCCTTCAATTGGTTTACATTCTGAAGACAACGACCGATTAATAAAAGTTCTTAAAAACCTTCGCGATTTGGGTAATACTGTTATTGTTGTTGAACATGATGAAGATATCATGAAAGCTGCAGATTATATTATAGATATTGGTCCTGAAGCCGGAATTAATGGTGGCCAAGTTGTTGCAGAAGGAACTTATAAACAAATCTTGAAAAGTTCATCTTTAACCGCTAAATACTTAAATCAATCCTTACAAATTGAAGTACCTCAAAAGAGAAAAAAAACTAAATCATTTGTAAAAGTTAAAGGTGCACGAGCTAATAATTTAAAAAATATTGACGTTAGCTTTCCTTTAGATTGCTTAACACTTGTCACCGGAATGTCAGGTAGCGGAAAAAGTACTTTAGTAAAAAATATATTATATCCAGCTTTGATAAAAACCAATGGTGGTTATGGGACAAAGGTTGGCCAATTTGATGAATTAGAAGGAAATTTTAAACATATTAAACAGGTTGAGTATGTAGACCAAAACCCGATTGGTCGTTCATCTCGCTCAAATCCAGTAACTTATATTAAAGCTTACGATGACATTCGTAACTTATTTGCGAGTCAAAAACTTGCCAAATTACGTAATTTTAAGCCTAAGCATTTTAGTTTTAATGTTGATGCCGGACGATGTGAGACTTGTCAAGGTGAAGGCGAAGTAACGATAGAAATGCAGTTTATGGCTGACGTTCACCTTGAGTGTGAAACCTGTCATGGCAAACGATTTAAAGATGAAGTTTTAGAAGTTACCTTTAATGATAAAAGTATTCATGATGTTTTAAATTTAAGTGTTTCAGAAGCTATAAGCTTTTTTGAAACGAATGAAGAGCATAAAATCGTAAAAAAATTACAGCCTTTAAAAGATGTTGGCTTAGATTACGTAAAGCTAGGTCAAAGTTCATCTACACTTTCAGGTGGTGAAGCGCAACGAATTAAACTGGCTGCATTTTTGAGCAAAGGCCAAACTAAAGACAAATGCTTATTTATTTTTGATGAACCAACTACAGGATTACATTTTCACGACATCAATAAATTATTAAAATCATTTTATGCTTTGATCGAAAAAGGACATTCGGTCATTGTAATTGAGCATAACCTAGATTTAATTAAGTGTGCAGACCATATTGTTGATTTAGGACCTAAAGGCGGTATTCATGGTGGTGAACTTGTTTGTTCTGGAACGCCTGAAGAAGTTGCTAAATCTAAACATTCATTAACAGGACAATTTTTAAAAGAAAAAATTTAATTGAGTCAACCAGTGATTTATAAAATTAATTTTTAATTTTATTTTATAACTTTAGATAAATTCTCAGTTAAATTCTTTCTACTAAATTGGTTAATGTTAGTAGAATTTACAATTAGTTTACCATTCAAATAGGCTTTGAAATCGGTTGTGATTTGTGCTTTAAGCTTTTGTTTGTCATTGTAAGTAAAAACTGTACCAGAAGATGTTTCATCAACAAGTCGCTTAACATCCCAGTTTTCAGGACCGATGGCTAAAATTGGGCGTTTAGCATTCATATACTCAAACAATTTCCCTGGAATGATACCTTTTGTTTCTTCACTATTAATCTCGATTAACAGTAAAACCTGAGCGCTTTGTTGAATTTCAATAGCTTTTTGGTGATTAACATAACCTATTAAACTAACATAATCTTTTAAGCCAAACTTATTAATAGAATCAATAACTTGCTCGCTAACATTACCAACCAACCTGAGTTCAAAAAACTGTTTAAAATTTTCAAGTTCATCGATTAATTCAGCCAAAACTTCCCATAAAAGCTGAGGATTACGCTGACTTAATAAAGAACCAATATGCGCTAATGAAAATTGTTCGTCAAGGTCTTCAACGCGAACCGATTCATCATCAAAACCATTGGTAATTAAGTTAACTGGTGTTTGAGTTTTTGACTGAAATTCACGCTGTGTTTCAAAACTAGTCACTAAAAGCGCATCGGCTTGGTCCAGCACTTCTTGTTCTAGTTGCTGATGTTTTTTAGCTGAAGCTTCAGTTAATTTTAATTCATTATGGTAGCCAATATTCGTCCAAGGATCTCGAAAATCTGCTATCCACTTTAAATCGTTAAATTTAATTTTTAACTGTTGACCGATTAAGTGCAGGCTATGCGGAGGTCCAGTTGTAATAATACAGTCAATTTGGTGTTTACTAATATATTTTGCTAAAAACTTAACCGAAGGTGAAACCCAAAATTTTCGCGCATCAGGGATAAAATAATTACCACGAACATAAAGTAAACTTTCTTGTAATTTTGACTGCTTTTTTGGAGATTTAATTAAACCTTTACTTAAGCTTTCTGTATCAGATTTAGATAAAATTTTAGCAAAGCTATAGGGTTCAAATATTGCTTTTTCAATCACTTTTACTTTAGAAGAAACCTCTAAATTCAGGCTTTGATCTTGCGTTGGGTAATGTGGGTTTTTAGGCTTGTAGACAATCGGTTGTATACCAAAATCTGGTAAATATTTAGAAAACTTCAACCAACGCTGTACACCAGGACCACCAGCAGGCGGCCAATAATAGGTTATAATTAAGACCTTTTTCATTTAGTTTCTTGCTTAGACTTGTAAACAAAAGCACCGATTAATACCAGAATAAATAAACCATAACTCGCAAGCGTTATTTTGTTTCCAGTTGTAATAACGTCAGGCTCAAATTTAAATACTAATGTGTGGTTCCCTTGTGGTAAATATGCTGCACGTAAGATATAATTAGCTCTAAAATGATTAATTTTCTGACCATCAATATAAGCTTTCCAGCCTTTCGGATAATATAATTCAGAAAATACAGCCACAGCATCATTACTAAGATTATAAGTGTAAGTTAGTTCATTGAGTTGATAATTAGTAAGTTTAATTTGATCTGTTGACTTCAACTGGAAAGAAGTTTGAGGAACTTCAGATTTGAAAGCGTTTTCAATAACTGCAGTAGATTTCAGATTAGTAGAATCTAAAGCCTTAATGGCTTCATTAGGACCGTTTACTAGCTGAAGGTCTTCAACAAACCATGCATTCCCAAGGGCTGCTTCATTTTGTTGGTAACTCACTTTACCTTGTTCTGAAAAGATAAAATATTTTACATTTAACATATTTAATACTTGCTGATTGCCTTTATAAATATGAAAATCGAACAATTCTTGAATACGCCCAGGTTTGGCCGCATGATAGCCACCAATAGAATTATGAAAATAAGAAGCACGAGAAGAATTTAGAGGACTTGAGCTTAAATCATAAACCCTGAAATGAGTTGTATCCTCATTAATTACTTTATCAACTGAAGTTGCTTCAAAGGGTTGTTTCATTGCGATTTCTGGAACAAAATCTTCTTGGTTGACATAATTTTTATTAAAACTGACCAAATCAATAACTATAATTAAGCCTAAACCAACTAAGACCAAGTTGTTCTGAAGTTTTTGTTTAAGACTTGCCCATAATATAGCAGCAATACCAACACAAATGGCCAGAGTTCTTAATACGTCGTTAGTAAGCATGGCTTCACGATCAAGACGTAAAGCCCGAATAAAATTAGGCCCTAATTGATCAATTAATCTAGCATCATTAATCGAACTGTAATCAAAACTTCCACTGAAGACATATAAAATAACAAGAATTGACCCTAAGATTAAACTAGTATATTTTAGTGCTTTTAACTTTAATTCAAAATTAGTCGATGGATTAAAAAATTTGGCTAAGCCGACAACTGCAAGAATAGGAACAACAAACTCTATAATAGTTTGTATAGAAGATACCGCTCTAAATTTATCGTATAAAGGAATATAATTGATGAAAAATTTAGTAAGTATCGCAAAATTATCACCCCACGAAAGCAAAAGTGCAAGTATAATACCACTAACAATCCATTTTTTCAGTTTGCCATTGACTAAAAACAGGGCAAGTACAAACAAGAATATAACACTAGCACCAATGTAAGCCGGCGCACCAATATAGGTTTGTTCGCCCCAATAGGTTGGTGCACTCTCTACAAAACCTAAAGCTTGCTGTGTTGAAATACCTTCAAGAGACATTAAATATTTAAAAGTTTCAGAATCAGTACCTAAGGCTTCAGCACTTGAACCACCCATAAACCGAGGTATAAATAGGTTTAAACTTTCTAATAAACCATAGCTATATTCAGTAATATAATCATAACTCAAAGCTGTTTCAGGTTTTGGAGACCCATCTGGATTAATCGTTAATCCTGTATCGCCTCTTGTACTGTATTCAGTGTACTCCTTTGTGGCTAAAACTTGTGTCGAGTTAACGCCAATAGCTAACAGTGTTGCAGCAAGCATTATACCAACTGACTTCAATAATTGAGGTAGCCTTTTATTTTTAAATGCTTCAACAAAATAAACAATTCCTAACACTAGCGAAAGCAGCATTAAGTAATAGGTCATTTGAAAGTGGTTAGCATTTAATTCTAGTGCTAATCCAAAAAACAAAGTGATAAAACCAAGTAAGCGTTTGTTTTTTAAACAAAGTAAAATCCCACTAATAACAACAGGAAAGTAAGCAATGGCATGGGCTTTTGCATTGTGACCAACACCCAAAATAATGATGAGATAAGTTGAAAAACCAAAAGCTAAAGCACCAATGATAGCATATTTATAATTCACTTTTAAGGTTAAAAAAAGAATATAAATGCCAATGAAATACAGAAATAAATAATCGGCTGGTCTTGGTAAGAATCGAATTAGCCGGTCTAGTTCTTTAACATAATTATACGGATAATTTGCCCCAAGTTGATAAGTTGGCATACCTACAAATGCGGCATCTGTCCAATAACTTTCCTCACCTGTTTTGGCTTTAAAGTCTTTGTGCTTCTCGGCCATGCCAATATATTGAACAATATCACTTTGATAGATGATTTTGTTTTGAAGAACTGGATGAAAAAAAGCAAGTGATATTGCAATGAAGCCAAGAATGACAAAAAAATGCTTTGCATTTTGTTTTATAAACTTATTCATAATTAATCGAGTTCTTCGTAATCGACGTATTCTCCAACCTTAGAATTAGGATTGGTCTTTCGAGAGCCGCTTTGTGAATTTAAATTATCGTTTTGACTTGTATAAGTTGATTGGTTATGACTTTGCTGTTGAGCATTTTCAAACTTCTGTTTTAGCTTTTTCATAAAATAACGCATCAAAAAAGGTGCAAAAAATTTAAAAAGCAATCGAAACCCGAAAATAATTAAGATGATTATTAAAAGCGTTTCTAAGAATTCCATAAAATCGTCTAAATATTAATTCACAAATGTATAGATTAGGCAGCGTAAAAAATAGTTCTTGACTAATAAATTATTGATAAATTCAACTATATTTGAAAAAAACACATTATGTATAGAGCCTTTGTTTTTTTAAGTAGTTTACTCTTTAGTCTGAGTAGCTTCTCGCAATATACCGAAACAATCAACTCGAATAGACCTGGTGCATCTCAAGGCGCTTTTGCTGTCGGAAATGGTGTTATGCAATTAGAAACTGGCTTTAGATTTGATCGTGAAGAACATGACTTAGAACGAACTGAAACTACTGTTTATGGACTAGATTATCAAGCGCGGTATGGTTTTTTTATGGAAAAACTAGAATTGACGCTTGAAGGAAGTTTTCGCTCTGTAAATACTGATTTTGTTCAAGGTGCTAGTACTGAAACTCTAAGCTACTCTAACTTTCAATCTAACACATTAGCCGGTAAGTACTTAATTTACGACCCTTATTTTAAGCGTGAACAAGAAGAAAAAAGTTATATTAGTTGGAAAGCCAACAACACTTTTCAATGGCGTGATTTAATTCCAGCTATATCTGCTTATGCTGGTGTAAATTTTGCTTTTGGGGATAATCCGTTTTTGTTTCAAGGCGAACCCAATTTTTCTCCACGATTAGGTGTAATAACCCAACATAATTATGGTCGATGGGTTTTTGTAACCAATTTTTATGGTGACAAATTGGGTACTGACTTTCCTTCTTATACCGGTATTTTTACGCTAACACATTCTGTAGGAAACAGATTTGCTGTTTTTGGTGAATTTCAAACGATTATAGGTGATTTATATAGCGATGAAATTGTACGTGGCGGCTTAGCTTATTTATTAACAAAAAACCTTCAACTTGATCTTTTAGGCTTAGTCAATTTTAAAAATACTCCACAAAGACTTGGTTTCAGTTTAGGGATATCTTATCGATACGATAAATTCCGTAAAGAAGAGCGCATTTATGATGAATCAGAAAAAGAACAACTAAAATCTGATGATAATTTTAAGTTAGGAGACAAAAAATAATGTATTGATGAACAATTTTGATCAAAATTTCAAAAATCTTTCAACAACTGATCAATATGACAAAATTACTTCGGTTTGTCGTGATTTGTATGAAAAAAAACTAACCGATTATGGTTGTGCGTGGCGAATCTTACGTTTACCATCATTAACAGATCAAATTTTTATAAAAGCTCAACGCATTAGAAGTTTACAAGTTAACGGCACTTCAAAAATTGATGAAGCTATTGATGCTGAATTTATCGGTATTATAAATTATGCTATTATGGCGCTTATTCAGTATCATAAAGGTATTGCTAATCAACCTGACTTAAAAATTAATGAAGCTTTAGCGTTATATGACAATTATTTATCTGAAACAAAAACATTAATGATGAATAAAAATCATGATTATGGTGAAGCTTGGCGAGATATGCGTGTGAGTTCATTAACAGATTTAATTTTACAAAAACTATTACGTGTTAAGCAAATTGAAGATAATTCAGGAAAAACAATTGTAAGTGAAGGTATTGATGCTAATTATCAAGATATGATTAATTATGCCATTTTTGCCTTAATTCATTTAAACTCTAATTCTTAATAAAATGACAATCTTGGTCAAAATCGCGCGCTATTTTGTGGGCCTTTTATTTATTTTCAGTGGATTGGTTAAATTGAATGATCCGCTAGGTTTTGCCTATAAACTAGAAGAGTATTTTAGCCCTGGTGTTTTAGATATTTCGTTCTTAATGCCATACGCTCTTTTACTTGCTGTTTTTTTAGTTATTATTGAAGTCTTGCTGGGTATAGCTTTAATTATTGGTTATGCTAAGAAAATAACCATTTGGAGTTTATTATTAATGATTATTTTCTTCACATTCCTAACTTTCTATTCCGCCTACTTTAATAAAGTTACCGATTGTGGTTGTTTTGGAGATGCCATTCCACTAACACCTTGGCAATCCTTTATTAAAGATGTCATATTAAGTTTATTAATCATTTTTTTATTTATCAAACAAAAACTCATAAAACCTATCTTACCAAAACCGGCTTTAAAATGGGTTGTTTTTGTAAGCAGTATTTTATGCTTTTTTATGGCTTATCATGTTTTAATGCATTTACCAATCATTGATTTTAGAGCTTACAAAATAGGTACAGATATCACCGAAGCCAGAAAGGTTCCTGAAAATGCACCACCAGCTATTACAGATTATCATTGGCGATTTAAAGTGAATGGTGAAGAAAAAATAATTACGACTAGAGGAAATTTTCCTGAAGTTGAAGGCGAATTTAAAGACGTTAAAACTGAAGTTATTCGTGAAGCCTATACGCCACCAATTCACGACTTTAGTCTGATTAAAGATGGTGAAGATCAAACAGAGTATATTTTAAATCAACCTAAAGTTTTAATCGTTAATGCTTACAATTTAAATAAAACAGAAACACAAGGCTGGAAAACCATTAAACCCTTAATTAACAAAGCAAAAGAGGCTAATTATTTAGTCATCGGCTTAAGTGCATCAGGATCAAAATCAGTAGAAGATTTACTACAATCTTATAAGATCAATATTTCATTTTACACCTGCGACGAAACCGCTATAAAAACAATAGTGCGTTCTAACCCAGGTTTAGTTGAATTAGAAAATGGCGTTATTACTCAAAAATTACATTGGAATGATGCCGATGAGTTTAAGATAGATTAATGCAAAAATTACTGTCTAAAATAGGCTACGCTTTTTTCACATTATTTGGTGTGGTTAGTGTTGTATTTTTATTATTTAATGTTTTGCCTGGAGATCCTACTAAAATGATGCTTGGCGAAAATCAAACGCAAGCTCAGGTTGATTTATTAAGAGTAAAATATGGTTTTGACCAACCTGTATATAAACAATACTTATATTACTTAAATGACCTCTCACCCATTTCATTACATTCAACTCATACAAAAAATTTTACTTCACTTAAAGACAAGCCTATTTCTTATACTACAATTTTTAAAACCGAAGAACTTCAGTTGGTCATCAAATTTCCTTATCTGCGGCGGTCATTTCAAAAACAAAATAAAGCTGTTTCAGAAATTATAGGCGAAACCTTACCAAATACAGCTATCCTAGCTATTTCAGCAATTAGCATCGCTTTAATCATAGGATTAATTTTAGGTATTTTATCAGCAATTTATCAAGATTCTTGGCTTGACAAATTTATTCAAGTCGTTAGTACATTAGGCATGAGTGTTCCTTCATTTTTTAGTGCTATTTTATTTGCTTGGTTATTTGGTTTTGTTCTTCATGAATACACCAATTTAAATATGACAGGGAATTTATATGAATTAGATGACTTTGGTGAACAAAAGAATTTAGTGCTTAAAAACCTATTACTACCAGCAGTTGTTTTAGGAATACGACCATTAGCCGTTGTAATTCAACTTATGCGAAATTCAATTTTAGAAGAATTATCAAAAGATTATGTGGTCACCGCTAAAGCCAAAGGCCTAAAACTTAAACAAATTATTATAAAACATGTCTTTAAAAATGCTCTAAACCCTGTAATAACTGCTATTTCAGGCTGGTTTGCATCAATGCTTGCAGGTGCTGTTTTTGTTGAATATATTTTCGGTTGGAACGGCCTTGGTAAAGAAATCGTCAATGCCTTAAATACCCTAGATTTACCTGTAATTATGGGGTCAGTCTTAATTATAGCCACAATTTTTATTGTCATCAATATTTTAGTTGACGTGATTTATAGTATTTTAGACCCCAAAGTAAATTAAACCCTGATATCATGAGAACCCAAATTGTAGCCGGAAATTGGAAAATGAATTGCGATTTAGACGATACTAAATCCCTTATTGAAGGCCTTAAAAAAACAACTAAAAACAACGCGACAGAAGTAATCATTGCGCCTAGCTTTACTAACCTGAGCTTAGCTAATTGTTTACTTGAAGATAGTAACATAGCATTAAGTGCTCAAAATATGAATGCTAACGACTCTGGCGCATTTACAGGTGAAGTTTCTGCAAACATGCTTAAATCTGTTGGTGTAACCTACGTTATTTTAGGTCATAGCGAAAGGCGTGCTATATTTCACGAAGATGCACAAATATTAAAAGAAAAAACAAATCAAGCTTTAGAGCAAAACTTGTCTCCTATTTTTTGTGTTGGTGAAGAATTAAATGTACGTCAAAATAATGGGCATTTCAATTTAGTTGAAGAACAAATTGCTGAAAGTTTGTTTCATCTTTCAACTGAAGAATTCAGTAAACTTGTAATTGCTTACGAGCCTGTTTGGGCTATTGGCACAGGCGAAACAGCAACACCAGAGCAAGCACAAGAAATGCATGCACACATTAGAAAAGTCATCGCTAAGCAATATGATGATGCAACGGCTAACTCAATTTCAATTCTATATGGCGGTAGCGTTAAACCTGCTAACGCAAAAGAAATTTTTGCCAATCCTGATGTTGACGGTGGATTAATTGGTGGCGCATCACTTAAAGCTGATGACTTTACAGCGATTATAAACAGTTTTTAATTCATGAATTATACAAAATATCATTTTACAATTTCGCCACTAGAGCCCTTTCGAGAAATTTTAGTGGCGGAACTTGGTTTATTAGAGTTTGAAAGTTTTGAAGATACTGAAAATGGTTTAAAAGCTTACATCCAAACTGAAGTTAAGCCTGCTAATTTAATTGAAGAAGTTCAAATACTTAATAGCCCTGAAGTTAGTATATCAGTTGAAGTTACCGATCTTGAAACCAAAAACTGGAATGCCATTTGGGAATCGAGTTTTGAGCCCATTTATATTGGAGAAAAATGTGCTGTAAGAGCCGAATTTCACCCTGAAAAACCGGTTGATTATGACATTGTAATTACACCTAAAATGGCTTTCGGTACAGGTCATCACGCTACAACTTACATGATTTTAAAACTCATTCTTGAAGATGAATTTAAGCAACTAAATGGTCTCGATATGGGTTGCGGAACTGGTGTACTTGGAATATTAGCTTTGATGAAAGATGCCCATCAAGTTGACTTTATCGACATAGATGATTGGTGTATTGATAATACCGAAGAAAATCTTGACAGAAATCAACTTACCGGTATTTGTACTCAAGGTGATGCCCAAACAATTAAATCAAATTACGATTTTATTTTTGCCAATATTAATCGGAATATTTTACTTGATGACATGCCAACTTATGTTAGGCATTTAAATCAGAATGGAAATATTTATTTTAGTGGTTTTTATCAAGAAGATTTAGATCAAATTATTAATCGTGCTGATGAACTTGGGTTGACTTACGTTAAACACCTTTTAAAAGATGACTGGTGCGCCGCTAAATTTGAATTAAGCTCATAATTTTGTAATATGATTTTAAGTCAAACTAAAGAAAAAGTTAAAGAAAAGTCGGTCACTAAAACCGAATCAAAGCCTGAGCATGAAATTGTGGTATTTAACGACGAAGTTAATACCTTTGATCATGTTATTGAAACTTTGATTGATACTTGTGACCACTCTCCTACGCAAGCAGAACAATGCACAATTTTAATACATTATAAAGGCAAATGTGCTGTTAAATCTGGTTCTTATAATGATTTGAAACCAAGGTGCCTAAAAATTCTTGAGGCAGGTATTTCAGCTGAAATAGTTTAATTAGTTTCTAAAATATTGTAATTAAAAAAAATTACTTCAACAGAATTTAAATAAGAGGGACAAAAATGTCCTTTGCCACTAAGGCAGAAGATTCTAGATTTTTAGATTTTAACCAATTTAAAAACCTATCAACTTCTTCAAAGTTAATGCGACCCCAATGAGTTGAACTTCCTAAAGCTTGAGCACTAATATTGATTGCTTTTTCAAGATCTATAATCTTATCTTGTTCAGGAATATGCTTTGCTAATATATTTGCACACTCTTTAGGATGCTGTTTAGCGTATAAAAAACCTTCACGTGTTGCCTTCATGAAATCGGTATAAACCTCTCGATTAGCATCTACTAATGTTTTATTTCCTGCAATTACAGGAGAATATGAATATGGTATATCAAAATCTTTCAATCTAAAGAGTTCTAACTCTATTCCTTTAGCTTCAGCTTGTAAAGCTTCCCAATTATAAAAAATCCATGTGGCATCACAATTATTCTGAATAAGTGTTTCCCAGATGCCTAGTTTATCTGGATAACTGAGCTTTAAATTGCCATGTCCACCATCATTTTTAATTAATTCTTTAACTATACCATCTTCATAACGCGCTTGGTAAGACGCATAATGCTTTTCGTCAAGCTGTTGTGGTCTTGTGATTTTAGACGACTTCAAAACGCAAATTGCACTTAAATCACTTTGAAATATTGACGCTAAACCAACGAGCGGAAATGGCTTTGATTTTGTTTGATAACTAATTAAACTTTCAGTTGGGCAAAGCGCAAAATCGGCTTTACCTAGCTCTACCTTTTTAGCTGGAGTTTCTGAGTAATTATCCTGATCTGGTGTTACTAAGTCAAGTTTAATATTTTTTGCTTGATAAAATAATTTAGCTTTTGCAATATAAAAGCCAATATGATTAACATTTGGCGTCCAATCTAAAGCCAGTCTAAGGTGATTCATAAATGCATTATTAAATGGGTTCAGCGCGTTTATTATTCAAAACTAAATCTAGTGATTGAAGCTTTTCTTCTAAAACTTCAACTGAATTAGGATTTAATTGCTTTAGGTTAACTTCAATTGTAGAATTTGGCCACTCTAGATAGTAATAACCAAACTTATAATGAACTGAATTTAAGTCTTTCCATTGATAAGTTTTCCAAAATTTGTGCGAGAATTTAATTTCACTATTCGTCATCTGAGCAAAACCATAAATCGATTTCAGTATAAAATAAATTCCCCATATAAAATATATCAAAGCGTTAATATAAAACCAACTGCTCTTCAGTTCATATTGAAAATGCAAATAGGTCGTAACACCTATCACTATTGGTAATATAGAGAAATTTAGTAAACGTTGTATCTTTTTATAGTGTAAGCGCATCTATCAAAGTTTCGATTAAAATTAATAAAAATTAAGGATTTACTAATGCCAAAGCTGCTTTTTCTTTACGCTTAAAACGAATTAGCAACATACTACTTAAAACTAAACATACTAAAATAGTAAGTGCCATGGGTACCAAACTAATCCCTGTGTACAAACTAATTATGAATGATGTCACTGCACCGAGACACATTTTAAGACAACCCACCAAAGCAGACGCTCTTCCGGCTCGTTTTGTAAATGGATATAAGGATAAAGCTGTTGTATTTGGGTTTTGAAAACCAAGTAAAAATAAAATTAGAAATAAACTTATTACAGTAATGTAAAAACTACTAAAAAACAAAGCGTTTAAGAATAGTACTACACCCAAAACGAGCAGTATATATGAAATTTTAAGAGTTAGGTTAAAGGTACTAAATCGTTTTAATACTAAGCGATTAAGTTGACTTCCAATAATTAATCCTGAAGCATTTAAACCAAACATCCAACCAAATTGAGTTTCTGTAAAATGAAACCGATCCATGAATAAAATCGGTGCATTTGATATATAAGCAAACATTGCACCTATAGTTAAGCTTCCTGCTAAGGAAAAACTAAGGAATATTTTATCTTGCATTATTCCCTTATATTTAAAAACAACTTGCTTAATTTTTAATTCGACTGTTTTATCGGGAGTAATACTTTCGGGTAGAAAGAATAAAACACTCACAAACATTAAACCCGCAAAAAAAGCTAAAAACATAAATATCATTTGCCAGCTAAAATGCACAATGACAAAACTTCCTAAGGTTGGTGCTATAATAGGTGCAGAGCCCATAATGAGCATTAAAAAAGAGATAGCTCGGGCAACTTCTTCTGGTGGGAAAATATCTCTAACAACTGCTTTTGCTGCAACCATTCCAGCTGAAGCCCCAATAGCTAGAAAAAACCTAGAAATAATTAACCACATGATATCGGGCGAATAAAAGCAGCTTAATGAAGATAATATATAAATAACTAAGCCGACTAAAAGCGGAACTTTACGACCAAATTTATCCATGATAGGTCCATAAGCCAACTGACCGAAAGCAATACCAATGAAGTAACTTGTTAAAGAAACACCTACTTGTGCTTTTGTGGTTTGAAAATCAGTGGCAATATTTTCAAAACTGGGTAAATACATGTCAATAGATAAAGGTCCTATGGCAATCATAGTTCCTAAAACTAATAAGATAATATTCTGTTGCCTTGTATTTCGACTTGGGTCGGTGTGTTGCATTCTGCAAAGTTCAGATAAAAATAAATCTGAAATACGTCAATTATTTCAATTAACAATTAATTAATAGTACTAAAAAAACAGCTTTGTACGAAATACAAAGCTGTTTTAATTAAACTGAATATAAGAATTGCTTATTTGTTAACCACAGGCAGAACTAATTTTGAATCACCAAAAACTGTATGGGTTTGAGCTTTGAAATCTTCTTTTTTAGCTTCAAAAATGTTATCAACATAAGTTTGTGGATTGACATCTATGTAAGGAAAAAAAGTACTTTGCACTTGAATTTGCAACTTATGCCCTTTTTTAAAAGTGTGATTAATATCCTGAAGTGTGATTTTTACGTTAGTTCTTTTATTTGGTTTAAATGGTTTTGGGTTATTGAAACCATCGCGAAAACGTCCTCTAAATACTTCACTTCTGACCATCATGTGGTAGTTAGATAACTTCAGATGATCTTGAACATCATCAGTGTTTTTAGTGTCTGATGGGTAAACATCAATAATTTTTACAATCCAGTCTGAAGCAGTGCCAGTGGTTGCTACATTTAAATCGGCTAAAATTTCACCAGATAATTTTAAATCTTCAGTTAAGACATCTGTTTCATAAACCAGAACATCAGGACGACGCGCTGAAAAGCGTTGATCATCTGTCATAAACTTTCGAGGTGTAAAAACGACTTTTATATCTTCCGTATAAGGAACAGGTTTATTAGGGTCACTGATAAAAGTTTCTTTAGTATTAGCTGCTTGTGAACTTAACTTTTGGTTGTTAACCAAATAAAAATCAGTTGGTGTTGTATTTTTTGGTGGCCAAGTTGAATAATTATTCCATTTTTTTGCACCTGTATCAAAAACATGAGCTTCAGCTAATGAACTTACGTCGCCTTCATTTTTTAAGAAGTGATTAAAAAACTTTGTTGCATAATTGGTTTGAAATTCTTCAGATAAATTATCACCAAAATGAATATTACCAACAACTTGGCGCTTATAATTTCTTGCCCAATCACCATGGCTCCATGGCCCGAAAACAACACTGTTATAATTGTTGTTATTTTTTTCTATCGTTTTATAGGTGTTAAATGGTCCATATAAATCTTCAGCATCAAATAAACCGCCAACGGTCATTACCGCTGGTTTAATATCCACATTGGCTAAATGCTGAATAATACCGCGTTTTTGCCAAAACTCATCATAATTAGGATGCTGTTTTAGCTGTTGCCAAAAAATATTGTCTTCACCATAAAACTGATCTAGCTTAGACAATGGCATATGATCCATAAAAAACTGGTATTGGTCTTCGGTACCCATTTTTGGGAATTGATACCAAGATTTATCTGTAGGCTCATCTTTCATGTAACCAAACAAGGCTGTTGCTCGCCAGTAAGATAATAAATAAGCGCCGTTATGATGAAAATCATCAAAATAAAAATCACCGATAGGTGCTTGCGGTGAAGCAGCCTTTAAAGCTGGGTGTTCAGATAGCACGCTGTATGTTGCGTAAAAACCAGGATAAGAAATTCCCCAAGTTCCAACATTTCCATTATTATTAGCCACGTTGTTGACTAACCACTCTATGGTATCATAAGTGTCACTAGCTTCATCAATTTCATTCCCTTTTTTGTTAGGAATATAAGGCCGCATATTATCATAAACACCTTCGCTCATCCAACGACCACGAACATCTTGGTAAACAATGATGTTACCTTCTTTCATTAACTGAATGTTTGGCCCTATAGATCGTCTAAATTTATCTTTACCATAAGGTCTTGAACTATAAGGTGTTCGCTGCATTATAATAGGATATTCTTGCGACTGATCTTTTGGTGAATAAATGGTGGTGTGTAATTTTACACCATCACGCATAGTTATGTAGACTTCTTGCTTGTTATAATGTTCGCTTACTTTATAATCACTTTGAGCTATTGCTGAATTTAAAGCAAAAAATGAAATGATTAAAAATTTAAACACTAATTGAAACTGTTTCATAAGATATTATTTGTTAATAAGACTGTATTTCAGTTGAAGTGTTTAATCTTTATATAAATTAACTGGCCAAGTATCATTACCAAAGTTAACATCTGGTAAAATTTTAGTTGGGTCAATTTCAACTTTAATAATTTTCTGTTCGGTTTTTAATCGGTGTCTCCAAGAATTACCACGTTGCCAAATTTCAACTGGTAACTCAAGAACTTCTGTAGAATTGTCTGCGTATGTTATCTCGTATTTAACAGGCATAGGAATTCCACCTTCATTTACGAAGGTTAAATCATAAGTATTAGCTTCAACTTGTCTTACAGATTCTATTCCTAAATCAATATTATCTGTACCATAAAACCAATTTTTCCAAAACCAATTCAAATTTTCGCCCGCATAATTTTCCATATGGTTAAAGAAGTCTGTTGGCTGTGGATGTTTAAATGCCCATGTTTTAATATAAGACTTAAAGGCATAATCAAAACGATCAGGGCCTAAAATATATTCACGTAACATCAGTAATCCTAGTGCTGGTTTATAATAAGCAATCATTCCTAGATTTCTTAAATTAGCGACATCTGGATAAGTATCAATTCCTTCACGACGATCACTTTTAAACCAACTTACTAAATTTCTTGGTTTATTGAGTCTTGCTGGATATTCGCCATTATTAAAATTTAAAGTTGAATAGTAATTGATAAAGGTGTTAAAACCTTCATCCATCCATGCATAGCGGCGTTCGTTTGAACCTACAATCATCGGAAACCAATTATGACCAAATTCGTGGTCTGTAACACCCCAAAGACTTGCTCCTTTACTGGTATAACGACAAAAATTTAAACCTGGATATTCCATCCCGCCTATATCTGCAGCAACATTTACAGCAGAATTGTAAGGATATTCATACCACATATTAGAATAATGCTCGACTGATGCTTTTGAATATTCAGTAGATCGCGACCACGCATCTTGACCGTTACTTTCAATTGGATAGGCAGATTGAGCTATGGCTGTTCTACCACTTGGTAAATTAATTTTAGCGGCATCCCAAATAAAAGCTTTTGAACTTCCAAAAGCAACATCTCTAGAATTTTCAATTTCATAATGCCAAGTTAATGTGCCAGATTGCTGAGCTCTTAGGCTCATATCTTTAATTTCATCAGGTTTAATTAAATAAACGGTTTCGTTACTTTCTTTTGCCTTTTTATAACGTTCATAAACTGTAGATGATAAAACATCTTTAGGATTTTGAAGTGTCCCTGAGCTGACAACAATATGATCGTATGGTGCGGTAATTTTAACATCAAAACTTCCATAATCATAGTAAAATTCGCCTGCACCGAGATAAGGTTCAACATTCCAGCCCACAACATCATCATAAACTGCAACTTGCGGGAACCATTGAGCTAATGCATAAATCCAACCATTTTGTGTTTTAAGGCGACCCATGCGATCCATACCATCAATAGGAATTTCATATTCAAAATTCATATTAATTGTTGCTTTTCCGCCATTAGCTTTAAGTGGTTTTTCTAAAAAAACCTGCATTCGTGTGTCTGAAATTCTATAATTTTTTGAAGTTTCACCATGAGCTTTGGCAGAAAAATTACTTATTTTCATGCCTTTGTCTGTATCACCAACATAACGATTACCACCTATTGGTGTTGTTAATGTACCGCGAGAATTTTCAGTAAATCTATTTTGTTCAAGGTATAACCATATAAAATCAAGGTCATGTGGACTATTATTGGTGTATTCAATTTCAATTTGACCTGTTATTGTATGAGTTTTGTCATCAAGCTGTACTTCAATTTCGTAATTAGGTACATTTTGAAAATAGTTTTGTCCTGGTAAACCTGAAGCTGTTCTAAATGTATTTCCTCGTCTATACAGAAAATCATTAAACTCATCCTGATTAGAATCTAATTGAGAAAAAGATGTTATGCTAAATAATAAAGTTAAAAAATAAATGGGCAGTTTGTAATATTTCATAGATATAAGATTTTTGATAAAAATATAAATTTGAGCGTTATTTTGAAATATTAACATTGAAAATGTTTTATTCGTCGTATTCTAAATAGTTACGCTTAACAAAATCAAGTGCTGTTTTGAGTATATGCCCCATGGTTTTGGCACGTTTAAATTTTACATCACGTGTATAGTTGACTAAGTCTTTGCGTAATTGCAATACATTTTCTCGGGTAGAAATATGATCCTTAATCATACATCTTATGAGCATTCTAAAGCGTTTTTGTGAGGTAATTAATCGTTTAGCAACTTGAGAGCGCTCTTCTTTACGGTATTGCTCTATCGAAGACTCTTCTAAATGGCTTTCAACTAATTTAACCATGGTATAATTTTCTTTAAAAAATTGTGGCCTATAAACTTTTAAGTTGCCTTCAAAGTTTTGTTGGTCAAAGTCTATCGCCCTGATTTTATAATCAACATGGTCAAAATCATGCGTTGGTATAACCACATAATTATAGGAGCGCATATCTCCTAACAAACGTAAGGTACATCGTTCATTAAATTTCACAAACTGTTTAGCTATTTGTGTTTTGGCCCGCGAATCACAATCTGGCAAGTGCTCTTTAATAAACACATCGCCTGGGATTCCTGCAATATGCTCTTCGATTAAAGTATCTTTATAGACTAGAAAATTAATTCGGTGAGGTGATAAAATATGCTCAAAATCAAGGCCATAAATTCTTGATGCGTCGGCTTTTTTTACATAAAAATAAGTAAAGTTATCGTTGAGGACATTTCTAATTTTAATGCGAAATGGTTTTGAATTTCCAAATGTGCAAAAATCAATGGCATCGACACTTAAAAAATCGAGCTCAGCACTTCTACCGTCAGAATGTAATATAAGATAGACTTTTTTTAAGCTATGGTCTATATCTTCTCTCTCGTAGTCAGGATAGTAGCAACGCACCCAAAGTGTATCTTCATCATTTTGATCATAAACTACAATAGAACCCGAAAAACGTAGTAAATCATCATAAGACACTGGAATTTTAGTTTTTCTATTATAAAGTTCTAAATATGAATTTAAACCTTCATTAATCGGAAAAGTTGGTTTCTTTTTAGACATTAATTTTTGTTGCATACTTAAAACTTAATTTTAGATTGAATCAGCTGATATAATCAGCAAGCAATGTAATGATTATTAACTAATTTTATAAATAAACATCCCAAACTTCAACTGAAAATTAGTATTACTTCAAGATAATCTTACCAGATTTCTTTAACTAATTTGTAACAAATTTTTAGTTTTAGGACTTATAATTAAAATCAATTCTGTGGAAACAATTCTAAAATTAAATCAACTCACCAAGAAATTTGGAAAACTCACGGCTGTAAATCAACTGAGTTTTGAGATTGAAAAAGGTAACGTATACGGTATTCTAGGTCCTAATGGAAGTGGGAAATCAACCACACTTGGGATTATATTAAATGTGGTTAATAAAACTTCAGGTGAATTTGAATGGTTCGGCGGACAAGTTGAAACCCATGAAGCGCTAAAAAAAGTAGGCGCTATTATTGAAAATCCCAATTTTTATCCTAACATGTCTGCTGAAGATAATTTGAAATTGGTTTGTAAAATTAAAGGGGTTGATTATTCAAAAATTGATGAAAAATTAGAAATCGTCGATTTACTAGACCGAAAAGAAAATACTTTCAAAAGTTATTCTTTGGGTATGAAACAACGTTTAGCTATTGCCTCAGCATTACTTAACGACCCGGAAATACTTATTTTAGACGAACCAACTAATGGACTTGACCCTCAAGGTATTCATCAAATCCGTGAAATTATCAGGAAAATCGCAGCCGATGGCATGACCATTTTGCTTGCCTCTCACCTGCTTGATGAGGTAGAAAAAGTATGCTCTCATGTTGTTATTATCAGAAATGGTGTTAAACTTTATGCTGGTAGCGTAGACCAGATGAATGCCACTCATGGTTTTGTTGAAATTGCTTCAAAAAATCTAGAAGAATTAGATTCGGCTTTGGGCCAACTCGATTTTATTGAAAAAGTTGTAAAAGTTGATGAACATCATCGATTAAAGGCATTTTTAAGTCTACCTATTGAAGCTAGTGAACTCAATAAAACTTTAGCGAGTCAAGGCATTTATGTCAACTTACTTATTAAACGAAAAGAAACTTTAGAAGAACAATTTTTAGAACTTACAAAAGCCTAACGCCATGAAACGCTTATTTTTAATTGAATTTCACAAATTAAAACACAACAAATCCGCTAAAATACTTAGCATTCTATACTTTGTTTTATTTTCAGCCATTGCCCTATTTGCTTCTATACGTTTTAATTTTGGAGCCATAGACTTTAGATTTGCTGATCAAGGCATTTTTAACTTTCCATACATTTGGCACTTTAATACCTATGTGGTTGCCTTTCTGAAAATATTTTTAGCCATTGTTATCGTATCAATGATGTCTAGCGAATATACTAACAGGACACTCAAACAAAATTTAATTGATGGTCTTAGTAAAAAAGAGTTTATCCTTTCAAAATTCTTAAATGTACTGTTCTATGCAGTTGCCTCTACGGTATTGGTCTTTGTTGTTTCCTTAATTTTAGGTTTAATTTTTTCAGATTTTGATGAGGCAAGCATTATATTTTCAGATTTAGAATACGTTTTTGCCTATTTTGTAAAACTGCTTGGCTTCTTTTCGCTTTGTATGTTTTTAGGAATTTTTGTCAAACGTTCGGCTTTTGCCTTAGGCTTCTTATTTTTAATTTGGGTGATTGAAGGAATTGTCTATTTAGTCATCACTTTTCAAGTTGAAATTTTAAAACCATTAATTCAATTCATGCCTTTAACGTCTATGAGTAATCTCATCAAAGAACCAGTTACGCGTTTAAATATTGTAAAGTCAACTGCACAATCAGTCAACCCAGAATTTGTTAAAAATTATGATGTCAGTTTATTAAGCGTTGTAATTGTTTTAGCATGGACATTTATTTTTGTTTATGGTTCATTCCTTATATTGAAAAAACGTGATTTGTAAGCAATTTTTATATATTTGGTAAAAAAACTTGCGACTATATTTTCTCTCACTGTTTTTATTGATTTCATTCTATAATTATAGCCAAGGCGAAGCTAATAATTGGTACTTTGGAAACAATGCAGGGATAACCTTTAACACAAGTCCGCCAACAGCATTGTTAGATGGTGCATTAAGTACAAATGAAGGTTGTTCATCTATCTCTGCGCCTAATGGAGATTTATTGTTTTATACCGACGGCAGAACGGTTTGGAACAGAAATCATCTTCCTATGGAAAATGCCAATTATAGCCCAAGCACTAATTTTGATGGATTAAATGGTGACCCTTCAAGTACGTCCAGTGGTTTAATTGTTCCACACCCAACTAACACTAACTTATACTTTGTATTTACATTAGATGAGCCGCATCATGATAATGCTTTTGCCTATCCCAATCAAGGACCAGCTGATCAGCAAGGCAACCCAATACCCAATTATACAGATGTACCATTTCATGAAGTGCCAACTGATGATGATGGTTTTAACAATGGCTTAAATTATTCGGTTGTAGACATGAGCTTAAATAATGGCTTAGGAGATGTTATTCCAAACCAAAAAAACATTGAACTCATTACCTATGATCCTAATAATCCTGAGCATTTAAAGTTTAAAGCTTCAGAAAAAATTACAGCCGTACGTGGTGGCGATTGTTCTTCAATTTGGATTATTGTTCATTTCATTGATTCGTTTTACGCCTTTAAAATTGATGAAAATGGTATTGATGAAACGCCAGTTATTTCAACTGCTGGACCAAGCATAACAACCGACAATTATAGGCGTGCAGCTTTAGGCTATATGAAAGCTTCACCTGACGGTACAAAAATAGTTTCTGCTAATAACACCACAAATTATAACCCAGCAGATGCTAATCAAGATGCAGGTGATGGCAATGTTTATCTATTTGATTTTGATAATAATACAGGCGTTGTTTCAAACGCGCAAATGTTAATAGAAGGTTTTAATGCTTATGGTGTTGCCTTTTCTTCAAATAGTACTAAAGCATATGCAACAACTAATAATCGAACCATTTGGCAATGGGATTTAACGGCTAATGATGTTCCAAATTCTGGTGAAATTGTTGTTGACGATTTTAGCAACAAAGGCGGAATGCAATTAGCCCCAGATGGCAAAATTTACGTCACTAACTTAAATCAATCTCAACTTGGGGTTATTGAAAACCCTGAAGAAGATCCAGAAAATTTAGTTTATAATCAAAATGGCATTAGTTTGTCGGGGAGAACGTCAACTTTTGGGTTACCACCGTTTATTCAATCTCTATTTCTAAATAAAATTGATATCGTAAACTTAGGAAATGTATTAACCACTAATCTAGATTTATGTGAAAATGAAAGCTATACACTTGGTTATGATGATATCCCAAACGCAACTTACACTTGGAAGTTAAATGATGAAGTTGTAGCTAATCAAAATAGTGCTTCTTTTGAAGTCACTTTGCCAGAAAACGTTAACCTACCTTACACTGAGTTTTACACCTTAGAAGTCGATTTAAACGATGGCTCTTGTCCTTTAATCGGAACAGCTAGAGTTACATTTTCAGAGATTCCTGAGTATCAAAATGCAACCTTAACAGAATGTGTCAATGAAGGTGAAACCGTTTCTAATTTTAATTTAAATGAAGCTGTTTCTCAACTTTTACAAGATACGAATCTAACAGAAAATCAAGTTGAAGTTTCTTACTTTTTAAATTTTGATGATGCCATAAACGAAGAAAACTCAATTACAGAAATATCAAGTTTTCAAAGCACTTCAAATAACCAGCCAATTATTGCAAAAATAACACAAAACAATTGTACAGATTATCAACAAATTACCTTAATAAGTGGACAATTACCAGAATTAGGTAATGACACCTCTCAATTTTATTGTCTAGAAAATTTACCAGAATTACTTCAAATTGATTCTGGTATACCAATTATTGAACAAGCTAATTATTCCTATAGTTGGAATACAGGTCAAACAACACCAAGCATTGGCGTGAATCAAGCGGGAATTTACACTGTCACTGTCACCAATAACATGACCGGTTGCTCCACTTCTCGCTCTCATGAAGTTATTGAATCAAACATTGCTTCATTTGACTTTGAAGTTGAAGATACCACACAAGAAAATAATACAATTTCAATCATTGTAACTACAGAAAGTTTAGGTGATTATGAATATGCTTTAGAATATCCATTTGATTTTCAAGATGAGCCTCTCTTTGAAGGTTTAGCACCAGGAATTTATGATGTATTTGTTCGCGATAAAAATGGCTGTGGTACTCGAAAAGAACGCGTTGGACTATTAGGTGTACGAGATTTTTTCACACCTAATAATGATGGCGTCAACGACTTTTGGCAGCTTGAAGGTATTGTAAAAGCCGATATTAGAATAGATTATATTCAGGTATTTGACCGTTATGGCAAACATATCGCTAGCTTTTCGCAAGAAAGCAAAGGTTGGGATGGTACTTATAAGGGAAAACCTATGCCTTCAAACGATTATTGGTATGTTATAAAACTGCAAGATGGATTAGTATTAAAAGGAAATTTCACCTTAAAACGATAACTCATGAAGCTTTTAATTACAGCATTATTCGCCTCGTTTTTCATGAATTCTCAAGAAATACCTCTTAACAGCTCAAACTTTAATAAGTACATTAACGAAGTATATTTAGAACAATCAGAAACAATCGTTTTTTCGAATCCTGTTCACCTAAAAAACAAAAAAGCATTATTAAAAAGGGTTTTTATTATTAATAATGTAGAAAGACCATCCATAAAGCACGATAATTTTGAAAATTTACATAAAATCAATACTTATAATAAAAAATTAGGTGCTAGTTTACCAGATTATTTAGAACCTTCTCTATTCAACCCTTTTCTTTACAAAATGGATATTTATAATGACCAAACAGTCTTCTATTATTACTCAAAATCAAAACAGCTTATTAAAATTTACCCTACTAAACAATAAGCTATGCGAAAAGTTATAATTTATACATGTTTTATCATTAGTTGTTTTTCGTATTCTCAAAGCCCTGTTTGTAGCAGCCCAGAACCATTTTGTGCTGGCGATTCTTCTTTAGTTTTTTCAAACACAACTGGAGATAATGGATTTGGATCAGTCGATTGTTTAGGTTCTACACCTAATCCAGCTTGGTTTTACATCCAAATTGACGACCCTGGTAATCTAAATTTCGAAATAATACAGTCTTCAGGTGGATTTGATGATAACGGCAATCCAATTGGCGCCCTTTTAGACGTAGATTTTGCATTATGGGGACCATACGATAATTTAGATGTTTGTGAAGAAAATACGCCGCCTTTAAACGACATTATTGCATGTAGTTACTCAGCATCTGCAACAGAATTTGCGAGCATTTCTAACGCGCAAACAGGCGAATTTTATATCATGCTCATCACCAATTTTGAAGGCGTTTCAGGAAGTATTTTATTAAACCAAACTTCTGGCATAGGTGCAACAGATTGCAGCATTTTAAATGTAATTGAAGCTTGCGAAGATGAAGTTGTTAGCTTAGATGCAACAACAAATGAGGCTGTGAATTACGTTTGGGAATTAAACAATGGTAACAGCACTATTGAGTTAGAAAATTCAAATACACCTGTCTTAGAGGTTATTCAAGAAGGCGTTTACACAGTAACACCACAAGATAATTTTGGAAACGATTTAACCACACAGGAGTTTAATTTAGTTTATATACCTTACATTCAAATAAATGAACCATCGGCTTTAGTAGAGTGCGAAATTGAAACAGAAACAGGATTAGCTGAATTTAATTTACAAGAAGTAAATGAATCAATTTTTTCAAATACAAACGAGGCTAGTTTTTCATACTATTTATCTGAAGAAGCTGCTATTAATGAAAATGCAGAAGAATTAGTAAATTCGACTTATACCAATTCTCAAGCTTATAATCAAACGGTTTATGTAAGGGTAAATTCAGCTTCAACTTGTGCTAGTGTTGTTGCGCTAGATTTAAAGGTAACATCTAAACCAATAATTGAATCTGAAGGTGAATCACTTATTTATTGCCAAGAAGATTTTCCTGAAACAATTCAATTAAATTCAGGAATACCTTTAGATGAGCAAGACAATTATTCTTTTAGCTGGAGTAATGGTGAAACCACGCCAGACATAGATATAAATCAAGGCGGAACTTATACCCTAACAGTCACAAATAATTTAACGGGTTGTTCTTCTTCTAAGTCAGACGAAGTTATTGAATCTAATATCGCTTCTTTTGGCTTTGAAATTGAAGACACCACACAAGAAAATAATTCAATTTCAATAATTCTAGCGGCTGAAAGCTTAGGCGATTATGAATACGCACTAGATTATGCGTTTGATTTTCAAGATGAGCCTCTTTTTGAAAATCTAGCGCCTGGCGTTTATGATGTATTTGTGCGTGATAAAAACGGTTGTGGGACTCAAAAAAATAGCGTCGCCATTTTAGGTGTTAAAGATTTTTTTACACCTAATAATGATGGTATAAATGATTTTTGGCAGCTTAAAGGTATCGTAAAAACTGATATCAGAATAGATTACATCCAAGTATTCGATCGTTTCGGTAAGCATATCACTAGCTTTTCGCAAGATAGCAAAGGTTGGGATGGAACTTTCAATGGTCAGCCAATGCCTGCAAATGACTATTGGTATGTAATACAACTTCAATCAGGCCTAATTTTAAAAGGTAATTTCACTTTAAAACGTTAAATCAAACCTAGACTTTATCTATAAGTCTTAATCATTAATTAACTTTGCCACCCCTAAAAATAAAGTATTGAAATACATTTTTTGTTTGCTTTTATTAAGCGCTTTGAGCATGCAAGCTCAGTATGTAACAACAGCTCCAAACTTTTATTCTGAGCAAGAACTAGTTGAAACAGTTTTGTTTGGAGATACAGAATGTGTTGAAGATATTCTAATTACAAATACAAGAAGCGGTAACTTTCCAAACGCTAAAACATTCGGCTTTTTCGAATCAAATAATTCTGGTTTTCCTTTTGAAAGCGGACTTGTCCTTTCAACTGGTCAACTGAGCAATGTTGATGGCCCTAACGATAATTTAAGCGATGATGGTAATGATGATAATTGGGTTGGCGATAGTGATTTAGAAAATGCTGTAGGATTAAGTCCTGGAGAAACAACAAATGCGACTGTTTTTGAGTTTCAATTTACACCTAAAGCAACAAACCTAAGCTTTCGGTACATTTTTGCCTCTGAAGAATATCAAGAAGGTGATCCTAACACTTGTATTTATTCTGATGCTTTTGCCTTTTTAATTAAACCAGCAAACACTCAAGCTCAATTTGAAAACATTGCTGTTATTCCTGGTACAAATGAGCCAGTTTTAGTCACTTCTGTTCATCCTGAAATTCCCGGAAATAATGGCTGCCCAGCTGAAAATGAAGAATATTTCGGTCAATTTAACAACACTAATGCACCTACTAATTTTAACGGTAGAACAGCAGTTTTAACCGCTAATGCAAATGTTATTGCCAACCAAACCTACGATATTAAACTGGTAATTGCTGATGAAACAAATTACAGATACGATTCTGCCGTATTTATTGAAGCTAATAGTTTTAACATAGGAGCTGATTTAGGTCAAGACTTAACAGGAAATAATGCGCTCTGTGAAGGTGATGTATTTACATTAAGCTTACCTGAAGAACAAGCTGGAAATAATATTACTTGGTTCTATGAAGACACTGAAATTACACAGAATGAAAACAGTTTAGATTTAGAAATCTCACAAGCTGATTTTGGCGCTGGATCTTATAGCGTAAATGTTGAATTAGCTAATGGTTGTAGTGCTTCAGATAGCATTGAAGTTGAATTTATTAATCCTAATAATTATGATGATTTAATCATTACGCAATGTGAAGCCGAAACCGGCCTAACTCGTTTTAACTTAGAGCTTATATTCCCTGAAATAAACCAATTAAACCTTTTAAGTAATGGGTTTTATACATCTCTAAATGATGCTATTTTACTTCAAAGCCCAATTCAAAACACCCAAAATTATGAAGTTTTAACAAATACGCAACTTTTTGTCGCAGTTCAAAATGAAGCTGGATGCCAAACAGTTTTAAATCTAAACTTAAATATCAATCCTACAACTCTTCCGAGCTTGGAAGTTTCAACTTGTAAGATTGAAAATGATCAAATTGTGTTCAATGTAAGTGAGCTTATTTCAAGAGTAGAAATCAATAACAACCTACCTAATAATTCAAACATCAGTTTATTTAACACACAAACCGATGCCGCTAATAACATAAATGAAATTTCTGAAACAAACTTATCCTTACCTCATGACACATCAACTTCAATTTTTGCTAGGATTCAAAATTTTTACAATTGCACAGCTACAGTTGAAGTCATTTTAAGTTCTACTGAAATTCCTGATTTATCAGAACCTCAAACTGAAACTTTTCTTTGTTTAAACGAATCTTCACAAATCGAATTAGTACCTTCTCTAGAAAATGAAATGAATAACTTCAATTATAACTGGTCAACAGGTGCAACTACTCCAACTATTCTAGTTGATGAATCAGGAAGTTATACGGTTGAAATTTCAAACCCAGAAAGCCTTTCAGAGTGTTTTGTTACGCAAACCTTCAACGTACTTGTTTCAGAAACAGCTTCAATTTCTTATAACCTTACAGGAACGCCTGAAAATTTTGAGGTTGAAATTATTGCTGAAGGTGTTGGTGATTATGAATATGCACTTAATACCTCTGCATTTAAAGATTCTAACTTATTTGAAGTTTCTGCAGCTCAAAATACAATTTTTGTTCGTGATAAAAATGGATGTGGTTTAACTTCATTAGAATTTCAAGTCATCGATTTCCCGCAATTTTTCACACCAAATAATGATGGTTATAATGATGTATGGGAAGTAAATGGTCCTCAAGCACAACGCGAACAAATTAAATTTATACAAATTTTTGACCGCTATGGGAAACGTTTAGCAAGACTTGATTCGTCAAACACCTCATGGAATGGTGTTTTTAACGGAAATTCGTTACCTAGCGGAGATTATTGGTATGTTGTAGAGTTTAAAGATGGCCAAACTTATACTAGTCATTTGACCTTAAAACGCTAGATCTAAAAGCATTAATTTAGGGTTAAAAGCCAATTGATTCTTTGGTGGTCATAAATCCTCAAGCTATTTTCGTAAAAAAAATAACTTGAAATTTAACTTACAATCAGATTATAAGCCGACAGGAGATCAACCTAAGGCCATTGAACAGCTTGTTAAAGCCATTAAATCTAATGAACAGTACCAAACATTATTGGGTGTAACGGGTTCTGGTAAAACTTTTAGTATGGCCAATGTTGTTGAAAAAGTTCAGAAGCCCACATTGGTTTTAGCCCATAACAAAACGCTTGCTGCTCAATTATATGCTGAATTCAAAGCTTTTTTTCCTGATAACGCCGTTGAATATTTTGTTTCGTATTATGACTATTATCAACCCGAAGCTTTTATTCCATCTACAGGAACTTATATCGAAAAGGATTTATCCATCAATGAAGATATCGAGAAACTGAGGTTAAGCACAACATCTTCACTTCTATCAGGTCGTCGAGATGTTTTGGTTGTCGCGTCAGTCAGTTGTTTATATGGAATTGGTAATCCAGCTGAATTTCAAAAAAATGTTATTTCTATTGAAGTTGATCAAGTTATTTCAAGAACCCAATTTTTACAGCGTTTAGTTCAAAGTTTATATTCTAGAACAGAAGTTCAATTTAATCGTGGTAATTTCAGAATCAAAGGTGACACATTGGACATTTACCCTGGTTATGCCGATCATGCTTACCGTGTACATTTTTTTGGTGATGAGATTGAAGATATTGAAGCTTTTGACCCACAAACCAATGAAATTTTTACAAAATATGATAAACTAAATATTTATCCGGCTAATATCTTTGTCACTTCTCCAGATGTATTAAATCAAGCCATTGATCAAATTGCTATCGATTTAGGAAAACAAATTGAGTATTTTCAAGAAATAGGTAAACCACTTGAAGCCAAACGGATTGAAGAGCGTACTAATTTTGATCTTGAAATGATAAAAGAATTAGGGTATTGCTCAGGAATTGAAAATTATTCACGTTACCTAGATGGCCGGAATCCAGGGACAAGGCCATTCTGCTTATTAGACTATTTTCCAGACGATTATTTAATGTTAGTTGATGAAAGCCATGTTACCATCCCACAAGTTGGCGCTATGTATGGTGGCGACCGTTCACGTAAAGAAAATTTAGTTGAATATGGCTTTAGATTACCTGCAGCCTTAGATAATCGACCACTTAAATTAGAAGAATTTGAAGCACTCCAAAATCAAGTGATTTATGTGAGTGCAACACCAGCAGATTACGAACTTCAAAAAAGTGGTGGTGTATATGTAGAACAAGTCATACGTCCAACAGGACTGCTCGATCCTGAAATTGAAGTAAGACCTAGTGAAAACCAAATTGACGATTTAATCGATGAAATTGATCATCGCGTTAAAAAAAATCAACGTGTTTTGGTAACGACTTTAACCAAGCGTATGGCAGAAGAATTGACTAAATATCTGATGCGGGTTGATATTAAAACACGTTATATCCATAGTGATATCGACACTTTAGAACGTGTTGAAATTATGTCTGATTTACGAAAAGGTGTTTTTGATGTCTTGGTTGGCGTCAACCTTTTACGTGAAGGTCTAGATTTACCTGAAGTCTCACTTGTGGCGATTTTAGATGCCGATAAAGAAGGCTTTTTACGCAGTAATAGAACTTTAACCCAAACGATTGGTAGAGCAGCTAGACACCTCGAAGGTCGCGCCATTTTATATGCAGATAAAGTTACTGAAAGCATGCAAAAAACCATCGATGAAACAGAATACCGCCGGAATAAGCAAATTAATTATAATAAGAAAAATAACATCACACCGAAAGCCCTGATTAAATCGATTGATAGTGTTTTTGGACAACGCACAAAATCAAAAGAATACGATCCTGTAGAAACACCTACTTTAGCTGCAGCAGAAGAAGCAGCCGAAAATTATTCAACTACTGAAATTAAATCTAGAATAAAGAAGGTACGTAAAGCAATGGAAAATGCGGCTAAAGAACTTGACTTTATGGAAGCAGCACGTTTTCGTGATGAGTTGAAAATGCTACAAGAAAAAGTTGAACATCAAGACTAGTTGAAATAAAGTCACCAAACTTCAACTTATATTAAAAATTTTGAACATGAGTTGATCACTTCTATGTCTAACAATACTAGTTTAGATATTGCTGTAAACATTTTATTGATCGCATTATCCCAAAAGATATTATATTTATTTGGAATTCTATTTTATTTGTTAATATATTTGCATCCCAATTTGTGAGTAATCGCAAATTTTATAAAGAATGAGGTGAGAGACTGGCTCGATGACCCTCTGGCAACCCACTATAAGTATTGATGTATTTCAATATTGGAAAATCGGTGCCAATTCCAGATTTGAAAGCAATAGTGCATTCAAAAAATATAAAAGTTTAGCGATGAAAAACACTCTTAATCTCAAATGCCGATTATTATCAGTACTTTCAACTGATCATATTTCTATTATTCTATTTTTAAAACCATTCGCAGACTGTAGTTTCATGCGAATGCGCATGAGTTGCTAATAACCATCTAGCAACGCATTTTACGGTCTTAAGTCAATTCTGAACTTGAGCCTTTCTCAAGTATTTCAATTTTAACTTTAATCTTATATATCATGTCACAAGAAAATTATCATTTTGAAACCCTTCAGCTTCATGCTGGACAAGAAGCGGACGCTTCAACAGGCTCCAGAGCTTTACCGATTTATCAAACTACATCTTATGTCTTTAATAACTCTAAACACGCAGCAGATCTTTTTGGCCTCAAGGAATTTGGAAACATCTATACCCGAATCATGAATCCGACAACCGATGCTTTTGAAAAACGCATTGCTGCCCTAGAGGGTGGCGTCGCTGCCCTGGCTGTAGGGTCTGGTCAGGCTGCCCAATTTATAGCCTTGACCAATATTCTTGAGGCCGGCGACAGTTTCGTGACTTCACCACATTTGTACGGGGGAACTTTCAATCAATTTAAAGTAACTTTTAAACGACTTGGTATTCACGCTAAGTTTGCTAAAGGCACAGATGTTGAGGATTTTGAGGAACAAATAGAAGATGATACCAAGGCTATTTATTTAGAAACCATTGGTAATCCAGCTTTTAGCGTCGCTGATTTTGATGCTATTGCTGCGTTGGCCAAACATCACGATATCCCTTTAATTGTTGATAATACGTTTGGTGCCGGTGGGTACTTTTTTCAACCGATTAAACATGGTGCGGATGTTGTGGTCGCTTCAGCCACTAAATGGATAGGCGGTCACGGCACCAGTATTGGCGGTGTCATCGTTGATGCCGGAAAATACGATTACGGCAATGGCAAATTCAAACAATTTTCAGAACCGTCAGAATCTTATCACGGCCTCGTCTTTTCTGATGTCTTTGGTAAGGACAGCGATTTTGAAAATATTGCCTTTATCATCAAAGCCCGAGTAGAAGGACTGCGTGATTTTGGCCCGGCACTTTCACCTTTTAACGCTTTTCAGCTCACTCAGGGACTGGAAACCCTTTCGCTTCGGGTAGAACGAACAGGTGAAAATGCACTGGCCCTTGCCAAGTGGCTGGAAAGTTTAGATGACGTAGAATGGGTGAATTATCCTGGTTTAGCTTCATCATCCTATCACGACAATGCTAAAAAGTATTTTAAAAGAGGTTTTGGAGGCGTCCTGAATTTTAAACTTAAAGCCAGGAAAGAAGCTGCAGATGAGTTTGTGAATCAGCTTCAGTTGATTTCGCATTTAGCCAACGTTGGTGACGCCAAGACACTCATCATTCATCCTTCCTCGACTACACACGAACAGCTTAGTGAAGAAGATCAAATCAAAGCTGGCGTTCGTCCAGGCATCTTAAGACTATCAGTAGGCATCGAACATATTGAAGACTTAAAAAAAGACATCAAACACGCCCTGAATAAAATTCAGGTACCGGTATAAAACTAAATTTAATGTCCATAAAACAAATTCATACAGAAAACTTTAAACTGGAAAGCGGTATAGTGCTACCTCAGGTGAACGTGGCTTTTAGGACTTACGGTCAGGTGAATGCAGAAAAATCCAATGTGATTTGGGTCTGTCATGCATTAACTGCTAGTGCAGAAGTTCATGACTGGTGGCCAGAAATGTTTGGTCCTGGCCGTCTTTTAGATCCTGACAAGTATTTTATTGTTTGCCCAAATTTCTTAGGCTCCTGCTATGGCACTACTGGAGCGAGTTCAGCTGAAGTTCCAGAAGAATTTCAGCGTAAAAATTTTCCGTTGATTACGATAAAGGATATGGTTAAGGCGCATCGTTTGGTCGCTAAACACTTAAATCTTCAAACGATTCATCTCCTTATTGGGGCCTCTTTAGGTGGTCAGCAAGCTTTGCAATGGGCTGTTGAATTTCCCATGGAAATCCAACACTTATGTGTTCTCGCGACCAACGCGTTTCATTCGCCATGGGGTATCGCGTTTAACGCCTCCCAAAGACTAGCAATGGAAGCTGATCAGAGTTTTCGAAAGAATTTAACAGGTGGTGGAAAAGCAGGACTAAAAGCCGCGCGGTCCATAGCGTTATTGAGTTATAGAACATCTGATATTTATAATTCAACCCAAATTGAAAAATCATCAGATACAGTTCAAAATTTTTCTGCCGAATCCTATCAACACTATCAAGGTGAAAAGCTGGTCAAACGCTTTTGTCCTTTTGCGTATTATGCCATCACCAAAAGTATGGACAGCCATAATTTAGGGCGAGGAAATGTATCGGTTGAAGAGGTTCTAAAAAAAATTGAAGCTAAAACCCTCTGTATTGGCTTATGTTCAGATCGATTGTTTCAACCAGAAGAACAACAGTTTTTGGCAAAACATATTCCAAATGCCCAATATCTTGAAATTGATTCTATATACGGACATGATGGATTTTTAGTGGAAGCCGAACAAATCAACTCAAAAGTTTTTGAGTGGCTTAAGTATTCAAACTCAAATTTAAAAACAGCAAATAAAATGACAAAAACATCAACAATAGGTCTATTTGGTTACGGGTGCGTAGGACAGGGATTTTATAAAATCCTTCAACAAAGCCCAAATATCAATGCCTCAATTACAAAAATAGTGGTCAAAGATAAATACAAATCAAGAGATTTACCAGTTCAGCACTTTTATTATCAGTCCTCGGATATTCTATTGGATAACGACATCAATACCGTGGTGGAATTGATCGATGATGCCGATGCAGCGTACGACATTGTAAAGTCGGCGTTAAAACTCGGTAAAAATGTCGTTTCTGCCAACAAAAAACTCATCGCTGAACATTTGGATGAATTGATAGAATTGGCGAAAGAACATCAGGTCGCATTTTTGTATGAGGCCTCAGTTTGTGCCAGTATTCCTATCATAAGAAATATCGAAGATTATTTTAAAAGTGACCATATTGAAGGTTTTCAGGGTATTTGTAATGGTACCACCAATTATATCTTAAGCCGAACAGCGCAAGGTTTAACTTATGATAAAGCCTTACTAGAAGCTCAAGATTTGGGCTTTGCAGAATCTGACCCAACATTGGATGTGGATGGTTTTGACGCTAAGTACAAGTTGGCTATTTTATTAAAACATGCTTTTGGTGTTGGTGTAAAACCACAAGATGTTTTTAATTGTGGTATTAGACACATCGCACCTGCACATGTCAATTTTGCAAATAATCGCGATAGTAAGCTGAAACTGTATTCTTATGCCAAGCAAATTGAAGATAAAGTCATCGGTTTTGTAGCTCCGTTTGTAGTGCCAAAAACCCATTCTAATTATAATGTTGAGAATGAATTTAATGCCGTAAATGTCAATGCAGAATTTGCGCATGAACAATTTTTTCAGGGTCGTGGTGCCGGTAGCATACCTACAGCCTCAGCAGTATTGTCTGATATTCAGGCTTTACAAACGGGATACACCTATTCTTATTCTTTGGTTAATGACAATAGTTTTACAAATGATTTTTATTTGAAAATTGCACTTTCAGCTAAAGATGAAAACAGCTTAGATGAACTTGAATTTGTCCTTACTGAAAACGTTACTGTTGACGATAAAAAGGCCTTTAAGACCGGCTGGGTGCATTTTAAAAATCTGATAAAAATCGATTTTAACACAAGAGATGACTTGTTTTTTGCAGTGATTTCCGAAGATTTCAAACTCTGCTTAAGTGATGTTGAACATGCGTCGGAGAAGACTTTAGTATAGGTTTAAAATAGTATAATGTACTAGTTGGGTACAGAAAATGGTATGCCTTCACTCCAATCATAGGGTTGGACGTCGCTGATGAATGTAGTCACAGGATTTGAGGTTAAATTTTCAAACCTGTACCAAATTGTATCATGCTTAAATAAGTTTTTTTATTGATTTTTGAAACGTTCAAAAGATTTTTTAGATGTTTAGAAGGTAGAAATAACTTGAACTAGATCAGTTTTTTTAAATCGTTTATTCCGAATAAAATTTCGCTTATTCAAAAAAACCGCTCTAATTGAAATTAAAGCGGTTTTGATTTATTAAATAATTAAAGTGAATTAACCATTCATAGAAATGATAAATTCTTCATTATTTTTAGTTTGCTTAATGCGTTCACTTATAAACTCCATAGCCTCTACAGGATTCATATCAGCTAAATACTTACGCATTACCCACATTTTTTGAACCATATCTTGATCGAGTAATAAGTCATCTCGACGCGTACTTGAAGCGGTTAAGTCGATTGCTGGGAAAATACGACGATTGGCAATTTTACGGTCTAACTGAAGCTCCATGTTTCCTGTACCTTTAAATTCTTCAAAAATGACTTCATCCATTTTAGAACCTGTATCAGTTAAAGCGGTTGCAATAATTGATAGTGATCCACCGTTTTCAATATTTCGTGCGGCACCAAAAAAGCGCTTAGGTTTATGTAATGCATTAGCATCTACACCACCACTCAACACTTTTCCACTTGCTGGTTGAACCGTGTTATAAGCTCTTGCCAAACGCGTAATGGAGTCTAATAAAATAACCACATCATGACCACATTCAACTAATCTTTTTGCTTTATCAAGCACAATATTGGCTACTTTAACATGTTCATGTGCTTCTTTATCAAAAGTTGAAGCCACCACTTCACCACGAACACTACGTTGCATATCAGTTACTTCTTCTGGACGTTCATCGATTAATAAAACAATTTGATAAACCTCAGGATGGTTAGCGGCAATGGCGTTGGCAATGTCTTTAAGCAACATTGTTTTTCCTGTTTTTGGTTGCGAGACAATCATACCACGTTGTCCCTTACCAATTGGCGCAAACATGTCCATAACCCGAGTGCTGATTGAAGAGCTTCGCTCTGCTATTCTAAAACGTTCTTTTGGGAATAATGGTGTTAAATGCTCAAATGAAACACGATCGCGAACAACTTGAGGATCAAGACCGTTGATTTTATTAATCTTGATTAAAGGAAAATATTTTTCACCTTCTTTTGGTGGTCTAACTTGACCTAAAACAGTGTCGCCTGTTTTTAATCCAAATAATTTTATTTGAGATTGAGACAAGTAAATATCATCTGGAGATGATAAATAATTGTAATCTGACGAACGTAAAAATCCATAGCCATCAGGCATCATATCTAAAACACCTTCAGACTCTATAATCGCATCAAATTCGTAATTAGGTTGTTTATATTTATTTCGGGTATCTTTATTACCGTTTTTCTGATTAGATTTTTGATTGGATTGGTGTGATGAGCGTTTTTGTGAGGTGTCATTTTTAGAATCAGAAGACTTCTTTTGATTTTGGTCTAGCTTCGAACCTTGCTTTTGTGGTTGTTTAGCAGAAGATTGACTATTTTTTTGATTAGAATCTGATTTTTCTTTTGTAGACGTTTTTTGCTGAGTGTTTTTGCTGGACTTAGATTGATTTGAATTCTCAGGCTTTGATTGGCTAGATGTCGTCTTTTGTCTTGGTCGCTTAGAATTTTTATCTTCAGAAGATTTTGATTCATCTGAAATCTTAGCAGACGTTTTATTTTGACTGGTCTTTGTAACTTTTTTTCGAGCTTCGCCTTTTGAAACGTTCTGCTCTTTATTTTGTGAAGGAGAAGTTTTTGCAGGACTTGGTTCTGAAGAAACTACAGATTTAACCTTTTCAGGGTTGCTAGCTTGGTAATCAAGAATTTGATAAATTAAATCTAATTTTTTTAAGCTTTTAAACTTAGGAACTTCTAGCTCTTTAGCAATACCTTGCAATTCAGGCAGTTTTTTTGCCTTTAATTCGTTAATCTCTAACATTGATATTTATTGAAATTATTTTAAATATTATGAAGTAAAATTTGGGGTTTAAAATAATGTAACTGAATAAATTACAAAACGCCCAAGTTTATGGACATTGCAATTATACAACAAAATTTTAATTATGCTCTTATTTTCTCAGATAAACTACTATTTTTGTGTCGAATTTATAGCACAATGATACAACGCAGACAGTCTTTATATTTATTGATAGTTGTTTTACTTAATGCGGTTATATTTAATATAATCGGTATTGATAAATTTGACATGTCTCATGTTCTTGGAGAACAATCAATTTTAATTATTAGGTCTTTGTTTTCTGTAAGTGCATTAATTGCGCTTATTGCTATATTTTTATTTAAAAACAGAAAATTGCAATTCGTTTTAGGACGTGTAAATATCATATTAAACTTTGTTTTAGTAGGTGTTTTCGTTTACGGTCTGCTAAATTTACCTGGAGAAAAATCATTTTCAGAGAAAGGTATTGAGATGCTTCTCCCAATCATTTCTATCGTTTTTTTAGTGATGGCCAACAAAGCCATCAAAAAGGATGAAGATCTTGTAAAATCTGTTGACCGATTTCGTTAAGCCACAAATCTTAGTGTATTTAGTGAATGAAACCCCGATTAATTTCGGGGTTTCTTGGTTTTTAAAGTCCTGTTTTCCCTCTTAAGCCTAATTTAATTAATTGAAGGTTTTCAAGTTGAGCTTTGTTGATTTCAAAACTTAACATGGTCCGTTCTTTATGAAAGCCATGAACACCAGCAGCACCAGGATTCATGTGCATTAGTTTTAATTCGTGGTCTCGCATTACTTTTAAAATATGTGAATGCCCTGAAATAAATAAATCTGGTGGCTGTTTTTTTAGCGCTTCACGAATTGAAGGCGCATACCGCTTTGGATAACCACCAATATGGGTCATCCAAACTTTAACACCATGACAATTGAATTTTTGATGCAAAGGAAATTCTCTACGAATCTCTTCGCCATCAATATTACCGTAAACTGCCCGAAGTTGAGAAACTTGTTTAATTTGGTCGGTAACTTCAACCTTACCAATATCTCCAGCATGCCATACTTCATCTGCTTCTTCAGCATAACTCAGTATGCGATCATCTATATACGAATGTGTATCACTAAGCAATAAAATTTTCATCAAAATAGTATTATAGCAAACTCTTAAGATTTACAAAGCCTATAAATTCTATCTTTGTAAAAAAGAAGTTTTTTGAGGTACAAAGTTACATTATCATACAATGGTTTAGCATATAAGGGTTGGCAAATTCAGCCCAATCACTTAAGTGTTCAAGAATTAGTTGAAAATGCATTAAGTACCGCGCTTCAGCAGAATATTAAAGTGGTTGGTGCTGGACGGACTGATACTGGTGTTCATGCTTCTTATTATGTTGCTCATTTTGATTCTGAAGTCTTCATTGAAGACTTAAGTCAGCTTGTTTTTAAATGCAATACTTTGTTGCCTAAAGATATTGCTTTTCAAAAAATTGAACAAGTTAAAGATGATTTTCATGCACGGTTTGATGCTAAACATCGGTCTTATCGCTATCAAATCACGCAGAATAAAAATCCATTTGTCATTAATTCAGCCTATTACATTAAGCGCCAATTAGACTTAAATCAAATGAATGCGTCTTGTGAAATTTTGAAAAAACATCAAAACTTTAAAGCGTTTTCTAAGGTTAAAACCAATGTCTACACTTATCATTGCAACATATTTGAAGCCGAGTGGAAATTAGAACGTAATTTGATTTGTTTTGACATTAAGGCTAATCGATTTTTAAGAAATATGGTTCGGGCAATTGTAGGCACTATGATTGAAGTTGGTTTACAAACATTAACTTTAAAAGAATTCAATCAAATCATTATCGATCAAGACCGCAGAAATGCAGGAAAATCTGTTCCTGCTCATGCCCTATTTTTAACTGATATTGGCTATTAAATGAAAACAAAAAAAAATAATTCAACTACTGGTAAAGCCTTTGATTTAGGTTTATTTAAGCGCTTATTGGCATTTACAAAACCTTACAAAAAAACCTTTTACTTTGTTGCTATTGCAGCTATTGTATTATCTGCTTTAGGTGTAATGCGCCCATATTTACTGAGATTTGCAATTGATGATGGGATTGTAGAAAAAGACGTTAAAACAACGCAGTTTTACATCCTCATGATGCTGCTTGTTTTAATTGGTGAGGTCATTTTTCAGTTTAGTTTTATATTTTTTGCCAATTGGCTTGGTCAAAAAGTGATTCGAGATTTAAGAGTAAAACTCTTTAACCACATGATGGACTTTAAAAAACAGTATTTTGATAACTCATCAGTTGGCCGTTTAGTTACCAGAGCTGTGAGTGATATTGAAACAATTGCAAGTATATTTAGTCAGGGCTTATTTATGATTATCAGTGATTTACTAAAAATGATTGCTGTTTTATTTGTCATGTTTTATCAAAGTTGGCAACTCACTTTGCTTGTACTGACAGTTTTACCATTTATATTATATGCAACACGCGTTTTTCAGAAGAAAATGAAAGTTGCATTTGAAGATGTCAGAGCCCAAGTTTCTAACTTAAACTCATTTGTTCAAGAACGCATCTCAGGAATGAAGATTGTGCAAATATTTAATCGAGAACAAGAAGAATATAAAAATTTTAAAAATATTAATGAAAAGCACAAAAAAGCTTGGATTAAAACGGTTTGGTATAATGCCATATTCTTCCCAATCGCTGAAATGTCTACATCAATTACCATTGGTTTAATCGTTTGGTTTGGTGGTTTACGAGTTGTTGAAAGTGACGTCTTATCACTTGGTATTATTATTATGTTTATAGAATTAGCCCAAATGCTATTTAGACCTTTAAGACAAATTGCCGATAAATTTAATTCGCTACAAATGGGTATGGTTGCCGCTAATCGTGTGTTTGGAATTATTGACACTAATTCTAAAATTGAAAATCAAGGTCAAATTGAAGCTAAAAATTTAAAAGGCAACATTAAATTCAACCAAGTTAGATTTAGCTATGTTAAAGGCGAAGAAGTCTTAAAAGGCATTAATTTAGAAGTTAATTCAGGAGAAACTGTTGCTATTGTTGGCGCTACAGGCGCAGGAAAAAGTACTATCATTAATTTACTCAGCCGTTTTTATGATATTGATTCTGGTGAAATTTTAGTTGACGGTAAAAATTTAAAATCTTACGAACTGAATAGTTTAAGAGAAGAAATAGCGGTTGTTCTACAAGATGTCTTTTTATTTGCAGATAGTATATTAAAAAATATTAGCTTAAATAAACCAGCTATTAAAGAAGCCGATATTATTCAAGCAGCAAAAGATATTGGTGTTCACGAGTTTATAAGCAGTTTACCTAACAATTACCATTATAACGTGAAAGAACGAGGCGCAATGTTGTCTTCAGGACAACGCCAACTTATTGCTTTTCTTCGCGCATATGTTAGTAATCCAGGTATTTTAGTTTTAGACGAAGCCACCTCTTCTATCGACTCTTACAGTGAGCAGTTAATTCAAGAAGCCACCGAAAAAATTACAAAAGGAAGAACATCCATCATTATTGCACATCGATTAGCCACCATTAAAACTGCCGATAAAATTATTGTGATGGATCAGGGCGAAATTAAAGAAGTCGGAAAACATGATGAACTTCTTACAACTAACGGATTTTATAAACGTTTATACGAAGCTCAATTTGAAAAAGAGGTAGATATCAGTGCCTAGTTGAAGTTGTTGCGATAAGTTGAAGTTTGAACTACTAATACTAAATCTCCCATAAAATAAGATAAATAAATAGTTTCTAATTGCCTTTCTCTTCGTTAAAAAAATGAAACGTAGCTTAGGCTATGATTAATTTTTTTGCCTTGATTAAGACAATTATAATTCAATTTCTTTTTGTCTCATCTTATAGGATATTTGGTATAACTTAAAAAGGATCAACATCTATTATTAAACGAATTGATTTAAAAGCTCCAATAGCTTCAAATTTATCGCGGCCTTTATTGATGTAGCTTTTTGTTTTGGATAAACTTTGTTGAGGCGGAATTTTAAGCAGTATGTTTTTATGGTACATATTCCGAATACGAAGAATCGGCGGAAACTCTGGACCTAAAACATATTCTTTAAATACTTGTCTATAATAAGTTGCCAACCAAGCAGACGCTTCATTAACACGGTTAAAATCTTTTGACTTCAGTGTAAATCTCACTAATCTAAAATAAGGTGGATACTTAAAATGTTTCCGATCATAAAGTTGTTCCTTATATAATTGTTTATAATTGTAAGTGGTTACCTGTTGAAGTACTTGATGGTGCGGATTAAAACTTTGTATTAAGACTTCGCCTTGCTTTTGTGTTCGGCCTGCTCTACCGGCAACTTGTGTTAATAATTGAAAACATCTTTCATGAGCCCTAAAATCTGGAAAATTCAACAAAGAGTCCGCATTTAAAACGCCAACTAAACTTACATCCCTAAAATCTAACCCTTTGCTAAGCATTTGAGTACCCACAAGAATATCTATTTCACCTTGCTCAAATTCAGTAATAAGATTACCATAAGCATTTTTAGCGCGAGTGGTATCTAAGTCCATACGTTTAATTTTAAATTCAGGAAACAATGCTTTGGCTTCAACTTCAATTTGTTCTGTCCCAAAACCCTTGGTTGATAAATCTTTGCTTCCACAAGCCATACATTTAATTTGCATAGCGATATGGTAGCCACAATAATGACAACGTAGCGTATTATTATGTTTGTGATAAGTTAAACTTACATCACAATTGGGGCATTGTGGAGAATTTCCACAAGAATTGCATTCTAAAATTGGCGAATATCCACGTCTATTCTGAAATAAAATAACTTGTTCTCCATGTTCTAAAGTCTCTTGAATTTTAAGAATTAAGTCTTCCGAAAAATGACCTTTCATTTTTTTCTTTTTGTAGCGTTCTTGAAGGTCGATAATATTTATCTTAGGGAATAAAACGTTTCCAAAACGTTTAGTGAGTGTGACATAAGCATATTTTTTTTGCTTTACATTATAAATACTCTCTAAGCTTGGTGTTGCCGTTCCTAATATAACTCTAGCTTGTGACATTTTTGCCAAAACAATGGCCGCATCTCTAGCTTGATATCGCGGTGCCGGATCATACTGCTTAAAACTGGTTTCGTGAGACTCATCAACGATAATTAAGCCAAGATTTTGAAAAGGTAAAAATATGGACGACCTTGCTCCAATAATAATTCGACCTTTAGACTGATTTAGAACATGTTTGTAAGCTTCAACACGTTCATTAACCGAAAATTTACTATGAAATACAATCACTTGATCACCGAAATAGTTTTGTAATCTCGTAATAAGTTGAGTGGTAAGCGCAATTTCAGGTAATAGATATAATACTTGATTTCCCTTTGCAATTTGAGCTTCAATCAGTTTAATATAAATTTCGGTTTTACCAGAAGAAGTAACCCCTTGAAATAGACAGACATCTTTAGTCTCTAAGTTGGATTTAATTTGGTTGAACGCTTGATCTTGTAGATCGCTTAGTTGAATATGATGTGATGTGACTTCAGTTTTAAACTGAACGCGATCTTGTTGTTTTTCTTCTTCAATTAATATGGCTTTATCTATCAAGGCCTTAATAACTGCATCTGAAACCGCTGTTTCTTGTTTCAATTTGGTTTTAGTAATTGGTTTTTTAGCTGTTTCTAAAGCAATCATTTTCATAAAGACTTCTTTTTGCTTTTTGGCGCGATTAAGAGATTCGAGAAGTTCTTCAAATTTTTGTTGCTGATAATAAACAGAGTTCAGCCTGAGGTATTTAATTAATTTTGGTTTGTATTGGCGATTTAATTCTTGATTAAAAACAATTAAATCTTTACTCAACATTTCATTTAAAACAGGAAATACTGTTTTTTTTCCTAGAATTGACATGACATCTGATAACTTCAAACTTGATTGCATGTCGAGTGCATCTAAAATTAAAACATGCTGATCTTCAATAAATTCTATTTCATTTTGATTGATATCAGGATGTTTTTCAATAATAGTTTCGCTTTCAAGTAAAAATGCGCTTGGTAAGGCAGCTCGTAAAACTTCGCCTTCACTACAGAGGTAATAATCTGAAACCCATTTAAAAAATTGTAATTGTAATTGGGTTAAAATGGGTGTTTGGTCTAAAACATCTTCAATTGGTTTTGCGTCATAAGCTTGTGGTGGATTGTTGTGAATATTGACTACAATTGCCGTGTATATTTTTCGTTTACCGAATTGAATAGCCACACGTTTACCAACTTTTATTTCAAAATCGTAATCTTCGGCTTTAAAGACATAAGTAAAGCGTTTTGGTAATGCAAGAGGTAATATTACGTCTACAAAATGCAAATTAATTTATTTATTGGTTACACGTTGCCAGGTTTGTGTACGATAGAAAAAAGCAACGTATCCTCGTACTTTTAATTCATTTGGTTGTTCAGGGTTTACCCAAATTTTAGCATCGTAGGTTTTACCATTTTCAGGGTTTGTTATTTGACCATTAGTATATTCATCTTCATCTTTTTCTAAATTTTTTAAAATGACAAGACCTTCAATTTTTTTATTTTTCATTTGGCCTTTACATTTTTTACAGCGCATATTTCTTTTAGATTCTTTTAAAATTTTTGTGATTTTACCTTCAACCTTATTACCTGCTTTATAGATTTCAACAATTGATTTTTTAATACCGGATTGATCGTCTACGGTGTACCATTTACCAAAAACACTTTGGCTGTAAGTTGCCAAAGTGTTGAAGATTAAAAACAAAAAAATAGGTATTAAATATTTTTTCATGCAATTATAAATTTAACATGGCTTCTTTTAGGTCGTCATCAGCAGGCTTATCACATAGCCAAATTCCAAATAAAGCCTTTTTAAACGCTAAGCCTTGAATGCGCCCAGACTCTTTACCATTTTTATAAACTACAACTCCAGTTCCTGGTTGGTAAGTAATGTCAAAAACATCTTTTTTATTGATCTTATCAGCAAAAAAAGATTTGAATTGATCTATTTTTGGTCGGATTGATTCAGTGTTTCCATCCGTTGAATTTTCGAAGCCGTCTTCAACAGCATCGGTCATTTTACCGCTGCTAATTAAACCCGACACAATATGAAGTTTAATTCCCATAGCTTCATCAGCATTTATAATGGCATCAGCATCATTGGTTTTACTTGTAAGATATAAGCCACCTACATACATATCCATCCAAAATTTTTCGCGGACACCGGCGCCATTTAACTTAACTTCATATTCTCCAAAAGTAGTTGTGTTTGGTAAGTTAACTCCAGAAACTTCAGTTTGGGCAAAATTAATAGCTGTAAAGCTAAAAGCAAGAACTAAAAACAGTATCTTTTTCATAGTATATATTTATTTAGAATTGTTACGTAATCTATAAAGTGTTCCGTTTAACTCGAAACCCAACAATAAAATATTTGCGTTTAACCAAATATATAACATTAAAATTAATAATGCACCAATTGAACCATAGAGCTTATTGTAAGATCCGAAATTTTCTACATAAATAGAAAATAAAAAAGTGGTTAATATGATTAAAAGTGTTGTGAAAACAGACCCAATCGAAAAAAAACGAGAACGTCTTCCTTCTTTTGTACCAAAATGATATAAAATTGAAATACCTATAAAAAGCATACTTACAAAAACCAAGTAACGCCCAATCTGGGCGTATAGAATAGAGTCACCAAATACACCGAGTGATCTAAATTCGTTGATGATGTAGGTTAAATAAATGGTAGCAATAACTGTAAATAAAAGTAAAAGTGCTATAATAATAGCTACACCAACAGCAACAATATATTGCCGAATTATGGTACGGTTAATTTTGGTGTGGTAAGAAAATTCAAAACTGGTGAAAATTGCGTTTACACCATTAGACATTAAGAAAATAGACAACATAAAGACAAATGATAATAAACCAGCACGAGGATTACTAGCAATATCATGAAATATATCTTGAAATAAACCACTAGTCTGAGGTGGCAAAATATTTTCGATGAAGCTTAGTAACTCTGTTTGAAAATCTTCTATGAACCAAATAAAAGGTATTAGGTTAAGCAAAAACAATAAAAAAGGAAAAATAGCCATGAAAAAGCTAAAGGCAATTGAACTTGCTCGCGTAGAGAAAGTACCTTTAACTATACCAGCTAAATATAATTTTAAAACATCGTATAAAGATAAACCATCGAGCTTAGGTAATTTAATACGATGTAAACCAAGCGCAATTTTGGTTATAATATTTGTTGGCTTTAATCCTTTTGGTTGCTTAGACATAAATTAAACAGCTTTTAAACTCAGGTCTAAGTTATAAATAGAATGCGTTAATGCACCTGAAGAAATATAATCTACGCCACATTTGGCAAACTCAACTGCGGTTTTAGGAGTTATACCACCACTAGATTCAGTTTTGCAAGCATTACCTATTAAACTCACGGCTTTTTGTGTATCGACGTAAGAAAAGTTATCTAATAAAATACGTTCAACATGTTGAGAAGATTTTAAAATCTCTTCAACTTCAATTAAATCGCGCGCTTCAACGATAATTTTCAAATCAAGTTGATTGTTTTGTAAATAGCTGACAGTTTTATCAATCGCTTTTGTAATTCCACCTGCAAAATCTATATGATTATCTTTTAGCATAATCATATCATAAAGTGCATATCTGTGATTAGTTCCGCCACCAATTTTAACAGCTAATTTTTCTAAGGCACGAATGCCAGGCGTTGTTTTACGCGTATCTAAAATTTGAGTTTTATAAGGTTTTAAGAGCTTAACAAACTGATTGGTTTTTGTAGCAATAGCACTCATGCGCTGCATGATGTTTAAGGCAAGTCGTTCACCTTTTAAGATACTTTGGTGTTTCCCGTAAATTGTAAAGGCAATATCACCATTCTTTATTACTTTACCATCATTAATTAAGGGCTCAAAAACAAGCGATGAATCGATTTGATGAAAAACCTTTTTTGCAATATCAATTCCAGCTATGATACCTTCATCTTTAACTAAAAGTTGTGCTTTTCCTTCAGCTTCAAATGGTATACAAGCCAATGAGGAATGGTCACCGTCACCTATATCTTCTTTTAAGGCGTTAATAATGATTTGTTGTATTTCTTGGTCAAGTTGATGCTGACTAATCATTTATCATTGTATTTTTGTCACACAAATCTAAGCTTTTTATAGCGTATGAACATAAATTTAATAGTAATTGGTAAAACTGACCAAGCAGCCATAAAAACTTTAATTGCTGATTATAAAAAACGTATTAATCATTTTGCTAAGTTTTCGATCCTAGAAATTCCAGACGTAAGAGTCAGTAAAAAAACATCAACAAAAGAACAAAAGCGACTAGAAGCTGAAGAATTAGAAAAATACATTGATAAGTCGCATATCACTATTCTTTTAGATGAAAAAGGAAAGGAATACACCTCACAGCAATTTGCACAACTTCTGCAAAAACAAATGAATACTGGCATAAAAACCTTAAATTTTATAATTGGCGGTCCTTTCGGGTTTGACCAAAGATTTTATGATGCCAAATATCCTCAATTGGCATTTTCTAAAATGACCTTTTCACACCAGATGATTAGAATTTTTGTTACTGAACAAATATATCGCGGATTTACTATTTTAAACAACCTACCTTATCATCACAATTAACCTACTTTGCTTAACAAAATGATAAAAAGTTGAAGTCACTCTGCAAATCTGAAGTTAACTTGTACATATTTATTACTTTTGTTTAAAATACACATTTTATGAGTACAGTTGTTGAAGCACCTCAAAAAAAGAAAGTCACTAAAGGTAAGCCAAAATGGCTACGTGTTAAGCTGCCAACTGGCGAGAAATATAGAAACCTTAGAAACTTAGTTGATAAATACAATTTACACACCATTTGTACCTCTGGAAGTTGCCCAAATATGGGCGAATGCTGGGGCGAAGGAACAGCAACCTTCATGATTTTAGGTAATGTTTGTACACGTTCTTGCGGATTTTGTGGTGTAAAAACTGGAAGGCCTGAAGATGTTGAATGGGATGAGCCTGAAAAGGTAGCAAGATCGATTAAACTAATGGGCATTAAACATGCCGTTGTTACTTCAGTAGATCGCGATGATTTAAAAGATATGGGTTCTATTATTTGGGCAGAAACTGTTAAGGCTATCCGACGAATGAATCCAGAAACAACACTCGAAACTTTAATACCTGATTTTCAAGGAAATACAAGAAATATTGATCGTGTTATTGAAGTAGCGCCTGAAGTTGTATCGCATAATATGGAAACTGTAAGACGTTTAACCCGCGAAGTTAGAATACAAGCCAAATATGACCGTAGTTTAGAAGTTTTACGTTATCTTAAAGCCAATGGCATTAGAAGAACAAAATCTGGTATAATGCTTGGTTTAGGAGAACAAGAAGATGAAGTTATTCAAGTTCTTAAAGATTTGCGTTCAGTAGATGTAGACGTTGTTACAATAGGTCAATATTTACAACCTAGTAAACAACACTTACCTGTACAAACTTTTGTAACGCCAGATCAATTTAAAAAATATGAAGAAATAGGAAAAGATCTAGGCTTTAGACATGTAGAAAGTTCTGCACTAGTTAGGTCGTCATACAAGGCTCAAAAGCACATTAACTAAGTATGCAAAAGCCAATAAGAATTGCTATAAATGGCTTTGGTCGTATCGGCCGAAGCCTTTTTAGATTAGCGCATCAGCATCCTGATTTTGAAGTAGTTGCTATTAATGATTTAGCAAACACTAAAACCCTTGCCCATCTTTTAAAATATGATAGTGTACATGGTCAATTTAATGCTGAAATTACAACTGATGGTGATAAAATTATAATTAATCAAGTTGAAATTAGTACCTATCAAATCAAAACTTTAGAACAATTGAATTGGCAAAGAGATAATGTCGATTTTGTTGTAGAGAGTACAGGAAAATTTAAAACTAAAACTGAATTAGAAGCACATTTAAAAGCTGGTGCAAAAAAAGTGGTGCTCAGTGTACCTTCATTAGACGACTCTGTTAAAATGATTGTTTTAGGTGTTAATGATGAGTACTTAAGTGATAATGACAAAATAGTTTCAAACGCTTCATGTACGACTAATAATGCCGCACCCTTGTTGAAGGTAATTCATGAAAATTTAGGTGTAAAACATGCCTATATATCAACTGTACATTCATTTACTTCAGACCAAAGTTTACATGACCAACCGCACAGAGATTTAAGACGAGCAAGAGCAGCAACACAATCTATTATCCCAACAACAACTGGCGCAGCAAAAGCGCTTACCAAAATATTTCCAGACTTAAGCGATGTTATTGGTGGCTGTGGAATTCGTGTACCCGTACCAAATGGCTCTTTAACTGATATGACGCTAAATGTGAATCGCAAAACAAGTATTAAAGAAATTAATAGTTTATTTAAAGAAGCCTCTAAAAACAAACTTAAAGGAATTTTGACTTATACAGAAGACCCTATTGTTTCGGTTGACATTTTAGGAAGTCCTTACTCATGTACTTTTGATGCTGGTATGACATCAGTTATTGGTGGAGATTTGATAAAATTAATTGGTTGGTACGACAACGAGCGCGGCTATAGTAATCGATTAATTGACTTAATGCTTAAAATGAATCGATAAACTGTCTCAATTCATCATAAAACGCTTTTTCTTTTTGAATAATTTGAGATTGAATCGGTAGATGATATAAACTTTTATCATCAAAATTTGATTTTAATCGCATAAAATCCTTAGTTGTTGTCAGAATAGGTTTTTTGTAAGATTTCAAATGATTAATCTCAGCTAAGTTGAAGTTATGATGATCTGCAAACTCATGGTGCTTGAACTTTTTACCTTGAGATTTTAAAAATTGCACCAATGGTTTTGGATTTGCAATACCCGTTACTAAAATAAAATCATTTAAATCACTTAATTTTAATTCAGATTTTATTGAATATATTAATTCACTATATTTTATTGTAGAGAAATAAAGCGATTGTTTAGTTGTTAATTTCAATTTCTTTGATATTAATTCTTGTTCATTAATCGATAAATTTTGAGGGCATTTTGTAACCATAACAATCTCAGCTCTATTTGCCGCATATTTCGCATCTCTTAAATTACCTACTGGTAACAATTCATCATCTACATATAAATCCTTATAAGTTGTTAACAAGATTGACAAGCCAGGATTAATTTTCCGATGCTGAAAAGCATCATCAAGTAAAACAAGTTCAGTTTTAGGTTTTAATTTTAATAAGTTTAAAACACCTTGAACCCGATTTTCACAAACAGCCACAGTTAATTGAGTATTAAATGTAGATTTAAACTGTAAAGGTTCATCGCCAACGGAACTAACATCATCGGAAGCTTCAACTAAACGAAAACCACGTGTTGACCGCTTATAACCGCGACTCAAACTCGCCATGTTATATTCATTTGAAAGTTGATTAACAATTGCGGCAATTAAAGGTGATTTACCTGTTCCTCCAAAACTTAAATTTCCTACACAAATTAAAGGCAAATCAAACTTAGTAGAAGTTAATACACCTAAATCATATAGTTGGTACCTGATAAAAACAATCAACCCATAAATTAGCGCAAAAGGAAACAATAAAAGTCTAAGATGTTTCATATTTTGCTAAATTAAAATTTAATTTGTTTTAAATAGAAAATCATGAAAATAAAGGATGTTATAAACTACTTAGAAAATAAAATTCCTCCAACTTATGCAGAAGATTTTGATAATGTAGGTTTATTGGTTGGAAATCAAGAGCTTCAATTAAAAGGTATCTTGATTACCTTAGATACGCTCGAAAGTGTTGTTGATGAAGCTATTGAAAAATCTTGTAACTTAATTATTAGCTTTCATCCTATTATCTTTAAAGGCCTAAAAAAAATTACAGGAAAATCGTATGTTGAACGAGTCGTATTAAAGGCAATTAAACATGATATCTCAATATATGCCATACATACTGCTTTAGACAACCACAAATTTGGTGTCAATAATATGATTTGTGAAAAACTAGATTTAATCAATCGTGAAATCTTAATTCCTCAAGCATCAACTATAAAAAAATTAACAACTTATATCCCAAATAATAGTTTTACTAAAGTTCAAAAAGCCTTGTTTCATATTGGTGCTGGTCATATTGGTAATTATAGTAATTGCAGTTTTAAATTAAAAGGTCAGGGAAGTTTTAAACCAGAAGAAGGAACAGACCCTTACGTAGGAAAACAAGGAGAAGTACATCATGAAGAAGAAACACAACTTAACATCACATATCAAAAACATTTAGAATCTGAAGTACTAAAATGTCTATTTGAAAACCATCCTTATGAAGAAGTAGCATACGAAATTGAAACCTTAGAAAATATCAATCAAGATATTGGTATTGGAATGATTGGAGAGTTTAAAACTGAATTATCAACAACTGAAGCTTTTAAACTAATTAAAGCAACATTCAACCCAAATATCTTAAGACACTCAACACCGCACAAAAAATCAATAAAAAAAATAGCAGTATTAGGTGGTAGCGGGTCATTTGCAATAGAAAAGGCCATAACAAAAAAGGCTGATATTTATATGACGGCAGACTTAAAGTATCATGACTTTTTCAGAGCTGAAGACAATATTACTTTAGTTGACGTAGGACATTATGAAAGTGAACATTACACAAAAGAATTAATACATGCTCTACTTCAGAAAAAATTTCATAATTTTGCAATCGTTTTATCAAATATAAATACCAATCCAATTCAATATTTTTGATTATGGCAAAGAAAAAAGAGGTTACAGTAGAAGAAAAGCTAAGAGCTTTATATGATTTACAACTTATAGACTCACGAATAGATGAAATAAGAAATATGCGTGGTGAATTACCTCTTGAAGTTGAAGACTTGGAAGATGAAGTTGCAGGCTTAACTAAACGTATTGAAAAGTTAGAATCTGATTTAGTAGAATTAGATGAAAAAATAAAAGCGAAACAACATTTTATCACAGAAGCTCAAGAGCTCATTAAAAAATATAAAAAGCAGCAAGACAATGTCAGAAATAACAGAGAATTTGATGCTTTAACCAAGGAAATTGAGTATCAAGAACTTGAAATTGAATTAGCAGAAAAGCATATACGTGAGTTTAAAGCACAAATAGAGCACAAAACTGAAGTTTTAGAAACAACAAAAGAAAAAATCGCTCAACGTCAAGAACACTTAGATCACAAAAAATCAGAGTTAGACAACATCTTACAAGAAACTGAAAAGGAAGAAGAAGCTTTAGCAAAAAAAGGTGAAAGCTTCAAAAAAGACATTGAAGAACGTCTTGTTAAGGCTTATGAACGTATAAGAACTAATGTTAAAAATGGTTTAGCAGTTGTAACTATAGAACGAGGTGCTTCTGGTGGGTCTTTTTTCACAATACCGCCCCAAGTACAAGTCGAAATTGCTGCACGTAGAAAAGTTATTATTGACGAACACTCTGGAAGAATATTAGTTGATCAGGTTCTAGCAGAGGAAGAAACCGAAAAAATGCAAAAACTATTTAAAAAATTGAGTTAAATTTAGTTTCTTTAAAAGAAAATCAAAAGCCTAAACAATAGTTTAGGCTTTTTTCACTTAAAAATATTAAGACATGCGTAGATACAACTATTTTATTCTTGGATTGATTCTAATTTTACAATCATGTACAACATCTGCACAATCAGAAACACCTAGTGAGATAGAATCAAAAAAGTACAAACAATTTTCTAAAGCGTATTTTGCAAGTGGCTGCTTTTGGTGCGTAGAAACAATATATGAATCCGTTAAAGGTGTGAAAGAAGTATATTCAGGTTATTCAGGTGGCTTTACTAAAAATCCTACTTATGCCTCCAGTAATACTGGAAAAACTGGTCATGCAGAGAGTGTAATGGTTATATATGATGAAAACAAAATAAATTTTTCGACTTTAGTTGATGTATATTTTGGGAGTCAAAATATTAGTCAAAAAAATGGACAAGGTCCAGATATTGGTTCGCAGTACAGGTCAATTATATTTTTTAAGAATTCAGACGAAAAAAAAGTTATAAATAGCAAAATAAAAAAACTTGAGGATAAGGGTATCTATGTTGCCGCAGAAATCAAAAAATTTGAAAATTTTTGGTTTGCAGAAGAATATCATCAGAACTATAAAACAAAACATCCTAATAATTCATATATTCAGAATGTATCAAATCCACGTTTTAAAAGATTCAAATTGAAGTTCTCTGAACTTATTAAAAAAAATAAACAATAAACTCAGAATATTTACAGTTAAAACCTTCAATAATTTTTATCAGAATTGTATAATAATAGATTTTGATGAGCTTGATGTGACTAATTTAAGATTAAGTTTAGCTGTCGAGACTTCAAGACAAATAAAAAAGTGTTTTAATTTATTAGGGATTGAAGTGCCTACAAGAATGTAAATACTATCTAAAAAGTAAAAAACCCTTTAGAAGAATAATCTAAAGGGTTTTATTATAAAAGGAAGGCGGCGACCTACTCTCCCACGATTGTAGTACCATCGGCGCTAACGAGCTTAACTTCTCTGTTCGGAATGGGAAGAGGTGAGC
>NZ_FQTW01000018.1 GCF_900129035.1 Psychroflexus salarius | reverse complement strand
TACAAGCCGAATCAACTCGTATTTGCTCACTTGGGTTTTATAATTGAAATTCATTACTTTTAAATCCGTAATAACTGCGGTTATACAAAAACGTTGTGTGCCATATAAAAACTGACCGCAAATGAAAAACGAAAACATATTCTCAACCAAATTTCAAGCGGGAAATCGAACTTATTTTTTGGACTTGAAAACAACCAAAGATGGCGACCGATATTTAAAAATATCTGAAAGTAAACGAACAGGCGAAACTGAATTTGAAAGACACCAAATAATCGTATTTGACGAAGGAATTGACAAACTCGCTGAAAAAATAAAAGAAGTAGCTAATAAAATCCGGACTGATGAAAAAAGCTACTCTGTGGACGAAAAAAGAAAAACGCATCAGAACGCATACCAACCGTGGACTGATGAAGATGACAACCGACTTGAATTGCTTTATTGCGAAGGTAAAAGCATAACCGAACTGACTGAACTTTTCGGACGGAATAACGGAGCGATTCGGTCGAGAATTAAAAAACTTGAACTGAAAGAAAAATACGGCACACAACAACGTGTATAGCTCATTGCGGCTGAATTCCTAATCGGAATTCATTGCAATTTGCTATCTTTAGGTTACGGCGGAAAATCATAGCTGATTTTCCGCAACAAGCCATACACAAAAACGTTCTACACCATTTGAAAAAACTATGAGAATACTAATAACATTATTGCTTTTTATTTCTGCAATTGCTTTTGGACAGGAAAATAGCGGAATAGATATAACAAATTCGGAACAAACTCTTGTCGGAAATTGGGAATTTGTCAAAACGCTTGACCAAAATGGAAAGGAGATAAACAAAATTACTCTCGACAGAAACACGCCTGATGGAAAACCAATGACGCTCAATGCGAATGGACCTGATATTATTATAAAATCAGACGGAACTTATACCAAAATATTTACGCCTGAAAATTCGGATAATGGAGTTTGGCGAATAAAGTCACCAAATGAGATTGAATATGAAATGATTATTCCAGAAAACTCAAGGCAAGGTCAAATGATAATTCAAACTCAAAAATTTTTTCCCGATAAAAAATGGCGAAAAGATGAAAAAGGAAATTTTCTTGATGCATCGACTGACCGAATTATAGAGCTGACAGAATCGGAAATGAAAGTTGAATATGAAAAAGATTATATATTAGTTTACAAAAAGACAGCGGAATAAAAACGGTGTAGAACAACGTATATAGCTCATAGCTGTTGAGTTGCTTAATCGAAGTTAAGGCATATTTGGAAAGTCGCCAAATTTTTAAATTTGACGATTTCCAATAAAAAGATAGATAGTAAAATTTAAAAATCTGGCTTGTGCTCAATCCGAAAAAATTTTCTAATTTGCACGCTACGAGCCATATACAAAACCGTTAGGCACAATGCGTGAGCAAGTTTACGGAAAAATGAATATATTTAAAGAAAAATCTGAATTATGAAAAACCTTATTTTACTTTTAATAATTGGAATGTCACTTAGCTGTTGTAACAACGACGATGACAACAACACTCAAAACCCAATAGACCAACTACCACCTGCAACACAAACAGGAGAACAAACCTTTGGCTGTTTAATAAACGGAGAAGCTTTTGTCCCACCTAGTTTTGGAAGTAATGCACCAGGAGCTTTTTATCAGTTTGTTGACGGCGCATACACATTAAGTATCTATGGGAGTAATAGTGGAGGTTTAAATCTTAAATCAATCAACATTGGGTGTATAGACGCACCAATCATTGAAGAGACCTCTTATGAATTAACTTCATATGGCTCTAGCAATTATTTTGGAAGATACAATATTGGTGGTGGAATTACCTTTAGTGGTACAACTACAACAGAAATACCTGGAACATTAACCATTACCAATTTTGACCCAGATAACTTTATCATCTCAGGCACTTTTGAGTTTACAGTTTTAGATGATGATGGGAGCGAAATACATATTACAAATGGTCGCTTTGATATGAACTATACAAACTAATTATAAAACCACAAACTAATATGAGTTAAAACAAAACTAAAACAGAAAGACTATTCTGTGAGACAGAACAGCCTTTCATTAACATCAAATTAAACAACCTCTACAACTTTGTCTAATTCAATTCACAAAATTATGAAAAAATCAACTCTAAATTTAAGCTTTTTAAACAAAACCGTTTATCTGCTTATTATGACATTTGTGTTTCATTTTGGGTATTCCCAAAATGTAAATACCTCATTAGCATCAGACATCAATCAAAAATTTTCACTTTTAGAAAAAAACCGAATACCAAACCACATTCTTTTAGATTATGGTTTTGACCTTATAGATGTTACTCAATTTGATGGTGCATTGCGTAACGACAATTATCTAGATCTTGAGCGTTACAACTTAATCTATAATAGCATTGTATCGTCTGCAACCCAACTTAATGTTAGTGGTATAAAATCACCACAGCAAGAACTTGAGAAATGGAAAACGCTTCAAAAAGAGCAAAGTAAAAAGGGCAACCTTAATAATAAAGCATCTGTAACGTTAAGCGGTTTACTTTTCAATTATTCCAAAATAAACGAAAACGCATTATATGCTAACAAAATTAGTGTGGTTAATGACAAGTATGATGACAAATATATTAATGGCATATGGCAAAACCCTTATGACAACAAAACAGCATTTGCTGTAGTTTCACCAGTATTTGCGTTTAATAAAAGCAATATAGAGGTAAAATTACCAACCGAACTGTGGCATAGCAATGTTAATATTTCTGCAATTGCTATCAATTTTGGAGATGGCGCAGGTTATAAAAACCTAACCAATAATACAGTTGCAAGTACAAATTATACAACAACAGGAGTTTATACTTGGACATATAGAGTACGATTAACCAATGGGCAATACAAATACTGTCGCCAAAAAATAAAAGTGACCCAAATAGACAGTAATTCTAATTTACAAGCTTTAAATTCAAGTTGTTCAATGCAATACAAGTCTATTACAGCAAGTAAAGATTACCAAGGTATTTTTGGCTCTGCAACGTTGCAGATAGCTTACGGTAGTAATAATTGTACAATGCAAAAGCCACTAATTGTAGTAGAAGGTTTAGATACTGGTATTATGGGACAAGGCGGAAGTATAGGAGATTCTGATATTGGTCGATTTTTTCAATACGTTGACCAGTCAGCAAGTACAGATTTACAAAATCTAATAACAAACAATACTACTATAGATTATGATATAGTTTACGTTAATTGGGATAATGGTACAGACTATATTCAACGCAACGCTTATGTTTTAGAAGATGTCATTAAATGGGTTAATGAACGAAAAGCAGAAGCAGGAAGTACAGAGCCAAATGTGGTTTTAGGACAAAGTATGGGAGGTCTTGTGGCACGTTATGCCCTAAAAGATATGGAAAACGATACAGATTTAGACCACGATACAAGTCTCTACATTAGCCACGATGCACCACACCAAGGTGCACATATACCACTTGGTATCTTACATATGGGTCGCCACGTTGTTAATGAGTTTATACAAACACCTCTTGGTAATGTGAGTATTCCGATTAATGGTACTGGTAGCTATGGTTTAGCTACAATTGATGATTTACTTGATGCACCAGCAGTTAATCAAATGCTTATTAACAATGTAGATACAAATGGTAATAGAACCAATGCAACTCATTTAGCTTGGCAAAGCGAACTACAAAATATGGGCTATCCTCAACAAACACGAAACATATCTTTAAGTAATGCCAGCCATTGTGGTAATGGTCAAGGATTAGCCTCAAATGAAGAATTGGTAACAGTAACAGGTAAAGGTGGTACATCGGTTTTAACTAGTATCATTGAATCATTGTTTATTAATATTGACCCAGTTGTTGGTATTGCATTAGATGATGTTTCAGCAGCACTATTAGGGTTTTTACCTGGTAATAGTGAGTTGGATATAGAGTTTAGAGCTAATGCATTTCCTGCATCTGGAACAGCTAGAATATATAAAGGACGTTTAACTTATGAAAAGAAATTTCTATGGCTTATCCCTATAACAAGGACCATTTTTAATACTTCTAAACATTCACAAAATGGCGATAAGTTTATTGATAATTATCCAGGCGGTATAACACCAAATGGTTTAGCTATTTCAGAAAGTGGCGATGATAACAATTGGTTTTATAATTATGATTATAATATTAATGTTAATCTAAGTTTTGACTTTATCCCAGTTACAAGTGCATTAGATGTTGGTAGTGGTAATGCAACCCTCGATAATACAGATTATTTTAGGCAATATACATCTGCAAATCCTCCGACAGGAGATAGGGCAATTCCTTTTGTGAATTTTACAACATCATCCAATCAAAACAATAATTTAAATGCCGAGCATATTTCATTTAATAGACGAAATGGAGATTGGTTAGCAGAGGAACTAGATGCCGATGCAAATATCGACTTATTTGATTGTACATTTACTTGTTCCGATGTTAACTTGTTTATCCCAGATGATATTGTATGCTCTACAACCGCTTACTTTTTTGATGATGATATTAACATCAGTAATATTAATATTACACAAGGTAGTAATCTAGTAAGTCTATTTGGTGTCAACAGTAATACATTAACAATTTCACCAAATAGCCTTTTTGGAGGTGGCGGTTTACTTGCTTTTAATTTTACTATTGGTAATAATAAATGTGGTAGTCAAACATTCTACAAAACTATTTGGGTTGGAAAACCAAAAAACGATTTATCATTAATAAGTTCAGGCGGGTTTACAATTAGCTTAGGTAATTTTTATCAAATAACAGCTATGCACGACAATAATAGTAATTACACACAAGCTAATTTGTCTTATGAGTGGGAAATCCCTTATGCAATGATTATGTTCTCGAACAATAATCGTTCAGCAAACATAAGACCAACTCGACTCGGAACATATCCATACAAGGTAAGAGCTCGTAATTTATGTGGCTGTAGCCAATGGGCTACTCAACACTTTGAGGTACTTAGTGCGCCAGGTCCTGGTGATTACTATATATCTCCTGCTAATCAATTCGGAAACTAAAAAGCACAGTGCCTAACAAAGTATAAAAATAATAGCGGGTTAATTACTTAAACAATCAGTACGAGATAAATAAAATGTCATATTTAACTGAAAAGTCTGTATTCGTAAAATCCGCTACTATTCTTATACTAGACCGTTGGGCTTAATTTAAAAAAATAAAAAATGACTAAAAAAGATTTCTTATCTAATTTAGGTTTTATAGAAAATCCATTTCAGCATACTAATGCAGATAAAGAAAGTTCAATCATTGATAAATATTTTATTTATCCTGACTATTTTGAAGATGTATGGGGAGATCCTGAAAATCCAATTTCAAATATTATTTATGCACCAAGAGGTGGTGGAAAAACAGCTCAACGTGTTATGATTGAAAAAAGAGCGGTTAATTTCAAAGAGATTTTAACAATAACATATACAGAACACGATTTATCAAATTTTAATAGTATTGATGAAGTCAAACTAAGTTATCATTTAGAATATTTAAATAGGTTATTGTTACTTGCATTTTTCGATAAACTAAGTAACCTACAGGAATTTGAATATAAAAATGAATTTTCATACTCAGAAAGACAGTATTTATATAAACTTTGCAAAATTTACTTATATAATACTCCTGCATCTTTTCCAAAACAAGCAATCAACTCCTTAAAAACAATAACAGATAGAGCAACAGAAATATGGGATAGATTTAAAGCTCCATTTTCAGAAATTATAAAAAAAATAAGTAAGGAAAAAGGTGTCGAGATTGATTTATCTAAAGTAGACATTGATGAAAAAATTAAGTCTTCTCATAAGGATAATTTTTTAAACTTAAGAGTTTTTCTAGAAAGACTCGGTTATTCAACTATTTATATTTTAATTGACAAAGTTGACGAGCAAAGTCTTACAGGTAACGACCCAAAAGCTAGTTACAAATTTATTTCAGAATTACTTAAAGACTTAGAATTATTAGAAACAGAAGGTATTGCATTCAAGTTCTTTTTATGGGATGAGTTACAGCAGTATTGCTCTAAGGATGCACGACCAGATAGAGTATTCTCATATCAACTAGAATGGAAAGTTTCTCAAATTAAGGAGATGCTTAACAAAAGATTATCTGCTTTCAGCAATAATATTATTAAAGATTCTTTTTCTCTTTTTAGTAAAAAGAAAAGTTTAGGTAGAGTTATTATCTTTTCAGAATTTTCACCAAGAGATTGTATAAGAATTTGTAATAGGATCTTGTCAGAACAATTAAAAGAAAATCCTAAAAGTCTAAAATTCGAGTATCATATTGTAAATAAATCAATTGATATGTTTTCCAAAGAAAAAGTTGAGGAAATGTTCTATAATCAAAACAATTTAAGATATTTATCTAAAACGAATTCTGTATCATTTACGATTAATGATTTAGTTAATAATAAAGTAGCTGGTGATGCAGCTGCGATAAGAAATGTTATTCTACCTTGGACAAAATCAGAAGTATTAAAGAAAATTGGACTTGTAAAAAGAAAATCAAAAAAAGCAGTAAATGAATATGCCTTCTTCGATATTAGGGTTGCAAGATATGCTTGTCCATCATTAGATTTAAATTCTTTTATTAGCAAGAAAATTAGAAGGTGTGTTTCAGAAGAGTGCAAAGAATTTGCATATAGAGATTTTGATAAAAAAAATTACGATTGTATAAAGTGTAACACGTTATTAATAAACTAAGCCCAACACCGTATATAGCTCATAGCTAATCAGTTGCTTAATCGAAGTTAAGGCATATTTGCAAGTCCACCAAATTTTTTAATTTGGCTTATTGAGATAAAAGGTAATAAGAAAATTAAAAAATTCGGCTCGTGCTTAATTGAAAAATTATCGCTATTTTGCTCGCTACGAGCCATATACAAAAACGTTGCAAGTAAGTTGACTCCAATGATTTTTTAGAGATAAAATTCATATTTCGATAATCCTAAGAATTGGAATTGATTCTGATAAAATTGAAAAG
>NZ_FQTW01000015.1 GCF_900129035.1 Psychroflexus salarius | reverse complement strand
GACTACAAGCCGAATCAACTCGTATTTGCTCACTTGGGTTTTGTAACTGAAATTCATTACTTTTAAATCCGTAATAACTGCGGTTATACAAAAACGTTACACATAAACACTCCGAAAAAACTCGGGTTGGATATATGAAAGTTGATAATCTGAATTTACCAAGCATTACCTGAAACGAATTGAAAAGCTGTTTTTAAAAGTCGAAATCTCCGCTTCTATCGAAAATTGGTTTTTAAATCTGAATAAAAAAATAGAATCCTAAATATGACTTTTGACGAATGTTGAGCATTGAGCAGCTATCTGAATTTGAATAGCAAAACGTTAAAAAGCAACACAGCGGAATTTTTAGCTCGTTTGAAAACAAATGACTTTACTCTTGAAAACAGAATTTGAAAATTTAGATTTATAAAGTAAAACTTCTGCTCTTCTCGACGGAATTGAATAGCAAAACGAAAAAAATCAGAAACGTGAAAAGTGCTTCGTTCCAATCAGAACGTGTCGTGTCAATGTGTAACAACGGCTATAATGCATTGCGGGTTGGAATTTTCTGTTGAAAATTCCAGTTTAAAGTGTATTTTCGTTTACCAGCGGAATAATTCTGCGAATGATTCCGCAACGACATCATAGCCAAGACCGTTGGCAAAAATTTAAATGAAAAATCAAGAATACAATAATATCTTAACAAAGGACAAGTCCAGTTGGTTTATAGAAACCAAGGATGGAAAAAGAATTTGGCAATTAGATTTAGTTAATAAGTTTTGGTCTGCAATAAATCTTGAAAAAATACAGAAAAACGACTTAGTATTTAAAAATATAATTTTCCCATCATTTACAGCCAATGAACAATCTCAACTAAACACTAGCATTAATTATTTTTTAAAAGTATTCGGATTAATAAATGAACTTCACACAAAAAGTATTGAATTCGAAAATTGCAGATTTCAAGACGATGCTTATTTTCTTAATGATATACCTGTAATAACTAATGGAAAAAAAATAGAACAACTAATTATTAAAAGTATGTCTTTTAATAATTGTTTTTTTGAAAGAGATTTTCGCATACAAGGACAAACTATTATTTCCAATTTTAAAATATATGATTGCATTTTCAATGGTGAGACGTTTATTTTTATGTCTAAATTTTTTAATAATTTTAATTTAAATAAATCGAAATTTAATAAAGACTTTCTATACCAAGCTAACTTTAATAAAAACAATGCACATTTTTCATCATCTACATTTAATAAAAAATTTTCACTAGGTCAAAATACATTTGATCAAAAGATAAGTCTTGGTTCCTTAGTTGCTAATGGCGAATTTCGTTTGTATTCTAATTTTTATAAGGAGAATTTCAATATCACAAATATTAAACTGAATGACAAATCTTTTTTTCAAAGTGAAAACTATATAAAAGCATTTTTTCAAGATATAGAATTCTCTACTAAAAGACATTCTTTTGAAAACATTCATTTACCTTATAAAAATACTTTAACATTCAGAAATACTTACTTTACAAATAATGTGAATTTCCAAAATTGTGATACTTATAAAATGATTTTTAAGGACTCTGAAATATCAGATGTAAAATTTTCTTCTTGTGAATGGAAGTCTCCAAACAGATTAATAATATTAGATGAAAATAAAAGTAAAAAATCAATCATCGATTTAAAAAAACTTGAAAATATTTATAGGCAATTAAAGAAAAATTTTGAAAATAATAAAGATTGGGAGCTTTCAGGTAAAGCCTATGTAAGTGAAATGACAATCAGAAAAATTAGATTATTTAAGGAGAGAAATTATATTTCTTGGTTTGTATTTTTATTTTATGATTTTTTTGGTGGTTTTACTCAAGACTACATAAAACCTTTTAAATGGTTCGTTATATTTACAATTATCATATTTCCACTTTATTACATTTTATTTGAAAGTTTTGACATATTTAATATTTATTCAACTGAAAATATTGATTGTAGCTTAAAAAATGCTTTTGTTAAAAGTATTTCGGCTTCGATACCATTAATAAAAACTGATTTAAGTTATTTAAATTGGTGGATTCATTCATTTCAAACAATTTTTAGTACAATTTTATTAACATTTATTATCCTAGCTCTTCGAAAAAGATTTAAACAATAAAAAATGTGTGTAAAAACTTTTGCCAACAGCGCATAACAAAAATGGCGAATTTATTGCTCAAACGAGAGTTTTGTGTATTTTTAAAAAGTAAAAAGTTTAACCGAAAAACTTGCGCATTTTAATTCGCCACTTCTGTTATGCGCGAGACGTTGGCAATAATATAAAATTGAATCCAAAAAGAATAATGAAAAACATATTGATAAGTAAAATAACAACAAATTTTTTGTGGACATTTTTTGGAATTATAACAAGCTTAAATTACTATTCAAAAGAAGAATATTTCATTTCAGGTTTTATGTGTTTATTTACCATCTTATACGGTTTTAAAACTTTACAATCAGTAATTGAAAATAAAAAAAATGAAAAAGATTCACTTTGAAAATCTGTCATGGAATTGGACTAGAATTACTTTTCTAGTCTTGGCATTATTATGTTTATTAGTAGGTCATGGTTTAATTCTAAACTATGAAAATGGACTGATTACAAGTTTAGGATTTTTGATTTTGATAATTATGCTCAGCAAAAGATTTTGGTATAAAAATTATGTTGAGTATAATAAATTGGGGATTGTTATTAAACTTAACTTGATAACTGATAAGACCATCAAGTTTAATGAGATTGATAAAATAACAATCAATGATGACAATTTAATAGTGGAATTAGAAAGTGAACGAAAATTTGAATTTAAAATAATGGATTTAGATGAATCGGATATAAATAAGCTTCTTAGAATATTAGTTGAAAACTCAAAATCCAAGTTTACTGATAGCAGAACTGAAAAAAATACTATTGCCAACAACGCATAACCGCAATTACGGCTGATTCGACTACAAGCCGAATCAACTCGTATTTGCTCACTTTGGGTTTTATAATTGAAAATCATTACTTTTAAGCCCGTAATAACTGCGGTTATACAAAAACGTTACACATAAACACTCCGAAAAAACTCGGGTCGGATATATGACAGTTGGGAATCTGAATTTACCAAGCATTACCTGAAACGAATTGAAAAGCTGTTTTTAAAAGTCGAAATATCCGCTTCTATCGAAAATTGTTTTTTAAATCTGAATAAAAAAATAGAATCCTAAATATGACTTTTGACGAATATTGAGCATTGAGCAGCTATCTGAATTTGAATTGCAAAACGATGAGAAAGCAACACAACGGAATTTTAGCAAGTTTGAAAACAAATGACTTTACTCTTGAAAACAGAATTTGAAAATTTAGATTTATATAGAATAACTTCTGCTCTTCTCGACGGAATTGAATAGCAAAACGAAAAAAATCAGAAACGTGAAAAGTGCTTCGTTCCAATCAGAACGTGTCGTGTCAATGTGTAACAACGGCTATAATGCATTGCGGGTTGGAATTTTCTGTTGAAAATTCCAGTTAAAAGTGTATTTTCGTTTGCCAGCGGAATAATTCTGCGAATGATTCCGCAACGACATTATAGCCAAGACCGTTACCAATAAGTTGATTTCAATGATTTTTTAGAGATAAAATTCATGTTTTGATAATCCTAAGAATTGGAATTGATTCTGAAAAAATTGAAAAGTGGAGTAAACTTTAAAAATTGGATTTTATCACTCACACGCTGAAAATGAATTAAATTGAAAACAAATTGAATTGATTTTTGGTCGAGCATTGAGCAGCTATCTGAATTTGAAAAAATAGTACGTGGAAAACTTAGCAACGAAAAAAATACGTAATTGGATTTTATTCGATATTTAAGAATACATTTGACTTCTGACAATCGTTGCGTGAATAACAAAATAGAAAATTGAAAAAACTACACAGCGGAATTTTAGCAAGTTTGAAAACAGATTTTTTAAAATCTAGATTTATATAGAATAACTTCTGCTCTACTCGACGGAATTCAATAGCAAAACGAAAAAAACGAATTAATTAGACTCTATAAAAAACCTATTGGTAACACCGCATAACCGCAATTACGGCTGATTCGACTACAAGCCGAATCAACTCGTATTTGCTCACTTGGGTTTTGTAACTGAAAATCACTACTTTTAAGTCCGTAATAACTGCGGTTATACAAAAACGTTGTGGCTAATGCTGAAAAAAACTTCGAATTAATGATTTGAACTAATTTTTGAGTATTTTTGAATTATGAAAATATCTGAAAAAAATATTAATCGAATTAAGAAACTTTGTAAGAAATACAAGGTGAAAACATTTTCTGCTTTTGGCTCTGTAACTCGTGATGATTTTAAAGATGAGTCTGATATTGATTTTGTGGTTGATTTTGATGAAACTGACCCTTTTAAATACACGGATTTATATTTTCAACTCAAAGAAAATTTAGAAAAATTACTTCAGCGACAAATAGACTTAATCGAAGAGCGTGGAATAAAAAATCAATTTTTCAGAAAAGAACTTGATAGCACAAAAATTCTAATTTATGGACAATAGAATTAATGCGTGGCTTGAAGACATAATTAAATCTATTGATGAAATATTTGAGTTTCTACCTGAAAAAAGAGATTTCTTTGAATATCAAAGTGATTTAAAAACGAAAAAGGCAGTTGAGAGAAATATTGAGATAATTGGAGAAGCAATTAATCGAATAATTAAACACAAAGATTCTGATTTTAAAATAAACAACGCTCAAAAAATAATCGGAACTCGAAATAGAATTGCACACGAATATGATAGCATTTCTGACGAAGTTATTTGGACGATAATAATTAGAGAACTACCTCAATTGAAAAAAGAAATCCAAAACATAGTGGAAAAGCACTAGCCACAACATCGCATATAGTTTATGGCTGAATTTTTTGCTTAAACCAAAATTGTTGTATTTTTAGAAAATCAAAAGCATACGGTGAAAATCGGTCGCATTCTTTGCTCGCCACAAACCATATGCAAAACCGTTACCAATAAGTTGATTTCAATGATTTTTTAGAGATAAAATTCATGTTTTGATAATCCTAAGAATCGGAATTGATTGTGATAAAATTGAAAAGTGGAATAAGCTTCAAAAATTGGATTTTATCACTCGAACGCTGAATACTGAATTGCGTTGAAAATAAATGGAATTGATTATTGGTCGAGCATTGAGCAGCTATCTGAATTTGAAAAAAATGTGTGAAAATCATAACAACGAAATGAACACAAAATTATTTTAATTGATTTTTAGGAACAAATTTGACTTCTGACAATTGTTACGTAAATAACAAAATAGAAAATTGGAAAAGCAACACAGCGGAATTTCAGCAAGTTTGAAAACAGATGATTTAAATCTTGAAAACAAATTTTTTAAATCCAGATTTATATAGAATGACTTCTGCTCTACTCGACTGAATTCAATAGCAGAACGAAAAAATGAAACTCAAAATGGATATAAAACCTATTGGTAACACCGCATAACCGCAATTACGGCTGATTCGACTATAAGCCGAATCAACTCGTATTTGCTCACTTGGGTTTTGTAATTGAAAATCACTACTTTTAAATCCGTAATAACTGCGGTTATACAAAAACGTTGGTAACAATTTGAAGATGAAATTAGATTTAGAGTTAACAAAAAAAATACTTAATTTTATAAGAAATGAAAGTCAACCTTTTATATATAATTTTGATTTATTCAATAAAATAAATCCAGAAAAAAACCTTGAAACAGATAAGCTTATTTGGCATCATCTTGATATCTTATTTGACAAAGGATTGATTAAAAATCAAAATCAGAATGATAATGATACTGGAATCGATTTAACACCTAATGGCTCTTTAACTATTAAACAGAAAAGATTAAGATTGAGTGACATTGGACACCAAACAATTGAATCACTTGAAAATGATTCTTTATGGAAAAAGTTAAGTCGGAAAATAAATCCATTGACATCTGAAAGTATAAAACTAATACCATCTTTAACAATTGAAATAATAAAAACAGAAATATTAAATTAATTAACCTATGAAAAAACAACTAATAAAATTTTCGAGTTTAGTTTTTATATTTTTAGTATTAAGCTGCGGAACCGATGAAAAGAAAACAGATTCTAAGCGTAAATCAGTTTCAAAAATTGAAGCAAAGGTAGTTGCTGAAGGACAAATTGAAAGTAATTTGAAATCACCATCAACTGCTGAATTTTCAAATCTCAGAGATACTAAAATGGAGAAATTTGGTAATGGTTATTTAGTAGAAGGTTATGTTGACTCAGAAAATAGCTTTGGTGCTAACATAAGAACCTACTATTCTGTAGAAATTACCGTTGATACGATTAGTGGAGAAATAATGTATTCGAATTTAAAAATGGAATAAAAACTGTTACCAACACTGCATATCGCTCATTGCGGAGTTTGTAGCTAAAACCGAAGGTTTAGAAGTTTCTGGCAGTTAGAATCTATAATTGAAAATAATCGCTAATTTTCCCGCAACGAAGCGTTATGCGGAAACGTTAGTGGTTATTAGAACAAAGAATAAAAATGCCTAATTTTAAGATAATAGCATTCTCAAAAGAAGTACCGAAAAAGTTTAAATGGATAAATTGGTTCATTTTAATTCCGATACTTTTTTGGCCATTAATCTTTTTTGGAACGGTTTTCTTTTTCGATGACCCTAATGCGAATCCATTAATGGTTTGGGCATTATTTATTGGTGTAAATTTGTATCCAGTTTATCTAATCGTACTTTTTGAATTAAATGCAAGACTTCATAAAAGAATAATATTTGCGGCTTACTTTCTTCCTATTTTAATTATTGGAAGCTTATCATTTATAATTGCCCGACAATATATTTCGAGTAAGCAATTCGCAAAAGAAAGAGAAATAGCGAATAAGAACAGACAAAAAGAAGGGTACATTGGTAGTTGTGATACTTATAAAGTAATAGGCGAAACAGTTTCTTACAGGGATACTATATTGAATGCTGACTCAAAATCATTTGAATATTTAAGTTGTCATTACGGAAAGGATAATCAGCAAGCCTATAAAGGAAAGGAACCAATACCAGGAAGTGACCCAGAATCATTTGAAATAATTGATTGGCAATGGCAGAGAGATAAAAACTTCTATTATTTTAGAGGCAATGCAATAAAAGGTATTGATTACAAATCGTTTGAGATATTAATAGCAAACTATTCCAAAGATAGATTTAACGTATACTTTTACGACAAAATAATTGAAAGTGCAGATCCAAGTACTTTTAAAGTTAACAGAATGACACATATAGCGACTGACAAAAACAATAAGTATAAATTCGGAAAAAAAATAACAACCACTAACAATGTATATAAAAAATAGGCGAAATAGTAGTAAAACCAAGACTTTTGGCTTATATCAAATTTTGTGCTTAACCGAAAGTTTAGTGCTTCGATATCGCCTACTTTTCATATACTAGAACGTTGCCACACATTAAAAAATGATGACACTGATTCACATAATGACTATCCTAACATTAATTGGCTGTAGTAATTCAGCCGACAATGGAAAAGTGTCTGAAAATATCGAAACAGAATCACAGACTTTAACTGATTCGGCAATCAAAGTTGCAGAAACTCAAAAAGTGGATAATGAAACTGAGCAAATCGGGACAAGTAAATGCTCAGGGACAATTACCGACTTCTTAAAACTTGAAAATAAAGACCTTCAATTAGACTTATTCGCAAAAATTGATTCTATTCGTGAAGTTCAATATCCAGACAATGACCAAGAGACTTCAATAATGGTCGACTTGACGGCTGAATACTTAACTCGATTTCTAAATGACCTTAATTCTGATTCACTGACAAGAAACCAACGATTTGAAAAAGAATATCACTTTAACATTGCTCCTGAAGGTTACACTGACCCATCAGACTGTAAGGACAAAATAACAGTCAACTTTGACGGTGAAGACTGCTCATTTAGATTGAGTATTAACAATACGTTTCTTGTCGATCCGAACTGGTGTACTGAATCTATGGTTGTTTATGGTTTCAAAATCAAAAAAAATAGAATCATAGATTTTTGGAGACAAGAAGCAGGATAAAAAAACGTGTGGCAACAGCACCTAAGAAAACATGGGGCGGACATTGATAAACGCCAGGTTCATTCTTCGTGGCTAAATTAGTTACGGGCGGACAAGTAAGAGCTTCGAAAGCCCCACGTTTCTTAGCTGCAAACCGTTGCATACAAGTACTCCGAAAAAACTCGGGTCGGAAAAATGACAGTTGAGAATCTGAATTTACAAGGTATATGACAAAATAAATTTACTTTATGCTCAGAAAAAAAATTATATTTAACAATTTCTTATTTATTTGGCTTCTTTTTGGGTTAATAATTTATATCTATTCTTTATTTACAACTATTTCGGAGAATGAATTCAATTTATTAAGATTAAAAGAGAGAATAAAATTAGTTATTCCAACAATTATACTCTTATTATATGTTATATCATTTTTGAAATATAAACTAAAAAAAGACAAAATAGAGTAACACTGTATATAAAAACGTGATAAACCAACACTCCGAAAAAACTCGGGTCGGATAAATGACAGTTGAGAATCTGAATTTAAAAAGCATTACCTAAAACGAATTAAAAAGCTGCTTTTAGATTCCAAAATTTCAGTTTTATCGAAAATTGGTTTTTGAATCTGAATAAACGAAACGAAATTCTGTATATGACTTTTGACGAATGTTGAGAATTAAGCATCTATCTGAATTTGAATAGTAAAATACGGAAAATCAACACAACGGAATTTTAGCTTGTTTGAAAACAGATGATTTCACTCTTGAAAACAAAAATTGAAAATCTAGATTTATATAGAATAATTTCTGCATTTGCTCGACAGATTTAAATGGCACTGCGGAAAAAATTGGAAACGTGAAAAGCGCTTCGTACCAAGCAGAACGTGTCGTACCTGTATGCAACAACGGCTATAATGCATTGCGGGTTGGAATTTTCTGTTGAAAATTCCAGTGTAAAGTCGTACTTTCGTTTTCAAGCGGAATAATTCTGCGAATGATTCCGCAACGACATCATAGCCAAGACCGTTGCATACAAGTACTCCGAAAAAACTCGGGTTGGATAAATGAAAGTTGAGAATCTGAATTCACCAAGCATTACCTGAAACGAATTGAAAACTGTTTTTCAAAGTCAAAATTTCCGCTTCTTTCGAAAATTGATTTTCTAATCTGAATAAACGAAACAGAATCCTAAAATATGACTTAAGACATATGTTGAGCATTGAGCAGCTATCTGAATTTAAAAAATAATGCGTGAGAAACTTAGCAACGAAAAAATTAGATAATTGGATTTTAATCGATGTTTAGAAATAATTTGACTTCTGACAATCGTTGCGTGAAAAACAAAATAGAAAATTGGAAAAGCAACACAGCGGAATTTCGGCAAGTTCGAAAACAGACAAATTTACTCTTAAAAATAAAAGTTGAAAATTTAGATTTATATAGCGAAACTTCTGCTCTACTCGACTGAATTGAATAGCACAACGGAAAATATCGGAAACGTGAAAAGTGCTTCGTACCAAGCAGAACGTGTCGTACCTGTATGCAACAACGGCTATAATGCATTGCGGTTTGGAATTTTCTGTTGAAAATTCCAGTTAAAATAGTATTTTCGTTTACCAGCGGAATAATTCTGCGAATGATTCCGCAACGACATCATAGCCAAGACCGTTGCACACAAACACTCCGAAAAAACTCGGGTCGGATAAATGACAGTTGAGAATCTGAATTTACCAAGCATAACCTAAAATGAATTAAAAACTG
>NZ_FQTW01000030.1 GCF_900129035.1 Psychroflexus salarius | reverse complement strand
GTTGTAACTGTTGAAGATAATATAGCGCCAATAGTTATTACTCAGGATATTTTAATAGATCTTGACGACAACGGTGAAGCGAGTATTACAGCCGACCAAATAGATGCTGGTAGCAGTGATAATTGTGGTCTAGAGAGTTTAGTTTTAGACATCACAGACTTTACCAGTGCAGATGTTGGTGAGAATACGGTAACCCTAACGGTAACCGATACAAGTGGTAATGTATCTTCAGAAACCGCCATTGTAACAATTGGTGATGATACGGTTCCAACAGTATTGACCCAGGACATTACAGTTGCTTTAGATGAAAATGGAGAAGCGAGTATTACAGCAGCAGAAATAGATGCGGGTAGTACTGATAACACTGGCATTGAGAGTTTAGTATTAGATGTCACTGAATTTGATTGTTCAATGATAGGCGAAAATACAGTAACTTTAACCGTAACCGATACTTCAGGTAATGAGGCTACAGGAACGGCAATAGTAACAGTAGAAGATAACTTAGCGCCAACAGTCTTAACACAAGACATCACAGTTCAGCTAGACGCTAATGGTGAAGTAAGTGTTACAGCAGACCAAATTGACAATGGTAGTACTGATAATTGCGGAATAGAAAGTTTGGTATTAGATGTGACTGAATTCGATTGTTCTAATGTTGGAGCTAATACAGTAACTTTAACCGTTACTGATGTTAATGGTAACGAATTTTCATCATCAGCAGTAGTTACAGTTGAAGATAATATAGCGCCAGCAGTAATTACTCAGGATATTTTAATAGATCTCGACGGTAACGGCGAAGCGAGTATTACCGCCGACCAGATCGATAATGGTAGCAGTGATAATTGTGGTCTAGAGAGTTTAGTATTAGACATCACAGACTTTACCAGTGCAGATGTTGGTGAGAATACGGTAACCCTAACGGTCACCGATACAAGTGGTAATGTATCTACTGAAACAGCAATTGTTTCTATAGGTGATAATGCAGCACCAACAGTACTGACCCAAGATATCACAGTTGAATTAGATGAAAATGGTGTAGCGAGTATTACAGCAGCAGAAATAGATGCGGGTAGTACCGATAACACAGAAGTTGAAAGTTTAACTTTAGATGTCACTACATTTGATTGTAGCAATGTCGGTGTTAACACGGTAACCTTAACGGTAACTGATGTCAATGGCAATGAATCTTCAGAAACAGCCACTGTAACGGTAGAAGATAATACCGAACCAACAGTTGTAACCCAAGATATCACGCTTGAATTAGATGAAAACGGTGAAGCAAATATTACAGCAGACCAAATTGACAATGGTAGCAGTGATAATTGTGGTATAGAAAGTTTAGTATTAGATACAACAGATTTTGATTGTTCTAATGTTGGAGCTAATACAGTCACATTAACCGTAACCGATGTTAATGGTAACGAATTTTCATCAGCAGCAGTAGTTACTGTTGAAGATAATATAGCGCCAATAGTAATTACTCAAGATATTTTAGTAGATCTCGACGATAACGGCGAAGCTAGTATTACAGCCGACCAAATAGATGCTGGTAGTAGTGATAATTGTGGTCTAGAGAGTTTAGTTTTAGACATCACAGACTTTACCAGTGCAGATGTTGGTGAGAATACTGTAACCCTAACAGTAACCGATGTAAACGGTAATGTATCCACTGAAACAGCAATTGTTACTGTAGGTGATAACATACCACCAGTAGTCATTACACAAGATATAACGGTTGAATTAGATGAAAACGGTGAAGCGATTATTACAGCAGCAGAAATAGATGCGGGTAGTACCGATAACACAGAAGTTGAAAGTTTAACTTTAGATGTCACTACATTTGATTGTAGCAATGTCGGTGTTAACACGGTAACCTTAACGGTAACTGATGTCAATGGCAATGAATCTTCAGAAACAGCCACTGTAACGGTAGAAGATAATACCGAACCAACAGTTGTAACCCAAGATATTACGCTTGAATTAGATGAAAACGGTGAAGTAAGTGTTACAGCAGCTGAAATAGACAATGGTAGTACTGATAATTGTAGTATTGAAAGTTTAGTATTAGATGTAACTGAATTCGATTGTTCTAATGTTGGAGCTAATACAGTAACTTTAACCGTTACTGATGTTAATGGAAACGAATCTTCATTAACAGCAATAGTTACAGTTGAAGATAATATGGCGCCAGCAGTAATTACTCAGGATATTTTAATAGATCTCGACGATAACGGCGAAGCGAGTATTACAGCCGATCAAATAGATGCTGGTAGCAGTGATAATTGTGGTCTAGAGAGTTTAGTTTTAGACATCACAGACTTTACCAGTGCAGATGTTGGTGAGAATACGGTAACCCTAACGGTAACCGATACAAGTGGTAATGTATCTACTGAAACAGC
>NZ_FQTW01000029.1 GCF_900129035.1 Psychroflexus salarius | reverse complement strand
AGGAATAATTTGACTTCTGACAATCGTTGCGTGAAAAACAAAATAGAAAATTGGAAAAACAAGACAACGGAATTTTAGCACGTTTGAAAACAGATAATTTTACTCTTGAAAACAGAATTTAAAAATTTAGATTTATATAGAACAACTTCTGCTCTACTCGACTGAATTCAATAGCTGAGCGAAAAAAATTGGAAACGTGAAAAGCGCTTCGTACCAAGCAGAACGTGTCGTGTCAGTGTGCAACAACGGCTATAATGCATTGCGGGTTGGAATTTTCTGTTGAAAATTCCAGTTTTAATTGTATTTTCGTTTATCAGCGGAATAATTCTGCGAATGATTCCGCAACGACATCATAGCCAAGACCGTTAGCAGCAATTTAAGCCAACAATCAACTAATGAAATATTTCATAACATTAATATTACTTATTATCATCTTGACTTACGGACAAGTAATGGAAACTGAATTTCCTCTTGCTCTGAATATTGCGTTGGTAGTTTCAATTTTAATGACAACTATTTTATGGGAATATTCCGTTATGAATAAAAACTATGAATCTGACTTTAAAATGCGAAGTCAGCGAAAAGTATTCGGAATATTTGAGTTTATTAATGCTATTGCTTGGACTTTATTATTATGGTTTGGAAATGATAATTATAGAAATATTCTTTTTCTGATTTTTATATTTTGGACATTTCCGATAACCGATTTAATTATGTGGTTAATTTATAAAAAGAAAAAACCATTTACACTTTTTATAAAAGACAATGAATTGATTTTAAACAAGCGTTGGACTCAAAAAAGAAATCTGACCGAACTCACTCAAATCCGATTTGACCGATTTAGTAAAAATTTAAAACTTGATTTCAAATCAAAATCTGAAATCTCAATAAAGACAACCGAATATAAAACTGACGAAATTCAAACTTTATTAGGAATTCTAATTGAGAAATCGGAAAATGAAGTTTTTATCCCGAATAATTATGAACCGAAAATAAAAAACAGCTGCTAACACCGTGTATAATTCATTGCTAGTTAGAGCTTACTTACGAAAATCCTCGCGGATTTTCTATTCGGTTTGTATTTGCTAAATTAGTTGCTTAAACACGCAACGAAATCATACACAAACACGTTGGCAAACATTTAAAGAATGAAATACCTACAATATTTATTGATACTTTTTGTAGTTTTAAGTTGCAAACCAAATAGCGAAAAACATGTTGCACTTGGAACTTGGAATAGATGTAATAAAGATGGTAGCTATATTGAATACAAAATAACTGAGCAGTACATGCTCATTTTGACATCGCATAGACCAAATGAAATAATCATTTTTGGAAATAAAGTACTAGACGACAAATTAATTTCCTATCAACTTAAAAACGGGACGAAAATACTTCAAGACAATGATACTCTGGTAACTTTAAAAAAGTCATCAGAGAAAGTCATTTTAATGAGTACTTGGGGATATGACAAATATGAATTGAACAAGGCAGAATTTGATTACGATAAAATTGATTCTTTAAATTTGGAATCGTGGAAAAAGAAAACATTATCTGAATTTAAAAAAAGAGCTGAAATAAAAAGTTGTCCTGACTTAAGAACCCAAGATGAGAAAATAATTCCGACTCTGGATTTGGATAACCTTGAGGAAGAGGAAATTGAAATAATCGAAATTGAAAAGGAATAAAAACGATTTGCCAACAATGTATAACCGCAATTACGGCGGATTCGACTACGTCCGAATCCACTCGGAATTGCTAACGCATGTGCTAAACCGAAAAATTTGCGTGCTTTAACCCGTAACTGACGGTTATACGAGACCGTTACCCAACATTTGATGACTGAATTCAATCCACCAATTTCAGAAAGAGAAACGGAAGAGCTAATTGAAATTGCTCATTCCTCAACTGAACATTGGAAATTAGATGCAATTAATCAAGCAAAAAAAGAATTGATAAGGCGTAATGTAACCCAAAAAGAACAGAATGAAGTAATTGAAAAATGGAAAAAAGAAGCTGATGAATACTTCAAAAATGAAGCAGATAGGTTAGAAAAAAATAAAACCGAAAGTTATTCAACGTGGGAAATGATTTTAATTTTCATAATCGGACCTTTAAAATTCTTTCGATGGTATGATGATGTATTTACTTTAAGAAAAGAGAATTATTATTTGAAATTTAAGCAACGAATTATAATTCTGACTTTAGGTTTCATTTCTTGGTTCATATTTATTTACACATCCTTTCATAGCTATGAACAAAAACGCCTCGAAGAAATTGAAAAAATTGATATATCTGACTGGAAAAAGAAACACGGATATGAATAAAAAACGTTGGGTAACACCGTGTATAATTAATTGCTTGGTCACTGCCGACTTACGAAAATTCCGCTGGAATTTTCTATTTGTGATTTGTTTGTTAACTTAGTTGCTTAACCACGCAACTAACCATACACAAACACGTTGTACACCATTTATGCGAACGACAATTCATACAACTAAAAAGCTAGAAAAGTTAGTAAAAAAATTAATTTTGACTGACCAAAAAACTGAGAA
>NZ_FQTW01000005.1 GCF_900129035.1 Psychroflexus salarius | reverse complement strand
TGTGGGTGCTTTTTTAGGCATTAAGAAACTGAAATAGTAAATAATACCCTAACCAAAGTTAAAAGCGATGCTCAATATTGAGTGTCGCTTTTTTTATTTCAACAGACGTTAAATACTTTGGATTATTTCCTTTATTAAGGAATAAATCCTAATTTTGAAATGATAAAAAAAGGATTCATGCCACACACTGTAATTACAGATATTAAAAAAATTGATGCGACAAGTAGGTTGCAATTACCTATTACAGAAAACGGTATTAGCGCAGGTTTTCCAAGTCCTGCCGATGATTTTATTGATTTAAGTATAGACCTTAATAAAACATTTATACAGCATCCCAATGCTACATTTTTTGGCCGTGTTAGCGGCGATAGCATGATTAACGCCGGCTTAAGCGATGGCGACTACTTAATTATAGACCGTAGCTTAGAGCCCAAGCATAAACAAATTGCGGTATGCCTCATTAATGGCGACTTTACTGTAAAACGCTTGCACATTCTTAAAGAGAATGTATATTTAGTCCCTGAAAATGAGGCTTACCAACCTATTGAAGTAACTCCTGAAGACGACTTTAATATTTGGGGTGTAGTAACCACCGTTATTAAACCTTTACAAGTCTCATGTTTGCGTTAGTTGATTGTAATAATTTTTACGCTTCGTGCGAACGGGTTTTTCAGCCTGAATTACGCTACCAACCTCTTGTTATTTTATCTAATAACGATGGTTGTGTGATTGCACGTAGTAATGAGGCTAAGAATTTAGGTATTCCGATGGGTGCTCCAGCTTTTAAGTTTAAGGAAACATTTAAGCGCTTAAATATCGCTGTAAGATCTTCAAATTACGAGCTTTATGGCGATATGAGTGCACGCGTTATGAATATCCTAAGTGAGTTTACTCCTGACGTTGAGGTTTACAGCATCGATGAAGCATTCTTGAGGTTTAATGGGTTTGAACACATTAATTTACAGCAACACTTGGAACAGATGAAGCTTAAGATTGAGCGCTGTACTGGAATTCCGATAAGTATTGGTGTTGCGCCTACAAAGTCTCTTAGCAAATTGGCTAATCGCATTGCTAAAAAATTTCCTAAACACACTAATGGTGTTTATATCATGCGTTCGGAAGAACAGCGAATTAAAGCCCTAAAATGGTTAGACATTAAAGATATTTGGGGAATTGGGAAACAACATGCTAAACGTCTGCAACAGTTAGGCTTACATAAAGCCTATGAATTTACCCAGCTAACAGACGATTGGACCCGTAAACACATGAGTGTTGTGGGTTTGCGTCTTAAAAAGGAACTTGAAGGAGAAGTCACCTTGGGACTTGATGATGTGACTCATAAAAAAGCCATTGCCACTACCCGATCCTTTGATTATGAATATAATGACTTTGACTACATCAAAGAACGTGTGACTAGCTTTGCCGTATCCTGTGGCGAAAAACTACGTCGACAAGAGAGTTGCTGTGAGCTGATTTACGTCTTTTTAAAAAGCAATCGGTTTAACACTAACGCCCCGCAATACAGCAACGGAATTACGATTAAAACAACACAGCCAACCAATTCGAGCATTAGTTTAGTCAAGTATGCGACTACAGCTTTAAGAGCGATTTATAAACCGGAATATAAGTACAAAAAAGCTGGTGTGATGGTAATGGGATTAAGCCCGGAAAAGTCTAAACAAATATGCCTTTTTAGTGAAGAAGACCCAAGACACCACAAGCTCATGCAACATATTGACCAACTGAATAGTCATTGGGGAAAACACAGTGTTAAATTTGGAGGTCAAGACCTACAAAAAATCTGGAAAATGCGTCAAGAACACCTTTCTAAAGCCTATACTACAAAGCTTAAAGATGTCATTAAAGTTAGTTAGCAATATTTAGGCGCCATTTAAAAAAAGTAAAGCCAAAAATGATGAGAATAATCTATTTTTGAAAGATAGATAAAAACCTCTATTTGAAAAACCTTATCACATATTTTTGGATTGCTTTACTGCTGAGCAAATTTGCTATAAGTCAAGACAAGCCGGCCTATCAAAAGATTGATGAAACTGCTGGTCTACCAACATCAACCATATATAGCCTTATTGAAGATGAAAACCATAAGATCTGGTTAGCTACAGATCAAGGTTTATCTACATATGATGGTAAAGCGTTCACAAATATTAGACATTCCAAACAAAAAGGAAATGCAGTATTTAACTTAAGCTTAAATCAATACAATATTTGGTATAATAATATTTACGGACAACTTTTTAAAATTAACTATCAATCTATAAATCCAAAACTTCAAGCTGACTTAAAAAAAGAATTAGGCGGCGACCTAGCAAACTTTTATATTGAAAAGGATATTAAACTCTTTTCAGAAAAAGGAATTTTCAAGATTACACCAGATTCTAAGGTGAAAAAAATTACTAAAGATCAGGCAATCAGTAGTATTTCAACTGGAAATGAAAACTATTACATCAACCAATTAGGACATCTAAAAGACTTTAAATCTGAATCTGTTCTTAAACGATTTAACTTTAGTCAAAAAAAAGCACAATTACTTACAATTCAAGGTGATGTTTATGTTTATGGGATTACAGCTAAACACAATCAACTTTACCATATTAAATCTGCTAAATTTTTTGAGTTAGATGAAAAGCTTAGTGAAACAAGTATAATTAAATCAAAACAAATTGGTAAAGAACAGTGGCTATTAACAAAAAATGGTGCTTTTTTAGTCGATATAGAAGCTGATAAGCTTATCGTCAAAAAACATGTCTTAGCAACATATCAAATTACAGATGTTATTCGCGATTTCAATAATAATTATTGGTATACGAGTTTAAATGATGGAATTTTTATTATAAAAAACTTTCAATTTTTAACGCTTAATTTAAATTTTAATAAGAGCTCAATAAATGAACTATGCCGTATTAATGAAAATAAGATTGCCGTTGCCAACAATAAGGGTGAATTTATAATTAAAAACTTACAAAATGGTAATATTGAAGATCATGTAGTGTTACCTCATGATCTTAATGTTGGTAAGATGCTTTACCTAGCCGCTAGTAACGAATTAATAATAAGTTGTACCAATGAAGCATCATTTAGCTATAATTTAAATTCAAAGCAAGTAAAAAATTTAGGGAACAAATATGCTGTGGCCAAAGCACTTCAAGCAATTAGTAAAGACAGCTTACTATATTTACCTTATAATAAAAGTATTATTAAAACCGAAACAGCGGACTATTTATTAGATTCGATTAGGCCTAATACTGGCTATTATAATAAAACTTCAAAACAAGTTTTTGTAAGTAGCGTTGAAGGTTTAAAAATCTATGATCTCGAAACATTAAAAACACAAAAGGTTTTAGACAATATATACGTCTCTCAATTTGCTAATTCAAAATCGAGCAATACATGGATAGCTACCTTTGATCATAAACTTTATAAAATTTCAATACAAGGAAATATTCAAGCTTTCAAGCTTCAAAATAAACTCAAGAACAAAACAATTGCTTCTATAGCAGTTGACCAACAACAGCGTCTTTGGATTTCAACTTCGAATAATATTTATGTTTATAATGAAGTTAGAAATAGTTTGCAGCTGCTCGACATATTTAACAATTACGATTCTCATTTTTATAAACTAATGAGTGTGGGAAACTCAATACTAATTGAAACTAAAAACCAACTATTATACTTTAAAGATGCGGCATTTTACTCTCCTAACAATTACACAATACCCCAACCTCGTATCAATCAAGTAAGGATAAACAACCATGAGACAATAAACCGTAATAATACTGTGGAATACCACCAAAGGGATATTAAATTTACCTTTCAAGCAAATGGACTTAATGCAAATCAGCTTTATAGTTATGCTTACAAACTTGGAGGGTACGAAGCCGACTGGAGTTATACTGGTGTTGGTATACAAAGTGTAAACTACATTAATATACCACCTGGATCTTACAGTTTTAAAGCCAAAACGGTTTACAACAATGACTTTAGTAAAGATATTGCTGAATATCAGTTTACGGTCAAAAAAGCTTATTGGCAGACATGGTGGTTCGTGACTCTTGTCATAGGTTTAACCTTACTAGTCATCTTAATTATCTATAAATTCATCAGTAAGAGAAGAAATTTCAAGAAGGAAGAAGAACTCAAAAAAGCAATTTTAGAATCTAGAGTAAACCTCTTAAAATTAGAAAATTTGCGTTCGCAAATGAATCCTCACTTCATATTTAATGCTTTAAATTCTATACAAGATTATATTTTAGCTAATGAAAAAAAATTAGCAAGTAAGTACTTGATTAAATTCTCGAGATTAGTACGTATTTACCTAAATCATAGTCAAAAAAATACGATTAATCTTCAAGAAGAACTTCAAGCATTAGAACTCTACTTGTCGTTAGAACAGCTTAGATTCGAAGATACTTTAACTTACAATATTGTTGTAGACCAAGCACTTCAACAGGAGAAAATTAAAGTTCCATCATTGTTTATTCAACCTTATGTTGAAAATGCAATTAAACATGGATTATTGCACAAAAAAGACAATCGAATTTTACAAATCAATTTTAAATCTATAAAAAATAGTAGTTTAGTTTGTGAAATTATTGATAATGGAATTGGTCGAGATGAATCCATGAAAATTAATCAAAAACGTCTAAACAAGCCTGCCTCTTTTGCTATGACAGCTAATAACGAACGTGTTAATTTATACAATCGAATTAACACTAATCAAATCAAAATCTCTATAGAAGACATCTCGAAAGACAACAAAATAGGTGGTACAAAAGTAACTATACATATTCCTTATTAAAATGAAGATACTAATAATTGATGATGAGGCTAAGGCACAAAGCTTATTAAAGAAGCTTATAGCAGATTTAAGTTTAAAAGTAGATCAATTATTTACTGCAAACAATCTTCTAGAAGGCATTGATATTATAAAAAAAGAAGCTCCAAAAATTGTTTTTTTAGATATCGAGATGCCTGAGTATTCAGGGTTAGAAATATTAGATCATATTGATTTAGAACAATATCCTTTTAAAATCATTTTTACAACGGCTTATCAGCAATATGCTACGGAAGCATTTAAACTATCGGCTGTCGATTATTTACTGAAACCTATAGATCCCGACGAACTTGAAATTGCTATAAATAAAGCCCTTAAAATAATTGAACAAAATAGGTTAAGCTCTCAAATAAAAAGTTTGCAAAATGCACTCAATGAATTAAAAGTGAAAAAAATTGCGCTTGAAGTCCCACATGGGATTATTTTTGCTGAACCTGATGAAATATTATATTTTGAAGCTGATGGCATGTACACCAATGTTATCTTAAAAGATCAAAGAAAGCGATTAATCTGTAAACCCTTGAAGCATTTTGTGGAGCAATTATCTCAAAATAAATTCTTCTTTAAGCCACATCGTTCCTACTTAATTAATCTAAATTATATGACAGAATTTATTAAGAAAGATGGCGACTATATTCTTCTAGACAATACCATACATATTCCTATATCTAGGTCACGTAAGGATGATTTTACAGCCTTACTTAGAGAGACTTTTTTATAAAAATCATCTTCAAAATTAAAAGCAAATAAAAAGGCTCACTAAATTTAGTGAGCCTTTATCATTTTAAAATAGTTTGTTTATTGCTTAATAAACTTTTTTACAGCAGTTCCTGAAGAAGTTTCAACTTTAAGAATATATATTCCTGATGGCAAGTCTGAAACATTTAAACTGTTATGGTTTTTAGTTTCTCTTAAAGCTTTACCGTTTAGTGCGTAAATTTTTAAAGATTTAATACGTTCATCAGACTTCACATTTATATTATGTGTTGTTGGGTTTGGATATAACTTAATAGAGATATTTGAATAATTAACATCTTCTATTCCTAATGTTGAATCATATTCATAAGCACCTAGATCTATTGTACTGTTAAATATTCTATCGTTACCTGCTAAATCTAAATCACCAAATAAAGCCACATCGTAAAATGAATTATCCCCATTATCTATAATATAAGTAGAGATCGCTGTTGGTTTATAGTCGCCATCTAAATTTAAATTATCAGTTGCAGGATTTAAAGTGTTTACATTTGTAGCATTAAAAGTTCCGTTAGTTCCCGCGTTTGAGGCTACATTTGCAATAGAATTTCTAATAAACACATCGTAAGTAGAATTCATTCCGTCGGAAATATCTCTAGTGGCTGCTGCACCATTAACAGTATTTTGCCAAAAGATAGAATTATTGACATTTAGATTTACACTTCCATTGCCTGATGCGATTATAGAATTACCATAAGTACCACTATAATCATTATTAACAAACGTACTATTGTTAATTACAACATCTAAAGTATTTCCATTGTTAAAATCTTCTCTAAAAATGTTTAATGCTGAAAGATTAATATCATTATCTGCTACCAAAACGTTTGCCCAACGTGTAAAAATATAGCCGTTTGTACTATCAGATTGTACATAAACCAATCCCATATTAATAATAGTGTTATTTATAAACTTGGTGTTTTCAATTAGTAATCCTTGATTAAACTTTCTAATTTTTAGTAAATACCCATTAGAATAGTTATTTCTAAATACCGAATTTTTAATTTTTAAGTTATTAACATTTAAATTATTTGGTATAAATATGACACCGCTTTCTTCAACACCACCAGATTGTGAAGTATCGTAAATGTTTTCAAAAATAATACCATCAAAAGTGACGTTGCTTGTTCTTAGTTCAAATAAACGCTCTGCATTATCGCTTTTATTCGATGAGAAATCTCCATCAATATCATCACCATTAATATCACCTGTAAAAATGGTTGCATTTGTAGTATGTATAGCTGTTAAGTCTCTATCAGCTAAGGTCGTTTCGGTTCCTGCAAAACCTCCAATAATATCCACCTCATTTGTACTAACGGCTATTGGAGTATTTTTATCTGCTAATGTATACGTTCCTTTTGCTACCCAAACAGCATCATTTAAATCGGTAAGTGCTAAAGCGTCTGTTACGTTTGTAAAAGCATCTGTCCATGAGCTACCATCGTTTGCGCCTGTTGCATTTGCATCTACATAATAAACTGCTGGTATACAATTTTCGCTATAACTTGCTTGACCATCTTTAGTCCAACCTACATTATACTGACCACTGTTTGCTGGTGGTGAAAAGGCAGCATCTACTTGAATACATGTTAAATTTGGATTACTGTATGCTTTCATATAAATGAAATTGCTATTATTTCCGTTAGAGATCAACAAAGTTTCTAATGCACTATTTTCATGACAAAACAATTCATCAATATTTGTATTTAAACGTATGTCTAAACTTGTTAAGTTGTTGAAACCAACATGCAAACGTGTTAATGATAAGTTATTACTCACGTCTATAGTAGTTAAACTATTATTAGGCACATCTAAACGCGTTAAATTGGTAAAAGCTTCTATACCTGTTAAGTCTGCAATACCGATACCGTTCATAATTAACTCAGTTGTAGCTTGCGCTTCTGCCATCGTTATTTCAGCATCTCCATTTAAATTGATGTTGTTATCGCTTACTAAAAAGTTTTTAAAATTGGCATCAGGGATGTTTACTACTTGATTAAGAGCAACACAATCGTCGCCATAAATTGCTGAGTTACCTTTGGTCCAACCTTGGCTGTATATTCCGGCATCTGCAGGTGGCGTAAAACCAGTATCAATTTGAATGCATGACAAACTATTACCATAAGCTTTCATATAGCTAAAGTTGCTGTTATTACCATTAGCTATATTTAATTGATATAAAACACCATTATTGTGACATTGAATATCTGTAATTAAAGTATTTGCACTAATATCCAACGTTTCAATTTGATTAGCAGCACAGTGAAGACGTGTTAAGGCAAGGTTATTACTAACATCTAACGACGTTAAATTATTATTATAACAATCTAAACGTGTAATGTTTACAAAAGCTTCAATACCGGTTAAATCTGAAATGGATAATCCATTGATTAATAATTCACCAGAAAAAGCTTGGGCTTCAGCAACTGAAATTTCGCTATCGCTATTGGTATTAATTGCTGAATCGCCAACAAGATAAGCTTTAAAATTAGCATCAGGAATGTTGACATTTTGTGCATGTATGCTACACCATGCAGCCGAAATTAAAAAAGAAAATAAAAGTAATGATTTTTTCATTGTAGTTAAGATTAATATTCAACAACAAAATAACTTCACTTTTGAACGTTTTCAATTTGCTATTTTCTGAATAGCTTTAATTTCTTTCTAAATGACAAGAGAGTAGACTTCAAATAGAAATCAATAGGTAATATACTCCGTTATTTCAAGACCATAGCCAATCATCCCAACACGTTTTTGTTGTTTAGAGTTAGACATCAATTTAATTTTATGAATGCCTAAATCATGTAAGATTTGTGCCCCAATGCCAAAATCTTTATGATCCATTGCAACGCTAGGCGCTTTATATTTTTTGTTAGCTTGATTTTCTTTCAAAACTTTAAGTCGACCTAATAAGTTTAAGCCTTGTGTATCTTGATTAATAAAAACAATTGCACCTGATTCATGTTTATTTAAAGTTTTAAACATGTCATCGAGTTTTTTATCGGCGTCGTTGGTTAACGTCCCTAAAATATCATTGTTAACTAAGGTAGAATTTACACGAACTAAAACTTCTTCATTAGCCTCCCAAGTGCCTTTTGTTAATGCTAGATGTACATGACTATTAGTCGTTTGTTGGTAAGCTCTTAAACGGTATTTCCCGAATTTGGTATGAATATCAAAATCTTCTTTTTTCTCAATTAAAGAATCATGTAACATTCTATAAGCTACTAAATCTTCAATACTTACGAGTTTTAGATCGTGTTCTTTAGCAACTTCAACTAATTGCGCTAAACGTGACATTGTGCCATCTTCATTCATAATTTCACAAATCACACCAGCTGGATTTAAACCTGCTAATCTTGCAAAGTCGATGGCTGCTTCCGTATGGCCAGTTCTTCTTAAAACGCCACCTTCTTTGGCTATAAGTGGAAAAATATGTCCAGGGCGATTTAAATCATGTGCTTTGGTTGAAGAATCTGTTAAAGCTTTAATTGTTTTTGCTCGGTCTGAAGCTGAAATCCCTGTAGTGACGCCTTGCCCTCTTAAATCAACTGAAACGGTAAAAGCGGTTTCCATTGGATCGGTATTATTGCCTACCATGGTATGTAAATGAAGATCTTTACAACGACCTTCGGTTAATGGTGAACAAATTAAACCGCGACCATATTTGGCCATAAAATTAATCATTTCAGGGGTGACGGCTTCTGCAGCAGCTAAGAAATCACCTTCATTTTCACGATCTTCATCATCTACAACGATAATAACTTTTCCTTTTTTAATATCTTCAATAGCATCTTGAATACTATCTAACTTTATAGCTTGACTCATTTAGTTTTGTTTAGGATTCAAAGTTATCAATCTTCTTTATTTGGCTTTTTCAATTTCAGTTTAATTAACAATTTTTGAATTGGTACAGTAATAATATCTAAATTGATAAAGCCTTGATCTGTAGTAGCGCGATAGGTTAAATAAACACCAAGTGGTAACATAATTATGGTTGAAAGCCAAGAACCCAAAAAAGGAGGTATTTTATTACTTTCTGCACTATTTCCTGCAAATAGATCAATAAAATGGTAAACTAAAAATAAAACAATAGCTACAATCATGGGTAAGCCTAAACCACCTTTTCTAATTATGGCTCCTAATGGAGCGCCAACAAAAAACAATACAACACATGCAAAACCAAGCGCATATTTGTCATGAAGCTTCATCTCGATTTTATTTAAAAAAATAGTACGATTTTTATATAAATTTTGACGAGCACTAATTTGCGGTGAAATACTATTAATAGTATTTATAGCAATGCTTAGCAATTGCTGTTGTTGAGATGTATTGTATAAATTTAAAATAGAATCAACATTATTTTTTGCTGTGTTTGAAAGCTTTTTAACTGCTTTGTAATCTTCTTTGGTCTTTTTTGCGAATTTTGATGATGGTAGCTTCAGTTTATTGTAATTTGGTGCGCTATCAACTTCAACTATTCTTGATAAACCATTCCTTAGATTAACACTTTTCTGATAGCGTTTTAAGTTGTTTCTGAAATCGGTAGAAAACGAATCTAATTGCGTTTTTAACTCATTGATATTTAATTGCTTAAACGGATGATTTTCATCATCATCAATATCAACTTTGTTTACCTGAGTTAAATCTATATTAATGACATAACGTTCAAATTCGCTCTTTACAAATGGGCGTTTACGGCGTTCTTCAAATGAAGAAGGAATAATCTCATTATAATAGTTTCCGTCAAACAACACGAGAGACAAGGTATTTGAATTTTCTTCAGATTGAAGTTGGCCGCGTTCGGCTTTAATGACGGTATAATTTCCTGATCGGTTGGCACTTTTCTTATGTATAATAACTTGTTCTAGCTTGTTACCATTTTCGCCAGATTTTTTGTTGACTTTAATATTAATATCACCAACATCATTAAATGCGCCTTCTACAATTGCCATTGCTGGTTGTACTTTAGCAATGTTTCGCTTCATGCTACCAGCTTTAAATTCGGCTGCAGGAATAACATTATTACTAAAAAAGAAGGTTAAAATGCCTAACAAAACAATAAACACCGAAAGACTACGCATGGCGCGTTGCAATGAAATTCCTGAAGACTTCATGGCTGCAAATTCGTAATGCTCTGAAAAATTACCAAATGTCATGATTGAACTCACTAATATGGTAAGTGGTAAAACAAGCGGCACTAGATTTGGTGAGTAGAAGAAAAGAAATTTAGCGACCACCCAAATTCCTAAATCTTTACCAGCTAAGTCTGAAATAAACATCCAAACAGCTTGTAAGATAAAAATAAGCATCAAGATCGTAAAAACCGCGATAAAGGTTTTTAAGAACGATACTAGAATATAGCGATCAAGAATTTTCAATAGTTTAGTCTAAATTATTGATGTAATAATCTGGGTATCGCGACTCATCAAAGCTAAACATGTTTGTTGATAAAGGTTGATTAGGCTTGAATTTAGTCACTCTAATTTCAATTCTAGTTCCGTTATCTTGAGATTGAATTAAGTTATAAATATGCTTTGTCATTTGGTCTATTCCGATTAAAGCTTCTTGCATATCAGCTTCAGAATCTTTAGCGATGAGTTTTACATACTGAATTTTTCGGCCATCTTTATTTTGTAAAATATCATTTTTATAAATGTAGCCTTCTTCAAAAAAAGTGAGCATTTTTGAAGGTGTGAGTTGATTATCATTTTCAGGATTATAGTTTGATATGGTAATTTCTTCATCTTCAGGAATGATGGTATAAATTTTTTCGCCATCAAACAGTTGGGTTGTTCCCATAAGATTAAGCAAATATTTTTCATCCTTTAAACTTAAGCTACCTCTTGTTTCTTGCTTTAATTTTTCTTGTGTATTTTCTAGTATGTATGAAAATTCAACTTGAATATTATCGTAAGCCTTTACTTTAGATAAAACTTCTGAAATTAAATTTTGTGCTTTAGCATCACTTTGTGCTTTAATATTAAAGCTAAAAAATAGTAAGACAGTTAAAGTGGTTAAAAACGTTGATTTCATAATATTATGCATTCTTTTCATTTTCTAATAATTGTTTTAAAGCCATTAAATCTGGCACATTTACTTGACGTGCTTTACTACCTTCAAATGGACCTACAATTCCGGCTGCTTCAAGTTGGTCTATAATACGTCCAGCACGATTATAGCCTAATTTCAATTTTCTTTGCAATAACGATGCCGAACCTTGCTGAGCTGTTACAATAACTTCTGCCGCTTGTTCAAATAATTTATCACGCTCATCTATATCATTTGCTAGTGTAGATTGTGAATCTTCACCGCTATATTCTGGTAATTGATAAGCATCAGGATATGCTTTTTGAGAACCGATAAATTCAGTTATCTTTTCAACTTCAGGTGTGTCTACAAAAGCACACTGTAAACGAATTAAGTCGTTTCCTTGTGTAAACAACATATCTCCGCGACCAATAAGTTGGTCTGCACCGCCAGCATCTAAAATTGTTCGAGAATCTATTTTTGAAGTCACTCTAAAAGCAATTCTAGCAGGAAAGTTAGCTTTTATCATCCCTGTAATTACATTAACTGAAGGTCTTTGAGTAGCAATAATTAAATGGATTCCTATCGCACGTGCTAATTGCGCTAAACGGGCAATTGGTGCTTCAACTTCTTTACCGGCAGTCATAATTAAATCGGCAAACTCATCAACTACTAAAACAATGTATGGTAAATATCGGTGACCATTTTCAGGGTTTAACTTTCGTTTTTTAAATTTTGCATTATATTCTGAAATATTACGCACTAAAGCATCTTTAAGTAAATCGTAACGCGCATCCATTTCAATACATAATGAATTAAGCGTATCGATAACTTTAGTATTATCGGTAATAATAGCTTCATCAGTATCAGGAAGTTTAGCTAAATAGTGACGTTCTATTTTATTGAATAAAGTCAGTTCTACTTTTTTAGGGTCTACCAAAATAAATTTAACCTCAGCTGGATGTTTTTGATACAATAAAGAGGTTAAGATAACATTTAACCCAACTGACTTACCTTGCCCAGTGGCTCCAGCCATTAACAAGTGAGGCATTTTAGCTAAATCTACCACAAATGTTTCATTAGATATGGTTTTTCCAAAAGCAATTGGCAGCTGCATTTCGGCATTTTGAAACTTGTTTGAAGCTGCCACACTTCGCATGGAAACAATCGCTGGATTTTGATTAGGAACTTCAATACCAATCGTGCCTTTTCCTGGAATTGGTGCAATAATACGTATACCTAAAGCTGAAAGTGATAAAGCAATATCATCTTCTAAATTTTTAATTTTAGAAATACGTATTCCAGCATCAGGAATAATTTCATATAAGGTGACTGTTGGCCCTACAGTTGCTTTAATTTGTGCAATACCTATTTTATAATTATTTAAAGTATCTACAATCTTGTTTTTATTAGCCTCAAGTTCGGCTTGATCTATTTTAATGCTACCTGAACCATGATCTTCAAGTAATTCGGTTGATGGAAATTGATAATTTGAGAGTTCTAATGTAGGATCAAATTCACCAAAATTTTCAACTATTTTTTTAGATTTAGTGTCAACATCATCTTCATCTTCTTCTTTGGCGGCTTCTACTTCCATTCCTAAATCATCATCATTTGATTTAATAACAACTTTTTCAGCTTGTTGTGCTTTATTTTCGGTGGAATTTTGATCTGATGGGTTGGTTTCTGTTAAACTTGAATTTTGATTTTTTGGTTCTAGTGAATTTTCGAATTCTACCTCATTAGCTTGCGGTTCAGTTGAAGGTTCTTCGGTAGTATTATTATCGGTAGCTTCAGCTGATGCAGATTGCCCTTCTGAAGTTTTATTCGTATCATAATGTGCTTTGCTTGTGGCTGCATTTTGATTCGTATTGTCTTGAAATTCTGCTTTAACTGATTCAGATTTCTTATTAAAAAATTGGACTACTTTTTCAGGAGTGAGATTTATTCTAGCCACTAAATACACGATAAACATAAAAATAAGTAGCAATAACAAACCAATAGCACCAATGTAGTTGGTGATTAATTCATGAAGCTCAAAACCAACAACGCCTCCTAGAATTGGAAAATCATGGGCGAAATATGACAATGAGAGTGATAGTAATAATATTACATAACAACCCCAAAACCAAATGTTTAAAAGTTTTAAATTATCAAGGTTTAAAAATAACTTTAATCCCGTTAAAGCTAACATAAATGGCAAGCTAAACATGGCAACCCCAAAACCTTTAAAAATGAAAAAGTGAGATATACTGGCACCAAACATACTGAGCCAGTTTTTTGGCTGACTGTCAACTTGACTAGAAGTAACAATGCTTTGGTCAAATTGCCAAGTAAATAAAAACGATATAAAAGCAACCAATAAACCTAGAGCGAAAAAAAATAGAAAACTCCCTAAAATAATGTGGTGCTTTCTAGTTAATTTAAACTTAGGCTTTGCTGGTTTTTTTGCTTTTGAAGCCGCTTTTTTAGATTTTGTTTTGGCCATGAAAAATCTTAGGTCTTAAAAGTACAAATATAAAAGTATTTGTGGCCAAATCTAAAATAAGTTGAATAAAAGCAGAGTTATTGGAGGAGTAGAATTTCTGTAGACAAAAAAAAAGAAGCAAATATTTGCTTCTTTTATTGATCTATAGAACCTAAGACTCGCTTAGCAAATGTGTTAGCGGCATCTTTTTCAGACATGCCTTTATCTTTAATGAGTTTATCCATTTCAATTGCGCCAGCGATGTTGGTAATAATTTCTCCTACAACATCCATTTCGTGTTCTTTGACAGATCTGTGTTCACAAAAACTCTCTAAAACTTCAATAGTATGTTCTAGCTTTTGTGACTCATTGTTTTTTTGAAAATGCTTAATTATTGGTAACTTCATCGACTAATTCTTTTAAAGATTCAAATTTGTTAGTTTGTACTTGATTAACGAATTTTCCATTTCTAAATGTTGCAAATGTTGGTAGGTTATTCACATTAGCAAGTTTTCTAGATTCTGGAAACTTTTCTGCATCAACAATAATAAAAGATGCTGCTTCATTTTCACGAGCCAACTTTTTAAATTTTGGTTTCATAAGTCGGCAGTTGCCACACCATGATGCCGCATACTGAACAACAACAGTTTCATTATCGTTAACTTCTTCTTGTAAAATATCTTGTTCTAATTCCTTAAACATAATTTAATTTTTTTAATAGCCAAGACCAATTAAGGTCTTGGCGAGATTATAATTTATTTGTTTGATAAGTAAGATGCTGTACCTTCTCTATTTGGTTGCATAGCATCTTTACCTTCTTCCCAATTTGCAGGACAAACTTCGCCATGTTTTTGAACATGAGCGTACGCATCAATCATTCTAATAAATTCATTAACGTTACGTCCTAATGGCATGTGGTTAACACCTTCATGAAATACTGTTCCTTCTTCATCTATTAAGTAAGTAGCACGGTAAGTAACATTATCACCATCTACCGTAATGTGACCAGTTTCGTCATCATAACGCTCGTTAGTTGTGTCTAGAATCCCTAAACGGCTACTCAAGTTACGATTAGAATCAGCTAAAATCGGGTAAGTTACACCTTCAATTCCACCATCATCTTTAGAAGTGCTTAACCAAGCAAAATGAACTTCTGGTGTATCACAAGAAGCGCCAATTACAATTGTGTTACGTTTCTCAAATTCTGGTAAAGCTTCTTGAAAAGCATGTAATTCTGTCGGACATACATAAGTAAAATCTTTAGGATACCAGAATAAAACAATTTTTTTGTTTTCTTTCTTCGCTTTTTCTAGGATGTTGATTTGAATTGTGTCGCCCATTTCATCCATGGCGTTAACGACTAAATCTGGAAATTTGTTTCCTACAATTGACATAATGTTATTTTTTAGTTGATTATTCAATGCAAAAATAAGGGCTAAGTTCGATTTACACATCGCTTTAACTTATCTTTTAATTATATTGTCATAGATAAATCTTATAGCACTGAAATCGGTGTAGGAAAGCCCTTAAATTATTAAAGTTTACAGAAAATCATTAACATTGTAACACTTAAATTATTCTATGCGTATTTTATTTACACACATTAAGTCTCTATTACAAGTCCGTGAAGCTAATAAACAAGCTTTAGTAGGCGCAGCTTTTGATGAACTGCCTAAAATAGACCAGGCTTGGTTATTAATTGAAGACCAAATTATTATTGATTTTGGTGAAATGAAAAGCTTACCAAAACTTCATTTTGATCAAGAAGTTAATTGCAACGGGAAATTCATATTACCAACTTGGGTAGATAGCCACACTCACATTGTTTACGCCGGTAATCGTGAACAAGAATTTGTACAGAGAATAAAAGGTAAAACCTATGCAGAAATTGCTCAAAACGGTGGTGGTATTTTAAATTCAGCTAAAACTTTACAACAAACAAGTTTTGAAGAACTTTATCTACAATCTGAGCAACGTTTAAAAGAAGTTATACAATTAGGAACTGGTGCTGTTGAAATTAAATCTGGGTATGGTCTTACAAAAGAAGCTGAACTTAAGATGCTAAAAGTGATTCAAAAACTTCAAGAAAATTACAGCCTACCTATTAAAGCTAGCTTTTTAGGAGCTCATGCCCAACCTAAAGAGTTTAAAACCTCTGCTGAATATGTTACTTATGCCATTAATCATATTTTGCCAGAAATCGCAGAAAAAAGTTTAGCTGACTATATTGACGTGTTTTGTGAAGACGGTTATTTTGATTTAGAAGATACAGAACGCATTATTAAAGCAGGAAATGAATATGGATTGAAAGCCAAAATTCATGTGAACCAATTTAAAAGTTTTGGTGGTATTCAATTGGCTGCAAAACATAATATTTTAAGTGTTGACCATTTAGAAGTCTTAACTGAAGAAGACGTTCAACACCTTAAAAAAGCAGATACAATTGCGGTTGCTTTACCTTCATGCTCGTTTTATTTAGGTATAAATTACACACCTGTAAAACAACTCATCGATGCTGAAATTCCTTTAGCCCTTGCATCAGACTTCAACCCAGGAAGCACACCTAGCGGCAACATGAATTTTGTTGTTTCTTTAGCTTGTATAAAATTGAAGTTAACACCAGAACAGGCCATAAATGCCGCAACTATTAATGCCGCGTTTGCACTTGAACTTCAAGACGAAATTGGTAGTATAGCTAAAGACAAAAAAGCTAACTTCATGATAACTAAACCAATACCTTCATACGGATTTTTACCATACGCCTTTGGCACTAATTCTATTGATCAAGTTTGGATTAACGGAAAACGACAAGAACATGACATTTAATATATTTACACCTCAAAAACTTAAAAATTTCACGAAAAATCGCTCTGGTGAAGTTAAACTTGGTGAGTCTATAACCTGTTTAAATTCAATTGATGAACTCCAAAACCGTGATGAACAATTTGTAATTTTAGGTATTCCTGAAAACATAGGTATTCGCGCTAATTATGGCGCATCTAACGCGCATTTAATGTGGGAAGAATTTTTAAAAGCATTTTTAAACATCCAATCTAACAAATATAATCACCCTGAAGATGTTATTATTTTAGGCGAATTTAATACTGCAAGCCTGCAAGAACGTGCCTTGAACTTAGAATTACCCGAACAAGCTGAAGTTTTTGATGATTTGGTTCAAGAACTTGATGAAGCAGTTAGTCAATTGATTCAGAAAATCGTTAAATCTGAAAAAATACCAATTGTAATAGGTGGCGGACACAACAATGCCTACCCAATTATCAAAGGTGTTTCGGAAGCTTTAGACCAAAAGATAAATGTTTTGAATATAGATGCACATACAGATTACAGAAGTTTAGAACATCGGCATAGTGGCAACGGATTTTCATACGCCAAAGCCCATCAATTTTTAGATAAGTATGCCGTTTTTGGTTTACACAAAAATTACACCTCTGATGCTATTTTTCAAGAATTTGAAAAAGGTAAAAAAATGAAATTTGACTTATTTGAAGATTTAGTGCATCTCACAACATTAGATAAAACTGTGCATTTCAAGTCAATGATGAATTTCTTAGACAACAAATTCGGTTTAGAATTAGATTGTGATGCCATTGAAAATTTTCCATCTAGCGCCTCAACACCTAGCGGTTTTTCTATGGCTGACATTAGAACTTTTATTAAAGTAACCCGCAATAGTCAATCTAAATACCTTCATATTTGTGAAGCACAACCATCTAAGCATTTCAATTCAGGTAAAGCACTCGCCTATTTTGTTAGCGATTATATCAGAAAAAATAAATCATAATCTATACAAAACACCAGTTTCAACAACAACTGAATTATGACCGTGATTAGGCGTTTTTAAATTGGCATTAGAATCGTGTTTGGCATATAAACGCAAGTCTATTTGGAACCGATGAAAATGAAGACTAGTGCCTAAACCTAAAATATCTGTAAAAGTAAAACCGTTTTTAACACGCTCAGTACCGGCATCGCTATACATTGGTCCTACACTTGCTAGGGCATATAGACTATAAAATTGAGAAATGTAATGTCTCAAAAGCACTCCAAAATTAACCGCATAACTATTAAATTTTCGCTCTTGCGTATATTTTTCACGCAGAGACTCATAATCTGTAAAGTGTTGTGGTTGAATAAAATACTTATTAAGTAATTGGTGTTTAGACCAATAATAAACAGGCTCAATCTGTAACTCTAACTCAAAATAGGAAGATTTATAAAAAACTTGATTAAAAGCTAGCTTTAGGTGTTGATGTTCAAAACGGTAATTGTCATTCTGATATGGAAATCTATTTTGTTGACCTTCCCCAAAACTGATTCCAATTTTTCGACTTTCTGAAAAAAATTGAAATTGAGCTCGAGATATTTGTAAGCATCCTAAACATATAAAAAGCAAATAAAAAAAACGTTTAGAATGCAAAATAATGTTGATGTTAATAGATTAATATAAGTCTATTCCTAAGCCGATAAAATTTGAAGCACCAGCACGATTAAAACGCGAATAGGCATAATTAAACCTAACTTTATTAAATCTTATAGAAAAACCACCTGACAAGCCTGCAAAAGCACGTTGTTCTAGAATTCTTAGTTCTTCACCTCTTCTAAAGCTATAACCTAGCTGAATATTAAAACCACCTTCAGGAAATAATTCAAGACCTATAATTGTATGCCTTAAAATGTTATTAAAAAAACTTGGGTCATCTGGGGCTAGATTACCTTCTAAATCAACTTCATCTCGGTTAGTATTTCTAAAAGCTACATTCCATATTTGTGCTTGGTCATAAGTAATATGCCAACGCACTGGTACGTTTTTAAGTTGTTGAGACATCCCTAAAATAATTTCAAAAGGTAGAGTCTCTCTAACTTCGTTAAATGGTTTAAATTGGTAGCCTAAATTTTTAATTACCCCTGAAATAACTAAATCCCATTTATCATATTTATAAGTTAAGCCTAAATCTAAGGCGGCGGCAAAAGAGCTGTACTGTTCTAATTTTGAGGTTATTAAATTAATATTAGCACCAGCATAAAAATCACTTCGCCCAATTTGTGATGCGTAACCTGCCTGAAAAGCAGCTTCGTTTCCAGAAAATTCTTGTGTATTATTTCCAAACTCATCGTAACCATCAAAATTACCGTAATTAATGTAAGTTAAACTAGCTTGAACCACTTGTGTGCGTCGATCTAATAAATAGGCGTATGCTGCAGTACCGTAATTAACATCGGCAAGATAATTCATGTAATTAACACTCAACTGCTTATCCATTAAATAATTAATATTTGCTGGATTTGAAATAGCACTTGTTGGGTCTGAATTTACAAGTGTTATATTTTTACCGCCAAGTGCAGAAATTTTTGGTGAATTAGGAAGGTTTAAAAATTCATAGGTATGGCGACCACCAATTTGACCAAATGCAGTAAAACATACTAAAATTAAACCGATTAAAATTCTCATGAATGTTGACAACTGTATTTGGTAATCATCAAAACGCTAAAATAAGTTGAATATTTTATATAAAGCAAAAGTATTAAAAAACCAGTGATTTGACTCAAATCACTGGTTTTATTGTGAAATTTGGCTCGATTTTAAAGTACTTTTGCGTTTTTTACTTTTTGTTGAGTTAAAGCGATTTCTAAAACTTCAGACATATCACTTACAAAATGAAATTTCAAGCCTTTTAAATAATCAGCCTTAATTTCTTCAATATCTTTTTTATTATCTGCACACAGAATAATTTCTTTTACTTTAGCACGCTTGGCGGCTAAGATTTTTTCTTTAATTCCGCCTACTGGTAACACTTTTCCTCGAAGTGTGATTTCACCAGTCATAGCAATGCTCTTTTTAACTTTTCGCTGTGTGAATAATGAAACTAATGAAGTTAACATTGTAATTCCTGCACTAGGGCCATCTTTTGGTGTGGCACCTTCTGGTACATGAATATGCACATTATAATTTGAAAAAACATCAGGATTAATATCAAAATTTTCAGAATTTGCTTTGATGTATTCCATGGCAATGGTTGCCGACTCTTTCATGACTTTACCTAAGTTTCCAGTAATGTTAAGATTGCCTTTGCCTTTAGATAAAATAGACTCTATAAATAAAATATCACCACCTACGCTTGTCCAGGCTAAACCAGTTACAACTCCAGCAACATCATTATTTTCATAACGGTTGCGCTCAAGCCTTGCTGGTCCTAAAACTTCAACTAATTTATCATTATTTATTTTTGCATCATGCTCTTCTTCCATTGCAATAGATTTTGCGATGTAGCGTACAACTTTTGCAATTTGTTTTTCAAGACCGCGAACACCTGACTCACGCGTATAACCTTCTATAATTTTTTCTAATTGAGGTTTGCCTATTTTAATTTGGTTTTTCTTGAGTCCGTGTTCTTTAATTTGTTTAGGAAGTAAATGTCGTTTTGCTATTTCAACCTTTTCTTCAATAGTGTAACCGTTAACATTGATGATTTCCATTCTATCACGTAAAGCTGGCTGAATAGTCCCTAAATTATTTGAGGTAGCTATAAACATGACTTTCGATAGATCGAAGCCGAGCTCTAAAAAATTATCGTGAAACTCGCTATTTTGCTCTGGGTCGAGCACTTCTAATAATGCTGATGATGGATCGCCTTGGTGAGAATTGCTCAGCTTATCGATTTCATCTAATACAAAAACTGGATTAGACGTACCTGCTTTTTTCAAACTTTGAATAATTCGCCCTGGCATGGCACCGATATATGTTTTTCTATGACCTCTAATTTCGGCCTCATCACGAAGTCCGCCAAGTGAGATACGAACATATTCTCTACCTAAGGCTTCTGCAACTGATTTACCTAGTGAAGTTTTACCTACGCCTGGAGGTCCATATAAGCAAAGAATTGGCGATTTCATATCATTTCGCAACTTTAAAACAGCCAAATATTCAATAATTCTTCTTTTTACGTCTTCTAAACCATAATGGTCGCGATCAAGAATTTTTTGAGCTTTATTTAAATCAAATTTATCTTTACTAAACTCATTCCAAGGCAGGTCTAAAAATAAATCTAAATAGTTACGTTGTATAGAAAACTCCGCTACTTGTGGGTTCATTCGCTGCATTTTTGCCAACTCTTTCTGGAAATGCTCGTTTACCTTTTTATCCCACTTTTTAGATTTGGCGCGTTGACGCATTTCTTCAATTTCAGATTCATGAGAAACACCACCTAATTCTTCTTGAATTGTTTTCATTTGTTGGTGCAGAAAATATTCACGCTGTTGTTGGCTCATATCATTCTGCACCTTCGACTGAATATCGTTTTTTAATTCAAGTTTTTGAAACTCTAAATTCATATATTTTAGAGTGGCTAAAGCGCGATCTTTTAAATCGTTTGTTTCAAGTAATTCTTGTTTATCTGCTACATCTAAATTCATGTTTGATGAAACAAAATTGACCAAGAATGAAGAACTCTCGATATTTTTAATGGCAAACGAAGCTTCAGAAGGTATGTTAGGACTATCTTTAATAATTCGAAGCGATAAATCTTTGATAGAATCTATTATTGCTGAAAATTCTTCATCAACTAGGTTTGGCCTTTTTTCAGGAACCTCTAAAACGCTGCATTTTAAGTAAGGTTCACTTTCAACTAATTCATTAATCGCAAAGCGCTTTTTACCTTGAATAATAACAGTTGTGTTACCGTCAGGCATTTTTAAAACTCGTAAAATCCTTGCTACAACACCAACTTTATTGATGTCTTCTAAATCTGGTTGCTCTTTTTCTTCATTCTTTTGTGTGACAACACCAATAATTTTATCGCCATTATTAGCGTCGTTAATTAATTGAATTGATTTGTCTCTACCTGCTGTAATAGGAATGACGACACCTGGAAATAATACCGTATTTTTTAATGGCAAAATGGGTAAAACTTCTGGTAAGTCTTCTTTATTAATTAACTCTTCATCTTCGGTCGTCATCAAAGGGATTAACTCCGCATCTTCCTCGATATCTTGTGATGACAAATTGTCAATATTAAATATGTTTGATTTAGCCATAGTAATGTTTTAGTCAATTTGTCAGTTTTTTAAAACTCACAAATTCTGTAATAATTTGATTTTAAGAATAGGGAATGTATTTTTTACATTCTTATTAAAATAGGACAATAGGCATGCCAACTTATAATTTGGCAGTTGGTTTTGATTTACGAATAATTAATCTGGCGCCTTTATCGTACTTAATATAATTATAAATCCAATTGGCAAAAGTAATAATTCTATTTCGAAAGCCAACTAAAAACCACAAATGAACAAGCATCCAAATATACCAAGCCATAGTACCAGATAATGTTGTTTTATTTAAATCGACTACAGCTTTATGACGGCCAATTGTTGCCATTGTTCCTTTATCAAAATATTTAAAAGCTTTTGGCTTTTCGTTTTTCAATGCGGCTTTTAAGTTATTTGCTAAATTTTTAGCCTGTTGAATTGCAGGTTGCGCAACTTGTGGATGCCCGTCAGGAAATGCTGAAGTTTGCATTAGTGCAATGTCTCCCAAAGCATATATATCCTCAGCATTTTCAACTTCATGAAATTCGTTAACTTTATAGCGGTGTTTTACAATTACATCTTGGTCTAAACCTTCAACCGTTGCGCCTTTTACACCTGCACTCCAAATAAAATTGTAAGTAGGAATCACTTCATCTTGGCTAGTTTTTACTTGATTACCATCATAATTAGTTACCATGACATCAGTTTTAACTTTTACTGATAAATTTCTAAGATAATTTTCAGCATTTGTTGAAGAAGTTTTAGACATTACAGGCAGTACGCGTGATTGTCCTTCAAGTAAAATAATTTCAATATCGTTGCTATCAAATTCAGGATAATCTTCCTTAAAAATATGTTGTTTAAGTTCACCTAAAGCACCACATAACTCAACGCCAGTTGGTCCCGCACCAGCAATAACAAAACGCAAAAAAGCCTTTTTTTCTTCTGTATCTTGTACATTAGAAGCTTTTTCTAAATTCTCTAATATTCGGCTTCTTAAATTTAAAGCTTGAGAAACACTCTTCATCCAATAAGCGTGTTTTTTAATAGCGTCGTTACCAAAAAAATTAATTTCAGTACCTGTACAAATAACTAACTTATCATAATTGATGTCTCCTATATTTGAATGAATTAATTTTTGAGAAGTATTAATTGAAGTGACTTCTGCCAATTTAAAAAATAAATTATCGGCTTTGTTTAAAAGTTTCCTCAATGGATAAGCAATAGAGTCAGGCTCTAATCCAAAAGTACTTACCTGGTATAACAATGGCTGAAATGCATGGTAATTTTGTTTATCAAGTAATAAAACCTGATAATCGGTATGTTGCAATGACTTAGCTAAGTTAATCCCTGCAAAGCCACCACCGATAATTACAATTCGGTCTGAATTTGATTCTGGTAACATGAAATTTTTCTTTAAAGTAGAGTTTAAACTGAAGTTTGAAAAAAATTTAAATAAACTTTATCGTTTACCAGTTGAAATATTCATAAAAATATCTACGAAATCGTTTTCGTAAATTGAAAATATCTCTATTTTTGCCGAAAATTTCAATATTACTAGCCATCATGAATACAACCAACAATTATGAAAAGGAACTTAGTTTTCAAGCTAATCGCCGAAAATCTTCAGTTAAATTTATCAATATTGTTAATGATTTATTTTACGATAAATCTATTGAATTAGTTTTATTCAGAAATTCACTTATCAATAAAAATGCAAGTGAAATATTAAGTTTACATGAATATGCAGGTGAATTTGTTGGTAAACCCATTTCCGTATTCGACTCTGTAGAAATTGCCGAAGCTATTCAAAATTTAGATTTACCACCATCAAAATTAGATATTGGCAAATTAACCTATGAATTTCAACTAGAGCCATCTAATGCGCATAATGCCGTTAGCTTTATTTCAAAAAAATTAGCAGATGCAAAAACAGCTACCAAACTTGAACCAAAAGATGTTGTTTTATACGGATTTGGAAGAATTGGTCGTCTTTTAGCTCGCGAGTTAGCTACAAAAACAGGTAAAGGTGATCAATTGCGTTTACGAGCTATTGTTACACGTGGTGAAATTAATGAAACTGTTTTAGAGAAAAGAGCTTCTTTACTTAATAATGATTCTGTTCATGCGAATTTTAATGGCACAGTTTCAGTTGATGTTGAAAATCAAGCTTTAATCATAAATGATACAACAGTACATATGATTTCAGCAAACGCTCCAGAAGATATTGATTATACTGAATATGACATTAATAATGCACTTATTATTGACAACACAGGTGCTTTTAGGGATCATGAAGCATTAAGCAGACACCTAAAATCTAAAGGCGCTGCAAAGGTTCTTTTAACAGCACCAGGTAAAGGCGTTCTTAATATTGTTCACGGTGTTAATCAAAACGAGCATGATATTAATAAAGTTGACATATTCTCAGCTGCTTCATGCACTACCAACGCTATTACTCCAATTTTAAAAGCAGTTGATGATACTTTTGGTGTATCTCATGGACATTTAGAAACTATTCATGCTTATACCAACGACCAGAATTTAGTTGATAATATGCATAAAAAGTACCGCCGTGGACGTGCAGCAGCACTTAATATGGTGATTACTGAAACTGGTGCAGGAAAAGCCGTGGCTAAAGCCTTACCAAAACTTGAAGGTAAATTAACCTCTTCTGCAATTCGAGTTCCAGTTCCTAATGGCTCTCTGGCAATCTTAAATTTAACTTTTGATAAAGCAACTACTAAAGATGAACTTAACGCTTGTATTAAATCTTTTGCTTTAGAAGGCGATTTGGTAGAACAAATAAAATACTCAATAGATAATGAATTAGTATCAAGTGATATTGTTGGCACTTCGGCACCTTCAATCTACGATAGTTACGCTACTATTGTTGAAGGTAAATCTAATAATGCGGTTTTATACATTTGGTACGACAACGAATATGGATACAGCCACCAAGTCATCAGGTTGGCTAAATATATTTCTAATGTAAGACGTTTCACTTACTATTAGAATGTTTGTTTCTTTTGATTTCAGGATGACCCTTAGCTTTTTGCTAAGGGTTTTTTTGTACTTTTACAGCCTACTTTTAACAACCATTAAAAACATATACAATGAAACTTCAACTAAAACTTCTACCGATTGTAATGTTTAGCTTTTTATTAGCGAAGCCTTCACAAGCTCAAAACAAAACCGACTCCACAGCCAATTCTGTTATAAAGCAATTTGAAACGACTATTTCAAAAGCCAATAATTATCAAGATTATAAAGTCGTTAAAAAACAAGCGATACGAAGTTTACAAAATGAAGTTACCAATGAGATAGACCGTCTTGAATCTAAAATTAACAACTTAGATCAAATCATTTCAAAAAGAAATGAAACCATTAAAAGTCTAAAAGCTGAAGTTTCTAGTTTAAAAACAAAAAATTCAAGTTTAGAAAATCAGCAAGAAGAAATGAAATTATTTGGTTCAATCAGTTTAACCAAAACAACATACCGCTTAGTTTTATGGTCTATTGTTGCTGTATTACTATTGCTTTTGCTATTTTTTATGTTTAGGTTTAGAAGAAGCCATATTATTAATGCTGAAATTAAAGCTAACCTTAAAAACCTCGATCAAGAATTTCAAAATTATAAACATAACGCCTTAGAAAAACAACAAAAGCTAGGTAGGCAACTTCAGGACGCTAAAAATGATCTTCAGAAAATTAAAAAAGATAATTAAAATTGAAAGTTTCTCATCGTTTTTATGAGTTCCTAACAGAGGATTCTGATTCACGTATTTGCAAATCGATTCCCGATTCTGATTGCACAAATGTTCCAAGAAACTTTAGTTTAAATGTTTTAAATGGTAGTCTAACCAAGTTAGCTGAAGCAATTATAAGTCCAAATTTAACGCTTGCTTGGATTTTAACTTTTTTAAACGCACCTGTATTTCTAATTGGTAGTTTGGTCCCTGCAAAAGACATAGGTTCATTACTACCACAACTTATTGTGAGCGGGAAAATAAGACAATTTAAAGTAAGAAAATACTTTTGGACAACAGCAGCTATTATACAATCTATTTGTATGTTTTTAGGAGGAATTGTAGTGTTTTATTACCATGACAGCACTTTAGCATCTTACAGCATCCTCGCATTAATTTTTTTATTTAGCATAGCTTCTGGCGTAGGTTCCGTGAGTTTTAAAGATGTTGTTGGCAAAACAATCCCTAAAGGTGAACGTGGACAAATGCTCAGTTATCGGTCAACATTTGGAGGAATATTAGCATTAATAGCAGGACTTTTTATTAGCTTTTTTGTTAAAGAAAATGCTTCAGCTGAAATTTACGCTACATTATTTATTTCTGCAGGTATTTTATGGTTTCTTGCTGCAATTGTTTTCTACGGAATTTCTGAAGAAAAAGGCGCAACAAAAGGCGGCCGATCACCAATTAACGAAATTAAAGAAGGTTTAAAATTCATTAAATCTGATGATAACTACCGAAACTTTTTATTTACCCGAGCATTGTTAATGGCTATTCCTCTACTTCAACCCTTTTATGTGGTTTTAGCCAATCAACTTACGGGAAATTCATTTGCGAGTTTGGGCTATTTAATCGTTGTAACTAGCATTGCACAAATCATTAGCAGTCCACTTTGGGGAAAAATTGCAGACAAGTCAAGTTTAAAACTTTTACAAATTGCTAGCGGTATTGCTTTAATAGGAATTGCATACGCCATAATAATTTATCTCCAAAATCCATCTCAAATATCTATCAGTTTTATTTTACCTCTATTTTTTGTTAATGCTATCGCTTACGCAGGCGCAAGATTAAGCCGAAAAACTTACTTGGTAGATTATGCACCTGATAAAGATAGACCGACTTATGTTGCCATGGCAAGTACATTTATAGGCCTATTTACAATTATAACAGCTAGTTTTGGTTTAATAACCGATTATTTTGGTCTTTTATATCAATTTATATTCTTTGCAATTTTATTAATTGTTTGCATTGCCTTCAGTTTAAAACTAAAAGATATTCAAAATGAGAATTGATATTATAAGTGTTGTCCCTGATTTGATTAAAAGTCCGTTTGAAGGCTCAATTATTCAAAGAGCTATTTCAAAAGGTCATGTAGAAGTTTTTTTTCATAATTTAAGAGATTACACTTCAAATAATTACAAACAAGTTGACGATTACCAATATGGTGGCGGCGCCGGCATGGTTATGATGATTGAGCCAATAGATAAATGTATTTCAAAATTAAAAAGTGAACGCAATTACGATGAAGTCATCTACATGACACCTGATGGCGAAACATTAAATCAAGCTATGGCTAACCAAATGTCATTACTAAAAAATATCATTATTTTATGCGGCCACTATAAAGGTGTAGACCAGCGCGTACGTGATTTATTCATTACTAAAGAAATTTCAATTGGTGATTATGTGCTTTCTGGTGGCGAACTAGGAGCTGCCATTTTAAGTGATGCCATTATCAGGTTAATTCCAGGTGTTTTAGGAAATGAAACTTCGGCCTTAACAGATTCGTTCCAAGACAATTTATTATCACCACCAATTTATACAAGACCTTCAAATTACAAAGGTCATGGAGTACCTCAAGTCTTGTTAAGCGGTCACAATCAAAACGTTGAAAAATGGAGAGATGATAAAGCGCTAGAGCGAACAAGAAATTTAAGACCAGATTTGTTGGACGAATAATTTTATAGATTAGAATAAATTACTATTTTTGCAAACTATTATTAACCTCTGACGAAGATCGTGAATGTTAGTAATAATTAAAAAATAATAATTATAAGATGGATTTAGTAAAGTTTGTCCAAGACGAATTTGTTGAAAAGAAAGACTTTCCAGAATTTTCTTCAGGTGATACCATTACGGTTTACTACGAAATTAAAGAAGGTCAAAAAACAAGAACTCAGTTTTTTAAAGGTGTTGTAATTCAGGTTAAAGGAACTGGATTATTAAAAACATTCACCATTAGAAAAATGAGTGGAACTGTTGGTGTTGAAAAGATTTTTCCAATTAACATGCCAGCACTTCAAAAAATTGAAGTTAATAAAAGAGGTAGCGTTAGACGTGCTCGTATTAATTACTTCAGAAATCTCACAGGTAAGAAGGCTAAAATTAAAGAAAAGCGTTCAAACTAAGAAAATCAAAAAGCTTGCAAATTGCAAGCTTTTTTTTTGATCATTATCAAAATATTAAAATAAGCTCAAATCATTCAATTATTATTTATATTTGATTGATTTATTTAAATTATTTATAACTAATAAAACATAAATTTATGAGTCAAGATTCTTCTCACATTGTTTATACAAAAACTGATGAGGCACCAGCCTTAGCTACTTACTCATTTTTACCTATTGTAAGAAAGTTTACAAATACGGCTAACATACAAGTTAGCTCTAAAGATATTTCACTTTCAGCTCGTATTCTAGCCAACTTAAAGGACTTTTTACCAGAACATCAACAGGTTAATGATGCTTTAGCCGAACTAGGCGAACTTGCTAAAACACCCGAAGCAAACATTATTAAATTACCTAATATAAGTGCCTCTGTACCACAACTTTCAGCGGCAATTAAAGAATTGCAACTAAAAGGTTATGAAGTACCCGATTATCCTACAAATCCACAAAACGATAAAGAAAAGTCAATTAAAGCTGCTTATGCAAAGGTTTTAGGAAGTGCAGTTAATCCAGTTTTACGAGAAGGTAATTCAGATCGACGAGTGGCTGAACCAGTTAAAGAATACGCAAAAGCTAATCCGCATCGACTTGACGACTGGAGCAAAGATTCGCAATCTCACGTTGCGCACATGGATGATGGCGACTTTTACGGTAGTGAGAAGTCGTTAACTATGCCGAATTCAGATATCATAAATATCGAATTAGAAACTTCAACAGAAACTAAAAAACTAAAAAAAGGCTTAAACTTAGAACAAGGCGAAGTAATTGATGCGTCTGTATTGACAGTTTCAAAACTTAAAAATTTTATTTCAAAAGAAATTGAAGATGCCAAGCAAAAAAACATCTTATTTTCTGTGCACTTAAAGGCTACGATGATGAAGGTCTCAGACCCAATCATTTTTGGTCACGTTGTTAAAGTTTATTTTGAAGAACTTTTTGATAAATACCAAAAAGAATTTACTCAACTTAGTGTAAATGTAAATAATGGAATTGGTGATGTTTTTGATAAGATTAGTGAATTACCAAAAAATCAACAAGACGCCATTAAAGAAGACATTGAAGCTATTTATGATAAAAAAGCAGATTTAGCAATGGTTGATAGTGATAATGGTATTACAAATCTTCATGTCCCAAGTAATGTTATTATTGACGCCTCAATGCCAGCAGCCTTTAAAAGTGGTGGTAAAATGTGGAATAAAAATAATGAAACCCAAGACATGAAAGCGATCATCCCAGACCGATCTTATGCCGGAATCTACCAGCAAGTTATTGATTTTTGCAAAGCTAACGGCAAATTTGATGTTACAACCATGGGGAATGTTTCTAATGTTGGTCTTATGGCTAAAAAAGCTGAAGAATATGGCTCGCACGACAAAACTTTCGAAATACCAGAAGCTGGAACTGTACTTGTAAAAAATAAAAATGGAGATGTTTTATTATCACATAAAGTTGAAGCTGGCGATATTTGGAGAATGTGCCAAACAAAAGATTTACCAATAAAAGATTGGGTTAAATTAGGTGTTAAACGTGCAAAAGCAACAGGCAATCCAGCAATCTTTTGGCTTGATGAAAATCGTGGTCATGATACAGAGTTAATCAAAAAAGTTAAGCATTACCTTAAAGAGCATGACTTAACAGGTTTAGAAGTAAAAATCATGAACCCAAAAGATGCCATGAAATACACTTTAGAACGTGTTAAAGAAGGAAAAGATACCATTTCAGTAACAGGAAACGTCTTGCGAGATTATTTAACCGACCTTTTCCCTATCCTAGAATTAGGTACAAGTGCTAAAATGTTATCGATTGTACCTCTATTAGCAGGTGGCGGCTTATTTGAAACTGGCGCTGGTGGTTCTGCACCAAAACATGTGCAACAATTTGTAAAAGAAGGCCATTTACGTTGGGACTCTTTAGGTGAATTTTTAGCACTTGCCGTTTCTATTGAAGATATCGCTGAAAAGACTAATAATGCAAAAGCTCAAGTTATAGCTAAAGCTCTTAATAAGGCAAATAGCACTTATCTTAAAAATGACAAATCACCTTCCCGAAAGGTCAATGAAATTGATAACCGCGGAACTCACTTTTACTTAGCAAAATATTGGGCTGAAGCCTTAGCTGAACAAGATGAAGACGAAGATTTAAAAGTTATTTTTTCAGAATTAGCAAAACATTTAAAAGCTAATGAAGCTAAGATTAATGAAGAATTACTCAATGCACAAGGCAAGCCTGTAAATATTGAAGGTTACTATTTCCCAGATGAAAAATTAGTAACAAAACAAATGCGTCCGAGTAAAACTTTAAATGACTTGATTGACGTTTAGTTTACAGGATTTAATTTCAAAAAAAAATCAGGATTCAACGTCCTGATTTTTTTTGAAAATATTGAAATAAAAAAAGCCGAATTTAAAATTCGGCTTTTTTGTTTCAATTAGAAGAAATATATTATTTTTTAAACTTCTTGTATTTGTTTTTGAACTTATCAATTCTACCAGCCGTATCAACTAACTTAGTTTTACCTGTGTAAAAAGGATGAGATGTTCTTGAAATTTCTAATTTAACTAAAGGATATTCAGTCCCATCAACTTCTAAAGTTTCTTTTGTATTTGCAGTAGATTTAGTGATAAAAACTTCATTATTAGACATATCTTTAAATGCAACTAATCTATAATTTTCTGGGTGTATACCTTTTCTCATTTTTCAAATATTTAATTCAGTTTGCAAATTTAGATAAAAATTAAAACTAAACAATATATTTTCAAAAAAATATCTGTTTATAATTCTTCAATCTAACTAAGAATTTTGATTACTTTCGTAGTAAAGATTATATTTGCAATTATTTAATACTATGGAACATCAAGATATTTCTATAAAACCTTATGCTACAAGATTTGGTTTAGCTTTTGGCGGAGCATCAATTTTAGTCTTGCTCCTATTGTACGTATTTCAATTAGAACAAAATGCTGGCATAGGAATATTAAATTTGTTAATTAATACAGCCATTGTATTTTATGCCATTCATTTATATAAAAATGATAACGCTGCTCAACTCAATTTTTCAACAGCATTAAAAATTGGTTTAGCCATTGGTGCAATAGGCGGATTAATTTATGCAGTTTATACCTACTTACATTACAGTTTTATTCAGCCTGAGTTTATTGAATCTATGAAAACTGAAGCATTAACAGCTGTTGAAGCTGAAATTACTAAGCAGAAAATGGAAGGCGAACAAGCTGAAATGGCAAAATCTGTAGCACTATTATTTACAACACCATTTGTCATAGCTACAATGGGATTAATTTCAATTATGCTTAAAACCTTCTTTATTAGCTTAATTGTTGGCCTCATTAAGAAAAATTAAACCATGCAGATATCCATTGTAATTCCTTTACTCAATGAAGCTGAGTCTATTGAAGAATTATATCAATGGATTAAACAAGTGATGATTAAACACAAGTTTAGCTACGAAGTTATCTTTATCGACGATGGAAGCAAGGATAACTCTTGGAAAATCATCAGTAAAATCATAGAAACTTCAACTGAAGTCTCCGGAATTCGGTTTTCAAGAAACTTTGGCAAATCTCAAGCACTTGCTGCTGGTTTTAAAAATGCTCAAGGTGATATAATTATCACTATGGATGCAGACCTACAAGATAGTCCAGAAGAAATTCCGCAGTTATATCAAAAAATTACCCAAGAAAATTTCGATTTGATTTCTGGGTGGAAGAAAAAGCGTTACGATTCAGTGCTATTCAAAAATTTACCTTCAAAATTATTTAATGCTGCTGCAAGATCTACTTCAGGTCTAAAATTACACGATTTTAACTGTGGACTCAAAGCCTACAAAAAAGAAGTCATTAAAACCATAAAACTTAGTGGTGAAATGCATCGTTATATTCCGGTCTTAGCAAAAAATGAAGGCTTTGATAAAATTACTGAACAAGTCGTTAAACACCAAGCTAGAAAATATGGTCATACAAAATTTGGAGCAGAGCGCTTTATCAATGGATTTTTAGACTTGATAACGATTTGGTTTTTTTCTAAATTCGGGAAACGGCCTATGCATCTATTTGGAGCATTTGGTGTTTTGATGTTTTTAATAGGTTTTATAGCTGCATTCTGGATTGGCGCATCTAAACTTTACAAACTATACAACAATATACCAGACATTTTGGTGGTCGATAATCCTTGGTTTTATATTGCTTTAACCGCTATGCTAATTGGTATACAACTATTTATTGCTGGCTTTGTAGGTGAGCTGATTCTTAAAAACAATCAGCAAAAGTCAAACTATAACATTAAAGAATTTTTAAACTAATTACAATGAAAATAGTAATCGAAAAAGCTAAATCTTGGCTAGATAAACATATTTTTGACGAACAAACTGTTAATGAAGTTCAAGAGCTCATCTCGAATGACCCAAAAAACTTGGAAGAAGCGTTTTATAAAAATTTAGCCTTTGGCACTGGCGGAATGCGAGGTGTTATGGGCGCTGGCACTAACCGAATTAATAAGTATACCCTTGGTAAAAACACACAAGGAATTGCTAATTACCTTAAAAAATCATTCCCAAACGAGCAACTAAAAGTAGCAATTGCCTACGATTGCAGACACAACAGTAAAAAATTTGCTTACGAGGTTGCCAGTGTCTTTTCTGCAAACAGAATTCAAGCCTACATCTTTCCAGAATTACGCCCAACACCGCTTCTATCCTATTCAGTCAAGCATTTAGATTGTCACTGTGGCATTGTTCTTACTGCAAGTCACAATCCACCAGAATATAATGGCTACAAAGTCTATTGGAAAGATGGCGGACAACTTGTTCCGCCTCAAGATCATGAAATTATTGCTGAAATTGAGCAACTACAGTTTAATGAAATTAAATTCGAAGCCAATCACGAATTAATTAAAGAGTTAGACGAAACTACCGATCAAGCATTTATAAATGACGTGATCAAAAACGGTAGCTTTTCTACACCAACTGAAGCAAAAAATAAACTAAATATTGCGTTTACTTCGCTACATGGCACATCAATCACTTTAGTACCCCAAACGCTAAAGCAAGCAGGCTATAAAAACCTTCATATTGTAGAAGAGCAAGCTGAACCAAATGGAAAATTTCCAACAGTTAAATCACCTAACCCAGAAGAACCTGAAGCACTAGAACTTGCTTTAAAATTAGGTAAAAAAACAAACAGCGATTTAGTTATTGGTACAGATCCAGATAGTGATCGCTTAGGAATTGCTGTTCGTGATTTGCAAGGTGAACTTCAATTGCTCAATGGTAACCAAACAATGGTTTTAATGACGGCATTTTTACTAGAACAATGGCAAAAAAAATCTAAGCTAAATCAAAGTGAATTCGTAGCATCAACCATTGTTTCTACACCAATGATGCGCGTTTTAACTGAAAGTTATGGCGTTGAATACAAAGAGAGTTTAACAGGTTTTAAATGGATTGCTAAATTAATTAAAGATTATCCAGAACTTAATTTTATTGGCGGTGGTGAAGAAAGTTTTGGCTTTATGGTTGGAGACTTCGTACGTGATAAAGATGCAGTAACTTCAATTTTGTTAGTTTGCGAAATGGCAGCCCAGCTAAAAGCAAACGGTTTAAGTCTTTACGAAAAGCTTATTCAGCTTTATATTGATCATGGCTACTTTAAAGAAAAACTAGTAGCTTTAGTTAAAAAAGGAATTGAAGGTGCTGAAGAAATCAAGCAAAAAATGGTTAGCCTTCGACAACAACCGATCGAAACAATTGATGGTGAAAAAATTGTTTTAATTGAAGATTACCAAACAAGTATTGCAACAAACAAACAAGACCATAGCAGCTACACTTTAAGTGTACCTAAATCTAATGTGCTTATTTTTTATACTGAAAACGGTACAAAAGTTGCCGCAAGACCAAGTGGTACTGAACCAAAAATTAAATTTTACATCAGCGTTAATTCGGCTTTAAGTAAAAAAGAAGACTTTAATGAAGTTTCTTTAAACCTTGAAGCTAAACTCAACCGTATTGTAACTGAATTAGGCATTGCCTAAATTTAAAATTAATGACCTACTTTAAAAAAATTATTCGCTTTGCGATTCCTTATAAACGCTACGCAATTTTAAATATCATAGCTAATATTTTCTATGCTATTTTTAGTGCACTTTCATTTTTAGCGTTGATTCCAATGCTTGATGTCTTATTTGGACAAAATGAATGTGGTAAAGAAGACGTGATTCAAAAGCCTACCTACGAAGGTATTACTTCAGCAAAAGACTATTTCAAAGATTATTTTGCTTACCAAGTCAATAGTTTTGCAGAAGATGATGCTTCAAAAGCATTAATGTTAGTCATCGGCTTAGTCGTTATTTTATTTTTACTCAAAAATTTAGCTAATTATTTAGCCATGTTTTTTATCACTTTTTTGCGAAATGGTGTATTAAAGGACTTAAGAAACGCTTTGTATAAAAAAACAATAGAACTGCCACTATCTCATTACTCTGAAAAACGAAAAGGCGATACAATTGCCAGAATTACTAGTGACGTACTTGAAATTCAACATTCATTTTTATCTATTTTAGAACTAATTGTACGTGAGCCACTGACCATATTAGTCACCATTTTTGCCATGTTACTAATAAGTGTTAAGCTTACTATATTTGTGTTTATTTTTATACCAATTTCTGGTTTTTTAATATCATTAATCGGTAAATCACTCAAAAAGCAATCTGATAAAGTTCAAAAAGAACAAGGTTACTTTTTGTCAATTTTAGAAGAAACTTTAGGCGGACTTAAAATTATTAAAGGTTTTAATGCTGAATCTATCTTTTACAACAAGTTTAAATCTTCAACCGAAAATTTTTTCAATTATTCTAATTCATTACTTAATCGTCAAAATTTAGCCTCACCGGCATCTGAATTTTTAGGTATTGCAGTCATTGCTGTGTTATTATGGTATGGCGGCAATATGGTTTTAAATGAAGGTTTATTAGACGGAAGTAGCTTTATTGCCTACATGGGGTTAGCTTACAATATTCTTACACCAGCTAAAGGAATTTCAAAAGCAAGCTACAATGTTAAAAAAGGAAACGCAGCTGCAGAGCGTGTTTTAGAAATTCTTGAGACTGAAAACAGGATTCAAGACTCAAAAGAAGCTATTCCAAAAACTGACTTTAAAAAAGCCATATCAATTAAAAACTTATGGTTTAAATATGAAGATGAATATGTCTTAAAAAACTTTTTTGCGCATATCAAGAAAGGAGAAACGCTAGCTTTAGTTGGCCAATCAGGTAGCGGAAAATCTACTATTGCTAATCTGTTAACCAGATTTTACGATACAAATAAAGGTGAAATATCTATTGATGATATCAAGCTTAAAAACTTAAAACAAAAAGATTTACGCCAATTGATGGGACTCGTGACGCAAGATTCAATTTTGTTTAATGACACAATTGCTGAAAACCTACGAATTGGAAAACCTGATGCTACTGATGATGAGCTAATCAAAGCTTTAAAAATAGCTAATGCTTTTGAGTTTGTAAATAGTTTACCTAAAGGTATAGAAACTAATATTGGTGATAGTGGTAATAAACTTAGTGGTGGTCAAAAACAACGGCTTTCTATAGCCCGAGCCGTTCTTAAAAATCCGCCGATTATGATCCTTGATGAAGCAACTTCAGCCTTAGATACCGAAAGTGAACGACTGGTTCAAAAAGCACTTGAAAACATGATGAAAAACAGAACATCTGTTGTTATTGCGCATAGACTTTCAACTATTCAAAATGCCGATAAAATAATTGTGCTACAAAAAGGTGAAATTGTTGAACAAGGAAAGCATGACGAGTTAATGGCGAAAAAAGGCACCTATATGAAATTAGTTGAAATGCAATCATTTGAATAAGGACAAAGCTTGACTGAAGAAGAAATCATATCGAATTTACAGCAAGGGAAAAGAAAGGAAGAAGCCTTCGCAGCATTAGTCGAACAACACAAAGTAAGATTATATTGGCATATCAGAAACTTGGTGAAAATTCATGAAGATGCAGATGATGTCCTTCAAAATACGTTTATTAAGGTTTTTAAAAATATAAAAAACTTTAAAGGAGAAAGTAAACTTTATAGTTGGATGTACCGAATTGCAACCAACGAATCAATTACATTCTTAAACAAAAAAGCGAAGAAAAAAAATATTAGTGTTCCTGAGCTAAAAGACTTTATTTTAAATTCATTAGAAAGTGACGTCTATTTTGAAGGTGATGCAATTGAATTAAAATTACAAAAAGCAATTGAAACACTTCCAGATAAACAAAAACAGGTGTTTTTAATGAAATACTTTGAAAATTTACCATACAAAGATATTTCTGAAATACTAAACACAAGTGAAGGCGCTTTAAAATCTAACTATCATCATGCCACAAAAAAAATTGAAAAATACTTGAAGAATAATTAAACTTTAAAGTAAAGCACTAGTCTAAAAATCAAATGAATAAACAAAAAGACACATATCAAAAATCTGGATTTAAAGTCCCTGATAATTATTTTAAGGAATTTAAAATTAATCAGTTAGACCTTGTTGATAAGAACGTATTTAAAGTGCCAGATAACTATTTTGAGGATTTAGAGATAAAGTTACCTCAGGAGTCAAAAGTAATAAATCTAAAGCAACGCATTTTACTTATTTCAAGCTCAGTAGCGGCTATTCTTATAATTGCCATCATTGCATTTAATCAGCCTAGAAATAATCAAAAGTTAAATTCATTTTCTAATGTTGAGCAATCTGAAATAGAAAATTACTTAGAAACAGAATTAGAAAATCCTGAAGATTATATTAACAACAATGTTCCTTTAAATTTTAACGATTTTGAAGAATCTCAATTGACTTCAGAAGAAATTGCTGAATATTTAGGAGACAATCTTTATGAAGAAGATTTTATAAATGAGTAAAATGAAGAAAATAATTTTATTAGTCACGCTTAGTTTAAGTCTCATGAGTTTTGCTCAAGATGATGACAAAATTGAAAGTCTAAAAATAGCTTTTTTTACAGAAGAACTTCAACTTACACCTGATGAAGCAAAATTATTTTGGCCAGTATATAATAAACATACAAACATTTATTATAATTTGAGAGATCAACAATGGTCTTCCATAAAAAAGCGTTTAGACAAGATTAAATCACTTTCTGAAACCGAAGCTAATCAGCTTTTAGATGATTACATCAATTATAAAACAAAACGCAATCAAATAAGAGTTGATTATGTTAATGCCTTGAAAAAGGTTATTTCGCCGAAGCAAATTATGATGCTTAAAAAAGCTGAATATGACTTTAACAAAAAACTCATAAAACAATACAGTTCTAAATCTTCAACTAAAGACTAATTATGTAAATTTGCGCAAAAATCAGTTAATGCGCCTACATAGGAATTTAGTCTTTGCAGTTATAGATACACTGCACTTAATTTTCAACGATAATAAATACGCTGATAAAGAAATCTCAAAAACACTAAAACGTGATAAACGTTGGGGTTCAAGAGATCGCGGATTTATCGCCGAAACGACTTACGATATTGTTCGTTGGCAACGCTTATATGCTGAAATCGCAGAAGTTAAATTACCTTATTCTAGGCCTAATTTATTTAGATTATTTACAGTTTGGGCAACACTTAAGGGCATTGAAATACCTGATTGGCCTCAGTTTGAAGACACACCAACTAGACGTATTAAAGGTAAATTTGATGAACTTTCAAAAATTAGAAAATACCGTGAATCAGTCCCAGATTGGCTTGACGAGCTTGGTGTTAAAGAACTTGGAGAGAAAAAATGGACGAAAGAGCTTAATGCGCTGAATAGTCAAGCGCCTGTAGTTTTAAGAGTAAATACACTTAAAACATCACCAAAGAAAGCCCAATTTCAACTAGACGATGAAGGTATTTCGACAAAGTTAATTCCAAAATACCCATTGGCACTTGAACTTTATGAACGTAAAGATGTTTTCAAAACCAAAAGTTTTAAAGATGGCTTATTTGAAGTTCAAGATGCTTCATCTCAAAAAATTGCTGAAGCGCTAGATGTAAAACCAGGAATGCGTGTTATAGATGCGTGTGCTGGCGCTGGCGGAAAAAGCCTACACTTGGCTGCTTTAATGGAAAATAAAGGTCAAATTATTGCCTTAGACATCTACGCTAATAAGTTAAAAGAACTTAAACGCCGTGCTAAACGCGCAGGTGCTCACAATATTGACACACGTCACATAGAAAATTCAAAAGTCGTAAAAAAACTTTACAATTCGGCTGATCGAGTTCTAATCGATGCACCATGTACTGGCTTAGGTGTTTTAAGACGTAATCCTGATGCTAAATGGAAATTAAGTCCAGAATTTATAGCCAGAATTAGAAAAGAACAGCAAAACATATTGAAACAATACAGTAAGATGTTAAAATCTGGTGGTAAACTAGTTTACGCGACATGTTCTATCTTTCCAAGTGAAAATCAACTGCAAGTCCAAGAATTCTTAAATTCAGTTGAAGGTGAAACATTTAGTTTAACTAATGAAGAAAAAATACTGGCACATACCTCAGGTTACGACGGTTTTTATTTCGCAACTTTACAAAAACAATAATAACTCCAATTACATGAAGAAGTTTTTTGCCTTTTTAGGTTTTAGTTTAATGAGCTTTCAAGTTAGTTTAGCTCAAGCCCCAAATGGATATTATGATTCTGCTCAAGGACTCAATGGTTACAATTTAAAAACTGCCTTAAATTTAATTATTGACGATATTGATGACAATAACGGTTATCCATTCCATCAAGACCAAGGTTATGGTGCTTTATATGATGCCTATGCTAACCCTAACAGTGGCGACACTGATAATTATTATGAAAATGATGGCAGTGTTTTAGATTTATACTCTGAAATACCAAATGGTCAAGATAGTTATTTTTACAACCACTATTCACAACAGTGTGGTAACTATAATAGTGAAAACGATTGCTATAATCGTGAACATTTAGTTCCACAATCGACTTTTAATAGTGCTTCACCAATGAAGAATGATTATTTTCATGTGATACCAACCGATGGCTATGTTAACGGGCAACGCGGTAGTTATCCTTTTGGCGAAGTAGATAATGCCACATGGACTTCTACTAACGGTTCTAAAAAAGGCTCAAATACTTTTCCAGGATATTCAGGAACTGTTTTTGAACCTATAGACGAGTTTAAAGGTGACATTGCAAGATCTGTACTCTATTTTGCCATCCGTTATGAACAAGAATTCAGTTCAAGTTGGGATAATAATGAAGTTTTAACCGACAATGATCCTAATCAATTTTATGTACAATGGTATATAGATTTATTGATTAATTGGCACTTAAATGACCCTGTAAGTCAACGTGAAATAGACCGCAATAATAATGGGTTTGCTTTTCAAGGCAATCGAAATCCACTAATTGATCACCCAGAATATGTTCAGCTTATTTGGGATCCCAACCCAGATACACAAGCACCAACTGCACCAACTAATATTACAGCCAATAATATTACAAGTTCTAGTGTAGAGTTAAGTTGGGATGCTTCAACAGATGATACTGGCGTTACTAATTACGAGGTAGAACAAGATAATGTCGTTATTGCTAACTTATCTCAAGATCAACTTTCTTATCAAGTAACTAACCTTGATTCAGAAACGCTTTACAATTTTAGAGTTTATGCTATAGATGGAACTGGTAATATCTCAAACCCAAGTAATAATCTAGAAGTTACAACTTTAGCTACTCCAGATTATCTTATCAATGAAGATTTTAATAACTGTAATACGGTACAATTTGAAGTTGTTAATGAATCAGGTGATTTAACGTGGAGTTGTACTGAAGAATTTGGAGAAAATAACACAGGTAGTTACCAAATGAATGCATTTTCTGGTGGGTCAACACAATCTGGTATTGATTGGTTAATCACTTCAACACCAATTAATTTTGATACAAGCTCATCTGCTCTACTTAGCTTTTATACTGATGCGAGTTATGGTAATACAGCCTTAGAATTAGTTTACTCTACCGATTACTCGGGAGGAATGTCACCATCAAATTCAACTTGGACAGCTGTTCCAAATATTAATATTCCTCTTCATTCAGACGGAAGCGGCTCAGAAGAAGTCTACACCTTTAGTCAAATTGATATCTCATCAATTTCTGGGAGTGGTGTTTATCTAGCTTTTAAGTACGATACAACCGATGGTGAAAGTGCTACACGATGGACTGTAGATAATTTTATTATTGAAGGCGATGTTTTGAATATTAATTCGTCACAGACGTCATTTGATATAAAACTGTTTCCTAATCCAGTTGAAGGTAATCGTTTGCAAGTTGAAAGTTCTAAAGACATTAAAAGTATTCATCTTTTTGATTTAAATGGGAGATTAGTCAGAACACTGAAAATTTCAAGTAACAATAGCATTTCAGTTGAAGGTTTGACAAAAGGTATTTACTTACTTGAAATTAATACAACTACTGCTAAGCAAGTTGAAAAAATAATTATCAATTAATTATTTCAAGCTTGATATAAAAAAAAGCCAGGTCTTTCGACTTGGCTTTTTTTATTAGAAATAGTAAGTTACTTTCCTTGACCTTGACTCATCATTAAAGTTTGAATGCGTTTTTGTAATTCTGGACTTGTTCTCATTTTATTCATGATAGACTCGTAAGTTTTCATGTCCATACCACTAGATTTCACTTTTTCCTCCATCTTAGCTTGAATAGAAGCTTGCATACTTTCAATTTTCCCCATTGCTTTCTCAAACATTTTCTTTTCTTCATCCGTTGCTTCAACGGTTTTGTTGGGATTGTTTTCTGCTTGGTACATTTCGTTAAAACGTTGTGGCTGCAAACCGGCTTCTTGAATTACGCCCATCATTTCCTGTTGAACTTTCATGCTTTCTTGTTGCACGATTTGGTAAGCATTTGCAAATTGTTTTAATTGTTCATCACTAACTTTTTGTTCTGTTTGAGCAAAACTAAATGTAGAAACAAAAATAGCGAGTGTAAAAAAAATTGTTCTTAACATAATAATTATTTAATTTTGGCAATTATAATGAATGCGAATACTAATAGAAAAATGAAAGTGTTAAGATTATAGTAAAAATCATTCTTTTAATTTGGCTTTTTCCCAATAAACATCCATTTCTTCGAGACTTAATTGGTTTAAATCTTTGCCTTCAGCTTTTGTGTTTTGCTCTAAAAACTTAAAACGTTTAATAAATTTTTTGTTGGTACGTTCTAAGGCGTCTTCAGGATTTATACCCAAGAAACGTGCATAATTAATCATAGAAAATAACACATCACCAAATTCAGCTTCAATTTTATCATGATTTTTTTCTTTAACTTCAATTGATAATTCATTAAGCTCTTCATTTACTTTTTCTAAGACTTGAGAATCCTGTTCCCAATCAAAACCGACACCTGCTACTTTGTCCTGAATTCGGCTGGCTTTAACCATAGCTGGTAAAGATTTAGGTACACCTTCTAAAACTGAAGTTTTACCTTCTTTTAATTTAAGAGCTTCCCAATTTTTTTTAACCTCATCTTCATCTTTTACCTTTACATCTCCGTAAATATGTGGATGACGATCGATTAGTTTATCACCTATAGAATTAGCGACGTCAGCAATATCAAAAACCTTTTTTTCACTCCCTATTTTACTGTAAAAAACAATGTGTAACAGTACATCACCTAATTCTTTTTTAACCTCTTCTAAATTGTTGTCCAAAATTGCATCGCCAAGTTCATAAACTTCTTCGATGGTTAAATGGCGTAAACTTTCTAAAGTTTGTTTACGATCCCAAGGGCATTTCTCACGTAAATCGTCCATAATATTCAATAAGCGTTCAATAGCTTTAAGTTGGTCTGCTCTTGTATTCATATCTATAGTTTTTGATAAAATTACATATAATACCAAATATCCCTTAAAATAAGACAAATAAATAGTTTCTAAATGCCTTTCTCTTTGTTAAAAAAAATGAAACATAGCCGAGCTACGTTTCATTTTTTTTGCCTTGATTAAGACAATTATAATTCAATTTCTTTTTATCTCATTTCATAGAACATTTGGTATAAAAAAACCCTGAATAATTTATTCAGGGTTAAAATAAGTGGTTAATCGATTAAATTAATCTTCAGTTTTGTCAGCTTCAGTGTCAGTAGCTTCTGAATGTGCTTCATCAGTTTCTTCAGTGAATTCTAATAAATCTTGAGTCACTAAAATATTATACCATTGAACAACTTTTTTAATATCGCTTGCGTAAACGCGATCTTCATCATATTCAGGTAGTATGTCGTTAAAGTAATTTTCTAATTCTTTTTTTGATGACTTATGGTCTATTGTTGGTTGACCTTCAGCTTGACTGTGCATCAACTTAAAAACATCTTTAAGTGGCACCTCTTCCGTATAGGTATAAATGGCAATTTCACTTAGCATACTCACATTATTCTGAATATTAACAGGTATTTTTTTACCATCTAATAATGATTTTGCTATGAAACCACTTCTAGTTTTAGCAACAAGTTCAAACAATCCAGGTTTTCCTGAAATAGATAAAATCTTATCTAAGCCCATAGTTTTTAATTTTTAGCGCACAAATATGCGATTTGGGATTTAATACACCAAGACTTAGTGGCGTTTTTTTAATTTAGGAAATCGCATGCGGTAATCAACATTAATTTTACCTTTTGCAATATTGTTAAGTTTACCTTTAACTAAGCGTTTTTTAAGGTTTGAAATACGGTCTGTAAATAGTACGCCTTCAATATGGTCATATTCATGTTGAACGACCCTTGCAGTAAGACTGTTTAGTGATTCAGTATGTTCATTAAAGTCTTGGTCAAAATAATGTATCTTGATGTCAGGTTTTCTAAACACATCTTCACGAACATCAGGAATACTTAAGCACCCTTCGTTAAAATCCCACTCAGTTCCTGTCTCTTCAATAATTGTAGGATTGATAAAGACGCGCTTAAAATTTTTTAAAGCGGCTTGCTCTTCTTTGTCTAAACTTTCATCTTCAGCAAAAGGAGAAGCATCAATAACAAACAACCGAATTGACAAACCAATCTGTGGCGCTGCTAAACCGACGCCATGAGCATTATACATGGTTTCCCACATATTTTTAATTAACTCATCTAATTTTGGATAATCTTTATCTATCGGCTGCGCTTTACGTTTAAGAACAGGATCACCATAAGCCACAATTGGTAATAGCATAATTTTAAGTTTCGGCAAAATTAAATAAACTCTTTTAAAAAACCCTTATTGCAAATAATTTTGTAAAATAATTGTTGCGCTAATTTCATCTACTAGGGCTTTATTTTTACGCTTTTTTTTACTCAAACCCGAATCAATCATTGTTTGAAAGGCCATTTTAGAAGTAAAACGTTCATCGATACGTTTAACACTTATCTCAGGAAATTTCAACTGAAAATCTTCAATAAAAAAACCTATATTCTTCTCAAGTGACATGGCATTTCCATCAACATGTTTTGGTTCACCAATAACAACAATATCAACCTTATTGTCAGACAAGTACTTTTCTAAAAAAGTCATCAAATCGATAGTATTTACAGTAGTTAAGCCAGAAGCGATCATTTTTAAATCGTCTGAAGCAGCAATTCCAGTTCGTTTTATTCCGAAGTCTAAAGCAATAGCTTTTGGCATGTCATGAATTTTTACAAATATAGCCCTAAATCTAAGACCAAAAAGAAATTACAAACACTTATATTTGGGCAAAAATTTTGATATGAATCAATTAAAAGAACTCATTTTAGAAGCTTGGGATAATCGCGAATTATTAAAAAATGAAAAAACTATTAAAGCGATTAGAGAAGCCATTAACTTAATAGATCAAGGTGAACTTCGCTGTGCTGAACCGACACAAAATGGTTGGCAAGTCAATGAATGGGTAAAAAAAGCAGTCGTTTTATATTTCCCTATCCAAAAAATGGAAACGATGGAAGCTGGTATTTTTGAATATCATGATAAAATGCCGCTTAAAACAGGTTATAAAGAGCGCGGCATTCGGGTTGTGCCCAATGCTGTGGCGAGACATGGCGCTTATATTTCAAGTGGTGTTATTATGATGCCAAGTTATGTTAATATTGGTGCTTATGTCGATGAAGGAACAATGGTTGATACTTGGGCAACGGTAGGAAGTTGTGCACAAATCGGCAAAAATGTACATTTATCTGGTGGTGTTGGTATTGGTGGTGTATTAGAGCCTTTGCAAGCAGCTCCAGTAATTATCGAAGATAATGCTTTTTTAGGTTCTAGGAGTATTGTAGTTGAAGGTGTTCGCGTTGAAAAAGAAGCCGTTTTGGGCGCTAATGTAGTGTTGACCGCATCAACTAAAATAATTGATGTTACCGGTGATAAACCTGTTGAAACTAAAGGAATTGTACCTGCAAGGTCTGTTGTAATTCCAGGAAGTTATACGAAAGAATTTCCTGCAGGAAAATTTAACGTACCATGTGCTTTAATCATTGGTAAACGAAAAGAAAGTACAAATAAAAAAACCTCATTGAATGATGCACTTAGAACCTATGATGTTGCAGTTTAAACCTTTTTTGAGTAAAAAAATTTAAGTGATTTAGTTTGAAAATTTTAGTTATTCAACAAAAAATGATAGGTGATGTACTTATCAGTAGCCTTATATGTGAAAATTTAAAACGCAATTTCCCAACTGCTGAAGTACATTACCTTATTAACCGTTTTACACATCCTGTTGTAAAAAATCATAAATACATAGATAAATTTGTATTTTTTGAGGATGAATATAAAAACCACAAACTGAAGTTTTTAAGCTTTTTAAATCATTTAAAATCTGAATCTTATACACATGTTTTTGATGCTTACGGAAAGTTAGAAAGTAATTTAATGACCTACTTTACAAAAGCTCAATTTAAGTACAGCTACAAAAAATGGTACACCAACTGGATGTATTCAAAAACTTTTAAGGAGTCTAACAAGGCTAAAACTGAAGCAGGATCTGCCATAGAAAACCGAATTCAATTGCTTCAACTAGTACCTGATGTTAAAGTATTAAACCACAAGCCTAAAATATACTTAAGTTCAACTGAAATTAATTCTGCTAAAAGTCAAATTAATTCTCTTGGCTTAAGAAATTCAAACTTAATTATGGTCAGCGCCTTAGGTAGTGGTGATTCTAAAACTTATCCTTTAAATTATATGGCGCATCTCTTAAATGAAATTTCTGAAAATACAGATGCACATCTAATATTAAATTATATGCCATCTCAGCAAGAAAAAATCGACCAATTACTTGAATACTGTAATGATTTAACTAGAAGCAGAATTATTAATAATTTAAGACCTGAAAGTCTACGTGAATTTATGGCGATTTGCTCCCAATGCAATTTAATTTTTGGGAATGAAGGCGGCGCAATTAATATAGCTAAGGCACTTGACGTGCCAAGCTTTGCCATATTTTCACCTTGGATTATAAAAGAAGGCTGGAATAGTTTTGAGAAATCACATCCCAATACATCGGTACATCTTAGTGACTTTAAACCAGACCAATTAATGGGTAAAAAAGTTAAAGAGCTCAAAATGAATTATAAAAAACTTTACCAAGCTTTAAATCCTCAATTATTTAATCATCAATTAATTGAGTTTGCTCAGACTCATGTAAATTAAGACCGAATTCAGTTTTTATCCTTTTTTGAGATTTTGTTTCTTCACGAATAGCATTATTTTTTTCCCAAGCCGCTTGGTTAACGTAACCGCGTTCATGCTCAAGATGAATTATAATTGCAAAATAACGTACGCGCTTAGGCTGAATTCCTGAATTTATTAGGCGTTCTCCAAACTCACGGTCTTCACCTCCATACTTCATACGTTCATCGAAACCATTTACAGCCAATATATCTTTTTTCCAAGCTGATGCGTTTCCTCCATTCCAAGTTGGTTTAGTTGGTGTAATCCGATTCATTAAATTAGCCAAAGTAGAAGATTTGGTAAGCTTTATATTTTTAAAATTTGAACTTAAACCATGAGCTTTTAACCAGTTTAAATCGAAACAACGCCGAGATTTTATATCATCTAAAGTAATTTGGTGGGATAACTCCTTAGATAACGGAAAATGACCGCCTGACAAAAAATAATCTTGCTCACTATATCTTAAATGCGTTTCAACAAAGTCTTGACGTGGAATACAATCACCGTCAGTAAATATTAAATAATCACTTTTAGCCGCTATCACAGCTTTATTTAAGATTCGTGTTTTTTGAAAACCTTGGTCTTCATGCCAAACATGATTAATTACCAATTTATAGTCTTCTCTCAATCTACTGAGAAGATTTGCGGTTTCTTGAGTTGAACCATCATCAGCTATAATGATTTCAAAATCACTTACAGATTGACAAGCATAGCCAACCAAAACACGCTCTAACCACAACGGTGAATTATAGGTACTAATGATGACAGATGCTCGCATAAAGTTTATTATACAACAAATGTAATATAAAATTGAAGAATTTTGTTAACTCAAGTTCAAACTCAAAAAAATGGTCAATCTTCAATTTTAGTTTACATAAAATGCTCGTTAATTTTTACACGTAATTTTCTAGTATAATCATCGTATAACCAATCCCGATAATTTTTTGTGTTGTTTATAATGCAACGCGAATATTTCTTAATTCGATCTTTAATATCATCTTTAAGTTCACGGGCTAAAATCCTTGCATCAAATACATCTTCAGAGTTCTCTGCACACATTTGGGCATGCTGAGAGATTGATTCTTCTAAAACTAATTTCGATTTTTCACCATTATTGACTGCCTCATGATATTTGGTATAAACATCAAATTGAATGTCTTCTGAATTTTTAAAAAGTGCCCTAACTTCATCTGGCATTTCATAGGTGAAATTACTTTCAATTTCATCATCAGAAATCATATTTTCTAAGAAGTAATCAGGATTTTCAAAAATAAGCTGCCAATCTACAGGCGCGTCCCACGGTCCAAATCTGGCTACATTATTACCCAAATCAATTACATTAAACTCATCTTTATGAGGTAATCTTCTAGAACCGCGACCAATCATCTGAAAGTAAAGTGTTAACGACTTAGTTGCTCGATTTAAAATAATATTTTCTACAGTTGGCTCGTCAAACCCTGTAGTTAAAATACTTACAGATGTCAAAATAGCATCTGGTTTTTCTCTAAACCAGGTTAAAATTTCGTTACGTTCTTTTTTGTTATGCGTATTATCAAGATGCTTAATTTCGTATCCAGCATCTTTAAAGGTCTGGTAAACATACCACGATGTATTAATACCATTATTAAAAATCAGTGTTTTTTTACCTTTACAACGTTCTTCATAAGCGCGCAACAACTTCTCTTGCATATCAAGATTAGTGTATAAATCTTCAGAAGATTTCACCGTATAATCACCTGTCATACCTACTTGTAGTGTTCCCAAACCTACGTCATAAGAATAAAGATTAGCCTTTGCTAAAAAACCTTTTTCTATTAAAGATGAAATGGAATTTCCTACAATTAATTCGCGGTAATTACCATGCATTGGTAGCTTAATATTAGAGCTTAAAGGTGTTGCTGTAACACCAAGAATAAAGGCTTTATCAAGATATTTAAAAAGTTTTGTAAAAGAATTGTAGTGTGCTTCATCTATAATGGCAAGGCCAACATTTTTCATGTTAACCTTATCATCATTAATTCGGTTGTTTAAAGTTTCAACCATGGCTACAAAACACATATAATCATTATCATCAGACAGCTCTTTAACCTTGCTGTTAATAATTTTGTTTCTTACGCCAAAACCTGTTAGCATTTTAGAAGTTTGTTTACACAACTCAATTCGGTGAGTTAACACTATAACTTTTTTCCCTGTTTGGCGAATGTAGCGTCTAACAATTTCAGAAAAAACAACTGTTTTACCGCCACCAGTTGGTAGCTGATACAATAAATTATAATTGCTCGGCATGTTTTCAATCTTATCAAAGATTTTAATAAGGTCGGCTTCTTGGTAATCGTAGAGTTCTTTATCAGCAACTTTTTTTGACATAATGAGCAATAAAATCGTTTGGATTAAAAATTTAAGATTTGCAAAAATAAGCAGAAATAAAGCTATTTTGAAATCTTTTATGCAATAATCTGTCTTAGAATTTATATTTTAACCTTTATTAAATTAGCCCAACCTATAATTTAAATAAATAATCAAGTTTGAAGTTCTGGAAATCAAAACTATAAAATAATATCTATAAGTATTTTTTAAAAAATAGGTTTCAAATGTGCTAGTATCAATTCTTAAAAATTATTTTTGTAGACAATTACTAAAATCAATACTACCTTGGAAAATAAAAAAGCGGTTAAATTACTTAACAAACTCATCAAAGATTTAGAAGAAGCAAATTTTATTACAGAAACGGCAGTAGACGATCTTAAAGCCTTAAGACCTTATGCTGTTGAAGAAAAACGACCTGTTATTGCTAAAAGTTTTCGATTAGCTTATGAACATATTGAAGAAAATGAAGTTTTTGTGATTCCTATCCCACAAGATGAACCTTTAGAAGATGAAACTGAAGTTGATGATACAAACGAGTTAATTACTGGCGCTGAAAGCCTTATTTATTTACTGAACCTCATTAAAAACGCCCATTTAGATGTAAACATGGAAGAGATTCGTGAATACAATCGAAAGTTTGAGGCCTTTGCAGAATAAGAATTATGGGAAGAGCATTCGAGTTTAGAAAAGCGCGTAAAATGAAGCGTTGGTCAGCAATGGCCAAAACTTTTACCAGACTTGGTAAAGACATTGTTATGGCTGTAAAAGAAGGCGGTCCAGATCCAGAATCTAATTCAAAACTAAGAGCTGTTATACAAAACTGTAAAGCAGCCAATATGCCAAAAGATAATATTGAGCGTGCTATAAAACGCGCTAGTGATAAAGATCAAGGTGACTATAAAACCGTTCTTTTTGAAGGTTATGCACCACATGGCATTGCTGTTTTAGTTGAAACCGCTACCGATAACAACAACCGAACTGTGGCTAATATCAGGTCTTATTTTAATAAATGTAACGGCAATTTAGGTACTTCTGGCTCTGTAGAATTTATGTTTGACCATACTTGTAACTTCCGCATAAAAGACACAGGTATTGATGTTGAAGAGCTGGAGCTTGAGCTTATTGATTTTGGAGCTGAAGAAGTTTTTAGAGATGATGATGGTATTATTATTTATGCACCTTTTGAGAGTTTCGGAAGCTTACAAAAAGAATTAGAATCGCGTGAATTTGAAATTTTATCTTCAGGCTTTGAACGCATCCCTCAAGTTACTAAATCACTCACTGAAGAGCAAACAGAAGAAGTAAATAAGCTTATTGAACTTATTGAAGAAGATGATGATGTTCAAAATGTTTATCATTCGTTAGAAAGTTAAAAAGCCAACTTATAGTTGGCTTTTTAGTTTAGCTTCAAAACTATTAATTAAAATTTTACCTTAATTGTTTTTGACTTCTCACCAAATTTAAACATCGCTAAATCCCAAACTGGTTGCTGGTTTTTTGGATTGGTCCCTGACATTGCCCAAGGTTCTATTGGTCTACCATATTCATCCATATCGAAGACTTCATTATTATTTAAATCTTGATAAACAGATATGGCATATTCTCCTGAAGGTAGATCTACTAAATTAACAATTTCGGTTTCAGCTTCGACTTCAACAATTTCACCATATACAGGTTTTCCTCTTAAAAAGTTGTCTTTAGTAAACACGCCAACATAAATTTTCCCTTTTAGCTGAGAGATACCCTCAACTTTAATACTTAGATTATTATCTTGAGCAGATAATAACTGACTTAATAATACAATACTTAAAATCACTAAATGTCTCATCTTGGTTTATTTTTAAATTATAAACCAAAACTATAGTGAAGCAAAGGCTATATTACTTTGCAATATGACGAAATGTTAAATTTTATAGATGAATTGTAAATTTAGGCTAAATCTTTTCCTATAAGACGTAAAAATTCGTTTCTAGTTTCTGAATGTTTAAATTCACCTCTAAAGCCAGAAGTAGTCGTGGCCGAATTTTGTTTTTGTACGCCGCGCATCATCATACACATATGTCTAGCTTCAATAACTACAGCCACACCTTTGGGTTGCAAGGTTGAATTGATACACTCTAAAATATCATGAGTTAAGCGTTCTTGTACTTGTAATCTTCTTGAAAAAACATCAACAACGCGAGGAATTTTACTAAGGCCAACTATATGTCCATTCGGAATATAAGCAATATGAGCTTTACCAAAAAAAGGCAGCATATGGTGTTCACACAAAGAGTATAATTCTATATCTTTTATCAGCACCATATCACTGTAATCTTCTTTAAACATGGCGCCTTCAAGAATTTGTTTAGGATCCATTTCATAACCTTGGGTTAGAAACTGCATTGCTTTTGCAGCGCGTTCTGGTGTTTTTACAATGCCTTCCCGTTTTGGGTCTTCTCCTACTCTATCTAATATGGTGTGGTAAGATTCTTTAACATCAGTAATGAATTCTTGGTTGTATTCTTCAAATAGTTTAAATGACATAGTTATTGTTTTAAGTAAGGTTTAAATTTAGAACGCAGTGTTTCTAACTTTGGATCTATAATATATTCGCAGTATCTATTTTCTTGATGAAGATTGTAAAAATCTTGGTGCTCAATTTCGGCTTCATAAAAAGGTGAAGCTGGTGAGAGCTTTGTAACAATTTTGTTATTATAAACTTCAGTATTTAATTGATTTATAACACTATCAGCAGTTTTTTTTTGAAATTCATTATGATAAAATATTTCACTCCGATATTGTTCTCCAACATCATAACCTTGTTTATTTAATGAAGTTGGGTCATGAGTTGCAAAAAATACCTGTAACAAGATTTCATAGCCTATAATATTTGGATCAAATTCTAACTGAATTGCTTCAGCATGACCAGTTCTACCCATAACAACTTCTCTGTAAGGTGGATGTTTAATTTTTCCGCCTGTAAAACCACTCACAACATTACTAACGCCATTTAATCTTTGAAATACAGCTTCTGTACACCAAAAACAACCATTAGCAAAACTTGCTATCTCCATAAAATTCAATTTTAAATAATGTTGAACAAACCTACTTAATTATTAAACAAAAAAAATTGCTTTAACGATAAATTAGCAGGTCGCTAATTATAATTATTATGCTGATGTTAAGTTGAAAAACCTTATTTTTGAATTATGATACAAGCCCAAAATATCTACAAGAAATACAAGGATTTAAAGGTTTTAAACGGTGTTAACATCAATGTAAAAACAGCTGAAATAGTCTCTATTGTTGGTGCTTCTGGTGCAGGAAAAACAACTTTACTACAAATTTTAAGCAGTTTAGAATTAGCTGATCAGAACCCAAATACTTCAATTGAAGTTAATGGTATTGACATCACAAAACTCAATCAAAAGCAATTATCAAAATTTAGAAATGAAAATATCGGCTTTATTTTTCAATTTCATCAGTTACTTCCTGAATTTACAGCATTAGAGAACGTCTGCTTACCTGCATTCATAAAAAAAACACCTGTTCATAAAGCTGAGAAAAAAGCCTTGGAGCTACTAGATTTCTTAGGTTTGGCTAATCGTGCCAAGCACAAACCCAATCAATTAAGTGGTGGCGAACAACAGCGTGTTGCTGTGGCAAGAGCTTTGATTAACGAACCATCGGTAATTTTTGCCGATGAACCTTCTGGTAATCTAGATTCAAAATCGGCTGAGCAGTTACATGAACTTTTTTTTAAATTACGTGAAGAATTTAAACAGAGTTTTGTGATTGTTACCCACAACAATGACTTAGCTGATTTAGCTGACAGAAAACTTGAAATGAAAGACGGACAACTGGTTTAAGCCTATGAACAAAGAAGAACTTAAAGCCTTCTTAGATGTTAAAGTTGAAGAATATAACTCAAGTAACTTTATAGCGACCGACCCGATTTCAATTCCTCATCAATTTTCAAATCCAAAAGATATTGAAATAAGTGCATTTTTAATCGCCATAATAGCTTGGGGAAACCGAAAAGCAATTTTAAAAAGTGGTGAAAAAATGCTTAAAATCATGGATTATAGTCCATACGATTTTATCATGAACCACTCGCCTAGTGATTTAAAAGCCTGTGATGGTTTTGTACACCGAACCTTTAATGCAACAGATTTAAATTTTTTTCTGAATCGGCTTCAGCAACTATATCAATCTCACGACTCTTTAGAAGATTTTTTACTTAATAATCATAAAACAGGACAACTTCAACTAACACTGCATCATTTTAAACACAATTTTTTTAGTATACCGCATGAAAAAAGAACTGAGAAACATTTAAGTGATCCTTTAAAAAATTCAGCTGCTAAACGACTTAATATGTTTTTAAGATGGTTAGTAAGAAAAGATAAAAATGGCGTTGATTTTGGAATTTGGAAACAAATAAAACCCAAAGAACTATCTTGTCCACTCGATGTACATTCTGGTCGTGTTGCAAGAAAATTAGGCCTTCTAAATCGCCAACAAACCGATGCTAAAGCAGTAAAAGAATTAGATACTAAATTACGACAACTCGATCCTCAAGACCCTGTAAAATATGACTTTGCGCTATTTGGACTTGGAGTTTTTGAGCAATTTTAGTTAATACATAATTTATTTTGTAACTTGCAGACTTATTAATTTGTATGAAACCTATCCCTAAACCTACTAATGAAACCAAGCGTTTACAAGCTTTAAAATCACTACAAATTCTTGATTCAAAACAAGAAAAAGAATATGATGATTTAGCAAAATTAGCTTCAACTATTTGTGATACACCAATAGCTTTAGTTTCTTTAGTAGATGAAAAAAGACAATGGTTTAAAGCCAAAGTTGGTCTTGATTTATGTGAAGTTGACCGTGAATATTCATTTTGTTCGGTTGCTATTCAAGAACCTACTGAAATTTTAGAAATTCACGATGCTCGAGAAGACGAAAGATTTAAGAACAATCCGTACACTTTTGGGGAAAATGCTATTGTGTTTTATGCAGGTGTACCTTTAATTGATAAAAATGAAAATGCATTAGGTACTTTATGTGTGATTGGCCATGAACCACGTATTTTGACAGATTCTCAAAAAACAAGCCTAAAACGTTTAGCCAATCAAGTTGTTAAATTATTTGAACTTCGCGCTATTAACGAAGGTTTACGAAAAACACAACGAGAGTTAAGAGAAAATAATAACCAACTTAAAAATTTTGCAGGTGTTGTATCTCATGATATGAAAATGCCCTTAGCAAATATGATTATCACTTTTGACATCTTGAAGTCTAAATATGCTGACAAACTAGATCAATCTGGCTTAGATTACATCAATAATCTAAAACAATCGGCTTTTAAAATGAGTGATTACATCAGTAATATTTTATTGCATTACGAAAGTGACAAAATTACCTCAGAATCTGAAGCTAATCAAGTCTTTGATGTTCATCAACTTTTAGAAGATATCGAGGAAATGTTAGACGCTAAAGATGATTATGAAATTAATTTCCCTGATACTAACAAAGATATTTATGCAAATCGTATTGCACTAGAACAAATTTTATTGAATTTGGTGGGTAACAGTATTAAATATAACGATAAGGATAAAATAAAAATTAATATTAGTTTTTCAGAAGATGCTACACATTATCACTTTGTGGTAACAGATAATGGCATTGGTATACCCGAAGACCAACAAAAAAAGGTTTTTGAATTATTTTCTACAGTTGCTGAAAAAGATAGAAATGGACATTCTGGTAATGGAATTGGCTTATCTACAGTACGGAAATTAATCTATAATCTAGGTGGCACAATTCAGGTTAAATCTGAAGTAAATAAAGGCACTAGCATTCATTTTACAATCGAAAAAAATGATTAAATCAATCTAAATTTCATGCATTTTAAACACCCTGAAGTTTTATATGCCTTAGTTGCCTTAATTATCCCTATTATTGTTCATTTATTTAAACTTAAAAAGTTTAAAAAGCAATATTTCACTAATGTAAGCCTTATTCAAAAAATTGTTAGTGAATCCCGACGGAGTTCACAACTCAAAAAATGGCTTCTATTATTTACCAGATTATGTTTACTCACAAGTTTAATCTTAGCTTTTGCAGAACCTTTTTTTCCGCGTGAAACAACATCAACGAATCAAAGCCTATATATTGTTTTAGACAACTCACTCAGCATGTCAGGAAAAGCTGGTAATGTTTCAATACTAAAACAAGTGAAACAACAACTTGTTGATGTTTTACCTCAACAAGAAAGCTTTAATCTTATCACCAACAATCAAGATTACAATTCAATCACTGTTGAAGACTTTAAAGAATTATCTACCGATATATTACCTATTTCTAAAAACTTCAGTTTAAAAGAAGTTGCGTTAAAACTAAATAAAGTTAATCCTAAGAGTCAAGTTGTACTTATTTCAGATTTTTATAATTCTTCGGCAGATGAATTATCTAGATTAGCTAGACGTTTCCCTAATCTTCAACTCGTGAATGTGGCCCAACCTAAGGCTAAAAATGTGAGCTTAATAGATGCCCAACTAATTAATAATGAACTTCAAGTTAAATTAAAATCATCAGTTAGCAGCGCTAGCACAAGTTTGGGGTTATACCAAGCACAAAAATTGATGGGTAAGCTTGATGTCAATTTTGAAGATGATACGCTTCAAACCGTAAATTTTAATATTAATGAAGCTGATTTACAAGCCTTAAAATTAGAAATTAATGACGATTTTCTTGATTTTGACAATCTTTTTTATGCCTCAAAATCTAAAATTAAGACTAATAAAGTTCTTATTATTTCTAACAAAAATGCCGAGTATTTAACTCATATTTACCAACCAAATCCAGCTTTTAAAAGTCAAGTTAAGTCAAGCGAAGAACTCAACTTAGAAGATTTTAAATCGGCTGATGTTATTATCGTTAATCAACTTGAGCAAATCGACTTAAACTTGACTAATAACTTAGATCAAGCCTTAGACGAATCTAAAAACGTGATTATTATTCCGGCAACTTCAACCGAAGCCCAAAAAACTTATTTAAACCTTCAACTTCAAAACAAGCAAATCTTTTCATCTGTTGTAAATCAAAAACAATCTATCATTTCAATTAATTTTAATCATCCTATTTACGAAGACGTTTTCACGAATACAATTACTAATTTTGATTATCCAAGCACAGCTATAAATTATGCTATTTCAGAAGATTTTTCGTCTATATTAAGTTACGGTAATACGGCTTTTTATGCCCAAAGTGAACATTTATTTGTGTTTGCGTCTGAAATAAAATCAAAACAGTCTAACTTTTACAATTCACCTTTAATTGTACCAACATTTATTCAATCAGCCGATTATAAAAACAGTAATTCGTCTCTATTTTACTTTACCGATCGCTCTCAACCCATTATTGTTAATCAAGAAATTTCGGGTGATCAAGTGTTGAAATTAAAATCTGGAAAAATGACTTTTATTCCTCAGCAACAAAAAAACGGTACTCAAACCGAGTTAACAATCAATAATCTCAACCTTAATCCGGAGCTTTATGCGGTTACTTTAAACCAAGATACAATTGCACAATTAAGTTTTAATTTACCACGAGAGGAAAGTGAATTAAATCCCATAGATTTTAAACTACATGATATAAATACAGTAACAATTCCTCAAAGTATAGAAAATTATAAACAATTAACCACCGAAGCACAACTTTGGAAATGGTTCATTACTTTTGCACTGCTTTTTTTAGGGATTGAAATTGCAATTGTTCGGATCTTAAATTAGTAAATTATGGCATATCTTATAAAATCGGCTAAAATTTGGAATGGCAATTCATTTAGCAAAACCCCACAAGATATTTTAGTTGAAAACGGGTTGATCACTAAGATTGATACATCAATTAAACACACGTCTGCAACAATACTAGAACTAGAAAACCTTCATGTATCACCGGCTTGGTTTGAGCCATTAGTTAGTTTTGGAGAACCAGGATTTGAAGAACGTGAGACCATTGAAAATGGCGCTTTAACGGCTTTAAAAAGTGGTTTTTCGGGTATAGGATTAGTTCCGAGTGCTAAGCCAGTTAGTGACCATAAATCAGCGATTAACTATATAAAAGAAGCTTTTAAACACGATTTAAAAATTTATCCACTTGGTGCCATTACAAAAAACCATAACGGAAAAGATTTAGCCGACTTATTCGATATGCAAAAGGCAGGCGCTGTAGCTTTTTATGATACCAAAAAAAGTGTGCAAAATGCCAATGCATTTAAAGTTGCTTTGCAATACGCCAAAGGATTTAATGGTCTAATATTTGCTTATCCTGAACAAACTGATTTAGTGGGAAAAGCGCAAGTTCATGAAGATGAAGAAAGCATCATGTTAGGTCTAAAATCAGCAAGTCATTTAACAGAAACAATTCAGTTAAGGCGAGACTTGGACCTTTTAGCTTATACTGAAACTAAAGTTCATATTCCCTATATTTCATGTGCTGCGTCTGTTGAAATAATTAGAGAAGCTAAGTCAAAAGGTCTCGAATTTACCTGTAGCACAAGCATTAATAACTTGTATTTTGATACTAGTGTTTTAGCTGAATTTGACAGTAAATATAAAGTTAAGCCACCTTTAAGAAGTTTTAGTGATAAGACTTCATTAATTGAAGCTGTAAAAGATGGAAGCATAGATTTTGTAACTTGTGATCACGAACCTATTAATTTAGAATTGAAGCAGTTAGAGTTTGAAAATTCTAAAACAGGATCTATTGGTTTAGAGAGTTTTTTTCCAGCTTTAAACAAAAGCCTAGGAACAAATTTAGCGATTAAGCAATTATTGAAAAATTGGGAAATATATGGTTTAAAACAACCTAAAATAAGTATTAACAAAATGGCTGAGTTAACTTTATTTAATCCTGACGAAGAGAACATTTTTAACACTGATCTAATAAAATCAACTAGTAAAAACGCAATATTCTTAGGAGAAAAACTTCAAGGTGAGGTTTATGGAAGTCTTGTAAATAATAAATACTATGAAAACTAGCACTATAAAAAAAGGCCGGACAACGGCTATAATTGCTCATTTAACAATTTTTGGGTGCATCATTGCTTTATTTATGAATCAGGAGCCAAAATATAAATTTGCTTCATTTTACAACAAACAAAGTTTAGGTATACATTTATACTTCATTTTATTTACCTACTTAGTTTCAGGAATGAATTCATGGATGGCAACTTCAGCATTTTACTTAAGTTACATATTATTATGGCTTTACAGCTTTTTAGGCGCAGTTCAGTACAAATATCATTTAATTCCTTACATTGGTGATTATTTTCAAAAATGGTTTAATAAATTAGGCTAAAATGCAACAACCCAACTTATCATTAACCTATAACTTAAAAGCATCAACGCTAGAAGAGAATTATCCTCTAATTATCATGTTACACGGCTATGGTAGCGATGAAAATGATTTATTTGGATTCGCAAATGAATTACCTGAACATTACATGATTATTTCAGCGAAAGCACCTTATCCACTTCAACCTTACGGAAATGCCTGGTACGCTATCAATTTTGATGCTTCAAAAGGAAAGTTTAGCGATATCGAGCAGGCTAAAAAATCTCGTGATTTAGTGATTAAGTTTATTGAAGAAATTAAAGAAAATTTCAAAGTAGATGCTAACAGAATAACTTTACTAGGTTTTAGTCAAGGTACAATATTAAGTTTTGCCATTGCTTTAAGTCATCCTAAACTAATCAAAAACGTGGTTGGCTTAAGTGGCTACGTAGACCAAAATATGCTGACAGATGATTTTGAAACTAAAGATTTTAGCTCACTTCAAATATACAACTCTCATGGCAGCGTAGATCAAGTTATACCAGTAGAATGGGCACGTAAAAATGAAGCTGTTTTTAAAAAATTAGGAATTGATTACGCTTATGAAGAATTTCCTGTTGGCCATGGTGTTAATCCTCAGAATTTTATGAGTTTTAAACGCTGGTTGATTCAAAAGGATAATTAAATTTCTTCTATTTCTTTAAGCAAGTTTCTATTTTCATCTTGAAGGCGTTCAACTTTATTTTGAAGTTGTTCAATTTGAGACTTCTGTTGGTCGACAACTGCTTTAAAATTGAAGTAAATAAAAATAGCGATTAGCGCACTAAATACAAATAAATACAGGTAGATATTTCGTTTCATTTAAATTGATATTTTTAAATTATCATAAGCTAAATTAACGCCATCAGGTAGCTGAGCATCAATTTCATCATGAAAACCTAAGTGATGAGAAATATGCGTAAAATAAGTTTGTTCAGGTTTTAAATACTCAACTATTTCTAAGGCTTGATCAAGATTTAAATGCGAGTGATGTTCTTCAATTCTCAAGGCATTAAGTACAAGTACTTTTAAACCTTTAAGTTTGTTTAATTCTGTCTTAGAAATAGTTTTAGCATCGGTAACATAAGCCATATCGCCTATTCTAAAACCGAAGACTTGTAGATTTCCATGCAAAACTTCAACTGGTGAAACAACTTTATTTCCTAATTTAAAATCTGAGTTAGTAATGTAATTAACATCTAAAGTTGGTGCGCCAGGATACTTATTTTCGACTTCAAACACATAAGAAAAACGCTGTTTTAAAGCCTCAACCACTCGTTGATGCGCATAAATTGAAATATTTCCCTGTCTAAAATAAAAAGGCCTAATATCGTCTAAACCAACAACGTGGTCATTGTGCTCATGAGTAAACAAAATACCATCGATTTTTGACACATTTTGTGCTAACATTTGCTGCCTAAAATCTGGACCACAATCAATAACATAGCTGTAATTATCCCATTCAATTAAAACCGAAACTCTTAAACGTTTATCTTTTGGATTACTGCTTAAACAAACTGGATGTTGACTACCGATAATTGGTATTCCTTGAGAGGTTCCTGTGCCCAAAAATGTTAATTGCATAAGTTAAAGATTTCACACAAAACTAGAGAATATTTTTTGTTTGAACCCACAAATACCTACTTTTGTATAAGTTTAAGTAATTGTTTTAAAACTCACAAAATTCCTACTATGCCTATAAAAATTCTTGGTGATAAAGACTTTGAAAGCAAACCATCTGTCAAAAACAAAGCATTACGAATTAACCTTAACGAAAATATTTATGGAACCTTCGCTGAAATTGGTGCTGGTCAAGAAACGGTAAGGAATTTTTTTAGAGCTGGAGGTTCTTCAGGAACAATTGCTAAAACCATGAGTGCTTATGATAAAGATTTTAGTGATGCGATTTATGGAACAGAACCTGATAGACGCTATGTAACCGAAAGTAGACTCCATAAAATGCTCGATCATGAAACACGATTAATTGAAGAACGCATTTCAAGAGATAAACATCCAAATAAATTATTTTTCACTTACGCTAACACTGTTGCTACAATTGATTTTGCAAAGCGATATAAAGGTCATGGCTGGGTTGGCATAAAATATCAACTAGAACCTAATGGTGACTACAACAAAATTGTGCTTCACATTCGGTTTAAAGAAAATGATGCACGTTTACAACAAAACACACTTGGAATTTTAGGGACAAACTTAATTTATGCGGCTTATTATGCACACAACAATGCAAAACAGGTTTTAAAAGACTTATATGACCATATTGATAAAGACCAAATAGAGGTTGATACCATTAATTTTTCTGGGCCTCAATTTAAAGATGTTGATAACCGTTTAATGAGTCTACAACTGCTTAAGTATAATATGACTGAAGCTGTTATGTTTTCTCCAGATGGTAATAACGTTCTTCCTGCTAAGGTTCTTTACAAAAAAAATGTTCTTGCACTGCGCGGTAGTTTTAGACCGGTCACCAAAGTAAACGAAGATATTTACGAGAAATCACTTGAAATTTTCAAGAAAGAAAATAAAGTAGACGAAAATAACATTCAAGTGATTTTTGAAATTACTTTATCTAACCTACGCTCTGAAGGTGAAATTGATGAAGAAGACTTTATGGACCGCGCAAAACTTCTTTGCTCTTTAGGACATACGGTTTTAATCTCTAATTTTCAAGAATACTACAAATTGGTAGAATATTTTTCAAATTATACCAAAGAACGCATGGCATTGGCTATGGGCGTAAATAATCTTGTTGATATTTTTGATGAACGTTACTACAGACATTTAAGTGGTGGAATTTTAGAGGCTTTCGGTAAATTATTCTTTAAAGATTTACGTGTTTATCTATATCCTTATAAAAATCCTAATACAGGTGAAGTTACAACAAGTCAAAACTTGAAAGTTCACCCTAGAATGAAGGAGTTGTATAAATTCTTCAAAAATAATGGTCGCGTAGTTGATGTTGAAAATTATGACCAAGAGATTCTTGGCATTTTTTCTAGACAAGTATTAAAGATGATTTCTAATGATGAAGAAGGTTGGGAAGATGCTCTGCCAGAACAAACTGCTAAAATGATTAAGGAACATAATTTATTTCAACGAGAATACGGAGAGCCAGAACAAGTTGGCTATTAAAGTATTTATTAATTTAATTTAAATGTAAAATAACGATGATATCATAGATATCAATGAATCTTTAGTAAAAGACTATATTGAATCTATTAGACCTGAAGATCCTGAAATTAGGAAAGAAGTTGATATTTCTTACATCTACACTAACAAGACATTTAAGCTATTTCAAGTTAGACCAAATTGGAGAAATCCAGAGACCAAAGAGCGATTTGAATTTGCAAAAATTCAATTCATAAAAACCCAACAACTATGGAAACTCTACTGGATGCGTTCAAGTGGCAAATGGGAATTATATAAACCTTTTCCTGAGTCAAACCGAATAGATAAAATTATAGAAGTGATAAAACAAGATGAGCATGCCTGCTTTTTTGGGTAATCAATCATAAAGAACTGTTGGAGATTCATTTAACCACAATAACAGACTTATGAGTAAAGCGAGAACACTGGAAAATAATATCATATAAATAAAGATATTTCTTTTACGATTTTTCCTTGCCGTTTTACGAATCTCTTTCTTAATTTTAGTCAGTTTCTTTTTTGGGATTGTTTTTGAATTTATTTCTTTCGATTTTTCATAGTTAACATAAATTCCCTCATGATTATTTTCTTTAAATTTCTTTCGCTTAGACGCGCGTTGAGCTTTGTTTTGCTTTATACGATTAATCATATCTTGTGTATGTCCAGCGCCGAAACTCATATTTTGAATTTAATATTCATTTAAATAAGGGTAATAAACCTGAAATTATAATTAACGATCACGCCAAAAAAATGGAGTTAATATAATCAGTACGGTAAACAATTCTAATCTGCCAATAAGCATCAAGAAGCTACACCACCATTTTGCAGCAGTCGGTAAGGCCGAATAATTATCTACTGGTCCTAACTCACCAAAAGCTGGCCCCACATTACCAAGTGAAGAGGCAGCACCTCCAATAGCGGTTTCAAGGTTTAAGCCTAAAGCACCAAGTACAACAGCACCAATAATAAATGATAGCATGTACAAAATAAAAAATCCTAAAATGTTATATACAATTTGAGAATTAACAGCACGTTTCGCGTATCTTACCGGCAAAACGGCATTAGGATGTAATATTCGCTTAAATTCAAGGATTCCATTTTTAATCATAATTAAATGTCTTACAACTTTAACGCCTCCTGAAGTTGAGCCTGCTGAACCACCTAGAAAAAATAAACCAAAAAACATTACTGTTAAAAATGGTACCCACATTGTGTAGTCAGCAGAGACAAATCCTGTTGTGGTTATAATGGCCAAAACCTGGAAAATAGCATGCCTAAATGCACTTTCAAAAGCACCAAGAACTTCAGGGTGATTTACTGATGAAAAGCTTACATCTGCTTGAAAGTAAATTAATAGGGTTGCTAAAGTTGTAAAAACAACAACAAAAATTGTAAAAACCTTAAACTCTTCATTAGCTAATACTTTTCTAAAGTTCAGTTTAAAACCATAATAACTTACTACAAAGTTAGTACCAGCTAAAAACATGAATAGAATAATAATATATTGAATCATTGGCTGATCATTCCAATAAGCTAAACTTTCATTTTTAGTTGAAAAGCCTCCTGTAGATAAGGTACTTAGTGCATGATTAACTGCATCAAAAAGGGTCATGCCTGCTATGTTAAGTAAAATAGCTTCAACTATGGTGTAACCTAGATAAATTAACCACAATCGTTTGGCTGTATCTGCTATTCTTGGTTTCAATTTATCAGCACTTGGACCTGGTGCTTCCGCAGAAAAAAGCTGCATACCGCCAATTCCGAATAAAGGAAAAATAGCAACAGCTAAAACAATTATTCCCATACCGCCTATCCAATGTGTTAAGCTTCGCCAAAGTAAAATACCATTAGGTAAAACTTCTATATCACTTAAAATAGATGATCCTGTTGTAGTATAACCAGACATTGTTTCAAAAAACGCATCTGTAATCTGTGGAATTGATTTCGTGAAAATATAAGGTAACATACCGCTAATCACCATGAAAATCCAACTGAAAGTTACAATTAAATAGCCTTCTTTCTGCTGAATTGATTTATCGTGAAAACGGGTCACAAACATAATTAAGAAGCCTACAAATAATGTTGTAATTGCTGCTGAAGCAATCCCCAAAGTTTCGGATTCGCCATAATACCAACTGGTTAATGTTGGTATTAACATAAAAGCGCCATTAAAGATTAAGATTAACCCTAAGGTATGAAATACAATTTTGTAATTTATAGATCTCATTAACAAAAAAGCTTTTCAACACGTTTAATTGATTTTGGTAAGCAGCAAACCACAACATGGTCGCCTTCCTTGACCACAAAATCACCAAGCGCAATTTCTCCTTTGCCGTCTCTAATTACACCACCAACGACCGCCGTTCTTGGGAAGTCAATTTCAGCAATACTATTACCACAAACTAATGAAGTTGACTTTACTTTAAACTCCATTAACTCTGCATTCATGTTATTGAGTTTAGTCATCGCCACTAAATCTCCTTTACGAATGTATCTAAAAATATTATTGGCTGCTATCAATTTTTTATTGACTAAAGAGTTGATACCAATGTTATGGCTCAGTTGAAAATAATCCATATTTTCAACTAAGGCAATTGTTTTTTTAACGTTTTTAGTATTGGCCACAAGGCAAGACATGATGTTTGTTTCAGAGTTTTCGGTCACTGCTATAAAAGCATCCATTTTTTCAATATTCTCTTCTTCAAGTAGTCCTACGTTTCTCCCATCTTCATTAATAACTAATATATTAGGAAGGCTGTCAGCAATTTGTAAAGCCTTTTTATCATTTTTTTCAATTAGCTTGACATTATAATTATTGCTGCTCAATTGGCTTGCTAGTGTTCGACCAATATTGCTACCGCCTAGAATCATAACATTTTTTATAACTCTTTTTTCAGCGCCTGTTAGTTTATAAAGCTCTTCAAGACCTTCGTCGTCCGTGACAAAATACACACGATCTCCACGTTTAAACTCAGTATCGCCTCGTGGTATGATGGTATATTGAGTACCAAAACGCTGCATGGCTATTGGCACAAAATGAATACCTGGATAAACTTTAGCAGCTTCTTGTACAGTTTTACCTATAAATGCTGCTTTAGATCGTAAGGTTAAACCTATCATTTTTAAAGCGCCATTTTCAAACTCGAAGGTATCTGTAAATCCTGATTGGTTTAACAATAAGTGCATTTCTTCAGCAGCTAAAGCTTCAGGTGAAATAACCTCATCGATACCTAAACTCTTGATATCTAAGCGATCTTTATTTTTAATCAAGTCGTCGTTAGAAACACGAGAGACTGTTCGCTTACAACCTAATTGTTTAGAAAAAACACAAACTGTAATGTTTATTGATTGGTTTGAAGTTACAGAGATTACCAAATCGGTAACTTCAACATTGGCTTCTATCAATTTGGTTGGTGAGGTAGCATCGCCTTCTAATGTTCTAATATCAAGATGTTTATCCGCATAAGCTAAACGTTCTTCATCCACATCGATTAAAGTTATATCATGAGATTCGTAAGAGAAAAGCTTAGCAAGATGATAACCAACTTCTCCTGCTCCTGCAATTAATATTTTCATACAGCAAATTTAACAGATATTATTAAGAGAATGAGAAAATTAAAGTATAAAATATTTAGATTGTATTTAAAAATTATCTTTGCAGAAAAAGTCTTGATGGCAAAAGAAGTAAAACCTTATAAAAATTCTGAGTTAAAGAAAAAGCAGCAGGTTGAACAAATGTTTGATAATATTTCAACTGGATACGACGATTTAAATAGAGTAATTTCATTTGGAACAGATTTAGCTTGGCGTAAAAAAGTGATCAAAATAGTAAAAGACTCTAAACCGAAAAGCATTTTAGATATTGCTACTGGCACAGGTGACCTTGCAATTGCTCTAGCTGACTCTAAAGCTGAAAAAATTGTAGGATTAGATATTTCAGCTGGAATGTTAAGTGTTGGGCAACAAAAAATAAACCAGAAAAAGTTACAAAATCGGATTGAAATGGTACAAGCCGACTCTGAAAAACTTCCATATAGCGACAATAGTTTTGATGCAATAACAGTTGCTTTTGGCGTTAGAAACTTTGAAAATTTAGACAAAGGTTTATCTGAAATACAGCGTGTACTGAGAAAAAATGGGGTTTTTGTAATTCTAGAAACTTCTGTCCCTAGCAAGTTTCCATTTAAACAAGGCTATGCCGTTTACACAAAATTTATTTTACCAATGATTGGTCGGTTATTTTCTAAAGATAAAAGTGCATATCAGTATTTAAGTGAAAGTGCATCTAAATTTCCGTATGGTAAAAAATTATGCAATATTTTAGAAAAAAATGGGTTTACAAATGTAGAGTTTAAGCCTCAAACTTTCGGGGCAGCAACAATATACACAGCATCAAAATAATTTTCATGAAGAAGTTATTATTTGTACTTATAGTATGTTTTACATACCAATCACAAGCACAGTTATTTTCAAAAGAACGTGTTTTAAATCGGGAAAATATAGATAAGAAGCGTTGGTCTTGGGGCTATTATCTTGGTTTTAATAATTATGGATTTAATACCCGCTACAAAGACATTAATGCTGAAGTTCTAGTGACTAGAAATATGGGATTTAATGTGGGTTTGGTTGGAAATTTAAGAATTAATGATTACATAGATTTAAGACTTGAACCTGGCGTTGCTTTTGCTAATAGAACTCTAGAATTTCCAGGATTTAATGAAGAATTTGAGGCGATTAGAGAAGTTAAATCATCTTATGTTCACATACCGCTACTTGTAAAATTTTCTTCAAAACGAATTAATAATTTTAAACCCTTTTTAGTTGGTGGCGCTTCAATTTCTCATAATTTATCCAGCAATGAGGACAATCCTGACGACAATAGTGCTGGAGAATTTAGAATGAAGACGAATGTTGTAAATTTAGAAGTTGGTTTTGGTATTGACTTTTATCTAGAATACTTTAAATTTTCACCATCTATTCGTGGTATTTTTGGATTAACAGATGAACTGGTAAGAGATAATGACCCTAACAGTCCGTGGACTTCAAACATTGCACAGATGAAGTCAAGAGGTATATTTATTAACTTCACTTTTCAGTAAATTGATTTCGTTTAAACTCACTTAACATAATTGAAGTAGCTGTGGCAACATTTAAGCTTTCAACCTCAGCAGAACCAAACTTTGGAATACTAATTTTATGCGTAATTAAGTTTTCTATTTCAGTTGAAATGCCATTAGCCTCATTTCCCATGACTAATATTCCATTGCGTTCTAAATAGGTTGAATAGATAGGTTCAGCATTCATAAATGCTCCATAAATTGGTAAGTTAGTTTGTGTTAAAACTTGGTTTAAGTCTTCATAAACAATATCAACACGAACTAAAGAACCCATTGTTGCTTGTACAACTTTGGGGTTATAACAATCTACTGTGTCGGGAGAACAAATTAAAGTTGAAACATCAAACCAATCACACAAACGAATTATTGTTCCTAAATTACCTGGGTCACGAACACCATCTAAAGCAACAGTTAAGCTGTTTTGTTGATGAACATTTATCTTATTATTAGGAATTTTAACTAAAGCTAAGGCAATTTGAGGCGTTGACAAAGCACTGATTTTGGCTAAGTCAGTTTCTGATATTAAATAAAAGTTTTCTGAATTAAACGAGAATAAGTCAACTGTTGCAAATAAAGCTTCAACTTCTAAGTTACTTTTTAAAATTTCTTTGATTACTTTTACGCCTTCAACAATAAATAATTGGTGTTTTTGCCTAAATTTTTTGTGTTTTAAACTATTAACTAATTTAATTTGACTTTTACTAAGCATAAAATAAAATCATTTACTGTGAATACGATGACAAAAATATCAATTCTATTCATATTGATTTTTTTTTCAGCCTGTAATTCAATTAAACATCTCGAAAAAGATGAGTTTTTAATAAAGTCGTCTATTATTGAATTAGACACAACTGCTGAGTTTAAATCTCAATTAAACAAATACACTTTAACAAAGCCCAACTCAAAAGTTTTTGGTATTCCATTAAAACTTCATATTTATAATTTAGCAAAACAAAAACCTGAAGAAGATTTTAATCGCTGGTTAAACAACAAACCTAAGCGAAAAAAACGCTTGGTAAAATGGCTCTCACAAAAACAATTAGACAAGCTTCGAGAATCTTATATCAATCTAAATAAAGGTATTCAAAAGTCTGGTGAACCACCTGTTAAACTCGAACAAGACTTAGTTTTAGAATCTGAAGATAAACTCAAGGCTTGGTATTGGAATCACGGATTTTTTGAGGCAAAAGTTAGCCATGACATAAAACGAGACAGCATCAATCAAACGGCCCAAATTAGTTATAGTATTAATCCCGGTCAAGTCACTATTATAGATTCAATATCGCAACGTATTGCCACACCAAGTATAGACTCTATAATTGATAAGACTAAACAAACGTCTTTTATAAAATTAAATAAACCTTTTATCACTGAAAATTTTGAAAAGGAACGTAACCGAATTACTAACTACTTAAGAAATCATGGCTATTATAATTTTGAACAAGATTATATAAGTTATTATGCCGATACCATAAACACAGACCATAAAATTAACCTTGAACTGGTTATTGATAATCGAAATAAACGATTAACCGATACCACTGTTAAAATTGATTTTACTGCTTATAAAATCGCTGAAGTAAATGTTATTACAGATTTAAAAAATGATATTAATACCAAAAGAGTTCAAGATAGCACAAGTTTTAAAAATTATAACTTTTATAGTTTTGGAAAAAAAGTAAATGTAAGGCCTGAAGTTTTATCAGATCTAATTTTTATTGAAAAAAACCAACTATACAGTGATAATAAAAATAGCAAAACCTACAACCGTATTTACAATACAAGAATTTTTAAATATCCAAATATTCAGTACGTTGTAGATCCTGAAGATTCAACTAAACTAATATCTAATATATTTTTAACCCCTAAAAAACGTTTCTCTCTTAACTTGCAAACTAATGCTTCACAAAGTAACATTCAAGAATTTGGTATTGGTTTTAACGGATCCTTACTCGCAAGGAATTTATTTAGAAATGCAGAAACACTTGAATTATCCGGTCGTGGAAATTTTGGATCGTCTAAAGATGCCTCTCAAGACGATCAGTTTTTTGATATTTTTGAGTATGGTTTTGATTTGAGATTAAGTTTTCCGAGAATTATATTTCCATTCAATACAGATCGATTTATAAAAAGTGACATGTCTCCTTTTACAAGTTACAGTCTTGGTTTCAGCTCTCAAAAAAACATTGGTCTCGACCGGAGGAACTTCAACCTAACTTATAGTATTAACTGGAAACCAAAAAAGAACATAACTAATAACATAGACCTTATTAATGTTCAGTTTGTAAATCATTTAAATATCCAAAATTACTTTAACGTCTTTAATAACTCATTTCAACAACTCAATTCAATTGCACAAACTAATTCTGCTCAAGTTTCAAATGAATTATTCAGCGATTCTGGTGATTTATTAATTCCTTCAGGTACTAAACAGTTTATTTCGTTAATAGAATCTAATCAAGTTGCTTTAACTACTGAAGAATTAACAGATGCGAATGCAATTATAGAACGGCAGGAACGATTAACTGAAAACAACTTAATTGTAGCATCAAACTACACCTATAACTTCAGTTCTAAGAAAAGTATTTATGATAATGATTTTTCACAATTTAGGGCAAGAATTGAATTATCTGGTAATTTATTGTCATTACTAGCGCAACCACTGAACTTAAATGAAAATCAAAACGGTAATTATGATCTTTTTAATGTTCAATTTTCTCAATATATAAAACCTGAACTTAGTTTCATTAAACATTGGGATTTTGATGATGGTAAAATTTTAGCCACCAGAGCTTTTGCAGGGATTGCCATACCTTTAGGAAACAGTAACTCAATTCCCTTTGCAAAAAGTTTTTTTGCTGGTGGTCCTAATGACAATCGCGGTTGGAGACCATACGATTTAGGCCCTGGAAAAACTAATGGTATCAACGAATTTAATGAAGCAAACTTTAAACTTGCCTTTAATGCTGAGTTTCGCTTTAATTTATTTGGGAGTTTAAATTCTGCATTTTTTGTAGACGCAGGTAATATTTGGAATGCGCTTGACAATGTTAATGATCCAGATGCTCGTTTTGACGGCTTAGAAGATTTAAAAGATTTATCTATTGCATCAGGATTTGGTTTACGATACGATTTAAGCTTTTTTGTACTTCGTGTTGACTTAGGATTTAAAACTTATAACCCTGGAAACGTCAACCAGAAATGGTTTAAAAACTATAACTTCAGTAATGTGATTTATAATTTTGGAATCAATTATCCATTTTAGACCATTATAATTTCTTAATTTTACAATTTAAAACTTATAATTTATGGCACATCATATCAAACCAGGAGTTGCAACTGGTTATCAGGTTCAAGAAATCTTTAACCACGCAAAAGAAAACAATTACGCAATACCTGCGGTTAATGTTGTAGGATCAAATACAATTAATGCTGTATTAGAAACTGCAGCTAGTTTAAACTCACCTGTAATTATTCAATTTTCTAATGGTGGTGCACAATTTAACGCCGGTAAAGGCTTATCAAACGATGACCAAAAAGCGGCTATTCTAGGCGCAGCTACTGGTGCAAAACATGTTCATGATCTGGCTGAAGCTTATGGTGCAACAGTAATTTTACATACAGACCATTGTGCAAAAAAATTATTGCCATGGATAGATGGCTTGCTTGATGAAGGTGAAAAATTTTATAAATTACATGGTAAACCTTTGTTTAGCTCCCATATGATTGATCTTTCAGAGGAACCTTTAGAAGAAAATATAGACATTTGTAAGCGCTACTTAGGTCGAATGAAAGAAATGGAAATGACGCTCGAAATTGAATTAGGCGTCACTGGTGGTGAAGAAGATGGTGTTGATAATTCAGATGTAGATGTCTCAAAATTATACACTCAACCTGAAGAAGTTGCCTATGCTTATGAAGAGTTAAGTAAAATCTCTGATCAATTTACTATTGCAGCGGCATTTGGAAATGTTCATGGTGTTTATAAACCAGGAAACGTAAAACTGACACCAACAATACTACGTGACTCACAAGACTATATTTCAAAAAAATACAATGTAGAGCACAATCATATTGACTTTGTATTCCACGGTGGAAGCGGCTCAACAGAAGCTGAAATACAAGAATCAATTGGTTATGGTGTCATCAAAATGAATATTGATACTGATTTACAGTACGCATTTACAGTTGGCATTAGAGGTTATATGAAGTCTAAAGCCGATTATTTGGCAACACAAATCGGTAATCCTGAAGGTGATGATGTTCCTAACAAAAAATATTACGACCCAAGAAAATGGTTACGTGAAGGCGAAAAAACTTTTGTAGAACGCCTTAAAAAAGCATTTGAAGATTTAAATAATATTAATACTTTATAAACTTGGAGTATGGCTTGGTTTAAGCGAAAGAAGAAAGGAATTAGAACTGCCACTGAAGACAAAAAAGATGTCCCAAAAGGTTTGTGGTATAAATCACCTACTGGCAAAATTGTAGATTCTGAACAATTAGCCAATAATTTTTATGTGAGTCCAGAAGATGGTTATCATGTTAGAATTGGAAGTAAAGAATACTTTGAAATACTTTTTGATGACAATAAGTTTAATGAACTTGATGCAAATATTTCATCAAAAGATCCTTTAAAGTTTGAGGACACTAAGACTTACAAAAACCGCTTAAAAGAAGTTGAAGATAAAACACAACTTAAAGATGCCATAAGAATAGCTGTGGGAAAATCTAAAGGAAAAAGCATTGTAATTTGTGCGATGGATTTTAAATTCATCGGCGGCTCAATGGGTTCTGTTGTTGGTGAAAAAATCGCTAGAGGTGTAGACTACGCCTTAAAACATAAAACACCATTAGTAATTATTTCAAAGTCTGGTGGTGCTAGAATGATGGAAGCTGCGCTTTCATTAATGCAATTAGCCAAAACATCAGTTAAATTAGCACAATTAGCTAAAGCAAAACTTCCTTACATTTCGCTCTGTACAGACCCAACAACTGGTGGCACAACAGCTTCTTTTGCTATGTTAGGCGACATTAATATTTCAGAACCTGGTGCTTTAATCGGATTTGCTGGTCCTCGTGTTGTACGCGATACAACAGGAAAAGACTTACCAGAAGGTTTTCAGTCGGCTGAATTTTTGCAAGAACATGGTTTTCTAGATTTTATTACGCATCGTAAAGAGTTAAAAAATAAAATTAATTTATACCTAGATTTAATTCAGAATCAGAAAATAAGAGCATAAAAACAATCTTAAATTAGGGAATATAAAAAAATAGTGTATTTTTGCACTTTGATAGAAAACCTATCATTGCATAATAATTATTGAAACAATATTGGCATGTACTTAACAAAAGAAGAAAAGGGCAAAATGTTTGCTCAATTTGGCAAGAACGAACAAGACACAGGTTCTGCTGAAGGTCAAATCGCTTTGATGACCAAAAGAATTGATCACATTTCAAAGCACTTAAAAACAAACCGAAAAGATTTTAATTCTGAACGCTCGCTAGTTAAACTTGTAGGTAAAAGAAGAAATCTTTTAAATTATCTTAAAAATAAAGATATTTTGCGTTACAGAGCGATCGTTAAAGATTTAGGATTAAGAAAATAAGTTTAAAAAGGGGCGTTTTCGCCCCTTTTTTTATTATAAATTGCCTCTTTCCCATTTTTGAATAGTTTCTATTAAGTTTTAAGCTCGCCACAACACAACAACGAACATTAAAATTTAAATTATGATTCCAAAAACTTTTAAAGAGGTTATTACCTTAGACGATGGTAGAACCATCAGTCTAGAAACAGGAAAACTAGCTAAACAAGCTCACGGCTCTGTTGTTGTAAGAATGGGCGATGCCATGCTTTTGTGTACGGTTGTATCATCACACACACCGAGCACAATGAACTTTTTCCCACTCACAGTAGATTATCGTGAAAAATTCGCCGCATCTGGTAAATATCCAGGTGGATTCTTCAAGAGAGAAGCTAGACCAAGTAACGAAGAAATCCTTGTGATGCGTCTAGTTGACCGCGCTTTAAGACCACTTTTCCCTAAAGATTATCGTTATGAAACGCAAGTGATGATTCAGCTGATGTCTCATGACGACAATGTAATGCCTGATGCGTTAGCCGGTTTAGCAGCTTCAACTGCCATTCAGCTATCAGATATTCCTTTCGAGTACCCAATTTCAGAAGCACGAGTTATTCGTGTTAACGGCGAATTTATTGTCAATCCTAGTCGTGCTCAAATAGAAGAGGCAGATTTAGATATGATCATTGGTGCATCAGAAGATAGTGTATCTATGGTTGAAGGCGAAATGGATGAAGTTTCTGAAGAAGAAATGGCTGAAGCTATCAAGTTTGCTCATGAGGCTATAAAAAAACAATGTCAAGCACAACGTAATTTAGCTGAAGCAGTCGGAAAAAAAGAAACTCGAGAGTATGAAGCAACCGAAGAAAATGAAGATTTAAAATCTAAAATTTTTGACGCTGCATACCAAAAATGTTATGATATAGCTAAACAGGCTTTAAATAAACTTGATCGCGGAACAAATTTCTCCGAAGTTAAAGATGAGGTTAAAGACATGTTTACAGAAGAAGAACTTGAAGAACATGCTAAGCTCATTTCAATGTATTTTGGTGAAGCACAAAAACAAGCTGTTCGAGATCTTACGCTTAATGAAAAAGTGAGACTTGATGGAAGGCAGCTTGATGAAATCAGACCAATCTGGTGCGAGACTGATTATTTACCATCAACACATGGTTCTGCGATTTTTACACGAGGTGAAACGCAAGCACTAGCAACGGTAACACTTGGTACATCAAGAGAAGCTAATATTGTTGATACGCCAACTTATGAAGGCGAAGAAACTTTTTACTTACACTATAACTTTCCACCGTTTTGTACTGGTGAGGCTTACCCAATAAGAGGAACATCAAGACGTGAAATAGGTCATGGTAATTTAGCACAAAGAGCATTGAAAGGAATGATCCCTGAAGATTGTCCTTATACAGTTAGAGTTGTATCAGAAGTTCTCGAATCTAATGGATCGTCTTCAATGGCAACTGTTTGCTCAGGAACTATGGCTTTAATGGATGCAGGAATTAAGCTTAAAAAACCTGTTTCAGGAATTGCTATGGGACTTATTACTGATGGTGAAAATTATGCCGTACTTTCTGACATTTTAGGAGATGAAGACCATCTCGGTGATATGGACTTTAAAGTTACAGGAACAGAAGACGGTATCACAGCTTGCCAGATGGATATAAAAGTAAAAGGTTTATCTTACGAAATTTTGATAAAAGCTTTAAAACAAGCACGTGAAGGCAGGTTACATATCTTAAATAAACTTACCGAAACAATTGCTACTCCTAATGAAAATGTAAAAGCACATGCACCAAAAATTATCACTAGAACAATTCCTGGTGACTATATCGGTTCATTAATTGGTCCTGGAGGAAAAACTATACAAGAATTACAAAAAGCCTCTGAAACAACTATCGTTATCAATGAAGTAGATGAAAAAGGCGTTGTTGAAATTTTAGGAACTAATCAAGAAGGTATTGACATGGTTTTAAGTAAAATTGACGCCATGCTGTTTAAACCAGAAAAAGGCTCAGTATACGAGGTTAAAGTCATTAAAATCCTAGATTTTGGTGCTGTTGTAGAATATGTTGACGCACCAGGAAACGAAGTTTTATTACATATTTCAGAATTAGCCTGGGAACGCACTAATAATGTTACCGATGTTGTAAACCTTGGTGATGTGTTAGATGTCAAATATTTTGGAATTGATCCAAGAACCAAAAAAGAAAAGGTTTCTAGAAAAGCACTGATTCCAAAACCAGAAAAAAAAGATCAGAAAAAATCTGATAATTAAATAAAAAGCTCCAAATGGAGCTTTTTTTAATTACATCAATCTCAAACTGACATTATTTCAGTATAATTTATTAACTTTAAGTTAGTTTTATTACGAATATTGGTCTCTTTTAAGCCTTTTTAGTATATTTTCGGTAATATGCAGCATATTCGTATAGATAATAAAGCTCGCACGAAAATTGCACATTTTAAACAAATATTAATTAAAAATAACTAAACATGAAAGTTTTAGTAATTGGTGCAGGTAATATGGGACTCACCTATTCAGAAGGAATGGCAAAGTCTCCATTACTTAACCGTAAAAATTTAATGATTCACGACGTATCTTCAGAAACAATTGAAACACTACAAAAAATTTCTTATTTCGATGTATACGAAAAATTAGAAGATTGTTTACCAAAAGCAGATATCGTTTTTATAGGTGTTAAACCTTATCATGCTGATGAATTATTTTCAAAGATGAAACCTATGTTAAATAACCATCAAATCATGGTTTCCTTAATGGCTGGCGTAACCATACAATCTATGATAGATGGTTTGGGTGTTCCAAAAGTTATTAGAACTATGCCTAATCTACCAGCAAAAGTAGGAAAAGGCGTTACGTCTTATACCGAATCTGAAGCAGTTTCTAGGGTTGAACTTCTAATGATTAGAAATTTACTTGATACAACTGGTGAATCTATACATGTTAAAAATGAAGAATTTATCAATAAATCGACCGGTATTTCTGGAAGTGGGCCAGCTTACATATTTTACTTCATGCAGTCTATGCTAGAAGCAGCTAAAAAAATGGGCTTTTCAGACAATGATTCTAAAGTTTTAGTCTCAAACACATTTGAAGGTGCTGTACAATTATTTAATGAGTCTGACCTTTCTCCAGAAACTTGGATGGATCGTGTTGCTTCAAAAGGCGGTACAACTAGAGCTGCTTTAGACTCTATGGATGATAATAATGTCAATCAATTAATAAAAGATGCTGCATTTGCTGCTTTTAATAAAGCGGTTGAATTAGGCGAATCATAACTAACAATACTTTTTAAATATGCATTCTAAACGAATTGTCGTAAAAGTCGGCACAAACGTCATGACTAACATGAATAACCGCATTGTTGGTCCTATACTTAAAAATTTAGTTCGCCAAATCGCCTATTTATATGAGCGCGATATTATCACTATTTTAGTTTCTTCAGGCTCAGCAATCGCTGGTAAAGAAGTTCTTGGTGGCTGCTCAGCCGAAGATAAATCGACTAGACGTCAAATTTACTCTTCAGTAGGTCAACCTAGAATGATGCGCCACTATTATTCTATGTTTCATGATTTCGGTATGCGTTGCGGGCAAGTTCTAGCCACCAAAAGAGACTTCGCACCTGGTAAATATCGTGAAAACATGATTAATTGTTACGAAGGCTTATTAGATGAAGGGATTATCCCTATTGCTAATGAAGATGATGCCGTTTCATTATCAATGTCTATGTTCACAGATAATGATGAGTTAGCAAGCCTAGTTGCTGAATTAGTAAATGCAGACATGCTATTAATGCTAACTGACATTGATGGCTTATACACAGGTCACCCAGAAGCTGAAGAATCAAAACTATTACATCATGTAAGAGTTCACGATAATGTAGAACAATATGTTCAAGCCAGCGAAAAAGGTGAAGGTGAAGGTCGTGGTGGAATGAAGTCTAAACTGAAAATAGCTAAAGATACCGCTAGCAAAAATATACCGACATACATCGCTAACGGTAAAAATGAAAATATTATTCTTGATATATTAGAAGGTAAAGAAGTCGGTACAAAATTCACAATTTAAAATTAACTTATGAAACTACTAGACACAACTTTAAAGAATAAAGTCTTACAATCTATGATGACTATCATCGATAAAAAAAGAGATGATATTATCGCAGAAAATAAAAAAGATCTTGAAGCTTTTAACCGAGATGACCAAGCATTATATGATCGTTTAGTTGTTAATCAAGCTAAAGTTGATGGTATGATTCAAGCCATAAAAGAAGTGAAAGATCAAGATGACCCAGTTGGAAATACAATTTCTGAACGTATACTTGATTCAGGCTTAAAAATCGTCAATAAAACAGATCCTTTTGGTACAATAATGATTATTTATGAATCTAGACCAGATGTTACCATTGAAGCCGCAGTTTTAGCATTTAAAGCTAACAACAAAATTTTACTAAAAGGCGGAAAAGAAGCGAATAACTCAAACAAAATCTTAGAAAGTTGTTGGCACGAAGCCCTTGAGGAGAATGGCCTAGACAAAAACTGGATAAGGTTGATGCACATGAACCGTGAAGAAACACAAGAATTTCTTCGTAATCCTTCAGAAAAACTTGACTTAATCGTTCCTAGAGGTGGTGAAAGACTAATCGAGTTTGTAAAAACTCATGCTAAATGCGCTGTGCTAATTAGTGGTCGAGGTAATAATTTTTTATACGTTTCTAAACAAGCAGATTGGGAAAAAGCAAAGAAAGTCATCATCAATGCAAAAACTGATAAAATTTCAGGTTGTAATGCTTTAGATAAAGTATTAATTGATGAAAATATTGCTGATTTTGATAATAAAGTTAAGGATTTACATCAAACACTTGAAAATCATAAAGTAAAAACAGTAATTGATGAAAACCTTAAAAATCAGTTGAGTGATGTTGAAGTTGCAACAGATGAAAATATTTGGTTTGAAGAATTTTTAGCCATGAAAATTCTTTTAGCAAAAGTAAGTGATCTTGATGAAGCCATTTCTATAATAAATAAATACTCAGGAGGTCACTCATCTGTTATTATGACTGAAGACAACGATGAAGCAATGGCATTTATGCAACAAATTGATAGTGCTGCAGTTTATCAAAACGCATCGTCTCGTTTTACTGATGGCGGACAAATGGGCGTTGGTGCTGAGTTAGCAATTTCTACAGATAAACTACATCATCGCGGTCCATTAGGATTAAAACAACTTGTTACTAATAAATATTACGTTTGGGGCGACGGCCATATTAGACAATAGTTTCAAAATTTATTTGTTATAAGGCGCAGCTAATAAATTAGTTGCGCTTTTTTTATTTAAAAAATAAAATTTTTGTAACATTTTCAAACAAGGCAACGTAAAATATAAAACACAATAACCCATTAATTTCGTTTTATTCTAAATGAGACAACTTAAAATCACCAAACAAGTTACCAATCGTGAAACAGCTTCACTTGATAAGTATTTACAAGAAATTGGTAAAGTAGACTTAATTACCGCCGAGGAAGAAGTTGAATTAGCACAACGTATTAAAGCTGGTGACGACAGAGCTTTAGAAAAGTTAACTAAAGCTAACCTTCGTTTTGTGGTATCAGTTTCTAAGCAATACCAAAATCAAGGCTTAACCCTACCCGATTTAATTAACGAAGGTAATTTAGGACTAATTAAAGCCGCCAAAAGATTTGATGAAACGAGAGGTTTTAAATTCATATCTTACGCTGTTTGGTGGATAAGACAATCTATTTTATCTGCTTTAGCTGAACAATCTCGTGTTGTAAGATTGCCGCTTAACAAAATTGGTTCTATAAATAAAATTAATAAGACTTTTGCTATTTTAGAGCAACGCCATCAAAGACCACCAAGTCCAGAGGAAATTGCTAAAGAACTTGAAATGACAGTTAGTGATGTAAAAGAATCACTAAAAAATTCAGGAAGACACATCTCTATGGATGCACCTTTAAAAGATGGTGAAGACTCTAACTTATACCATGTTTTAGATTATGGTGAATCTCCAAATCCAGATCAAGAATTGATTCAAGAGTCTTTACAAACTGAAATTGAACGTTCTTTAGACACTTTAACGCAGCGTGAAGCAGATGTCATTCGTTTATTTTTTGGCTTAGGCAATCAACAGCCTATGACGCTTGAGGAAATTGGGCAAACTTTTGGTTTAACGCGTGAGCGCGTAAGACAAATTAAAGAAAAAGGCGTTAGACGTCTTCGCCATACATCTAGAAGTTCTATTTTAAAGAAATATTTAGGTTAACTATATTTGTACTGAATAATTGTAATATAATTATTCGTTTTTAATGATTGATAAGGCAAAGCCGCTAATTTAGCGGCTTTGTTGATTTTATTAGTTGGTAAAATTTATTTAACTTAAAGCAGAAAGTATTTTAACTTAAAATATATGAGTTACAATATTAGTTATTGCCTTCAGTTGATGGCATATTCTCTTCTACTGCATCTTCTTTATTTTCAGTTGAAGTCTTATTAACTTCAATAGAAGCATTAGTTTTAGCTTCTTCTTCTTTAATTTCAACTAAAGTTGTTTCAGCATCTTGTTTTATATTCGGAAAACGCTCACCAAAATTCTTAATAATGTTCTCTAAAATATAGGTTGCTTGATAAGCATCACCCAAAGCATAATAATTCTTTGCCATGATATAAAATGCTTTTACACTATACTGCTTAAACTGAGCAAAGTTTTTAGTTATATTTTGAATAACTTTATTAGAGGCTTCATACTTTCCGTCTTGATTTAAAAAGTAAGCATTATAATATAATGCTTCTGCTTTTAATTGACCTGAAGCTATAGTTTCAACTTCTTGATAGGCTAATTTTGCACGCTCTAATTGATCGAGTTTAATAGCTGATCTTGCTGTAAATAATTTAGCATCGGCGATAATGGCTTTATCGATATTTGGTAGCGCTAAAATTAAATCTGCATATTTAATAGCATCGGTATATTGTTTTGTCTGGTACGAAGCTTTCATTAAGTTAGTTTGAGCAAAAACTATATTTTGAGTGAAATTAGCTTCACTCTCAAGACGTTTTAAAAGTGGAATTGCTTCTGTGTAATTATCTTCAGATAAATAAATAGTTGATAATTTTCTTAATGACTCTTCTGTAAATTCACTACTACTCGACTCGATTACATATTGGTAATGTTGTTTAGAGTCTTCTTTTTCTTCTTGGTCATATAATAATTGTGCTAAATAAAAATGTGCATTTAAGGTATGAATCCCTTTTGGAAATTGATCCAAGTATTTTTTGAATCCTTTAATGGCTGCATCTACATTGTTTTCTAAAAATTTATTTTCTGCAGATTCATAGGTTGCATTATCAATATCAGCGTCTGCTACATCAACAAAATCGAGTTGCTTTACCCAAGATGCATAAGCTTCAGTTTGACCTAAATCTATATAAATAAGCCTCACCGTTTGTACAGCTTGTAAGGCTTCCTTAGAATTTGGAAACTTTTCAACCAATTGTTTTAATTGTTTTAAGGCCTTATTATTTTGACCTTGATTATAGTAAACTAAACCAAGCTGAGACTGAGCTTTAGCTTGATAAGCGCTAGCTGGATAACTTGAAATAAGTTGTTGATAAGTTGAAATAGCTTGCTTAGAATTAGATTCGTTAGCATAAGTATTGGCTAAAAAGTATAGTGCATCGTCAACATAAATTGATTTTGGATACTGTTTGATAAATTTATTGAGTTCTTCAATTTTTCGATCATTTTTATTTACAAAACCATAGCTGTAAGCTTTTTGAAAAAAGGCATAATCACTTTTAAACTGGTTCATCGCAATAGCTTTATTATAAGCTTCCATCGCAGGCCAATAATCGCCTTCAGCAAAGTTAGCGTCACCAAGTCTTACATAAGCATCATATACTTCAGCTGTTGCTGAATTAAAGTCGGTGAATGTTTTAAAGGCGACTTCTGCTTGAGCATAATCTTTAAGTTTAAAATAGGTGTAACCAATATTATAGTCAATTTTAGGGTAAATAGATTTTATTTTTGAAGCATTCGGCATGCCTTTAAATGCTTTATAACCTACTAATGCCTCTTTAAAATTGTTAAACAAATAATCAATTTCTGCATTCCAATAGGTGGTTTTAGCAATTAACTCAGAATCGATTCTTTCATCTAAGGATTTTTGAAAATAGACTTTCGCATTTGCATATTCACCTGCTTGAAATAACTCAATCCCGTACAAATAGGTCACCTTTTGATAAGCTTTTTTATCACTGAAATCATTACTGCCTTCTAACATGCTTATCGCTTCTTTATATTGCTTTGATGTGATGTAAGAATTAATCAACAACTCTCCTATTTCAGCTGAAGCTTCAGATTGTGGATATGCTTCTAAGAAAGATCTTAAAACTTGTGGCACTGGCTTATAAGTATTACCTATCTCGTAACTTAACTTAGCGTAATTTAAAAAGGCATCTTCTTTAATTTCTTCATTAAAAGGCATTTCAGAAGCATTTTTAAACGCATTTAAAGCCTGTGTTTTTTTATCGGTCTTTAAATAGGCTTGTGCTAAATGGTAATAGGCATTCTGAGCCACAAAATCTTTACCATCAATAATCTTATTAAACTCACTAATGGCTTTTTGATATTGTTTCACTTTATAATAAGCAAAACCGAGTTGATAATAATCGGTATTATTCCACTTACCACGTTTTCCCTTGTAATTTTTTAGATAATCAATAGCTTTACTATATTCCTTAAGGTTAAAATAACTTTCTCCAATAATTTTATTGAGTTGAGATCTTTCTAGGACATTAGATTTTGGGAGTTGTTCGAGACCTAAATCAATAGCTTTTTGAAATTTACCTAACTTGAAATTCATGTCACTTTGAAAGTAAGATAAGTTATTACCCTTTAGTCCATTTTCTTTAGCTTGATTAAATAAGGTGTTGGCATCTTCATAGTTATTATCTTGGTAGGCCATATAACCAATGTAATATTTAGCTTGAGCGCCATAAGTTTTATGGTTCCTGACCCGATTAAAATAAGTCTTAGCCTGTTTAAAGTTTTTCGTTTTAAAAAGCGTGTAGGCGTAATTAAAATAAAACTGATCTTTATTATCAAAATTCAAGACACTTTGGTCAACTTGAGTAAACCATTTTTTTGCTGACCTATAATCACCTGACTCAAAATAAAAGTTAGCAACACTTAAAAAGGCAATTTTACGTTTGTTGCTTTGAGGGTAATTTTTTACAAAATCAAGCATTAACTGGTCACTATTAGGTAAACCTAAACGTACTGAAGCACTTGCTTTATAATATGCAATATTTGAAGCTAAGACAGAACTTCTTTGCGTCTCAAGGCTATTAAATTTATCTAGTGCAAGTTTGTAGTAATTTTGATCATAAAACTCTACTGCTTGTTGATATTCAGCCAAGTTACTTGTATACTGCTTAGTTTGCTGAGCAAAACTAAAGTTATTCCAAATTAGTACTAAAACAATGATATATTTTATAAATCGCATAAACCAATATTTAAAAATCAAAGATAAAACTCTACGTTTATATAACGTCACTGGACAGACTTAATTATGCCATAAACATTAATCTTTAATGTAATGAATAACAGTTTTCAGTTCATACTTTTATTTTAGACTCCATAAATTAATAGTATCTTTAAATTTTAAAATATAACTTATGTCTTCAACTATTTTAGAGTTAAAAAATGCAAGTATATACCAGCGTGAAAGCCTTATTCTATCTGAAGTTAACGTTAGCATCAATAAAGGCGAATTTGTTTATTTAATTGGTAAAACCGGTACTGGTAAGAGCAGTTTTATGAAAACGCTTTATGGCGATTTACCTCTAAATCATGGTAGCGGACACATTGTCAATGTCGACTTAAGAAAACTAAAAGAAAAACAAATCCCGCAACTAAGACGAAAGTTAGGCGTTGTTTTTCAAGATTTTAAATTATTAAATGACCGTACAATTAAAGATAACTTATGGTTTGTTTTAAAAGCAACTGGTTGGAAAAACAAACAAGAAATGGAACAAAAAATTGATGAAGTTCTTGAAAAAGTTGGTATGCGTACAAAGAACTTTAAATTTCCTTATCAACTCTCAGGTGGCGAACAGCAACGCGTTGCTATTGCCAGAGCTTTATTAAATGATCCAGAACTTATCTTAGCCGATGAGCCAACCGGAAATCTTGACCCACAAACTTCAATTGAAGTGATGGAAGTTTTACAGCAAATTAATAAAAACGGAAATACCATTTTGATGGCTACTCATGATTACGCGCTTTTGTTGAAGTATCCATCCAAAACCCTAAAATGTGACGGTCAAAAAGTATTTGAAGTCGTCCAAAAAACACAAAAACAAGTTTAAGTATGAAAGTCTCAAAAAACACGATTATCATTTTAGCCTTAGGTATTGGTTTAACCGCTTGCAAAAATGATGCTAATAAAGATGAAACCGAAATGAATACTAACACTTTATTACAAGCCTGGGACGGCCCATACCAAGGCGTACCAGCTTTCGACCAGATGAAGGTTGAAGAACTTGAAGAAGCTATGGACAAAGCCATAGAAATGCATCTAAATGAAATAGAAGAAATTGCACAAAATCCCGAGCCTGCTAACTTCGAAAATACCATTTCAGCCATGGAGCGCTCAGGTAAAGCCATAGATCGTGTTTATACCTATTATGGCATTTGGAGCAGTAATAAATCCACTCCTGAATTTAGAGCAATACAAGAAAAACTGTCACCTAAAATCTCTGATTATTCCTCAAAAATCAACCAAAACAAAGCTTTGTTCGAACGTATAAAAAGCGTTTACGATAGTAGTCAAAAAAAACCATTAAAACCACAACAGCAACGCGTGGTCAACTTGATTTATAAAAATTTTGAAATGCGTGGTGCTAACCTAAATGAAGCGGACAAAAAGCGCTATGCCGCTATCAATAAAGAATTAGCAAAACTATACACGCAATTTTCTAACAATGTGTTACATGACGAAGAAAACTATGTTACTTATTTAGACAGCACTCAATTAGACGGCCTACCAAAATCATTTGTCAGTGCTGCAAAAAAAGCAGCAGAAGAACGTGATCAACCAGATTTATACGCCGTTACGAACACACGTTCATCTATGGATCCTTTTTTAACTTATTCAACAAATCGCAAATTACGTCAACAAGTTTGGGAAAATTATTACTCTAGAGGTGATAATAAAGACGAATATGACAATAATGATTTGGTAAAAAAAATACTGCTTTTGCGTGATGAAAGAGTTGAACTACTTGGGTATGAAAACTATGCTGAATGGCGTTTACAAGACCGCATGGCAAAAAATCCTGAAAATGCAATGGGTTTATTGATGGATGTTTGGCCAGCTGCTATTGCCCGAGTTGAAGAAGAAGTTGCTGATATGCAAGAAGTTGCTGAAAGTGAAAGTAAAAACATTAACATAAAGCCTTGGGATTACCGATTTTACGCTGAAAAAGTACGTCAAAAAAAATATAATTTAGATTCTGATGAAGTTAAGCAGTATTTAGTACTCGAAAACCTTACAGATGCTATATTTTATGTAGCCGGTCGTTTATTCGATTTTAAATTTGAAGAAATTACAGATGGCAGCGTACCAATATTTCATGAAGATGTTACAGTTTATGAAGTTACCAAATCATCAGATGGTAGTCATGTTGGTTTATTTTATCTAGATCCTTATGCTAGAAAGGGTAAACGCTCAGGTGCATGGGCAACAACTTATCGCTCCTACACCTCATTTGATGGCCAAACTAATGTATTAGCTTCAAATAATTCAAATTTTGTTGAAGCCAAAGAAGGTGAGCCGATTTTAGTGTCTTGGGATGATGCTGAAACTTTTTTCCATGAATTTGGTCATGCCTTACACTTTTTAAGTTCAAACGTCAAATACCCAACCTTAAATGGTGGTGTTCGTGATTACACAGAATTCCAATCTCAACTTCTTGAACGTTGGTTATCTACAGATGAAGTGATTAATCAATTTTTAAAACACTACAAAACTGGCAAACCAATGCCGAAAGACTTAGTTGCTAAAATTAAAAAAGCCTCAACCTTTAACCAAGGTTTTGCCTCAACAGAGTTTTTAGCGTCTGCAATTATGGATATGAAATACCATACTACCGATCCTAAAAGCATCAACCCACGCGAATTTGAAAAAGAAACACTTAAAGCTATTGGCATGCCCGATGAAATTGTCATGCGCCATCGAACGCCACATTTTGGGCATGTATTTTCAGGTGAAGGCTATGCCACAGGTTATTATGGCTACTTGTGGGCAGATGTCTTAACCTCAGATGCTGCTGAAGCTTTTGCTGAAGCCGATGGCGGATTTTATGATACTGCGCTTTCAGAAAAACTAGTCAAATATTTATTTGAACCACGCAATGCCATAGACCCAGTTGAAGCCTTTAAGAAATTTAGAGGTCGTGATGCAAAGATTGATGCACTGATGCGTGATCGTGGTTTCCCTATGCCAGATTCTAATTAAAAATTGAAGCCAAGCTGATGTTAAAACATCAGCTTATTTTTTTGATATGTTAAGTATTTTAATTCCTTGTTATAATTATGATGTTACAGCTTTAGTTGAAGAACTTTTAAAGCAACTAGAAACACTTAATGATCAAGTTGAAATTATTGTTCTGGATGATGGAAAGCACTCTTACAACACAGTAAATAAAAAACTGAGTGATGATGAACAACTCACCTACTTACAAAACAAAACCAATCTAGGACGAACTAAGTCACGACAAACTTTAGCAGAAGCAGCTCAATTTGATAATTTACTTTTTTTAGATGCTGATGTTTTACCTGTTCAACCTCAATTCCTTCAGAAATATCTAGACAAGCTTAGCGAAGATTTTGGATTGATTTACGGCGGAAATTCTTATCAATATAAATTAATTGATAATTCTAAAAGACTTCATTATAAATTTGGAAAGCATCGAGAAGTGAGAAAACTTGAAGAACGCTTAAAAAATCCTTACTTGAATTTCACATCGCAAAACTTTATTATTAAAAAATCAGTTTTCTTTAGTTTAAACACTAACCAAACTAACAAATATGGGTACGACTTAGTATTTAGTTTTAAATTAAAGCAGCAAAAGATCAAAGTATTACAGATTGATAATCCAGTATTGCATTTAGGCTTAAATCATAATCAAGCATTTTTAGATAAAAGTCTTCAAGCGGTGACCAATTTAGTTGAATTTGAGCGTAAAGCAGAAATTTCAATGACACATACTAGGCTACAAAAAGCCTATAAAACTTTAACCGATTATAAGTTAGCTAAGTTTTTTAATACAATAATTGATATTATCAAACCCATTTTAGAGCGAAATTTAAAATCTTCAAAGCCTAAGCTAATAGCTTTAGATTTAATGAAATTACAGCATTACATTTCTTTACGTTCTAAAGATTTATAAAGTGTAACAGCTCTATAACAAGCCTTGAATGTTTGTGGAATCTCAAGAGGTTGAATATACTCATTCCTTACCAAATAAAGCAAAAACTTAAAAAGCCATAGAAATACAAAATTACCATATATTCTATACTTTAAAACGGTTTTAGTGGTGATGTAATTTAATTCATGTTGTTTTTGTCCGGTACTTTGTTCTGGATGTTTCAAGATTATTTTATTAATAAAATACCAACGCAGTTTTTCTGATAAAATTTCATTTAAAAAAACTTCATCTTCTCCACTTTCAAAAACAGCACCCAAGCCAAATTGCTGATCAAATTTTAATTGGTTTGACTTAATTAGATTGGTATTTAATAGCATTTCAACTGATGAGGCTTTAATTTTTTTTGGTGCTCTACGAAACAAACACGAAGTCTTAGGATATTTTTTAGCAAGTTGATTTTCAAAATTTAGCATTTGAAACGAAAATAAAGCGACATTTTGGTAAGTGTTAATCGTTTCAACATAATTTATTAAACAATCTGGTTCATAAATCACATCATCATCAGCAATAACAGCAAAGTTTGTCTTACAATTTTCTAAAGCGAGGTTTCTGCTTTTACTTAAACCAAATTCAGTTGAATTTATAATACAATGTTTAGAGCAAGGCGACTTTAACTCTTGAGTTTTACTTTGATTAATAATCACCAAGTTTAAGTCTCGCCAGTCATGGTGAGGAAACATTGAGTCTAAAAAATCTAATTTAGACCTGTTCATGGTTGAAATTAAAAACGATATGTCATTTGCCGTATAATTCAATTTTTAAATGCTTTGTCATAATGAATTGATTTGCCAACAACACGCCCATCATCTGGTTGAAATGATTTAGAAAACAAACTCTTTTTAGCATTATAAGCATCAAATTTTAAATGTGATAAATCAACAAAAGAATGAATAAAGTCGCGCGTGACATAAGGTCGGTGAGGCATTAAATCTAGTTTACTTAATTGCTTATATTGGCTAGATTGCCATAAAAAGAAAGGAATTTCAAACATTGAAGCCGTGGCTTTATAGCCATCATTATGACCTATAAAATTTTCGTCTTTGTAAACTTCGTCGCCATGGTCTGAAAAATATAATACATAACTCATAGCATCTTTAGCTTTAACTTTTGTTATAATCTCATTCAATAAATAATCGACATAAACCACCGAGTTATGATAGGCATTTATTTTCTGAAAAGCTTCGGTTGATGGAAATTTAGTTTCAGGCTGATTGGTGAAAATTTCAAAATTTGGTGGGTAACGCTTTTTATATTCGTTATGTGTGGCTAACAAGTTTATAACAATAAATTTTTTTTCAGCAGCGTCGTTTAAGGCTTTTTCAAAATAAGGTAATAAAACTTCATCTAGCGGTGTTTTACTTCCCCATTTTGCGGTATTGGTGTAAACAACTTCATCAGCTGCTAAAGAAATTTTTGTCAGTAAAGTTTCGTGTAAACCAACTGGACGCTGGTTAGATAACCAAAAGGTTTTAAAACCAGCTTGATTCATAAGCTGTAATATAGAAATATCTTGTGATGCTTTTAAATGATTTAAGGTTAAGCTTTCTCTTAAAGCTTCAATAGTATGAGTTTGTGAACTAATAACATTGTCATAGATATTTAATTCAGCTGAAATTTGACTTAATTTTGGTGTCGTATTTCTACTGTTACCATAAATACCTAAGGCCGATCGTGTAGTTGATTCACCAATAACTAAAACATAAGTTTGTGCCTTATTATCTATTCTTGAGCTAACTTGGTAATCTGGCGATTTAGATTGACTAATTTGTAAATCCTGAAATTTTTGACTTTCAACATAATATTTAGCAACACTTCTGGTTGTGATGTAGGTGAAATTTGGCACGATGTATCCAGTAAACTTCAGTATTAATAGAATCACTAGAGAAAACAATAAACTAAGCCATTTATGATTTGAAAAGAATGAAGCTTTTTTTAAAATACCGAATTTTTTATATAAAAAACTTAAGGCTGCAATTAAAACAACAACAATTAATAAGTTATAGCTTACATAGGTGTTGATAAACTCTTGCGCTTCAGCTTGGTTGGTTTCTAAGAAAATATAAATTGCAGAAGCACTAAAAAAGGTATGAAAACCGGCATAAAAAAGGCTTTCTAAAACTATAAAGCTTAAATGTAAAACATAAATTGCTATTAACCAGAATGACTTCAACCTGTTCTTAAATACCTCAACGATTAAAAACAACAAAACACCAATGCTGAAATTTTCTACTAGATTTTGAATCAAGTACGCATCAAATTCATAATAAACCAACTCTATTGAATTAATTAATAGTGCTGGAAGCGTCCAAAAAATAAGTGGTTTAATTAAATTCATGTCGACTTGTTAGCGATTAAAGCATTTTTAAATATAGCTAGAATTATTAAAAAATAAACCGCGTAAGTGATGGCGTGACCAATAACAGCCGATTTTAAACCAAAACGATTTATTAAGATGTAAGTTGAAAAATATAAACCAAATGCCAGTAAAATATCGGTGATGATGTAATGCCATATCATTTTTTTAGCATGAAACTGAGCGACTAATACCAAAGCCAAAACCCGAAATAAATCACCTACTTCTTGCCATAAAAACAGTTGAGTTGTCGGCAAAAATTCATTGGTAAGAACAATTTTCACAATATAATTTTTTAAAAAGAAAACAAGAATTAATCCACCAATAAAAAATGGCATAAATTGTTTATAAAACTGAAATACAATTTGTCTAAAATCACTAGCTGTTTTAGAATTAGCCAGTTTTGGTAAAATTATTAAATTAATAAGTGAAATGGCAAATGTGATGTAAAGTGTAGAAATTCTGAACATGGCTTCCCAATAACCAGAAGATTTTAAACTTAACTCTTCACTAAGTAGATTTCTAATACTTAGATAGGTTAATGGGAAAATTAAGGTTGAAATTATGGTCATCAAGGCATAATCTCTAAATCCTAATACATAAAGCTTTTTAATCTTTGAAAATTGAAATTTATGAAAAACGAGATTTGATTTGTAAACCACATAAAAACTGTAAACTCCAAGTAAACAAGGAACAATTGCAACACTCAATAAAGCACCTTTGAGACCATATAAATAAATACAAATGACAAAAAACAGCAAATTAAACACATGCCCGAAAATGTTGATTTGAACAACTTTATTGAATTTTTGATAAGCTTTTAGAATAGATTGTAAGTGAATATTAAGCACGTAAAGTGGCAAAACAAAAGCTAAAATTCTAATTAAGTCGCTATGGTCTTGTTGGATAAATATTAGATTGTTAATATTACTAGCAAAAACAAAGCATACTAGCATTATGAGTAAGCAAATTATACAACTTACATAAAATAAAGTTGACTGAAATGCGCTTGTTTCTTCTGATGAATTTTGTGAATCGGCAGCGTACTTAATAACGCCATTATGAATACTACCTGTGCTTATTTTTTGAATTAGCTCGGTTGCATTTCGCCAATTTCCTAATAAGCTAATCCCTGTTGAACCAAAAACAATAGCGGTTAATTTAGAGGTGATAAAGGCTGAAATTAACTTTAATATTAGTGAAGCCGAGTTAGCTGAACCAACTTTAAGTAATTCTGAACGATTAAAAAACGACTGAAGCTTCTTCAAAAGTTAGTGTTTTATAAGACTAAGATAGCTAATTTCACCAGAGTTAGATTCAACACAAACGTAGTAAACTCCTTTTGATTGTGATTTCAGGCGTAATTGTTTACTTTTAAAAATGAAATCAACAGCTTGTCCATAAGCATTATAAACAGATTTAATTTTGTGTCTTACTGGCAAATTAACGTGTACAAATTCTGAAAAAGGATTAGGATAAGCTTTAACTTGATTTACCGTAGAAGTATCAACCAAAAGTTGAGTACAATCTCTTGGCAATGATGCAGAAGAGTTGAAGTTTCCATTATTAATGTACCAATGCTCCCAAGTTGACCAATTAGAGGTTTGCCAATCATTTAGGTCAAATTGATAAGTTCCTGTAGGTGTTGCTGGAATTTTAATAACATCTATCGCAGACTGATTAATACTCCAAGTGATAGGCTCATTTTGTTCAATAGTTTCAGCTGGCGATAGTTCACAATTGGTTTGTACAAAATAAGCGTAATCTTCAAATTCAGGATAATCACCGTAAACCTTAGCCATAGCATTTTGATCTATACAAATGGCCGTAAACTCTTCAGCGGCAATTCCTTTAACTGATGTATTAGGATTAGTCATTAATAAGCGAGCTATAAAGACCGATAAGCGACCTTTACGGTCAGGATTATCAAAATGCGTATCTGTAATTGTTTCCTCTAATAGGGGTACATTTAAAAAATCACTTTCACCTAAGCTAATGTTAGGATGAAATGGGTTAAATAATGCCTCAAAAGATGTAACTGTACCATTAGTTGCAGAGAAATAATAATCACTTAAAATTGCCATTCCTGCACTTGTACCACCTATAGCAGCTTGTTTAATATTTATATGATGATTAAGTGCTACGTTGATGGCATTAGATTTAAAAAAATTAATGTAATCAGACTGATCGCCACCAGCAAACCAAATGGCTTCAGCTTGGTTAATTCTATTAATAACATAATCTTCTTGCGAGGCTTGACTGCTTGTAATTACCAAAGTCTCAACTGAATTTAAAGTGACACCTAACTGATTATAAAAATAAGGATTATAAGCATCACTACCACTTGTGCGTAAAACTAAAACATCACCTCCATTAGCCAAGTTTAGAAACCATTGCATGGCATTATCATTTTCAGCACCACCACCCATTAGGCAAACGCCAAAAGTTGGTGTTACATCTAAACTTTCAGGATTTCCAGTACGATAAGACTCATAACTTTGAGAAAAACAGCCTAAACTAATTACTAATAATAATGTTAAAACAAGAAAACGCATTAGCTTTTATTTTCTAGTAAAGGTACAAATCTAAATTCACCAAAAGTTTCTTTTTCAAATGCCGTTGCTGAAGTTCTGGTTAATCGGTTCATAATTTGAGGATCTTCACCAACAGGAATCACAAGCCTACCGCCTACTTTTAGCTGGGCTAGTAAAGGTTTTGGAATAAAAGGCGCACCAGCTGTTACAATTATTTGATCAAAGGGTGCATAATTTGGTAAACCCTTATAACCATCGCCAAAACTAATATACTTAGGTCGGTAACCTAACTGTGCTAAAAATTTACTTGTTTTTTTGTATAACTCTTGTTGACGCTCGATGGTATAAACTTTAGCACCCAATTCGCACAAAACAGCTGTTTGATAACCACTTCCTGTGCCAATTTCTAAAACTTTTTGATTTGGTTTAATATTTAATAATTCTGACTGAAACGCAACAGTATAGGGCTGCGAAATGGTTTGTCCAGCAGCAATTGGGAAAGCTTTGTCTTGATAAGCATGGTCTTCAAAACTACTATCCATAAACAAATGTCGTGGGATCACATTTATGGCTTCAAGTACATTTTTATTGGTTATTCCTTTTTCTTCTAATAGCTTTACGAGCTGTTTTCGCTTTCCTTGTTGCCTAAAATTATCTTTCACTAGATTGTATTAAGTGTTTGGTAAAAATAGAAAAGAATCTGCAATCATAAAATTAATTTAAGGCATTCCTAAGGTTTAAAAACATTTACAAAAATGATTTATAAAGATGATTAATGAAGGTCTAACATGATTTTAATTAAAGCCTTCTTAAAATGCGCTATTCGGTGTTCATAAGAACAAGAAATCTCAAAAGAAATGCTATTTTTGTCATAAAACTTAGTTTATGTTAAAGGTTGGTGTGCTCGGTTCTGGGCATTTAGGAAAAATTCATTTACGATTATTAAAGGCTTCAAAAAAATATAAATTGGTTGGTTTTTTTGATCCTGATAAAGAAACTGCTGAAAACGTATCTAAAGAATTTGGATATAAAAATTTTAAATCATTTAATAACTTAATTCATGAAGTTGATGTAATTGATATTGTGACACCAACTTTAGCTCATTTTGATGTGGCTAAACAATGTATTGAAGCTGGTAAACATATTTTTATCGAGAAACCAATCACAAATACAGTAGCTGAAGCTGAACAACTCATCGATTTAGCGAAAAAACATCAAGTTAAAGGTCAAGTTGGCCATGTAGAACGCTTTAATCCGGCTTTTAGAGCTGCTCTACCAAGCTTTAATAATCCTATGTTCATTGAAACACACCGTTTAGCTGAGTTTAATCCAAGAGGAACTGATGTACCTGTTGTTTTAGATTTAATGATACACGATATTGATGCCATTTTAAGCGTTGTTAAATCACCTGTTAAGCATATTAATGCCAGCGGAGTTTCGGTAATTTCTGATACACCAGACATTGCAAACGCCAGAATTCAATTTGAAAACGGCTGCGTTGCAAACTTAACAGCCAGTCGCATTTCACTTAAAAATATGCGCAAATCACGCTTCTTTCAAAAGGATGCTTATGTCTCGGTAGATTTTTTAGAGAAAAAGACAGAAGTTGTTCGCATGAAAGATGCACCAAAGCAACCTGGAGATTTCGATATGATTTTGCAAAATGCCGAAGGTGTAAAAAAACAAATCTATTTTGAAAACCCAGAAATCGATGAAAATAATGCTATTCTAGATGAACTTGAAACCTTTGCAGATGCTATTAATAACAATACAACACCTATTGTTAGTCTTGAACAAGGCACTGAAGCGCTAAGAGTAGCTAAACAAATTATAAACGCATTTGATAATTAATCTTAAAACACAATACATATGAAAAACATAGCTGTTATTGGCGCCGGTTCTATGGGAAACGGCATTGCACACACATTTGCACAATTTGGATATAAAGTTAGTTTAATAGATGTTTCTCAAGAAAATCTAGATAAAGGTCTTGCAACCATTACAAAAAATTTAGACCGAATGCTTTCAAAAGAGAAAATCAGCGAAAGTGATAAAAATGAAACATTAGCCAACATTACGCTTTATACAGATCTTGCCAAAGGTGCAGAATATGCCGGATTAGTAGTTGAAGCTGCCACTGAAAACGAATCAATCAAACTTGATTTATTTAAGCAACTAGATGAAATTTGCCCAGATGATACCATTTTAGCTACCAATACAAGTTCAATTCCGATTACAAAAATTGCTGCAGTTACAAAAAGACCAAAACAAGTCATTGGAATGCATTTTATGAATCCAGTACCAATTATGAAATTAGTTGAAATTATTCGTGGTTATAATACCAGTGATGAAACTAATCAAACCATAGTTGAAATAGCAAAAAAACTTAAAAAAGTTCCAACTGAAGTTAACGATTATCCAGGTTTTGTTGCCAACCGCATTTTAATGCCAATGCTAAATGAAGCCGTTGAAACTTTATATAACAATGTTGCAGGTGTAAAAGAAATTGACACCGTAATGAAACTCGGTATGGCACACCCAATGGGACCACTTCAATTAGCTGATTTTATTGGACTTGATGTTTGTCTTTCAATATTAGAGGTCATGTATGATGGCTTTAAAAATCCAAAATACGCACCTTGCCCATTACTCATTAACATGGTGAGAGCTGGAAAACTAGGCGTAAAATCTGGCGAAGGCTTTTATGATTATAGCACATCTAAAAAAGCTGAAGTTGTATCTAGTCAATTTAATTAAATGCCTGTTTTTAAACCTTTTAAAGCTTCAAGACCAACGCGAGATAAAGTTGGTTTAATTGCCTCACGTACGTATGAAACCTATTCTAAAGCCGAACGTGAGGCAAGATTAGACCATAATCCTTTCTCGTTCTTACACATCGTAAACCCTGGCTATAAATATCACAAAGAGATTTCAGGGCCACAACGCTTTAATTTGGTAAAAAATAGATATGAAGAATTTAAAGAAGACGGAAATTTTATAAAAGATAAAAAACCGCTTTTTTACTTACATAAAATTGTTTATAGGCATCAAACCGAATTTATTGGTATTGTTGGCGCAGCTTCAGTTGAAGATTATGAACAAGGCGTTATTAAAAAACACGAAGATACTATTTCAGAAAAGGTAAATGTTTTTAAAGATTACCTTAAAACTGTACGCTTCAATGCTGACCCTGTTTTACTGACTTATCAAAAAAATGAGGTCATTGAGCAAATTTCACAGAAATTAATGGAACAACGAGCGGAATATGAATTTACAACAACTTCAAGAGAAACGCATTATTTATGGTTAATTTCAAATGAGGATGATATCAATTCAATTCAGAAAGCTTGTCAACAAACCGATTGCTTTTATATTGCCGATGGGCACCACAGAAGCAGTTCTTCAATTGCGTTAAAGCAAGATCTTGAAAAGGCCAACTCAAAACATACAGGAAACGAAGCTTATAATTACTTTATGAGCTATTTAATTCCTGAAGATCAACTTAAAATATTTGAATTTAACCGTTTAGTTTCATCACTAAATAATCTTGACCCCGAAAGTTTTTTAATTGCTTTAGATGAATATTATAAAATTGAAAATCGCGGGCAAGATTATTTTAAACCTTCAACTAAACATGAATTTAGCATGTATCTTGAAGGTGAATTCTATTCTTTAATTCTTAGAAAAAAGGCGTATGAATTTACAGATGCGCTTTCCGAATTGGATGCACAGGTTTTATATAAAACAATATTGAGTCCAATTTTAGGTATAAAAGACTTAAGAAATGATAAGCGTATTGCTTACGTACAAGGCCAAAAAGATATGGCTTATGTTAAGGGCGCAGTTGACCAAGGCGACTATGCAGTTGGGTTTGGTATGTACCCAACTTCAGTTAGCGAAATTAAAACCATTGCAGATGAAGGTTTGGTTATGCCACCAAAAACAACTTATATCGATCCAAAATTAAGAAGTGGTATTTGTATTTACGAATTTTAAAAAAATAAGTTATGGCTTCAATTCAACAAAACATCAAATCCTTTCAAGATGAACTTGGCACAGAAGTTTGCCTTGTTGCCGTTTCTAAAACGAAACCAGAAAGTGATTTATTAGAAGCATACAATGCTGGACAACGTGTATTTGGCGAAAATAAAATTCAGGAAATGACCCAAAAACAAGAGTCGCTTCCAAAAGATATTAAATGGCACATGATAGGTCATGTACAAACTAATAAGGTAAAATACATGGCAAGCTATGTAGACTTAGTTCATGCGGTTCATAAACTCAAACTATTAAAAGAATTGAATAAACGTGCTAAAGAACACGATCGTGTTATTGACTGTTTATTACAAATTAAAATAGCCGAAGAAGATACAAAGTACGGCATGTCTAAAGATCAAGCCATTGAATTGCTTGAAAGTGACACTTATAAAAATATGGCTAATGTAAATGTAAAAGGGCTCATGGGAATGGCTACATTTACTGATGACGAAGCTCAAATTAATCGTGAATTTAAATTTTTAAAAGCCCTTTATGATGAGCTAAAGCCTGTTCACAGTTTTGACATTTTATCAATGGGAATGAGTGGCGACTATCAAATTGCGCTTAAACACGGTACAAATATGGTGAGAGTCGGAAGTTCAATTTTTGGTGAACGTAATTATAATTAGAATTTGTACGCAATTTTAGACATAGAATCTACTGGTGGTAAATACAACGAAGAAGGTATTACTGAAATTGCTATCTACAAACATGATGGACATGAAATTGTCGATCAATTTATAAGCCTTGTTAATCCTGAACGTAAAATTCAATCCTTTGTGGTTGGCCTCACTGGCATTAATAATGAAATGTTACGAAATGCGCCTAAATTCTACGAGATTGCCAAACGTATTATTGAAATAACTGAAGATTGCGTTATCGTAGCGCATAATGCTAAATTTGATTTTAGAATGCTTCAGCTAGAGTTTGATCGGCTAGGCTATCAATTTGATCGTAAAACTTTGTGCACTATACAACTTGCTGAGTTACTTTTGCCCAATTTAAAATCTTATAGTTTAGGAAAATTAGTCAAAACCTTAGGCATACCAATTACTAATAGACATCGTGCAAGTGGTGATGCTTTGGCTACTGTAAAACTTTTTGAACTCTTACTAGAAAAAGACCAAAACAAAACAATAGTTTCATCTTTAATAAATACGCATAAAAAAACACAAAAATCTAAAAAACTAATTAAGCTTAGCGAAAACTTACCCAACAAAACAGGTGTTTATTATTTTTATAATGATGAAGGAGAAATTATTTATATTGGTAAAAGTAAAAACATAAAAAAAAGAGTTCAACAACACTTTACAAACCAAAGTCCTAAATCTCGTAAAATTCAGCAGGAAGTCACTTCAATCTCATTTGACTTAACAGGTAATGAACTCGTTGCGTTACTTAAAGAAAATCACAACATAAAAAGTCTTAAACCAAAATACAATAAAGCACTAAAAAAAGATATTTTCAATTACGGGCTTTATCAATTTATCGATCACAAAGCCTACATTAATTTTAGTATACATAAGTCAACTAAACAAAAAGACTTAATCACCACTTTTGTAAACCTTAGACAAGCTAAGAATTTTATGGCTAGCCAAATTGAAAAGTTTCAATTATGCCCTAAATTATCTGGACTTGAACAAACAAATGGTGCATGTTTTAATTATGGTATTAAAACATGCGAAGGTGCTTGCATCGAAAAGATTTCACCTAAAGATTATAACAGAAATGCTATAGATTTTATTAAGAAATTTAGTTTAGGCAAAGAAAATTTTATCATCATTGATCGTGGTAAAAATCCCAATGAAAAATCAATAATTGTTATTAAAAAAGGGGAATTAATGGGTTATGCATTCACTCAACTTAACTACCAAAAATCATTTAAAATACTAAAAGAACTACTTACACCTTTAAAAAGCGATCGAGATGCCAAGCATATTTTACAAGTTTATTTACGAAAAAAAAGTAAGCATGTAAAAATAGAACCTTTAGAATAGTAAAGAAATGCATTGGAGAGAGAAGTTACACGAAATAATTTATGAAGCAGACACGCCAAAAGGTAAGGCTTTTGACGTAATCTTACTCATTGTAATAAGTCTGAGTATTTTATTTGTAATGTTAGACAGTGTTCAGGCTATTTACGATGAATATCATTACTTCTTCTACATCGCTGAATGGGTAATTACCATTATATTTTCAATAGAATATATTTTAAGGATTATTAGCATCAAAAAACCTTTTAGATATATTTTTAGTTTTTATGGTATTGTTGATTTACTATCCACATTACCTTTATACTTAACTTTCTTTTTTTCGACGAGTTATGCTTTAATGACATTAAGAGCTCTACGGCTATTGAGAATTTTTAGAATTCTGAAGATAACAAGATACATAGGTGCTAGCAATAACTTGGCAACTGCACTTAAAAGGAGTCTTCCTAAAATTATGATTTTTATCTATGCTGTTATTATTATATCGTTTATTACAGGAACATTAATGTATTTAATTGAAGGTCCTGAACATGGCTTTACTTCTATTCCTGTAAGTATTTACTGGACAATTGTAACCTTAACCACCGTTGGTTTTGGTGATATACATCCTGTAACACCACTTGGGCAATTTATTGCAACTTTAATTATGATTTTAGGTTATGGCGTCATTGCAGTTCCTACAGGAATTGTTAGTTCTGAATATGCTACTCAGAGTAAGCAACAATCAAAAAATACACAGTCTTGTTATAACTGTGGAGAAAAAGAACATAAAGACTCTGCAAAATTCTGTCAAACTTGCGGATATTCGTTAAACAAAACACCAACGGATTAATGTCAAAGTCGAAATATCTTATTTCTATTGTTGGCCCAACAGGAATAGGCAAAACTAAACTGGCTATTGAAATTGCAAAGGCCTATAAAACTGAGATCATTTCTTCAGATTCACGCCAATTTTATAAAGAATTAAAGATTGGGACTGCTGTTCCTTCAGCAGAAGAATTAGAAGAAGTTAAGCATCATTTTATTCAACATATATCAGTTAAAACAGCTTATAGCGTTGGTGATTTTGAAAAAGATGCTATTGAAGTTTTAAATGAGTTATTTAAAACAAATGATGTGGTTGTTATGGTTGGTGGCAGCGGACTATTCGAAAAAGTTGTAAATGAAGGTTTAGATAAATTTCCTGAAGTTGAAGCAAATATAAAATCAAATCTAGAACATGAACTGAATGAATATGGGCTTGAGAGACTTCAACTAGAACTGAAGACTAAAGACCCTGATTATTATACTCAAGTAGATATTCAAAATACGCAGCGTGTTGTCAGGGCTTTGAGTGTGATTCGTTCTTCTGGTCAAGCTTTTTCTAATTATTTAGCCAAAAATACAAATAAACGTGAATTTAATTCAATTTTAATTGGCTTGACGGCAAGCCGAGAAATTATTTATAACCGGATAAATTTACGCGTTGACCAAATGATTGAAAATGGATTGCTAACCGAGGCAAAGTCTGTTTATCAATACAAAAATTTTAATAGCCTGAATACAGTTGCTTACAAAGAATTGTTTGAATATTTTGAAGAAAAGATTGACTTAGATGAAGCCATTAGATTAATTAAACGAAACACAAGACGATTTGCAAAACGCCAGTTAACATGGTATAGAAAAGATAATCGCGTTAAATGGTTTGATTATCAATGTAATAAAGCTACAGTTTTGAGTTTTATTGAAGATAAAATTCAAGGTGAATAAAAATCACCTTGAATTTTAGAACCCAGAAACTGAAAATTAGTTAATTAAGCGTTCTTACCATCTTCACCTTTAACCACTAATCTAAAGCCTTCACCGTGAATATTTAAAATTTCTACCGTGTCATCTTTTTTCATATATTTTCTTAATTTGGCAATGTAAACATCCATACTTCTAGACGTGAAGTAATTGTCATCTCTCCAAATTTTGGTCAATGCTAATTCTCTCGGCATTAAATCATTTTCATGTAAAGCTAACAAACGTAAAAGTTCGTTTTCTTTAGGTGACAGTTTAATAGGCTCTTCTTCTTTATAAGTTAAAAACCTAAGCTTTGAATTTAAGTGAAAGTTTCCTATTTTAAATTCAAATTGTTTACTATCAGCAATACTATCTGTTGCTTTACGTTGCATGATTGCCTTAATTTTCATCAATAGAACCTCGCTATCAAATGGTTTATTTAAATAATCATCAGCACCAACTTTGTAACCTTTTAAAACATCATCTTTCATGGCTTTGGCCGTTAAGAAAATAATAGGTACATCTTCATTTTTACTTCTGATTTCTTTAGCTAAAGTAAAGCCATCTTTGTAAGGCATCATAACATCTAAAATGCATAAATCAAAGTTTCCTTTTTTGAATTTTTCAAAGCCTTCCATACCGTTTTTAGCATGAGTGACTTCGTATTCGTTCATGGTTAAATAATCTTTTAAGACAATTCCAAAGTTTGGATCATCTTCTACTAATAGAATTTTTTTGTTTTCAGTTTCCATAATTTTAAGATATTAAAGGTAATTTAATTGTAAATGTGCTTCCTTGCCCCTTTTCGCTGTATACAGATATTTCACCTTGATGGTCTTCAACAATTTGTTTAACATAAGCTAAACCAAGTCCGTGACCTTTTACATTGTGAATATCTCCTGTATGTTCGCGATAGAACTTTTGGAAGATTTTTTTCTGGGTTGATTTACTCATACCTGAACCCTGATCTTTGATACTTAAAACAACAAAATGTTTAACCACTTCGGTATAAATATCAATTTTTGGTGATTTTGGTGAGTATTTTATAGCATTATCTAACATGTTTACAATAACATTAGTTAGGTGTGTTTCGTTTGCTAAGATTGTATATTGACTAGCTTCTAAATGTGATTTAATATAACCTTCTCTATTTTCAACAATTAAATCGACATGGTTGATTGCTTTATGAATTAATTCGTGTAGAGATTGCTTTTCTTTTTTAATGTCTAACTCATTTTTTTCAAGTTTAGAAATACGCAATACATTTTCAACCTGGGCATGCATGCGCTTATTCTCTTCACGAATCATATTCATATACCTTGAAATAGCATCTGGATTCTCTGCAATTTTTGGGTTTTTGACCGAATCTAAAGCTAAATTGATGGTTGCAATTGGCGTTTTAAATTCGTGCGTCATATTATTGATGAAATCAGATTTAATTTGAGAAATCTGACGTTGCTTAAATAATTGACTTATAGCTGTAGAGAATGCTAAAACAATCACTAAAGTAAATAGAATAGAAAGTATTCCCATTAAGGCGATTGAAGATAGAATCTGCTGGTTTTTATCTTCAAAATTTACAAATAATTGATAATCAGAAGCTTTATCTTTATAACCAAACACTGGTATACCGTAGGTTGAAGGAGAATTAAGTTTGAAATCAGCTGAGCGTACTTTTGTATTTAAACCGTTGCTAAAAATCCCAAATTCATAATCAGATTTAATGTCCCATTTAGAAATATTCTCATCAATTAATGTTCTAATTTCTGTCGTATCAACACGTTTATGGATTGGCAATTCGGCGGCCATTTCTTTAACTACATCAATTAATAAATATTTTTCAGCATCAACAATTCTGTTAATACGTTGGTAACGCTCTTCAGCTGAAAGACCTAAGCTATTCGGATCTAAATTATCTTCTCGTGAAATTTTTGTGGCAAGCTTTTTTGAAGTTATTTTTTTAAAAAAAATGGAATCGTTTTGGTCTGATAAGAATTGAGAAGATATTTTATATTCTTCTTCAACTAAGCTATTTGAATAAACAAAATATTCACTTGAGTAGTCTTCTTTTTTAACTTGAAATAATTCACTGAGTTGTTTTCTAAAAGGTTTTGTAGAATCGGCTACACTCGCTAATTCAAAATAATACTTGTCAATTTCATTAGACTCTAAATCTTTTACAACATTAATAAGCATTTGCTTTGCTGCAATTGAAAATTGTTCTTCATTACTTTGAACTGTGTTTTTAATCCAATAGCCTTGAACAAAAATAATCCCGATAAGGGATAAGCTCATTAAAACAATTAGAAACTTAAAAAGCCGTGTATTCATGCAACAAAATTAGGATTTTAACATTTGTGCATCTTTGCGTTTAACCAAATGTTAACAAGCTAATTTAACGGCTAAATTTATAAATCTTTTAAAATTTTATCAATTTCTTGAACACGTGAAATTGTTTTTTCTAAATCTATGTTAGTTATGATAAAATCGGCTAAATGAGATTTTTTATCATCAGGCCATTGTTTACTCATACGCTGTAAGACTTGTGATTCGGTTACACCATCGCGAGCCATCACTCTGTTAATTTTAATTTGTTTTGGTGCGGTAACTAAAATAGTCTTATCGAAAAAATCTTGCCTATTATGTTCAAAAATGATAGCAGCTTCGTAAATAACGTAACTTGAAGATTGCAGCTTAAGCCAACTTTCAAACTCATGATGTACACGAGGATGAATAATTTCATTAAGTTGTTTAAGTTTTACCGAATCGTTAAAAACAATTGATGCCAAAGCCTGTCTATCAAGTTTGTTTTCTTTAAAAAGATGTTCTCCAAAAGTCTGCTTGATAAGGTTAATGACTTCTTTTTGATTATAAAGTGATTTAGCAACTTTATCTGCTATAAAAACAGGAACTTCTAATTCACTAAATAAATGAGCAACAGTGGTTTTTCCACTACCAATTCCACCAGTTAATCCTACTATTTTCATTCTTTTATCAAATAACTAATTTGCTTGGTTCGTAAACGCTCATATTTAATAAACTTAGGCGACTTCACTAATTTAGGAATTAAATAATTATCACTAATTTTTGCTCTACTATAATCGCATATCAATTTAAAGTTTTTAGCCGAAACCTGATTATATTTAGATAATGGGAGTTCAAAACTAACTTCAAGTTGTTTTGGATAAATACTAATGTTAGTGTCACTAGGTAGATTGATAACTTCAACTGGTAATGTAATTGTTTTTTCAGTAAACCGATCAACTAAAATAGTATAATTAATAACATTGGTGTTGACTTCATCATAGTCTAATTCAACTAAATTGAGATCAATTTGCGAAGAAATACTGTCTTTTATATTTCTATGGGTAATCGGATTAGTGAAAACTGAATCTATGGAACTTAAAGCATCTTCTCTGCCGTAAATTGTAATTTGAGACGGCGAGTACTGTATATCTTGAATAGTATCAAATCCGGGCTGAAATGTTAAGTCTAAATTTGGGAAAACTTCTATTTGCTTTGAAAACAATTTATAATAATCAAGTTTAAGAAGGTTATGCGCTTCTATTTGATTTTTATCAAGCTCTAGTTGGGTTGAAATTAAATTATTGAGACCTGATTCATCTATACTTATAAAATCATAAGATTTAGTAAACTCACTATAGTCAATATTAATTTCAGGATTGAAAAGATTTAAATACAATAAATTTAGTCCATTTGAAGTAATGTAAATTGAAAGTTTTTGTTCCTTCTCGATTTTATATTCTTTTGGTAAATTAATTATGCTGTAATTTAATTGAAGTTGAGTTGTATAAGTCTTTGAAAGTTGTAGAACAAACCAAATAGCTGCAGTAGAAATCAATATAAACACAAAGGCTTTATTATGATCTAATTTGGGAGTTAAACGTTTAAGTATCGGCGGTTTCATTTAAAAAACAAATTTGGATAAACCTTTTGTGGGTTTTGCTTTAGAATTAAAATTTTAAAATAACTTTTTGCAAAGGCAATTCCATAACCAAAAAACTGAACTAAAACAGCAAATATAGTCAACAGGGCAACATTAAAAGAGCGGTATTTAAACAAAGATGATAAAAAAACAAGCAAAAAGTAAATACCATATAAGACTAATAAACTTAAACTTAGTGGTATGAGCATAAAACTAATCAATAAGCCTAAACAGAATAAACTAGGAAAAAGAAAAGTAATTTTGTAACATTCGGGATGCCATTTCATTAAAATAGGCCTAACCCGACCAAATTTAGAAACTTGGCTGTAAAACTTATTCAAATCAATACGGCGTTTATGATAAACATAGGCCTCAGGAATAAAGCCTAAATTAAAGCCTAGATTTTTTAATCGAATTGATAAATCAGGATCTTCTCCAGGATGAATTTTACCAAAACCGCCTGAAGCTATAAAAGCCTTACGAGATATTCCCATGTTAAAACTTCGTGGTTCATAAGATGAGGTTTGGCTATGCTTGTTACCTCTAATGCCGCCTGTTGTTAAAAATGAAGTCATTGAAAAATCAATTGCTTTTTGTGTCGTTGAAAAGTCCTTATGGGATTGATCTGGGCCTCCATAACAATCAAAATGATGAGTGTTTAGAGCATCATCAACAGCTAATAAATAGTGTGGAGGCAAAATTACATCGCTATCAAGAATAATAAAGTAGTCAGCTTTTGAAATAGACATACCGTAATTTCTAGAATCACCTGGACCAGAATTAGGTTTAAAATGATAACTAATTTTTAACCGAGTAATAAACGCTTCAACAACCGACTTTGAAGTTAAGGTTGAACCATCTTCAATGATTAAAATTTCAAAATCAAACACGCCTTCAAGTTCTAAAAAACTCATTAATAGTTCTCTAATCTCTTGTGGCCGATTATAAACAGGTATTACAAACGTATAAGTTCTACTCATGCTACAAAGGTACTACACTTTTAAGCATAAAAAAACCCGAGCCTATTGGCTCGGGTTATATAAAAAACACTTATAAAAATTTTATTTCTTAATAATTCTAAATGTTTGTGTTTGACCTTCAATAGTTGCTTTAACTAAGTAAACACCAGCTTGAACATTATTGAAGTTCATATCAACCGTATTAGATTTTGGTGAAAGCGACTTCACTTCTTGACCTAACATGTTATAAACCACAACTTCATCAACTTGAGTTCTAGACTCAATAGTAAAGTTGTTTTCTACTGGGTTTGGATAGTAGCTAAAGTTAGCACTGCTAAAGAAATCTGTATTAGATGTTGTGGCATTATCAGTCACTTCAATGCCAAATGTACCATCAGCATTAGAATAACCACTTACCTGAACATAATAGGTTTCTCCATCTGTAAGTTGGTCGTTAGAAATGACTGATGTCCAACCATTACCAACAATATCACCACCATCTTGATCACAATCTATTGGAGCACCAAATGTCGATGCGTCAGCACAATCTGTTGGTGCAGCATATAATGCTATTTCAGTATCAGTTAAAGTACCGCCAATATCTGTGGAGATGGTAACATCACCTGAAGTTGGCGCTTCAAATGTAAACCAAACGGTTTTTTGTGCACCACCAACATAACAACCACCAGCTGGTTCGTCAGTTTCAACTGTTGCACCAACATTCGTGTATTCATCGGCAACACCTTCATCACCAACTGTTAAAGCGATTGCATCGCAAACATTATCATTAGCTGGAGGAACCGCTAAAGTTGTAAAGTTTAAAGGTCCTTCTAATGCGCTTTGTCCGTCAGTATCACAGTCAGACTGGATATAGAAATCATATGGCATATTAGGATCTAAACCAGTTAAAGGTAAAGATTCTGTACCAGCGGCCAATACATCCGTATCTACCGGTGTTGCTGTATCAGGATCTGCACCTTCATCAAAAATATACCAGATATAACCATTAGTTGCATCTACATTATCTGTCCATGAAAAATCAGCTGTTGTAGTTGTTACATTTGCAACCGCTACATCAGTTGGAGCAACACACGTAGGTGCAGGATAACAATCAACTTCATATTCAAAAGTTGTTCCAGTAACTGAACCATCCGATACAACATAGAAAGAAATCTCTCCAGTAGGAGACTCATAAGTACCTACAATAGAACCAGCTCCAGTAGCAATTATATTACCTGTACCATCAGCGGCATCAGTAATAAACCAGTCATCACAACAAGATTCAGTAGAACCAGCCGTAAATGTTAAGCTAATATAGTCACCTGGTGTGTCAGCAATAAAGCCTAAGGCATCAGCTGAAGATTCATTGTTATCATAAGAATATGAGCCAACTGAAGAACAATTTCCAGGACCTTGAGTAAATATACTTACAGGTCCAGCAAGTGGACTTAAGCCATTAGCATCACAATTTCCTTCAACATAAACATCATAATTTGTAAGAGGCTCTAATAAACTTGTCGTAGCTGTTGCTACACCAGCAGCTGTTGACCCTGAATCAATTTCTGTAGCTGTAGTTACATCAGCACCAGATTCGTAAACATACCAGTTGTAACCAGCAGTGGCATCTGTATTGTCATCCCAGTTAATTTCAGCAGAATTACTTGTAATGTTAGAAACTGATAAACCTGTAACTTCAGAACATGTTAATGGTGTTCTTACTTTAAACTCATCGATAAAGAAGTCATAATCTTCAGTATCATTTACGCTACCATCAGTTGCCCAAAACGCGAACTTAACCGTTCCTGTGTAAGCTGAAAGATCAAAAATTTCAATCTCTCCTGTTTCACTAGGGTAATCAGACTGATTATAAGTTCTAAGTGCAGTCCAAGTAGCACCATTATCTTCAGTAATTAAAACTTGAACTTCATCATCAGAACCCATACCAGCGCCTTCTGGAGCATTTGAGTTATTATAATCTGTTAATCCTACACTGTAAGCAAGTTCATAACCACCAGCCGATAAATCAAAGCTTGGTGAAATTAACCAATCTTCTCTGTTATCTGTCCATAGATTAATACGAGCAGCGCCTGTAGTACCATTATTTAAAAAGCCGTCAGCAGACCATAAACCAGAACCTAAGTCAGATGGACCAGTTGTTGGGTCACCACTTCCTGCTTCTTCCCAGCAATCTGGTGTAAATGTGTCGAAAGATTCTGTGTAATCTGGTGTAAATGCAACACAATCAGTCACAAAAGACTCAGGACCTAAATATTCACTTGGGTCTGGTTCAGGACTACAAACTGAACGGACATAAACATCATAAGCCATATTATCTGAAAGACCAGTAACAGAAGCCATAGTTTCACCAGCAGCGGTAGTTCCTGAAGCAGCTGGCGTGTTTGCGGCATCTAATGGATCTTCTCCATCAGCCATAACAACCCACTCGTAACCAGAATCTTCTGTATTTGAAGCTGTCCAAGAAATCTCGGCTGTAGAAGCCGTAACTTGGCTTATAGTAAGTTCAGTTGGCGCAGCACAAGCAGCAGTTGTTGTAAAAGTTACTGGACCGGCTAAAGAACTTTGACTTGCACCACAATTCGCTAAAACATAAACATCATAAGCTGTGGTAGGGTCTAAACCTGTAATGGATGCTGAAGTTTCTCCAGCTAAGGCTTGACCATTAAATAAAGGCGCTTCACTTTGGGCATCTGCACCTTGAGCATAAACCGCCCAAATATGCGCTGAAGTACCACCATTATTTCCAGTAAAAGTAAGCTCTGCACTATCTCCAGTGATGGTATTGATTGCTAAATCAGTTGCTGGAAAACAAGAAGGTGCCTCGTTTACATCAACATTATCGATAGCCATGTCACTTTCAAAACCTGAACCTCTAGTGGCTCTAAAGATGATTTGAACCGTCTCTCCTGCATAAGCGTCAAGAGCAACTGTTTGAGAAATAAATGGGTCATCTTCAGTAGTTTGCTGCTGACCGGTCAATGTAAATATTGTTGAAGTTGATGTACCGTTATCTACAACCACTTCTAAAGTTCCCATATCACCACCAAACATGTGATAATCAAAATAAAGTGCTGGTGTATTAAGTGTTGATAAATCAATTGATGGCGAAACCAAATCAATCACATCACCTTCATTACCAGATGTAGCCTCAGTAAAAAAATAATTACCATCACTCACTCCAGCTGCTGGTCCGGTTCCACCTGATGATGTGTCTGTATCATCAGCAACTTCCCAAAGATATGCTGTACTTGTTGCTGTCCAGCAATTTTCATTAGAAAAAGCAGAACTAGAAACCGTGAAGCTTTCAAAACCTGTATCATAAGGCGCTGTAAGAGCAGAACATGCAGTTGTGAATTCAAACGGACCAGTTTGCGTACTCTCATCATTAGCACCACAAACAGCGGTTACGTAAAATTCATATGATGTTTCATCATCTAAACCTGATAAACTCACACCTAGTGTGCCATCGTTATCTGAAACTGTCGTTCCTTCAGTTGCTGGATCAAAACCTGCAGGTCCCCAAACAACTTCCCATTCTGTTTCAGCATTACCAGCTGTCCAAGTTAAGTCTGCTGCTTCATCTGTAATATTAATTGCATCTAAAGCTGTTGGCGCAGGACAAGTTTCATAATATAAAGCAAAATCTGTAGGCGTAGATTCTTGAGAATCATCCCAAACCATGGCATAATAAGTATTTCCTGTTGTTAAACCTGTAATATCACCATCGAAATTGTTTAAACAATTTGTAGTCAATTCAGTTAAGTTAGCACAATCAGGTCCCTCAAAAATAGTTATTCCAGGATCATTTGCACCTGAGATAAACTTTAATGTTGACGATGGCGCTACAAAAGAATACCATACACCATAATTACCAAAAGCATCACAATCGACCAACTCAATTGGTTCTTCTGTGGCATTAGCAGATATAAAACTTGTTAACTGAGTATCATCAGTTGTAATTGTTAAAGCAATGGCTCCTGTACAAGCATCGTTTACTGCTGGACAAGCGTCTGCAAACGATCCCAAATCAACATTACAATCGGTGTCAGACTCATGCTCTAAAGTTAAATTAACTGGTGTACCAGCTGGAAATGGTCCAACCGTGACTACGCCTGTTGCGGTAACATCAGTACTCGCAACACCTGCATCATTAGTAAGACTTAAAGTTGCTGAATCACCTAAATCAGTTACATCAACATCAATTGAAAATTCACCGTTAGCACAATCTTCAACAACAGTAGCTGTTGCTTCAGGCAATACACAGTTAACTTGTTGGTTTGCTGCAAAATTATCTACATAAAAGTAGTAATCACCAGCAGCCCAAGTGTTAGCTATTTGTAATTTTACATCTGTTCCTGCTGGCAAATCAGCTGCATCAATAGTTGCAGTAACATTAGCACAATCTGCAGAGACTGTATGATTACTATCATCAATTGTTAAGATGGTCACCCAATTGGTGCCATCATCAGTTGAATACTGTAATTCTGCAGTACCCCAGCCAGCTCCTTGAGGTGTGGTTGGATTTGAGAAATCGTATTCAACAATTTTGTAGTCAAAACTAATCACTAAATCTGTCCCATTAGAACCGCCAACGTAATTAGGTGATGTTAGATTTCCAGTGTCGCTAAAACTATAAATATTATCGCGTTCGGAGTTCCCAGCACAAGAAGCAGTAACTGTATTTCCATAAGAACCAGACCAATCAGTTGGCGTTCCTGAATCGAAGTTTTCAGAAACTAGAATTTGCCCTTGTCCTTGCCATGAAATAGCAAGCAAAAAAGCAAACAAAAATGTAATTCTTTTCATAATTGTTAAATTTTAAATATTTATTAGTTAACGAATATATAAAAATTAACTATTCGTTAAACTTTAAAACAAAAAAAAACTCCACAAAAGGAGTTTTTTAACATAAAATCTATCACGTTAATACCTATTCAAATTTTTCAATGACTTCTTGGCTAACACCAACATTCGAAAATCCACCATCGTGAAATAAATTTTGTAGAGTCACTTTCTTGGTTAAGTCTGAAAATAGAGTCACCGTATAATCAGCACATTCTAATGCAGTGGCATTGCCTAATGGCGACATTTTCTCTGCATAATTAATAAACGCATCAAAACCCTTAACACCTTTACCAGCAGTTGTAGGTGTTGGCGACTGAGATATCGTGTTAACACGAACCTTACGGTCTTTGCCAAAGAAATAACCAAAACTTCTTGCAACTGACTCTAAATAAGCTTTATTATCGGCCATATCATTATAATCAGGAAAAACACGTTGCGCTGCCATATAAGTTAAAGCTACGATACTTCCCCATTCATTCATCGCATCCTTTTTATGTAAAGTTTGCATAACGCGGTGAAACGACATGGCAGAAACATCTAAACCTTTATGCGTCCAATCATAATTTTGGTCTGTATATGCTCTACCTTTTCTTACGTTAATAGACATGCCGATAGAATGCAACACAAAATCTATTTTACCACCTAGTATTTCCATTGATTCTTCAACTAATTTTTCTAAATCTTCAAGATTAGTGGCATCAGCTGGAATTATTTGCGCATTTGTTTTTTCGGCAAGTTGCTTAATAGAGCCCATTCTCATGGCAATTGGTGCATTAGTGAGCACAAATGTTCCGCCTTCTTCGTGAACGCGTTCGGCGGTTTTCCATGCAATAGAGTTTTCATCTAGTGCACCAAAAATAATTCCGCGTTTACCCTTTAATAAATTATAAGCCATAGTTAAAAATTGAAATTTTAATTTGTAAAAGTAAAATTTTTATTGACGCAATAAAGATTTTGCGTGCGAAACTGCTGAAGTTGAAGTTTTACCTCCAAGCATTTCGGCCAACTCTTCAATGCGTTCATCACTTGTAAGATTTCTGATTTGTGAGTTTGTAACTTGATTAATTTGAGATTTAAACACTTTAAAATGTTCATTACCTTTTGAGGCAATTTGTGGTAAATGCGTAATTGCAATAACTTGCATGCGTTGTCCCATTTCCAGCATAACATCAGCCATTTTTGTTGCTATTTCGCCAGAAACGCCTGTATCAATTTCATCAAAAATCAAACTTGGTAGATGCTGCTTTTGTGATAACAAAGCTTTTAAAGCTAATGTAATTCTAGAGAGTTCTCCACCCGAAGCAACTTTTGAAACCGCTTGCATATCATGACCTGTATTGGCTGTAAATAACCAATCAAACTGATCTGCACCTTGTGAACTAAATTGTCCTGTAAATTTTGCTGAAATTGAAAACCTAGCTTCAGGCATTCCTAATATAGACAAAGTGTTTTGAATTGAAGTTGAAACTAATTTTGTAACTGATTTTCTTTTTTCAAATAATTTTTTTGCCGCTTGTTTTAATTGGAGTTGAGCTGCTGCAATCTCTTCATTAACTTCATCTAAGTCGAGATTGGCGTTTTGAGAAGCTTCAACTTGTTCTTGCAAGTGGTTTCTAATCTTGATTAATTCTGTTACATCTTCAACCTGATGCTTGGATTGTAATCTGTATAAGTTATTCAAGGTTGACTCTAAAGTCGTTTTTAATTCTGGATCATTTTCAACTGTTTCAAGATGGTTTTCTACTTCTTGCTGAATATCTTCAAGTTCGATTAAACTACTATTAACACGTTCAAAAATAGCCGATAAACTCATATCTATTTGGGAGGCGGACTTGAGGTCTAATTGAAGTTGCCGTAACTGGTTGGTAAGACCAATATCTTCATTAGACATTAGTTGGTAAGCAGCAGATAGTTTTTCTTGCAAAACTTCTACATTGTCTAATTTATGTTTTTGCTGCTCGAGTTCGGTTTGATTAATCGTTTCTAACTTTAAGGCGTCGAGCTCTTCAAGTAAAAACAAATTATAGTCGTAGTTTTTCTGCGCCTCTAATTGGCTAGCCTTTAAGTCTTCTAACTTTTGTTTGAGTTGTTTTAAATTTTGGTAGGCACTTTGATAATCTTGGCGTTCTTCTTTACTTCTAGCAATGGCGTCTAAGACTTCGTATTGATAATCTTGCTGAGTAATGCTTAAGGTATCATGTTGTGAGTGAATATCTATGAGATGCTGACCTAATTCTTGGGCTTGAGATAATTTTGCTGGCGTGTCATTAATAAATAGTCTTGACTTGCCAGATGGTAAAATTTCACGTCTAATAATTGTATGGGCATCATAGTCAAGCTGAAGTTGATTAAATAAAGTATTTAAATTATAAGTCTCAATAAAAAACTCACCTTCAATAATGCATTTATTGGACTCATTTTTAACCGCAGATAAGTCGGCTCGTTTACCTAACAACAAACCAATAGCACCTAGTAAAATTGATTTTCCAGCACCGGTTTCGCCGGTTATTGTGGTAAAACCCGTGTTTAGATTCAATTGAACGTCTTCAATTAAGGCGTAATTTTTTATGCTTAACTTTTGTAACAAGCTTTTAAATTTTGAGTGTAAATTTACAAAACAAGCACCAATTTTACACTTAAAAGCTTAAGATTTGATTTGCCGCCAAGACCGACTATGAATCGGAGCAACTTTTTGTAGCATATTTTTAACAGCTTCATGATTTTCTGGATTTCCACCACTAAATATTTCAAGAATTTCGTTGGCCTTGGCATCAAAAAATGTACGAACTAAAATAGAATTTGGCCGACGATTATTAACTGCTTGAACTTTATTTAAGGCCGAAACAATTTTGGCTTTTGCCAGGTCTGGATCAGAGTAAAATTGATCTAAGCCTAAACGGTGGTACTCATAAAAAGCTTGCCTAAACTCTTGAAAATTATTAGATAATAAATCACGATTAAGCGCTGCTCTACTGTTAGCATTTCCTGAAATTAACCATCCCGAACCGCGTTGTTGTGAATAATTTACGATTTGGTTAGCTTCTTCAAAAAATGAATTTCCACTAAGCTCTTCAAAACTATCAGCATCTAAACCTAAAATTGTTTTTAAATAAAATGAAATAACTGAAATTAAATTATTTTCGAATGAATTTGGCGAATAATTGAAAACTTGAAATTCTTTATAGGTAAAACTAAGCTCGTTATCTTTAAAATTAAGTATTGGTGAGAACTTGTCACTGCCATAAATTGGTCGTGATGCTTGAACTTGTAAAGAGGCTTGAAATTGGTTATTATTAAAGGACTTTACAATAATAAAAAAGCTGCAATTTATTTTTTGATGATTTTCTAATTGGTAAGATGACCAAGAATTTCTATTAATAAATTCGGTTAATTGCTGCTCTAAAGTTTTAAAAACCGTAAGTTGATTTTTACCCGTCTGTTGGGCATCGACAACAACCTCAGCATTAAACTCTTGAGCATTGACTGTTGAAAAGCAAATCAAGGCTATAAGAATAAAACTAAATTTAACTGTATTAAGCATAAATTAATATTAAATTGGTTATAAATGATTTGGTTTTACAACTTAATTTAAGAAAAAAACTTTTCTGAAATTAATTGAAGTACTTTAAGCGCTAGTTTTTGTTTAGAATGTTGACCTAAATCTATTTGCTCTTTGTTTGATAAAAATTGCAAGGTATTTTGATCTGAACCAAAAACAAGATTATTTTCACTTAAAGTATTAACTAATATAGCATCTGCTTTTTTACGTTTCATTTTATCTCGAGCATAGTCTAAAGCATTTTGTGTTTCGAGCGCAAAACCAATTAGTACTTGATGATTTTTAGTTTCACCCATATAACTTAAAATGTCAGGTGTTTTTTTAAAACTAATATTCAGCAATTGGTCAGACTTTTTAATTTTATGCGTGTTAACTTCAACTGGTGTATAATCTGAAACAGCTGCGGCTGCAATAGCCAAATCTTGTTTATCAAAATTAGCTTTTACGGCATCAAACATGTTTTGAGTTGATTCAACTTGAATAATTTGTAAGTTAGGATGTGACAATTGTAAGGCAGTTGGCCCTGAAATTAAACAGACTTCAGCACCTAAGTTTAAGGCTGCTTCAGCAAGTGCATAGCCCATTTTACCGCTAGACCGATTACCTATAAATCTAACAGGGTCAATGGCTTCGTAAGTTGGTCCCGCTGTAATTAATATTTTTTTTCCGTAAAAACTTAACTGACTTTGAAGGTGGTTTGTTATAAATTTTACAATATCTTCAGGTTCAGCCATTCGGCCTTCGCCAGATAAGCCACTCGCCAATTCGCCAACGCCTGGTTTTATAAAAACATTTCCAAAACTAGAGAGTTTTTCTAGGCTGGCTCGTGTACTTGGGTGCTTATACATGTCTAAATCCATCGCTGGGGCAAAATACACTGGGCATTTAGCCGAGAGATAAGTTGTAAGCAATAGATTGTCAGCATTACCATGAGCCATTTTGGACAAGGTGTTAGCTGTTACTGGCGCTATAATCATCATATCTGCCCACAAACCAAGGTCAACATGGTTGGTCCAATTACCATCTTCGTCTTGTAGTTGATGTTCAACTGGGAAATCTGAAAGCGTAGCTAAAGTTAGTGGAGTAACAAAATCAAGTGCTTTTGGCGTTGTAATTACCTTAACTTGAGCACCAGATTTTTTAAGTAGTCTAAGTAAAAAAATAGATTTATAAGCGGCAATCCCACCTGTAATACCAAGTAATATTTTTTTGCCGCTTAACAAATGCATTAAATCTCTTCGCTTTCTTTAGTATGACGGTAGTAAATTTTTTCTTCTAACCATTCTTCTAAAGCTAGTGCATGTGGTTTAGGTAAACGCTCGTAAAACTTAGAAACTTCAATTTGTTCTTTATTTTCAAAAATTTCTTCTAAACTATCATTATAAGTTGCAAACTCGTCTAGTTTTTCCAACAATTCACGTTTCATCTCTGTATTAATTTGGCTTGACCGCTTAGACACAATTGAAATTGCTTCGTAAATATTATTGGTAGGTGCATCAACAGCATTTTTATTAATTGTTGTTGTTGAAATAGGTGCGTTAGAATCTTTAATATTAGTTTTCATAAGCTTTTTTGTTTAATCTCTCGTTAATATCGTTTAAATAGTTAGTTGCTAATTCAGAAAATTCACCATCTGAATAGTAGCGTAGATAATCTTCTGCATAAATTTTAGCAGCTTCTAAACGTTCTTCTGTTAAAGAACGTAAGCTGTTAATGGCTAAAATATAGGCTGATTCAAATTTATAAAAGTAGGCCTTTTCTTTAAAAGGTGTGCCTGGATAATCTAAAATATAATTATCTAAAGCTTCAATTGCAGCTTTATAGCGTTCAGTATGATGATATTGTTTAGCAATTTCGTAATATTTTTTGTCTAGCTTGGTTCTTAATTCTAAAACAATATCATTGGCTTCAACAAAATATGTACCTTCTGGGTAAACATTAATATAGGTTTGTAACTTATCTAAAGCCTTTTGAGTTTGCGATTGGTCTTTACTATAAACAGGTGAAACTTTATAGTAGCTTTTAGCTGATTTAAAGATAGCTTCTTCAGTTTTTTCACTTGTAGGGTAAGATTGCGCAAAACGTTCAAACAAATAAGCAGATGTATAATAATCACCATTCAAATAATAAGCATTAGCATTCATGTAAGATAAAATTTGACCTTGAGGCTTACCTCTATATTGAGGCAAAATTTGCTCAAACAATCGTATAGATCTTGTGAAGTATTTTGATCGACCTGTTTCAACGCCTTTTTCGTAAAGGGTTTTTGCTAAATCAAATTTTGGCGCAGGTTCTTCATTCTTTAAAACCTTTTGATACTCGCTACAACTCGTTAAAAACAGAGTTGCTAAAAGTAAGCTAACTATATACTTCATCTAAATTAAATATTTTGCAAAATTACTGATTATAATCTAATTATGAAAACGCAATATTTCAAGGCTTATTTTACAAACCAGCCATAAAGGTTTTTATTTCAGCTTTTAACTGTTTTGAAGCTTCTACTAATGGTAACCTTACAGTAGCTTCAGCAAGGTCTAAATGCTTAAAAGCTGCTTTAATACCAGCGGGATTTCCTTCTTTAAATATTAATTGAATGCCATGCATAAATTGATAATGCAATTCGAATGCTTTATTAACATCTCTATTTAAGCCGTAATTAACCATAGCTGAAAATTCTTTTGGAAAAGCTTCAGCCATCACTGAAATTACACCAGCACCACCAGCTAAAACCATTGGTAATGTAATCATATCATCACCAGAAATCACTAGAAAATCTTCAGGTGTATCCCGAATTAAAGTCATTGCTTGCTCTAAATCGCCTGCAGCTTCTTTAATTCCAATAATTTGGTTAAACTCATTTGCTAAACGCACAACTGTTGCAGGTTGTATGTTAGAGCCTGTACGACCTGGAACATTATACAGAATAATTGGTAAGTCACATACTTTTGCCAAACTTGCAAAATGCTGATATATGCCTTCTTGTGTTGGTTTATTGTAAAAAGGTGAAACAGAAAGTATTGCATCAAAACCATCAAACTTTGTTGATTTTATATCGGCTAATAGTTGTTGGGTATTATTAGACCCTAAACCTAGCACTAAAGGAACCCGATTTTGATTAACCTCAACAATTGTTTGTTTGACGCGTTCTTTTTCTTCATCACTTAAAGTTGCACTTTCGGCGGTAGTTCCTAACACAACTATATAATCGATGTCATTGTCTATTTGAAAGTTAACCAATCGCTCTAAAGCTTTATAATCAACTGATAAATCTGATTTAAACGGCGTGATTAATGCAACACCTGTACCTGTAAACTTTGAATTATGCATATGTAATTTTACTTATATAATTTGAAACTTCTTTAAAAAACTGTTCTGGTTGTGATTCTGATACTGAAACTGAAAATTTATTCGGAAACTCATCTGTAATTCCTATATTAAAAAGAGCTGAAATCATTGAATTGATGAGTTGAAGATAAGACCTATTTGAAGCATAAAAGTTAAAACAAAAATGATAAGATTGATCTAAACATTTTTGAAGTGACTCGGTTTTTATATTTGCCATCAGGTTGAAGTCTTTAGGCGAAATCAACTTTAAGTTTTCAGTTGATTGATCTCTCAAGTTAGCTAGACTTTTTTCACTTCCAAAACCAATTAACTGTAATTCATAATTTTTAGATTCTACAAAGTAATTTTCAAATGACTGTTTTAGCTGCTTGAAGTCCGTGCAATCTGTATGAAACAAAATTAAAGCACGATTATCACTGAAAGTCTGCGTTCTAATTTTTGAAAAATTAGACTTAATTTTTCGAGAAATAAAAAACTGCCTGATCGGTTTTTTCATAATATTCGTCCTAAAACAAAGCTAAGCATAATTAATGCATCAAAAAAAGTCCAAAAATAAATTTGGACTTTTTAAATATTGTAAAAGTAGCCTAAGACTTCAACCAAGACTGTCTTAATTGGTAAGCATTACTCGATAACTCTAAGTCTTTTGCCTTTAAGGTTGATTTTTCAATTTTAGGTTGTTCTAATTTTGATTCAAAAGTCAGTTCTTCTCCATCACGGATTACTGTCATTTTAAAGTCATCTCCTTCCTTCCAACCCATAGAATTCATGATTAAATTTCTAATGTTATCTAAGTTATATGTCGTACCGTTGATACTTTTAATAATATCGCCAGGTTCAACACCAAGGTCATTAAAAAAAGTATTCATAGGATAAGATGTTCTAAAAAACACCTCTTTTGTACTTTGATTAACGTTAATAAAAGGCGTTTGTCCATTTAAAAAATAGCCAGTATTAGCCATATCAGTTGTTTGCTCTAGACCAACTTTATCAAAAAATAATTCAAAATCTAGCGGCGTTGTTCCTGAGATGTAAGTGTCAAAGTAATCTTCAATTTCTGGATAAGTCATAGCAACAATATCATCAAATAACTCATCATCATTAAATGGTTGTTCTTTACCGTATTTAGAAATCAATTTCTTCATAAGGTCTAAAATACCCATTTCTCCATTACTTAATTCTCTAAGTTTAATGTCTAAAGTCATACCAATTAAGGCGCCTTTTTGGTAAACATTATAGTAACTGTCTTTATACTCTTTTTCAAGAATATTTTCACTCATTTCTGTAAATGGCATTGTGCGATCAAATGAAGCAGCTGTACTAATTTTATCATTGATTCGGTTATAAAACTCTTGCTCAGAAATTAAGCCTTGATTAACTTGAAACAAGTTAGCAAAATACTCCGTTACGCCTTCATACATCCATAAATGTTTAGACATTTTAGGGTCGTTGTATCCAAAATAATGCACTTCATTAGAATGTATATTTAAAGGAGTAATAATATGAAAGAATTCATGAGAAACAACATCAGTCATCGTTTGCTTAAGTTGCTCTAAAGGCATGGTTTCAGGTAAAACCACAGTCGTTGACGTATGGTGTTCTAAAGCACCAAAACCACGAGCATCGGTGGCTTCCATATCAGACAAATACAGTAAGATAGAGTAAACTGGCGTATTATCAATATCGCCCAAGAAGGCTTTTTGAGCCTGAATCATTTCTTCTAAAGCAGGTTTTAAGTCATTTGTAGAATAAGTTTTATTAGGCGAATAAATACTTAATTCAACTTGCATGCCTTGAATATCAAAACTTGTTGTATCAGGCTTTGCATACATAATTGGGTTGTCAATAATACCGAAGTAACGATTTGTCACGAATTCATCAGTAGTATAATTAACTTCATTCAATTGACTGGCAACTGGAAGCGATGTTGAAGCTACCAAATCATTAGGACGCTTGACTTCTAATTGATGCACTTCTTCTTGCATACCTTCAAAATAGCCAACAAAACCATGCAAATTAAGCATGAAATGTTCATCAGCTACAATGTTTGTTCCAGCAGGAGAAAACACATCGCCTTCACCTTCAATATCATAAGTATCATTAACTAAGTATTGAACTTTATCTAATTCCTTAGCATTACTAATTTCCCAAGAATTCTGGTTAAGTTGCTTTACTGGCAATGATTCACCATCATAAGAGATAGCTGAAAAGTCTTCAACAAACTGACCGTAATTATTGATGGCATAGGTTCCTGGAATTGTTTTTGGAATATAAAAAGTGGTTGTTTCAGTTGAAATAACACTTGGATCGTGAACCACTTTAACCTGGTCATTATCTATGTTTACTAAATCTAAACTAATGCTAACACCAGATTTTTCTTGTTTGGGTTTAATATTACAAGCCACTAAAATTAAGCTTGATAAAACTAAGAGACTAATTTTTTTCATGTAGTTGATTTAAAATTTGAATTTATATTTTTTAATTAAGTATAATAAGCGCTTTATACGTCAAGATTATTAAAAATTGTTACACTAAAGTTTTACAATTTTATTCAATTCATTAATCTTTGTAGGTGTTCCAAAAATATAGATGATATCATCAACACAAATTTTTGTGTCTGGTTTTATTTCATCAATATATTTACGGCCGCGTTTAATCGCTAAAACGGTTAAATTATAGTTTTTACCAATGCCAGAAGCTTCAATTGTTCGGCCTACTATCGGGTTATCGCGATGTTGAACATGCAATGTAGCCACTTCTTTATTCGGAATGTTTAATTGCTTAAAAACGGCTTTTTTAGAAACTGGTTTTAAGCTAGTTAACACCTCATAATCTGCCGATCTAATTTCAGTCACAATATTAGAAATTTCGTCTTGAGTTACCATGTACTGTTTTAAAACTCTAGTAAATATTTCGATAGAAGTTTCAAACTCTTCTGGAATAACTTCATCGGCACCAATTTTCATGTTTTCTTCAATTTCTTTAACAAAGCGTGTTCTAACAATAATATAAACTGTTTGTGAAAATAAACGAATTGAAGAGATAATTTGTTTTGTAGCTACTGGATCTGAAATGGCAATCACCACAACTCTAGCCTTTTGCACGTTAACATGCTGAAGTATTTCAGTTTGTCCTGCATCACCGAAAACGATGGGTTGATTGTTAGCCTTAGCTGCTTCAAACTCTTCAAAATCCATTTCAACAATCACATAAGGAATACCTATTTGTTGTGTGACACGCGAAATATTTTTACCGTTAATACCATAACCAACAATTATAACATGGTCTTCCCAATCATGAAAATGATCATCTTCATGAGAACTCATGTCTATTTTCTGTGCATTTAGACGCTTTTTCACCCGTTTAGGAATAGGAACTGTTAGTAAGAAGCGGCTAAACTTTTCGGCCTTATTAATAAACATAGGTGTTAATGCCATTGTAACAATAGAAACGGCTAAAAAATATTGGTATAAGTCTGCTGTAAGCAACTCATTCTGTAAGCCAACAGTTGATAATAAAAGTGAAAATTCACCAACTTGTAGCAATGAGAATGCACCGATAAAAGCTACTTTTGGGGTTAATTTTAAAAGTCGTGACGTTAACAATACAACCAACACTTTAACAATTAATACCACTAAAACTATAAGTATTATGTAATGAAAATGACGACCAAAAAACTGAATATCAAGCAAAGAACCCACTGAAATAAAAAAGAAACTGATAAATATTTCACGAAATGGTAGAACATTTGCTGTGGCTTGATGACTATATTCTGACTCAGAAATAATTAAACCAGCAAAAAAAGCACCTAATGCTAATGATAAACCAACAGCACTTGTTAGCCAAGCTATGGCAAAACAAAAAACTACGGTAGTTAAGATAAATAACTCTTTGCTTTTAGTTTTCACAACAGCTCTAAACACCTTCGGTACAATATATTTTTGTAAAATAAAAACAACAACTGCAAGACCAATAATTTTAAGTATGAGCATTAAAACTGTATTCCAAACATCTGGCGTCTTACCTGCTAAAATTGGTGTAACCAACATCATTGGTACAACAATGATATCTTGAAAAATTAAAACACCAAGCGACAAGCGTCCTTGTGGAGATTGTATTTCTCCACGTTCTTGTAAAAGTTTTAAAACTATTGCGGTACTACTTAAAGCAATTAAAAACCCAACAAAAATTGAAGTATTCACGCTTAAACCATAAATAGAAGCAATTAAAGCCACAGTTGCAATGGTTAGCGTTACTTGAGCGCCTCCACCTAAAAAAACCGTTCGTTTGATTTTCATGAGTCCACTAAACGAAAGCTCAATACCAATCACAAATAATAAAAATATAATACCAATTTCTGAGAGTAATTCTACTTCGTGTTGTGAGCTTAATAAATTAAAGGCATTCGGACCAACAATAATTCCAGCTGACAAAAAACCTAAGATAGATGGTAATTTCAGCTTTTGAAATGCTAAAATAATAACTATTGAAATGCCTAAAACAACAACAATCTCTTTTAATAATGGTATTTCCATGTTGCAAAAATAAGCAGTAATCAAACAAACAAGTTATGATTACTATAAACTTTTAAAATTTATGTTCTAGGATGAAATTTCTCTATAGTTTCACGCAAATGAGACTGATTTAAATGCATGTAGACTTCAGTCGTGGTAATACTTTCATGACCTAGCATTTGTTGTATAGCACGTAAATCTGCACCATTTTCCAACAAATGTGTCGCAAATGAATGTCTAAAAGTGTGCGGACTTATTTTTTTCTTGATATTCGCTTTATTTGCTAAAGTTCTAATCACAGTGAAAATCATAGCCCTAGATAACTGTTTGCCTCGTCTATTTAAAAATAAAATATCTTCATGACCAGCTGCTATTTGCTGATGGTTTCTGATATGTTTCTGGTATAATTCAATATATTTAATAGTATAATCACTAATCGGTACAAAACGCTGTTTATCGCCTTTGCCCACAACATTTATAAAAGATTCTTCAAAATATAAATCTGAAATACGTAGGTTTACTAACTCGCTAACCCGTAAACCACAACCATATAACAACTCAATAATTGCTTTATTTCGCTGACCCTGCCCAGAAGATAAATCAATAGCATCTAAAAGTTGGTCAATTTCTTTTAAACTTAAAGTATCTGGCAACTTTCGGCCAATTTTTGGTGCTTCAATTAAAACCATCGGATTATCTTCACGTAAATCTTCAAAAACCAAGTAATCAAAAAAACTTTTTAAGCCTGAAATTAATCGGGCTTGACTTCTTGCATTAGCGGATTTTGAAAAATCATAAATGAATTCTCTAATAGCTTCGACTGAAATTTTCAGAGGGCTTACCTCTATTTTGAAATCATCCAGATACTGTTGAAGTTTCTCAACATCTAATTGATAATTAACCACAGTATTGTGTTGTAAACCGCGTTCGATTTTCAAGTAGTTAGCAAAGTCTTTAATTGCAGCAGACCAATTCATGAGGCATGATATATTTTTGTAACTTAGCTTAATAATTTAATCACATGAAGATACATATAATTAATGGACCAAATTTAAACGTTCTTGGTAAACGAGAGCCAGAGATTTATGGTTATACCAATTTTAAAGATTATTTTACAGAACTTCAATTTAAATATAAAAATATTGAATTATCCTATTTTCAATCAAACATTGAAGGAGAACTCATTTCTGAACTTCAAGAATGTGATGATGTAGATGGTGTTATTTTAAATGCAGCTGCGTATACACATAATTCAATTGGCATTGCTGATGCTATTAAAACAATTTCAACACCAGTGATTGAAGTACATATTTCAAATACGCACCAACGAGAAGATTTCAGAAAACATTCTTTTATTACACCTGTGGCTTTAGGCTGTATTCTTGGCTTTGGTTTAAAAAGTTATGAACTTGCCATAAAGAGCTTCACAGACGATTAATTTATTTTAATAAAACAATTAAGATTAAAGATTTTGTAATAAAAAACCTCGAAATTAATTCGAGGTTTTTTTATTTAAAAGAAGATTAAGTACAATAATTAATCTTTATATTTATTAGAATAACGTTTATATAATTCGGTTTGATGAGATTCTAAACTAATGTCACGACCTTGAATAAATGCGCGAGTTAATTTATTGCCTTTCATGTCAAGCGCATCACCTTCACTAATAAAAAGAGTGGCATCTTTACCAACTTCTAAAGAACCAATTTGATCGTCAACACCAAGTATTTTAGCCGTATTTAAAGTAATCATTTGTAGAGCCAATTCTTTATCTAGACCAAATGCTGCAGCTGTACCAGCATAAAATGGTAGATTTCTAGAGTTCATGCGTTCCATTTGCCCGCTACCTTCTAAGGCAACTAATAAACCTGCATCATGCAGTAACTTTGGTAATTTATAAGGCAAATCATAATCGTCATCTTCAAAATTTGGCACTTGGTGCACACGCTGAACTAAAACTGAAATATCGGCAGCTTTTAGTTCTTCAGCAACTTTATAAGCATGATAAGCACCAACTATAGTTAAATTCGGAAGATTCATTTTTTCTTTAAAACTAATAACATCACGAATTTCTTTCTCGCCATTAACATGAACAAACAAACGCTTTGTCCCATTAAAAACGCCTTGCATGGCTTCTTTTTCTAGATCGCGGTTATTTTCTTCTGTATAAACTTTAGCTGATTTAAAATAGGTATATATATCCTCAACTTCAGGTTGATAATTTTTATTTTGTTCGTATCGACGATTTGGATCATACCAATTGCCACTTCGTCTAAAACCATATGGCCAATTAAGGTGTAAAGCATCATCTTCTTTTATAATAGCATCTTCCCAGTTCCAAGCATCAAACTGAACAATAGATGATGTACCTGAAATACGACCACCTTGAGGAGTAATTTGCCCCATCAAAACACCATTTGGGCGCATGCTTTCAACTACTTTGCTTTCAGTGTTATAAGCGATGATACTCCGCACGTGTGGTAGCATTTTACCAAGTTCGTCTTCATCACCTGTAGCTGCTACCGCATCGATTTCAACTAAACCTAAAGTTGAGTTAGGCGCAATAAAACCCGGATAAACGTGTTTTCCTGTTGCCTCGATTGTTGTTCCACTTGCTTTTGATTGATCGGTACCTACATAAGTAATGATACCGTCTTCAAAAACAATAACTGCATTGTTAACAAGCTCACCATTACCTATATGCGCAGTTGCATTAATAATACTTATACTTTCAGTTTGTTCTGTTGCAGGCGTTTGCTGTGAAAACGTTAGTGAGGTACAGCTAAAAACCAGCAGCATTAATAATTTATAGATTATTTTCATACTAGTTGTGTTTATGGTTTAAGTGATCTAAACTATCACAGTGTAAAAATTCTTTTTCTTTCTTTTTAATAGGCTGAGTTTTCAAGCCTTTGTTTTTGGCTTGCATCATTTGATTAATCAAGATATTTCGCTCTTTTTTAATTTGCTTTCGCATGGCTAAATCTTTTTCTAAGTCGAAATAAACCACACCTTCAATCATTGTTTTTTCAGGTTTTGCATAAATACTTAGTGGATGAGCATTCCATAAAACCAAGTCGGCATCTTTACCTTCTTCAACCGTTCCAACGCGATCTTCAATATGAAGTAATTTTGCAGGGTTGGCAGTAACAAACTTCCAAGCATCTTCTGCTGAAACATCGCCATACTTCATGCTTTTTGCAGCTTCTTGGTTGAGCCTTCTTATCATTTCTCCATCGTCTGAATTAATGGCTACAGTTACGCCTTGTTCATGCATAATAGCGGCATTAAAAGGAATGGCGTCATTAACTTCATATTTATAAGCCCACCAATCGCTAAAAGTTGAACCACCTGCGCCGTGAGCCTTCATTTTATCGGCAACTTTATAACCTTCTAAAATATGAGTAAATGTATTCACATTAAAATCAAATTGATCTGCAACCTTCATCAGCATATTGATTTCGCTTTGCACATAAGAATGACAACTGATAAAACGCTCACTATTGATAATTTCAAGTAGCGTTTCTAACTCTTCATCAACACGATAAGTATCACCTGAAGCTTTTAATTCGCCGTATTCTTTGGCTCTAGTAAAATAATCAATAAAAACTTGCTCTACGCCCATTCTACTTTGTGGAAATCTAGAATTGCCACCCCAATTTGATTGTTTTACATTTTCACCTAAAGCAAACTTGATGAATTTTGGAGAGTTATCGTAAATCATTTCTTCGGCTGGTTTACCCCATTTTAATTTCAGTATAGCTGAACGACCACCAATTGGGTTAGCTGAACCGTGTAATAACTGAATTGTAGTAACGCCACCAGCTAATGATCTATAAATGCTAATATCATCTGGATTTACAGCATCTTCCATTTTTACTTCAGCTGAGGAATTATGGCCGCCTTCGTTAACTGAACTTGCAGCAATATGAGAATGCTCATCGATAATTCCTGCGGTTAAAAATTTTCCTGTCGCATCAATCACTTCAGCACGACGACTTTTTAAATCTTTTCCGATTTTTTCAATTTTACCGTCTTGAACAAGCAAGTCATAACCTTCTAGTTTTCCTTGTTGACTACCAGTAATAATAGTTGCATTTTTAAATAAAATTCGTTTTGACTCTGGGTTTGGAGTAGATAAACCATAAGCCATATTAGGGTAAGTCACCGGTAAAATATCATGGCTGTTTTCTTGGTTATCTTTTTTAGAATCATTCTTATCTTTTGAAGAATCTGACTCGGCTGATGTTTTTTTAGTAGCCGTAAATCTGGATTCAGTACCGTTTGCCAAAACTGCTTTACCGTTTATTTGATTTGTTTGTTTGTCTATTTTAGCTGAAAGCACATGAAATTGAGCTTCATCTTGAGCTTCAACTGGTATAATTAAGTTAAGCCAATTATTTTCAAAACTTAGTTTGGTTTTGAATGTATTAGTCGAATTTTTCAGTGAAGCCTTAAATGAGGTTCCTTTTGGTGAAATAGACAAGTCATACTCTGTATTATCAAAAGTTAACAGATAATCACCTGAAATATCAATTTGGCTGATGTCGCCATATGAAAATCTATGGCCTTGTACCCAATTTTCTAAGATTCTGGTGTCTTTGGCAAACAATTCATTTGATGTAATAATGAAGTTAGCTATTTTACCTTCGTCAAGCGTACCAAGCTGATTAGAAACTTGAAGAATTTGCGCAGGCACTGTGGTTAGAGCTGCTAAAGCCGTGGCTTTATCTAGACCTAATTTAACTGATTTTGCTAAGTTTTTGTGTAGTGTGCTTGGCGATTTTAAGTCTTTAGTGGTAAAAGCAATTTCAACACCATTATCAGCTAGCATCATAGCGTTATGTGGTGCTTGTTGCCAATGCTTCATATCGCTTAAACTCAAATAATCACGCAGATAAGAATCTTCAACATCATAAGCATTTGGGTAATCAACTGGTAATACAAATCTAGCCTTAGTTTCTTTTATAGTTTGAACGCGTTTATATTCATCGCCACTACCAATAATAGTATATTGAACGCCAAATTGATCGCCAATTTTATCGGCTCTTAAGGCGTTTAAATAATCAGAAACTTCAAAAATCTGTGGTAAGTTTTCATTTTTTATAAAAGCTTCAATGGCCAGATCTTTTTCTGAAATCAAGCCATTTTTATAAGCTTCGGTATCATGGTAAAATTGGCGTAATAAAGCCGTGAACCCCATAATTGAACTTGGATAAGCTTGGCGAGATTGCTGGCTTTTATCGAAAGCGAAATATTGGGCTGAATTTGATTTCAGCAAGTTTTCATTAACATTTTCTCCATTTTTTAGCGTATATAAAGCACTTGTACCTCGAACAAAAGCATCTGTAACGTGTGTATTTACAGTACCAAAGCCAGCTTTTCGCATGGCTTCAGCTTTTTTCTTGTCGAATTTAAAGTGTGCTGTTGCGCTTTGGTCTGGACGTACATGGTCATTCCAATAATAACCGCTCCTATTAGGATTATATTGCGGTTGAGATGTTCTAGGCGCTTTAGGAAGATCTTTAATACCAAAACCTGAATATAGCTCTATAAATGAAGGATAAATATGCTTTCCTTTAGCAGAAATAATGACCGTATTTTCAGGAAACTTGCTATCGCCAAGACTAACTACTTTACCATCTTTAAACAATAAACTTGAGTTTTCAAGAGTTTTAGATGGGCTCACGTGTATGATAGCATTTGTAATTGCCACATAATTTGATGTTTTTGCTTTCACGCCTTTACTATCAGGAAAATAATCCTGTGCAAAGCTGCTAAGCCCTAAACAACAAACCAACATAAATAAGTAATGTTTCATAAATTAAAATTTAAATTAAAATAATTGATAGGTGTTATGATAATTAACTAAAAGTGCGGTTACATAACTATAAGTTTCAATGCCTTTAGGCTGGTTGTTTGCCTTTAAAAAGTTGCCATAAATCTGCTTCATAATCACTTCACTAGGACCTCGATACTTCTCCCAAAATTGTCGAGAAGTTTTGTAATTTTTAATAATCCCTTCATTAACATCAGCTAACATTACTTTAAATAATTCAGGGTCGCGTTTATAGATGTCGTTTAGACTATATTTTAAAGCAAAGGTTAAACCTGCGTATCTTAAATATTTATGTTTTGAATTAATACAAACTAAAGCAGCGATAAAATTAGCTTCATTTTCTTTTGCAAAACCCAATTGGTGACTCACCTCATGAGCCATTGTTGTTGGCCACTTGTACTGCGGCATTAAACTATTAAACTGTGCTTCTTTAGTAAATGGATTTAGATAGCCACTAAAACCAGCATAACTCAAAGGTAAAGACAATAATGATGACTTGATATTTTCGGTTGGATAGTTAAGTTTATTCGGAAAATTAGACGGTTCTTGATAAGCTTCAAATACTAAATTTTGCATTTCAGACTTAGAAAAGTTGAAGTTAACAGCCGATGTATCATTCTCAACAATACTTAAGTGACTTGCGTTTGCCACTTCAATAAGTTCACATGTAAATTCAACAAGCGCTTCAGTTGAATAATCTGATGATAATTGAAGCTGCTGGTTTAAAGGTCGCCTGTAATAATTAAAACCCCAGAAAACATTAAATAAGGTATAAAACAATGCACAAAAGCCTAAAAAGCTAATAAAGCGATTTAACCGATTTCTCTTAAATTTAATAAATCGATAAATCAATACCGCTAACCAAATAACCAAAAATAGGTAAAACACATCTCCAATTGAAAAAGGTAACCAAGCTAAACTATACAGTTGTAAGGTTGATATAGCTTCAAAAAAAGGACTATAATAAAGCTCTAAATCATCAGGATGCAAATTAAACCACCACATCAAACCCCATTGAAGTGGCAAAAGGCTTAAAAAAAATAAAGCCGTTTTTGTTGATTTCGATAAGTTATAACGATTCAAAATTAATTTCTATCTAATTTTTCAAACTTACACATTTTAGGTTATTCTTCATATTTTTATTGTATTTTTGAGGGCGTCATAACACAACATTAAATTCACCACTATGGTAGTTTTTTTCAAAACTCAAAAGACGCATTTTTTCGCCGTAAAAATTAACAAACGCCCAGACTACGAAACCATCAAAAAGCTAAAATGGCTGTTTGGCGATGCTTTGTTTGTCGATAAAAAAGAAGTTGAAGGAAAGTTTATTGGTCCGCGACAGGTCATGATTACACCGTGGAGCACCAATGCTGTTGAAATTACCCAAAATATGGGAATCGATGGTATTTCTCGTATTGAAGAATTTCATGAATTTGAAGATAATTCAACTGAGTACGATGCCATGTTATTTCAAAAATACCATAATTTAACCCAAAGTATTTTTGAAATTAACACTAAACCTGAAGCTGTAAAATCGATTACAGATATTGAAGCCTACAATAAATCTGAAGGTTTAGCACTTAGTCCAGAAGAAGTTGCTTATTTAAATTCAGTCAGTAAAAGAATTGAAAGACCATTAACTGATGCAGAAGTTTTTGGCTTTTCACAAGTCAACTCAGAACATTGTCGCCATAAAATTTTTAATGGCACTTTTATTATTGATGGAGAAGAAAAAAAGCACTCATTATTTAAGCTAATTAAGCAAACCTCTGAGAAAAATCCTAACGGCATCGTTTCAGCCTATAAAGACAATGTCGCTTTTTTGAGTGGTCCAAAAATTGAGCAATTTGCACCACAACGCCCAGATCAAGCCTCAATTTACGAAACAAAAGATTTTGATTCGGTCATTTCCTTAAAGGCAGAAACGCATAACTTCCCAACAACTGTAGAGCCTTTTAATGGCGCAGCAACTGGTAGTGGTGGCGAAATTAGAGATCGACTTGCTGGTGGCAAGGGATCAATTCCATTAGCTGGAACAGCGGTTTACATGACGCCTTATTCAAGGACAGGGAAAAATCGTTCTTGGGAAAATAAGATTAAAGAACGTGAATGGTTATACCAAACGCCCTTAGATATTCTAATAAAAGCCTCTAATGGCGCATCAGACTTTGGTAATAAATTTGGGCAACCTCTTATTTCTGGGTCGCTGTTTACTTTTGAACATGAAGAACATGAGCATGTTTTGGCCTATGACAAAGTGATTATGTTAGCTGGTGGTATTGGTTACGGAAAAGCAAGCCAAGCCTTAAAAGATACACCTCAACAAAATGATGATATCATAATTTTAGGCGGTGATAATTATAGAATTGGTATGGGCGGCGCAGCAGTTTCTTCAGCAGATACAGGTGAATTTGAAAGCGGTCTTGAACTTAATGCTATTCAAAGATCGAACCCAGAAATGCAAAAGCGTGCAGCCAACGCAATTCGTGCAATGGTAGAGCTTGACAAAAATCCTATTAATTCAATTCATGATCACGGTGCTGGCGGCCACCTTAACTGTCTTAGTGAATTAGTTGAAGACACTGGCGGTAAAATTGATATTAGCAAACTGCCTGTAGGCGATAAAACCTTATCAGCTAAAGAGATTATTGGCAATGAATCTCAAGAACGTATGGGATTAGTAATGCCACCTGAAGAAGCAAAATTCTTAAAAAAAGTGGCTAATAGAGAACGTTCACCAATGTACTTTGTAGGTAAAGTCACTAAAGACCACCGCTTTACCTTTAGTAATTCTATGAGTGGTGAAACACCAATGGATTTAATGCTTAGTGATATGTTTGGAAGTTCACCAAAAACAATCATGAAAGATCAGCATCAGGCTCAGAAATTTAGCGAACTTGAAAAATTACAACCAGAATTAATTTATTCTTTCACTAAAAATATACTTCAGTTAGAATCTGTGGCCTGTAAAGATTGGTTAACCAATAAAGTTGACCGCTGTGTAACTGGTCGAGTTGCTAAACAACAAACACTAGGTGAATTACAAATTCCGCTAAATAATGTTGGTGTAATGGCTTTAGACTATAATGGTAAACATGGCATTGCAACTTCCATTGGCCACTCTCCTATTTCAGGATTAATCAATCCTATCGCTGGAGCTAAAAACTCAATTGCAGAAGCATTAACCAATATTATTTGGGCACCTTTAGAACATAATTTAAGCTCAGTTTCTTTATCAGCAAACTGGATGTGGCCATGTAACAATCCTGGTGAAGATGCTCGACTTTATGATGCGGTTGAAGCTGTTTCAAATTTTGCCATTAACTTAGGGATCAATATTCCTACTGGTAAAGACTCGTTGTCAATGAAACAAAAGTACAACGACAAAGAAGTACTTTCACCAGGAACCGTAATTATATCAGCTGCAGCCAACTGTCACGAAATTACTAATATAATTGAACCTTTATTAAACCCAAATGCAGGACAGATTTATTATTTAGATTTATCAAGAGACAGCTATAAATTAGGTGGCTCAGCATTAGCGCAAAGTCTGAACAAAGTTGGCCACGATGCACCAAGTATTAAAGATGATGCCTATTTTAAATTTCAATTTAACGCCATACAACAATTAATTAAAGCTAAGAAAATTACAGCTGGTCATGATATTTCATCAGGTGGATTAATTACATGTTTGCTTGAACTTTGCTTCGGAAATCTTGACTTAGGTGCTGAATTAGACTTATCTGAAATTAAGGAAGATAATTTATTGAAATTGTTATTTGCTGAAAACAGCGGACTGGTTTTTCAGTCTAAGCAAGATATTTCAGCTGAAATTAAAGAACTAAATTTAAACGCTATTCCGATTGGTAAAGCTAATTCAACTGGAATACTTTCAATAAAACACCAGCTAGAAAAACTTCAATTTAATATTTCAGATTACAGGAATATTTGGTTTCAACGTTCATTCGAGTTTGATTGTGAGCAAAGTGGAAAAATCAAAGCTCAAGAACGCTTTGAAAATCTTGAAAAAGCACCACTAAAATTTAAGTTTCCATCACATTTTACAGGCAGAAAACCAAATCTACCTCAACAAAAAATCAAGGCTGCAATTTTACGTGAAAAAGGTTCAAACTCAGAGCGAGAAATGGCTCGTGCCATGTATTTAGCTGGGTTTGAAGTAAAAGATATTCATATGACAGACCTCATGTCTGGTGCTGAAAATTTAGAAGATGTTCAATTCATTGCAGCGGTTGGCGGATTTTCTAATTCAGATGTTTTAGGGAGTGCTAAAGGTTGGGCTGGCGCATTTAAGTATAATGAACATGCAAACCTAGCTCTACGCAACTTTTTTAATCGTGAAGATACCATGTCACTTGGTGTTTGCAATGGATGCCAGTTGTTTGTAGAGTTAGGTTTGTTAAACCAAGGTGACCAAGAGAAACCACAATTATTACACAATGATTCCCATAAATTTGAATGCCAATTTACGGCCGTAACAATTCAAGAGTCAGCTTCAATTATGCTTAAAAGCTTAGAAGGTAGCACTTTAGGAATTTGGGCGGCACACGGCGAAGGCAAGTTTCAGTTTCCGCATGAAGAACAACACTATCAAATTCCTGCTAAATATCATGCAAAAACCTATCCTGCCAACCCAAATGGATCTCAGTATAATTCAGCTATGTTATGTGATGAAACAGGTCGACATTTAGTGATGATGCCTCATCTTGAACGTTCAACATTTCAGTGGAATTGGCCTTATTATCCTAATGAAAGAACAGATGAAGTTACACCTTGGTTAGAAGCTTTTATAAATGCTAAAAATTGGCTAGAAAAGACTCAATAATGCTCACAAAACAAGATTTAATTGAACAACTCCATTTAGAAAAACACCCAGAAGGTGGTTACTATAAAGAAACATACCGAAGTAAGGTAACTCTTAAAAAAGAAAGTTTACCATCTGAGTTTGGTTCTGTTAGAAGTGTAAGTACTTGCATATATTTTATGCTCACTTCAGATGAGTTTTCTGCATTTCACAAAGTAAACCAAGATGAAATTTGGCATTTTTACTTAGGTAGTCGTATTTTACTTCATATGATTTCTCCTGATGGCGAATATTCTAAAATTAAAATTGGAACAGACTTTTCAAATGGTGAAATACCACAATTTGTTGTTCCTGCTCAATATTGGTTTGCAGCCGAAGTTATTCAACCTGAAAGTTTTGCTCTTGTAGGATGTACTGTTGCGCCAGGTTTTGATTTTGAAGACTTTGAATTAGCCAAAAGAAAAGAACTCCAGCAAAAATTCCCAAAACATCAAGCTTTAATATCAAGGTTAACTCGATAAGTTTATAATTGAAAACAAAAACTTGCGCCATTTGTCAAGAAGAATTTGAAGTCCTTTATAGAATTCAAATTAAAAAAGGGAAATCATGGATATTTGCTTGTAAGTCTTGCGTTGAAAAACAAAAAGCAACCAATTTAGGTTATCGATATGGTGGAACTTGGAAAGGCAAACGACATTAAAAAAATATCCCATATCATTTAGCGATAACTTATAGTTAAATCAAATTCGTTACAATTTTAAATAGAAATACTTCAATTAATCTTAAAAAAACCTTAACAAAGAGTAAATTTTCAGTTTTATAGAATAGAATTATCTTATATCAGTATATAATTAAATTATAGTAAATAGTTAATTGTTTGTTAATATAATAATCTAATATATTCATTATCAGTTAAATATAATTTATAACGAATTAAAATAGCTAGATTTGTTAACTTTTTATTAACAAAAAAATGCAGTACAGTAAAGTTGGTTACTATATTAATATTAAGTTAACTACATTAGCGCACTCAAATAACAATTTAAAATAATTCATATGTCAAAAAACTACATTAAAATTATGGGCTTTTTGCTCTTATTTACAGTAGGAGCAATTGCACAAAGTGACAGAACAATTACGGGTTTAATCGTAGATGACCAAGGTGTGCCGCTACTAGGTGCAAATGTTATTGTTAAAAACTCAAATCCTAAGCGTGGTACAACCACAGACTTTGATGGTAAGTTTACATTGGATGTTAAGGCCAAAGACAAAGCCATAAAGGTTAGTTATTTAGGTTTCAAAACCAAAACTGTGTCAATACTTAATAAAGATCAGTTTGAAATTACGCTTAAATCCAGTAATCAACTCGATGAAGTTGTCATTACCGCATTGAACATTAAACGTGAAGAAAAATCTTTAGGTTATGCTGTTCAAAGTGTTGGAGCTGAAGAAATTTCTGATGTAAAAGTTGGTAATGTATCTAACAAATTACAAGGTAAAGTGGCTGGTGTATTTGTAAATTCTTCTGGTAATGGACCAACAGCATCATCTAATGTAACCATTCGTGGTCAAACATCTTTAACAGGAAGTAGCCAAGCCCTTTTTGTTGTTAATGGTATACCAATAACTAATGGTTTGTTTTCGCCTGGGGATGGACTAAATGGTTCCACTACAATAGATTTCGGTAACTCTTCACAAGTAGTGAATCCAGACGATATTCAAAACATATCTGTATTAAAAGGGCCAGCCGCAGCTGCGTTGTATGGTTCTAGAGCGGCCAATGGTGTAATTTTAATTACAACTAAAAATGGTGCGGATGTTGATGAAGATGTAAATGTTGAACTCAATCTTCAAACTGTCGGAAGATCAATATTAAGACAACCAGACTTTCAAAATACATACGGCTTTGGTGGTTATGGTAAGTATAGTTACAAAAGCGGTGATATTTATACTTCGCAAGGAGGAATTGATTATTACGATGCTTTTGGAGAAAATTGGGGACCAAGGATGAACGGTCAGCTTATCAAACAGTTTAACTCTAATGGCGAAGCTGTTCCTTTTACACCAGCTGAAGATAATTTTAAGGACTTTTTTAGAACAGGAACTTTGAACATGCACAATGTTGCTTTAAGTCAAAATACTGAAGATGGTGACTATAGAATTTCATACACCTACTTAGATGATCAAAATATAGTGCCAGGCGCTAATCTAAGTAGAAATACAATATATGCTAGTGCAGGTAAAAAACTTTTTGATGACAAGTTAGACGTGAGAGTAAATCTATTCAATATTAGATCTACCTCAGACAATATTCCTAATGGTGGCTATGATGAAAGCAACTCTATTATGTACGGTTGGTTATGGTATCCTAGACAAGTTGGTATTGATGAATTAAGACCTTACTGGAGAAATGGCCAAGTAGGTGAACAACAGCGCTATGTTGAAGAATTATGGGTAAATAACCCTTGGCTATTAACTGAAGAAAACACCAATAGTTTTCAAGAAAATAGAATCATTGGTAATGCAACACTTAATTATAGTTTAACCGATAGATTGAGTGTAAGAGGTCGTTATGGAGTTGATTTTAAAGATGAACAGAGACAATTTAGAAGAGCAACTTCAACAAAAGCACTACCAGGTCAATTTGGTAGCTACAGAGAAGATGAACTTTCTTTTCAAGAAATCAATGCTGAGGCAGTCATTTCATATTCAAAAAATAATATTGATGACAAATTCAACTACGAGTTTAAACTAGGTGGTAATATGATGCGCCAAAAGAGTAATATCTTAATCGCTAACAATACTCAGTTACTAAATCCATCTCAATATACATTAACAAATAATAGATCTGAAGTTCAAGTTGAAAATCCTAGAGCTGAAAAGCGTATTAATTCAATTTTCGGATTTGCAAGCTTAAGCTGGGATAGATGGTTGTTTTTAGACATTACAGGTAGAAATGACTGGTCAAGTACACTACCAAGCAGTAACAATTCATATTTTTATCCATCATTTTCTACAAGTGCTGTATTATCAGACAAACTAGACATCCCCAATGATTCTCCTTTAAGTTTCTTAAAGGTAAGAGCAGCATACGCTGAGGTAGGTTCAGATACAGATCCTTACTTGCTTACAAATACATATCAGCCACAAGCACTATTTGGAAATAATCCAGCATTTACCAATAATTCGTTTGCAACTAACCCTAATTTAAAGCCAGAACGAACAATTTCATATGAGTTTGGTACTGATGTAAGATTTTTTAATAACAGACTTGGGCTTGATTTTACTTATTATGAAAATTTAAGCAAAGATCAAATCATATTTTTACCAGTACCGACATCAAGTGGTAAAGAATCTCAACTAGTTAATGCTGGTGAGATAAAAAGTACAGGATTTGAAATTCAATTGAACGTAAGACCAATTGAAACTGATGATTTTACATGGAATTCAAACTTTAATATCGGGATTAATGAGGCTATTGTAGAATCACTACCTGATGGTGTTGAAGGCAGCTACCCAATTGTTGCTGATGTTTTCCCAGGAGATGAAGGTGGTCAAGATTTAGAACTTGTAGCCATAGAAGGTGAAAAACTAGGACAATTAAGAGGTCTTGGTTTCCAAAGAGATGAAAATGGTAATATTATACATGTTGACGGTGTTCCTCAATTAACAGAGGAAAAAGTAACAATTGGATCTTATCAACCAGATGCAAGAATTGGTTGGCAAAACACCTTTGAATACAAAAATTGGACTTTTGGTTTTTTATTTGATGGTCAATTAGGTGGTAATATTTATTCTCGTGGTCATGCCCTATTTGCTACAGGTGGTACGATTACAAATAATGATGATCCAAACTTAAATGTTTCAACGTTACAAGGTAGACAAGAATACAATATCTCATATAACGGTGCTGGAGAACCAGTTTATGCACCAGTTGCAGGAACTGGAATAGGTGTCGTAGGTCCTGGCGTAAATCCTGATGGAACACCTAATGAAACAGCAATACCAACACGTGACTATTTCTACGCATATTATGGAAACGGTTTTAATAGAGATAATATAGAAGCCGCAACCTACGATGCTACATGGTTTAAGCTTAGAGAAGTAAGAATTTCATATGATGTACCTAAAAGCTTATATGAAAATTATGGCATAGACTCTGTAAGACTTTCTGCTGTAGGTAGAAACTTACTTTTAATTACAGATGTTCCAACAATAGATCCAGAAACTTACTCTATTAGAAATGGTGTTTTTGTAAATGGTTTTGGAAGTAACCCGCTACCATCAACAAGTAGCTTTGGACTAGCTTTAAACATTAAACTTTAAAATTTAATACCAATGAAATATATAAATATAACTTGGAGTTTTATTCTTGTAGCTCTTTTAATTACAAGTTGTGATTCAAATTTTGAATCTACAAACTCTAACCCTAACGAACCTGAAATAGTTTCTCCTGGTGTGTTGTTTACAGGCGCCACGAGAAGCTCTGTGAACTCTATGGTTGAAGAGTCATTTCTTCTAGCTAATAATGCGGCACAATTAACAGCAAAAACATTAAGAAGCGAAGTAGACCGATATGAGTGGAATGCTTTTACAACGCTTTGGTTAAACCAATATGAAGCCTTGGCTGACTTTGTTGATGCAGAAAATATTGCTGCAGAAGAAGGAGATAATGCCACTCAGGCAGCTTCAATAATTATGCAATCTTGGGTTTTCTCTACTTTAACAATGACTTACGGTGATATACCATATACCGAAGCTATTAAAGGTACATCTAATGATAATTTTACTCCTGCTTATGATGAACAACAGGCTATTTTAGATGGAGATGGTGGTGTCTTAGATAGACTAAAGGAAGCTGAAGAATTATTAGGAGCAGCAATTTCTAATAATCAAACTGTAGAAGGTGACATCATTTATGGTGGAGACCCAGCAAAATGGAGAAAACTAGCTAATGTTATTCAGTTAAGAGTTTTATTACACTTGAGCAACAAACGTGATGTTTCTTCTGATATGCAAGCTATAGTTAATGATGGCGACATTTTTCAAAGCAATGAAGATAATGCAATACTAAATTACTTAGGTTCGTTTCCTAATAACTTCCCTATTTTCCCACTTAAACAAGGTGATTTTGACGCTGTTGTTATGGCAAAACCTTCTGTAAACTTATTGCAGAATTATTCTGATCCTCGACTTGGCGTATTTGCAAGACCAGACAACATTTTAACTTTAGAGGAATTTAATAATAGCTCAGCAGTTTATTCTGGTGCAGATAATGGTAGTGAAGTTGGTGGATGCGACAAAGGCGGCTCTCGTTTAGGTGCTCGTTATTATGATTATCCAAGCCACCCACAAGGTGATACACAAGCAAATGGAATCATATCAACTTACGCAGAACAAGAACTTATTCTTGCAGAAGCAACATTTAAAGGTATTATTTCAGGAGATTCAGAAGCACATTACCTTGATGGTATTATAGCATCAATGGATTATTACAATGTTAATTTAGAAGTTTTCGGCTGGAGTAGTTATTCAGACTTCTATAATAATTCTGGTGTTGCTTTCGATAACACATTAACTAAAATTTGGGAACAAAAATGGATTGCGACCTTCTTCCACGGCATGGAACCACTTATAGACGTGAGAAGAATGGTTTACGAAGCCAATAATGATGGTAGTGACTTTTTACCTAGTGAAGTACCATTTTTAGAAATACCATGCGAAAATCTTAATGATGATAAAATGCCGATTCGCTTTTTATATCCTGGTAATGAACAGAGTTTAAATTCTGAAAATTATGACGAGGCTATATCTAGAATCGGAGGAAGCAACAGTCAAAATGCCAAAATGTATTTAATGGAATAACGGCACTAGAGTTGTAAAACCTTAAAATCCCCTTTGAAATAAAAGGGGATTTTTATTTTTATCTTCATATTTCACCTAACATTTAAATTTTCAATAAAATTATTTTATAATTTACAAATACATAAGATTGATAAGTTGATTAAATATTTAATTTAGTTGAATATAATAACAAATAACATTAGCATTACTTAAAAAAATAATTATATGCCAAATAAAATTGTAAGAAGTGATGAAAAAAAGTCCATCTTTGGGTTAGAAGTTAATGGACCTGTTTTTTTCACATCTTCTATCTTAATAATCATTGGAATTACGTTAACATTGATATTTAAAGATACTGCCGAAGACTATTTTGCCAAAATACAAGATTCAGTATCAGAATTTGGCGGTTGGTTTTACATATTATGCGTAAATATTTTTTTAATATTTATGGTGTATGTAGCATTTAGCAAATTTGGTAAACTCAGGTTGGGAGGAGAAAATGCTGAACCAGAATTTAAAACCTTATCTTGGTTTGCTATGCTTTTTAGTGCCGGTATGGGAATTGGTTTATTATTTTTTAGTGTTGCAGAACCTGTTACACACTTTAATTCGCCTCCAACTGCTGATAGCCAAACTATAGAAGCTGCCAAAGAAGCTATGAATTTCACTTTTTTACATTGGGGACTTCACGCTTGGGCAATTTATGCATTAGTAGGATTGTCTTTAGCCTTTTTCACCTACTCAAGAGGCTTACCACTAACCATTAGAAGTGTTTTTTATCCTTTTTTAGGTGATAAAATTTATGGCATAATTGGTGACCTTATCGATATTTTTGCTGTTTTAGCAACTCTATTCGGCTTAGCAACCTCTTTAGGTTTTGGGGTTCAACAGGTTGCGGCAGGATTAGCCCATGTTTTTGGCGTTAGTAGCGGAATTACGACACAAGTTTTACTCATTGCTGGAATTACAGGTGTAGCAACCCTTTCAGTTGTTTTAGGCGTTGATAAAGGTGTTAGAGTATTAAGTGAATGGAATATGAGAGTAGCCGTTATACTTCTAATTCTGGTTGTAACTTTAGGCTCAACGCTTTTTATTTTTGAAAGCTTTTTAGAAAATACTGGTAGCTACATAGGTAATTTATTTGAAATATCTTTATGGAATGAAAGCTACACAGGTACAACTTGGCAAAATGACTGGACGGTTGCTTATTGGGGCTGGTGGATTGCTTGGTCCCCATTTGTAGGCATGTTTATAGCAAGAGTCTCAAAAGGAAGAACAATCAAAGAATTTGTACTTGGTGTATTAATAGTACCAACTTTATTAACTTTCTTTTGGATGACTGCTTTTGGTAGTACAGCTCTTGAAGAAGTTATAGGTGGAAATTCTATCTTAGTTCAAGCAGTTGGTGACGATATTGCAACTGCCCTATTTGTTTTTTTCGAAAGTTTTCCATTTTCGTCTGTTCTTAGTATTGTTGGAGTCGTTCTCATTATAGGTTTTTTTGTTACATCGTCAGATTCTGGCTCTTTAGTTATAGACAGTTTAACATCTGGAGGAAAAATTGAAGCACCTGTTGGACAAAGAATATTTTGGGCCATAACTGAAGGCTTGGTTGCAGCCGTATTATTGATCGGCGGTGGACTGAAAGCGCTTCAGACCGCTTCTATCACTTCAGGGCTTCCCTTTGCTTTAATTTTACTCATCATGTGCTATTCTTTATACAGAGGCTTAAAAGAAGAAGTAAGAAAAGACAACCGCAACAAAAAAATTGAAGAAGAAAAGAATTATGAAAATGTAATTAGCAACATTATCAAAAAACGAAATAAAAAATAGCCGTTATGAAGCCAATTAAAAAAATATTAGTCGGCCTAGACTTATCTGAAATGGACAAACAACTCATTTCCTATACATCTTTTATTACAAAATTATTTGATGTCGAGAAAGTGTATTTTGTTCATAATATAAAACGCTACGAAATATCTGAAATGCTTGAAAAAGAACTTCAAGATATCGACTTGGAAGAATTAATTACAGAAGAAATTAATGAAAATGTTGAAGATAATTTTAAATCTGATGTTGAATGGGAAGTCCTTATTTCTGACGATCCTTACACAGAATCACTTATTAGCTACATCGTAAATAAATATAGCATTGATTTATTAATGATGGGAAATAAAAATAATGAAGATGGATCTGGCCTTTTAGCTTTTAAGCTTCTTAGAACCACTAGATGCCAATTCTTATGGATACCAAAAAATACAAATAATAGTATGGATAAAGTATGGGTTGGTACAGATTTCTCAAACACTTCAAAGAAATGCTTTGCATATGCTGACTTTCTCAATTCTAAACATAATTTTGTTTTTGAAGCAGTTCATGTATATAATCTGCCAATCCATTTTTCACCATATGTCAACAACTCTAAGATTGAACCTAAGATGAAAGATTATGTTGATAAAAAGTTTGATAATTTTCTAAAAAAAATAAAATTTAGTGGTGAAATTAATCAAATAAAAATCTTAGGTCGTGAAGCTAATATCGCAAGTAAACTTAAAAAAGAAGCTTATAAAAATAATGTTGACTTGTTAATTGTTGCAGACAAAGGGGCAAACACAATTTCAAATTTAACTTTAGGTAGTATTACAGAAGATTTATTTAATAGAGATCTAAAAATACCTTTGTTTATTGTTAAAGATTAGTTTTAATAAATAATTAGCATAAATTATATTATTGATTTTCAGTTATTTATAATTTTAAATTATTTTTCCTATAAATTTTAAAAGCTTAAATAGGCTTTTTAGTAGAATTTAATAGAAATATTCTTTATTTTTCCCTATTAAAATCCATAATCTCATGTCAACAATAAAACGCTTATTTGATTTCCCCTATTATCAAGCTGAAAAATATAACTTAGATGACGCTTTAGTTACAAAATATAATGGTAAATGGATATCAACTTCATCTAAAGAATATATTGAAAAAGCTAACAAAATTAGTCGTGGTCTATTAAAATTAGGTATTTCCTCAAACGATAAAGTAGCTATTATTTCAACTAATAACCGTACTGAGTGGAATATTATGGATATTGGAATCATGCAACTTGGTGCTCAAGATGTTCCTATTTATCCAACTATTTCTGAAGAAGACTATGCTTATGTACTTAACCATAGTGAATCAAAAATTTGCTTTGTTTCAGACCAAGAAGTCTATGATAAAGTTATGGCTATAAAAAATGAAGTCCCTAGTTTAAAAGAAGTTTATACATTCAATAAAATAGAAGGCGCTAAAAGTTGGGAAGAAGTTTTAAAACTTGGAGAAGATCAATCAAATCAAAACCAAGTTGAAGAACTAATGAGTAAAGTTACTGAAAACGACCTGGCAACTTTAATTTATACCTCAGGAACAACGGGGAAACCTAAAGGCGTAATGCTATCACATAAAAACATTGTAAGTAATGCTTTAAATAGTTCTACAAGACTTCCTTTAGAACCAGGTCAAGCTAAAGCACTTAGTTTCTTACCGGTTTGCCACATCTATGAGAGAATGCTGCAATACCTATATCAATATAATGGTGTAAGTATTTATTTTGCTGAATCTATTGAAACAATTAGTGATAATTTAAAAGAGGTAAAACCAGAGGTTATGTCAGCTGTGCCACGTTTACTTGAAAAAGTTTACGACAAAATTATTGCTAAAGGTGCAGATTTAACTGGTATTAAAAAAGCCTTATTTTTCTGGGCGGTTGATGTTGGCTTAGATTACCAGCCTTACCAACAAAACGGTTGGTGGTATGAGAAAAAACTTGGTTTAGCTAAAAAACTTATTTTTAGTAAATGGCAAGAGGCTTTAGGTGGCAATTTAAAAGTTATCGCCTCTGGAAGTGCCGCATTACAGCCTAGATTAGCAAAAGTGTTTAACGCTGCAGGAATGGGTGTTATGGAAGGTTATGGTTTAACAGAGACTTCTCCAGTTATATCTGTAAATGATATGCGAGACAGTGGCTTTAAAATAGGAACTGTTGGAAAAGCTCTACCTGAAACCGATGTCAAAATTGCTAAAGATGGAGAGATTTTGGTTAAAGGACCTCAAGTCATGATGGGCTACTATAAAGACGAAGAAAAAACAAATGAAGTTCTCAAAAATGGATACTTCCATACAGGTGATATTGGTGAGATTGATGATGAAGGTTTCTTAAAAATCACAGACCGTAAAAAAGAAATGTTTAAAACTTCTGGTGGCAAATATGTTGCACCACAACTTATTGAAAATACCATGAAGCAATCTAGATTCATTGAACAAATTATGGTTATTGGTGAAGGTGAAAAAATGCCCGCAGCTTTAATACAGCCTAATTTTGAATTTATTGAAGAATGGTCTGAACGTAAAAACTATAATTTAGGCAATAATAATCAAGAAATCGTACGTAACCCAAAACTCATTGATCGTATTCAGGAAGAAATTGATACACTCAATGCTCGTTTCGGTAAATGGGAAAAAATTAAACGATTTGAATTAACCGCAGATGTCTGGAGCGTTGAAGATGAACATTTAACACCAACAATGAAGCTTAAACGTCGTGTAATAAAAGCTAAATATATGGATCTTTACGAAAAAATTTATGGCAACACTAATTAAGAAGCTGTAATAACTTTGATTCTAAATTTTTATCAGAAAAGGATACATTACTAAATTTAAGGTATCCTTTTTTTGTAATCATAAATAAACGATTAATATGATTCTTTAAATATTTTTTATTAGGTAATTCTGATTCAGAGAATTCTAAATTAAACTCAAACTTAGGGTTCAATTCTAATTTTTTTAAAGATGCAAGCCATTGATTTTCATTTAAATAATCAATATTAACTCCCACAAATTTTATTTCAGGATATTTCTGTTTTAAGTCACTTAAAATCGATTCACGCAAATTTAAATATGCCGAAGAGAAATTAGACCATGTAGTTATAACTAAAGGTCTATTTTCAATTAAATCAGTCATTTTTATTTTATCCAGATTTGAAGTAATCAAGGTTTCATCACCTACAAACCTACCTTCTAAAAAATAGGATTGTAGATTTGCTGAAGATTTTAAATCTTTTTTGTCTACATCAGATAATTGACAATCCTTTATGATTTTTTCAACTTGTGCCAATTGATTTTTATTCTTGATGTGCAAAATTTCTTCCTCTAATAATCGCTTATGAAATTTATTTTTAATTAAAGTATTTGTGAAAATTGAATCAGCTAAAGCTAAACGATATTTAATATTTGAAAAGCTATTGAGTGTAAAACAAGATTTATTTTTAAGTTGACAATGTTCAATTGATTTGTTTTTTAAGTAATTATCCAGAAAACGCATATAACCAATGTGAAACAACATAGTTTCATCATTAAAATTTACCTCGTTGCGATAAGAAAAAAATTGATCTGTTATATCGTCGCTACGCTTTGGAAAATATTTTCTTATTAAAAAAGCATAGCGTTCTCTCATGTCATAATACTCAAACAAAATACTTTTTTGGGCAACATTTAAAAAATATTCAGAAAAATCATGCTTTTCATTTAAATCGTTTAGCTGATTAATTCTGTGGTTTTTTAGAGAGTCTGTTTTATGAGCAAAAGACTTCGGATGAATTTTATAATAAGACAAAATTAAATCATCATTCTTTTCATTCATTAAATACATGTTAATCAAAAAATTATTTTCGACTGATGATGTTCCAGAAAAGGTAAGTGATTCATCAAATTCTCTTGTGTTCACCCTGAAGGCAAGACTATCATTAGGGTTTAAATAAAGTAATTGCCATTCTGGTAAATGACTAAAAGTATAAATCCCTTCGTTAGTAATATTTAAGCGTTTTTGAAATCTGCCATCTTTATTAATTCTTATAGAATCAATAAAAGCGTTATTATGGTTAACAGTAATAATTGAGTCAAGCGGGTTTATAATTTCACCACCTAAATAAGTATCCTCTCTCGTATTTTTTTTACATGAAAATAAACCTATTGCTAGTAAAATCACTAAAAATCTCATAGTAAACTTATTAAAGGAAAACAAATATATCATTAGCAATCAAAGTCAGCTGTTAATCGACCGTTAAAAGCCTTAAATAGAAACTTTACAAATTAGATTTATATCCTTACTTTTGCAAAAAATTATAAGATAATTCTCATGCTAACAGTTTCAAACTTGTCAGTTCAATTTGGCAAACGCGTATTATTTGACGAGGTTAACACTACATTTACTGAAGGTAACTGCTACGGTATTATTGGTGCAAATGGTGCAGGTAAATCAACTTTTTTAAAAATAATTTCAAATCAAATTGAACCAACCTCTGGACATGTTCATTTAGAGCCTGGAAAACGGATGTCAGTCTTAGAACAAGATCACAGCATTTACGACGATTATACTGTTTTAGAAACTGTCATTATGGGAAACAAGCCACTCTATGATATCAAAAAAGAGATGGATGAAATTTATGCTAAAGAAGACTTTAGTGATGCAGATGGTGAACGCGTTGGAGTTTTACAAGTTGAATTTGAAGAAATGGATGGCTGGAACGCAGACAGCAATGCTGCTTCACTCCTATCTAACTTAGGGATTTCTACAGATTTTCATTACACCAACGTTAAAGATTTAGACGGTAAACAAAAAGTGCGTGTTTTATTAGCTAAAGCCATTTTTGGGAATCCAGATGTTCTTATTATGGATGAGCCAACAAACGACCTTGATTATGAAACCATATCTTGGCTTGAAAATTTCTTAGCCAATTTTGATAATACTGTTATTGTAGTTTCTCACGATAGACACTTTCTTGACGCGGTTTGTACACATATTTCAGACATCGACTTTGGTAAGATTACACACTATAGCGGTAATTACACCTTTTGGTATGAGTCATCTCAATTAGCCGCAAAACAAAGAGCTCAACAGAATAAAAAAGCAGAAGACAAAAAGAAAGAACTTCAACAATTTATAGAACGTTTTAGTGCGAATGTTGCAAAATCTAAACAAGCAACTTCACGTAAAAAAATGATTGAAAAACTAAATTTTGAAGACATTAAACCATCAAGTAGACGTTATCCTGCTATCATTTTTGAAAAAGACCGAGAAGTTGGAGATCAAATCTTAAACATAGATAATCTTTCAGCAAGTTTAGATGGTGAAGTTCTATTTTCAAATATTCATATTAATTTGTCTAAAAATGATAAAGTAATATTTTACTCTAGAGATTCAAGAGCCACAACAGCTTTCTATGAAATTATTAACGGTAAACAACAACCTGATTCAGGAAAAATTGAATGGGGCGTAACAACTTCACAATCTTACCTTCCTAATGATAATAGTGAGTTTTTTGAAACTAATATGAGTCTTGTTGATTGGTTAAGGCAATGGGCTAAAACTGATGAAGAACGAGAAGAAGTTCATATTAGAGGTTTTTTAGGAAAAATGTTATTTAGTGGTGACGAAGCCTTAAAAGGTGCAGACGTACTTTCCGGTGGTGAAAAAGTAAGATGTATGTTAAGTAGGATGATGATGATGAGAGCTAATGTTTTAATTCTTGACGAACCAACAAATCACTTAGATTTAGAGTCAATAACTGCATTTAACAACTCTCTTGTTAACTTTAAAGGTAATATTTTATTAACAACACATGACCATCAATTTGCGCAAACAGTTGGTAACAGAATAATAGAGTTAACACCGAATGGTGTCATCGATAAATATAGCACCTTTGATGAGTACATGTCAGACCCTAAAATTAAAGAGCAACGTCATAAAATGTATGCCAAATAAAAGTTTAAAAAATTTAAACAAAAACGCCACTAAAATTTAGTGGCGTTTTTGTTTTTAAATATAATGCCTTTATTTACTGAGGTACATTTTTCGCTTTGCGTATAAATCATAAAATTCATCATCTCTTAAACTATCAATGAATAAAATACTTTCGCCGGTACTTTTCATTTCAGGTCCCAATTGCTTGTTAACATTGTGAAACTTATCAAATGAAAATACAGGTTGTTTAATCGCATAGCCTTCGAGTTTTGGATTAAAATCAAAATCTGTAACTTTATTGTGGCCTAACATAATTTTAGTGGCATAGTTAACATAAGGCTCACCGTAAGCCTTTGCTATAAATGGAACAGTTCTAGACGCTCTTGGATTAGCTTCAATAATGAAGACTTTATCATCTTTTATGGCAAATTGAATGTTAATTAAACCTACAGTATTTAAGGCTAAAGCAATCTTTCTAGTATGGTCTTTAATTTGTTCAAGAACCAAGTCTCCTAAATTAAATGGTGGAAGTGTTGCATTAGAGTCGCCTGAATGTATACCACAAGGCTCAATATGTTCCATAATACCTATGATATATACATTCTCGCCATCACAAATAGCATCTGCCTCAGCTTCAATAGCGCCATCTAAATAATGATCTAAGAGTAGTTTATTATTAGGAATTTTTCTGAGCAAATCAACAACATGTGCTTCTAGGTCTTTTTTATTAATGACAATTTTCATGCCTTGACCACCTAGAACATACGAAGGTCTCACTAAAATAGGGAAATCTAACTCATCAGCAAGTGCAAGCGCTTCGTCAGCAGTTTCAGCGACACCAAATTCTGGAAATGGAATATCATTGTCTCTTAACAAGTTTGAAAAACTTCCACGATCTTCAGCTAAATCAAGTGATTCGTAACTTGTTCCTAAAATTTTTATTCCATAGCGGTTAAGTTTTTCAGCAAGTTTCAAAGCGGTTTGACCACCAAGTTGAACAATGACGCCTTCTGGTTTTTCATGCTGAATAATATCATAAATATGTTCCCAGAACACAGGTTCAAAATAAAGTTTATCAGCTGTATCAAAATCGGTTGAAACAGTCTCAGGATTACAATTAATCATAATAGTTTCGTAGCCACACTCAGCTGCAGCTAAAACACCATGTACACAGCAGTAGTCAAATTCTATCCCTTGACCAATTCGGTTGGGACCTGAACCTAAGACTATAATTTTCTTTTTATCTGACACTGAACTTTCATTCTCAGTAAAGATATCGCCTGAAGGCGTTTGCACATTGGCTTCAAAAGTTGAGTAATAGTATGGCGTCTGGGCTTCAAATTCAGCAGCACAAGTGTCTACTAATTTGTATACTCGATTAACATTAAGCGCCTTTCGTTTGTTGTAAACTTCACTTTCTAAACAACCTAACATATGAGCAATTTGACGATCTGCAAAACCTTTTTGTTTGGCTTCTAATAAAATATCAACGTCAAGATTATCAATGGTATGATTGGTTGAAATATGTTTCTCAAGCATAAAAAGCTCTTCATATTGTTTTAAAAACCACATATCAATTTTAGTAATCTCGTGAATTCTACTAAGTGGGATGCCCATTTGGATGGCATCATAAATCACAAAAACGCGATCCCAACTGGCAAACTCTAGTTTTTCTAAAATTTGGTTATAATCAGTATAACTTTTACCATCGGCTCCTAGCCCATTTCGTTTTATTTCAAGTGATTGAGTTGCTTTATGAAGTGCTTCTTGAAACGAACGACCAATTCCCATGACTTCACCTACAGCCTTCATTTGTAGGCCTAAGGTACGGTCTGAGCCTTCAAATTTATCAAAATTCCATCTCGGAATTTTTACAATAACATAATCTAAAGTAGGTTCAAAAAAAGCTGAAGTTGTTTTGGTTATTTGGTTTTCAAGTTCGTCTAAATGATAACCAATGGCTAGTTTTGCTGCAATTTTAGCGATTGGGTAACCGGTTGCTTTTGAAGCTAAAGCAGATGAACGTGAAACACGCGGATTAATTTCTATAGCGATAATATCTTCCTTTTCGTCTGGACTTACTGCAAATTGAACGTTACAACCACCTGCAAAGTCACCTATGCTTCGCATCATTTTAATGGCCATGTCTCGCATTTTTTGATAAGTGCGATCACTTAAAGTCATTGCTGGTGCTACTGTTATTGAATCGCCAGTATGAATCCCCATCGGATCCATATTTTCAATACTACAAATTATGGTGACGTTATCATTAGCATCTCGAAGTAATTCAAGCTCATATTCTTTCCAACCTAATAATGCTTTATCTATCAGAACTTCATGTATTGGTGAGGCTTCTAAACCACGCTCAAGTAACTCATCAAACTCATCTTCAGAATGTACAAAAGAAGCGCCAGTACCACCTAAGGTAAATGAGGCACGAATAACTAAAGGAAATCCAAATTCTTGGGCGACTTCTTTACCTTGTAAGTAAGAGGTCACAGTTTTTGAAGGCGCAACAGGAATGCCGATTTTTTGCATAAGCATCCTAAATTTCTCTCGATCTTCAGTAATATTAATCGCATCAATATCGACACCTATTAGTTTGACCTCAAAATCTTTCCAAATGCCTTTTTCATCGGCCTCGATACAAAGGTTTAAAGCTGTTTGACCACCCATTGTTGGTAAAACCGCATCAATTTCAGGATGTTTCTTTAAAATATCAATAATAGACTTTGTAGTAAGTGGTTTTAAATATACATGATCTGCCATGGAAGGATCAGTCATGATTGTTGCTGGGTTGCTATTAATTAAAACCGTTTTTATTCCATCTTCTCTTAAAGAACGTAAAGCTTGGGAGCCAGAATAATCAAATTCGCAAGCTTGACCAATTACAATTGGTCCTGAACCTATAATAAGTATTGTTTTTAAATCTTGGTTTTTAGGCATAATTTTTAAGTTAACTATTGAGTATCGGGTATAAAAAAAGGCGTTGTTAAAAAAACAACGCCTTTATATTAAAAATGATAATACATTGATTATCGTTTTCTCATGCTAATTTCAGAAGAAACTGATAATTTTTTTCTTCCTTTAGATCGTCTTCTAGCAAGAACTTTTCTACCATTCTTAGACGCCATTCGCTCTCTAAAACCATGTTTATTTTTACGTTTTCTTTTTGAAGGTTGGAAAGTCCTTTTCATATCTCTAAATAATTTATTCTTACTAAAAATTTATCGGTTGCAAATATAGATAAATAATTAAAGTACACCAATAACAATTTAAAGATTTTGTTGAATTTATTACAAATCATCAACAACTAAAAGTTCAGCTGGATTTGATTAATTTTTTATTAGTGTAAAACAAACTTCATTAAAAATAAAACAATCAAGAAAATGAAAAAGGCAATAATCACTGCATAAGAACCTTTGTAGTGTTTACGTCTTAAATTTTTATCTTTTTGGTAACTAAAATAAATAGCAATAACAAAGGCAATAAAAAATAAGGTAGCAAAAATTAGTTGACCTGTCGTAAACATAAAAGCGTATTTTTACACAAAAATACAGCTAATTATGATTAAAAAACCGCTTAATGCCGTAAAAAAATTTCATAAATCTTTTGGTTTAACCATTAATGAAACACCAAAAGCTAGTTTAGGTAATGATATTAATTTACTTCGCTACAAGTTAATGCGTGAAGAAAATGAGGAATACCTTGAAGCTGCTCAAAACAATGATTTAGTAGAAGTCGCTGATGCACTTGGAGACATGCTTTATATCTTATGTGGCACCATGATTTCACACGGAATGCAAGACAAAATTGAAGCTGTTTTTGATGAAATTCAGCGTTCTAACATGAGTAAGCTTGATGAAAATGGAAAACCAATTTACCGAGAAGATGGTAAAGTCTTGAAAGGTTCTAATTATTTTAAACCCAATTTAAAGCAATTTTTTAATGAACAAGATTAAATAGCTGGCCTAAAATAAACCATTAATTTCACCATCAATGCGGTTAATGATATCTCCTAAGTCTTCTGGATTTCCAACAAAGTCAAGATCGTCAACATCAATAATGAGTAATTTGCCTTTATTATAACCTTCAATCCAAGCTTCATATCGCTCATTGAGTCTATTAAGGTAGTCTATCGAAATGGAGTTTTCGTAATCGCGACCGCGTTTTTGTATTTGTTTTACTAAATTAGGGACACTACTACGTAAATAAATAAGTAAATCTGGTGATTTTGTAACCGATTCCATAAGATCAAATAAAGAGCTGTAATTATCGTAATCTCGGTTAGACATTAATCCCATGGCATGCAAGTTTGGTGCGAATATAAATGCGTCTTCATAAATAGTTCGGTCTTGAATTACATCTTTTCCGCTTTCTCTAATATCAAGGATTTGCCTAAATCTTGAATTTAAAAAATAAATTTGAAGATTAAATGACCAGCGTTTCATGTCGTTATAAAAATCCTCTAAAAAAGGGTTTTCTAGTACGTCTTCAAACTCAGGTTCCCAGCCAAAATGATTTGCTAATAACTGTGTTAGTGTGGTTTTTCCTGCGCCAATGTTTCCAGCAATTGCTACATGCATAAATCGTATTTTTAATCAGAAACCTGATATGTTTTTAATGTTTTTCCGTCGTAAATATATAAGTTTTCATCGTTCAAAAACACATCTTGATAAGGAATATTTGTTAAATCAAAAACTTTGCTTTGCTGAGTCTCTACATTATAAACGGTTAAGTTTTTTCCTTGTATCATTAATAAATAAGGATAAGTAAACTGTAACTTACTTATAGGTATATCTTGCTTTTTATTTAATACTAAGTTGCTGTAAACATTAAATCCATACAAAAAGCTATCGTTTGAATAGAAAAAATAATTGTAGCCACTAGCAAAGTGATTAAAAGGCGCTTTTAAAGGTAAGGAAGAATTAACGACGCGAGAATTTCTGTAATTGTATTGATGTAAAACTTGTGCATTAAGGTCGAAAACCCACAATTGGTCTTGCCGAGAAGTTGAAACCATGGCTGTAATTAATGTATTTTCGACTTGATTGAAGTCAATACGAAATAACTCGTTTAACCTATTATCCAGTATTATGCTAAGGTTAGATTGGTTATAATAGAGAACAATTTTTAATGGGTTGGTTAAATCAACTGCTGTAATGTTTCCTAAAGCAAATTCTTGATATTGAAATAAGGTTTTTTTGTCTTTATGTTCCTTAAAAAGAACATTGTTGTTGATATAATAAAGATATCCAAATTGATCAAAACCTAAAAAGCGATCGTAATTAACCGTTGATTTATTAATGAGTTTTAAATTTCGGGTGTTATCTTGAGCTTCAACTAAGTTAAAAACTAAACTGAAAACTAACAGTACTATTTGGTGCAATAACTTCAACTAGAACTAAAAATAAGTGCTCATTAAACAATCTATTTCATCGGTAATGATATGAAATATTAATCCAAACGTGAGTAATTTCAACCAATATTCCTTTGAAAATAAAAAAACTAAGATATATAAAGCTATTGAAATTTCAGAATGAAATGTGTGAAAACCGACACTACATCGGTTAGGATCAAATATTGGTGTTGCCCATAAGTGATCAATATCAATAAGCATGCTACTCAATAGTATTAAGTAAACTTTAAACCAACCAAATTCTTGACGTTTAAATTGATGAGCAAACCAAGCAATGAATACAAAATGCAAACTGTAATGAATTATGGGTTGAAGCATTATAGAAGTTTTCTAATTAATATGGTTTACCATGTATGCATTGTGTATTTTTGCAATTTAAATCACAAATTTATGGATACAAAGTTAATTGCACCTTCAATTTTAGCAGCAGATTTTGGTAATTTACAACGCGATGTTGAGCTTGTGAATCAAAGTCAAGCTGATTGGTTTCATATTGATATTATGGATGGCGTTTTTGTGCCAAATATATCGTTTGGAATGCCTGTTTTAAAAGCGATTCAACAGCATGCTGATAAGTTTATTGATGTGCATCTGATGATTGTTGATCCTGACCGCTACATCACTACCTTTGCTGAACTTGGTGCCAATATGCTAACCGTTCATTATGAAGCTTGCACGCATTTACATAGAAGTTTACAAGCTATTAAAGCGCAAGGCATGCAAGCCGGCGTTGCCGTTAATCCACATACTAATGTTGAGCTTTTACGCGATACCATTCAGGATATAGATATGGTTTGTGTAATGAGTGTAAATCCAGGTTTTGGCGGTCAAAGTTTTATTGAAAATACTTATGATAAAGTTAAACAACTTAAAGCTTTAATCAGCGAAAAAAAGGCCGATACTAAAATTGAAATTGACGGTGGCGTTACCAGTAAAAATGCTAAAGAATTAATAATGTGTGGTGCTGATGTGCTTGTAGCTGGTAGCTTTGTATTTAAATCTGAAAATCCAACAGAAACGATTGCAGATTTAAAAACACTGATAAATTAAAATTTTATGACATACGATGTATTGATTATCGGCGGCGGACCAATAGGAATTGCTTGCGCATTAGAGGCGAAAAAAAAGAATTTGTCTTACATCATCATCGAAAAAGGAGCTTTAGTCAACTCACTATATCATTATCCTGAAACCATGACGTTTTTTTCAACTTCTGAAAAACTCGAGCTTGACCATATCCCATTTATAAGCAAAAACCCAAAACCAACCAAACAAGAAGCTTTAGAATATTACAGGCGTGTGGCCACATCAAACCAAATTAACATTCGGTTGTTTGAAGAAGTTGAAAGTGTAAAACATCATGACCAATTTATTGAAGTTAACACCAATAAAACGAGTTATGCAACTCATAATATCGTAGTTGCCACTGGGTTTTACGACATCCCTAACAAATTAGGTGTTAAAGGTGAAGACCTTGATAAAGTAAAGCATTATTACAAAGACCCACATTATTATGCCATGCAAAATGTAGTTGTTGTTGGTGCTAGTAATTCGGCTGTTGACGCAGCTCTTGAAACCTACCGGAAAGGTGCTCATGTAAGCATGATTATTCGAGGTAGTGAAATAGGACAACGTGTAAAATATTGGGTAAGGCCAGATATTATTAACCGTATTGAAGAAGGCAGCATAAAAGCCTACTTTAATTCTGAAATAACAGAAATTACCCAAAGTGAGGTTGTTTTCAGAAATAATAAAGGAAAAGAAACTAGCATTACAAACGACTTTGTTTTAGCTTTAACAGGCTACAAGCCTAATTTTAAATTTTTAGAAAAATTAGGCGTAAAAGTTGAAGCTGAAAATAATTATATTCCTATTTATGACCCACAAACCATGAAAACCAATGTTGATAACATTTACTTGGCTGGAGTTATTTGTGGCGGTATGGAAACTCACAAGTGGTTTATTGAAAATTCACGGGTTCATGCTGCAATGATTATGGAACATATTAAAAATTAAACTAAAAATTAGTTAATCTAAATCTGCTTTAATTTATAGTTTGTAATTTGGAACATGAATTTAAATTTACCTAATCATTTCTTTTTAAATAATAGTTTTAAGTCTAACTTAGAAAAAATTGTTGTTTATGTTGCCATAGCATCATTTTTGGTTCATCTAATTTTCATAGGACTTGTTGATTTTGGCTTAATTGACTCTGGCGCATTTAAAGAACTTTTCATCAGTCCATTATCAGCAATCTACACGCCATTTTCAATCATATTAATTTATGAAGTCTATTTACTAGTATTTTACATTCCTAAGTCAATTACCAACTACATTGGTAAGCAATATGAAATTATTACGTTAATTTTAATTCGTAAGCTTTTTTACGATTTGTCGAAACTTGAATTTTCATCAAATTGGTTTTCAATTTCTGGTGACTTAGAATTTACCATAGATATTATTGCAACTTTAGTATTGTTTGCATTGATTTTAGGGTTTTACAACATCAATAAACAACTTAAAACTTCAGAAAAAGAAATTAACCATAAAACAAAAACTTATATAAAAGTCAAAAAAATACTAGCAAGTGTACTTGTACCAATTATCGCTATAATTGCCATTTACTCATTTACTAATTGGTTTAGCACTCTCAACTTACAGCCCGATAAAATTTCACAAAGTATAAAATCGGTTAATAACGTCTTTTTTGATGAGTTTTTTACGATTTTGATTATTGTAGATGTGCTATTGCTATTATTTTCATTTCTACAAACAGATGAATTTAGTCGCGTTATTAGAAATTCTGGATTTATAATTTCTACAATATTGATTAAACTATCATTTTCAGCCAGTGGTATCTTAAATGCTATTTTAATTGTGGTGGCGGTCAGTTTTGGTGTGCTTATTTTACTCATATACAAAAGCTATCAAAAACGGTTGCATTAAAATTTAGTATATTGCAGGCTAACCATAAATTTTATGATGTTAGATTTTTTAATTATTGGTGCTGCTCAAGCTGGATTAGCAATGGCTTATGAACTCCAAAAGCTTCAATACAACTTTGTAATTCTAGACAAAGAAGAACAAATTGGCGCTTCTTGGCTTAACCGTTGGGATTCACTAAAACTATTTACACCGACTGAATTTAACCATCTTAAAGGTCTTGATTTTCCTGCTGAAAATGGCCAATATCCTAACAAATACGAAGTTGCCAACTATTTTAAAACTTATGTAAAACACTTCAATTTCCCCGTACAACTCAACACATTAGTTGAAGGAATTAGTAAAAAATCTACACACTTTGAAGTTGCACATAATAGCGGAATTACAAGAGCTAAAAACGTAGTTGTTGCTACTGGACCATTTCACATTCCGCATACGCCAAGATTTCATAAATATATTGATGCCTCAATATTTCAAATACACAGTAATTACTATAAAAATCCTTCACAACTTAACCCTGGTAAGGTTTTAGTTGTAGGCGCTGGAGATTCAGGTTACCAAATTTTAAACGAAATTTCCAACTCAAGAAACGATACTGTTTATTTTTCAGGTGATACTAGCGTTAAAAGTTTACCACAAGAAATTTTAGGAAAAACATTATGGTGGTGGTTTACAAAAACAGGCTACCTCAGCATCTCTAAAGATTCGTGGTTAGGAAAAAAAATAAGCGAATCTAAACAACCAGTCATAGGAACTGATGTAAAAGGTATTTTAAACCGGAAAAACGTTATTCCTGTTGGTCACACATTAAACGCTGAAGGAAATACCATTGAAACAAAACAGCAAACATTAACTGATGTTAAAAATATTGTTTGGGCGACTGGTTATAGACCTAAGTTTGATTGGATTGAAGGTTTAGAACTTGACAATGATGGCTATCCAGTTCATGAACGTGGAGTCAGCCATATAAAAGGACTTTATTTTATGGGACTTCCTTGGTTATATACACGTGCCTCAGCAACTTTGGGTGGCGTTAAAACAGATGCTGAGTTTATAGCTCAACACATTAAAAAAGTTTATCAGCCAACATCAAGTAAAGAACTAGTTTAGTCTTTAATTTTATTATAAATTGATTTTATAATACCGTCTGATAAGCCAATTTTAGGAACGTGCACTGCTCTAGCTCTACTCCAATTCATAGCTGACAAATAAATTTCGGCAGCTGGAATAATGACGTCTGCACGATCTTGGTTTAAATTGAGTTGTGAAATTCGCTCTTCGTAAGTTAAGGATTTTAGTAATTGATAGTACGAACTTAAATAAAAATAAGACAAGGTTTTACCAGGTTTTTTGCCACTAGATTTAAAAATGTTATTAATATTACCGCCAGAACCAATCATTTGCAAGCGACTAATTCCTTTAGTGTTATATTTAACCCATTGTTCAGCTTCTTGCCAAAGCTCATCTGAAACACCATTATTTAAAAGCCTTACTGTACCAATTTTAAAAGATTTTGAAGCTTTTGTTTTCCCTTGTATATATAAAGTAAACTCTGTACTTCCGCCACCAACATCAACATACAAATAATTTTTATCTTCTTCAATGAGTGCGTGTAAGTCAGTTGCAGCAATAATACTAGCTTCATCTTCACCATCAATAATCTCTATTGAAATATTGGTTTGTTGTTTAATTGTTTCAACTAATTCATTTCTGTTACTAGCATCGCGCATTGCTGAAGTTGCACAGGCTCTATAGTCTTCAATTTCATGGCACTCCATTAAAAACTTAAAAGCCTTCATGGTTTTCAACATTCGTTTTTGATTGTAATTACTGATTTCACCTGTTGTAAACACATCTTGTCCTAAACGGATCGGCACTCGAACTAAAGAAGTTTTTTTAAATGTTACTGGTTTATCTTTGGGCTCAGTTATGGTTGATATGAGTAATCTTACGGCATTTGAGCCTATATCTATAGCGGCAATTTTTCTTATTTTAAGCATTTTTTGAAGCGTTTAAATAATAATCATAAGTTGTAAACTGACTTCTATGTTTAGTTGAATTTGACGGGACAACTCTGTAAGCATTCGTATCTTGCTGAGCCATATCACGCGCTTTTACATTTTCTGACCAACATAAATTAAAAGTTTCTATAAGTTCATTTTTTATAGATTCGTCATAAATTGGGCAAGTTACTTCGACACGATGGTCAAGATTTCTGGTCATTAAATCTGCCGATGAAATAAACACTTTTGGTAATCCATCATTTTCAAAAATATATAATCTTGAGTGTTCTAAAAATTTATCAACTACACTAATGACTTCAATATTTTCGCTTAAACCTTCAACTTGTGGCTTTAAACAGCAAATACCCCGAACAATTAGTTTAATTTTTACGCCAGCTTGACTTGCTTCGTATAATTGATCAATCATACCATAATCTGATAGACTATTCATTTTAAAACACATACCAGAGGATTTTCCAGCTTGATGGTTTTCAATTTCTTGATTAATCATAGCTGTAAAAGCATCACGAGAGTAATGCGGCGAAACGATAAGATGTTTGTATTTCTTAATCTTATAATTAACCTCAAAGAAATCGAATACTTTTTTTATGTCTTTTAAAATGCCTTGATGGGCTGTAAATAAGGTATAATCTGTATAAATTTTAGCTGTATTTTCATTAAAATTTCCTGTGCTGATAAAGCCATAACGTACCACTTTATCATTTTCTAAGCGTTCTATCACGCAGGTTTTTGCATGCACTTTTAATCCTGTTACACCAAATATGAGTTTAATGCCTTCGCGTTCCATTTTCTCAGCATATTTAATGTTATTGGCTTCATCAAAACGGGCTTGGAGTTCTATTGAAACCGTTACAGATTTACCATTTTTCACTGCATTAATTAGTGAACTGGCAATATGTGAGACTTCAGCTAAACGGTAAATGGTTATTTTTATCGACTTAACTAAAGGATCTAAAGCGGCTTCACGTAAAAATTTTACGGTGTAAGAAAAGGTGTGATAAGGCGTGTACTGTAAAAAATCATTCTCTTTAAGTTTAGCTAATAAACTTCCTTGTAGCTTAACGCCATTAATAGGTAATGGGTCTATCTTATCGTAAAGTAAATGTTTAGCGCCAAGGTCTGGAAACTTCATATAATCTCTTCGATTGTGATAACGACCGCCAGGTATTAAACTGTCAGTGTTATCGATCCCCATTTTACTCAGTAAAAAATCTAGCGTATCTTGTTCAATTTCTTTATCATAAACAAACCGAACTGGATCACCGTCTATACGATCTTTAACACTATCAATAATTTTTTCAATATAACTTTTACTAAGATCACTTTCCATTTCAAGCTCAGCATCACGGGTGATTTTAACCATGTGTGCTGAAATTGATTCGTAATCAAAAATATTAAACAATACATCTAAATTATACCTAATCAAATCATCTAGAAGCATGATATAATGCTTATCATCAGTTGAAGGTAACACGATAAACCTGTTAACATTTGTAGGAACTTCTATTAAAATGTAGCGGTTTCGAATTCCTGATGCTACATTTTGGCGCATTTTAACAGCTAAATAAGCCTTAGAATCTTTTAAATGCGGAACTTTTTCAACTTCATTGAGCATGATGGTTACCAAAGCCGGACTCACTTTTTGTAAAAAAAAGTCTTTGATAAATTCGTGTTGCTCTGGCTTCACCTGAGTTTCATCTATAATACATATATTATGAGATTTCAACTTTTCTTTAATATCACTCAATATATTTAAACTTTCGGCTTGATGTTTAATAACTATCTGAGTAATTTCTTTAAGCAGTCGACTTGCTTTTACGCCACCAAAAACCTTTTTACCGGCTTTACCAGCCATATCAATACGCTTTACTGTTGCATATCTCACCTTAAAAAATTCATCTAAATTATTCGAAAAAATCCCTAAAAACCTAAGGCGTTCTATTAAAGGTACAGATTCATCGGCGGCTTCTTGAAGTACGCGTGCATTAAATTGCAACCAGCTTAATTCTCTATTAACGTATCTTTGCATTTATCGTAATTTTTTTGGGAATAAATAAAATTGTGTTTTGCCTTCGGCGATTTGCGACCAATCATCAACATCAAATGAGAGTTGTACTAATCCAGTAGTTGGTATATTCTGAAAAAATTGATGACCAAGTTGATTGGCTACATCAGTCATTGCAGGATTATGACCAAAAACCATTAATTCATCTATATCGGGCGATGTTGTTAAAATAGTCTCTAACAAATTTGAAGGCGAAAAGGTATACAACTCATGTCTAGGTTCTAAATCAATGATGGTATTTGGTAAATGAGATTGAAACATCTTAGCTGTTTCAAAAGCGCGTTTAGCATCGCTTGAAATTGCTCTAAATTGTTTAGTATTTACTTTTTGAAATGCTTCAGCTACCAATTTAGCATCGTGAGTTGCTCTTTTTTTAAGCGGTCTATAAAAGTCATCTAAGTCAGGATTTGACCACGAAGATTTGCCATGTCTAATTAAAACTAAAGTTTTTAAACTCATGGTGCTAAACGTTCAATTTTCCAATCAAAATCTTCTTGTAAAGTAAACAAAAATCGATCGTGTAAACGGTTTGGTCTTCCTTGCCAAAATTCAATACTCTGTGGCTTCACTAAAAATCCACCCCAATTTCTTGGTCGGTTAATTTCTTTATGAGCATAATCTTCCTCAAGCTCTTTAAGTTTATCTTCCAAAATAGTTCTGTTTTTAATCACTTGACTTTGGGGAGAAACCAAAGCACCAAGCTGACTGCCTTTAGGTCGTGAAGCAAAGTAGTTATCTGATTGATGTTCTGGAAGTTTTTCAGCAACACCTTTAATTATGACTTGGCGTTCTAAGGCAGACCAAAAAAAAGATAAACAAGTTTTCGGGTTATTAATTAAGGCCTGACCTTTTTCACTATTATAGTTGGTGTAAAACACAAAACCATTCTCATTGTAAGATTTAAGTAGCACAACCCTACTTTTTGGGAAACCATCTTCACCAATTGTTGAGACGCTCATTGCATTAGCTTCATCTACAGTATTAGAGTTATCGGCTTCATAAAACCAAGTCCTAAACTGTTGCATAGGATTAGCATCTAAATTATCGCGTGTTAAGGCAGACTTGGTGTAAGATTTTCTGTAATCGTGTAAATTATCTTGCATAGAAGCTTATAAATTCTTTTGAATAAAAATAAAAATTTAGTTGGTTATAGATACTAAATTAATCTAAAAATAAAATTTTATTCGAAACTAAAACATTGGCCACTTTTAGCTAAATAAGTTGGTTCAAAAATAGTTTCAGCTTCAACTTTATAGGTGTTTTCATCACGGTAACGCGCCGAAAAATGACCTAAAATGAGATGTTTGACTTGAGCTTTTTGAGCAATAATGGCTGCTTGTTTGGCTGTAGAATGTTTTGTTTTAAAACACAAATCTTCATCTTTTTCTAGAAAAGTAGACTCATGATATAAAACTTCAACTTGGTTAAGCTGCTCAACTAAACTTGGTTTAAAAGCGGTATCACTACAATAGGCATAAGAATTAGGTGGATTTGGTGGTTCCGTAAGTCTTTCATTTTTTACTAAAGTACCATCATCTAACTTAATATCTTTACCTTTTTTTATACTTTTATAATAAGCAACATCAATACCAAATTCTTCAACTTGATTGATTAGCAATTTTCGATCACGTGATTTTCCACGGAAGAAAAAACCATTTGTATAAATTCGATGATCAAGCGGTATTGTTTCAACGGTAAATTTATTGTGCTCTAAAATTATTTCAGACTTGGTTGAAGTTAACTCATGAAATATTATTTTATATGATGTGTAGGTTTTGGAGAGTTCTAACTGAATATTTATAAACTTTTTAATGCCCTTTGGTCCATAAATATGTAAATCTGCTTCACGTTTTAGTAGACCGAAAGTTGAAATTAAACCTATTAAACCATAACAATGATCGCCATGTAAATGCGAAATAAAGATGTGCTTAATACGTGTAAATTTTATTTTTTGTTGGCGTAAGCGCACTTGTGTTCCTTCGCCACAATCAATTAAGCATAACTCACCATTAAAATCAAGCACTTGAGCGGTTGGATGAAGGTTAGCTTTTGGTGTTGCCGAGTGACAACCTAAAATGTGCAAGTGCATCATATTAAAAACCTAAATCGCGTTCAATATTTTCCATTTCAATAATATCAAAAGCTTCGTTCAAAGTTGGTACAATAGCAAGCTCTTCTGGTATTTGGTGAACATCAATTTGAGGTGCTACTAAAACAAAGGATTTTTTATTAGACTTGTAATGATTTGATAATTTTAAAAAATTCAACAAATCATTAATTTGCAGATCAGACTCAAAATTAATTAAGTTTACAATTAAATGTAATTTGGTCTCGTTGTAAGTTTTAGCTAAATTAGTAGCTATTGCCGAAAGTTGTTCTTCAGTTGGGACCACTTCAACCGCTTCTTGAGTTGGATGTTGATTAACCTGCATAAGCCTTTATTTTTGATGCTAATAAATAGAGTACTGCCATTCTAACAGCCACACCATTTTCAACTTGGTTTAATATAATTGAATGTTCTGAGTCGGCGACATCGCTTGTAATTTCAACTCCGCGATTAATAGGTCCAGGATGCATTATTGTAATTTGCTTTTCAAGACGACTTAATAGAGATTTATTAACACCGTATTGTTGTACATATTCTCTGGTATTAGGGAAATACGATGTGTCCATGCGTTCGTTTTGTACCCGTAACATATTGGCTATATCGCACCAATTAAGTGCTTTTTCTAGATTTGGTTCAACTTTTACACCCAAGGTTTCTATAAACTTTGGCATTAGTGACAGTGGCCCACAAACTTTTACCTCAGCACCAAGTTTTTTAAGTGCTAAAATATTACTTAAGGCCACGCGTGAGTGTAAAATATCTCCTACAATAACCACTTTTTTACCAGCTATATTAGAATGTTGTTCTCGGATAGAATAGGCATCTAATAAAGCTTGAGTTGGATGTTCATGAGCGCCATCTCCTGCATTAATCACTGAAGCTTTAATATGCTTCGATAAAAAAACACCAGCTCCTGGGTTAGGATGCCGCATCACCACCATGTCTACTTTCATAGAAAGGATATTATTAACAGTGTCAATTAAAGTTTCGCCTTTGTTAACCGAAGATGAAGCTGCTGAAAAGTTAACAACATCTGCGCTTAATCGTTTTTCAGCTAACTCGAATGATAACCGTGTTCTTGTGCTATTTTCAAAAAACAGATTGGCAATGGTTAAATCACGTAATGAAGGAACCTTTTTAATAGGCCGATTAATCACCTCTTTAAACTGATCTGCAGTTTTAAAAATAAGTTGTAAATCTGCTTCATTAAGGTATTTTATGCCTAATAAATGATTGACGCTTAATTCTTCCATGTTTTATTTTTTTACTAAATAAACTGCATCTTCTTGATCAGTTTCGTTCCAGCAAACCTTTACATACTCATTATTTATAGCATCAACTTGCCTACCTTTATAGTCTGGCTGAATGGGTAAATGTCTACTAAATCGTCTATCGATTAAGGTTAACAATTCAACTGATTTTGGCCTTCCAAATGATTGTATAGCTGTTAAGGCTGAACGAATACTTCGACCAGTATAAAGCACATCGTCAATAAAAACGACTTGCTTCTCTTCTACAATAAAATTGATTGAAGTTGAATTGGCTTGAATTGGTTTATCAGTTCTTCTGAAATCATCACGGTAAAAAGTAATATCTAACTTGCCTACTTCAACAGAAGATAAACCAAAATCTTTTTTTAAGATCGTATGAAGCCTATCTAGCACTTGAGTTCCTCTTGGCTGAATACCAATTAAGCAAGTCTGAGAAAAGTCTTTATGATTTTCAACCAGTTGGCAGGCTAAACGCTGAAGCGTAATTTGCATTTGTTCTGCGTTAAGTAAAAGTTGTTGGTGCATGGTTGTAAAATTGTAACATTACAAAAGTAAATAAAAATAAGGGTTTAATGAGTCATGAAAACAAATTGGTGTAAGAGTTAAAAAATTTATTCTATTTTTAACTGAAATTCTCAATAATGAATCGTGGATTTTTAAAAAAATTAGGCCCAGGTTTTTTGCTCGCTGGTGCTGCAATTGGTGCATCTCATTTAGTTCAGGCCACTAGAGCTGGTGCCAATTATGGTATAATTATGTTAATTGCCATCATTTTAGCTTGTGTTTCTAAATATCCTTTTTTAGCTATTGGTGCTCAATATCCAGCACTAACCAAAAAAGACCTTATTCAAGGTTATAAAAGCTTAGGGAAATGGTATGTAATTTCTTTTGGTGTATTCACGCTTGGTAGTATGTTTATTATACTTGCAGCTGTTACCTTAGTTACTGCTGGTTTAGCTGAATATTTGTTTGATTTTGGTTGGAGTAGTTTTTGGTGGTGCTCATTTATTTTAATGTCTTGTTTATTGATTTTACAATTTGGAAGCTATAGTAAATTAGATGTTCTTTTAAAAATTGTTATTTCCTTACTCACAATTGCTACTACTATTGCTGTTTTTATAGCAATAGTTGAACATGAAGCAAACACCGTTAATTTTAACACAACAAGTCTTTGGTCTATAAGCGGATTGAGTTTTTTAGTTGTACTAATGGGTTGGATGCCTATTCCTATAGATGCTTCAGTATGGCAGTCGATTTGGGTAAAAGAAAAAGAGAAAAGTCTTAAAACTTCTGCTAGCGAAAGTTTTATGGACTTTAACTTAGGTTACTTTTCGGCTAGTTTTTTAGGGATACTTTTCTTTTTATTAGGTGTTTTGATAATGTATGGCGAAGGGATAAAATTTTCAAGTAATGCAGTAGAATTTTCAAAACAATTGATTGAGTTATACAGTCAAACTCTAGGTGCTTGGTCTAAACATTTAATTGCAGGAATTGCTTTAATTACCATGTTTAGTACCACCTTAACTGTTGCCGATGCCTATCCAAGAGTTTTAAGTAGACTACAAGCAGTTAGTTTAAAATCTACAAAAATATCTAATTCTAAATTTTATAATCTATACATGGCTCTACTTATTATTTCTTCGCTGTGTTTACTATACTTTTTAAAATCTAGTTTTAAAACATTAGTTGACTTTGCTGCTGGACTGTCATTTATTTCTTCTCCAGTTTTAGCTTGGTTTAACTATAAACTTGTTCTAAAATCAAGTGTTGATCAGCTGAAACCAGCAAAGCCATATCGCTATTTTATGCAAATTTGTTTAACTGTTTTAATTGTTATTGCTTTGAGTTATGTTATTCTTTTAATTTTTATACCAAATCTCCCATAAGATAAGATAAATAAATAGTTTCTAATTGCCTTTCCCTTCGTTAAAAAAATGAAACGTAGCTTAGGCTATGTTTCATTTTTTTGCCTTGATTAAGACAATTATAATTCAATTTCTTTTTGTCTAATCTTATAGAATATTTGGTATTACATAAAAAAACCATCTCAAATTTGAGATGGTTTTTTTATCTTTAATTGAAAACTTAACTTACTTCACTTCTTCGAAGTCGACGTCTTCAACATCATCTTTGCCTTCATCAGAAGAGCCTGAAGCTTGTTCTGCCCCAGCATTTCCTCCTTGAGCACCTTGGGCTTCAGCTTGCGCTTTGTACATTTCTTCAGACACTTTTTTCCATTCCTCGTTTAACTTATCGAGTGCTGGCGTGACTTGTTCAACATCTTTCGTTTCATGTGCCTTTTTTAAGTCATCTAAAGCTGCTTCAATCGGCTTTTTCTTATCATCAGATAGCTTATCGCCAAACTCTTTTAATTGACTTTCGGTTTGGAAAATCATAGCATCTGCTTCATTAAGTTTTTCAACCTTTTCTTTGGTCTTCTTATCAGCTTCAGCATTAGCTTCGGCCTCTTTTTTCATTTTTTCAATTTCTTCTTCAGTTAATCCAGAAGAGGCTTCAATTCTGATATCTTGAGATTTTCCTGTTGCTTTATCTGTAGCGCTAACTTTAATAATACCATTAGCATCAATATCAAATGTCACTTCAATTTGCGGTGTACCGCGTTTTGCTGGCGGAATACCGTCTAAATGAAAACGACCTATTGTTTTGTTGTCAGTTGCCATTGGGCGTTCGCCTTGTAGAACATGAATTTCAACACTTGGTTGATTATCTTGAGCAGTTGAAAAGATTTGCGACTTTTTAGTTGGAATAGTTGTATTAGCTTCGATTAATTTAGTGTTTACACCACCCATAGTTTCAATACCTAAAGATAATGGGGTTACATCGAGCAATAAAACATCTTTAACATCTCCAGTTAAAACACCACCTTGAATAGCAGCACCAATCGCTACTACTTCATCTGGATTAACGCCTTTAGAAGGTGCTTTTCCAAAGAAATCTTCAACGGCTTTTTGAACTGCTGGAATACGAGTTGAACCACCAACTAATATAATTTCATCAATATCACTTTTAGATAATTCAGCTGATTTTAATGCTTTCTCACAAGGTGCGATGGTGCGTTTAACTAATTCTGAAATTAATTGTTCAAATTTAGAACGTGACAAAGTTCTAACCAAGTGTTTTGGCCCTGATGAAGTTGCCGTAACATAAGGTAAATTAATTTCAGTTGAACTTGAAGATGATAATTCAATTTTAGCCTTTTCAGCTGCTTCTTTCAAACGCTGTAATGCCATAGCATCTTTGCGTAAATCGATATCTTCATCTTTAATAAATTCTTCAGCTAACCAGTCAATTACAGCTTCATCAACATCGTCACCACCTAAATGCGTATCACCATCTGTTGCTAAAACTTCAAAAACACCATCACCTAATTCAAGAATAGAGACATCATGTGTACCACCACCAAAGTCAAATACCACAATTTTTTGGTCGGTATCTTTTTTATCTAAACCATAAGCCAATGATGCTGCTGTAGGTTCGTTAATTATTCTACTTACTTTTAAACCTGCAATTTCACCAGCTTCTTTAGTCGCTTGACGTTGAGAATCATTAAAATAAGCAGGAACTGTAATTACCGCTTCTGAAACATCTTGACCTAAGTAATCTTCAGCTGTTTTCTTCATTTTTTGAAGAATCATAGCTGATAATTCTTGAGGTGTGTACATTCTACCGTCAATATCTACTCGTGCAGTATCATTTTCACCTTTGACTACTTTATAAGGTACGCGACCCACTTCACGCTCAGATTCTGAGAATTTATTTCCCATAAAGCGTTTAATTGAGGCGACTGTTTTAGTAGGGTTAGTAACTGCTTGACGTTTTGCAGGATCACCAACTTTAATTTCACCATCTTCAACAAATGCAATAACTGATGGCGTTGTTCTTTTTCCTTCGGCATTAGGAATAACAGTTGGCTCATTACCTTCCATTACAGAAACACAAGAGTTTGTTGTTCCTAAATCTATACCTATAATTTTACTCATAATTGTTTATTTTCTAATTTGTTAATAATTTAATTCGATTAACTAAAGTCAATCTTTATGCCATCTCTTTTTACATGACATCATGACATAATCAATGACAACAATTTTCATTAATACTCATAATCAAGACTTTGAGATTAAATAGGCAACATGATATAAATGTTCAAAATTTATCGATTAATGAATATTATAAACAAAAAAATATGAATCTTTGCATCATATTTAATTAAGGCTTGGTATTTATGAAAAAAATTGAATGCATCAGCGTTTTTGATATGTTAAAAATAGGCGTTGGGCCATCAAGTTCACATACACTTGGACCGTGGCGAGCTTCTCAGCGTTTTATTAAAGAATTAAAGTCAGATAAGGTTTTAAACCAAGTTGAAGCCTTACAAGTTAACTTATACGGTTCACTTTCATTAACAGGTAAAGGCCATGCTTCAGACATTGCTAGTGTTTTAGGCTTATGTGGTTTTGATCCTGTAACTATGGATACTTCAATCATTAATCAAGAAATTGATGCTATTAAAAAGAGCCATCAACTTTTTTTAGATAAAACGCAAACGATATCGTTTAACTTTGATCAAGACATTAAATTTCATAAGCAATTTTTAGATTTTCATCCTAATGGCATTACCTATGAAGCACGTTTAAGAAATGGAAAATTAATTTCATCCAGCTTTTACTCGATTGGCGGTGGTTTTGTTGTTAAAGAAGAACGTGAAAATGCAAAACAAAATATCGAAGACTTTAAGAGTTTCCCGTTTTCAATAGAAAAAGCCACTGATTTACTTAGCTTTTGTCAACAGGAACAAAAATTAATTTCAGAAATTGTATTAGAGAACGAACGTTCACTCCGCACAGATCAAGAAATTGATGCGCAATTAAAGCAAATTTGGAATGCTATGCTCGAGTCGATTTACATTGGTGCTCACACTGAAGGCGAGCTTCCTGGTGGTTTAAATGTTACGCGACGAGCTGCTAAAATGAATAAAAAACTTCTTGACAATAAACATAATACCTATTCAAACCCACAAGAATGGCTTGAAACCATTCGTACAAAAGAGGTTAAGTTTAGACAAATTCTGCAATGGGTAAGCTGTTTTGCTATTGCAGTTAATGAAGTCAACGCCTCTTTAGGTCGTGTTGTAACTGCACCAACTAATGGAAGTTCAGGAACTTTACCGGCAGTTATGATGTATTATATGACGATTGAGAACCACGACGCAAGTTTTGAAGATTTAAAACGCTTTATGCTTGTAGCTGGAGAAATTGGTAGCTTATTTAAAAAAGGGGCAACAATTTCAGCTGCTATGGGTGGTTGCCAAGCTGAAATTGGTGTTTCATCAGCTATGGCTGCTGGTGGCTTAACCGAGTTAATGGGTGGCACGCCAGAACAAGTCCTTATGGCTAGTGAAATAGCTATGGAACATCATTTAGGTTTAACTTGTGACCCAATTGCGGGCTTGGTTCAAATTCCATGTATTGAACGTAATGCTATGGGCGCTATAAAAGCGATTAATGCCGCTGAAATCGCTATTGAAAGTGATGCCACAAAAGCAAAAGTTCCTTTAGATAAAGTGATTGAAACGATGTGGGAAACCGCTCAAGATATGAACACTAAATACAAAGAAACTTCTGAAGGTGGCCTAGCTATCAAAGTAAGCTTAAGCGATTGTTAAGCTATTTTTCAGAAATTCGAGTATCTGTTATCGCTGAGATTTTCCAGCCATTTGCACCTTTTAATAATGTAATTGAATTAACGCCTTTATGTGATAGTTTATCATTAACGTAAAACTCATACTCTAACCAAAAGTGCTCAATATAATTATCATCTCGTGATTTGGTTTTTGTAATCACTTCTTTAATTTTTAAGGTTTCAGGCATTTGTTTTAAAGAATGCAGAAAACCTTTAAGATTTTGTTGATTAAGCTTAGAGGATTCGCTTGTCACAGAAAGACTATTCAACACTAAATTATCTAGACATAATTTTTCTATCTTAGCAACATCTTTAGCGTTTAAAGCTTCAAAAAAAGCGTTAACTGTTTGCTCTGCTGTATTCTGTGCATTTGATGGTATAACTGTAAAAATAACAATTACACTTAGTAGTTTAATTAATTTCATCTGTAAACCTTTTGTTTATTAATCCAATTTCTATATTCATTAGCATAACGATTATGCTGACGTAATGTTTTGGAAAATTTGTGGTAACCTATATTTTTTATATCGGCGACAAAATAGAGATAATCGTGTTTTTCATAATTTAAAACCGCATCTAAAGAAGATACATCAGGCATTGCAATTGGCGCTGGTGGTAAACCTGAATATTTATAAGTGTTAAATGGCGAATTTATTAATTTATCTTTGTTTAAAACACGTTTAATAATGGTATCTCGATTATTTAATTTCTGTTTTAAAGCAAAAATTAAAGTTGGATCAGCTTGAAGTCTCATCCCTTTTCTCAAGCGGTTGATGTAAACACCAGCTACTTTTGGACGTTCATCTACTTGTGCGGTTTCTTTTTGTACAATCGAAGCTAATGTAGAAACTTCAATTGGACTAAGATTTAGAGCCTTTCGTTTTTTTGTACGTTCTGGTGTCCAAAAATTCAAATACTGTTGATGAAGTCTGTCGCGAATATCTTCAGCAGAAGAATTCCAATAAAATTCATAAGTGTTAGGGATATAAAACGCTAATGACTGTAAAGCTGACACGTTATTTTCGGCTAAAAAAATAGAATCGGTCAGGGATTGAAGGATTTCAGTTTGGTTAGGCATGAGTTGTTGAGACAAACGGTTCGATAAATCTGTAAGATTATGTTGATTATTAAAATTGATATTGATTGGAACATTTGTGCTACGCAACGTGTTTATAATTTCATTATTATTCATTCCATTTTTTAATACAAAATGTCCTGAGTTCATATTTGAAGGATATTGTTTTTTTTGTGCGACTGTAATAAAATCTTCTGCTGATTTTAAATACGGAGCAATAGAGTCTACCAAAGTTTGAAAATCTGCTTGATTTGAAATGTAAATTGATTGTTCTTCTTTAGAAAATGAAGTATTCGGGGATAATATAATTTGATAGATGGAGTAGCTAAAAATACCTAAAGCAACTAAACCTAATAGTGCCGTAATGGTTAGAATTTTTTTAATGTACATGGTTTATTTTTTGATAAAAATATTGTGAGTAATAATTGCCATTGCTGTAATTCCAATCTTTTTGCTCACCTATAAGTTGAAATCCTAAAAGTTCAAATAATTTAATGCTGTTAATGTTTTCGCTATTAATAGTCACGTGGACTTGATGCAAGTCTAAAGTGTCAAAAGCATAATTAAGCATCAAGTTGATAGCAGTTTTGCCAAAGCCTTTACCTTGGTAATTTTGATGTAAAATAATGCCTAATCCAGCACGCTTATGCTTGGGGTTAAAATCATACAAATCAATTAAACCTAAAGGATTATCTTTTTGATTTGCAATAACTAGGCGTAGTTGTTTAGCTTCATAAATGTCAAGATGGGCCTGATCTAAATATTGCTGTAAAATATGTTTTGAAAAAGGTTGTAAGGTGTCACTTAAATGCCAATATTGGGTTTGATTTTCAATAGAAAATAAAAAATCTAAATCATCCGGCTCTAAAGCACGTAGTTTAATAGCTGAATTACTTAACATCAATCACTCCTTTAAAAACTTGTTGTGCTGGTCCGTTTAACCAAACATCTTTAAATCTTGATGCTTGACGTCTAAAATTTACTGACAAATCACCACCAATGGCTTTAACATGAATTGGTGATTCAAGATTAAATTTCAGGGCTGCGGCAAGCGCAGCTGCCGTAATTCCTGTGCCACAGGCTAAAGTTTCGGCTTCTACGCCGCGTTCATAAGTACGAATATTCAAATCAGAATTCCTGACCTCAACAAAGTTGATGTTAGCACCACCAAATGTTTTATATCTATCACTATAGCGAAGTGCTGCGCCTTCAACTTGAATATTTATAGCTTCTAAGTTATCTACAAATTTAATGTGATGTGGTGATCCAGTATCAAGAAAACAATCTTGAGAAGACTGTGTTACATCGTCTACATCAATCATTTTTAAATTGACAATATCATCACCTTCAATACTAGCTTCATGCAGACCATCAATCGCTTCAAAAATGCATTCATCCTTTATAATGCCTAAAAACTGGGCAAAAGCAACAATACATCTACCACCATTTCCACACATGGTACTTTGACGACCATCTGCATTAAAATAAGTCATCTTAAAATGGGCTTCAACTTGACTAGACTCTTCAAGCAGTATCAAACCGTCACCGCCAATACCAAATCGGCGGTCGCATAACCAGTTGATTAATTTGGTATCATTTTTGAAATTACCAGTGCGATTGTCAATCATGACAAAATCGTTTCCAGCACCTTGATATTTATAAAAATTGATTTGCATAACGGTCTAGTATAAGAATAGTAGCGAATTTAAGCACACAACTTTTCAGCCAAATATAAACATTTTATTTATCCCGTACTGATTGTTTTAGCTATCAACCAGCTATTATTTTTATTTTTTTGTTAGGCACCGTGCTTTTTAGTTTCCGAATCGATTAGCAGGAGATATATAGTAATCACCAGGACCTGGCGCACTAAGTACCTCAAAGTGTTGGGTAGCCCATTGGCTACAGCCACATAAATTACGAGCTCTTACCTTGTATGGATATGTTCCAAGTCGAGTTGGTCTTATGCTTGCTGAACGATTATTGTTCGAGAACATAATCATTGCATAAGGGATTTCCCACTCATAAGACAAATTAGCTTGTGTGTAATTACTATTATTGTCGTGCATAGCAGTTATTTGATAAAAATTACCTAAGCTAATTGTAAACCCGCCTGAACTTATTAATGATAAATCGTTTTTTGGTTTTCCAACCCAAATAGTTTTGTAGAATGTTTGACTACCACATTTATCATTACCAATAGTAAAATTAAAAGCAAGTAAACCACCACCTCCAAAAAGGCTATTTGGTGAAATTGTTAATGTATTACTGTTGAGACCAAATATATTTACTAGACTACTACCTTGTGTAATATTAATATTACTGATGTTAATATCATCATCAAAAAAGTAAGTGGTTGTAGAGCATACAATATCATCTGGGATAAACAAGTTAACATCGGAACAAGTAAAAGAACAATCAGTAAAATCTGGATTATTTGTTAGTTCTGCAACCAACCAATTGCCATTACGTCTATTAAATGATATATGTTCACTGTTTGTATTTGATGTACTGTATCTATCAAAATGAGTAACAAAATTATCAAATGGACTGTCATTAGGTGCAGAAGGTGGATTTGCACCAACATATTCACTTCTGTAATCCATATCGTCAAGGTTAGTTGTACCCTTTCCAGCATCTAAAGCACTCGCTGTAGGAATAAAACCATACCTACCAAAGGTGCCATTGTTTTGCAGAGTAGGTAAAGTATTGAATAAATCTTCCGAATAATTTACAATAGTATAAGCACCACCACCGTAAGAATCGTAAGGTAAGATATCATTGGGCTGATTCTTTTCTTCTCTAGTAAGGTTAACGGTTATTGGGATGAACCACAAAATTTTCTTTTTGTAAGTAATCCTACCATAATAAATTTGTTTATTTTCATTGAGGTTAGTCATGGCAGAAGCATTAAATATTATATCATATTTAGAATTACCTGGTAATATACCAAAACCAATCAAAGCAGTACCTTGCCAAGTTCCAATTAAAGAAAGGCCTACACCAATATCTGTCAACCCAATAATGGAATTTAGAGCAGTTTTATCAGCAGCTGTTTTCTCGTATCGAATTAACGAAGTTTCATGCGTATATTCTACGCCACACTCGCTACCATTGGCTATCGCAATATTACGAATGGGGTCACCTGTATACCCTTGAGGATAACCCATATCACTTAGTTCTTGTTGCCAAGCATCGTGTATTACGTTTCTAATTTCATAATCCATGTTTACCCAATTATATAGCATTTGCCTTGATGCTGGAAAATCCGATATGCTTAAATACTGATTTGGTGTTACAAATTCTCCTAAATCATATAGTATATCAGTGCCAAAAACACTAATTACGGTATCGCCAAAAATACCAGACGCATCATAAGCTAATGGTAGTACAACCTCACCAAGAAAAAGAGGTAATGGTGCAGATTGGTACATGTTATTAACATGGCGATACATATGTTGCATACCAATTGGTGTATTTGCACCCAAGTGTGGCGCATCATGACTAATGTACAAATCGGTGTCGTGGTTAAAATTTTGGTTTTGCTCAATGTCCGTTAAAGCGTAGCGTGCTACCAAACCACCCATGCTTTGGCCTATAATTACATTTTTCTCTGTACTGCCAGCGGCTGCTTTTTCTTGGTTTACCCATTTGATGACTTCTTCTAAAGCATAGGCATTACGTTGAATAAAATCTACGCCATTATCCCAATCTACATAAATGATGTCGTATGTGTTTAATTCAGCAGGTAAATTAGAAAGCGAGGTATTAACATTATTTAGAAATCCGATAATATTATTATCTCCTGCCTCTTGTTCTGGGTTTAGTATCGCGCCTGTATCAAAACCTTCGGCAACAATAAGCGGATTACTGATACCGTCATCATTAGCATCTCTAATGTATAAAGTTGCTGTAGCGTGTTTACCATAATAAGCTTCGGAAGCAGTCACTGAAATCTTTTCATAAACATCTAATGCGCTATTTTTAGTGGCAAATTGACCATAAGGTCGTGTATTTAGACCCTCTTCTATTATTACTTCTGAATGGCTATATAAAGTTTGCCCATTAGTTAAATTGAGTTTATACTTCCATATATAGGTATTGGCTTGTGTATAGTTAACATTTAAAATTTGGTTATAGGTAACTGTTCTATAGCCTAAGCCATCACCAAAATCTATGGCAACATTTTGAATTTCGGAAGGATAATTTGAAAGAAAAATATCTTGGGGTAACTTTACTTGAAGGTTTAAGCCTTTATAATGATTTATGGAAGGTGCTAGCATAAACATATTTTTATCTTCATACGGATTTTGCCAAACACCATTATTGTATACATCATACAGTTTGTTGTTTACAACACTTACCTTACCAGATGTGTTCTAGCATCGTCCTTAAACTTTGCATATTTAAAGTAAAGTCCACCAACGGTAATCAAGCCTTGAGTTCTTTTACTATGCCATAATTTTTCAAAGTCAATCGGTTGCATAAAGCCTGTATTGACTGCGCGGATACGTGATGAAATTAAGGTGTAAAACGATTCGTGTACCGTTGTTCTGCTGGTATGGTTGTTATTATTGAGTGTACCATTGTAACCATTAAGGTCAACATATTCCAACCCAAAATCTGTAAGAATACCGTGTGGTACTCGGTTTTTATCCAAGTGCTGAAATATGGTATTCATTTGGTTGGCAAAATCTGTATTGGCTTGCTGTGCATTTAAAAATAAAGTACAGCATAAAATAGATAGTAATGTGTAAATAGTTTTCATTGGTTTAGGTATTTATTTTAATATTGGTAATCGAATCGTCCTTCTCTAATTTCTACAATGTCGCCTTTGTCATTTATAGCGTCAAACCAAAATGTTCCTGATATTATAGAGTTAGAAAGGTCTAAACGGGTAATTGTCAATTCTCCTGTGTTTGCAGAATTTGTATAAAAATAATTTGTAGCATTAATACCATATAATCCGCCACCACCAATAAAAGAGTCGAAAATTGTATTATCTTGGTCGAGAGAGTAAGTCGAGTCAGCTTGTAGTGCTATTTCACTTGTTCTAACTGAAACTGTTTTTACACCAGTTCCTCTTAGGTCACTAAAAACTAAATTGAAATAAAACTCTCCTTCTTCATATTCATAATTGCAAACCACAGCAGGATTTATGCCCTCGCTTTTAGGCAAAAATACTTCTCCGTTAACTAAGCAACCAACCGTATTTGCACCTGTTTGGGTTGCAGGTGGTAAAGTCTCGCCATTATTATTATCGTCGTCGTTACTACAGCAACATAGTGTAAGTCCAATTGCTATAAGCAAAATTAAATTTTTCATAACTATTGATTTGTTTTTTATATTCTAAAAGTAATGAAATTGTGATATTTTATTTAACGGTTTTTCCGTAATTCACGTTATGATTATGTTAACAATTCTACTTCTTCCACCATATTGCTCACGGATGGTGCAAAAATTACAAATATGGAAAATAGACCCATTTTTTGTGGGTTAAATAGACGTTAAATAAGATTGACGATATCTGTAATTTTTTAAAAATTTGAAACAAAATTGATTAACATGAAAGAAGCAATAAAATTAATTATCATCACAATTATAGTGAGTACATTAAGTATTGGTGTTTATCATTATTCGGTATCAACAACCCAAAACACCAGTTCTTTAAATCTCAATGAAACTCAACCTATTGTTCAACAATCAAGCATGCCTGTGAATTATAGTACTAATTATGCCGCTGAAGAAACTGACTTTACAACAGCAGCAAAAACAAGCTTAGATGCTGTTGTTCACGTTAAAAACGTAACCGTGACAAAATCTAAAGGCTTTTGGGGTTTTGGTTATGGCTATAATGACGAACCAAGAAAATACATTCGAGGTGCTGGAAGCGGCGTTATTATAAGTCCTGATGGCTATATTGTAACAAATAACCATGTTATTGATGGTGCAACTGAAGTTGATGTCACCTTAAATAATAACGAAACTTTTAAAGCTGAAATTATTGGCACAGCACCTGAATATGATATTGCCTTATTAAAAATTGACCGTGACAACTTAAATTATTTAAGTTTCGGAGACTCAAATGCGGTTGAAGTTGGTGAATGGGTTTTAGCCATTGGCAACCCGTTTAACTTAACATCTACGGTTACCGCTGGAATTATTAGTGCTAAAGCCCGTGACTTGAATCCGAATGATAATTTATTTCAATCATTTATTCAAACAGATGCAGCTGTAAATCCAGGCAATAGTGGTGGCGCTTTAGTCAACGCAAAAGGACAATTAATCGGAATTAATACGGCCATAACTTCAAAAACTGGCTCCTATATAGGATATTCATTTGCTATACCAAGTAATAACGCTAAGAAAATTATAGATGATTTAATTGAATATGGCTCGATTAAACAAGCATTATTAGGCGTTAGCGGACTAGATATCAATGAAAAAAATTACAAAGAGCTTAATATTGACGTAACGCAAGGTTATTACATTACTGGTTTTGCCAAAGATGGTTCTGCAGAAAATGCCGGTCTTAAAAAGGGTGATATCATCACAAAAATTGATCAAATCAAAATCAGAAAATTCACAGATTTAAAAGGCTATTTAAATTCTAAAAACCCTGGTGATATTGTGGAAGTCACTTATTTAAGAAATGGTAAACAAATGAAAACTTCAGTTGAGTTGATGATGAGTTCAACTTACATCATTAAGCCACTAGGTTTACAAATTAGAAACCTTGAGAAAGACGAATATAAAACCTTTGATAGTGATAATGGTGTGATGATTGATAAGGCTTTATCGCCTAAACTGAGTATGTTTGAAGGATTATTAATTACTAAGATTAATAAACGAAAAGTAAATTCTATTTCTGAAGTTAAGCAAATTTTACAAACTTCTAACAATCAACCGCTAATCATTACATTTAAAAATAGTGCTGGTCAAGAAGACACTTACATATTTAGGTAAATTAACAAAAACGATAAACAACAAAACGCTTTAGTTCTAATGCTAAAGCGTTTTGTTTTTATGAGACTCACTTAAAAACTTAATAAACTTTTTAAATGCTAATCCACGATGACTGATAAGGTGTTTTTCATTAGCTGTCATTTCAGCAAATGATTGTGTATAACCACTTGGTAGAAATATAGGATCATACCCAAAACCGCCTTCACCTCTAGCCGATTTTAAAATTTCACCCTTGCAAATCCCTTCAAAAGTTAATATTTGACCACCTTTTGCTTTATAAGCAATCACCGTTTTAAATTGAGCCTTACGATTGGATTTGTCTGCCAAATTGTTTAATAACTTTCTCATATTAGCCTTACTATCTTTGGTTTCACCAGCATAACGGGCTGACTTTACACCTGGTTCGCCATTTAGAGCAGCTACTTCTAAACCTGTATCATCAGCAAAACACGGATAATTGTATTTATTTGCAATAGCTTCAACCTTTAGCTTAGCATTACCTTCAATAGTAGATGCTGTTTCTTCAATTTCATCATAATCATCAAGATCTTTTAGTGAAATTAGTTCAATTCCGCTAGGTAACATGGCTTGAATTTCACTAACTTTATTGGGGTTGTGTGTGGCAAAAATAAGTTTCATTAAAGTAGTCCTTTTGCTTTAATTTCTAGATATTTATTAATTGTATTTACCGATAAATCTTTAGGCTTTGTCAAAATACTTTGTATGCCATTTGCCAATAAAGCTTTACGCATCAATTGTTTTTCATAATTAAATTGTTGCGCAATAGTTTTTTCATAAACACTGGTAATGTTAGTTGTTTTAGAATTAGCAAGTTCGGTAATTTCAGTATTTTCAAACAAAACCACTACCAAAACATGTTTTTTAGATAAGGCACGCAAATAAGGCAATTGGCGTTCAAGACTGCTCATATGTTCAAAATTAGTATACAACAACAGTAAACTCCGTTGATTGATATATGTTTTTACATGAGCATATAAGCGATTAAAATCAGGATCTAAAAAATGCGTATTTACATTGTATAATCGGTTTAAAATAATCCGTAATTGAGACGACTTATCGGTAGCTTTTGTAAAATCTTTAATCGATTCTGCAAAACTTAACAAACCAACTTTATCCTTCTTTTTTAGAGCAATATTGCTAAAAGCTAAAGTTGAATTAATAGCATAATCTAGCAAAGTTAAACCTTCAAAAGGCATTTTCATTAATCGGCCGCGATCTATCATATTATAAATAGGTTGCGAACGCTCATCTTGATATTGATTAACCATCAACTGGTCACGTTTAGCTGTGGCCTTCCAATTAATTGTTCGCATATCATCACCTAAAACATAGTCTTTAATTTGTTCAAACTCTAAAGTATGTCCTATCCGACGTACTTTTTTTAGGCCAATTTCACTTTGACGGTCAAGCGCTAAAAAAGCTAAAGCTTGCATTTGAATATAAGACGGATACACCTTTACCATTTGATTTTGACTAAAACTGTAGCGGCGTTTTACCAATTTTAGAACAGTTGAAATGAAACAGTGTACTGCGCCAAAATGATATTCACCACGTTGTTTTGGTGTTAAAGTGTAAGAAAAATGAGTGTTTGAATTGGCGCTCAGGTTGAAATTTCTCTGGAAATCACGCTTTTGAAATTGAATTGGTATTTCATCAATCACTTCAATATTGACCTTAAAGCCGTAGGAATTTGAAAGGTTAATGGTAACTGAATTTTCGTCAGAATTAGAAAACTTTTCTGTTAATATACGTTCAGCATTAAATGAAGTTGATTTGTATAACGCAATACCTTCTGTTAACACTAAAAAAACAAGTGCTATAAGTAAAATCCATGTTGGTAAGTACAGTATTTGTACCCACTGCGATAGTAAGAACAAAGCTGCAATCACAATCAAGCTTTGAAACAAGCGTTGTCCAAAAAATAAAGATTTAAAAAATGAAATCACTAGCGTGGAATTTCTACAGATTTTACGATCATATCAACAACATCTTCGGTTTGTAAACCTTCCATTTCTTTTTCTGGTGTTAACACAATTCTGTGGTTTAGCACAGGATTTAATGACTGTTTGATGTCATCAGGCGTTACAAAGTCTCGCCCTTGAATCGCTGCAAAAACCTTAGAAACCTTCATAATAGCAAGTGATGCCCGAGGTGAAGCGCCTAAACTTAAATGCGGATGTTGACGTGTTTCATTAATAATCTGTGCGATATAATCAAACAACTTATCTTCAAATACAATGTTGTTAATCAAATCGCGGTAGTTTAACAAGTCACTTGGTTTAATAACTTCCTTAATTAAATCTGTAGCTCGCTGTGTTTTTCGTAAATGATGTAATTTTAAAACTTCTTTTTCTTCTTCTAAATTAGGGTAAGTTATTTTAATTTTAAATAAAAACCGATCTAATTGTGCTTCAGGTAATGCATAAGTTCCTTCTTGTTCAATAGGGTTTTGAGTGGCAATCACCATAAAAGGCTGCTCGAAATTATGCTGTTGACCATCCATTGTGATTTGGTATTCTTCCATCACTTCAAATAAAGCCGACTGTGTTTTAGCAGGTGCTCGATTAATTTCGTCAATTAAAACAATATTTGAAAAAATAGGCCCTTTTTTAAACTCAAAAGATTGGCTGGCCTTATTATAAATTGAAGTTCCTAAAACATCACTTGGCATTAAATCTGGCGTGAATTGTATACGGTTAAAACGAGTGCTGATCGTTTTAGCAAACAACTTAGAGGTAATTGTTTTGGCAATTCCAGGAACGCCTTCAATCAAAACATGGCCATTAGCGAGTAAACTCACAATAAGAAGCTCTATAAAATCGTGTTGACCTACAATGAGATTTTGAAGTTCTGTTTTAAGCTCTTGAACGCTTTGTTTAAGCTGATCTAAAGGGATTCGCGATTCAAAATCGGTTGATGAGTCTGCTGCAACCTCTTGCTTGTTGTTTTGTGATGTACTTAATTGTTCGTCATCGCTATTGTTGAGGTTTTGATTTGATGTTTTGTCTTGTGATTTATCCATGGTTTAATAACTTTGAAATCTCTTGTTCTAGTTCGATTAATTCTGATTTTGTAAGATGATTTTGCCGCTTAATACGGTCTATTTTTTTCATAAAAGCAGTCACTTCATCTTTGTTCACATTAAGCTTATGAGCTAATTGTGAAATAAATTGAGTATTGATATCTTGGGTTTGCAAATGAAAATCTTGACGTACTTTTGCCAAAAATAAATCAATCATTTTTAAAGCCATCTTATGGTGTGCTTTTTTGTCAAGATACATTCCTGAAATGGTTTGAACGTACTCGTAAGATTTATTTTGCAAAGGCTTAACTACTTTTATAGGTTTTTGCTTACGCTTACCTTCAAATATGATAAAAAGCACTAAACAAACTAGTAAGGTGTAGTAAGCCCATTTTAAACTTGGTGTTGTGAGCAAATAATATAGCGGACTTGAAATACGCTCGCGACCGGTTTTATAATAAGCGTCCCAAACTAATGGATTTTCAAAATCTAAATAACTTAAAACTTGAGTTGTATAATCTGAATTAGCTTTATCAAGTATAAAATAATTAGAGAAAATTTCTGGTGCTAAATGAACAAAAAACTCACCTTGACCATAATTTACTTTAACAAAGTTAACTTGCTTTTGATTAGCAGAATTTTCTGGCTGCATGTAACCAAGAACAACTGTATTTAGAGTATCTAACTCTTTAAAATGATGATAGTAATTTCTTGCTTTATTAAATTTACTTAAAACTGAAGTGGCACGTTTATCGTTATAAAGCTGAAACTCTGGTTTGTAGTTGATACGATCATTTAGGACTAGATTGGTGGTTTTTAAACCTAAGCTATCAAATAGAGTTTGCGCATAATAAGTAGAAACAAAAGCTTGTTTTCCTGAACTCACCCAATTCAACAAAGAGTCTAATTCTGTTCCTGAAAATGGTAGATAATTATTTATAAAAATGAAATTTTGATTTAAATTTATAGAGTCTTCTCCCAAAGACTCAATTGGTGGCCGATTATTGAGTTTAAGGTTAATTTGCTGATTGTTTTCTAGTTGCTCAAAAAAAACTTGAGTACCTAAGGGTAAATTCGAGTTGCGCGAATAATCAGGTGTCCAATCTAAAGGTTTTGGTGCTGTATATTCTAAGTACATCACTACTAAAACAACGCCAAAAATGGCCACTAAAAATAGTTTAATCGATCTAGGCATGAGCTTTAGACTTTAGTTGATTAAACATCTTCATAAACAAAGCTTCAACTTGGTCAAATTGGCTTTTATTAATCTCAAAATCGCCATACCAAACGTACTCATAAAACCGAACAGCTTCAGTAAAACTAGATGTTAAGCTTGTGTTTGATAATTCATTTACATAAGAATAGTTTGTTTTTTCAGCTTCATATTTAATTAAATCTAAATCTTTAAAGCGCTTCAATGTTTCAAGAAAATAATATCGTGTTGCTAACCTAAAATTTTCTTCAGTTTTAGCTTGAGCAATAAGTTTAGTTAAGTCTTCTTTATGAATTAAATAGTCATCTTCTGTCCAATTCAATTCAGAATTATGAGATGATTTTACAAAACTTTGACCTGGATTATACTTAATAAATAACCAAATAATTAGTGTAATAATACCTATAATTAGTAAGAACTTTAAAACTGTACCCAAAATATCCCAGAAACTACTTTTTGAAGCTTTTGGAAGTAACCACTCTAAAAATTCATTCCATTTTAAGTTTAACCAGTTTTTAAAACTCTGCCAAGCGCTTTCTTTATAAGCAACTTCAGTGTAATTAAACGCATCTTGATCAAGGTAAGTCTCCTTAAAATTTGGTTCAAACACTTCAATTGAACTTGCCTCAGAATCGTCATAGAGCAATTCTTGTTCTTCAACAGAAGTTGAATCAACTTGACCAGCAACCGAAAGTTGAAATATTAAGCAACTGAATATGAATAAGAAAATTTTATGCACCTAGTTCTTCAATTTGTTCTAATTGACCAGTATTGTTGTGAAATTCGTCTAAATTGAAGTATATCAATGCGGTTGAAATAATTGTAATAACTTGAAGAGCGTAACTAGCAATTGTTGAAATCACATAAAATACCATATACAACCAATTATCACCAAAAAACACATCAGGTTCACCACCAGATTGCACAGAACTTACTCCTTCAATCACGCCCATAATTATCATGGGTAGTTGAAAAATAGTACCAGCAATACCAACCAAAAGACCGATAACAATTAACGTTAAAAAAGTCATCCACCAGTTTTGCTTGATCAATTGAAAACAATATGAATAAGCATCTATAACTGACATATCTTTAAACACCATTACTGAAAATATGATTGACAAAGTAATACCTAAATAAATCCCTGGAATTACACAGAAAAGTGCACCAACCATAACCGATAAAAAAACTAAAATACTGGCACCAATAAAAGCCCAAAATTTTTGACGCATTTGCTGTACAACTTCAGTTTCTTGAATTTCGCCGTGGTCAACTACAGATTTTATGCAATATAATACGCATGAAATACTCATAGCATAGGTAATTACTGCAGCTAATATGTTTAATAATCCAACAACTGAAAACTCTGCTATATAATTCATCACATCTAAACCTGCAGAAGCTGATACTGAACCATCACCGCCACCAAAATCAGTAACTAAACCAGTTGCAGAATATTGCAAATAAGCAGATAATAGCGTGGTTAATAATATTAAAGGCCCAACGTGTTTAAAAAACACAGTAAAAAAGCTTTTGTAATGATGCCTTAAAAAGGTAAACGTATCGGTGATAATTTCACCTAAATCTCTACTTTTTTTGAATTGTAAATTTTGTTTCATGAGCTTTATTAACTTGAATTGGTAAAATAACGTAATAATAAATAATTAATCCTAAAGAACTTAAAATAATTAAAATCGCCAGCCAGTCAGGCATTTCAGTAAGTCTGGTCACAAAACCTTCTAAAAAACCAGCGACAATAAAAAATGGAACTGTACTAATTACTATTTTCAGTCCATCTTTAGCACCATTAATAAATGATTGCAAGCGTGTATAAGTTCTAGGCATTAATATGCTTTGGCCAACCACAAACCCAGCACAAGCACCTAATATAATGACTGATATTTCGATTGTACCATGTATCCAAATTGTTCTAGCCGATTCCCAAAGCAAGCCTTTTTCATAAAAAAAGAATTGAAACGAACCTAACATCACAGCATTTTGTATGACAATGTAAAGTGTTCCTAGACCTAACAACACACCAAAAGTAAAAGCTGTAAGCGAAACCCGAATATTATTGATGGTTATTCCTAAAAACATATCAACTTGGTTAGACTCTTTGTAAATAGCCATAGGATCGCCACTTTCAATATTAGCAATGGTTTGGTTCACATAAGCATCACCTAAAATTAAGCGAACAAAATCACTATCATTCGCTGCAGAAAATGCACCGACAGCAACAAAAAAAGCAAAAACAACAAAGCTGAATAGTAGCTGCTTTTGGTATTGATAAAACATCAGTGGAAACTCTACAAAATAAAATCGATAAAATTTATTACGTGACTCACGTTTGTTTTTATAGATTTTCTGGTGAGCGGCAACTGATAGTTCATTTAAATACTTGTGCGTCTCACTTCCGTTATAAAACGTTTGGGCATAGCTAAGGTCATCAGTGAGTTTAATGTACAAATCTGATAAAACTTCAGCATCAATTTCAGAATAATTTTGCAGAAGGCTTTCAAATTTTATCCAATTGTTCTTATTTTGTTTTATAAATGCCGCCTCACGCATCGGTAGATTTTTTTCAAAGAAACATAATTCATGGATAACTATCAAATAGAAACAGCACAAAATGTTAGAATTACACAAAACGCGGCATCAGTACTTAGCCGGGGAATTGCTTACCTGATTGATTATTTAATATTAATTGCATACATAACAACTGTGGTTTTAATTTTAAGTGGTATGAACATCTCACCTTTTGAAACTTGGGCAAGCGGATTGGTCATTACATTACCATTCTTATTATATCATTTATTGATGGAAGTTTTTTTAAATGGCCAAAGTCTTGGTAAAATGGCCATGAACATTCGCGTTGTTATGCTTGATGGCTCTAAACCAAAATTTTCAGCTTACTTAATTAGATGGCTTTTGCGTACAATTGATTTAAGTTTAACAGGCGTTTCGGTTGCGGTTTTAACTGTTTTAATTAACGGTAAAGGTCAGCGATTAGGTGATATTGCTGCAAAAACAACAGTAATAAGTGAACGTAGAAAATCTTCACTACTTAAAACAATGGCAACTGAAATCCCTGATAATTACTCACCTGTTTATCCGCAAGTTACTATTATCGATGATGTTGAAATGCGTCGGATTAATTCTATTTTTAAAGATGCAAAACTGAATTCTAAACACAATGTAATTTTACAGCTTTCAAAAACTTTAGAACGAAAATTAAATGTAAAGGCTCAAGAAAAACCAGTTACATTTGTAGAAACACTCATTAAAGATTATAACTATTACGCTCAAAAATAATGGATTACATCTTACTTGTTGATATTCTTGGCGTAATTACATTCTCAATATCAGGAGTTTTATCATCGCTAAAAAAACGCATGGATGCCTTTGGTATTTTAATTATAGCCTTTGTAACATCGGTTGGTGGTGGTACGATAAGAGACATTTTGATCGGCTCTGAAGTGATGTGGATGCAAGAAATGATTTACGTATATGTCATTTTAATCACCACAATTTTGGCGGTTATTTTTAGAAAAAAACTGGCCTACATGCGCAAGTCACTATTCTTGTTTGATACTTTAGGTATTGGTTTGTACACTGTTGTTGGTGTTGAGAAAGGAATCAGTTACGGGTTTTCGGCTGAAATATGCATTGCAATAGGCACAATGAGTGCATGCTTTGGTGGTGTTATAAGAGATACTTTATGTAATGAAATTCCTGTTATTTTTAGAAAAGAAGTTTATGCAACCGCTTGCATTTTAGGCGGTCTAAGCTATTTTTTACTACTCGAACTCAATGTACCGAAAGGTTTAATATTTATCATTGCCGGAATTGTTGTGATTTTAGTTCGTTTAGCAGCAGTTGTTTTTAAAATTTCCTTACCAAGCATCTATAAGAAAGAAGAAAATATTGAAGATTACTGGTAATGATCTCAGGTTAATTAGCAGGCTTAATGTCAATACCAATATTTTGTCTTGGCCACTCACTATCATCAACCTCAACCTTAGAAATTTCATGCACAATATCCATTCCGCTAACAACTTCACCGAAAACCGTATGCTTTTTATCTAAATGTGGTGCGCCATTTTTTGCGGTTACAATAAAAAACTCGAATGGTGAGGATGCATTACTTACATTTTGTTCTGTGAACTTAGCAGCAGAAACAACACCATATACATGTTTATGCATTGGCATATATTCATTAGGAATGAGAAAGTCACCAATCTTATTTCTGAATTTGTGTGTTACAATTTTATCACTATTTCCGCCTTGTATTACAAAATTTTTTGAGACCCGATGAAAAAAAGTGGTATTGAAATAATCAAGCTCGACCAAACGCGCAAAATTTGCTGTATGAAGCGGTGTATCATTATATAGTTTAATCTTGATGTTGCCAAAACGGGTTTCAATAACGAACAAACGTTGGTTATTTTTTTTAAAATAATCCCTTAAAAAAGGCATGAGTTCTTCTTGAGTAATTGTTTTCACCTTAGATAAATCAATATCAGCGTCTCCAGCTGAAGGAATAACCACTTCTTCTTCAGGTGTTTTTTTTATAATACTATTAGTTTCTTTTTTAGCCTTTATTTTGCTTTTAGATTTATTTGTATCTTGCTGACATCCTAGTATACAAAAGCAAATAATTCCTATTAATGCAATTCTCATCATTTATAAATTTAGTTCCAAAATTACAAAAAAATGAACTTCCAGGACTTTCTGCTCAGGTTAAAATGGCGCCATTTAGTAGACGGAAAGAACTTGAAAATATTAACTATAATAATCTAAACGCTAAAGAATCAGCAGTCATGGCTTTGGTTTACCCTGATGAAGCTAATGCAATGCAAATGGTTTTTATTCAACGAAAATCTAATTCGGGTGTACACTCTAATCAAATTGGTTTTCCAGGCGGAAAAGTCGAAAAAAGAGACGCAAACTATTTAGAAACCGCTTTACGTGAAACCGAAGAAGAAATAGGCGTAAAAACTTCAACTGTTAAGCTTATTAGGCCTTTAACTAAGCTATACATTCCACCTTCTAATTTTATTGTTTTTCCTTTTCTTGGTTTTTTAGATCATCAACCGAAATTTATTCTACAAGAAACTGAAGTAGAATGTGTTTACAGCATTTTATTGGCTGATTGTTTAAACCCTATTAATGAGGTTAAAACCGAAGTATCTGCGGCTTATGCCAAGAGAATGCTTGTCAATGCATTTAACTTCAATAATCGAATAGTTTGGGGTGCAACGGCAATGATGCTAGCCGAAATTAAATCACTTATGCTAAACGGGTTAGCAGGTAAAAGTATTTAACCCAAATTAAGCATTAGAAAATCTATTAGGGCTTGAAACAATGTCAAAATCAATATTTCATTGGTGTTTTCAAACCTTATTGCAAAGTTATAATGCATAAATTGGGTTTAAAATCGTTAATTTGATTCGGCTTAGAGCTAAAACAGTGTATATTTGTCGGTCTAATTTACGAAAAATATGGGTTTGTTTAAGAAGAATCCGTTTGGACATTATTTATTTTTAAAAAAATGGCTCATTAGGATTATGGGCGGTTTAACGCATCGGCGTTATCGAGGTTTTAATGACTTACATATTGAAGGATCACAAATTTTAAGGGATTTGCCAGATGAAAATGTATTGTTTATTTCTAACCACCAAACTTATTTTGCTGATGTTGTAGCCATGTATCACGTGTTTAATGCAAGTCTAAGTGGTCGTGATGATAGCATTAAAAATGTTGGTTATTTATGGAACCCTAAGCTGAATCTACATTATGTCGCTGCGCGCGAGACTATGAAGGGTGGACTTTTACCTAAAATTCTCGCTTATGCTGGTTCTGTAAGTATAGACCGAACCTGGCGTGCTGCTGGTAAAGACGTTAACCGACAAGTAAAAATGAGTGATATTAGCAATATTGGCAAGGCTTTAAATGACGGTTGGGTGGTTACCTTTCCACAAGGTACCACTAAGCCTTGGAAACCTATTAGAAAAGGAACTGCTCACATTATAAAACGTTACAAACCAATTGTAGTGCCTATTGTAATTGACGGTTTTAGACGTTCGTTTGACAAGAAAGGTATTCGCATCAAAAAAAGGAATATTTTACAATCAATGGTGATTAAAGCGCCTTTAGAAATTGATTACGATAATGAAAGTATCAACCAAATTGTAGAAAAAATTGAATATGCGATTGAGCAACACCCATCATTGTTAAAAGTAATTCCACAAAAAGAGCTTGAAGCCATCGAAGCACTTAATGAAAAACGACGTTATAGCGCTAAAAATTAAAGAATTTACTGAATTGCTTCAACTGTAAATCCAGCTTTTCTAAGTAAATTAACAACACCGTTTTTCCCTGCTAAATGCGCCGCTCCAAAAGCAAAAAAAGTAGATTTTTCTTTTGCTTTTTTACTGATAACCGGAATCCATTTTTTATTTCGGTTATCTAAGAAATCTTCGGCAAATAAGGTTACAGAAGACTCTTGTTGAGTCATAAAATCCATTAAACCCTTTAAATCTTTAGCCTCATAAAATTTAAACATCTTTTGAAACATTTTTCTATTTTCTTCTGCCGTTGCATTAGCCATAACTAATAAATCATCAACCTGACTTTCATAAGGCAACTTATCAATCATGTTTAATTGATCTTGAAGTGTTTCTAAACCAATAATTGACTTTTTAGCTTGTTTGGCTTGTTGAAGAAAATACATATCATAACCTTGAGGGTTGGCACAACTTAAAAAACTGGTCATAGCCATAGAACTCAAGAAGAAGGGTTTGATGTTTTGAATCATAGCAAAATTCATTCCTGGTACTTTTCCTTCAAAAAAAGTTTCTAACTGCTTCAGTTCTTGTTCAGTTGTAAAATCAGCTAGGGTTTTACCATCAGCCAAATACATGCTTTGCATCATGGTTGTCATCATCGCTGGGTCTGCCATATTAATTTCTAACGCAAGTTGATTGGTAGCTTCAAAAGCAGATTGGACTTCTTCAGAAATATTAACTTCACAAGCTAAATGAATTGTGCCATACAAGTAAGACTCGTTTTCAAGTCCATTACCGCTAACTTTCCATAATAAAGCATTTTCAATAGATTGTGCTTGTAGATTAAAAATCGCTGAACTGCATAGCGCTAATAGAAATATAATTTTATGGATCATAATAAAAGTTTTTTTGTTTGTTATTAAAAATCTATTTAAAGTTCAATTTTTTTTAAGTTCTTATAATTAATTAAAAGTCTTCTAGTCAAAATGCCATATAATAAGCGATAGAAAGCCCAAATAATTAAAATAATGAAACCAAGAATAGCTATTGATATAAGTATGCTTAACCAAAAACTCTGAGAATTTATATTATCAAGATGATTTAAGGTTACCACAACTGAAACAATAGATGTAATCGCAAAGAAGATGATATTAAACCAAACATAGTATTTTACAGTTAAACGTGTTTTAACAATAGTTTTCATTAAACTCTTAACGGTATCCGTGGTTTGTATTTGTCTATAATTAAAGAAAAACTTAATGATAAAAGCGATAATAACCACATAATTAACCACTAAAGTTACTCTATAAAAAGTTTGTAAATCAAGCTCTTTTAAACTCTCATTAACGCTTTGGGACATGCCAATAAATTCAATCACAAACCAAAATATGAATTCAAAAATACTGATCAAAAAAATCCATTTCACAATAGAAGACGACTTTTTATGAAGCATTTCATAAATCTCTGTTGATTTATAATTGGGCAAACTGGACTCTTGAGCTTGCCAGCGTTTTTTTAATAATTCTAATTCATCCATAATTAGGGGTTCAAAATTCGTTTTAACTTGGTTTTTACACGATTCATTTTCACTCTTGCATTAACTTCAGTAATCCCAAGTGTTTCAGAAATTTCTTTATAGTTTTTATCTTCTAGATATAAAAAAACTAAGGCTTTATCAATATCATTTAATTCTTTTATAGCTGAATACATCAGCTTTAAATTTTCTTCTACCGTGTCATCATAAACTTCCGAAGCAATTTTAAAATTTATTTGGTCAATATCTGATGTAGTGATGCTTCGTTTGCGTTTACGGTAAAGTGTAATTGCTGTATTTAATGCTACTCGATACATCCAAGTACTAAACTTAGCATCGCCTCTAAATTTTGGAAAAGCTTTCCATAATTGAACTGTAATTTCTTGAAATAAATCCTTGTGAGAACTTTCATCATGCGTGTAAAGCCGGCATATTTTATGCACAATATTTTGGTGAGTTTCAAGTAACTCTACAAACTGATGCTCTTGCTGTTTAATCACGTAAGATTTAATTCAATTAATTAGTAGGTAAAGTTATTATTTTGTTACAGTAATCACCAAAATCAAAATTGAAAAAACAAAACACTTTAACTTCTAAACAAGGCTTAACATTATGATGCTTAGATTGTCATATTTAAAACCTATCTTTGCAGCTATTTTTAAAATTTATATGAATACATTTGAATCATTAGGCTTAAGCCAAGAAATCTTAGAAGCAGTAAAAGATATGGGGTTTGAGTCACCAAGTGAAGTACAGGAAAAAACCATTCCTATTTTGCTTGAAGAGCCAACCGATATGGTTGCGCTAGCCCAAACAGGTACAGGAAAAACTGCTGCATTCGGCTTTCCACTAATTCAAAACATCGATCTTAATTCTAAAAGCACACAGGGTTTAATCTTGTCGCCTACTCGCGAGCTTTGTTTGCAAATCACAAACGAATTAAAATCTTATGCTAAACATTACAAAAACCTCAATACAGTTGCGGTTTATGGCGGTGCAAGTATTACAGACCAGGCGAAACAAATTAAAAAAGGAGCGCAAATTATTGTGGCAACACCTGGACGAATGAAAGATATGATTCGTCGAAACATTATTGACATATCAAAAATTGATATATGTATTCTTGATGAGGCTGATGAAATGCTTAACATGGGCTTTTTTGAGGATATCAAAGAGATTTTGTCGCACTCACCAGCCACAAAAAACACTTGGCTATTTAGTGCCACAATGCCAAAAGAGGTTGCGCAGATTGCTAAAAAGTTTATGCAAAACCCAAAAGAAATAACTATTGGTAAGAAAAATGTTTCTACTAAAAATGTAACTCACGAATACTTCATTGTTGCTGGTCGAGACCGCTATAATGCAATGAAGCGTTTGGTAGATGCAAATCCCGATATTTATGCCGTTGTATTTTGTAGAACTAAACGCGATACTCAAAAAGTAGCAGAACGTTTAATAGAAGATGGCTATTCGGCCTCAGCAATTCATGGCGATTTAAGCCAAAATCAACGTGATTTGGTTATGAAAAGCTTCCGGTCTAAGTCAATCCAAATGCTTGTGGCTACTGATGTTGCGGCGCGAGGAATTGATGTAGACGATATTACACATGTTATCAATTACCAATTACCTGACGAAATTGAAACTTATACACACCGAAGCGGACGTACTGGTCGTGCTGGCAAAGAAGGTACTTCAATGGTGATTATCACTAAAAGTGAAATACGTAAAATTAAACAAGTTGAACGTATTATTGGTCAAAGTTTTGTAGCAAAAGAATTACCAACTGGTGATGAAATTTGTAAAGTTCAATTACTGCATTTAGCTAAAGAAGTTCACAATACTGAAATCAATCACGATATAGATCCTTATGTCGATCAACTTGAGTCTCAATTTGAAGATATTTCAAAAGAAGATTTAATTAAAAAATTCTTTTCAGTTGAGTTTACGCGTTTTCATAACTACTATAAAAACGCTCCTAAGTTGACAAAACCTTCTGAAGACCGTGGTGGAAAAAGCAGTGCAAGCTACGGCGATGAAACACGCTTTTTTATTAACGTTGGTGAAAAAGACGGCTTTAACTGGATGTCTCTAAAAGACTTTTTAAAAGAAACACTTGATTTAGGCCGCGATGCAGTAGCCAGAGTTGATGTTAAAAACACATTTTCATTTTTTAATGTCCCAAACGACGATGTTGAAAAAGTTAAAGCTTTATTTGAAGATTTTAAACTATTTGGCAGACATGTTAATGTTGAAATCACAAAAGACAAGAAAAAATCAGGCGGTGGCTTTAAAGGCAAACGTTCTGGTAAGCGCCACTCTAGCGGTAAAGGTTCTGGCAAACGTGATTTTAAATCTGGTGGCAGAAATAGAGATCGCAGCGTAAACAAATCAATTGAACGTCGACGCAAAAAACAGTAATTGTTAATTTTATCGAAATCTTAATACGACACATACGTTGCGTATTAAGATTTCTTTATTTTTAAAAAATGAAGTATTTATATTACATCTTATTTTTTTTATCACTAGCAAGTTTTAGCCAAGATTCACTAAACGCAAAACTTGAAACAATTAAAGGTACGGTCATGAATGCCGCTAATGATAAAATTCTTGAAAATGTAAATATTATCAATATCAACACCGTTAGAGGTACAGTTACCAATTCAAACGGGCGTTTTAATATAAAGGCGCATGTCAATGACACCTTATACTTTTCTTATTTAGGCTTTAAACCTATTCAAGTTCGCATTACTCAAGATTGGGTAGATTTTGGTGATGTTAAAATTAAAATGACAGAATCTGCTATTGCTCTAGAAGAAGTAAAATTACAAGACATTAAACTTACAGGTTTTCTAGAGATTGACGCAAAAAATATCCCCATTTACGATAATTACAGATATTCAATTTCTGGAACAGATTATGCCTATGAAGGTGGCAATTACCAAAGCTCATCTATTTCTCGAACCATAGACGCCATTTTAAATCCTGCTGATTTGCTCTATCAAATTTTTGGTAAAAAGCCAAAACAGATGAAGCGTTTACGAAAAATGAAGCAAGACAATGCCATTCGAGATTTACTACAAGATAAATTTGATCGTGAAACGTTATCAGCTGTCCTCCAAATCAGCAAAGTTGATATTGTAGACATTCTAAAAAAATGTGACTACTCAGAATCTTTTGTCCGCAAGGCTAACGATTTACAATTACTTGATGCCATCAGTGATTGTTATGAAGAATATAGAGCAGTTAACCGATAAACATGTTAAATATTTGCGTTCTTACTGGAGCTGGAATTAGTGCTGAAAGCGGCGTTAAAACTTTTCGCGACCATGATGGACTCTGGGAAGGCCATGATGTAATGCAAGTAGCTACGCCAGAAGGATTCAAGAAAAACCCTGAACTGGTTTTAGATTTTTACAACCAACGCCGAAAACAGCTTAAAAGCGTAAAACCTAACGCAGCACACTTAGCTTTGGCTCAGCTTGAACAGAAATATCTAGTCAATATCATCACACAAAATGTAGATGATTTGCATGAACGCGCCGGTAGCAAAAGCGTAACGCATCTTCATGGTGAATTAATGAAAGCTAAAAGTAGTATTGATGATAGCTTAATTTATAACTGGTCAGAAGATATCAAAATTGGAAATACATGTGAAAAAAACAGTCAACTCAGACCTCATGTTGTTTGGTTTGGTGAAGCTGTACCAATGTTTGAACACGCCATTGCTCAGGTTGAAGTTGCCGATATTATTATGGTTGTAGGAACTTCAATGCAAGTCTATCCTGCTGCAAGTTTAATCGATTTTAAGAAAGCTGAAACACCAATTTACTTTATTGATCCACAGCCTCAAATAAAAGCTAATAATAAAACAAAAATATACGCTGAAAAAGCTTCAACTGGTGTTCCTCAAGCTATAAAAGACATCACTAAACACAATTAAAATCTAGCTTATTTCCCTCAATTTCAACTAAAATTTAGGGCTAATAATGTATATTTGCGAGCGTCTTAAAACCTCAACTATGAATGCTCTCAACGCTATTTCACCAATTGACGGACGCTATGCTTCTAAAACTAAAGACTTGAATCAATTTTTTAGTGAGCAGGCCTTAATAAAATATCGCGTTCATGTAGAAATTGAATACTTTATTAGCTTATGTCAGTTACCACTACCGCAACTTAAAAACTTCGACCATAATTTATTTAATCAACTTCGTGCTATTTATAAAAATTTCAACACTAAAGATGCTGAAGCTGTAAAAGAAATCGAAACTACCACAAATCATGATGTTAAAGCAGTTGAATACTTCATTAAGTCAAAATTTGATGAGTTAGGCTTAACAGAATCAAAAGAATTTATTCACTTTGGATTAACCTCCCAAGACATCAACAATACCGCTGTTCCTTTAAGTTTAAAAGAAGGTTTAAACCAGGTTTATACCCCTGAATTGAAGTTGCTTATTGAAGCTCTAAAGCAAAAATCAAGCGAATGGAAACATATTCCTATGCTTGCCAAAACACATGGGCAGCCAGCTTCACCTACACGTTTAGGAAAAGAAATTGAAGTCTTTGTTGTGAGGTTAGAAGAACAAATCAAAACGCTCGAAAAAACACCAATGCCTGCTAAGTTTGGTGGTGCAACTGGAAACTTCAATGCGCATCATGTAGCATACCCAACAATTGATTGGAAAGCATTTGGTCAAAATTTTGTGGAAAAAAGTTTAAATTTAAAATACTCTTTTCCAACCACACAAATTGAACACTATGATTATCTAGCGGCAACTTTTGATGCCTTAAAGCGTATCAATACAATTATAATTGATTTAGATCGTGATATTTGGACTTATGTCTCGATGGACTATTTTAAACAAAAAATTAAAGCAGGCGAAGTTGGTTCTTCAGCAATGCCGCACAAAGTTAATCCTATCGATTTTGAAAACTCAGAAGGAAATTTAGGAATTGCCAATGCATTATTTGAACATCTTTCTGCAAAATTACCCGTTTCAAGATTACAACGCGACTTAACCGACTCAACTGTTTTAAGGAGTATTGGTATGCCCATCGCTCATAGTTTAATCGCCTTAAAATCAACAGCTAAAGGATTAGGGAAATTATTATTAAACGAGAGGAAAATTAATCAAGACTTAGAGCAAAATTGGGCTGTTGTTGCTGAGGCTATTCAAACCATTTTACGTCGTGAAGCCTATCCAAAACCTTATGAAGCTTTAAAAGGATTAACAAGAACAAACTCAGTAATCAATCAAAAAAGTATTCAAGCTTTTATTGAAACCTTAGAAGTTAGTGATGAAGTTAAGCAAGAATTAAAGCAAATTACGCCACAAAATTATATAGGGATTTAATGCAAAAGTTTAAAGCTTGGATTTCAGCAGCAAGATTACGAACCTTACCACTTTCTATTGCAGGTATTTTAATGGGTAGTAGTTTAGCTTTTGAGCAAAAGGCTTTTGACCAGACCATTTTTTGGCTTGCTATTTTAACAACACTCAGCTTCCAAATCTTATCTAATTTTGCTAACGATTATGGCGATGGCGTTAAAGGTACTGATAATGATGATCGACTAGGACCTCAACGTGCTTTACAAAGTGGTGCATTAACTGATAAAGAGCTTAAACGCGGTATTATTATTAATAGTATTATTGGTTTAGTTCTAGCAATTGCATTAATTTATAAGGCTTTTGGACAAGACAATTTCTTAGCCTCGCTCCTATTTTTTGCATTAGGCATTTTAGCCACAATTGCCGCTATTAAATATACTGTTGGTGATACAGCTTACGGTTACAAAGGTTTAGGTGATGTATTTGTATTTGTTTTTTTTGGCTTAGTAGCTGTTTTAGGGAGTCAATATTTAATGACAAATCAATTTTACGAAATTCAATTATTGCCAGCAACAAGTATTGGTCTCTTATCAGCTGCGGTGCTCAATCTTAATAATATGCGCGACGAGAATAGTGATCGAAATTCTAACAAATTAACTTTAGTGGTTAAGCATGGAAAGAAATTTGCCAAAATCTATCACGTAAGTCTCATTTGTATAGCGATACTGTGTTTAGTTTTTTATGGCTATTTCCGATTTGAGAATGACCAATGGTTAAGTTTAATAGGATGTATTCCTTTACTTATTCACTTAAAGAAAGTCATTAATTACACTAATCCCAAAGACTTAGATCCTGAATTAAAAAAAGTAGCGCTAAGTTGTTTTGCAATAGCCTTAATTTATCTTCTAGCAAGTTTATTTTAATCTGAAGTTATTGAACTCTCAGCTTTAACTTCAACTGAAAAACGACAACAAGCTGTCAATTTTCAGTTAACGGAAAAGTTACGAACTTCAATCTTAAAGTTTGAAAAAATCGTAACTTGTATTCAAAAGAAAAAACAATGGCTTATACTGACAAAATGTTGCGTGAAGACGCTTTAAAAGACACTAATATTATTGTAACTGGTGGTGGTTCTGGATTGGGGAAATCAATGACCAAATACTTTTTAGAACTCGGTGCCAATGTGGTAATTACCTCACGAAATTTAGATAAACTGAAAAAAACCGCAAGCGAACTTAGTGCTAATGTTGATGCAAAATGTATTCCTTTACAATGCGATGTTAGGCATTACGACCAAGTTGAAAATATGCTAGAAAAAGCTCATGAAACGCTTGGTACTATTGATGTTTTACTTAACAATGCTGCTGGTAATTTTATTTCGCCAACTGAGCGCTTATCGAGTAACGCTTTTGATACTATTATTGATATTGTACTAAAAGGGACTAAAAATTGCACGCTGGCGCTAGGTAAACATTGGATTGATAAAAAAGAGACCAACAAAAGGGTTCTAAATATTGTTACGACTTACGCTTGGACAGGCTCAGCTTATGTTGTCCCAAGTGCAACGGCTAAAGCTGGTGTCTTAGCCATGACACGCTCGTTGGCAGTAGAATGGGCAAAATATGGTATTAGATTTAATGCAATTGCACCAGGTCCATTTCCAACAAAAGGCGCTTGGGATAGACTTTTACCAGGCGAGCTAAAAGACAAGTTTGATTTAGCTAAAAAAGTACCGCTTAAACGTGTCGGTGACCATCAAGAACTTGCCAATTTAGCTGCCTTTTTAGTCTCTGATTTTTCAGCTTATCTTAATGGTGAAGTAATCACAATTGATGGTGGCGAATGGTTAAAAGGTGCTGGACAGTTTAATTTACTCGATCAAATTCCTGAGCAGATGTGGGACATGCTCGAAGAAATGATAAAAAGTAAAAAAGCTAAATAATCCATTGTGAAGCATCGGTTGATTTACAAAAATTAATCGATGCTTTAATTTCAGCTGCCATAAATTTATCGGCTTTAACTAATGGAACTTTTGTTCTAAATTTCTGGATAAAATCTTGAATTTCTTCACTGCTCAGAAGTGGTTCTCTAAAATATAAAGCTTGAGAAGCATTAAATAATTCAATAGCTAAAACGGTATAAACATTTTCGACCACCTTTATAAGCTTGGTTGCTGCATTTGCCCCCATACTAACGTGATCTTCTTGACCGTTAGAAGATACAATAGAGTCAATCGAAGCTGGCGTACATAATTGTTTATTTTGACTAACAATACTTGCTGCTGTATATTGCGGAATCATAAAACCACTGTTTAATCCTGGCACATCAACAAGAAAATCTGGTAAATCGCGCAAGCCTGATACCAATTGATAAGTTCGTCGCTCTGATATATTTGCGAGTTCAGCCAAAGCAATTGCCAAATAATCTATAGGCAGAGCAATTGGCTGACCGTGAAAATTTCCGCCTGATATTATTTTATTTTCATCAACAAAAATATTAGGATTATCGGTCACCGAATTAATTTCTATTTCAATGGTTTTTTTCACAAACTCGAAGGTGTCTTTTGTAGCGCCATGAACTTGCGGCACACACCTAAACGAGTACGGATCTTGAACGTGTTTTTTATCAGCTTGAGCTATAGGGCTATTTTGGCGAAGTTGTAAAATACGTTGAGCTGTTTTAACCTGACCTTGATGTGGTCTAACTTGATGAACCAAGGCATCGAATGGTGATAAATTACAATCAAAACCATCCATAGAAACAGCCGAAACTAAATCACCTAAGTCAATCAACTGCTTGGTTTGAATTAAGGCATAAACGGCGTGCGCACTCATAAACTGCGTTCCATTTAAAAGCGCTAAACCTTCTTTTGATTGTAACTCTAAAGGCTTTAACTTATGAGTCGCTAAGATTTGTTTAGCGTCAATTATTGTATTGTTCTCATAAACTTCACCTTCACCTAATAATGGCAAAGACAAATGCGCTAATGGTGCCAAATCTCCTGAAGCCCCAAGTGAACCTTGACTGTAAACAACGGGAAATATATTGTGATTATAAAAATAAATAAGTCGCTCAACCACTTCTAAACTAATGCCAGAATGTCCATAGCTTAAGGATTGAATTTTTAGCAATAGCATTATTTTAACGATTTCTTGATCAACTAAATCTCCTGTTCCACAAGCATGAGATAAAACTAAATTTCGCTGAAGTTCAGATAGTTTCTCATTAGAAATCTGAATATTACATAGCGATCCAAAACCAGTATTTATTCCGTAAAAAGCCTTTTCGCTTATAGCTGGATTATGGTCTAAATAATTTCGTGCTTTTAAAATTGAAGCTTTAGCAGACTTAGACAATGCCAATTTAAAGTTACCTTGAAGCAGTTGTTCTATTTGATTAATACTTAAATGCGCATCGTTGATGTAATGAATTTTAGACATAGGAGTTTAATTTCAAACGATTGCGAAATTAAACATTTTTTTAGTTTTGTTCACACTCAAAGTATTTAAAAGCTCGACCTAGAAATTTTGAAATATCAGATGCTAAAAAACTTTCTTGAGATTCCTGGCTTAAGGCTAAATCTGCTGTTATACCATGCAAATATACACCTAAAATAGCGGCGTTTAAGGACTCATAACTCTGCGCCATTAAAGCAGTAATCATACCTGCTAAACAGTCGCCAGAACCAGCCGTCGCTAAGGCAGGATTTCCTGTAGTGTTTATAAAAACCTGATCGCCACAAACTACTTTGGTAAAGGCTTCTTTCACGACTACAATTACATTATATTTATGAGAAAAGGCTTTAACTTTATCTAGCATTTCATAACTCGTTTGCCAATCGCCGATCAAGCCTTTTAATTCGCCTTTGTGTGGTGTTAATATAGATTTTGGTGAAATTTGACGCCGTAAAGCTTCATTTTTAGAAATAACATAAAGCGCATCTGCGTCTAGTAAAACTGGCTTTTGAATATTTTTAAAAACAGTTGAAACAATTTCACTTGCTTCAGCTGTACGTCCTAATCCCATTCCTAAACCTATAGCATCAAAATCTTTCAGGAGTACTTCAGCTAAATTTAAAGAAAGGTCTTCATCTATATTAGTTGTCATCGCTTCAGGTTGTCGGGTTAATAATACCTGGTTAGTTATGGCGTTAGAATGAACACTCAATTTACCAACACCGCTTCTTAAAGCAGTTTCAGCAGATAAAATAACACTACCGTGCATACCAGTATTACCACCTATTAAAAGTGCATGACCAAAACTTCCTTTGTGTGAAAATTGTTGTCTAGGTTTATAAATTTTCAATAAGTCATTTTGAGTAATGTAATGGCAGGTTAAAGGAGTACTGAAATTATGGTCTTCAACAAGTCCGATATCAATCACTTTAAAATCGTTCAAAAAAGCAGCATTCTCTGAACAGAAAAAACTAAGCTTTGGCGCGTGAAAGCTTAAACATAAATCGGTTTTAAATCGAATATCATTAGGTTTGTTAGCCTGATGAGCATACATTCCTGAAGGCACATCAATAGCTATTTTTAAGCCTTTTTTCTGGTTTATATCTTCAATTATAGCCTGAACAAATTTAGGCATCGGTCGGTTAAGACCTACACCAAAAATACAATCGATATAATTGCTTTGTTTTGATAATTCAAAGTTTGTTTGGGTTTCGTCAATTTCAGTTACTTTAACTTCGGCTGGTAAACGATGATAGTTGGCTTGTGCATCAGCCGAAAGCTGGTCAGCAAACTTCAACCAAAAAACTTCAACCTGATAATGCTGTTGATTAAGTAATCGAGCAATAGCAAAACCATCTCCAGCATTATTTCCCATGCCGCACAAAACCACCACAGGTGTTGATGATGGAAGAATAGACAATAATTCAGTTGTCGCTTTTTCAGCGGCTGTTTCCATTAGGTTAAGTGAAGATATACCTTTTATGGACATAGTTAACTTGTCTAATTCTGAAAGTTGTTGCGGATTATAAATTTTCATAAGCCAAATTTTAACTTAAACATACGGCTTTTATCACAACAAATAAAGCTAATCACCGCTTTAAATCACAGTCTAATTCAGCTAAAATCCTAACTTTGCAAAAAAAACTTAATACGTATGAAAACAACAGCTTTAAACCATATTCATCATCAACTTGGTGCTAAGATGGTTCCGTTTGCAGGTTATGAAATGCCTGTTTCTTATGAAGGTGTAAATAACGAACATGCATGTGTTCGTGAACATCTTGGGGTTTTTGATGTATCGCATATGGGCGAGTTTTTTGTTGAAGGTAAACAAGCGCTAGAGCTGATTCAATATATTACAACCAACGATGCTAGTAAATTAATTGATGGCCAAGCACAATATACATGTATGCCAAATGACAAAGGCGGCATTGTAGACGACTTAATTATTTACCGCTTTAATGCCCATAAATTTTTAATGGTAGTTAATGCCTCAAACATAGAAAAAGATTTTAATTGGGTAACTAAACACAATAACTTTGATGCTGAAGTAATCAATGCTTCAGATGAATATAGCCTATTGGCTGTTCAAGGTCCCAAAGCTGTTGAAGCTATGCAATCACTTGCAAAAATAGATTTGTCTGAAATTAAATTTTACCATTTTGAAGTTGCCGATTTTGCTGGTGTTAAAGATGTTATTATTTCTGGAACAGGTTATACTGGAAGCGGTGGTTTTGAAATTTACTTTAAAAATAAACATGCCGAACAAATTTGGAGTCGCGTTTTAGAAGCTGGTAAACCTTATGGCATAAAACCGATCGGACTTGCAGCACGCGACACATTACGACTAGAAATGGGGATGTGTTTGTACGGTAATGATATTGATGAGACAACTTCACCAATAGAAGCTAAACTAGGCTGGATCACAAAATTTACAAAAGACTTTATTAATGCAGAGGCTTTAAAAGCCGAAAAAGAAGCTGGACCTCAACGTAAACTCATCGCTTTTGAACTGACTGAAAAAGGAATTCCGCGTCAAGGCTATGCTATTTTAAATGAAAATGGCGAACAGATTGGCCAGGTAACTTCAGGGACCATGTCTCCTAGTTTAAAAAAACCAATTGGCATGGGTTATGTTGCTACCGAATACAGTAAATTTGGAACACCGATACAATTACAAATCCGCAAAAAAGCTGTCGCTGGAATTACGGTTAAACCACCATTTTATAAAAAATAAGCGCTATTAAAGGTGGACAAAAAATATTAATTTTAGGTGTCAGTGGATTTCTCGGTAGCGAACTCTACCGAGAGCTTTATGCTTATTTTGATGTGTATGGTACATACCGCACGCCTGATGAAGATTTGCACAACAATCATAAGTTTTTTGAATGGGATTTTGAACTCGACTCCATCCACTTATTGCTTTCTGAACTTCAACCCGACTTAATTATTTCTTGTCTAAAAGGTAATTTTGCTGGGCAGGTTTATACACATTTTGAAATTTGCGAATATCTTGAAAAGTACAACAAAAAGCTGATGTATATTTCATCGGCCAATGTATTTGATGCTTTTACCAATTATCCGTCTTATGAATACGATAAAACCTTATCAGAAAGTAGTTATGGTCGGTACAAAATCAAGATTGAAAACAGGCTAATGCGATTACCAAACCATCTCTATAACATCATACGTTTACCGATGGTTTATGGTTATAATTCTCCTAAAATTAAAGAATTAAAGTTATTACTTGAACTTGATGAAGCCGTTGAAGTTTTTCCTAATGTAGTTATAAACGCTACAACTCACCAAAAGTTTACCCAACAAATACACTATATTATAAATCAAGATTTAGAAGGCATTTATCATTTAGGTAGCCGTGATTTAATTCACCATAAAGACTTAATTAAAGATATTGGAAAAGCTTTAGGTTACGATCACATTCTCTTTAAAAACGTTTACAGTTCAAATCGAGATCGTTATATTGCAGTGTTACCTAAAACACATGTTCTCCCGGAACATTTGTACATTAGTATTGAAGACATTATTTACAACTCTGTAAAATTATAATTTATGCAAACACTGAAAAAAACGGAAATAGAAAAAGCCTTAAGTGAACTTGACCATTGGAATCATGAAGGTGAATTCATTATGCGCTCATTTACTTTTGAAAATTTTAAAGAAGCATTTAGTTTTATGTCACGCGTAGCATTTGAAGCTGAAGAATTAATGCATCATCCCAATTGGGACAACGTCTATAACAAGGTTAATATTAGTCTTAATACACATGATGCTGGCGGAATTACCCAAAAAGATATTGATTTGGCCGCACGAATAGATGCAATCGCAAAAAGCTAGCTCAAATTAAAAACGGCTCTAATGAGCCGTTTTTAATAGTCAATCAAGACCAAGCTAACTAAAACAAATGATGAAAATCAATCTATTTCAAATCGCATCCCGATTTGAATGTTATGTTCGTCAACTGTATTATCACTAAACAAAGGATTTAGATTATATTGACCGTACAGTTGAACATTATCCCAACCAATATAGGTGCTGATACCGTATAACAAATTATTCGTATTCATATCAGTGCGCTGCTTAACTTTAAAATTATCGCCATTTTCTTTGTATTTAAGTTTTTGGGTGTTTAATAAGTTAAGACCAACAAAGCCACCAAAACCAAACTTAACACCAGGATCTGTAAAATAGGTATATTGGTCTTTTGTGGTTTTCTTTCTAGAATTAGTTAATTCTAAATGTAGAGGAATGATAAGGTTATCCATTCTAAATTTTGACTTATCTAATTCTACTTCAAAAGTTTCTAATACCGTTTGATTGCCATTTTCTACAAAAATCTGATTATCCTGTGGTTTTAATCCATTGAATTGAAACTCTACACCGTAATTAAATCGTAAAAAATTTGAATATTTAAATACACGCGTACTCCAATTCCACCCAAAACTAAAGTAACGACTCCCAGCAAACTTATAGTTTTCATTACCAAAATCATTTTCATTAAAACTGTTATTAAACCCAAAGCCAAGAATAAATCGAGAGTCTGTGCGTGACTCTATTTTAAATTGTTTGTTTTTAGAAATAGTATCTGAAGATTTAACCCCAAAAACTAAATTATTTTCACGTTCATCACCATCTTTTATAATACGCTCATATTTAAAGAATGGTGTAAAGTCTAGTTGAATCGTATCTGTATATCGCTTAAGACGATCTAATGGTAAATCAAGGTCAAGGTTTAAATCCATTTCACTCAAATCAATTAATTCAACATCGTTTCTAATGGCATAAGATAAGTAAAGCTTGGCGAGTTGCTGCCGCTCTTGAATATTCATTGCTGCAGTTTGTGCCGCTTTTTGTTTCAGAGATTCAGCCTCATCAACAGTAATCTTTTTAGCTTCTAAGCTTTTATTAATCGCTTTGACCTTTAGTTTTAATTGTTCTTTTTCTTGTGCTTCAATTTTATCCATGAGTTCTTGAACTTCTTGTTGATCTTCAACAGAAAGGCTGTCAAGAACTGTGGTCATTTGAGCGTTTACTGTTACATAGCTAGACATAACAAGCAATGTTGCGATGTAAAATGCAATTTTAATCATAGGTAATGGTTTTTAAGTTATAAGTATATTAACGTTGAGTAAGTGCCTCTTGCACTTGATTAAATTTAAGTTTTATGGCTGCCCAAACTTTATCTCTAAAATTATCATCTTCTAGTTGTGCATTAACATCTGCTAATAATAATTCTGGTGTAACATGGCTTACAAGCTGTCTTTGTTGCGGCTGAAGTTGCGCTTTTGCTTCCGCTAGTAAACGGTCAACTTCAGTTAATTTATCTTTGGATGTTGAGTTTGGCTGTTCTTGAAGTTCTAATTCAATTTCGGCTAAAAGTGAGTTTGCTAAATCTTCCGTGGTTTCAGGCTGATGTGAATTTTGCTTGTTACTTGGTTGTAGAAACAAATTTAATTGATCAAAATTTATAGGTTTTGACTGTGGTAGTTTTGATGTAATTAAGACATCTTTAGACTTCAAATTAGAGCTTACAACTAGTATGCTTTTAGTAACTGAATTTGATTTTGGTGCTGGTGAAGCAAACTTTGTTGGTTGAGCATCTAAGTTGCTGCTAGGCGAAAACCATAAAGTTTGTAGACTGAAAAATAAAACTAAACCGGCTGCAAGACCCGCGATAAAATATAGGTAAGGGCGTTTTTTGGGTTGCGGTGATTGCTCTAAACCTTCAACTACTTTAAACCAAGCATGGTCGCTAGGTTGTATTTCGCGCTGTTCAATTTTTGATTTAATATGTTGTTCTAAATTTTTCATCCGTTCAATTGCTTTTGATCGTGAAGTAGGTTCATAATCATTTTTTTTGCTTTAGAGAGCTGCGACTTTGAAGTTCCTACACTTATTCCTAAAGTTTCAGCTATAGCTTTATGTGTATAAGATTCAACTACATAAAGGTTAAACACCAATTTGTAACCACTGGGTAATCGATCAATACAGCTTTGTATTTGGTCTATTTGGGTATAATTTAATGTCTCATCATCAGTTGTAATGGCTAAATGCTCTAGTTCATGAGATGGAAATTCAATAGCCTTCTGTCGCCTTAAAAAATCGATAGCTTCACGTACTAAAATTTGCCTACACCAAGCTGGAAAAGCTTTGTCATTTGAAGAGAATTGATGAATCTTATTAAAAATTTTCACAAAACTCCGTGACAAAACATCTTCGGCAAACTGAACATCAGCAATGTATAATCTTGCTAAACTCAGTAACTTGGGAGCAAAACGTTTATAAATTTCATGCTGTGCACGACGGTCGTTTTGCTTAGCTCTTGCTATTAGCTTTTCAAGCTTGGTATGTAGATTTATTATTTTCACAAAGCGTCTCTTGTTTATATAGACGCCAGAATTTCAAAAAGGGTTGCCTGAAACTTAAAATTATTTTTTAATATCTTGAACTTCAGAAAGCGTGACAGGTTTTTTTTGTTTGTTTTCAAAGTTGTTCATGATATAATTCATTACATCAACCACTTCTTGATCACTTAAACCCATAGGCGACATCATATTATTATAAACTTTAGCATTGACTTCAATTTCGCCTTTTAAGCCATATTTTACAGCTTTAATACTTTCAGTTCGTTTTTCACTCAACCAATTTGAATTGGCAATTGGCGGATAAACACCTGCAACACCACTGCCATCGGGCAAATGACAACGCATGCAAAAATTATTGTAAACAATTTGACCGCGCTTGATACTCTCGGTTAGTTGGCTTTGCTCAAGGTAATTTATAGAACTAGTTTCAGATTTCCAGATCAATACAGATAAGCACAACAAAAATGAAGAGATTACAACTACTTTCATATTAAGATTTTGGAAGTATTTTAACCAAACCTACACCTTCTACACCAACATAAATAAAGCCGTCAGGACTTTGTTCTACGCTTCTTACACGACCTATTTTATCGAGAATTTTTTCGCGCTTTACAACTTGGTTATCCGCTAAGACTAAATGCTCTAAGTACATGAATTTAAGCGACCCAACTAACAAGTTTTGGTTTAAGTGTGGATACTTATTAGAGTCAACGAACGTCATTCCGCTTGGCGCAATAGATGGTACCCAATAATGAATTGGCTGCGTCATCCCAGGTTTTTGGGTTTCATCGGTAATCGTTGTTCCTGAGTAATTAATTCCGTACGTAACAACTGGCCAACCATAATTGGCCGCTTTTTTAATAATATTGATTTCATCTCCGCCACGTGGTCCGTGTTCATGCACCCAAATTTTACCAGTTTTAGGATGTATTTCCATGCCTTGTGGATTTCGGTGTCCATAAGAATAAATAGCCTTCTTGGCATTGTCTTCATTTACAAACGGATTATCGTTTGGAATTCGACCATCTGCATGAAAACGATAAATCTTACCTCCATCACGTGAAATATCTTGAGGGTTTACATCGCGTTCGCCACGTTCGCCAATTGAAATATAAACATAACCTTGATGGTCAAACTCTATACGACTACCAAAGTGTACACCTTTTGTTGTGTTTGGTGAAGCCTTATACAAAACTTCAAAATCGATAAGTTGTGAGCCGGTTAATTGAGCACGTGCAAAAGCAGTGTGACCACCTTTAGCTTTACCTTCGATTGAAGCGTAGGTAAAGTAAATCCAGGGATTTTTAGGATAATCAGGATGAATTTTAACATCTAACAAGCCGCCTTGACCACGATTATAGACTTCTGGAAAACCGCTTAATTTAGTTGTATTTTCGTCATCATATAAATATACTTCTCCAGATTTATCAGTAATTATAATCCGCCCATCATCAAAAAAATCAAATCCCCAAGGCATATTAACTTGGTCTGTAATAACTTCATATTCATAATCATTTTCAATAACTGTAATTGATGTATCTTCTTGTGCACAAGCCAATAGACTAAAAGCAAAGCAAAATGATAAAAATAATTTCATATTTAAAATTTTATATAAATTTAATTAAATCTTTAAGTTAGACTACCAAATTAACGAGAGTTTAAACGCAAAAATTAAATAATTCTAAAAATTATCACTCGAATTACTCAACATTATTGACAGATTAATTTTATAATTTCTAGGGCTTGTGTACTTTTACACCAAAAGTGAACGCATGTTAATTATTGGTATTGCTGGTGGTACAGGAAGTGGTAAAACAACCGTGGTCAATCAAATTATAAATGAATTACAACATGATGAAGTTGATGTCATTTATCAAGATTCTTATTATCAAGACACTTCACATTTAAGTTTTGAAGATCGGACAAAAATTAATTTTGACCATCCCAAATCAATTGATTTTGACTTACTTGTTGATCATTTAAAGGTGTTAAAATCTGGACAATCAATAGAACAACCGGTATATTCATTTAAAGAACACAACCGCACTAATGAAACCATTACAACCCAACCTCGAAAGGTAATGATTGTTGAGGGAATTTTAATTTTTACGCATCCAGACATTCGCAAAATGTTTGATATTAAAATTTTTGTACATGCCGATAGTGATGAGCGCCTGATGCGACGCCTTAAACGCGATATTAATGAACGTGGACGAGACCTTGATGAAGTTATTAACCGCTATAAATCTACCCTTAAACCGATGCATCAACAATTTATAGAGCCCACTAAAGAGTATGCTGATATTATTATCCCAAACAATCGCTTTAATACAGTAGCCATTGATATTGTACAAACCATCATAAAAGAACGTTTGGTATAAAGCCCAATTAATAATTAAAGCCCACACAAAACTTTAAGTTTAATAGCTTTAATTTTTGTAAATTTATCCCATGAAGTTAAACGAATTAAGAACTAAACGCTGGTTTAAAATACTTACCAACAAGTATATTTTAACCTTAAGTTTATTTATAATTTGGATGCTGTTTATAGATACCAATTCATGGTTGATACATCATGAACTCAATCAAGATATTGAAGAGCTTGAACAAAACAAGCAATATTATATCAAGGAAATTGCTAAAGATAAAGCAACCTTTAAAACCCTTAATGACTCTGTAGAAATTGAACGCTTTGCTCGTGAAAATTATTTCATGAAACGCCCGAACGAAGAAGTCTACATTATAGAGTATGAAGATAGTTTACAACAAAACTAAACCACATGGCCAAACAATTATTTAAAGATTTTGAACCGATAACCTCTAAAGCTTGGAAACAAAAAATTCAAGCTGATTTAAAAGGCGCCGATTATAACGAAAAATTAATTGACCACTCTGACGAAGGTATAGACGTCAAACCTTTTTATCACCAAGACACACATCAAAACATCGATTTACCAATTACAGAAGATTGGCGAATTACAGAAAAGATTTACCTTGAAAATTATACGGCAGTCACCAAAATAGTAAATGATGTTACTAATCGCGGCGCCGAATCTCTATGGTTAATTGTCCCCGAAGCCAATACAAAATTATTTGATTTACTTACAGAAATCAACACCTTAAAGGTTCCCGTAATGCTGGAATTTCTTAAACTTGAACAGGAGTTTTTAAAGCATTTAGATGAATTTAGTGCAGAACTGAATATTGATATTCTACTTAACTTTGACCCGATTAAGCATTTGTCATCTCAGGGTGATTGGCAGAAATCTCAAACTGAAGATTTAGCTATAATTCAACAATTCGCCCAATTGAAGCATCTAGAACCTCAACTCTCAATCGATACGCGATTATTTCAAAATGCTGGTGCCTTAAAACAGCAAGAATTAAGCTTTAGTTTAGCGGTGCTTAGTGAATACTTCAACTATTTAAGTAATGCCCAAACATTACCACAAACAATTGAACTTAACGTCATTACTTCAACAGGTTCTAATTACTTTTTCGAAATCGCTAAACTAAAATCCTATCGATTGTTAATCAACAGTTTAGCTAATTCATTTTCAGTAGATGTTACCTTAAAAATAATTGCTGAACCAAGCCAACGTAACAAAACGATTTACGATTATAATGTTAATATGCTGCGCACCACAACCGAATGTATGAGTGCTGTACTTGGTGGTGCAGATTGGGTAAATAATTTAGCTTACGACGAAATTTTTCATAAAACAAATGAATTTGGCGAGCGCATTTCTCGTAACCAATTACTCATTTTAAAACATGAATCTTACTTTGATCAAGTCCATAATCCCACAAATGGAAGTTACTACATTGAAGAGTTAACCCAACAATTAGCGCAAAAAGCACTAGATGAATTTAAAAGCATCGAAAAAAATGAAGGCTATTTAAGTGAACTCTTTAAAGGCAATGTGACTAAAGCGATAGAAACAAGTGCCAAAAAAGAAGAAGAAAAACTTGAAAAAACAGAATTTGTGATGGTTGGTACTAATAAGTATGAAAATACAGATGATCGCATGAAAGCCGATTTAGAGTTATACCCATTTGTAAAAAAGCAACAACGCCAAGTCAAATTTAAACCAATTATCACCAGAAGACTTGCCGAAAAGATTGAACTGAAACGCCTTGACAAAGAAGCAAACGCCTAAGCCAATTTAGAGACTATGAAACGAAAAAATATACAAGATATAAAGCTTCAGTTTGAAAACGAAAGTCAAAACACGAGTAAAAAAACTGCAAAAACAGCTGAAGGTATACAACTTAAAAACTGTTACTTTAAAAGTGATTTAGACCAAACTGAACACCTTAATTTTGCCGCAGGAATTCCACCTTACCTACGCGGTCCTTATTCGACCATGTATGTAAGTAGACCTTGGACAATTAGGCAGTACGCTGGTTTTTCTACAGCAGAAGAAAGTAATGCCTTTTACCGTAGAAATTTAGCTGCAGGACAAAAGGGACTTTCAGTAGCATTTGATTTGCCAACCCATCGCGGTTACGACTCCGATCATGAACGCGTTGTAGGAGATGTTGGTAAAGCTGGTGTTGCAATCGACTCGATTGAAGATATGAAAGTTTTATTTAACCAAATTCCGCTCGATAAAATGTCAGTCTCAATGACCATGAATGGCGCTGTTTTGCCAATTATGGCTTTTTATATTGCAGCTGCCGAGGAATCTGGCGTTGACCAATCGAAACTTTCAGGTACCATTCAAAATGATATCTTAAAAGAGTTCATGGTGAGAAATACCTATATCTATCCGCCAACACCATCCATGAAAATTATATCAGATATTTTTGAGTATACCTCTCAATTCATGCCTAAATTTAACAGCATTAGTATTTCTGGATATCACATGCAAGAAGCTGGTGCAACCGCCGATATAGAACTGGCCTATACTTTAGCTGATGGCTTAGAATATATAAAAAAAGGGCTTGATGCCGGCATGGACATTGATACTTTTGCACCGCGCTTATCATTTTTCTGGGGCATTGGCATGAATCATTTCATGGAAATTGCTAAAATGCGTGCAGCACGAATGCTTTGGTCTAAACTTATAAAACCATTTAACCCAAGCAATCCTAAATCTTTAGCCTTAAGAACACATTGCCAAACAAGTGGTTACACACTTACAGAGCAAGACCCTTTTAACAATGTGGCACGAACTTGTATTGAAGCTACAGCTGCTGCTTTTGGAGGCACACAAAGTCTACATACCAATGCCTTAGACGAAGCTATTGCCTTACCAACCGATTTTTCAGCTAGAATTGCCCGAAATACACAAATTTACTTGCAAGAAGAAACGCAAATTACTAAAACTGTAGATCCTTGGGCAGGTAGTTACTATGTAGAAAAACTTACCCATGATATTGCGCACAAGGCTTGGGAACATATTCAAGAAATTGAGCAACTTGGCGGAATGACTAAAGCCATTGAAGCTGGTATTCCTAAATTACGCATTGAGCAAGCTGCTGCTAAAAAGCAAGCTAAAATAGATAGCGGTAGTGATAAAATTATTGGTGTAAACGCCTACAGATTGCCTAAAGAAGACCCTATTGTTACTTTAGAGGTCGATAACCAAAGCGTTAGAAAACAGCAACTGCAAAAGCTTAAAAGTATAAAAGCGCAACGCGATCAGACCAAAGTGAATTTAGCTCTAGAACAACTTACTAAAGCCGCTAAAAGTGGTAAAGAAAATTTATTGACCTGTGCTGTTGAAGCCGCTAAAGCCAGAGCAACATTAGGCGAAATTAGTTTAGCTTTAGAGAAAGTTTACGGTAGGCATGAAGCAAAAATACAATCGTTTAGTGGCGTTTATAGCAAAGAAATGAAAGAAGATACCTCATTTAGTAAGGCCAAAAATTTAGCCAATGAATTTGCTGAAAAAGAAGGCCGAAGACCTAGAATTATGATTGCCAAAATGGGACAAGATGGCCATGACCGCGGCGCGAAAGTAGTTGCTACAGGTTATGCAGATGTTGGTTTTGACGTTGATATTGGGCCTTTATTTCAAACCCCAAAAGAAGCTGCCAAACAAGCCGTTGAAAATGATGTCCATGTGTTAGGCGTCTCATCATTAGCGGCTGGTCACAAAACTTTAGTGCCGCAAGTTATCAATGAATTAAAGGCTTTAGGTCGCGAAGATATTATGGTTATTGTTGGTGGTGTAATACCTTCAGCCGACTACGAATTTTTATTTGAGGCAGGTGCTGTGGCCGTGTTTGGCCCTGGAAGCCGAATTAGTGATGCAGCTATTGAAATTTTAGAAGTTTTATTAGATAGCTTCTAATCCGACTTATGCATTAAAAAATCTATTACGGCCTGAAACTACTCCAAAATCAACATTTCATTTGTGTTTTCAGATTCACCATAACGATGCTATGCTAAATCTTCCAAATCACCTGATTTTATAGTATTTTCAAACCTCATCGTAAAGTTTTAGTGCATAATCGGGTTTAAGTTTTATACCAAACCTAATTTAGCGTTAAAGTTGAAGTCTTAAGCTAACAAGTTGTAATTTAAACGTTTTCTTTAAGCAAAAAACTATGTTCGGATTATTTAAGAAAAAATCAGAAGAAGACCAACTACGCGAAAAGTACGAGAAACTTCAAAAAGAAGCCTTTGATTTATCAAAAACAAATCGTAAAGCCGCTGACCAAAAAACCGCCGAAGCTGAAGAAGTAGCTAAAAAACTGGAAGCTTTAAAAAAAGATTAGCGCATCAGCTTTACCATGAGTTCTTTTAGCAAATCACCCTGTGAAGTTTGGTAGGTATCAACACCTTTACCCATTAAATCAATTTGTTTAATGTGATGTAAGTTTCGTGTTACTTTTTTTAAAGGATATTTTTGAGCGGCTGCAACATATTCACTTACAAAATAAGGCGAAATTCCTAATTTTTTAGCCGCATTCATTTTAGACTTGTCTTTTAAAGCATGATACTTTGCAAGTTTTTGAAAGTAACTAAACAATTGTCCGGTGGTCACCACTAAAGGGTTATTCTTGGGGTTTTGAGCAAAGTAATTGATAATTTGGTAAGCTTTGGGCTCATTTTTTAAACCGATAGCTTTAGTTAACTCAAAATTGTTAAAATCTTTGCTTATACCAATATTTTCTTCAATGATTTCTGGTGTTATATGGTGACCTTTAGGAATTAGCATAATGAGTTTTTCTAATTCTTTAGAGATATGCGCAAGATTAACCCCTAAAAATTCAACTAGCATTACGGCCGCTTTATGGTCTATACTGTATCCGGCAGATGTCATGGTTTGTGAAATCCAATCAGGTACTTGGTTGTCATAAATCGCTGGCGTCTCAAAATAAACATGATGCTTTTTTAATAGTTTAACCACCTTTTTACGGGCATCAAGTTTTTTGTATTTATAGCAAAACACCAGAATAGTTGATTCTTGTGGCTGTTCTAAATAAGCTTCTAATTGGGCAAGTTGTTTAGAGAGACTTTGGGCTTCTCTTACAATAATAAGTTGGTAATCAGCCATCATCGGGAAACGCTTAGACAAGCTAATTACTTCATCTATACTAACATCTTTACCATAAACAATGTTTTGGTTAAAAGCCTTTTCATCATCAGTTAATACATGTTGCTCTAAAGCCTCGGCAATTAAATCAACAAAATAAGTCTCACGCTCACCGACCAAAAAATAGACCGGTTTAAAATCTCGCTTTTTAATGCTATTAATTAAGGCTTGTGCTTGCTTCATTTCTGGTGCTTAAGGATATTTTATTACTTTTGAAGCCATGCAACAACTCAACTTCAAAAAGTTTCAATTTAAGCTCAAAAGTAGTGAAAATAAAACGTTTATTTTTTCTAGATTACGTAAAAAATACTTGCTTTTAACACCAGAAGAATGGGTCAGGCAAAATTGCATTGAACACTTAATTAATGAAAAACACTACTCTCCTAACCTACTCAATGAAGAAAAGTTGGTTAATCTCAATGGTTTAAAAAAACGTTATGATGTGGTTGGTTTTAACAACTCTGGTAGCATTGAATTACTTGTAGAATGTAAAGCCCCAAATATTAAAATTACCCAACAAACCTTTGACCAAATAGCGCAGTACAATTTAAAATTAAATGCCAAATTTTTATGGGTAACTAATGGTATTTCTCACTATTATTGCCAGATAGACTATCAACAACAACAATATATATTTTTAAAAGATTTACCAGCTTATGAACGCTAAATCGTCACAAATTGCCATTGCTATTTTAAATTGGAATGGTAAAAACTTGCTGAAACGTTTTTTGCCAAGCCTTACTAAATATAGTAAAGAAGCAAATATATATGTGATTGATAATGCCTCTACCGATGACTCTATATTATTTTTAAAAGAGAATTATCCTGAGTTAAAAATTATAGAAAACAAACAAAATTTTGGCTTTGCCGGTGGCTATAATGAAGGACTGAAATTAATTAAAGAAGACTACCTTATTTTATTAAACAATGATGTAGAAGTAACCAAAAACTGGATACCGCCATTAATTGAATTATTACAAACAAAGGCTGAAGTTGCCGCTGTACAGCCCAAGCTAAAAGATTTAAATAAGCCTGATTATTTTGAATATGCAGGTGCAGCAGGCGGTTTTATAGACCAATTAGGATACCCGTTTTGCCGTGGCAGGTTGTTTGATGAGCTCGAAAAAGATGAAGGGCAATACAACGATACCCGCGAAATATTTTGGGCTAGTGGTGCCTGTTTAGCTTTAAAACGCCAAGTTTTCATGAACTTGGGCGGTTTTGATGAAGATTATTTTGCACACCAAGAAGAAATAGACCTTTGCTGGCGATTTAAAAATTTTGGTTATAAAATTATGTACACACCATATAGCCAAGTCTATCATTTAGGTGGCGGTAGTTTAAACGCTCAAAACCCTAAAAAAACTTTTTTAAACTTCAGAAATTCATTGTTTAATTTGGTTAAGAATGCACCAAAAAAGCTAACATGTTTAATTATTAGTAGAGTTTTAATTGATAGCTCAGCCATTTTGTATTTTGCTTTTAAACTTCAACTGAAGCATGCACTGGCAATTGTAAGCGCTTATGTTAGTTTTATAAAACTTTATTCAAAAATCAAAAGCAAGCGACGAGAAGTATTTTCTTCAGAAAAATATTTTAGGGTAAAAAGCATAGTTTGGCATAAATTTTTCTGGAGAATTAAAAGCTATGAAGCATTGACTTCAAAAAAGTGTTAAGACGTATTATTAGGAGTAGATAAAGCTTATTTTTGTTTAAAAATTAAATTAAAACGTGATGAAAAAAGTAATTGGATTGGGATTAACCGTGCTGCTATTAGCTAGCTCGTGTGTATCTAAAAAGAAATTTGCAGCCTTAGAAGAAGATTATTCTAAAGTTGAAAACGATTTAAAATCGGCCGAGATGGCTTTAAGTGCTTGTGAAGACAAAAATCGTGACCTAGTGGCGAATTATAAATCTCAAATTGAGACTTTAAAGAATACAAACTCTGCATTACTAAATAGCCAGGGTGATTTAGCTACGATTTCTAAAAAAGGCGCTGAAAATCTTGAACGCTCTTTAGAAAGTCTTCAAGAAAAAGATTTACAAATTAAAACCATGCGTGATGCTATTAATAAAAAAGACAGTGTAACCTTAGCTTTAGTTACCAGTTTAAAAGGTGCTTTAGATGATGTTAATGACAGTGATATTGAAATTAGCGTAGAAAAAGGTGTTGTATTTGTTTCCATTTCAGATAAGTTGTTGTTTGGAAGCGGTAGTTATAAAATAACAGAAGATGCTAAACGCGTATTAGGTAAAGTTGCCAAAGTGGTTAATGACAAAAAAGACTTTGAGTTTATGGTTGAAGGACATACAGATAATGTACCAATTTCTAGAGAATGTTTTGAAGATAACTGGGATTTAAGTACAAAACGAGCAACAGCAGTTGTGCGTGTTTTACAAAATGAATATAATGTAAATCCATCTAGAATGACAGCTGCAGGACGCAGTGAATATGTGCCAGTTGCCGAAAATGATACAAAATCTGGAAGAGCTAAAAACAGAAGAACTCGCATAGTAGTTCTACCGAAATTAGACCAGTTTTTTGGTATGATTGAAGATGGTATGAAAAACTTAGATTAAATAATTTATTTTATATCTTTATAAAAGCGCTCTGTTAAGAGCGCTTTTTTTTATGCGTTTAATGGTTTAAAAAGTTGTGAGAGCTGATAAATGTTTTATATTTGCATCCGCTAAACAAAATATTATTTTGTTGATGCCATTTTAAGTTGAAAATGTATAGGTCGCGTAGCTCAGCTGGATAGAGCATCTGCCTTCTAAGCAGACGGTCACAGGTTCGAATCCTGTCGCGATCACAGAAAGCCAAAACCCGCACCAATACTGGGTTTTGGCTTCTTTTTTATAAATAATCTAAGGTTTTGTACCATTCTATTATATATTTAATGATAGCCTTAGAAATTTGATTTAAAACTATAATTTTCAACACTAGACTTTAGTTATTAACAAGATGACGTCTGAATCATTCAACAGATGTCAGTTATATAAAATCATTTAATTCATCTAGTGTCTCATCTTAAGTTAACACTTTAGCTTAATTGAGATAGCATTACTTTCAATTGATGTCTCATTTAAAACAAGATTAATAAGCTTCTAAATACATAGGTTTGTTTTATTAACTTATAATATCCATTTGTATAATTAATGTACAAAATTTTTATTTTTAATGTACATTATTTTATATTTTAATGTACATCATTTATGTATTTAATGTGCTTTATTTATTCATTTAATGTACATTAATTAATCAATTATAAGTCATCAAATTCAATTTTTAAGCTAAGCGTATACAAAATTAGCCTATAATACATTTTAATACATATAATATGCATCCTTATCTTATT
>NZ_FQTW01000033.1 GCF_900129035.1 Psychroflexus salarius | reverse complement strand
TACAAGCCGAATCAACTCGTATTTGCTCACTTAGGTTTTGTAATTGAAATTCACTACTTTTAAGTCCGTAATAACTGCGGTTATACAAAAACGTTACCACACATTTGAAAAAAATACTCAATATAATAATTTTGACTTTTATTTTGACCTCTTGTCAGAATGAAAAAAAACTGAATGGAACTTGGATATCTGCTTATAAGTTTACTGATAATGACACAATTAAAGATTACATTGTTGGAGATTTACCTTTCAATGAATTAATTACATTCGATAACGGAAATTTTAATTACAAAGAATTTAATTACGGATATGAAAGAAATGGAAAATTTGAACTAAAAGGAAAGAATTTAGTGGATTTTGGAAATGACTACTTTGTTATTGCTGGAAATGAATACTATGAATCTGAAATGATTGACCCATTAACAAAAGACAGTATTGTATTCAAGAATTATAATCAGAATAGAGTTTACAAGAGGTTGGTAGATTCATTAAAGAATAGGACACCCGAAATAAAATTTACTGGAAAAAAATTCATCAGAAATTTCAGAAAGTGGACTGATACAATACACTTTATAAATGACTCTGTTTATATCAGCAACTCTTGGAAATTTGGAGATTCCGACCATTTTATGTGGGAAATGGTAAACCACAATGGGTTTGATATTTTATTTACCGAAAATTATGCGCCTTTTATAATAAAAAAGCAAATCGGAAATGAGATTTATGTGTCAATATTCGGAAACAAAAAAGAAGATTATATTTTAAAAGAAATTGAATAAAAACGTGTGGTAACAGCGCATATAGTTTATGGCGGAATTAGTGACAAACCTGAAATTTTTGTATTTTTAAAAACGTAAAACCTTAACCGAATAATTTGCGCATTTTTGCCCGCCACAAACCATATGCGCAAACCGTTGGCATTAATTTATTGCATTACGGTATGATAGTTGAACAAACTGATTTAAACAATAAAGAAATATGAAAATTACTTATTCAACAATTCTTTTATTGCTTTTTAGTTATTCGACAACATGTTTTGCTCAAAAAATAGATTCTCTAATCTATAAAAATGACATTCCGAAAATTGAAAATCCGAATGCAAAAAGATTAGATTCGATCTCTGAGCAGTTTAATAAAGGGCTTAATAAATTAACCGACCAAGGTCATACTGTTTCAACAAATGCAATCATAGAGCCAATTTTTTATTACTTAAAAGCAGATGGCAATAGATTATCCTTCAATGAATTTCTAAAAGAACAATTCGAGACGAAATCTAATAAATTCAAGGCTTTTTTTAAAGTAGAAGTTGAGTGGAATGGTCGAATTAACTCTGTAAAACTTGTCGGTTACATAGGAAATATTGAAAATATTGATTTTATTAGTTTCTGGAATAAAATAAAGGCTGAACCAGCTAAAAAATTTGATATTCCATTGAAAAGAATCACAACAATAACTATAAATAAAAACTAATGCCAACAATGGCTATAATTCATTGTGGCAGAGAGTTAAAACAAAGTTTAATTTATAAAATACGGCTGATTTCTACAGCGGAATAATCCTGCGGATGATTCCACAACGAAATCATAGCCGAACCGTTGTGCATAATTTAAGAGTGAAATTTTTACATGTTTTAGAAATAAATTATAGTCGAATTTTTTTTGAGTTTTTAAGGAAATTGGATTGATTATGAAAGCCGAAATTGACGAGCGAATTAACGCAGACTACTGAATGTTGAATTGGACATCTGAAACTCGAATCACACTCTGAAAGTTGAACTCTAAGCTGAACTCCGAATCAAATGCTGACTATGAAATGCGGAAATGAACTCTGAATAACACTCTGAAAGCAATACGCGGAACTAAATTCTGATTCACACTCTGAAGATAAAACTGAAAAAAAAGTGGATTGAACCCAAAAAACGGCTGAAACTAAAATTGACCATTTGAAATTTATAAAGCAAAATGGAATAATCGGATGCTGGATAACACGCTGATTAAAAGAAAACTATGCACAACACCAGCTATAAGTAATGCGGGAGGTTTGGGCAGAATCGAAAGTTTTGGCGTGTTTTCTCGCTCGCAATTTATATATTTATAGAATGAAAATTATAAACAGAAAATTGCTCGCTTGGGTCGGTGCTGAATTGAAAAGTTTTCGCTTTTTAGCCCCGCACTACTCATAGCCAAACCGTTACACATAAACACTCCGAAAAAACTCGGGTTGGATATATGAAAGTTAAGAATCTGAATTTAACAAGCATTACCTGAAACGAATTGAAAAG
>NZ_FQTW01000002.1 GCF_900129035.1 Psychroflexus salarius | reverse complement strand
ATGAGCATTTTCAATCCAGCTTATGTTGGTGTCGAAGACCAACTCTTTGTGAGTGGTTCTGTTAGACGGCAGTGGTCAGGTATTGATGAGTCACCGGTGCTAAACGCAGTAACCTTTGGGATGCCATTAGGAAACAACTTAGCAATTGGTCTTACGGTTTTAAACGATGAAACTTTTATAGAAAAATCAAACTATGTTACCGTAGATGCCTCTTATCGAGTTCAACTAACTGAAAACTACGAATTGTTTTTTGGTTTAAAAGCTGGTGGTCAAGATTACTCTGCTAATACAGACGGCTTACAAACTTATAATTTAACTTCAGACCCATCTTTAGGTAGCTTTGGGAATATGTTATTTAATGTTGGTGCAGGTGCTTATTTAAAACATGAAAAATGGTATGTTGGATTATCTACACCACGTATTTTAAATACAAATAGAATTAAAGAGCAAGATGGTTTTGTGTCTGCTTCCTCTGGAAAACCACACTGGTATTTAACAGGTGGAACAGAATTTACCTTAATTAAAGAGGCGAATATTAACCTAAGGCCAAGTACAATGATTCGCTATGTTGATGCGGCTGAACTTTCAGCAGACTTTAATGCCATGGTGGTGTTTCCTAAGTACATTGAAGTAGGAGCTTTATACAGAACAGATCAAACAGTAGGAGCAATGCTAAATGTTAAGTTTGGTCAATACTTTACATTAGGTTATGTGTATGAAGTGGCAGCCGAGAAGCAATTGGCAAGAGCTAATAATACAAGTGAATTTTTACTGCGCTTTACTTTAGATAAGTCAAAACGTGATCGAAAAAATAAGTTTGAAGAATTTTAGAATATTAAACAGCTAATTGGTTAGGTTAGTAGGGAAACCGTCTTTACCAGTCAAATGGTTTAGGCGGTTTTTAATTATAATTTTTAAAGACCTTTTTTAAATTTTATTTATGAATGAAGAAAAATAATTTCTTAATTAACTTAGCAATAACTGTTTTTTGTTTATTCTTTATAATTGCATTAATTTTACTTATTAAAGTGGTGTTATAGGTGCTACTTCGTTTATCTATAAGTTTTCATTTGATGATTAATGTGCAGATGATATTCTTCAACTGTATTTTTAAACTATTTTTCTATTAATTATCATCAATTTATTTCCTCTTTTAATGCTGTGTTTTTTTAATAGTGATTTAAAAATCCTGAGAGTGAATTACTTCAATTCTAATTTTATTGATATCACAGACCTAAAGTTGTACAGAAATATAGCTTAAGTGAAGTCAATATGGATAACATTACAAGTTATTTGTTTAGAAAAGTTTTAAAGGCTAAAAGCTAGGGTTGTCAATTTAAATAGCTTTGATTTAACCTTAATATTCCAACAAATGTTAATAACTAACCACTATTGAAATGACTTTCATTAAATTTGTTGTCATAGATATCGAAATATGACTTTATTACTAGTTTACCTTTCCATAGTTTTAGTGATTTCTTTTTTGTGTTCGGTAATGGAATCGGTTTTATTATCTACGCCATTATCATACTTGAAATCTCAGCTTGAAAATGGTAATAAAAGCGCTCAATTAATGTTGAAACAAAAAGAAGATATCGATCAACCTTTATCTGCTATTTTGTCTCTTAATACCATTGCGCATACAGTTGGAGCTGCAGGTGTCGGCGCTCAAGCAACTATAGTATTTGGAGATGCTTATTTTGGTCTAGTTTCAGCTATTCTTACCGTTTTAATTTTAATAGTTACTGAAATTATACCTAAAACCATAGGTGCTAATTATAGCAAAGAACTAGTTGGTATTTCTGCTAAAATTATTAACCTAATGGTATTTGTTACCTTTCCATTTGTACTAGCATCTTCTTTTTTGACACGTCTGCTTGCTCGAGATAAAAATGAATTAACAACAAGTAGAGAAGAAGTTTCTGCCCTAACAACAATTGGAAAAGAAGAGGGAATTTTTAATGATAATGAAAATACCATTATTCAAAACCTTATACGATTAAAAGATATTAAAGTGTCAAAAATTATGACACCTCGCGTTGTTGTAGTGACGGCTAGTGAAGATATGACATTGAGAGACTTTATGAAGAATAAAGAGTTTTTTCATTTCTCAAGAATCCCGATATATAAAGATCAAAAAGACCATATTACAGGTTATATTTTGCGTTCTAAAGTGTTTGAAAAGCTTGCTGAAGACCAATTTAATCTTCAACTGAAAGATTTAAAACGTGAAATTCTAACATTTCCAAAAAACCTAACTCTTTTTAAGGCCTGGGACCAAATGTTATCTAAACGCGAACATTTATCACTCATTATCGATGAGTATGGTGGTATGGACGGTATTACTACGCTTGAAGATATTATTGAATCACTCCTAGGCTTTGAAATTGTTGATGAAAAAGACAAAACGCATGACATGCAAAAATATGCTTTAAGTAAATGGAAAGATCGTCAAGCTAAAATTAAACAACAAAAACAAAACAAAGCTTAAAAAGACATTAATTTAGGTTGAAGTTATTCGTTTTATTGAATATCATAATTTATCTCTAAAACTTCAACAGGTCGTGAGTCTTCACCTAAGTTAAATGTAAAGCAGTCACCTTCTTTTTTTGAAATTAACGCTTTGGCTAATGGAGAAGTAAAAGCAATTTTCTTTTCTTTAACGCTAGCTTCATCTACGCCAACAATTTGAAATCTTAATGTTTTACCATTCATTTTAAATTTGACTTGAGCACCAAAACGGACATGGTCTTTTGGTTGCTGTTCAAGATCAATCACATGTGCCGAATTCAAACGCTCTAGAAGTAAATGTAATTGACCATCTATTTTTGCCACTTCACGTCGACGTTCTGTGTCATCTTTAATATCTAAGTTAACACGCCGAAATTCTAATTGTTGTTTTTCTTCTTCTAATAAATACTTGCCTTTAGGTGTTACGTAATTAGTTTGACCTTCAGGTAATGATGCTCTTGGAGGTATTACAATTGGTTCTTCTTGGTCACTTTCTTTAACAAATCCTCTACTCATATTTGTATTTTAACTTTTAAATTACTAAATAATAGTTTAATAAGATTGTGTTTAACATAAAACTTTATTTAATGATGAGGTTAATTTGTAACAAATTCAATTTTACGCTACTAATTAAACAAAAGTAAAATTATGATAGTAACAACAACTAACCTAATAGAAGGTCAACCAGTCAAAGAGTATATCGACTTAGTAACTGGTGAAACTATTATTGGTGCTAATGTTTTTAAAGATTTTTTTGCCAGTATAACCGATTTGGTCGGTGGTAGATCATCTTCTTATGAAAAGGTACTACGCGAAGCTAAAGAAACAGCAGTACAAGAAATGAAACAGAAAGCAGCTAGTTTAGGGGCTAATGCTGTTTTGGGAGTTGATTTAGATTATGAAACTTTAGGTAGTGGCAACGGTATGCTTATGGTGACAGCTTCGGGAACTGCCGTTAAAGTTTAAACTTGTTGTCTCTTTAATTTTTGGTCCAGTTTTTTTGAATAGCCTTTTTGTAGCTTAGATAAAGTTGCTCAGGTGTCTGATTTAAAATATAACGCCTGATATATAATCTAGCAAAAATAATCTGCAACCTAAAAATACCATATTGCCTAAATAATCGGGAAGATGTAAGCATGTAATCAGGCATCACCTTAAATTTAAAGCGGTGTTGCTTGAGTCGATTTACAATTTCATGATCTTCAAAAACAATATAGTCTTCGTTGAAGCCTCCAATCTTTTCAAAGGCGCTTTTGGTAATAAACAAACCTTGGTCACCACCTCGACATACAGTAAAATTAAACTGTGTAAACCAAGCAATAAAACTTAACCACCAATGCTGATCGTTAAATTTTAACCGAAAACTGCCGGCTTGCGTGTTTTTATTTAAGGTATTGATAATTTGCTTATCAAAATGCAAAGGTGGTTGAGAATCGATATGTAAGAAAAAAAGTAATTCTTGAGATGCTGCTTTAGCACCTGTATTCATTTGTTGAGCACGACCTTTTTCACTTTTAATTGACTTAATGCCTTCAAGATTTTGAATCATAGTCCAAGTGTTGTCATTGCTTTGGCCATCAACTACTAAAACTTCGGTAGAAGAAAAGTAAAGTTGTTTTTTAATAAACTTAATCGATTCTTCTACTATTTCTGCTTCATTATATACCGGGATGACAAGACTTAGCATAACCGCTTATTGTTTATTTAATGCCCAAGAATAGTTTAAATATTCTAAATCTGCATCAGATGATAATCGGCCAGAGTAATAGTTTTGTATAAACCTTATAACCGAACCTGAATGTGCTTCAAAATCAGACGAATACCATTTGAAAATTTTCGAAAGTTTCAGTTGGTTTTGTTTGATGCTATTTTTATCAGAATTGATAAATTTTTGGCTAGCGAGTTCTAATTGAAGGTTTAATTCATCTGCAACATAGGCTTTATTACTTAAAGAAGGACAAGAAAAGGAAGCGCAATTAACAGCAAAATGTACACGTGGATCGCCCATTTCTAGAAGCATATCTTTTTCAATTTGATCTAAACTGTAAGTTTTTTCACCGAGTTGAGCAAACTTTATTTTAAAGGGGTTTTCTAAAAATCCGCCAATGTCTTTAATACTTTTTATTGGATAATGCTTTAAAATCAGTTTAATCGTATAAGCGTTATAAGCATTTATAAGGTAAGCTTTTTTTTGGGCTTTTGTAAATTGTGTTGGTTGATATTGCTTATTGAGTTGCGAAAGATATAGGTCAAGCTCAGCCTCTTTTGTTTTAAAAGCCGCATAATTAACTAAACCATCATCATTTACAAAGGCTTGAAGCAAATCATCCCAAAGCTGATGTTTATGAATGTCTTGACTTTGAACAACTAGAGTTATAAAAAAACTTAAAATGAAAAAACATCGCTTCATATTTAGAATATTAATATTGAAAAATACACTAAATTGTTTTTTTAGCCCAACAAAATCGAAGGGATTTAAAATTTAACATTGTCATAAAGTGATATCTATTTTATTAGTCTACTAATTTAATAGAAATTATATACTTTTGTCGCTAAACTGAAGTTAACTAACTCAATGAATAAACTACACCACTTGGCAATAACAGCAGCTATAGAGGCTGGAGAAGAAATTATGAAGATTTACGCCACTGATTTTGAGGTTGCTTATAAATCTGATGATTCACCCTTAACCCTTGCCGATCAAGAATCAAATCGGGTAATCATGTCTTATCTCTCTACAACTGAGATCCCAATTATTAGTGAAGAAAATAAAGCTATTGATTACAAAACACGTCAAAATTGGAGCTCATGCTGGATTGTAGACCCGATTGATGGCACGAAAGAGTTTGTGAAGAAAAACGGCGAATTTACCGTAAACATTGCTTTAGTAGAAGATCAAAAACCAATTTTTGGTGTTATTTACGTGCCTGCAACTCGCGAATTATATGTTGGTGATGTTAAGAATCGACAATCGATTAAAGTTGAAATCCCTAAAAGCGACTTCAACTTAACTGAAGTTTTAAGTCAAGCTAAAACTCTAGAACCAAAATCGGCTACTTCAACTATTGAAGTCGTAGGAAGTCGTTCTCATATGAATGATGATACAAAACAATTCATCAATACTTTAGAAGAAAAGTATCAAAAACCCGTTGAAATTGTTTCAAAAGGGAGCTCTTTAAAGTTTTGTCTTGTTGCAGAAGGTAAAGCTGACGTGTATCCGCGTTACGCTCCTACAATGGAATGGGATACAGCTGCGGGACAAGCCATTTGTAGCGGTGTTGGTCTAAAGGTGATAAGTCTTGACACTAACAAAGAAATGTTATACAACCGTGAAAATTTATTGAATGGTTATTTTCATGTAACCACATTATCATGAGCGAAAACATTGTCATACACGATTACGATTTAAGTCGAAATGACCGTAATAAACGTAATCATCATAAATCTTTTGTGCTTTGGTTCACAGGATTATCAGGTTCAGGAAAATCGACTATTGCCAACCAGGTTGAAGTAGAATTGTTTAAGCAAAACCTTCAAGTCTACAGCTTAGATGGAGATAATATTAGAAGCGGAATTAATAAAGGACTTGGTTTTACAAAAGAAGACCGATTAGAAAACCTCAGACGTATAGCTGAAGTTGCTAAATTGTTTGTAGATGCTGGTCATATCACTATTGCCGCTTTTGTGTCGCCGTTAATATCAGACCGTGAACAAGTTAAGAACATAGTTGGTCAAGCAGACTTTATTGAAGTTTTTGTAGATACAAGTTTAGAAGAGTGTGAACGCCGTGATGTAAAAGGTTTGTATAAAAAAGCACGTGCCGGAGAGATAAAAAACTTTACAGGGATTGATGCGCCTTATGAAGCACCCATAAACCCAGATATACACATTAAAACAGAACAAGTATCGGTTGCTGAAGCCGTTAAAACAATTACAAACTACCTAAACAATAAATTTTAAGAAACAGACATTATGAATTCATATTATTTAAATTATTTAGAAGAATTAGAATCTGAGGCTATCTTCATTTTACGTGAAGTTTGGGCACAGTTTCAAAATCCTGTCATTTTATTTTCCGGTGGTAAAGATTCTATTTTGGTAACCCATTTAGCAAAGAAGGCATTTTATCCAGCTAAAATTCCATTTGCCTTAATGCATGTTGATACGGGACATAACTTCCCTGAAACCATTCAATTTAGAGATCAGCTAGTCGATAAATTAGGCGTACGTTTAATTGTTGGTTCTGTGCAAGAATCAATAGACCAAGGTCGTGTTGCTGAAGAAAAAGGTAAAAATGCCACAAGAAATGCTTTGCAAATTACTACTTTATTAGATGCTATTGAAACTAATAAAATTGACTGTGCAATTGGTGGTGGTCGTCGAGACGAAGAAAAAGCACGCGCTAAAGAACGATTTTTTTCACATCGTGACGAGTTTGGGCAATGGGATCCTAAAAATCAGCGTCCAGAATTATGGAACTTATTAAATGGAAAATATTTTGAAGGTGAGCATTTTAGAGCTTTTCCAATTAGTAACTGGACAGAGATGGATGTTTGGAATTACCTCTTAAAAGAAAATATTGAAATCCCTTCACTTTATATAGCTCACGAACGAGAAGTAGTAAGACGGAATGGCTCCTGGATTCCTAATTCTCAGTTTTTAAAATTAGAGCCTAATGAAGAGATTGTAACTAAAAAAATTAGATTTAGAACCTTAGGTGATATCACAATTACTGGCGGTATTGAATCTGATGCCGATACGATGGAGAAAATTGTTGAAGAAGTTTCAACAATGCGTGAAACTGAACGCGGTAATAGAACTGATGATAAACGTTCTGAAACCGCCATGGAAGATCGAAAAAAAGAAGGTTATTTCTAAAACAAAATCAACCAATTACTAACACAAGACTTTAATTTAATATGAAAATAGATCAAAACCAATTATTAAGATTTACCACGGCCGGAAGTGTAGATGATGGTAAAAGCACCTTAATCGGCCGTTTACTATACGATTCAAAATCAATTTTTGAAGACCAATTAGCTTCTGTAGAGCAAACGAGTAAACAAAAAGGAATTGAAGGCGTTGATTTAGCTTTATTTACAGACGGCTTAAAAGATGAACGCGAGCAAGGTATTACTATCGATGTTGCTTATAGATATTTTACAACTCCAAAGCGTAAATTTATTATTGCCGATACGCCTGGTCACATTCAATATACAAGAAATATGGTGACAGGTGCTTCAACTGCTAATGCAGCTGTGATTTTAATCGATGCACGTCATGGTGTGATTGAGCAGACTAAGCGCCACACGTTTATAGCTTCATTACTTAATATACCGCATGTTATCGTGTGTATTAATAAAATGGACTTGGTTGATTACAATGAAGAAGTTTATAATAATATTGTTCAGCAGTTTGAAGAGTTCTCTTCTAAACTTCTTATTAAAGATGTACGTTACATACCAATAAGCGCACTTTTAGGAGACAACGTTGTTAATCGTTCAGAACAAATGAATTGGTTTCAAGGCTCACCTTTATTGCACGAATTAGAAACACTTCATATTAGTAGCGATATTAATAAAATTGATGCTCGCTTTGCGGTTCAAACGGTCATTAGACCACAACGAGAAGGCTTTATCGACTATCGCGGCTATGCAGGCAGAATTGCAGGCGGAATTTATCGCGTTGGTGATGAAGTTACTGTTTTGCCATCAGGCTTCACATCAAAGATAAAATCAATTAATTCAGGTGAACGAGAAGTTTCTGAAGCTTTTGCACCTATGTCAGTTTCGATGACGCTTGAAGATGATATTGATATAAGCCGTGGAGACATGATTGTGCGAACTAACAATCAACCAGAAATGCTTCAAGAGTTTGATGTAATGCTATGCTGGCTCAATAATGACGCAGCAAAAGCGCGAACTAAATACAGTATTATGCACACATCTAACGAACAAAAGGCAATGATTAAAGATGTGGTTTATAAAATCAACATCAACACTTATGATCGTGTAACTGATGATAAATCACTTCATATGAACGACATTGCACGCGTGAAAATTAGAACAACTCACCGTTTGATGTTAGATGCTTATCGAGATAATCGCAATACTGGAAGTATTATTTTGGTTGATGACTCTACTAAAGAAACCGTTGCTGCAGGAATGTTAGTTTAAAGATTAATTATTCTATTTTTTTTTATAATTTTAACCAAAATTTTAAACATGAAATCAATTTTAAAAATTACACTTAGTTTGTTTGCTTTTTTAGCAATGGGCTTAACTGCTAGTGCACAAGAAATTAGCAACGAAGAAATTCAATCTACTGCAGAAATGCAAGCGAAAAAAATCGGCGACCAAATGGAGCTGTCTGAAAGTCATATAAATAAACTTGAAGCAAGCATCGTGAAATTTCACACAAGCATAGAGCGTGCTGAATCTTCAAACACTGATAAAAAAGGACTTTCAAACCTTAAAAGACGCGCTCATAATTCTTTTAAAAAAGAGGTTAAAGCGATCGTTTCACCAGAACGTTTCGCGTATTTTATGAAATTATACCAATCATTGAACTGATTTCATTTACTAACAACATAATTAAAAAAGCCACAGTACTGTGGCTTTTTTAATTATAAATGACATTTATTAAGTTTATGATTAATATATTTAATATAAATAAAGATTAATAAACTTTATGTTTTAAGTTTGCATTAAAAATTAAAATATGAAACGAATTACAATTGCAAAAGGTGACGGAATTGGTCCTGAAATTATGGATGCAACCCTAAAAGTTTTAAAAGCTACTAAAGCTGACTTGGCTTTTGATGAAGTTGAAATTGGTGAAAAGGTTTATCTTTCTGGTAATACTTCAGGTATTTCAAATGATGCTTGGGATGCAATTCGACGTAATAAAATTTTCTTAAAGGCACCAATTACAACACCTCAAGGTGGTGGCTACAAAAGTCTTAACGTGACCACCAGAAAGACGCTTAATTTGTTTGCGAACGTTAGACCGTGTAGAAGTTTTGCTCCTTTTATTGATACTAAACATCCTGAAATGGATGTGGTAATTATTCGAGAGAATGAAGAAGACTTATATGCTGGAATTGAACATCGCCAGACTGATGAGGTTGAGCAGTGTTTGAAATTAATCACAAGACCAGGTTGCGAAAAAATTATCAAATACGCTTTTGAATATGCAGTTGCTAATAATCGTAAACGCGTTACTTGTTTTTCTAAAGATAACATCATGAAACAAACAGATGGTTTGTTTAGACGTGTTTTTAATGAAATTCGTGCAGAATATCCACAGATAGAAAGTGATCATCATATTATAGATATTGCTTCTGCAAAACTCGCCAACAGACCGCAAGATTTCGATGTTATTGTAACCGCTAACTTGTATGGCGATATCATTTCAGATATTGCAGCTGAAATCTCAGGTTCAGTTGGTTTGTGCGGCTCTAGTAACATCGGTGAAAAGTGTCAAATGTTTGAGGCTATTCACGGTTCAGCACCTGATATTGCGGGTAAAGGTATTGCTAATCCTACAGGCTTACTAATGGCTGCAGTACATATGCTTAATCATATTGGTTTTAACCAAGAAGCGAAAACGATTGAGGCAGCGATATTAAAAACTATAGAAGATGGTTTGCATACATCAGATATCTATAGTGAGGCGCATAGCAAAAAGAAACTAACCACAAGTGAATTTGCTGATGCTGTTATTTCAAATTTTGGTCAATTACCACAACAGTTATCAATTACTTCAACCGGAGAAGAAAATAAACCAATTTCATTCCATCAATATAAAGTTAAAGAACATAAAAAAGAATTAGTTGGTGTCGATGTATTTTTGCATCATAAAGACAGAGATCCTAATATATTAGGTGAAGCGCTTTCAAAAGTAAAAGCAGGTGATTTAAAACTAATCATGATTACTAATCGTGGTGTAAAAGTTTGGCCGAATGCTCATGAAGAAACTTTTTCTACAGATCACTGGAGGTGCCGTTTTTATGCTGATGGAAATACGGTTGAAAAACACCTAGTTATCGAATTACTTCAGAATTGTTTAGATGCTCATTTTGATGTCATAAAAACAGAAAATCTTTACACGTTTGATGGTAAAAGAGGCTTTTCTTTAGGTCAAGGACAATAATTAAATCATTGATAATAAGATTGATTAAATAATAAAAAGCAAATCAGATTTGCTATTAAAATTTATAATCGTAAATTTGCACGCCTGTTTCAAAACTGAAATAGGAAAAATAGGAATGTTTAATTAAAAAAGTTAAGTGTGAACACATTAAGTTACAAAACAGTTTCTGCTAACAAAAACTCCGTTAATAAAGAGTGGGTTTTAGTAGATGCTGAAGGTCAGTCGCTTGGTCGTTTAGCTTCAGTAGTCGCCAAAATGCTACGTGGCAAACACAAGCCAGACTTTACGCCTCACGTTGACTGTGGTGATAACGTTATTGTTATCAATGCCGCCAAGGTTAGCCTGACGGGTAAAAAGTGGGACGCTAAGGAGTATTTGAGACACACCGGTTATCCTGGTGGTCAAAGAAGCTTGAAAGCGCAAGAATTATTTGATAAGAATCCTGACAGACTTATCGAAAAATCTGTAAAAGGAATGTTGCCTAAAAATAAATTAGGTTCAGCATTGTTTAGAAACTTACGCGTTTTTACAGATGCAGAGCATAATTTAGAAGCTCAAAAGCCAAAACAAATTAACATAAACGAACTCGTGTAATGGAGACAATTCACAAAATAGGTCGTAGAAAAACCGCAGTTGCTAGAGTTTACCTTTCAGAAGGGAAAGGTGAAGTAACAGTTAACAAGAAAAAAGTTAATGATTACTTTACAACTGGACCATTATTGTATAAAGTAGGTCAGCCTATGGAACTGACAGAAAATACAGGGAAATTTGATATCAATGTTAATGTTTTTGGTGGTGGAATTACTGGCCAAGCCGAAGCGATTCGATTAGCAATTTCAAGAGCATTATGCGAGATTAATCCTGAGTACAGAAGCATTCTTAAACCTGAAGGTTTATTAATGAGAGACCCAAGAATGGTCGAAAGAAAGAAATTCGGTCAAAAGAAAGCAAGAAAGAAATACCAATTCTCAAAACGTTAATTGGTCAGGCTGCATAGCCGCTTAAAAAATAAAATTAATTGTTTTTTGTTAAATAGGCACATTCGCCTAAACAGTTTAGCATCTAAATGAATAAGGCCAAATAAAATTTGCCACTTATTTGTTGCTACCTAGAAACAAGAACGTAAACTATTAAAACAATGGCAAAAGAAGTAGAAGTTAAAGAACTACTCGACGCAGGCGTTCATTTTGGACACCTCACAAGACGTTGGAACCCAAATATGGCACCATACATCTATATGGAGCGTAACGGGATTCACATTATCAATCTATATAAAACCGCTGCAAAAATGCAGGAAACTGCAGATGCACTTGCAAAAATTGCAGCGAGTGGTCGTAAAATATTATTTGTAGCGACAAAAAAACAAGCGAAAGAAATTGTAGCTGAAGAAGCTAAAAAAGCTAACATGCCTTACATAACTGAAAGATGGCCTGGTGGTATGTTAACTAACTTCGTGACGATTAGAAAATCTGTAAAGAAAATGGCATCAGTAGACCGTATGAAAAAGGATGGTTCTTTTGATTCATTATCTAAAAAAGAGCAATTACAAGTTAATCGTATGCGTGCTAAATTAGAAAAGAACTTAGGTTCTATTTCTGACATGACAAGGCTTCCGGCAGCACTATTCGTTGTTGATACACTTAGAGAGCATATTGCAGTTAAAGAAGCACAAAAATTAAACATTCCTATTTTTGCCATGATCGACACAAACTCTAACCCAAGAGATGTTGATTATGCTGTGCCAGCAAATGATGATGCTTCAAGATCTATCAAAAAAGTAGTTTCTTACATGTCAGACGCTATCATAGATGGTGTTAATGCAAGACAAGAAGCTAAGGCTGCTGAGAAGAAAGAAGCTGAAGCTAAAAAGGTTGCTGACGCTGAAGCTAAGAAAGCGGCTGAAAAGAAGGCAGCTGAAGCAAAAGAAGCCGAAGTTCAAAAAGAAGAAGCTAAAAAAGAAGAGGCTAAGTCTGATGAAACTAAAGAATCTTAATTCTTTGTAAGTAAATTACTATCATATTATAAAGTCGTTTGATTTGTCAAAATTTCAAACGACTTTCACATTAAAATAAAAAATTACGTTATGTCAAAAATAACTGCTGCAGAAGTAAACAAATTAAGAAAAGCCACTGGCGCTGGTATGATGGACTGTAAAAAAGCCCTAGTTGAGGCTGAAGGTGATTTTGATTCAGCAATTGAAATCCTTCGTAAGAAAGGTCAAAAAGTTGCTGCAAAAAGAGCCGACAGAGATTCTTCAGAAGGTGCTGTGATTGCTAAAGTTAACGCCGATGCATCAAAAGGTGTAATTGTTTCTCTTAATTGCGAAACTGATTTTGTTGCCAAAAACGATAGCTTTGTAGAGTTAGCTACAGAACTAGCTGAACTTGCTTTGAGTACATCTTCTAAAGAAGAATTATTGAAACAAGACTTTAAAGGTTTAACCGTTGAAGAAAAATTAATCGAGCAAACTGGTGTTATTGGTGAGAAATTAGAAATTGGCGCTTTTAAAACTTTAGAAGCTCCTTTTGTAGGTTCTTACATTCACGCTGGTAATAAAATTGCTGTTTTAACAGGTCTGTCAACTGCTGGTGATCAAGCAGAAGAAGTTGCAAAAGATGTTTCTATGCAAGCTGCTGCTATGAATCCTGTTGCATTAAATCAAGATGGTGTTGATGAAGCAACGATTCAAAAAGAAATTGAAATCGCCAAAGATCAATTACGAGAAGAAGGTAAGCCTGAAGAAATGTTAGACAAAATTGCTCAAGGAAAATTAAAGCGTTTCTTCAAAGACAATACCTTGGTTAATCAAGCTTTTATTAAAGATAACAAAACATCTGTCTCAGATCACGTAAAAGCCAATCTCGGTAAAGATGCTGAAGTTACAGCATTTGAGCGTGTTGCCTTAGTGTAAAGACATTTTATAACTTAGTTTCAAAAAGCCAATTAATAAAATTAATTGGCTTTTTTGTTTTTATTGGTCAATTAAAAAGTAAACTTCGAATGCAAAAACGAATCCTATAATACCTATATTTGCAAAACAATATCAGAATTATGCACTACAAAAGAGTTTTACTTAAATTATCAGGAGAAGCATTAATGGGAAATCGTCAATATGGTATTGATCCTGAGCGTTTAAATGACTATGCTAAAGAAATTAAAACACTTGTAGATAAAGGCGTGGAAGTAGCTATTGTTATTGGTGGTGGAAATATTTTTAGAGGTGTTGCTGGCGCTAGCAAAGGCATGGATCGTGTTCAAGGCGATCACATGGGTATGCTAGCGACAGTCATAAATGGTCTGGCATTACAAAGTGCTTGTGAAAACAGTGGAATTCAAACGCGATTACAATCTGCTATTAAAATTAATGAAGTTGCAGAGCCTTTTATAAGACGCAAAGCTATGCGGCATCTTGAAAAAGGTCGTGTAGTGATTTTTGGTGGAGGTACCGGAAATCCATATTTTACAACAGATTCTGCAGCTGTTTTGCGAGCTATTGAAATTGAAGCTGATGTGATTTTAAAAGGAACGCGTGTTGATGGCATTTATACCGAAGACCCTGAACAGAATCAAAATGCAACCAAGTTCGATTTTATTACTTTTGAAGATGTACTCAAAAAAGGTCTTAAAGTTATGGACACCACAGCATTTACTTTGAGTCAAGAAAATGAATTACCAATTATAGTATTTGATATGAATACGCGTGGCAACCTATTTAAAGTTGTCTCAGGAGAAAATATAGGAACAAAAGTTAATCTATAATTTAATTATTACATATGAATGAAGATGTAGATTTTATTTTGGATAGCGCAGAAGAAGCTATGCAAAATGCTATTAAGCACTTAGAAAAGCAATTAATTAACATTAGAGCCGGTAAAGCTAACCCAACCATGTTAAACTCGGTAATGGTAGAGTATTACGGCTCACAAACACCTTTAAGTCAGGTTAGTAATATCAATACACCAGATGCTAGAACCTTATCAATTCAACCTTTTGAGAAAGGCTTAATTCCTGAAATAGAAAAAGGAATTCAAAATGCTAATCTAGGTTTTAACCCATCAAATAATGGTAATAACGTTATTATTAATGTGCCACCCTTAACTGAAGAACGCCGTCAACAACTTGCTAAACAAGCTAAAGCCGAAGCCGAAGAAGCAAAAATTGGTGTGAGAAATGACCGCCGAAGTGCTTTAGCGGATTTGAAAAAGTTAGACTTGCCAGAAGATACACAAAAAGACTTAGAAGAAGATGTTCAGAAATTAACGGATAAGTTTGTGGCTAGAATAGATGACATCTATACGGCTAAAGAAAAAGAAATCATGACAGTTTAACTGTTGCTTAGTTGACATTATTGAAAATAATTTGCTTCTTTATTGGTTTTTGTCAAGTAAGTTTGATGCTTGCTCAGCAAAAAATAGACACAATACGTGTTTTTAATGCTGAAAATCAACCAATTTATAACGCAATTGCTTACAACCACCAAAAGGCTTTTATTCAAAATGCTGATGGTGGTTTTGTTTTTTCTGAAAATTTATCAGATTCAGTTGAAGTATTTGCACCAAAATTTCATTCTAAATCTTTTCATCCTCAAAAAAACACTCAACTTCAACTTGAACAGAATGCCCAACTAAAACCTATATCTCTAGTACAAAAAAATCAGTTAGATGATCTTATTAACCAAGCTATACTCAGAGGTTTTTCAGCTAAAACTTACGAACGGACAAAAATAGTTCCTACACAAACAAACATTCCAAACTTTGACTTAAGAAAATCAAGCCGATTAAACGTCTTTAAAAATTCAACCACAGTTGAAATTGAAGAGATTGATTTAAATGGTTTTGAAAAAGTTAACCAAAAAATGCTTAGCCGTGAATTGTTGAGTTATAATGTGTTTGAAACTTATTTTGAAGTTTTCTCTCAGCAAGTGTTTTCGCCAGTCGGAAAAAAACGTTATGAGGCATTTGATTTTTTTCAGGTCACCTCTAAGCCTAGTTTTGAAGTGATCTATTTTAAGTCTCGCCAGAATATTTCAAATTGGGAAGGCTATATTGTAATTAATTTAAAACATCGCTCAATCTCCGATCTAGTTTTATTAAATCGCGGTAGTTATAATGCTTGGGTGAGACTTCAGTTTGACAAAGTGCAGAAATGGCCTGTTTATCAAGCTGTTACTATTACTAGAGGTCAAGGTGGGCAAAAACTTTCATTTTTTGGAGGTGGTTTAAAGTTTGGATTAATTCAGCCAAGGCTTCCAGACTCATCAGAATATGCACAACTTCAATTATTAAGAATTTTAAAATCTCAGGTTGAATTGCCTAAATCTAAAAACACGAGATTGGTTGATACTTATTATAAAGCAAAAAAAACAGCTCTTAACGAAACGACTTGGCAAAATCTCGCAAGTTTGTTTTTATCTCAACCACCAAACCAACCACTGGCACTAAATCAGTATATTGAAAACCACAATTTAAATGGTCGAATTAGACGAATCAATGCGTTTGAGCAAGGTTTTTTGCCGATTGAATTTTTAGATGTTGATTTAACACGATTAATTAAAGTCAATAATTATGAAGGCTTTAGATTAGGTTTAGGCTTACAGACTAATCAGCAGTTTTCAGAGTGGTTTAGGTTAGGTGCTTACTCGGCCTACGGTACTAAAGATACAAGTTTTAAGTATGGTTTTAGTAGTGGTTTAAACTTAAACAAGCCAACAAATACTTGGTTTAATTTACATTATGAGAATGATATTAAAGAAGTTGGAACAAATGCCTATTTAACAGACCAACGTGTCTATTCTATTTTTGAGCCGCGATTAGTTAATATCACTTATTTCTATCAATACGAGAAATTAGGCTTAAGCTTACAGCATAATTTCACGCCACAACTATTAACTGAGCTAAGACTTGAAAAAACTGATATAGATCAAACGCGTTCTTATGCATTTAGAACTTCTGATGGTATATTTGAAGGTTATAATCTTTCAACAGCTAAATTAAGCTTACGATGGATGCCAAACTCAAAAAATATAGCCCTTGATAATCGAATTTATTTAGCAGAAGAAAATTCGCCTTCTTTTAGTGCTCAAGTAGAACAAAGCTTTGCAAATTTGCTAGAAGGTGATTTCAATTTTACTAAAATTAGTGCAAAAGCAACTTTAAATCAAGCACATGTAAACGGTCATCAAACAGAATTTACACTTGAAGGAAATATTGGCTTTGGAGACATTCCAATCACCCATGTTTTTCATGCATTTCCTAACAGCCCTAATAAAGAAAATATTATAAACCGCTTTTCGGTAGCTGGTGTAAAAAGTTTTGAAACGATGTATTTTAATGAGTTTTTCAATACACGACAAGCAACCTTACATGTTAAACATAGGTTTAACAAATTTAAGTTCTCAAACTTATTGCAACCACAATTGGTTTTAATTAGCCGGCATGCGATTGGTGGATTTAGTGAAATAGAGCAACATCAACTCGTTAATTTTAATACACTAAACGAGTTATACAATGAAGCTGGATTTGAAATTAATAATATACTTTATGGTTTTGGATTAAGTTTTGCTTATCGTTATGGCGCTTACCACTTACCAGTTTTTGAAGACAACCTATCATTTAAATTTACCTTTTACCTAAAGCTTTGATTTTAAGTTTGAAATAAGCTATGGTTTTATACATTTGCAAATTCTAAATATTGATTATGCAAAAGCTCTTTAGCTTTGGATTTTGGAACACAATTGCAGGCGCTATTTTAAGAAATCGTATCTTAATAATTAGCTTAATCACCATTTGTACCATTTTGTTAGCTTCTCAATGGAAAAACATGAGGTTTTCTTATACTGAAGCGAATTTACTTCCTGATGATGCTGAAATTAATTTACAGTATAAGAGTTTTGAAACTATATTTGGAAATGATGGCAACTTAGTTACAATCGCAACTCAAGACTCAAGCTTATTTACAGTTGAAGGCTTTATAAAATGGAGGAATCTTGCCTTAGAGTTAGAAGATTATCCAGAGGTAGAATCTGTATTAGGGATTCATAACTTGATGACTTTATCTAAGAAAGAAAACCCTAAGCGATTTGAATTTACATCTATTTTAAGTGATAGCTTATCAAAACTATCAGCCGATCGACTAATTGAATATAAAAACCAATTATTTAATAACTACCCTTTTTACGAAGGTTTGGTGTTTAACTCCAAGACTCAGACAGTTCAAACGGCTGTTTATTTAAAAGACAGTGTTGTTGATAATAAAGCTAGAAAAGAATTTATTGTTCAAAAACTTCAACCTTTAATTGAAAAGTTTGAAGCCTCTAACAATAAAGATCTTAAGGTGTCTGGAATGCCTTATATTAGAACCTTAAATTCTCAAAATATTGTCGATGAAATTCAATGGTTTGTTCTTGCGGCTTTATTAGTCACTTCATTTATATTCTTTTTCTTCTTTAGATCATTTAGAGCAACTTTAATAGCCATGTTCACTGTAATTATCGGAGTGATGTGGGCTTTTGGGTTCATAGGCTTAATCGGTTATGAAATTACTGTTCTAACTGCTGTCATTCCGCCACTTATTATAATTATAGGGATACCAAATTGTATTTTCTTGATTAATAAGTATCAGCAAGAAATTAAAAAACATGGTAATAAAGCTAAGTCGTTACAGCGCGTCATCACAAAAGTTGGTAATGCAACGTTGATGACTAATTTAACCACAGCATCTGGTTTTGCGACCTTTATTTTTACCCAAAGTGAGTTGTTAGTAGAATTTGGTGTGTTAGCTTCAATCAATATCGTCGCTATATTTCTACTCAGCTTGTTTATTATTCCTATTATTTATAGCTACATGCCACAGCCTAAAGAAAAGCATTTAAAGCACTTAGGAAAACACTGGATTGAAGGCTTTGTAGAATGGATGGTTAAAATGGTTAAACATCATAGAGTTGCCATTTATTTTATGGCTGTATTTATACTAGTTTTAAGTATTATAGGAATTTATAAGATTCGTGTTTCGGGTAGTTTACTTGAAGATATGCCTCAACAAGCTGAATTCTTCAAAGAAATTAAATTTTTTGAAAAAGAATTTGACGGTGTTTTACCACTTGAAATATTAATTAACACAAATCGAAAAAATGGTGTTGTTAAGCTTTCAACGCTTCAAAAAATGGATGCTTTAGAGTCTGAAATTCTTGAGATTGAAGAATTGTCAAAGCCAATTTCTGTGGTTAATCTAGCTAAATTCGCTAAGCAGGCTTATTACAATGGAAATGATAAATACTACCAGTTGCCAACACGAGCAGAGCGAAATTTTATGATGCCATACCTTAAAAGTTTATCTAATTCAGAAGATGGTATTACTTCATATGTAGATTCTACTGGTCAATATGCTAGGATGACTATATTCATGAAAGATATTGGTACAGATGAAATTGAGCAAATTGAAAATCGCTTGCAACCAGAGATTGATAAGCTTTTTCCAAAGGATCGTTATGAAGTGACATTAACTGGTAAAGCTCTCATCTATCAAAAAGGGACGTATTATTTAGTGAATAATTTAATATTATCTCTTGGTTTAGCGGTTGTATTAATTGCTGTATTCATGGCTTGGATGTTTAGATCATTTAGGATGATTATTATTTCATTAATTCCAAATCTACTTCCTTTAATCATGACAGCTGGAATGATGGGTTTTATAGGTATACCGATTAAACCATCTACCATCCTTGTTTTTAGTATTGCATTTGGAATCAGCGTAGATGATACGATACATTTTTTAGCAAAGTATAGGCAAGAATTAAAAGCTAATAACTGGAAAATAAGGCGTTCGGTTTATCCATCATTACGTGAAACAGCCGTAAGTATGTTTTATACATCTATTGTTTTATTCTTCGGATTTTCAGTATTCATGATTTCAAGTTTTGGTGGTACCGTTGCCTTAGGTGGTTTGGTTTCTGCTACATTATTATTTGCAATGTTGGCTAATCTATTATTGTTGCCTTCTTTATTACTTTCTCTTGAACGAAGTATAGCTAATAAAGAGACCATGAAGAAACCACATCTTCAAATTATTGATGATGAAGATGACGATTAAAAAAAACTAACCTTCTATAAAGTTTTTTTTTAAATAAAAAAATCCAGCCCGAAGGCTGGATTGTTGTTGTAAGCAATTCCCCAATTTACTTAACAACATGAAGTGATTTTAATGTATCAAAACAATTACTTGTTATAATACTACAGTAAGTCTTACCTCATTAACTTACAAAAGCTATTTCAAATTAGTTTGGTTAGAACTTTTATAAAAGTAAATACTTACAGCTTATAATTCAATACCTAGTATTAGGTATGTTTTCCACTTTTTTCGCCCTTTTTTTCTTAAAATTTAAAAGTCAGCTTCTAGTTTTGTAATTTAATGATGAATTTGTTTGTGATTTTCTGTCCTAAATTCAACCTGATTAATCATAACAAAAGTTTTAAAAGCCTACAATAAGATTTATATTTGCTATTCTAAAAAAATAGATATGAAATCAACGATAGCAAGTATATTATCATCACCGAATTTACATCAAGATTATAATGTTTATGGCTGGGTTAAAGCGTTTAGAAGTAACCGTTTTATTGCATTAAATGATGGCTCTACTATTAAAAACTTGCAATGTGTTGTTGATTTTGAAAATTTTGATAAATCACTTTTAGATCAAATAACTATAGGTTCGGCTATTAAGATTTTTGGTGTTTTAAAAGAAAGTGAAGGCAAAGGGCAATCGGTAGAGATAGAAGTCTCTAAAGTTGAAGTTTTAGGTCTTGCCGATACTGATGAAGTGAAAAAAACCATACTTCAACCTAAACGCCACAGCTTAGAAAAGCTAAGAGAACAAGCGCACCTTCGTGTTCGTACAAACACATTTGGTGCGATTATGCGGATTAGAGCAAAATTGTCTTATGCAGTACACGACTATTTTAACTCCAATGGTTTCTTCTATGTCAATACGCCTATTATTACAGGTAGCGATGCTGAAGGTGCTGGCGAAATGTTTAAAGTAACGAACCTAAACTTAAAAGATACACCAAAAACCACTTCTGGTGATATTAATTTTAAGGAAGACTTCTTCGGAAAAGAAACCAACTTAACAGTTAGCGGCCAGCTTGAAGCTGAAACTTACGCTTTAGGTCTTGGAAACGTTTATACCTTTGGACCAACATTTAGAGCTGAAAATTCAAACACATCGCGTCACTTAGCTGAATTTTGGATGATTGAACCTGAGATGGCTTTTTGCGATTTAGACGGTAATATGGATTTAGCAGAAGATTTTATTAAGCATGTTTTAAGCTACATTACTGAGCACTGCCAAGACGATCTAGAATTTTTAGAACAACGTTTGTTACAGGAAGAAAAATCTAAGCCTGAAAAAGATCGCTCACCAATGCCATTGCGCGAAAAGTTAGATTTTGTAATCAATAATCAATTTAAGCGTGTGAGCTATACTGAAGCGATTGATATTCTTAAGAATTCAAAACCTAACAAAAAGAAAAAATTTGATTATGTCATTGAAGAATGGGGTGCAGATTTACAAAGTGAGCACGAACGTTTTTTAGTTGAAAAACATTTTAAGTGTCCCGTCATTTTATTCGACTATCCAGCCAAAATCAAGGCGTTTTATATGCGTTTAAACGATGACCAAAAAACAGTTCGCGCCATGGATATATTATTTCCAGGTATTGGTGAAATTGTGGGTGGCTCACAACGAGAGGAACGTTTTGATGTTTTAAAATCTAAAATGGAAGAACTTAACGTAGACCAAGACGAACTCTGGTGGTATTTAGAAACACGTAAGTTTGGAACTTGCGTACATTCAGGATTTGGTTTAGGTTTTGAGCGTCTTGTATTGTTTGCAACCGGAATGGGCAATATTCGTGATGTGATTCCTTATCCTAGAACACCTCAAAACGCTGATTTTTAGTTTGAATGTTATAGAAGAACATCATGTAGAGGGTTTAGAATCACCAACGCGTTTGCAGGATTATAACTTATCAAATTTTACATATATTTCAACAAAATCCGCTTTAAAAAAAGCAATAAAGCGTCAACAAATACTAATTAATCATCAACCAACTTCAACAGCAACTTGGCTTGAAAACGGTATGGTGATTAGTTATATTTCTTCAGAGAATAATGCGGCAAAAATTTTTAAGCTAAAAGTAGAAGTCGTTTATGAAGACCATTTCCTGGCTGTTATTAATAAGCCAGCCGGCTATCCAACAAGCGGCAATTATTTTAAAACCATAGAACATGCGCTGCCTTTTAATCTCAAAAAAAGTAAATTTCCAGATGCTTTAAATTTGCCTGTACCAGTTCATCGCTTAGATAATGTAACACAAGGTCTATTGCTTGTGGCTAAAACGATTCAAGCCAAGTCACTATTGTCTAAAGCTTTTCAAAACCAAAAGATTACTAAATCTTACCGAGCCATCTGCTTTGGAAGGTTTCCTAAAAATACAATTGAAATTTCTCAACCCATCGATGAACAACAAGCTAAAACAATCATTTCAGTTGAAGACACCATGATAATTAACTCTGAGATATTCAGTTTAGTACATCTAAACCCTATTACAGGCCGAACACATCAACTCAGAAAGCACCTTCAGTTATTACAACATCCCATACTAGGAGATCAATTATATCAAGGTAATTTTAGAACTAACTTGCCACATAAGGGTTTATATTTACAGTCATTTCAATTAGAATTTACGCATCCAATTGATAAGCAATTAATAAAAATCAATATAGATTTACCCGAAAAATTCATTAAATTTATAGAACAAAATTAATTTTACAACATGCTCAAACAGCAACTCAATTTAAAATTATCTCAAAAGCTATCACCGCAACAAATTCAGTTGATGAAGTTGATACAGTTGCCTACTGTTGCCTTTGAGCAGCGATTGCGAAATGAGTTAGAAGAAAATCCTGCGCTTGAGTCTGGAAAAGACGAATATGAGGATGATGAGTTCAAGAATGAAGAATACGAAAATGATTCTGAAGTTATAGAAACTGAATTTGATGTTGATGATTATTTAAGTGATGATGAAGTACCAAGTTACAAGTTGAAGGCTAACAATTATTCTAAAGATTCTGAGGATAACCAAATTCCATACGCCTCAGGAATTTCATTTACGCAATACCTTAAAAATCAATTACATACCATAAACTTAAGCGATGATGATTTATTGATCGCTGAATTTTTAATTGGAAGTGTAGATAGTTCAGGATACTTAAGACGTAAATTGATTGATATTGTAGATGATTTAGCATTTACCCAAAACATTTTTACTACTGAAGACCACGTTTTACGTATTTTAAAAATAGTTCAAACTCTTGATCCAGCTGGTGTTTGCTCTAGAGACTTACAAGAATGCTTAAGTCTTCAGTTAGAACGAAAGAAACCTTCAAAAGAAGTTAATTTGGCAAAGCAGCTTATTAATGAAGCTTTTAATATGTTTTCAAAAAAGCATTATCAAAAGCTCATATCTAAATTTTCTGTCTCTGAAGAAGAGCTAAAATCTGCTATTGAAGTTATCGAACACTTAAACCCTAAACCAGGTGCTTCTTATAGCTCAAACACACGAATAGTCGAGCATGTTATACCAGATTTTACAATACGTATTAAAAACGGTGAGTTAGAGCTGACTTTAAATGGCAGAAATTCACCAGAAATGCACGTATCTCATGAATATGCCAATATGCTTAAAGCCTATAAAGAGTCTAAAAATAAGACCAAATCTCAAAAAGAAGCGGTATTGTTTATAAAACAAAAGTTAGACTCAGCAAAATGGTTTATTGATGCCATTAAGCAACGGCAACATACGCTCTTTTCAACAATGAGTGCTATAATGAATTATCAGCGAGATTATTTTTTAAGTGGTGATGAGACTGATATAAAGCCTATGATTCTTAAAGATATTGCCGAAAAAATTGATATGGATATTAGTACAGTTTCTCGTGTAGCAAATTCAAAATATGTAGACACACCTTATGGAACTTTTTTGATTAAAGAGTTTTTCTCTGAGTCAATGAAAAATGATCAAGGAGAAGATGTTTCTACGCGAGAAATAAAAAATATTTTAGAATCTGTTGTTAATAAAGAAAACAAGAAAAAACCTTATACGGACGCAAAACTAACTGAATTGCTAAAAGAAAAAGGCTATCCAATAGCGAGGCGAACCGTTGCTAAATATCGTGAGCAATTAGATATTCCTGTGGCAAGATTGCGAAAAGAAATATGAAAAAGCTAGCTTTATTTATTTCTGTAATTTGTCATCCTATCATTATACCTATAATTGCAGTAATTTCTTATTTTTATTTATTTCCAGACTTTTTCCAGAAGTCAATTGTTTATGCTAAAGTCTTAGCAACTTCTATTTTAACAATATTTATCCCAATTGTTTTTTTGTTTATTATGAAGAGTATGAGATTGATTTCATCTTTTAGACTCCCTAGTTATAATGAGCGGAAGCTACCTTTGTTATTTTTTTTGGTACTCGATTTATTGATTATTAATTATATTTTTGATATCTATAATTATAAGCATTTATTTTACTTTTTTTGGGCCTTATTATTTTCAGGAATTATTTGTTTTTTAGGTTTATTATTTAAATTTAAAGTTAGCTTACACACTTTAGGATTAAGTTCTTTATCTTTTTTTATGATTTATCTTAGTTATAACTTTGAGTTAAGTTTATCTCTATACATAAGTGTATTAATCTTAAGTTTAGGGATTGTTTCAAGCATGCGTTTGTACTTAAAAGCACATACTTTAGTAGAGGTTGTCGTCGGAATTTTATTAGGACTAGCAACTCAGCTTTTAATTCCTTTACTTTTTATTTACAAAATGTAAAATATAAAACCTAGTCTAAGTGGATTAATCCCAATTTCTGATTCGGTGTTTGTAAACTGACCATTAAATAATGGATTCAGATCATATTGTATTTGAATATTTACGATGTTATAACCGAAAGATAGAAAGGCTGAAGTTCTAAATCTATTCAGGGCATCTAAATCTGTTTGGATAACAGTATTGTTTTCTTGTTCAAATGTTGATTTAAAATAATAGATATATCCAAGTTTTATGCCTGCATATACACGCCAAAATGCATAATCTTTTATGGTAGAAGTTCTCCATCTTAACTGAATTGGCAGTTCTAAGACGTGTGTAGAAAACTTATTTGTAGAATACTCGATGGATGTGCCTAAGGCTGTTACAATATCATTCCCATCAGGCGTTTCTCCTAAAAAAACATTTTGGTTATAAGTATTAATATTTATACCTGCACCAACGCCAAGTGCTAGAGTAGAGGCTTCATTAAATGGGAAATCACGAATAATCCCTAAATCAAAACTACCAGAAAAACCTGATTGCTGAATATCATTATTAAGCTTAGTTAGTAGGTTGAAGCTTACTCCAGCATAAAATTGATCCTCTCTATAAAACGATTTTGTATTCTCTGTTATTGAATCTGACCTTTTATCAACCGTTTGAGCAATATTTTCGGCGGTCAATAATATAATTAATATTAAAAGAGGATATTTCATCAAACTAAAATAGCTTTAAATAAATAAAACATCCAAGTTACTGGATGTTTTATTTAATAATCAGACAAATAAACTTATTTTTTATTCTAAATTAAGTGACGCATCACCTTGTTTAGTTGTATAATTTATTTTTAAAGCCTCAGCTTTACGTAACTCTTGTTTAATATCAGAAACTAAACCCATATTAGTTTCTTTATCTACTTTTAGGGCAGTTATCAAATACTTTACAAGTTCTTCTCGTTTGCTTTGTCTTTCTTGATAAATGAATTGCTGTATATCACTAATTTTAGCATAGTTGTCATTGAGCTGAACTCTTGCCTCTGTACCATATTGATCTTGATATCTAGGTGAAGGTTTACCAGCATATATATACATAACTAAGTCTTTTTTCTCAAGTTTTTCAACTTGATCTGCAAATGGTAAAATATTTTTCACCTTAAGACTTGTATCACGCATAACAGTTACAACCATGAAAAAGAATAGTAGCATAAAAACAATATCAGGCAAAGATGCCGTCGAAATTCCAGGTGTTCCACCACCTTTATTTTTTTTAAACTTTGACATATTATGTTATGTTTTTAGACTATTTTTTTGGTTCAGCCTCAGATAACTTTTGAGGGTACATGTCTTTGATTTTCTCTATTTTCTCCTTTAACTTGTCTTTATCACCTGTATAATTAGGATCTTTAAAGGCTTTTTCCATTTCGGTAAAATCAACTTGGTAAAGGCGTTGAGCTTCTCGATTTCTTAACTGGTTATAAGCAGCAACAAGCTCATTTTGAACAGCGATATAGGTTCCATATTCTGTTAATCTATCGTTTTGTAATGATATAACAGCTTTTACAGGATTATCAGATGATTCTTGGTCACCAGTTCCTTGGCAATAATTACAAGCTTCGTCACCAGTGCCACCACCATTATCTAAAAATTCAACTGCTTTTGCTCTTAAATCCTCTAATTTCATCGGGTTTTCTTTAACGATGTGGTGATCTACAAAAATCTCCTCATTAGCATTAACCAAAACTATAAAGATATTTTTCTCTTTAAGTGGTGGCGGATCTTCTTTGTTCTCTTCTATTGGAGGAAGTTTTCTGCTAATACCGCTATCAGTTTCAATAGTTGTGGTCACTAAGAAAAAGATAAGCAGTAAGAATGCGATGTCTGCCATCGATCCTGCATTAACTTCAGGTGCACTTCTTTTTGCCATAATTATCTAGTGATTAATTTTTTAACACTTGAAACAAGCATAGCGCCAACAGCCAAAACAGCTAATATGTAAAAAGCATTTAAACCTGTACCAACCCATCTTGAGCCACTCTCAGATAGAATTTCACCATCTCTCATCGGTGTTTCTACACCATTTGCCATAGCATAAGAGATAATTAAAACTACTACAAATACTCCCAAAGAAATTAATGTCTTCACGACATCCCCTGTAAACAGAGATTTAATTGAGAAAAGTAGCGTAAATACAACACCTAATGCTAATATAATGTAAGATACGTACATTAATGGCGCAAGAACAGAATCTTGTAATGAAGCGTCAGCTTCAATTACATCGTCACCAGTGTAGAATACACGCAAAAATAAAATTGTGCCAACTACACCAACTAATATTTTAAATATGTTTGTGATTTTATTCATTGTTGATATTATTTATTTTTATGAGCTACTAACATATCGATTAAAGTAATTGATGCATCTTCCATATCATTAACAATGGCATCAATTTTAGCGATAATGTAGTTGTAAAAAACTTGAAGAATAATAGCCACAATAAGACCAAATACTGTTGTTAAAAGTGCTACTTTAATACCACCTGCAACTAAAGATGGTTGCATGTCACCAGCTGCTTCAATTTTATCGAAGGCTTGAATCATACCTATTACAGTACCCATGAAACCAAGCATTGGAGCAAGGGCAATAAATAATGATACCCAAGATACGTTTTTCTCAAGTTGTCCCATTTGTACTCCACCATACGCGACAACTGCTTTTTCGGCAGCTTCAACGCCTTCATCCATACGGTCTAAGCCTTGGTAATAAATTGATGCAACAGGACCGCTTGTGTTTCTACAAACTTCTTTTGCAGCTTCAACACCACCACTATTCATAGCATCTTCTACTTTCTGAGCTAGTTTTTTAGAGTTTGTTGTCGCTAAATTTAAATAAATAATACGTTCGAATGCAATGGCTAAACCAAGAATTAAACAAAGAAGTACAATTCCCATAAATGTTGGTCCACCTTCAATAAAACGTTTTTTAAGTTCTTGGTGAAATCCGACACTTTCTTCAGAAGCGCCATCTTGTGCGTCATCTTGAACAAAATTTACGGTGATGTTTTCGGTTACAACATCATTTTGTGCAGCTTGTGCATTGAAATTACCTAAAGCCATTGCTGTACAAATGGCTAAAATTGAAAATAATCTTTTCATTGTTGTTTGTCTTAGAATTATTAAAATATATTGATTAAATTATATTACTATTTTACATTTCGCAGAGAAGAAGGGATTCGAACCCTCGGTTCTGATACAATCAGAACACACGCTTTCCAGGCGTGCACCTTCGACCGCTCGGTCACTTCTCTTTAAGATGTCAAATAAACAAATTTTGTCAGCAAATAACAAAAAAAATTATGAACTGCTTATTATTAACACGTTAAATTATTTCATTTCACCTCTCAGACTAGTCTCAAAGATAGTTTTAAAAACATTTTTATCAAGTTTTTTTGGGAGTAAAAACATCATTTTACCAACAGCGGCTTCAGTTGTCATGTCTTTTCCGTCAATTATACCTGCTTCTAATAGGTGTTTGCTGGTTGCATATTTCCCCATTTCGACACTTCCACCGCTACATTGCGTAATGTTTACGATATGAATACCTTTTCTGATCGCTTTTCTAATGGTATCTAAAAACCAGTCTTCTGTTTTGGTGTTTCCGCTACCAAATGTTTCTAAAATTATCCCTTTTATATTTGGAGTGTTTATCAAGTGACTAAATGTTGCCTCATTCAATCCTGGAAAAACTTTTATAATAATAATATTGTTGTCGAGTTGTTTGTGAACTTTTAGTTTTCGTGCTTTTGAATGAATTAAACAGGAGTAATTAATATTTAGATTAACACCTGATTCTATCATTGCTGGAAAATTCAACGAGGCAAAAGCCTCAAAGTGTTCAGCGTTAATTTTAGTCGTTCGGTTGGCACGGTATAATTTATATTCAAAGTATAAGCCTACTTCCTGAATTAAGCTTTTAGTTTCATTTTTAAGTCCTGCAATTTGAATACTTGTGATTAAATTTTCTTTAGCATCGGTACGTAAATCACCTATTGGAAGTTGTGAGCCTGTAAATATAACTGGCTTTGTCAGATTTTCAAGCATAAATGAAATTGCCGAAGCTGTGTAAGACATTGTGTCGCTTCCATGCAAAACCACAAAACCATCGTAAATTTCATAATTAGTTTCAATTATTGTCGCTAAGTTGATGTAGTCTTCACAGTTAAAATCAGATGAGTCTTTTGGGTCTTCAAAACTAAGGGTATGAATTTCGTGGCTTAATAATTTTAATTCTGGAATATTAGACAACAGCTGATCAAAGTTGAATGCCTTTAAAGAATTGGTAACTGGGTCTTTAATCATTCCAATAGTTCCGCCGGTATAGATTAAAAGTATTTTAGTCGGTTCATTCATATTTTATATGTTAAAGACGGTTTTTGCGTTTTGGGTTGTGATTTCAGCAATTTCTTCAATACTTCTGTTATGTATTTCTGCAAGTCTCTCTGCGACTTTTATAAGGTAGCTGCTTTCATTTCGTTTGCCTCTGTAAGGTTTAGGTGCAAGGTAAGGTGCATCTGTTTCTAACACAATATGCTTTAAATTAATTAAGTGCATAAATTGATCAATCTTTCCATTTTTAAAGGTAAGTACTCCACCAAGACCTAATTTCATGTTTAAATTAATCGCTTGTTTTGCTTGTTCTAATGTTCCAGTAAAACAGTGAAAAATACCAAATAAATCATCGTCTTTTTCACTTTCAAGAACTTCAAAAACTTCGTCAAAAGCCTCTCTACAATGTATTACAATTGGTAGGTGGTGTTGTTTTGCTAGTTTAATTTGTGCTTTAAATGCGTCTTGTTGTTCGGTTAAAAAGCTTTTATCCCAATATAAATCTATGCCAATTTCGCCTACAGCAATACAGTTGTGCTGGCTAAGTTGTTGTTTAACATGCTCAAGTTCTGCTTTGTAATTATTGCTTACTGATGTTGGATGTAAGCCGGCCATGATATGCATATGATCTGGAAACTTCAACTGTAAATCAAGCATTGCCTGAGAGGTTTCAGAATCTATAGCTGGTAGGCAAAATTTGGTAATATTGTTGCTGAGCGCTCGGTTTACAACAGCTTCAATATCTTCATTAAAATCTTTAACGTATAAATGGGTGTGCGTGTCTATAAAATTCATGTCGCAAATTTATTCATTTTGAAAGTCTATATTTGCAAAAATTTCTAAAAATGCCATCATTGCGTAAAATCCTTGAATCTAAAGGTTATTCAAGTGTTAAGTTAGAAGTGATTTCAACCGGTCATTTGCATTGTAATGCCATAATTAACGGAATTGAAGGCGACTTTATTTTAGATACTGGCGCATCGAGTTCCTGCATAGATTTGGCTGTTGCCGATTACTTTTCATTGCTTCCAGAAGATAGCGATATTCGGGCAGCTGGTGCAGGAGCAAGTAATATGCTCACAAAATCTTCTCAAGATAATAAAATTGAAATAGGCGAGTGGATCCAAAAAAAAATGAAACTAGTTATTTTTGATTTATCACACGTTAACACAGCTTTAGAGAATCACGATTCTGAAAAAGTTCACGGTATTTTGGGAGCTGACGTTCTAGAGAAGTCAAAAGCTGTTATCGATTATAAATCAAAGCGTTTGTATTTAAAGTAATTTGATTTTTTAGAACTTTTTACTTTAATTTATTAAGCTAAAATCTTACTTTCGCAACTTAATTTTTTACTATGAGCGCTTCCCTGAAAATCAATTCAGCCTTAATTTCAGTTTATCACAAAGATGGTTTAGAACCTATTGTAAAACGCTTAGATGAATTAGGTGTAAAAATCTATTCAACTGGCGGTACAGAAACCTTTATTAAATCTTTAGGAATTAATGTTATACCTGTAGAATCTGTGACCGATTATCCTTCAATCTTGGGTGGTCGCGTTAAAACTTTACATCCTAAAGTTTTTGGTGGAATTTTAAATCGGCAATCGGTTGAAAGTGATCAAGAAGAGATGCAAACTTATGATATACCACAAATCGACTTAGTTATTGTTGATTTGTATCCGTTTGAAGATACTGTGGCTTCTGGTGCTAGCGAACAAGATATTATTGAAAAAATAGACATCGGCGGAATTTCACTTATTCGTGCAGCTGCCAAGAATTATAAAGATACTTGGTGTGTTTCATCGCGTGACGATTATGCTAGTGTTTTAAAACTTTTACAAACTCAAAATGGTGAAATTAACCTAGAAACAAGACAAAATTTTGCGTCTAAAGCCTTTAATATTTCATCTCACTACGATACAGCGATTTTTAACTACTTAAACTCAAATAATAGTGTTAATGCGTTTAAAGAAAGTTATGGCAATGGTAAAACTTTAAGATATGGTGAAAACCCGCATCAAGGTGGTCAGTTTTTTGGTGATTTTGATTCGGTTTTTGATCAATTGCATGGTAAAGAATTATCGTATAATAACCTTTTAGATGTTGATGCGGCTGTAAATTTAATGGCCGAATTTCAAAATGAAGCGCCAACTTTTGCTATTTTAAAACACAACAATGCTTGTGGTTTAGCTCAGCGCTCTACTATTTCAGAAGCTTATAAAGACGCTTTAGCTGGCGATCCTGTTTCTGCTTTTGGCGGGATTTTAATTGCCAATGCAGAAGTAGACCAAGAAACAGCAAAAGAAATCCATCAATTATTTTGCGAAGTTGTTATTGCACCAAGTTTTTCAACTGAAGCATTAGCTATTTTAAAAGGAAAAAAGAATCGAATTATTTTAGTCCAAAAACAATTTAATTTTACGCAACCTACTGTTAGGACATGCTTAAATGGGGTTTTAGTTCAAGATAAAGATTTAAAAACAGATGCTATAGAAGATTTGAATTGTGTGACTAATAAAGAAGCTACTCAGGAACAAATTACAGATTTATTATTTGCTTCAAAAATTTGTAAGCACACCAAGTCTAATACAATAGTACTTGCCAAAAATAAACAACTTTTAGCAAGCGGAACAGGCCAAACCTCAAGAGTAGATGCTTTAAATCAAGCTATTCATAAAGCAAAGTCATTTAATTTCAGTCTAGCTGATGCCGTAATGGCAAGTGATGCTTTTTTTCCATTTCCAGATTGCGTAGAAATTGCTCATAAAGCTGGTATCACTTCAGTTATTCAGCCAGGTGGTTCAATTAAAGACCAATTAAGCATTGATTATTGTAATGAGAACCATCTAACAATGTTAATGACTGGCACAAGACACTTTAAACATTAATACGTAACTTTACAATATAGATAAATAGCACATGGGATTTTTTGATTTTTTAACTGAAGATATAGCCATTGATTTAGGTACTGCAAATACACTTATAATTCATAATGATAAAGTGGTTGTTGATAGTCCTTCTATTGTTGCTCGCGACCGAATTTCTGGTAAAATCATTGCTGCTGGTAAAGAAGCTGCAATGATGCAAGGGAAAACCCATGAAAACATTAAAACTATTAGACCTTTAAAAGATGGTGTTATAGCTGATTTTGAAGCAAGTGAACAAATGATAAGCATGTTCATTAAAGAAATCCCTGCATTAAAAAAGCGTTTATTTACTCCTTCATTACGCATGGTTATTTGTATTCCAAGCGGCATAACTGAAGTTGAAATGCGAGCGGTTAAAGATTCAGCTGAACGTGTTAACGGTAAAGAAGTTTATTTAATTCACGAACCTATGGCAGCCGCAATTGGTATTGGTGTAGATATCATGCAGCCAAAAGGTAATATGATTGTTGATATTGGTGGTGGTACTACCGAAATAGCCGTAATTGCTTTAGGTGGTATTGTTTGCGATAAATCGGTTAAAGTCGCTGGGGATGTATTTACCAATGATATCATTTATTACATGCGGACTCAACATAACTTATTTATTGGAGAACGCACAGCTGAAAAGATTAAAATCCAGATTGGGTCTGCGACTGAAGATTTAGAGACTATTCCAGAAGATATGAACGTTCAAGGTCGTGATTTGCTGACAGGAAAGCCTAAACAAGTCGAAATTTCTTTTCGAGAAATAGCAAAAGCTCTCGATAAATCAATTTTAAGAATTGAAGATGCTGTTATGGAAACACTCTCGCAAACACCTCCAGAACTTGCCGCTGATATTTACAATACAGGAATTTACTTAGCTGGTGGTGGTTCTATGTTAAGAGGTTTAGACAAACGTCTATCGCAAAAGACAGATTTACCTGTTTATATTGCTGAAGATCCTTTAAGAGCTATTGTTAGAGGAACAGGAATTACTTTAAAAAACCTAGAGCGCTTTAAGCCAGTGTTAATTCAAGAATAAGCCATTAAATGCAGCAAATACTTAATTTTCTTATTAAATATAAGGTGTTTTTAGTGTTTCTGTTATTACTAGTTTCAGGTTTAAGACTTACATTTTACGCACACACATACCAAAACACAAACTTTGTAAATTCAACCAATTTTATTAGTGCTAACATATATAGCATGCAGGCTTCGGTTAGTGAATACTTCAATTTAAAATCTCAAAATGAAGTTTTACATCAAGAAAATAAGTTTTTACGCGAACAGTTACTCAACTTAGAAGGCTTAAATCAACTTGACACAACAAAGCCTAAAATAACTCAAGACCTAAACTTAAACGATAGCCTTTATACAATTATACCAGCAGAAGTTGTTTCTAACAGCTACAATAATCCAGATAATTATTTGCTATTAAATAAAGGCACAAATGATGGTATTGAAAATGAACTAGCTATATTTTCAAGCTTGGGAATTATAGGTATTACAGAATATACTTCAGCTAATTTTTCACGTGTTATTTCAATCTTAAACCGCAATATATCTATAAATGCTAAATTAAAAAAGTCCAATCATTTTGGAACTTTGACTTGGGATGCTGTTTCAGTTGAAGTTGCTAAACTAAAAGATGTTCCTCGATCAGCTCCAGTAGCCATTGGAGACACCATTATCACAGGTGGTAAATCATTTATTTTTCCAGAAGAATTGCCTATTGGTACAATACAAGATTTTGAACTGATTCAAGGCTATTTTGAGATAGAGGTTAGACTTTTTAATGATATGACTAATTTAGGTAAAGTTTACATTTTAAAACGAAACAATAAAACCGAAGCTATAAGTACTCTAAATAAAAACGACAATGAAAGCGAATAATCGGTTATATCATATCATTTTATTTCTCAGTGTTGTATTGGCTCAGGTTTTTATTTTTGATAAATTGTTAATTCTAAATAATGTTGTACCTTACGTCTATCCTTTATTTATTATCTTACAACCACCACATGCCAATCGAATTCAGACTTTAATTCTTGCATTTTTATTAGGGCTTAGTATAGACATATTTCAAAATACCGGTGGAATGCATGCAACGGCAAGTTTAGTTATTGCTTATTTTAGGCCACAATTATTACATTTCAATTTTGGCTTAAGTTATGATTATCAGACCTTGAGTATTAACAATGCGGTCTTGTTAAAAAAAATAAGTTATGTCTTTTTAGTGATTTTATTACATCATGTCATCTTATTTTCACTCGAGTTTTTTAATATTAACTTATGGCAATTGTTTCTTGAAAAACTTATAGCATCAACATTATTGAGTGTTTTAGTTAATATTTTAATTCTTCAACTTCTCCAAAAGCAAATTAAGTGAGAAAAATATTACCTGTTTTACTAGTTTGCATCACGGCTTTAATATTTTTAGCTCGTCTAGTTTATATTCAGTTAATAGACGATTCTTATGATGATGTTTCTAAAAATATTGCCATTAGAAAAGTTTTTGATTACCCGCAAAGAGGTTATATATATGACCGAAATGGTGAACTTTTAGTTGGTAATCAACCAGCTTACGATGTGATGGTTATACCAAATGAGTTAGAGTCATTTGATACACTTGAACTCGCGAATTTATTAAAATTAACACCTGAGCGGCTAAAAGAACAAATTAAAAAGGCTTTTATCTATTCACCCAAATTGGCTTCAGTCATTACACCGCAACTCACCAAAAGCGAGTACGCGTATGTTCAGGAAAAGATGTATAAATATAAAGGCTTCTTTATTCAAAAACGTTCTTTGCGTGATTATGATGTCAAACATAGTTCTAATATCTTAGGTTATATCGCTGAAGTTAACAATCGTGATATCTCAAAAAATCCTTATTATCAATCAGGTGATTTTATTGGTCGTCAAGGTGTTGAACAGCAATATGAAGAAGAATTGAGAGGTCAAAGAGGTGTCAAGCACTTTTTGAGAGATCGGTTTAATAGAAATATTAAGTCATTTAAAAATGGTGCTTTTGACACGTTACCTCAAAAGGGAAAGGATATTACTTTAACAATAGATTCTAAGTTACAAGCTTATGGTGAGCTATTAATGAAAAATAAACGCGGTGGTATTGTGGCTATTCAACCTTCATCAGGTGAAATTTTGAGTTTAATTACCGCTCCATCTTATGATCCAGATTTGCTAGTTGGACGTAAACGTTCACGTAATTTTACCCGTTTGTATTATGATTCAATTTCAAAACCACTTTATAATCGAGCATTACAGGCTGTTTATCCACCTGGGTCACCTTTCAAGGCTTTAACAGGCTTGATTGCGTTACAAGAAAATGTTGTAGAGATAGAAGAAAATTTTAAATGTTATGGTGGGTACACTTATGGTCGAGGTGCACGAATGGGCTGTCATGCACACTCTAGTCCTGTAGCTTTAATTTCAGGTATTGCTTATTCTTGTAATACTTATTTTGCTCAAATATATCGGCGAAGTATCGAAAAGTTTGAAACACCACAAGAAGGAATCGATGTATGGGCTAAGCATTTAAAAAGTTTTGGCCTTGGTAATTTTCTTGGGTATGATTTACCAGTTGGTAGAGCTGGATTAGTGCCAGATGCAGAATATTACAACAGAGCTTATAATTACCCGAAGTATAAATGGTATGCAACCGCAACACTATCTAACGCTATTGGTCAAGGTGAAGTCTTAACAACACCAATTCAATTAGCTAATGTAACGGCTGCTATCGCTAATCGGGGTTGGTTTTATAAGCCTCATATTTTAAAAGAAATTGATGGTAAAGCTATTTCCGAACCAAAATATACTGAAAAACAAATTACAACTATAGATCAACAACATTTTGAGCCTATAATTGAAGGTATGCATGATGTATTCAATTATGGTACAGCTCGCTTTTTAAGAGTTCCAGGTATTGAGGTTTGCGGAAAAACAGGAACAGCTCAAAATAAAGCTCGAATTAATGGAGAGATTGTTGAGTTAGAAGACCATTCTATTTTTGTAGCTTTTGCCCCCAAAGAGAATCCTAAAATTGCCATTGCTGTATTTGTTGAAAATGGTGGTTATGGCTCAACCTACGCTGGTCGTATTTCAAGCTTGATGATTGAAAAGTACCTCAAAGATAAAATTGAACGAACCGATTTAGAGCAATGGGTTTTAAACCAAAGCTTAGAAGAAGAATATGCAAAACCATACAAAAATCAAGATTTAGATACAATTAGTCAACAGTAATGGGTGCGCAAAAAACAATTTTACAGATAGATTGGTTAAGCATTATGCTAATCGCATTACTCATTGGTTTTGGTTGGGGTAATATTTATTCGACTACACTAACTTCAGCCGATGCTAATATATTTGACTTTTCTGCTATTTATGGCAAGCAAATTTTATTTATAGCTTTAGGCTTTTTACTTGTTATTGTAATAACGTCAATAGAAGTCAAATTCTATGAACGTTTTGCAAGTATTATCTATTTACTGGCCATTTTATCATTAGTAGGTGTTCTTTTTTTTGGTAAAACAATTGCTGGCCAGACTGCTTGGTATTCATTTGGGTTGTTTAGTATTCAGCCAGCAGAATTTGTTAAAGCTGCGGTAGCTTTAGCAATGGCAAAATATTTAAGCGAAATACAAGTCAGCTTAAAGTTATTTAAGTATCAATTGAAGGCTTTTTTTATTATTGCGGTACCAGTTGGTCTTATTATGTTACAACCTGATGCAGGTAGTGCGCTAATTTATGCTTCATTTATTTTACCAATGTATCGCGAAGGCTTACCACATTGGTACTTAACTATTTCAATATCAGCGGCTGTGTTATTTGTTCTAACTTTAAAGTTTGGTGTAATCATCGTTTCTGTAATTTTAATTTTGATTTTAGTCTTAGCATATATTTTAAATAAAAATAAACGCAAAAAGCTCTGGAAGTACTTAGTCATCGGGTTGTTAGGGGTTGGTTTTTCATTTTCAGTCAGTTATATATTTAATAATGTTCTGTTACCTCACCAACAAGACCGGTTTGAAGTTTTACTCAGCGACCAAGTTGATATTAAAGGCTCAGCTTTTAATTTATATCAAAGTCAAGTTGCGATTGGTAGTGGTGGCTTAACTGGAAAAGGTTGGTTAAAAGGTACACAAACCCAAGGTAAATTTGTTCCCGAGCAGCATACAGATTATATTTTTAGCACCGTTGGTGAAGAATGGGGATTTTTAGGCTCAAGCATTATCATTATTTTATTTGCATGTCTAATCCTAAGATTATATTATCTAGCAGAGCGACAAAAATCCCAATTCAACCGTGTTTTTGGTTACTCAGTTATCGGTATTTTATTTTTTCACTTCTTTGTTAACATCGCAATGGTAATTGGCTTATTTCCAACTGTCGGAATTCCTTTACCATTTTTTAGTTATGGCGGATCTGGTTTATGGGGATTTTTAATATTGATTTTTATTTTCTTAAAATTTGATGCCAAACGGAGTAGTTTGAATTAAAACTGAATTAAAAAAGTTAATATCAAAGTTCTATTAATAGGAGTGTTTTACATTTGTTTTGAATAATTGTTCTACTTAAAAAAAATGAAGTATTTCTGGTTTACAGTTTTAATAATTATAAGCATTCAAAGCTGGTCACAAAATCAATTTGGTGAAGCTAAAAAAGCTTACAATAACGCTGATTTTACAAAAGCAAAAACAATTCTATTAAGTTTACCACAAAAAGATCGATATAAAGTTGAAAGTCGAGCATTGCTTGGTCAAACTTATGCTAGGCTAGAGCAGTGGCAAAAAGCAGCTGAAACTAATAAAGTCCTAGTTGAACAGTTCCCTAATAATGCCGAATATCATTTTAGGTATGGTGGTGCTTTGGGTTTATATGCCAAGTCAGTTAACCGCTTTAAGGCATTAACCTTATTAGGTGATGTTAAGTTACATTTAAAAAAAGCAACCAAACTTGATTCTCAACATATTGAATCACGTTGGGCACTGGTTCAGCTTTATATGGAATTACCAGGTATTATTGGTGGGAGTAAATCAACGGCCTATAAATATGCTAATCAACTCGAAAAAATAAGTCCTGTAGATGCTGCTTTAGCAAAAGGTTATATTGAATCTTATGATGGTAACTTCAACCAAGCCGAGAAATTTTACCTTAAGGCTGTGGCTATCGGAAAGTCAAAAACTTGTTTCGAAAAATTAATAGCCTTGTATAGAGATTTCAATAAAACAAAACAACAAATTTCAACTGCTATTAAAGCATACCAAGTCACTAATCATCTCAATTTTATTTTTCAGCTTAATTCAATTAAAAACTTGGCATCTTACTCAACTTCAGAATTGAAATCAATTTTAGTTCAAGTATCATCCAAAAAATTGTCTAGCGAAGAAAAATTGAAATTAAAACAACTTAAATCAAAATTAGCGTCATAAAACTTAACTTTGTAAATAAAATTATTCTATGCATATCCATTTTATAGCAATTGGCGGTAGTGCGATGCACAGTTTAGCTATTGCCTTACATCAAAAAGGCGAAACTATCACCGGAAGTGATGATCAAATTTTTGAGCCATCTAGGTCAAAACTCCAAGCGGTTGGACTTTTACCTCAAGATGGCTGGTTTCCAGATAAAATTACCTCTGAAATAGATGTTGTTATTCTCGGAATGCATGCAAAACCAGATAATCCTGAGCTTTTAAAAGCCAAAGATTTGGGCCTAAGCATCATGTCTTATCCTGAATTTTTGTTTGAACATTCAAAGCAAAAAACACGCGTTGTTATTGGTGGTTCTCATGGTAAAACCACTATAACAGCCATGATTTTACATGTATTGCATTACCACAACAAAGAGGTTGATTACATGTTAGGTGCGCAACTCGATGGTTTTGAAAACGCTGTTCATTTAACCCAAGAAAATGATTTTATATTATTAGAAGGTGACGAATATCTATCTTCGCCAATAGATTTACGGCCAAAATTTCACCTCTATCAACCCAATATTGCTTTGTTAAGTGGAATTGCGTGGGATCATATTAATGTATTCCCAACTTTTGAAGATTATGTTAAACAGTTTGAAGTTTTTTTAGAAACCATGACCAATGGTTCAACTTTGGTTTATAATGAAAGTGATCATGTTTTAGCTGATTTAGCCAAAAATGCCACTAAACCAACCCGAAAACATGCTTACTCAATCCCTAATTATTCAATTGAAGATGGCGAAACATTTATTGAAACACCAGAAGGTGATTTGCCGCTTGAAATATTTGGGGAGCATAATTTAGAAAATTTAGCTGGCGCTAAGTGGATTTGCCAGCATATGGGTATTGACGAAGATGATTTTTATGAAGCCATAGCAAGCTTTAAAGGTGCTTCAAAACGTTTAGAGCTTTTATTTAAAAATGATAAAATTGTATTGTATAAGGATTATGCACATTCTCCTTCAAAGGTTAAAGCCACTACAAATGCAGTAAAAAAACAATATCCCAACCGTCATCTAATAGCTTGTTTAGAGCTTCACACGTATAGTAGCCTTAATCAGGATTTTTTAACTGAATATAATCATGCTTTAGATCAAGCCGATGAGGCTATTGTATTTTACTCACCTAAGGCTGTTGAAATTAAGCAACTTGAAACGCTCGGTAAAAAAGATATTTTAGAAGCCTTTAACCGAGAGGATTTACAAGTGTTTACATCTCCTAAAAACTTTAAGGCTTTTTTAGACTTAAAAGAATTTAAGCATGATGTCTTACTAATGATGAGCAGTGGAAATTACGGCGGTTTAGACCTTAATCAATTTGCTAGTCAACTAGAAGATTAGGTTTTAAAGATTGCTCTAAATAATTATGAATAGCCATTTTTGAAGCTTCTTCTAGTTCTTTTAGAGCTATTAATTGGTGATGTTTTGATTTGTCTTGACTTAATTTAAAGCGGAAATCAATAGAGCTAATTTTAATACTAAATCCTGTAATATATTGGCTAAGCTCGTTTATCTTACCACGTTGTGCTTGAAATAGGTCACTAGTTGAAGTGTCTAAATGTTGATATAAACGCTTAATGTCTTCTAGCGTACTTTCAACTGGTTTTAATGAAACGTCTCCTTCAATATGAAGACGTGCAAAATTAAAGGTTGGTAATTCTTCACTTTGAAATAACTGCGGAGATATATAAGCTTGTGGTCCACAAAAAATAACTTTTAATTTTGAGTTGAGTTTAAAATGTTCAAGCTGCGGATTCGAGTTGGCGATATGACCAATTAATTCATTTTTAGAATATAAAAGTGGAATTTCTGAGACTAAAATAGTATCTTTTCTAGCTGTAATTATTTCAGCTAAAGGAAAGTAATTAATCATAGCTTCAACCTGTTTTGATGTTACCTGTTGAAACTTCGTGTTGAGGTGGTTTATTTTTTTTTGCACAATTTATTTTTATCAGAATGAAAACAACTAACCAAACTACAAACTTAAGCATCAAATCTCTATCTGCAGATGATCGTCCGCGTGAAAAGTTATTAGCCAAAGGAAAAAATAGCTTAACTGATGCTGAATTACTAGCGATTATTATTGGCTCTGGCAATAGAAATGAATCGGCTGTTGTACTGTGCCAGCGCATATTACAAAGTTATCAGCATAAATTACAACACCTTTCTAAAGCTAGTGTTGAAGAGTTTATGCAATTTAAAGGTATTGGTGAAGCAAAAGCTATAAGCCTTATAGCGGCGATAGAGTTAGGTAGGCGTCGGCGCTTAGAAGATGCACTTGAACTAGAAAAAATAAGCTCTAGTCAGGATGTTTTTGAAGTTATGCAACCGATTATAGGCGAGTTAGATTATGAAGAGTTTTGGGTACTTATGCTCAATAATTCTAACAAAATTATATATAAACATCACTTGAGTAAAGGCGGTATTACAGGTACAATGGTAGACACTCGTTTATTATTTAAAAAAGCGATAGCTCAAAATACGACTAGTATTATTTTGGCTCATAATCATCCCTCAGGAACATTAAAGCCTAGTCAGTCTGATAAAGCGATTACAGATAAAATAAAACAGGCTGGTAAAATTTTAGATATAAAATTACTTGATCACTTGATTATCACAGAAAAATCTTACTTTAGTTTCGCAGATGAAGCTTTGATTTAATTTATGGAAATTCTTGTTTATGTTCCCCAAAATACATCTCGATTGCATTACATTTTTGATCAAATTTGTGGTGAACTATTAGGCTTTAAAGTTAAATTTACATCAAAAGTTGAAAATTTTATTGCCTTTCAAGGCGTAAAGTTTTCGTATGCTAAGAATAGGTTAGGTAATGAGGTGTTTATTCAACAATTTGGTTTGCTTGAAGAACAAGGTATCTCAGATGTTAGTATTATTGTAGAGACCTGGGAAGATCTAGATGTTCCATGCTTTTTTAGAGTTTCTAACGATAGTGATTTACCATTTGATATTTTTTCAGCAAGCTTTTATCTATTGAGTCGTTATGAAGAGTATCAACCACATGTTAAAAATGAGTTTTCATGTTATCCTTTTGAAGAATCTTTAGCTTATCAAAAACAGTTTTTACATCTTCCGGTAGTTGAAATTTGGGCCGCACAATTTAAAGCAATTTTGGCTAAAAAATTTGATTTACAACCTACAACTTCTAAATATTCACTGCAGTTAAATATCGCTATTGCTGAGGCTTTTGCTTACAATCATCGTGGATTTGTAAGGCTTGTCGGTGCTAGTTTTCGTGATATTTTCAACTTAAAATTTAAATCTATTTATTATCGTATAAAATCAATACTTCGGCTATCTAAAGATCCATATGACGTTTACGACGAATTAATTTTGTTTGCCAGAAAGCATAATATTTCAACTCATTTTTTCTTTCAACTAAGCAATTATACCAGGAATTCTAAAAGCATAAGTCATCATAAGCGCATTTATCATAAGTTAATAAAATCAATGGGAGATTATTCTCAGTTAGGAATTTTACCCGGTTTTGAAGCTATTCAGGATATAAAAATATTAAGTAAAGAAAAAAAACGATGGCAAGCCATTGTAAACAGAAATTTAAACTCTTCACTTATTAAAAATTACGGGATTAATTTTCCGACTACTTTTGAGTTTTTAAATAAACTTGAAATTCAGCAAGACTTTTCTATGGGTTATCCTAATCAACTTGGTTACCGTGCAGGAACAGCAACGCCTTTTTATTTTTATGATTTGAGTTTAGAGCAAGTTTCTAAGTTAAAACTCACGCCTTATGTGATGAATAGTAAATTGCTTGAAAAAGCAAACTTTAGTGGTTTAGAAGCACAACTATTGAGATTAAAATCAGTGCTAAAAAAACATCATCTGCCACTTTATTTAGTGGTTTCAAATGCAGATTTTAGTGAAGATTACCTAAAAAATAAGTTATTTAAATTACTTGATAAACTTTCTTAATGAAACATCTTAAACATATCTTTTTCGATTTAGACCATACGCTTTGGGATTTTGATAAAAATTCAGGTTTAACTTTTGAGTCTATTTTTAAAAAACACCATGTTGAACTTAATTTAAGTGAATTTTTACCAGTTTACGAACCGATTAATGCAAAATATTGGAAGTTGTTTAGGGAGAATAAAATCTCAAAGGAAGATTTACGATATGCCCGATTAAATGAAGCTTTTGAAGTGTTAAACTTCAAAGCAGAACCAAATCTAGTCATTGCACTTTCAGAGTCTTATATTGAACATTTATCTGATTTTAATCATTTGTTTCCTTATGCTATTGAGACTTTAGAGCATTTGCAAGAAACTTATCAGCTACATTTAATCACCAATGGATTTAGAAGTGTTCAATACCGTAAAATGAAGTCTTCCCGAATTATAAACTTTTTCAAGACAGTCACCACTTCTGAAGATGTCGGCGTCAAGAAGCCAGATCCTGCCATATTTAATCATGCATTAGATTTGGCAAAGGCTTCAAAAAATGAGAGTGTTATGATTGGCGATAACCTAGAGGCAGACATTGAAGGAGCTGAAAAAGTTGGTATGTCTAGTATTTTTTTCGGAAAAGATAATACCTTTGAAGGCAAGTCAATTCAGTGTTTGTCTGAATTAAAACATATTTTATAATGAGAACATACTTACTTATCACCTGTTTTATATCTCTATTAACTTTTTCTGTAAATGCTCAGCCTAAAACTACTAATCACGATTATAAATACATTGAAGTTCCTTATAAGTTTAGCTTTTTTGAAGAAAATAACCAATTTCAGCTTAATATTTTAGCACGTGTATTGCTTCAAGAAGAAGGTTTTGAAGTCTATATGGATGTTGAAGACTTGCCCTTAGAAGTTTTAAAATCACCTTGCCAATTATTGAAATTTCAGCTTAATGAGATTGACTCTTTCATGAGAAAGCGCTTACAATTTAACTTGATCAATTGTAACGGACAAGTGGTTTATACTTCAGGTGTAGGTGAGAGTCGGAAGAAGAAGTTTAAGGATTCATACACTGAGGCGCTCAAGAATACCTTTTTAGGCTTTTCGATACTTGATCTTAAGCAACCAAATAATCAGCCAAGTATTTCTAACTCAAAACCTAGTAAAAAAATCTCAAAAGAACTCATTAAAAGTTCAAAGAAAATTAATTATAAATATAGGGGAGAAATATTTTGGCTTATAGAAGATGCAAAAAATTATAAATTAGTTGCTTCAAAAGATCAATCTGAATATGCTACACTTGATAAAGCTGATCGAGGTACTTATATATTTACCACTAATAACTTTGTTGGAGCTGCTTATTTTAAGCCAAATGGAGACCTTATTGTTGAATATAGGGATGATAATCAAACTGAGCCCTCAACTAAGTCAATAGTATTCAAAAAGCTTTAAAATTCATATTTCTTTCCCCATTGTTTTTTAAGTTTTTGCTTTAATTGAAGTTCTTTAGGGTTCTCACTTGGTTTATAAAAGCTTTTGTTTTTCAGTTGCTCAGGCATAAATTCATGCTCAACAAAATTATTTTTATAATCGTGAGCATATTTATAGTTGTTGCCATAACCTAAATCCTTCATCAGTTGTGTAGGTGCATTTCTTAATGATAGTGGTATTTCAGCATTCAAATGTTCTTTCACTGCCATCATGGCTTTATTAATAGCTATATAACACGAGTTGCTTTTTGGTGAACTGGCTAAATAGATCACGCATTGGCTTAAGATAATTCGGGCTTCTGGCATACCTACTGAATTGACCGCTTGAAAAGTATTGTTAGCCATAACTAATGCAGTCGGATTTGCCAAACCAATGTCTTCGCTCGCAAGAATAATTAATCTTCTAGCAATAAACTTAACATCTTCGCCACCATCCAATAAGCGAGCTAACCAATAGACGCCTGCATTAACATCGCTACCTCGTATTGATTTAATGAAGGCTGAAATCACGTCATAATGTTGCTCGCCATTTTTGTCATAGCGTGAACTTGTTTGTTGTAAGCTATTTTTTACCTTATTGTTAGTAATCTCTATTTTCTCGGAAGCGCTAAAAGCATTGACCACAATTTCAAAATTATTGAGGAGTTTACGAGCGTCAAAACCGCTTAGCCCTATCAAGGCTTCATACTCTTTAATATAGATATCTTTTGCTTTTAAAATTTCATCTGTGCTGATTGCTTTATCAAGTAATTGCTTTAAATTTTCTTGATTAAACGCATTTAGTGTGAAGACTTGACATCTAGATAGTAGTGCAGCATTAACTTCAAAACTTGGGTTTTCAGTTGTAGCGCCTATCAGTGTAATCCAACCTTTTTCTACTGCTAATAATAATGAGTCTTGTTGGGATTTACTAAACCGATGAATTTCATCTATAAATAGAATAGGGTTTTGGTTCGAAGCAAATAATCCATTATTCTGTTTAGCTTTTTCAATGACTTCACGTACATCTTTAACACCACTATTGATGGCTGAAAGTGTAAAAAACTGTCGTTTTGTTGTTTCAGCAATAATATTAGCCAATGTTGTTTTTCCAACACCAGGCGGTCCCCAGAAAATAAGTGAAGGTAACACCTTATTATCAAGTAATTTCTTAACAGAGCCCTGAGCACCTACTAAATGCTCTTGATTAAGAAAATCTTCAAGTTTTTTTGGTCTAAGTCGTTCAGCTAGTGGTGTATTATTCATAAGGTAAAATTACAATTTTACTGACAGTTTTACACTTCTTTGTGTTTGGATGATTTATTGCTATATTAATATTATGAACTTTTATTCTAGATATCGTTTTATTTTTTTACCACTCATACTTTTACTCATTATATGGTTGGTCTATTGGGTTGAGATTCGCTATCATCTAAATTTTAATAATTTTGGTGTTTTTCCTCGAACATTTGAAGGCCTTGTTGGTATTTTAACTTCGGGTTTTATACACTCTGGTATTAATCATTTATACAGCAATAGTCTGCCAATTGTTATACTAAGTTCAGCCTTGGCTTTTTTTTATAAGCAAAAGCATTTGTCAGTTTTGTTACAAGGCTACTTTTTTTCTGGATTATTAACTTGGCTTATTGGTCGAGAATCTTATCATATTGGCGCAAGCGGTTTGATTTATTTTTTAGCTAGTTTCTTGTTTTTCAACGGAATTAAATCTAAAAGTTATCGTTTAATCGCTTTAGCTTTATCAGTTGTTTTTGTTTATGGCAGTTTGGTTTGGGGAACTTTACCTAATTATAAAGAAGGTATTTCTTGGGAAGGTCATTTATCAGGTTTTATAATAGGTTTTTTAATTAGTTATTTTGTTAAACCGGAAGTGGCTAAAGTTGAATTGCACAAGCCAAAAAAAGAAGACGAAACAACTTTTGAAACTGAATTTATGCAGCAATTTGATGAGCATGGTAATTTTAATCCTATTGATACAGCTGAAAATGAAAGCATTACTACTACACTAGGGACTTCAACTGAAATAGACTGGTATTTTGATGAAAGCTCTAGAAACTCGGTTGATGATGAAGTGAATTAGCCTTTTTGTTTCAAATTTTCATAGAGGAACATTCCACATGCAACTGATACATTCAATGAATTAATTTCACCGGTCATTGGAATTTTAGCTTTGACATCTAACATTTTTAAAATACTTGGTTGAATTCCCTTGCCTTCGCTACCCATAATTATACCGTTGGCTTTGTTGAAGTTAACTTCTGTGATTGATGTTTCTGATTTTTCGCTGGCACCGATTAGTTCCACTCCTGATGATTGTAAATAAAAGATGGCATCTTTAATATGGGCAACCTTGATGATAGGAATTTTAAATGCAGCGCCTGCTGAAGTCTTAATGGTTTCTTTAGTGATTGTAGCGCTACCTTGTGTCGGGATAATAATTGCGTCAATCCCTGTGCATTCAGCTGTTCTTATAATTGCTCCAAAATTTCTTACATCAGTTATACCGTCAAGTAGCAAAAAAGTTGGTTTAGGATTGGCTTTAAGAATAGCTTCAACTGTTTCCTCAAGTTCTCTGTAACTAATTGAAGCTACAAAGGCTAAAATTCCTTGGTGGTTGAGATGTTCATATTTCTTAAATTTCTGATGTGGTACAAAGCTTACCTTTATATGCTGTGCCTTAGCTTTTGATACAATATCATTGTATTTACCCTTTGTAGCTAAGTTAACGTGTATTTTATCAATATCTACAGCTTCGTTTAAGGCTTCGTTAATACTATGAGCACCAAAAATAATCTTGTCTTTTTCCATGTTAAACAATTAAGGCTAGCAAAGATATGCTAGCCTTAAGTTTTGTAAAAGAATAAACTCGTTTTATTCTTTTATAATTTTCTTTTGAATGGTATTTTGTCCATCAGTAATATTAACTAAGTAGACACCTTTAATTAAATTTGATGTATTCACTTTTATCGTATTCGTAGATTGTTCAGCTACAGACTTTACTAAACGTCCACTGATATCGTAAATTTTAACTTCTACATTGTTTTCAAAATCTGATAAACTTGTAATGTTTAATTGATTTCTAACCGGGTTTGGCCAAATTGATATTTGTTGCTTATTTTCAAAATTTGAAGCGTTTAATGTGTGCGCGTTAATTCCATTGATGACAATACTATAATCTTGAACACCGCTATCAAGAATACCCTTGTGAGATATTGTAACTGTGAAAACTTCACCTTGATTTGGATTATCAATAATTATTTGTTCTACATTATCCACATCATTATCAACTTGATTTGCAGGTCCTGCTACATTATTTAAATCAAGTTTCCAAGGTAAATAAGTCTGTGAGCTATTTTCTACTCTAAGGTCTAGGTCATTTACTAGTTTTGGTGTAGGATCGTTCGGAGTATTACTAGTCGTTGCATTAGCTGCTGGGTCGTTCCAAACAATCATTACCTTTAAATCTTCTCCACCTTTACAAGTAACCTCAAATGTTTTTATTTCATTTGAAGTAAGTGTCTCTTCTGAAATTATTGATTCATTATTTACTTCATTTAGTATTGTGTTAGCTGCATCTCTAGAATTAAGTAATCCCCAACCATAGATAGCGTCAGGACCAACATTTCCAGCATCACTAGCTGTGTTTAAAACTAATGCTTTTATTGTTGCAGATCTCATGAACTCTTGGTTTTGATTATTGTATAATTCTTGAAGCAATAATAAACTACCAGCTACATTTGGTGCAGACATTGAAGTTCCTGATGAAAAACCATAGCTATTATCGCCATTACTAGATGTAGAATATATGTCAGTACCTAAACCTGATATATCTGGCTTAATTCTTCCATCATCTGTAGGACCTTGACTGCTTGTACTGTTTATTTGTATTTGAGAGCTACCAAATGGTGGGTTAATTACATCTCCATTGGAATCTAAATTAACATTTTCTACATTAGCTACAACTAAATTGTTTTTAGAATTTTTTTCAGTAGTTAATTTATCGTATCCGAATCTTATACCACCATTATATGTTTCATTGCCATCATTACCAGCTGAAAATACCGCAAGATAATAAGGGCTACTGTTATGTATTAAATCCCATGCTCTGGCATCATTATTATATCTACCCATGAATTCAGCGTTTACGTTTTCAACTGGTACACCATAAGAATGGTTAGAAATTAGTAGACCATTACTCGCTTCGCTACCAGCTTCACTTGCATCTGCCGATGCTGTATACGATCTTAGTGTGGCTTTCGGAGCCATGCCTTTTGCATCAGGTACTAAACCAGTAGCAACCATTGTGCCTGATACATGTGTAGAGTGATATGTTATATCATTTCCTGCATCTGAAAAAATTATTTTACTACCTGAAGCCGTTTGAAATTCTTGGTGTGTTGTTCTAGATTTTCCACCAACTTCCCAGATGCCTATAAACATGTTTTCGCCCTCGAGGTTTAAATTTAAACTGCCACCTGTTTGGAGAAAATTTGTTCTTGTAGCTTCTGCAGCATTAACGTTCAGATTCGATCTATATATTGGAATATTATCTTGTATATCATGTATTACTGAAATTTGATTTCCCTTAATTATTTTGCGAGGTGTTTGTGGGTTTTCTAATAAATATTGATTTACCCTTTGATGTCTTTCATTTTCAATTTTTTTTACCTCATTTAAATTTTTCTCAATTAGTTTAACATCATACGAGTTTTTAATTTCTCTAAATTGTTCTTTTGTTTGAGAATAACTGAAAGCTGTTACTAGAACTAATATAAATAATATTCTATTCATGACTTTTATTTCAAATATACTAATTTGTAATTTTTATTTATCTACAATAATGTTAAAAAGGAGGTAAACGACATAGTTTACCTCCTTTTTTCATTAAGATGAATAAAACACTAATTAATTTTTGTTAAACTAAATGAAGATATAAAGGGACCACCGCATGAGCCTTCAGGATCTTCAATGTAATTAATTATAAAAGATTCATCACTTCCATTTACATTGTAAGTAGAAGAGTCATCTCTATCTGTTGCTGTAAAAATGTAACTTACACCAGATGTACAAGCCAAACTAGGGTCTACATCACCAATTTGAAATACATCACAATTTAAGTTAATTGTTATATTTTCAATTTCCTCATTAAAAGCTGGTAATACTTGACTTGTAAATGTTCTTGTACTTCCGTTTGCCTCAAGAGTAACTACACCTGGAGCAAAATTCGATGTTCCATTTGCTGGGCCGATAGCCCCTGATACATCAGCGATTTCGTAATCACCTACCATAAAGTCGCTAGGGATTGGACAAGTAATACTAACTGATATTGTTTGAGTTGGTTCTGGAATGCTTAAGTTCAAAGATTCTGAGCTGCCTTCTAAATTTAATACTAGGTCAAACGTCTGTGTAAAATCTAAGTTAGTATCTGTTATTGTAAATTCAACCTCAGTTGAGTATTCACCAGCAGGTATTACAGCATTTGTGTCAAAATTATAAGCATCAGCAGGAAGAGTTGTTAAATCCTCATTGACACTTAAATTTACAGTTCTGTCAACATCTGAAACTACACTTGAGCTTAGTGTTAAACTAAGTGTCTCTGTAGTACCGATTTCCAATGAAAATGGTACTGATGTACTTTCATCAAATTTTAACATAGTTTGCCCGTTTATATTGTCAAATACAACTGGGTCTTCTTCACAAGAAGCTATTAATAAAATTAATGCTAGTGTTGTTATCGTTCTAAATATTTTTTTCATAATAATTTATTTATAAATCAAATGGTGTCGATTCTAATTGACCAAACTCACCACCTGATAATATATTTGATTCTCCTTCACAAGTTACTAACGTTAAATTGTAACTACCATTCCCATATGCACAGCATATTCCATCACCAAATTGATCATATATTTCAAAGGTATAAGATCCCGAAGGTAAACAAAAACTTTCAGAATAAGATGTTTGGTCTGCATATGTTCCGAAACTTCCGCCACTGTCAGCCACAACTTGGCCACTTCCATCAATTAAAAACCAAGCAGTTTCTTCAGGGTAATCATCAAACGCTATGTCTAGTCTCACACTATTTAGTGTGCAAACACCTTCATACGCAATAGTCTGTTTTCCTCTAGCGCTAATTATAGTTCCAGAAGGATTCTCAAGATTAATGATTAACTCGTTAGAAGATCCTGGTGCAACTTCATCAAAGTTTAAGCTTAAGTCTGCAGATCCTATATATTCACCTGCCGGTATTGTTACTGAACTTTGTAATTCATAATGCGATGGGCTTGCATTTGAGGTCTCATCTACACTTAAGTTGATTGTTCTATCAGAATTTGTCTTAATTGTAGATTCTACTGTGATTGTTGTATTAGGATCGCAATTTGTTATGGTTTTTCTTTCAGCACTAAACGAATAGGCTTCTTGTCCATTTATTGCATCAAATACAACAACATCCTCTTCGCAACTAGTGAAAGTTGCGAAAAGGATTGCAATTGTAAATATTTTAAAAATATTTTTCATGTTCGCTTAGCTTGTTAATATCCTGGATTTTGTTGTTGTCTTAAATCAGGATTAGCATTGAATTCAACAATTGGTAGAGGAAGAGTGAACCTATAATCTGTTGGTTCAAGCGTACAATTTCCACCATTTGGTAAACAGTCATTATCTGCTCTGTCAACACTTGCACTTGGGCCAGAGGCATCTGGACCAATTCTTTTTAAGTCTCTATATCTATGACCTTCGAAAGAGAATTCTTTACGTCTCTCTTCTAATATTAGACCTAAAGCTTCAGCTGTCGTGGTTGGCTCATCTACTGTTGCTGCATCAGCTCTAGCGGTTCTAAGTTCTTGGATTAAATTTTGAACTTCAACAAAAGCACCTTGGTATGCTTTAGCTTCTGCGAGTAGTAAGTGCATTTCAGCAGCTCTAAATATTTGCAAGTCATTTAATAATGGTTGTCCTCCGCCAGGATATTTTCTAATCACAAGTATATCCTCAGTTGGTATTGGTGAGCCACCTGGTGCTGGGAATATCACAGATGATGGATCTAGATTTACGAATCTTCTAACACCGTTTGGATCATATAATTCAAACAATGAACGACTCATTTCAAAATATGGTGATCCATCAATTGTACTGTCAACAAAAGCAAACACAGCTCCAGCCCAGCCACCAGCTGCTACTGAGCCTGTACTACCTTGACCGTCGTAGTTATCGCCTATTGCTCTTTCAAGCTTAAAAATAGTTTCACCTACTAATTGCGGATCATCTAAAAACATACTTGCATATGTATTTGCATCAGCAATGTTATATGTTGTTAATAAGTCTTCTGTAATAGTTTCAACAACATCATACTCACCTCTGAATGCAGCGATTCTAGCTTGAAGCGCTTTTACAGCATCTCTTGTAAAAAAGGTAACATCACCTAGACTCGGATCAATATTGTTTGATGCAAATTCTAGGTCACTTTCTATTACATTAAATACCTCTCCATTGGTATTTCTCATCTTTAGTTCATCAATACCTGGGACATAGTCCATTAGTATTACACCAAGTGCAGAATCATCTTTTAGGTCTGTAGAAAAGTATGTTAATAATTCGAAGTGCATGTATGCCCTCAGCGCTCTGGTTTGACCTACAATGCTATTGTACTGATCTTCTTGTCCAGGTTCTGGTTCAATCAGTTCAGCTGCTTCTAATACACGATTAGCTGCGTTTAAACCGAAATAATTCTTGGTCCAAAACGTTGATGCAGCTGCGCTTGCTGCATTTAGTTGGAAATTATACAGCAGTATACCTTGTCCACCACTGTCAAAACCAATTGAAATTTCATCTGTGAAATTAGCACTTAATGCAATTTCAGGAGTTGCATCTAATCTATCGTAAACTCCTAACAATCCCAACTGTAAATCATCAACAGTTTCAAATGTGGCTTCAACTGTCAATCGACCGGGTTGATCAATTTCGTAGGCGTCTTCACAACTCATAAGAGAGATGATAAAGCCTAATAAAAATATTTTATTTAATGTTTTCATTTTATTTGTTTTTATAAACTTAACTCTAATCCTAACGAAATGGTTCTAGGTGTTGGATAAATTCTACTTGTATTACTATCGGCCTCTGCGTCAAATCCTCTCCACTCAGTGAATGTGACAAGATTTTCACCATTAACAAACACTCTAGCATTTGATATTCCAGTGTCCTTCAATACATTATTTGGAACACTATATCCAAAAGATAAGAATCTTAATCTTAGAAAATCTGCATCTCTTAAGTATCTGTCTGTATTAGCAAAGGTTTGCAGTGCAGTGTCTGCTCTAGGGATATCAGTTACCCTATTATTTGGTGTCCATGCTCTTAATAAATCTCTACTATTTCTAAATTGGCCTGCATCTGTAAAATCTTGGAATCCAGCTAGATCATTATCGAATCTATCTACCCCAATGACGTAATTGAATTGAGTTTGTAAGAAAAAGTTTTTATAATCAATATTTAGCCCAAAACTACCATTCATATCTGGGATAATATTTTTATCTGACCAAACTCTGTCTGCATCTGGGTCAGGGTTTTCTGTCAAGTTGCCATCAGCATCTAAAAATAATAAGTTACCATTAGCTGGGTTAACACCTGCATAGCGCACATTATAATATTCAAATAATTTACCACCATTACGACCAATTCCAATTATTTCTCCATCATCACTTGGTAAATCTTGTAATTCAATTGAGTTGTAATTACCGACTAGGCTTACATTGATGTTAAGGTCACCTGGCTTTACGCTTCTTACAACATCATAATTTAAGTTGAAGTCAACCCCTTTATTAGTTAAACTACCTGTGTTAGCGTTAATAGAAGTAGCTCCATTAATAGCTGAAATTGGTGTGCCTTGAAATAAATCGGTTGTTTCTCTGTTATAAACATCCACAGAACCTCTAAGTTTAGAATCAAATAATTCAAAGTCTAAACCTAGGTTTGTAGTAGCCACAGTCTCCCATCTTAAAGTATTATTTCCAATTTGAGATAAAAATACCGAGTTTGCACCACCATAACCAGTTCCTGTTGCGAAAAGACTTCTTGTAGCATCAGGAGTGGTAAAATATGTACCTCCGTTAATTCTTTGGTTACCTGCAGTACCATAAGAAACTCTTAGTTTTAAAACATCCACAAAATCTACACCTTTCATGAATTCTTCATTGTTAATATTCCAGCGTGCAGATGCAGACCAGAATGTACCCCAGGTATTCGAATCTGCGAATCTGTAAGATGCATCACGTCTAACTGTTGCTTGAACACCATATGTTTCGGCATAATCATAGTCTACTTGACCGAAATATGAAAATAAACCTGCATTCCTAATTAAGGCTGTTCCATCATCTACAAAAAAGTCATTAGCGGCGTTATCGCCAACGAAACCAGCACCATCTCCAGGATAGAATGTTTTAGGGTCTAATCCTTCTGCAAAATAGCCAAAGCTTCTTAAGTGCGCTTTGAAATACTCGCTAAATAAACCTGCACTTAAAGAGTGTTTTTCATTAAATGTTTTAGAATAATTAAGAGAAGTTAATTGATTAAAAGAAAAAACTCTTCTTGAGTTTTGTTGTTGAAAACCAGGTGTTTCATTACCAGTCTGTGCAAACAATATGGCATTAAATGATTCAGGGCCTTCAGCTCTTGTTAAGATTTCATTTTGATAATCCATTGAACTGACCGATCTAAATTGTAAATCATCAGTAATTTGATAACTAGCATTAATTGATCCAATGATTTTAATTTCCTCTTCTTTTCTAGTATAAGTATTTAATCTATCTAGTAAGAATAAAGGCGTATTTACAAACGATAGTCCTTCAGTTAAATCTTCACCATTTGTGTAATCTCCTGGTGTTACGTATGGTGCAGACTGATAAGCACCCAATATATAATTTCGGTTAATTCCTGAACCACCAATAGAATTAGGCTCGTTAGACTCAGAATAATTCAGTGATAAATTTGTACTGTAGTTAAATTTATCATTTTTTGAACGACCACTTATATTGTTTCTAATGTTAAAACGTTTTAAATCTGAATCTTGTAGAATACCGTCTGTATTGTTGTAACCAATAGATGTAAACTGTGTAGTGTTTGCACTACCGCTTGACAAGCTCAATGTGTGGTTTTCTGAAAGACCAGCATCAAAGAAAAAATCAGACCAGTCAAATGTCGGTGCACTTGCGATCTCTTCGTCTGTCAAAGGTCCTGGCTGTCGGTCTCTATTAATCCATCTTGGCAACCATGGTCGTTGTAATGTAGGTCCGGCGATACCTGCAGAATATCCTAAATTAAGATCTCTAGCAAGTCTTAATTGCTCTTGTGAATTCATTAAATCATAATCATTATCTTGTAATGAATTAAAACTCATGATACCTGTATAATTAATCTTTAAATCAGAATTATATTCACCAGTTCTTGTTTTAATAATAATAACACCATTAGCACCTCTATTACCATAAATTGCAGTTGCAGCAGCATCTTTAAGAACATCAATACTTGCGATGTCTTGCGGGTTTAAACTTCTAAAGTTGTCCTCATCAACTGGAGCGCCATCGATAATAAATAGCGGTTCAGTATTACCATTAATAGAAGAAACACCACGGAGATTTACAGTTGAATTAGCACCAGGTTGTCCTGAAGCAGTTGTAATATTCAAACCGGCAACTTGTCCAGATAAAGTCTGCACAAATGATGCGTTTGGTCTGTTTTCAATAGTTTTTGCTGAAATTGTTTGTGAAGCTACAGTTGATTTGGTTTTAGTTGTAGTTGTGTAACCTGTAACCACCACTTCACTTAATTCAGCAGCATCTACAACCATACTAACATCTACGGTTGATTTGCTTCCAACTGGAATTTCTTGTGTTTTAAAACCTAAGTATTTAAACACAAGCGTTTGGTCAGCTGATACTTTAATAGAGTATTTACCATCAAAGTCAGACTGTGTTCCCGTGTTTGTACCTTTAACAAGGATGTTTACCCCGGGAAGTGGTAAACCGTCTGCATCAGTAACATTACCTGTCACTGTTTTAGTTTGTGCAAAACCAATTTGCACTGCTAACACTAGTAAAAGTGTCAGAAATCCACTAAATTTTGTTTTCATTTTATTAATTTATTTGAATTAGCCAATGCCAAAAATGTAAATAAATACTTAATTGCACAACATTTTTTTACATTAATTTAAAATTAAAGGTGTTAAATCTTAACATATTTTATGTTTAAATTAAAAATAACTACTCAACACAATGTGAATTTTCGTATCCTGAGCATCAAAATTTTGTCTATTTGAAAATCCATTAGCTAGAATTATTCTTATGTTAGATTTAGTTTGTTTTAAACTTAGCCCAAAGCCAAAACTGTAAAAGTACAGAGCGTTGTTTAAATTTAATTTGTTTCTAGTTTGTCCAAAATCAGTTGTCACTAGTGTTGTAAGTTCTTCTGTTAGTTTAAAGTTATGGTTGATTTTCATTAACGAATACTGTGTTGCTATTATACTGTTTTCTAAAAAGCCTCTTAAATCATGAATACCACCAATCCTAAATACTTCACTTTCAAAAAAATCATCTGCGTAAGTTTCTGCAAAGTTGATGTTAACTTCAGTAGAATAAAGTTTGTTAAATTTTAATGTGTTATTGTAAGCTAGTTTAATTCTGCTTCTTGTTTTTTTTAATTCTGTTTTTCGTTCTCCAGTTTGCATTCTTAAGCTGAGTGTTCCGTAATCATCAAAGCTAATTTGCGATGTTAGGCCAATTCCATTATAGTTGAAATCTTCGTTAGAGTTGATGGTGTTATTCGACGTTTCTGAATTGTAAAGTAGGCCTAGTTTAATCTTTTTATTAACTATATAGTTTAAATTTTGTTCAAATGTTGTGTTGCTAAAAGTGCTATCTTGGTTAAATATATGAAACCTTGTTTCGCTTTTAATGGGTGTGTTCAATAAAAAGGGAAGACCTAAGTTTAGGTCGATGATTTCTTGATCGGAGTTAGTGTTGTTGTATTGAAGCCTAAGTTTTTCGTTTAAGTTAATTAGATTTTGAAGTTTGAGATTAGCGTTACCATTTAATTCAAAATTGTTGTCTTCATTTGAAAACCCTAATATTCCACTAAATTCATTTTCAAGCTTTTTGTCTGCGTAAATAAATAATTTGGTAGTATCTTTTTTGTAAAGGTAATTAATTTCAGTCCTTAATTTAATCGGGAGCTCTTGTTCAAAGAATTTGAGTTCTTTGATTAGGTCTACTTTTTTGTTTTTCATTATAAGATTGTTAATCTTATTTTTGATGAGTCGTTTAGGTAGGTTTTGGTAACCTTTAATAACTACCTCGTCAATAATTCTTTTGTTACGTATTTCGATACTTATATATATGTATAAAACTTGATTTTCGATTTCAATCAATTTGGTTGAGATGTTTTCAAATGGATAGCCTTTATTTGTTAAACGCTTTTTGAGTTTATCTATTTCAGTATTAAATGCACTTAAAGTTTCAACTTGAATAGTTTTGTTGTCTAAAATTTTCCTTGTTAACTTATCATGTGGTTTGGCAATGATTTGTTTGATCTTTTCGCCAAAGATAATTTTGTTTGTTGATGAGTCTATTTTCGCAAATGGAAAGCTATTCTGATTTAAATAGGAGATAAGTGCTTTTTTCTTATTTATTCTTTCAATTTCAGATTTTATCAAATTAATTTTTTCAATTTCAGATGAAATTGAATCCAAAAAACTGATTTGCTGTGCTTCAGTTCTTCCAGCGCATACTATCAAAATTGCGCAAAGACAGATGCGAATAAATAAAATTCTTTTCAACGGGTTATGTGTTTCTTTCGGCTTGAAAATTAATGATTTAAAATTTGTTGGCTAAATATATTTTAATACATTTGCAAACCTTAAAAATTAAGAATAAATAATTTAAGTAAAATTATGCCAACAATTTCACAGTTAGTAAGACAAGGAAGACGCTCGATGACTAAGAAGAGTAAATCGGCTGCCTTAGATTCTTGCCCTCAACGTCGTGGAGTTTGTACGCGTGTTTACACAACTACACCAAAAAAACCTAATTCAGCTATGAGAAAAGTAGCTAGGGTAAGGTTGACAAATGGTAAAGAGGTAAACGCTTACATTCCAGGTGAGGGTCACAATCTTCAAGAGCACTCGATAGTATTAGTTAGAGGTGGTAGAGTAAAAGATTTACCAGGTGTTAGGTATCACATTGTTCGTGGTGCTCTAGATACGGCTGGTGTTGAAGGTCGTTTACAAAGACGCTCTAAGTATGGTGCAAAACGTCCAAAAAAATAAATCTTAAAGCAGAGACATGAGAAAAAGACAAGCCAAAAAAAGACCATTATTGCCAGATCCAAAGTTTAACGACCAACTCGTTACTAGATTTGTAAATATGATGATGTGGGATGGTAAAAAATCAATTGCGTTTAAGATTTTTTATGATGCAATGGATATTGTAGAAGATAAAAAACAGGATGATGAAAAAACTGCGCTAGAGTTGTGGAAAGACGCTCTGTCAAATGTTATGCCTCACGTTGAAGTTAAAAGTAGACGTGTTGGTGGTGCTACATTTCAAATCCCATCTCAAATTAGACCTGACAGAAAAATATCAATTGCTATGAAATGGTTAATTGGATATTCAAGAAAGCGTAATGAAAAAACAATGTCAGCTAAATTAGCAGCTGAAATTCTTGCTGCGGCTAAAGAAGAAGGTGCTGCGGTTAAGAAACGTGTTGATACCCATAAGATGGCAGAAGCCAATAAAGCATTTTCACATTTTAGATTCTAAAAATAATGGCACAAAGAGATTTAAAATTTACTAGAAATATCGGAATTGCTGCTCACATTGATGCAGGTAAAACCACGACTACTGAACGTATTTTGTATTACACAGGTATTAGTCATAAAATAGGTGAAGTTCATGATGGGGCGGCAACTATGGACTGGATGGAGCAAGAGCAAGAACGTGGTATTACAATTACCTCGGCTGCAACACACTGTACTTGGCCTTACAAAGACCATGAGTACATAGTAAACATTATTGATACGCCGGGTCACGTTGACTTTACAGTTGAAGTTGAACGTTCTTTGCGTGTGCTTGATGGTGTAGTTGCTTTGTTTAGTGCGGTTGATGGTGTTGAACCACAATCTGAAACAGTTTGGAGACAAGCCGATAAATACAGAGTACCGAGATTAGGTTTTGTGAACAAAATGGATCGCCAAGGTGCAAACTTCTTTAATGTGTGTAAGCAAGTTAAAGAAATGTTAGGCGGCAATCCGGTGCCGTTACAGGTTCCTATTGGTGATGAAATTGACTTTAAAGGTGTGGTTGATTTAATTTCTAAGAAAGCTATTATCTGGAATGAAGAAGATTTCGGAATGACTTATGAGGAAATTGATATTCCTGCTGAATTACAAGCTGATGTTGATAAATACAGAGCAGAATTAGTTGAAGCTGTTGCGGAATATGATGAGGAATTGATGGAGAAATTCTTTGAAGATGAAAATTCTATCACAGAAGATGAAATCATCGCTGCTTTAAGAGCTGCAACTATTGACATGTCCATTATACCAATGATGTGTGGTTCAGCCTTTAAAAATAAAGGTGTTCAGGCAATGCTTGATGCTGTGATGAGATACTTACCTTCGCCAATTGATGTTGAAGCTATCGAGGGCGAAAATCCAACTACTGGAGAGCCAGAAGTTAGAAAGCCTAATGTAGACTCTCCGTTTTCTGCACTTGCTTTTAAAATTGCTACCGATCCTTTTGTTGGTCGTTTAGCTTTTTTTAGAACATACTCAGGTACTTTAGATGCTGGTTCATATGTATTAAATAACCGTTCTGGTAAAAAAGAGCGTATTTCTCGAATGTACCAAATGCACTCTAATAAACAACAGCCGATAGATAAAATTGAAGCTGGTGATATAGGCGCTGCTGTTGGTTTTAAAGATATTAAAACTGGTGATACCTTAACGGATTTAAATCATCCAATTGTTCTTGAGTCCATGACTTTTCCTGATCCAGTTATTGGTATTGCGGTTGAACCGAAAACAAAAGCAGATGTTGAAAAATTGGGTGTTGCTTTAGGTAAATTAGCTGAAGAAGATCCAACATTCCAAGTTAAGACTGATGATGCTTCTGGTCAAACAATTATATCGGGAATGGGAGAGCTTCATATCGAAATCTTAGTGGATCGTCTAAAACGTGAATTTAAGGTTGAAGTTAATGAAGGTGAGCCTCAAGTTGAATACAAAGAAGCAGTTACAAAGTCTGCAGAACATCGTGAAGTTTATAAAAAGCAATCTGGTGGACGTGGTAAGTTTGCCGACATTGTATTTGAAATGGGTCCAGTTGATGACGATTTTGAAGGTACAGGTCTTCAGTTTGTAGATCAAATTAAAGGCGGTCGTATACCTAAAGAATTTATACCATCTGTTCAAAAAGGTTTTGAAGAAGCTATGAAAAACGGACCTTTAGCAGGCTTTAGAATGGATACTTTAAAAGTTACCTTAAAAGATGGATCATTCCATCCTGTTGATTCAGATCAATTGTCATTTGAATTAGCTGCGAAAATGGGTTATAAAGCATCTGCAAAAAAAGCTGGGGCTGTCGTTCTTGAGCCTATTATGAAAGTAGAGGTTGTTACCCCCGAAGAAAACATGGGTGATATTGTAGGTGACTTAAATAGAAGAAGAGGTCAAGTTAATAACATGTCAGATCGTTCGGGTGCAAAAATTATTAAAGCAGACGTACCGTTATCTGAAATGTTTGGTTATGTTACTACTTTAAGAACATTATCGTCTGGTCGAGCAACTTCAACAATGGAGTTTTCTGAATACCAAGAAACACCGTCTAATATTTCTCAAGAAGTAATCAAAGCGGCAACAGGTTCAAACGAATAATAAGAAGTCATGAGTCAAAAAATTAGAATAAAATTAAAATCTTACGATCACAATTTAGTAGATAAATCTGCAGAAAAAATTGTGAAGACCGTAAAAACTACTGGTGCTGTGGTTACTGGTCCAATACCGTTACCGACTAAGAAAAAGATATTTACTGTTCTTAGGTCACCGCACGTTAATAAAAAAGCAAGAGAGCAATTTCAGCTTGATTCATACAAGAGGTTACTTGATATTTACAGTTCATCTTCAAAGACTATTGATGCTTTGATGAAGCTTGAGCTGCCGAGTGGTGTAGAAGTTGAAATAAAAGTTTAATTACTAATTAATAATTATAAATATGTCTGGGTTAATAGGAAAAAAAATCGGTATGACAAGCCTTTTCGATGAAAATGGGAAAAATATTCCATGCACAGTAATCGAAGCTGGTCCATGTGCCGTTACCCAAGTCAGAACCAGTGAGGTTGACGGGTATGATGCTCTTCAACTTGGTTTCGATGACAAATCAGACAAAAATGCCACCAAGGCTGACTTAGGTCACTTTAAAAAAGCTGGTACTTCTGTCAAAAGAAAAGTTATTGAGTTCCAAGGTTTCGAAGAAGAATTTAAATTAGGAGATCACATTACTGTTGATATCTTCACCGAAGGTGAATTTGTTGACATAAGTGGTACTTCTAAAGGTAAAGGTTTCCAAGGTGTTGTTAAACGACACGGTTTTAGCGGTTCAGAAAGAACTCATGGTCAGCAAAGCATGTTGAGAGCACCTGGATCAGTCGGTGCAGCTTCATATCCAGCTCGAATCTTTAAAGGGATGCGTATGGCTGGACAAATGGGAAACAAAAAAGTAAAAGTTCAAAATCTTAGAGTTTTAAAAGTAGTTCCAGAGAAAAACCTTTTAGTAGTAAAAGGATGTGTACCTGGACATAAAAACTCTTATGTAACTATTCTTAAATAATGAAAGTAGCAGTATTAGATATTAATGGTAAAGAAACAGGCAGAAATATTGATATTTCTGATAGTGTTTTTGGAATTGAGCCAAATAATCATGCAATGTATCTTGATGTTAAACAGCATTTAGCTAATTTAAGACAAGGAACGCATAAAGCTAAAGAAAGAGCTGAGATTAAAGGTAGTACTCGTAAAATTAAAAAGCAAAAAGGTACTGGAACTGCTAGAGCAGGTAGTATTAAATCACCTATATTTAAAGGTGGTGGTCGTGTTTTTGGTCCAAGAGTAAGGGATTATAGTCAAAAACTTAATAAAAAGCTTAAGCGTCTAGCGCGTAAATCTGCCTTGTCACAGAAACTTGCAGACAAACAACTTTTTATTGTAGAGGACTTTACTTTTGAATCACCAAAAACTAAAGAATTTAAAAAAGTCTTATCATCATTTGATGTTGAAAATAAAAAATCAACATTTGTGTTGACAGACAATAATAAAAATGTATATTTGTCGTCGCGAAATTTAGACCGCACTAAAGTAGTAAAGCATTCAGAATTAAACACTTATACTTTGTTGAATTCTAATTTTGTTTTTATTTCTGAAGCGCAAGTCGAATTTTTACAAGATATTTTAGGTAAATAATCTAATTATGAGTGTAATTTTAAAACCATTAATCACAGAAAAGTCAACAGATCAAAGTGAAGTGCAAAATACTTTTACTTTTTTGGTTGATGTTAAGGCTAACAAGGTTCAGATTAAGAATGAAATTGAATCAACTTATAATGTTAGCGTAGATAAGGTTAGAACTCTTAGGGTTTTACCTAAATACAAAACAAGATATACTAAGACAGGTATTGTCTCAGGTAAGACTAATGCGTACAAAAAAGCTATGATTAAAGTAGCGGAAGGAGATACATTAGATTTATATAATAATCTTTAATAAGATAAAATGTCGGTTAGAAAATTAAAACCAAATACTCCAGGCCAGCGTTTTAAAGTTGTGAATAATAACGACATTATCACAGCTGATAAGCCGGAAAAGTCTTTGTTGACACCGTTAAAAAAGTCTGGTGGTCGTAACAATCAAGGAAAAATGACTATGCGCTACATCGGTGGTGGTCATAAGAGAAGATATAGGCTTATAGATTTTAAGCGTGATAAGCAAGGTGTTGAAGCAACTGTAGAGTCAATACAATATGACCCTAATAGGACAGCTTTTATTGCATTATTGAAATACACTGATGGTGAAAAGCGATATATTATCGCTCCAAGCGGTATAAAAGTAGGTCAATCTGTTCTTTCTGGAAAAGATAATGTTCCTACAGAGATAGGTAATGCAATGCCGTTATCTAAAATTCCTTTTGGGACAATTATTTCCTGTGTTGAGTTAAGGCCTGGTCAAGGTGCTATTATGGCACGAAGTGCAGGGACTTTTGCTCAATTAATGGCTAAAGAAGGTAAGTATGTTACTATTAAATTACCTTCTGGCGAGACACGATTAATTCTTGCGGACTGTTTAGCTACAATCGGTGCGGTTTCTAATAGTGATCATCAGCTTTGCATTTCGGGTAAAGCTGGTAGAAGTAGATGGTTAGGTAGAAGACCTAGAACTAGACCTGTGGTAATGAATCCAGTTGATCACCCAATGGGTGGTGGTGAAGGTAGAGCTTCTGGAGGGCATCCAAGATCTCGTAATGGTATACCTGCAAAAGGTTTTAGGACTAGATCAAAAACAAAGTCTAGCAGTAAGCATATTTTAGAACGTAAAAAGAAATAATTGATATGGCTCGTTCATTAAAAAAAGGACCATTTGTCCATTATAAATTAGAAAGAAAAGTTGCTCAAAATGTTGAGTCAGGAAAAAAATCTGTTATTAAGACTTGGTCTAGAGCGTCTATGATTACTCCAGACTTTGTTGGTCAAACTGTAGGTGTTCATAATGGGAGACAGTTTGTTCCGGTTTTTATTACAGAAAATATGGTAGGCCATAAATTAGGAGAATTTTCACCAACTAGAACTTTTAGAGGTCATCAGGGTTCTAAAAATAAGGGTAAAAAGTAATAAGTCATGGGAGTTAGAAAAAGAGAAAGTGCTGCAAAGCTAAAAGAAGCTAAAGCTAATCTAGCATTTGCAAAGTTGAATAATTGTCCAACTTCACCTAGAAAGATGAGACTTGTAGCTGACCTTGTTAGAGGGAAATCAGTAAATGATGCCTTAAATATATTGAAGTTTTCAACTAAAGAGGCTTCAGGTAGAGTTGAAAAATTACTGCTATCTGCTATTGCTAATTGGCAAGCTAAAAATGAAGATGCTGATGTTGAGTCTGCTAATTTATTTATTAGTGAAATAAAGGTTGATAGTGCTAGTATGTTGAAGCGATTAAGACCAGCTCCACAAGGAAGGGCTCATAGAATTAGAAAAAGATCAAACCATGTAACGTTGATACTTGGTGAAAACAATAATACGCAAAGCTAAGGAGAATTATGGGACAAAAAACAAATCCGATAGGTAATAGACTTGGAATCATTAAAGGTTGGGAATCTAACTGGTATGGAGGAAAAGATTATGGTAATAACCTAGCTGAAGATGATAAAATACGTAAGTATATTCATGCCCGTCTCCAAAAAGCTAGCGTTTCGAGGGTGATTATTGAGCGTACGCTTAAACTTGTAACCGTTACTATCACTACCGCTAGACCTGGTATTATTATCGGGAAAGGTGGTCAAGAGGTAGACAAGTTGAAAGAAGAGCTTAAGAAAATCACAGACAAAGAAGTTCAGGTTAATATTTTTGAAATTAAAAGACCTGAACTTGATGCTCAGTTAGTTGCTACCAGTGTGGCAAGACAAATTGAGAATCGTATATCTTATAGACGTGCAACAAAAATGGCTATTGCTGCAGCTATGAGAATGAATGCTGAAGGAATCAAAATTCAAATTGCAGGACGATTAAACGGCGCTGAAATGGCACGTGTAGAGTCTTACAAAGAAGGAAGAATTCCTCTATCAACCTTTCGAGCTGACATTGATTACGCCTTAGTAGAAGCCCATACAACTTATGGTAGGCTAGGTGTTAAAGTATGGATCATGAAAGGAGAGGTTTATGGTAAACGTGAGCTGTCTCCATTAGTTGGTCTTTCTAAAAATGAAAGCAAAGGAAAAGCACGTCGTAAAGCACGACGTAGAAAGTAATTAATCATAAAAGATTAAATCATGTTACAGCCAAAAAGGACAAAATATCGTAAGCATCAAAAGGGAAGAATGAAAGGTGTTTCCGGAAGAGGTCATAGACTTTCTAATGGTACATTTGGTATTAAATCTTTAGATTCTACTTTTATAAATTCACGTCAAATTGAAGCAGCTCGTATTGCTGCTACCCGTTATATGAAGAGAGAAGGTTCGTTATGGATTAAAATATTCCCAGACAAGCCAATCACAAAAAAGCCTCTTGAAGTACGTATGGGTAAAGGTAAAGGTTCTGTTGAATATTACGCTGCTGTAGTTAAACCTGGTCGTATTATATTTGAAATTGGTGGAGTACCACTAAATGTTGCTAAAGAGGCATTGCGTCTTGCAGCACAAAAACTGCCAGTTAAAACTAAGTTTATTGTAGCTAGAGACTATCAAGAATAATAATTATGAAGCAGTCTGAAATTAAAGAATTATCTGTATCTGACTTAAAAGATGCGTTAGTAAATAGTCAAGCTAAATTAAAAGATCTAAAGCTAACACATCAGTTATCTCCATTAGATAATCCATCTGAGATTAATAAAATGAGAAAAACTATTGCTAGAATCAATACAGAGTTTTCAAAAAGGGAATTAGAATAATTCTAATTAAATGGAAAAAAGAAATTTAAGAAAAGAACGTATTGGTGTCGTTACAAGCAACAAAATGGAGAAATCTATTGTTGTTTCTGAAGTTAAAAAAATGAAACACCCTTTATATGGTAAATTCGTTTTAAAAACTAAAAAGTATGTTGCTCATGATGAAGAAAATTCATGCAACGAAGGCGACACTGTCAGAATTATGGAAACAAGACCTTTGAGCAAATCAAAGCGTTGGAGGTTGGTTGATATAATAGAAAGAGCAAAATAAAATGGTACAGCAAGAATCAAGATTAAAAGTAGCAGATAACACTGGTGCCAAACAAGTTCTAGTTATAAGAGTACTTGGCGGCACTAAAAGGCGATATGCATCAGTTGGTGATAAAGTCGTTGTAAGTGTTAAGGAAGCAACTCCTAATGGAAATATCAAAAAGGGAGCTGTATCAACAGCCGTAGTGGTAAGAACAAGCAAAGAAGTTAGAAGACCTGATGGATCTTACATTAGATTTGATGATAATGCATGCGTTCTTTTAAACCCTACAGGAGAAATGAGAGGTACTCGTGTTTTTGGACCAGTTGCCAAAGAGCTTAGAGATAACCAATTCATGAAAATTGTTTCACTAGCACCTGAAGTGCTTTAAAATTAAAGTTCATGAAAAAGTTTAAAATTAAACTCAATGATCAAGTCCGCGTAATAGCGGGAGAAGACAAAGGCAAGGATGGAAAAGTTATTAAAATCCTTAAGGATAAAGATAGAGTTGTTGTAGAAGGCGTCAATATGGTTTCTAAACATAAGAAACCTTCAGCAAATAACCCTCAAGGCGGAATTGATAAGACAGAAGCTCCAATTCATATTTCTAATGTTTCTTTACTTACTAAAGACAATCAAACGACAAGAGTTGGTTATAAGTTTGAGGATGGTAAAAAACTTAGAATATCTAAGAAGACTAAAGAAGTAATTTAATTATGACTTACGTACCAAGATTAAAAGAAGAATACTCAAATAGAATTTTGAATGCTCTCAAAGAAGAGTTTAGTTATTCAAATCAATTTGAAGTACCTAAACTTAAAAAAATTGTTTTAAGTCGAGGTGTTGGAGCTGCAATTGCTGATAAAAAATTAATTGATCATTCTTTGGAAGAATTTGCATTAATTACTGGCCAAAAAGCTGTATCAACAATTTCAAAAAAAGATGTCGCATCATTTAAGCTGCGTAAAGGTATGCCAATCGGTGTAAAAGTAACTTTAAGAGGTTATAGAATGTATGAGTTTTTAGATCGTTTGATTACATCAGCATTACCTAGAGTAAGAGATTTTAATGGTATTAATGCAGATGGTTTCGACGGTCGTGGTAACTACAATTTAGGTGTTAAAGAACAAATTATCTTTCCTGAAATAAATATCGATAAGGTTAATAGAATTTCTGGATTAGATATTAGTTTCGTTACCACTGCAAATACTGATAAAGAAGCTAAAGCTCTTTTAACAGAACTAGGTTTACCCTTTAAAAAGAAGTAATTATGGCTAAAGAATCAATGAAAGCTCGCGAAGTTAAGCGACAAAAAATGGTAGATAAATATGCTGAGAAAAGAGCCGCACTTAAAGAAGCCGGTGATTTTGAAGCTTTACAAAAATTACCAAAAAACTCTTCTCCTGTAAGACTTCATAATAGATGTAAACTTACAGGTAGACCAAAAGGTTATATTAGACAATTTGGTATTTCTCGAGTTATGTTTAGAGAAATGGCTAATAAGGGTTTAATTCCTGGAGTTAAAAAAGCAAGTTGGTAATTAAATAAATAATCAAAGATGAATATAGATCCAGTTGCAGATTATTTGACAAGAATTAGAAATGCAGTATCAGCTTCTCACAGAGTTGTTGAAATACCAGCTTCTAATCTTAAAAGAGAAATAACAAAAATACTATTCGATCAAGGATATATTTTAAGTTATAAATTTATCGATGACGATAAACAAGGAATCATCAAAATAGCGTTAAAGTACGATAAACACACAAATGATCCTGTCATTAAAAAAATTCAAAGAGCTAGTAAGCCTGGTTTAAGAAAGTATAGTAGTTCAGAAGATATTCCAAGAGTCTTAAATGGACTAGGAATAGCAATAATGTCTACCTCTAAAGGAATTATGACAGGAAAACAAGCACAACGTGAACACGTTGGTGGTGAGGTTCTTTGTTACGTTTATTAATATTAAATTTAATATAATGTCAAGAATAGGAAATAGTCCAATTAACATACCAGATAATGTTGAAGTTAAACTTAATGACAACATTATCACCGTTAAAGGTAAGTTAGGCGAGCTAACACAAAAAGTTAGCGATATCAATGTAAAAATTGAAGACAATCAAGTTTTACTTGAAAGACCTTCAGAAAAAAAAGATATTAAATCTAAGCATGGTTTATATCGCGCCCTGATCAATAATATGGTTTTAGGTGTTTCTGAAGGATTTACTAAAGAACTTGAATTAGTAGGTGTAGGTTATAGAGCGTCAAATCAAGGACAGAAGCTTGATATTGCCGTAGGGTTTTCACATAACATTGTTTTAAATCTTGCTCCTGAAGTAAAAGTTGAAACTATATCTGAAAAAGGTAAAAATCCAATCATTAAATTAACATCATTTGACAAACAACTTGTGTCTCAAGTTGCTGCTAAAATCAGATCGTTTAGAAAGCCTGAGCCTTATAAAGGAAAAGGGATTAAGTATGTAGGTGAATATATTAGACGTAAAGCAGGTAAATCAGCATAATATTATGGCATTCTCAAAAGAAGTTCGAAGATTAAAAATTAGAAAGCGTATTCGTAAGACTATTACTGGTACAGCTTCTAAACCTAGACTTTCTGTTTATAGAAGTAATAAGTGCATTTATGCACAACTGATTGATGATGTCAATGGTGTTACTTTATTATCAGCTTCGTCTAGAGATAAAGATGTAAACGTTGATGGACTTAATAAGTCTGAAGCCGCTAAGGTTGTTGGTGAAACTGTTGCTAAGAAAGCATTAAACGCTGGAATTAATTCAGTTTCATTTGACAGAGGTGGATATCTATATCACGGAAGAGTTAAATCACTAGCTGAAGGCGCCCGTTCGGGTGGATTAAAATTTTAAAATATGTTTCATAAATATAAAAATGTTGAAACCGTTAAACCAGGCGGTCTAGATTTAAAAGATAGGCTTGTAGGAGTACAACGTGTAACTAAAGTAACGAAAGGTGGTAGAGCTTTTGGTTTTACAGCAATTGTAGTTGTCGGTGATGAAAACGGTGTAGTTGGTCAAGGTCTTGGTAAATCTAAAGAAGTAGCAGAAGCTATTTCTAAAGCAGTTGAAGATGCCAAGAAAAATCTTGTTAGAATTCCTCTTTACAAAGGGACTATACCACATGAAATTACCGGTAAATTCGGTGGTGCTAAAGTTTTGCTTATGCCTGCATCTGAAGGTACAGGTGTTATAGCTGGCGGTCCTACAAGAATTGTTCTTGAATCTGTTGGTGTACACAATGTATTATCAAAAAATCAAGGATCTACTAACCCACACAATATGGTAAAAGCTTCTTTTGACGCGCTTTTAAGACTAAGAAGTCCTGAGGTAGTCGCGAAGCAAAGAGGTATTACTCTTGAAAAACTTTTTAACGGATAGTCAAATGGCAAAATTAAAAGTTACCAAAGTAAAGAGCGCTATTAAGCGTCCAAAGAACCAAAAGCTTACTTTAGAAGCTTTAGGTCTTAGAAAGATTGGTCAGTCTAACATTTTAGAATCTTCTAAATCTGTTCAAGGTATGATCGATAAAGTAAATCATTTAGTTACTGTAGAAGAAATATAATTATGGAATTACATAATCTAAAACCCGCAAAAGGTTCAGTAAAGTCAAATTCTACTAGAAAAGGTAGAGGTGAAGCTTCTGGAAATGGAGGGACAGCAGGAAGAGGTCATAAAGGTGCTAAATCTAGATCTGGTTATTCTCGAAAAATTGGTTTTGAAGGTGGTCAAATGCCACTTCAAAGACGTTTGCCGAAATTTGGTTTTACAAATCCCAATCGTGTTGAGTATCAAACAGTAAACATTAGCAAGCTACAAGAATTAGTTGATAATAATAAGATTGATAAAACTATCACTGTTGAAGAACTAATTGCCTTAGGTGTAGTTAATAAAAATAATCCTGTTAAAATCTTAGCTGACGGTGAGTTAAAAGCTAAACTAGAAGTTAAAGCCAATAAGTTTTCTAAATCAGCTGAAAAAGCTATTTTAGCCGCTGGAGGAAAAATAGAAATAATTTAAGTATTTACAATGAAGTTTTTTGACACTATTAAAAACATATGGAAAATCGAAGAGTTAAGAAATAGAATTCTCTTAACTCTCGGTTTACTTTTAGTATATAGATTTGGAGCTCAAGTTGTTTTACCTGGTGTTGATGCTTCCGCACTCGATAACTTATCTAGACAAACTGATGGTGGTTTACTAGGTTTGCTAAATGCATTTACTGGAGGAGCTTTTTCTAATGCTTCTGTTTTTGCACTTGGTATTATGCCTTATATATCTGCTTCAATTGTTGTTCAGTTAATGACAATAGCTATTCCATATCTTCAAAAACTTCAAAAGGAAGGTGACAGTGGTCGTAAAAAAATCACACAAATTACTAGATGGTTAACTATAGCTATTACGCTAGTTCAAGGTCCTGGCTATATTTACAACTTATACAGTACATTACCAGCAAATGCATTTTTGCTAGATAGTTCATTTACATTTGTTGCTTCATCTGTTATTATTCTTACAACAGGCTGTATTTTTGCAATGTGGTTAGGTGAGCGTATAACCGATAAAGGTATTGGTAATGGAATTTCATTATTAATTATGGTTGGTATTATTGCTACATTACCGCTTTCTTTTGTTCAGGAAATAAGTTCTAGAACTAGTGAAGGTAATGGAGGTTTGATCATGATACTTATAGAATTAGTAATCTGGTTTGTGATCATTTATGCTTCAATTATGTTGGTTAGGGCTGTAAGACAAATTCCTGTTCAATATGCAAGGAAATCAGCCTCTGGTAAATTTGAAAAACAAGCTGTTGGTGGTGCTAGACAATTTATACCTTTAAAACTAAATGCTTCTGGAGTTATGCCTATTATTTTCGCTCAAGCTATTATGTTTATTCCAGCAGCTGTTGCTGGCTTATCAGATAGTGAAACTGCTCAAGGTGTCACTGCAGCTTTCCAAGATATTTTTGGTCTTTGGTATAACTTAGTATTTGGTCTATTGATAATTGTTTTCACTTTCTTTTATACTGCTATTACAGTCCCTACCAATAAAATGGCAGATGACCTTAAGCGTAGTGGCGGCTTTATACCTGGCATAAGACCTGGTTCTGAAACAGGTGAGTATTTAGATAGAATAATGTCTCAAATCACTCTTCCAGGTTCAGTATTTCTTGCAATAATAGCTGTTTTTCCAGCAGTTATTTCCTTATTAGGAGTTCAGCAGGGATGGGCTCTATTTTTTGGAGGAACATCTTTATTAATTATGGTTGGTGTTGCTATTGATACTATAGAGCAAGTCAATTCTTATTTGTTGAACAGACATTACGATGGATTAATGAAAAGTGGTAAAAATAGAAAATCAGTCGCATAATTATGGCTAAACAACCTTCAATAGAACAAGACGGAACTATAATAGAAGCATTGTCAAATGCAATGTTTAGAGTGGAGCTAGAAAACGAACACGTTGTTACAGCTCATATTTCTGGTAAAATGAGAATGCATTACATCAAGCTTTTGCCAGGAGATAAAGTAAAACTAGAAATGAGTCCTTACGATTTAACTAAGGCTCGAATAACTTATAGATATTAAGATTATGAAAGTTAGAGCATCAATTAAAAAGAGAAGTTCTGATTGCAAAATTGTCCGCAGAAAGGGCAGACTTTATGTAATTAACAAAAAGAATCCTAAATTTAAACAAAGACAAGGGTAGTTATGGCTAGAATCGCAGGTGTTGATATCCCAAAACAAAAACGTGGTGTAATTTCGTTAACCTATATTTTCGGAATAGGCCAAAGTAGAGCTAAAGAAATTTTAGAAACTGCTAATGTTGACGAAAACATTAAAGTATCAGATTGGTCTGACGAACAAATTTCTAAAATTCGTGAAGCTATTGCTAACTATACTATTGAAGGTGAGTTAAGATCAGAGGTTCAAATGAATATCAAGAGATTGATGGACATAGGTTGTAACCGAGGCATTAGACACAGAGTTGGTTTACCTCTTAGAGGTCAGAGAACAAAAAATAACTCTCGTACAAGAAAAGGTAGAAGAAAAACAGTTGCTAATAAGAAAAAAGTAACTAAATAAAATTATTATGGCAAAATCATCAACTAAAAAACGTAAGGTAGTTGTAGATGCTATAGGTGAAGCACACGTTTTCGCCTCATTTAACAATGTAATAGTATCTTTAGCTAACAAAAAAGGCGATGTGATTTCTTGGTCATCAGCTGGTAAAATGGGTTTTAGAGGCAGTAAAAAAAATACACCTTATGCAGCTCAATTATCTGCTGAAGATGCTTCAAAAGTAGCTTATGAGTTAGGATTACGTAAAGTCAAAGTTTACGTTAAAGGTCCTGGTAATGGCAGAGAATCAGCAATTAGATCAATCCATAACTCTGGTATTGAAGTAACTGAAATAATTGACGTTACGCCAATTCCTCATAATGGATGTCGACCACCTAAAAGAAGAAGAGTTTAATAAATTATTAATATCATCGGAGGAAGTGAGACCTTAATCCATGATAAAACTAAATTAATATATAATGGCAAGATATAGAGGTCCTAAAACCAAAATAGCAAGAAAATTTGGGGAACCAATTTTCGGAGATGATAAATCTTTTGAAAAAAGAAATTATCCTCCAGGACAACATGGCAATAATCGTAGAAGAGGTAAAAAATCTGAATATGCCGTCCAATTGATGGAGAAACAAAAAGCAAAATATACCTATGGTATCCTTGAAAGACAATTCAGAAACCTTTTTGAAAAGGCTAGTAAGTCACAAGGCATTACAGGTGAAAAATTACTCCAACTTTGTGAATCAAGACTTGATAATGTAGTTTTCAGAATGGGGATTGCACCATCAAGACGTGCAGCAAGACAATTAGTTTCACACAAACATATCGTTGTTAATGGTGAAATCGTAAATATTCCTTCTTATCAACTCAGAGCTAACGATGTTGTTGGTGTAAGAGAAAAATCTAAATCTCTATTAGCCATTCAGAATTCATTATCGAATAATAGTGCTACTTACGAATGGATCACTTGGAATAGCGAAAAACTTGAAGGAACTTATGTTAATATTCCTGAAAGACTACAAATTCCAGAAAATATCAACGAGCAATACATCGTCGAATTATATTCTAAATAATCACTTACAGTAAAACTATGGCATTATTTAATTTCCAAAAGCCCGATAAAGTAATCATGATTGATTCAACTGAATTTGAGGGCAAATTTGAATTCAGACCACTTGAGCCAGGTTATGGTTTAACTGTTGGTAATGCACTGCGTAGAGTCTTACTCTCTTCATTAGAGGGCTTTGCGATTACATCTGTAAGGATTGAAGGTGTAGAGCATGAGTTTTCTACCATTAAAGGTGTAGTTGAAGACGTTACCGAAATTATTCTTAACCTTAAACAAGTTCGTTTTAAGAAACGTCTTGATGATGTTGATAATGAAACCGTCTCTATTTCTCTTACAGGTAAAGACCAAATTACCGCAGGTGACTTTCAAAAATTTGTTTCCGGTTTTGATATCCTAAATCCTGACTTAGTTATATGTAATTTAGAGTCATCGGTTTCAGTTAATTTAGAATTATCTATTGAAAAGGGACGTGGATATGTCACTGCCGAAGAAAATAAAAATTCTAAATCACCAATAGGGACTATATTTACAGATTCTATATTTACTCCAATTAAAAATGTTAAATATAGCATTGAAAACTATAGAGTTGAGCAGAAGACTGATTATGAAAAATTGGTTTTTGAAATCATTAGTGATGGTTCAATACACCCAAAGGATGCATTGACTGAGGCTGCTAAAACTTTGATTCATCATTTCATGTTATTTTCTGATGAAAGGATAACACTTGAAACTGATGAATTAGCACAAGCCGAAACTTATGATGAAGAATCACTTCACATGAGACAGTTGCTTAAAACTAAACTTGTAGATTTAGATTTATCTGTAAGAGCTTTAAATTGCTTAAAAGCTGCTGAAGTTGAAACGCTTGGAGACCTAGTTTCTTATAATAAAAGCGATTTGATGAAGTTCAGAAACTTTGGTAAGAAATCTCTAACTGAATTAGAAGAGTTAGTTGAAAATAAAGGTCTTGATTTCGGTATGGATCTTTCTAAATATAAACTAGATAAAGACTAAGACGTCTAAAAATTGTAACGATGAGACACGGAAAGAAATTTAATCACTTAAGCAGAACTTCGTCACATAGAAAAGCGATGCTTTCTAATATGGCTTGTTCACTTATTGAACATAAAAGAATCAACACAACTTTAGCAAAAGCTAAAGCCTTAAGAAAATTTGTTGAACCAATTATTACTAAATCTAAACTTGATACTACACATAATCGTCGATTAGTGTTTTCTTCTTTAAAAGAAAAAGAAGCTGTTGTTGAATTATTTAGAGAGGTAGCACCAAAAGTAGGTGACAGACCTGGCGGTTATACAAGAATTATTAAGCTTGGTAATCGTTTAGGCGATGCAGCTGAAATGGCTATGATTGAGCTTGTAGATTTTAATGATGTCTATAGCTTAGATAACAATAAATCAAAACAAAAATCAACGCGTAGAGCTGGTAAAAAAACTAAGTCTGAGAACGCTTCACCAGAAGCAACTTCAGGTGATAATGTTAAAAATGAGAATGAATAGTTTCTCTCAAAAATATTTATAATCTAAAAGGGATAAATGTCGCATTTATCCCTTTTTTTTTAATCTAATTTAATGAGCACAAGAACTTTTAATGAAAAAGCTAAAGCTGTAGTTATACTAGAAGATGGTACAGCTTTTTATGGTAAATCAATCGGTAAGCTAAATTATACTCTTGGAGAAATCTGTTTTAATACTGGAATGACAGGTTATCAAGAAATTTTTACTGATCCATCATATTTTGGACAAATTATGGTTACTACCAATGCGCATATTGGCAATTATGGTGTTAATTCAGACGAAAGTGAATCTGAAACGGTACAAATTTCAGGTCTTGTCTGTAAAAATTTCTCTTTAAATCCATCGCGCGTCAATTCAGATGATAGTTTGAAATCTTTTTTAGAGCAATTCAGACTCCAAGGTATTTCAGATGTAGACACTCGTGCTTTAGTACGTCACATCAGAAAACATGGCGCAATGAATGCTATTATAGGTAATCTCGATTTAGGTATAGATGTGCTAAAGGAAAAACTAGCTAATCACCCAAACATGAAGGGTCTTGAGCTCGCATCAAAGGTTTCAACTTCAAAAACTTATAATTTAGGTGAATCTAATTCAGGTCCCAAAATTGCCGTTTTAGATCTAGGTTGTAAAACTAATATATTGAAGCATCTAGTTAAAAGGGATGCTCAGTTAACCGTGTTTCCTTACAATGTTTCTTTAGATGACATTTTAAAACTTCAGCCTGATGCCATATTTGTGTCAAATGGGCCAGGTGACCCTGAACCACTAACTGAAGTTACTCAACTTGTTAGGTCCGTATTAGATAAAAAGATTCCTCTTTTTGGAATATGCTTGGGTCACCAAATACTCGCTCAGGCAATTGGTATTTCCACTTATAAAATGCATAATGGTCATAGAGGAATTAATCATCCTGTCAAAAATTTACAGACTGGTAAAAGTGAAATTACTTCCCAAAATCATGGATTTGCAATAGATAAACAGCAAACCCAAAAAAATCCAAATGTTGAAGTGACCCATATTCATTTGAATGATCAAACTATTGCAGGTATAAAATTAAAAAATAAAAAGGCTTTTTCTGTTCAATACCACCCAGAAGCTGGACCAGGTCCTAATGATGCAACTTATTTATTTGATGATTTTCTACAAATGATTAAATAATAAAAGCCGTCTTACAACAATAAGACGGCTTTCAAAAAATAAAACCAATTCTAATTTAAGGCAATAAAACAGTATCTACAACATGAATAACCCCATTAGATTGTTTAACGTCTGCGATAGTAACCTTAGACTTGTTTCCATTATTATCTTGGATAATAACAGATTTTCCATCTAACATTAATGTTAAATAATTTCCACTAACCGTTTTAACTTTCGCTTTACCGTTATTTTTTTTAATTAAACCAACAACATCTTTAGCCATATAGTTACCAGCTATTACGTGGTAGGTTAAAACTGTTTGTAGTTGCTTTTTGTTTTCTGGCTTCAGTAAATTTTCTAAAGCTTCAGCAGGTACTTTTTCAAAAGCAGCATTTGTTGGTGCAAAAACTGTAAAAGGGCCATCACTTTGTAAAGTTGAAACTAAATCAGCTGCTTTTACAGCAGTAACTAAAGTTGTGTGTACTTCAGAATTTACAGCGTTTTCAACAATGTTTTTTGTTGGATACATTTCAGCTCCACCAACCATTTTGTTTTGTGCAATAGTCAATGCACTTAGGTTCAATAATGCAATTAGCATAAATAATTTAATCTTTTTCATAGCTTTTTTTTTGTAAATATTAGTTATTGTAAACTAATGAATTGCCGATTAACTTCATTTTAACTGAATTAAGAATAAAATATGAGTTGTTTTATTATTTATTTCTCAACACTATAACGATTAAGTTGAAATAATTCAATTTCCTTCAACTTAATTTAATTTTGTTTTTAGAGGTTTTCGTAAATTGCAACAAATAAAACAATATATAATGAGTGTAATTTTAGATATCCACGCTAGACAAATCTTTGATTCAAGAGGTAATCCAGCCATTGAAGTAGATGTAATTACTGAAACAGAAACATTAGGAAGGTTTGCTGTTCCATCTGGCGCTTCTACTGGTGAGCACGAAGCTGTTGAACTAAGAGATGGTGGAAAGGATTTTATGGGTAAAGGTGTTTTAAAAGCTGTTAATAATGTCAATACACTAATAGCTGATAAATTACTAGGAATATCTGTCTTTGATCAAGGTTTAATAGATCAAATTATGATTGACTTAGATGGAACTCCTAATAAATCTAAACTTGGTGCTAACGCTATTTTGGGTGTTTCTTTAGCTTGTGCAAAAGCGGCTGCGAACGAACTTGGTTTATCATTATATAGATATATTGGTGGTGTTCAAACTAAAACACTTCCAGTGCCTATGATGAATATTATTAACGGTGGCTCTCATAGTGATGCTCCTATTGCTTTTCAGGAATTTATGGTGATGCCTGTGCTAGCAAAAGATTTTTCTGAAGCATTGCAGATGGGAACAGAAATTTTTCATCATTTAAAAAAGGTTTTAAAAGAAAGAGGTTTAAGCACTGCTGTTGGTGATGAAGGAGGTTTTGCGCCAAAATTAAAAGGAACTGAAGACGCTTTAGATTCTATTAAAAAAGCTGTTGAAAATGCCGGTTATAAATTTGGTGAGGAAATTATGATAGCTCTCGATTGTGCTGCAGCAGAATTTTACGTTGATGGAACTTATGATTATACAAAATTTGAAGGAAGTACAGGTAAAGTTAGAACTTCTGAAGAGCAAGCCGAATATCTTGCAGAATTAGCCGATAATTACCCAATCATATCAATTGAAGATGGTATGGATGAAAATGACTGGGAAGGATGGAAAGTTTTAACTGATAAGATAGGAAAAAACGTTCAACTTGTTGGTGATGACTTGTTTGTAACTAATGTAGAACGTCTTTCAAGAGGTATAACCGAAAATATAGCTAATTCTATTTTGATTAAAGTTAATCAAATTGGTACACTTACAGAAACAATTAGCGCAGTTCAAATGGCGCAAAATGCTGGGTATACAGCTGTTATGTCACACCGCTCAGGTGAAACTGAAGACAATACGATTGCTGACCTCGCAGTTGCATTAAGCACTGGCCAAATTAAAACAGGTTCCGCTTCACGAAGCGACCGAATGGCTAAATATAATCAACTTCTTAGAATTGAAGAAGAATTAGGGGATACCGCTATTTACCCTCAACGTTCAGCATTTAAAATACAGATGTAAAATTTCAATTTTATTTTTTGATAAGTTTAACGATAAGCCTTAATAAATCCTTTTTTATTAAGGCTTATTAACTCCTAATTAACATGTAAATCATTAAATTTGTAAACATTGAAATTAAAATTAAATATATGAAAGCCAAAATAGATTTTGACGGCAATTCTTATGAGTTGCCAGTAGTAAAGGGAACCGAAAATGAACATGCCATAGATATTTCTACATTGAGGGCTTCTACAAAGGGATTAATTACCTTAGATAGAGGATTTAAAAATACAGGCTCTTGCGAAAGTGGAATTACCTTTCTTAATGGTGAAGAAGGAATTCTTAGATATAGAGGTTACTCTATAGAAGAGCTTGCCGATAAAGCTAGCTTTTTAGAGGTTGCTTATCTTTTAATTTTTGGTGAATTACCTACAAAATCTGAATTAGATAAATTCTATGCAGATATCAAATCGGAATCTAATGTAGATGAAGAGATGAAGAAAATTTTAGATGGTTTTCCTAAATCAGCTCATCCAATGGGTGTTGTTTCATCACTAACTAGTGCATTAATTGCATTTAATCCATCTTCAGTAAATGTAGACTCTAAAGAAGAAATGTACAATGCAATTATTAAATTGCTTGCTAAATTTCCAGTTATATGTGCTTGGGCTCTAAGAAAGCGTACAGGTCAGCCATTAGATTATGGTGATAATAATCTTGGTTACGTAGAAAATGTCTTAAAAATGATGTTCAAAAAGCCTAATCAGGATTATGATGTTGATCCTGTCATTGCATCAGCACTAAATAAACTATTAATTCTTCATGCAGATCATGAGCAAAACTGTTCAACTTCAACGGTTAGAATAGTTGGTTCTTCACATGCTGGTTTATTTGCTTCAATTTCAGCTGGAATATCTGCACTTTGGGGACCACTCCATGGTGGAGCTAACCAAGCCGTTATTGAGATGCTAGAAGGAATTAAAGAAGATGGTGGTGACACTAAAAAATATATGGCTAAAGCCAAAGATAAAGAAGATCCATTTAGGCTAATGGGCTTTGGTCACCGTGTTTACAAAAACTTCGATCCACGTGCTAAAATCATTAAAAAATCTGCTGATGAAGTGTTAGGTAATTTAGGTGTAGAAGATCCTATACTTGATATTGCTAAAGGTCTTGAAAAAGAAGCATTAGAAGATGATTATTTCGTAAAGCGTAAACTGTATCCTAATGTTGATTTCTATTCAGGAATTATTTATAGAGCCCTAGGTATACCAACAGATATGTTTACCGTAATGTTTGCTTTAGGCCGATTACCAGGTTGGATCGCTCAATGGAGAGAAATGAGATTAAAAAAAGAGCCTATTGGTAGACCAAGACAGGTTTATGTTGGTGAAAACCACAGAAGTTTTAAAGAGTTAGATAATAGATAAGCAATTAAAATTTAATTAAATTAATTTATGAAAATGTTTAAAAAAATTTCAACTTTAAGCTTTGCTATTCTTTTTGCAGCTTGTGGGTCAAACACAGAAAAGAAAGAAGAAAAAGAAATCAAATTAAATTCAACGCCTAAAGTTGAAGAAACCAAATCAGCTAAAGAAGAAGGTGTTACAAAAGTAAGATTAACAGGTAATGACCAAATGAAGTATAACCTGTCTGAAATACGTGTTAACGCTGGCGATAAAGTTGAATTAACTTTAGAGCATGTAGGTAAGATGAGTGTTGAAACTATGGGACACAATTTTGTTCTTTTGGCTCAAGGAACTAACATGCAAGAGTTTGGTGCTAAAGCAGTTGAATTTAAGGATAATAACTACATCCCAGAAAGCACTGACAATATAATTGTTCACACAAAAATGCTTGGTGGCGGTGAAAAGACAACTATTACTTTTGATGCTCCTGAGAAAGGTGAATACGATTTTATATGTAGCTTTCCAGGTCACTTAGCTTTGATGAAAGGTAAATTTATAGTAGAGTAATTTTTTATATAAATTAAAAAAAAAGCGAGGCTTAATTTCACCTCGCTTTTTTTAGTTTTGAAAAGTTTTAAAATCAATATTTAATAGGCTTGTTTTCTTTAGGAATACTTTTTAAAATAAAATCTCTTAAATCATTATTAGCTGTTTGTAAATCATCTCTCCTTAAATACATCATATGGCCACTTTCATAGGTTTTAAATGTAAATCGATTTTTTAATTTTCCACTGTCGTCTATATGCCACATGGTATATTTTGCATTAAAATAAGTCGTTGCACCATCAAATAATCCTGACTGAATCATAACATTTAAACTAGGATTTTGAGCCATGGCTTGTCGAAGCTGTTTACCAGTATTATTATTTTGTGTTCTATCCCAAGGATAAACATTACCAAACATGTTATATTTAAGATCTGTTTTATAATTTAACTCATTTCGATAGTAGTTGTTTATTGCAGGCGTAAAAGACTGAAGCCATGAGGTTAATTCAGCATTGTAGTCAGGCCTTGTTCCAGCCGTTTTTTCATCTAATCCTAAATATCTTGAATCTAACCTTCCAATAGTAAAGCCATCATTTTTCTTAAGTGATTTCCAAAATAGATTGTAGCTAACATCTAAATTGTTTTCTAAGAAGATTTCAGATTTTATACCTGAATATTTAGCCATTTGGTTAGCCACTTGTTGTTTTCTAGAGTCTTTTATAAAGCCACCTTTTATAAGTGCTGGCGTTAAAGTGTTAATCGTGTAATCTTCCACCTCTTTTAGCATTTCTAAAATAGGTTTGTTTTGTAAGTTAGGGGCTAATTTATTGTGATACCAAGCAGCAGCGGCAAAGTAAGGTAAGCGATTAGCGATTTCAACAGGTCCAGATAAATCAAGTCCTAATTCGGTTGGTGAAACTAATATAACGCCATTAATATACATCCAATGCTGGTTTTGAAGTGCATTAGCTAAGCCAGAAACACGAGTTGTCCCATAACTTTCGCCGATTAAAAATTTTGGTGCTAGCCACTTATCTTTCTTGGTAACAAATGTATTGATCCATTCAGATAGATAATTAATATCTGCATTGACTCCAAAAAATTTAGATTTATCAAATTTTCCCTCTTCATTTAGGACAGGTCTTGAATAACCAGTATTTACAGGATTAATATAAACGATATCAGCAACATCAAGAATACTAAACGGATTTTGTTTATGTCCATAAGGCTGAACAGGGAATCCTTCGTCTGAAATCTTAAGAACACGCGGTCCTGTATAAGCTAAGTGCATCCAAACAGAACCCGAACCTGGCCCGCCATTGAAAGAAATAACTAGTGGTCTTGTTTTGTAAGTTTTACTGTTTCTAGTGTAATAGGTGTATTGAATGTGAGCAATTGCTTCTCTTTGATTATTCAAAAGCGGAAGTGTGGCTACTTCTGCAGTGTAATCAATAGACTCTCCATTAATATCTACACTATGTTGAGTAATAGATTTTTCTTGAGCCCAGCTGAAGTTGACTAAGCTAATTAAAAACGTAATGTAGGCTAATTGTTTCATAAACACTTTTTTAGATTAAAAATACACATTTGAGACTATCTCTTGTCGATTAAGTTTAAAAAATAAAAAAAGCCGTTCCAAAAATTGAAACGGCTTATAAAGATTAATATGATATTTAGAATTACATCATACCTGGCATGCCGCCACCCATTGGAGGCATTCCACCACCGCCAGCATTGTTATCATCTTCTTTTATGTCAACAAGTGCACATTCAGTTGTCAGAATCATTCCTGATACCGAAGCTGCATTCTCTAAAGCTACACGTGTAACTTTCTTAGGGTCTATAATACCTGCTTTAAGCATGTCGACATATGTGCTGGTTTTTGCATCATAGCCTTTAGTTCCTTCTAGAACTTTGTTGATGACAACAGAGCCTTCACCACCAGCATTTTCTACAATTGTTCTCATTGGTGCTTCAATTGCTTTTGCGATAATGTTGATACCTGTTTGCTCGTCTGCATTTTCAACTTTAAGACCTTCTAAAGCTTTTAAAGTTCTGATTAGTGCTACACCACCACCAGAAACAATGCCTTCTTCTACAGCAGCACGCGTTGCGTGTAATGCATCATCGACTCTGTCTTTTTTCTCTTTCATTTCTACTTCTGATGCTGCTCCGACATAAAGTACACCAACACCGCCTGAAAGTTTTGCTAAACGTTCTTGTAGTTTTTCTTTGTCGTAGTCACTTGTCGTAGATTCTACTTGGGCTTTAATCTGGTTTACACGATTAACAATGTTGTCTTTATCTCCGGCACCATTAACAATAGTTGTGTTATCTTTATCTATTGTAACATTTTCTGCAGTACCCAACATATCTAAAGTAGCATTCTCTAAAGTAAATCCGCGTTCTTCAGATATTACTGTTCCACCTGTAAGTATTGCAATATCTTCTAACATTGCTTTTCTTCGGTCACCGAAACCTGGCGCTTTTACAGCAGCGATTTTTAGCGATCCTCTTAATTTATTTACGACTAATGTGGCAAGTGCTTCGCCTTCAATGTCTTCTGCAATAATTAATAAAGGCTTTCCACTTTGAGCCGCTGGCTCTAGTACAGGAAGCAGCTCTTTCATTGCATTAATCTTCTTGTCTACAATTAAAATATGTGGACTTTCTAGATCTGTCGTCATTTTTTCGCTATCTGTCACGAAGTAAGGTGACAAGTAACCTCTGTCGAATTGCATACCTTCTACAACATCAACATAAGTTTCAGTTCCTTTAGCTTCTTCAACTGTAATTACGCCTTCCTTACCTACTTTTCCGAAAGCTTCAGCGATTAATTCGCCTATCTTGTCATCATTATTAGCTGAAATTGATGCTACCTGCTTAATTTCTTCTGAAGTATCACCAACAGATTTGGCCTGTTTAGTTAATTCTGCAACAACTGCCTCTACAGCTTTATCAATTCCTCTTTTTAAGTCTAAAGGATTTGCGCCTGAGGCAACGTTTTTTAAACCTTCTTTTACAATCGCTTGAGCTAATACAGTTGCGGTTGTTGTACCGTCACCAGCAAGATCATTGGTTTTAGAAGCGACTTCTTTAACCATTTGAGCTCCCATATTCTCTAGAGCATCTTCTAACTCAATTTCTTTAGCAACACTCACACCATCTTTTGTAACTGAAGGTGCACCGAATGATTTACCAATAATTACATTTCTGCCTTTTGGGCCTAATGTTACTTTAACAGCGTTTGCAAGTGCATCAACACCTCTTTTTACGCCATTTCTTGCTTCAATATCAAAAATTATATCTTTTGCCATTTTATTTTGTTTTTAGTGTTATATAATTATACAATTGCTAAAATATCGTCTTCGCGCATGATTAGGTAATCTTCACCATCGTGCTTTAATTCTGTTCCGGCATACTTACCATAGAGAACAATATCACCTTCTTTAACCGTCATTTCGTGGTCTTTTTTACCTTTGCCAACGGCTACTACTTTACCGCGTTGTGGTTTCTCTTTAGCGGTTTCTGGAATAATAATTCCTGAAGCTGTTTTGGTTTCAGCTGCTTGAGGCTCAACAAGCACTCGATCTGCTAAGGGTTTAATGTTTACTGCCATTATTTAATTTTTTTTAGTTTAATAATTATGAAAACTTCTAAACGAAAATTATGCCAATTTAAAATTGCTGACATTTAATAAACAAAAATGCCAGCTTGTCATAAGCTGGCATTATTTATTGTTTTTTATTTTAAAAAATTATTCTGCTTCTGGTAAATCTAAATCGTTTGTATTTTCTACAGGTTGAGTAGTTGAATTTTCATCAAGGAGTTTTGAGTCTCCAACCGATTTGTTACTTAGAATACTTGAGTTAGCTAATAAAATTAAAACTAATAGTAGCGTTGCTAATGCCCAAGTACTTTTGTCTAAAAAATCTGATGTCTGTTTAACGCCACCTACTTGCTGTGAACCACCACCTCCAAAAGACGAAGATAAACCACCACCTTTTGGGTTTTGCACCATCACAACAACAATTAATAAAAAAGCTACGATGACGATTAAAATTAAAAATATTGAAAATGTACTCATTATATGTTATTTTCTTTAAGTTGCTTTATTTCATTAATTCGATTTGCAAATAAACTACTTTTTTCGGGATTTTTCAAAATTAATATATTAAATGCTTGAATTGCTTTGTCATATCGCTTTTGTTCTAAGTATACATTAGCTAATGTTTCGGTCATCATTTCCGAAGGATTTGATTTCAACTCGATTTTTCTTTCAAGACTTCGGTTAGATTTTTCAGGTTTAATTTTTGGATTTTCTTTAATGAAGTTGTTAATGATTTCTTGTTGTTTTGCCACTTCATTATCTTCAAATTTAATTTCAAGATCTTTTGACTTGTCTTTTTTATTTTCAGTATTGACAGGCTCAACTTTTAGATAGCTTAACCATTCATTAAATGAATGCTTGTCTTGTTTTTCAAATTCTAAGTGATTCTTTTTTTCAAATAAATCGGGATTTTCAATGGTTTCGGCTTCTTGTTTTGATAAGCCTAAAGTTTTTTCTAGCTCGCTTAATTCTTCAAGTTTTTGTTGATTTTGATTAATGAGGTTTACCGTTTTTAGTTGTTTAAATTCAGTTGACGTTATAAAATCAAATAAAACTTTTCTGTTGGTTGTTCTAGTGGCTGTTTTTCTTAGAAATTGATTGAACCTGAAACTATTAGTGTTGGCGAGATATTTCAATTTTAACGCATATAGGGCTTGAAAATAAGGGTAAAGTTCAATGGCTTCATTTAAGATGTCTTCATCAGTTGAATTAATTTCATTCGGGAATCTGAGTATATGTTGAAGCCTACTTAAATTCATTTTACCAATTGGTTAATGATTCGTTGAAAATGTCTTGGCAAATACGGGTGAAAATTTCTTCATGTGCTTCATCTCTTACGGCACCAACTAATTGTTGGTTAGCGTCAAAATCGAAATAAAATGAAAAACTTTTTTCAAAATCCTTTTCGGGTTCTAGCGTATTAAAGTACCTCACATTTACACCGATAGTTAAACGGTTTTGAGCTGCTCTGTCATTTGAAGTTGCTGTCATCGGCGATACATCGTAACGTGTAATTTCACCTTCATAGATTAAATCACCATTTTGATTAACCAGGCTTAAACTCGTTTGGTTTTGAACTAATTCTTGTAGAGCTAGTGTGAAATCACGATCAACGCCAGGTTCTATTAATCGAGCATTGTTTTGGAAATAATTAACTTGAAATGTTTCTGCATTACCTGTGTCAGCTCCTGTGAAGGAGTAAATTCCACAGCTTACTAAAAGCATGCTTAAAAGTCCGAAAATGATGTATTTTAGTTTCATCTATAAGTTGTATTGTTTGATTTTTCGGTAAAGTGTTCGCTCGCTAATGCCTAACTCATCTGCTGCAGGTTTTCGTTTACCTTGATTACGTTCTAGTGATTTTTTAATGAGTTCGACCTCTTTTTCGTGTAGAGATAGCGTTTCTTCTTCTTCAACTTCTTCAGCAAAATCGTAAGGGTCATTTTTTGGTTTTTCGACTTTGCTTTTTTCAGGAATTTGAAGAATTTCTAGTTTGTCTTGAGCGGAAGTTTTTGAAAATTCACCGTCATCATCACCATATATTTTGTTGATTAAACCTTCGTTTTCTTCTTTAACATGTTCTAGATTACCTTTGTTCATCAACTCTAAGGTAAGTTCTTTTAAATCATTTAAATCATTTTTCATGTCGAAGAGCACTTTGTATAAAATTTCTCTTTCATTACTGAAATCACCCTTATTATTTGATGATTTTTCATTGATAACTGAAGGTAAGTTAGAAGATTGTTTTGGGAGATAATTCAATAGCGTTTGTGCTGAAATTTCTCGTTTAGTTTCTAATACTGAAATTTGTTCAGCAACATTTTTAAGCTGTCTAATATTTCCTGGCCAACGGCAATTATTAAGTTGTTTTACGGCTTCGTTATCAAGTCTAACTGTTGGCATTTTATATTTGAGTGCAAAATCTGAGGCAAATTTTCTAAACAATAAATGTATATCGCCTTCGCGATCGCGTAATGGAGGTAAGTTAATCTCGATGGTAGATAAGCGATAATAAAGATCTTCCCGAAATTTATCTTTTTTAATAGCATCGAACATATTAACATTTGTAGCGGCTACAATTCTTACATTGGTTTTTTGAACTTGCGATGATCCCACTTTAATATATTCGCCATTTTCTAAGACTCTTAAAAGCCTAACTTGTGTTGTTAAAGGTAGCTCGCCAACCTCATCTAGAAAAATGGTGCCGCCATCAGCTTCTTGAAAGTAGCCATCACGAGACTGAGTTGCGCCTGTAAATGCGCCCTTTTCATGACCAAATAATTCGCTATCTATTGTGCCTTCAGGAATTGCACCACAGTTAACAGCAATATATTTAGCATGTTTACGATGTGACAAGGCATGGATTATTTTAGGTAAACTTTCCTTACCAACACCAGATTCTCCAGTTACTAAAACAGAAATATCGGTTGGTGCAACTCGAATAGATTTTTCAATTGCTCGATTTAAACCAGGGTCGTTTCCTATAATTTCAAAACGTTGCTTAATTGCTTGGGTAGATTCCATTTTTACTAATTAAGATTGTAATTCACCATAACCAACTGCTTCGCCAATTAAGGTGGCACTCGTACAGTCAATTATTTTTACATTAACATAATCACCAATTTTATAATCTTCTTTTGGAAAAACTACGGTTGTATTTTGTGAGTTTCTGCCGCTCCAATGCGCATCAGATTTTTTAGATTCTTTTTCAATAAGCACTTCTTCAACTTTACCTAAATGTTGTTTTGTGCGATAAAGCGAATGTTCTTGTTGTAAAGCTATAATTTCTTGAAGCCGTCTTTTTTTAACATCTGCAGGTACGTCGTCTTCCATTTTACGTCCCGCTAAAGTTCCTGGTCTTTCAGAATAGGCAAACATAAAGCCGAAATCATATTTCACGTATTTCATTAAAGATAAAGTATCTTTATGGTCATCTTCAGTTTCGGTTGGGAACCCAGCAATCATATCTTGTGAGATGCCACAATCAGGAATTATTTTTCTAATATTATCAATGAGGTTAAAATATTCTTCTCTGGTGTGAAGGCGATTCATGGCTTTAAGAATTCGGTCGCTTCCACTTTGGACAGGCAAATGAATATAATTACAAATATTACGGTATTTACTCATGACTTCAATAACATCAAGTGTCATATCTTGAGGGTTTGAAGTAGAAAACCGGATTCGCATCTTAGGTTGTGCTTTGGCTACTAATTCTAATAGACCAGAAAATTTTACAGCCGTTGCCTTTTGAATTTCAGAAGCATTTTCAAAATCTTTTTTAAGTCCGCCGCCATACCATAAATAACTATCTACATTTTGGCCGAGTAGTGTAATTTCTTTAAAGCCTTTATTCCATAAGTCGTTAACTTCATCTAAAATACTTTTTGGGTCACGGCTTCGTTCTCTTCCTCGTGTGAATGGAACAACACAAAAGGTACACATATTATCACAGCCTCTTGTAATTGAAACAAATGCAGAAACACCATTGCTTTGAAGTCTTACAGGTGAAATATCACCATAAGTTTCTTCTTTAGATAAAATAACATTCATTGCATTTTTACCATCTTCAACTTCTTGAAGTAAATTTGGTATATCTTTATAAGCATCTGGGCCCACAACAAGATCTACGATTTTTTCTTCTTCTAAAAATTTACTTTTAAGGCGTTCTGCCATGCAACCTAAAACGCCAACTTTCATGTTGGGTTGGTCACGTTTTACAGCGTTAAATTTTTCAAGGCGCTTTCTTACCGTTTGTTCTGCTTTGTCACGAATAGAACATGTGTTTACCAAAACTAAATCAGCTTCGGCAAGTTGATTGGTTGTGTTGTAACCATTATTATGTAAGATAGAAGCTACAATTTCGCTGTCGCTAAAATTCATCTGGCAACCGTAGCTTTCTATATATAGTTTTTTCGTGTTCTTACTATTTTGAGTATTAACTAAGCTTGTGCCCTGTTTTGCTTCGTCTATGACTTTCTCCATAACCGCATTCAATTTTGCGCAAAGATACACGTAATAAAACAACTGACAAAGTGTCATTTTTCCTAATTTTAGTTAATTTGTAATCATGTTGTCATGGCTCGTTTTAAGATTGCTTAAATTCAGTTTAGCGTTTATTTTTAATTGAAATCAAAAAAATCGCATACTTTTGTAACAGAAATTTTCAAATTCATGGCAAAAAATCTTGTAATAGTTGAGTCTCCAGCAAAGGCAAAAACAATCGAAAAATTTTTAGGAAAAAATTATAAAGTAGAATCTAGTTTTGGTCATATTGCAGACTTGCCTTCAAAAGAGTTAGGTGTTGATGTTGATGGCGATTTTAAGCCAAAATATGTTGTTAATAGCGACAAAAAAGATGTGGTTAAAAAGCTAGCCAAACTTGCTAATTCTTCTGAAATGGTTTGGTTAGCTAGTGATGAAGACCGTGAAGGAGAAGCGATAGCTTGGCATCTTGCCGAAGAGTTAAATCTTGATAAATCAAAAACAAAACGTATTGTTTTTTCTGAAATTACCAAATCAGCTATTCAACGTGCGATAGAAAATCCGCGTGAAATAGATTATAATTTGGTTGATGCGCAACAAGCGCGTCGTGTGTTAGACCGCTTAGTAGGTTATGAACTTTCACCGGTTTTGTGGCGAAAAGTTAAAGGCGGTTTGTCTGCTGGTCGAGTGCAATCGGTTTCTGTTCGTTTAATCGTGGAGCGTGAACGTGAAATTTTGAGTTTTACGCCAAAAGCATCATTTCGTGTTGATGCTGAATTTGCAACAGATTCTGGTAGTAAGTTTAAAGCTAAGTTGCCTAAAAACTTAAAAGAACAAGCTGAAGTTGAGTCGTTTTTAGAAGCACACAAATCAGCTAATTTTAAAGTTGACGACCTTACAAAAAAGCCAGCCAAAAAGTCACCAGCACCACCATTTACAACATCAACTTTGCAACAAGAAGCTTCTCGAAAATTATACTTTTCAGTGAGTAAAACAATGCAAATTGCGCAAAGACTTTACGAATCTGGTCATATTACCTATATGAGAACAGATAGCGTTAATTTGTCTAAAGACGCAAAAAAAGGAGCTCAAGCCGAAATTGAAAAAGCTTATGGTAATGAGTTTCATAAAAGTCGAAATTTTAAAGGTAAGTCTAAAGGCGCTCAAGAAGCTCATGAAGCCATAAGACCAACCAATTTTGCGAACCATAGTATATCAGCAGAGCGAGATCAACAACGCTTGTATGAATTAATCTGGAAGCGTGGTATTGCCTCACAAATGAGTGATGCAAAACTAGAACGAACCAATGTAAAAATTGCTTCCAACAAAAGCGATCAACACTTTACTGCTAATGGCGAAATTGTCACTTTTGAAGGCTTCTTAAAAGTTTATTTAGAAGGTAGCGACGAAGAAGCCGAAGAAAAGGCAGGTCTTTTACCTAAAATGGTTAAAGGTGATGCCTTAGAAAATGTATACATTAAAGCAACTGAACGCTATACAAGACCGCCAGCACGTTATACAGAGGCTTCTCTTGTAAAGAAGTTAGAGGAATTAGGTATCGGAAGACCTTCAACTTATGCACCAACTATTTCGACAATTCAAAATAGAAAATATATAGAAAAAGGATCAGTTGAAGGAAAAGAACGTGAGTACATTCAACTGACTTTAAAAAACAATGAGCTCAAAACACATCAGCTTTCAGAAATGGTTGGTAGTGATAAAGGTAAATTAGTGCCAACTGACGTTGGTATGGTCGTTAATGATTTTTTAGTCAATCATTTCAGCAGTATTGTTGATTATAATTTTACAGCTAAGTTAGAACAGGATTTTGATGAAGTTGCAGATGGAAACGCTAGGTGGACTGCCATTATGAGCGATTTTTACAAAAATTTTCATCCAATAGTCGAGGATGTTGCTAAAAATGCTGAACGTGAAGTAGGCGAACGTGTTCTAGGTAAAGATCCTAAAACAGGAAAACCACTCAGTGCTCGTTTAGGTAAATTTGGGCCAATGGTTCAAATAGGTAGTGTAGAAGATGATGAAAAACCACAATTTGCTAGCCTGAAGCCTAATCAGTCTTTAAGTTCAATAACTTATGAAGAAGCTTTAGAATTATTCAAATTACCAAAAGAGATTGGGGAATATGAGGGAGAAAAAATGGAAACTAATGTAGGGAGATACGGACCTTATTTGCGTTATGGTAAAAAGTTTATTTCTTTAGATAAAGGTGAAGATCCGCTTGATGTAGATTATGATCGTGCAATTGAATTGATTAAAGCTAAAGAAAAGGCTGATGCACCCATTTATCACTACAAAGATAAAGGTGTTCAAAAAGGTGTAGGACGTTTTGGGCCTTACCTGAAATGGGATGGTATGTTTATCAATGTCAATAAAAAATACGATTTTGATAATTTATCTAATGAAGATATTGAAGAATTAATTGAAGATAAATTAAAAAAAGAACGTGAAAAGTTAATTCATCATTGGGAAGATGAAGGGATTAAGCTTGAAAAGGCACGTTGGGGAAGATTTAAATTATCTAAAGGAAAAACTAAAGTAGAGCTACCAAAAACAACTGAAGCTGAAGAGATGTCTTTAGATGAAGCAAAAGCTATTTTAGAGAAAAATACTAAAAAGCCAAAACGAAAAGCGAAGACAAAGGCTAAATCAAAATCTAAAGCCCGAACAGGTAAATCTAAATCAAAGAAATAAATGAATTTAGAGTTCTTACAGGTTGTTTCTGAAGAGTTTAAAGGTCAATTTAATCCTTCTGCGATAACTCAATTGTTTCATCAAGTTAAATTTTATAGGCATGATGAAGCTATTGAATTAAAAGATTATGATATCGCAATTTTAAGTGTAGATGAAAATAGAAATAGCCTAAAGCCAAAATGCAACAGTGGAGATTATGAGCAAATAAGATATGATTTTTATAGCTTGAATCCTGGTTCTTGGAGTAGTAAGATTATAGATTTAGGACATATTACATATGGAGAAACTGTTAATGATACTTTTTTTCTGGTTAAATCAGTAGTGTCTGAATTACTTAAAAATAAACTAGTTCCTTTAATAATTGGAGGTAGTCAAGATATTGTTTATCCAATTTATAGAGCTTTTGACGGTTTTCAATACATGATTAATGTTACTAATGTCGATGCAAAATTTGATTTAGGTAGTGCAGAAGAGGAGTTTTCAAACCATTCGTTTGTAGGTAAAATAATTGTTGATGAACCCTATAATTTATTCAATTATGCTAATTTAGGATATTTGACATTTCATAATGCACAACACGAAATTGATTTGATGGAAAAGCTTTTTTTTGAAGCTTACAGGTATGGAGAAATCAATAAAGATGTTACAATTGTTGAGCCTGTTTTAAGAGATTCAGATTTAGTGACAATAGATTTGAGTTGCTTGAGTTCGTCAACCTTGGCCGATTCGGCTCATTTCATGCCGAATGGTTTTAATGGTATGGAGATGTGTACAATTGCTAGATATTCAGGAATGAGTAATCGTGTAAAGTGCTTTCATTTAGGAGAGCTTGATGCTCTATCTTCAACTTCTACTTTCAATCATCTTGTAGTACAAATGTTGTGGTATTTTATTGAAGGTTTTAATTTAAAGTTATCAGAACATATTTCAATTGAAAATAGCAATATTATTAGTTATAAAGTGCCTTTAAATTTTAAAAATGATGATTATTTAGAGTTCTTGCATAGTAAGCGTTCAAATAAATGGTGGATTAAAGCCTCAGATAATTTTTTGCATAATAATAACGTTCATTTTACGTTTATATCATGTTGCGAGCAAGATTATAAAGATGCATGTGCTGGTAAAATACCTCAGCGCTGGTATAATGCCAAACTCAAAGGGTATTTTTGATTAATTTTACTTATTTTAAGCTATTATTAAGAAAATTATTGTTTTTTTGTAAATTAAATTTTAGGTTTACGGCCTAATTATTAGAAATAATATTAAGAAATGAAAAAAATCGTCCAAATTTTTGTTGTTGCATTACTTGTAGTAAGTTGTGGTAAAAATGACAAAGGTCAGCTAGTTGGAGTTGATGGTAAGTCTTGGAATCCTGAAAAGCCATACGGTATGGTACTTGTAGAAGGTGGTGCTTTTATTATGGGAAAGGCAGATTATGATATTGCAGGCCTGAAAAACGCACCTACCAAAACAGTTACTGTTCCATCTTTTTATATGGATGAAACCGAAATCACTAATGCTGAGTATAGACAGTTTGTGTTTTACGTTAGAGATTCTGTTGTAAGACAAAGTCTTGCTGAAATGGCTTCAACAGCTGGTGGAGGTCAGGCCGGTCAAGGTGGTGGAAATTCTGGTTCTATTCAAGATTTTGCATTTAAAAATGCACAAACTCAAAACGCTGGAGGAAACAATCAACAAAATCAAACACCGTACGAACAATACTCAACTTTGTATGATCCAACTGACAAGCAGTTGAATTGGGATATTGATATAATCTGGAAACCTTCAGAATATCCAGACCAAGATTATGTAATGGTGATGGATGAGTTCTTTTTGCCTTCAGACCAGTCGTATAATGGTGAGCGCATGAAAGACGTTACTAAATTCAAGTATAGTTACAAGGAGATGGATATTGAAGCGGCTGCAAGAGCCAAAGGTGATCGTACGAACTTTATTGAAGAGCATGTTGTTGAGGTTTACCCTGATACAACGGTTTGGATAAAAGATTTTTCTTATTCGTACAATGAACCAATGCACAATGATTATTTTCAACATGCTGCTTTTAGTAATTACCCAGTGGTTGGCGTTAATTGGAATCAAGCTAAAGCGTTTTCTGATTGGAGAACACAATATTTAAGTAGTTATAAAAAGAATAAAGGTCGCAAAAATGAATCTTCAAGAGTTCAGTCATTTAGATTGCCTTCTGAAGCTGAGTGGGAATATGCAGCACGTGGTGGTTTAGAGGCTGCGACTTATCCTTGGGGTGGTCCTTACACTAAAGATGATCGTGCTTGCTTTTTGGCAAACTTTAAGCCATTAAGAGGTGATTATGCAGCAGACGAAGCCCTTTATACTGTAGAAGCCGACGCATATGATCCAAATGGTTTTGGATTGTATAACATGTCTGGTAATGTTGCAGAATGGGTCAATACATCATATAATGCAAATTCATACGAGTATATGTCAAGTATGAGCCCTAATGTTAATAATAAAAACAACAAGCGTAAGGTGATTCGAGGTGGTTCTTGGAAAGATGTTAGTTATTATCTTCAAGTAAGTACTAGAGATTTCGAATATGCCGATACAGCTAGAAGTTACATAGGTTTTAGAAATGTACAAAACTACTTGGGCAACTCTTTAAACTTAAATAGAAGATAAATACAACTTTAAAAAATCAACAATCAATAAACAACTAAATTAAATTAATTATTATGGCTAAGTCAAACAAAGGAAAGAAATTAATGAATATGGTTTACGGTTTAGGTGCCGCAATCGTAATTATTGGTGCATTATTTAAAATTCAGCATATTGAAATAGGACCTTTAACTGGAGGATTAATGTTAACAATCGGTCTTGTAACAGAGGCGCTTGTATTTACAGTTTCTGCTTTTGAACCAGTTGATAGTGAATTAGATTGGTCTAAGGTTTATCCTGAGTTAACAGGCGGAGAGTCAAACTCTAAACAAGCTAAAAAAGAGGCTAAGGATGAAAGTGGTATGCTTTCTAAAAAATTAGATGATATGCTTAAGGAAGCAAAAATTGACTCTAAGCTTATGGAGAGTTTAGGTGAAAGCATCAAAAATTTTGAAGGAGCAGCTAAAGGTATCGCTCCTACAACTGAAGCTATGAATTCTCAGAAAAAATATGGAGAAGAGTTAACTATGGCAGCTGCGCAAATGGAATCATTAAACAGTCTATATAAAGTTCAAGTTGAATCTGCTTCTAAACAAGCAGAAATTAACCAAGCAGTTGCTGATAATGCAGGTAAATTAAAAGAGCAAATGGAATCGTTAACGGCTAACCTTAATTCGCTTAATGGAGTTTATGGTGGTATGTTAACTGCTATGAGACCTAAAGCCTAATTATAAACTAGATTAATTAAGATATAAATTATGGCAGGAGGAAAAGAAACACCAAGACAACGGATGATTAACTTAATGTATTTAGTGTTTATCGCTATGTTAGCACTAAATATGTCTAAGGAAGTTTTGTCTGCGTTTGGTTCAATAAATGAAACACTTGAAGAGTCAAATGTTAAGTTTGAAAGCAAAAATCAGGCTGCTCTTAGTGGTTTAGCAGTTAAAGCAAGTGAATCACCTGAACAATTTGCTGAAGTAAAACAAAAAGCTGATCAGGTAACAGCAGCTACTACTGAACTTTATAATTATTTTGCTGGAATTAAGGAAGGGATGTATGGTTCAGTTGAAGACCCTACCGATTATGAAACTATGGATAAATCTTCTTATGTTAATGAACTTTTTGTGAAAGGCGAAAAATTGAAGCCTGAAGGTGAACAATTTATCGCAAACATGAGAGCTTATAAAGATAAAATGAATAGTGTATTAGGTGGTGATTCTAAGTACGCAACTTTCTTAGAATCTATAAATTCTCAGTTTAGTGCAGATCCAGTTATGCCTAAAGATGCACCTGAAGCAGCAACGCCTCAAAATTATATTCGTCATCATTATGTAGGCTTTCCGTTAATTTCAGCTATTACTAAAATAACAGCCTTGCAAAACGAGTTGAAAGTTCTTGAGAATGAAATCTTATCATCAATGCTTTCAGGCCAATTAACCCAAATTGCCTCAATGGACAACTACTCTACTTTATTACAAACTTCAAGAGGTGCTTATTATCAAGGTAATACATTTGATGGTGCTATCGTTCTTGGTCGTACTGATAATTCAACAGTGCCAAATAAAGTGGACTTAAAACTTGACGGTAGATCTTTAACACAAGGTGAAGATTTTACTCTAGAAGGTGGTCAAGTTAAATTAAATGTAAATGCTGGTAATGCTGGTGATCACACGATTGAAGGTAAATTGATTTTTAACCAAGATGGTAAAGAAATTGAAGTACCGGTTAACCAATCATACTCAGTTATTCCTAAACCTAATCAAGCCATTGTATCAGCAGATAAGATGAATGTTGTTTACCGTGGTATTGAAAACCCTATAACGGTTTCTATGCCTGGTGTTCCAGGAAATAAGGTTAATGCTTCAGCTCCAGGCATGAAACGTGTAAAAGGTTCTCAATATGTTGTGAGACCAACGACTGGTACTAAATTAAAAATTAATGTAACTGGTGAAATTGAAGGTGAAAAAATTACTTCTTCAACTACTTTTAGAATTAAAGATTTGCCTAGACCTACACCAACTGTAAGAGATCAAATACAAGAAGGTGGCGCTATTAAAATGCCACGTAATGCACTTAAAATTTCGCCTATTGGTGCAACTTTTGAGAACTTTGATTTTGATATTACACCTGTTGTAAAGCGTTTTACAATTAGTGTACCTGGTCAGCCAGCGGTTGTTGTTAATGGCAATATGCTAAATGCAAGAGCTAAAGATTTATTAGAACTTGCTAGAACAGGCGATATCATACAGATTTTTGATGTTAAAGCTGATGTACCAGGTGTAAATGTTAAAAATATGCCTGCTTTATTAGTTCAACTTACAAACTAATTAAATTATTATAATGAAATTTAAAGCTAATTTTATCGGACTATCTTTTTTGCTGTTTTCAGTAACAGTATCTGCTCAGTCAAATATTTTGAATGCTGAAAAGCCTTCAGAGATTGAAGACTTAGCAGCTCAACAAAAAAGATTTGATGATGATAAACCTTTACCTTACGGTTATGTAGGAGATAGAGATATACTATGGTCTAAAGTTGTTTGGGAACGAATTGATCTCAATCAAAAAATTAATTTTCCATTATTATATCCAACCCAAGATAACTCGGTAAGTAGTAACAGAAAATCACTTTTTGCAACTTTAGTTGAAGCTATAGAAAGAGGTGCTAAAAATCCTGATGATTCTTTAGGTATAACCGAAGTCTACGCTACAAGTTACTTTAACAAAAAGCGTGATTTTAAGGAAATTCAAGATGCAACCAAGGCTATATTTTTGCCTAACGCAGCTGGAAGTATTTTAGGTCAGTATGGTATTACAGGTACAGAAGCCGTTGAAACCTTTAAAACACGATCGCTTGCTGGAGAACTTGAAAATTATCCTGAGTTATACCCACAAGAGCTAATCAAAAAAATGAAACCTTACCTAGTTGCAACTGAAATTACAGCTGCTGATATAAAAGAATACTTTATCAAAGGTATGTGGTATTTTGATAAACGTCAGGGTGAAATGAAATATCGTCTTTTAGGTATTGCACCGGCTGGTTATGATATTCAATCTCAAAACCCAACTTATAGTGGCGAGCCTCAAATAATCCCTTATTTTTGGGTTTGGTTTTCTGATGCAAGACAGGTACTACACACTTCTAAGGTGTTGAATCCTCAAAATAGTGCTATGCCAATTAGCTTCGATCACTTACTGAACTCAAGACGTTTTAATTCTTTTATCTACAAAACCGAAAATGTTTATGAAGATAGAAAAGTTACTGACTACATTAATGATAACGCACAAATGCAGTTACTCGAAGCAAGACGTTTAAAAGAGGAAATTAGAAATTTCGAATTGGATATGTGGAATTACTAATTCTACATTTTTAATCAATATATTAGCCTTTACATTTCGTAAAGGCTTTTTTTATGACTCATAAAGACGTATTAGTTGTTGGTTTTGGTATTGCAGGATCATCTTTAGCACATCAATTAGAGCAGTTAGGTAAGAGTTTTGATATTGTTTCTAACAATTCGCAACAAGCCACCCGCGTTGCTGGTGGTGTTCTTAATCCAATAGTTTTAAAACGTTACAAAAAAGTATGGATGGCAAAAGAATTTTACGCTTCTGCAGTTAAATTTTATTCTTCTATAGAAACCAAATTAAAAACAACTTTCATCCAGCAACCTAATTTGTTTAAATTACTTCAATCGCCTCAAGATTGTAACGACTTTATTTCAGCTACAGAACGGTCTTATATTTCTAATTTTCTTACTAGCATTAAATCGCCTTCTCATCCACATTTGTCAAATGCAGTCATTAAATTGGGCGAAGTTAATCATATATACACGCTTGACTTAAACACTTATTTAGATGAATCTATGAAGTATTTTAATGATTCATTCTATCTTGATAATTTCAACTATAATAAATTAAAGATTGGTAATTCATCAGTTTCATATCAATCAAAATCTTATCAATATGTTATTTTTTGCGAGGGTTATGGTGTAATTGATAATCCTTTTTTTAATCATTTACCTATTTATGGAAACAAAGGTGAATATTTGATTATTCATTCTAAAGATCTTAATTCAAACCAAAGTATTTATAAATCGAAATACTTTTTAATTCCACTAGGTAATGATTTGTATAAATTTGGGGCTAATTACCAAAGACATGAATTGAATAATGAGCCAACAGAAGCAATACGATTAGAACTGTCTAAAGCTTTTGAAACGATGTTTTCTGTAGACTACCAGATTGTTGACCAGTTAGCTGGTGTCCGTCCTACTGTAAAAGACAGAAGACCTATATTAGGCGAACATGAAAAGTATTCTCAACTTTTTATATTTAATGGTAATGGAAGCCGTGGTGTTTTGGCTTCACCTTATCTAGCCGAAAATATGGTTCAACATATCTTTTATAAACAACCAATTCTAGATGACGTAGATATTAAGCGTTATGTCGTTTAGCCTTTGCTTTGTTGTAACTAAAAAAGAAATTGATCCATATATTTCTGGAAAGCCTCATAATAACCGGCATTAATAAAACAAGAACCACAATTATAGATACAAATGAACTTAGCAAACTTAAGCCTATAAAGAAATGAGCTATAATAAAAGTTGCTACAGCAAATGCGACACCTAAACCATAACTCACATACATAGCACCATAAAAAAATGAAGGTTCAATTTTGTATTTTGTGTCACAATTAGAGCATCGTTCATGCATGTCATAAATTGCTTTTAGATTGTATGGGTTAGATTCTTTATACATGCTTTCTTCATGACAAACTGGGCAAGTACCAGTAAAAATGCTATATAATTTAGTGCCTTTTAACATTCTCGGGTTTTGTTTAGTATTGAATCACAAAAATACCAATATTTGCACAAATTAAGTGTAATAAATGCTACATATAAATAAACTATCAGTTTCCTTCGGTGGAACTTATTTGTTTAATAACATCAGCTTTAAGTTAAGCGCAGGAAATAGGCTAGGACTCATCGGTAAAAATGGTGCTGGAAAATCAACTATGCTCAAAATATTAGCAGGTGATTTAACAGATTTTGAAGGTGAAATAGCCAAAGAAAAAAATATTAATATTGGTTTTTTAAGGCAAGATATAGATTTTGAAGAAGGTCGGACTGTTTTAGAAGAAGCTTATCAAGCTTTCAATAGTATTGTAGAAATTGAATCTAAACTCCTTGACATCAATACGCAATTAGCAGAACGTACTGATTATGAAAGTGAAGCCTACAATCAATTAATGATAGATCTTAACGATTATCAGCACCAGTATGAAATTTTAGGCGGTTACAACTATCAAGGTGAAACCGAGCGCGTTTTAAAGGGATTAGGTTTTACAGCTGAAGATTTTCAAGCGCAAACAGATACCTTTTCTGGCGGTTGGCGAATGCGTATAGAACTTGCCAAGCTATTATTGCAAAGTAACGACATCCTTTTACTCGATGAACCAACCAACCACCTTGATATAGAAAGTATCATGTGGTTAGAAAGCTTTTTGGTTTCTTTTTCAGGTTGCGTAGTCATTGTTTCTCACGATACTATGTTTTTAGATAATGTAACTAACCGTACCATAGAAATTTCGCTTGGTAAAATCTATGACTACAACAAACCTTATTCAGCATTCAAAGAGTTGCGTAAAACTATTCAAGAGCAACAACTTGCCGCTCAAAAAAATCAGCAAAAAGAAATCAAACAAACCGAAAAGTTAATTGATAAATTTCGAGCTAAAGCCAACAAGGCTTCAATGGCTCAATCACTGATTAAAAAGTTAGAAAAGACAGATATTATTGAAGTTGATCAAGACGATCAAAGCACCATGGCTGTAAACTTTTCAATTTCTAAAAATCCTGGAAAAGTTGTTGTTGAAGCCGACAATCTTGCCAAAAGTTTTGGGGAGCATCAAGTTTTTAGTGATGTTAATTTTACGATAGAACGCAACGCTAAAATTGCTTTTGTAGGCCAAAATGGGCAAGGAAAATCAACCTTGGCAAAGGCAATTGTTGGTGATATTAATTATGATGGCCATTTGAAGTTAGGGCACAATGTAGAAATTGGTTATTTTGCTCAAAATCAAGCTGAATATTTAGACCCTAATAAAACAGTTTTAGACACGATGATTGATTCAGCAAATGAATCTAATAGAAGTAAAGTCCGTGATATTTTAGGTGCATTTTTATTTAGAGGTGATGATGTTTCAAAATACGTTAAAGTACTTTCCGGAGGTGAACGAAACCGATTGGCTTTGGCTAAAATGATTTTAGCACCATTTAACGTTTTAATCATGGATGAGCCAACAAATCACCTAGACATTCAATCTAAAAATGTATTAAAAAAGGCCTTGGCCAATTTTGAAGGCACTCTAATTTTAGTATCGCACGATCGAGACTTTTTACAAGGTCTCGCCGATACGGTTTATGAATTTAGAAACCATAAGGTAAAAGAATTCTTAGGTGATATTAATGATTATCTAAAATCAAGAGCGCTTGAAAACATGCGTCAAGTCGAGCAAAAAACTGAAGAAAAACCAGCAGTGAAATCTAAAAATTCGCCTGCACAAGATTATCAGATTCAGAAAAAGTATAAAAAGCTATCAAACAAATTGAGTTCAATTGAGTCTAACATCACAAAATTAGAAAAGAAGATTGCTGATATTGATCAAAAAATGGCTGAAAATTACGATGAAACTGTAAGTCAACCTGATTTTTTTACAAATTATAAATCACTAAAATCAGATTTAGAAACGCAAATGGAAAATTGGGAGAAAGTTCAACTTCAGTTAGATGATATTAAATAATTGTGATTGTATTAACCAACTAAACTTGAGTAATCTGCTAATTTTACCGCCAAATTAATAGTTTATCAATGAGAAAAATAATATTAATTGTTCTTGGAATCATTATCATAGCTGGTTCAGTTTTTGGCGCTATTTATATAGTAAAGAGCAATACAAAAACAGTAGGTCCAAATAAAACCATCGCTAAACCAATAGCAGTAAAAACTGTTAAAAACACTACGATACCGGTTGTTGTTAAAACAAATGGTCAAGTTACCGCTTTAAATAAATTTGAGCTGTTTAGCGAAGTACAAGGTATTTTTGAACAAAGCGATAAATTATTTAGGCCAGGTCAAGCTTTCAAAAAAGACGAAACTTTGGTCAAAATTAATAATGAAGAGTTTGTTGCAAACTTAAAGTCAACAAAAAGCGAATTTTATAATTTATTAATTTCAATTCTTCCAGACATCAGATTAGATTATCCAGAACATTTTGAAGAATGGGATGCCTACGTCAAAGATTTTTCAGTTCATGAACCACTTCAACCATTGCCTGAAATCGAGTCTTCAAATCTTAGATACTTCATCAACGGTCGTGGTGTGATCACTTCATTTTATAACATTAAAAATCTAGAAGTCAGATTGGCAAAATTTCATTTAAAAGCACCTTTTGATGGTATATTAACCGAGGCTAGTATAACTCCAGGAACTTTAGTGAGACCAGGCCAGCGTTTAGGAGAATTTATTAAACCTGGCGAATTTGAGTTAGAAGTTGCTTTACAAAAGGCTTTGGTAGATTATGTTGAAATTGGCGATACTGTAAATTTATTTGGCATCGATAAAAAATTTCAGACCAAAGGAAAAATAACTCGAATTAATACACAAGTTGATTCAAACTCTCAAAGCGTACAAACCTTTATTATGGTAAACGATTCACGGGTAAAAGAAGGTATGTATCTAGAAGCTGAAATATATGGCCAGCTGGTTAAAAATGCTTACAAAATAAGTCGGTCTTTGGTCAGAAACAACGCTGAAGTCTTTATCGTTAAAGATTCAGTTTTAGCCTTAAAACAAGTTAAACCTGTTTATTACGACGAAAATACAGCGATTATAAAAGGCCTTGCTAATGGCGATACCATCATGACGTCTAATTTGTCAAGCGCCTATTCAGGAATGTTGATTAAGCTTAAAAAATAAACAGAGGCTTTGAAAAAATTAATTACTTATTTTATAAAATACGAAGTTGCTGTTAACGTCGTTATTCTATCATTTATAATATTTGGTATTGTTGGTGCCTTAAGCTTAAAATCATCATTTTTTCCGCTTCAAGAATCAAAAATAATCAATATCAATATTACTTATCCAGGTTCTTCACCAGAAGAAATTGAAGAAGGTATTATTTTAAAAATTGAAGACAATCTTAAAGGACTTGAAGGTATTGATAGAACAACAGCTGTTGCTAGAGAAAGCGGTGGTTCTATTACAGTTGAAATTGAAGAAGGTGAAGATATTGATGTACTTCTAACTGAAGTGAAAAATGCTGTTGATCGAGTTCCAAATTTTCCTGTTGGGATGGAACCTTTGGTGGTTGCCAAGACTGAAACTACAAGACAAACTATACAATTTGCAATTTCTGGTAAAAATATTCCCTTAAAGACCTTAAAAGATATTAGCTATCAAGTTGAATCTGACTTGCGGTTAATAGATGGTATCTCTCAAATAGAAATCCGTGGTTTTCCTAGAGAGGAAATTGAAATAGCTTTAAGTCAAGATGCCCTATTAGCTTATAATTTGACCTTTGAAGAAGTAGCCGCAAAAGTGCGTAACTCTAATTTACTTTCAACAGGAGGAACAATAAAAACCGATGCTGAAGATTATCTAATTCGTGCTGATAATCGCAGCTATTATGCAGATAAACTAAATGATGTTATAGTTAAATCAACACCAAGTGGGTCATCAATTTTACTATCAGATGTAGCAAAAGTGCGCGATAAATTTGAAGAAACACCAAATGCCCTTTTTTATAATGGCGACTCTGCAGTTACAATGGTGATTAGCAATACTAATTCAGAAGATTTAATTTCATCTGCAGACGCCATAAAAGAATATATTGCCAACTTTAATGCTAAAAACAATAATGTTCAACTCAATGTTGTTAGTGATTCATCAATAACGCTTAATCAGCGTACTAAACTATTAATAGAAAACGGAGCTGTTGGTATTTTACTCGTTTTAATCTTCCTTTCAATTTTTCTAAATATACGTTTAGCGCTTTGGGTTTCAGTAGGTTTGCCGCTTTCATTTTTAGGTATGTTTATTTTTGCTAATGCATTCGGGGTAACCATAAATGTATTATCGCTATTTGGGATGATTATTGTTATTGGTATTTTAGTTGATGATGGAATTGTTATTGCTGAAAATATTTATCAACAATATGAAAAAGGAAAGTCACCTATACGAGCAGCAATTGACGGTGCAGTTGAAGTTATACCGCCTATTATTTCAGCGATTATTACAACTATTTTAGCTTTTTCGACGTTTTTCTTTTTAGAAGGTCGAATAGGTGAATTTTTTAGTGAAGTCTCAATTATAGTCTTATTAACACTAAGTATTTCACTAATTGAAGCCTTTTTAATATTACCAGCACATATTGCGCATTCTAAGGCTATTAGGCCAAAGAAAAAGAAAGTAAAGAAACGAACACTTTTAGGGCGATTTTTTGCCAAAATGCGACATGTAAATGCTTTTGGAGATCGCGTTATGCGATATTTACGCGATAATTCTTACGCTCCAGTTTTGCGATTTGTCATAAACAATCGTTTATTTTCAATGGCTATTTTAATTGCAGCTTTAGCCTTAACAATAGGCTCGGTTGGTGGCGGTATTATTCGTGTTACTTTTTTTCCAAGTGTCGCTAGCGATCGCGTTGAAGTAAGCTTGTTAATGACAGAAGGTGTAAACCCACAAAAAACTGATTCAATTATTTCAATAGTTGAAGAAGCGGCTTGGCGTGTAAATAAAACTTTTACCGAAAAGCAAACTGATCATCTTCAAGTTATAGAAAACACAGTCAAACGGGTCGGCCCTGGAAATAATAAAGCTTCGTTGCAAGTTAATTTACTACCGGGAGAAGCGAGAGATTTTTCTTCAGCTGAAATTACAAATGCTATTCGAGAAGAAACCGGACCTATTTATGGCGTAGAGAGTATTACGTTTGGTTCTGGTAGTAATTTTGGTGGGTTGCCAGTATCTGTTTCGTTGTTGGGTAATAACCTAGATGAACTTGAATCGGCAAAAGTTGAGCTTAGGAGTTGGATGGAAAATAATGCGCAGCTGAAAGATGTTACAGATAATGACCCAAAAGGTATTAAAGAAATTGAAATCGATTTAAAAACAACGGCTTATGCTTTAGGACTTGACTTAGGTGAAGTGATGCGTCAGGTTAGGAACGCGTTTTTTGGTGCTCAAGCGCAGCGATTTCAACGTGGTAAAGACGAAATTAGAGTTTGGGTAAGATATAATGAAAATCAAAGATCGTCTATTAGAAATTTAGATGATTTACGAATTGTTACGCCTAATGGGTCGCGAGTGGCTTTTAATGAAATAGCAAGCTATCAAATTGTTAGAGGAACCGAATCTATTAGTTATTTAAATGGTCGTCGAGAAATTCAGGTTTCAGCCGATTTAGAAAACCCTAATGACAGCTCTACTGAAATTTTAGATGAAATAAAAACCACTGTAATGCCTGATATTTTAAATCAATATCCATCACTTTCAGTTTCTTATGAAGGTCAAAATCGGGAAGCTGGTAAAACAAGTGGTTCAGCTGGTCAAGTTTTCCCTGTGATTTTATTTTTAATATTTGTAGTCATAGCATTTACTTTTAGAAGTTTTAGTCAGCCAATTATGCTTATTTTACTCATACCATTCAGCTTAATTGGGGTTGCTTGGGGACACTATATTCATGGCTTTCCAATTAATATTTTATCTCTTTTAGGTGTTATTGCACTTATTGGTATAATGGTTAATGATGGTTTAGTGCTTATAGGTAAGTTTAATTCAAATTTAAGAGAAGGCTTAAAATTTAATGATGCCTTGTTTGAGGCTGGAAAATCTAGGTTTAGAGCTATATTTTTAACCTCGCTTACCACAATTTCAGGCCTTGCACCACTTATTTTTGAACAAAGCCGACAAGCGCAGTTTTTAATACCTATGGCCATATCTATCGCTTATGGTATCGGTGTGGCGACTGTTTTAACCCTAATTTTATTACCTATTTTCTTGTCTATAAGTAATTCAGTAAAAGTTAAAACAAAATGGCTTTTTACAGGAAGCCAAGTTGAAAAAGAACAAGTGGAGCGAGCGATTAAAGAACAATTAGAAGAAGACAACTATAATGAAAAACAATAAACTATCTTTACTTTTAGGTTTATGCTTAGTTGTAGTCACTTCAACTGCACAAGAAGTTCTTACAAAAGCTGAAGCTATAAATCATGTACTTGATAATAACTATGGTATTAAAATAGCTGAAAATAATGTTGAAATTTCAGAAAATAATACCAGTATATTAAACTCAGGATATTTACCTACTTTAAGTACTAATTTTGGTTTCGATTTTAGTCTACAAGATCGTTTAGCTGAAGTTGAGGGTCAAGACCCAATCGACCAAACTGATTTAGAAACAAGACGTTATAATACGAGCTTAGATTTTAATTATACTTTATTCGATGGCCTAGGCCGACGTTATAATTTTAAGCAATTAAAACTTCAGTATAACTTATCAAAGTTAGAAGCACGCGAAACCATAGAAACAACAATAACACAAATGTTTACGGTGTATTATGAGTTGGCAAGACGACTTAAGAATGTCGAGGTTTTAAAAAATACACTTAGTCTATCACGTGAACGATTAAAACGTGTTGAATATCAATTTCAATATGGACAAATTAATAAGTTAGATGTTTTAAATGCTGAAGTTGATGTGGCTAATGATAGTATTTCACTAATCAATGAACAACAAAATTTATTTAACATTAAGCGAGACTTAAAAGTTGTTTTAAATGAAGATGATTTAGATGATAATTTTAAAGTTGATACAACCGTTCGTTTTTTACCAATTTTAAAACTTGAGCAGTATATTTCTGAATACAAAGCCAACAATGTATCGATTCAACAAATTGAAGAAAACTTACTAATATCAGAATATGACAAAAAAATTAGTTATTCGGGATATTTACCAACAGTAAACTTATTTGGCTCTTATGGCTGGAATAGAAATATAAGTCCAGAATCGCCCTTTTTTCCTGGTTCTACACAAACCACCGATGGCTACTCTGCAGGCGTAAATTTAACATGGAATTTATTTGATGGTGGTCAGACTTCAGTGAGAATTCAAAATGCTAAAATTGCCTACGAAAATCAGCAGCTTCAAAAGGAACAAATCAAGCAAAATGTTCAGCGTGATATTCAGAATGCTTTCGATAATTATAAAAATAGACGTTATATCTATAATTTACAACGCAAAAATGTAGAGACAAACAAGAACAATTTTAAAAGAACCCAAGAACGCTTTAAGCTAGGCCAAGTTACATCAGTAGAATTTAGGCAAGCACAGCTTAATTTGTTAAACGCTCAGACGAGTTTAAATTTAGCGAAATATGATGCTAAGTTAGCAGAGCTTCAGCTTCTTCAATTAACGGGACAATTATTAAATGTCGAGTTTTAAGATGTATGAGCACTTTTTTCAATGCCCACATTGTTGGGAAAGCATTAGTTTTCTTTTAGATACTTCAGTGAGTTTTCAAGAATATATAGAAGATTGTGAGGTTTGTTGTAATCCGATTCAAGTCCGAGCAAAATTTAGTGCTGGGCAATTAATTGAATTTCAGTCGACAAGCATAGAGCAATAAATAAATTTATTTTTTATTTGGTCAAACGTATAATTAATCTTATATTTGCAGTCCGATAGTTAAAAAGATACTTTTAAACATATATCGCGGGATAGAGCAGTAGGTAGCTCGTCGGGCTCATAACCCGAAGGTCACTGGTTCGAGTCCAGTTCCCGCTACTAAGATACCCACTAATTTTATTAGTGGGTTTTTTTGTGTTATATTTTGAGAAGGTCAGAGCTTTTTTTATATACAAACATTAATATACCTCACACTAAATTAAAAGTAGTTTCAATTTAGTTAAGCAATTACTCTATTTAGTTTCTTTGAGTTACATCTCCAGAAATGTCAGTGGATGTTGCGTATCAACCATTATTCTTATAACAAGTTAGTTTGCGTTCATAGATTAAAATTATATTATATTTTTGAATAGTTTGGCTTTAGGATAAGCTTACAGTATGATAATAGAAAAAGAAATAAGTAATGGGTAAAAAGGCTACTACAATTAAAGAACAAATAAATAAGCTTCAGAAACGAAATATGGTGATGGATTTAGGTATTGAAAAAGCTAAAGAAATCTTGTTGGACATAGGTTACTATCGTTTAGGTTTTTACTGGCATCCTTTTGAAGTTGATAAAGACCATAATCTAAAACAAGGCACGAAATTTTCTGATGTTGTAAAACTGTATTACTTAGATGTTGATTTAAAGCATATTTTATTAAAAGCACTAAATAGAATAGAGATAAATTTCAAGACGCAACTTATCTATTATGTTTCTAATTATTACGATAAAAATCCTACTTGGTTTGCTGATAAAAAAATTGTTTCATACAAATACGTAAATGGATTTCCATCTATTTATAATGAGAAGTTTGTTCAAAATAATAAGCCGATTAAAAAGCACCATAGTAAACATAAAAACGATATTTATGCACCAGCTTGGAAGACTTTAGAGTATTTAACTTTTGGTAGCGTCATTAAATTATTTTTGTCTTTACATAACAAAGAGTTAAAGAAAACAATTGCAAATAATTACGGAATTAAGAGTTTGAGTGTTTTTGAAAATTACCTTTCAACTATTTTGTTTGTTCGCAACATCTGTGCGCATAGTGATTTGTTATTTGATTCTTACACACCGCTAGGTATTAAATCTACCCCACTAATTAATGTTGAAAAGAACAAAAAACATTCTTTGTCTTCTTCTATTAAAGTTATTTGTTATTTTCTAGAGAAAATATCAGTAAATAGATGTAAGGAAACAACATCTAAAATAGATTCTCTATTTGCTAATTTTAAGAATAATGATTCAATTAAAGATATTATAGAAAATAAAATAGGCTATAATTTTGATTCATAAACGTTGGTATTACATTAGAGTTAGGTTTGTAAATAAAAGTGTTAATAGCTTTGTTCATAATAAGTATATATGTATATTCGCATTATATAAGTGCCCATTAATCATTGAGCATTAATTCTGCACTATAAAAAATTGAATTATAGAACCCGGACAAGCTCCCGGGTTTTTTGTATTATATACTGAGAAGATCATACCTTTTTTATATACAAACATTAACATACCTTAAACTAAATTAAAATTAGTTTCAATTTAGTTAAGTAATTACTCTATTTAGTTTCTTTGAGTTACATCACCAAAAACGTCCGTCAGGTGAGGTGAATTAATTATATTTTATATAGGTGTCTGTTTGTGTTAATGAGTAAAAATAGTAGCTAGATTGTTTGATTTTTTTTAACTTAAAAAAGTGTAGTTGAAGAAGATTATCTCTGAATGATTTCGTAATTGATCTAATTAAGCTATTTTGAAGATATGATGACTCATGGAAAATGAAAATTTTATTTATTGTCTTGAAGCTGTTCCGGATGTTGATAGTGTAAAAGCCACCAATGTGGTCCAAATACTTGAGGATATAGCCCTGACGCAAGGAATTTCAAGTATATATAAAACCTGTGATACGATTGAGGGTTTAGAAGAAAGTCTCAACGCTTTATTATATGATGATCATCATTTTCAAGATTATGAAATTATTTATCTAGTTTTTCCAGGTGAAATAAACAATATTTTAATAAACGATTATTACTATAGCATAGAAGAAATTGCAGAGCTTTTTGAAGGGCAAATGACAGGGAAAATTATTCATTTTTCTAATCTCAAGGTTCTAGATCTCACTGATGAAGAATGCCAGTATTTTTTAGATGTTACAGGAGCTCGAGCTATTTCAGGCTATGGTTTTCAGTCTGATAGTTTGTCAAGTGCTTTTACCATAGATCGCCTGTTTTTTAGCTTGTTTTATCAGAATGATGATATAAAAGAAGTGGTTGAAAAGATGTTTCAAAAACAGTATAAGCTTTGTAAACTATTAGATTTCAGATTATATTATTAAGAGTTTAATTTCTGCTTATAGCGATCATACTCAAACAGTTTTAAATATTAAAACATCACTCTAATAAATGCTTTAATTTTGTTTTCTTAAAAGACGAAATCTCCTTTGCGATGATATAAGCAAGAGTTCCTAAAGCATAAGCTAGAATGTCCCAATAGTCAGCTGTAAACTTTTTGCTGATGAGTGGAAACAATACTTCTCCCAAGAGCACCATCAATACAAAGTAACCAAATATCTCTGTATAGCTTAAAACCATGTTTTTATTTTTTAAAACAATCCGATGTTCCCAAAGCACGGCATATAAGAGTAAAGGCATAAGCAAAAAAGGGTCTAAATAGTTATTAAGAAAAGTAATATTTATATCGGTTTCATTTTGAAGATACTGATGAAACAAAAACAGTAATCCTGAAACTATAACTAAGCTAAAGACTGCACGCTCTTGTTTCATAAGCCAATTACAAGTGTGATAAACATTACTATAAAAATCACAGGCGATAAAGTAAGAAACAAGATTAAAGCAGGCAATTTTAAAATAAAAATAAGAATCTGTAATGCTAGAGAATGTGATGGTGAAGGACGCATCCAATCTTTAGCAAAATAATAGATTAAAGCTAATAGTGAATCTGAGTCTTCATCTTTTTTGTCAATTAGTTGCTTAAGTTTGGGCTTTTTCATTTATATAATACGGGTGCGTTTAATTAACTAATTACTGAACTAAAAATTAGCAATTTAATTCAGACTAATTTATAGAAAATTACAAATATTTATTTACTCATTCTTTGAAGTTTTGATGATGTAAATGAACTCAAAGGCTAAGTTTTATGTAAGGTGACAGGTGAGTTTTAAATTTTATTGCACCCATTTAATTTTACTTTTATTTATTAGTATAATTTTAATTTAGTAGCCTTCATTTTCAATTAATTCTATTAAGTTTGAGATTTTTTAAAATTACCTAATTGCTAATTTTTAATATTATATGAGAATAGTTGTCCTCTTTTTAATCTTTGCCTTTGGTTTGTGTACCTCATGTGGTGGAACAAAAACCATTTTAGATCCAAGAACTAACACCGTTGTTAAGGTTTATGAAACCGAAGAATTCAGTTTTTATTATCCAAAACGATGGAGACAACTAAACTTGGACAAAGCTTATTATGACTCAATATTAGTAAGCGTTGCGCCCAAAAAACAAATTTATCCGCTTTATATTTCAGAAACAACTGTTAATGGCAAAGTTTATCGTGCAAGAGGCAATAAAAAAAACAAAGATCAATTTGAAGATAAAAATTCAACTATAATTGATGCTGACGCAGGCGAGTATTCTTCAGCCATAATAAATTTGAAGCGGTTAAATTTGAATCAGCAAAGTTTTGATGACTACCTAAATACTGAAATAGCTAAAATTAAACCAAATAGTAATAACTTTAAGCATTCAAAAGTTTCAGATCAATTATCTATCTTAAGCTTTCGTCGTCAAGGCTATCGACGAGATTCAAAATACAAGTTTGCTGCTAATTTATATAAAGTCTATTACTATAAACATAATAAAAAGGTCTATAAATTTAGCTACTCTGCTAATGAGTTTAAATATTCTAAATATTTAGACGAAGCAACAAATAGCCTAAGTTCTTTTAAACTTAAGTGATTTAATAATGTGTTTGCATAAGAATTATAGTTTTTGCTCTTTATTATTTAATGAATATGATGAGTTATTTAGCTGATGTTTTAAACATTTCATTGATGATCGAAGCTTCTCTATTTGATAACAAAGCACTAGGACGTTCTATAATTACAGCTCTTATGCTATTGTCAGTATTAATTCTTTTAATCGTAATTATACGATCAATGTTTGCTTTAGTTGAAGAGTTATGGGTAAGTTATATTTCACCAAAACCCTTCTACACTCATCTATATTTTAGAAAACGGAAACTTTCTGAAGATCAGATATATATACTCGAAAATCAATTTGGGTTTTACCAGAAACTTCAACCTAAGAAGAAATTATATTTTGAACATCGTGTAGCAAGATTCATCAAGCATCATCAATTTGAAGGTAGGTCAGGCGTCTACATTACTAATCAACATAAAGTTCTTATTGCATCTACTGCAATCATGCTCACTTTTGGGTATAGAAATTACAGGTTTAAATCTCTGAGTACTTTTGTGATTTATCCTGAGGCATTTCAATCTACATCGAATAAAGCATTACACAAAGGCGAGTTTAACCCAGCTTACAAAGCGGTCGTATTTTCTTGGAAAGACTTTTTAGAAGGTTATGCTATTGAAAATGACAATCTTAATCTCGGCATTCATGAACTCGTGCATGTGCTGCATTTTGATTTTGAAAAGCGAAAGAATAGTGCCATAGGAGCAACTCTGTTTATGCGACACTATGATAAAATTAAGCATAAAATACATTCCAATGCAGGATTTAGACAACATCTTAAGGCTTCAAAACTTCTAAGAAATTATGCATTTACGAACAATTTTGAGTTTATTTCGGTACTCATTGAAACTTTTTTCGAATCACCGAAAGAACTCAAAACTCAGTTTCCAGATTTGTATGATAACGTCAAAAGCATGCTTAATTTTAATGATAATCTATTTTAATTTTGAATTAAAATAAGCTTACAAGAAAAGCTTTATTTAGATTACGATGTTTTAGTTTGAAGAGTTTTAGAATTGCTCTTTTTCTTGTTTCTAAAATCACATTTTTGAATTAAGTTTTTAATGATTGAAACTCATGAATTTTATCTTTAATGAAGAAAATTAAATCTTAACACTTCATTATTAACTAAAATATAAGATTTATCCTAATTTGAATATTTTCAATATTATGCAAATTAGCTTTAAGCACATCAATAATGACAGAATTAAAACTTGCTTTCGTGAGGTGGCTCAACAGTATAAAACCTTAAATAATATTAAAATTAGCCTTGAAAAAGTAAGTGTTAAATCCTCTACCATGCAGGCTCAACCCATTATTTCGTTGAGCTCAATTTTTACAGGTGTTAAACAGTACAGAATTAAACTGAATGCTCATATTAGAGATCATAAAGAGTTAAAAATTGACGATGTTCCTAGCCAGGTCTTAAAAGGTTGGTTTGCACATGAGTTGGGTCATATTGTTGATTATAAACAGCACACCAACTTACAAATGATCATTTTTGGAATTAAATATTTATGGTCTAAAAAATTCAAAAAGAAAGTAGAACATGACGCAGATTATATTGCGATTTCACATGGATTTCATGAAGAGATTCTAGCTACAAAGAACTTCATTATAGAACATGATTTAATAGGGGAAAAGTACAAGCGCAAAATTTTAAAATACTATTTGCCAAAAGAAGATGTGCTGCTATGTTCACAAGACGAGTCGATTTTAGAGCCTTACCTAGATCTTTAATCAAAAAAATCTAAAAAAGTCTTTATAGCTTCACCTTGCATCACTTTTTGAACTTTTACCTGACCGCCTTTTTTACTCGTTTTCTCTAAGTATTTGGCGTAATCACTTTTACTGATAACTTTAAGTTTAACTTCATCTATTGTTTTTTGTCTTGCAACTTTATAGTTATGGTTTAATGATTTCAACTTATCATCAAGTAAGCTTATAAATTTTTTGTGATTGATGTTGTCATCAGTAACAACAATCCATTGATGTATATGTTGGTTATTTTCACTAAAGGCACCAACCATGTATTCGTTAACACTAGCTTCAAGTTTGTTGGCTGTGTAAACAACCGCTGCATTTAGCTTTTCTTCAGACAATTGAGAGCCAAACACGTTTAAAAAGAATTTTGTGCGACCGGTAATTTTAATTTCAAATGGCGAAAGATTAGTGAATTTTATGGTATCTCCAATAACATATCGCCAAGCACCAGCATTTGTTGAAACGACTAAAATATATTCATCAGTCGTATTCACTTGAGATAAGTCAAAAACTTTAGGGTTTTCTAAAATTTCGCCCATTTCATCTACACCGCGTTCATCAAATGGTATAAACTCGTAAAAATAGCCATGATTTATAGCAAGCCGCATAGCCATTGAATTTGGATGAGCGCTGTAAGCAAAAAAGCCTTCAGAAGCCAGGTAAGTATCAATGATAATGAGACTTTTATTCGAAATTTTTTCAAAATCTTTTCGGTAAGTTTCAAAGGCGACGCCACCGCTCACATAAACTCTAAAGTTAGGCCATATATCTTGAATATAATCAAGTTGGTGATGCTCCATAATGGCTTGCAACATTCTTAACACCCAAGAAGGAATACCAGCGATAGAGCCAACATTCCATTCTGGCGCTTTTTTAATAATTTCTTCAATGCGCTCATCCCAATTATCAATCGCAGCAATTTCTTTTCCTGGGCAATAAAAATAGTCATACCAATCAGGAAAATTATGAATATTAATACCGCTAATTTCACCCTCTAAATGCCCATTTTCGTGAAGATTTAAATTACTTGAACTGCTAAGCATTAACACGTGGCTTTCAAAAACTTCTTCGGGTACAGGAAAATTTGGTAGCTCAGTAGCTAAGGATAGGCCTACTTTTCGCATACTATCAGAAAAATCATTAGTAATTGGTATGCGTTTGCTCTTATTACCAGTGGTGCCACTTGTTTTAGCGAAATAATCTGGCTTTCCAGGCCATGTAATATCGCTAAATTTTTGCTGTTGTTCCCACCAAAATTTCATTTTGCCATAAGTATGAATAGGTACATTGCTTTGAAATTGTTGAAGCAAATCTTTCGATTGTAATATTTGATGAAAACCATAGTATTTCCCGAAAGCAGTGTTTTTAGAAGCTTTTAAAAGCTCACGTAAAACAGCTTCTTGCGTTTTTTTACTAGGTTGTGATTTGATGTTTAATTTCTGATTTAATGTAACCGCAGATTTAACGATTGAACCAAGTAAGCCCATATTTTTAACTGTTTAGATTTTACTAAATTAAAAAACAGCTTTCATTAAAAAACAGCTTTATAATTAAATTGGCAATAAAAGTCTTTAAAGTATAAACAAGCTAAATTTAGCTTGATAACTTCAACAGTTTTGAAATAAGGCTTATATTTGTTAACAAAATTTATTGATTGAATAATAGTAGAATTTCTAAAGATATTGAAGTTTTTAAACTTCTTTTTGAAGGTATTTCTGAAGGTGTTTTGGTAGTCAACACCAGCCAAATTATAATTGAAGTTAATACCTCTGCAGCTGAAATGTTTGGGTATTCAAAAGCCGAACTTATCGGTAAAAAACTCGATATTTTAATCCCAAAAAAATACCATCATAACCACCACAAACATGTGGACCATTTCATGGAGCAATCTAAAAAACGCCAAATGGGAATTGGGCGAGATTTATTTGGGGTGAGAAAAAATGGTGATGAATTTCCCGTTGAAGCAGGTTTAAATCCTTTTGAGTTTGACGGCGAACACTATGTGATGTCTTTGATTACCGATATTACACTTCGTAAAGAAAACGAGCAAGAAATAGAGCAGTTAAATGTAGAGCTCGAAGCTAAAGTTAAATCAAGAACTAAAGAGCTTCAATCTTCTATAGAAGAGCTTACCAAGCTCAATAAAACTTTAGAAAAAGAAATTAAAAAACGTAAAATTGCTGAAGCTAAAACTAAAGACGCACTTCAAAAAGAACGCGAGCTTAACGACTTGAAAACCAAATTTTTATCTTTAGTTTCGCACGAATTTAAAACACCTTTAAGCGGCATATTAACATCAACAACCTTAATCGGAAAATACACCGAAAAAGAACAACAAGAAAAACGCGAAAAGCACCTTAAAACCATAAAAAATAAAGTTCACTATTTAACCGGAATTTTAAACGATTTTCTTTCAGTAGAACGCTTAGAGTCTGGAAAAGTGACTTATAAATTTGAAGAATTTAGCCTTGTAAACCTTATTAATGAAGTAGTTTATAGTGCCAATATTACATTAAAAGAAGGTCAAGATTTACACTACCCAAAACAAATTGAAGACTTTATCTTACGCCAAGATAAAAATGTACTTGAGCTTATTTTATCTAACCTTCTTAATAACGCTATCAAATACTCGCCAGAGCATACCAACATTTATTTTGATATTGATAATAGCGACTCAAAATTCATTAAATTTGAAGTTAAAGATCAAGGAATGGGAATTCCACAAAAAGATCATAAACATATTTTTGAACGCTATTTTAGAGCCGAAAATGCACTTCTTAACCAAGGCACTGGCATTGGTCTCAATATTGTAAAAGTACATTTAGAAAATTTAAACGGACATATTAGGTTTGAAAGTGAAGAAAATCAAGGTACTAGCTTCTTCGTTGAAATCCCAAAAAGACATGAGTAAAAAAATACTTTTAATTGAAGACGATACAACTGTTAGAGAGAATACAGCTGAAATTTTAGAACTTTCAGACTATACTGTCGAAACAGCACAAGATGGCGAAATTGGTATTGCAAAAGTTGAAGGCTTTATGCCTGATATTATTGTATGCGATATCATGATGCCAAAAGTTGATGGTTACGATGTTTTAAAGGCTGTAAGTGATAACCCTAAAACACAAGCCATACCTTTTATTTTTCTTTCTGCTAAAACCGATCATAAAGATATTAGAAAAGGAATGGATCTCGGCGCCGATGATTACCTGACAAAACCTTTTGAAGAAGACGAGCTTATCAGTGCCATAGAAAGCCGTTTAGCCAAGACAAAAATATTACAAGCACAAAATTCAACTAATAATAACTTACAATCTTTTGAGGCTTTAAAAGAAAAAATCAAAGATTTTGAGCTTAAATTTTACCAAGCTGGCGAGCATATTTATGAGGCAGGACAAACAGCTAATAAAGTTTTTTTGATAGAACACGGCGTTGTTAAAACACATCAAATTGAAGAAAATGGTAAAGAGTTGACAACAGCACTTTTTAGAGACGATAACTTTTTTGGACACATCAGCTTTACCAAAACCACTAGCTTTATCGAGAACGCTACAGCTTTAGAAAAAACCAAACTCTACGAAATCTCATTAGAGGATTTTAAAAACTTTTTTGTTCAGAGCCCACAAGTTATGTTTGAGTTTATCGATACTTTGGGCGATTCATTAAACGAAACTAAAACACAGCTTTTAGAAATGGCTTACAGTTCTGTGAAAAAGAAAACTGCCCAAACCATTTTACTCTTTGCTGAACGTTTAAAGAAAAACAAACTGAAACAAATAAGAATTTCAAGAGCAGATTTAGCTGCAGTTGCCGGGATCGCTTCAGAAAGTTTAATTAGAACACTTTCTACATTTAAGAAAGAAGGCATTATAGATGTTGAAGGAAGAAATATTAAAATCAATGATTTTGAAGCACTTAAAAATATCTCTTGAAACATGATTTTTGTCATGTAAATACTAAAAACTCTAAAATACATTTGTAGCCATATTTAGGCTTATGAATGTTTTATTATTAACCGATTTTTCTAGCACAGCTAATCACGTGATGAAGTATGCAAGCATTCTTTTGCGAGATAAGCCTGCGAAAATCACGTTAATGCACGTCAAAAAGCCTTGCTCCGGAGATTCCTGCTCTGGAAAATGCAACACAATTTTTGAATCTAAACTCAACAAAGATTTAAAGGTTTTTAAAGATCAAAACAATCCATTACATCAATTAAATACACATTTTATTGAAGGTCAATATCTTGATAGTATTCGCGATTTTGTTAAACGCCAAGATATAGACTTAATTATTGTTGGTAATAGCCATCAACACCAAATTGAAGACGAAATTGATTTAGATAAAAAAACGGTTGATGTTATTACTAAGGTTAATTGCCCTGTTTTATTAGTGTCTAAAAACACATGTCTAAAATCACCTAAAAAACTACTACTCCCAACAGACTTTTCTATTAATGTTGAACACAAGGTGTTTTCTGTGTTAAGTGAAATTTATGATTTTTCAGAGAAAAACATAGACTTGCTTTCAGTACAAAATAACCTTGAATTAACGCAAATACAATTAACTACCAAGCAAAAAATCAACGAAGTTTTGTCTAATATTGGCATTCAAAGAATTTCAGAAAATCATATCTCTTCTGCTAAAAAATGCGCCAGCGTTGGTTATGACACTATAGTCATGTTTGCTAAAAATTTAAGCGTATTTAATCTGGTTTTCTCGACTAAGAAAAACTCTGCAAAACAAATTTGCCATAACAATTTACCAATGTTGTTTTTACATGGCTAAATTATATAGATAAAGTGTATCTTTAAACTTGATATATGCGCTAGAACTTTATGATGAGGTTTGAAAACACGATAAAATCACCAATGAAATGTTGATTTTGAAGTAGTTTCAGGCCGTAATAGATTTTCTAATGTATAATTCGAGTAAACACTTATGAAAACAATCAGTTACAAAAAACCGCTTATTACTTTAATAGTCGTTTTTAGCCTGTATTTTATAGGTCTTACCATTATTAAACATAAAGCTGAACAGAAACTCCTTGGCATTAAAGGCTTAAATTTTGTTGAATTAAATATTAGTTTATTAGGAAATTTATCGCTTGTAAATGTTAATTATAAGTCACCCAAGTTGAAGATTGATGCAGAAGAAGTTAAACTGAATTTGAATTACCTATCTACAATCACGAGTAGCCAAGTTGAAATTGAATACTTGCAATTAAACACTGCTTCTGTTGAAGTTAACGCACTAAATAAAACTACTCAAAAATCGAGTCAGTCCCAGGATAAAAAAGTAAGCTTAAATCAACTTGAGCTAAAAAATGTCAATTTTACAATTAACAAAGCTCAAAAAACAGGAAAATTAACTAATCTAAATACATTAGTTAATCAAGTTAATATCTATAAAAACTTCAACTTAGAACAATTAAGTTATTTAAGATTTGATCATTTAAACTATCCTATTAATCATTTACAAAAACTTCAGCTTAGTAAGTTTAATTATAAAAATAAGGCATTTGAAATAGCTCAACTCAAAATTTTACCGCTGTTTTCAAAACATGATTACGGGAAACAAATTAGTCATGAAACCGATTTAATGCATTTAGAAGCCTTTTCAATTAATTCAACTTTGGCAGAATTAAATTTTAAAAACACAAGTATTTCTAATCTAAGATTAAGTCGTTTAAAAACAGATTCTTTAAACTTTAAAATTTCAAGAGATAAAACGCTTAAAGACGACAAAAGCTTAAAACTTAATTATGTACAGCAGCTACAAAATTTAAATTTTAGATTTATGCTTGACAGCTTATGGGTTGATCATGCAACGATTACTTACGCAGAAAAACATAGGATTAATAAAGATTTTGCGCCTGTTGTATTTAATGATTTGAATTTAACTTTAACTAATTTAAATAATTTTAAACTACCAAAGTCATCTAATTTAGCTCGACTAAATGCTCAATTTAGGCTTAATAAAGCTTCCGAAATTAATTTGGGATTATCTTACAATTTATCTACTTCAACCGAAGATTTTACAGCCGAAATAAGTGGTCAAAATATTTTAGCCAATCGTTTTTCAGAATTACTAGAGCAAAGTATTAAAACGGGTATTTCAGGTAAGTTTAATTCAATTAAGACTAACATAAGATCACGAGATAATTCAGCTAGTGGCATTTTTAATTTAAATTCATCTGATATTGAAGTGACTTTGTATAATAATAAAGGTCGCAAACGCCAATTTGTAAGTTTAATGGCTAATAAAATGATTAAGCGTTCTCTAAACACTTCTTTTCAATTACAAAATATAGAAAAAGACCAAACTAAATCTTTATGGAATTTTATTTGGTCTTTTGTAAATTCTGGCTTAAAACAAGCTTTGCTTAAATTTTAAATGTAATTACTGGTCGTTTAGAATGGTTGACTAGGTTTTCAGAAAGGCTGCCATTAAAGAAGTGAGAAATTCCTTTTCTGCCATGTGTACCAATGCTAATCATGTTAGCATTAATATCCTCCGAGTAGTTTTTTATGCCTTCTTCAATAGACTTGTCGGCATAAACCTTAAAATCAATTTCATCAAGGTTAATGTCTTCTGTAAAAGTTTTAAAACGTTCGTTGATTTGTCGGGTTGTCTTAAAATTTTCTGGTGTGTTGATGTAAACTAATTTGAGTTGAGCATTAAAACTTTGAGCAAGATTAATGGCTTTTGTAAAAGTAGATTTTTGGCTAGATTTTAAACTTGATGCAAATGAAATGCTTTTAATTTTTGATATGTCTAAACTTTCTTTAACAACTAATACCGGAATTTCTGCATGTCTAACTACTTTTTCAGTGTTAGAGCCAACAAATATTTCTTTTAAGCCTTCAGCTCCGTTAGAACCCATAACAATCATATCGCATTCGTATTTTTTTGAGATTTCTAAAATTCCATCAAAAGCTTCATTAAACTCAACTGTTTCATGAACTTTTATACCTTCAAGTTCTTTTTCAAAAGTTTCAAAAGTTTCTGTAAAACGTTTGTGTGCCAGCTTCATGAAAAATAAAGCTTCAGGTAAATCGTTACCAACACCTTCATTTACGGGATCTATTAAGTCTAATGGTAAATCTAATAAGTGTAATAAGTAAATTTCACAATCATGTTGTTTAGCAATTTGAGCGCTAACTTTTAATGCATTATTGGCTTGTTCGGAAAAATCTGTTGGGACTAAAATTTTATTCATTTTGATCTTAAATTTTAACTAAAAATACAAAATTTATTCCGAATAAGCTTTGTTTTTTCTAAATCAAAATAAATATGTATATTTGCAAAAGATTAATTATGCGAGGGGACAATTGTCCCCTCTTTTTATAGGCTTATGGCACTAGATGCTTCACACATAGAACGTTTAATAAACAGCGCACTTGAAGAACATACGCATTTATTTGTAGTAGATTTTGATATATCTTCTCAAAACCATATTAAACTGGTTATTGATGGCGATAGAGATGTCTCAATTCAAGATTGCATTGCATTAAGTCGTGCTGTTGAGCATAATTTAGATCGTGAAGTTGAAGATTTTTCACTAGATGTTTCATCATTTGGGGCTACTTCACCTTTGCGTTTGCCAAGGCAATTTCAAAAAAATATTAATCGTAAACTAGAGGTAAAACTAGAAGATCAAACCATAAAAGCCGATTTGGTTGAGGCTAACGGCGAAAGTATTTCTTTAGAGTGGAAAGCAAGAGAACCTAAGCCTGTCGGAAAAGGGAAACATACAGTTCAAAAAACTAAAACCATCCCATTACAAGATATAATTGAAGCAAAAGTGATGATAAATTTTAACAAAAAGTGATATGGAGAATATCGATTTAATTAACTCGTTTTCTGAGTTCAAAGACGATAAATTAATAGACAGAGTTACATTAATGGCTATACTTGAAGATGTGTTTAGAAACGCATTGAAAAAAAAGTATGGTGAAGACGATAACTTCGATATTATCATTAATCCAGATAAAGGTGATCTTGAAATTTGGCGAAACCGTATCGTTGTAAATGACGGTGAAGTTGAAGATGAAAATAAAGAAATATCACTTTCTGAAGCTCAAAAGATAGAACCTGACTTTGAAGTTGGCGAAGATGTTTCTGAAGAAGTTAAATTATTTCAACTCGGTCGAAGAGCAATTTTAGCTTTGCGTCAAAATTTAATTTCTAAAATTAATGAGCATGATAGTACAAATACTTACAAACACTTTAATGAATTAACTGGTGAGATTTACTCTGCAGAAGTTCATCATGTAAGACGTAATGTTGTAATTTTACTTGATGATGAAGGTAATGAGTTAGTGATTCCTAAAGATCATCAAATACCTTCAGATTTTTACAGAAAAGGAGACAATATTCGGGGTGTTATAGAACATGTTGAGCTTAAGGGTAATAAACCATCAATCATTTTATCAAGAACTTCACCTAAGTTTTTAGAAAAATTATTTGAACAAGAAATTCCTGAGGTTTTTGATGGTTTAATCAATGTCAAAGATGCTGTACGTGTACCAGGAGAAAAAGCAAAAGTTGCAGTAGATACTTATGATGATCGAATTGACCCTGTTGGTGCTTGTGTAGGAATGAAAGGTTCTAGAATCCACGGAATAGTTAGAGAACTCGGCAATGAAAACATAGATGTAATTAATTACACAACCAACCCGAGACTTTATATTCAACGCTCTTTAAGTCCTGCTAAAATAGTAGATATAAAACTGAATGAAGATAAAAAATATGCTGAGGTTATTTTAAAACCAGAAGAAGTCTCTAAGGCGATTGGTCGTGGTGGTCACAATATTAGATTAGCTTGTAAATTAACAGGTTATGATATTGAAGTCTTTAGAGATGATGTTCAGGATGAAGATGTTGAGTTATCTGAATTTTCAGATGAAATTGAAGATTGGGTGATCGCCGAATTTTCAAGAATTGGCCTTGATACAGCCAAAAGTATACTAGAATTAGAAGTCGGCGATTTGTTAAAAAGAACTGACTTAGAAGAAGAAACGATTTTAAACGTCATCAAAATTTTAAAAGAAGAGTTTGAAGAATAAGTTTTTTAAACTCATCTTTGTTGAATATTAAATTAGAATTATTAGAGGCAATTTATGGCTGAAGCAAAACAAAAAAGATTAAATAAGGTACTTAAAGAATTTAATATATCACTTGATAGAGCTGTCGAGTATTTAGGTTCTCAGGGTTACGAAATTGAGGCGCGTCCCACAACTAAGATATCTCAAGATGTTTATCAAGTGTTATTTGATAAATTTGAGACAGATAAATCTAAGCGTGTTGAATCTAAAGAAGTAAGTGAAGAGCGTAAAAAAGAAAAAGAAGCACTTCGACTCGCAAGAGAAAAAGAACTTCTAAAGAAAAAAGAAGAAGAAGCAAAGCGCGAAGCCGAAGCCACAAAAAAAGCTGCCGAAGCTGAAAAAGCCAAAAAAGCTGCCGAAGCTGAAGCCGAAGCAAAAGCAAAAAAAGAAGCCGAAGCGAAAGAAAAGCAGTCCAATAAAACAAAACTATCTGGACCAAAACAAGTTGGTAAAATAGACTTAGACAAATCAGCCAAAAAGCCTAAGCCTAAAACAAATAAAGACCAACCCAAAAAATCAGCTCAAAAACCAAGTCAAAATAATCCTTCAGCCTCAAAAGTTTCAGATAAGACTTCAAAAACAGAAACACCAAAAAAGGATTCAGAAGAAAAAGTTGAAGATGTTAAGCACGAAACTCAGTACACAAAGTTAAAAGGACCTAATTTTACGGGTCAAAAAATTGATTTAAATCAGTTTAAAAAGACACCTAAAAAGAAAGAAGATGATAAAAAATCTTCAAACAACTCCGCCTCAAAAAAACGTAAGCGTAAGCGTATCAATAAAAACGCACCTAATAAACCAAACTTTAGAGATAACAGATCTAAAGGCGGCAATAAGAAAAAACAAGTTGTAAAAGAAGAGCCTTCTGAAGCTGATGTACAAAAGCAAATTAGAGAAACACTTGAAAAACTTCAAGGAAAATCTAGTAAAGGTAAAGGTGCTAAATATAGAAAAGATAAACGTCAACAACATCGTCAACGTTCTCAAGACGAAACAGACCAACAAGAACTTGAAAGCAAAGTATTAAAGGTAACTGAATTTGTAACCGTTAGTGAAGTGGCTTCTATGATGGACGTTCCCGTAACTAAAGTTATTTCAGCCTGTATGTCACTTGGTATGATGGTGACGATGAACCAACGTCTTGATGCTGAAACACTTTCAGTTGTTGCCGAAGAATTTGGTTATGAAGTAGAGTTTGTAACAGCAGAAATTGAAGCACCTGTTGAAGAAGTAGAAGAAAATGATGAAGATCTTGAACCTCGTGCTCCTATAGTTACCGTAATGGGACACGTTGATCATGGTAAAACATCTTTATTAGATTATATTAGAAAAGAAAACGTTATCGCTGGCGAAAGTGGTGGAATTACCCAACACATTGGTGCCTATGGCGTTATTCTTGAAGGTGGTCAAAAAATAGCCTTTTTAGATACACCAGGTCACGAAGCTTTTACAGCTATGCGTGCAAGAGGTGCTCAAGTAACTGATATTGCCATTATTGTAATTGCAGCAGATGATGATGTAAAACCTCAAACCAAAGAGGCTATTTCTCACGCACAAGCCGCTGGTGTGCCAATTATATTTGCAATTAATAAAGTCGATTTACCTACTGCTAACGTAGACAAAGTAAAAGAATCTTTAGCTAATATGAATCTTTTAGTAGAAGATTGGGGCGGTAAAATTCAATCACAAGATATTTCTGCTAAAAAAGGTGATGGTGTTAAAGATTTATTAGAAAAAGTATTATTAGAAGCTGAAATCTTAGAACTTAAGGCAAACCCTAACCGAACGGCTACAGGTACTGTTGTTGAAGCTTTCTTAGATAAAGGTAGAGGTTATGTCTCCACAGTTTTAGTTCAATCAGGAACATTAAAAGTAGGAGACTATGTTTTAGCTGGTACCACAAGCGGTAAAGTAAAAGCAATACACGATGAGCGTGGTCATAAAATTAAAGAAGCTGGACCATCAACACCTGTGTCATTACTAGGTTTAGATGGAGCGCCACAGGCAGGTGATACCTTCCAGGTGATGCGAGATGAACGTGAAGCGAAAGATATTGCCTCTAAACGAACACAATTGCAACGTGAACAAAGCGTAAGAACACAAAAACACATTACACTTGATGAAATCGGAAGACGTATTGCATTAGGAGACTTTAAAGAATTAAATATTATTCTAAAAGCAGATGTTGATGGCTCTGTTGAAGCTTTAACTGATAGTTTACAAAAATTATCTACTGAAGAAATTCAAGTCAATATAATTCATAAAGGCGTTGGTGCCATTACTGAAAGCGATGTGCTTCTAGCATCAGCATCTGATGCTGTAATTATTGGCTTTAATGTTAGGCCTGCTGGAAATGCTAGAATGCTTGCTGATAAAGAAGAAATTGATATCCGTTCGTACTCAATTATTTATGATGCGATTAACGATATTAAAGATGCTATGGAAGGCATGCTGTCTCCAGAACTTAAAGAAGAAATAACTGGTAACGCTGAAGTTAGAGAAACATTTAAAATCTCTAAAATTGGTACTATAGCTGGTTGTATGGTAACTTCTGGTAAAATTTATAGAAATTCTGGCATTAGATTAATCCGTGATGGAATTGTAATCTACACTGGTGAACTAGCATCATTAAAACGTTTTAAAGATGACGTAAAAGAAGTTTCTAAAGGCTACGATTGTGGTATGCAGATTAAAAACTACAACGACCTGAAAGAAGGCGATGTTATTGAAGCTTACCAAGAAGTTGAAGTCAAAAAGAAATTGAAATAAAACAAGGTTTAAAGAATTATACAAAATATTCTATAAGATGAGACCAAAAGAAATTGAATTATAATTGTCTTAATCAAGGCAAAAAAATTAATCATAGCCATAGCTACGTTTCATTTTTTTAACGAAGAGAAAGGCAATTAGAAACTATTTATTTATCTTATTTTATGGGAGATTTGGTATTATTTAAATTGAGCTATCTTTAAAATAAGGTAGCTCAATTTTTTTGAATAAAATTTTAATTATGAAACACAAAGCAGGATTTGTAAATATCATTGGGAATCCCAATGTGGGAAAATCAACATTAATGAATGCTATTCTTGGTGAAAAATTGTCAATTATAACCAATAAAGCTCAAACCACACGTCATCGAATTTTAGGTATCTTAAGCGATGAAAATTACCAAATGGTGTTTAGTGATACACCAGGAATTATAAAACCGGCTTATACCTTACAAGAGTCGATGATGGATTTTGTGAAATCTGCTTTTCAAGACGCTGATGTACTTATATATTTGGTTGAAACAGGTGAAAAAGCTTTAAAGGATGAAGATTTTTTCATTAAACTTCAAAATACAGCTATTCCAGTCATTTTATTGTTGAATAAAATCGATTTAAACGATCAAGAATTTGTTGAAGAGCAAATCGATTATTGGAAACAACAATTACCAAAGGCTGAAGTCTACGCCATTTCGGCATTAAATAATTTCGGTGTAGATAATCTCAAATCTAGATTAGTTGAACTACTTCCTGAATCACCTGCGTTTTACCCTAAAGATCAACTCACAGACAAACCTGAGCGCTTTTTCGTCAATGAAAAGATTCGTGAACGTATTTTAGTTCATTATAAAAAAGAAATACCTTACAGTGTAGAAGTTGAAACTGAAGCCTTCGAAGAGTCTCATAAAATCATTAAGATCAGAAGTATTATTATGGTCGAGCGTGATTCACAACGCGGTATTATTATCGGTCATCAAGGTAAAGGAATTAAGCGTATTGGTACTGAAGCTCGAAAAGACTTAGAGAAATTCTTTGATAAAAAAATTCACCTAGAATTGTATGTAAAAGTTAATAAAAACTGGCGTAGCAATCCCAATCAGCTTAAACGCTTCGGATACGATAATTCTAACTAATTACATTTGCCAAAACCTTAAGCAGCTGTTTTGACTGAGGTGCTGCTTTTTGTCTGTTATTCCTTGCAAAAACGTATAAACCAATCCACAATAAAGCAATCGTAAGCATTAAACTATAAGCTAAGATGTTAGAATTTCCTAAAGTGGTATTGGTGTAATATAAGGTCAATACCCCAATAAAAGCTAAGCCTAAAAAGAAGTGTACAAACATAAACATCGTCCACAAATTTGGGTCAGGCCCAAACGTGCAATGCAATATGCAATGTTTTTCTCTTTGCTCAATTTCAACATGTAAACGCGGAGAATAATAGCGCTTTTCTATTTTTTGAATGGACAGCCAAATATGCTCGTCTAAAGACTTGATGATCACATTATTTTTAGACTGATGATTTTTTTCAGCTGAAAAACGTTTTTGAATATTAGCATCATTAACTTCAACTTTAAATCTAGGTTTTAGCTGAAGTTGCTCATTTAATTCTTCTACACTTAAAATTTTAGCCATAAAATTATAAAAAACTAAAAGTACATAAATTTTCAAAATTAGAGCTTAGCTTAAGTATTTCAACTATATCTCTAAATAATGACGTAAATTTGCAAATTATTAATTATCACTCATGGGAATTGTAGCAGTAGTAGGCCGACCAAACGTAGGCAAATCAACTTTTTTTAACCGTTTAATCAAAAGGCGTGAAGCCATTGTAGATGCTGTAAGTGGCGTTACAAGAGATCGGCATTACGGTAAATCTGATTGGAATGGAAAAGAATTTACCTTAATTGATACCGGCGGTTATGTTGTTGGTAGTGATGATGTTTTTGAAGCAGAAATCGATAAACAAGTAGAACTTGCCATTGATGAAGCTGATGTAATTGTGTTTGTAGTTGATGTGACTTCTGGGATTACTCCAATGGACAATGAAGTGGCTAAATTACTTCGAAAACACGATAAGCCTGTAGTTTTAGCGGTTAATAAAGTCGATTCTAACAAGGCACGCCTAGATGCAGTTGAGTTTTATAATTTAGGTCTAGGTGAGATTTATTGTATTTCCGCAATTAATGGAAGCGGAACCGGTGAATTGCTTGACCAAGTTGTTGAAGCACTTCCAGAAGATGCTGTTGACGATTTTGATGAGCTACCCAAATTTGCCGTTGTCGGCCGACCAAACGCTGGAAAATCATCATTTATTAATGCTTTAATTGGCGAAGACCGCTACATTGTAACTGATATTGCAGGGACAACGCGGGACTCAATCGATACGCGATTTAATCGCTTTGGTTTCGACTTTAAATTAGTGGATACGGCTGGTATTAGACGTAAAGCTAAAGTAAAAGAAGATTTAGAGTTTTACTCTGTCATGAGAAGTGTTCGTGCTATCGAAAACTCAGATGTCATTATTTTAATTTTAGATGCCAATCGCGGTTTTGATAGTCAGGTTCAAAATATTTTTTGGCTAGCAGATAAAAATAGAAAAGGGATTGTAATTCTTGTCAATAAATGGGACTTAATAGAAAAGGACACCAATACACTGAAAGATTACAAAGCAGCTATTCAAGCTCGAATTTCACCTTTTACAGATGTACCAATTGTATTTGTATCTGTTTTAAATAAACAACGTATATATAAGGCTATAGAAACAGCTGTTGAGGTTTATAAAAACAGAAGTAAACGCATAAAAACACGTGAACTTAATGATGTTTTACTGCCAATTATTCAAAATTATCCACCACCGGCAACAAAAGGTAAATATGTAAAGATTAAGTTTATAACGCAGTTGCCTACACCGCAACCTCAATTTGCTTTCTTCTGTAATTTGCCGCAATACGTTAAAGAACCTTACAAACGTTTTTTAGAAAATAAATTACGTGAACATTTTGATTTTACAGGTGTTCCGATTTCAGTTTATATGCGTAAAAAGTAAATTATTTTTGACATTTGTAAATTATTGTTTACATTTGGTATAAAATAATTGACTATGCAAACGTATTTATTTCCAAATTCAGTAAAACTAGTAGGTTGGCTTATTTTTAGTATTGGTATAATTGGTGGTTTAGTGGTTTTATCAAACGACTTAGAACCTGAGTTTTTTGATGTGAAGCTACTCAGTTTTTATACTTCAGATAGCTTTGATTCTGATAAAAATGGTTTTTTCATTTGGACTTCCCAAAATATTTTAAACGATTTGGCAGGTACTTTTGTGATTATAGGCGGAATTTTAGTTGCCTTTTCTAAAGAAAAAATTGAAGATGAGTTTATAGCTCAACTTCGGCTATCATCACTAGCTTGGGCAGTTTACGTAAACTATGCTGTTTTGATTTTAGCATTTATTTTTGTTCATGGTTTAGACTTCTTTTCTATAATGGTTTACAATATGTTTACCTTACTTATTATTTTTATTGCAAGATTTCAAATAAAATTAAAATTGAGTTCAAATGGAAGGTAGCATAAAAAACCACATCAAAGTTTGGCGTGCCAAAAAAAATATGACACAAGCCGACTTAGCTAAAGCTATTGGTAGTAGTCGTCAAGCAGTTAACGCCATAGAAAAGGGTAAATATGTACCTTCAACTTTATTGGCATTAAAAATGGCTGAAGCGTTTACAACCACTGTAGAAGAAATTTTCGAAATCGAGCAATAGAAGAAATACCACACATTCTACAAGATGAGACAAAGAGAAAGGCAATTAGAAACTATTTATTTATCTTATTTTATAGGAGATTTGGTATAATTTACCAGCTTCCGCTAGCGCCTCCGCCGCCAAAGCTTCCACCGCCAAAGCCACCACTAAATCCGCCGCCAAAACCACCTGAAGATGAACCGCTGCCAAAACTGCCGCCGCCAAAGCCACCTCGACCAAGACTACTTAAAACTAATATATCAAACAAATCAGGTGAGCCTGAACGTCTACCACCTGAGCCACCACCATTGTTTTTACGACGTGATGCAATAATAAAAATAACAATCACAATTAAGATGGGAAAGATTAGAAACGACCATGAAACGTCACTATTTTTATTTTTAATGGCTTGAGGATCAAATTTTCCTGCTAAAACTTCAAAGATGGCTGAGGTTCCTTGGTCTAAACCTTTATAGTAATTTGCTTTTTTAAATTCAGGAATAATAATTTGATTAATGATTGTACTAGTTGTTAAATCAGTTAAGTAAGGTTCTAAGCCATACCCGTTTTGAATGCTTATTTCACGATCATTTTCAGACATTAAAATAATCAAACCATTATCATTTTTTTGTTGACCAATGTTCCATTTTTCTGCCCATTCGGCTGCTAAGAGGTTAATATTTTCTCCTTGAAGACTTTTTATACTTACAAAAACAATTTGTGTTGATGTTGTATCAGCATAGCTAATTAATTTTCTAGTTAACGCCAGTTCTTCATCTTGGTCAAGGATATCGGCTTTATCATAAACTGCAGTTTCAGTCTTAGGTATTTTTGGAATTGAATATTGAGCAAAACTAATTGCTGTAATTAGTGTAAAGACGACTAATACAAATAGATTTTTTGTTGATTTTAAATACATAAACTAAGCTTTTGAAATTTGATCTGAGAGTTCATTTTCATCGTCAGATTGGTAAGGAAAATGTGCTTTAAGTTCTTCTCCAGCTTTTAAAATGCCGTCAACTAGACCTTGAGAGTAATTACCTAGTTTAAAGTTACTAATTACAATATCTTTGGTACTTTCCCAGAAATTTTTTGGAACAACATCATTAATACCTTTGTCACCGCATATAACAAATTTATGATCTTCGATGGCAACATAAAATAAAACACCATTTTGTAGTTCGGTTTTATGCATTTCTAGTTTTTCAAAAACTTCTAAGGCTCGATCAAAAGCATCATCAGCAGGACATTTTTTTTCTACATGAACGCGAATTTCACCAGAAGTATTTTTCTCAGCAGTTTTTATGGCGTCAACAATATACTTTTCTTCTTTTTTTGAGATGTATGCAGATAAATCACTCATAACTTATTTATTAAAATCAAATTCAACATCAGGTGCATTTTGAGCGCCTTCATCGGCTTGATAGCGTGTCATTTCTTCAAAACCAAACCACCCAGCAAAAATACTGTTAGGAAATATTTTTATGTGTTTGTTATAGCTGCCTACGGTTTCATTAAATTTATTACGCTCTATATTAATACGGTTTTCAGTACCTTCAAGTTGGTTTTGAAGGTTCATAAAGTTTTGATTCGATTTTAAATCTGGGTATCGCTCCACACTTACTAAAAGTTTAGATAAGGCCGACGTTAATCCACTTTGTGCTTGACTAAAATTTTGAATTTGTGAGGCATTTAAATTACCAGCATCAATATTAACTGATGTTGCTTTTGCTCTTGCTTCAATAACTTCAGTTAATGTACTCTTTTCAAAATCAGCAGCACCTTGTACTGTTTTTACTAAATTCCCAATTAAATCGCTTCTGCGTTGGTAGGCGCTTTCTACATTACTCCATTTGGTTTTAGCATCTTCTTGTAAAGTTACAGCAGTGTTATTAAAACCTTTTGTCCAACTATAAAGTCCAATTGCCACTAGAACAATTATAATTACGGGGATTAGCCACTTTTTCATATTATAAATTATTTTTTATTTCGGTTAATTCTTCTTTTATACCTTTTAATTTACTGATCATTTCAAATTTAGATAAGGTTTGTTGCCGTTGTTCTTTAAGATGAGTTTTGGCACCTTCTAGTGTAAAACCACGTTCTTTAACTAAGTGATAGACAAGTTCTAATTTTTTTAAATCCTCATGAGAAAATCTTCGATTGCCTTTTGCATTTTTTTTCGGCTTGATGTCATCAAATTCTTTTTCCCAGAATCGAATCAGCGAAGTGTTAACGTTAAATGCTTTTGCTACCTCACCAATGGTGTAGTATAACTTATGTTGCTCACTTAATTTCATGTTTAATCTAAAGATTGATTTTCAAGTGTAGACATGTTAAACATGATATCGTATTCTTCAGGCGTTAAGTCGCCATGATAAAAATTCATCGGGTTGGTTGGTCGGCCATCTTTTCTGACTTCATAGTGCAAATGTGGACCAGTAGAAACACCTGTATTTCCAACTGTACCTATAATTTCACCACGTTTAACAGTTTGCCCGCGCCTAACATTTAAGTCTTTTAAATGTGCGTAATAGGTTTCATAACCAAAACCATGGTCTAAAATAATAAGATTCCCAAAACCAGAAGTTAAACGCGCCTTTTTAACTTTTGCATTTCCTGTAGCAAAAACTTCAGTGCCTCGCGGAGCTGAAAAATCCATACCATTATGCATTTTACGATACTTGTAAATCGGATGATAACGCATTCCATAACCTGAAGCAGTACGTTTTAAATCATCGTTTTTAACAGGTTGAATGGCTGGAATAGCTTCAAGTAATGCTTCTTTATTTTTAGCAAGTTGTACAATTTCATCTAAGGATTGTGATTGAATAGCAAGGCGTTTAGTTAAAACATCAAGTTTTTTTGAAGTTGATACAATGAGCTCAGAGTTTTCGAAACTTTCGAGATTTTCATAGCGATTTATTCCTCCAAAACCAGACTGACGTTGTTCTGAAGTTAATGGGTTGGCTTCAAAAAATACGCGATATATTTTGTTGTCTCGTTGTTCAATATCTTCTAAAACTTCAACTACATTGTTCATTTTTTTATCCAACAATTCATATTGAAGCTTCATTTGTGTAATCTCACGTTTGTACTTTCGCTCTTTTGGTGTTTCGATCCCTGGAATATTCAAGTAGAGCATTAACAGTAAAAAACTTGAAACAACTATACCGAGTAAAAAAGTAAGTACTACAGCAAATTTTTTACTTTTTTTAGCTTCAATTTTGCGGTAGGATAGGGTTTCACTATCGTAGTAATATTTTACTTTACTCATTCCTTAAATTTATAGTATTTTTGCTCAAGTTAAGCAAATTTATACCTTGTATCTTACAAAGATAAGACAAAACAAACTGAACACAAACATCAACTAGTAAAGCCTTATGAAATCCCAACAGTTACGCGATAAATTTTTAAACTTTTTTGCTTCTAAATCACATCAAATTGTGCCATCAGCACCGATTGTACTTAAAGACGATCCAAGCTTAATGTTTACTAACGCTGGTATGAATCAGTTTAAAGAGTATTTCCTTGGTAATTCTAAACCTAAGATCACTAAAATCACAGATTCACAAAAATGTTTACGGGTTAGCGGAAAACATAACGACTTAGAAGAAGTTGGTAAAGACACCTACCACCACACGATGTTTGAAATGCTTGGGAATTGGAGTATTGGTGATTATTTTAAAAATGAAGCTATTTCTTGGGCTTGGGAGTTTTTAACTGAAGTACTACAAATTGATAAAAACAGTCTTTATGTTACAATTTTTGAAGGTGACAAGGTTGATGGCATAGCAAAAGATACTGAAGCCTTTGAAATCTGGAAACAATTTGTTCCTGAAAACCGAATTTTACTTGGCAATAAAAAAGATAATTTTTGGGAAATGGGTGATCAAGGTCCTTGTGGTCCAGCTTCTGAAATTCATGTTGATATTAGAACCGATGCTGAAAAGGCCAAAAAGCCCGGTCACGAATTAGTTAATCAAGACCATCCACAAGTTGTTGAAATATGGAATTTGGTATTCATTCAGTTTAATCGTTTAGCTAATGGAAAATTGGTTGAGTTACCAGCAAAACACATTGATACCGGAATGGGTTTTGAACGTTTAGCGATGGTGATGCAAGGTGTACAATCTAATTATGATACAGATGTTTTTACACTAATTATCTCTGAAATTGAAACGATTACAGGTTTTAGTTACAGTAAAACTGAAGATGTAGATATTGCAATACGCGTTATAGCCGACCACGTAAGAGCTGTTGCTTTTGCTATTGCAGATGGCCAATTGCCAAGTAATAATGGCGCAGGTTACGTGATCAGGCGAATTTTACGTCGCGCGATTAGGTATGGTTTTACATTTTTAAAGATGAAAGAAGCCTTTATCTTCAAATTAGTTGATGTGCTAAGTAAGCAAATGGGTAAGGCATTTCCTGAAATCACAAAGCAAAAGCAACTTTGCCAAAATGTGATTCGGGAAGAAGAACATTCGTTTTTAAGGACATTAGATCAAGGCTTAACATTGTTAGACCAAATCATGCAGCAAAGTGCAACTAAAACCATCTCAGGAAAAAAAGTTTTTGAATTATACGATACTTTTGGTTTTCCTATTGATTTAACCGCATTGATTTTAGAAGAAAATGGTTTTACATTAAATCAAGACGAATTTAATGCTGAACTTGAACAGCAAAAATCAAGATCTAGAAAAGCGGCCGAAACTTCAACTGAGGATTGGGTGGTTTTAAGAGAAGATGATAAAGAAGAATTTATAGGTTACGATTATTTAGAAACATCGGTTAAAATCGTTAAATATCGAAAAGTTACTTCAAAAAAAAATGGAGCGCTTTTTCAACTAGTCTTTAATCTAACACCATTTTATCCTGAAGGTGGTGGCCAAGTTGGTGATAAAGGTTATTTAGAGTCACCTTCAGGTGATATTACCTATATTATTGATACCAAAAAAGAGAATAATTTAATTATTCACATTACAAAAAGTTTACCTAAAAATATTAATGCTACTTTTAATGCCGTTGTAGATGCTAATCAGCGTCAATGTGCTGCTGCAAACCATACAGCAACTCATTTATTGCATCAAGCTTTGCGTCACGTTTTAGGAACTCATGTAGAACAAAAAGGCTCAATGGTACATTCAGGAAGTTTAAGATTTGATTTTTCACATTTTTCTAAAGTAACTAGTGATGAATTAGTTAAGGTTGAAGCTTTTGTTAACGCTAGAATTCAAGAACAACTCAACTTAGTAGAAAAAAGAAATATACCTTATGATCAGGCCATAAATGAAGGTGCTATTGCTTTATTTGGTGAAAAATATGATGATACTGTAAGAACAATTCAGTTTGGGCAATCAACCGAATTATGTGGTGGAACTCATGTAAAAAACACAAGTGAGTTATGGAGTTTTAAAATTACTAGCGAAAGTTCAGTAGCATCTGGAATTAGGCGTATTGAAGCCATTACAGCAGAAGCGGTGAAGTCTTATTTAGATGATAAAGCCCAAAAACTAGCTCAAATAGAAGCCTTACTTAATCAGCCTAAAGATGTTTCTAAGGCTATTGATAAGCTTTTAAGCGAATCTGCGCAATTGCAAAAGGAAAACGAGCAACTTAAAGCTGAAAAAGCAAAATACATTAAAAGTGAATTAAAATCTCAAATTAAACCAATTAACGGAATAAATCGTTTAATAGCTCAAGTTGATTTAGACGCGGGTTCTATGAAAGATTTAGCCTTTCAATTAGGTGGAGAGTTTGATGATTTAGTTATAATCTTGGCTTCAAAATATAATAATAAAGCCTTGCTAACTTGTTATATTTCTAAGTCTATTGTTTCAGAAGAACTAAATGCTGGTAAAATAGTCCGTGAATTAGGTAAATATATTCAAGGCGGCGGTGGCGGTCAGGCATTTTTTGCCACAGCTGGCGGTAAAAAACCAGAAGGAATTCCTGATGCGCTTGAAGCAGCCCAAACACTTTTATAAATGAAATTTTTTAGTGAAGTTAATCTCCCAACATCAAATTATAAGCTTGATTATTCAAGTCAAATCTTGTTGTTAGGGTCATGCTTTGCTACCCATATTCATGACCAATTAAGCTACTATCAATTTCAAGCTAAAGCTAATCCGTTTGGGGTTTTGTTTCATCCTAAAGCTATTTTAAAAACAATTGAATTAGCGGCAGGATATCGTCAAGATTTTGAGTTGATTGAACATGATGGTTTACATCATTCTTTTTTGGCACATTCTTCACTATCAGCTTCAACCCAAGATGAGGTTATACATCAACTAGAAACTTCAACTGAAGTTCTACGCCAAGCACTTCAGCATTCTACTTTGATATTTATTAGTTTAGGAACGGCTTGGTATTATTCTCGACAAATAAATTCAGCATTTGTAGCCAACTGCCATAAAATACCATCTAAAGAGTTTGCCAAACACTTAAGTTCGGTGGCAGAATTAAAACAAGATCTTACTAAAATTGTTCGATTGGTTAATAAGTTAAATCCCGAGTCTAAGCTGGTATTTACGGTTTCGCCAGTTAAGCATCTCAAGGATGGTTTGGTTGAAAACTCTAGAAGTAAAGCGCATCTAATTGCTGCTGTACATGAATTTATAGATGAGTCTGAACATGATTTGATGTACTTTCCGTCTTATGAATTGTTGGTAGATGAGTTGCGGGATTATCGATTTTACAAGCCTGATTTAGCACATCCTAGTTTGTCTGCAGTTAAATTTATTTGGGAAAAATTTAAGTCGGTTTACATAGACCAATCAACTTTAGAGGTTATGAACCAAGTTGAAGCTATACAAAAAGGACTTCATCATAAGGCTTTCAATCCTCAAAGTGAAGCTCATCAAAAATTTATGGCTAATTTAGAAGTGAAAATAAGTCAATTAAAACAAAAGTTTCCTCACATGAATTTTATTAATAGTTAATTAATGACAAGACGAGATGAAATTATTAAACAGGCAGGACTTTTATTTAGCCTAAAAGGTTATTCGGCTGTTAGTATGCGTGATATTGCCAAGGCGGTTGATATTAAAGCGGCAAGTTTGTATAATCATTTACCATCTAAACAAGCTATTTTAGAAGCAATTGTCTTAAATCTGGCCAATACGTTTGTAAATCATATTCACGATGTCAATCAAAATCCTAGTTTTTCAACAAGACAAAAATTATCTGAAATCATTCAGCAACATATCGATTTAAGTTTGCAACAGCCTGAAAGCGTAGCTGTTTTAAATACAGAATGGATTCATTTAAATGGTGAAGCTTTAGATAAATTTAAAGCTAAGCGTTTTACATATGAACAAGAGCTAAGAGAAATCATAAAAAATGGTATTCAAGAGCAATCAATTACCAAACGCGACCCTGAAGTTATATTATTTTCAATTTTATCAACACTTAGAACACTCAATTTATGGGTGGCTAAGCGCAAACATCTCACTGTTGAAGACTTAAAAGCTGACCTAGAAACTATTTTGCTTTACGGTATAATAAGGCAGAATAAATCCTAACTTATAATTTCAAGTGTCTTAAAACTTTCTAGAAAATTAAAAATTAACATGATTTTTATTGATGTATAAACTAACAATTGTTAGTTTTGTGTAAATCGATTTATAAATGGCAAAATTTTTTCCGTTAAACGTTAGTGAGGTTTACAAAGAAACCGATGATTGCTCGGTAGTCACTTTCGACGTTCCTCAAGACCTTGCGCAAGAGTTTCAATTTCATCAAGGGCAGCATTTAACACTAAAAAAAATTATTAATGGTGAAAATGTAAGGCGTTCTTATTCGCTGTGTTCAAGTCCTGTTGAAGGGCAATGGAAAGTTGCTGTAAAGCAAATTTTTGAAGGTAAATTTTCAACATTTGTTAATCAAGAACTTAAAGCAGGTGACACTCTAGAAGTCATGCCACCAAGTGGAGATTTTGGTGTTGAGGTAAAGCCTGAGTCTGATAACACTTATGTCTTTTTTGCTGCTGGTTCTGGTATTACGCCTGTTTTATCGATGATAAAAACGCATTTGGCAGAAGAGCCAAATGCAAAATGTCAGTTATTTTATTTGAATAAGAACGCTAAATCAATTATATTTAAAGAAGAAATTGAACAACTTAGAAATAAATATTTCGGTCGGTTAGAAATATTTTATTTTTTAACGCGAGAACAACGTGATATTGAGTTGTTTAATGGTCGCTTTACACCTGAGAAAATTCAACAGTTAACTGAAACTGTTTTAGACGTAGATGCTGTGAGTGATTGCTTTATTTGTGGTCCAGAGCAAATGATATTCATGATTAGAGATGAGCTCGTTAAAAAAGGTTTATCTAAAGACCACATTCATTACGAGCTTTTTGTGACAGGTGTTTCTGAAGCAGACAAAAAACGTGCTGAAGCGGCTATGGCTAAACGAAAAGATGGAACTCAAATAACGGTTTTAGATGGCGGAAAAGAATTTCACTTTGAAATGTCTAAAACCGATGATAATATACTCGATGCTGCTTTAACAGCTGGAGCGGATTTGCCATTTGCTTGTAAAGGTGGAGTTTGTAGTACTTGCAAGTGTAAAGTGGTTAAGGGTGAAGTAGAAATGAAAATTAATTATGCGCTTGAAAAAGATGAAGTTGAACAAAATTTTGTTCTGAGTTGTCAAGCCATCCCAACATCAAAAGACGTTGTTGTCGATTTTGATGTTTAAAAATCAATAAAATCTGAAGCTATGAGTCAAAATGAAATTAAAGATTTAGAGAAAATTTTTGAAGAAAAAATTGCGAGAGATGAACGAATAGAGCCAAAAGATTGGATGCCTGAGAAGTATCGTAAAACGCATATCCGTCAAATTTCTCAACATGCACATTCTGAAATTGTTGGTATGCTACCAGAAGGTAATTGGATTACTAGAGCACCTTCATTAAGAAGAAAAGTAGCTCTATTAGCTAAGGTTCAAGATGAAGCTGGACATGGTCTTTATCTTTATTCAGCTTGTGAAACTTTGGGTATTTCTAGAGAAGAATTATACGAGCAATTACACACAGGTAAGGCAAAATATTCAAGTATATTTAACTATCCAACTTTAACCTGGGCAGATATTGGTGCAATAGGCTGGTTGGTTGATGGCGCTGCAATTATTAACCAAGTGCCATTATGTAACACCTCATTTGGTCCTTACGCACGTGCAATGGTGCGTGTATGCAAGGAAGAAAGTTTTCACCAGCGTCAAGGATACGAAATTATGCTAACGCTTTGTAACGGAACTGAAGAACAAAAAGAAATGGCTCAAGATGCACTAAACCGTTGGTGGTGGCCTTCTTTAATGATGTTTGGCCCGACAGACGAAGAGTCTACACATACCGAGCAATCTATGAAGTGGAAATTAAAGCGTAAAACTAATGATGAATTACGCCAACAATTTATAGATCAAACCGTACCTCAAGCAGACATTTTGGGCTTAACAATTCCTGATGAAGATTTGAAATTTAATAATGATACAGGTCATTATGAATTTGGGGAAATTAATTGGGATGAATTTTGGCAAGTTGTTAAAGGCCATGGTATGTGTAATAAAGAACGAATTTCAGCAAGAAAAAATGCATGGGATAATGGTGAATGGGTAAGAGATGCAGCAGTTGCTTACGCTGAAAAAAATTCTGAAAAAGAAATACAACAAGCTATATAATACTTGTTTAAGAATTAAAAACTAATTCAAATGAAAAAAAATTGGCCACTTTGGGAAGTCTTTGTAAGAAGTAAAAACGGTTTAGAGCACCGACATTTTGGAAGTTTACATGCAGCAGATGCAGACATGGCTCTAAAAAATGCACGTGATGTGTATACAAGAAGAAGTGAAGGCGTGAGTATTTGGGTGGTCGAGTCTAAAAATATCAAGGCTTCTAATCCAGAACACAATGGCGAAATGTTTGAGCCTGCAGCTGACAAAGCTTATAGGCATCCTACATTCTATGATTTACCTGATGATGTTGAACACATGTAGCTGAATGTTAAATACAAAGCAATGACAAACCAAAACTTAATCAAATATATCTACGGCATCGCCGATAATGCACTGATTTTAGGACAACGAATTTCTGAATTGTGCGGTCACGGACCAACCCTAGAAACCGATATAGCAATGACTAATATCGCACTCGATTTATTAGGGCAAACGCGTAGTTATTATCAATATATCGCCGAATTGTCTAAAGAAGATATTACCGAAGACGATGTAGCCTTTCTAAGAAAAGAAAGAGAATATCTAAATGTTTTACTTGTTGAACAGCCAAATACAGATTTTGCACATGTAATCACTAGACAATACTTTTTTGATGAATTTCATTTTAGATTCTTAGAACAACTACAAGAATCGCAAAACGTAAATTTACAAGCCATTGCTAAAAAGAGCATTAAAGAAGTTGCTTATCATAGACAGTTTTCTAGAGATTGGGTTAAACGCTTGGGTGACGGCACAGAGGTAAGTCACGAAAAAATACAATTAGCAGTGAGCAATTTATGGCCTTATACCAATGAATTATTCATGACAACTAATGATGATGTGGCTGCAATCAATTCTAATCACGGTATAGATGTTAGTGGTTTAAAAAACGATTATTTTAATCAAGTCGCTGAAGTATTAAACGAAGCTACCTTAAAGATTCCTGATTTAGATTTCTTTCAAAAAGGAGGTAAAAAAGGCATTCATACAGAACACATGGGTTTTATCTTATCTGACCTTCAATACATGCAGCGAACTTACCCTAATATGAAATGGTAATAGAATGTCTAATCTTAAACAAATAGATCAAGAATTATTACCGATTTTGAAAGGTGTTTCAGATCCTGAAATTCCAGTATTATCTATTGTAGATATGGGAGTTGTTAGGTCTGCAAAACTTGAAGATAATAATCATGTTAAAGTTGAAATTACACCAACTTACAGTGGTTGTCCAGCTATGGATGTTATAGGCGATGATGTAAAAAAAGCTTTATCTGATCAAGGCTATCAGCCTCAGGTGAAATTAATATTATCACCTGCTTGGACAACCGACTGGATGACAGATGAAGCTAAACAGGCTTTAAAAGAATATGGCATTGCTCCACCTATGGATGCATCAGCAGATAAAGCGGCTCTTTTAGGTCAAAAAAAAGTGGTTAAATGTCCGCAATGTGGATCTAAAAACACCACTTTAATTAGTCAGTTTGCATCTACAGCTTGCAAAGCTATGTTTAAATGCGACGATTGTCAAGAACCATTTGACTATTTTAAGTGTTTAACATAACAATCATTATCATGGCATCAATTGGATGTCATTTTTTGTATATTTCAACCTTAAATCTCAATCATTTTTAAAATGTCAGACACTGTAATCAATATAAAAAAAGAAGGTATAACCTACCTAAAGCTTAATCGCCCTGAAAAGTTTAATAGTTTTAACAAAGAAATGGCATTTGAGCTTCAAAAGCAACTTGATGATTGTATCAGAAATGAACACACACGAGCTATAGTCTTGACCGGAGAAGGTAAAGCTTTTTGTGCAGGACAAGATCTGGCAGAAGTAACTCATCCAGAATTAAATCCTGGTTTTAAATCTATTTTAGAAGATCATTATAACCCAATAATAACACGAATCAGAAATATAGAAATCCCTGTAATTGCTGCAGTTAACGGTGTCGCAGCCGGCGCAGGTGCTAATATAGCTTTAGCATGTGATGTTGTAGTTGCTTCAGAAACGGCAAGTTTCATTCAAGCTTTTTCAAAAATCGGCTTGATTCCAGATAGCGGTGGCACTTATTTTTTACCACGACTGGTTGGATTTCAACGTGCATCAGCATTAGCGTTACTAGGTGATAAGGTTAGTGCTATTGAAGCTGAACGCATGGGTATGATATACACCTACTTTTCGGCTGATAGTTTCGAAAATGAAGTTGATCAATTAGCCCAAAAATTAGCAAGTATGCCTACTAAAGCCCTAGCACTGACTAAAAAGGCATTAAATAAAAGTTTTAGTAATAGCTTAGAAGAACAATTAGCAGTCGAGTCAGAATATCAAATTGCTTCTGCTCAAACTCAAGATTATAATGAAGGTGTAACGGCATTTATGGAAAAAAGAACTCCTAAATTTAAAGGTAAATAGTTATGAGGACAATTGGAATAATTGGAGCAGGAACCATGGGCAGCGGAATTGCTCAAATCGCAGCTACTGCAAATTCAACCGTTTATATTTTTGATAAACAAACTGAAGCACTATCAAAAAGCAAAGAAAAACTAGAAAAAATATTAACGCGTTTAGTCGAAAAAAAAAGAATTTCTGAAGAAAAAAAATCTAGTATAACATCGCTGATTACATACACAACTTCAATTGATGATATGGCTTCAGCAGATCTAGTTGTAGAGGCTATAATTGAAAACATAAATGTAAAGAAAGAGGTATTTACACAATTAGAAAACTTGGTCAGTGAGAAATGTATTTTAGCTTCAAATACATCGTCATTATCTATAGCTTCAATAGCATCTTGCCTCAAAAAACCTGAGCGCTGTTTAGGTTTACATTTTTTTAATCCAGCACCGTTAATGCCATTAGTTGAAGTAATTCCTGCAGTTCAAACCAACCCTGAAGTATTTGAGCTAGTGTACCAATTAATGCTAGATTGGAAAAAAGTACCTGTAAAAGCCAAAGATACACCAGGTTTTATTGTCAATAGAGTCGCACGTCCATTTTATGGTGAATCATTACGAATTTACGAAGAGTCTTATGGTGGTTTACCGCAAAATACCCAAGGTTTCGCAACAATCGATTGGGCTTTAAAGCATTTTGGGAAATTTAAAATGGGACCGTTTCAGTTGATGGATTTTATCGGGAATGATGTTAACTATACTGTCACAGAAACTGTTTTTAAGGCTTTTTATTTTGACCCGCGTTATAAACCATCTTTTACTCAAAAACGTCATGCCGAAGCGGGTTACCTAGGTAAAAAATCAGGAAGAGGTTTTTACGATTATACAGAAGGAGCCACAAGTGTTGAACCTTTAAAAGACGAAAAGCTTGGTGAAGCCATATTTAATCGTGTATTAGTGATGTTGATCAATGAAGCAGCTGATGCTCTGTTTTTAAATATAGCCACAGCCAAGGACATAGACCTAGCCATGACAAAAGGGGTCAATTACCCTAAAGGTTTACTTGCTTGGGCCAATGAAAAAGGAATTAATTGGTGTGTTGAACAAATGGATGCGCTCTACAACATGTATAAAGAAGACCGTTATAGATGTTCACCAATGCTGCGTCAACTTCAAGCTCAATCGAAACAATTTCAACTATAAATCGATGCAAGATTCATCACGTAGCACACTTAAAGCCGAAGATATCCCGCATAAAATGCTATCTCAAGATGCCTTCAGCACTTGGTTAGGAATTGAAATTATAGAAGTTAAACTTGGTTATTGTAAGCTAGGATTACGCATCAGGAAAAATTTGCTTAACTCCATGCAAAAAGCCCATGGTGCAATTACCTATGCCTTAGCAGATACAGCTTTTGGTTTTGCTGCCAACACTTACGGAAAGTTTGCTGTGTCAATAGAAACCTCAATTAATCATATAGAAGCTTTAGAGGAAGGCGATTACATTACCGCAGAAACTAGCGTTGAAGTTACTAAAAACAAACTTGGATTTCAAACCGTCCACATAAAAAAAGAACAAGAACTTGTCGCATTATTTAAAGGTGTGGTTTACCGCACCTCTAAATCATGGTAAATTAAAATAACTTATGAACGCATATATTATAGACGGAGTAAGAACTCCTATCGGAAATTATAAAGGCACACTTTCAACCGTTCGCACAGACGATTTAGGCGCTTTGACGATTAAAGAAATTTTAGAGCGAAATCCTAATATTCCACGTGATGCCTTCGATGATGTTATTCTTGGCTGTGCTAATCAAGCCGGCGAAGATAATCGAAATGTCGCTCGAATGTGTGCTTTATTAGCGGGCTTACCGCATTCGGTGCCTGGTGAAACTGTTAATCGGTTGTGTAGTAGCGGACTTTCAGCGATTATACATGCCAATAGAGCCATAAAAGCTGGCGATGGCGATTTATTTATTGCTGGAGGTGTAGAGCATATGACACGTGGTCCTTATGCTATTGCAAAACCATCTTCAGCGTATGGTAACGATGCAAAAATGTACGATACCAGTTTTGGATGGCGCTTTGTTAACCCTAAAATGCACGAGATGTACGGCACCGATGGCATGGGCGTCACAGCTGAAAATTTGGTGGATATTCATAACATCTCACGCGAAGATCAAGATCAATTTGCTTACAATTCTCAACTAAAAGCTTCTAATGCTCAAGAAAATGGCCGATTGGCCAAAGAAATTGTACCTGTTGCCATACCAAGACGTAAGCAAGACGACCTTATTTTTTCACAAGATGAGTTTATAAAACCACAAACAAAACTAGAAATTCTCGGTAAACTGCGTCCAGCTTTCCGCAAAGATGGAAGCGTTACTGCTGGAAACTCTTCAGGATTGAATGACGGCGCAGCTGCTACAATTATCGCTTCTGAAGATGCTGTAGAACGGTACCAACTTAAACCTATGGCAAAAATTATTAGTTCTGCAGTTGTTGGTGTAGAACCTCGGGTTATGGGAATTGGTCCAGTTGAAGCCTCCAACAAAGCCTTGAAAAAAGCAGGTTTAACAATGGACGATATGGACGTTATTGAACTGAACGAAGCCTTTGCTGCACAATCTTTAGCTTGTATTCGTTCTTGGGGTCTAGATGATAATGATCCTCGTATTAATCCCAATGGCGGTGCTATTGCTATTGGACATCCACTAGGTGTGACAGGAGCCAGGATAGCTTATTCAGCTGCTTTAGAGCTTCAACTTCAGCAAAAGAAATATGCCTTAGTGACCATGTGCGTTGGTGTAGGTCAAGGCTATGCAGCAATTATAGAAAATGTTTCCTAAAAACAAAACTCATGAAAATTACTCAAAGTTATATACAAGGTCAATGGACAAGTGGTAAAGGCGAAGGCCAACCGATTTATGATTCCATCACCGGCGAACAGTTCACATCTATTAATGTGGATGGTTTCAACATTCCTGAAGTCTTAGCCTATGGTCGAGAAAAAGGCGAAATCTTGCGAAAAATGACCTTCCAAGAGCGGGGCAATATGTTGAAGTCTTTAGCCTTTTACCTTCAGAAAAAGAAAAAAGCATTTTACGAATTAAGCTACCGAACGGGAGCAACTAAGCTCGACTCTTGGTTTGATATCGATGGTGGCTTTGGTAATTTATTTGCTAATGCGTCTTTAAGAAAATTATTCCCGAATCAACCTTTTGATGTGGAAGGCGACCCCATCGATTTATCTCGAGGCGGTCGATTTATGGCGCATCATATTTTAGTGCCAAAAGAAGGCGTGGCGGTACATATCAATGCATTTAACTTCCCAGTTTGGGGAATGCTTGAAAAATGCGCCGTCAACTGGATGGCAGGCGTTCCTGCTGTCGTTTTACCTGCGCCACAATCGGCCTATTTAACCGAAGCCGTGGTGAAAGAAATCATCGCCTCAGGGATTTTGCCCGAAGGCGCTTTACAACTGATTTCAGGAACAGAAAAAAGCATTTTAGAAAGTGTAGAATCTCAAGATATCGTCACTTTTACTGGTTCTGCTTCAACAGGTCGACTATTGAAAAATCACCCGCGATTAATTGAAGAATCTGTTCCTTTTACGATGGAAGCAGATTCTTTAAATGCATCAATTTTAGGCGAAGATGCCGTGCCTGGTACACCAGAATTCGATTTGTTTATTCGTGAAGTGCGCAATGAAATGACGGTGAAATGCGGGCAGAAGTGTACAGCTATCAGACGAATTATTGTTCCCGAAAATCGTATAGAAGATGTTCAAATTGCTTTAGGCAAAGCGCTTGATAAAGTTACCTTGGGCGACCCGCGTTTAAAAGAAGTAAAAATGGGTTGCTTAATAGATAAGAAGCAAGTAGAATCGGTTAAATCGGCTGTTGAAACGATTTCTAAAACTGCTGAAATTGTTTATGGAGACTTCAACCCAGCAGAAACTATTAATGCCGACTTCAATGCAGGAGCTTTTATCAAACCAATTTTGATGCGTGAAGATCAACCTTTTATTAATGAAGCCGCTCATACCACTGAAGCATTTGGGCCTGTAAGTACATTAATGCCCTATAAGTCATTAGATGAAGCGATTCAGTTATCTAAAAAAGGAAAAGGATCTTTAGTGAGTTCAATCTTCACAAATGACGATGATATTGCTCGTGAATATACCATTAAAGCAGCGTCACACCACGGCCGTATTTTAGCAATTAATCGTGAATCGGCTAAACAAAGTACGGGACATGGTTCGCCTATACCAAATCTCGTTCATGGTGGCCCAGGTCGTGCAGGTGGTGGCGAAGAAATGGGTGGTAAACGCGGCATAAAGCATTATATGCAACGTTGTGCGATTCAAGGAAGTCCAACAACTTTAACTGAAATTACAGGTATTTATCAACCTAAAGCCAAGTATAAAGCAGCTGAAAAGCATCCGTTTGCTTACCACTGGGAAGACATTCAGCCGGGCATGTCGCTAAAAACGCACAACCGAACTTTGACGGATACCGATATTATAAATTTTGGTAATTTAACTTGGGACCATTTTTATGCACATACCGACATCACTTCTTTGGAAGGTAGCATTTTTGAACAACGCACAGCCCATGGCTATTTTATAATTTCAGCAGCAGCAGGCTTATTTGTTTATCCGAATAAAGGTCCTGTAGCCGCTAATTATGGTTTAGAAGAAATCAGGTTTTTAAGACCGCTTTACCACAATGATACCATTAATGTTCGCTTAACCTGTAAGGAAAAAGTTGACCGCGACCAAAAAGGAGAAGAATTACCAAGTGGTATTGTTAAATGGTATGTGGAGGTATTTGATGTCGAAGCCACCGAAGAAGAAGATCGATTAGTTGCCATTGCTACGATTTTAACGATGGTTCAAAAAAAGCAAACAGTATTTAAAGAAATTACTGAAGACTTCCTGCAATCAAGCCTAGCAAAACTTCAAGAAGACACAACACCGAACTGGGGCATGATGACACCACAGCATATGTTAGAACATTTAGAGTCTGGTTTAAGAATGGCCACAACAGAAATTTCAGATTTTGAAGTGATCACGCCAGAAGAACATTTAGAACGTGTAAAAGAAAGCTTGTATACGTATAAAAAAATGCCTAAAAATTACAAAATGCCGCTCATGAAAGAAAACCAACTTGAGCCACTTCAGCATGAAAGTTTTGCCACTGCTAAACAAGCGTTTTTTGAAGCTTATGAGGCTTTTGAACAGTTTTTCAAGACGCAACCTAAATTAACGACTAAAAATGCTGTATTTGGTGAACTTACCTATTTTGAGTGGAAACTTTTAAATCGCAAACATTTCAATCATCACTTCGAACAGTTTAACTTAATCTAAAATATAAATTATGACTCAAGCCTATGTAACTAGTACAATAGAAGAGCAAATTGCTACCATAGAATTTTTTCATCCAGCTCACAATTCATTACCAAGTGATATTTTAGCAAAACTGGCTAATACCATTACAGAAGTTGGGCAAAATGATGAGGTTTTAGTGATTGTCCTAAAATCTGGTGGTCAGCGAACCTTTTGTGCTGGTGCCAGCTTTAAAGAACTTATATCTATTCAAAACGAAACAGAAGGCGAAGCTTTTTTTAGTGGCTTTGCTAATGTGATTAACGCCATGCGCAAATGCCCAAAATTTATTATTGGGCGCGTTCAAGGAAAAACAGTCGGCGGAGGTGTAGGATTAGCGTCCTCTATGGACTATTGTATGGCTACAAAATATGCTTCAATTAAATTAAGCGAGCTCAATCTTGGTATTGGTCCTTTTGTAGTTGGACCAGCCGTAGAGCGTAAACTTGGTGTTAGTGGAATGTCACAAATAGCCATAGATGCTAATACTTTCTACTCATCAGATTGGGCACTCCAAAAAGGCTTGTTTACTCAAGTTTTCGATTCAACTGAAGCATTAGATGAAGCAGTTCAAGATTTTGCTAAGAATCTTTGTGCTTATAATCCTGAAGCAGTAAAGGAGATGAAACAAATGTTTTGGCGTGGGACAGAAGACTGGGACGAACTTTTACAAGAGCGTGCTAAAATTAGTGGTCGTTTAGTTTTGAGTGAGTTTACTAAAGAGAAATTAAAACGTTTTAAGTAATCTACTTATGGCTATTTATCAGTTTAAGGGTTTTACGCCTGTCATTCACCCGTCAAGTTTTGTTCACCCTCAAGCCTCAGTAACCGGTAATGTTATTATTGGTAAAGACTGCTACATAGGTCCGAGTGCGGCTATTCGTGGTGATTGGGGCGAAATAATTCTTGAAGATGGTGTAAATGTACAAGAGAATTGCACCATCCATATGTTTCCTGGCAAAAGTATTAGGCTTAAAACAGGTGCACATGTGGGTCATGGTGCTGTAATTCATGGCGCTAACCTTGGAGAGAACTGTTTGATCGGTATGAACTCGGTAATTATGGATGATGCTGAAATTGGCGAGGAATCAATCGTAGGTGCTATGGCATTTGTTAAAGCCGAAACTGTGATTCCAAATCGAAGTTTGGTGGTAGGTAATCCTGCAAAAGTTATAAAGCTGGTTTCTGATGAGATGATTGCTTGGAAAAGTGCTGGAACCAAACTGTATCAACAATTGCCCTCAGACTGTCACAAAACTCTAAAAGAAGTTGAACCGCTTAGAGAAATTCCTGAAAATCGTCCAAAGCAGGAAGATTTTTATCAAACTTTACAAGAAATGAAAAAGCAATAAATAAGAAACCCGATTTGATTGGCATCGGGTTTCTTGTTAAGAATAAAAATGGGTTTTTTATTTTTTGGGATGAACCAAAGTCATTTCCTCTATCAAGTGCTGTGCGCCAGCATACTTGTCAATAATGAATAGAATGTAGCGTGCGTCTACCATAATATTTCTGGAGATACTAGGATCATAATAGATATCACTCATTGTTCCTTCCCAAACCCGATCAAAATTAAGTCCAATTAAATTACCTTTAGCATCTATCACAGGACTTCCAGAATTTCCGCCTGTCGTATGATTGGTTCCTATAAAATTAACAGGCATTTTTCCGTTTTGTCCATAGTCACCATAGTCTTTAGTTTGATATAATTCAATTAACTTTTGAGGTACATCAAACTCATAATCACCAGGAACATATTTTTCGATAACACCTTCTAAATAACTTACAGGTTCGTAATAAATAGCATCTTTAGGACTATAGCCCTTTACTTTTCCGTACGTTACTCGTAGAGTACTGTTCGCATCAGGAAATAGTCGATCTTCTTTTGGGGAAAGCTCTAAAAGTGCTTTCATGTATTGTTTTTGTAATCCTTGAATTTCGCGTTGTTTTGATAGGTATTCTGGTAAAACTCTTGTATAAAAAGCTTGTGCTAATTCTTTAACTAGTTGGTAAGCTTCATCTTGATTAAGAGCTTTTATCACTTCTTGAGGATTTGATTGCATAAGAAGTTGTTTCAAACTCTCAAAAGAGGTCAAGGCTGATTTATTATATAGATTTGTTGTGAGCTCTGTTTTATCAGCTGAAATGAAATTATCTGGTAAAAATTGTGGCGGTGTACCTTCAGCGTAAATACTAATTACTTTTTTAAAGACCTTTTGGTCCACTTGAGCACTATAGTTTTTAAAGCTAGATTCAAAGTTGGTGAGTAAATTTTGTTTTCGATCTTTGAACGCTTGTTCACCTCTAGAATCTAGAACTTGTTCAAGCTGATAAAGTTGAAATCCAGTTCTTAACAATTCTACATTTCTTAAAAATGTTTCAGAGAAATAATTATAAGCTAAGTTGTAATCTATAAAGTCTTCGTAGACTGAATCAAAATCACTAAGCAGTTGTCCATAAGTGTCGTCAAGGTTTGCTGCTTTTACACGTTTTAAAAATGCTTGTTCTTGTTCTTTTTTAATAGCTATAGCCTTACTTTTCTTTAAGCCTTGGTTTTCGCCAATCCATTTTTTATAATAATTAGCGATACCAGCATATTTTGAGGCATACTTTATTTTAATGTCTTGACTGTTTCGCATAAATACATCTTGCTCTTTCAAGGCAGCTTCACGAAGTTTTATTCTAGCTGGGTTTATAACATTGACTAACTGTTCTACGGCAATTGATGGTAGGTATTCACTTGTTCGACCTGGAAATCCAAACACCAAGGTAAAATCATCTTGTTCAACGCCATCAAGGCTTATAGGTAAATGATGTTTAGGTTGATAAGGAATATTGCTTTCGGCATATTCGGCAGGCCTATTGTTTTTATCGGCGTAAATTCTAAAAAGTGAAAAGTCACCAGTATGTCTAGGCCACATCCAGTTATCAGTATCAGAGCCAAATTTACCAATACTGGATGGCGGTGCACCTACTAATCTAACGTCTTTAAAGGTTTCAACGCGAAACAACATGTATTGATTGCCATTGTAAAATGCTTTTATACGGTTAGTTTGCCAAGATTTTTTAGGTGAATTCTCTACTAATTGAGTGATGTTTTTTTCAATGATTTTTTGCCGTTCTACTTCAGTTTTAGCAGTTTCAATTCCGTTTAAAACTTTGCTAGTCACATCGGTAATTTCTTTTATAAACGTGACTGAAAGACCAGGATTTTTCAATTCTTCCTTTTGAGAAGTGGCCCAAAAACCATCAGTTAGATAATCATGCTCTACGGTTGAATGCGATTGAATTTGACCATAACCACAATGGTGATTTGTTAAAATTAATCCTTGGTTTGAAATTACTTCAGCTGTACAACCACCATTAAAGTGGACAATTGCATCTTTAAGGCTTGATTGATTCACACTGTAAATATCTTCAGCAGTCATTTTCATGCCCAAGGCTTGCATTTCAGTTTCATTCATTCCCTCAAGTAAAGAAGGAATCCACATGCCACCTTGTTGTGCAAACATTGGGAAGGCTAATAGAAAGATAAATAGTTTAATACATTTCATTTTAATCTGATTTAAATTAAGTGCTAAAAATACAACATCATAAGGTTTGTTAAAAGCTATTTTTATTGCAAGTTTAGCAATAATTAAGCTGTTTTGATATCATAACACTAAATGCTGTCTAATTATGCTTGTTTATAATGTCAAATCTGTATTAAAAAGCCCTTAATGTTAGCGGTTAATGTGCTATTTTTGTTGTGAAAGCGAATTACAGAGAATTCTATAGACATATGGCTCAAGAAGAATTTAAGCTCCCGAAAATGGGAGAAAGCATCACTGAAGGTACCATCTTAAATTGGTTAGTCGCCGAGGGTGATACCTTTCAAGAAGGAGACGTGATTGTTGAAGTTGGTACCGATAAGGTAGATAATGAAGTGCCAGCGCCATTTACAGGGCGTTTAGTAGCAATACATGCTGTTAAAGATAGTGTGGTTGAGGTAGGAGAGACAATTGCAAGTGTAGAGCAAATAGCTGAAGCTGATGTACCAAAACAGGAGAAGACGTCTCATGCAAAACCACAAAATGACGCTTCACCTCAGCCGACTTCTCGTCCTCCTGAACAATCAAAACAAATAAAAACACAGCCACAAGTTTCTCAAACTTTTAAAGCATCATCACGTGGTAATCAATTTTATTCACCTTTAGTTGAACAAATTGCAAAGGATTATCACATAAGCTATGAAGAATTAGCTCGTATTCCTGCTTCTGGACAAAATGGTCGTTTAAAAAAATCAGATATTTTTAATTATATTGAAAATGGTCGTCCGTTTCAGTTTGCACAAGCTGTACTTGAACAAAGCGGTTTTAAAGTTCCTGACTTGAGTTTTGATAAAGGTCAAGGTGAACGCGTTGAAATGGATCGAATGCGACAAATGATTGCCGACCACATGGTGTTTTCTAAACACACCTCTCCACATGTAACAGCTTATGTAGAAGCTGATATGTCTAATATGGTCAAGTGGCGTCAAGACCATAAATCGAAATTTCAATCTAAAACAGGACAGAAATTAAGTTTTACGCCTTTATTTATTCAGGCTGTCACCCGAGCAATCCAAGATTTCCCTATGATCAATTCTTCTTTAGACGGGAAAGAAATTATTGTAAAAGACCATATTAACATTGGCATGGCTACAGCCTTACCTAGCGGAAATTTAATTGTACCCGTGATTAAAGCAGCCAGCACCAAATCCTTAGAAACACTTGCAGCTGAAGTTAACACCTTGGCTACCAAAGCACGCGATGGTCAATTAACTAGCGAAGAGACTAAAGGCAGTACCTTTACGATTTCTAATGTAGGAACGTTTGGAAGTCTTATGGGAACGCCAATTATTAATCAACCCGAAGCAGCTATTCTTGCTACCGGGATTATTAAAAAGCGGGCCGAAGTGATTGAAAACGAAGACGGCGATACAATTGAAATTAGGCCTATGATGTATTTATCATTATCTTTTGATCACCGTATTGTTGATGGCTTTTTAGCAGGCAGCTTTTTAAGACGTATAGCTGATTATTTTGAGGAAACACCGTCAATAACTTATTAATTGAAGCATGAGTTTCCATGTCATTGAAAATCTACAATAAATACTACAAAAATGAATAAAGATATATATATAAAAGGCTTCAGAAACTTGGTTACAGCAAAAGCTATGACCGAATTATACGAAGAAAATTTTAAGGTTGTTTCCAAATATGTCCATGCCACTTCTCGTGGTCATGAGGTGATTCAAACTGCAGTGGGAATGCAGCTTGAGCCACAAGATTTTGCTTATCCTTATTACCGCGACGATGCCATGATTTTAGCTATTGGTATGCAACCCAAAGATCTTATGTTGCAGCTACTTGCTAAAAAAGACGATCCTTTTTCTGGTGGCCGTACCTATTATTCTCACCCAAGTTTACGAGATTCAGATAAAACCAAGATACCGCATCAAAGTTCAGCAACCGGTATGCAAGCTATTCCAGCAACTGGCGCAGCTATGGGATTTTGGTATAAAGAACAACTGGAGCAACAGACAGATAATGCTGTGGTAGTTTGCTCATTAGGTGACGCCTCGGTAACCGAAGGTGAAATTGCCGAAGCTTTACAAATGGCAGCTTTAAAACAATTGCCAATTATATATGTGGTTCAAGATAATGGCTGGGATATTTCGGCAAATGCCGATGAAACACGAGCCCAAAATGCCTTCGAATATGCTAAAGGATTTAATGGCCTCGAAGCAGTAAGTATTGACGGAACTGATTTTAAAGAATCTTACACCACATTTAAAGCGGTATTAAAAACTGTTCGCGAGGAGCGACGTCCTTTTTTGGTTCATGCCAAGTGCCCATTGCTTAATCACCATACATCTGGTGTAAGAATGGAATTTTACAGAGATGATTTAGAAGTATCTAAGTTACGCGATCCTTATCCAAAGTTCAAGCAGTTATTATTAGAAGAAGGCTTAACTCAATCTGAAATTGAAGCGATCGAAACTGAAGCTACCCAACTTGTCGCCTCACATTACAAACAAGCTTTAACTGATGATGATCCAACTCCAGATGACTTGTTTACGCACGATTTTGAAGAAACACCCGTTACAGCTGAAGCTGGCGTTCGTACACCACAGAATACTGAAAAAGTCGTGATGGTCGATTGCGCTTTATTTGCTATTGAAGAATTAATGAAAGAGCATCCCGAATGTTTGTTGTATGGTCAAGATGTTGGTGGTCGATTAGGTGGTGTGTTTCGTGAAGCAGCTACTTTAGCACAGAAATTTGGTGATCATCGGGTATTTAACACGCCTATACAAGAAGCCTTTATTGTAGGATCTACCGTAGGTATGTCGGCTGTTGGCTTAAAACCAATTGTTGAGGTACAATTTGCCGATTATATCTGGCCAGGGCTTAACCAGTTATTTACAGAGGTTAGTCGCAGTTGTTACCTCTCGAATGGAAAATGGCCGGTTTCTATGATTTTACGAGTTCCAATTGGCGCTTATGGCAGTGGCGGTCCTTACCACTCATCTTCGGTGGAAAGTGTAGTTACCAACATTCGCGGATTAAAAATTGCTTATCCAAGCAACGGTGCCGATTTAAAAGGTTTACTAAAATCAGCTTATCATGATCCTAATCCAGTGGTGATTTTTGAACATAAAGGTTTGTATTGGAGTAAAGTGCCAGGCACAAAAGGCGCTACCAGTGTTGAGCCCTCTAAAGACTATGTTTTACCCTTTGGTAAAGCCAATGTATTACAAGAAATTTGGGCGCAAGACCAAAAAGAAACGATTAGTGTAATTACTTATGGAATGGGTGTGCATTGGGCCATGAATGCGTCAGCTGAATTAGGACTTCAAGATCAAATTGAAGTAGTAGACTTAAGGACATTGCATCCACTAGATGAAGAAACCATTATGAAATCGGTTCAAAAGTGTAAGAAGTGTTTAGTTGTAACCGAGGAACCTTCAAATAATACCTTTGCTAGAGCCTTGGCTGGTAAAATTCAAGAAAATTGTTTTACAAGTCTCGATGCACCTGTGATGACTATTGGTTCTGAAAACATGCCTGCTATTCCATTAAATTCTACCTTAGAAGAAACCATGATTCCTAGCACCGCTAAAGTAAAAGCTAAACTAGAAGAGTTGTTGGAGTATTAATGAGTTAAAGATGCAATACATTTATCAAGAAAAACAAATTGTCTGGTGGTTAGTTGTGCCGTTTTCTATCATTTTGTTTTTTTTGATTTTAGCCTTATTTATCGCAACAACAAGTGAATCGGCTAAATTGGGCCTTACTGTTTCTATTGTTATAATGGTTTTAATACTCATAAATTTTTACCAACTTAAAATTTCTGTTAGTCAACATTATTTAAAAGTAGCATTTGGTCAGGGCTTGTTTAAGAAAACTTTTGACGTTAAAAATATAAATCCTGGTCGTTTTAGTATAGTAAAATTACCATGGTATTATGGTATGGGTTGGAAGTACGATTTTAGTGGGCATATGTTTTTTAGTACGCGTCCTGGTCAAGCTTTAAGCTTTCAACTTAAGGGTAGTCCCATGCAATATAGAATTGTAGCTAATGATAATGCAGCCCTTAAGGCTGCTATTTTAAAAGCTATTAGTTTAAACTGATTTAATATTATAATTATGGACTATGAAATTTGGTTGGATTTTAAAAATACTATGTTATCCTTTTTTAAAGATATAGGACCGCTTGTAATTTACGCACTACTTACCTTTATTATAGGTGTTTTTATTATAAAAATTATCAGGCGTTTACTTAAGCGAATACTGGTTAAATCTCAAATAGAACTATCTTTAAGAACCTTCATAGAAAGTCTATCTGCATTTATACTTTGGGGTCTTCTATTTGTTATTGTAGGTTCTATTTTGGGTATCAAAGCAACTTCTTTTTTGGCAATTTTTGGAGCGGCAGGTATCGCGATCGGCCTAGCTTTGCAAGGTAGCTTATCTAATTTTGCTGGCGGTGTATTAATATTAGTTTTTAAACCTTTTAAGGTAGGTGATTTGATAAAGGTTAAGTCTAATCTAGGCTATGTTATTAAAATTGATATTCTATACACGCGTATCAGAACTTTTGATGGTAGAATTATTACTATGCCAAATGGTAATCTTGCAAATAGTGATGTTGATAATCGGTCAATGAACAATTTAAGGCGTGTTGACTTAGACCTAAAATTTGCTTTTGAAATTAAAACTGAAGCTATTAGACCTATTATTTTAGAAGCGATGAAAAAGCATCCATTAATTGAAAAACAACCTGAACCTGATGTATGGCTTGAAGAACTTGGAGAATCTGAAATTAGAGTAACAGCAAGAAGTTGGGTAAAATCTGAGTATTATTGGCCAACCTATTGGGAACAATTAGAAGCTGTAAAAACTGCCCTTGATGAACAAGGTATTGAAACACCTATTCCACGACGAATTGTTTATCAAGGCGGCAACTATACCTCTAAAACTTGATTAATTAAAGGCTATTAGAATTAATTAAAATGATTTTTAGTAGTAAAAAGGTTTTATAACATAGAAGTGCAACAAACTGATTTGCTAAGGTTTAATCTTGCTATGTGTTAGGGATTGCCATGTAAAGCCCGTAAAAACTTGGCTTATAAAAAGCAAACCGCCAAACGCGACTTTAGAAGCGATTTGGCGGTTTATTTGCTTTTTAAGGCGAAGTTTGCGGACTTGAAATAAAAGCCCGACGCCCGTTTTAATCGGGCGGAACACCCAAAAAATTATTCTTTTTCAGGTAAACTTGCGCTGTTAGTTGGGAATCGGCGATCTACTTTTTTTAGTAAGCCTTGCAAGACTTTGCCTGGTCCAACTTCGGTGTAAGAGGTCATGCCATCAGCTAGCATTTGCTGCATAGTTTGCGTCCATTTTACTGGTGCCGTTAATTGAGCGATTAAGTTTTGCTTAATAGCTTCAGGATCTGTGACGGCCGTCGTGCTTACGTTTTGATAAATCGGGCAGTTAGGTTGGTTAAAGTGGGTTTCGCTAATTGCTTGAGCCAATTCTTCACGTGCTGGCTCCATGAGAGGCGAATGAAAAGCGCCACCAACCGGAAGAATCATGGCACGTTTAGCACCTTTTTCTTTTAAGGTTTCACAGGCTTTTTTAACCGCTTCGGTAGCGCCTGAAATAACCAGTTGCCCTGGACAATTGTAATTAGCTGGTACAACAACACCATCTATGCTTTGGCACACGTCTTCAACGATTTGGTCTTCTAATCCTAAAACAGCAGCCATGGTAGACGATTGATTTTCGCAAGCCTTTTGCATGGCTAAAGCACGCTTATGCACTAATTTAAGTCCATCTTCAAAGGCTAAAGTGCCATTGGCTACTAAAGCTGAAAATTCGCCTAAGGAGTGGCCAGCCACTAGGTCTGGCTTAAATTCTTCTCCTAAGACCTGGCTTAAAATAACCGAGTGTAAAAATATAGCGGGTTGGGTTACTTTGGTTTGTTTAAGGTCTTCAGCCGAGCCTTCAAACATAATATCTGTAATAGCAAATCCTAATAGTTTATTAGCTTTTTCAAATAATTCTTGAGCTTTTGGTGAGGCTTCATATAAATCGAGTCCCATTCCTGAAAATTGGGCGCCTTGTCCTGGAAATACATATGCATTCATAGGTTATGTTTTTGTGGAATTAACCACTGTTTTATATCGCAAATGTAATTAGTTTAGCGATATACTGCAATTTTTAATAGCTTTAGGTGTATTTGTTGATGATGTTTTGACAGGCTGAAAAATAACTTTGACCAAATAGATTTAAATGCACCAATAAATAGTATAATTGGAACAGGTCTAAGTGCTTCAGTTGAAGTTTTGATGCATCAACAGAATTTCGGTAGGCCTCAAAAACTGATGAAGGAAATCCGCCAAATAATTGCATCATTGCCAAATCAAATTCAGGTAGACTGAAGGATACGGCTGGGTCTATTAAATAAAAACCTTCAGATTTATGATAAAGGTAGTTTCCAGACCACAAATCACCGTGAATAAAGCTTGGTTGGTGCTCAGGGACAAGGTGTTTAACTCGGTCTAAAAATAAAGCTGTATTCTTGAGTTGAAACTTGTTCTGCTGCGCTAGTTCAAGTTGAGGTTTTATACGCTGATTAATGTAAAAATCTAAAGCCGTATTTTCAGCCGAATTGTACTGTGTTAATTCACCGATGTAATTATCATAGTTATAGCCAAATTTTGATTGTGATTTTTGATGAAGTTGTGCTAGTTGTTCTCCAAATTGATACCAAGCTTGATTTGTTGGTTGCGCGTTTGAAATATAATCTATAATTAAATATTGAAATTGGTGGTACTCACCAACAGCCACACAGTTAGGAATTTTAAAGCTATTTGATATTGCTATATCGCTTAAAGCCTTAGCTTCTAGTTGAAGCATTTTCGGGAATTTTAAAGCTTGATTTAATTTTAAAACAAACAAGCCCTCATGACAAGTTAATTTAAACACTTGATTAATATCGCCACCAGTTAACAGCTTAATTTCTTTAAGTTTAAGCTGATGTTTTTGGGTTATTTTTAGCAGTAATTCGCGCATAATTAGCGGCGCAAGTAAGTTTTATAAGTGAAACTAAATTGATGGCGTTCATCTTTTGGGTGAAACTCTTCATTAGCTACTTTCCATAATTTCAAATCAATTTCGGGAAAAAAGGCATCGCCTTCAACTGTAGTATTTACATGCGTAATTTCAAGTTCATCAACTCGGCTCATCGCCTGTTTATAAATTTCGCCACCACCAATGATAAAGGCTTTTTCTTCATTTTTTGGAATGGCAGCAATGGCTTCATTTAAGCTGTTGACTACTAAATGATTTTCTGCTTTATAATCGTTTTGACGTGTAATAATCACATGAGTTCGATGAGGCAAAGGCTTAGGGAACGACTCAAAGGTCTTACGCCCTAAAATGATATAATGTCCAGAAGTTAAAGCTTTAAAGCGTTTAAAATCGTCTGGAAGATGCCAAACTAAGTCGTTATTTTTGCCAATAGCATTATTATCGGCTATAGCGGCTATGGAAATTAATTTGATCATTATACAGAAACTTTACCTTTAATTAATGGGTGTGGATTGTAATTGTTCAATTTGAAATCTTCATAAGTAAAATCAAAAATTGAAGTAACTTCAGGATTTAATTCCATGGTTGGCAAAGCTTTAATATCTCGGCTCAACTGAAGTTTAACTTGCTCAAAATGATTATTATAGATATGAGCATCGCCGAAAGTATGAATGAAATCGCCATACTCAAAACCACATACCTGAGCAATCATCATGGTTAATAATGCATACGATGCAATGTTGAAGGGTACGCCTAAAAATATATCGGCACTGCGTTGGTATAACTGACAAGACAGTTTATTATTAGCTACATAAAACTGGAAAAAGGCATGGCAAGGTGGAAGCGCAGCCTTTCCTTGAGCGACATTATCTGCAAAGGATTGGCTAGTGTCTGGTAAAACACTTGGGTTCCAAGCAGAAACTAACATCCGACGGCTATTAGGATTGGTTTTTAAGGTTTTGATGAGCTCTTTAATTTGATCGATCTCTTCGCTGTTCCAGTTGCGCCATTGGTGACCGTAAACAGGTCCTAAATCGCCTCGGTCATTAGCCCATTCATTCCAAATGCGAACACCGTTTTCTTGAAGATATTTGGTATTAGTGTCACCTTTTAAAAACCATAATAATTCGTGAATTACCGATTTGACATGAATTTTTTTAGTGGTTACCAAGGGAAATCCTTCAGCTAAGTTGAATCGCATTTGATAACCAAAAACACTACGTGTGCCAGTGCCAGTTCGATCGCCTTTATCGACGCCATTTTCAAGCACATGTTGTATTAAATCGTGGTATTGTTGCATGAGATTTTTGTTGGTTTAAAAGTAATAAATAATTACTGAATTTCTAAAAATCCCAAGTGAAACGTAAAAGAAAATGTCTTGGCAATAGGTTATTAGTAACCACATTGGTTGAAATATCTGTTGTAGATATTTGTTTAAAGCTGTCTTGATTTGTTAAGTTTCTTAACATCAGTGAGAAAGACCAGTTTTTATCAGGCCTGTAATTTAAATTAATATCAAAAAAATTAAAATTTTGACTAGAATCATCAATTTCAGGTACAAATACTTCAAAAGAACTTATAAGTAACCAATCATTAAAAGGTTTATAAATGAGTTTAAGATTATTTTCGAATCTATCATTATTAAACCGCATGCTATTCTCGCTTTTAGTAATTGATTTTTGCCATGTGGTTTGATTTTCAAAATTAAGACGACCTAAAAATGCTGTTTTAAAAAATAAACTTTGCTCAAAAAAAATTGATTTGTTTGATCTGAAATCAGAATCGTTGACGATGTTGTTAAATTCTGTGAGATTATAAGATGAATTGAGTTTAATTGTTGTTGCTAAAGCATCAATATATTTTGAAAAATTAAACCCGAGATTTAATGTTGTATTGATTTGAGGCGAATAAAAATAGGTGGTTTGAATAAAATTTTTAGAGATGGAAGAATTAGTAAAAAAACGTCCTTTAGTGACTTGATAATTACCAAAGATGCCTAAGTCTAAGCTATTATATAAATCGTTTTTAAAATAAATAAAGTTTATAGATTTGGTTTTTTGTAACTCAGTTGAAGGCAAGTTATTGATGGCGGTTCTTTGATCAACTAAAACTTGATTCGAAAAAAGATAGTCGTCTAATATTGCTTTTTCAACATAGGCAGATCTAAGGTTTATAAATGAGTTTTTGAAATTATAGCGAAAACTAATTTTAGGTTGTATACTTAAATCATTAGAATTTAATTCGATTTGCTGTGTTTCATTAATTAAATTTTGTTTGATGTGGCTTAGCTTCAGTTCAGGACTCACTTTTAAAGACTTAAAATTGAATTTAAAACGACTACTAATAAAAGTTGATTGTTTTTTGTAGTTTGAGTTATTAAAACCTGTTTGTATATTGTTTTTATTGGTTTGAAATGATTTGTATTCAGGCATACTAGAATCATAACCAACTGAAATATTATAGTTGTTATTATTGTTAAATTTAGCAATTAATTGACCTTTTAAGTTGAGATTTTGTTGACTAAATTCGCTAAACTGAGATGCAATACGTTTATCATTAAAACTAATAAGCGGATCAAAACTAATGGTTTGAGGCGCATCACTATAGCTGTAATTGCCTGAGATAAGCAATGCCTTAGTTTTTGATATTTTTTTTGTGTAAGTTAATTTTGGTGATAAGTAATTATAATTAGTATTCAGGTTAGTATCAAAATTTAGATTATTATTCTGAATGATATTAATAGAGTTGTTTGTTTTACTCCCTGTAAAATCAAAATCAAATTCTAAAATTGACTTTTGAGATTTTAGATACTTTAAATTAAACGCTGTATGTATTAAGTCTGGTTTCTTTTGAAAGTTAGTTTGATCTGTTGTTGTAAATGAATCTCCGTTAATATTATAATTAGTTGTAATGTTTTGCTTTGAACTTAATTGGTCTTTTAGATAATAAACCTTAGCTTTTAAGTCAAGATAATCATTTAACTTAAAAATAGAGTTTAAACTGCTAAATAATTGTTCATTAATGTTAGTGTAGTCGGAGTTTAAATTTGCTTTAGAAAACCGTTCAGCTACAATGGTTTTTGCTTTTTTATTTCCGTTGAGGTTTCTTGGCATGTTGTCAATACCAATATTGTTAAAAGTTAAAGTTGAAAAGTACTTATAATTTTTGGCCACACCTAGACTTGTACCACTTACTCCACTAGCTACTTTACTCGTATTAAATGTGCCTAAAGCACCTTCAATACTTCCTGACAAATCTATTTTTCCTTTTTTTAATTTAAGGTTTAAAGCAACATTTTCAGAACGTGTTAAACTTCCTAAAATTTCATTTTCATTATAATTTTCAATCGCTTCAATTTTATCAATCATTTTAGCATTGATATTCTTAGTTCCTATTGTATAATTTTTATCAAATAAATTGTCGCCATCAAGCATGACAGTTTCAATAGACCTTCCTCGATAACTAATTTTACCTGATTCTGAATCTACACTTATTCCTGGTAATTTTTTTAAAATATCCTCAACCTTTCGGTCTTCAGTGCTTTTATAAGCCGAAACATTAAAGCTGACAGTATCTTTTTTAACACTAAATTTATTAGAACCCTTTATGATTACTTCATCTAAATTCTCAATTGATTTTTCTGTGAGCTGAATAACTAGATTATACGCTTCCTTAGACTTAGAAAGATTTAAGATTTCTGTGTGAGTTTGGTAACTGTCGGTGTAGATTTGAATAACTAAATCTTGATAGCTTTTTTTTAAGCGGTACGCAAATGAAGCCTTATTGATTAAAGTGTATTCTAAAACCTTTGAGTCTTGCGTTTTGTTTTTGAAAGTTACATAGCCTGAATTTACAGTTTGTCCTTTAGAAGTTATTAGCTTACCTTTTATCAGCTGAGCTTGACCAGAAAAGTAACAAAATAATACAATTGAAATGCTAGTAACTAAATTTAATTGTTTCAAGGCCTAAGTCTTCAATTTCGTCATTAAATTCAACTTCAATGCTTCCACCACCTTCAGGGTCGGTTGGTTGTTTGCTTTTAAATGCTCGTAGCATTTTTAAATATTTGGCTTTAAGATTTTTCTTATACTGATTAATATTTAGATAATCTTTGTTTTTAAAAGGATTGTCAATGTTTACAGTATTCTCTTTAATCTTAATAGAAGTGGCAGTTATGCTGAAATAATTATCAACAGACCTAACGCTTAATATTAAGCCTGGCAATCCGTGAAACTTCCATGGACCACTTTTAAAATTTAATTCTGTTGTAAAATAAGCTTCGTAAAGTCGTCCTCTAAATTGAGATACCGCTTTTTTACATTCATAGCCTAGTATTGTTTTAGTATCACCAATAATTTGCCACTCAAATAAACCTAAGTCTTCTTTTATAAATGCAATTTCGTTAAACAAAATTTTATTATAAAAAAGATAGTTATTGTCTGTGTAGTATATGTCTCTAAAACTAAAATCAGTGACGCCTTGGCTAAGATTAACGTGGTATAAATTATCCTTAACCCAAATAGTTTCGATATTATCTGGGTCTTTTTTATACAAATCTCTAGGGTCATTTGTTAAGGGCTCAAAAAGGCTTTTTTCTTTGTTTGCCGTTAATTGATAATCACCGCGTTTTGATAAGTGGTGATTGTTTTTGTTGGTTGTTAATGTATAATTAACTTGAACAGTTTGACTGTTTAATAGTCCAAAAATAAAAAACGCAAATATTAAGTTTAAGGTTCTCATTATTTAAAAAAAATTAACCTGCAACATAAGTTGCAGGTATTTTATTAATTAATCTTATAGGCACTCGCAGTCTGGGTTTTCAGTAACAAGAGCAACAAGTTCATTTAATTTTCTTTGACACCTTCTTTCAGCTCTATCTTCACCACATAAAAAACAACCTACGGTATGTGTAAAAGTAACATTTCCGATGGTTACAGAACAGCTAGCCTTCCTGTAATCATCAGAGTTTAAATTATTTGTATTAGGAACTAACATAGTAGCCCCAAGTGCTAATATAAATGTTATCGTTTTCATAAATATATTTTTTAATTACAGTTACAGTCTGGTCTTCCTACACGAGCATTTTCTAATAGTTCGTTTAATTTTCTTTCACATTTTCTGTCAGCTCTTTCTTGGCCACATAAAAAACAATTTACACTCATAAATACAGTAACGTTACCTATGTTTGCAGAACAATTTGCTTTAACGAAATCTGATATTTCACCATTTTTGTTAACCTTAATAGAATGTGAATCAATTTTAACTTCAGATTTACCATCATCGTAATAATTTTCACTAGCATTTATGTGACTAAATGACATTAATAAAATTAGAGTAAAAACATTTAAAAATAATTTTTTCATAAGTAAATAATTTTAAGATTCCCCACTAATTTATTGGAAATAAACAATATATATATATATATATATTTAACTTAAAATTAACAAATCCTATCCAATTATCATTCCTGCGATGGTAGCTGACATTAATGAAGCTAAGGTGCCGCCAATTAAAGCTTTAAACCCAAATTCAGATAAGGTTTTACGTTGTCCTGGTGCTAATGAGCCAATGCCGCCAATTTGGATACCGATAGACGCAAAATTAGCAAAACCACACAGCATGTAAGTGGCCATGATTACCGATTTTTGATAATTGAGACTTAACATATTTGAGGCATCTTTTAGCTCAGCCAACTGGATGTATCCTACAAACTCACTTGCCGCTAATTTGATTCCTAATAATTGTCCCATCAGCATAACATCGTCTTTGGCTACACCAATAAGCCACATCAATGGGGCAAAAACAGTTCCTAAAACGGCTTCTAAAGAAAAATTATCATAGGGTGTATGTTCAGCGATGACTTGGTTAAATGTGGTTAAATCGCCTATAAAATTTAAGCCGTAATTAATCATCGCAATTAAAGCGACAAAGACCAAAAGCATGGCACCAACATTAGCTGCTAATTTTAGACCTTCAGTTGTACCATTTGCTATTGCATCTAAGACATTCGAACCAATTTTATCGAGCGATACTTCAACTTTTGTGTTAATTTTATCTTGTTGTGGGTAAAGTATTTTCGATATGACAATTGCGCCTGGCGCAGCCATAACTGAAGCAGCCAACAAATGTTTAGCAAATTCAAGTCTAGCAACTTCATCATCACCACCTAAAAAGCCAATATAAGCGGCTAAAACACCACCAGCAACAGTGGCCATTCCACCAATCATAACTAATAGTATTTCAGAACGCGTCATACGTTCTAGGTAGGCTTTAATCATTAAAGGCGATTCGGTTTGTCCTAAAAAAATATTTCCAGCAACACTTAAACTTTCGGCACCAGAAATACCCAATAGTTTGGTGAGAACTTTTGCTAACCCTTTAACGACGATTTGAATAACACCTAAATAAAATAGCAGAGAAGTTAAGGCCGAAAAGAAAATGATAGTAGGCAGCACTTGAAATAAGAAAATGTAACCGTAGCTTTCAACATCCATTAAGCCACCAAGTAAAAATTCACTTCCTGCCGCGGTAAATTCCAATATCTTGACAAATATCTTACCCACGAAATCGAAAGCAGCTTGAACAAATTTGACTTTTAGTACACCTACAGCTAAAATTAGCTGTGCCGATAAGCCTACACCAACTGTTTTCCAATTAATGGCTTTTCGATTGTTTGAAAATAAAAAAGCGATTAATAAAATAGTAAGCATACCTAAAAACCCACGCCATAGTCCGTTAACTGTAAAACCTTGGTGTGGTACCATTGTTTTGACATTTTGCTCTAATTTGTCTTCTGTTAATGTATTTTGATTTCCGTTTTGAAGTTTCTTAGTAGAAATATTGAGATTAGAAATTTCAATTGGAACGAAATTTAAGCTAAGATCTTCATGATAGAGTTGAAGTGATTTAGGTTCAGCTTGAACATTAAAAACTTCTGCAGAAAATGCTTCATTAGGTTGAAGCACCTTCAACTCATCTTGATTAAATGTGATATCTGAATATAGCAGTGTATCTGTTTTTTTAAGAACTAAGAGTTTAGACTGCTCAAAGTCTAGCTGTATTTTTTGTTGATTTTCTTGTGATTTATTTCCCCAAATACCAATAAGTTCTTGGGCATTCAAAATGCTACAGCAAAGCAATAAAAGGCTTAGTAATTTAATTTTCATAAGCTGTTAACTTCGTTTAGAAATTTCGTCTCTTAGTCGGGCTGCTCTTTCATAGTTTTCGTCACTTACAGCTTTTTCTAAAAGTTCATTAAGTTGGTTGATGGTCATATGTGCATATTCACTTTGCTTAACTTGTTCACCAGATGTTGTTTGTGGATCTTGATTACTATCTTTTTGATTGAGTTCAATACCCGCTTTATCAAGGATGTTAGGGTAAGTGAAAATTGGCGCTTGAAAACGAAGTGCTAAAGCAATAGCATCGCTTGTTCTAGCGTCAATAACATCTTCATTACCATCTTTTTCACAAATCAGGCTTGAGTAGAATATACCGTCAATTAATTTGTGAATAATAATTTTATTGATGGTAATATCAAATCGTGATGCAAAGGTTTTAAATAAATCGTGAGTTAATGGTCTTGGTGGTTTGATGTCTTTTTCGAGCGCAATAGCAATAGATTGTGCTTCGAAAGCACCGATTACAATAGGTAACTGGCGTTTGCCATCTTCTTCACTCAACAGTAAGGCGTAAGCTCCAGTTTGTGTTTGACTGTAAGAAATACCTTTGATATTAAGTTTTACCAAACTCATAAATATGTTGTGTTTACTAAATTAAAAAAGGGCAATCTAAATAAAAGGCTTTTATTTAGATTGCCCTTTAAAGGGGCACAATTTATAAAAATTATGCGTTATTTGCTTTGAAATCTTTCAGTTTTTCAATCAGCTTTGGGACAACTTCAAATGCATCACCAACTATACCATAGTCAGCTGCTTTAAAAAACGGTGCTTCATCATCAGTATTAATAACAACCTTTGTTTTAGAAGCGCTAATTCCTGCTAAATGTTGTATCGCTCCAGAAATACCAATGGCAATGTATAAGTTAGAAGCCACTGGTTTTCCTGTTTGGCCTACGTGTTCAGAATGTGGTCGCCAACCCATGTCGCTTACGGGTTTAGAACATGCTGTTGCGGCACCAAGTACGTCGGCTAAATCTTCTATCATTCCCCAATTTTTAGGATCTTTTAAACCACGACCGCCAGAGACCACAACTTCAGCATCGGCGATGCTTACTTTATCAGTGTTTTTATCAACCGATTCTACATTAATCTTAAAGTGATCATCACCTAATTCAGCTGAAAAGTCTTCTTTAGTCATTTCAGCTTTACTTTCTTTCAAGCCAAAAGCGTTATTTGAAAGACCTAAGATTTTAACATCAGTAGATAGGCTTGTATGGTTGAAGGCTTTATTAGTAAAAGCTGTGCGTTCTACCGTAAATTCGTTGTCGGTTTTAGGAACATCTACAACGTTTGAGGCGTAAGCAGCATTTAAATTTATTGAAAGTAAAGGTGCTAAATATTTAGCATTAGCACTTTGACTAATTACAACTACTTTGGCATCAACTTTTTTGGCCGCCTGAGTAATAACTTCAGCATAGGCGTCTGCATTAAATTTTTGAAGTTTTTCATCACTAACTTCTAAGCTTTTATGAACGCCATAATTTGCCAAGTCGTCATTATTATCACTATTAATACTAACAGCTGTAACATTTCCACCAATGGCATCAGCAACAGCCTTAGCGTAAGAAGCTACTTCAAGCGCAGCTTTTTTTAGTTTTCCGTTTTCGGATTCAGTATATACAAGTACAGACATAATTTTTTATTTAAATTGCTTTAGCTTCGTTATGTAATAAGTCGATGAGCTCATCAATATTATCAGCATCAACTAGTTTTACTTCACCCTTTGGTGCTGGTTTCTCAAATTTTTCAGCTTTGGTTAAAGGCGTTTCGGCAACGGGTTCAACGACCTTAAGTGGTTTTTTTCTGGCCATCATAATACCTCTCATATTAGGTATTTTTAAATCGCTCTCTTCAACCAAGCCCTTTTGACCTCCAATAACAAGCGGCAAATTAGCAGTTAAAGTTTCTTTTCCGCCATCAATTTCTCTTACAGCTGTTGCTTTGTCATCTTCAACTTCAAGACTCACGCATGTGTTAATAAAATTAGCGCCTATTAATTTTGCTAACATACCAGGAACCATTCCACCATTGTAATCAATAGATTCACGGCCAGCAATTATTAAATCATAACTACCATCTTGGGCAACTTTAGCTAATTCTTTTGCAACTTGAAAGCCATCAAGTGGCTCTGCATCTACTCGAATTGCAGAGTCTGCGCCAATCGCTAATGCTTTGCGGATTGTAGGTTCGGTTGATTTATCACCGACAGTGACAACATCAACCGTAGCACCTTGTTTTTCTTTAAACCACATGGCGCGCGTTAAGCCAAACTCATCATTTGGATTAATCACAAATTGGACGCCATTTGTATCAAATTTAGTGTCATTCTCCGTGAAATTAATTTTTGAAGTTGTATCAGGAACATGACTTATACAAACTAATATTTTCATTTAAATAGGGTTTATACGTTTTATATTGCGAATATAAATTTTTTAGTCTAAATTTCCTATGCATGCATAATAAATTTTTCTAAAAATCTAGTGGTGTAAAGTGAATTGAATTAGTATTTTTGTGCTTTAAAGAAATCAAAAGACAAACAGTTAATATAAAATGAAAACAATTCAATTTAGAGAAGCCATTGCTGAAGCTATGAGCGAGGAAATGAGAGCCGATGAGTCTATTTATTTGATGGGTGAAGAGGTTGCAGAATATAATGGCGCTTATAAAGCTTCTAAAGGAATGCTTGATGAGTTTGGTCCTGATCGGATTATTGATACACCTATTTCTGAGCTTGGCTTTTCAGGTATTGGCATAGGATCGGCAATGAATGGAAATAGACCTATAATTGAATTTATGACTTTCAATTTTTCACTTGTTGGTATCGACCAAATTATAAACAATGCCGCTAAAATGCGTCAAATGTCAGGTGGTCAATTTAATATTCCTATCGTATTTCGTGGTCCTACGGCGTCTGCTGGGCAATTAGGTGCAACACATTCTCAAGCATTCGAAAATTGGTATGCAAACACGCCTGGTTTAAAAGTAGTAATTCCTTCTAACCCTTATGATGCTAAAGGCTTATTGAAGTCTGCTATCCGTGATGATGACCCAGTTATTTTTATGGAAAGCGAACAAATGTATGGTGATAAAGGAGAAGTTCCTGAAGATGAATATACAATTCCTCTAGGTGTTGCTGATGTCAAGCGACAAGGTGAAGACGTTACTATTGTTTCGTTCGGGAAAATTATTAAAGAAGCTTATAAAGCAGCTGATGAGCTAGAAAAAGATGGTATTTCTTGTGAAATTATAGATTTAAGAACGGTTAGACCGCTCGATTACGAATCGATTATAAAATCAGTTAAAAAGACGAATCGCCTGGTTGTTCTTGAGGAAGCATGGCCATTCGGAAATGTCTCAACAGAAATCACCTACAAAGTGCAAAATGATGCGTTTGATTATTTAGATGCTCCAATTGTTAAAATAAATACAGCTGATACACCAGCGCCATATTCTCCAGTTTTACTGAAAGAATGGTTGCCTAATCATGAAGATGTTATTAAGGCTGTTAAAAAAGTTTTATACATCTAATACTAACAAAATTCTCATAAATTTGAAGCTTCATTTATTTATTTAAAAATGAAGCTTCTTTAATTATATGAAAAACCTACTAGCCTTACTTCTTCTCTTTATTAGCATCAGTTTTTACGCCCAAACGAAAGTAAGCGGAAAGGTATATGATGAAAATGGCGAACCAATTCCCTATGCAAACGTAATTTTTGAAAACTCTTCTGAAGGAACAATCACTAATGAAGATGGTAAGTTTTACCTAGAATCTGAAGAAAATTATTCGGCAATTAAAATTTCATTTATGGGTTTTAAAGCTGAAGTTTTAGAGTTGGCTCAGCCTGTGAGTTATAATTTAGAAATTACCTTAAAATCTGATGCTGAAGCTTTAGATGAAGTGATGATTTATAGTGGTAAAACTTCAAAAAAAAATAATCCAGCTATAGACATTCTTCGAAAAATTTGGGAAAATAAACGGCAAAATGGTGTTAATAAGTTTAAATACTATCAATATGATAAATATGAGAAGTTAGAATTCGACTTAAACACGATTGATAGCTCTTTAATTAATTCTCGTGTATTTAACGGTATGGAATTTATTTTTAACCAAGTCGATACTAATCAAGTTACTGGTAAAACTTATTTGCCAATATTTCTTAATGAAGCTGTTTCAAAAGTTTATGGTAATAATGTTAAAAATACCGAACGTGAAATTCTTTTGGGGAACAAAAATTCTGGATTTAGTGATAACCAAACTTTAATTCAATATATCAAAGATATTTATTCAGACTACAATGTTTATGACAACTATCTCAAATTTTTCGATAAAAGCTTTGTAAGCCCGTTATCAAGAACAGGTATTGATACCTACAACTACGTATTGGCTGATTCAACTTACATTGGCGATAAGTATTGCTATAATATTGTGTATTATCCTAGACGTAAAGGCGAACTTACTTTTAAAGGTGACTTCTGGGTGAATGATACCACTTGGGCAATCAAAGAAATTGAAATGACCATGAATAAAGGTTCTAACATCAATTGGGTTAAAGAAGTCTTTATTGAACAAGAATTTGAAGTCTTAAATGATTCGATTTTTTTAATTACTCGAGACCATTTTATGACCGATTTTACTTTTCAGAAAAAAGAAGAGTCAAGAGGCGTTTATGGTAAGCGAACTACTTTATTTGATGATTACGAATTCAATAAACCCAAACCGAATAAATTCTATCGTGATGAAAGAGAAATTATTAATGATAGTGTTTATTTTAGAGATTCTGAGTTTTGGAAAGAAAAGCGCTTAGAAGAACTCAACAAAAATGAACAGCAAGTTTACTCAATGTTAGACACCTTAAAAACAGTTGATGCTTTTAAGCGAATTTATAGTATAGGTACAATTTTAGCTACTAATTATTGGGAGCAAGATGGTTGGGATTTTGGGCCTGTTTTTTCAACTTTTGGTTATAATGATGTTGAAGGTTTAAGATTGCGAGTTGGCGGAAGAACCTACTCAGGACAAAATGATAAATACCGTTTACAAGGGTTTTTAGCCTATGGTTTTAGAGATGATAAATTTAAATATGGTATTTCCGGAAAATACTTATTAGATCAAAAATCACGATTAGTTGTTGAAGCCGGAAATAGGCGAGATGTAGAACAATTAGGTGCAAGTTTAACCAATACATCAGATGTTTTAGGTCGAAGTTTAGCCAGTTCTTCTGTTTTAACAGTTGGCTCTAATGCTAGTTTAACCAATATTAATCTATCGAGTTTAGCCTTTACATTTGAGCCATTCAAAAATTTTGAGGTCAGGCTAGGTTCTACCTACAGGACCTTAAAATCGGCTTCAGACCAGTTTAGTATCGCTTATTTCGAAAATGAAGCGCAAACGCTTATTGAAGAAGAAACTAGACAAATGGAAGCTTCAGTCATTCTTAAATACATGCCAGGTCGTAAAACTTCTGGTTATGGTGTAGAGCGATATATTTTGAATGACGATGATTACCCAGAAATATTTTTAAATTATTCAAAAGGGTTTACAGGAGTTTTAGATAGCGATTTTAACTATTATAAACTTCAACTCTACTACAGGCAGCCAATACAAGTTGGTGGATTTGGAAAGTTTACTTCAACATTCGAGGCGGGTAAAACCTTTGGCGATGTTTCTTTAGGTTTGCTTAATGTTGTTCCTGGTAATCAAACCTTATTTTCCATTCTAGGCACATTTCCATTATTAGATTTTTACGATTTTGTTACCGATACTTACGCTAGTGTTCATGTTGAGCATAATTTTAATGGTCGCTTGTTTTCTAGAATTCCATTACTAAGAGACTTAGATTTGAGAGAAATTGTAAGCGCAAGAGCTGTGTATGGTTCAATATCAGATTCAAACCAAGCCTTAAACGCTTCGTTCACAAATCCAGAACTTTTTGCACCAGATCAAGAACCTTATTGGTCTTACAGTTTAGGTGTTGGTAATATTTTTAGAGTATTTCGATTAGATTTTCATTTTAGAGGTAATTATAAAACATTACCAGATGCTCGAAATTTTGGTGTAACCGGATCATTTGGATTTTATTTCTAAGAATTAAACCTCTAATAAGCAAAGTTTTATTAGTTTTGTGACCCGATTTTTTAACCTAATAAATACAACAATGACATTTGATGCTTTTATAGAAATTCCAAGAGGTAGTCGTAACAAATACGAGTACGATTTTGATACAAAAAAAATTAGATTTGACCGTATGTTACATACGTCTATGGTATATCCAGCAGATTACGGTTTTGTACCTGAGACTTTAGCATTAGACAATGACCCATTAGATGTTCTCGTGTTATTTACGCATCCAGTTATACCTGGTTGTGTTGCTGAAGTTAGACCTGTTGGTGTTTTGCATATGTCTGATGAAAAAGGCCCTGATGAAAAAATTATCTGTGTACCTGTTGATGATCCAATGGGAACAGCCATTCAAAATTTTGGTGATGTGAATCCGCAATTAGTTGAAGAAATTGAACATTTTTTTAGAACCTATAAAGATTTGGAAGATAAAGAAGTTACAATAGGTAATTGGGGTAATGAAGTTGAAGCTAAAGAACTTGTAGAAACAGCGATTAAGCGTTACAATGAAAGTGATAGAAACGAACATAATTACAAACTGTAAATGTCACAATAAATAATTTAAAACCACCTTTTTAGGTGGTTTTTTAATTTGTAAAAACTTCAATAATAGGATTCAAATCCTTACTTTTGCATAAAACTGATTAAGAATATGTTTGATAGTTTAAGTGATAAGTTAGATAAAGCCTTTCATGTACTTAAAGGTCACGGTCAAATTACCGAAGTAAATGTAGCCGAAACTTTAAAAGAAGTTAGAAGAGCTTTAGTTGATGCTGATGTTAACTTTAAAATTGCAAAGAATTTTACAAATACTGTAAAAGAAAAAGCTATTGGTCAAAACGTTTTAAAATCATTAAAGCCTAATCAATTAATGGTTAAAATCGTTAAAGACGAGTTAACTGATTTGATGGGTGGCGATGCTGAAGGCGTTGATTTATCAGGTTCACCATCGGTTATTTTAATGTCAGGTTTGCAAGGTTCTGGTAAGACAACATTTTCAGGTAAGCTTGCCAATTTTCTAAAAACAAAAAAAACACGTAAACCTTTATTGGTAGCATGTGATGTTTATAGACCAGCTGCTATAGATCAATTGCATGTTGTTGGAGAACAAATAAATGTTGAAGTTTTCTCTAATAAAGAAGAAAAAGATCCCGTTAAAATTGCTCAAGGTGCCATTGCACACGCTAAACAAAACGGCCATAATGTAGTTATTCTTGATACCGCAGGTCGTTTAGCTATCGATGAGCAAATGATGAATGAAATTTCAGACATCCATAAAACTATTCAGCCTAATGAAACTTTATTTGTGGTTGATGCCATGACAGGTCAGGATGCTGTAAATACAGCAAAAGCCTTTAATGATGTTTTAGATTTTGACGGTGTTATTTTAACCAAATTAGATGGTGATACGCGTGGCGGTGCCGCCATTTCTATTAAATCGGTCGTCAATAAACCCATAAAGTTTATTGGTACAGGTGAAAAGATGGATGCGGTAGATGTTTTTTATCCATCGCGTATGGCAGACAGAATCTTAGGAATGGGTGATGTTGTCTCTTTAGTAGAACGTGCTCAAGAGCAATATGATGAAGAAGAAGCGAGAAAGCTCCAGAAGAAAATCGCTAAAAATAAATTTGGTTTTGATGATTTCCTAAGTCAAATACAGCAAGTCAAGAAAATGGGTAGCATGAAAGACTTGATGGGAATGATTCCTGGTGCTGGGAAAATGATGAAAAATATGGATATTGATGATGATGCCTTTAAACATATTGAAGCCATTATTCACTCCATGACACCTAAAGAGCGCGCAAACCCTAATATCATTAATTCAAGTCGTAAACGTAGAATTGGTAAAGGTTCTGGTACTTCAGTTCAAGAGGTTAACCAATTGCTTAAACAATTTAGCCAAATGAGTAAAATGATGAAAATGATGCAAGGCGGCGGCGGAAAAAAGATGATGCAAATGATGCAAAATATGAAGCAATAAATAACAAGTTAATAACACAGGTAACATGACAATTCTAGACGGCAAGAAAGTAAGTAACGATATCAAAAACGAAATTACTGCTGAAGTTGATAAGATGAAGGCGAAAAATGAGAAAGTCCCTCATTTGGCCGCAGTAATCGTAGGTAACGATGGCGCTAGTCTAACCTATGTTGGTAGTAAAGTGAGGTCATGTGAACGTGTTGGTTTTAAATCGACTTTAGTTAAGCTTTCTGGAACAATTTCTGAATTAGAATTACTTGACAAGATCGACCGATTAAATGAAGATGAGGATATTGATGGTTTTATAGTTCAATTACCATTACCAAAACAGATTGATACTCAAAAAGTAATCATGCGTATTGACCCTAATAAAGATGTTGATGGTTTCCATCCAGCTAATTTTGGTAAAATGGCGCTTGATATGACTTCATTTATACCGGCAACACCATTTGGGATTTTAGAACTACTTGAACGTTATAACGTTCAAACTAACGGTAAGCATACCGTTGTTATTGGTCGTAGCCACATTGTAGGGCGTCCAATGAGCATTTTGATGGGTCGTAAAGGCTGGCCAGGAAATTCGACTGTTACTTTAACACACAGCCATACCAAAAATATTACTCAGATTACTAGCCAAGCAGATATTGTAATTTCTGCTTTAGGTATACCAAACTTTTTAAAAGCTGAAATGGTAAAAGATGATGCAGTTATTATTGATGTTGGAATTACACGTGTTCCTGATGATTCTGCTAAAAAGGGCTACGTAATTACTGGTGACGTAGATTATGAAAACGTGAGTAAAAAAGCATCACATATTACACCTGTTCCTGGTGGTGTTGGGCCTATGACAATTGCAATGTTATTAAAAAATACACTTCTTGCGCGTGAACAGCACAGATTAAGAAAAGGTCTTTAAATATCAATTAATAGCTTCTTGGTGTTCTTTCCAGTTTTTAAAATCATTAATATCACTTTTTACTAATTTAAGGCAGAAAGTTAAAATACTTATGTCATCTAAATAACCTATAAACGGTATAAAATCTGGAGCTAAGTCTAACGGGTTGATAATATATAGGAGTGTAAATGTTATGGCTGAAATGCTTTTCCAAGGTGTTTTTGTGTATGTTTTATCTTTAAAAGCTTTAAGCATTTCTATGAGTTGGTAGACTTCAGTTTTTATGTGATCCCATTTTTTATGCTTCAACTTATTTAATAATTGTTGTTGACGGCTAAGCGTTTCATCAATGTCTTTGTCTGAAACTTTTTTAGATTCAGCTTTTACGTAAGCTTCATCAATTTTCTTTTTATTCCTGTATTTGTTTTTTTTCCAGTTCATTGTCAAGGCTTTTTTCTTGATGTTCATTTTCAATTTCACCGTATTCTTTTTTATAAATCACTACGATAAGTAAGAATAAAGATATTAGCAGTGGACCAAAAATCAGGCCAATAAAACCAAATAAAGGAACGCCTATAATAACACCAATTAAAGTGATAAGTGGATGTTCATTAGCCATTTTTTTCAAAATCAGTAAGCGCACAATGTTATCTGAAGACCCAACAACAATAAAACCGTATAATAAAACACCTATGGCTGCAAAATTATCGCCTTGATAAATCATTAACAGTGTTACCGGTAAAAAGCCGATTGCTGTCCCGATAAATGGGATCATAGAACCAATGGCTGTTATAACAAACCAAAATAAGGGATCTGGAACACCGAAAATCCAATAACCAATTAGTGAAATTATACCTTGTATTAATGCTACCAGCGGAATACCTATTGCATTAGCCTTTACTTTTTTACCTGATTCTTTGGCAATAATTTTTAAATTTTCAACGCCGATAGGAATGTATGTTTCTAAAGAAGAAGAGAGTTTTTTCTGATTTAAAAGCATGTAGTATAATAAAAAGTACATAATGCTAATAGCAATAAATATTTCAAATGTGCTACCTGCAAATCCTTGTAAATTATTCGAAATCCAATTTGTAACTGCGCCTGTATCTATGCTCGATGCTAACTTGTAGCCCGTTAAATGTTCAACTTCTGCAATTTGAGAATTCACAGCGTTTACGACTACTTCTGAGTTTTTAACTGCTTTTGAGATTTTTGAAGACAGCATTAATACAATACCTGCAATAGGTAAAAGTATGAGTATAAACGATCCAGTGAGAAGTATGCTTACAGATAAGTTTTCATTCCAGCCTTTAGCTTTCATCTTTCGCATGAAACCTCTGAGTAAAACATAAAAAGTTATGGCGCCTAAAACACCTGATAAATAAGGCAATATTTCCATGAATATCAAGAATCCAAGCGAAATAATAATCATTAATATAAAAAGCTGTCTAACTAATTTTGGTGAAAGTGTTTTCATTTGGCAAAGAGTTGATTCATATTTTTAAAGCTCTTAAATTCGAGCGCATTACCACTTGGATCTTTAAAAAACATGGTCGCTTGCTCGCCTGGCTGATTTTTAAACCTTATATAAGGTTCAATAATAAAACGAATTGATTGTTTTTTAAGATGCTCGGCAAATTCCCAAAATTGCTCCCATTCTAAAACGATACCAAAATGCGGTACAGGCACATCGTGGCCATCAACTTGACTTACAACTTCAGTTTGACTAAAATTCTTACTTTCATGAATAACAAATTGATGTCCAAAAAAATCATAATCTACCCAATGAGAGTCACTTCGACCTTCTTTTAATTGAAGAATCCTTGAATAAAAATCACGGCTGACTTTAAGATCTCTTACAGGAATGGCAAGATGAAATGGAGTTATATTTTTCATGATAATATAATTTATTGATGTTGTAAGCCTTTTATTTCAGTTGAAGTTAGGTGTCTATATTGGCCCACTTCTACATCTAACTTAATATGTTTAATTCGTGTGCGTTTTAATTTTGTAACTCGGTAATCTAAGGCTTCACACATGCGTCTAATTTGCCTATTTAATCCTTGCGTTAAAATAATTTTGAAGGTGTAAGTATCTATTTTTTCGACTTTACATTCGCGCGTAACTGTATCAAGAATTGGTACACCATGACTTAATTTATCAATAAATTGATTTGTAATAGGTTTAACTACTTTAACGATGTATTCTTTTTCGTGGTGATGTCTTGCTCTTAAAATTTGGTTCACAATCTCACCATCATTAGTCATTAAAATTAAGCCTTCACTCATTTTATCAAGTCTTCCTACTGGATAAATGCGCTCAGGGTAATTAATATAATCAACAATATTGTTTTTTTCAACTTTAGAATTGGTTGTGCAAACTACGCCTTTGGGTTTATTAAACGCTAAGTAAATCTTTTCTTTTGATTTTACTTCAACTAATTTGTTATCAACATATACTTGATCATCAGGATTTACCTTTTGTCCCATTTCAGGCACTACTTTGTTAATGGTAACACGACCTTCTTTGATTAGAGCATCGGCTTCACGTCTTGAGCAATAACCAGCTTGGCTTAAAAATTTATTTATTCTAATGGGTTGATTCATAGTTTTTAAGACTGAATAAATTTAAGTATATTTTTATCAATATCATTATTTTTAAGAGAATGCCCTGCACCTTCAGTAATGATAAGCTGACTATTTTTTAAGTTTTTATGAATAGATTTAGCAGCTTCTACAGGTGCTATCTTATCATATTGGTCATGAATAATAAGGCTAGGCACATGAACCGATTTTGCAAATTCAGCTATAGAAAACGCTTCAAAATAGTAGCCAAATTTTTGTTTAAAATAGGTGTTGAGTTCTGACATGAATTTTGGACTAAGCTGAAGTATTTTTTGATAATCTCTCATTATCAGTTTCATTTCAGATGGTGCACCAAGTAAAACTAGCTTTTTTATATCTTTTGAATTATTAAACTTGAATTGATTAAAAATAAGTGTCATTGCACCAATACTATGACCGATTAAGTGATTTGGTTTGTGTATAGAAATAAGTTCTTCTAAAACTTCAGCATATAAAGGTACATTTAATAAAGTTCCCGTTGAGTTGCCGTGGGCTGGTGCATCAAAGGCAATAATATTAAAATTGCTTGATGTTAATTCTTTAACTAAGCTTTTCCATCTTGAAGTATTGCTATCCCAGCCGTGAACAAGTAAAACAGTCTCACCTTTTCCAGGCCAGTGATAGGTCTGAATTTGATATGAGTTAATGCTGTGTTTTTTAGCTTTTGCTGCTTCTAAAAATTGATTTTGATGTGGTTTTATATCGCTATTTCGAGGTGTAGAAAACAATTGGTATGCTTTGTTTAAAGCCTTGTCTTTGTTTAATTTGAATTGTGTGTTTAACTTAAACCCAATAATTCTAGGGACGAATTTTTTTATTATTTTTTGTGGCATTTTTTAGCTTTATTCTTTATCGCTTGCAACTTCTTGAGGTGCATCAAAAGCAAACCAAACATATTTGAATTTGGCCTGATTTGGTATTTGAGTTTCAGTTATTGTTGAAGTTCGATCATATCGAAGATTACTTGGTAATTCAGCTTTATCTATAATCACATACAGCCCAAACTCTTTAATATCTACAATAACATTCTTAAAGCTATTTTGAATCGTTTTAATGCTGTAATTTTCATATATAGTTTTAAAATCACCATTCACATTTAAGCCATTAGCAGTTTTGTACTTTGGGTTTAAAATTTGAATTTCCCGAATCGTACTTGTGCTATCGCCATAAATTCTAGGTTGTATTTTTAAGCTTAAGTCACCATTTTCATAAATGTATACGTCATTTCCATTCGCTTCAAACCTATTTTTGTAATTTGGTTTGACAATAGAATCATTTGGGAACAACTGTTCTAATTCATTAATTTTTGTTGAATTCGTAATCTTACCTACTTTGTTTTCTGCTATGAGATAGGCTTGGTCAGAGTTGCAAGAAATAATGAGAAAACTTACTAAAAAAAGTGCTGTAATAAATTTGAAATGAGTCATGATTAGTATGATTTAAATTTCGGATATTTTTTAATTCAAAAACTTATGCCAAAAATATAATTATCTTTGCGATATGCTCGAAAAAGAAACAAAAGAATTAGTCAATAAAGGTGAAATGCTGCCTTTGATGGAGCAGTTTTATACCATTCAAGGTGAAGGCCATCATACAGGAACAGCTGCCTATTTCATTAGAATTGGTGGTTGCGATGTTGGCTGCCATTGGTGCGATGTTAAAGAAAGTTGGAATCCCAATACGCATCCGCCAACGGCTATTTCAGAAATAGTTAATTCCGCTAAATTGTACAGTGATACAATCGTGATTACTGGTGGTGAGCCTCTTACATGGAATATGAATCCTTTAACTACTCAGCTTAAATCTTTAGGTCTTAAAGTTCATATTGAAACTTCTGGGGCTTACCAATTAACAGGCTACTGGGATTGGATTTGTTTATCTCCTAAGAAAATCAAACTTCCCAAACCAGAGATTTATGAAGTGGCTAACGAACTTAAAGTGATTATATATAATAAGCATGATCTTAAATTTGCTGAACAACAAGCCGAATTAATTAAAAATTCATCTTGCCAACTTTATCTTCAACCAGAATGGAGTGTCCGCGAAAAAATGATGCCAATGATTGTTGAATACGTGATGAAATACCCAAAATGGAAGATTTCTTTACAAACACATAAGTATCTTAATATTCCTTAAATTTTTTCATTTTGTGTTAAATACTGTTAAGTTTTAAACTTTAAACGATTTTGAGTGAACCATAGTTTGTTTTGGTCCGTAAATAAAAGCGAATCAAAAATAATACTATGAAATTTTTAAAATCACTTACAATTTTGTTCATCGCAACAAGTTTTTTTATAAGCTGTGACGATGATGACAACAACATGGCACCAGTAAATCCAACTGGTGAATCTAAAACTTACGACTTATTTGAGCGTTCAGCTTCAGGTGTTTCTGGAACAGCTGTTTTTTCAGAACAAACAGATGGTAGCGTTTTAGTAAGACTTGATGTTACTGGAACACCTCAAGATGGCATGCATCCATCTCACATTCACATGAACACTGCAGCTGAAGGTGGTGCCATCGCTGTTTCTTTAAACGATGTAAACGGTGCTACAGGGATCAGTGAAACTATTGTAACACAAACTAATGATGGTGACCCAATTAGTTACCAAAGTTTGCTTGAGTATGATGGCTATATTAACATTCATCTAAGTGCTGATGAACTAGAAACTGTTGTAGCACAAGGCGACATCGGTCAAAATGAATTAACTGGTGAATCTAAATCATACATGTTAGGCGAAAAAGATGTCGCAGGCATTAGCGGTTCAGTTTTATTTGAAGAACGCGTTAATGGTGAAGCACAAGCAACCATTATGTTAGATGGAACGCCAGATGGTGGTATGCATCCAGCACATATTCATATGAATACAGCAGCTGAAGGTGGCGGAATTCTATACACTTTTATGCCAGTTGATGGAACGACAGGAATGAGTCGCTCAAACGTTGCAATGCTAGATGACAATACAATGTTCGGTTATGAAGATGTATTATCAGTTGATGGTTACGTAAATGTTCATTTAAGTGCTGATGAACTAGCGACAATCGTTGCACAAGGTGATATTGGCCAAAATGAATTAACTGGTGAATCTAAGTCTTACATGCTGGGAGAAAGAGACGTACCTGGAATTAGCGGTTCAGTTTTATTTGAAGAACGCGTTAATGGTGAAGCACAAGCAACTATTATGTTAGATGGTACGCCAGATGGCGGCATGCATCCAGCACATATTCACATGAATACAGCAGCTGAAGGTGGCGGAATTCTTTACACTTTTATGCCAGTTGATGGAACGACAGGAATGAGCCGTTCAAACGTAGCAATGCTAGATGACAATACAATGTTTGGTTATGAAGATGTATTATCAGTTGATGGTTACGTAAATGTTCATTTAAGTGCTGATGAATTAGCGACAATCGTTGCACAAGGCGATATCGGTCAAAATGAATTAACTGGTGAATCTAAGTCTTACATGCTAGGAGAAAAAGATGTCGCAGGCATTAGCGGTTCAGTTTTATTCGAAGAACGCGTTAATGGCGAAGCGCAAGCAACTATTATGTTAGATGGTACACCTGATGGCGGCATGCATCCAGCACATATTCACATGAATACAGCAGCTGAAGGTGGCGGAATTCTTTACACTTTTATGCCAGTTGATGGAACGACAGGAATGAGCCGTTCAAATGTAGCAATGCTAGATGACAATACAATGTTTGGTTATGAAGATGTATTATCAGTTGATGGTTACGTAAATGTTCATTTAAGTACTGATGACTTAGCGACAATCGTTGCACAAGGTGATATTGGCCAAAATGAATTAACCGGCGAATCTATATCATATCCTTTAGGAGAAAAAGACGTACCTGGAATCAGCGGTTCAGTATTATTTGAAGAACGCGTTAATGGTGAAGCACAAGCAACCATTATGTTAGATGGTACACCTGATGGTGGCATGCATCCAGCACATATCCATATGAATAGTGCAGCTGAAGGTGGTGGAATTCTTTACACTTTTATGCCAGTTGATGGAACGACAGGAATGAGTCGCTCAAACGTAGCAATGCTAGATGACAATACAATGTTTGGTTATGAAGATGTATTATCAGTTGATGGTTACGTAAATGTTCATTTAAGTGCAAATGACTTAGCAACAATTGTAGCGCAAGGCGATATAGGTTCTAACGCTATGTAAATAAATTAACTTCATCCTGATTATTAAAAGACTGTCATTTGGCAGTCTTTTTTTATGGGGCTAAAAATCGGTTTGACCAAGCATTATCTTTTTTATTAAACTCACATCTAATGTGATTAGGGCGCTTTAATTTTAGATATTCAATTTTTTCAACTTGTAGATAAATTCCCTGAAAAAAATCACTTTTGAGATACTCCAATGCATCGGGATTGCTTATTTCCTCTCCAGGTGAAAAACAACTTGTGTAATCTTTCTTTGAAATACTTAAAGCTTTTTCGCGATGTTTCTTAATTAAATCATCATCTTTTAAAAGCCTTAACTGACCGTCTAACCTGATTTGAATTAATTTTTTGGGGTTGTAAAATAAAGCAGAAGCGTTTTCATTGTGTTTTAAATCTTCAACTTTAAAACTTCTTGCATCAGTATAAAAAAGAGGATCTATTTCATCTATGCAATCTCTTAAAATAACCGTTCTAACAACAGGCTTATTTGCTCTTATTGTAGCTAAATAAGTATGTTTTGTGGGATATTTCTTTTTTAGGTAGCCAAATTTTACTTCGTCTATAGCTTCTTTTCTAAGTATATCAAGCATTTTTAATTTAAATGTATAAAAATGCATAAGAGACTGTTTTGTTTTAACGCAAATTTTTACTTTTGTTCATGCAAAAAAATGTCCTCATCTTAGATTTCGGTTCGCAGTACACACAGCTAATAGCAAGACGTGTTCGAGAATTAAATATTTACTGCGAGATATTTCCATTTCATAAAATCCCTGAAAATTTAGCTGATTTTAAAGCAGTAATTTTATCAGGAAGTCCATTTTCGGTAAGAAACCCTGAAGCGCCCAAACCTGATTTATCAAAAATAAAATCAAAATTTCCAGTTTTAGGTGTCTGTTTTGGTGCTCAGTTTATGGCACATAACTTTGGTGGATTAGTTGCCAGCTCAAACACGCGTGAATTTGGTCGTGCAAATTTGAGCTACGTTGATCCAACTTCAGATTTATTTGAAGGCATTACTGAACAGTCTCAAGTTTGGATGTCGCATAGTGATAGTATTAAAGAATTGCCTGAACAAGCCAAGTGCATTGCCAGTACAGCTGATGTTAAGTTTGCAGCATACAAGTTTCAAGACGAATTAACTTACGGAATCCAATTTCATCCTGAAGTTTATCATTCTACTGATGGCAAAAAACTCCTCGAAAACTTTTTAGTTAAAATTGCTGGTGTTCCACAAACTTGGACGCCTTCAGCTTTTGTAGACATGACGGTAGCCGACTTAAAAGAAAAAATTGGCAATGATAAGGTTGTTTTAGGTTTAAGTGGCGGCGTTGATTCTACAGTGGCCGCAACCTTACTTCATAAGGCAATTGGTAAGCAATTATATTGCATTTTTGTTAATAATGGTTTATTGCGAAAAGATGAGTTTACTTCTGTTTTAGATCAATACAAACATATGGGCTTAAACGTTAAAGGTGTTGATGCTTCAACTTATTTTTTAGATAAATTAGAAGGTATTTCAGATCCTGAACAAAAACGCAAAATTATAGGTAATGCTTTTATCGATATTTTTGATGATGAAGCTGGGCAGATTAAAGATGTTGTTTATTTAGCTCAAGGTACAATTTACCCTGATGTCATCGAATCGATTTCTGTTAATGGTCCTTCAGCAACTATTAAATCTCATCACAACGTTGGCGGCTTGCCAGATTTTATGAAGCTAAAAGTCGTTGAGCCTCTTCGCATGCTTTTTAAAGACGAAGTAAGACGTGTAGGAGCCGAAATGAATATTGATGCCAAATTACTTGGCCGCCATCCATTTCCTGGACCTGGTTTAGCGATAAGAATTTTAGGTGATATTACTGCAGAAAAGGTTAAATTGGTCCAGGAGGTTGATCATGTTTTCATTCAAGCTTTAAGAGAGTGGAAACTATATGATAAAGTTTGGCAAGCTGGCGCTATTTTGTTACCAGTCGAGTCGGTTGGTGTGATGGGTGATGAGCGCACCTATGAAAAAGTTGTTGCTTTGAGAGCGGTTGAGTCTACCGATGGTATGACAGCCGATTGGGTAGATTTACCTTACAAATTCTTACAATATGTTTCAAATACAATAATAAATAAGGTAAAAGGCGTTAATAGAGTAGTGTATGATATTAGTTCTAAGCCGCCAGCAACGATTGAATGGGAATAATTATGAAGAAAATTATATTAGCTGTATTGTTTTTCGTGTTAACTCATGTTTTGAGTGCTCAAAACTTTACCACTTATAGTGTTGAATCTGAAGAAGATTTAGCAAAAATTGCTCAGAAATTTGAAGTAGAAACTACTGATATCTTAAATTATAACCCGGATGTATCACGTTATACTAATTTGCAAGGCAAAACCTTAGTGATTCCTTTATTGAAGTCGTCTGAGCAAGTTAAAAAGTTTAAATCCTATGATGTTTCACCAAAAGAAACACTTTACAGTATTGCTAAACAGTTTCAAGTTGAAGTAGAAACCATAATTAGATATAATTCTTTTTTAAAAGACCGAGAACTCGATGTGAATGATGTTTTGCAAATTCCGGTCTTAAAACAACCAAAAAATTCTGAAAATCAATCGATAAAAAATTCAACTTTTTCTAGCTTAAAGCATCTTGTACAACCAAAAGAGACTAAATATGGTATCGCAAAGACCTACGGGATTACGGTAGAAAAGCTTGAACAACTCAATCCAAATAAAGACATACTTCAACCTGGTGATTATGTCGTCATTAAACGTGAAATTGAGCAAAAATCTGTTCGCCAAGCTCCAGATGATTTAAGTTACGTAAAAGTTCAATCTAAAGACGATATAAATTTGCTAAAAGAGCAATTTCAGCTTTCAGAAGAAGTGCTTAAACAACTCAATCCAGCCTATGAATATGGTAACTTTTCATCAGACTTTGTGTTGAAAATTCCAAAAAAGAATTCAGCTATTGATAAGCGCATTAATTTAGTTGAGCATATTAAAAATACTAATCCACAGCGTATAGCATTAGCTTTACCTTTTAATTTGCACAAATTTGCTTATGATAGTATTAAAAAACCGAAAGTACTTCTTGAAGAGCGAATTACACGTATTTCGCTAGACCTATTTGAAGGCGCAAGAGCTGCTGTAGATTCTGCTAAAAAACTTGGAATTTTTGTGAATTTAGAGGCATTTGATACGGCTATGAGCCAAGATACCCTAAATGAAATTTTAGAACAAAATAATTTTTCGAGTTTTGACGCTGTTGTCGGGCCTGTTTTATCAAATAATATCGAAATTATGGGTAACGAGCTTCGCCAAGACAGTGTTCCCTTAATTTTACCGATTACCAATTCGCCAGTTAATGCTAAACATGTCTTTAATTCTGTACCACTTGACCGCTTTAAGGAAGAATTAATTATAACTTACATCAATCAACATATTAATGATAGCATAAAACTTTCATTCTTAAGCGATAGCTTAAATCAAGGATTCAAACAAAAATTTTCTTACAGTTTTCCTGAAGCAACTCATGTTGAAATGGCCGAAAATTATCTTCAATTTGAAGAATTAAAACAAGTTATTTCAGAAGATCAAATTAATTGGTTTGTACTTGATACTAAAGATTTAGGCGTTGCTGAAGCTACTGTAAGTTATCTTGAAGCTTTGCGAAAAGAAGGTTACAGGGTAAAATTAATGATGCCTTCAAACACTGTTTTAGCTGACGAAATTTCTAATTTTTATTTAGCAAGGCTAGATTATTTATTTGCTTCAACAAGTTTTGATGTGCGTAATTATAATTTAAAAGCCTTTAATGAATCTTATCGATCAAAATATTTTTTGCGTGGTTTTGACGTGATGTTAGATACTATCTTAAGGTTAGCTTCTTTAGATAGTTTTAATGAATCAGTTGCATTAGATGGGTTTACAGAGTATTTTCAAAATAAATTTCAGTATGAATATGATGCTTTTGAAAATGTGAATTATAATACTGCAGTGTATTTAATTGAATATCAAAGTGATTTGACTTTAGAAGTTATTCAGTTAGCTAGATAGTAATATTTATAAGCTTTTAACATTGTTCTTGGCTTCTTCAAATTCATCTAACATGTTTTTAAGGATTTGCTGTGCAGGTAAAATTTGATCTATTAAACCTGATATTTGACCTATTTCAAGCTCACCTTCATCTAAATCCCCTTCAAACATTCCTTTTTTTGCTCTCGCACGTCCAAGTAATTCAATAAGTTGCTCTTTTGTAGGTGACTGTTGGTATAATTCCTGCACATCATTATAAAATTTATTTTTTAGTAATCTTACAGGCGCTAATTCCTTCAGAGTGAGTTTTGTATCACCTTCTTTAGCTTTAATGATCTCATTTTTAAAATTGATATGTGATGAAGCTTCTTCACTAGCAACAAAACGTGTTCCGACTTGAACAGCATCAGCACCTAAAACCATACAAGCCAACATAGCTTGGCCGTTGGCAATTCCGCCTGCAGCTATGACAGGAATGTTAACAGATTTTGTAATCATGGGTAGTAAAGCAAGTGTTGTTGTTTCGTCACGGCCATTATGACCGCCAGCTTCAAAACCTTCGGCGACAATTGCATCAACGCCAGCTGCTTCAGCTTTCAATCCAAACTTTACACTACTTACAACGTGAACGACTTTAATGCCATGTGACTGTAAATGCGATGTCCATGTTTTAGGGTTTCCAGCTGATGTAAATACAATTTTGACTTCTTCTTTTATAATAATGTCGATAATTTTATCTAAATCAGGGTAGAGCATAGGCACATTAACCCCAAATGGTTTTGAGGTTGCTGCTTTACATTTTTTAATATGCTCTTCTAAAATATGAGGATACATAGAGCCAGCGCCAATAATACCTAAGCCACCAGCTTCACTCACACTGCTTGCAAGTTTCCAGCCGCTAGCCCAAATCATTCCAGCTTGAATTATAGGAAATTTAATATTGAAGAGTTGTGTTATTCGGTTGTTTTGAAACATGTGTTTTGTTTTAAGAAATTACGCCAGAACCTAAAAGCTCATCATCATGATACCAAGCGACAAATTGTCCTTCGGTAATAGCAGATTGCTTGTTTTTAAAAACTACAAAAAGCCCATTGTTATAACAAATTAGTTGAGCTTCTTCAAGTGGTTGACGATACCTAATTCGCGCTTTTACGTTAAGTGATTCGCCTGGTTTTATTTTTAAATCAGTTCTGACCCAGTGAACATCTTCAGTCTTAACTTTAAGGCAATTTCTGTTCAAACCAGGATGATCTTTACTTTGCCCTGTATAAATAATGTTGTTGTTAACGTCTGTCTCTATTACAAAAAGCGGTTCTTTAGTGCCGCCAACAGCCAAGCCTTTTCTTTGTCCTTTTGTGAAAAAATGGGCACCATCATGTTTCCCTACAATTTTTCCTGTAGTTGAATTGTAATGGTATGGTTTTGAATATTCTGCTAAAACTTCAACTGGTAAAGAAATTGCCTTTTCATAATTTATGATTTTTTTCTTTTCGTATACAGAATGATCTGAATCTACTTCAATAATATCACCTCGTTTTGGTTTTAATTTTTGTTGAAGAAATTCTGGTAACTTCACTTTACCGATGAAGCACAAACCTTGAGAGTCTTTTTTTTCGGCAGTGACCAAATCTAATTCCGCAGCAATTTTTCTAACTTCAGATTTTTGCAAATCACCTATTGGGAATAGAGCTTTGGATAATTGATTTTGAGATATTTGGCATAGAAAATAGGATTGATCCTTGTTTTTATCTTTTCCAGCCAGGAGTTTGTATCTTGTTGTGCCGTTTTCTGTAAAGCTTTCTTTTCGACAGTAATGACCTGTGGCAACATAATCTGCTCCAAGTGATTCAGCTACTTTAAGAAAGTCATCAAATTTAATTTCACGATTGCAAAGTACATCAGGATTGGGAGTTCTACCAGACTTGTATTCCTTAAACATGTAGTCTACAATTTTTGCTTTATAAGCTTTGCTTAAATCGACTGTTTGAAATGGAATACCTAATTTGTCGGCAACTAACATAGCATCGTTACTGTCTTCTAACCATGGGCATTCATCAGATATGGTTACTGAATCATCATGCCAATTTTTCATAAATAAGCCGATAACTTCATAGCCCGCTTTTTGACACAAATAGGCTGCAACACTAGAATCTACACCACCACTAAGCCCAACAACAACCCTTTTTTTCATCTAAATTTTATTAAAATACAAAATTAATAATAATGCTTAAGCTTTTAATTAAAGACTACTATAAATTAATGCATTAACAAACGTTTAATATCTATTAACTATAATTAAACAGTATGTCAGTCATAGTACAAGTACATTTACAGAAACAAAAATCAAAAACTATGAAATTTCAACTCAAAACACTCACTTTAGTCTTATTGACTTTAGTTTTTACATCATGTGATGATGATGATTCTGGCGAACCTATTACTAATGTTCAAACAACTTTTGAAATTATAGCTTCGAGTCCAGATCATACCATTTTAGAACAAGCTTTAATTGATACAGGTTTAGATGAAGCATTAAACCAAGGAACTTACACCGTATTTGCACCTACCGATGATGCTTTTTCGGGCGTACTATTAGACCAATTAAGTAACGAACAACTTACTAATATTCTTCTTAATCATGTAATTGATGGTTTAGCAGCGTCTAATACTTTGGAAAATGGTTATTTTACTACTCTCGCTACTGAATCTGCTTCTGGAAATGCTAATAATATTGATGTGTATATTAACACAGATTCTGGAGTAGAACTAAATGGTGCATCATCAGTTACTTCTGCAGATTTAGGTGCTAGTAATGGTATTGTTCATGTTGTCGACGCTGTAATTCCTATACCAGATGTTGTAACATTTGCTACAATAGACCCAACTTTTGATACTCTTGAGGCTGCTTTGACAAGAAGCGATCAACCAGACTTTGTTGGTACACTTTCATCATCTGATGCACCAGCGCCATTTACAGTCTTTGCACCTACAAACCAAGCTTTTTCAGATTTATTAGACGAATTAGGTGCTACATCTTTAGATGATATAGGTGGTCCTACCTTAACTTCAACTTTAAATTCTCATGTAGTTGGGGGTCTTAATGTGACTTCAAATGAATTAGAATCTGGTAGTGTAGAAACTTTAGGTGATGATATAACTATAGATGCTGAAAACGTTCAGATTGTAGATCAAAATGGGCGTACAATTGAAATCGTAGTGACTGATGTTCAAACAAGTAATGGTGTAATTCATGCCATTGATCGTGTTATTTTACCAGATGTTGCTGTCGAGTCTACTTTTGAAATTATTGAAGCGAGTCCAAACCACACAATATTAGAGCAAGCATTAATCGATACTGGTTTAGATGTTGCAGTAAACAATAATGAACTTACTGTTTTTGCCCCAACTGATGCGGCCTTTGGAAATGTTGATATATCAGGTTTAACAGTAGAACAATTGTCTAACGTATTATTAAATCACACTGTTTCAGGAACAGTTTTATCTAGTGATTTATCAAACTCTTACGCAAATACTTTAGCAGTAGAAACTAATACTGGAGATGAAAATAACTTAAGTCTCTACATTAATACAGATAATGGTGTTAGTTTGAATGGTATATCTAATGTCACAACACCAGATTTAGAAGCTTATAATGGCGTTGTACATGTTGTAGACGGAGTCATTACAATTCCAGATGTAACTACTTTTGCCTTAGCTGATCCTAATTTCAGCATTTTAGTTGACGCATTAACACGTGAAAATAGTTTTACATATGTAAGCACATTACAGTCAACTGAATCTCCGGCGCCTTTCACGGTATTTGCCCCAACAAATGATGCATTTGTTGATTTATTAGCTGAGTTAGAATTAAATTCGCTTGCTGATGTGCCAACTGCAACCTTAGAAGCAACCTTAAATTCACACGTTATTACTGGCGCAAATGTAACCTCTTCTACTTTATCTAGTGGTACAGTTTCAACTTTAGGAGCTGACCTAACAATAGATGCACCTAATACAACAGTAACCGACCCAAATGGTCGAGTTTCAAACATTATTGCTGTTGATGTGCAGGCTGGCAATGGCGTTATTCATGCTATTGATCAGGTATTGTTACCACAGCAATAGTCATAAGTTTTAAATATTTTAAAAAAGGATGCTTTTACAGCATCCTTTTTTGTTTTTCTAGATTTCTATTAAGCTGAATACAAGTTGTTGATAAATCACTAAATTTATAGTTTAACTTTATTAAGTCTTTCAAATTGGTTTAATAAATTGAGCTTAAGAAATTTTAATTGCCTATACACATAAATGAGGTCAGGTTCACTCTTGATCTTTCACTATAATTATTGAGGTTTAGCTTGTTAAGATGTTGAGCTAATTATTTTATTAAGCCATAATTTTGTGAAGGATGCAGCTTATAATGAAAAAATCTGTCTCAAATTAATGAGACAGATTCTAAAAACTCGATTCATAAGTTTAGGTTACTTATTTTTCTTTTTTTGTTGTTGTTCTTCCGCTTGTTCCATGATTTCCTGAAACTTCCGTGTGAATTTATTTTTCTTCTTTGGCTTTTTCTTTTTCTCTTCAATCTTAGCCAAAATTTTATTCTCATCAATAATTACATGTTTAATAACAAGCATAATTCCGATGGTAATTAAATTCGAGATAAAGTAATATAGAGATAAACCACTCGCATAGTTGTTGAAGAAAATAAGCATGACTAGCGGTGATAAATACATGATAAACTTCATATTTGGCATACCTGGTTGTTGTGCTTGTTGCATGTTTTGGCCAGTTGTCATTGTCATATAAATAAATATGGCTATTGACGCTAAAATTGGAAACAAACTCACATGATTGCCGTAGATCCAAGACACAAGTGGAACATAAGCATCCCACTGAAATATTACATCGTAACTCGATAAATCATCGGCCCATAAAAATGGTTGTTGGCGTAAATCAAATGCACTTGGGAAAAACTGAAATAACGCGTAAAACACAGGAATTTGCAGCAACGCAGGTATACAGCCTGCTAATGGGCTTACACCAGTTTTGCCATATAGCTTCATGGTTTCCTGCTGCTTTTTCATGGCGTTATCTTTATACTTTTCATTAATCTCATTAATCTCTGGTCGTAAAACTTTCATCTTAGCCTGAGATAAATAAGATTTATAAGTAATAGGAGACAACACGATTCTAACTGTGATTGTCATTACAATAATAGCTAAACCATAGTTCCCTAAGAAAGAGCTTAAAAATCCAAAAAACGGTATAAAAATGTATTGGTTAATCCAACCAAAAATGCCCCAACCTGTTGGGATAATTTCATCGAGATTTTGATCATATGTTTTTAAAAGCTGATAATCAGCTGGACCAAAATATAAGTCCATATTTTCATTAAACTCATTATTAGCTAGTTGAATTGGTAGTTCGGCTTTAAAGGCTTTGGTGTAAAGTGTATCAACTTGTTCGTCTTGTACTAAATTTCTTGAGGTAAATTTACCTTTATCAAAAGCCTCATCTTTAAGAAGTATAGTCGTGAAAAAATGCTGTTTAAACGCAAACCATTTAATATCGAGTTCATCTTCAATAGCTTCATCGCCTTGGCCTGTATAGCTAACAACGTCACCTTCATATTGATATAAAGTTTCAGTATATCTGTTTTCGTAAGAAATACTTTTAGATCTTCTAAAAGCTTTTAAATCCCAAGCTAAATCCGCTTTTTCACTAGAAATGACATTATTTAAACCTTGAGATTCTATGTTGAAATCAAGCATATAATCGTTTGGTTTGACGGTGTAGCTAAATTCTAAAAACTCATTTTCAGAAACTTTAGCACGCATATTTAAGGTGCTAGAATCATCGTTAGTAATCAGCTCTGGAACAAAACTTAAATCTTTGGTGTTTAAATTGCGATTGTCTTTGGTAGTGAAATTAATATTGAAATTAGAGTTTCCGTCTTTAACTAAATAAACAGGTTTACCGTCATAAGTGTCAAATTTTTTAAGTTTGGCTTCGATCACTTGAGCACCTTTGTTTGAAATTTTTAAATGAAGGACATCGTTTTCAAGAACAGTAAAATCGGTTTTTAATTGACTTACCTGCATGGCTGAATAAGCAAAAGTACCAAATTTTTGCTGATTGACTAACATTTGAAGCGAGTCACTTAAAACTTGTTGATTTGTACTAGTTTCTGCTACAGTTGAAGCATCTTCAAGCGATTGTTTTGAAGTTGCACTGCTATCAACTTCAACTTGGTTAGTAGTGTTATTATTAGGTTGAGGCTCTTCAGCTGGTCTAAAATACATCCACGCTAAAAGTATGGCACCTATCAATAAAAATCCTATAACTGAATTTTTGTCAAATTTTCCTTGTTCTTCCATTCGTTAATTATGCTTAATTATAAGAAATGCAAAAGTCAGCATTTTAGACGACTTATCCTTAAAAACTACTTATAATATGTAAGTAATCTATTGTTTTTGTGCGTTAAATTCTTTGGCCGCTTTTATAAAGGCTAAAAATATTGGATGCGGATTTGAGACGGTACTTTTGTATTCAGGGTGAAATTGAACTCCTAAAAAAAACGGGTGATTTTTAAGCTCTATTGTTTCAATTAGTCCAGTTTTAGTGTTCTTGCCACTGCATATTAAGCCTTGCTCTTCAAGTGATTTAACATAAAAGTTATTGACTTCGTACCTGTGTCTGTGACGTTCGCTAATTGAGGTTTTACCGTAAATTTCAGCTAATTTAGATTTTGGCTTTAAATTACAATCCCAAGCGCCTAAACGCATTGTTCCGCCATAATCTTCAACCGCTTTTTGGTCATCCATGATCGCGATGACTGGATGTTTCGTGTTTGGATTCATTTCGGTAGAGTTAGCGTCTTTTAAGCCTAATACATTTCTGCTGTACTCAATTACCGCCATTTGTAAACCGAGGCAAATCCCAAAAAACGGGATATGATGTTCCCTTGCGTATTTTACGGCTTCAATTTTACCTTCAATACCACGTTCGCCAAATCCAGGTGCCACTAAAATACCGTCTAAAGATTTGATGGTCTCTAATTCATCTTCAATAAATTCAGAATGAATACTCACTACATTAACGCTTACATCATTGTAAGCTCCAGCATGAATAAAACTTTCTAAAATTGATTTATATGAATCTTGCAACTCGACATACTTACCAACTAAACCAATATTAAGTTCTGTTTTAGCCTGTTTGAGTTTATTTAAAAAACCATTCCATTGCTTTAAATCGGCATCTTGTTTGAGCGGTAAATCGAGTTTTTGAAGTGTAATTTGATCAAGTCCTTCAGCCATCATCAAATTAGGGACATCGTAAATCGTATCTGCGTCAATAGATTCTATAACCGCTTCTTGTTTCACATTACAAAATAAAGCTAGCTTTCGTCTAATTTCTTCTGTAATGTGGTGTTCTGTTCTACACACCAAAATCTCAGGAGAAATGCCGCTTTCCATCAAAGTTTTAACACTGTGTTGTGTGGGCTTAGTTTTTAACTCACCAGCTGCAGATAAATAAGGGATTAATGTAAGGTGAATCACCAATGCATTATAATCGCCTAGTTCCCATTTTAATTGACGAACCGCTTCAATGTATGGCAAAGACTCTATATCGCCAACAGTTCCACCAATTTCAGTAATCACAATATCATATTGATGGTCTTGGCCTAAAATCTTGATCCGATTTTTAATTTCATTAGTAATGTGTGGCACTACCTGAACAGTTTTCCCTAGAAATTCACCACGGCGTTCTTTTTCGATTACACTTTGATATATTTTTCCGGTGGTAACATTATTAGCTTGAGAAGTATTTACATTTAAAAAACGCTCATAATGGCCTAAGTCAAGATCGGTTTCTGCACCATCTTCGGTTACAAAACATTCGCCATGTTCATAGGGATTAAGTGTACCTGGATCTACATTAATGTAAGGATCAAGTTTTTGAATTGTACAAGTATAACCTCTAGATTGTAGAAGTTTAGCAAGTGATGCAGCGATTATTCCTTTCCCGAGAGACGAAGAAACACCACCAGTTACAAAAATATATTTTGTTTCGGCCATAGTGTTGAAATTATGTCTTTACGGGATGCAAAATTACCAATTAATTTAAGCCTAACCTAATTGATTTTCTAAGTTTTTATTAATCAAATTATTTAAGCAAAAGATGCTTTATAATTCGCCATAATTTATGTTGTAACAAGCTCATAAATTGTTACTTTTGTAAACCAAAATTATATCTTTTAAAACCTGATTATGAATTTACACGAATATCAAGGCAAAGAAATATTAAGCAGTTTTGGTGTAAATGTACAACGAGGAATTGTTGCTACAACACCAGAAGAAGCGGTTGAAGCTGCTAAAAAACTAACCGAAGAAACTGGAACGGGTTGGCATGTGATTAAAGCACAAGTTCATGCTGGTGGACGCGGAAAAGGTGGTGGCGTTAAATTGGCTAAAAACCTGAAAGAAGTTGAAGAAATAGCAAAAGAAATAATAGGCATGGATTTGGTAACACCTCAGACTTCTAAAGAAGGTAAACGTGTACACCAGGTTTTAATATGCGAAGATGTTTACTATCCAGGTGATAATGAACCAGAAGAATATTACATGTCGGTTTTACTTAATCGCTCAACAAGTCGTAACATGTTGATGTACTCACCAGAAGGTGGTATGGATATAGAAACTGTTGCTGAAGAAACACCAGATTTAATTTTTACGGAAGAAATAGACCCTGCAACAGGTATTTTACCTTTTCAAGCTCGTCGCGTAGCTTTCAATTTAGGTTTATCTGGAAAGGCTTTTAAAGAGATGGTCAAGTTTGTAATGTCGCTTTATAAAGCTTATGAAAAGTCAGATTCTTCATTGTTTGAGATTAATCCTGTTTTAAAAACAAGTGATGATAATATTTTAGCTGTAGATTCTAAGGTAACTATAGATGACTCAGCTTTATTTAGACATAAAGATTACCAAGACATGCGTGATATCCGTGAAGAAGACCCAACTGAGGTTGAAGCTAAAGAAGCTGGTCTTAGTTATGTAAATCTTGATGGAAATGTGGGCTGTATGGTTAATGGTGCCGGCTTAGCAATGGCAACAATGGACTTAATTAAATTTGCTGGTGGTGAGCCTGCAAACTTCTTAGATGTTGGTGGTACAGCCGATGCAAAACGTGTTGAAGAAGCTTTTAGATTAATTTTAAAAGACGAAAAAGTTGAAGCTATTTTGATTAATATTTTCGGCGGAATTGTACGTTGTGATCGCGTTGCACAAGGTGTTGTTGAAGCTTACAAAAATATGGGAGATCAAATCAAAGTTCCTATCATTGTTAGACTTCAAGGAACAAATGCTGAAGAAGCTAAAGAATTGATTGATAATTCTGGTTTAGCAGTTGAAAGTGCTGTATTGTTCAAAGAAGCTGCTGATAAAGTGCAAGCCGTTTTGAAATAATTCATATTTATCCAATATACAAATAAAAAACCTGCTAAATTCTAGCAGGTTTTTTATTTATAGTAAAAGATAATTAATTTACTTTTCTTCAAGAAGTGTTCTAATGCGTTTAAGTGCTTCTTTAATGTCTTTTTCGCTTGCTGCATAAGAAATTCTAATACAGTTTGGGTTACCAAAAGCTTCACCAGTTACGGTTGCAACATGAGCTTCTTCTAATAACAACATCGAAAAACCGGTAGCATTAGAGATGGTTTTACCTTTAATGGTTTGACCAAAATAGGCGCTTACATTTGGGAACACATAAAAGGCACCTTGAGGTTCATTACATGTAAAGCCTTTGATATTATTTAATAAATCAAGAATCAATTGTCGTCTTGATTTAAACTTATCAATCATATATTGAATAGCAGATTTATCGGCCTCAAGTGCTGTGATTACAGCACGCTGAGCAATACAATTTGCACCACTTGTAACTTGTCCTTGTAGTTTGGTGCAAGCTTTAGCAATATATTCGGGTGCACCAATATAGCCAATTCTCCAGCCAGTCATTGCAAAAGCTTTAGAAACGCCATTTACAGTAACTGTCCTGTTTTGCATACCTTCAATGCTTGCCATAGAAGTATGAGCGCCACTGAAATTGATATGTTCATAAATTTCATCACTAATAACAATGATGTGTGGATGTCTTCTTAAAACTTTTGCTAAACTTTCCAGTTCTTCTTTTGTATATACACTGCCACTTGGGTTGCATGGTGATGAATACCAAAGCATCTTGGTTTTTGGCGTTATCGCAGATTCAAGTTGCTCAGGTGTTATCTTAAAATCTTGTTTAATATCAGTTTTTACTTCAACAGGAACGCCTTCATTTAATTTAACAATATCACTGTAACTTACCCAATATGGGCAAGGTAAAATCACTTCATCACCAGGATTTAAAATAGTTGCTGCGAGGTTATATAACGACTGTTTAGCACCAGTAGAAACAACAATTTGAGACGTATTGTAGTCTAAATTATTATCACGCCTGAATTTTTGTTGAATAGCTGTTTTTAATTCTAGATACCCATCAACAGGTGTATATGAATTGTAATTTTCATTGATCGCATTAATGGCAGCATCTTTTATGAAATCTGGCGTATTAAAATCTGGCTCGCCTAAACTTAAACCAATAATTGACTTGCCTTCAGCTTTTAATTCTCTTGTTTTGGCAGCCATAGCCAAAGTTGCTGATGTTTCAAGTTTGTTAATCTTGTCAGATAGTCCATTCATGTTTATGAAAATTTAGGATGCTAAATTAAGTTCAGGCTGCGAACCTAATTTTTTTAAGTATCTAAAATGTGAAATAATAGCCGCTCGAGTTGTTTCATACTCATTGTAAGGTAAGTTAAACTCTTGTGCGGTTTCTTTTACGATTTCTGAAATTTTAGTGTAATGAATATGACTGATATTCGGGAATATATGATGTTCTACCTGATGATTTAAACCGCCAGTGAACCAATTGACTAATTTATTATTCGTAGCAAAATTAGTTGTTGTGAAAAGTTGGTGTATTGCCCAAGTATTTTTCATTTCGCCTTTTTCATTAGGCAGCGGCATTTCATTTTCTTCAACCACGTGAGCCAGTTGAAATATAATACTTAAAATCAATCCAGCAGTGTAGTGCATCACGAAAAAGCCTAAAAGTACTTTCCACCAAGTAATACCAATTAACATAGGAATAACTAACCAAATAGTTACATAGATTAATTTTGTAATAGCCAAAGTACTCCATTGTTTTGTTGGGCTAGGCATTTTTTTGTAAGACAGTTGTCGTTTTAGATAATCTCTAGTTTGTTTAAAATCGGTAGTTAAAGCCCAATTAAAAGTCAGTAATCCATATAATGCTACTGAGTAAATATGCTGAAACTTATGAAAACGTCTCCATTTCGTATGTTCAGAAAATCGAATAATTCTGCCAGCATCTAAATCTTCATCGTGGCCATGAATATTGGTATAGGTATGGTGAAGCACATTATGTTGTATTTGCCAGTTGTAAACATTGCCAGCCAAAATATAAATGCTACTTCCCATTAATTTGTTAACCCAAGATTTGCTTGAATAAGTGCCATGATTACCATCGTGCATAACATTCATGCCAACTCCAGCCATTCCAGCGCCCATCAATACCGTAAAAAGTAGTTTCCACCAGCCAGAAATATCTAAAAATAAAATCAAAAAATAAGGAGCTAAAAACATAGAAAACATTACAATTGTCTTAACATGTAGCTTCCAGTTGCCTGTTTTTTTAATGTTATTTTCTTTAAAGTAAGTGTTAACGCGTTTGTTGAGTGTACGAAAAAATTTTTGAGGATCTTTTCTTGAAAATTTAACTGTAGATGTATTCATTATAACAATTCTTAGGTTACAAATATATTAATTAAATTTTCATGTTACCTTACACAGCTGTTAATTTAGGCAGTTTATAATTGCTACACAGAAAGCAATTATAACCGCGCTTTTCACTACAATGCTTCGTGTAAAACAGTTGCTAACTAAACTGCTAAAGGTTTTCAAGTTATCAAACTTTAGCAGCAAGTTACCAAAAACTGTTTTGCACTGCAGGATTTTCATTACAATCGCTACTGCAACTTAAGTTTATTCATCTAGATTTCATTTTAATCAAGATGATATAGTTATTTTTGCCAAAAAATTATTGATGTCATTACAACTTATAGAATCTTATTTTCCTGATTTAACTGAAACACAACGTAAACAATTTTCGCAAATAAGTGAAGTCTATAAAGATTGGAATCAAAAAATAAATGTGGTTTCTAGAAAAGACATTGACGAAATATACACAAGGCACGTTCTTCATAGCTTAGGTATTGCTAAGGTTCAAGCTTTTAAGTCAGGAGCCAACATTCTTGATGTTGGTACAGGTGGTGGCTTTCCAGGGATTCCATTAGCTATTTTATTTCCAGAAGTTCAATTTACTTTAGTAGATAGTATTGGTAAGAAAATTAAAGTTGTTGATGAAGTTGTTGAGGCCTTAAAACTCACCAATGTTAAAACTGTAAATAATCGTGTTGAGCAATTAAATGGCGAATTTGATTTTATTATTAGCAGAGCAGTTGCTGTTATGCCAAGTTTTGTTCGTTGGGTTAAAGGCAAGATAGCAAAACACAGTCATCATGAATTAAAAAATGGAATTTTATATTTAAAAGGTGGTGATTTAACTGAAGAGTTAGAGCCTTACAAAACAGTTCAATTATTTCCGCTTTCTGATTTTTTTGAAGGTGAATTTTTTGATACCAAAAAAGTGGTCTACTTACCTATGAAGTATAAATAAAAAGAGAGTTCAATTAAGAACTCTCTCTTTAAATATTAAACATTTTAACTTCAACTATTATCCCATAAATGGATATCTGTAATCTGTTGCAGGTACAAATGTTTCTTTAATTAAACGTGGAGAAGTCCAACGTAATAAATTCAATTTAGATCCAGCTTTATCATTAGTACCGCTATTTCTAGCGCCACCAAATGGCTGTCTTCCAACTACAGCGCCAGTACACTTATCATTAATGTAAAAATTACCTGCAGAATTTTCTAAAATATCAGTCGCTTGAGATGCTGCGTAACGATCAGTTGAAATAATTGAACCTGTTAAACCATATTGGCTAGTTTCATCAACTAAATGAAGGGTTTCTTCATACTTGTCATCATCATAAACATAAATTGTGAGTACAGGACCAAATAATTCAGTTACCATAGTCGTGTATTTCGGGTCTGTAGTTACAATAACGGTAGGTTCTACAAACCAACCTTTAGATTTGTCATAATTACCACCTGCAATTATTTCGGCATCTTTATCTTCTTTAGCTTGATCGATGTACTTAGCAAGTTTATCAAAAGAAGCTTCGTGAATAACAGCATTAATAAAATTCTCCATATTTTCAGGAGATCCTATTTTGAATGATTTAATATCTTCTACCAATAGATCTTTAACCTCTGGCCAAATACTTTTTGGGATGTAACTTCTTGATGCGGCACTACATTTTTGTCCTTGAAATTCGAAGGCACCTCTTGCTAAAGCTGTTGAGACAACTTTTGGGCTTGCTGAATTGTGAGCAACAATAAAATCTTTACCACCAGTTTCACCTACAATTCTAGGGTAGGTTTTATAGTTATGAATATTTTGCCCAATTTTTGCCCAAATTCCTTTAAATACATTTGTACTTCCTGTAAAATGTACACCAGCAAAGTCTGGAGATGCTAAAACAGTATCCGTAATCATTTCAGGATCACCAATAATCATATTGATAACACCGTCAGGTAGTCCAGCTTCTTTAAAAACTTCCATAATTACTTGGGCTGAATACATTTGTGAATCTGAAGGTTTCCAGACGGCAACATTACCCATTAAAGCCGCACTTGAAGGTAGGTTACCAGCGATGGCAGTAAAATTGAAAGGCGTTATAGCATAAACAAAACCTTCTAAAGGCCTATGTTCAACACGATTCCAGGCTTGAGCATCAGATTCTGGTTGCTCTTCATAAATTTGAGACATATACTCAACATTAAATCGTAAAAAGTCTACGATTTCACAAGCCGAATCTATTTCAGCTTGGAATATGTTTTTTGATTGGCCAATCATAGTTGACGCATTCATTTTATCGCGATATGGACCTGCGATTAAATCTGCTGCTTTTAAAAACACAGCAGCACGTTGTTCCCATGGTAATTTTGCCCATTTCTTTCTAGCTTCTAATGCTGTCGAAATAGCATCTTCAACATGTTGTTTTTCGGCCGTATGATAAGTACCGACTTCTTTTTGGTGGTCATGCGGTGGTCTTATGCTTTTTGTGTGTCCTGTTTTAATTTCTTTTCCACCAATGTATAGAGGAATTTCAACCTTAGAATTATATAACTTTTTATAGGTTTCTAAAACCGACGCTCTTTCTGGAGTTCCAGGCGCATACGATTTAATAGGTTCGTTGACAGCTGGTGGAACTTGAAAAAATCCTTTTCCCATAATTTTATCTTTTTTTATATGTTATTATTTTTGATAAAGATAATTAAATTATAGGTATTTAAAAGTATATAAAAATAAGGTTTTATTAATAGTTGTTAATTGTTTTAAAAATTAGTTTTTGATATTTCTGCTAATAATGTTTGACATACCAATTACCTCGTCAAATCTTCCGCCAATCGGTCTGTAGTAAACAATAACAGTGTATAAATTTTCAGTTTGAGCAAAATTTCCACTTGCAATATTGTTGATGAATTCACCTTCATTTGTGAAGTAAACATATTTATAATTGTAAAAACCTTGTTTGAGCTCAAGACTGCCTTCATATAAATTCGTTCTAGAATTGTATGTCATCATCGTGTCGTCTGTCAACATATAATTATTAAATTGACCATAAATATGAACTTCTCCGTCTTTTAAATTTTGAGGCGTTTGAAGTTTAAAGTGCACCCGTGTATAATCAGCTTCACGACTTATATCATTGCCTTGAATAGTATTAATTTTAAAATTACCATTAATATCTGGATTGAAGGTGTAGACGCTATTTGAACGATCAAAGTCTGTGAATAAAAACGATTCATAAATATCACTTAACTCTATTGATCTTATTTGAGAAGTTCCAGCGCGAACATCTTTTGTATCGAAATTTAGAAACTCATTTCCACCCTTAAAAGATGATTTTTCATTGTACCTGTAAATCAGTGTATTTCCAGTCGTGTATTGCGGTTTTAGGTTGAAGATACCAGTTGAAATGTCATTGTTTTGAATAACTGCAACATTAACAGTTTCATTAGGATTTCTAAAAATGTAGCCTTTTCGACCAATTTCAAAGTTAACCACTTGGTGAGACTCTGTTTTGTCTAGCCTTCTGTCTTCGCGAATAGTAGTTTTTACATCAACATCTGAAGAATACACAATAAATTTTCGAGAAAAAATAACACTATCATTAACATCTTTAATAATTAACATGTAATTACCTGTTTTTGTGATAGCACGTGTATTTTGGTTGGGTATGTCGAGTTTATAATTGGTGTAGGGCTGAAAAGTACTTAAGGAATTTTGAAAATTAAAAATCCGAACATCATCAAAACCTGTTAAGTATTCGTTTTGAGCTAAAGTTGAAGGCGTCCAGTCGTAATTATAATGCTTTATTTCGTAATAATAATCAGTTTCACTTGCATTTAAGTCGTCAAACTCTAATTGAAGCCGTTGACCTAATCTGATTATTGGCGTGCCACTAAATTCACCTGCAGCTGATTTAAAAATAATAGTCTTTATGTTTTTTGGAGGTACAACTTCGTAAGTTTGACCAAGTGTTGGTGCATAAAAAGCTAGTACAAAGACAAGATATAATAGGTGTTTCACAATTTTTTTTAAACAAATATATAAAACTTATAAAGCAATTATTTAGAATCAATATAAATAATATAAGTATAACTTTTGTTTATCAGGAATTTGATACTTTGATTGTTATATTTGCCATCCAAATTTAAACTACACGTTGCACATGTCTAAAAACGTTAAAGTTAAGAGAGGATTAAAGCTCTCTTTTAAGGGTGAGGCAGAGAAAATTCTCGAAGAAGCACCGGTTTCTAAAAATTATGCTATTAAACCACCAAACTTTTATTCGATTGTTCCTAAGACAACTGTAAAAGAAGGTGCTAAAGTATTAGCAGGAGATGAATTATTTTATTCTAAATATTCAGACCAAACACGTTTTGTGTCTCCTGTAAGTGGTATAGTTAAGGAAATAGTTAGAGGAGCTAAACGGAAAATTTTAGAGATTAGAATCGAAGCTGACCAAGAAATTTCTTATAAAGATTTTGGAAGCTTAGATCCTTTAAGCGCTTCTGAAAAAGAGGTAAAATCTAAAGTTTTTTCGTCTGGGTTAGGTGTTTTTCTAAAGCAAAGACCGTATGATATTTTGGCAAACGCAGAAGATTCGCCAAAAGCAATTTATGTTTCTGCTTTTAATACAGCGCCAATCGTTGGTGATTTAGAATTTATCTTAAAAGATAAGCAAGCGCATTTTCAAACCGGTATCAATGTCTTAACGAGACTTACTGAAGGTAAAGTTTACTTAGGCGTTGAAGCTAACTCAAACTCTTACTTGAAAAAACTTGAAAATGCTGAAATAATTAATATTTCAGGACCGCATCCAGCAGGAAACGTTGGGACTTTAATTCATGAAACAGAACCAATTAATCAAGGTGAACGCGTTTGGACAGTCGGAGCTGAAGATGTTGCAATTATAGGTGAGTTGTTTTCAACTGGTAAATATAATGCAGAACGTACAGTTGCAGTAACAGGTGAATCTGCTAAAAATCGAAAATATTATAAAACTTTAATTGGCGCTGAGATTCAATCATTTGTTGGTGAAGTTGAAGAAAATTCACGATTTATTTCTGGTGATGTTTTAACGGGTGAAAAAGTTGAACCAGACAATTTTATTAACTTTTATGATAATGAGTTAAGTATTATTCCTGAAGGCGATAATTACAGAATGTTTGGATGGTTGCCATTTAAAGATAATCATGTTCATTCAATGTCTAAAACTTCATTGTCTTGGTTGTTTCCTAATAAAAAATATAGTGTAAACACAAATTTAAACGGAGAAGAAAGAGCCTTAGTTGTTACAGGTGAAATGGAAGAGGTAATGCCTTTAGATATTTATCCTATGGAATTACTTAAGGCTTGTATGATTGGTGATATTGAGAAAATGGAAAATCTAGGAATTTATGAAGTTATACCAGAAGATTTTGCATTAGTTGATTATGTGAATACTTCAAAAATTGAAGCTCAAGAAATTATAAGAAACGGTTTAGATTTAATGATAACTGAAGTAGGTTAAAAAAAATGCTATGAATTGGATTAGAAAAAAATTAGATGAAGTAAAAGCTCCATTTCAGCCTGGTGAAAAGTATGAAAAATATGCGCCTGCAGTTAATGCGCTTGATACTTTTTTATTTGTGCCAAATCACACAACCAAGAAAGGAGCTCATGTAAGAGATGCGGTCGATTTAAAACGAACAATGATTACTGTTGTTTTGGCTTTAATACCTGCATTAATTTTCGGGATGTGGAATACAGGTTACCAACATTTTACTCAATTAGGTGAATCGCCTAGTTTTATTGATGCGTTTATACACGGCGCTTGGAAGATAGTCCCAATGATTATTGTGTCTTACGGTGTTGGTCTAGCCTTAGAATTTGCTTTTGCAATTATGCGAGGACACGAAGTAAATGAAGGTTATTTAGTGACAGGTTTGTTAATTCCTATGATTATGCCTGTTGATATACCATTATGGATGGTAGCACTTTCTGTAATTTTTGCCGTGCTTATTGGTAAAGAAGCTTTTGGAGGAACTGGAATGAATATATTAAACCCAGCATTAACAGCAAGAGCTTTTGCATTCTTTGCTTATCCTACATATATGTCAGGCAATAAAGTTTGGGTAAGTGAAGCTTCAACAATGGATGGTATTACTGGTGAAACAATTTTAGGAACACTCGCTGCTAACAAGGATGTCGCTTACCAAACTGCTGATATGTTTACAGGTGTTATCCCAGGGTCAATATCAGAAACTTCAACGCTTTGTATTTTAGCAGGCGCTTTATTACTTATTTTAACTAAGGTAGGAAGTTGGCGAATCATTTTAAGTGGATTTATCGGAGCGGCTGTTATGGGGTTAATATTCAATACGCTTGGGAATTCAGTCTTTACAGGTAATGGATTGATGAATTTTCCATGGTATAATCACTTAGTAGTTGGAGGACTTGCTTTCGGAATTGTTTTTATGGCTACAGATCCTGTAAGTGCCGCACAAACTATGCGTGGTAAAATTATTTACGGTTTTTTAATAGGATTATTCGGAATTATGATTCGTGTATTTAATCCAGCATATCCAGAAGGTATTATGCTAGCGATTTTACTCATGAACGTATTTGCACCAACAATTGATTATTATGTTGTGCAAGCAAATGTCAACAAACGTAAAAAGCGTTTAAAACCACAAACCGTTAAAACAGCTTAAGAAATGGATAAGAATAGTAATGCCTATACATTTATTTTTGCAATTGCTATGGTAATCGTAGTTGCAGTTGCATTATCTTTTACGGCAACGAGTTTACAGCCGATGCAGGCCGAAAATGTTCGTCAAGAAAAAATGCAAAATATATTATCAACTTTTACAGGTGACTCAATTATCGTAGAAGGGGAAAAAGTTGAATTAACTAGAGCAGTTGCCTCTAAAGTTTACGAAAATTATGTTACTGAAGAATTAGCATTAAGTAATTCCGGTAAACCGAAAGAAGAGGATGCGTTTAAGATTAGTTTAGCAAAGCAACTTACTTTAGATGAGTCTGAACAGACATTTCCACTTTATGTAGCAAATTATCAAGGTAAAACTTATTATGTTGTTCCTTTAAGAGGTAGCGGTCTTTGGGACGCTATATGGGGATACGTTGCTTTAGAAGATGATGTAAACACGATTAAAGGTGTTGTGTTTGATCATAAAGGTGAAACAGCTGGTCTTGGTGCAGAAATCACGACAGATTGGTTTCAAGAACGATTTGTTAATGAGAAAATATATAATGATTCAGGTCAAGTTGTCGGTGTTGAAGTTAAAAAAGGTTATAGTGGTGGCGACAATAAATCTGATAATGCTGTAGATGCGATATCAGGGGCTACAATCACTGGAGATGGTGTCAGTAAAATGATGGAAGAACGTCTGAAAAATTATAAGGCATATTTCGAAAAAATAAAAAAATCTGGTAAAGTTGCAATTCGATAATTATGGAAGGAAAAGAGCCCAAAGAAATCAGTAAAACTGATAAAAAGAAAGAAATGATCATGTTTCTCTCTAGTTCTGAGGAAAAAGAGCATTTTTTGTCAAAAGCAAATCGAAAAATTTTATCAGACCCGTTAAACGATAATAATCCTATTACTGTACAAGTTTTAGGTATATGTTCGGCTCTAGCAATTACAGTTCAGCTAAAGCCAGCTATAGTGATGTCTTTGGCGGTTGTATTTGTAATGGCATTCAGTAATGTTATTATATCTATTTTAAGAAATTCAATACCTAGTAGAATTAGAATAATTGTTCAGCTTGTAGTTGTTGCAACAATGGTTATCCTAGTTGACCAAATTCTTAAGGCTTTCGCTTATGATGTTAGTAAGCAGCTATCAATTTTTATTGGATTGATTATTACCAATTGTATAATAATGGGTCGTTTAGAGGCTTTTGCGCTTGGTAATGGTGTCTACAAGTCATTCCTTGACGGCATAGGTAATGCTGCTGGTTATGGTTTAATTTTAATCGTAGTTGCCTTTTTTAGAGAATTATTTGGTTCAGGAAAGCTTTTAGGATATGAAGTTTTGGGTCATAAAGGTCTTACCATGGCAGACTCAACAGGATTATATGCTTTAGGCTATGAAAATAATGGCTTCTTTTTACTATCACCAATGGCATTAATAGTAGTTGGTATTGTTATTTGGGTCCAAAGATCAAGAAACCGTAAATTAATAGAAGAAAATTAGTAAGATGGATTTAATCAATTTATTTGTAAAAAGTATTTTTATTGAGAACATGGTTTTTGCCTACTTTTTAGGTATGTGTTCTTATTTAGCGGTTTCTAAAACTGTGAAAACCGCAGTTGGACTTGGCGCAGCCGTAATTTTTGTATTACTAATTACCGTTCCTGTGAATTACTTAATCGACAACTACTTGCTGCAGGCTGGTGCACTAACATGGTTAGGACCAGAATTTGCTGATGTTGATTTAAGTTTTCTTAGTTATATCATGTTTATCGCTGTAATTGCTTCAATGGTTCAGCTGGTAGAAATGATTGTTGAAAAGTTTGCACCTGCTTTGTATGGTTCATTAGGTATTTTTCTACCATTAATAGCTGTAAACTGTGCTATACTTGGAGGTTCTTTATTTATGCAGCAAAAAGCTTTTAATGGTATTTCTGAAGCGGTAACATATGGCGCTGGAAGTGGTATAGGTTGGTTTTTAGCTATTCTTGCTATAGCTGCTATTAGAGAAAAAATTGCCTATTCTAACGTACCTGCACCTTTAAAAGGTTTGGGTATTACTTTTATAATTACTGGTCTTATGGCTATAGGCTTTATGAGTTTTATGGGTATAAAATTAGAAGGTGCTAAACAAGAATCAAATCAAGTAAGTGAATCTAGTGTTGATAAACCTTCAACGCCAGATAAATCTACGGCATCAATTAATACAAATATTGAAAATAAATAAGAAATAATTATGACAGTAATAATCACGAGTGTTGTTGTATTTTTAACCTTAATATTGCTTTTAGTTGTTATTTTACTTTCTGCTAAAGCTAAATTATCACCATCTGGACCAGTCAATATTAATGTTAATGATGAAAAAGATATTGAAACTGGTTCTGGTTCGACTTTATTGTCTACTTTAGGTGATAATAAATTATTTTTACCATCAGCTTGTGGTGGAGGTGGAACTTGTATTCAGTGTAAATGTATTGTTAAAGAAGGTGGCGGAGCAATTTTGCCTACTGAAGAACCACACTTTACAAGAAAAGAAATAGCTGAAGGCTGGCGTTTAGGTTGTCAAGTGAAGGTGAAAGAAGATATGAAAATTGAAATCCCTGAAGAGATTTTTGGAATTAAGAAATGGGATGCAACTGTGGTTTCAAATTATAATGTAGCTTCATTCATTAAGGAATTTGTTGTAGAAATCCCAGAAGATATGGATTACAAAGCTGGTGGATACATACAGATTGAAGTTCCTAAATGTAAAGTTGATTTTAAAGATATTGATATTGAGGCTCATCCAGAAGAGCATCCAGGTCAGCCTGATAAATTTAAGAAAGAGTGGGATAATTTCGGTCTTTGGCCTCTAGTTATGAAAAATGATGAAGTTGTTGAGAGAGCTTATTCTATGGCTTCATATCCTGCTGAAGGTCGTAGAATCATGTTGAATGTTCGTATTGCAACGCCACCGTGGGATCGTAGTAAGAATGCATGGATGGACGTTAATCCTGGTGTAGCTTCATCCTACATTTTCAATCTTAAAGAAGGAGATAAGTGTGTTATTTCTGGCCCTTATGGAGAATTTTTTATCAACGAAAGCGAATCTGAAATGCTATACGTTGGTGGTGGTGCAGGAATGGCACCTATGCGTTCTCACTTATATCACTTATTTAGAACTCTTAAAACTGGCCGAAAGGTCACTTATTGGTACGGCGGGCGTTCTAAACGTGAGCTTTTTTATATCGATCACTTCAAAGCATTAGAGAAAGATTTCCCAAACTTCAAATTTTATATGGCTTTATCTGAGCCAATGGAAGAAGACAATTGGAAAGAAAAGAAAGATATTAACGATGAAGAAGGTGATGGATTTGTAGGCTTTATTCACCAATGTGTGATTGATAATTATTTAAATCACCACGAAGAGCCTGAAGAAATAGAATTATACTTCTGTGGGCCACCATTAATGAATCAAGCGGTTCAAAAAATGGGAGAAGATTTTGGAATTCCAGATGAGAATATTCGATTTGACGATTTCGGAGGTTAATAACACATTTAAATTTTTATAGACCCGAGTTATAGCTCGGGTTTTTTCTTATGTCAATTCTTAGTAAACAACAACTTCATAACCTTGCGATGAATACTGTAGGTAAAGATCTTGAAAAACAGGGTTATGAATTTCTTGGTGTAAACAGTAAGCTCGGTAAAAACCCGCAATTTGTAGCTATTAAATCGTCTAAATTATTTTTTATTATTGTAAGAGCTGTTACTTACCCTAATAACCCTGTCATCTATGATGAAGATTTAGTGAATAAAATAAGAAATCATGCTCTAAAATTTAAAGCTAGAACCTTCTATGCTGGCGTTGGTCTAGCTAATTCAGTTGACTATGATTTGCCGATAACCTCTCAAGATGATTATATTATTAATTATTCAGGTTTGATTGAAGTAAAGCTCTAAACTTAAATAGGTTTTTTGCAAACTGGAATTGCTTCGTTTTTATTAATTCTAAATCGATCGATTTGATTTTGGCCTAATTTTTTTGCGTATCTAACAGCTTCTACTTCAAATCCAATGCTTTTTAGTTTATCATAATAATCCTGACCGTATATTCTAACGTGGTCATATTGCCCAAAGATCTCATCTCTCCTTTTTTTATCTGTTATAGTATCATCAGAGTAAGTTTTTACTTTTTTTTCATCTATCGGTATTTGAAGTATTGCAGTACCACCTGATTTTAAAACTCTAAAGAGTTCTTGCATTGCCTTAGTATCATTATTAATGTGTTCAAGTACGTGATTGCACAATATAAAATCAAATGAATTATTGTCAAACGGTAAATTGCATATATCTGCTTTAACATCCGCAAGTGGAGACTCTAAGTCTGTAGTGACATATTCTAAATGGTTCAGCTTTTTAAATTTTTTGTAGAACGCTTGTTCTGGTGCAAAATGTAGGAGTGACTGTTTTCTAGTAAGTAAATCAGTTTCATTTTTAAGGTATAGCCATAGAAGCCGGTGCCTTTCTAGTGATAATGTTGAAGGGGACAAGACATTGTCTCTTATTTTGTTATAACCGTATGGTAAAAAGCTCCTAAAAGTTTTTCCATCAATAGGATCTTCATATTTATTACCATAATAAAATAATGGTATTAATGGTTTTATAATTTTACTTATTTTGATTAATAAAGGCCTAGGTACAGTATTTAGGATATGCTTAAATATTTTTTTCATCTAGGCTTGAGTAAAAGTGCCCAGAGCGGGAGTCGAACCCGCACGCCCTAAAGGACACATGGCCCTCAACCATGCCTGTCTACCAGTTCCAGCACCTGGGCGTAAATAGAAGTGATCTGGCTGGGGCTCGAACCCAGGACCCTCTCCTTAAAAGGGAGATGCTCTACCAACTGAGCTACCAGATCTTTATTTTATTTTAGTGATCTGGCTGGGGCTCGAACCCAGGACCCTCTCCTTAAAAGGGAGATGCTCTACCAACTGAGCTACCAGATCTGAAAAAAATGAACTTTTTTAATGCGGGTGCAAATATAATATCTTAATTTATTTTATCAAGGCTATTTCCTTTAAATTTGTAGTAATTTTCAAAAAAGTTGATTGTATGAAGAGGATTGTAATTTGCGGTTATATGGGAGTTGGTAAAACTACTATTGGTAAACTTGTTTCAGAGAAAATAAAAATTCCTTTTTTTGATTTAGACCAGCTTATAACAATTCATGAATCTAGTTCTGTAAAGCAAATTTTTGAAGCTAAAGGTGAAATTTATTTTAGAAAATTAGAACATGAAGTTTTATCAAATTTTTTAAAGTCAAATAAAGAATTTGTCCTCAGTCTAGGAGGTGGTACACCATTATATTATAATAATTCTAGTATTTGTTTTGAGCCTAACGAAATTTTAAGCGTTTATTTAGAAGCTACTCTAGGACTACTTGTTGATAGATTAATTGTAGAGTCTGCAGACCGTCCAATAATATCTCATCTAGCCACTAAAAATGATTTAGAAGATTTTATAAGAAAACATTTATTTGAAAGACATCATATTTATGCTAAAGCAAAACATAAGGTAAAAGTTGATGCTAAAACGCCTAATGATATATCTAATGAAATCATTAACTTAATGTCGTAAAATAATTTTCTTTTTGACTTAAATTCACCTCTACGTGATTATTCATCGACGTAGATAGTGATAGGCCTTTGAAATCGGCTTTTATTGGATATTTTTTGTGATTCCGATCTACTAAAACTGCTGTGCTTATACTATTAATATCATATTTTAAAAAATGATTGACAGCGTAAATTAAGGTTTTTCCTGAATTTAAAACATCATCAACAACAATTACGTCTTTAAGTTCTAATTGATCTAAATCTGAATTTATAGACACACTATTGATAGGTTGTTTTTTGTTAATATTTATTTGAATAAGGTTAATTTGTTTAGTTGGCTGAGCCTCTTTGATGATTTCGGATAAAAGTTTAGCTAAATGATATCCTTTAGATTCTATTCCCGCAATCAACAATTCATTAACTTCATAGTGTCTTTCAATCACCTGATAAGCAATTCTTTTAATTTTACTTACGATGTCCTGATGATTTAAAATCATTTTGGTATTAGTTTTCATACTTGTCTTCTTTTTCAGGGTCTAACCAATCATCAATTTCACGCCGGTCTTTTTTGGTTGGTCTTCCCGTGCCTTTCTTTCTATAGTAGTCTTGCGTATGTTTCAGCAATTCTAGTTTATTTAAATCTTCCTTAGGGGTTTTATCTACACAATAAATGCTAACAAGTTTAGCACCAACACGTGATTTAGGTAAGTCAATAACCTCTATTTGATAATTAATTTGATTTTTACGAACTTGAATATGATCTGAAGGATATACCTCTCTTGAAGGTTTAACAACATCGTTATTAATACGAACATGACCTTTTCTGCAAGCCTTTGTTGCAATGCTTCTTGTTTTGAAGTATCTGATAGACCATAAATATTTATCAATGCGCATAATATTAATGACGATTTAGAGTTCAATTTGAACAAAAATACAAGAAAATTGTATCTTGCACTCAAAAGTAAAGTTAATGAAAAGAATTAGTTTTTTATTATTATTAAGTGTTCTGTTTTTTGGTATCAGCTGTGATGATGATGACGATGGAGGAAACACACTCGAACTTCGTGATGAAGCCGAAGTTCGCGATGAAAATGCCACTCAAATTGAAGATTTTTTAGCCACCCATTTTTATAGATTTGAAACAAACCCTAGTAATGATAATTACCAACGAATTGTATTTGATACTATAGCCGGTGAAAATATTAACGAAACACCGATACTAGATTCTGATTTGCTAGACTCTAAAACAGTTGTCAATAATGATATTGAGTACGAACTCTATTATCTAAAATTTCGTGAAGGTGCACCATCAGAACGCCAGCCAAAATTTGCAGATTCAACTCTAGTTACTTATGAAGGATTTACACTTGAAGGTGAAGTTTTTGATGTTTCTCCAAATGCAGTTTGGTTTGATTTAACACAAGTCGTTAGAGGGTTTTATGAAGTCTTACCTGAATTTAGAGGCTCTACTGGCTTAGATGAAAACTTAGATGGAACTATTACTTTTAATGATGATTTTGGTATTGGAGCTGTTTTTATTCCGTCAGGTTTAGGCTATTTCGCATCACCGCCAATTACTTCTGGTATAGGAGCCTATAATCCGATAATTTTTTCATTTCAACTTTACCGTTCTAATGAATCAGATCATGATCGTGACGGTATTCCTAGTTGGATGGAAGATGTAAACAATGATAGACGCTTAAATAATGATGATACCGATGGAGATACCGCACCTAATTATCTCGATAACGACGATGATAATGATGGTGTTTTAACTATAAATGAAATTATTATTGATGAACAAACAGGAGAACCTAGTTTCCCTGACAGTAATGGCAATGGGACACCTGATTATTTAGATGAGACTTTTTCTCCTGAAGTAGATTAAACATCAGCGCATCTAACAATTAGCGTATTAAAAAACCCAAGTTGAATAATTCAGCTTGGGTTTTTTAATTTATTATTGTTTGGTTTTAAACGGTTCTATTAGTATCAAAAGATTCTAAATACTGAGCAACTCTTTGTACAAATTGTCCGCCTAACGCACCATTAACAACTCTATGATCATAACTGTGTGATAAAAACATTTTGTGTCTAATACCAATAAAATCACCTTCTGGTGTTTCAATAACAGCAGGAACTTTTCTGATAGCGCCTAAGGCTAAAATTCCAACCTGTGGTTGATTAATAATAGGTGTACCTAAAACGCTTCCAAATGTTCCAACATTAGTAACTGTATAGGTTCCCCCTTGTGTTTCATCTGGTTTTAGTTTGCCAATTCTCGCTCGGTTTGCTAGATCATTAACTTGTTTAGCCATGCCTAATAAGTTCAATTGATCTGCATCCTTAATTACGGGTACAATTAAATCACCATTTGGCAAAGCTGCAGCCATTCCTAAATTGATATGCTTTTTCTTAACAATCTGATCCCCATGTACAGAAATGTTAATCATTGGGAAGTCTTTAATTGCTTTAGCAACTGCTTCCATAAAAATAGGAGTAAAGGTTAGTTTTTCACCTTCACGTTCTTGAAATGCTTGTTTATGTTTATTTCTCCAATTCCAAATATTGGTCACATCAACTTCAATAAAAGACTGAACGTGTGCCGAAGTTTGCTTACTGGCTACCATGTGACTAGCAATTAATTTGCCCATTCGTGACATCTCAATAACCTCATCCTCAGCGTTAATGTTAACAGGTGTTTCAGCTTTAGGTAATGTTTTTGAAGCTGTAGTTTTTGTGGTCGTTTGTTTGGTTTTCTGAGGTGCTTGATCTTTGTTTTTTACATAAGCTAGCATATCTTCTTTAGTGACGCGACCTTCTAAGCCTGAACCTTCAATTTGTTCAAGTTCTTCTAGAGAAATGCTTTCTTCTTTAGCAATGTTTTTTACTAAAGGAGAATAAAAACGAGATGCATCAGAAAAACTAGTTGAAGAATTGCTAACTGAAGATTTAACTTGAGACATTTCATTTTCAAGTTCAGCAGCTTCAGAATTTTCTGAGCTTATTTCAGTTTCATTTGAAGTTTCTTCGCTTATGTCGTTGTCACCTTCACCTTCAACATCTATAATTGCAATCGTTTGTCCAACTTCAACAACATCATCAACTTCAAAGCGTTTTTCAACTAATACACCATCAACTTCACTAGGTACTTCAGAGTCAACTTTATCAGTTGCAATTTCTAAAACGGCTTCATCAGCTTCAATGCTATCGCCAATTTCTTTCAACCAGTTAGTGATGGTTGCTTCTGCAACGCTTTCACCCATTTTAGGAAGTTTGAGTTCTATCTTTGCCATATTTTTAATGTAATTCTATTTTTTGAATATAAAATTGCGAATTTACTAAAAAAACGCCATTTATGGTTTAAATTTTGTTACAAATCTAAATGTAAAACCTCGCCTTGAGACTCATTAGAGTCACTTCCCACACAAAATTCACCTTGTTTTGGCTTGATTCTATAATTTAAATTATAGTCTTGCCAAGATAATATTTTTTCTATAATTGATTGATAGCTTAGTGCACTTGCATCAAATATAATTGTTTTATACTCAGTTAATAAGTCTTTATTTATGGCGATTGTGTCACTAAATGTAATATTTTCAAAACTTTTTTTAAGTGAATTAAATTCTGAAACTTGCTTAGTTATGATGAGTGCTTTTTGTTTTTTTGAGCTTAATTTTTGAGCTTTCGGTTGCCTTGGTGCTATGCTAATTAACAGTTTTAGCGCTAATATTAAACTTAAATTTATAACCGGATTAGAATAATATTTCTTATAAAACAATAGCATAGCCCCATAAAAGCGTTTGTAATAAGTTTTGTTTTTCTGAGTGCTTTCGCCCTTAAAATGAATTGAGCTTAATTTTCCGTAGTAATAATTCTTGAGTCCTTTTTGAAGTAATTGATAGCTAAAATCAATATCCTCACCGTACATAAAATAACGTTCGTCAAAACCCTTAATAGCTTGATAATGTTCTTTTTCTAAGAACATAAATGCGCCAACTAAAATTGAGGTTACACCGTTTTGGTTAGGTTTAAAAGAAGTATCATAATAATTTGACTTTAAACCTAGAAGCTTACTTAAAGCTACTATTGGTGTTGGGACTTGACGTTTAGATTCTGGAAGAAATTTTCCCTTTCCGTCAATTAGTCGGGTACCAATAGCACCAATATTTGGAGTGTTTTCTTTGAAGTGAATTAACTCTTTAAAACAATTTTCAGTTACAACTGTATCTGGGTTAAGGATGCATAAATATTTTCCTTTGGTATTTTTTACCGCTTGATTGTAAGCTTTTGAAAAACCTAAATTTTTAGAATTAGCAATACATATGGTTTCTGGGAAATGTTGCTTTGCTAAAGTTAAGCTATGGTCTTGTGAGTTATTATCTATTACAATAACTTCAGCTTTGATCTCTTTTATAGCTTCATAAACACTATCAAGGCATAGTAAAAGATAATAGGGAACTTTATAGTTTAATATGACTATACTTAGCTTCACAGTTAATTTTTAAGAGAATTTTCAAACGGAATACGGTTAGTTATACTTCTTCCAAGGGTTACTTCATCTGCAAACTCGAGCTCATCACCAACCGAAATTCCTCTTGCTATTGTAGAAGTTTTAATTTTATTTTCTTCAATTTGTTTATAAATGTAAAAGTTAGTCGTGTCGCCTTCCATTGTACTGCTTAAGGCAAAAATAAGTTCGTTGACTTTACCTTGTTGTACTTTTTCAACCAAAGGAGAAATGTTTAAATCGTTAGGTCCAATACCTTCAATCGGATTAATTTTACCATTTAAGATGTGATATACTCCGCGGTATTGCTCCGTATTTTCAATGGCCATAACATCTCTAATATCTTCAACAACACAAATAATAGATTGGTCTCGTTTAGGGTTAGAACAGATTTCGCAAATGTCTTGGTCTGAAATATTTGAGCAGTTTTTACAACGTTTGATTTTGGTTTTTACATCGATTAGGGCTTTAGCTAAATCGGTCGTGACCTCTTGGTCTTGATTAAGTAAATGTAGTACAAGTCGTAATGCAGTACGTTTACCAATCCCAGGTAAAAAACTGACTTCATCGACGGCATTTTGTAATAATTTAGAAGAAAACTCCATCTTTACTTTTTAATTTTGCTTCAATTGGTAAAGTTAATTTTTTAATCTTAGATATTTCTTAATTTAGCCAACTAAACTCAGCTTATGCAACCTAGTTTTGTTTTGGCTATTATTGCCGTTTATTTTGGTGTTTTAGTGGTTATTTCTTATTTGACAAGTCGCACGTCATTGGTAAACTCTAATTCTGATTTTTTTGTAGCTAATCGGCAGTCGCCTTGGTATTTGGTTGCTTTTGGAATGATTGGCGCGTCTTTAAGTGGTATTACTTTTATTTCTATTCCTGGTACAGTAGAAAATTCTGGTTTTGGTTATTTTCAAGTCGTTTTAGGTTACACGATTGGTTATGCCGTTATAAGTTTGGTTTTGTTACCATTGTATTATAAGCTAAATCTAACCTCAATTTATACTTATTTAGAACAGCGTTTTGGAAGGAATGCCTACGTTACTGGCGCTAGTTTTTTCGTACTATCACGCTTAGTCGGCGCGAGTTTTAGATTATTTTTAGTAGCAAATGTTTTGCAACTTATTGTTTTTGATGCACTTGGTGTACCTTATTATATAACGGTTAGTTTGACTATTATTTTAATTTGGTTGTACACTTTCAAAAGTGGAATTAAAACAATAGTTTGGACAGATACCTTGCAAACTTTTTTTATGTTATTAGCTTTAGTTTTAGCTATTGTAATGCTAGGTGACTCACTTGACCTTGACCATACAAATATCTTAGCTTATTTAGATGCACAGCCAAATTTCAAAATATTTTATTTTGATGATATCTATAGCAGTAATTATTTTATTAAACAGTTTGTTTCGGGCGTGTTTATTGCTATTGTCATGACAGGTTTAGATCAAGATATGATGCAAAAGAATTTAACTTGTCGGAATTTAAAGGATGCTCAAAAAAATGTATTTTGGTTTACAATAGTTCTCACTATTGTTAATTTTTTATTTCTCTTTTTAGGTTTATTACTATTTAGTTACGCGAAAATTAATGGAATTACAGCGGTTGGTGATGAACTTTTTCCTGAGATTGCTACCTCAGGAGAACTTGGTTTTGCGCTAGCTTTATTTTTTGTAGTTGGTTTAATTGCAGCGGCTTATTCAAGTGCAGATTCTGCATTAACATCATTAACCACTTCAATAAGTGTAGATTTATTACAAATTCAGAAGCGTTTTACAATGAAACAGCAAGTTGTAATACGAAAGCGTGTTCATGTTTTGGTTGCTGTCATTTTAATTGGTATAATGATGATTTATAAATATGCTATCACTGATACAAGCATCATTAATTCACTATTTGAATTTGCAGGTTACACTTATGGTCCATTACTTGGCTTATATAGCTTCGGATTGTTTACTCGAATGAAAGCAAGAGATTTATATATACCATATATTGCTATTTTATCACCTATTTTAACTTACATGATTAGTTTGTTTTTAAGCTATTATTTCAGTTTTGAACTCGGTTTTTTTGTACTAATCGTTAATGGACTGTTGAGTTTTTTAGGACTTGTATTGGCCAGTTTTAAGCATGACTAAGGTACAAGCGTGCACTACTTTAATATCATTTTTAGCTAGTAAATTTTCTAGTTCAGGATTTTGCGTGCCAGGATTAAAAATGACTCGTCTTGGGTTAAGTTGAAGTAAATAATCGTAAAAACCAATTTGATTTTTAGCACTTAAATAGAGTGTAACGGTATCAATATCTGAAAATACTTTTTTGTCTTTATGAATTTTTACGCCGTTAATTTCTGCTTCTTTTAAGCCTACACCAACAACAGGGTAATTACGCTTTACTAAACTTTCTAATGCTAAATAAGCATATCGATTGGGATTAGTTGTAGCGCCGATAATTAATGTTGTGTGTTTTGTTTCCATTCTGTCAAATTTATTTAAGAATTGTTTTAGCCGATGTTAAACTCTGTTAATACTTGTAACAAAGGAATGTTTCTTGCGTTTAATAAATAAGTTTATTAATTTATTTGAATTAGCCTTCATAAATTTAATATATCTAAATATCAAGGAGTTAAATATTATTTTAACTCCTTTTTTTATTTCTTTATAGGTTTATTATAAAAAAAAATAAACCGCCTAGCAATTATACTCGTATATATAATTAGTTAAGAAAAAAATCACAACTTATGAATATACGAAAGTTATTAAAGCGCACTCTGATTGGGCTTTTTGCTAGCCTTTTTATTATGGTTTTTGTTCTGATAATTCATATCTTAAACGTTACTCCAGAATCAATAGATAATCCTACACTTCAAATTAGTCGAATAGATTTTGAGACTTCATTAGACAGAAATGAAGAAAATCAAATAAAATCGCAATTAAAATCTCTTTCAGCAGTTAAGTCTTGGAGAATTAATAAAGAAACAGGCGTTCTAGTTTTTTTTCATGATAATCGGTATTTAGAATCGCAAGATGTAGCTTCCCACATAGACGTAAACACTAAACTCAATCCTAAACTATATAAATTACCTGATAGTCTTGCACAGAAAAAAGTTTGCCCTGTCAATCAAGATAGCTTTGCTTATCACTTTTCTAAAGGCGTCCAACGAATTTTTAATTAATATTAATCCTAAATATTTTGATTATGGCTAACTACAAAAAAAGTTTATTAACCTTACTAGCTGTTGCAGGCATGTTTACTGCTTGTAGCGATGACGACGATGCTAACAATACCGTAACAGAGCAAACGCTTTACGATAAACTAGGAGGAACTACCATGGTAACCGATCCAAATGATCCTAATAAAATGATAGAGCAAGGAAGACTAAGTTATCGCTCAGTTGTTGATTCTACTATTGTTTTAATTGTATCTGATGTCATAGCTGAAGAAGAAGGTAATTTAGGAACTTATTTTGCGCCTATTTTAGCTGAAGTATCTGCTGGTAATAATACAAACGTTGCAGTTTTAAGCGATAATCTAACCGATTTTTTCTCAGCCAATACAGGTGGTGGAGATACGAATACTTACAACGGTTTAAACATGGTAGCAGCACATGATCCAGAACAAAATCCTAGAATGGGCGCTAAAGCTGATAATGCAGACTATGATAAATTTGTTGGCTATGTAGGTCAAGCAGCTGCCTTAAATGGTGTAACTGACACAGAAATAATTAATGAGGTTGTTGAAGTACTTGAATCAATTAGAGAGCCTATTGTTCAAGATCCCCAATAATGTTTTGTTTTTGTTGTTTTTGATTAAAGGGATGGTTTTTATCATCCCTTTTTTTATTTTAAACCCAACGAATTAAAGCACTTCCCCAAGTAAAGCCGCTTCCAAAAGCTGCTAAAACAACTAAATCTCCAGAATTAATTTTTCCATTTTCCCATGCTTCAGTTAAAGCAATAGGTATAGAAGCGGCAGTGGTATTGCCATATTTCTGAATATTATTGTAAACCTGGTCATCATTCAATTTGAATTTTTTCTGAATAAATTGAGAAATTCTTAAATTAGCTTGATGTGGAATAAACATATCGATATCTGAAGCTTTTAAGTTATTCGCTTGAAGTCCTTCGTTTATAACTTCAGCAAATCGAACTACCGCGTTTTTAAAAACCAATTGACCATTCATGTAGGGATAATAAGGAATGTTTTCTTGAGGGTTTTCTTTAATAATTTGTGGAACCCAATATTCGGTTGATGGACCAATCAGGGAAAGTTCTTTAGCAAACTTACCTTCTGAATGTAAGTGTGTCGATAAAATTTTACCTTTACTTTCACTTCTGCTAATTATTGCAGCACCAGCACCATCTCCAAATATTACCGAAACATTTCTTCCTCGTGTTGTAAAATCTAAACCACCACTATGATTTTCACTTCCAATCAATAAAATATTTTTATACATGCCTGTTTTAATAAACTGGTCAGCCACCGAAATCCCGTAAATAAATCCACTGCATTGGTTTCTAATATCTAAGGCAGGACAGGTTTCTATTTCTAAAATATCTTGTACTTGAACACCACAACCTGGAAAATAATAATCCGGGCTTAAGGTGGCAAAAATAATTAAATCAATGTCACTTTTATCAATTCCAGCACGTTCTATTGCAATTTTAGCTGCTTTGGCGCCCATTGTTGCAGTAGAGTCACCTGCGTTTTTCTTGATGTGGCGTCGCTCTTTAATTCCTGTTCTTTCCTGAATCCATTCATCACTAGTGTCCATGATTTTAGATAAATCCTCATTAGTAACAACTTGTTCAGGTAAGTATTTACCGAGTCCTTTTATCGTTGAATTATACATTTGTATCGCTTTTTTATTGCAATATACGTAAAATGAAAACTTTTTATTATTAATAAAACAAAAAGAAAACGCCCAAATTGCGATAAATTTAAGGGCGTTTTCCCAACCAACCTAACCAATAAAACTTTTATATGTATTTTTTGTAATCATTTATAGAGACTTTGGCTTTTAAGTCATTTAGTAAATTATAAAGACCGAAGAACGTTCTATTGATGTATAAGAAATGTTTACTACCACGATTACCATTCATTTTTCTCAATTCTTTGTCACTAGAATATTTTTCGCTTAAATTTGAAACTTGTTGCCAAAAATCATCATCACCAAAATCAAATTCTTCACTATGGAATGGTTTTGTAAATAAACTCAACATTTCATGAAATAATTTTGAGAAGTAAGCGACTTCATTTGGTTGATCATCATCGCGTAATATTTCGAGTTCTCTTAATTTAGTTTTAAAAAATTCAGGATCATTAATATTTTCAGGAACAGCAAGTTCAAAATACGGTGTGTAAAACTGGTTTGGAATTACTTTTATACAACCAAAATCTATAGCAATTAAATCATAGTCTTTATTGATTAAAAAGTTTCCAGGATGAGGATCTGCGTGAACTTCTTTAAGGTGATGAATTTGAAACATGTAGAAGTTCCACAAGGCTTGGCCAATTTTGTTACCTTGTTCTTGTGTAAAATCAGTTTTTGTAAATTCACTTAAATGTTGTCCGTGCATCCAATCCATTGTGATGATGCGCTCACTTGAAAGCTCCGGATAGTATTGTGGAAATTTAAGATGAGGAATAGCATTGCAAGCTTCAGAAATTCGTTGACTTTGTTCAACTTCTAAAATATAGTCAGTTTCTTCAAGAAGTTTATCTTCAATTTCTTTGAAATATTTATCAGAATCCTTCCCTTTAATGTTAAACATCCGCATGGCAATAGGTTTTACCATTGCTAAATCTGAACCTATACTGTCAGCCACACCAGGATACTGTATTTTAACAGCTAATTCACGACCATCTTTAGTTGCTTTGTGAACTTGCCCAATACTGGCTGCATTAACCGAATCTTTGGTGAATTCATCAAAAATTTCTTCGGGATATTGGTCCAAATATTTTTTAAATGTTTTTCTAACTAATGGTGCTGATAGTGGCGGAACGCTAAATTGTGACAAGCTAAATTTTTCAACATAAGCGTCTGGCAGTAGGCTTTTTTCCATTGATAGCATTTGTGCTACCTTAAGCGCACTACCTTTTAAGCTTTTTAAACTGTCGTAAATATCACTTGCATTACTTTGATCAAGTTCTTCACGTGTAGTTGCAGGATTGAATGTCTTTTTGCTGTAATATTTAAGGTAGTTTTTACCAATTTTTGCACCGGTAGAAACTAGCTTTGAAGTTCTACTTAACTTACTTGTTGGTATTTTGTCTAATGTTTTCATCTAAGATTTTACAACTTCTTTATATATAAATTTACCAAAATCAAATACCTTGTCAAGCGGTGTATTATCAAATACATCAAATATGGTATTAACAGATTTTTCTATAGCAACATCTGTTTTTTCAAAATTAGCAGAGTTGTCATCCTTCCAGAATTTCAATAAGAATAAAAATTGAATCCAAGCACCTTCAGAATATAACTTAGTATTTTTCTGAAGTATTTTATTTTGCTTTTCATCATTATCATCTTCAATTAGTTCAGAAGCAAAACCTTTAATGTGTTTTCTTAATTCTTTGAGTTGCTCTAAATTTTTTAATTGATCATTATGTTCTTCTAAAACATATAAAATGTAGCTCCTATTGGCCGTAAAAATTTCAAATAAAGTGTAAAAGAAAGTAAGCATTTTTTCACGGCTGCTGTATGCATCAACTTCTTCATTATTATCGAGGAGTTGTGAAGCATTTAAATAAAATTGCGTCCAGATGTCCTGACGTAATGCTTTAATGCTTCCGTAAAATTGATAAAAATCTTGCTCTTTAAAATTATTATTCTTAGCAAACTTATAAACCGACTTAGGATGCGTTTCATGCTCTATAACATGATCCATATAAAAACTTAGTAAATCGTGTTTAGATAATTTCTTTTTTGTCTTAGATGATGTCTTTGTGGCCATAATTTTAGCTTTTTACAAAGATAAAACGTGTTTAATTTTTTTACGTTAACTTTAAACAAAATCTTTTGTTAAATCTGATTGTCACTTTCTGGTGTCAAGTTGTCATATATTCTATCTTGGTATTTACTTTGCCATAGTTGATTTAAAATTAACAATTATGTCAAAAGGTAATATTAACGTTTCAGTCGAAAATATTTTTCCACTGATTAAGAAATTTTTATACAGCGATCACGAAATCTTCTTACGTGAATTAATTTCAAACGCAACTGATGCCACATTAAAACTAAAGCATTTAGCCAGAATTGGCGAGGCTAAGATCGAAATTGGCAACCCGCAAATTGAAGTTAAAGTCAATAAAGACAATAAAACACTACATATTATTGACCAAGGTGTTGGGATGACACAAGATGAAGTGAAAAAGTACATTAATGAAGTGGCTTTCTCTGGCGCTGAAGAATTCCTTGAAAAATATAAAGATTCTGAAGCTAAAGAAACCGGTATTATCGGACATTTTGGTTTAGGTTTCTATTCAGCGTTTATGGTGGCTAAAAAAGTTGAAATCTTTACCAAATCATGGAAAGATGAACCTGCAGCTCATTGGACTTGCGAAGGGACAACCGAGTTTAGCCTTGAAGAACACAATAGGAAAGATCGCGGTACCGAAATTGTTTTACATATAAATGAAGATGAAGAAGAATTTTTAGAAGAATCTAAAATACGTGAGCTACTTACAAAATACAATAAATTTATGCCAGTGCCTATTAAATTTGGCACCAAAGAAAAAGAGCTTCCAAAAGCTGAAGATGCTCCCGAAGCGTCGGGAGAAGACGAAAAACCTAAAACGGTTACAGTAGATGACATTATCAATAATCCTGACCCAGCTTGGACAAAGCAACCAACCGATTTAGAAGAAGAGGATTATAAAAATTTCTACCGCGAACTCTATCCAATGCAGTTCGAAGAGCCGTTATTTCATATCCACCTTAATGTTGATTATCCATTTAACTTAACTGGAATATTGTATTTCCCTAAGTTAACTAACGATATGTCGGTGCAAAAAGATAAAATTCAACTTTACCAAAATCAAGTCTTTGTAACTGACAATGTAGAAGGCATAGTTCCTGAATTTTTAACCATGTTGCGCGGTGTGATCGATTCGCCAGATATCCCATTAAATGTTTCACGTTCTTACTTACAAGCCGATGGTGCTGTTAAGAAAATATCTAGTTACATCACGCGTAAAGTCGCCGATAAATTAAAATCGCTTTTCAATAATGATCGTGAAGATTTTGAAAAGAAATGGAACGATATTAAAGTCGTAATTGAATATGGAATGCTGACCGAGGACAAATTTTATGACAAAGCACAAAAATTTGCCTTATATCCATCTGTTGATAATAAATTTTACACTTACGAAGAGTTAGAGGCTAAAATCAAAGACAATCAAACAGATAAAGATGATAAGTTAGTTATTCTATATGCTTCAAATAAAGAAGAACAACACAGTAACATCAAAGCTGCGCAGGATAAAGGTTATGAAGTTTTATTGCTCGATTCACCAATTGTATCACACTTAATTCAAAAAATTGAAAGTTCAAAAGAACAAAAAGTCAGTTTTGTGCGTGTTGATAGCGACCATGTAGATAATTTAATTAAAAAGGAAGATGAGCAAGTTTCTAAACTTTCAGATGAAGAAAAAGAAAAACTCAAAGAAAGTTATGAAGCTGTTGCACCAAAAGAAAAATATACCGTTCAGGTTGAAGCTTTAGATTCAAATTCGGCGCCAGTTATGATTACGCAACCAGAATTTATGCGACGTATGAAAGAAATGCAGCAAACCGGTGGCGGCGGCATGTTTGGTATGGGCAACATGCCAGAAATGCATAACTTGGTTGTTAATGCCAATCATCCGTTGGCTTCAGAAATTTTAGGTATCGAAAAAGATGAAGATAAGCAGTCTAAAATCAAACAAGCTTTAGATTTAGCCAAACTTGCTCAAGGCTTATTAAAAGGAGAAGATTTAACCAATTTCGTGAACCGAAGTTTTGAGACTATTAAGTAATTATCGCCTTTAAAATTGAAAAAAAGCTGTTTGGCAAGTCATTGTTAAACAGCTTTTTTATTTTTACTAAAAAGAAACAGTATTAAAAATATCGAGCGTGAAAAATATTCAACTCTTTGGGTTATTAATTGTAGTCTGCCTAGCTTGTAACAGCACATCAAAAAAAGAACCTCAGAAAGCATCAGAAAATGTAGAAGCTACTGAGCCAAAACCAGCATCTAAAGTTCAACAGTTGGTGAATAACATTCAGCACAGCCATAATGTTGACGCCTTCAAAAATCATGAAGCTATTCAGTTTAATCTAAAACTTCAATGGGGTCAGGAAAAGCACCTTGATGCTAAAATTAGTATGACTACAAATTCTTCAAAAGTAGTTTTAGAAACTTCAGAAGGTGTTTCAGTCTATTATGATCAAGGTCAGTTTTATCAATTTCCATCTTCAACTAATTATACATCGGCACGATTTGATGTGTTAACTTGGTCTTATTTTTTTGCTATGCCATTTAAACTTGATGATGAAGGAACGCAGTGGCAAAATTTAGGTGTAAAAAGCCTTCAGGATAAAACTTATAATTCGGCTAAACTCAGTTTTGAGCCCCAAACAGGTGATGCCCCAGATGATTGGTATGTGATTTACGCAAACCCCAAAACACACTTGTTAAAAGCAGCCGCCTATATAGTCACCCACAATAAAAATATTCAAAAAGCGGAAGAAACACCACATGCTATTGTGTACAATAGTTATTTTAGCTTAGATAAAGTGCCGTTTGCGAGCCAGTGGAAGTTTTATAATTGGTCTTCAGAAAAAGGTATTTATGGTGCGCCAATTGGTAAGGCAAATATTAGAAACCTAAAGTTTATTTCGACAAGTCATCCCGTTTTTAATCGCCCTGAACAAGCCAAACAAATTAACTAATTAAGACTTAAAGTAAACCACTTATTAAAAAACTTGTCAACAAGATTTTACTCAGTATCTTTGCCAAAAATTTATATTCATGATTAATATTACATTACCAGATGCTAGCGTGAAGTCATTTGAAAAAGGAACAACGCCTTTTCAAGTAGCGCAAAGCATCAGCGAAGGTTTAGCAAGGCAAGTTATATCAGCAAAGTTTAATAACGAAACTGTAGAGACCACAACGCCGCTAACCACCGATGGTAGTTTAGTATTATTCACGTTTAAAAATGATGAAGGTAAACAGGCTTTTTGGCATTCAACATCACATGTGATGGCACAAGCTATTCAAGAGCTATATCCGGGCGTAAAGCTAACCATAGGACCTTCAATAGAAAACGGATTTTATTATGATGTTGATTTAGGCGATCATAAAATTTCAGAAAACGATTTTCCGAAGATAGAAAAACGCATGCTTGAAATTGCCCGAGGCAAGCATGATTTTAAGATGAGAGAAGTCTCAAAAGATGAAGCTTTAGAGTTTTATAAAAATGAAGACAATAAGTTTAAAGTAGAACTTATTCAAAATTTAAACGATGGCGATATTACCTTTTGCGATCATGACTCGTTTACAGATTTATGTCGTGGCGGTCACATACCTAACACCGGATTTATAAAAGCGGTGAAATTAATGAGCGTCGCTGGTGCCTACTGGCGAGGCGATGAAAATAATGAGCAATTAACGCGTATTTATGGTATTTCATTTCCAAAGCAAAAAGAATTAAAAGAATATTTAAAACTTCTAGAGGAAGCTAAAAAGCGCGACCATAGAAAACTTGGAAAAGAATTAGGCTTATTTACTTTTTCGCAAAAAGTAGGTCAAGGATTACCTTTATGGTTGCCAAAAGGCGCTGCATTACGGGAACGTTTAGAAAATTTCATGAAAAAAGCCCAGGAAGAAGCTGGCTATGAAGCTGTGGTTTCTCCGCACATCGGGCAAAAAGAATTATATGTAACCTCTGGACATTACGCTAAATATGGTGAAGATAGTTTTCAGCCCATCAAGACGCCAAATGAAGGTGAAGAGTATCTCTTAAAACCGATGAATTGCCCGCATCACTGCGAAATATATAATGCAGAATCTTGGAGTTACAGAGATTTACCAAAACGTTTTGCAGAATTTGGGACTGTTTACCGTTATGAGCAAAGTGGAGAATTGCATGGTTTAACACGTGTTCGTGGTTTTACACAAGATGATGCACATATTTTTTGTACACCAGACCAATTAGATGCTGAGTTTAAAAAAGTGATTGATTTAGTTTTATATGTTTTTGGATCTTTAGGGTTTGAAAACTTTACAGCTCAAGTTTCATTACGTGATCCAGAAAATCAAGAAAAATATATCGGTAGTGAAGAAAACTGGCAAAAAGCTGAAAATGCCATCTTAAACGCAGCCAAAGAAAAAGGCTTAAACTACGTTGTAGAAACAGGTGAAGCCGCATTTTATGGGCCAAAACTTGACTTTATGGTTAAAGATGCTTTAGGAAGACAATGGCAGCTTGGTACAATTCAAGTTGACTATAATTTACCAGAGCGTTTTGAGCTAGAATATAAAGGAAGTGATAACGAGATGCACCGACCTGTGATGATTCATAGAGCGCCATTTGGTAGTATGGAACGTTTTATCGCTATTTTGTTAGAACATACCGCAGGTAATTTCCCACTTTGGTTAATGCCAAAACAAGCTATTGTACTATCAATCAGTGAGAAATATGAAAATTATTCTAAAAAAGTTTTAAGTTTACTTAAAAATAACGAAATTCGCGCCGCAGTTGATCATAGAAGTGAAACCATGGGTAAAAAAATCCGTGATGCTGAAATGGATAAAATACCATATATGATCATTATCGGCGAAAAAGAAATTGAAGTTGATAAAATTGCTGTAAGAAAACACGGTGGTGAGGATTTAGGGCAGATGACAGTTGAAGAATTTGCACAAATTATCAACACTGAAATTAATAGAGATTTAAAAACATTTGAAGTTTAACATTAAAAAATTTTAAGCCATAGCATTAAGAAGAAAAAAATCAAAAGGTTCACCGAGGAGAAAAACAGAAAATCCTCACAGAATTAATAATCATATCAAAGCACCTAAAGTTAGGTTAGTTGGTGATAACGTAGACGTAGATATTTATGATCTCAAAACCGCACTAGCTAAAGCTGAAGAATTAGGCGTTGATTTAGTTGAAATTTCTCCGAAAGCTGATCCGCCTGTTTGTAAGGTGATGGACTACAAAAAGTTTTTGTACGAACAAAAAAAGCGTGAAAAGGCTTTAAAACAAAAGGCATCAAAAGTTGTGGTTAAAGAAATTAGGTTTGGTCCTAATACCGATGATCATGATTATGAATTTAAAAAGAAAAACGCCGAGAAGTTTATAAAAGATGGCGCTAAGTTAAAAGCTTACGTTTTCTTTAAAGGACGCTCGATTGTGTTTAAAGATAAAGGCGAAATTTTATTATTACGTTTAGCAACTGATTTAGAAGAAATTGCTAAAGTAGAACAAATGCCAAAGCTAGAAGGAAAGCGAATGATTATGATGCTAGCACCTTCTGCAAAGAAAAAGTAAGTTACGATTAAATTTATATAAAACAGGATACAATGCCTAAAATGAAAACGAAGTCGAGTGCAAAAAAACGTTTCAAACTTACTGGAACAGGTAAAATAAAACGTAAGCATGCATTCAAAAGTCACATTTTGACTAAAAAGTCTAAAAAGCGTAAATTAAAATTAACGCACAGTGCTTTAGTGCACAAATCTGATGTAGACAGTATAAAAACACAATTACGATTAAAGTAATTGTTTTTATAGGTTTATTAATTATTAATTAATCCATGGAGTACGGCCTCAAAACGATTTTAAATCTGCCTACTACAAAAAAACATTAAATTATGCCAAGATCAACAAACTCAGTAGCGTCTAGAGCAAGACGAAAAAAAATCATGAAGCAAGCTAAAGGTTATTACGGAAGACGTAAAAACGTTTGGACAGTTGCTAAAAATGCAGTCGAAAAAGCAATGTTATATGCTTATAGAGACCGCAAACAAAAGAAAAGAAATTTTAGATCACTTTGGATTGTGAGAATTAATGCCGCTGCAAGAATTCACGGTATGTCATACTCTCAATTTATGGGAAAAGTTAAAAAGCATAATATCGAACTAAACCGTAAAGTTTTAGCCGATTTAGCTGTTAATAATCCAGAAGCTTTTAAAGCTGTTGTAGATCAAGTAAAATAAATTTCTAATCATAAATTTTCGTAACTTATTTAAAGTCTGATTGATTTTTCAATCAGGCTTTTTTAATTTTATAAAATGAAATTATCAGATCAACTTAATCGGTCTTTATCAATTAGCAAAACACCTCAAACAATTGTATGTCTTGTTCCTAGCCTAACAGAACTTTTAGTTGAATTAGGTCTGGAGGATAAATTGGTTGGTGTAACAAAGTTTTGTGTTCACCCTAAGCATATTCGTCATCAAGCGCAAATTATTGGCGGAACAAAGTCTGTTAAGCACCATAAAATTGAACAATTACAGCCTGATTTTATTTTAGCAAATAAAGAAGAGAACACACCTGAGATTGTAAGCGAACTTGAGCAAAACTATAGGGTTTACGTATCGGATATTTCTACAATAGAAGATTTAATTGTTTTAGTTGAAGACTTAAGCCTTATTTTTAAAATTCCAACTAAAGCTAATGCTTTTTTAGAGCTACTTCAGTCAAAGTTTAATGATTTTAAAACAGAAGCTAGCCATTTGTCTTCAGTAGATGTGGCTTATTTTATATGGCGTGAACCTTGGATGGTTGTAGGACATTCAAATTTTATAAATTATATGCTTCAGCTATGTAAGATGAATAATGTTTATCGTGATTTTTCTCGATATCCTGAAGTTGATTTATCTGATATGCCTCAGCTAGATTATGTGTTACTTTCATCTGAACCATTTCCATTTAAAGAACAGCATTTTTCAGAAATTCCTGTAAAATCTGAGCAAATAAAAATTGTAGACGGCGAATATTTTAGTTGGTATGGTAGCCGACTGATAGCGGCTTTTGACTATTTATTAAAGTTAAGGAAGGCATTGTAAACTATAAATTTCTTTTAAATATGATTAGTAAATTTACTTTTGGTCTATATTTACTGAAAATTTTACTTAGTGTTACATCATACCATTTATCGCCACAAATCTTCTAAACAATGGGTTACTTTTGTCCATGGTGCTGGCGGTAGTTCTTCAATATGGTTTAAACAATTAAGAATTTTTAAATCTCACTTTAATATACTATTATTAGACTTGCGCGGTCACGGTCGTTCTAAGCCAAGCCTAAAAGATAGTCTTAAAACCGATTATACCTTTGATGTTATTACACAAGATATTGTTGAGGTTTTAAACCATTGTCAGATTAAAAGTTCACATTTTGTTGGTATTTCCTTAGGGACCATTTTAATTCGTAATCTAGCTGAAAAACATCCTAAACGTGTTCAAAGTATGATTATGGGTGGTGCGGTAATGAAAATGAATGTGAGATCTCGTTTTTTAATGCGAATGGGCGTAATTTTTAAGTCAGTCGTGCCTTATATGATGCTTTATAAATTATTTGCCTTCGTTATTATGCCGCGTAAAAACCATAAAGCTAGTAGAAATTTATTCGTTAGAGAGGCTAAAAAACTCTATCAAAAAGAATTTATTAAGTGGTTTAAATTAACTTCTGAAATTAAACCACTACTTCGATTGTTTCGTCAAAAAGACATTCATATTCCTTCACTATATATCATGGGAGAACAAGACCATTTGTTTTTACCATCAATTGAAAAGTTAGTTCAACATCATCAAATGGCTCAACTTATTGTTGTAAAAAAATGTGGACATGTTGTTAATGTTGAACAGCCTCAAGAATTTAATTTAAAAACAATTAATTTTATAAACGGTTTAACTAATTAGCCGCCAAATACTGTCCTTAAAATATCTGAAGTTCTTGCGTTAAGCTCATTTCTAATGTCTAGTTCTTCTTTTGCAATAGCTTTAAAGACACCTTTAAGTGCTTCTGTAGTAACATAATCTATTAAATCAGGATTGATATCTTTCGTAAACGGTAGGCGGTTATATTTACTCGTTAATTGAGACCAAATTACATCAGCTTTAACTTGATTAAATTTCTCACTAACTATAGGAGACATTTCGTTATAAAGTTGTTGATAGGTGTTTTGCTTTAAATAGCTAGTTGCAGCATTATCATTGCCTTTAATGATATTTATACCATCTTCAACTTTTATGTTTGTAATAGCATCGGTGAAAATCGGAATAGCCTTCTTAGTAGCTTCTTCAGCGGTGCGGTTGAGTGATACAACGGCTTTATCAACTAAATTGTCTAAACCAACAGCGCGTAATTTTCGTTCAACATTTTTTATGTTTTCAGGAAAGCCAATTTTTACCAGTTCGTTATTCAAAAATCCGTTTTCGACAGTAAGTTTTTTAACTTCTTTTCTAACACCGTTTTCGAGTGTCTTTTTAATGGCTTCAACAGCTTGTTGCTCTGTGAAATTAAGCGATTCATCTCCTGAAATAACATCTTTTAACCGGTCAAATTGTGCAAAAGTTGTAAACGTACACAAGGTTAAACAAATAAATAATTGAATTTTTTTCATAACATAAGTTTAGTCTACAAATGTAGATAATTTTTGATAAGCATGCTTAAATGAAAAAATCCTTAATCGGTCGTTAATTTTCGAAAGATTAAATTCAGTTTTCTTAAATTTACGGCACAAAAATTAATAATACTTCAAAGTTATAATGGAACAACAAAAACCATATCTCCCAAAGCATCAAATTCGTATTGTAACCGCAGCATCTTTATTTGATGGCCATGATGCCGCCATCAATGTCATGCGAAGAATTATACAATCTACAGGAGTAGAAGTCATTCATTTAGGACACGATAGAAGCGTAGAAGAAGTCGTCAACACAGCCATTCAAGAAGATGTTAACGCCATTGCGATGACTTCTTACCAAGGTGGTCATAATGAGTATTTTAAATATATGTACGATTTACTTCAAGAAAAAGGAGCTAGCCACATCAAGATTTTTGGCGGCGGTGGTGGTGTTATCCTTACGGAAGAAATTGAAGATTTAATGAATTATGGCATCACTAGAATTTACTCGCCTGACGATGGTCGTGAGATGGGATTACAAGGTATGATTAACGATTTGGTTGAAAGATCCGATTTTCCTACACCAAAATTAGTTGAAGCAGAAAAAACAGCCGAAAACCTTAAAAATAAAAATGTAAACACCATTGCGCGCTTAATTTCTTTAGCTGAAAATAGACACGATGAGTTTAAAGGTGTTTTTGAACCGATACAAAAATCGAGTAATAATGAAGTTCCAGTACTAGGAATTACAGGAACAGGTGGCTCAGGAAAATCTTCTTTAGTAGACGAATTGGTGCGTCGTTTTTTAGTTGATTTTGAGGATAAACAAATAGGAATAATTTCAGTAGATCCATCAAAACGAAAAACAGGTGGAGCTTTACTGGGCGACCGTATCCGTATGAATGCTATTAATTCGTCGCGAGTTTACATGCGTTCCTTAGCGACAAGACAATCTAATTTAGCACTCTCCAAATATGTACAAGAAGCCGTTGAAGTTTTAAAAGCGGCCAATTACGATTTAATTATTTTAGAAACTTCAGGAATTGGCCAAAGTGATACAGAAATCTTAGACCATTCTGATGTTTCATTATATGTAATGACACCCGAATTTGGAGCAGCCACACAATTAGAAAAAATTGACATGCTCGACTTTGCCAATTTGGTGGCGATTAATAAGTTTGATAAGCGTGGTGCAAAAGATGCGCTTCGCGATGTGAAAAAACAATACCAACGCAACCATCAATTATGGGATGCTAAACTCGACTCTCTACCTGTTTACGGAACCATTGCCTCTCAATTTAACGATCCAGGAATGAATGTGCTTTATAAGCAAATTATGGATTTGGTGGCAGAAAAAACTTCAGCGGGTTTAAATAGTACCTATGAAATTACAGATGAAATGTCTGAAAAGATTTTTGTGATTCCACCTGCGAGAACACGCTATTTGTCTGAAATTTCTGAAAATAACCGCGCTTACGATCATAAAGCCAAAGCTCAAGTTGAAGTTGCTCAAAAGTTATATGGCATCTTTAAAACCCTTGAAACTTCTACAGGAACAAGTCTAAGTTTAGATCAAAATGGAATAGATGAAGAATCCTTACAAAACAGTACTTCTGCTGAAAATGAGCAATTAGTCGGTTTACTCAAAAAAGAATTCGATCGCGTAAAAATGGATTTAGATCCTTATAATTGGGAGAAAATCTTAGCTTGGGATACCACAGTTAAACGTTATAAAGATCCGATTTATAGTTTTAAAGTGCGCGATAAGGAAATTAAGATTGAAACGCATACCGAATCGCTTTCACACCAACAAATTCCTAAAATTGCCTTACCAAAGTATCAAGCTTGGGGCGATTTATTAAAATGGTTGTTGCAAGAAAATGTGCCTGGAGAATTTCCTTACACTGCAGGTTTGTACCCATTTAAACGAACTGGCGAAGACCCAACTCGTATGTTTGCGGGAGAAGGTGGACCCGAACGTACCAACCGAAGATTTCATTATGTAAGTCAAGGTTTACCTGCAAAACGTTTATCTACTGCCTTTGATTCAGTTACTTTATACGGAAATGATCCTGATCACCGACCTGATATTTACGGAAAAATAGGTAATGCAGGTGTTTCTATTTGTTGTTTAGATGATGCTAAAAAATTATATTCTGGTTTTGATTTGGCGCACCACATGACTTCAGTAAGTATGACCATCAACGGACCAGCACCAATGTTACTTGGTTTTTTTATGAATGCAGCGATTGATCAGCAATGTGAAAAATATATTACTGAAAACGGACTGGAAAAAGAAGTAGAAGCAAAAATCAAACAGATTTATAAAGAAAATGGCTTAGAACGACCTAAATACAATGGCGATTTACCCGAAGGAAACAATGGTTTAGGGTTGATGTTGTTAGGTGTTACAGGTGACCAAGTTTTACCAACTGAAGTTTATCAAAAAATAAAAGCAGAAACCATAGCGGTAGTTCGTGGAACCGTTCAAGCTGATATTTTAAAAGAAGACCAAGCCCAAAATACCTGTATTTTTTCAACTGAATTCGCTTTGCGATTAATGGGCGATGTGCAAGAATATTTTATTGAAAATAAAGTTAGAAATTTCTATTCAGTATCTATTTCAGGATATCACATTGCGGAAGCTGGCGCGAATCCAATTACGCAGTTAGCTTTAACACTTTCTAATGGCTTTACTTACGTAGAATATTATTTAAGTCGTGGAATGGACATCAACAAATTTGGTCCTAACTTAAGTTTCTTTTTCTCTAACGGAATTGATCCGGAATACGCGGTGATTGGTCGAGTTGCAAGACGAATTTGGGCAAAAGCCATGCGTGACAAATATGGTGCAAACCCACGTGCGCAAATGCTTAAATATCATATTCAAACTTCAGGGCGTTCCTTACATGCGCAAGAAATCGATTTTAATGATATTCGAACTACGCTTCAAGCTTTGTATGCTATTTACGATAATTGTAATTCGTTACATACCAATGCTTACGATGAAGCTATTACCACACCTACGGAAGAATCCGTAAGACGTGCTATGGCCATTCAGTTAATTATCAATAAAGAATTAGGTTTAGCGAAGAATGAAAATCCAATTCAAGGTGCGTTTATTATTGAAGAATTAACCGACTTGGTTGAAGAAGCCGTGTTAACTGAATTTGATCGTTTAACCGAACGTGGCGGCGTTTTAGGTGCTATGGAAACTATGTACCAACGCAGTAAAATTCAAGAAGAAAGTTTACACTACGAAACCTTGAAACACACAGGAGAATTTCCGATTATTGGCGTAAATACGTTTTTAAGTTCTAAAGGTTCACCAACTGTAAAACCAAGGGAAGTCATTCGTGCAACAGAAGATGAAAAAGAATTTCAAATTAATACCTTAAACAAATTGCATGAAGCTTATGAAGATAAAGCGGCTGAAAGTTTAGCTAAAATCCAAGATGCAGCTATTAATAATCGTAACATATTTGAAGAATTAATGGAAGCAACCAAATATTGCTCTTTAGGTCAAATTACAGAGGCTTTATTTGAAGTTGGTGGCCAATACAGACGAAATATGTAATTATTATTTCGCTTAATAGCACAAAAGCCGTTTCAATTGAAACGGCTTTTAATTTATCATTAAATTATAATCAGCTCTAACTCAGCCCAAAATAAAAAGTCTATATTTGCATGCAATTAAATCTAATTGCAATGACTAATTCAAAAGTAAAAGGACTTGGACTTACTTACGACGATGTTCTATTAGTTCCTGCCTATTCAGATGTTCTACCAAGAACAGTGAGTATTCAAAGTAAATTCACCAAAAATATAAGCCTCAATGTTCCCATAGTCTCAGCCGCTATGGATACAGTTACAGAGTCTAGAATGGCTATTGCAATTGCAAGAGAAGGTGGAATTGGCGTCTTACATAAAAACATGACAATTGAAGCTCAAGCGCTTAAAGTTAGACGTGTAAAGCGTGCTGAAAGTGGTATGATTATCGACCCAGTTACCTTGCCATTAACAGCTACTGTTAAAGATGCTAATGATAGCATGAGAGAACACAGCATTGGTGGTATTCCTATAGTTGATGATTCTAAAAAATTAATAGGAATTGTTACAAATCGTGATTTGCGTTTCGAACAAAAAAACGACAGGCCAATAAAGGAAGTGATGACCACGGACAATTTAGTAACGGTTAGTGAAGGAACTTCACTAAAAGAAGCTGAAGTGGTTTTACAAGAACATAAAATAGAAAAACTTCCGGTGGTTGATGATGATAATGAATTAGTTGGATTAATCACGTTTAGAGATATAACAAAATTAACTCAAAAGCCATCTGCTAATAAAGATGCCTTTGGTAGATTACGTGTTGCTGCTGCTTTGGGTGTTACTAATGATATAGTTGAAAGAGCTTCTGCGTTGGTTAATGCTGGAGTGGATGCGGTTGTTATTGATACAGCTCATGGACATACAAAAGGTGTTGTTGAAGTTTTAAAACGTATAAAAAGCAAATTCTCAGAACTAGACGTTGTAGTAGGAAATATAGCTACCGCAGATGCTGCAAAATATTTAGTTGATGCTGGTGCTGATGCAGTGAAAGTAGGCGTTGGTCCTGGTTCAATTTGTACAACTAGAATTGTTGCTGGTGTTGGTTCTCCGCAGCTTTCAGCTGTAATGGAAGTTTCAGAAGCTATTAAAGGTACAGGCATACCTGTTATCGCTGATGGTGGTATTCGTTATACAGGTGATATTCCTAAAGCTATTGCTGGTGGTGCTGATTGTGTCATGTTAGGTTCATTGTTGGCAGGAACTAAAGAGTCTCCTGGAGAAACCATTATTTATGAAGGTAGGAAGTTTAAATCCTACCGTGGAATGGGTTCAATAGAGGCAATGGACAAAGGCTCGAAAGATCGATATTTCCAAGATGTCGAAGCTGATATCAAGAAATTAGTACCTGAAGGTATTGTAGGTCGTGTGCCTTATAAAGGTGAATTGGTTGAAAGCATGGTGCAATTTATCGGAGGTTTGAGAGCTGGTATGGGATATTGTGGTGCTAAAGATATTCAAACTCTTAAAGACAGTGCTCAGTTTGTACAAATTACAAGTTCTGGTGTAATGGAAAGTCATCCGCATAGTGTTTCAATTACTAAGGAAGCACCAAATTATAGCAGATAAATAAATGTATTCTTAAACTTAAAAAGCCATCAAAATTAAATTTTGATGGCTTTTTTATAGTTTAAAACTATTAATTTTAGTTTCCTATTGCTTGTTGGTCTTCTTCACTAATTTCAAGTCCAATTCTTTTCATGACCTTGATGGTTAAGTCGTATTCAGGGCTAATGTAAATTAAACTTTGGTTTTCATTAAAAACTTGTGTAAAACCTTCTTCTTTAACAATGGCTTCTAATGCAACTGCTATTTTTTGATATAGCGGTCTTAGCAATTCATCTTGTTTGATTTGAAGTAGCTTACTTGAGTTCTCTTGTAGTTTTTGTAAGTCGGCTTCAGCGGTGCGTATTTTTTTCTCTCGTGCAAGCCGAATAATTTTGGTTAAAGATTCTCGCTCATTGTTATATTTTTCTAACATTTCACGATAGTCGTCATATTTCTGCTTAATGCTAGCATCTAATTCTTCACCATAAGCGGTTAAATCTTTTTCAACTTGTTTTATTTCTGGCATCTGAGATAAAATATACTCATTATTAATTGTGCCGACTTTTGTTTGTGCTTGTAGCGCTGAGAAACTTACAAGACAAATCATAATGGTAAATAATTTTTTCATCATTTTTAAATTTACTGCAAATTACGCTATATTTTATTACTTTAACAAAGCCTTATTTAAGCGATGCAGAATTACCGTTTTCTATGTAGTCCTTAAAATCTTTCATGACTATTTTAGAACGTTCTTTAAAAATCGAGGGTAAAAGCTTACTAATCATTTTCATGTATCCAGAAAATTTAAATTTGCTATCAGATCTCCATACCGTAGAACCTTCAACTTCTGAGAAATAATTTTTTTGAATGCTAATTAGCCCAGCACTTCGATATTCAGCAAACCATTCATGCGGTAGGTTCTTGTGGATTATTTCTTCTCGCATAGTAATGGTGCTGAGGTCTAAGTCGATTTTTAATTTTCTTACACTACCAACCTCACCAGCTTCACCATGAATTGAGCGTGATTTTAAAAGTCCTCTTTGCCAGTGTTTCAGTTGGCCTTCATCTTTAAATACTTCTATAACCTTATCTAAAGTTCTATTTATTGTAATTTCTTCAATATATTTCATATTCAAAAGTAAGAAGCCTGTAATTTAGGATTTATAAATTATACTTTTTTATCATTATTTAAACATTGTCTGAGGTTTTTAAATTACTATTTTTGTTCAGTTTAAAAAAAAATGAAAATGAAATTTGCTATTAGATTAATTGTTTTTTTACTTGTAACACAATTAGGGTTTGCGCAAAGCTATCAGGCTGATGATGTTTTGTTTACTATTGAAGGTAAGGCGTTTACTGCAGCAGATTTTGTAGAAAATTACAAGAAAAACCTTGACATTGTTGTAGATGAAGGTCAAAGAGGCGTTAATCACTATCTTGATTTGTACATTGATTATCAACTTAAACTAAGCGCTGCAGAAGACTTAGGTATTGATACAAGCCAAAGTTTTTTAAAAGAGTATAAGCGATATTATAAGCAATTAGCCGATAATTATATTGCAAATGGTGATGTGACTGAAGCAATGCTCAAAGAAACTTTTAATCGAATAAAGACTGAAGTTAGAGCTAGACATATTTTAATAAAAATTGAAGGTAAACAAGCTAAAGATACATTAAAAGCTTATAATAAAGCACTATCGATTGCAGATGAAGTTAAAAAAGGTGCTGATTTTTCAAGTTTAGCAAAAAAATATTCAGCAGATCCTTCGGCACAACAAAACGGTGGTGATATGGGATGGTTTAACGCCTTTAAAATGGTTTATCCTTTTGAGTCTGCTACTTATCAATTAAAGGTAAATGAGGTTTCTGAACCAGTGAAAACACGATTTGGTTATCATATTATTCAAAAAACTGGTGAACGTGAGTCAAGAGGTAAAATTAAAGTGGCACATATTATGGTAACACCTAAGCCAAATGACTCGACTTTTAATGCAGAACAACGTATTAATGAAATTTATAAACTCACTAAAACTGAAGATTTTGCAGATTTAGCCAAGCAATATTCAGCAGATAAAAATACGGCTAAAATAGGAGGTGAGTTGCCTTATTTTGCTGTAGGCGGCTTAAATGATGATAATTTTGAAAACACCGCTTTTGCTTTAACAAAAGTTGGTGACATATCAAAACCGATAAAGACAAAATTTGGTTGGCACATTATTAAGTTTTTAGATCAAAAGCCTTTAGAACCTTATGAAGCGCAAAAAGAAGACGTAAGACGGCAAGTAAAAACATCTTCTCGTGCAAAATTAATTAATAAAAAAATAGCAGCGAATTTAAAACAACGTTACAAGCCTAAGTTTTCAAGAAACCACTTCATGCATGTTTCAGATGAAATTTCAGGCTTAATTGAAAATAATAAATTTAGAGTTGATAGTGTCTCAAATAAAAAATTGCTAAAATCTGAATTTTTAAAAATTCAAGATAAAAGTTACTCCTATAAAGATTATTTTAAATATTTAGAACTCAATCAACGCACCTACACAAATCAAAGTTCGCCAATTGAAGTAATTACCGCTTCAAAGGAAGATTATCTTTATGACAAACTAATTAAATTTCACCGAAACAACTTGGTAAATATTAATCCAGAATTTGCTAAATCTATAAAGACCTTTAAAGAAGGAATTTTGTTATTTGAAGTTATGGAGCAAAAAATTTGGAAGCCCATTAGCAAAGATTCTGTATCACAAAAGGCCTATTACGAATCTCACAAAAAAGAATTTTTTTCGAAAGCTTCAATACAAGCTAAATTATTTTCTGCCACCAATAAGTCCGTTTTAAAAGATGTAAGAAATGCTTACATCAATTTTAAAAATCAATCTAAAGATTCAATATTCAAAACAAAGCAAGACAATGTTTTGATAGAAACTGATACATTTACGAAAGAATCTACTAAATTACCGAAAGTTTTTCTCAATAGAAATGGTGTAACAAAAATTAAAAAGCATAACAACACCTATTTATTTATAGATATCTTGAGTAAATCGCCCTCTAGACAGTTACCTTTTAAAGAAGTTCGAGGGAAAGTAATCAGCCAACTGCAAAAGCTTAAAGAAGAACAGTGGTTAAGCGAACTAAGAAATCATTACAAAATAAGCATAAATACTAGCACATTAAATAAAATTGAGGAAAGTCTTGAAGATAAATAAATTAATTTTTGGCCTAATAATTTTAAGCTTAGGTTCTTGTCAACTATTTAGCGTTCAGGAAGAATCTGAAGTTTTGGCGAGTGTAAATACACATCAACTTTATAAAAGTGACCTAGTCGCAGCATTACCAAGTCAAATCACAAAAAACGACAGTGCTATTTTTGCCCAATCTTTTATCGAAAAATGGGCTACCGATAAAATCCTCATAGATCGCGCAAAATTAAACTTACCTAAAACCCAACAATCTTATTTTGATAGTCTAGCCAAAGATTATCGTGATGAATTACTTAAGAAAGCTTATTTAAATGCCGTTGTAGAAAAACAAGCTAAAGCACAAATAGATAGTATAGAAATTGCCAATTACTATGAGCAGAACAAGTTGAATTTTAAGCTTAATGAGTCACTTCTTCAAATACGATACATCGTCTTAAAACAAGATATTCAAGGATTTAAAACAATAAAAAAAGCATTTATTCGTTTTGATGAATCTGATAAGAGGCAGCTTGCTAACCAATCATTAGAATTTAAAAGTTTATATTTAAATGATTCTACTTGGGTAAGAAGCATTGATATTGAAAAAGAATTAAAACCTTACATTGAAAACTTTGATTTAGAATTATTTAATAGAAAAGGTTTTGTAGAAAAAAATATAAAAGATACGTTTGTGCTTATTTATCTTAAAAACAAATTATCAAGAAATGACCAAGCACCATTGAGCTATATAAAACCGACCATACGTCAAATTTTACTCAATAAAAAAAAGCTTCAGGTCTCACAACAAATTCAACAAGAATTAAAAAATGATGCGATACAAAATAACGAATTCAAAATATATGAATAATTTTAAAACGCTTTATTTAAGTTCACTTCTATTAATTTCACCATTTATATTTTCTCAAGTAACTGTTGATGAAAGTGATAACTTATTAAATAAAGTCAACCAAAAAGAAAAAATAGATTCAGTAAAATCTAATGCTATCGACCGCATGAAAATAGATGGTGTTGCTGGTGTTGTTGGTGATTTTTTAATCTTAGAAAGCGATATTAAAAAACTCTTTCAAGATGCTAAATCTCAAGGTTATGAAGAAAACATAGATTATTGTGACTTGGCTGAGCGTTTAATGGAAAATAAATTATTAGCACATCATGCCATTCAAGATAGTTTACCATTTAACATAGGTAGAGTCTCTGCCTATACCGAGCAACAAATGGGCGCATTGGTTCAAAGAACTGGCAGCATGCAAAAGCTTTTAGATTTTTATAATTATGATACTGAAGAAGAGATGCGAGCCGAGTTACAGCGAATTAATCGTGAGAAAATGCTCGCTGACGAAATGCAAGGTTCTATTGTAGATGGTGTTGAAATTACACCTGAAGAAACCAGAACTTTCTTTGAAAGTATCCCTGAAGACGAAAGACCATTAATTGGTAATGAAGTAGAAATTGCTCAAATAGTTATAGAACCTAAAGTAGGAGAAGAAGAAGAGCAAGCAGTTATAGATAAACTTAATGCTTACAGAGACGAAGTCCTTAACGGTGCAAGTTTTGCCACTAAAGCAATTTTATATTCTGAAGACCTAGGCTCTCGCCGTAAAGGTGGTAAAATTACCTTATCTCGTGAAGATCCATACGTTAAAGAATTTAAAGAAGCAGCATTTAGTTTGCGCGAAGGAGAAGTAAGTAGACCATTTAAAACAGAATTTGGCTATCATATTTTAACAGTCGATAAAATTCGAGGCCAACAAGTCGACGTGCGTCATATTTTATTATACCCAGAGGTCACAAAAGAAGCTGTAGAAAAGGCTAAAGAAGAAATAAAAAGTATAAGACAAAAAATTATTGACGGTGAAGTTAGTTTTGCCGCTGCAGCACGTGAAGCCTCAGATGAAAAAGAAACCAGAGAAAGTGGTGGTCAACTTATAAACAGCGCAACAGGCGATACAAAGTTTGAATTGTCTAAAATAGACCCAAGTATTTACGATCAAGTCGTCAACCTCAAAGAAGGTGAAGTTTCACGTGTTTTAACTGATTCAAAACCTAGAACTAGTGAAGTATTTTTCAAAATTATCACTGTAACTAACAAGACTGAAGAACATGTAGCCGATTTTGCTAAAGATTATACCAAGATTAGGGAACTCGCACTTCGCCAAAAACAAACTAAGGCTATAGATCAATGGAAGAAAGAAAAAGCAGCAGAAACTTATATTAAGTTAAATGGCGCTTATAAATCATGCGATTTTGCTGAAGATTGGCTAAATAACTAAACTATGTCTGAAACTAAAGTCATTGATAATTTTGTAGAAAAGTACAATCAGCTAAAAACAGAAATTGGAGGTGTAATTATAGGTCAAGATGCCGTTGTATCTGAAATATTAATCTCAGTTTTTTCTGGCGGCCATGCTTTGTTAATAGGTGTTCCAGGTTTAGGTAAAACACTTATGGTTAACACCATAGCAACATGCTTAGGCTTAGATTTTAAGCGTGTACAGTTTACGCCAGATTTAATGCCTAGTGATATTTTAGGCGCTGAAATTTTAGATGAAAGTCGGCAATTTAAATTCCTTAGAGGTCCAGTTTTTGCTAACATTGTTCTGGCTGATGAAATTAATAGAACACCACCGAAGACCCAGTCAGCTCTATTAGAAGCTATGCAAGAAAAATCGGTTACTGTTGCTGGACATACCTACAAACTTCCAAAACCTTATTTTGTCTTAGCAACCCAAAATCCAATAGAACAAGAAGGGACTTATCCTCTACCAGAAGCTCAATTAGACCGCTTTATGTTTGCTATAAACTTGTCTTATCCAAGTTTTCAAGAAGAAGTTGACGTTGTTAAATCAACGACTAATAATTTTATACCGCAACTTAAATCTATATTTAATTCAGAAGAAATCTCGGCAGTTCAACAAGTGATTAGAAGTATGCCCGTAGCCGATAATGTTATTGAATATGCTGTTAAACTTGTTTCTAAAACAAGACCCTTAGAGACTAGTGCTGCTGAGATTGTTAAAAAATATATTGAATGGGGCGCTGGACCTCGTGCTTCACAAAACTTAATTTTAGCAGCGAAAACACACGCCGCAACTAAAGGAAAATATTCACCTGATATTGAAGATATTCAAGCGGTTACCGAAAGCATTTTAAGGCATCGTGTTGTTAGAAATTACAAGGCTGTTGCTGAAGGTGTTGATATCAATAAAATTCTGAAAGAATTAGTCTAATATTTTCAGCTTATCTAAACTGATTATAAATTGAGAGACAACCCTTATAATTTCATTTAATTCGTATTGTAATTTTATGAGAAATTGAATTTTTTCTTCTAGAAATAGTTTTTTTCGTAAAAAAAAGTATTAAAACTAGTCTTTTATTAAATAATATGCGACTTATATTCCTTTTCTTTATTGATTTTTAAAGTTATAGGACTTTTCTTATTTTTGTACAATAACTTAAAACTATATTTATGGCTTTTGATATTGATATGATAAAGCAAGTTTATAGTCAAATGGCAGATCGTGTAGACAAAGCGCGTGAAACAGTAGGAAAGCCATTGACGCTTGCAGAGAAAATTTTATATTCTCATTTATGGGATGGAGAACCAAACAAAAACTTTAAAAGAGGAAAAGATTATGTAGAGTTTTCTCCAGACCGTATTGCATGTCAAGATGCAACAGCTCAAATGGCTTTGCTTCAATTTATGCAAGCTGGTAAAGATAAAGTAGCAGTACCAACAACAGTTCACTGTGACCACTTAATACAGGCTAAGCAAGGTGCTAACAAAGACTTAGCTCGCGCTAATGATACTAGTAAAGAAGTATTCGATTTCTTAGAATCTGTTTCTACGAAATATGGTATCGGATTTTGGAAGCCAGGCGCAGGAATTATTCACCAAGTTGTTCTTGAAAACTATGCATTTCCAGGAGGTATGATGATTGGTACCGACTCTCATACCGTTAACGCTGGTGGCTTAGGTATGGTAGCTATTGGTGTTGGTGGTGCCGATGCTGTTGATGTAATGGCTGGTATGCCATGGGAATTAAAGTTTCCTAAATTAATAGGCGTTAAGTTAACAGGTCAACCACAAGGCTGGACAGCAGCAAAAGATGTTATATTAAAAGTAGCTGAAATACTTACTGTAAAAGGTGGTACTGGCTGTATCGTTGAATATTTTGGTGAAGGTGCTAAAAATTTATCATGTACAGGAAAAGGCACTATTTGTAACATGGGAGCTGAAATAGGTGCTACCACTTCAACATTTGGCTATGATGATTCTATGGAGCGCTTTTTAAGAGCGACAGATCGAAATGAAATTGCAGATGAAGCTAACAAAATAAGAGAACATTTAACAGGTGATGATGAAGTTTATGCAAATCCTGAGCAATATTTCGATCAAGTGATTGAAATTGACCTCAGTACTCTAAGACCTCACTTAAATGGTCCTTTTACACCAGATTTGGCAACACCAGTCGGAGAACTTGGTAAAAAGGCAAAAGAGAATGATTGGCCAATAAAAGTAGATTGGGGTTTAATAGGTTCTTGTACTAATTCTTCCTACGAAGATTTAACAAGAGCAGCGTCAATCGCTAAGCAAGCTGTTGATAAAAAACTAAAACCAAAGTCTGATTTCGGAATTAATCCTGGCTCTGAACAAATACGATTTACAGCAGATCGTGACGGTTTGTTACAAGTTTTTGAAGATTTGGGTGCAACTATTTTTACGAATGCTTGTGGGCCATGTATTGGCCAATGGGATAGAAGCGACATGAAAGGTGACGAGAAAAATACCATCGTTCACTCGTTTAACCGAAACTTCTCAAAACGTGCAGATGGTAATCCTAATACACATGCATTTGTTGGTTCACCAGAAATGGTCGCGGCTATAGCTATTTCAGGTCGTTTAGACTTTGACCCAATGAATGATACTTTAGTTAATGAAGATGGAGAAGAGGTTAAACTAGACCCACCAAAAGGTATTGAGTTACCAGAACTTGGCTTTGATGTTGAGGATAACGGTTATTTAGCTCCTAAAGAAGACGGAAGTAGTGTTGAGGTTAAAGTAGATCCAGAGTCTAGTAGAATTCAACTTTTAACACCTTTTGAACCTTGGGATGGAAAAAACATTACAGGCGCAAAATTATTAATTAAAGCTCATGGTAAATGTACTACAGACCACATTTCTATGGCTGGACCTTGGTTAAAATATAGAGGCCATTTAGATAATATCTCTGATAACTGTTTGATTGGTGCTGTAAATGCATTCAATATGAAAACAAACTTTGTAAAAAGCCAGATAACAGGAAAATATGATGCTGTGCCTAAAACACAGCGCCAGTATAAAGCTGAAGGTATTCCTACTGTTGTTGTTGGTGATCATAATTACGGTGAAGGCTCTTCTAGAGAACACGCTGCGATGGAGCCAAGACATTTAGGTGTTCGCGTGGTTATTGTTAAGTCTTTTGCTCGTATTCATGAAACTAACCTTAAAAAACAAGGTATGTTAGGCTTAACTTTTGCAAATGAAAACGATTACGATTTAATTCAAGAGGATGATACATTTAACTTTTTAGATCTTGATCAGTTTGCAGAAGATAAACCATTAACAATAGAGTTGGTTCATAAAGATGGATCAAAAGATACCATTAAAACAAACCATACCTATAACGAAACCCAGATTAATTGGTTTAGACTAGGCTCTGCTTTAAATATGATTAAAAAGCAAAATAAGTCTTAATTAGTTAGCTTATTTTTAACTGAAAAACCACCTTTTGAGGTGGTTTTTTGTTTTATTTTAGCCTAATGAATTCACCAGAAAACCCAAAAAAACAATCATGGCTAAAGCGTCAATGGAGCAATGTTCTTTTTGTGATTATACTTATTTTATTAATAATTCCTCAAACACGATTGCCAATTCAAGTGGCGCTTAATAAACTCATTGCATTTAGCCCATCTGAATTAAGTCAGGATGAACAACTGGAAATAACAAGTTATGATTGGTCGTTACAAAGAGATAGCAAGCAAATTAATTTTTCAAATTCTAGGGGCAAGGTGGTTTTTTTAAACTACTGGGCAACTTGGTGCGGTCCATGTATTGCCGAAATGCAAAGTCTACAAGACTTGTATAATAGATATAAAGGAAGCGTTGATTTTTATTTTGTTACTTCTGATGATAAAGCAAAAGTTAAAAGCTTTTTAAACAATAATAATTATAATTTACCTGTTTATTATAGCTTATCAGTGCCACCTGAAAAGTTGCGTAGTTCAAGTCTGCCAACAACTTATGTTATAAGTAAACAAGCTGATGTTATAATGTATAAAGTTGGTGCCGCAGATTGGAATTCAGAGAGTGTTCATAATACCCTAAATCGATTAATTAAAGAATAATGCAACAATTTGTGACTTTAACCGAGTTTAAGTTTAATTCTTTTCAATCTAAATTATGGGCTTTTTTTATGATGCAATTTGCGCACAAACCACTCTCTAAAGTTCAAGGGCAAGATTTCTATAAATTATTTGGAAGTGGAAAATCTAATTTTAATCCCTTTCCTGACTGGACAACTTATGCCATATTACAAACATGGGAATCTGAAAAAGCTGCTAAAAACTTTTTTGAAGAGTCTCAGATTTATAAACGTTATTGCCAACATTCCCAAAAGCATACAATTATAGAAATGCAGCCTATACAATCAAGAGGTTCATGGAATAATAAAAATCCGTTTCGCTTTAAATCTTCTGAAGTTTCAAATATACCATCAGCTTCTAAAATCGCTGTGATTACACGCGCTAGTATAAAGCTATCAAAACTTTTTAAATTCTGGAAAGCAGTACCGAGTTCACAAAAACCTTTAGAAGACGCAAGTGACTTGATATATACTAAAGGATACGGTGAAGTGCCTTTTTTTGAAATGGCTACTTTTAGTCTGTGGAAATCACTTGAGGGATTAAATAAATTTGCTTATCAAAGCAAAGCGCATGTAAAAGTGATAAAAAAGACGCGTCAAATCAAGTGGTATAATGAAGAGTTATTTGCGCGGTTTAAGGTGCTTAATGTAAAGGAAGTTACCTCACCTTAAATCCCGATAAAATATGCTTGCCAAATGCTTTAATAAACGGTGTTGAAGTTAAATTAGATACTATAGATAAATCTTCAATAAAGGTTGATTTTTCGTCAAGGAATCTAAAAATTGTCTCAATTTTGTTGTGCTTATACATTTTATAGAAAAGCGTTTCTCCAAAGCTATTTTGATTGCTTAAAACATCTAAAAATAACTTATCATAGTGATTGTATTTAGTGGGAAAATTTGTCGTTAGCTTTTGTCCATTTAAAAGTTGCCTTACGATGTGTTCAGCTTGACGTTCGCAATTTTTAAAAGCATATCCAGTTGAAGCCTTCACCCAACCACCAGCTGTACCAATTTTAATGATTGAAGTTGTTGAATATTGGTCAAATGGAAAATTAGTCATTGGTATGTTGCCTTGTTCAACACTTAGGATTTTATGTTTTGGTATTTTTTTTAGTTTAAGATAATTATTTAAAAATTGGTCATAAATATGATCACTTACACGATGTGGCGTAAAATAAGTAAATTCAATTAATGCTTTTGTAGTTGAAATGGGTAAAACATAAGTAAAACTTGTAGATTGACCGTCTTTAACGCTAAAATCCATCATCGTGAAGCGATCAGGATTAAAAAACGGTTGATCTGTCTCTATAAACCAGCCTTTGAAATGTTGATTGATGTTATAATATTTGTTTGGCTTAAAAAAATCACGCGTTATTCGACTATCAAATACCAATTGAGAGCGAAATGTAGATGTTTTTGTAGTGACTTCAACTTGGCCGTCTGCCAACTCGTCTAGTTTTTCAACTTCATCTTTTAGCCAATGTATGTTTGGTTCAAGCTCAATTTTAGATTTGGCAAATTCATAAAAATCAAGTGAATTTAACATTTTATAGCGATACTGATTTAAGTTAAAATCAATTGCTTCATTTTTAGCGGTTACGTTTCCTTTATTCCATGATTTTGTGAGTATTTTATTCCAGTTTCCTTGTTCTTCTTCCCAAAAGCACCAAGTTTTATCATTTTCTTTTTTTAAACTCGGTTCGATGATTAATAGTTTATCATCATCTAATAAGTTTTTTCTCAACATTGCTAAAGTGAGATGTAATCCTGCTGCTCCTGCGCCGACTATGATATATTTAAAAGTAGACATAGAAGTAGATGAAAAAGATGAGTTGTGCGATATAAATATGTAAGGCGATTTTAAAGTTTCCGAGTATTTTAAAGTACAGAAGTATTAGGTTGAAGATATAAGCAAAAGCAAACCATGCGATGTAATTACTTAGTGGGACCATAGAATTCTCGAATCTCCAAAAATCAAATTTTGGTGCTGAAGCTTCCATAAAAAAGTCTAAGATAAGCATTAACGCTGCACCAATAAAAGCTTGAAAAAATAGCGATAATTTAGGTGAAATTTCCGTTGCTAATTTAGCTGTAACTAAACTTAAAATTCCCCAGTTTATCCCTATCAACAGAGGTACGCCTAATAGCTTAACGCCTAAATTTTCGCCATATTTATAATTGCCAAAAAACCATCCATAATTAACGCCTAAGACTTCGGCAAAAAAGCCTAGTATTGATATGAGAATAAATAAGGCTAAACTTTTTTTACTTAGTAAGTTATAAGCTAAAATCACGATACCAAGCACCACTAATAAGTTAATGCTTGTTTTTGGCATAAACCATGACTCGTAACCTAATGAAATACCAATAATTCCAGAGATATGAAATAACCAAAGTAAACTAATGGCTATCGTGTGATGTTTATTTGCTATGGTCATGATCAATAAGGTCTGAAACTATTTTACCTGAAAGTAAGCACAGCGGAATTCCTCCACCAGGATGAACGCTTCCACCACAAAAGTACAAGTTGTTTAGTTGTGATGAAAAGTTAGGATGTCTTAAAAAAGCTGCAAATTTATTATTGCTTGAAGTACCGTAAAGCGAACCTTTAAAAGATGAAGTCTCTTTTTCAATTTCAACCGGTGTTAACACATGCTCAGTAGCAATGTAATTTTCAACCCTTGTATTTAAGATACGGTTAATTTTATTAATTATTTTTTCTCTGATGTATGTGGTCTGTTCTTTCCAGTTTTGATTTTCATTAGTTGGGGCATTAACCATTACAAACCAGTTTTCATGTCCTTTAGGCGCATCTGTTTTAACTTCTTTTGATGTGATATTAATGTAAACAGTTGGGTCTTTATAAAAGTATTTTTTATTAAAAATATGATCAAACTCGGTTTTGTAGTTTTCTGAAAATAAAATATTATGTAAATCTAATTCAGGAAATGCTTTAGTAATTCCCCAGTAAAAAATTAATGCCGAACTTGAGCGTTCTTGATGTAATGTTTTTTCTGGTGGTTTTAAATCTTTTAAAAACGATTGATAAGCTGTAAAAACATCCATGTTACAGACTACAATGTCAGCTTCAATTTCAGATGAATCAGTGACTACAGCCCTAGCTTTATTTTTAAATGTTTTAATAGAGTTAACTTTTGTGTTAAGCTGAATTTTAATTCCAACGTCTCTGGCTAGTTTAGTTAAACTTTGCGAAATATCATGCATGCCGTTTTCTGGAAGAAATGTGCCTTGATACATTTCTAAATAAGGAATCATACTCATTATACCAGGTGTTTTATAAGGTGACGACCCATTATAGGTGGCATAACGATTAAATAACTGGGTTAGTTTTGGGTTTTCAAATCCTTTCTCATTTACATTATTTAGACTTGTGTTTAAGTCTAAAACCCCGATATCTTTAATGGCTCTTAGCGTATCTAGAGATAAATAGGTTTTAAATCTATGAAGTGATTTTTCTAAAAATAGATTAGAAGTTAATTGATACTTTTTTTCAGTTTTGTTAAGATATGTTTTTATGTTTTCAATAGGTTCGTTGAATGTTTGGCTAGCATCTGAAATAAATTCATCTAAGTTTGCACTTGCCGAAAAACTTTGGCCATCTTCCCAAAAGTAATTACAAATATTTTTTTTGCGATGATAGTTGAAGTAACTGTTTGGTTTTTTATTAAATAACTCAAATAATTCATCTACCAAATAAGGAAGCGTAAATAAAGATGGTCCTAAGTCAAACCGATAATCACCCCGATTAATGGCATGCAACTTTCCGCCAGTGTAATTATTTTGTTCTATAATAGTAACTTCATAGTTTTGATGCCTTAGACGCAATGCAGACGCTAAACCAGCAATTCCAGCACCAACTACAATAGCTTGTTTTGCCATTAAGATAAGTATTTCTTAAAATATTTTATAGGCGGTAAAAGCATCCCAAAACATTCACCATGTTCTTTACCTAAGTGTTTATGATGCATTTTATGAGCGCGTCTTATTGCTTTTGCATACCAACCATCAGCTTTTCTGAATAACTTAAAACGTTGATGAATAAATATATCGTGCACTAAAAAATAGGCTAAACCATAAGCTGCAATTCCTGCGCCAATAGCAATGCCAAAACTGATATCACTCATAAAAAAATACATACTCACAGCGGCGTAAAATACAAAAAACAAATCGTTGCGCTCCCACCAAGAATTATGATCTTTTTTGTGATGGTCTTTATGTAATGACCATAAAAATCCGTGCATGACATATTTGTGGGTAAACCACGCCATAAATTCCATCGCGCTGAAGGTAGCTAAAAAGATAATTAGCCATAATACTATATTCATTATATTAAATTTAGTCTACAAGATAAATAAGATTGGGCAAGCAGGCTTGCTTTTTGATAATCTGGTACTCGGATTCTTTTCTTTTTGATTTCTAATGAAGGTGTATTTTTTAACTTCTGAAGGAGTTTTAAATAATATATGTACGCAGTGTATACACCTAATTTTGCTTCAACAGGCAACTTAATAATTCCGCGTAAACCAGCTTTAAAATCAGCTTCAATCTCGTTAATAATATCGTTTTTTGTGGCTTCATCTAAGCAATTTAGGTTAGCATTTGGAAAATAAGAACGCTCAAGCTCTTCGCAGTCAGCCTTTAAATCTCTTAAAAAGTTGACTTTTTGAAAAGCAGATCCTAATTTCATTGCATCATGCTTTAAAGCTTCATATTCATCTTGATTACCTTTCACAAAGACTTTTAAACACATTAATCCAACAACATCAGCAGAGCCATAAATGTAGGCTTCGTACTCTTCTTTGGTTAAATATTCACTTTTAAATAAATCTTTTTCCATGCTATCCATAAATGCTTCATAAAGTTCAGCCGGAATATTATATTTATGAACAGTCTCTTGAAATGCATTTAGAATTGGGTTTAAACTTATTTTGTATTCAATCGCTTCATACATTTCAGCCTTAAATTTATCAAATAATTTCTGCTTGTCGTAATCATGGAAAGTGTCAACTATCTCATCTGCAAATCTAACAAAGCCATATATGTTATAAATATCTTGCCTAATTGATGGTGCTAGTAGTTTTGTTGCTGAAGAAAATGAGGTGCTGTAAGATTTGGTAACAATCTTACTACAATCTCTGGCAACATTGTCAAAAATTGATTTCATAGCTTATAAATTTTTTTCAATAAGTTGTGCAACCAACTTACCTGAGATTAATGCTGGTGGTACGCCTGGTCCAGGAACAGTTAATTGCCCAGTAAAATAAAGATTATTTACTTTTTTGCTTTTTAGTTTTGGTCTTAAGAAGGCTGTTTGTAATAAAGTGTTTGCCATACCATAAGCATTACCTTTGTAAGAATTATAGTCTTCTTTAAAATCATCTACACAATATGTTCTTTTGAAGATGATATGGTCTCTAACATTTTGTTTGGTTAACTTTTCAAACCTTGACATGACAATATCAAAGTATTGCTTTCTTAAACTTTCCGTATCTTCTAAGCCAGGTGCGATTGGGACCAAGAAGAAACCGTTTTCACAACCATCTGGGGCTGTGTTTGGGTCGGTTTTAGACGTAAAATTGGCATAGAATAATGGTTCTTTAGGCCACTTAGGTTTTGTGTAAATGCTATGGGCATGTTGATTAAAATCTACATCAAAATATAGATTGTGATGTTCTACATTTTTAATTTTTTTATCAAAACCAATATAAAATAATAAAGAGGAAGGCGCAAATACTTTTTTATCCCAATATTCTTCAGAATACTGTCTGTGTTTTTGCTCTAATAATGTTTCGGTATGATGATAGTCTGCACCTGATAAAACAATATCGCAATTAATTGGTGCTCCATCAACTTCTAAATGCGAAACACTGTTACCATTAACGCCAATCTTAGTAATATTAGAACTAGTATTAACTTTTACACCAAGTGATTCTGCTAGGTTTTTCATTGCCTTGATTACTTCAAAAAAACCGCCTTTAGGATGCCAAGTCCCTAAACCAAAATCTGCATAATTCATAAAATTATAGAATGAAGGCGTTTCACTTGGTTTCGCGCCTAGAAACAAAACAGGAAATTTTAAAACTTGTTTCAGTTTATCACTTTTAAAAGCTTTTTCAACATCTTTATCTACTGTACTAAAAAAGGCGCCAAGTTTTTTTATAGTTTTTGGTGTTACTAATTCTAATGCTGAAACACCAGGCTTGTAGACTAAATCCTTAATGGCAATGTCATAATTTTCTTGAGCATTACTTATAAATTTCATTAATTTACTAGCGCCATGCTTTTCCTCTTCGTCAAAAACTTTATAAATCTTTTCTAGATTATCACCTATTTTGATATGCTCGTCTTCTCCAAACACAACCTGATAACCTGGATCGAGTTTGTCAAGTGAATAATAATCTGAAGGTTTTTTATTAAAATCAGCGAAAAAGCGTTCAAACACATCTGGCATCCAGTACCAAGACGGACCCATATCAAAGGTAAAGCCTTCAGCTTTGAATTGTCTTGCGCGACCGCCAATGTTATCATTTTTTTCGAAGATTTCTACCTCAAATCCAGCTTTAGCTAAATAGCAAGCAGCTGAAAGCGATGAAAAACCAGAACCTATGATTGAAATTTTTTTACTCATATTATAAATTTAATGTTAGGTCGTTTAAGGTTTTAAAACTTTTAATTTGTTGAGGTAATTCGAAATTACTTTCTATTAATTCAATTGATTTTCTTCCTAACAACCAGTATTCGGCATTGCTTTCCGCAATAACTTTTTTGTTAAAAGTAGTTATATAATCTTCAATATTTTCTGGCTTCACTGTTAAATAACTTACAAAAACAGTTTTATCAAAAAGCTGAGATAAATAAGTTAAATCATCCATCGGAAGACTTTGACCGAGAAATATAACTTTATAACCGTGCAAAAGCAGTTCATAATTGGTGTAAAATAGTCCAATGTCATGAATTTCTTCTTCAGGTAAAAATAGAACAAAAACTTTATCGGTTTTCGAAGGTTCTTCAAATTGAAGTTTCTCAATATTGATAAATAGTTTTTGCTTAATTAAAGTTGAAATAAACTGTTCATGCGCTGGAGTAATCGTCTCTGCCTGCCATAAAAATCCTATTTCTTGCAACAACGGTATAAAAACATCATTATAGATTTCTCCAAAAGTTTTTGATTCAAGCAAATTATCGTAAGTTTTTAAGAATAAAGCTTGGTCAAAATTCATCATCGCTACTTTAAATGATTTTAAAGCACGATTCATATTACTTTTACTAGTGGTAATGTTTTTAACTAAATTATTAATCTCATCATCTGTCATTTTTGAAATCCGAGAAATTTTATAACCGTTTTCATTCAAAAATGTGATGTTTAAGATTTTTTGTAGGCCACTTACATCATAAGTTCTAATGTTAGAGTCAGTTCGTTTTGGTTTCAGTACACCATAACGTTTTTCCCACATTCTGATGGTGTGTGCTTTTATTCCACTTAAAGATTCTAAATCCTTGATACTGAAGTTTTGTTTTATATTTCCCATAATGAAGTTTAACAAAACCAAAAATATAGAATAGAATCTTATTTTGTTTAAAAGACCGCGTTAAAAATTAAACATAAATGTTAACATTTGTTAACTAGCGATTCAGCCCTTAGATTATGAATTAAAATGTTGATAGTGAAGTGTTATAAGGAGTAGTAAAAATATTTTATTAATTATATGAAAATTAGAATTTAAATTGGTTTTCTTCATTTGAAGTAATCCCTAAAGCTTCATATATGTAATCAAAAGTTGATAATAATTTTGGTTCTCCATTAACTAAAGCCACATCATGTTCAAAGTGGGCACTTGGTTTCATGTCGGCTGTTAAAATGGTCCAACCATCAGGGAGTTGTTTTACACGTTTGGTGCCTAAATTAATCATTGGTTCTATGGCAACCGTCATACCTTCAACAAAACGTTTTCCACGACCACGCTTGCCGTAGTTTGGCATTTCCGGATCTTCATGCATTGTTTTACCTATACCATGACCTACGAGTTCTCGAACAACACCATAGCCATGTTTTTCAGCATGTTTTTGAATAGCAAAACCGACGTCACCAATACGGTTACCTTGTTTAAATTGCTCAATCCCTTTGTATAAGGATGCTTTTGTTACCTCAAGAAGTTGTTTTACTTCTTTGCTAACCTCTCCAACTTCAAAAGTGTAAGCATGGTCTCCATAAAAATTATTTTTAATGGCGCCACAATCTATAGAAATGATATCACCTTCTTCTAAAGCTTTATTGTTAGGAATACCATGCACAACTTGGGCATTTGGACTCATGCAAAGTGTATTTGGAAAATCATATAAACCCAAAAATCCAGGGATTGCACCATGATCTCTTATAAATTCTTCTGCTTTTTTGTCAAGTTCTAACGTGGTAACACCTGGTTTTACTTCTTTGGCAATCATGCCTAATGTTTTAGAAACAACAAGGGCACTTTCACGCATTAACTCAATTTCTTCTTCAGATTTAGGGATAATCATTAATTGTTATTTAAAAAGTTTGTTAAACAGTCCTTTTTTCGACTTTTTTGTTGGTTTATTTTTAAATGTATCATCTTCACCGATTAATTCGCGATATACATTTCCCCAACCATAAAATCCGCCAATATTTCGATCATCAATAAAAATATCAGCTTGTATTTTGCGACTAATTTCTTCAGAAAATTCTTCTTCTGGATAACTTCTGTTAATAGCATAAAACTCGATGCCATTTTCTTTACAAAAGTTGACCGCTTCCTCAAGGCTTTTGCCGCTTCGGTAGGTCCATAATATTAAAATGTGACCTGTTTCTTGTAATTTTTTTAGTGTTTCAAATGCAAACAGCATCGGTTCACCAATGCCAGGATATTTATTTTCTACAATAGTACCGTCAAAATCTACGGCAATAATTGGCTTTTTTTGTGAAATCATAGTTAGTTATTAAAAGTCGTAGCTGTGTTTGTAGTCACGTTCGGCCATAATTTTAAACAAATCTTTTTCAAGTGTTTCTACTGCAAACTCAACAAAACGGTTCAATTCTTTACCATCTTTGTAAACTATGATGGTTGGAACATTTATGATATTTAGTTGCTTGGCTTTTTCTTTAGTAATTTCAGGTACTTTTTTACTTCTTGTAACGCCAATCATTGTTAACTGATCTTTGTCAAAATTGATTAAATCTAAAATTTTAACTAATCTAGGTAGTTCACGTCGGCTATCTGGACACCAAGTGCCTAAATAAATTTCAATGTTTAAATCTTCTAGATTTTCGAGTGAAGTAATTTGATTTAAAATACGATTATTTGGGTTGTAGGCTTTATATTCTTTTAGAAACCAAGTCGAATTTTTTGTTGCTTTTAATTCTTCTAAACTGAATTCGCCTAACATGATTTCATAATTTTGGGCTTGTAATTCGTTTACAGTTGAAGTTACCGAAACAATTAGTACGAGTAAAATTTTGATGATATTTTTCATGAGATTAAGGATTTTTGTGTCATTAAATCTGGTTGTTTGATGCCCATTAAATCGAGTATTGTCGGTGCAATATCACCTAAAATACCATCTTTAACAGATTTTATGTCTTTATCAACCAAAATAAATGGCACAGGATTAATTGTATGAGCTGTATTTGGTGAACCATCTTCATTTTTCATGGTTTCGCTGTTACCGTGATCGGCAATCACAATTACACTATAGTTGTTTTTTTCTGCAGCATCAATCAATGTTTGTAAACAAGTATCAACTGTTTCGCAAGCTTTTACAGCCGCATTAAAATCGCCTGTGTGGCCTACCATATCTGGGTTGGCAAAATTAATGCACATAAAATCAGCTGTTTCATTTTCAATTTCAGGCACTAATTTATCCCGTAATTCAAATGCGCTCATTTCAGGTTTTAAATCATATGTGGCTACTTTTGGTGAGTTCACCATAATGCGTTTTTCATCTCTGAATGGTGTTTCGCGGCCGCCAGAAAAGAAAAAGGTAACATGTGGATATTTTTCGGTTTCAGCAGCGCGAATTTGAGATTTACCAGTATACTCCAAGACTTCACCTAAAGTTGCTTTTAGATGTTCTTTTTTATAGACCACATTAATGTTTTCAAAGGTATCGTCGTATTGTGTCATGGTCACAAAATACAAAGGTAAATGAGACATCCCAACGTCTTTAAAATCTTCTTGACTTAGTGCTTGCGTTAATTGTCGGCCGCGATCAGTTCTAAAATTAAAAAAAATAACGACATCACCTTTTTGAATTTGGCCGTTATTGGTAGAATCTTTTAAGTCGATTTTTATAGGTTCAATGAATTCGTCTGTGATGCTACTATTATAACTTTGTTCAATGGCTTCAACTGGGTTTGTAGTGCTGACTTCAGCTTTAGCATTAACAATTAAATTATAGGCTTTAGCAACGCGTTCCCAACGCTTGTCACGATCCATCGCATAATATCTTCCTATAATACTAGAGAGTTTAGTTTTGTAGTTTTTAGTGAAATCTTCAATCGATTTAATAAAATCTTTACCTGAATTTGGGTCAACATCGCGACCATCTGTAAAGGCATGAATAAAACTTTCTGGAACACCAGCGTCATTTGCAGCTTTTACAAGGCCTTCAAGGTGTTTGATGTGAGAATGCACGCCACCGTCACTTACCAAACCTAAAAAGTGAACCGATTTGTTATTTTCTATGGCATAGTTAAAAGCTTGTGCTAAAACAGGCTCATCTTTAAGTGTATCTTTTTCAACAGCCCTATTTATTTTTACAAGGTCTTGGTAAACAATACGTCCAGCGCCAAGATTCATATGGCCAACTTCAGAGTTTCCCATTTGGCCTTCAGGTAAGCCAACATTGAGTCCGTCTGTGCGTAAAGTTGCATTAGCGTAGGTTTTATACAGCTTATCCATGCAAGGCGTTTTGGCAACATCTACGGCCGAAACCGATTTGTTTTTGGCAATGCCCCAACCATCAAGAATGGTTAAAATGACTTTTTTATCCATGGTTTGTTTCTTTTGTGCTAAAATATGAATAATAAAAGAAAATGAAGCTTTATTTTAAAGACGGATTAATGTGACCAAGATGTTCTTTAAAATAATTATTTAGAATTTTTGATGTCATACTATTTTTACCTTCAAATTGAAGCTGATTCCATTTTGATTTGAACTCTTTTGATTGCTGTATTGAAAAATAAGTTTTCGCTACTGGTTGATATGAGTAGTGCCAAGGCTCATATTTGAAGCCTTTGCGATGAAAATTATTGGTGTAGACTAATTTAAACCCATAGCTAGAGGCATGTTTTTGCATCCATTCAAATAATTTGCAATAAACACCATTGCCATGATAATGTTCTTCAAGTAATAGGTCACCTTTTGGCTGTTTTACCTTAGCGTCAATAATGTCAAAATCTGTACCCCAATGATGTCTTGACGTTCCTGGTATTGTAGAGTAATTAATAATGTTTTTGATATTTTCAGCGTCAGATAAGCCATTAGATTTGTTGCGTTTAAATTTGGTTTCAAAAATGCGCTTTTGATCCTGAAAACTCCTGTAACCTGAAACAATTTTTAAATCGATGCCATCTTTTTTAGCCGCATCTTTTAGTTTTAAGTAGGCGATGTAAGTTTGATTTTCTAAAGTCTTTTGAGCATTTAAATGAGATTGATTTAAGCCCAATAATTGATTTATTGTAGCATTTGTGTCTTGTTGAAATAACAAGGGATTTACTATTACAGCTGATGCAAAGCCTGTGAGTTGTAAAAATCTTGATCGCTTCACAATTAAAGAAATTTGTAAAGTTTAAAATGTGGTCCAACACCTTCAATCTGGAACTCTTCACCTAAGCTTTGGTAATGCTGCTTTTTGTAGAAATCAAGCGCTGAAGTTCTAGCATTGCACCAAACTAATTCAATTTGTTTTTTAATAAGCCAATTTTCAGCCGCTATTAATAGGCTTTTACCTATGCCATGATTTTGAAATTTCGGGCTAATTGCCATACCTCGCAATTGATATTGCGAAGCGGTTTTAAAGTGAGTTAGTTTAGTTTCAAATAAACTAACAATACCAACTAAGTTTTGTTGTTTAAAGGCACCTAGGTGACAGGCGTTGTTTAAGGTGTCCCCTTTAAATTTACAAAAGCTAAAATCTTTCCCATTTCTTAAAACTTCTTGCCTTAGTGGCAAACATTCTTTAGCAGAAATGGGTAAGATTTTCATAGAATTATTCTAAAATGCCATCAACAATACCGTAATCTAGAGACTCTTGAGCATCCATCCAATAATCACGGCTAAAATCTTTCATGACTTTATCAAAATCTTGGCCACAATTATCAGCTAAGATTTGAGCACTTAACTCTTTAGTTTTTAAAATTTCACGTGCTTGTATTTCAATATTTGAAGCTTGTCCTTGAGCGCCGCCCAAAGGTTGGTGAATCATGACTTTAGCATGCGGTTGAATGTAACGTTTTCCTTTTGCACCAACCGAAAGTAAGATTGAACCCATTGAAGCAGCTAATCCAGAACAAATGGTTGAAACATCACTTTTAAGCGAAGTTATGGTATCGTAAATAGCAAAACCATCTGTTACATAACCACCTGGACTATTAATGTATAGTTGAATATCCTTAGTTTCTAGAAGATCTAAATAGAGTAGACGGTCTATAAGGTGTTTAGCACTTTTGCCATCAACTTGACCGTTTAAAAACACTTTGCGTTCTTCTAAAAATTTATTGTCTATTAAATCTTGAACTTTATTAGGTTTATTGCTCATAAAATTTGTTTTAAAATTGCGAAATTAAACTAATATTTTAAAAATTGGCTTGACTTATTAGCCTCTTAACACTTTGGTTTAAAAAACTGACAAGCCTGATAAAGTCGTTAAACTTTCTAAGGCAGAAATTCCTAATTGTGAATTTCCTTTTTGATTAAGTTTAGGACTCCAAACCGCTACTGAATATGCATTAGGATGTACGGCCACAATACCGCCACCTACACCGCTTTTACCAGGCAAACCAACTTTGTATGCAAACTCTCCAGCTTCATCATAAAAGCCACAGGTCTGCATAATAGCGTTAATTCGTTTTACGCTTTTAGCAGAAATAACTTCCTCATCAGAATTTGCAAGGCGACCTTGATTGGCAAATACCAAAAAGGTTTTGGCGAGTTGTTCACAGTTCATTTCAATTGCACACATGTGATAATACAAATCTAAAACTTCAACTGGTGAGTTATTAATATTACCTAAAGCTTTCATATAGTTGATTAAAGCTGTGTTGCGGTAACCGTGTTTTTGTTCGCTTTTGGCAACTTCAGCGTTGTAGTTAATGCTATTGTCTTTGGTTAATCGACGTACAAACTTTAAAAAGTCTTGTTTAGGATGTTCTAAGATATCAATTAGAACGTCTGTTACAACTAAAGCACCAGCGTTAATAAACGGATTTCTAGGGATGCCATTCTCGCGTTCAAGTTCTGTTAGCGAATTAAATGGCGTGCCGCTAGGCTCTACAGAAACACGCTTCCACAAGTCTTTACCAAGATATTCTTTAGCTATACACAAACTTATTACTTTTACAATACTCTGTATAGAAAAAGCTTCAGCAGAATCGCCAACACTGTAAAGGCTTTCATCTTTTGTTATTAGAGCCATTCCGAATTTATTGGGATTTATTTTTGCTAACTCTGGAATGTAATTAGCAACTTTACCTTCAGTTGAAGCACTTTTACAATCTTTGTATATGATATTCAGCAGATTTTGAAAATCCATTACAAGTAATTTAAAGTTTGTTCAGGCTGTAATTCATAAGGCAATTTATCAACTTCAAAAATACGTGCGCTTAAGTTACCTTTTAATGTAATTTTTTGATCTTTAGTTTCTAAGTAAGCGCCTTCGCGTAAGCCAACTACAGATTGTTTGTTTTGTGTAAGAAACTCTTTAAGACGTGTTTCGCGAGTTTCACCTTTATGGGTAGAATTTGGATCTGGGTCTAAATAGTGAGCGTTGATGTTGAAGTTAAGTAAGCCCAGTGTTTCAAAGCTTGGCGGATAAACTATGGGCATATCGTTAGTCGTTTTCATATTTGGTCCACAAATGTTACTGCCAGCTGAAGTTCCTAAGTAATTTGTACCTTTTCGTATAGCATTAGCCAAAGGCTCCATTAAACCTTTTTGATGTAGTTCTTTAACTAACAAAAAGGTGTTGCCACCACCTGTAAAAATGGCTTCAGCTTGGGTAATGGCTTCAATGGGATGCTTAAACTCATGTAAACCTTTTATTTCAGTGAACACATCACCTAAAGCTTGTTTTACTTTTGTGGTATATTCGTCATGACTTATTCCACTTGGTCTTGCAAAAGGAATAAATACAAGTTTTGATTTTTGCTTGAAGAAATCAATTAACTTTGGTTTTAAATATTCAAGGTAATTAGAGCCATGAATAGTTGAAGTGCTTGCAATAATGCAGTTCATCTTTTTTAGTGTAAATTTAGCATTGTCGACAGCTTAACAAAAGTTTATGCCTATAAATTTCAGTATTTTAATAGACATTTAATACTTTTAAATAAACTTACATCATGAATAAAATATTATTATTTTTTTTAATTGGTTTTAGCGTTGTTGCGCAAAACAGGATTTCAATTGAAGGTAAAGTTATTGTTCCAAAAAATGAGCAAGCTTCTTTAATTGAAGTTCTCAACAGTACTACAGGATATGGCACCATAACCAATGCAGACGGAAGTTTTAAATTAGCGGTAGGTCTGGATGATAAAATTGAATTTAAAGCCGTTCAATATCAGGACTTTAGTGTTGTTGTAGATCGTGGAATTATAAACTCTAAGCAAATGATTATCACGATTAATGTTGGCGTGAATGAGCTTGAAGAAGTTGTGGTAACACCTTATGACTTAAATGGTAATATTGAAGTTGATTTAGAAAAAATTAATTTAGTTGATGTTAATCCGCGCCTTAGTGATACAAGAGAAATTATGCAAAGTTACGAGGCTAATAATCCTAATTACGTGCCAATTACCGTGCAAGAAAGCCCTACAGAAGTAAGGTTTATAAAAAATGGGTTAAATGTTGCTAATATGTTTAGAGCTATTTTTAAAGAAGATTTGGCTTCTAAGCAACCCAAAACAAGAACTCAAAAACAACTTCGCGGTATCTTTCAAGATGAGTTTTTTAAACAACAGCTTAACATAAACCCAGAAAATATTAATGCATTTATCAACTTTGTTGAAAATAATGGTTTGACCGAAAATTTATTAAAGAAGGATAACGAACTTGATTTAATTCGATTTTTACTTGTAAAAGCCGAGCAATTTAAAAAAGGATAATAGTTGAAAGTCTCTTTGCTAGCCATTTTTTGCTTACTAGGATTAAGCATTTGTTTTGCTCAAAATTATTTTGAAGGTAAAATCATAGCCGATTCACTTGACAATTACCAAATTAACATTGTTAACATTACCAATAAGCAAGGGACGACCACACGAAAAAATGGCCGATTTAGAATTCCGGCTGAAGTTAATGATAGTGTGGTTTTTTCATCAGTAAAACATGAATTTGCCTACCGTATTATAAAAGCATCAGATTTTAACCAAGTGGTTGAAGTTCCTTTAAAAATTGAAATTAACGAACTCCCAGAAGTGGTGTTAAATCCGTACGACTTAACTGGAGATGTAGCTAAAGATATCAGCCAAGTCGAAGTTGAATATATAGATCAAAAAGCTAGATTTGGATTTAGTAAACCGCGACGTTTAACTCCTGTACAGCGTCAGTTATATGCCGTGCAAACATCTGGACCTTTAGCTTTAATGATTATGCAATTTAACGGTCAAATGGCATCATTAAAACGTCGCATAAAGTATGCCAAACAGCAAAGAAATCAACAAATGGTCTTGCCATTTATTACCGACTCATTAATGGTCAATTTTTTTAAATTAGACTTGATGTATAAAGATGATTTTGCCTACTTCTGTGCTGAGGACTCACAATTGCTGAATTTAGTAAGACAAAAAGACCGTCTTAAAATTATTGAAGCTATAAAAGCAAAAGTAGTGCCCTACAGGAAAAGTAAATATAACTTAAAGCAGTCTAATGAATAAATGTGTTGGCTTGCTCTTATTTTTAAGTTTTGGCTTCAATTATGCACAAATTTTTGAAGGTGAAATTATAGCTGATTCATTAGATAATTACCAAATCAATATTGTTAATATTAGTAACAAGCAAGGCACAACTACAAGAAAAAATGGTCGATTTAGTATTCCGGCTGAAGTGAATGATAGTGTGGTTTTTTTATCAATAAAGCATGAGTTTGCTTACCGAATTATCAAAGCATCCGATTTTCATCAAGTCGTTGAAATTCCTTTAAAAATTGAAATTAATCAATTGCCAGAAGTCGTATTAAGTCAATATGATTTAACGGGATTCATAGAAAAAGATGCTCAACAAATTAAAAACACCACTTTTAATCAAAAAAGCATAACAGGTTTTAGTAAACCGCGGCGTTTAAGTTATCCTCAACGTGAACTTAAGCGTGTAAGCCGGTTTAGCATTGGTCCGGCAACTTCAATCCCTTTAGATTATATCATTATGGCCTTAAATGGTGATTTAGCCGAATTAAAGCGATTAAGGCAGAATAATATCATATCTAGACGTCAAGCTAAACTAAAAGGCTATTTCACACAAAAATACCTTGTTGAGAGTTTAGAAATTGATTCGCTTTATGTTGAAGATTTTCTGTATTATTGTGCCGAAGATTTAAGTTTACTTAAAACACTTCGAAACAATAAATTGGCTGTTTATGATTCAATTCAAGAAAAAGCAAAAAACTATAAACGCCTAAAGTTTAATCAATGAACATCAACTTAGCTTTTATTTTAAGTTTTCTAATGAGTTTTTCAGCCTCAAAACACGAGTACTACTTAAGTGTTACAGATGTTGACTACATTGAAGACCAAAATAGTATTCAAATTATTTCTCGTGTGTTTGTAGACGATTTTGAAAATGTACTCAAAAAACGCTACCAAAAACCTTTTGTTTTAATTGAAGGCAATGAAATCGAAGAAACCGAAACATACATCGAACGTTACATAAATCAAAAGTTCTCAGTTGAAGTTGATGGTAAATCTACAAAACTCAACTATCTTGGTTTTAAATATAAAGATGATATGGTGTTTCTATTTATAGAAATTAATGACATTAAACCATTTTCAAAAATTACAATCAAAGATGAAATTTTAATAGATTTGTTTAAGACACAAAAAAATTTAATTCATTTTACAGCCCAAAACTTTAGGCAAAGTTTTATTTTAGAAAAAGATTTAGAAACTAAAACACTACATTTAAATTAATAGATCATGCAAAAGCAATCATTACTCTACTTTTTAATGTTTACTCTCTTCGTTAGCGGATTCACATTTGCTCAAGAAAAAGAAACTGAAAAAGAAGAAGGTCACACCAATCAAAATAAGTTTAGACAACTCTACGATGAGTTTGCTACACCAAATGTTTATAGAAATGCAGCTGGTGCTCCTGGCTATAGATATTACCAAAACCGTGCAGATTATGAGATGGATATCATACTTGACGATAAAAATACTAAACTTTACGGTCAAGAAACCATTACCTACACTAACAACTCTCCAGACGATTTAGAATATCTTTGGGTACAATTAGACCAAAACATTCGCCAAAAAGATAGTCCAGCTGGTAAAAAAAATGGTAGTGGTTTTGCACCAATAACAACACCAAGTGGTTTTGTTAACTCACATATGACAGAAGGCTTTGATGGCGGTTTTAATATTGAATCGGTTACGCATGATGGTCAAGCATTGTCACATACCATTAATTACACTATGATGCGTATCAACTTATCAGAACCATTAGAGTCTGGTGATTCATTTGAATTTTCAATCAAGTGGAATTATAACATCAATGATCACGTTAATGATGGCGGACGTTCAGGCTATGAATTTTTCCCGGAAGATGGTAATCGTGCCTATGTCATAGCACAGTTTTTTCCACGAATGGCGGTTTATAATGATAAAGAAGGCTGGCAAAATTATCAATTTTGGGGTAGTGGAGAGTTTGCTTTACCATTCGGTAATTACGAGGTTAATATAACTGTTCCAGCCGATCATATTTTAGATGCCACAGGAGAATTACAAAATCGTAAAGAAGTATTTTCAGATAAAATGTTAGACCGTTTTGAAAAAGCTAAAACATCTTATAATGAACCTGTCGTAATAGTTACCGAAGATGAAGCCATCGAAGCAGAAAAAGGTTTTTCAGACCAAACCAAAACATGGGAGTTTAAAGCCGAAAATGTTCGTGACTTTGGGTTTGCAACTTCAAGAAAGTTTATTTGGGATATGATGGCTGTAAAAGTTGGCGATAAAGACGTGATGGCGGTTTCGCTTTACCCTAAAGAAGGTAATCCTTTATGGGAAGATTGGTCAACTCGCGCTGTGGCAAGTACATTAAAAACTTACAGTAACTTTACATTTAAGTATCCATACCACAAAGCAATTTCGGTTCATGCCAAAAGCCAAGGGATGGAATATCCAATGATTTGCTGGAATTATGGTCGTCCTAATCCAGATGGCACCATCACAGATCGTGCAAAATATGGTATGGTAAGTGTTATTATCCACGAAGTTGGTCACAATTTCTTCCCGATGATTGTTAATTCTGATGAGCGTCAATGGGGTTGGATGGATGAAGGTCTTAATACCTTTATGCAATACTTATCAGAACAAGAATTTGCTAAAGAGTATCCAGAAATTCTTGAATCTAATAATGGAACTCTAGATAAATACCCAAGTCGTCGAGGTGAGCCGAGTAAAATTGTTAATTACATGAAAGGTAATCAGGACTACATTTCACCGATCATGACTAACCCAGAACAAGTTTATCAACTTGGAAACAATGCCTACGGAAAGCCTGCAACAGCTCTTAACATCTTAAGAGAGACTATTATGGGGCATGATTTATTCGATTACTCTTTTAAAACTTTCGCTCAACGTTGGATGTTTAAACACCCAACACCAGAAGATTTCTTCAGAACGATGGAAGATGCTTCTGCTGTAGAACTAGATTGGTTTTGGAGAGGCTGGTTTTACACCACAGATTATGTGGATATTGGGGTTGAAGATGTTAAATCTTACGTTTTAACCAACACACCAACCGAAGAAGGAAAAGCTCTTTTAGCGCGTTATGGGATTACAAATCCTGCTGAAAATGAACGTACCAAAGACGCGGTCTATTTATTAGACACTTCTTCTGAAGAAGCTGAAGAAATAGATTTATCAGGCGATCCGCTTAAAAATGCACCTAAACTTAACCAATATTTGATGGATAATTTTTCACAAGCTGAAATTAATGCCATGGAAATGCCTAATTATGTTTATGAAGTTACTTTTAATAAACCAGGTGGTTTAGTAATGCCAATCATAGTTAAATTCACTTATGCGGATGGTTCAACTGAAATGAAGCGTTATCCAGTTCAAGTATGGCGAAAAAATGATAAGAGTGTAACAAAGGCAATTTTATCGGAAAAACAAATTACAGAAATACTTGTTGATCCTAACTTAGAAACAGCTGATGTTGATACCACTAATAATGTCTGGCCTACATCTGAAGATGAAAAATCTGAATTTGATAAATTTAAAGAGAATAACTAACTCATATTCTCATAAACTTTCTAAACCGACTATCTAAAATATAGTCGGTTTTTTTATGCTAACTTCTGTATATTTGCATTATGATGAGAACTGTGTTTTTTATTAGTGGTGCTGAAATTGCATTTATATTGTTTATTCTACTCATGGTATTTGGAGCCGATAAAGTACCTGAAATAGCGCGTTTTTTAGGTAAAACTATGAAGTCATTCCGTAATGCTACCGACGAAATTAAATACGAAATCACTAAACAGACAGACGTCGAAGATATTAAAGTCGACTTAAAAAAAGATTTAGAAGAAACCAAATCTCAACTTAATCAACACAAAGGTAAAATTGAAGAAGGTGTAAATAAGGCTAAAGAAGAATTCGAAAATCTTACTGGACCTATTAAACGGCGCTTTTAATGCAAGTTGAGGTATCCCAGCTTGATGAAGCTCTTTTCTTATGGATCAATCAATTTAATACACCGATTACCGATGCCTTTTGGCTTTTAGTGACTCAGCCTCTCAACTGGCTTCCATTGTATATTGCAGTTATAGTACTGTTGTTTTATAAACAAAAACTAAGAACTGGTATTTACCAATTATTGGCACTTGGCACAACTGTTATTATTACACATCTTATAACAAGAAGTGTTAAACACCTGATATCAAGACCACGGCCAAATAGTGTTCAACATATTGCAGAGCAAGCCAACATTATTTTTGAGCCGCAACATTACTCTTTTTTTTCAGGTCATGCTTCAACTTCATTTGCAGCAAGTATTTTCATTTACTTGTTACTGAGAAGTCGTTATTCTAGAATAGGTTTAATATTTATTTGGCCGTTTCTGTTTTCTACTAGCCGATTATTTGTAGGTGTACATTATCCTAGCGATATTATAGTAGGCGCTTGCTTTGGGGTGTTGATGGGGAATCTTAGTTATAGGTTATATGGTCTATGTCTTAAATAAGGCTTTGCTTTAAACCTAATCTTCATGGTGGTCAACTTGTTAGGATTCCTAGATTTTTCTAGATAACGTCAAGCCATCACGTATAGGTAATACAATCGTTTCTACACGAGGATCTTCTTTTAGTTTTCTGTTGTAAGCCAGTAGGGCTTTGGTATCTTTATCCTTAGGGTCTAAATCTTCAACCACTTTGCCACTCCATAAGACATTGTCTGATAAGATTAATCCACCTGAATCTAATTGATCAATAATCAAATCAAAATAAAGACTATAACTGGATTTGTCGGCATCAATGAACACTAAATCAAAGTTGGTTTCTAACTGTGGGATAATATGTTGAGCATCTCCAATATGTTGAATGATCTGTTTGGCATACGCACTACGGTTGAAGTATTTCCGTTGAAAATCATATAATTCTTCATTCCGATCTATGGTATGTAAAACACCATCTTCACCTAAGCCTTCAGCCAAACTTAAAGCCGAATAGCCTGTATAGGTACCAATTTCAAGAATAGTTTTTGGTTTAATCAATTTGGAGATCAAGCTTAACAATCGCCCTTGAAAATGTCCTGATAACATGCGAGGTTGTAATATTTTTTGCCAGGTTTCACGCGTTAATTCAGCTAGCAGTTGAGGTTCGTCTTCCGTATGTTCTTCAACGTAATCTTGAAGCGTATTTGTAATAAAATCCATTTAGCCTAAAATTTTATTGACCAACTCTTGTTTTCGTTTTTCATCATCACCAAATAACCATTGCAGCACATTATCATGCCAAATTTCATCACGCTCTTGGGTATTGATAATCTGCTCATCTAAAGCTAAGTCAAGTATTTTTCCAGGGTAAGACGATTGTGGTTCACTTTCCATTTCGCCTAACGGATAAGGGTCGTCTAAACCAGTTAGAATTTGAGAACTTTTTTGATTTTCTAGCAGTAGTTTTAAGGATCTTGTATCATGCACCAAGGTGTCAAAAAAGATGTTTTTATGTCCTACCGATTTTCGGGGATGGGTTTTCCCTTCAAATAAGTCGGGACGTCCATCAAATCCCTGAATACGGCGTCCTAAATTAATTTGTGCCAATTGCCCACCATGAGCAAAACAAACCCGCATATTTTTATACTTTTCAGGATAACCGTTTAAGGTTAAAAAGTGATAAGCATCAGCACATTGAGCTAACATCCAAATTAAGTGAAATCGCCAAGACGTATTTTCAAGTTTTATAAACTTTTCACCATCGTAAGGATGTACTTCTACCGCCAAGTTATATTTATCAGCAAGTTCAAAAATGGGTTCATTTTCTTCATCAAAAATACAGCGCCATGTACCAATACTATCCATATAATGTGTAGGTAAGCATAACAGCTTTAAATCTAATTCTTCTACACAGCGTTCAATTTCCCATAGTGCACCACGAACAAAACCTGGATGTACCACAAAGCCACAGGTAAACTTATCAGGGTGATTGTGTTGTACGCGAGCATTAAAATCATTTTGAAACCGTAAAGCTTGCTTCATTTCTTCAACTCGTAAGCCATTACCATAAAGTTGCGAAAGGTTTAAAACCACCGCATGATCAATATTGTAGCGTTCCATCCATTCTAGCTTTTCATTTAAGAAAAAACTAGAGTCAGTCACTGGGCGTTTCCAACCTTTTTGTAACATGAATTTCTTATCATCATCTACCCAAAAAATTTCTTTTTTCTTCATGAAATCTGGAATTTCATGAGGGTAAGGTAAGAGGTGTGAATGACCGTTAATACGTAGCTTTCGTTTCATATAAATGGCTTAAAGTGATTTAGTTCTACCACCATCTACGGGTAAGTTAATACCGTTGATGTAGGCCGCTTGTTCTGAAGCTAAAAATACAGCGGCATGAGCCACTTCTTCTGGTGTTGCAAAGCGTTTAGCAGGGACAATCGATTTCATGAAGTTAGCGGCTTCTTCTTCAGTACTGCTTCTTTTGTTTGCTGCATTGGCAATAATACCATCTAGGCGACCGGTTGCGGTAAAACCAGGTAAGACATTATTGACGGTTATCCCATAAGAACCAAGTTCGTTGGCTAGGGTTTTACTCCAATTAGCAACAGCACCACGAATTGTATTGCTCACACCAAGGCCATCGATTGGTTGTTTAACCGAAGTTGAAATAATATTCAAAATTCGTCCAAAGCCTTCTGCTTTCATTCCTGGTAATAAGGCTTGCACTAAAATTTGATTACACACCAAATGCATTTTAAAGGCTGTTGTGAATTCTTCAGTTTTTGCTTCATGAATTAAACCACCTTTGGGTCCGCCAGTATTGTTGAGTAAGATGTGATAGTTTTTTTGAGATGAAGCTGTTTCAAGTTTTGCTCTAAGTTCTTCGGGCTGTTCAAAATTTGCGACGATATAGTCATGGTTTTGATGCTGTTCTTGAGGCAATTCAGCTTGTGTTGCTTTAAGTTTTGCTTCATTTCGAGCTACAAGGGTAATAGAAGCACCGGCGTTGGCCAATTGTAAAGCAATGGCTTTGCCAATACCAGCTGTGCTGCCACAAATTAGGGCATTTTTATCTGAAAAATTTAGTGTCATAAATTAAGGCTTGTAAGTGATACATACGTTTTTTGGTTCGGTGAAAAATCGCAAAGCTTCAAGTCCGCCTTCACGACCAAGACCACTTTGCTTAGTGCCGCCAAAGGGCGTTCTTAAATCACGGTTTAGCCAAGTATTAACCCAAACTATTCCAGTTTGGAGTTGTTGGCTAAGGCGCATTGATCGGTCTAAATTAGACGTCCACACACTTGCTGATAAACCGTATTTACTATCGTTTGCAAGCGCTAAAGCTTCAGCTTCATCTTTAAATGGCATGAGGCTAACTATAGGGCCAAATATTTCTTCTTGGTTAATACGGCACTGGTTGCTTTGTACTTCTATAATGGTAGGTTCAAAATAAAAACCTTTAGGGTAGTCAGGATTTTGGTGACGCTTTCCACCACAGAGAATCGTGCCACCTTCGGCTTTAGCAATGTTCACGTAGGCTTCAATTTTTTCTAGATGTTGTTTAGAAACTAAGGCGCCAACTTGGGTGTGTTTGTCTAACGGATGCCCAATTTTTAAGGCTTTGGTTTGCTTTATAAAATCCTGTTTAAACTTTTTGTAGATCGAGGCTTCAACTAAAATACGACTCCCACATAAACAAATTTGCCCTTGATTGGCAAAGGATGAACGTACCGTAGTTTTCAGCATTTGCTCATAATCACAATCAGCAAAAATTAGATTAGGATTTTTACCACCAAGTTCTAATGATAATTTTTTAAATAAGGGTGCTGCTGTTTTGGCAATGTGTTGTCCTGTGGTAGTGCCACCTGTAAAACTAATGGCTTTGATTAGTGGGTGCGCAATAATGGCTTGTCCAACTTCATGCCCATAGCCTTGTAAAATATTAAGTACGCCTTTTGGTAAACCTGCTTGGTTGCAAAGTTCGCCTAACAAATAAGCGGTCATTGGCGTCACTTCGCTCGGTTTAGCTAGTACCGTATTTCCAGCGGCTAATGCTGGTGCGATTTTCCAGGTGAATAAATAAAGTGGTAAATTCCACGGAGAAATGCAACCGACAACGCCGTGTGGCTGCCGTAAAGTAAAATTGACGGTATGTAAACCTTGGCTTTCATGCGCTTCGGTTGAAAACTGGGTAATGGCTTGGGCAAAAAACCGAAAATTAGCAGCAGCTCTTGGAATATCAACTTGGCTGGCTAAGCTTAGGGGTTTTCCATTATCAATGGCTTCTGCTTTGGCTAAATCTTCTAAGTTAGCTTCAATTAAGTCTGCTAAACGATTTAAAATACGAGAACGTTCTTGAACGGGTGTGTTAGACCATTTCGGAAAGGCTTCTTTTGCTGCGGTAAAGGCTAAGTCTACATCTTTGGCGTTTCCACGAGTAATATGTGCATAAACATCACCTGAAGACGGATTAATATTAGCAATTTCATCTTCATTTAACGATGCCGTATACGTGCCATTGATAAAATGTAAAACCTTTTTCATATTACTTTAAATAGGTTTGTAAGCCATCACTTTAATTTCGATCACTAAATGCGGATGCGGTAATTGGTGTACGGCTACAGTCGTTCGTGTTGGGCCGGTTTCAGGTTTAAAAAATTGAGCATACACTTCATTATATCCTGCAAAATCATTCATATTGACTAAAAAGGTAGTCACATCAACAACATCATCAAGACTTGCACCCTCGGTAGCAAGGTAATCTTCTATATTTTCTAAAACTGCTTTGGTTTGTGCTTTAATATCAATGGCTACGCTGCCCATATCGTCTACTTGTTCCACACCTGCAAAGCTATTATCCTTTCGGCGTGAACTGGTGCCTGATACAAAAATAAAATCGCCCACACGCTTCACATGTGGATACGCACCTCTTGGTTTAGCTTTACCGTCTACTAATCTTCCCATAACTTATGAATTTATAATGTATTCACCTTTTAAAATTTGCTCGGTGAAATTCCGAATAAGGTGCAATTGCTCCTCACGGGTTTGTTTTTGATGTAATTTTTGATGTTTTAATAAGCTCAATATAGCTTGATCTTGTGCGCGACCTCGATCCATAGCTGTTTTATAAGGCACTTGTTCTTGAAAGGTGACTAAGCTGTATTTAGAAAAGTATTGTTGAGGAAATTCTTCTTCTAATGCCAACTCTATTTCACGTTTTTGTTGAAATAATTCTTGTGCCGTATGTGCCTTCATTTCGTGAAAATTGTCTAAAGCAAGATCTGCAATAGCATCAGCGTTGGCTTTACGCGAACGGCTGAATTGTTCTAAGCTCGCTTTTAAGTCAAAATTAGTCGCTTCTAGACAATCGTCAAACTCGACAACGTCTTCAAACGAAGCATTCATACCTTGACCATAAAATGGCACAATGGCATGTGCGGCATCGCCCATAATTAAACAGTTGTGATAAGTCCAAGGATTACAACGAACCGTCCCAAGTGGAGCTGTTGGGTTTTCAAAAAACTCTTCAGTTAATCGCGGCATCAATTCGAAAGCATCGGGATATTCGCGTTTAAAATAATCACTTACCGCTTCAGGAGTGGTTAGATTATTGAAATTATCTCGACCACCTTCATAAGCTAAAAACAAGGTTACCGTAAAACTTTTATCTTGATTAGGTAAAGCGATTATCATATTTTCGCCTCTTGGCCAAATATGTAAGGCGTTAGGCTCAGTGGCATAATCACCATCTTTAGTGGGTGGAAAACTTAATTCTTTATAACCATGGGTTAAAAAGTCTTGCGAATGACTAAATAAGAAGTCTCGTTTTGCTTGCATGGCTTTACGAACTGCCGAACCAGCGCCATCGGTTCCAAATATATAATCGGCTTCTAGGCTTTGTGAAGATCCATTAGCTAACTCAAACTCAGCAGAGGTCTGTTCAAGGTTCACTTCGTGACATGCCATTTCGAACTTTACATTGACATTAGGATAATTTTCAAGTTCGTCTAGCAATAAAGCATTAAGCCCTGGCCGAGAAATAGAGTTAATATATTCGCCATCGCGACCGCTGTATTTAGAGAGTTTGGTCTTGCTGTTTTGATCATGAAGCATTCTGCCATGCATTGGGATGCAAAGCGCTTTTACGCGATCTTCAAGACCAACCCGTTTAAAGGCTTTAAGACCACGGTTTGAAAAGGCAAGGTTTATAGAGCGACCCGCCGAAAGTTTAGCTTGGCGTAGGTCTGGGCGCTTTTCAACTAAGGTAATATTGTATTGGTGTTGTGCTAAGCGCAAGGCTAACATCGAGCCGCAAAGGCCAGCTCCAATAATTAAAATATGTTCGGTTTTACTCATGCTAAAACTTGTTTTAAGCGTTGTATAAAGGTATAAACATCGGTATAGGAGTTATACAATGGTGTTGGTGCAATTCTAATGACATCAGGTTCGCGCCAGTCGGCCACCACATTAGCTTTGCTTAAAGCATCAAAGACCGATTTATTAGCGCCTTTAATTTGAAACGAGAGTTGACAACCACGCTCATCGGGATGGCTTGGCGTGATAATTCTAATATTAGGATTGTTAAGCTCCTCAACCAAATAGGCTAAATAGCCCGTGAGTTGTTTTGATTTTTGACGTAAATTATCAAATCCTGCTCGCTCAAACACATCTAGAGATGCACGAATAGCCGCCATTGATAGAATTGGCGGATTACTGAGTTGCCAACCTTCGGCACCTGGCATTGGTTTAAAATCTTTTCGCATATTAAATCGGGTGCTTTTGTCGTGTCCCCACCAACCCACAAAACGTTTAAGTTTAGGTGAATTAGCGTGACGTTCGTGTACAAAACAACCGCCTAAACTTCCAGGTCCGGAATTAAGGTATTTATAAGTACACCACACAGCAAAATCTGCATTGGTGTTATGTAAATCGGGTTGAATGTTTCCTGCACCATGTGCTAAATCAAATCCCACTTTTGCACCATGTTTATGTCCGAGTTTGGTAATAGCTTTAAGGTTAAAAGCTTGGCCAGTGTAATAATTGGTGCTACCAATCATGACTAAGGCGACTTCATCTTTGTGTGTCTCAAGTAATTGTTCTAAATCTTCCGTGCGGCAAGTATATTCGCCTGGTCTTGGTTTCCATAGTAACAAGCCTTCAGCAGGATCGATGTTATGAAACTTCAGTTGAGACTCTACGGCATATTTATCAGAGGGAAAAGCATCAGCTTCGATTATAATTTTGTTCCGCTTTCCTTTAGGCTCGTAAAATGAAACCATCATGAGGTGCAAATTAACCGTTAGTGTATTCATAACGATAACTTCGTGCGGTTTGGCGCCAACAATTTTGGCCATAGATTCGCTTAAAAACTCGTGGTAGGGCATCCAGGCATGTTCGGCTTCAGTGTGACCGTTTACGCCATAATTAGCCCAATCTTGTAATTCTTTCTGAATATAATTGGCGGTTTGTTGGGGTTGTAGACCTAACGAATTACCACAGAGGTAAAGTTGAGGTTTGCCGTCTTGGTTTTTAGGGAATAAAAATTCGTTTCTAAATTCCTTCAGCGGGTCTTTTTGGTCGAGTTCTTGCGCAAAGGCTTCAGTTGTGTTGTAATTCATTTAATCGATGCTTATATCTGTAAAATAAAGTTGAAAGCTTTGGTCTTGATTTTGATGCATTTTAGAAATTTTAATTCCATTTAAGTCTACATCATCTTCCCAAGTTGTTGATAGGCTTGGCGTTTCGCTTCCGTTAGGGATATAACTCCATTCTTTGAGTTGGTAGTTTTGGTCAATATAAACTACATAAGTATCGCCTGGTGTATAGCCGTTGCTGGCGTTATAGTTAAGCTCGATTGTTCGGTAGTTTTGCCCTGAGATTGGGGCTTTAGTTGACCCTAAATCCTTAAAAGAAAGGCCTGAGTCCCAAACTAATTGAAAAGGAAATAGCAACCAATATTTATCGTTAATAAAGGCTTGGTCAGTAGGTTTTAATGCTTCGCTTACTTTTTTATGATTGTAAGTGATTGTGGTGTCTTTTGTTGTTATGCTAACTTGATGCGTTTGAGGTTGCCAAGTCCAAGAACGCTCAAAATGATTGTCGCCACGATCAACGTTGAAGGTGTATGTGAGCTTTTTAGCAGCGTTCCATTTTGCTAAACCATGCGCCATAGCAATCGAGTCAAGTACTGTTTTTGGCTCTTTTTTAGCTGAATTTAAGGCTTGCTTTTGTTCTGAACTTTCTTTAGTAGATTGATCTGATGTAGGCTGATTTTGGCAGGCCATCAAACAACCAACCAAGGTCACTAAAAGCATAAGTTTCTGCATAACGAAAATGTTTTCGTAAATATAATTGAAGTGAAAGGCCTACACAAATTTTATGGAATGATTTGATTTTTTATTTAAATAAGCTAACTATTTTTTTGAAGTATTATGTTGTTTGAGTTGTTGTTTTTAAGGTTTAAAATCAATATTGAAATATCTGTAGATTTCGTCAATTAGCTTTGATCAAGCGATTGAAGGTTTTAGGTTTATAATTATTAAACGCCTGTTAAGTTAGATACTGGTCTTAATAACTTCTTGTATTAATGTATTTTGTTTAATGTACATCATAAATAATATTAGCCAAGTGCTAGTATTGAAGTTGTTAAATGTTAATTTTTGTTTTTAGGCCTTATAACTTAATTATTATTATTATTATTATTATTGAAAATGTTAAATAATTCATTTTATAAAAAATAGAATTGTTTTTATAACTTTACTGTGCATTGGCACAGATGATTCCCCATTATGTTGAATTTATAATTAATTAAAAGATGAAAGTTTTTAAATTAAAATTAGTTTTGACTTTGTTTGTGGGCTTACTTATAACAAGCTGTACACAAGACAATTTAAATGAATCTGAAGAAAATCAAATTTTAGATTTTACGGAATTAGAGTTTGACTTTTTGAATGAAGAATTTACATTTGAAGGAACAAAAAAAGAAGTCACTAATCAACTTCTTAATAAATTAGATGCTTACATGTTTAGTAAAGATTTATTTGCTAAGCCAAATGAAGTTGGAAATGTAAAGTGGTTAATTAGTTACACTGATAACAAGCTTGTTGTTAAACAAAGCGTACATACACCACCAGAAGATTTATCAAAAAGTAGGTCATGTCCAGAAGGATTGACTGAGTATGCTTCATGTTCAGGTGTCTTCACAAAAAGTTGTACAAAGAAAAGAGCTGCAGAACTTGCTAATGAAATTAAACCAGGCGAGACCTTTTCGGTAACAAGAACTGGACCCATGTCGACTCTAATCTGTGGAACACCTTCGCTTGTTGATCGCGTGCGATGATTAGCTTTAAAGTATAAACCTTAGTTTGAAACAAAAAAGCCAAATTTTAAAAGATTTGGCTTTTTTTGTAATCAATTGTTGTTTTGAGACATTTAGTTATACCTTAATGTGAGTTCTATTGAAGTCATTATAACATTAAAATTAAAACATTAACAAAAGCACATAAAAATATCAAACCAACATAAAAGACCCTAATAAATTATAAATATTGTAAAAAATTATGCTTATTTTCAATGAAATACAAAATTTAACATTTAAAAATAAGCTCATATTGTTGTTTTTTAATTTGAGGATATAATAAAAAAAAAATGCGTTCTTCTAATTTTTAAAAAAAGGAAACGCTTTTCGGGATGAAAAGCGCTCCGCCAGTTTAAGACATGAAAAATCACATCTCGCTTGCATTGCAAAGATAAGAATTTTCATGAAGCCAATTACAGTCTTTGTGTTGAAAACCATCCGTTATGATGAAAAACTGACTTTAAATTTTTTAAAATATAATACCATGAAAAAAGTATTATCTATCATCGCTTTAAGTGCGATGACCTTAAGTTTAAGTAGTTTTTCAACTTCAAAACAAGCCGCTATTGAAGCAGAAGGTGATTGTTTAGATTACGCAATGGCCGCAATGGTTGACGAGCAAGAAATGTACGGTTTTATTAGAGATAGAGGCGCTTATTTAGATGGTTTATTATTTTACTATGATTCTTGTATGGATGATGGTGAAGTTTTAGATCCAGTTTTTATGTAATAGGTTAATTTAAAAGTGTTGTAGAGTTATTTTCTACAGCACTTTGTTTAAAGTCACGATATGAAATTAAAAATAATATTCTTGCTTTTAGTAGCTGCAAAGCTATATGCTCAAGATATAACAAAGGTTGAATATATTAGTGCGTTTAAATTAGCGGATGATGAGTCCAAACATTCGCCAAAACAGATTGCTAACTTAAGTTACACGCTTGTTTTTGACCATAAGCAATCTATTTTTAAAAAAATTAAGCGTTTAGGCTTAGATCAGCAAGTTAAAAATAGAAGACTCATTTCTATGGCAAACATTAAAGGTGTATATTATAAAAATAGTCAAGACAAAACTAATATATTGATTACTGAGCAAGATGGTAAACGATATCTGATTGATAAAAGTAAATCTAATTGGAATTGGGAAATCCTTAAAGAAACCAAACAAATATTAGGTTACAAGTGCTACAAAGCTTTAGGCACTCGAAAAGAGTATAATTATGTTCTAAAAAAGGATAGAACACTAAAGGCTATTGTGTGGTTTACACCAAAAATACCTTTGCCATTTGGTCCTGCAGATTTTGGTGGGCTGCCAGGGCTTGTTTTGGAATCTCAGCGCGGCAGCTTTTATATTATAGCTAAAAAGATAAAACACAAAAGTTCGAACAAAGCTCTAAAAATAGATTTAGATAAAGGAATAAAGTTAACAGATGAAGAGTTTGCCCGTAAACAATATGCTGCATTTATGGATAGAATAAGACAGTAATTTAATTCATCAAATTTTTAAACTTATTTTTCTAATCTTAACCTATGCCAAAGCCCATTTATTTTTATTCTTAGTTATACCTTAAAGTGGGTTCTATTGAAGTCATTTATAACATTCAAATTAAAACATTAACAAAGGCACATAAAAATATCAAACCAACATAAAAGACCCTAATAAATTATAAATATTGTAAACAATTATGCTTATTTTCAATGAAATACAAAATTTAACATTTAAAAATAAGCTCATATTGTTTTTTTTTAGTTTTATATCAAATAGTTAAATAAAACACAAATGCGTTCTTCTAATTTTTAAAAAAAGGAAACGCTTTTCGGGATGAAAAGCGCTCCGCCAGTTTAAGACATGAAAAATCACATCTCGCTTGCAATGCAAAGATAAGAATTTTCATGAAGCCAATTACAGACTTAGTGCTGAAAACCATCCGTTATGATGAAAAACTGACTTTAAATTTTTTAAAATATAATACCATGAAAAAAGTATTATCTATCATCGCTTTAAGTGTGATGACCTTAATTTTAAGTAGTTTTAATACTCACACGACAAATCAAATTGTAGCTCAAGAAGATTGTGATGAATCTTACAATGAATTATATGACTTTGCAATTTCCAACGGAGCTAGTGAAGATGTTGCTGAATATCAAGCAGGTCAATATTGGGCTGATTGCGTAATCGATGGAGGTAGATCAGATTTTTTAAATGCGATAATAGCAGCTGCACCATTCAGGTAATATGAAGTATTATGTAATTATTTTAGTTTTAGCATTTGTTCAAATAACCTGCAGCCAAAACTATGAGTTAATCTATAAGGCAGATTTAAAACCCTATAAAGGCGCTAGTGATAGTAAAAATAATCTGAGTGCAGCACAGCAAGCATTTATTAATCAAATTAATAAAAAAAATGCTTTAATGTCAGATGCGCTTAAGATTAAGGTTATAGCTAAGCCTCAAGAAAATTCTTACCAATTGCGCTTTAATAGGTTAATGCCAATCGATGGGTTAACACAAAACGATTTAATGTTTGCTATGAAAGATATTTCGGCATTTGCTAAAATAGATTATCACAATTCAACTGCTTATGGATATTCTATTATTTTAGATAGTCTTGTAGTAGCTTCGAAGTCTCAAGCTTATTTTGATTGGGAAATTACTAAAGATAAAAAAATCATTTTGGGCAAAATGTGCTATAAAGCTAGGCCTAAACTTAAAAAAGGTCTTGGCCGGTCTATAACTAATGGATACATTCCTGAAGAAGTTTGGTTTGCTCCAGTTCTTAATTTCAGGGCTTCACCAGCCGTATTTGCTGATTTACCTGGTGCTATACTTGAATATAAAACAAGTAGAGCAACAATTCGTGCTATTTCGGTGAAAGAGGTGACAAAGAATTTAGAATTTGAGCCTTTAGATACTTACAAAATAGTTAATTACAAGCAGTTTAAAAAACTTATGAAAGCCCATTACAAAAAAATAAAATCAAAAATAAAACGATAACCATGAAAACATTATTAATTATTACAGCATTTATAAGCTTTAACTTTAACGCAGTAGAACAAGATAGAGATTGCGAAGCTGAAGCCTCTAGAATTTATGATTTCGCTATTTATCAAGGCGCTACACCAGCTCAGGCATTTATTAGGTCGAGTAGATGGAGAAGTTCTTGTAACCTTGACAACTCAACTGGTCAAATTACAGCACCAAACATAGGTGAGTAAAGTATAATTAACTTAAGCCTACTAGACTTTTTTTAGTGGGCTTATCAATTTTTTAACAATGAAAATCTTTCTGTCTATTCTATGTTTATTGTGCTTAAATATTAGCATTGCGCAAAACTATAAAATTACTTATCAATTCAAATTTGATAAACTTGAGTATCCTGAGGAAACAGAAGCATACATAAAACAATATTTTGAAGAGGGACTTAAAAAACAGCAACAAATCAGTAAAACTTTACGGTTAATACTTGTTTCAGACGGTAAACGCTATTACGCAAGTTTTAACCAACAAATGTTAAGCGATAACTTCAGGTTTGATGATGTATTATCAACCAAAGTTGCGGTGAGTCCTATTTATCCTATATATTATAATGAGGCCATAAGTTTAGCCAAAAACGTAGTTAATCCTGACAAACTGGTTAAAGTGATAAATGATAAGTATTTAACATGGCAAATCACTAAAGAAACTAAAATAATTGAAGGCTATAAATGCTTTAAGGCTGTACCGGATTTAAAAACCAAAAAACAATTTAATAAAAGCGTCTTTATACCCAATTATGTTTGGTTTAGTCCTGAATTAAATTTCAAAGCGAGCCCAAGTGTTTTTGGAGACTTACCTGGAGCTGTTCTTGAATTAAAACATAGCACGGCACAAATTAAAGCAGCAAAAATCGAGCAAACTGATGAAACAGTTCAAGTAATACAATTAAGAAAAAATCAATCGTTAACAACTTACGAGGAGTCAATAAAAGCTATTCAAGAAAATTACAGAGATAAGATGTAGTGTTTACAGTTAATTGAAGTTTATAGTATATTTAACCACACCTAAATTATACCATGAAAAAAGTATGTTCTATCATCGCTTTAAGTGCGATGACCTTAAGTTTAAGTAGTTTTAATAGTAGCAGTGCTGATGACTCTCAAGAAAGAGACTGTATGTCTGAAGCATGGGAAGCCGGCTCTAATGCAGAAGAAATGGGAGCATCCCCAAGTGAAGTTTATAGTGTGACCAACTTTGTTTATACAGCTTGTGATTCAGGAATAGATTATATGTTATTAATGATAAAGTTTTAACATGCGATTTGTAATCATATTTTTAATATCACTTCAATGCCTTGCACAGCAAGGTGTTGAAGTGACTTATGCATATAAGACTAATTATCAAAAAGCACCATCTAATAAGTCGTTTTACGGCAAACTGGCTTTGAAAGCAAAACAGGTATTACCAACTTTAGACTTTGTATTAAAGGCAAACGCCGGTGAATCTTCATATCAGTATAATCAGTCAATGATTAATGATGCTTCTAACCCTGAATTATTCAAAATGATTTTAGGTTTTGCTAAAGCAGATGCAATTTATTATGGAAATCAACCTAACAATATTTTTATTACTCAAAAAAATGCTTTCGGAAAACTTTATAAAATTGAATCTGCTTTTTCTGACTTATCTTGGCATATTACAAATATGACTCAAGAGATACTTGGTTTTAAATGCAAAAAAGCAGTATTAAGATATAATGAAGGTGACGGTACTAATCAAAATCAAAAGCGAGAGATTGTTGCTTGGTTTACTCCAAAACTTAACCTACCGTTTGGCCCGATTGGGTTTAGAGGGCTGCCTGGTTTAATTTTAAGGTTAGAATATAAATGGAACTTTGGATTTGTATTAGAGTCAACTAAAATTAAACGAGTTAACGACCAGAATATACAAAAACCAACTAAAGGCGAATCAATTAAGATCGAGGATTATAGAAAATTATCACGCTAAAAACTTAAACTAACTAACAATGAAGTTTATAATAATCACTTTTATGTTTTGCTTAGTAAGCCTCACCACAATGGTGGGGCAAACTAATGCAATTGAGGTTAACTATTCTTTAACTTTGAAGCCAATTAAAAGTCAGGCTCCAAATGCAGAATTTGTAAAATCTATTGTTAAAAGTTTAAAACCTTATGAAGACCGAATAACCTATCAACTCATCGTTAATCAAGGCCTTTCAAGATTTAAAACAAAACCCATAATGGATAGTGATTTAAATCCTGGATTATTACCTAGCCTTCAATTACATGCCGATGCCAGTACGGTGTATTATCAAAATCAACAAGATGAGTACTATTATAAATTTTTACACAGTAGATCCTTTTCAGGTATAGTTATCAAAGACCATTTCAAAAAATTTAATTGGCGTATTGATAATCAAAAGATTAAAACAATTTTAGGCTATAAATGTTATTTAGCCACAGCTAGTTTTTCAGCAGATGGTATTAAGAAAAATATTAAGGTATGGTTTTCTCCAAAAATTAACATTAATTCAGGACCGATGTATTATAATGGCTTGCCAGGGTTGATTTTAGCCTATCAAGACCGGCATCGCTACTTAGAAGCGAAGAAAATAAGTTTTAATTCCATTAAAACAATCAAGCAGCCTAAAGTAGAACAGTATTATACAGAAGACGAATTTTTGAAACTAGTAAAAAATAAAATGAAGCGTTTTGGGTTTGATCCTTCAAAAAAATAATAGTTTTAGATATGAAGAAATTAATATTATTTATAAGCTTAATATTTTGCTACTTTTCTTATGCTCAAACTAATGGTGTTTATGAGGTTGATTATATCTTACAGCTAGACAATGAGATTTTGAATAAATCTCTTAAAACTATGAAAGATAAAAGCACAAAATTTTTCATTTCCAAACAAGCTGAGACCTTTAAAGAAGTCCAATCTAAGCTGGTTTTTAACGCTAAGGCTGCTAAATATGCTGTTCGAGAACAACTACGAAGCGATGCTAAACCAAAATTTAATTATTTTGAGGGACACGCTGGAGGAGAGTCAATTTACTATTTTGATAATATGAAAAAAAGAACTTATTATACTTCTACTTTGCTTAGTAAAACTAATGTTATCTATAAAAATAAGTGGAAAATCTTAAACGAAACAGAAGAGATTTTAGGTTTTACTTGCTATAAAGCTGAACTAATTCTTAATCAAAAAGGAAAAATATATGCGTGGTTCACAAAAAAAATCCCTTTTCCTTATGGTCCATACACGTTTAATAATTTGCCAGGTTTAATTTTAAAGGCTGAGGTCAAAAACGGTTTAATTACCTATTTAGCAACAAACATTAAAAGAAAAAAGGAAGGCAAACCAATTATTGAAAAAAACGATTACAGGTTTTTGACTGAAAGTGAATATAGTAAAGAATTGAAAAAAAATAACCTACTACTTCAAGATATCAAGTAACAAAAAACATAAAATTGAATTTCCTAATGTCAATAAAAGTATGACAAGAAAGGAATATTTAAGCCAATCCTTACACCGATAAATTACATAAATGAAAAACTTCCTCTTTCTTATATTTATTGTTAGTTATACCTTAATGTGAGTTCTATTGAAGTCATTATAACATTCAAATTAAAACATCTACAAAAGCATGTAAAAATATCAAACCAACAGAAAAGACCTTAATAAATTATTTATATTGTAAATAATTAAACTTATTTTGAAAAGAATATAAAATTTAACATTTAGAATTAAGCTTATATTGTTGTTTTTTTTAGCTTTACATCAAATAGTTAAATAAAAACAAATGCGTTCTTCTAATTTTTAAAAAAAGGAAACGCTTTTCGGGATGAAAAGCGTTCCGCCAATTTAAGACATGAAAAATCACATCTCGCTTGCAATGCAAAGATAAGAATTTTCATGAAGCCAATTACAGCCTTTGTGCTGAAAACACCATCCGTTATGATGAAAAACTGACATTTAATTTTTAAAATATAATACCATGAAAAAAGTATTATCTATCATCGCTTTAAGTGCGATGACCTTAAGTTTAAGTAGTTTTTCAACTTCAAAACAAGCCACTATTCAGGAAGAAGGCAACCCAACAGATTGTAATCGTCAAGCAAGATTAGCAACTTATCATTTTGCACATTTTGTATTCGGTGAAGAAGCTTCTGGCAGCAGCGAAAACAACGACCTGTATGTTGCTTATCATAATGCAGTTTATGAAAGTTGTTTAGCAGATTAATCTTAAATTTATGGTTCTTAAGTTATTATGCTTGAGCACCATTATTACTTTGTTATTATGAAAGAAAAACTTTTTTTAGTGATTTTATTTATGTTTTGTGTAAATTTCAATCAAGCACAAAACTATAAAATTACTTATAGCATCTCTCAAGATAAAGATGTATTGTATAAACGTCTTAACGAGAATAATAATCTAAAATCTAGTGCTTCCTATTTTAAAAAAATGCTTGAAAATTCACGTCCAATAGATTTTTTTATTATTGCTAATTCTAGCAAAGCCTTCAGTTACAAAAAAAAGACTTTATCTACTGATGCTACTAGTGAGATTTTACGAAACATAAATAACCTATTATTTCAAAAGTCTGAATTTTACTACATAGACTTAAAAAATGATAATTATGTTTTTAAAAAAAGTATAAACTCAAAAACATTTTATGTTAAATTTCAACCCAAAGATTTTAAACTAATTAATAATCAACCTGTTTTAATCAATGGTTATAAATGCTATCTAGCCGAAAATAAAGATGATAATGTTAAACTTTGGTACACCAAAGATATACCATTAAATATCGGTCCTAAAAAATATATTGGGTTACCAGGTCTGGTGGTTAAAGTAGTTATTAACGAGACGATTATAATTCAGCTAAAGTCTATCGAACCAACAACCGAAGCTATAAAGCTTATGCCTAAAAATCAAGAGATTATCAGTTTTGAAGCCTACCAAAAAACAGTATCTAAAGCAGCTAATGCATTATTTCAAAAACCCTAAATAACTCAATGCCAAAAACCAATCTCCTATTCTTTTGTTTATTTCTTAGTTTTCAACTCAGTTTAGCCCAATCTCACCAACTCACAGGTCAAATTACCGATAGTTTACAGCAAGCTTTACCCAATACTAACGTGATAGCTTCTCCTTTAAATAATCCTGATGCGGGTATTACCTTTAGCATTAGCAGTACCAAAGGCCAATACAAGCTCAATTTAGCCGATAGCACGTCTTATTTAATCGAGATTACCCATTTGGGCTTTAAAAAAGTTAACGATACCATTCAGCTTTCAGCCGATCTTGAAAAAAACTACCAAATGCAGCCCAGCACTACCAGCTTAGAAGAAGTCATTATCCAACAAGAAATGGCTGTCGTGGTTAAAGAAGATACCATTACTTACCGCACCGACCAATTTAAAACCGGCGAAGAACGTAAACTGCGTGATATTTTAAAAAAATTGCCTGGCCTAGAGGTCGATAAGGCTGGTAATGTTACCGTTAACGGAAAACCTGTTACCAAACTTATGGTCGATGGTAAAACTTTTTTTACGGGTGATGAAAAATTAGGCGTCAACAACATTCCTGCCGATGCTGTCGACGAGGTTGAAGCTTTAGATAATTACAGCGATGTAGCTTTTTTAAAAGGCCTGGAAGATAGCGACCAACTGGCATTAAACATTAAACTTAAAGAAGGTAAAAAGAAGTTTGCTTTTGGCGATATTCAAGCTGGTGGTGGTGTAGAAGACCGCTTTCTGTTTCATCCTAAACTCTTTTATTATAGCCCAAACACCGCTATTAACGTCATTGCTGATGTTAATAACATCGGGCAAAAATCCTTTACCGTTCAAGATTATATCGATTTTGAAGGCGGCATTGGCCTAAGCCTAGAAGATCCGTCGGCTTATTTTAGCTTGTACCGAGACGATTTTGCACAATTTCTTCAAAATACAGATTTCGTTTACAATAAAAACGATTTTGTGGCAGGAAGTATTTCACAACGCTTAGGTGCTAAAACCAATCTCGATGCTTACAGTATTTTTAACAAAAGCAAGCAAGATCAGCTCAATCAGCAAGACATTGCCTACCAAACCGGTAATCAAGCCAACGAGTTTAGAGACCTCACTACGCAGCAGCGTTTGCTTTTTAGTATTAACAAAATTAAGTTGCGTTACAGTGATATTAATACCATCGATTTACGCGCTAATACCACAGTGAAATATAATGAAGGTAATCAATTAACCAATTTGAACTCCACTATCAACAACAGTACTGAGTTTGTTAATACTTTAGCAAAGCCAGACCAAGTTGAAGTTTCTCAGGTGTTTAATCTTAATAAGCAGTTTTCATATAAACATACCACAAAAGTAGAAGCTACTTTAAGCCATAAGGAGCAAAACACCAATCGTTTGTGGGATTTTAATCAGGCTATTTTTAGCGATTTAATTCCGTTGGTTAATGAAGATGAAACTTATAACCTCAATCAAGATGTTTATAACCGTTTAAATTCAGTCAAGTTAAACGCTAAGCATTATTGGGTGTTGGCCGATTTTCATCATGTTTACCCTAAAGCGGGTTTTCGTTTATTTCAATCTGATTATAATACCTTAGATGAGCAAATTTTAAACAACGGCAATCGTCAAAGTTTTCAAAATGCCAACTTCAATAACCGATTAGACTTCAGTTTAAGCACGCCTTACGCAGGGTTTCAATATAAAACTCAAATCGGAAAATTAGTTTTACGTCCAGGAATTGTTTATCAGCTATTCGACTGGAAAGCGCAACAATACCAAACCGAAATCGCCAATAAAACTCAAGGCGTCTGGTTGCCAGAGCTCTTTGTAGAATATGAATTTAATAATTCAGAAAAACTGAAGCTTGAGTACAATAGACGTTCTAACTTCAGTAATGTTAATAATTTTGCAAACCGCTTAAGACTTACAAATTTTAATCAACTTTACCAAGGTAACGCTAATTTAGAAAACCAAATTTATAACAGTTTACGTTTGTTTTATTCAAGTTTTAGCCTGTTTAAAGGGCTTAATTATAATTTAAGTGCTAATTATAATTACCGCGAATCAAGTATTAGAAACCAAACTGAAATTGAAGGCATCGACCAAGTGGTTACCAGTATTTTTACCGACTTGCCAGAAGAACGCTTTTTATTATCTGGAAATATAACTAAGCGTATTCCTGACTTTAGTTTTAGCCTAAGTGGTAATGCCAATTGGTCTAACTACTCCAGGATTATTAATCAATCAGTCATCGATTATCAATCTAATTCATACGCCTATAATGTTCGTGTTCGAACCCGTTTTGATGATTTACCTAACTTGACGCTTAACATGCGCCATAGTTTTAGTGAACTTAATTCTACTAACCTTAAAAACAAATTTACACGCTGGTCACCAGACCTTGAGCTTGAATATGATTTTTGGACCGATTTTATTTTCAATTTCAATTACAACTACACATATTTTAAAAACAATACCACTAATAATAGCAACCGTTTTGAGCTCGCTGATGCTTCATTATACTACAATAAAGAGTCGTCTCCGTGGGCTTTTGAGTTAAGTGCTACAAATTTGTTTGATATCGATTTTAGACGTGAAAATTCGTTATCAGAATTTACAGCCATAGACCGCAGAACTTTTATACAACCACGCACGTTTTTATTAAGTATCAGTTATAAGCTTTAGCATTAAGTCTATTTTTTTAACGAAGAGAAAGGCAATTAGAAACTATTTATTTATCTTATTTTATAGGAGATTTGGTATTATTACCTATTTCAAACTTATTAATCAATTGGTGACAACAAGTTCAAATCAATATTGCTCTAAATGTAAAAAAGCTTTATATGCTTCAGCTTATCTAAACTTTAAATACCAAAAGCTTCCTTTAATTGGTTAACGTAATCCAGTTTTTCCCAAGTAAACAACTCAACTTCTTTTTTTACTTCACCTGAATAATTAGATTTATAAACTTTAGTTTCAGTTTTAGGCGATTTACCCATGTGGCCATAAGCTGAAGTTTCTCTGTAAATCGGGTTTCTTAGTTTAAGTCGTTTTTCGATCATACCAGGACGCATGTCAAAAATCTGACTAATTTTTTTAGCAATTTCGCCATCAGTTACGTCAATATGTTTGTTGGTAGTATTAACGGTAATTGATGTCGGTTTGCTCACGCCAATGGCGTACGAAACTTGCACTAAAACTTCATCAGCAATACCAGCAGCCACCATATTTTTAGCAATATGTCGCGATGCATATGCCGCCGAACGGTCTACTTTGCTAGGGTCTTTTCCTGAAAATGCGCCGCCGCCATGTGCGCCTTTACCACCATAAGTGTCAACTATAATTTTACGTCCGGTTAAACCAGAGTCGCCATGTGGTCCACCAATGACAAATTTGCCGGTTGGGTTAATGTGGTAGGTAATTTCATCATTAAACAAAGCTTGAATTTCTTCACTAAATAAAGCTTTAACTCGTGGCATTAAGACCTTTTGCATATCGGTTTTAATTTGTTCCAGCATTTTAGAATCATCGGTATCAAATTGGTCGTGTTGTGTAGAAATTACAATCGTGTCAATTCGCATCGGTTTATGATCATCACTGTATTCAATGGTCACTTGCGCTTTAGCATCTGGTCGTAAATAAGTTAACTCTTTCCCTTCACGACGTAGTTTAGCCAATTCGATTAAAATTTTGTGAGATATGTCTAATGCCAATGGCATATAGCTTTCGGTTTCGTTGGTGGCGTAGCCAAACATCATACCTTGGTCGCCAGCACCTTGGTTTTCTTTGTCAGTTTTATCAACACCTTGATAAATTTCTTGAGATTGTTCATGAATTAACGAAATAACACCGCAAGAATCGCCACTAAATTTATAGTCGCCTTTGGTATAACCAATATCGTTAATAACATCACGCGCCACTTGTTGCACATCAAGATAAGTATTACTACGCACTTCGCCAGCCAAAACAACCTGACCTGTGGTTACTAAAGTTTCACAAGCCACTTTCGAGTTTTCATCAAACGCTAAAAAATAATCGAGTAGTGCATCGCTAATTTGGTCTGCAATTTTATCGGGATGTCCTTCTGAAACACTTTCTGAGGTAAATAAATAAGCCATAACAATTTGTTTTTTAATGAAAAGGAGAGACAAAACAACTGATGGCACATCTAAAAGCGTACTGAGTTTAGCATTTTTAGAGGTTGCAAGCAGTTCAAATCTTTCCTCGATGCAAATATAAAAATTAATTAATTCAAAAATGAGGCTTAACGTATATTTAGGATGTCAACTGCTGCATTTTCACTTAATTTGTAACAAAAATTAAAATGAAAATACAACTCAAGAAACAAGTCAATTCAAGCGTCCATTTTAAAGCCAAAAACAGTTTAGGTCATGAAGTCGAGATGTATAATTCTACTGCCGAGAACCCAAAAGCGGCTAGCCCAATGGAATTAATTTTGATGAGTATTGCGAGCTGTAGTAGTATTGATATTGTGCATATTCTTGAAAAGCAACAACTCACCATAGATGATTTACAGGTTGAAGTTGAAGGCCATAGAAAAGACACTGTTCCAAAAGTGTTTGAAAGTATAGATTTACTCGTAAAAATTGAAGGTGATGTTCCTGAAAATAAAGCTTTAAGAGCGGTTAAACTCTCATTCGACTCCTATTGTAGTGTGTCTAAAATGCTTGAGGCAAGTGTTGAAATTAACTATCAAGTAAAATTGAATGGTGAATTAATAGATGCTTAACTGATTAAGCAACGGCTTCAATTTTCGAATTGCCGTCCTACCTTTTATTCAAGAATAAAAAACCTGCACAATTTTAAAACTGTGCAGGTTTTTTTAGATTTTGTGCTTAATTTATCTTTAGTTTTTGATAAACTTTTTCATTAAGCTCCCGTCTTTTGTATCAACTTTTATAAAATAAATGCCTTTAGCTAAGTGACTCACATTAATTCCTGTAGCGGGATTAAAAGCAGATTGTAAAACTTGTTGGCCATTAACATTAAAAATTTTAAAGTTTTGTATTTTGATTTTGCTGTCTTTAAAGTAAACTAAGTTTGTGGCTGGGTTAGGATAAATTATAAACGAAATTTGATCTTGCGTGCTATTCCCTAGAGTCGTAGCTGAATACGTAGCAGAATCGCCAAGCGAGTTGGTAATGGTTAAAGATATAATGTCATTTTCTGTGGTGAATGTATAGTTGAAAGGGTTTAATACTTCGCTATTATAAACCATCATATAATTAGACTGAAATACATTATTTTCCTCAATTCCACAGTCAGCAAGTATAAGTCCACAACCTAATATAGTAAACATAGTGTCACTTGTGAAATCAACAAGACCACAGTTAAACGGTCTTGTATAGCAATAGCGGCGGCTTGAAATGGGCAAATTTACCGATCTGCCTGCTGGCAAGGCCAGGTTAATGTTTTAATTTTAAATAAATATACAAAACTCTCGTTTCATCACTAAATCTCGCCATTTTTGTTATGCTTTGTTGTCAAAAGTGTTTTTTATCGGTTAACCCAGTTTTCAATACGAATACCATTTATTCGCTTAAATTCCTTTACATTTTCAGTAACCATAATTAAATCATTAGAAATAGCGGTTGATCCAATAAGCAAATCAAAATCACTTATCATCTCACCTTTTTTTCTCAATCTTACTTTTTCCTTAGCGTAAATACCTATAGCATTGTAAATAGGTAAGATTTTAGTTCGTTCAGTAAATTTGTCTATGAGTTTATAATTTTTCTTCGGATTTGAGCTATTTTCTGCACCAAAGATTAATTCAGCTAATGTAATTTCAGAAACTGCGCAATTACTAAGTTTTACTGTCTCAAAACTATCAATTAAACTAAATTTCCCTCTAAAAAAGTGAATACAAACATTCGTATCAATCAAATATTTCATTCGAAAGAAATGGTGTTAGTTTTATCAACTCTTGAACTTCGTATATCAGAAATTATTTCATCTGAATTTCTTTCATCATCCCAAGCTCCAAATAGAGATTTTAGATCAATTTCTTTTTTAGGTTTTATTTCTAAAGATTTTGTCAACTTTATTATTAAATTCTTTTTAGTTGTATTGTCAAGGTTTTTTAGATAACCAAAATACCGATCTAATATTTTATTTGAAATTGTTAAGCTGCCCATTTTCCTAATTTTAATGCAATTTACAAATTTAAACTATAGTACTAATAATTTCAGTTTTACATTTTTGTCAACTCTACATATTCTAATTATCATTCATGTTCTTTTAAAATTTCATTTTGAGCAACACTTATACTGGTGATTTAAATAAGGCTGATGTATATTAAGGTTTTCATATGATTAGTTTTTTATGAGGTGTTTTATACCATTTATGTTTTGAATTTGCTGGGAAAGAAATTGATGATTTTTAGCTTTTTATGAACTTTAAAAATCGAGCATAGCCTTAGCTACGGTCTATTTTTCAAGTGAAATAAAAAGTGAAAAAGGGCGATTTATTCCAGTTAATTTAATGCCTAAATGGTATTATACTTTACTTCTTCAACAACTTCTTAGTAACAAAGCCATTTTTAGTTTTTATTTTTACTAAATACAGACCACTATTTAAATTACTTACATTAATGGCTTGATTTTCTTGGTAATCGACATTTATAATTTGTTTTCCGTTGAGGTCAAAAATCTCAATATGTTGAATGGTTTGTTGACTTCTAATACGCAACTTACTGGTTACTGGATTGGGAAAGATAGAAAACGTATTGCCCTCATAATCTCTATTGCTTAAGGTCGTAGCTGAATACGTAGCAGAATCGCCAAGCGAGTTGGTAATGGTTAAAGATATAATGTCATTTTCTGTGGTGAATGTATAGTTGAAAGGGTTTAATTCGCTACCGCCCATTAAATTTTCATAAACCATCATATAATTAGACTGAAATACATTATTTTCCTCAACGCTACAGCCTTCAAGTGTAAATCCACAACCTAAACTAGTAAACATATTGTCGCTTGTGAAATCAACAGAAACACAACTAAGTTCACCACATATTAAATTGTGGACTTGAAGAATCTGATCTGGCTGACCTGGAATAATAGCTGATTCGCCAATTTCTAAAGTAATACTGGTATTAGACTCTTCATTATTTGGTTGATAAAAGGTTTCGCCATTTAACTCTATATATTCTAATTCCCATTCGTGTTCTGTTAAAATTTCATTTTGAGCAACACTTATGCCGCTGATTAAAATAAGGCTGATGTATATTAAGGTTTTCATATGATTAGTTTTTTATGAGGTGTTTAGAATTGATGATTTGCCCGTCACAAACTAGCGTAACAATATAATATCCAGGTGCATAGTTGTTAAGGTTAACCGTCTCATTTTGCTTTTCTACCACATAAAAGGATTGGGCCTCTTGTGCTAAAATATTGATGGGCAGCATGATTAAACAGAGCCAAATCCAACTAAATTTAAAGTAATCAATCTGTTGAATTGTTGAATTGTTGAATTGTTGAATTGTTTTTTTCATAAGATTAGTTATTAAATTTATGCTAAAGATATGTAAAAAAAATAAAATACATATACTTAAAGGATAAAAAATAATAAATACTTAAATTATTTCTTAAATGATTCCGTATAGTGTTATACTAAATACCTATAAGATGAGATAAAAAGAAATTGAATTATAATTGTCTTACTTTTTAGAAGATTTGGTATTATTCATACAACAAGTAAGGCATAATCATTTGTTGGTAGGTTTTTAAATCTGTTTGCCAAGATTTTTTAATTTCACCGGCACTTTTACCTGCTTTAATCTGTTTTTGTAAGCTTGAGTTTCCTGCCAGCTTATTAAAAAAGGAATTAAAAAAATCATCTTGATTTTTAGTGTTCTTGTATGTTTTAATAAGCCAGTTTAAATTGAGTTCAGTTAATGCTGCGCTTGTTCTTAAATCTTCACCGTAACAGAGTTTTGCTTTATGCTTAGGATGTTTTGCGCCTTCATTGGGTTGCGGTGTGTAACTAAAAGAATACACTTGTTGATTTAAAAATGGCGAACCATAGATTTGAAATTGAAAATTGGTGCCACGACCAGCATTAACGGTGGTACCTTCAAAAAAACATAAACTCGGGTATAAATTAATGGCTTTTGCGTTTGGTAAATTGGGTGAAGGTTTAATAGGTAGCTTGTAAGCTTCTGCTTTGTTGTAATGCTTCAATTTAATAATCTGCAATTTAGTTTTAACACCATTGTTTAGCCAAGCTTCACCATTAATCATCTGTGCGTATTCGCCAATGCTTAAACCGTGAACCACAGGCACAGGATGCATACCTACAAAACTTTTAAATTGGTCTTCTAAAATTGGGCCGTCAATATAATGGCCATTGGGGTTGGGACGATCAAGGATAAGTAATGGGATGTCTTGCTCCGCACAAGCTTCCATGACATAATGCAAGGTAGAAATATAAGTATAAAATCTTGCGCCAACATCTTGAATATCAAAAATGACCATGTCTACGTCAGCAAGGTCTTCTGGCGTTGGTTTTTTATGATTGCCATACAGCGAAATAATAGGCAAACCCGTTTGAGCATCTCGACTGTTCTTAACTTTTTCACCCGCATCAGCCTGACCTCTAAAACCATGCTCAGGCGCAAATACCTTTAGGATATTTTGGTTGTAACTAAGTAAAGTGTCAACGAGGTGTGTGTAGCCGTTTTTATGAGGAATAACAGAGGTTTGGTTACCAACAATCGCCAAGTTTTTACCAGAAATAAGCGGTAAATAATTTTCAATTTGTTCGGCGCCTAAAATTGGTGTTTTGGTAGATTGTTTTGTTGAAGTTTGAGCTTGGCAAGAAGTTATGGTTAAGACCAAAAATAAAATGGTATTTTTGAGCAGTTGTATAAAACGGTATTGCATTGAATTTTCCTTATTTTGTTTCGAAACGCCTCCAGATTAAAAGCGACTATAAAAGTAGTGTTTCAGGACCAATTATTAAAATCGCTATCACGGCAATCGCACTCGGCATTATTGTGATGCTAATTGCTTTTGGTACAAGTTTAGGATTACAAACTAAAATTCGCGAAAAAATTGCAGCCTTTAATGGGCATGTCGTGATCACGAGTTTTACAAGCAATGTCTCTAAAGAAAACCTAACGCCAATAGACCGTCGACAAAGCTTTTATCCTCAATTTAGCGAAGTGCCAGAAGTTAGCCATATTCAAGCTACCGCTACAAAATGGGGAATTATAAGAACCGAAACTGATTTTGAAGGCGTTGTGCTTAAAGGTGTTGATTCACTCTTTAATTTAACAGCTTTTGAGGAATTTATAAGTGAAGGAAAATTTCCTGAGTTGAACTCCACTAGAGCAAGTGATGAGATTATCATTTCTGAATATCTGGCCAAGCGTTTACAGTTGAAGGTTTCAGACCGATTAGTGATGTATTTTATGCGTCAAGATAGCGCCAAACAATTACCAAGACCTGTCGGCTTTGAAATTGTAGGTCTATATAATTCAGGTTTTCAAGACTTCGATAAGACTTATGTCATTGGTGATTTAAGGCAAATTCAACGGCTTAATAATTGGGAAGATTACCAAATTGGTCAGTTTGAAGTCTTTATAGATGACTTTTCGAACATAGACAACGTGGCTGTCAAAATTTATGAGTCTATCGGCTCGTTCTTAAATGCCAAATCAATTAAAACGATGTATCCTTCTATATTTGAATGGTTAAAACTATTCGACATCAATACCTTAATTATACTCATTATCATGATATTAGTTGCCGGTATTAACATGATTACAGCCTTACTTGTGCTTATTTTAGAACGTCGCCAAATGATAGGCGTTTTTAAAGCTATTGGTGCAAGTAATTGGGTGATTAGAAAAGTGTTTTTATACAATGCCGTATTTATTATGCTAAAAGGCTTGGTGATTGGAAATGTTATTGGTATAGGTTTACTATTGTTACAGCAACATTTTCAATTAATGCCGCTAGATGCTAGCTCTTATTATGTAACTAATGTGCCTGTAAAATTGAATCCTACTTATATTATAGGTGTTAATTTGGGAACTTTAATTTTATGTTTGTTGATGTTGATTGTACCAACTTATATTGTTGCTAAAATTTCGCCGGTTAAAGCCTTGAAGTTTGATTGAGCATTTTCAAAATAATAGCATTTTACTAAACGAATATTTTTAAGTTTGCAGTTGTAAAAATTGACTATGAATTACGCAAATAATATTATTGAAACAATTGGTAACACACCATTGGTTAAAATGAATTCTATTGTAGATGAAATTGATGCTTTGGTGCTAGCTAAATACGAAACCTTTAATCCAGGAAATTCAGTAAAAGACCGTATGGCTTTGCAAATGATTGAAGATGCAGAGGCCGATGGTCGCTTAAAACCTGGCGGAACTATTATTGAAGGTACTTCTGGTAATACCGGCATGGGTTTAGCTTTGGTTGCTATTGTAAAGGGTTATAAAGTTATTTGTGTTTTAAGTGATAAGCAAAGTAAAGAGAAAATGGATATTTTACGAGCGGTTGGTTGTGAAGTTCATGTTTGCCCAACCGACGTAGCGCCTGACGATCCACGCTCTTATTATTCAACTTCTGCGCGCCTAGCCGAAGAAACCCCAAATTCGTGGTATGTTAACCAATATGACAACCCGTCTAACTGTAAAGCGCATTACCAAACCACTGGCCCAGAAATTTGGGAACAAACCGATGGTAAAGTCACCCATTTTGTGGTTGGCGTTGGTACAGGTGGTACCATTTCTGGTGTTGGTAGTTATTTAAAATTGCAAAACCCGAATGTGAAGGTTTGGGGAATTGATACTTACGGTTCGGTCTTTAAAAAATATCATGAAACAGGAATTTTTGATGAAAATGAAATTTATTCTTATGTAACTGAAGGCATTGGTGAAGACATTTTGCCAAAAAATGTTCGTTTTGAAGTTATTGATGGTTTTACTAAAGTGACCGATAAAGATGCAGCCGTTTACACGCAGAAGTTAGCCAAAGAAGAAGGCATGTTTTTAGGAAATTCTGCCGGTGCAGCAGTAAAAGGTCTTTTGCAATTGAAGGAACATTTCAAAAAAGATGATGTGGTGGTGGTTTTATTTCATGACCATGGCAGCCGTTATGTTGGTAAAATGTATAATGACGATTGGATGAGAAAAATGGGATACCTTGATTAGTGTTTAGAAGAAATTCTAAATGTTTAATGATAATAAGACAATTATAATTCAATTTCTTTTACCTCATTTTACAGAATATTTGGTATAAGTTCGATTAGGTTTTTAGCCCTGATTGAAGTGTAAATCCCGTAAAGTTTGAAGCTAGAAAAACACAAGCCACAAAGCGACTTAATGAAGCTCTTGTGGCGTAGATGTTTTAGTTGCTGAATACTGCGGAATTGAAACGGAAAGCAGGTTCTCGGCTCCAGAACAATAAGCTCTTAAAATTCAGATGTGATATGAAATTTAATACTTGGGTATTTCTGTTCAGTCATTTGTAAAGAAAAAGCCGAATCTGCTAAAAAAACCAATTGGCCTTGCTTATCGTGAGCTAAATATTTAGATTTTACTCGTTTAAATTCTTGAAATTCTTCGCTTTTTTCATCATCAACTTCAACCCAGCAAGCCTTATGAACGTTGATGTTTTCATAAGAGCATTTGGCACCATATTCATGTTCTAATCGGTATTGAATAACTTCGTACTGTAGGGCACCAACAGTTCCAATAATTTTTCGATTGTTCATTTCTAGTGTAAATAGCTGTGCGACACCTTCATCCATCAGTTGCTCGATGCCTTTGTTGAGCTGTTTAGATTTCATCGGGTCTGCATTGTTGATGTATCGAAAATGCTCAGGCGAAAAACTTGGGATGCCTTTGTAATGTATTTGTTCACCTTCAGTTAAGGTATCGCCAATTTTGAAGTTTCCAGTGTCATGTAAACCGACAATATCGCCAGGGAACATTTCGTCGACAATGGCTTTTTTCTCGGCAAAAAAGGCGTTTGGACTTGAAAACTTTAAGTTTTTGCCTAGTCTAACATGAAGATAAGGTTTATTGCGTTCAAACTTTCCAGAAACTATTTTAACAAAAGCAAGTCTGTCACGGTGTTTGGGATCCATATTAGCATGAATTTTAAACACAAAGCCAGTAAATTTATCTTCAGTGGGTTTTATTTCACGCTCTTCACTTGATTTTGGTCTTGGCGGTGGTGCAATGTCAACAAAACAATCGAGTAATTCACGAACCCCGAAATTATGCAAAGCAGAACCAAAAAATACGGGTTGTAGTTTACCTTTTACATAATCATCTTGATTAAATTCAGGATACACGCCTTGAGCTAATTCGAGTTCTTCGCGTAATTGATTGGCAGAATCACTACCAATCAGTTGGTCGATTTGGTCGGTGTTGAGGTCTTTAACTTCAATGGTGTCTTCAATATCCTTTTTGGGGTCGCCTGTAAATAAGTTCACATTTTGTTCGTAGATATTGTAAATACCTTTAAAATCGTAACCCATTCCAATCGGGTAACTTAAAGGTGTCACTTTTAGATTGAGTTTTTGTTCAATTTCATCGAGTAGTTCAAAGGCATCTTTACCTTCACGGTCAAGTTTATTGATAAATACAAGCATCGGAATATTACGCATGCGGCAAACTTCAACTAATTTTTCAGTTTGTTCTTCAACCCCTTTTGCAACATCTATGACAACAATAACGCTATCTACAGCTGTTAAAGTTCGGTAGGTATCTTCAGCAAAATCTTTGTGACCTGGTGTATCTAATATATTGATTTTATTGTTTTTGTAGTCAAATCCTAAAACAGAAGTCGCCACAGAAATCCCTCTTTGGCGTTCAATTTCCATGAAGTCACTTGTAGCGCCTTTTTTGATTTTATTAGATTTTACAGCGCCAGCTTCCTGAATAGCACCGCCAAATAATAGTAGCTTTTCGGTTAAAGTTGTTTTACCTGCATCTGGATGAGAAATAATTCCAAATGTTCGTCTTCTGCTAATTTCTTCAATAAATTTCATGCCGCAAATTTAATTTTTCTAATTTAATGTCGTGTTAAAAAAAAATATTACTTTAGTGCACTAATTAATAAGGTGATATCTAACCAATTACATTATTAAAAAACTATCTATGAAAGTTAAATCACTGGTTTTAACGTTGATACTGACTTGTTTATCGGTGTGTGCTTCTATTGCACAGGCACCAGATACTAAGTTTATCGACTTAGCCTTAGAACCAATGGCTGAAACAGGTCAATTAACCGGTCGCGTCTATGCAGATACTAATGGAAATGGGACTCAAGACGCAGGCGAACCAGGAATACAAAATGTTGATGTCTTAATTATCAATTCTAACAATAATGGCCAAACCGTTCAAACCGATGCTAATGGCGATTGGATTGCTGACGTCATTCCAGGTTCAGCGCTTGTCTTTATAGACACGACTGATTTGCCAGTAGGTTTTTTTCAAACTGAAGGTGTTGACCCTAGCGTAACAACCGTTGTAGCAAATACCTTAGTTGATACGGGTAAAGATGGTTATACTTTTGTTGGGCAAATTTCTGGCTCACTTTATAGTGATGTAAATGGTAGTGGTTTTCAGAATGCTGGCGAACCCAATTTGCCTAATGTTGATGTGATTATTGAAGACCAATTCGGAAATATTCAAACGGTTGAAACCGATGCTAATGGCGAATGGTCAGCGCAGGTTGTTGTTGGTGATATTACAGTAACTATAGATGTGACTGATCCAGATTTTCCTCAATGTGCATTTCAAACTGAAGGCACCAATCCTTCAACTCATAATATTCCTGTTAATACTAATGTTTTTTCAGAAATTGATGGATTCTTTGAATCGGCTGAGATATTTGGATTAGTGTATAATGATGCCAATGGCAATGGCACACAAGATGCTGGTGAAGCTGGCATTCCCGGTGCTGATGTGTTGGTGACCTTTTCATCTGGTTTTCAGACCACTTTAATCACTGATGCCAATGGTGAATATGATGTGCGCGTGCCACAAGGCAGCACGACCATAGAAGTGGTGGAGACCGATGCTGATTTTCCGACTGGCGCAGTACAAACCCAAGGCACCAATCCCACTACTTTTGATGCTATTTGTGGTGAGACTTATAATGAAATTGATGGCTTTCAAGAATTAGGCACCTTAGAAGGTCATGTTTACCTTGATGAAAACGGCAGTAGTTTTCAGGATGCAGGTGAACCTAATTTGCCTAATGTTGACGTGATCATTGAAGATGTCTTTGGTAATATTCAAACCGTTGAAACCGATGCTAATGGCGATTGGAGTGTTGTATTGCCAGCTGGTACAGCAATTTCAACTATAGATGTGACTGATCCAGATTTTCCTGAATGTGCATTTCAAACTGAAGGCACCAATCCAACAACCTCAACGATAGTAGCGAATGAAACAATTTCAGAAATCGATGGATTCTTTGAATCGGCTGAGATATTTGGATTAGTGTATAATGATGCCAATGGCAATGGTACACAAGATGCAGGTGAAGCCGGCATTCCCGGCGCAGATGTGTTGGTGACCTTTTCGTCTGGATTTCAAACCACTATAATTACTGATGCCAATGGTGAATATGATGTGCGCGTGCCACAAGGCAGCACGACCATAGAAGTGGTGGAGACCGATGCTGATTTTCCGACTGGCACAGTACAAACCCAAGGCACCAATCCCACTACGTTTGACGCCGTTTGCGGTGAGACTTATAATGAAATTGATGGCTTTCAAGAATTAGGCACCTTAGAAGGACATGTTTACCTTGATGTAAATGGGAGTAGTTTTCAGAACGCAGGCGAACCTGATTTGCCTAATGTAGATGTAATTATTGAAGATGTCTTTGGTAATATTCAAACAGTTGAAACCGATGCTAATGGCGATTGGAGTGTTGTATTGCCAGCTGGTACAGTAATTTCAACTATAGATGTGACTGATCCAGATTTTCCTGAATGTGCGTTTCAAACTGAAGGCACCAATCCAACAACCTCAACGATAGTAGCGAATGAAACAATTTCAGAAATCGATGGATTCTTTGAATCGGCTGAGATATTTGGATTAGTGTATAATGATGCCAATGGCAATGGTACACAAGATGCAGGTGAAGCCGGCATTCCCGGCGCAGATGTGTTGGTGACCTTTTCGTCTGGATTTCAAACCACTATAATTACTGATGCCAATGGTGAATATGATGTGCGCGTGCCACAAGGCAGCACGACCATAGAAGTGGTGGAGACCGATGCTGATTTTCCGACTGGCACAGTACAAACCCAAGGCACCAATCCGACTACTTTTGATGCGATTTGTGGTGAGACTTATAATGAGGTTGATGGTTTTATAGTTCCTGATGATGAGGTTGGTGTTTTAAACGGTCACTTATATGAAGATACTAATGGCAATGGTACACAAGACGCAGGCGAACCGAACTTAGTTAGTATTGATGTTGAAATTACCGATGTTAATGGTGATATTACAATTGTTGAGACTGATGCCAATGGTGATTGGAGTATAGAGTTGCCAATTGGTCCTGCCATTTCTGATATCGATCAGTCTGACGTTGATTTTCCACTCGATGCAATTCAAACAGAAGGTACTGATCCTACAACTACAAACGTTTTAGCGAGTCAAAGCATTTTGTCTGATAATGATGGCTTTTTTATAAATACCAATCCTTCAACTGTATTCGGTCATTTATATCTAGACGCTAATGGAAGTGGATTTCAAAATGCAACGGAATTAGATTTACCAAATATAGATGTTATTGTGACTGATGCTTTTGGAAATATTACTGTTGTCGAAACTGATGCTAATGGTGATTATGTGATTGATTTACCACCAGGTGATGTAACCTTAGAGATTGACCTAAATGACCCTGACTTCCCAAATTGCGCTTTTCAAACTGAAGGGACAAACCCGACAACTTTAAATTTAGCACCAGATGAAGTTATTACAGATATTAATGGATTTTTCGAATCGGCTGAAATATTCGGATTAGTGTATAACGATACCAACGCAAATGGCACACAAGATACTGGCGAATCAGGAATACCTGGCGTTGATGTTTTAGTGACATTTTCGTCTGGTTTCCAAACTACCTTAATCACGGATGCCAATGGCGAATATGATTTACGCGTGCCACAAGGCAGCACGACCATAGAAGTGGTGGAGACCGATGCTGATTTTCCAAGTGGTGCAATTCAATTAGAAGGTACTAATCCTTCAACTTTTGATGCGATTTGTGGTGAGACCTATAATGAAATTGATGGCTTTATTATACCTAACGATGAAGTTGGTATTTTAACGGGTCATCTATATGAAGATACCAATGGTAACGGCACACAAGATACAGGCGAACCGAATTTAGCTAACATTGATATTGAAATTACTGATATTAATGGTGATATTACAATTGTTGCGACAGATGCTAATGGCGATTGGAGTATTGAATTACCAATAGGTGATGCGATTTCAGATATAGATGAAGCCGATCCTGATTTTCCAGTCTTAGCGATACAAACTGAAGGTACAGACCCAAGCACAACAACAGTCTTACAAGATCAGACTATTTTATCAGATAATGATGGCTTTTTTGTACCAGATGAAACTGTAAGCGCTCAGGTAAATGGTCATTTATACGAAGACACCAATGCTAATGGCACACAAGATGCCGGCGAACCAGACTTAGTCAATATCGATGTAGAAGTGACGGATGATTTTGGTAATCAGCAAACTGTAGCTACCGATGCCTCAGGTGATTGGTTAGCAACGGTGACCGCCGGAAACATAACTTCAGACATAGATGAAGCTGATGTGGACTTCCCGGCAGGATTTGTACAAACGGAAGGGACAGACCCAAGCACAACATTTGCACCACCAGCGGTGAATACATTTACGGAGAATGATGGTTTTACCGACCCAACAGTATTAGAAGTTGGTATTTTAACGGGTCATTTATATGAAGACACCAATGGCAACGGCACACAAGATACAGGCGAACCGAATTTAGCTAACATTGATATTGAAATTACTGATATTAATGGTGATATTACAATTGTTGCGACTGATGCTAATGGCGATTGGAGTATTGAATTACCAATAGGTGATGCGATTTCAGATATAGATGAAGCCGATCTTGATTTTCCAGCCTTAGCGATACAAACTGAAGGTACAGACCCAAGCACAACAACAGTCTTACAAGATCAAACCATTTTATCAGATAATGATGGCTTTTTTGTACCAGATGAAACTGTAAGCGCTCAGGTAAATGGTCATTTATACGAAGACACCAATGCTAATGGCACACAAGATGCCGGCGAACCAGACTTAGTCAATATCGATGTAGAAGTGACGGATGATTTTGGTAATCAGCAAACTGTAGCTACCGATGCCTCAGGTGATTGGTTAGCAACGGTGACCGCTGGAAACATAATTTCAGACATAGATGAAGCTGATGTGGACTTCCCAGTAGGATTTGTACAAACGGAAGGGACAGACCCAAGCACAACATTTGCACCACCAGCGGTGAATACATTTACCGAGAACGATGGTTTTACCGATCCAACAGTATTAGAAGTTGGTATTTTAACGGGTCATCTATATGAAGATACCAATGGTAACGGCACACAAGATACAGGCGAACCGAATTTAGCTAACATTGATATTGAAATTACTGATATTAATGGTGATATTACAATTGTTACGACTGATGCTAATGGCGATTGGAGTATTGAATTACCAATAGGTGATGCGATTTCAGATATAGATGAAGCCGATCCTGATTTTCCAGCCTTAGCGATACAAACTGAAGGTACAGATCCAAGCACAACAACAGTCTTACAAGATCAGACTATTTTATCAGATAATGATGGCTTTTTTGTACCAGATGAAACTGTAAGCGCTCAGGTAAATGGTCATTTATACGAAGACACCAATGGCAATGGCACACAAGATACAGGTGAACCAGACTTAGCCAATATCGATGTAGAATTAACGGATGATTTTGGTAATCAGCAAACTGTAGCTACCGATGCCTCAGGTGATTGGTTAGCAACGGTGACCGCCGGAAACATAACTTCAGACATAGATGAAGCTGATGTGGACTTCCCGGCAGGATTTGTACAAACGGAAGGGACAGACCCAAGCACAACATTTGCACCACCAGCGGTGAATACATTTACGGAGAATGATGGTTTTACCGACCCAACAGTATTAGAAGTTGGTATTTTAACGGGTCATTTATATGAAGATACCAATGGTAACGGCACACAAGATACAGGCGAACCGAATTTAGCTAACATTGATATTGAAATTACTGATATTAATGGTGATATTACAATTGTTACGACTGATGCTAATGGCGATTGGAGTATTGAATTACCAATAGGTGATGCGATTTCAGATATAGATGAAGCCGATCCTGATTTTCCAGCCTTAGCGATACAAACTGAAGGTACAGATCCAAGCACAACAACAGTCTTACAAGATCAGACTATTTTATCAGATAATGATGGCTTTTTTGTACCAGATGAAACTGTAAGCGCTCAGGTAAATGGTCATTTATACGAAGACACCAATGGCAATGGCACACAAGATACAGGTGAACCAGACTTAGCCAATATCGATGTAGAATTAACGGATGATTTTGGTAATCAGCAAACTGTAGCTACCGATGCCTCAGGTGATTGGTTAGCAACGGTGACCGCTGGAAACATAACTTCAGACATAGATGAAGCTGATGTGGACTTTCCTGCAGGATTTGTACAAACGGAAGGTACAGACCCAAGCACAACATTTGCACCACCAGCGGTGAATACATTTACGGAGAATGATGGTTTTACTAATGAAAACATAGACGATGGTTTAATAATCTATAATGCCGTATCTGCTGATGGAAATGGTAAAAATGATTATTTTAAAATTGAAGGAATAGACAATTTCCCTCAAAATACGGTACAGATATTTAATCGCCAAGGCAACGAGGTTTATAATGCCAGTGGATATAATAATGCTTCAATTCGTTTTGAAGGAAAAAGCGATGGAGCTATTACAATACAGAAAGGTGATTTATTACCACCTGGCGTTTACTTTTATGTATTGCAATATGTTAATGACCAAGGCGATACAAAGAAACAAAAAGGCTATTTATATTTAAATAATTAATTAATTAATTAATGTTGAATAACTTAATAAATAATATAAGTTTAAAACTAGTATACTTTTCGTTTGTTTCGTTAAGTTTTGTGTTACAGGTTAATGCACAACAAGATCCAAACTTTACACAATATATGTATAATACAATGTCTATTAATCCAGCTTATGCAGGATCAAGAGATGTTTTAAGTGCCACACTTTTACACAGGTCTCAGTGGTTAGGTTTTGATGATGCGCCACAAACTCAAACATTAACAGTTCATTCGCCACTTAAAAATGAACAAATGGGTTTAGGTTTATCTATAGTTAATGATAAAATTGGTGTTGTATCAGATACTTATTTAAGTGCAGTTTATAGTTATTCAATACAATTAACACGCTTTGCTAAAATTCGATTTGGATTGAATGCAGGTGCTCGGCTTTTAAATGTCGATTTTAATAGGCTTAATATCGAAGATAACACAGATCCACTTTTTGCAAATAATATTGAAAATAAAATTTCTCCTCAGTTTGGTTTAGGTGTTTTGTTGAGTAATGATGTATATTATGTTGGCATAAGTTCACCAGCTCTGCTTAGAACTAATCATTTTGATGGAAGTACCAACGAAAATATTGAACTTCGCGATCGTGTACACTATTACATTACATCAGGTGTAGTTCTTGATATTAATCAAAATATAAAATTTAAGCCATCTGTTTTATTGAGGCATGTTAGCGGTTCACCATTATTGGCTGAAGTTTCAACGAACTTCCTGTTTAACGATAAATTTACCTTAGGTACGGCCTATCGTTTTGATAGTGCTTTTAGCGGGCTGTTTGGTTTTCAAGCTTCAGACTCTATTTTGTTAGGTTTATCATATGACTCCTCAATTTCAGATATTTCAAATTATAATGATGGTTCAATTGAGTTTTTCTTAAGATTTGAACTATTTAAACGTTATAAAAAAATGTATACGCCAAGATTCTTTTAATTATGAAATTAAAATACTTATATATCATTCTGCTCTTTTTTCAGTTTTCTGGATTTTCACAAAAAGCAAAACTGGAAGAAGCCAATAAAATGTTTGATAGTTACGCTTTTATAGATGCACAAAAAATTTATTTAGAAGTCGCCAATGCTGGTTTTGAGTCTGAAAATTTGTTTAAAAAATTAGGAGACTCATATTATTTTAATAATGACTTGGAGAATGCTGAAAAATGGTATTCTAAACTATTTAACTTAAATAATCAGCAAGATAAGGACTACCTTTTTAGATACGCTCAAAGCTTAAAGTCACAAAAAAAATATGCTGTTGCAGATTCATTAATATTAAAATATGAGTCTTTGTATTTTGATGATTCAACATCAACTAAAGTTGAGCCCAATTATTTGGAGTTAATTGAAATGCAATCCGGTAAATTTAACTTAGATACCATTAATATAAATTCTGAGTTATCTGATTTTGCGCCTAAAGTGATTAATGACACATTACTTATATTTGCTTCAAACCGAAAACAAGCCTCTTCAGTACAACGCATTCATGAATGGAATAATGAGCCTTATCTAGATTTATACAAAGTTTCATTAAACGATTCTCTAAAACCTTCAGGAAGTGTAACTCGATTACCAGATGTTTTAAATTCAAAATTTCACGAATCCTCAGCAGTTTATACTAAAGATGGAAAAACGATATATTTCACAAGAAATAATTTTACGAAAAACAAGTTTGGTAAAAGTGCGAAAGGTTATAATTATCTCAAACTTTACAAATCTACTTTAAACCAAGATGGTATTTGGTCAGACCCTGTAGAGTTGCCTTTTAATAGTGATGAATATTCTGTGGCTCATCCATGTTTAAACCCAGATGAAAACAAATTATACTTTGCTTCAGATATGCCAGGAACTAAAGGTATGTCTGATATTTTTTATGTTGATATAAATCCCGATGGTTCTTACTCGAATCCCGTCAACTTAGGTGATAAAATTAATACTGAGTTTAAAGAAAGCTTTCCTTATATCGATGAAGATAATTTACTTTATTTTTCATCAAACGGCCATATCGGTCTAGGTGGTCTTGACGTTTTTGTAAGTGTTATAAAAAAAGATGGATCATTTGGTGATGTATTTAATGTAGGTAGACCTGTAAATAGCCCTAAAGATGATTTTAGCTTATATCTAAATACCAAAACAAAGCAAGGCTTATTTGCTTCTAATCGTGATGGTGGAATTGGTGGAGATGACATTTATATATTAAATCAAATCGATGAACTTATAACAAATTGCACCCAATATTTAAGCGGTTACATTTCAACAACTAACAACGAAGAAGGAATTAATGCAGTTAAAGTGGAATTGTTTGATGAAGACTTGAACCTCATAGAGACAACTAATACTGATAATCTAGGTAATTATAAATTTAAAGTTGAATGTAATAAACGTTATGTAGTTCGTGTTTCTAAAGATGGTTTTGCTACGATTGAAGATTTGGTTAAAACAGGCTCTGATTATGAAGGAGAATTAAATCAAAACTTTGAAGTAAATAAAGGTAGTGAACTTGGTGTTACAAAAGCTTCAAAAGGAGATGATTTAAGAGATTTACTTCAACTTGATCCTATTTATTTCGATCTTGATGAATCTAAAATAAGACCTGATGCCGAAGTTGAGTTACAAAAAGTCATTGCTGTGCTAAGGCAATATCCTAACATGAAAATTGATATTCGTTCTCATACTGATAGCCGAGCTGGTGATGCTTATAATAAAATCTTATCAAATAAACGCGCAAAATCTGCCATGGCTTATATCACTACTAAAGGTATTAATTCTACAAGAATATCTGGTCGTGGATATGGCGAAACTCAGTTGGTTAATCGTTGTTCTAACGGTGTAAATTGTAGCGAAGAAGAACATGCGCTTAACCGGCGTGCCGAATTTATTATTCTCAATGAAAACGAAACTCCAGAATCTATACGAGCAGAAGTGTATAGCAGAGTTGTAAATAAAGAAAATCAGCCTAATCAATTGTCTTTGCCAAAAAATGGACTCAATAATTCCGGCTATGACTTTGAAAACTCAACATCTGAAGTTTATACAGTACAAATAGGCGCTTACCAACCTGGGAAGAATCCAAAATTTCCTCAATTTCAAAATGTTTACTTTTATACTTATTCCGATGGTTATAAACGTTATTATTCAGGTGTTTTCGAAACTAGAGTAGAAGCCGACCGTTACAAAACTAAAGTAAGAAAGGCTGGAATTAAAGGTGCTTTTACAGTAGGTTTAAAAGGAAAAACAAGATTTTAATTTCATAAACTACTAAATAATTCATAAATAAGCGCTTGTTAAATTCAAGCGCTTTTTATTTGTAGATATACTTGTAATATGACTAACATTTCAGCAAATAAATATGTGATCCTCGTCGATGAAAACGACCATGAACTCGGTTTGATGGAAAAAATTGAAGCTCATGAAAAAGCCTTGCTTCACCGAGCATTCTCGGTATTTATTTATAATGATAAAAACCAATTAATGCTTCAGCAGCGTGCTTTAACTAAATATCATACGCCAGGATTATGGACAAATACATGTTGCAGCCACCAACAACAAGGTGAAACTAATATTCAAGCTGGTAAACGTCGGTTGCAAGAAGAGATGGGATTTACAACAGATTTAGAAGAAACAATCTCTTTTATTTACAAGGCGCCATTTGAAAATGGTCTAACTGAGCATGAATTTGACTATATTTTAATTGGTCGATATAATCAGACGCCTAATATTAACCCCGAAGAAGTTAATGACTGGAAATGGATGGAACTTGATGATATTAAAATAGACATCAAAAAAAATCCAAATCAATATACAGAATGGTTTAAAATAATTTTTGACAAACATTACGACCAAATGAAACTTAAAAACTAAATATTATGGCTAAAGTTACTGTCCACAGAAAAGCACATTTTAACGCCGCTCACCGATTATACAGAAAAGATTGGAGTGAAGACCAAAACGAAGCTGTTTTTGGTAAATGTAATAATCCTTATTTTCATGGGCATAATTACGAGCTAATAGTTTCAGTAACAGGTGAAATTGACCCAGAAACAGGCTATGTTATTGATATGAAAGTTTTAAAAGACTTAATTAAAACTGAAGTTGAAGATCAATTTGATCATAAAAATCTAAATGAGCAAGTTGATGTTTTTAAAAATTTAAATCCTACTGCTGAAAATATCTCAGTTGTTATTTGGAATAATTTAAGGCCACATTTAGACCAATCACTCGATTTAGAAGTAACTCTTTACGAAACCCCAAGAAATTTTGTAACCTATAAAGCTTAAATTTATGGCACTTGAAAAAGGTGATATTATACCTGATTTTAAACTAAAAAACCAAAACGGTAATGAATTTAATATTGACAGTTTAAAAGGAAAGCAAGCTTTTGTAATCTACTTTTACCCTAAAAACTTTACGCCAGGATGCACAAAAGAAGCCTGTAATTTTAGAGATAGCTATGAAGACTTTAAAGAACTAGGTGCTGAAGTTATAGGTGTAAGTAGCGATAATCAGTCTTCTCACGAAAAATTTTCTAAAAAGCATAACCTACCTTTTACGCTTTTATCTGATGCTAGTGGTAGACTTCGTAAAAAATTTGGTGTTAAAAAAAGTTTACTGGGCTTAGTTCCAGGCCGAGAAACCTTTGTGTTCAATAAAAACGGACAACTTGTATATAAATTTAATAACTTAGACGCCTCTAAGCACATGCAAAAAGCATTGAAAGTTATTAAAAATCTAGAATGAAGTCGTCACATTTGATGCCGCTTAAATTTAGGCCTATTTTAAAAGAAAAAATTTGGGGTGGTCAAAAGCTAATAAGTCAATATAACAAACAGTCTCAATCAACTCAATTAGGAGAAAGTTGGGAACTATCACAAGTTGAAGGTCATGTTTCTGAAGTAGATTTCCCTCAAAAATTTAAAGGCTCAAGTCTCAATGATTTTATTGAAACTTCAGCTGAAGAATTTTTAGGGGCAGATTGTGTATCTCGATTTGGCAATAAATTCCCTATCTTATTTAAATTTATTGATGCTAGGCAAACCCTATCCGTTCAGCTTCACCCAGACGATACTATTGCGAAGAAAAAGCATAACTCCTTTGGTAAAACTGAAATGTGGTATATTATGGCCACAGACAAAGATGCCTTTATTATAGTAGATTTTAAAAAAAAACTTTCTAGACAAGACTATATTGAAGCCTTAGAAAAAGGTACTTTAGTAGAACACCTTCAAAAAATACCGGTTAAACCTGGCGACGTCTTTTTTATTCAACCTGGTTTAGTACATGCTATTGGTGAAGGCGTTGTTTTAGCTGAAATACAGCAGACATCAGATATTACTTACCGTATTTTCGATTGGAATAGAGTAGATGATCAGGGGAATTCCCGTGATTTACACACTTTTGAAGCTTTAGAGGCGATTAAATTTCAACCAGATTACAAGTATAAAATAGATTACAATAAAAATTCAACCGACCCCGAAAAACTTGTGCATTGTAAGTATTTTAAAACTAATTTTTTAAACTTAAATGAAGGTTTAAAATTATTAGACTATTCAAATCATAAAAATTTTGTGGTTTTAATGTGTGTTGAAGGCGAGTTTAACTTTACCTACAATTCAGTTTTATATCAAGTTAATTCAGGAGAAACACTTTTTATACCAGCTTGCATAAAGCAAATTGAGCTTAGTAGTATGAAATGTAAATTATTAGAGGTTAGCATGTAAAATTAGCTTACTTTTGCAAAAAAAATATTTATGGCAAGTATAAGAGACTTAAAAAACGATTTGAATAATACTTACGGTGAGGTAATTGATGCCGTTTTAGTTCATCAACAAGTTAATAACAAAGAAGATAAAGCCGAATCTGAGCAATTGATTGATGATATCATTGATAGTTTTGATCATTTTATCTCTGAAATTAACCGCAAAGATGTTGACCATAGAGCTAAACATCTTAAAGCTGTTAAATCTGATATTGAAACCAAACTTAATGCATTTATTGAGCGTTTAAATAAACTTTAATCTGAATTGATTTACAGTACAGCTAACAAAAAAGCCGACAAACTTAGTCGGCTTTTTTTATACTTTTTATTAAGTCGCTGAGCTGTTTGCCGTATTTACTTTTTTGAATCTTAGGTTTAAGACTTTTATAAACAGTATCAAGGTAGGTGACATTGGCGTTATATGCCTCGGTTAACATTACATAAGGCGCAACTTCTAAATCTTTATTATTTATGGCAAAGTTCACAGTATAAAGATATTTACGTTTTAATAGGTTATTATAGCGTTTTTGAAGACTATCTTGTTTTTGAGGGGCTATTGTTTTGTTGTTTTCTTGTTCTAAGCTAGTAGCAATAAGATTTAAATTTTCATCGTTAAATTGTTTAAGCATAGCATTAAACTCTTCAAGTTTTTGCTGGTTATCAGACTTTGTTGAAATTTCTTGATTTACTATAAAGCCATCTAAAGTTGTGTTGACCGTATAAGCTTCATTTGGGTCTCCAAAGAAATATAAGCGTTTAAAATCTTCATCTTTGCTTTTATCATTTAGTTTTAGAGCTAAAATTTGAGGTTCAGAAATTTGACTATTTAGATTAAATTCATCTGAACCTTTGAAAGTTATGGAGTCAAGATTATAAAAACTTGAATCTTGAAATGATTGAAGATAAAGTGTACCCTTTTTTAAGCCTTCAATTTTACCATTAACATGAAGTTGATTTTCTTGATTCGTGCAAGATAAGATTCCGATGAAGGTCATTAAAGTAATCGTGATTTTTTTCATTATTTTAAATTAAAATTTTGAAGCAGTTTCCATTAAAAAAGTACAAGCTAGTGCAGCATAAGTTCCTACAACATAGCCAAATACAGCAAGTAATACACCAACGCTAGCAAGTGATGGATGAAATGCACTTGCTACAACAGGTGCAGATGCAGCGCCACCAACATTAGCTTGGCTACCTACGGCTAAAAAGAAGTAAGGTGCTTTAATTAGCTTGGCGACCAAGATGAGTAAGCCAGCGTGAATAGCCATCCAAATTAAACCTATAAGTATAAGTCCAGGGTTTTCGAAGACCATGCCTAAATCCATTTTCATGCCGATAGTAGCCACTAGGAAATAAATAAATACACTACCGAGTTTGCTTGCGCCAGCGCCTTCATAATTTTTTGCTTTGGTAAATGATAAGGCGACGCCTACAGCTGTTGCTATTGTAATCATCCAGAAAAATTTTGATGTGAATGAGGCAAGTGAAGATGACTTGTCATTAAAAACTTCAAAGTTAGAGCTCAAAAACCCTGATATAAAATCGGCTCCCCAATGTGCTAGTCCAACAGCGCCAAAAGCAAGTCCTAACATAATCATGTAATCTTTTAAGTCTGGTTTTTTAGAAACACTATCGCTAAATTTAATTACTTTTTGCTTTAAACTTTCAATTGCTGAAGTATCGGCTTTTAGCCAATTGTCAATTTGATTTTTACGACCAATACCAAGTAAAATAATAGCCATCCATAGATTAGCGACAATAATATCAACCAAAACCATACCACCGTATTTGTCTGGGTTGTATTTAAAAATTTCAAGCATTGCAGCTTGATTAGCACCGCCTCCAATCCAGCTTCCGGCTAGTGTAGATAAGCCTCTCCATATGGCATCAAAACCATTTCCACCAACTGTTTCAGGTGAAAACGTAGAAATGATTAGAATGGCAATAGGTCCGCCGATAACAATGCCAATTGTTCCTGTAAAAAACATAATTAAAGCTTTAGGTCCTAAATTTTTAATTGCTTTTAAGTCAATACTTAAAGTCATTAAAACCAATGAAGCTGGTAAAAAATATCGACTTGCCACATGATAAAGTTTCGATGTTGAATCGTCTATTATACCTAAAGAATTAAAAATTGCAGGTAGAAGATAACACATTAATAGGGCAGGTACAACCTTATAAAATTTATTCCAAAATCCTTGTTTGCGGCTTGCTGTATAAAAAATAGCAGCAATACTAAGCATTAAAATTCCTAGAACAATTGCATCATTATTAAAAAAAGTAGTTTGTTGATCCATATAATTAATTAATGTAATTATTTAAAAAATGTGCAACGCCATGTTGTTTAGCGTCTAAAGTAATGTATTGAGCAATTTTTTTAACTTCTGGCTTAGCATTATTAACTGCAACGCTGTAACCAACGCCATTAAGCATTTCAATATCATTGTAATTATCACCAAATGCTAAACATTGTTTAATACTTAAATTACTAAAATTCTGATTGATAAGAAGCTTTATAGCGCTTAATTTTGAAATTTGCTTTGGTGCAATTTCAATATAAGTTGGTTTAGAACGATACAAATGAATTTGATTTGAAAATCTTTTGGAAAGCGAATTGTAAAGATTATCGATATTAATTTCTTCGCCCATACACATGATTTTGTGTGTCCCAAAGTTATTATTTTCTAAAAAGCTTAAACTTTCAGCATAGCTTTGGACCTTCGGTTGGACTTTGGTATTGTTAATTTCTCGTTTTGACCAATAATCAAGCTCAGGTACAAACCAATTGTTATGATGATATAGGCTTAAATGAGTCTTGTTTTGATTGATTTTTACAATTTCTTGTGTAATTTCAAAACTGATTTCAGTTGATTCTAAAACTGTATTAGCGTCTAAAATTAATCCACCGTTGTAGGCAATTATCGGTAAGTCTTCAATATTTAAGACTTTCTGTAAATGATTTATTGCAGAAGGCATTCGTGATGAAATTAAAATGAAAGGCAAGTGGCTTAGACGATTGACAGCTGATTTAGTTTCAGTTGAAATCTCTCGATTTTTATTCAATAAAGTGCCATCAATATCACTAAAAATTAATTTTACGTCCATAAATTATTGTCTAACAAAACTTGAAATTGCTTTTACCATTTCAGAAGAAATCGCTTGTTTTGGGTTAGAATATGAAGCTAAGTTTTCACTTCTATTACCTTCAATTATTCTAAATACGTGATTCATATTTTTTATTTCAACTAATTTAGAATTTTTTGCTATACTATCAATTTTTTTAGCGTCTTCAACAGGAATCTGAAGATCTTTAGTTCCCTGAATAACTAAAATTGAAGTTTCATCTAACTTTTTCAAAACTTCAGCAGGGTCAACTTTAGCCCAGCTACTTATAAATTTTTGATTCTGAGGTGTGAAAACAGATTTTAAAAAGGGATTCACTTTTAAAATAGTGTCATTTTCTCTTAACTCTTTAAAACTTTTCTTTAATGCAGATTTTAAACTTGGATATTGTGCTGTAATTTGTTCAGTTAAGACTAAATCGATTGTTCTTGAAGTACCAGCAATTGAAATGACAGAATTAACTGGCTCAATTTCAGCTGCTTTAAGACTTACTAAGGAGCCTTGACTGTGACCAATTAAGTGAATATTTGTAAAGCCATGCTTTTTAAAGTACCTGATGACATTAACTAAGTCTAAAACAAAATCATTAAATTTTATATTATTCGGTATGTTTTTCCGGTTTATGTAATGTATTGTTCTTTTATCGTATCGAAAGCTATTAATTCCACGATTTTTTAAACTATCAGTCAGTAATTTACTGTGATTGCTTATCATCATGCCTTGATTTCCGTTTCGATTGGTTGGTCCTGAGCCTTGTGTTAGGATAAGCAGTGGACTGTTTTTATTTGAATTTACAAGGCTTAAATCACCTTTAATAATAGAATCAATTTCTATTTCTTTCACTTCTTGGCAAAAAAGAAAACTCGTTGACAATATGAAAATGATAGTAGCCCTCATAAAGTTTGTTTATTCTGTAAAATTAATATTAAGGTAAAGCTACACAACTTATATTTGCAAAAAAAATCTCTTATGAAGTTATTGGCCTTACTATTAGTTTTAAATTTTTCAGTTTTTGCAAGTTCACATTCTAAAAGCAATGATTGGGGACAAAATGGTCATCGTGTTGTTGGTAAAGTTGCTGAACAATACCTATCTAAAAAAGCAAAACGTAAAATTAATAGACTTTTAAAGGGTCAAAGTCTTGCTGTAATTTCCACTTATGCCGATGAAATAAAGAGTGATAACAAATACGACGAATTTAAGCCTTGGCATTATGCAAATGTTGATTTTCATTTGACCTATTTAGAGTCTGAACCAAGTAAAAAAGGCGATATTGTTACAGGTATTAATAAATGTCTTAAAATTTTAAAAGATAAAAAGGCTTCAAAAGCTGATAAGGTTTTTTACTTAAAAATGTTGGTTCATTTAATGGGTGATATGCATCAACCACTTCATTTTGGTAAAAAAGAAGATCGTGGTGCAAATGATTTTAAAGTAAAATGGTTTTACAATAATTCAAATATGCATAGAGTTTGGGACACTGAAATGATTAGAAGTTATAATATGAGTTATTCAGAATTAGCTGCCAACTTGAATTCACTATCAAAATATCAAGTTGCTGAAATTCAAAAAGGAAGCCTATTAGATTGGGTCGAAGAAACTAGAGGTTTAACTAAAAAAGTGTACAACTCTGCTGAAACTAACGAAAATTTAAGTTATAAATATATGTATGATTGGTTTAGTGTAGTGAAATCACAACTAAATAAAGGTGGAATTAGATTAGCAGTTATGCTTAATAAAGTATTTGGCTAAATTATCTCTTCGAAATTTTATTCATATTGATATTTCCTTGACGTGTACTCTTAAAACGTCCTTTTTTATAACTTCTAAGTGTTCTATGCTTTGTTGCTCGCCCTTCAACACGTTTCCGCCACATTCTGAAACTTGAGGCTTTCATTTCACGTTGCATAATTTTAATCACTTCTTTTTCAGTCACCCCAAATTGAAACTCAATAGCCTCAAATGGGGTGCGATCCTCCCAAGCCATTTCTATAATTCGATCGATTTGTCTTAAATTAAAATTTTTCATGATTTTTAAATTAAATATGTAATCCAGTAAATAAGTATAAACTGTAATAACAAACGTATCACTAAGATCCACATTGGTAATCCAGCAGCATGTTTTCCACCTCTTAGCATATTAACGTGTACAACTAAAAAAATACTTAATAATCCTATAATTAAATAACCACCAAATATTCTAGTGTTGTGAAAATAAAATAATAAACCTGCTAATATTTCTAATCCACCACTCAAATAAATTAAAAATAACCTGTATGGTAAATAAAGAGGCATAACTCTTAAGTAAATTTTAGGCTTTATGAAGTGAAATGCACCTCCAATGATGAAAATGACACTAATAAGATAAATGCTAAACATAAGTAATTTGTTTATAATTGCTTGATTATAAGTTCGCAAAAGTAGAGATTTGATATTTCTTTCAAAAACGTTTAAAAAAAGTTTTGTGATTGCGGATAAAGGTTGTAGTTTTGCGCCCCGCAAGGAAATAAAGTTCTTTAAAAGTATTTAAGGTTGATTTTGTGTAAGGGCTGTAAAATTTTTTTTCTAAAAAAGCTTGTTATGTTAGGAAATAGTTTTACATTTGCACTCGCAAAATCAGAAACAGAAACGAGTCATTGATTTGGTTTGTTTAAGCGAAGAATTTAGATTAAAGTTCATTGAT
>NZ_FQTW01000022.1 GCF_900129035.1 Psychroflexus salarius | reverse complement strand
ACAAGCCGAATCAACTCGTACTTGCTCACTTGGGTTTTGTAATTGAAATTCATTACTTTTAAATCCGTAATAACTGCGGTTATACAAAAACGTTGTGTGCAATAAAAAAAGAAAACGAAGTATGAACAAAAAAAAGATTGGAATACATGGAGTTCCAAGGTCAGGAACCACATGGCTAGGAGAAATAATTAATAGTTCTGCCAATGTTAGGTACAAATATCAACCATTATTTTCGTATGAACTTAAGAACTTTCTAAATGACAATTCTGATTTAACAGAAATAAATAAATTCTTTGAAAAACTAAATAAAATTAGTTCTCCTTTCTTAGACCAAGAAGAAGCAAAGAAAAAAGGTATTATTCCTGTTTTTAATAAAAATAAAATTACGCATATTGTTTATAAAGAAGTTAGATATCACCATATTGTTAAAAATCTACTCTTAAAAGATTCTGAAATTAAAATTATTGGAATAATTAGAAACCCTTTGGCAGCTATTTATTCTTGGTTAAAATCTCCCAGAGAATTTAGGAAAGACTTAGGTTGGTCTGAAATTGAAGAATGGAGATATGCAAATAAAAAAAACAGTAATAAACCAGAAGAATTTTATGGTTTCGAAAAATGGAAAGAAGTTGCAAACTTATTTCTTGAATTAGAAAATCAATTCCCCGATAGATTTTTATTAATTAATTATAAAGACCTATTGAAAGATACTTATAATCAAGTTAATCGTCTTTTCTCATTTTGTGAACTAGATATTGAACAGCAAACGACTGCTTTCTTAAGCAATTCAAAAAGCATTGATAAAAACACGACATATTCAGTTTATAGAAATAAGCAGCATGATGATGAATGGAAGAATAAATTGAATTACCAAATCATAGATGAAATACAACAAGAATTAAAGAATACTCAACTAGAAAAATATTTGATGATATGAAACTCTCAATAATGCAACCTTACATTTTTCCCTATATCGGTTATTTTCATTTAATAGAAGCTACTGATAAGATAGTGTTTTATGATGATGTAAATTATATCAAGCGTGGTTGGATAAATAGAAACAGAATATTGCTGAATAAATCTGATTTTCTTTTCACTATTCCAGTTGAAAAAGCAAGCCAAAACAAACTCATTAACGAAATCAGACCACTTATCACCTATGATTTTACCGATAAATTTTTTGCTCAAATTGAGACCGCTTACAAGAAAGCACCTTATTACAAAAGTGTGGTTGAAATACTCAAAGCTGTATTTTCAGTACAGCACGATAACATTGCTGACTTAGCAATAAAATCAATTACCTCTGTCTACCAATATTTAGATATGGATATAAAATGGACAAAATCTTCAATTTCATCTCCAGAAACCAAAGGGATGGAAAAAGCTGATAGACTTATCCAAATCAATAAAAATTTGGGCTATTATAATTATGTTAATGCAATTGGTGGACAAGAACTGTATAGCAAGGAATATTTTAATAGCAAGGGAATAAAATTAAATTTTGTAAAATCACAAAAAGTGGAGTATAAACAGTTTGATAATGATTTTGTTCCTTGGCTTTCAATTATTGATGTATTAATGTTTAATGACAAAAAGGCTATGAAAGAACAATTTACTGCACACAACATTGTATAAAAGCAATAGCGGGTGAAGTGGTAAAATCTAAGTCTGTGCATTTAAAAAACTTTAGTAGTAACGGAAAGGTAGTCGCATTGAAATCCGCTACTGCTCTTATACTTAACCGTTGTACTGCATTTAAGAAAAATATTATGAAAATAGGAAATAAGATGATTAAAATTAGTTGGAAGTACCGAATAATATTTGCAATCGGAACTGCAATCCTTTACACTTTCTTACTTTGGACATTTGATTATTTCTCTGACGAAAAACTTTATTCAATTAACAGCTTGATTTTTCAAGGTTTGTTCTTTGGAATTTTTTTCGGAATTGGATTTCCTTACGTGAGTGAAAAATTTGCTGGAAAGTTTTCAAAAAAAATGGGAATGAAAATAAAACCAGAACTTGAATTAAATGAAGAAATCGAAATTGAAGGACCAGCAAACCTATTTCGCGGAATTGAAGGTGTTGGCGGAAAAATTTTCTTGACGAATAAAAAACTGATTTTTAAATCACATAAAATAAATGTTCAGAAAGGACAAACGAATATAGAATATTCAACAATACGAGAAATCGTTAAGAGAAAAACTGCAAAACTAATTGACAACGGAATCAGAATAATAACTGACAATGGAAAAGAGTACGATTTTGTAGTTAACGAGAGAGACTTGTGGTTCGAAAAAATAAATGAACGAACAAAATAAAAAACGCAGTACAACAACGTATATAGCTCATAGCTTGTTAGTTACTTAATCGAAGTTAAGGTATATTTGGAAAGTCGCCAAATTTTTTAATTTGACGATTTCCGATAAAAAAAGATAAATAGTAAAATTTAAAAATCTGGCTTGTACTTAATCCGAAAATAATCGCTAATTTATACGCTACGAGCCATATACAAAACCGTTATGCTTTATGTTGAAAAAAATCCCAAATAGAATTAAACTTCACAGAAAAACATTAAATTTGAATAAAACTAAATAGAGATGAGCATTCAAACAATATCGGTTGACTTTCCTAATGATATTCTTTTGGCTTTAAATGAGTCAGAAAATGACCTTAAAAAGCGAATCAAAGTAACATTAGCAATTCAATTATATAAACTTCAAAAATTGACAATTGGAAAAGCTGCACAGCTTTCTGGAATGTCACGACTTGAATTCGAAAAAGAACTCTGTAAAAATAAAATCTCAATTTCAAACTTGAATGAAGAAGATGTTTTAAGCGATATTGAAAAATTGAAATAATGAAAAACGGACTTGTAATTGCCGACGCGGGACCAATTTTTTCACTTGCAATTATCGATAAACTCGAACTTTTAAATCAACTCTTTGATGAAATTAAAATATCGAAAGCTGTTTGGGAAGAAATTACATTGAATAAAAGTACCGAATTTTACTACAATATAGAACAGTTTTTTAAGCCAAAAGTTTTGAGTATTAAAGGATTTAATGAACTGACATTTGTTATGGATTATGGAGAATCTGAATCTGTTATTTTATACAAGGAATTGAATGCAGATTTTTTACTCATTGATGACAAAAAGGCTAGAAAGATTGCCGAAAATTTTGACATAAAATGTATAGGAACGTTGGGAATATTATCAGTAGCAAAAGACAAAGGTTTATTAAATGACTTGAGACCGATATTTAAAACATTTCTTGAACATAATCGATATTATTCGATAAAATTACTGAATAAGTTGTTAGAAAGTCATAACGAGCTGAAAATAAAACACAAAGCATAACAGCGTATATAGTTTATGGCGGATTTTGTGTTAAATCAAAAATTTCAATATTTTAGAAAATTAAAAGCTAAACCGAATGGCGAGCGGTTTTTATCCCACCACAAACCATATACGCGAGACGTTGCACACAAACACTCCGAAAAAACTCGGGTCGGATAAATGACAGTTGAGAATCTGAATTTACCAAGCATTACCTGAAACGAATTGAAATACTTTTTTTAAAAGTCGAAATTTCCGCTTCTATCAAAAATTGGTTTTTAAATCTGAATAAAAAATAGAATTCTAAATATGACTTTTGACAAATGTTGAGCATTGAGCAGTTATCTGAATTTAAAAAATGAGCGTGAAAAACAAAATAGAAAATTGGAAAAACAAGACAGCGGAAATTAGCAAGTTTGAAAACAGATAATTTCACTCATGAAAACAAAATTTGAGAATTTAGATTTATATAGAACAACTTCTGCTCTACTCGACTGAATTCAATAGCTGAGCGAAAAAAATTGAAAACGTGAAAAGTGCTTCGTACCAAGCAGTACGTGTCGTGTCAGTGTGCAACAACGGCTATAATGCATTGCGGTTTGGAATTTTCTGTTGAAAATTCCAGTTAAAATAGTATTTTCGTTTACCAGCGGAATAATTCTGCGAATGATTCCGCAACGACATCATAGCCAAGACCGTTGGCAGTAAGCTAAAAACCGAACTTATGAAAAATCTATTGACAATAATCTTAACTCTTTTTTTTCAAATAATAATCGCTCAAACGAATTCCGCAACTGTGATTTACAAAATAAATTTGAACAAAGATTCTATACATAATGTTTCAGATAGATTTGTAAAGGAAATGATGGAACAAAGTGATTCGGTTTATGCAACGCTGAAATTTAACTCAAAAGAATCTAATTACTTTCTGGATTTTGACATTTCAAAAATGTACGGGACACCAAATCTGACAAGAATATTTGGCGGAAGTGATAATCTTATTTATTACAATCAAGAAAATAAAGAGTTCTTGAGCGAAACTCTTGTTCTTGACTATCCTGTGATTATTTCAAAAAAACCTATTGAATGGAAAATATTGAATAACGAAACCAAATTAATCAACGGTTATTTGTGTAAAAAGGCAATTGGAAAGAGAGCTAAAGTCAATGATACGGAATTGATAAAAAACTCTGAATTTATAGCTTGGTTTTGCCCTGAAATACCATTCAATTTTGGACCTGAAAGATTTCACGGTTTACCTGGATTAGTTTTGGAGTGTAATAGCAATATTGTGAAATTTGAATTAGAAAAAATAACTTGGCACAAAGAGGAATTGGAAATTAATAAACCGAATAGTGGTGAAATAATTAGCGAAGAGGAATTTAAAAATAGAGCTGGAAGATTTTAACAAAAAAAAGCCTACTGCCAACAACGGCTATAATTCATTGCGGTTGAATTCCTAATCGGAATTCATCGCAATTTTGTTATCTTTCGGCTACGGCGGAAAGAATCCTGCGGATTTTTCCGCAACGACATCATAGCCAAGACCGTTGTGCACTATTTGAGAAAAACCGAAAAATGAATAAAAATTCTACTGACATTAAAAAAGTATTTGAA
>NZ_FQTW01000013.1 GCF_900129035.1 Psychroflexus salarius | reverse complement strand
ACTTTCCCGGCTGAAGTTTCTAGCTCAACCACATAAACACCTGAGGCTAACTGACTCACATCAACTTGAGATTGGGTTGTTGTTAGCACTTTTTGACCTAAAGTATTGAAAACTTGAACTGAATTGATCTCAACTGACGCTGGTAATTCAATTTGTAATTGATAAGCCACTGGATTAGGATACAAGCGAACTTGTCCGGCATCAAAACTTTGGTTATTTAAAGGCACTTCTTCAAAACTTAAGTGAAAACGATTTTGATCGATACTCTCTGGCACATTAGCATCAACTGTAAAGTCATAAGTTATGCTTTCCGTTAACTCGGTTTGTGTATTTAAATAGTTGTCATTTAAGTAAACCTTAAGTGTTTCAGGCTGATTCCCTAAATTGAAGCTTAAGCTGTAAGCCGTATCTTCATAGTTCATCATCAATAAATCAATTTGATGGCCATCAGTTGGGATGTTTTGCTTGTCAATCGATTTAAAGCCATTGTTGACAATCGCATAGTTTTCACCTGGATTGGCCAATTTACTCGCATCTTCATCACTACCAACCGTGGTATAGTTTTCATTAAAACGTAATCCTATGGCATCACTTTCCATCTCACCGTTTTGTAAAGCTGAGGCTTTATATAAACGCGAGTTGATATAAAAGTTAGTGTAGGTACTAAAAATACTCACTTGAGCTTGACCTGTGGCTTTATCAGCTTCATTAAAAGTGATTGAGCCATTACCCGTAGCATTATTTTGCACAAAAAAGGCTTGACCTGGTGCAATGTATTGCGAGGCATCAGAGCTACTTGGACTTGGAGCTGTGATATTTCCAGTTGAGATTTGAACGGTGATATAACCACCATTGCCATTAGACCCAGCAACAGAAGCATCCCAAACATAGATAAAATCTGTAAGATTAGATTTGGTTACCGCACCAAAATCAACTACCGCTTGATAAGGGTTACCCACAAAACTATAATTGTTCGCTGCTGTAGCTAAAGTTGGTGTATAGCTTCCAGTATGTAAACTACCTGAAACACTTAAAGTGGTTGCTGTGGCTGGTGCTTCATTATCAGTTAAGTCGATGCTTCGGTCACCACGCACCATTAAGCGGTAAGGCGTTCCCGCTGAAATCACATCAGTTGTTGAAGTGACAGCTTGCCATCCAGCGCCACTAGATTGATTGGTGATTGTATTGTCGAATGTAAACATAGACGGATTATTAGTGCTTGTAGCGTCAAAACCATTGGTAGAGCCACCTGTACCCGTAATGTGCGTGTCTTGTTGCCAAGCGTTGGCGATACTTGAACCATCAACTGCAGAACTGATCAAACGAAAAGCACGCTTGGCCGGAATGAAACGCTCGACAGTAATGTCACCAGTAATGCTTCCTGAAAAGTCATCTAACTGTCCCACACCTGAGAGGTCGCTTTGGAAAGTAAAATCTCCATTATTATTAATTGAAGAATTTACTGTTAAAATATCAGCTGGTCTTACTTCAACAGCTGCATCGCCTAAAACAGAGATTGAGTTTACACTTATGTCTCCATTAGTCGTATAAGTTCCATCTTGAACTAAAACATCATTTGTTCCTGTTGAACCACTTGGTGCACTTGGCGTCCAAGTACCACCAGAATAAACTAAATCTCCATCATAATTACCTTCGATTTTAATATTATCAAAAGCTGAATAACCACTTGCACCATTATTTCTTACAGAAACCAACAAACTAATGGTTGAAGTTGCAACTGGAACATTATAAGTAACAGTTCCTGAACCATCTGTAGGATCTACTCCTCCATCTACCAAGAATACTTCTCCGTTAGAAACACCATCTACAATAATTTCATATTTAGCATCATCTGCATTAGCATTGTAGTCTATCACTTCCCAATCGAAACTCAATACCACATTTGAAAAGTTTTCTACAGAAATTTCTTCAAAAGTAACAGTTGCGAAACCTGAAGTTCCATTATCACCTTCATCATCTAAATCATTCTCAAATAGAACATTTCCTGAAAAATTTGTATTTGATAAAGGAGCAGCATTTGTAAAAATACCATAGCTACCATCGGTACCATTATCGAAAAACGGAATATCATTTGTATAAGACCAACTTGGTGTTGATCCATCAAAATCTTCTTGTGCTATGACTATTGGCGCAATAATTACATCAAAAGCTGAACTTGTATCTGTGGTTAAAGCTCCACTAGAAGCTTCTAAAGTTGCACCCGTTGCAGTAACATCAAAAACTAAATTTGAAAATGTTGCTACACCAGCAACTGCTGCAACTGTTGTGGTAGCTGTACCATCAAAAGTAGTTCCTGTTGGACTTAAAGCCACATTTCCTGTAAAGTCTAAATCTAGGTTTAAATTTGTATCATAAGCTTCCACAGTTGGCGAAGGAGTCATTACATTTCCAACACCAACATCTGTTGCGTCTTGATTAAATAATAAATCAGTTGCTGTAACTTCAATTTTATTGTCATCTCCGGTAATACTTGTAACTGCTCCACCAGCATCTACATCAGTAAATAAAGAGCCTGCAACATCTGCAGTTGCAGAAGAAATCGTGTATTGAAGTTGAGCATTATCTACAACTGAAGAATTAAAAGTTACATAGATCTCAAAAGTTTTATTACTATCATCAGCTGCTTCAAGACTTAAGCTTGAAAAACTGTTTGAAGCAGTCACTGATGTAATTTCAGAAAGATTAGATGTACCATCAAATATGGCTATTGCTGCCAAATTATCAAAATTAGTAATGTCTATGGTCACGTCAGTAAGTGTAGTACTTTGGCTATCTGAATCTGAATTTGTTGCACCACCATCTCGAATTGTAAATTCTCCAACTTTAATAGCGTTGGCCGTAGTTAAAGCTGAAGTAGCTGAATATAAAGTGTAATCAATATTATCAGTAGGATCAAAAGCAGTAACTGCAATGTCTGAATCTGCAGAATTTGAAGTTGCTGGCACTCCTGTAATATCAACTTGTTGAACTCGCCAATCTTCAGATCCATTCCCTTGGGTTTCATCATATATAAATGCAATAAATGCCGTTCCTGAAACGCTTGAAGCATCAACAGTTGTGGTTGATGGAGTCGAAGTTCCAAAGCCAGTAGATGTATTATTCGGGTCAAAGGTAAGCTCGGTCCAGGTTCCTGTTGACGGATCGCCTAAACCATCATAATCTGTGGAATAAACCAATCGAAATTCGCCAGCTTGATTAGTAGCATCGCCAAATTGCTCGGCTGTAGTTACATCAATCGATACAGATGAATAATCGTCAAAATTAATTCTGAAATCAGAAATCAACCAATCAATATCGTCTAAAGTAGCGCCACCGCCGTCAAAACCGTTCATAGCAAATTCACCGCTCCCACAAGACCAGGAATTTCCGCCAGCTTCATCAAAAGTAATCCACTCAGCGGTTGAACAGTTTGAAAAATCTTCTGTGTAAGGAAGCGTAATTGGAGCTGCTAAATCATCGTCGACTATTGTTAAATCAAATGTGTTTTGAGCACCAATTTGCGCATTGTTTCCACCTGAAACATTTTGTAATGTAAAGGTTAAATTCTTATCTGCTTCATCTGTAGCATTATCTGTAATATCAACCGTTAATGTTTGATTAGCAGCTGAACCCGCAGGAAAAGTAATAGTTTGTGTAGTATAATTATTTATGTCGGTAGCATTTCCAGAAGTAAGCGCTACTTCTACTGAAGTTGGATTGCTTGCATCTTCGTTTAAAATACTTAAATCTATGGAAGCTGTACCAGCATCTTCATTCACTGATGTAGAAGCAGAATCGAATTGTACTTGTGTGTCTGTTGTCGCAGAAGTACCTACAACTTCAATATTATCAAGATAAATACCTTCATCTGCAGAAGTTAGACCTTCAAATGTAATTGTAATATCCAAGGTAGAATTTCCAGCTAATGCAATAGTAGAAGAAGAAAATGTAGCAAATTGATCACTGCTAACTGTACAACCGCCTTCGGTCCCAGTTGAAAGAGCTGGTAATATATTTCCAGCACTACAATCACCTTCACCATCAAAATCTGTGTCTAAAGCAGCTGGTGTGTTAAAATCATCGCCTGCAACTGTACTTTGAACAGATAATAAATTTTGTGGAGCACCACCATCTATTGAATAAGTAATATTCATCTCATCAGTACTATCCCAATCCAAATAATGGTGAGCTAACAAATCTATGGAAAATGTAAAGTCACTATATCCCGAAATGTCTATTTGATCTAAAGTAATGTTTGCAGGTGTTGAATTGGTATCTTCAACAGCCCAAATAAAAGTGGAATTTCCACCAATATTAGGATTAGATCTATTAAATATATCAGTGTCACTTCCTGGTGTACCTTCTGTAGCTGAAGCGGTGTATCCAGAATTTAAAGTCTCAAAATCTTGAGTATAAATAGTAGTTTGCCCGAAACTAAAATGCATGCCTAAAAAGACAAGCATAGTTACGAGACTTAATTTTGTGTAAAGTGTTTTCATGTTTTAGGTTTTAAAATAGGCAATAAAATTACATTTTTTTTAATAAATGATAATTTTAGGGTTTTAAATATTTGTAAATATACTTTTTGTAAAATAACATTAATTTAAACTTAGGTCATTATAATCATGTTGCTTTGTTAAGTCAAACTTCTTTACTTTCAGACGATGTCTTTGCTTATTAGAGTCACAACATCATCTGTCATAAATTCTATTAGGCTGTTTTATTTAGTATAATGTTGAATTAATTTTGCACAGCTTTATTTCTAACTCCTACATTATTTTGATGACAGATTGTTAGCTAAAAATAAAATGGCTAAAGAAGTAAAAAAAAATGCGAGTTAATAACTCGCATTTGATCAATTTAATATTTGATGGAAAATTTAACTCGCTGCTTTAAGTTGTTGTAAATTAGATTGACTTATGGTTTTTTCTGCATAGGTCTTGGTCACTTTAAACTTAGATTCGCCACTTTCTGGCAAATCAAACATGGCATCGGTTAAAATCGTTTCGCATAAACTTCTTAGGCCACGTGCGCCTAATTTATACTCTAAAGCCTTTTCAACAATAAAGTCTAAAGCGCCATCTGTGATAGAAAATTCAATATTATCCATTTCAAACAATTTTTCATATTGTTTAATAATGGCATTTTTAGGCTGCGTTAAGATTTGCTTTAAAGTTGATTTATCAAGAGGATTCATGTGAGTTAAGACTGGTAAACGACCGATAATTTCTGGAATTAGGCCAAAGTCTTTTAAATCTTTTGGTGTAATGTATTTAAGATAGTTTTCTTTATCAATATCTTCACCTTTTAAAGAGGCACCATAACCCACAGCTTGCATATTTAAGCGCTTAGAAATATTACGTTCAATGCCATCAAAAGCACCGCCAGCAATAAATAAAATATTTTCGGTATCAACCTCTATAAATTTTTGGTCAGGATGTTTACGACCACCTTTTGGCGGGACATTAACTGTAGAACCTTCTAATAATTTCAATAAAGCTTGCTGCACACCTTCACCACTAACATCACGTGTAATTGAAGGATTATCACTTTTTCGGGCGATTTTATCAATTTCATCAATAAACACAATGCCTTTTTGCGCTTTTTCAACATTATAATCTGCTGCTGCTAATAGTTTTGTTAAAATCGTTTCAACATCTTCACCAACATAACCAGCTTCAGTCAGTATCGTGGCATCTACAATAGCTAAAGGTACATTAAGCATTTTTGCTATGGTTTTGGCCACTAAGGTCTTTCCAGTTCCTGTTTGCCCAACCATAATGATATTTGATTTTTGAATCTCTATATCATTATCAGATTTAGGTTGAAGCAGGCGTTTATAATGGTTATAGACAGCAACAGACATGACTTTTTTCGTCATATCTTGACCAATGACATATTCATCTAAAAAAGCTTTGATCGCTTTAGGCTTTCTAAGCTTAAGTTCAGAAGACAAGTCGGCATCATCACCATGTTTTGATTCTTCAATTACAATTCCGTGGGCTTGCTCAATACAGCGATCGCAAATGTGCGCATCTAAACCTGCAATCAATAAATTGGTTTCAGATTTTTTTCTACCACAGAATGAACATTCAAGGATTTCTTTAGCCATATTATTCGCGTACTAAAATTTCATCAATCATTCCGTAATCTTTAGCTTCATCAGCCGCCATCCAAAAATCACGATCGCCATCATTATAGACTTTATCGTAATCTTTTTTTGAATGTTTTGAAATGATTTTATATAATTCTTCTTTTAAGATCATAATTTGTTTTGCTGTGATTTCGATATCATCAGCTTGTCCTTGAGCGCCGCCCATCGGTTGATGAATCATCACACGTGAATGTGGCAAACCACTTCGTTTACCTTCAGTCCCAGCACATAATAAAACAGCGCCCATTGAAGCCGCAATTCCTGTGTTAATGGTCGCAACATCTGGCTTTATAAATTGCATTGTATCGTAGATTCCGAGACCAGCATAAACACTTCCACCAGGTGAATTAATGTAAATTTGAATATCTTTTGTAGCATCAGTACTTTCTAAGAACAATAACTGTGCTTGAATAATATTAGCCACTTGATCGTTAATTGGTGTTCCTAGAAATATAATGCGATCCATCATTAGTCGAGAAAACACATCCATCGCAACGGCATTCATTTGACGCTCTTCTATAATATTAGGCGTCATGCCTACAGGATACATACTTGTAATTATATTTTGATAATAGTTGCTGTTTATTCCTTGGTCTTTGGTGGCAAACTTTTCGAACTCTTTATTAATATTCATAGTTGTAGTTTAATAGAATGCTAAGATAAGTTGATTTACGATGGAATATGAAAAAACTATGCTAAAAGTTTCCTTTTAGCATAGTTTAAAAATTTAGTTTTTTATTTGTAAACCTTATCTATAAAAGCTTTATAAGATAGCTTTTCTTCTTTGAGATTCAATTTTTCTTTGTAAAAGTCAAGTAGTTTTTGACTCATGGCCTGCTCTGCTATTTTTTTAGCTTCATCCTGATTAGAAAGTACACGATTAGCTATATCATCAAGTTGTTCTTCAGGTAAATCGGTTTGACCGAATTGTGCCATTTGCATTTTGATACGTTCTTTTGTCATTGCCTTTAAATCTTCAGCCTGAACTTGAAGGTCGTTTTGGTTGATAATCTTACCTTCAATCAATTGATATTTTAAGCCTTTTTCGCTTTTTTCATATTCTTCTTTGGCCTCTTCATCAGTCAGTTCTTTTTCGCCTTGAACTTTTAACCATTTTTGAAGAAATTCAGCTGGTAAATCAAATGTCGTGTTTTCAACTAAATACTCGGTAACATCATTAAGTAATTGCTGGTCTCCTTGTTGAGCGAATGTTTTTTCAGAATCTGCTTTAATGCGTTCTTTCAACTCTTCTTCAGAGTTAACTTCACCTTCACCAAAATATTTATCGAATAATTCCTGATTAAGTTCGGCTGGAACTTGCTCGTTAACTTCATTGATGGTTAAGGTTAAATCAACCTTTAAACCTTCAGCTTTATCTTCATCAATACCAAGCTTACTGGCTAAAGTAGCTGTATCTTTAAACAACTTAGTTGACTTTAAAGTAACTTGCTCGCCAGTTTTAGCACCAATAAGCTTCTTTTTATTGGTTTTCCCTTCAACTTCATCAATATTAAAGCTTGCATCCTGCTCTATTTCTGCTTCAGGGTTATGGAAAGTTCCCTCAATGTTAAAGCCTTCTTTAACTTCATTTTGAGCAATAATTTTACCATATTGCTTTTGAATCATCTTGATTTGGTTATCAATCATTTCATCATCGGCAGAAATCACGTAATGCGTGATTGGCTCTTTATTATCTAGACTTACTTCAAATTCTGGCGCTAAACCAAGCTCAAATTCAAAGCTATAATCATCATCTTCCCAATTAAAATTATCTTGCGGTTTTGGTAAAGGATTACCTAAAATATCAAGCTTCTCTTCGGTAAGGTAGTTGTTTAATGACTCTTGAAGAAGTTTGTTAACCTCATCAACTAAAACAGACTGCCCATATTGCTTTTTCACAAGCCCTTTTGGCACTTTCCCTTTTCTAAAACCAGGAATATTGGCTGTTTTACGGTAATTGTTTAGTACTTTCTCTACCTTATCGCTGTAATCTTCTTTTGCGATATCTACTTTTACAACTGCATTTAATGCATCTTTATTCTCTAAAGTAATATTCATTATATCAAGTCATTTTTTGAATTTGCAAAAATACAATTTATTTCACGTCTTGACAAGTTTTTGAAAATCAGTTGCAAAAAAGAAAAAACTAAGCCGTTGACTTCGATTTTAAGAGTAACCAAAACATAATCACATCATAAAATGCATGGGCTAACATCGCGGCATACAAATCTGTGTAAATATATAAATAACCAAAGCCAGCGGAAACGATAATTAGATAAACCGCATAAATTAGCTTTGGCATAGATTTAAAGGAAATATAGCCATGAAGCGCCACAAAAATAATTGCTGCTGGCCAAACACCCATAAACTCTAATAGCATACCTCGAAAGAAAATTTCTTCGCCAACACCTGCACAAATTGAATAAAAAATAATATCTCCCCAAGTTACCTCAATATCTTTAAACAAAACTTGATAAGTATGTGTTAAGTCTTTAAACTTTTTAAGACGAAGTATCACGACAGCAATGACTGAAGTAATTACACCAAAACCTAGACCTATTGCAAGGTTTAAAAAAGAAACACGTTCAGGGAATATCTCGTAATAGTTGAAGCTTCTACTGAAGTTACTCACCAAAAAAGCAACCAATGGAAAGACAAATAAGGTAATTGTTGCCGCTAAAAACAACTTATTTTTTTGCATTAGTCTTTATCTTTTTCTGCTAATTTAAACGTGACCGACTGAAGTATAGATAACAATAAACTAAAAATTAGAGCATACCAAAACCCATCTACTCGAAAACCAGAAACAAGGCTATCCGCTAATAAAATAATTAAGGCATTAATGACTAATAAGAAAAGTCCAAAGCTTACAATCGTGACCGGTAATGTAAAAACAATTAGTATCGGCTTGACAAACATATTTAATAAAGCCAAGACAACTGCTAAAACAATGGCTTCTAAAAAACCAGCCACGTAAACCCCAGGCAAAATATTAGCTAAAACAACCACCATGATAGCAGAAACAAGTAACCTTAAAATAAGCTTCATATTAATTTTTGATTTGTTTAAATATACAATTTAATATGTAAGTGCAAAATTTAGACATCAAAAGATATTGATACATATTAGGTAATGATTTATCTTAAAAAGTTATTACAAAAAAACCGCCTCAACTTTAAACTTGAGACGGTTTAAGAAATATTAATTTTATTGAATTTATTGAGCTATATTATCACTTAAATTAACTGTGCCATAATTACCAATATTTACCATCGGTAAAGTTGAACCATATTGTGCATTAATAGCCATAATAGCTTGGTTGGCAACATAAGCATAACCGCGAGCGGTTAGGTGAACACCATCAAGTGAAAAAGCACCACCAGTTACAAAATCTGAGGTTAGCACACCACCATCAAAACCAATTCCGTTAGATACTTCAACAAGAACTTGGTCTACATCTACATAAGCTAAATTATTAGCTTCAGCAAGCGCTTCAATTGTTGAGTTGTAAGCTTGTTGCGCTTCAGAAACCATTTCTTGCTCAGCTACTGTTAATACATATTGATCACCTAATGGAACTGAAACACCATTAATTAAGGTTGGATTATTATTAACTGTTGTTCCTAAAATTGAAGAAGCAGTTAATGGAATTAAATCATCTTCAGTAGCTTGTCTCACTTGGCCTAAATTAGCAGCAGTTTGTGCATCAAGATTAAATGGTGGTCCTTGAAGTACTGCTGAAATATCAGTTAGATTTTCATCTTGAATTGTCACAAAATTTTGGCCAGCCACAAAATTGACTTGACGTTGCTGTGCTTCCTGAGCTGATATCAGACCCAATTGAGCTAAACCAGGTAAAATTTGATTATTGTAGGCTGCAAACTGAGAGTTTAAAAGGTCTGCTGTTGCCTGATCTAAAGGTATAGCATTGACAGGAACTGTTGTAAAAAATGGAATATTAGTCACATCAGGGATATTAAAAACAACACCGCCAGATGCATTTGCAGATAAACCATCAATTAATTGACTATACACTGAAGCAAAAACATTTGGGTCTGTAATATCGTTAGATCCATAAGTTGAAGGGTCTAAATTACCTAACTGATTGACACCAACACCACCTGAGGTTGCAAAACCTAAAATATCATTATTACCAATCCATAATGAAAAAAAGCTTGGATTTTGAGCTGCAGCATCACCCAACACTGTGGCATTATCAGATGAAGAAAAACGTGCAAAATAAGGATTAGATTGTCCTAAAGGAACACCAGCAGTGCTTCCATAACCTTCAGCAACTAAATGATAAGACTTAGCACCAGGAACACCCATATTATTAATTGGGCCTGAAAGCTTATTAGTTACTTCAGTACTCGGTTCACCAGCAATTGGCGCTGGTGCTGGACTTCCAGAAAGTGCTGTTAACACCAAACGATTACCAGAAATAACTTGTCCATTAAACTTTAGACCACCTAAATTATCAGCCATTAAAGGTTGTGTAAATTCACCACCACCAACGAGCTCAAACTGCTGAGCCAAAATATTAGGAAAAGAATTCTCTTGCCCTTGAACATAAAGTGCATTATCAGCATAACCAGCTGTCAGCGAATTACCAACGCTTACAAAATTAGTAAAATCGGCTTCACCGTTTCTATATACTTCATTATCTGCAATAGAGTTATCGAATTCAGGTTCGCAAGACATCAAAGCTGCACATGCTGAAATACCGATATATTTAATATAATTTTTCATAGTTGTCTCTTTTTATAATTTATAAGTTACACCAATTCCTGGTAAAAATGCATTCGATTTATAAGTTCCTTCGAATGGGACATTTTGGCCATTTTCTTGATAATAATCGTAAGAGGCATCAACTTCTTGAAATCTTAGGTAAAGAAAAGAAGCATCGATTGCTAATTTATCATTAACTTGATATGACAAGCCAGCTGTATAACCTTCTGAATCATTTCTTGGCGTTTCTGGTGCAAAGTAAGTTGGCCTTACTGGTGTTTCATCATAATAATAACCAGCTCTTAGCGTAAAATCTGAAGAAGCTACGTATTCTGCACCAAAGCGGTATATTGACGCATTTTTATAATTTCTAGGATTAAGTGACTCAGAACCATTCCCGAATTGTAAATCTAATGCGTTGTAAACCTCCCAATAAGTTCGGTTATAATCAAAAGCAAATAACCATTTATTATTCATTTGCCAAGCCGCACCTAAGGTCATTTCTGCAGGCATTGGTAAGGAAGCATTAAAGGTTGTATTGCCATTTTCAGCAGGAACTAGTGCGGAGTTTGGCACATTGGCAAATGTTGCATCGCCATCTTCTGCATCGAGAATAATTTCTGAACGGTAGTTAAACCCTATTCTTAAATCTTCAACTGGTGTTAGCGTAAAACTTGCACTCCAACCCCAATTTGTTACACCAGAATCTTCAACCGTTACATTAGAGCGTTCACCCATTTCGTCAGTTAAAGTCCTATTGATATTTCGGTTAAACTCTACATTTCCTGTTACAAAAATCGGTCCACCACCGACGGTGAACACGTCAGATAATTTAATAGATAATAAAGGCTGGACATATATGGCGGCCAAATCTATATTATTAACTAAATGAGAACCTGCCCAATCTTTTTCCCATTCAACTGTACTTCCATAAGGCGTATAAACACTTACTCCAGCAGCTAGCCATTCATTTATTTTATAAGTGGCATAAAAATAAAATGGCGTTCCCATTGGGTTGTCTGTTTCAGAAAATTGACCAGTCGATTGGTTTTGCCATTGCACATTTGAAAAAACGCCTGTTATACCAGCAGAAACATTAATTTTATCTTCTAATAAAACAATTCCAGAAGGATTAAAAAAGGCTGTTTCTGCACTATTAACAACTGCGACACCTGCGTGTCCCATAGCTAAAGCGCGTTGACCTTGAGCAGCGACCCGATAACCGCCTGCGTAAATACTGGCCGAACATAACAGCAAGCCAGTTAAGAGTAAGATTTTTTTCATATTCAAAAAATTTACAGTTTGTTTATAATAATTTGTTATTCAAATTTACCATTAATTCACAATTTCACAACAAAAAATTAAATTTATTATGTTAGCATAATAAGCATTATTGTATTAAACATCTAGTTATCAACAGGTTGATGATTGATGGATTAATATTGATTTCAACTCATGTGAACTATCTAATTATTTAAAAACACTTTTGTTACTTCATAAAAGGCATCTCGTTGTTCAGCATGCACCCAATGTCCAGCGTTTTCAATTCCTTCAATCTTAGCCTGCGGAAAATGATTGTGAATTAAATTAGTGTCTTCAGCTTTAATATAATCTGAAGTTTTTCCGTTAATAAACAAGGTTTCTCCTTTAAATATTTGCTCAGGTTCTAATGCTTTACCTATTTCGTTGATGTTATTTTTTAGAGATTTCAGGTTAATACGTAAATCATAAGTGTTTTTATCTTTACGATATAGATTTTTTAATAAAAACTGACGAATTCCTTTATGATTTATATAGTTTGAAAGTAAATCATCAGCATCGCTACGACTTTTAAAGCTAGCGTTTTTTATTGCGGTAAGCCCTTCTAAAATTTCCTGATGATGTGGTGCATAATATTTAGGCGCAATATCAACAACAATAAGTTTATTAACTAAATCTGGGTATTTGCAAGCAAAAGCCATAACGGTCTTGCCACCCATTGAATGACCAATTAAATTTACGCTTTCAAAATGATTTGTGGTGATATATTCATGTAAATCATTCACCATTAATTCATAAGAAAAGTCATCTGAGTGTGGACTTCGACCATGGTTACGTTGGTCGATTAAATGGACTTGAAAACCTAAATCTTCATATTGTTTACCTAGGGTTTTCCAGTTATCGCCCATGCCTAAAAATCCGTGTAATATCAATAAAGGTTTGCCTTGACCAAACACATTTGCGTATAACTTCATATTATTAACTATTTTAAGGCTTTTAAATAACGCTTAACAACCGTTTCTAAACCTAAATATAAAGCCTCTGAAATTAAGGCATGACCTATTGAAACTTCATCTAAGAAGGGAATACAGGTTTTGAAGTAACTTATATTTTCTAATGATAAATCATGACCTGCATTTATTCCTAAGGTTAATGATTGTGCAAGATTGGCACAATCAACATAAGGCTGTATGGCTTCAGTTGGGTTAATCTGATAATTTTGTGCAAAAGCTTCGGTATATAGTTCAATTCTATCAACGCCTGTTTGCTTAGCACCTTTTATCATTTCAAGATCAGGGTCAACAAAAATAGAAGTTCTAATACCTTCCGCTTTAAATATATCGACTATTTTACGAAGGTAATCTTGGTGTTTAATGGTGTCCCAACCTGCGTTTGAAGTAATGGCATCTACCGCATCTGGTACCAAAGTTACTTGCGTAGGTTTATTATTTAACACCAAATCAATAAATTTTTGGTTTGGATTACCTTCAATATTAAATTCTGTAGTCAGGCTTGGGGCTAAATCGCGCACATCTTGGTAAGTAATATGCCGCTCATCAGGTCGCGGATGTACCGTAATTCCGTTAGCGCCAAAGCTTTCAATTCGCTTTGCTGCCTCTAAAACATTTGGCATATTGCCACCGCGAGCATTCCTTAAAGTTGCTATTTTGTTAATATTAACGCTTAGTTTTGTCATTTTGTGGTAATTTGTAACAAAAGCAAAAATACAATCAATTATAGGATATAGACAGACTAAATTGTGTATTTTGCAAATAAATGTAAAAGATTATGAATTGGTTTTCAGTTGTTAATCATAAGCCACAAATCATTGATATTTCAAATTTACCTGAAAATTATGAGGTAAATTTTTCTCATGCGATTATTACTGAAGGAAATTACTTTAAAGGCCTTATGCAAGCTGAAGATTTAAAGCTTTTAAAACCAGAGCATATCGCCAAAGACTTAACGCTTTATGCCGAGTATTTTTTTGCATCTGAATATCACACATTATTAGACGTTTTCAGTTTATTTTTAAAACATGAATCGACGATCTTACCTGTGGTAGATGATAATAATTTATTGATTGGTAGCCTTGAGTTTGAGGCGGTGCTTGAGTTATTTAATGAAACTGAGTTTGTAAGCCATGAGACTGACTCTTTGTTGTTAAAAAAATCTACTATCGATTTTTCATATGCTGAAATAAGTCAGCTTTTAGAAAGTTTAAATGCACAAATACTAGGTATGTTTACTTGTGAAATTAACAATAATGCTATAGCGTTTTTAGTAAAATTGAAGCACCAAGGACTTAATGAAATTTTACAAACTTTACGTCGTTATGACTATGAAATTTTGAGTAAGCATGAAGATGATGCATACTCAGACAGCTTAAAAGACAGGTCTAATTACTTAGCTAAGTTTTTAAACATATAAATTAATTTGTACACATGAAGGTTGGAATTTTTGGTCAATCGTATTATCCAGAAACTGAGAAATACCTGAATCAGTTACTTAGTGTTTTAAAAGCAAACCAAACCGAATTTTATTTTGAAGAGAATTATCTTAAACTAATTACAAATAAAGGTTTTATCAACAAATCTGAAGCGTACAGCACTTTTACAAATCTTGATAAAAGTTATGATTACTTTTTTAGTATTGGTGGCGATGGCACCATTTTAAGTGCTGCTAGCTTTGTAAAAGATTTAGAGATTCCTATTATTGGAATTAATACTGGAAGGTTAGGCTTTTTAGCAACCATTCATGATGATGAAATTAAATCAAGCATTCAGGAGATATTAGACGGAAACTTCAAATTATCTAAACGTAGTTTGCTAGAGGTAGAAACTTCAACCGGAGATCAAAGCTTAAAACCTTTCAATTTCGCCCTTAATGAAGTTGCCATTAGCCGAAAAGACACAACTTCTATGATTACTATTGAAGTTTGGCTCAATGATGAATACTTAAACGCTTATTGGTCTGACGGGATTATCATTTCTACACCAACCGGCTCAACTGGTTATTCTCTAAGTTGTGGTGGTCCAATTATTTCACCGCAAACACAAAGTTTTGTCATCACGCCTATTGCTCCACACAATTTAAATGCAAGGCCTTTATTAATTCCTGATAATACAGAGATTACACTAAAAGTATCTGGCCGAGAAGATAATTACTTAATCTCTTTAGATTCACGCATAGAAACTTTTAGTAAAGACGTTAGCATCAAACTCAAAAAAGCTGATTTTAAAATTGGTTTAGTTACCCAAAACTCTGATAGTTTTATTGCTACCCTCAGAAAAAAATTACTTTGGGGTGAAGATAATCGTAATTGAAGCAATAAAAACGACTAAATCTTGTTTTAAATTACAAATTCATAAAAAGCTGTACATGGCTGTACAATATTTTTATATTTGCAAACTTTTAAAATTCATGCGATTGAGACTTTTAGTCATAGCATTTACGTTGTTTCACATTTGCCTTAGTGCACAAACCTATGAAGCTGGTTTAGTACTTGGCGGCACTAATTTTGTTGGTGATGTAGGCTCAAGCTCATTTATCAAGCCTAAAGATTACGCCTCGTTTGACAAAGTTTCGGCTGGCGTTATTTTTAAATGGAACCGAAGTACACGACATGCTTTTAGGTTCACTTACATCAAGCATCAAACTTTTGGGAAAGATAAATTATCTGATAACATTGGCAGACGCCGAAGAGGTTTATCATTTAATACAGAAATTGATGAATTTGCTCTGGGATTAGAGTTTAATTTTTGGGAATGGGATTTACACAGCTTAAAGCGACCTCAAATAGTCCCTTACATATCAAGTGGTTTAAACTTTTTTATCACAGATCATTTCATACAAAACACACCAGACAATACTTTAATTAAACAAGATAAAAACTATAACTTCTCGCTACCAATGATAGTTGGTGTTAAAGTTGCCGTTACGAGCAAAGTTATTTTGGCGGCTGAATTTGGTGCACGATACGCATTTAGTGATAACCTTGATGGCAGTAATCCTGATGAATTTAAAAATATAGATGAATCTGTCAATTTTGGTAATCAAAATATGAATGATTGGTATATCTTTGGAGGTTTAACATTAACCTACGCATTTGGTCGCAAACCATGCTATTGTAATTTTTAATGGACTATAAAACTCACATAAACCTTGATCAACTGCCAAAACATATCGCCATTATTATGGATGGTAATGGGCGTTGGGCAAAAAAACAGGGTTTACTTAGAGTAGCAGGTCATAAAAAAGGCAGCAAAGCCGTTAGAAAAATTGTTGAAGCATGTGCTGAAATAGGCATCAAACACTTAACCGTTTATGCGTTTTCTACTGAAAATTGGAACAGACCTAAACTAGAAGTTCAAACCTTAATGAAGCTCTTAGTAAGTTCATTAAGAAAAGAAATTAAAACCTTACAAGAGAATAACATCTGTTTAAAAGCTATTGGTTGTATTAATAATTTGCCTGAAAAAGCACAAATTGAACTTAAAGAAGTTATTACTAAAACAGCAAACAATACCCATATGACACTAACCTTAGCTTTAAGCTATGGTGCTAGAGAAGAATTGGTACAAGCTGTGAAAACAATTGCTACAAAAGCAAAAGAAGAACAATTAGAAATAAATCAAATTACTGAACAAACAGTTAACCAACACTTATACACAGAAAGTTTACCTGATGTAGATTTAATGATAAGAACAAGTGGCGAACAACGTATTAGTAATTTTTTACTTTGGCAAATGGCTTATGCAGAATTTTATTTTACGCCAATTCTTTGGCCAGATTTCGATAAAAATGATTTATTTGAAGCAATATTCACCTATCAAAAAAGAGAAAGACGATTTGGAAAAACAAGTGAACAACTTTAATAACTTAAGCACAAAAAAGATTGTTTCAGGTCTCATATTAAGCTTGAGTTTCCTGTTTACTCTAAACGCTTCTGCCCAAGACTTACCTATAACAGATGCAGAAAAGTACATTTTAGGCGGTATTGAAGTTACAGGAAGCACAAGCTATAATGAAAGTACAGTTATTGCATTTACCGGCTTAAGCGTTGGTGAAGAACTTTATATTCCTGGCGAAAGGATAAGCAAGGTCTTAAAAAAACTCTGGGATTTAGGTTTATTTAGTGATATTAATTTTTATCTCACAAAGGTTGAAGATGGTAAAGCCTATTTAGAGCTAGAAATCGTTGAAGTTCCTAAACTTGAGACGGTTAAAATTAGAGGCATTAAGGAACGTAAACGTAAAGATATCATTAAAGACAATAGTATTAATCCAGATACAAAACTTACTGATAATTTTATCGTTAATACAAAAAACAATATTGAAAAAAAATACCGTGAAAAAGGTTATTTAAATGCTAAAGCTATAATTACTACTTCTGCTATTGAAGACACCTTAAGCCAAGAAAGCAAGCTAAATATGCTGATTAATATTGATAAAGGCGAAAAGGTAAAAGTAAGTAGCATCAACTTTATCGGGAATGAGAAAGTGTCAAACCGAAAACTTAGAAAAATATCAAAAGTTAAACAAAAGAATTTCTTTCGTATTTGGAAGCGTTCAAAATTCTTAGAAGAAGAGTACGAAACCAGTAAAGAAGAGATTATAAAGCATTATAAAGAAAAAGGATTCCGCGATGCACGTATCACTTCAGACTCTGTTTACAAAACTAGTGACAACACAATTGCTATTGATATCAAACTGAAAGAAGGCAATCGATACTATTTTGGTAACATTAATTTTCTTGGTAATAGTGTTTATACAAGCAGACAACTTAAGCAATTGCTAGCCATAAAAAAAGGAGATCCATATAACGGGACTATTTTACAAGAAAAAATTGCCAATACTGAAAAACCAGATGCTGAAGACATCACTAACTTATATCAAAATAACGGTTATCTATTTTCTACAATCACACCTGTAGAAACAAAAATTTACAATGATACCATCGATTTTGAAATTAGAATAAACGAAGGTAAACTAGCCTATTTTAACAATATATATGTTAAAGGAAATGACAAAACCAATGACAACGTCATTTATAGAAATTTGCGTACGCGACCAGGCCAAGTTTACAGCAAACAAGACGTGGTTAACACCGTTCGTGAATTAGGCCAACTTGGTTTTTTCAATCCAGAAAACCTTCAACCTGAATTTAAAAATGTAAACCCACAAACAGGAACATTAGATCTTGAATATGTTGTGGAAGAACAAGGCAGTAGTCAAATTGAACTTCAAGGAGGTTATGGTGGTGGTGGCTTTATTGGAACATTAGGCTTGCGATTTAACAATTTCTCTTTAAGAAATATTTTCAATAAAGAAGCCTACGACCCAATACCAATGGGCGACGGTCAATCTTTATCATTAAGAGCTCAAGCCAGTATTTCATTTCAAAATTACAGTCTTTCGTTTGTGGAGCCTTGGTTAGGCGGGAAGCGACCTGTTCAGCTTTCAGTTTCTCTATCGCACACTATTCAATTTCTATTTAATCCTATTACAAGAAGAGCCGACAATGACCAAAGCTTTTCAATTACTGGTATTAACGTAGGCTTTGCAAAACGTTTACGTGAACCAGACCAGTATTTTACAGTTTCAGCAGCTGCAGGATTCCAGCACTTTAATCTTAATAATTACAATATTGGCCTCTTTAATTTTCCTAATGGAACTTCAGAAAACTTAACATTTACACTTGGTCTAAGCCGTGATAACACCTTTGTAAATCCTATTTTCCCACTTGGTGGGTCAAAATTTAATTTAACCTTTAAGTTTACACCACCATACTCAGCGTTTAATAATGTAGATTACCAACAATTAAAAGAAGATCGAGAAATCGCATTAGCTGAAAATGATGCAGACGCACTTGCTGAAATAGACCAGCAACGTTTCAACTGGCTTGAGTTTTACAAGGTTAACTTTTCAGCAGATTGGTATAACAGGCTTGTTGACAAGCTCGTTTTAAGAACTAAATTTGAGTTTGGCTTTTTGGGAGCTTATAACAACGACCGTGGTATACCTCCATTTGAACGTTTCTTTTTAGGTGGTGATGGCCTTGCTGGTTTTGCACTCGATGGTCGTGAAATTGTAGCTTTAAGAGGTTATCCTAACCAATCTATCATACCACAATCAAGAACAAATACAAGTGAAGAATCATTTAACGATGGCGCTACGATTTATAATAAGTACACGCTTGAATTAAGATACCCAATCACACTAAAACCTTCAGCATCTATTTATGCATTAACCTTTTTAGAAGGTGGTGCCACATATGATAAATTTGAGAATTTTTCACCATTCGAATTAACACGTTCGGCTGGTGCAGGATTACGGATCTTTATGCCAGCATTTGGTCTGCTTGGTATTGACTTTGGTTATGGGTTTGATCCTATTCCTGGTACTAATAGCGGTGCAAATGGATGGGAAACTCACTTTATTATAGGACAGCAATTTTAATTTGGCATGATTTTTACTAATAGATATTTATATTTGTTGATTGCACTCATTTTTTTAGGTTTAAATTTAAAAGCCCAACGTGCAAACAAAATTGGTTATGTTGATATGGATTATATTTTAGAACAAGTACCTGAATATAGGCAATCACAAAACCGTTTAAATCAAAGGGTTCAACAATGGAAAACAGAAATAGAACAAAAGCGACAACAAATTGAAGACCTAAAAAATCAGTTAAAGGCAGAAAAACCACTTTTAACAGATGAATTAATTGAAGAAAAAGAAGATGAAATTAAGTTCCTTGAAGAAGAGTTACTGGCCTATAAAAATAGTAAATTTGGAGTTGAAGGCGATTATATTACTCAAAAAAGGCAACTAATTCAACCGATACAAGACCAAGTATTTAATGCGATTCAAGATATTGGGTTAAATAGAAGTTACGATTTTATATTTGAAAATTCAGCTGACGCATTGATGTTGTTTTCAGCGAAACGTCATGATTTAAGTGACATTGTTTTGAGAATGATACAAATTAAGGCTCGAGGAAATCAAGATACTGAAGAAGTATTAAAAGACATGAAACCTTATAAATCTGTCAAAAAAGCTGAAAAGGACGAAAAAGATGCGGCTGAACGTAAAGCAAAACTGGAAGAACGGAAGTCTGAACGTGAGCGTTTAATGGAAGAAAGACAACGAAGGTTTGACTCAATCAAAGAAGCACGAGAGAAAAAGTTTGAAGAAAAACGACAAAAAATATTAAAAAAACGTGCTGAACAAAAACGAAAAAGAGATTCAATTAGAGAAGCAAGAGAAAATAACAACTAAATAAACTAAATTTTAAACAAATGAACACAATTAAAACATTATTCATCGGCTTAACCTTAAGCTTAGGACTAATAGCAACAAACGCTAATGCTCAATCTAAAACAGCTCATATCAACGTTCAAGAATTGCTAGATAAAATGCCTAGTTATAAAGAAGCTCAAATGCAAATTCAAAAACTTGAACAAGGCTATCGAAGTGATATAGATGCTTCATTAAAGGAGGCACAAAAAAAGAACCAGCAGTACCAAGCTGAAGCTGAAACTGTAACTCGTGAAGAAAATGAAAAACGAGCTATGGAGCTACAAGAAATGGAGCAATCTATTCGTGAGTACCAACAAACAGCCAGCCAAGAAATTCAGAAAAAGCAGGAAGAATTATTTAGACCTATTTTAGAAAAAGCCAGAAACACCATTCAAAAAGTGGCACGCGAAAAAGGCTTTGATTATGTCTTAAATTCTTCAACTGGATCTGGCGTATTAATGGCTGATGGCTATGATTTATTAGATGATGTAATAGCTGAAATTAAAGCAACAAAATAATATACACCACATTCCTAATACTAGAAAAAAGGCTGTTATGTACAGCCTTTTTTTTATGTTTACATTTTAATATGAAAAAGTGAACAAGTTTTCTAAACAGCCTATTGGTATATTTGATTCTGGTGTTGGCGGTACGTCCATTTTAAAAGAATTGATTAAAATGCTACCTCAAGAAAACTTTATATACTTATCAGACAGCGTAAACGCTCCTTATGGAGAAAAATCAAAAGCTGAAATAATAAAGCTTAGCCACAAAAATACGCGACTTCTAATCGATAAGTTTAATGCTAAACTAATTGTCGTAGCCTGCAATACGGCTACAACAAATGCCATCGCAGAATTAAGAAAATCTTATACAGTACCATTTATAGGAATTGAGCCAGCTATCAAACCTGCAGCGCTTCAGTCTAGAACTAAGTTTATTGGAGTTTTAGCAACTAAAGGAACCTTATCAAGTAAATTATTCGAAAAAACATCTAAGACCCTTAAAAATGAAATCAATTTGATTGAAGTTGAAGGTAAACATATTGTAGAGGCTGTTGAAAATGGAGAAACTTCATCTATAGATTTTAAAGTGAGACTAAAATCTCAAGTTGAACTATTTAAGAATTCACAAATAGATTATCTTGTACTTGGATGCACTCATTACCCATACATTAAGCCAATTTTAGAAAATTTACTGCCGGAAGTTAAAATTATTGATTCAGGTTTTGCAGTTGCCAAACAAACTAAGAAGATACTTGAAGATTTAGATCTAACTGATTCTATTTCAATTAAAAATCAAGATATAAAGATTTATACGAATAAACCTAACCAAGCCATCATAAATAACCTCTTCAAAAATGAAGAGGTTGATATAGATATAAAGTTTTTAGATTTTTAGTAATTAACCGCAGGGCATTTACATTTATAACGCCTCCTATTTTCACCAAAATTATACCCTAAAGTAATTTGATGAAATCCAGAATTTGACAAAACAATAGAGTTAGTTTGGTAGGTATACATGTAAGCAAAAACAAATTTACCATAATTAACTCCTAAGAATGGAGATAGGTTTTGAAGATTTTCAGCTGTTTCTATCTCTCCAGTAGCTGAAGAAAATTCGGCAGCATCTAAACTTCTTCTGTAAGATAAGCCGCCCCAAAGGTTACCAAATGATGTTAAGTAATAAGCTTTTGCATTAACATCTAAATTAGATTCTCCTGTAGCTTCTTTATTTTGGTACATCACAGATGGTTCAAACACCCAATTAGATAATTCTGGCTCATAAGTGTAACCTAAAGAAACTAAGTACTGGCGTTGATTATCAGTTTCAAATAATTCTGTGAAAATTTGTCTTTTTTGTGGAATTATATTCTTAACTGTTGCATGAACAAAATAATTCAAATAAAAGTAAGACAAACCAAAATCCATATTAAAATAATTATCTGTCTGCTCTACTCCCGAAATAATTGGATCTGGGTTATCAATAATATTGATATCGGTTTCATCTAATTTTTCTTGACTTATACCAACATTCATACCGAATGAAAGTTGGTTAATATCTGCTGTACTTCTAGAAAAAAGTAAATGATAGGCAAAGGTTAAATAGCCACCTTGTTGAGAAAACCGACCGTTAGAATCATTATATAAAATAGCTCCTAAACCAACATTTTCTCCAAAGCGTGCATTTACACTAGCTGTTTGTAAACTTGGAGCATCTTCTACATCAAACCATTGTTGGCGTGCAGTAATTCTTGCTTTATTATAGGCTGATGTTCCAGCCATAGATGGGTGAATTAAGTAATAATTATCCATCAAATAATCTTTATAAACAGGTATTCCCCTTTCTTGTGCTGTAACAGTAAAAGCAGAAAAGACTGCAAATAAAACAAGCGTTAATCTAGTTATTATCATTTTATCGTTTTAAAGTAAAGTGTGATTTAAATATTGTTTTTTCTCCTGTACGTGGTTCTACATAATCTATTGTAAACCAGTAATCGTCTGATGGTAAAACCTCACCTTGATAAGTCCCATCCCAACCTGATTGATCTGGTGTTAATTTATACAAGTGTTTCCCATAACG
>NZ_FQTW01000021.1:2117-5261 GCF_900129035.1 Psychroflexus salarius | reverse complement strand
TTATAAAAGGAAGGCGGCGACCTACTCTCCCACGATTGTAGTACCATCGGCGCTAACGAGCTTAACTTCTCTGTTCGGAATGGGAAGAGGTGAGCCTCGTTGCTATAACCACCTTAAATTGGTCTGTTTAAGCAATCGTTTAAACAGTATGAGTTGACATAATCGGTGATAAAATAAGTAAGATTTAAGCTTTCGACATATCAATTATCAAAAGAGCTGTTATAATAAGCTTTTGGGTAATTAGTACTACTCGGCTATGACATTACTGCCTTTACACCTGTAGCCTATCAACGTTGTCGTCTTCAACGACCCTTTAAAGAAATCTCATCTTGTGGTGGGTTTCGCGCTTATATGCTTTCAGCGCTTATCCCTGCCAAACGTAGCTACTCTGCTATGCTCCTGGCGGAACAACAGATACACCAGAGGTTTGTCCAACTCGGTCCTCTCGTACTAGAGTCAGATCCACGCAAATTTCTAACGCCCACTGTAGATAGAGACCGAACTGTCTCACGACGTTCTGAACCCAGCTCGCGTGCCACTTTAATGGGCGAACAGCCCAACCCTTGGGACCTTCTCCAGCCCCAGGATGTGACGAGCCGACATCGAGGTGCCAAACCCCCCCGTCGATGTGAGCTCTTGGGGGAGATCAGCCTGTTATCCCCGGAGTACCTTTTATCCTTTGAGCGATGGCCCTTCCATGCGGAACCACCGGATCACTATGCTCTACTTTCGTACCTGATCGACTTGTAGGTCTCTCAGTCAAGCTCCCTTATGCCATTGCACTCTACGCACGGTTACCAAGCGTGCTGAGGGAACCTTTAGAAGCCTCCGTTACTATTTTGGAGGCGACCACCCCAGTCAAACTACCCACCAAGTAATGTCTCCCTATTAAGGGATTAGGCTTCAAACAAGTAAAGGGTGGTATTTCAACAATGACTCCACGATACCTAGCGATACCGCTTCAATGTCTCCCACCTATCCTACACATCACTTATCCAAAGTCAATACTAAGCTATAGTAAAGGTTCACGGGGTCTTTTCGTCCCACAGCGGGTAATCGGCATCTTCACCGATACTACAATTTCACCGAGCTCATGGCTGAGACAGTGTCCAGATCGTTGCACCATTCGTGCAGGTCGGAACTTACCCGACAAGGAATTTCGCTACCTTAGGACCGTTATAGTTACGGCCGCCGTTTACTGGGGCTTCAATTCAATGCTTCTCCGAAGATAACATCTCCTCTTAACCTTCCAGCACCGGGCAGGTGTCAGGCCCTATACGTCATCTCTCAATTTCGCAGAGCCCTGTGTTTTTGATAAACAGTCGCCTGGACCTCTTCACTGCGGCCCCACCGAAGTGGGGCGACCCTTCTCCCGAAGTTACGGGCCCATTTTGCCTAGTTCCTTAGCCATGAATCTCTCGAGCACCTTAGATTTCTCATCCCAACTACCTGTGTCGGTTTACGGTACGGGCTGCTTTATTCGATTTTCTTGGAAAGACCGCCTCTAGATTATCACCGCCACCGTAGCTTTGGTGTACTATCCCATACTTACATATGGTTCAACGTGCAATTCCGTCTGCACGCACTAGATTTGCTCTTCCGTCTCTTTTAATATAAAGCAGGTAGCAGAATATTAACTGCTTGTCCATCGACTACCCCTTTCGGGTTCGCCTTAGGTCCCGACTAACCCTCAGCTGATTAGCATAGCTGAGGAATCCTTGGTCTTTCGGTGTGCGGGTTTCTCGCCCGCATTATCGTTACTTATGCCTACATTTTCTTTTCTAAACACTCCAGAATACCTTACAGTACACCTTCTACGCCGTTTAGAATGCTCCCCTACCTCTCATAAATTATATCTATGAAAGCATAGCTTCGGTAATATACTTATGCCCGATTATTATCCATGCCTGACCGCTCGACTAGTGAGCTGTTACGCACTCTTTAAATGAATGGCTGCTTCCAAGCCAACATCCTAGCTGTCTATGCAGTTAGACCGCGTTTATTCAACTTAGTATATATTTAGGGACCTTAGCTGATGCTCTGGGTTCTTTCCCTCTCGGACATGGACCTTAGCACCCATGCCCTCACTGATAGTTAACATTTTATAGCATTCGGAGTTTGTCAGGAATTGGTAGGCGGTGAAGCCCCCGCATCCAATCAGTAGCTCTACCTCTATAAAACTATCACTATCGCTGCACCTAAATGCATTTCGGGGAGTACGAGCTATTTCCGAGTTTGATTGGCCTTTCACCCCTACCCTCAGGTCATCCCAAGACTTTTCAACGTCAACGGGTGCGGTCCTCCACTTTGGGTTAACAAAGCTTCAACCTGCCCAAGGGTAGATCACACGGTTTCGCGTCTACCAATGCTAACTTAATCGCCCTATTCAGACTCGCTTTCGCTACGACTACTTGACTGAATCAATTAGTCTCGCTAACACCGGTAACTCGTAGGCTCATTATGCAAAAGGCACGCCGTCATCCCGAATAATCGGGACTCCGACCGCTTGTAAGCGTATGGTTTCAGGATCTATTTCACTCCTTTATTCAAGGTTCTTTTCACCTTTCCCTCACGGTACTAGTTCACTATCGGTCTCTCAGTAGTATTTAGCCTTAGCGGATGGTCCCGCTTGATTCATGCAAGGTTTCTCGTGCCCCGCACTACTCAGGATACTACTATTAATTATACCTTTACCTATACAGGACTTTCACCTTCTTCGGCTTAGCTTTCCAGCTAATTCTAATTACAGCATAATCAAATATTGTAGTCCTACAACCCCATATATGCCAAAACATACATGGTTTGGGCTATTTCACTTTCGCTCGCCGCTACTCACAAAATCACTATTGTTTTCTCTTCCTCTGGTTACTTAGATGTTTCAGTTCACCAGGTTAGCCTCTACACAAAGTAGATACTATGCCTTCAACATAGCAGGTTGCCCCATTCGGATATCTGCGGATCAATTCGTATGTGCCAATCCCCACAGCTTTTCGCAGCTTGTCACGTCCTTCTTCGCCTCTGAGAGCCTAGGCATCCCCCATACGCCCTTAATAAGCTTATTATAACTCTTATATTCTCTCTTAATTATTTCTAAAAAAAACTCGCGTCTCTCTTATTTTATCCCAATATGTCAATGAACTTTAT
>NZ_FQTW01000010.1 GCF_900129035.1 Psychroflexus salarius | reverse complement strand
TGTGGGTGCTTTTTTAGGCATTAAGAAACTGAAATAGTAAATAATACCCTAACCAAAGTTAAAAGCGATGCTCAATATTGAGTGTCGCTTTTTTTTATTACACAAGTTCTTTAAACTTCTACAAAGTGTATTTTTGTAAGATGTATATAAAATTTGGTAAAGTATTATTGGATACATTTTTAGCTATATTACTTTTAGCGATATTATTTCCTATTTTACTTTTAATATCTATTGTACTTTTATTGCTGCATAAAGATTCGCCATTTTTCACGCAGATAAGAGTTGGTCAACATGTAAAAACATTCAAAATTTACAAATTTAAGACCATTACTTCAACAGGAGAAATACCGCCTTTTATGAAATTTCTTAGAAAAACAAAGCTAGATGAAACACTTCAGCTTTTTAATATTATCAAACAGGAGATGAGTTTTGTAGGGCCAAGACCTGATGTGCCTGGCTATTATGATCAATTATCAACTGAATTCAGATCAATTTCAGATTTAAAACCTGGTTTAACAGGCTATGCTTCACTAAAATTCTCAAACGAAGAATACCTTTTATCAAAACAAAAGAACCCTCATAAATATAATGATGAAGTTATTTTCCCTCAAAAATTACGTTTAAATTTGAAATATCGAAAAGAAATTTCGTTTACAACAGACCTTAAATTACTTTTTATTACATTTTTAGTGGTTTTAAATTTAACTAACTATGACACAAAAATCTAAAATATGGTTATCTTCTCCACACATGGGCGGTAACGAGCAAACTTACATTAATGAAGCCTTTGCGGAAAATTGGATTGCTCCGCTTGGACCTAATGTAAATGCCTTTGAGGCTCAGCTTGAAGATTATCTTACGCCAAAATCTTATATCGCTACATTAAGTTCAGGAACAGCAGCGCTGCACCTTGCGCTCGTCCAGTTAGGCGTAACGCATGGAGACGAAGTTTTATGTCAAAGTTTTACATTTTCAGCTTCAGCTAACCCTATTATTTACCAAGGTGCCAAACCTATTTTTATTGATAGTGAAGAGCAAACTTGGAATATGTGTCCATACCATTTAGAACAAGCTATTAAACACCGCTTAGAACACTATAAAAAACCCAAAGCAATTATAGCAGTTCATTTATACGGCATGCCTTATCAAGTCGAAAAAATTCATGCAATTGCTGAAGCCTATGATATTCCAGTTATAGAAGATGCTGCTGAAGCTTTAGGTTCAACTTACAAAAAACAAAGTTGTGGCACTTTTGGTAAGTTTGCAGCTTTAAGTTTTAACGGTAATAAAATAATTACCACTTCTGGTGGAGGTGCCTTAGTTTGTAAAACACTTGAAAGTAAACTAGAAACCGTGAAATATGCCACACAGTCTCGTGATGATGCACCACATTATCAGCACTCTCAATTAGGCTTTAATTATCGAATGAGTAATATTTGTGCAGGAATTGGGCGTGGACAAATGGAAGTATTAGACCATCACATCGCATTTAGACGGCAAATGCATGATTTTTATAAAGAACTATTTAAAAATACTGATGGTGTTAAAGTATTTGAAGAACCTAACGGCGACTACTTTTCTAATCATTGGTTGTCGGCTATAATCGTAAATCCCGAAATTGCAGGCTTTACACGAGAAGAACTTCGATTGAAGTTATTAGAAGAAAACATTGAAAGTAGACCTTTGTGGAAACCAATGCATTTACAACCCTATTTTAAAGAAGCTTTGTTTTTTGGCAATAGCGTAGCAGAAACATTATTTGATCAAGGCTTGTGTTTACCTTCAGGTTCTAACCTCACTGATCTTGACCGTGAACGTATCTCAAATCAAATTAAATTATTTTTAAAGTAAAGTTTCATGAATCAAAAATTAAACACTATACAAGACATTATTCGTTTACGTCGTTCTATATTTCCTTCACAGTATAACGATGAACCCATTTCTGAAACTGAGTTGCAGCAAATTCTAGAAGCTGCCAATTGGGCTCCTAATCACCGCAAAACAGAGCCTTGGCGTTTTAAAGTTATGCAAGGCAAATCAAAAACTAAATTGAGTGCTTTTTTAGGAAGCTTATATCTAAAACATACCGAAAAGCCTTCAAAATTTAAACATCGAAAAATCATCGATAAATTTCAGCAGTCGTCTTGTGTGATTGCGATTTGTATGCAGCGTGATCCTAAAGAAAGTGTTCCTGAATGGGAAGAAATTGCCGCAGTTGCTATGGCTGTTCAAAATATGTGGCTAGCAGCAACAGACCTAAAAATTGGTTCTTATTGGAGTTCGCCAAAACTGATTAAACATTTTGATCAATTCTTTGATTTTGCTGAAGGCGAACGTTGCTTAGGTCTATTTTATATGGGAAAAACCGATCAAGAATGGCCCAAAGCAGAACGAAAAACACCGATTGACAGTAAAGTTGATTACTTCAATTAGGGCTTAAAACAAAAGCTCTCGGAAGTCTATAACTTTATAAATAAAAAATACGGTAAAACTTATACAACACACAAACTTCATAAAAGTTGAAGCTAAAAACCCCATAAAAGCACCAGTTGCCGCCTTAAAGGCTTCTTGATGTTGACGTTTATTAAAAACCAATTCCCCAATAAAGGCACCAAGAAACGAGCCGATTAAAAATCCTAGTGGTATTGGCGAAAGTAAACCAATCACTAAACCTACACTGGTTCCTATTATGCCATATTTACTACCACCAAAACGTTTAGTGCCGTAAGCCGGAATAATATAGTCTAAAATAAATATAACCAAAGCAATAGCAAAAGTGATACCTAAAACGGTGTAATTCATAGGAATATCTGGTGCTAAATAGAGAAATAATAAACCTAACCAACTTATCGGTGGTCCAGGCAGTACAGGCAAAAAGCTGCCAAATATGCCTGTTACACACAGTACAAATCCAATACTGATTAATAAAATACTCATGGTTTAATTTTAATTAGCTTTAAAGTTATCATTTAAATTTTAACATTAAAAATCAACTAATTTATTAGTTATAACTAAAGTTTTAGTTACATTTGGCATTGTACATTTTTTTAACTTAAAATAATCATGAAAGAGTTAACGCGAGCTGAAGAAGAAATTATGCAAATTTTATGGCAACTCAATAATGCTAAAGTCAGCGAAATAATTGACCAAATGCAGCACAAAAAGCCATCTTATAATACCGTTTCTACCATTGTAAGAATTTTACAAGATAAAGGTTTTGTAGGTTTCGAAAAAGAAGGTCGTGGTTATCGCTATTTCCCTATTATTAACAAAGAAGCTTATCAAGCTTCGCGAATGAACACCTATGTTAATAATTATTTTGAAGGTTCATTTAAAAATATGTTGTCTTTTTTTGTGAAGAAAAAAGAGGTGAATGTTGATGACCTTGAAGCTATTTTAAAACAAATTAACCCTAAAGACGATGCTTAAATATATTCTTGATGTTTTGGTTTTACAAGCTTTGTTTTTATTGGCTTTTCAGGCCATTAAACACAGTAGGTGGTTTCAAGTCAACCGATTTTTTTTATTGACTTCAATAGCCTTGTCATTGCTTTTACCATTTATGAGTTTCGGTTGGTTAACCACCGTTTTTGAAAATCCGGCTTTAAATTTAGAGTTTCAAGTTGGTGAACTTTCAACCGTATTTATAGATAATGCGGCAACTTCAACCCAAGTTAATACTTCAATCGAACCAGAAATTTCACAAATGCAGTGGTCATGGCTTCAAATAATCATGGCAATAGTTGCTTCAATCAGCGTAATCAAGTTGATTTTATTTCATTATAAATTTCAAAAAATTCAAAAGTTATTGTCAACAGCACGTTTTATGTATTATAGTGATGACTGTGAAATCTATACTTTACCCAATTCAACTGAAGCGTTTTCATTTTTCAAAAAAATCTATATCGGAAGTGAATTTTCAGAAGCACAGTTTAAACACATTTTAGCGCATGAACAAATACATGCGCAATCCTTACATAGCTTTGATGTAGCTTTAATTGAAATATGCTCGGCGGTTTTCTGGTTTAACCCTTTTTGGTATTGGTACAAACATGAGTTTGCACTTTTACACGAATATGAAGCTGATGCTAAAGCTTCAAAACAAAGCTCAGTAAACGCCTATTTTCAGAGTTTATTGAATGTTAGTTTTGGTACTCAAAACCTCAAATTTGTCAATCATTTTTTTAATCAATCAATCCTTAAAAAACGAATAATTATGTTACAAGAATCAAACAAAACTAAGTTTAAAGCCATTAAGTATTTATGGTTATTACCTGCTTTATTAGTAAGCTTAACCTACTTATCATGCACTGAAGATAGTGTAAAAGATGATGTTTTACAACAGCAAATTCACCAAGAAGAAGCCGAAGTTTATCGGGCGAAGTTCCAAAAAATCATCGATGAAAGATTAGCTGAAGGTTTAAGTATTTTTGAAATTATGCAAAGCGATGAATTTGATGTTGATCACGGAAATGTTAAAACTAAAGAAGAGTTTTATAAATCTCAGGTAATTATGAAGAATCTGATGACTGAAGTTTATGAAGAAAAACCTGATGGAGAAGCGCGATTAGCTGAAATGCAGGAAATGTTTACCAAAACTTATGAAGATTATCTGAAGTCTAAAAAAGACAAGCAGACCCATACCGTAGAAAGTGAATATGTTGAGAATTCTGAAAACACTAAAGGTTTAGATGTTGGATTTATGCAAGTAGATCAAGCGCCTTATTTTGAGACTTGTGAAGGCTTGGTCAGTAATAAAGAAACCAAACAATGTGTTAGCCAGTTTATATCTGACTTTATAAGTAAAAAAGCGAAAGAAGTTGGATTACATGAAACAGCTAAAAATTTAGGATTTCAAGGTGTTAAACGCGTTTACGTTCAATTCACCATCAGTACATTAGGCGAAATAATCAATGTAAAAGCGCGTGCACCACATCCTGAATTACAGCAAAAAGCAGAAACAATTATTGAGCAACTGCCAGAAATGATTCCTGGGCAGCATCGCGGTGAGGCTGTTAATGTAGTCTATAGCTTACCTATTACCTTTAAAATTATATAACTAGGATGTATAAATTTTGGATGGCCACAATTCAAGTTGTGTTGGCTTGCATGTTGATGTCTACTAGGGCGCAAACTCAAGCTTCACAACTTGATAGTTTATATGCTATTGGTGAGTATAGCAAAGCTATTGGCTTGTATCAAAATCAAATTCCCAATACTTTTAATGAACGGATTAGTTTAGCCAAAGTGTATTTAGCGAAGCAACAAAACGATAAAGCATTAAACTTGTACAAACTTGCTTTAAATAAAAAACAAGTTTTGAAGCATCGGTTTACTTATGCACAATTATTACTGGGGCAAAAGCAATATAAACTCGCCGATTCTGTATTTACCCAATTACATATTGATTACCCTAAAAATGCTGAGTTTGTTTACCAATTAGGCTTATCGAAAAAACCGAATAATACCACAACTTTAAACCAATACTTTGCTAAAGCTATTACCTTAGATTCGACTCATTTTCGCGCTTATTATGAATTAGCCTACTTTTACACCAAGATAAAATCTTATAAAAAGGCGCAAGAAACCTGCTTGAAGGCTTTAAAAATAAATTCCAAACACAAAAAAATCCTTGGATTATTAGCACAAGTTTTATACAACGATAAGGCCTATCAACTAGCCTTAGAATATTTTAAAGCTTTTGATAAGCATTACGATGTTCCAGAATTTATGCTCAATAAAATGGCTTTTTCAGCTTGGTATTTACAAGATTTAGAATTAGCCATTCAATATTATAATCGCTTACTTCAAATAGATCCAAAATCTTATCGATACCATCAAAATATTGCAAAAGTGTACAATGCTTCTGGTAATTTTAAATCGGCTATGAGACATGCTTTTTCAGCATTACGGCATAAAGATGTTAGCCAAGCAAAGATTTACTATGAGCTAGGTCTGGGGTTTTTAGGTACAAAACAATATAAATTGGCTGTAAGTACGTTTGAAAAAGTGATTGATGAAACGCCAAGTTATGAATTAGCTTATGTGAAATTAGCGCGAGCAGCAGACTTATGGCATCAAGATAAGTCTAAAGTGTTGCCCTATTTTGAGCGTTATGAAACCTATTTTGATGAAGTTGAAGATGCAGATTATAAAGATTTAATGTTAAGACGTTTAAGTGATATTCGTCGAAAACTCCATTTCGATTCGGCAAAGTAATGTCAACTGAAGATTTATTACTTTTGTAGCATGAAGTTAATAATGAAGTTTTGTTTGTTGCTACTTTGCTTTTCTTGTCAACAGTTTAAAAGCGAACCAGTTGAAGCTATTGTTGCTAAAGAAACGCAACAAATTAACTGGCAATCTATAGACCAACTTCCTAAATTTTCAGCATGTGACCAAAGTGTTGATGAGTCACAAATTGAATGCTTTCAAAAAGCAATGTATCAGTCTATAAATTTAGATTCGGTCATTTCAACTTATTCTCATCTAGAAACCGACACCTTACAACTTCAAATAATTATCTTAAAATCAGGTCATTTCCAGTTAGAATCAATTGAAACTAAAAATACTGGTCAAGTTCAAAAATTAAGCAATCAACTAAAATCATATTTTTCAGAACTAAGCCCTATTCAACCGGCATACAAACGAGGTATCCCAGTAGATTTAAGACTTTCAATACCAGTCATTATAAAGTGAATTTGAGTGATAAGGTAAAATCGATAGGTGTTTCGCCATTATCTTCAACAGCTAAGGCATAAAAATCGTTATAATTTACAGCTACTTGTACAGTTGGCGCTATTTGGTAAGCCATGCCGAGACCAAAGCTAATTGGCGTTTCTAATGCTACGGAATTTTCATTATTTGTAATAATGCTGCCATCATTTTCCTCATAAACATCATCAAATTTTACAAAATCAAGACTGATAAATTCGGTTTCTAAAAACATATTGAATTTGTTAGAATTGATGAACTTAAAGCGGTGATTAATGGTGAATTGTGTTAAATTAAAATTGATATCAGGCTGGTCTAAGGTTTGTCTTAATTGTAAAAATAAACTATGACGTTTATACTTGGTAAGGCTGAAAAATTCGAGTTCAGCGCCTAAAACAGTAAAACGTTCGTCGTTAAAATCACTAGTTAAGCCATTGGGTTTATTAAATAAAAAGGTGTTGCTCACGCCTCCAAAAACCCCTAAACGAACTAAATAGCCATTATTTTCTTTTTTGAAACTTAAGTTATATTGTTTTGTAAATGTGATTAACGCTCTTAATCGAAAATTAAGTTGATTGATTTTTGACTCAAACTCGTGACCAATCAGTTGCTTATACTTTACTTTATAGTTGTTTTTGGTGATTTTTTCAAACTGATCTTTAAAAGAAATAAAAAAGGTGTTTTTATCTCCATTTGCATTAGCATAAAGTGATAATTCGCCATCAACAAGTGTTTTCAAATTATAATTTTTACCTTCAATGGTTTGATTTTCTTGAGAAAAACCAAAAAGAACACAATTTAAGGCTAAAAATAGGAGTAGATGTTTCATAATGGTTGAGTTATTACTTATTTCCAAATATATTTATTATTAAACAAACTTAGACCAAATGCTAACAATAAAAACGGATAGATGAGGCTAATTTTTAAAAGTTTCCGCATGCATAAACTTAAATGATAGGGTTTAGAAAATGACATAATTAGGTTGACATCAATTAAGACTTTACCGATTATAAAAGCACTAAACACTAGTATAGACATGACTTGAAATAAGACCAAAACCAAAGCTAAAATTAGATTGATGTGCCCCAAAAACAAAATAAGATTTAACCAATTTGCTGTTTTATCTTTAGAGTGTTTGCTTTTGCCAAACCAACGTTTACGCTGATTTAAGAGTGTTTTAAAATTTTCACACGGTAAAGTGGTAACCACTTGTTTCGTGTTTAAATATTGAATTGTTAAGTTGTGTTTATCAAATTTTTCTAGTAAAAAATGGTCATCGCCACTAGCAATTTCAAGGTTAGTTTGGTAAGGCTTTAGGTTTTTAAAGCTATCTTTTCTATAAGCCATATTAGCTGCATTACAACTTACAGGTTGGCCAAATAAGCAACTGGCTTTGGTGATGGCTTGTATGGCTAAAAAATCATAGTACTGAAAATTCTTCCAAAAGGAGTTTTGCTCAACACAGCTAACTGGACCAAAAATTAAGTGAGCATCACTTTTTAAAAACTGATTAGAATAGTCTGTTAAAAGTTGTTCAGGTAAATAACAATCAGCATCAGTTGTTAAAATATACTCGTATTTAGCTCGGTTAACTCCTAAAATTAAAGCTGATTTTTTCCCTGATTTAGATACAGTTTGATTGATGATTTTAAAATCTAAAGGCGTGGCTTTCAACTTAGTTTGTATCACTTCAACCGTTTGATCAGTTGAGTGATCGTTTATGAAAATTACTTCAAATTCATTTTTTGAATAATCAAGTTCATCTAATGAATTTAATAATGCATTTATTCGGTTTGCTTCATTTTTAAAAGGAACCAAAATGCTGAATTTTGTAGGCGTTTTAGTTGAAGGTATGTCTTTAAAATTCCATCGCTTTAGTTTATAAATACATAGCGCGATAAGGCTTAGATAGCAAAGTTGAAATAAATAGCTAAGCAGTAACATTTCGTTTCAGTTGATTAGTGTATTCGCCTCTTAAAAGGCTTCCAACTAGGGCTGGTAAAGCAAAGTTAAATAACCACATGAAGCTGAAAGCTGTTAAAATTAAACCCGCATCTTGATTTAAATAACCAAAAATTAAAAGTCCTAAACTGCCTTTTATAGCTACGTCTACAATAAAAACACTTGGAATTATAGAACTTAATATATACATGACATTAATTGCCATGATGGTGTCTAAATAATTTAGCTCAATACCACAAGTCCATAAAATAAACAATAATTGATGGCTGAATACTAAATGCTTGATTAGTGATAAACCAATTTGTTTTGGAAACTTAATGCGGTAATGTTTAAGTCGATTAATTTTATGTCTGAATTTTGGATGATAACGTGCAACCATATAGATGGCTAAAACAACAATTAAACCTAGCCCTAAAAGCTCAACATGTTGAAGTTTTTTGAAAGTGAAGTTAATAAAGTAAACAAGACCAATACTTCCAAAAAAGATGGTAGTCAAAAGTTGTGAAAATTGACTTACAGCATTAGAGAACACGACATATTGACGTTGAGAAGTATCATAAAAAAAAGCCTTAGCAATGTAATCACCTAGCCGGTTGGGTGTAAAAATTGCCATACTATGGCTTTTTAAATTCTGAATAATAGCCGTTTTAGTTGAAATATTGATTTGTGGACGCAATACTGTTTTCCATTTTAAACTATCGATGAGCCAATTGAAGCCTGACAGACTTAAATTTACAATTATAAAAAATGAAATTAAGCCGAAATTATCACGCTCAAAAACTGTAAAAACTTGCTCAAAATTAGTTGAAGATGTTGCAAGTTCATGCCAAATAAAAAGAATACATAACAATGGCAATCCATATTTTAATAAAAGCTGTAATATTTGATTAGCTTTGTGAGTCATATTACAAAGAAACAATTTTTATACGTGTCTACTGAAAAAATTATTTTAGGGATAGATCCTGGTACAACCATAATGGGTTTTGGTGCTATTAAGGTTGTCCATAAAAAAATGACGTTTATACAACTTAATGAACTTAACTTGAAAAAATACAGTGACCATTACACTAAACTTAAATTAATCTTTGAACGTACCACAGAATTAATTGACACGCATCACCCAGACGAGATAGCTATTGAAGCCCCATTTTTCGGTAAAAATGTACAATCTATGCTTAAACTTGGTCGCGCTCAAGGCGTTGCTATGGCAGCAGGTTTAACACGTCAAATCCCAATTACCGAATACTTACCTAAGAAAATTAAAATGGCTATTACGGGTAACGGAAATGCTAGTAAAGAGCAAGTTGCTAAAATGTTACAAAGTCTATTAAAAATTAAAGAATTACCGAAAAATTTAGATTCAACAGATGGTTTAGCGGCAGCAGTTTGTCATTTTTATAACAGCTCAAACCCAGTTTCTTCAAAATCCTATTCAGGTTGGAAGGCCTTTGTTGCCCAAAACGAAAAACGACTTAAATAAAAAAACGACACTCAATATTGAGCATCGCTTTTAACTTTGGTTAGGGTATTATTTACTACTCAATTTCTTAATGCCTAAAAAAGCGCCTACAGCCATCGCTAATGGAATTAAGAAATGAATCGGTATCGCTGGCGTGTCACTCACTATGTCTTCAAATTTGATGTGTTAAACTTCAATTTAAGTTTGTCTTGACCTTACTTTTTATAAGTATTTATTATAAGACAAGCATTATGTATGAAATTAAAAGCTATTTTCTTAAGCCTTCTTTAACTTAATAACGCTTATTTCAGGCCAAATACCAACTCGCCCAGGATAGGCTAAGAAGCCAAAACCTCGATTAACATTAATGAATCGATTTTGATGTTGGTAAATGCCAGCCCATTGTTTGTAACGATATTGTACAGGACTCCATTTAAACCAGCCAGGTATTTCGATGCCAAATTGCATGCCATGCGTATGACCACTCAAGGTTAGTTGTAAATTTTTAGGATGCTGGTGTAAAACTTCATCCCAGTAAGATGGGTCATGACTCATAACGACTTTAAAATCTTTGGTTGATAAACCTTCACATGCTTTATCAATATCACCTGCTTTTTTAAAACCACCTTTTCCCCAATTTTCAACTCCAATGAGGTGTAAGTCTTGATTATTTTTAGTGATTTTAATGCGTTCATTGCGCAGTAATTGCCAACCCATGGACTTATGGACGTTAACAAAATCACGAAAGTTTTTTTGCTTTTCGGCTTCTGTTTCCCAATCGTGGTAGTCGCCATAATCGTGATTTCCTAAAACCGAATAAATACCATCTGCAGACTTCAACTTGGAGAACGTAGTTAACCATGGTTGCATTTCTTCAGCTAGGTTATTCACCAAATCACCTGTAAATAAAATACAGTCAGAGGCTTGTTCATTAATTAAATTAACAGCATATTCAATTTTTTGTGGATTATCAAAACTTCCAGAATGGATATCGCTAATTTGTGTGATCTGGTAACCATCAAATGCTTCAGGTAAGTCTTCAAAACTGAGTTCGTAGGTTAAAACCTTAAAATTATACTTGCCTTTGTACATGCCATATAATAAAGAAATAAAAGGAATTGCACCTAGGCCAAGTGCTAATTGACTTACAAATTTTCGGCGGGAATTACTGTAAGGTTTTGAAGATTTTGAAGGGCTGATTTTATGCCACAATAATTTAAAGAACCGTGCTAAATCTTCAAAGAATAATATAATGATGCTTGTTGCTTTTAAAGCAAATGCACTTAAAAATAAGCCAATAAAAATACCGCGGTTACCGCCAAAAGTGCCACCTGAAACGGGTTGGTTAAAGCTGTAAAGCATTAAAAAAAAAGGAACAAGTGTTAAAAGCACAAAACCGATGCGAATAATCCAGGATTTACTGAGTTTCCGAATGGCTTGAAAGGCATAAAATTCAAGGCTTAATAAAAATAATATCAAGAAAATCCACCGCATCTTTTTAACGCAAATATAATCGGCTTCTTCAGCTTTAGTTCCTTTTTTAAAATTAAATTAGCGTTTAAGCAAGTAGTTTCAATTTCCCATTTACCTTTGTGGTATGTCTGGTATTTATATTCATATTCCATTTTGTAAGCAAGCTTGCCATTATTGTGATTTTCACTTTTCAACCACGCGTAAGCATCAATCTAGAATGATTAATGCCATTTGTCAAGAATTAAAACTGCGTAATAACGAAATAAATACAAGTATAAATACCATTTATTTTGGCGGTGGGACACCAAGTTTATTGAGTAAAACTGAAATTGATTTAATTTTGCAAACGATTCATGCTAATTTTGAAGTGAATCTTGATGCTGAAATTACCTTAGAAGCTAATCCAGACGATTTATCTCAGGATTATTTAAAAGAATTAGCTTCAACTGAAATTAACCGTTTAAGCATTGGTGTACAATCTTTTTTTGAAGACGATTTAAAATTGATGAATCGTGCACATAATGCTAAAGAGGCTATAACTTCGGTTGAAGTAGCCCAAACTTATTTTGAAAATATTAGCATCGATTTAATTTATGGGATTCCTGAAATGAGTACCCAAAAATGGCAAGCCAATTTAGCGCAAGTTTTTAAGTTTGATATTCCACATGTATCATGTTATGCTTTAACAGTAGAGCCTAACACTGCTTTAGAACGCTTTATTGCAAAAGAAGTGATTGCCCCTGTTAATGATGATTTGGCACGTAAACATTATGATGTTTTACAAACACAAATGCGAGAAAAAGGTTATGAAAATTATGAATTTTCAAATTTTGGTAAACCCGACTTTTTTTCTCAAAATAATATGGCTTATTGGACGGGCAAACCCTATTTAGGTATAGGTCCATCGGCGCATTCGTTTAATGGGTACCAACGTTCTTGGTCGGTTAAACATAACATCAAGTATTTAAAAGCGATTGAGGCCAAACAGTTGCCCTTAGAGGTTGAACATTTGACAACAACCGATCGTTTTAATGAGTATATTATGACGCGTTTACGCACTAAATTTGGTGTTGATTTAAATGAGGTAGAAGCGAAGTTTGGCCTTACTTATCGGGCTTATTTAACGGAACAACTTCAAGCTTTACTGAAAGACCAATTGGTATGTATTAACTCTAATGAAGTTATTCATGTGACTGAAAACAATCAGTTTTTAACGGATGGTATTTCAGCTGAATTATTTAAACTTAATCTATAATATTTAAAACTGAGTCAAGCAAACTAAAACATTTCGCTTTAAAGCTTCATAGTTTTAATCATTTAAGCGATGACTTAGGTTAAATTTACGTTTTTGAAAGAATCAAAGCCATCAGTAATCTTTAGCAGTTGATTTAAAGCTTTGAGCAATTTAGTTTAAAAACTACCAGATAGCCTAAATTATTTTAAATTTCTATTTAAGATTTTAAAACAATTAATTTAGGATTAAGTTTAATGACTTTATAGCGCTTATCTTCTATACTTTTTTCTATAATAAATAATTGCTCTGCTTGATCACCTATATGTAGTCTCATTTTATTTAGTAATTCATCAAATAGTATTTTACGCTTTTTCTTAAGGGTATCATAGCTTCCTTGGTAATCAAGCTGCTGCATTAAGTCTGAGAATTCAATAAACCCTTTGTGTTTAGCTAAGAAAAGTAAAAGTTCTAGTTCATCTGCTGTAAAATTAGTTATAAGTTGCCCTCTGTAAGTAATGCTTTTAGACGCCAGCCTAATTTTAAGTTTTTTAAATTCACGGTAGCGCTTAACACCAATCACGCTAAGACCTAATAAAACTAAAATAACGCCTGTATAGCTTAATATTTTTGTGGTTTGCTCTTGTTGGCTTTTGTATAAGGCTTGGGTCGTGAGGGTTTCCTGCACAAGGTCTTGGCTATTAATTGTTTTGTAATAGAGTTTTCTATCGCCTGAGCTTGTCGTTGCTATTGTATAGGATTGTTGTTCAGGGTTGTAATGAAGTATTTGACTTCCAGTGTGGAATTTAGGTAACAATTTAACTTCGCTTAGGGTATTTGCTTTAAAGTTGATGAGTTTGGCCGTTTGGTTCGTTTTAGTTAAAAGTAGTTGATAATCATTTAGTCCATTAATCGTATAACTTAGCAAGTTTTCTTTAGATAAATACAGTGGACTAGCGTCTGGAATATCTCCTAGTTTTTTAAACCTTAACTGGGTTAAATCTAAGGTATAAATTTCATAATTTAATGGTGTATTATATTGTTTGTCACGTTCCTTCAAATTTATAAAGTAGAGCTGATCATCAATACTTTGAAAAAGATTAGCTATGATAAACTTGGGTTTATCTCCCGATGTTTCAACTAAAAACCATTCCCGTGCTTTAAAATCATACCTAGTTAGGATGTTTTTGGTCGTAAATAGGCCATAACCACCCAATAAATAAATACTTCCATTATGAATAAAAGGAATAGAGAAATACTGGTTTTTATGAGTAAAAGACTTATCATGACGGGTAAAGCGGTGGTTGGAGTATTCAACCACCACACCACCAGCGCCGTCATACAGATAAGTTTTACCTTGTAGATGTGCGACGGCCATTCTCGATAAGCTAGAGTCATCAATATCAAGATCTGGAATCTGTTTAAGCTGAGGGTCTAAGCCATAGAGATAAGTAGAATCGTTTAAAATAGTTACAGGCTGTTGGGTTTCATAATCCCAAAACGTAGTTCTCTTAGGCGAAAATTTAAACTCCTGAGCAGATAAGGTTAAACTTATTAACAATACCCCAATTACTATATAAAATCTCATATACTTTTTAATTATTGCTTTCACATTTCATAAATGCAAACGTTAATAAGTTATGACTGGGGAAAATCATACTTATACAAATAAATAACTCATTTAACATCGCAATAATACACAAACTAAGTCAAAAATTAAAGAAATAAATAGAAGTTAAATGTTTAGCCTAACTTGTTTATAAACAACAACTTGTATAGATCTTGAAAAATTAAAAAATAGGGGAGACATACGGTTTCCCCTATTTTTTTGACAAAATTTAAAGTTGGGTAATTAAGTTTACAAAAAATTTAGTTTTATGAATTACAATTACCTACTAAGTTGTTTACTAAGCCTAACATTATTCAGCCTTGGGTTTAGTCAATCTAACCCAGATTTTTATTTAGCCGAAAACGGCGTAACCTGTATGTGTCCCGATGCTGACTTTGGCGACACAGGCACCTTAACCATTAATGGTGTAGAGAAAACATTTACAAAGCGTTCTAGGAACTTGTTGTACGCTTATATTGATGTTAACCCTCAAGACCCCGAAATTGCTTTAACTTGTACGAGTGGTATTACAGATTTGTCCAACGCATTTAATAGTAAGTCTAATTTCAATCAAGATTTATCACATTGGGATGTCTCTAATGTGACGAATATGTATCGAATGTTTTATTATGCTAATGCCTTTAATCAACCCTTAAACAATTGGGATGTGTCTAATGTAACCAATATGAGTGATATGATTTATAGTGCAGATGTCTTTAATCAACCCTTAAACAATTGGGATGTCTCTAATGTAACCAATATGAGTAATATGTTTCCTGGTGCTATTGCCTTTAATCAACCCTTAAACAATTGGGATGTGTCTAATGTAACCAATATGAGAGGTATGTTTTATGGTGCAGATGCCTTTAATCAACCTTTAAATAATTGGGATGTGTCTAGTGTCACTAATTTGTCAGTTATGTTTGTAGATGCTAATGCCTTTAATCAACCTTTAGATAATTGGGATGTGTCTAGTGTGACGGAAATGAATGCTATGTTTACTAATGCCACTAATTTTAGCCAAGACCTAAGCAATTGGTGTGTAGAGTTAATCACAGACTTTCCAACTTCATTTGCGAGTGGGTCTTCAATGATTCCAGAATATTACCCAGATTGGGGCGCAGAATGTAGTAATGCGGGTACCACTACTCCAGTTATTACCTTACTCGGAGAAAATCCAGTAACCATTGAAGTCGGCACCACCTATACCGATGCAGGTGCAACGGCAAGTGATAACACGGATGGCGACTTAACAGATGACATCATCGTTACCGGAAGTGTTGATACAGATGTAGTTGGGACTTATACCTTAAGCTATGATGTCACAGACTCAAGTGGAAATGCTGCTGAAACGGTCACACGAACAGTTAATGTAGTCGATACGACTATTCCAGTGATTACTTTACTCGGTGATAATCCTGTGACCATTGAAGTCGGCACCACCTATACCGATGCAGGCGCAACGGCAAGTGATAATACTGACGGCGACTTAACAGCTGATATCATCATCACCGGCAATGTCGATGCTGATGTGGTTGGGACTTATACCTTAAGCTACGATGTAACTGACTCAAGCGGAAATGCCGCTGAAACCGTCACACGAATCGTAAATGTGGTCGATACGACTATTCCAGTCATTAGTTTACTTGGTGATAATCCAGTGACCATTGAAGTCAGCACAACCTATACCGATGCAGGCGCAACGGCAAGTGATAATGCTGATGGCGATTTAACAGCTAATATCATCGTCACCGGCAGTGTCGATACAGATGTAGTTGGGACTTACACCTTGAGCTATGATGTCACTGATTCTAGTGGAAATGCCGCTGAAACAGTCACACGAACCGTTAATGTGGTTGGCACCACTAATCCAGATTTTTACATAGCCGAAAATGGAGTAACATGTATGTGTCCAGATGCTGATTTTGGAGACACAGGCACATTAACCATAAATGGTGAAGAGAAAACCTTTACCAAACGAACAAGAGCACAGCTAGATGCAATCATAGCAAACAATCAACAAGACCCAGAAATTGCACTCACTTGTACCAGTGGAATTACAAGTATGGCTTCTTTATTTAGTGGAAAAGATACTTTCAATCAAGATATTTCACATTGGGATGTTTCTAATGTTAACAATATGCAAAGTGCCTTTATTGGCGCCAGCTCTTTTAATCAAGATATCTCCCTTTGGAATACTAGCAATCTAGTTACTATGGCTGATATGTTTAGAGGTGCTTCTAGCTTCAACAACCCACTTAATAATTGGGACGTATCTAACGTAGTAAATATGTTTTCAACTTTTGCTAGTGCATCAAGTTTTAATCAACCTTTGAATAATTGGGATGTTTCAAGTGTTACAGTTATGAAACAGATGTTTGCTAGTGCTGAAGCCTTCAATCAGTCTTTAGACAATTGGGATGTGTCTAATGTAACAGATATGAGTCGTATGTTTAGAAGTGCAGGGTCTTTCAATCAAACTTTAAATAATTGGGATGTCTCTAGTGTCACTAATATGAATCAGATGTTTGCTTTTGCTGATGCATTTAATCAATCCTTAAATAACTGGGATGTCTCAAATGTAACAGATATGTATCAGATGTTTAATCAGGCTGTCACATTTAATAAACAACTTAACGACTGGAATACAGAAAACGTAACAAATATGGAAGGTATGTTTATAATCGCCTCTTCATTTAATCAGCCATTAGACCAATGGGATGTTTCTGCTGTTAATAATATGGAAGGTATGTTTAAACAGGCTACTTCTTTTAATCAACCTTTAAATAATTGGGATGTGTCTAGTGTCACTAATATGCGAAATATGTTTAGTGGAGCTGATGCTTTTAATCAATCTTTAAATAATTGGAATGTTTCCAATGTGACAGATATGAGTTTTATGTTTTTTGGGGCAGTTGTATTTAATCAAAATATATCCAATTGGTGCGTAGAACAAATTCCATCTGAACCAAGTAGTTTTTCTACCAACTCTCCATTAGAAGAGAGCTTTGAACCTAATTGGGGAGCAGAGTGTGAAAGCTTATCTATAGATAATCCAACGGAAGCACAATTAGCGATTAAGCTCTACCCAAACCCTGCTACGCATCAAGTAACCTTAACAAGTAATGCTAATGCAGACGTAAAAGCGGTAAGTCTATACAACATGCTAGGTCAAAAAGTCAAACAGCTAGAATTATCAGGTAGTGTAGCACCGATACAAATAGATGTTTCAGATTTAGCTGCAGGAAATTACTTTATACAAATCACGACTAAAAACAATACTAGAATCACTAAACGCTTTATTAAGCGTTAAGTAGAGGATTAACTAACTTCATCCAAATTCGTAGGTTTTCTACCTAGCCAATTGTTAAACGCCTTGCATAAGCAAGGCGTTTTTTCGTTCCAAGCTCAAGAGCTTTTCGTTCCAAGCTCAAGAGCTTTTCGTTCCAAGCTCAAGAGCTTTTCGTTCCAAGCTCAAGAGCTTTTCGTTCCAAGCTCAAGAGCTTTTCGTTCCAAGCTCAAGAGCTTTTCGTTCCAAGCTCAAGAGCTTTTCGTTCCAAGCTCAAGAGCTTTTCGTTCCAAGCTCAAGAGCTTTTTAAAAAAATAACTTCATACAATTAGCTTAAAATTTAAGATTTTATGGATTCTAGTTAGTAATAAATATAAATTTCAAACTTTAAAAATAGACGAAAAATACGGGAAAATAGCTTAAATCATCATATGTTGATGATAGTCTTTAAAATTGATTTTTAAGGCTATAAATTACTGTTCAACAGTATTTTGTATTTGTTTTGTTGGTCTTTAAAAATAGGGGAGACATACGGTTTCCCCTATTCTTTTAAAAGATAAAGTCATAAATTTATATGTTTAATGATTTTATGAATCGAGAATATTTAAAAGCATACTATAATTCTAAAAAAAAGTGGTTACGCCAGCCAACAGTAATAGCTGTATTCTTAATTTTATTGTTTCCGTTAGGAGTTTATTTAATGTGGAAACATAAATTATGGTCTAAAGAAACACGATTAGTTGTATCAGTGCTTATTGTTTATATAATTACTAAAATCTTAATAACCATGATTTTCTAGTGTGTGAAACCTGCCTTAATTGGCAGGTTTTTTTATATTTGGTTTATAATGAATATAGAAGAATTAAGATTGTTTTGCTTGGCAAAGGCATCTTCAACAGAAGAATTTCCATTCGATGAAGATACATTAGTATTTAAAGTGATGGGTAAAATGTTTGCTTTAGCTTCACTTAAAAAGTGGGAGCAAGAAGACTTTTCTGTGAATGTAAAGTGTGATCCAGAATATGCACAAGAGTTAAGAGCTAAATATCCAGAGCATGTGTTACCAGGTTATCACATGCATAAAAAACATTGGAACACGGTTAAAATTCAAGACACATCTTTAACTGACCGTCTCATCAAGCATTTGATTAATCATAGTTACGATTTAGTAGTAAGTAAGTTGCCTAAGAAGAAGCGCGAGCTGTTGAAAGAGAATTATTGATTGTTTATTTTTTCAAGTAGCCTTTCATTTTTCATTAAGGCTTCATAATTAATGCTAAACTCATCTTCACCTTCTTTTGGTGAATAATACTCAATATTATCAGTTACAATGGCTTTAGCCAACTTTATGTTACCGAGTTCATATTGAATTCCTGCAATTAATAAATCAAGTTCTCGTTTATAATCTTCTACTAATGATGATTGTTCTTTCTTAAAGCTTTTAATGATATTTAAATCTCCTATTGCCTCATTTTTTTCATCTAAATTAGCTTTGGTTTGGGCCATTAGAGCTATGACGTACATATCTTCAAATCTTAGTTTTTCTTTTTTTGTAGTCTCCTTGTAAATAGGCTCAAAATAGGTTTTAGCTAAGTTGTATCTGTTATCCTTTCTAGCAACAGAGAAGGCTGTAAATCTAAGTTGATCTAAGTCTTTTGCATCAAAAAATCGTGATTGCTCATTAACATCATCAAAAACACTGTAAAATTTCGAGAAGTTATTCTCTTCAATAAGCCAATCGATATAGTTTGTGTAAAATCGTTGTATAAACCAGTTTTGAGATTTTAAGGCACGAGGACTTATAAGGCTCGAATCATTATTGGTATTTAATTTTTTAATCTTGTTATTAACGATAGAATAGGTTTCTTCAGAAATAGCTTTGTTATGTAAATCGTCTAGATAATAGCTTAGGATACCTTCTAATTTGATGTAATTGACTTCTGGATTTTTGAGCACTTGTTTAGGAAATAATGTGTAGTCACTATTAAGGTAAAAAGTGTCATTTTGTGTTATTCGGATGTAGTTTTTTGGACCAGCTTTAGATTGTTTGATGTATTTATAATCAGAGACTTCTTCAAATTCTACAACTGTATCTGCTGAATGTCTTGTTTTGTACATTTTAAATTTAGAAGAAGAAATATGACCTTTCTTATAGTTTATTTTATAATCTGTAAAGTACTTGTCATTATCTTGGTCTTCAGTTGTAAGGATTTGCTTAATACTATTGTCTTTAGTATAAGAGTAGGTTCTAGTATTAAGTTTGGCTTTATTTTCTCCAGTGTAAGGATTGTATTCCTTCAGATAATTGGTTTTTAACGGGAAAATATTTTTATACGTGGCCAAGACTTCTTCTAATTCATAGTTAACCATGTCATTAGACTTAATTTTGCTAAGTATAGAATGTAAAGTGTCGCTTTTATAAATAAAATATCGACTCGTTTCTCGATATTGATCTTGACTGAATTCACTTTTAATTAAACCATTGGGGTAATAGGAGACTTTGGTTTGAAATTGATTTGTTGGTTCAAAGTCTTTTGTAGTTGAACGTATAGTCTCTGTTTTTACTGGTTCGTCATGATATCTTGACCAATAGTTTTGAGATTCTGTTTGGCAGCTTACACCTAATAAAGCAAATAATAAATAGCTCAGTTTATTCATAATACACATATTTAAATCGGGTGTAAATAATTAGCCCTCATGAAATTTACACCCGATTATTAAATAATAAATTGGTAATATTTATCAAATCTAAGCGTATTGGGCTTCACATACAATACCACAATAGTGGTAATTTTTAGAGGTAATTATCTTTAAATTGAAATAATTCAGCTTGATTTTTGAGGTTTAATTTATGGTAAATGTTTTTAACGTGAGAGTGAATGGTGCCTTTGGCAAGGTGTAATTTATCGGCAACTTCAGATTTTGTGTAGCCTTGACATACTAGCTCAATAATTTCAATTTGACGTTTACTTAATTGCTCTTTTTCTAAAGAAGTTCTATGGTCGCATAAATCTTTCATCTCACCATCTTTCTTAGCACGTAAAATTCCTCTTACACCTTGGTATTTATGGCTAGATTTTAATATAATTCCAGTTGAAATTTTAGGTTTGAAGCTTTTATCGAAAGCTGCATAAGAGCTGTATTCAACAACAGGTTCTAGACTGTTTGAAACTTTATTTATAAATCTATAGTAAAGTTCAAACACAGCGCTTTTTTGCTGCGCTTCATTAAGTTCTAAAAAACAGTTTTGCAATTTTGGAAACACTTGGTTGACCAATAATTTATAGTCTGAATAATAGATAATTTCTGGTAATATTTTGGTTCCATTCTCCTTAAAATCTTCTGGATTTACACCTGTTAAATTATATGCATGTTTATTGATGAATTCATAATGCTGTGTGTTGAGGTTGAGGATATAGAATAAGGTTTTTGAAGCAATACTAAACCTTTCAGTTGCTTTATACTCTTCAATCAAGGCTTTGATTTCAGCGTCATTGACTTGAGATTTTTCTTTTAGTAAACTTAAGTAGGTTTTATATTCATCCAAACTTTTAGATTTATACAATAAAAATAAGTAAAACCTTTTCAATTCGGCTATTTTTGAAAAAATATTTAAACCTATGAATATCTACAAAAACCATATAAATCAGCATTTAAAGACACAGCGTCATTTAAATAAAAAGCTATTACAATCTAGCCTTATTCGTATTGCTGTCTTTTTGCTGACAATCGCCGCCTTATTTTGGTTTTGGGGTGAAGTAAAATTTATGGTAGCGACCTTATTGTTAAGTATTATTGCTTTTGTGGTATTGGTTTCAAGGCATCAAAATATAAAGCATAAAAAAACCATTGTTAAGCGCTTAATTACAATTAATGAAAATGAATTAAAAGCGCTTAACGGCGATGTTTCAATGTTTAAAAATGGTGAAGTTTACAAAGATGATCAGCATGTTTTTAGTGCCGATTTAGATATGTTTGGTGATCGCAGTTTTTTTCAATTTATAAACCGAACAGCAACCAATGAAGGTGAAAGTAAATTGGCAGACTTAATTTTAAGTAATGACTATTGTGATATTTCTGAAAAACAAGCGGCCATTAAAGATCTAGCAAAAAAAATTGAATTTAGGCAACAATTCACGGCAGAAGCTGATGCAGTTCAACAAGAGGTTTCAAACCATGCGATTGTTAATTTTTTTAAAAATCATACAGCATTTATTCCAAAATTGATGCGATGGTTACCAAATGTATTTGCAGTGCTTTCAATTCTAGTTACAGCAGCTTATTTCTTAGATTACATAAAGTTGAGTCAGTTTGGTTTGTGGGCATTAATTGGTTTAGTTATTACAGGTCTTTACGTAAAAAAGGTCAGCGCATTTTCATCTCAAATCAATCAAATTCAAACTTATTTTGCCAACCAGCAAAATGTGGTACATTTAATTGAAAACGAAAGTTTTAATGCAGATTTACTGAAGCATTTTCAATCTAATGTAGCATCAGAGCAGCAAAATGTTTCAGACTTAATAGGTCAATTTAATAAAATGGTTGATGGTTTTGAACAGCGAAATAATATGTTGTTAGGCGTTGTTTTAAATGCGTTTTTATTGTGGGACTTACGTTACGGTTATAAATTAGAAGGCTGGATAAAAAGTCATGGCTATAAGGTAGAGCAGTGGTTAACAAGTATTAGCAATTTTGACGCTTATAATAGCTTAGCTAACTTTGCTTATAATCATCCTCATTATACTTACCCACAATTAACAGAAACAGGTCATACTATTTTAAAATCTAAAGACGCTGTTCATCCTTTAATACCAAAAAATGAAGCAGTTACCAATAGTTTTGAGCTTCATAACCATCATTTTTGGATTGTTACAGGAGCAAATATGGCAGGTAAAAGCACCTTTTTAAGAACTGTTGGTTTACAAATTGTTATGTCTAATTTAGGCTTGCCAGTAAGTGCTAGCCATGCTATTTACAAACCCATTCCGGTAATTACAAGTATGCGAACAGCCGATTCTCTTCAAGATGAATCTTCTTATTTTTATGCCGAATTATCTCGATTGAAATTTATTATCGATACAATAAAAGACCAAGCTTACTTTATTATTTTAGATGAAATCTTAAAGGGTACTAATTCTAAAGATAAAGCTGAAGGTTCTCAGAAATTTATTCAGAAGTTAAACCAAACCTCAAGTGTTGGTATTATAGCAACTCACGATATTAGCTTATGCGATTTAGCTGAAGAAAATACAAGCTTGTTTAACTATCATTTCGACGCTGAAATTTTAGACGATGAACTTAATTTTGATTATCAACTAAAACCTGGCGTTTGCCAAAATATGAATGCTTCATTTTTAATGAAGAAAATGGCCATTACTTAAGGTTTTATAAGGTTAATAATTGATTTTTTTTCTTCATTAATAATGCGTCTTTCAATGTAAAAAGCATCAAAATCAGAAGCTTGATAGGCTTGTAATTCTTTTTTAGAAATAGCTTGACCATTTATTTTAATAAGGAAACTTTCGTCAAAAATCCATTGCTCAAACTTAAATTGTTCAATAGGTTTTGTGTTGGGCTTCTGATTAAAAATAGGTAAAAAACCAGGTAATTTTTCTGCATTAACCTGTTGTTTAAAGGTCATTTTTTTATACATATTTTTTACAAAATCAAGTTCAATTTCCCTGTAGTAACGATTAGCTTCTGGCGTGTTTTTCCAGGTTTTTACAAGCGTATTGTATTGTGTAATCATGGCTTTAGTCACAGGAGAGTTAGACGAAAAATTAGAGATAGAAGAACGCTGAATATTTAAGATATCGACTTCAGTTTTTTTAAACTCATTTTTAACAACTTCAATTAAACTATCTGTTGAAGTATTGTCGACTTCAATATTTGCACTGACTAATTCATTTTCATCTTGCGATTTTATAAAAGCCTTGATAACTTGAGTTAAATCTTTTATTGAAGTTTTGTTACCATCAACTTCCACATGTTTATTATCGGTAAGTTGAACTGAAATTTGTATCTGAGCGCTTGCATAACTGGTAGTTAGTATAAAAAGTAGATAGAGAAAGTATTTCATTTTTTATTTTCAAATTTAATGATTAAAATTTTATTTATATATTTGCATTAATCTAGATGACATCCAATTTATGAAAAAGTTTTATTTAATTTTAATAATCCTTGGTTTAGTTTCAACAAATGTTGTTCAAGCTCAACCAGGCGGTGGAACAACACCACCACCGCCACCAGATGGCACAGAAGATGGTTCAGGCTCTAACACAGATGATGTTCCGCTACCCATCAATACTTTTTTGTTACTAGGTCTTGGTGTTGGCGCTGTAGCTGGTGTTAAGTCTCTTTCTAAGCCTAAGAAATAAATACTTTAATATTATTAGATATATTAAACTGTATTCTACAATTAGTATTATTGTTGGTTCTTTTACTATTTCAGTTTTATAGCTGATATAACTCAATATAATCGTAGCACTCCAAATCAACAGTAGTTGTTTGGTTAAAAAATTCCTATTGATGATACCCAAAGAAAGTGGAAGTATTAAATACCAAGGATGTACGGTCGTAGCTAACAAAAAATAAATTAAAAAAATTACACTCATTTTCTTGAGAAATTCTTCAGCTTTATTTTGTTTATATTTCCAAAAACTAATACACATCACAGTAAAAAAGATTACTGCCGCAAGTAACTTTCCGATAAATGCAATAGCATTATAACCAACCATCCAATAACCTATTTCTCTGAGTACATAATATATAGAGGCATTAAATTCAAATGTAGAAAACCAAAGACCTAGGCTTTCACTATAACTGCTAATTAGTTGCTGGTCAACAAAATAAAGGTAGCTAATTAAACTTAAAATAAGCGTTTGGCTGCAAAGAAATAAACCTTTTAAAATTGATATACGCAAATTCTTATGATAGCGATAGCTTAAAATAAGCGGTAAAATAATTAAGGGTAATAGTTTTGAAACAATAGAAAGTGACAATAGAAGTATTGATAAGTAATAGCGTTTTTTGACTAAAAAGAAGTATAAAAACCCAAGAAAGAAGCATAGCATAACGGCTTCAAAATGAAGGTTTCCTGTTAGTTCTAATAAAATTAATGGGTTTAAAATTAACCAAAAAATAGATTTTAAATTGATTTTGAAGTGCCTCATCAATTGCCACATGAACCAAAAAATACCTATTTCAGCGAGCCAATTAACTATGCGTAAACCGTAGATGTAAGTTGTAATATTTTCTCCACAAATTTTATAAAGTAAGGTGTAAATAAGTTGTGCAAATGGCGGATAATTAGTGTAATTGTGAGCACTTAATTTCCCCATTTTACGATATAGTGTTTCAGTAAATTGGTTGTGTTCAATACTAAAATTCTCCCAGAGTGTTTGAGGTAAATTGACATAAACATTAAAGCCTTTTGCGTTGAGCATACCATCCCAAATAAATCTGTAGAAATCTTGAGACAAGGCTGGGAAATAGTCCCAAAGTAATAGGCGAGAGGCTAAGCTTAAAATAATTAATTCAAAAAAACTGCTTTTTTGATATTTAATCAAAATAAATAGCAATGTAAATGCACTTAAGTATATACCGATTAACTGAAAATGCTCATGACGTTCGGTTTGGTTTAAGAAAATAATTCCTGACAAGAATAATAGGTGTAACAACACTTTTAACAATAGGCTGTAAATATGTGAGTTGAGCAACTTCAACTATTCTAATATTTAGATAAGACAGACTTGTAAAATACAAATCCAAAACCAACAAATAGCATCAAATGAAAAATAATTAAACCAAAATCATCAACTTTAAAAGCACTATAAACTCCAAAGGCAAAGTATAAAAATAAGAATAACTCTACAAAATTCACCCAATTAATCGGTCTTGTAACATAAGTGTTTCCTTGAAGTATATTATTGAGTTTAGGTGTTCTTATAAAAGCTGATTTCTTTTTGAAATGCCCTTCTAAGACGGCGATACTATTATGTAAAGATAAACCCATAGCCACCGAAAAAAATAAAATAAAAAGCCCTAGAAATTTAAAAAAACTGTAAATGCTTTTACCATAAAGCTCTTTAAAACTGTACCAATAAGCAATTAAAAAGAAAAGGCTACTAATACCAAACACGCTTAAAGCATAAAAAATCAACTTGAGTTCTGGAAAAAAAGATTTGATGTATAGTATCGGAATACTAAGTACAGCGATTAATAAAATTAATAGAAATAAACTGCTGTTCAATAAGTGATAAAAGCTATGAAATTTTGAACCTAGCGAAGTGTTTGAACTTTTTAAAACATTAAAAAAGTTTTTGCTGAAGTTTTCGGCTGCACCTTTGTTCCATCTAAATTGCTGAGATCTTGCAGCACTCATAATAGCTGGAAGTTCGGCTGGTGTAACAACATCTTTTAAATAAACAAACTTCCAGTCTTTTAATTGAGCGCGATAACTTAAATCTAAATCTTCAGTTAGCGTATCGCCTTGCCAATTCCCGGCATCATAAATACAAGATTTCCGCCAAATACCAGCAGTACCATTAAAATTGATAAAATGTTTAGCTTGGTTTCTTCCGACTTGTTCTATCGTAAAATGAAAGTCTAAAGCAAAAGCCTGTATTTTAGTGAGTAAATTAGTATTTCGGTTGAGATGTCCCCAACGGGTTTGCACAACACCAACTTGGCCATGATAAAAATGAGGTAATGTTATTTTAAGCCAGTCTTCTTTAGGTAAAAAGTCGGCATCAAACACAGCTATAAATTCGCCTTTTGCAACTTCTAAACCTTCTTTTAAAGCACCTGCCTTGAATCCCGTTCGTGATTTTCTTTTGTGGTGCTTAATATCAAAACCTTGGGTTTTATATTGATTAATAAGTTTACTTGTCGTATAAACTGAAGTATCTGTAGAGTCATCTAATACTTGTATTTCAAGCAAATGTTTTGGGTAATCTAAGTTTATGATATTATTGATAAGTCGTTCAACAACATAAGCCTCATTATATATTGGTAGTTGTATAGTGACTTGTGGCCAGGTTTTGTATGCTCTTGTCTTTGGTTGTTTATGCCGATTTTTAACGTAACTGACTAATAGTTGTAATTGTGCGATACTATAAATAAATATTTGCAGGAGTGCAAAGCTGTATATTGCAATTATAGTAAAGCTAACAATTTTATTTAATAGCATATTTAAAAATCCAACCAATTATTTTAACGCCTGCAAATATAGCGCCTTTAATTGTTCCTGAGACTTTAGAATCGCCTATTCTATTACGGTAATTTACTTTGACTTCAGTATACTTGAGTTTGTGTTTTAGAGCTTTTAATTGCATTTCGACTGTCCAGCCATAGGTTTTATCTTCCATATTTAAAGCCTTGAGTTTTTCATATTTAATGGCTCTAAACGGTCCTAAATCTGTGTACTTAGCACCATAAAACAAACGCATAAGATTAGTTGCTAACCAGTTACCAAATATTTGTGGAAATGTCATAGATCCTTTTTCACGTAAGGATGAAGCTCTAGCGCCAATTACAAAATCGTAGTCGCCAGTTTCTATTGGTTTTAAAAGTTGAGGCATTTCTTCTGGAAAATCACTATAGTCACCATCTAGAAAAACAACAATACTTGTAGAGTCATTTAAGCGCTCAAGATAGTTTAAGCCTTTTAAACAGGCGTAACCGTAGCCTCGTCTCGGTTCGTTTAAAACCGTCGCGCCATGTTGCTTTGCCACAGCTTCAGTTTGGTCTGTTGACCGGTTGCTTACCACAATAATTTCAGTGATATCGCTCGGTATATCATCAATCACTAATCCAATAGAAGCTTCTTCATTAAATGCTGGAATAATAACACGTATAGGCTTCTCTTGAATCATTTTTTTCTAACTAATTTGCGGTGCAAAATTAATCTATTAAATAATTTCTGTGTGGTTTTAACTTCATTTAACAGCGGTTCTGTTGAGTATTTAAACCGTAGGCTAATTTTTTTCGTATATAAAATAAAGTTGGTTGATAATTTTAAAACAACAAGGCTCATAGGTTGATTTTTGTTTTTAATTGTTTTATTCGTGAGTGTTATGAGTGATAGTGTTGTTTTGGGTTGCGGCTTTAATAGCCGCAACTTTTTTTTAAAATTGAAGCGCTTTAGTATATTTTTTAATAGATTTAAAAAAAATTACTAAAATGCAACCCGACTTCCTTATTGAACGATTGCAGAATAAAGATGAAAAAGCCTTTGCTAAGCTTTATGACCTTTATTCTGAAAATATTTTAGGCGTAATTATGACCATAGTAAAAGATCAAAATATAGCTGAAGAAGTCATGCAAGATGTATTTGTAAAAGTTTGGAACAAAGCACAAACTTACAATAAATCTAAAGGGCGTTTCTTTACTTGGTTACTTAATATTGCCCGTAATTCGGCCATTGATCGTGTAAGGTCTAAAGCTTTTAAAAATACTTCTAAAAATCATGATATTGAAACCTTTGCTTTTTTCTTACAAGACGATACTGATTTAGATAAAGCTTCAGAAAGCATCGGGATTAAAAAGTTTGTCAAAAAGTTGAAGCCAATGTGTATAAAATTAATTCAATTATTATACTTCCAAGGTTTTTCACAGAAAGAAACTTCAGAAAGTTTAGACATTCCTTTAGGAACTGTCAAGTCAAGAAACAGAGCTTGCTTAAATACTTTACGAACTTCATTAGAAGACTAATTAGCTATGAAACCACAAGACTACATTACATCTGGATTATTAGAACTTTATGTTTATGGTGTTTTAGATAAACATGAAAATGAACAGATTTCTAGTTTGATTAATAAGTATCCTGAAATTAGAGTTGAAGTTGAAGATATTGAATTAATTTTGATGGAACTTTCAACTGAAATATCACCAGCAGCTTCTCCACAGTTAAAATCATCTGTTTTAAAAGCAATAGGTTCAACTGAAGTTGATGAAGCACCTAGGACCTCTCGCTCACTTTCAGTTTTCGGCGTCATAGGTTGGGCTGCTAGTTTGTTACTTTTAGGTGGCATTTTGTGGCTTTTCAACCTTAATTCTAACCTTGAAACTGAAGTTCAAGTAAGTAATGCTAATCTTGATACTTTAGAAGAACAGCTTAATCAAAAAGAGCGCGTCATTGCTAATTATGAGTCAACTTTAGAAGTTGTAAGAGATAAAGATGTTACCGCTTATAGTTTGCCTGGAAACGAGCCAGTTGCTCCAGATGCTTATGCAAAAGCTTTTTTAGATAAAAAAAACAACAAGGTTTATCTCGATTTAGCGGGTTTACCTAAACCACCAAAAGGCATGGTTTACCAAGTTTGGTCTTTAAAACTTGATCCGTTAACACCAACAAGTATTGCTGTTTTAGATCAGTTTAATAGCGATCAAGATAAAATTTTTGAAATCAGCAATCTACCAGAAACTGAAGCTTTTGGTGTAACACTTGAACCTGAAGGTGGAAGTAAATCACCAACTTTAGAGCAACTATATGTCTTAGGTACAGTTTAAGATTTTTTTAGAAAGTCTTTTAAATCTACATCATTGCCTAACAAGATGTCTTCTGAATTAATGCGATGATCTAAATTATCATTTTCAAGCTTTAAAACACCTCTTGGACATACATTAGCACAGATGCCACAGCCTACACAAGATGACCTGACAATGTTTTCTCCTTTTTGAGCATAAGCCCTAACGTCGATACCCATTTCACAGTAAGTAGAACAATTGCCACAAGAAATACATTGCCCACCATTAGTTGTGATTCTAAATTTAGAAAATAATCGCTGTTGTAGTCCTAAAATTGCAGCCATTGGGCATCCGAAACGACACCAAACCCGATTACCGAAAATAGGATAAAAACCAGTCCCAATAACACCAGAAAAAATACTTCCGATTAAAAAACCATAACTACTTCTCAATGTTTCAGCTTCAAATAAAAACAATTGCTGTTGGTAGCCATCAATAAAATGCATGCTTATTAATGAGCCGATGATTATAAAAAAAGCAATTGCAGCATATATGGCATCTTTTTGTAAAGCGTTTCGCTTAAAAATCATGATTAAAGCAAAAACGAGACTTAAAATACTCATCACAGCGATTAAAAATGTAGATCGGGTTAACCAATATTTAGAGGAATCATCTCCTAAATAGGAGTAGACTACAGCAATTGTCGCAAGCGTAATAAATACGGTAACTAAGTGTATGAGCCAGCGCTCAAAACGCCACGCATTGATTGACTTATTGCTTAAATGCCGAAAAGAATCACCTGCTGTTTCAGCCAGACCACCACAACCGCAAACCCAAGAGCAATACCAACGTTTGCCGTATTTGAAGGTTAAAATTGGCGTGATAATAAAGATTGAAATGATTCCGAAAATAAGTAAAGCAAGACCAATTGAGCCTGCATTTATAAATTGATCAACCCGATATTGCTCAAAGTTATAATAGTTTAAAGGCCAAATATTTTTCAAATCATAATAGGGTAAACTGAAGTTATTGGTATTAAGTCTTGCCATTAGCTCAGGAATTATAAAGGCAAAACTCAACTGAAAAAATATCACCGAAAGAGTTCTTACTTTTTGATAAGAATTATGACGATATTTAAGCAAAGCTTTAATTCCAAAAGTTAAAATAGCAATGGTGTAAAGTGTGCCATATACAAACCATTGGCTAGCCGGATTACCACTTAACACACGGCTTAAAGGATCAAATAAAGCGATAAGTCTTGTGTTTTGTCCGTTTTTAACAAGTCCTAAAATTTCAGGATAAAAATAGAGTATAATATAAAATCCGGTTAAACTTAAGCCCAATAAATATGCCCAAAAACCACGGTTTGTTAAATTGCTGACGTAAATAAAATTGTTCTTTACACCTGGCGATTGACCTTTATAGGTTGATTTGGCATACCAAATAATACCAATACTTATAAAAATTAGCGACGAAAGTAAGGCGACTAATTGATTAACGACAACAATTTTAAATACAGCTAATACCAAAATAAAAAGACCTGAAAAGCCAATAAACAAGGCTATTTTTTGCTGAGCGTTTAAATTGTCTGCTGAAGCAGTAGCTGAAATATTTGCACTAGTACTCATATTTGTTGTGTTTTAAAAGCTTGCTGAATCGATTTTTCGTAGGTTTTATAAAGCTCTGGGTCAAAATTAGCTAAATGAAGATGTTTAACTACGTCATCAACGGTAGCTGAAGCGTCTAAACATTGGTTAAAAAACACATGCCGCATTCTTATTCCAAATGTGTTAAACCCAATAAATTTTCGGCTTCTTTTTTCGTAGTTAATATGAATACAAATATCTTTTTCTGGATGCTTCCAAAAAAAATGTTCATGACCTTCTTTAGGTTGATTAAAGACCCAACCATAAGTTTGGTATTCAATATCAAAAAACTTAGCCGAATTAAACCAATGGCCTGGATTATAGTGCATTGGTTTTCCACAAATTGTCTGAGCAACAGTTTCACCCATCATTCTGCCAGTGTACCATACAGCTTCAATAGGTTTTCGATAGCCAATATTTTCACGTTGTTCTGCACAATCACCAATGGCATAAATGTGTTTATAATTAGTTTGTAAATATCTATTAACTAAAATTCCACGGTTGGTTTCTATCTTAGAATCTTTAACAAACTCAATATTAGGAGAAACGCCAGCGGTTAAACCCACAAGGTCACAATTAATAATTTCGTCGGATTCTTTTACTTTTACAGCGTAAACACGGTTATTTTCATCAACTAAAATTTTTTCTAAATTGGTATTTAAGCGTAAGTCTATGCCATGAGATTTAATGTGTTTATTAAGCATTTTGGCTTCTTCATCTGGTAAGACATTGTTCCAGAAGTTTGACTCACGCACTAAAAATGTTACAGGAATTTTTCTTGTGTGAAGCATTTCGGCAAGTTCAACTCCAATGAGTCCGCCACCAACGATCACTGCACGTCGGCAAGTTTTATTATCAGGTGCATTTTTTTCAAGTAATTCTAAATCTTGCTTAGAGTATAAACCTTGAACACCGTTTGCATTTTCGCCAGGCCAACCGAATTTGTTGGGTTTCGAACCTGTAGCAATTATTAATTGATCAAAGTGTATCTTGCGTTTTGACCGAAGTTCTATTTGATGCTGCTCTGGAAAGATATCAATGACGTGGTCTTGCACTAAGTTGAAGTTGTTTTTTCTCCAAAAATGATCTTCATAAGGTTTTAAGTGTTGCCACTTCATATGACCCATATAAACATACATTAAGGCTGTTCTTGAAAAAAAGTACTCACTTTCAGAAGAGATGATGGTCACTTTTTTATCAGACAATTTTCTAATATGTCTTGCGGCAGTTACGCCAGCGATGCCATTTCCTATTATAACGATATGTTCTTGAGTCAAAATACTAAATTATTGAACTAAATTACTTATTTTAAATTAGCTTAAGTTTATAAAAATTCATAAAAAAAGCTGCTAAAGTTAATTAACAGCTTTTGATTAATAAGATTAGAATTTATTTAAAGTTCAAGTGCTTTTTTGATGTCGCCATACATCAATAAATTGCTTGGGTCTTCAAGCGCTTCTTTTATGGCGACTAAGAAACCAACTGATTCACGCCCATCAATTATTCGGTGATCGTAAGATAAGGCGACATACATCATAGGTCTAATAACCACTTCACCATCAATAGCCACTGGACGTTCAATGATGTTGTGCATACCTAAAATTCCACTTTGCGGTGGGTTAATAATTGGTGTTGAAAGCATAGAACCAAATACACCACCGTTTGAAATGGTAAACGTACCGCCAGTCATTTCGTCAACGGTTATTTTACCATCTCTTGCGCGGGTCGCTAAGCGTTTTACTTCTTGTTCAACACCTCTAAAGCTAAGGTTTTCTGCATTTCTAATCACAGGCACCATTAAACCTTTTGGGCCTGAAACGGCAATACTTACGTCTTTATAATCATAGGTGATCATTTCTTTGCCATCAATCATGCTGTTTACGGAAGGGAATTGGTCTAAAGCTCGCACAACGGCTAAAGTAAAAAATGACATAAAGCCAAGGCTAACACCATGTTTTGCTTTAAAGTCTTCTTTATATTGAGCACGTAAGTCAAAAATTGGTTTCATGTCAACCTCATTAAAGGTTGTTAACATGGCTGTTTCATTTTTAGCACTTACTAAACGCTCGGCCACTTTACGCCTTAACATCGATAATTTACTTCGGCTTTCAGCTCTTGAGCCATTTCCAGGTGTTCCCATAGATGGTTTACCTTCAGCTTTCATGGCGTCTTCTTTAGTGATTCTTCCATCACGGCCTGTTCCTTTAACATCTTTTGGATCGATATCTTTTTCAGCTAAAGTTTTCTTAGCTGCAGGTGAAGGACTTCCAGATGCGTAAGTTTTTTCTTGGCTATCTTCTTTTTTTGAATTGTCTTCAGTAGAAGTGTTGCTTGCCTTTTCTTGTTTATCAGTTTTTTGTTCAGATGCTTTGTTGTCTGAAGTTTTATCTGAAGCACTGTCGTCACTATCAGGTTTTTGGGCTTCGGTGTCGATAAGGCAAACTACTTCGCCAACTTCAACGACATCGCCTTCTTCAGCCTTTAAGGTTATTACACCGCTTGCTTCAGCTGGTAATTCTAAAGTTGCTTTATCTGAATCTACTTCAGCAACTGCTTGATCTTTTTCAACGTAGTCGCCATCCTGGACTAACCATTCTGCGATTTCAACTTCGCTAATTGACTCGCCCGGTGAAGGGACTTTCATTTCTAAAGCCATAATCTAAATATTTCGTAATCTTATTATTAATTTTTATAATCTAATATACAATTGTCTTTTGAAGCATCAAACACATAATCGATAACTTCTTGGTGACGTGTTTTTGATCTAGCTGGGCTACCAGCTGCTGGTGAACTATAAAAACGTCTACTGCAAACTCTAAATTCTCTCGCTTTTGGGTATTGAAGCAATAAGTGACTATAAGCACCCATGTTTCTTGGTTCTTCTTGTGCCCAAACAATGTCGTTTGCTTTATTATATTTCTTTAAAATTGATTCGATTTCTTCTTGTGGAAGTGGGAAAAGTTGTTCTAAACGAATTAATGCCACATGTTTAATGTTGTTTTCTTCTCGGTGTTTTAATAAGTCGTAGTAAAATTTACCTGAGCTTAACACAACTGAAGTTACATCTTTTGCCTTCACTTCTGTATCATCTATTATTGGTTGAAATTTCCCTTCTGCTAACTCTTCTTTAGTTGAATTGACCTTTGGGTGACGTAATAAACTTTTTGGTGTAAAGACGATTAAGGGTTTTCTGAATTTCAGTTTCATTTGTCTTCTTAACAAATGATAAAAATTGGCTGGAGTTGTGCAGTTGGCAATATACATATTGTCTTTAGCACATAGTTGAAGGTAGCGTTCCATACGTCCAGATGAATGTTCAGAACCTTGGCCTTCATAGCCATGAGGTAATAACATCACGAGTCCGTTTTGGGTTTTCCATTTATCTTCAGCGGCTGAAATGTATTGGTCAATCATAATTTGAGCACCATTACTAAAGTCACCAAATTGTGCTTCCCAAATAGTTAAAGTTTGCGGACTTGCCATGGCATAACCATAATCAAAACCGACAACCGCATATTCAGATAAAAGTGAATTATAAATATAAAAATTTGCTGCATCTTTATCTAAGTGGTTGTGAGGTACATATTCTTCTTCACTTTCTTCAACTTTAATAACGGCATGACGGTGAGAAAATGTACCACGCTCAACATCCTGACCGGTAATTCTAACATCATGATTTTCTTTGAGTAGAGTAGCATAAGCTAATAATTCGCCCATTGCCCAATCAAGTTTATTGTCTTCAAAATACATTTTGTGACGTGACTTAATCAAGCGATCTACTTTGCGTAGAAATTTTTTATCTTTCGGTAAGCTAGTTAATTTTTCGGCTAATTGGTCAAGTTCCTTTAAATTAAATGTTGTATCAATTCCTTCTAGCATGTCTTTTTTATCGCCATTTTCAAAGCCATCCCATTCTTCTTGAAGTATTTTAGTTACAACACTATTTTCTTCTTTTTTAGAAGTCTCGTAGTCTTCTTCTAATTTAGATTTATAGTTGTTTTCTATTTTGTCTAAATAGGATTGGTCAATTATATTAGTGTCTAATAATTGTTTGGCGTATATATCACGTGGATTATCGTGTTTTCCTATAGCTTTATATAGTTTAGGCTGTGTAAAACGAGGTTCGTCACCTTCATTATGGCCATATTTTCTGTAGCCTAATAAGTCAATAAAAACATCTCGGCCAAATTTCATCCGGTAAGCTAATGCAAAATCCATAGCATGAACTACGGCTTCAGCATCATCAGCATTAACATGTAATACAGGGGATAAAGTAACTTTTCCGACATCAGTACAATAGGTAGATGAGCGACCGTCAGTATAGTTTGTGGTAAAACCAATTTGATTATTCACTACAATATGAATAGTTCCGCCAGTTTTGTAACCATCAAGTTGTGCCATTTGTACAATTTCATAGGCAATGCCTTGCGCAGAAATTGCGGCATCACCATGCACAACAATTGGTAAAACTTTTTGTTCTTCACCTAAATGGTGGTCGTCTTGTTTTGCTCGGGCAATTCCTTGAACAACAGCACCTACTGTTTCAAGATGCGAAGGATTGGGCGCGATGTTTAAATTAATTTCTTTACCAGAATCGGTTTTACGTTTTGATGTCCAACCTAAATGGTATTTTACATCACCATCAAAGCCATCAACTTCGTAATCTTTTCCTTGAAATTCATTATAAATGTCTTTTGGACTTTTGCCAAAAATATTTGCGAGCGTGTTTAAACGGCCACGATGAGCCATGCCCATGACAAATTCTTCTACACCTTGGTTTGCTGCGCCTTCTATTAAAGCGTCAAGTGCAGGAATTAAAGTTTCATTACCTTCAAGTGAGAAGCGCTTTTGACCCACAAAGTTTTTGTGTAAGAAGCTTTCAAAAACAACTGCTTCGTTAAGCTTTTTTAAAATATTTTTCTTCTGCTCAGTAGAATATTTAGGTTGATTTTGATTGGCGTAAATTTTATGTTGAATCCAGTCTATCTCTTCTGGCTTTCTAATGTAGGCATATTCTACACCAATCGAGTCGCAAAAAACATTTTCTAAAAAATCTATGATTTGCTTTAGCTTAGCTTTACCAATGCCAATAACTTCACCTGCTTCAAATTCAGTATCTAAATCGTCTTTAGATAAGCCGAAATTTTCAAGCGTTAATTTTGGTTGATAATCGCGTCTTTCTCTAACGGGATTGGTCTTCGTAAATAAATGTCCGCGATGACGATAACCATCAATTAAATTAATGACTTGAAACTCTTTCTGAACATTGTCAGGAATTTTTACCTGAGTTTTTTCATTGGTTTCAGCATCTCTTAATGTAACTTCTTGAACTTCATTTGAGTCGCTTTTCCCAAAATCAAAACCTTGAAAAAATGCTCTCCAACTCGGCTCAACAGCATCTGGATATTTTAAATATTGATCGTAAAGTTCAGCGATTTGTTGCGGGTGCACCGCATTTAGAAAAGAAAATTGGTCCATATGTGGATATACAATTGTATTTGTAATACAAAATTACAATTTATAACCAAACTACGATTTTTTTAAGGGTTTTTATGATTTCATTTTGAAGCTTTCTTGATTTGGTAAAATCATAATTTTTGCAATAATTTGAGATATCTATAAAATTATAGTGTTTTATTATTTTTATTTCAATTGAGGTAACCTAGGTTGATTTGTTTTTACGAATTTTTTATTTGCTAAATAACTATAGTTAATTTATCTTTTTAAAACGAGAATTTTATACTTCAAATTTTAGAGTATTTTATTTTGAAACCTTATTATTTTCTAAATAGCATCTTTTGAATTTTCTAAAAAGTTTATTTTCGCTCAAAATCAATTTTATGGATTCCCTAGCGCAATATAAATCTGATTTCCTAGATTTTTTAAAATCTTATGACATCAATGAAACTCCTGAGCAGCTCTACAAGCCCATCGATTATATTTTAAATTTAGGCGGTAAACGTATGCGGCCAATTTTGGTCATGATGAGCGCCGAAATTTTTTCTGGTCAACATAAACAAGCGATGTATGCTGCTTTAGCCGTAGAGATGTTTCATAATTTTTCTTTAGTTCACGATGATATTATGGACGATGCGCCATTAAGGCGTGGGCAAAAAACAGTTCACGAAAAATGGGATTTGAATACCGGCATTTTGTCTGGTGATGCTATGCTAATTCTAGCTTACCAATTGTTTGAGCATTATCCTGACGAGCAATTTAAACCACTTGCAAAATTGTTTAGTAAAACAGCTATAGAAGTTTGCGAAGGTCAGCAATATGACATTGATTTTGAGCAACGCGATGACGTTAGTATAGAAGAGTACTTAAAAATGATTGAGTTTAAAACAGCCGTTTTAGTTGGGGCAGCACTACAAATGGGTGCCATAGTTGCTAATCAAAACAAGCATACGCAGGATTTGATTTATGATTTTGGTAAAAATTTAGGAATCGCATTTCAAATACAAGATGATTACTTAGATGCTTTTGGAGATCCTGAAAAATTTGGTAAACAAGTTGGCGGTGACATCATTGAAAATAAAAAAACCTATTTATACTTAAAAGCACTTGAAAACGATTCGTCTGGTCAATTAGAACATTTATTTAGTATAAGTCCTAAAAACCCTAACAGTAAAATTGAAACTGTAAAATCGCTTTATAACTCTACTGGCGCAACTGAATTTGTTAAGAAAGAAATTAAGAATTATACCCAAAAAGCCTATAAATCTTTAGATGATATAGGTATACCACAACAACAGAAAGAAATTTTAATCGAATTTGGAGATTTCTTAATGAATCGCAGCGTTTAAAATTAACTAATACCATTTATGTTTTGAATTTACTGGGAAAGAAATTGATGATTTTTTGCTTTTTATGAACTTTAAAAATCGAGCATAGCCTTAGCTACGGTCTATTTTTCAAGTGAAATAAAAAGAGAAAAAGGGCGATTTATTCCAGTTAATTTAATGCCTAAATGGTATAAATGCAGTTTAAAAAAGAGATCTTATTAAGGTCTCTTTTTTTTATTGTTAAGGTTTTGTAAAACTATGGAAACTTATTTTGTTTTTAAAGTTTCCGACGTAGATTTGCAACCGAAATGAAAATAGACATTTTACATAAAGCTGCAGATATGTTTCTTGAATATGGATTCAAGAGTGTAACTATGGACGATTTAGCCGCTGAAATGCGTGTCTCAAAAAAAACCATTTATGAGCACTATAACAATAAATCTGATTTAGTTGAAGCCGTCGCTCAACACATTAAAAATCAAATTAATGACGAAATACATCAAGTGATCGCTCAAAATTTTGATCCTATTCAAGAAATGATTGAAATAAAAAATACGGTCATGAGAAGGCTAAAAAATGAAAAAGCCTCACCTCAATTTCAATTGCAGAAATATTACCCTAAGATTCACGAAAAACTTAAAAACTCTCATATCTGTACTATGGATAAATGTTGCACAGAAAATGTGGAACGAGGTGTGAAAGATGGGTTTTATAGAGGCGATTTAAATATTGTATTTGTTGTTCGCGCATACATTTCAGGTATGTTGAATATAAAAAACGAAGACCTTTTCAAGTCAACAGACCTAAATCCTAAACAACTTTATGAAGAATTTTTAATTTATCACTTAAGAAGCATCACTACACTAAAAGGGAAAAACAGACTCGACGCTTTATTAAACACACACTAAATGAAACAACAAACCTTAATTTTACTTCTTTTGTTATGTGTTAATCTCACATTTTCACAAGAAGCCAAAGTTTATAACTTCACACTTCAAGAAGCCATAAACTTTGCAACCGATAGTGCTTACGCTAACCTCAATGCCCAAAAAGATGTGGCTATTGCACTTAAACGTAAGTGGGAAACAACAGCCGATGGTTTGCCTCAAATTAGCGGTCAAGTCAATTACGAAAACAACCCAAAACTAACGGTTACGCCATTACCAGCTGAAATTGTTGGAGGTGAGCCTGGAACTACTGTACCTGTAACATTTGGGCAACGCCACAACATGCGAGCAACAGGAACTGTTAATCAGCTTATTTTTGATGGCTCATACATTGTTGCTTTACAAGCGGCCAAAACCTTTTTAGAATATTCGGCTAATGCTAAAGAAAAAACAGCATTTGAAGTGCGAAAAAATGTAATTACAGCTTATGGAAATGTGCTTTTAGCGAAAAATTCAATTGAAATTACACAAAACAATCTGAATGAAGCGCTCGATAATTTAAATGAAACACGACAAATTTATGAAAACGGTCTAGCTGAAGAAGAAGATGTCGAGCAGCTGCAAATTACAAGCCAGCAATTAAAAAGTCAGTTAAGAAATGCTGAGCGTATGTATAACATCGCAAAGGAAAGTCTAAACATGGTTCTAGGAATCGATGTTTCAGTTGAAGTTATTCTAGAAGATACTTTAGAAAATTTAGCTGCTAAAGAAGCCATGCTGCAAGCTGAAACGCAAGAATTTAATTTTGAGAATACAATTGATTATAAAATTGCTAAAAACCTTGTTGAACAACGTGATTTAGAGTTAAAACTTCAAAAAAGTCAGGCTTTACCGAGTTTGTCTGCTTTTGCCAATTATGGCGCGACAAGTTTTGGTAATCAATTTGAGTTTTTTGAAAGCGGTACCGATTGGTTCGAGTTTGCAACCATTGGTGTAAGTTTAAATGTGCCTATCTTTAGTTCATTTAAGCGTGATGCCCAAACGCAACAAGCCAAAATTGAGCTCGAAAAAGCAAAGTTACAACGCAAACAAACCATTAATCAAATTCAATTAGACTTAAACGCAGCACAAAGCGACTTTGATTTTGCAGTTGAAAATTACACCATTGCTCAAAAAAACCTAAACCTTGCCGAACGAATTCAGCATAAAAACGAAGTCAAATTTAAAGAAGGTTTAGCTTCAAGTTTTGAACTTCGTCAAGCGCAAACCCAACTCTATCAAGCTCAAAATGAGTATTTGCAGGCTATGCTTAACCTAATTAACACAAAAGCCGAACTCGAAAAAGTTAAAAACACACCTCTACAATCTAATTAAAGCCATGAAAAATTTAATAAACATAAGTCTTTTAAGTCTGTTATTAATTACCGCGTCTTGCAATGAAAAGCAACAAACGGTAGAAGAAGTTATTAACTCTAACGATGTTGAGTTAATGCGCCAAAAGCGGACAGAATTATCTACTCAACAGCGGCAACTCAATGCTTCAATTGAAAAATTAAACCAAAAGATTGAAAGTTTTGAAGAAGCTAATTCTTATAGCTTAGTTGAAGTAAATCAGGTAGATACAACTACCTTTAATCATTATGTTGAAGTTCAAGGAGACGTTCAAACCGACGAGAATATTCTGATTTATCCCGAATTTAGTGGAGTTTTAGAAGAAATTTACGTCAGCGAAGGCGATCAAGTTTCTAAAGGGCAATTATTAGCAAAGATTGATGATGGTGGCTTAAGCGACCAATTACAAGAACTTAAAACACAACTAGAACTCTCTAAAACACGATTTGAACGACAATCTAGATTGTGGGAGCAAAACATCGGTTCAGAAATTCAATATCTTGAGGCCGAAACCGCCTTTAAGTCGATGCAAGAAAATGTAAAACGTTTGCAAGAGCAGCTTAATAAAACAAAAATTCGCGCGCCATTTGCAGGTAAAATTGATCAAAAATTAACCGACCAAGGCGAAGTTGTAAGTCCTGGAATGTCTCCAGTATTTAGATTAATTAACTTAAAAGAAATGTACATCAGTGCTGAAGTTCCTGAGCAATATTTAAGTGCAATATCCCTAAATACTTCAGTTGAGGTGAGTTTAACAGCGGTTAATGAAGTTTTTTCAGCTCAGGTTATTCAAATTTCAGATTACATTAATCCTGCAAACCGAAAGTTTTCAATTAAAATAAGCATCCCGTCAGGAAAAGAAGTGATTAAGCCTAATTTAATGGCCAAAGTTAAAATTAACGATTATAGGCGTAAAAACACGATTGTAGTTAAAGAAAGCATAATGCAGGAAACGGCTAGTGGAGAACAAGTTATTTATGTATTTCAACCAGAGAAGGATAATGTAGGTAAAGCCAAAAAAGTTCAAGTAGAAATCGGTAAATCTTACAATGGTTTTACTGAAATTAAAAACGGACTTAAAGCTGGTCAATATGTCATAACAAGTGGTTCAAGATCAGTTAGAGATGGTGAAAAAGTTAGAATCGAAACGCCTTTAAAATAAGCTAATTATGGCCAAAAACACTTACAAAGAATTCGGGATATCGTCATGGTCTATAGATAATAAAATGACGGTTTATGTCATAACAGCTATTATCTTACTCGGTGGTCTGTTATCCTATTACAGTATGCCAAGAGAGGCATTTCCTGAAATTGTTGAAACTAAAATTTATGTGAGTTCAATCAACCCTGGAAACTCAGTTGAAGATATTGAAAAATTTATCACTGAACCTTTAGAAGAAGAATTTAAAAATGTAAAAGGTGTTAGAGAAATAACGTCAACAACCATGCAAGATTACTCTATGGTGATTGTTGAGTTTGAAGAAGATATTGAAGTTCCTAATGCAAAGCAACTTATTAAAGATAAAGTTGACCAAGTGAAGTCTGAAACCACTTGGCCAACTTTAGACAATGGCGCTAAAGTAGAGCCTAATGTTTTTGATTTAAATATATCAGAAGAAATGCCGATTTTGAACGTCAATTTTATTGGCGATTACAAAACTCAAAAGTTGAAAGATTTTGCGGAACATTTACAAGATAAAATAGAGCTTTTACCTCAAATTAAAGAAGCAAGCATACGTGGCGTAGACGAAAAAGAAGTTGAAGTTGCAGTTGACATTTATAAAATGAACGCTTCAAAAGTCTCTTTTGATAATATTATTAACGCCATTAGATCTGAAAACACAACAATTTCAGGCGGTAATGTCATTAAGAATGGTTTACAGAAAAACATTCGTGTTATCGGTGAAATTGATACACCAAATCAACTTAAAAACATGGTGGTTAAGTCTGACGACGGTACGGTATTTTTAAGTGATATTGCTCAAATTAATTTTCATGAAAAAGATCCAACAACATTTGCTAGAAACCATACTAAGCCTGTTGTCATGCTCGACGTTAAAAAACGCGCAGGAAAAAATATGATTGAAGCTGTCGAGCAAATTAAAGCGCTAGTTAAACAAGAACAAAACAGCTATTACCCAGAAGATTTAGATATAAGTATTACCAATGACCAATCTGTTAAAACCGAGAATCAAGTTAACGATTTAGTAAACAACATCATTTTTGGTGTTATATTAGTTGTAGGTGTTTTAATGTTTTTCTTAGGTTTTAGAAATGCCTTATTTGTTGGTATAGCCATACCTTTATCGATGTTTTTAGCCTTGACAGTATTATCATCGCTTGGTTTTACATTAAATACAATGGTGCTATTTGGCTTGGTGATGGGATTAGGAATGCTAGTAGATAATGGTATTGTAGTTGTAGAAAATGTTTATAGCTTGATGGACCAAGGCTTGCCAAGAATTAAAGCTGCCAAACAAGGTATTGGAGAAATCGCATGGCCAATCATAGCTTCAACCGCAACTACTTTAGCTGCATTCTTCCCGCTTGGACTTTGGCCAGGTACTATAGGTAAGTTTATGATTTACTTTCCGATCACACTTTCAGTAGTCTTAACATCTTCACTTTTTGTAGCTTTAGTCATCAACGCGATGTTGACTTCTCAGTTTATGAAAATTGAAGAAGAAGAGTTTACCAAAAAACAATTAGTTAGATGGAGTTTAATTCTTTTTGTAGTAGGTATTGCACTTGTTGTTTCTGGATTTGTATTAGATTTTGGAGCCTTTAGAGGCATTGGTAACCTTGCTATATTTACAGCAATTATGTTATGGGTTTATAAGTTTTTATTACTAAAAGCTATAGATTACTTTCAATTCAAGTTGCTTAAAAAGTTAGAATATTTTTACGAAAAAACATTAAAGTTTGCTTTATATAAAAAGATGGCTTATGTCTTCTTTTTTGGAACAGTTGCCTTATTGATTATGGCTTTCTTTTTAGTTGGTGTAGCACAACCAAAGGTTTTGTTTTTTCCAGAAAATGAACCTAACCAAATTATGACTTATATCGAGTACCCTGAAGGTACTGATATTGACAAAACCAATGCTTTAACCAAAAAAGTTGAAGCCAAAGTTTACGAAGCTATTAAAAAGTACGAAGATGAAGACGGCTATAATTTCATGGTTGAATCTGCCATTGCCCAAGTTGGTAAAGGTGCTGGAAACCCAAACACCAACAGCGGAATGGCCAATGAAATGCCACATAAAGGAAAAGTGACATTAACATTACGTGAATTTAAATTGCGTCGTGATATATCAAGTACGCAAGTGTTAACCGAAGTAAGGCAAGCCGTAAAAGGTTTTCCAGGTGTCTCAATTATCGTAGAAAAAGATGCGGTCGGACCTCCAGCAGGTTACCCAATTAACCTTGAAGTTAAAGGTGAAAATTACGATGAGATGTTAGCAGAAGCTGAAGATGTTAGAACATTTATCAATGAGCTTAATATTGATGGTATTGAAGAATTAAAAATAGATGTTAATAAGTCTAAGCCAGAGCTAGAACTGCTAATTGATCGTGAAAAAGCTGGCGAACTAGGAATTTCAGCTGCAATGATAGGCCAAACGATAAGACGATCTGTATTTGGTCAGGAAGCCTCAACCTTTAAAGATAACGATGAAGATTATGAAATTAATGTTCGTTTTAATGAATCACAGCGTTATGATGAAAATGCCATATTTAATCAACCAGTTACTTTTAGAAATCTAAAAGGTCAAATTGTGCAGGTGCCAATTTCAGCTTTAATTAAAAAGAATCCTACAGCGACTTTCAACGCAATTAAGCGGAAAGACTTAAAACGTGTGATAACAGTTTATTCTAATGTTTTAGCAGGATATAATCCAACTGAAATTGTTAACGCTATTAAAGAAGAGTTGAAGTATTATGATAAGCAGGAAAATATGACTTATCAATTCACAGGCGAACAAGAAGAGCAAGCCAATAATATGGACTTTTTGTTGAAAGCTTTACTATTAGCGCTAGGTAGTATTTTGTTAATTTTAGTAGCTCAATTTAATTCGATATCAAAACCTGTAATTATTTTATCAGCTGTAATTTTAAGTTTAGTTGGTGTCTTGTTTGGCTTGGTTATTTTTCAAATGGATTTTGTGGTTATTATGACGATGATGGGTGTAATTTCGTTAGCTGGAATTGTGGTTAATAATGCCATTGTTTTAGTTGATTATACGCAAATTTTAATCGATCGTAAAAAAGAAGAAAATAATGTAGAAGACGATCAAATGCTAAGCAGAAATGATTATTTTGAATTAATTACTGCTGGTGGTAAATCTCGTTTAAGACCAGTATTATTAACCGCAATAACTACTGTTTTAGGTTTAATACCTTTAGCCATTGGTTTAAACATAGACTTCTTTTCGTTATTTACAGATTATGATCCAAAAATTTACATGGGTGGCGATAACGTTGTTTTTTGGGGACCTTTAGCTTGGACAGTAATTTTCGGGTTAATTTTTGCTACATTCTTAACCTTAGTTGTTGTGCCAGTCATGTTCTATTTAACAATTAGAGCAAAATTGAAGTTTAAAAAGGTGTAATTTAAGTAATAAGATAGCCTTAGTTAAATTTTTTATTACATTAGTAAGACGAAACCAACATCAAACTCTTATGACAAAGTTTGGAGAATTAATAGATCTAGAAAAACCAGTTTTGCTGAATTTTTTTGCAGATTGGGATGAAAACTGTGAAGTGATTCATGAAACATTGAAAGATGTTTCAGCAGCGGTTGGAGATTCGGCTAAACTAATAAAAATCAATGCAGAATCTAATGAGCAACTTATTGAAGCCTTACGTGTAAAAAACTTGCCTACTTATATGCTTTATAAGTCAGGCGAGATGGTTTGGCGTCAATCAGGCGTATTATCGGCAAATGATTTGATTATAAAGATTGAAGAAACAGCCAATAAATAAGCTTGTAAAATATTTTCAAAAATTATATCAATAAGTTTGGCAAAAATAAAAAAGCCCTTTATATTTGCACCCGCATTAAAATAAGTTCTTAAAATATTGGAGAGGTGGCAGAGTGGTAATGCAGCAGATTGCTAATCTGTCGACGGTCAAACGTCGCCAGGGTTCGAGTCCCTGTCTCTCCGCAAGATATACGATAATTTGATTTAGCGATACCATCAAATTATTTACCATATTATTCGGGGTGTAGCGTAGCCCGGTTATCGCGCCTGCTTTGGGAGCAGGAGGTCGCAGGTTCGAATCCTGCCACCCCGACTTTTAGCCTTGTAAATTCAACTAAATTTTACTAAATAGTTGATTTTCAAGGCTTTTTTATTTTTAGAGGTTACATATTTTAGCATATAAAACCACTTTTTTGGTGTCCAAATTGGGGACAACTTTTTAAGCCTTGATTTTTAACCTGATACCCCATGATATAAGGGAAAGAGCTAAATATGTTATTGTATTTTGGTGACCATTTTTAATCCTTTCAGGTGTCCATTTTTACCTAATCTTTTACTTGAGTTATTTTACTTTCCATAGATACTCCAATTCTGGAAAATCTTCTTTTTTATAATAGGGTGGGAAGTATTTATTTATGCCACCTGTAAGACTTTTAAAAAAGAATGAATCTATAGTGCGTTGATACTCTTCTATGGGGTGTTGACTCAGGCTATCTTTTTTGAAATAATTCTTAATAGAATCATGAATTTCAAGGTTTAAAAAGCATATATTGTCACTTGGATTTTTAGAATTATAAACTACTATGTAGTTTTTGCCAATTCTTGGGTTTGAGTTGTCAAATGTAGCTAAAGAAATAGCTCCTTTATAAGTTATATTTTTAGCTCGAAACTTATAACTAGCCAATGTAGTTCCTCTACCTGCATTTCCAATATCATATAAAACTCCTATAGTATAAGCTTTATTAGTATAGATGTTCTTGATTTCTGTTTTAGAAATATAGGAATAAATAATATTCATTAAAATTAAAACAAATATTGATATCAATAGGTATTTAAGTACTTTTTTATATTTAATTCTTTTTAGTATCATTACAATTGTTTTTTTACAAGATCACTACCTAAAACACCAAATGCATTACCTGTAAATCTTAACCCATTGTGTCCTAAATAATTTCCTGGTGAGGCCATATTTTTACTTAAACCAGGTATATAGGAAGCGCCCCAATCAGATAACATTCAAATTTAAGCTTTCCTTATGTTCTTTCCCATTATATGTCTGATGCTTATTCTCTATCCCATTCACTACAGTATTATAACCCTTTGTATTGTTAGCATAGTTCGAAATAATAAATTCAGACATTTAGATTATCTACTTTAAATCATCATAGTTTTTAGCCTTTTTTTCAAAAATAAGTTCATTATGATTCGGTGAATTTTTATTATACTTTACATAATAAAAGTCCCCTACTTTTACTTGATTTCCATATATGAAATTCTTGGATTCATAATTCTTATCTTTTACAGTATAAGTGTAGGAACAAGACATACCTCCTTTAGCCCAAAAAATATTTTCAATTTTACCAATTGTATATTTTCCATTTTTATCAAGTTTTGATTCTTTCAAGTTACCGTAAATCAAAGCTATAATTACAATAGTTACAAAAACGGCTGCATTTTTAAGATACTTTTTCTTCATATTATTTATTGTTTATTAACAGACATTGTAAGCTTCCCATAATTAGAACTGTTTATTATTTCAATCTAGTAGCAAACTTATTAATATGGCTTTTTTCATAAGTTTTTTAAATATCCAGCGCGATCTAATGGCTTATCGAAGGTTTCTTGTGGAAAACTATTAAATCGCCTTAAAATGAAGTTTTTCGTTTAAGATTTTTGGTAAAATGTACTGTAGGTTTTTAAATGCTTTTTGACTGTCATGCATTACAATAATGCTACCATTTCTAACTTGTGATTTGTAAATTTTAAAACAGTCTTGAGGTGATTTTCCCGCATCATAGTCTTTTGTAATTACATCCCACATCACGATTTTAAATCCCTTTTGGTGTAAAATTTTCGCTTGTTTAGAAGTACACTTGCCATATGGTGGCCTAAATAAGCAAGTGTCTGTATTTAATTGTTTAATGGTTTGTTGACAATTATTTACATCTTCTATATAGTCTTCAGTATTTGTTATCCAACCATTTAAGTGGTGCATGCTATGATTGCCAATGCTATGGCCTTCATCTATAATTTGTTGAAAAATTTCTGGATGCTTTTTAATATTATCACCGATACAGAAAAAAGTTGCTTTGGCTTTAAATTGTTTTAATTGTTTTAAAACCCAAGGCGTTACCTCAGGTATTGGTCCATCATCAAAGCTTAAATAAACATTGTTGTCTTTAAAACGCCAAAACCGTTTTGGATAAAGCAAATTATAATACCAACTGCTTCTTAGCATTATTCTAGGTCTTGTCTTGCTTCTTCAAAAAGTTCACTTGAATTAGTTGAATCTACAGCTTGATTAGGCGATGCTTCAAGATCTTCACCTTTAAATAAACCGAATAAGTCTAAGTAACCATTGAAGTTTTCAGCTTCTTGACGAGCAAGATCACTATCTTTAGCAATGATTAAAATATCAACTAAACTTCTGTACTTTTCAATTTCAGTATAAATTTTTTGAGCATATTCATATTGTTTTTCAAAATCTAAACTACTGTAATACTTCAACCAATCTTGGTATTTTTTAGCAACACTTCTCCAAATTTCTCTTGCTTTTTCTGGTTTACCAATTTCATAATACCCTAAAATATAAGGTTCTAATAAAGTGTCAAATCCAAAATATTTAACGGGCATTTTCTCCATAGCTAAGTCAAGTATATCTTCAGCTTTATCGTATTTCTTTTCTTCTAACAATTTTTCTAAAAGGCGCGCTAGATTACTGCGGTAAGTAATGGCATTTTTTCGCGTTTCTGGGTCGTGATAAATATCATCGCTTCCTAAATTACCCCAATCCCAATTCATGACTAATTTGTACATTTTGTCACTATCAATTCTACCCATATCAAAGGGATTATTCGGGTTGACAGGTGTTTTTATAGGGGTTAATTTGTAAACAACACCATGCAGTTGAAGATAGTCTTTTAGCCATAAGTAGTCTGAGTCATTATAACTTCCGCCTGTAAAGTAAATTGGTCTTTCCCAATCGTTAGAGGCTAATACATCAAGCATTAATAAGCGATTTTTATAAATAATGTTCTCCTCTAAGTTTAAAATAATCTCATCTACAGCTTTGTCTTTATCTTTAATTGAAAGACTATTACTTTTTATAGCCTGTTGAATATCGACCGGAATTCGTAATTTTTTTGCAGGAAAAGTATTGTAAATTTGGCCATTTTCAAGTTCTTCTTTTGTTGAAGGCTGGTCACTTTTAATATACTTCATCCATTTATCTATGCTTAAAGTGTCTGCAAATCGCTTATCATCGCGATAAAACACAGCATCATTAATACTGTAAGCATAGTCATCATGTTCTAAATAAGTTTTAATGGCTTCGCTGTTATAGGCTTTCCTCCGCATTTGGTCAATATACCAATCTGTGGCAAATAAACTTGTATTAATTGTTCTTACATCACGTCGGTAACCTTCTATTTCTTGGGCATACCATAAAGCAAAGGTGTCATTGTCACCTATCGTAAACAGGATTCCGTTTTCTTCAACAGAATCAAGGTACTTTTTAGCCATAGCTAAGGTCGTGTATCGATTTGATCGATCATGGTCGTCCCAGTTTTGTTGTGCTAAAAGTGCTGGAACTGCAAGTAACGTAGCGATTCCTACTAACGGTGCTGCAATTTTAGGATTTAGCTTATGTTTTAATACATCAAATAACCCAAAAACGCCAATTCCAATCCAAATAGCAAATACGTAAAACGAGCCTACTAAGGCATAATCTCGTTCTCTTGGTTCAAATGGGCGTTCATTTAAATAAATCTTTAAAGCAATTCCTGTGAAGAGAAAAAACACGGTAAGAATCCAAAAGAAATTAATGTCTTTTCTTAAATGAAACAGCAAGCCTATAATCCCCAAAATTAAAGGCAAAAAGTAGTAGGTGTTTCTTGCCCGATTATTTTTTATTTCTTCGGGTAATTCAGATTGGTTGCCAAGGAAAATTTCATCTATAGCATCGATACCGCTAATCCAGTTACCATTAAAATCGGTTAGTTTACCCTGTTCGTCGTTTTGTCTGCCAACAAAATTCCACATAAAATAGCGCCAATACATGTAGCCTATTTGATATTGAAATAAATAGTTGAAATTAGCTGCAGTTGAAGGTTTAGAGATGTTTAAATAAGGGCTGAATTTTTGCAAAAACCCAGCATATTCTTCAGTTGAAATTTCACCATTTTTAAATCTGTTATTGTATTGTGCAACGGTTGAAATTAATTCAGATTCACCTTGATATTCTGCTTTAACACTTAAGTCTAAAGCACCAGTAAACATTAAATAATTAGCTGCATGTTCAGTACTCCACATGCGTGGCAAAAATGTTTTTTGAGCATCATCAGAGTTTTGTTTGTGGTTTTTATACTGATTCACAATTTCATATTTACCTAACTCGTGATTCATTTCATATTTTGGTTCATCATCGTAGTAAGGATTTTCAGGATCTAAACCAGCGTAAAGTTCTGTGAATTGAGGACCATAAAACAGCTTTTGTTCTGGATACTGTTCACGATTGTAGTAAGCCAGCAAGGCTCTGGCGCTACTTGGGTTATTTTCATTAATAACAGTACCTGCATTTGCCCTGATAGGCAGCATTACCCAGCTAGAAAAGCCAATAAATATAAATAATATAGAAAGCGTTACGGTATTAAGTAGCTTGTAGTTGTGCTGATGAGAATACTTCAGCAATAGCACAAATGCAATTATAATACTAATTCCCATGAATATCGTACCTGAATGAAATGGTAAGCCTAAACTGTTCACAAAAAAGACTTCTGTTTTACCAAATAAGCTTAAAGTGTATGGTAATAAGAGTTTAAAGATAAAAAGCAAAATAGCAATCACGACCACATGAGCAATCACAAAGTTTTTGATGGTGATTTTTTGGGTATGCTTAAAATAGTAGAGTAGACCTATGGCCGGAATAGTTAATAAGCCCATAAAATGAACACCAAAAGATAAGCCAATGAGAAAACAGATTAAGATTAACCAGCGGTTACCACGTGGCTGAAGCATATCACGTTCCCACAGCATAGCAACATAAAACATTGCTGCCATAATGCAAATGGCCATGGCATAAACTTCGGCTTCAACAGCACTAAACCAAAAACTGTCTGTAAAAGCAAAACTTAAAGAGCCTACAAAACCACTTGCTAAAACAGCTATCTTAGTTGCTGAGTCTGATGTTTCTAACTTTACAAATTTCTTTAGGATTAGGACAATTGTCCAAAACATAAATAAGACTGTAAATGCTGAAGCAACACCAGACATGAGATTAACCATGAGCGCTATTTGCGAATTATCAAGTGCAAACATCGAAAAAAACGCACCAAATATTTGGTAAAATGGTGCGCCAGGTGGGTGGCCAACTTGTAACTTAGCTGAAGTAGAAATATACTCTCCAGCATCCCAAAAACTTGCCGTAGGTTCTACTGTTAAAGCATAGGTAAGTAGGGCAATAGCAAAGGCCAGCCATGCTAAGATTTTATTCCAAAATGAAAAATTAAGCTGCTTCATGAAAGTTAATTTAATTAGCGAAAATAAGGATTATAATTTAACCTTAATACAAGCCTTTAACGATAATTTAGTTGGCTTATTTCCTGAAAAATATTTTCTAAAAAAAATTGATTTATTTTTTTGTGTAAACTAAAATAGGTTTTATATTTGCAACCCGAATTAATGGCCTATAGTGTAACTGGCAACACGTCTGGTTTTGGTCCAGAAGAGTCTAGGTTCGAGCCCTAGTAGGCCAACAAAAAACCGAATTTCGTTTCAGAAATTCGGTTTTTTTATGCCTTGAATTTAAATTTTAGCTTTTTTTGCGTTTGTATTGCATGTAAACTAAAAGCACAACCAAAATAAAACTTACCAAATAAAACCAGTTTTCAGTTAAGAAAACTTCAAGATTAAAACCGTCTTCAAATTGTTGTGTTTCTTGCGCTTTTGGAAGTTCTACTTGCATTATAAATCGTTTATATAATTACTAAAACTATCTTTAAAATTAATTTTATTATCTATTGTAATACGATCTATTTTATTGAAAGCTGCTAAAGCCCAAATAATAAAATCAGTATAAAAATAAAGTTCTGTGTCTTCAACTTGGTTAAGATGCTTTTGAACAAATTCAATTGAAGGTTTAATTTTTTTTAGATTACTAATGTATTCTTGATTATTATCATCTACAATAAAATCAATTTCATGCTCTAAAAACCAATTGATGATGCTATCATGAGCTTGGTCTTCATCTTTTTTTGTCAATTTTTTTATTTCTGGGAAAGTTGCATTGTAGCATGATTTAATGGCATTTTCGAGTAGTTGAAGTGTAACTTGTTCGGCACCAAGTTCTTCACCTTCATACATGAGTTCTATTTTTCCTGTAATAGCCGGAATTATTCCTATAAAATCACTCATTCTAATTTGAGTTTCTTGGTCTCCAGCCAATAGCATCCGGCGCTCGGCAGTACTCACTAAATTTTCAAAAGCTGAAATGCTTAAGCGTGCACTTACACCGCTTTTGGCATCTATATATTCATTGTCTCTGGCTTCTACAGCGATTTGTTCAAGTAAGCTGTGTGCAAATTCAGGGATATGAATGTGTTCTTTTTGAAAATCGGTGAGTTGTGCTTCTTGTTTTGTGATGGTTTTTGATATGTTGATGTCGTTTGGATAGTGCGTTAAAATTTGAGAGCCAATTCTATCTTTTAAGGGTGTTACAATGCTACCACGATTGGTATAGTCTTCAGGATTAGCGGTAAATACAAATTCTAAATCTAGTTGAAGTCTTAAGTTGAAGCCTCGAATTTGGATATCACCTTCTTGTAATATATTAAATAATGCCACCTGAATTCGTGCTTGTAAATCGGGCAGTTCATTAATAACAAAAATACATCGATTGGCTCGCGGAATCATACCGTAATGAATAACACGTTCATCTGCGTAGCTTAATTTTAAATTTGATGCTTTAATAGGGTCAATATCGCCAATTAAATCGGCTACTGTGACATCCGGCGTTGCTAATTTTTCAGCAAAGCGCTTGCTGCGATGAAGCCAGGTTATTGGGGTTTCATCACCTTTTTCCTTAAGTTGGTTTTTAGCATATGATGAAATTGGATTAAACGGATCGTCATTAATTTCAGAACCTTCAACAACAGGTATATACTCATCTAATAATTCAATTAACTGACGCGCAATTTTGGTTTTAGCTTGACCTCTTAAACCTAGTAAGTTAATGTTATGTTTTGCTAATATGGCTTGTTCAAGCTGTGGAATGACTGTGGTTTCATAACCGTGAATTCCTGTGAAACTATTTTTTTTGGCTTTAATTGCAGAAATTAAATTATCACGTAATTCGTTTTTAATTGATTTAGATTGGTAGCCAGTTTCTTTTAATTCGCCTAATGTAGTTATGTTATTGATTTGCATCATTGCTATAATTTTTTCTTTCTGTTTTGTTCGTAATCTTCAAAAATCATCTCACCAAGCCCTTTAAGTCCAGAATAGTACGCTTTACCTTGATTGGCTTTTGTGAAGTCTTTAATAAATTCTTGTAGGTATGGATCTGAAGCTATCATGAAACTCGTAATTGGTATATTAAGTTTTCGCGCTTCAGCTGCTTTCTGATAGCATTTGTTGGTTATATAATCGTCTAAACCTACGCTATTTTTATAATAGCGGCCATCATTTAATCTCAAACAACTAGGCTTACCATCGGTAATCATAAAAATTTGTTTATTAGCCTGTTTTTTGCGCCGTAGAATCTTCATGGCTAACTCAAGTCCAGCCACGGTGTTAGTATGATAAGGGCCGACATTAAGATATGGTAAATCTTTAATTTTTACGGTCCAGGCATCGTTGCCAAATACTAAAATATCAAGTGAATCTTTTGGGTAACGCGTTGTAATTAATTCAGCTAATGCCATAGCCACTTTTTTGGCTGGTGTTATACGGTCTTCGCCATATAAAATCATGCTGTGGCTGATATCAATCATTAAAACAGTACTCATTTGAGTTTTGTAGTAAAGATCTTTAACAACCAGATCGTCTTCAGTGAGTTTGCTGTCAAATCCTCGCGATTGCGCATTTTTTAAACTCTCTGTCATCGAAACATGGTCTAAACTGTCACCAAATTGATAGTTTTTTAAATCACCTGTAAACTCACCTTGGTTGCCTGTGAATTTTGAGCTGTGTTGGCCTCGACCAGATTTTCTTAATTTTCCGAAAATTTGTTCAAGCGCACGTTTTCTAATGGCTTGCTCTGTTTTATCTGTAATTTTAAGCTGTGGTGTGCCTTTTTGAGCAACTTCTTCTCGAAGGTAACCTTTTTGCTTCAACTCTTCAATGAAATCGTCAATTGTATAATCTTCATTAGTAAGTTGATAGGCTTTGTCAAGCTCTTTTAGCCAATCAATTGCTTCGTCAACATCACCAGAAGTATGTGTAATTAATTCTTTAAAAATTTCTAATAGTTGATTAAATAAAGAAGTAGAGTCTTCTGATTTTTGTTGGAATCTAAAGCCGGCAGTTGTTCTATCAAATTTCATAGCATAAACTTAAAAGAAACTAGCTAAAATGACTAATAAGCATTTGTTAATTCGGCATTAAACTTTAGCTAAATACTTTTGCTTAAATTGAATGACAAGCGCTGAACTTCGGATGAGCATCCATATAAAAAATGCAATCCAAATTCCGTATAGTTGAAGCCCGAATGCATCAGCAATTAAAAGACTTGGGATAAAACCTCCGAAAGTAGCCACTAGTAATAAGTTTCTTAAATATACAGCTTCGCCAAGGCCTTTAAAAATACCATCAAACATGAATGCAATAGCGTTAATAGGCTGCATGAGAAGTACAATCCAAAACACTTTTTCAAATTCAGCTAATACAGCTTGATTTTTATTAAAAATTAACCCGATTTCACTATAAAATAGGGCGCAAACTAAGCCAAGGCTAATTGCGATAATAACAGCATATTTACTGATGTCTTTGCTTAAAAGCCAAAGTTTTTGATAAGCTTTTTCGCCTAAAAGTTTGCCGCCAATGGCATTGCCAGCATTGGCATAGCCATCTATAAAGAATGAAAAAAACAGCCATATATTCATTAAAATACTTTGGGCTGCGATATAATTCTTACCATAATCTGTGGCATAGGCATTAGCAAAATAAATGGCAATATTTAAAGCTAAGGTTCTTAAAAACAAGTTGGCACTCATTTTTATAAGTGGTTTTAGATTTGGGTTAAGTGAGAGTCTAATCTTTAAATTAAAAGGTGTTTTTTTAAAGTAAAAATATAAAGCTAAAACCAGCATTACAGCCTGAGCAATAACGCTTGCAATGGCAGCGCCTTCAAGGTGCATAGGCTTAATAATGTTTGGGATTCCAAAAACCAAGACATAACTCATAATTACGTTTACTAGGCCGCCAATTAAACTGCATTTCATGGCCCAAAGTGTATTTTGTAAGCCTCTAAACACTCCAAAAATGGCAAAAGTGACTAAGGTTAAAGGATAACCGAGTGCTCTTATGCGGTAATAAGATTTGGCATAATCTAATATTTGACCTTCAGCATTATAGGCCGAAAATATGAGTTCAGCAAAAAAAGCGGTAATTGTATAAACAATAAGACTGAGTATTAAATTTAGAGCTAAAGTTTGTGGAACTAATGTTTTAACAGCATTGAGTCTATTTTGTCCTAAATGTTGTGAAACCAAGGCCGAAATTGCTGTTTTTGTTTGGGCAAGAATCCATATTAAGGCTGATAAAAATGAACCTACCAATCCAACAGCAGCAAGAGATTCAACAGCATTGACTTTTACATTACCAATAATAGCTAAGTCAGTTAGTGAAATTAAAGGTTCTGCAATCCCAGCTATAATTGCAGGTATAGCAATTTTATTGATTTCAGAAAAACTTACTTTGGGTAATTTTGACTTAGATTTCATTAGTAATGACTTCTAATTTCATTCCTCTAGAACCTTTTATTAAGATTGAACTATCGGTTAAGTCGATTTGTTTTAGATGCTTAATTAAGCTTTCAACGCGATCAAAATGCCTTATGTTTTTAAATTCAGCTGAAGCTTTTTTAAATTCTTTACCTAATAATAAAATTTCGTTTAGTTGAAGGGATTGGGCATAGGCTAATAATTGCTGATGTTCTTTAAAGCTGCTTTCTCCAATCTCAAACATATCACCTAAAATGGCCACTTTTTTCTTTGAATCAAAACGATTTAAGTTTTCTATTGCTAATTTCATGCTTGTAGGATTGGCATTATAAGCATCAAGAATAATTTGATAACTTTTTCGTGTTATGAGCTCTGACCGCATCGCTTCTGGCTGAAAATTTTCGATTGCAAATTGAATTTTTTTTATTGGAACGCTAAAGTATTTGCCAATTCCAACTGCTGCAGAAATATTTTTAAAATTATATTCACCTAATAGTTGGCTTTGAATCTTTACACCATCAACTTCAATTTTCACGTAGGGTTTTGCCTCTAAAAATGATACAACACAATGTGAAAGTTTGCTTTGGCCTATGCTGTAAGTCTTGGCATCTAGTGTTTTGTTAATCTGGATTTCATCGTCATTATTAATAAATATTTTTCTATTGGCTTCTATTAGAAATTCATAAAGTTCACTTTTACCTTTAATTACGCCTTCAACACCGCCAAATCCTTCTAAATGTGCTTTACCGAAATTTGTAATATAACCATAGCTAGGTTCGGCAATTTTGCAGAGGGCTTCGATTTCTTTTTGGTGATTTGCGCCCATTTCTACAACGCCAATTTCTATAGAGCTGTCAAATGACAGAAGTGTTAAAGGGACACCGATGTGATTGTTTAAATTTCCTTTTGTACCAGCTACTTTAAATTTTTGACTAAGGACTTCTAATACCAGTTTTTTTGTTGTAGTTTTTCCGTTACTGCCAGTAATTGCAATAATTGGTAAGTTAAGATATCGCCTATGATAATTGGCTAATCTTTGTAAGGTTGATAGTGTGTTTTCTACAAGAACACAATTATTTTGATAGTAATTTTCAGCATCGATTACTGCTTTTAATGCACCGTTTTCAATCGCTTTTTTGGCATAAGTATTACCGTCAAAGTTTTCACCTTTCAGTGCAAAATAGATTTGATTTTTTTTAAGTGTTCTAGTATCTGTGCTAATCCCAGATGATTGCAAATAGAGTTGATGAAGTTGCTTTATGTCCATATAGGTTGTTATAAAAAATAATGCCCTAATTCAAAATTAGGGCATTATGAGTAATTTATAAGTTTAAACAATATTAATTTCTAGTTTTTCGACCTTTAAATGTTTTAGAGCCTGTTTTAGACATGGCGTTTCTAAACCCAATAAAATCTGTTGCCATATCTTGTGGGAAATAGCGTCTTTGTGCAGGATCTAACCAATAAGCGCGATCTCTCCAAGAGCCACCTTTATAAACACGTACACTATCATCTATTAGAGTAGTTCTAGAATTCGATTCATCATATTTACGATCTAGTTTACCATTAGCGGCTGTAACTTCGTGTTCTGGAGAATTATACATCTTGTTATCAGAATTGTTACTGCCTGATTGTTTAAAATATCTTGACGAGGCTTTATCACCATCTCTAAAATTCTTATTGTTACTTCTTGAGAAATTAGTTCTCAAGTAAGTTTCTTTTTCGTCAATTCCAACTTTTTTGATTTCGCCAGGTAAATTTCTAGCGATAATTTTACCGTCACTTAAAGTGTCATAAACGACATCGTCAGCTCCTAAAATTTCAACTTTACCATCTTTTCCGATCGCATTTTTAGTATAAACGTTACCACGATAGTAATTAAAATCATTAAATTCAACATCAACTCTAGGTCTGTAAACATCGGCAACCCATTCCGCAACATTACCAGCCATATCGTATAAACCATAATCGTTAGGCTCATAAGATTTAACTTCAGTTGTAATATCAGCACCATCATCACTCCAGCCTGCAATTCCGCCGTAATCACCAACACCTTGTTTAAAATTAGCTTTTTGGTCACCTAAAGTTTTACGCTTACTTGAACGTGTGTATTCGCCATCCCAAGGATATTTTTTTCGGCCTTTGTAGGAATTATAATCTCTAACCGAAGTTTGCGCTACTGCAGCATATTCCCATTCTGCTTCTGTAGGTAAACGGTATTCAGGATAAAAAACACCATCTTTCTTCTGTACGTAGATATTAGTTGAGTCAGAATTTTTTCTGTTTAATTTACGCTGAGTTTGTTTTCCAGCTCTTGTAATTGAATCGTTTCCACCATAGACTTGTGATGGTGCGTTTAAATAAGTGTCAGTTGTAAAGTTAGATTCAGCTGAAGCATTTCTATAGGCATCTCTAGCCACGTAGCCTTCATCAGCTGCAATTTTTTCGTTAACACGGTCTGTACGCCACTTACTAAATTCTGTTGCTTGAATCCAATTAACACCAACAACTGGATAGTTTTGGTAAGCAGGGTGTCTTAAATAATTATTAACCATGTTTTCTAAGAAACCAAGCGGGTTTCTCCAAACAAGTGTATCTGGTAATGCACCTTTATAAATATTTGCATATCGTTCTTCACTTGGTGGATAAACTTCTTTAAGGTAATTTAAATATTCTAAATACATTAAATTGGTAACCTCAGTTTCATCCATATAAAAAGATTGAACGTGCTGTTGTGTAGGTGAATTATTCCAATCATGCATTACATCATCTTGAACACGACCCATTGTAAATGTTCCACCTTCAACAAAAACTAAGCCTGGAGCAGGCTCTTTAGATTCATAGTCTGTTTTATATTCAAGACCACCTTTTTTTCCACTTAAATCCCAACCAGTGGCTCTAGATGAGCTAGAATAATCTCTTGAATTATTACAACTTATTAAAGCAAAGGCTCCTAAAACTGTAACACCAATATTAAGGATATTCTTAATTTTCATAATTAACTTGTTTGACTTGACTATTTAGGCTCGCAATATAATAATTAACGCTGTATTAACAAGAATATTTTTTTATAATCAAAAAAAAATGAAAAGATGTTTAAAAACATCACTTAAAAATTAATTTTGCATTGAATACTATAAGCATTTACAAGACGTTTTAAAATTAATGAAATTATATTCTAAGTTTTTGTTTGCTATTTTTTTTGTGTTTAACCTAGCTTACTCACAAACCGAAACTATTTCAATTAATTGGAAGGATGTTAACTTAGTCAATGATCAAGAAGGTCGATTTATTATACATGGTTTTAGTCAAGAATTTTTGTCATATAATCCAGCATCAAAAGAATTGAGATACGAGCGTTCTTGGAAATTATCTCAAAACAGCTATAAAATTACCAACTTAGTTTACCAACCTATTTCAAAAAATAAAATTCAGCATATTAAGCCTAATCAAGCTAAAAATAATTTTAGAACTTCTATAAGTTATGCTGGTAAAACCGCTTTCTTCAATTTAAGTTTACCACCTATTATTGAGGAAAATGGCGTTCTTAAAAAATTGATGCGTTTTGATTTGGTAAAGACCTCTGAATTTAGTTCAACTCGAACTTCACCTAAAACAGTACCTAGTATTAGTAATTCTGTTTTTGCGACCTCCAATATGTACAAATTTTATGTTGAAGATGACGGTGTTCATAGAATTTCTGGTGCTTTTTTAGAGCAATTAGGTGTTGATTTAGACAATTTAAGTTCAAATTCAATACATGTTTATGGTCATGGCGGCGGTATGCTTCCACTTCGAAATTCTGAAAATCAATTTTTTGATCCACCGAAATTAGCAATTCAAGTTGTCGATGGTGGTGATGGTGTTTTTAACGCTAATGATTATGTTTTGTTCTATGCGACAACAACTCGACAGTGGAATGAAACAAGTCAAACCTTTGTCAACGCATATGCTGATCGTGCTTACTATTATATTGGTATTAATGGTACTTCACCAAAGCGGGTTTTAAGCTTTACGCAGCCTGCTGAACCGCCAAGTTTAATACTTACAGAGTTTGAGGAAGAGCAATTTTATGAAGTTGATGAGGTTAGCCTTGCTTTGGTTGGTAGACGTTGGTTTGGCGATCGTTTTGATATTGAAACACAACGTGATTACAATTTTGAGTTTGAGAATTTAATAAGCTCTGAACCAATCGAGTTAAAAGTTTATGCTGGAGCAGTTTCTGCATTAACTAGTTCTATGAATATCAGTGCAAATTCTAATGAAGTTGGCACGATTAATTTTGCAGCTAATAGCCAAATTTCGACAGCTACTGGTGGCAATTTTTTTGGTAATTTCAACTCAAACTCAGATGAAGTTAATATTAGTTTGACCTACAATAAGCAAGGTAACCCAAGTGCGGCAGGTTTTCTAGATTTAATAAGTGTAAAAGCAAAACGTGCCTTAGCAGGTTCTAGTGAGCAGTTTAAATTTTACCATCCAATCGTAGAAAATCAACCAGGTGTTGTGCAGTATCAATTTGAAAACGCTAGTCAAATCAATCAAATTTGGGATGTTAGCAACTTTACCGATGTTACCTCTATTCAAAATGCCCAAGAACTTTCAAATTTTAGTTTCAAAGCCAATATGGGGCAAGTTAAGACCTATGTCGCAGTAACTTCAACCTATCTTACGCCAAGAATTGAAGCTGGAAATGTCAATCCCAACGCGATTAACTTAAAAGGAACTATTTTTAATTCAGTTAATGGTAATTTTCAAGATATCGATTATTTAATTATTGCGAGAAGTGATTTTCTTTCAGCTGCTGAAAAGTTAGCCAATTACCGTAGAAACCGTGATGGTCTTAATGTAAAGGTTGTTCAGCTATCACATATTTATGAAGAATTTAATTCAGGTAAACAAGATATTGGTGCTATCAGAAATTTTGTGCGTTATGTTTACCAAAACGCCTCTAGTCCTGATAAAAGGTTGAAGTATCTCGGGTTTATAGGCGATACGTCTGTCGATTATAAAAATCGCCTTACCGGAAATACAAATGTAGTTCCAACTTACCAAAGTTACGGGAGTTTTTCAGATACGAGTAGCTCTTTTATGTCTGATGATTTTTATACCATGATGGATCCTGATGAAGGTTTAATGTTGGCTTCAGAAAAAATGGATATTGCCGTAGGTCGCATAGTTGCCGAAACGCCTAGCCAGGCTAATATTCAAATCAATAAAATTATAGATCATGAGTCTAGAGCTGCGCTTGAGCCTTGGCGTAATAATTTTATTTTGATTTCAGATGATGTTGATGAAGCATTTGAATTTCAAGATTTGCAACTTCAGCTAGATCAATTAGGCGATGAAATATCAGCTAACAAACCAAGTATTAATGTAAAAAAAATACATGCTGATGCTTTTCAGCAGCAACCATCAGCTGGTGGCGATCGTTACCCTGAAGCTGTTAAGGCAATTAATGATGCTATTGAGGTTGGCGCTGTTGTAGTTAACTATTTTGGACATGGTGGTGAAGATGGCTTGGCTCAAGAACGTTTGGTTTCGCAAACACAAGCACAAAACTGGACACATCCTAATCGCTACAATGTATTCGTAACCATTACTTGTGACTTTACAAAGTTTGATAATCCACTAAGAGTTACTGGCGGCGAACTGACTTATTGGAATAATAACGGTGGTGCGGTTGCCTTAGTGACAACCACGAGATCAATTACTGTTTCTGCAGGAGTTGCTTTTAATAATGTCTTTGCACCATTTTTATTTGATTATGACAATTTAGATGAGACTATTGCTGAGTCTGTTGTGAGAGCAAAAAATAACTTATCTGGTAATGGTAAACGCATCGTATTCTATATTGGTGACCCTGCAATGAAATTACCATTGCCCGAACCTCGTGTAAACATTACACAAATAAATGACCAGCCAATTGCACAGTTTTCTGAAACCCTACAGGCTTTAAGCCAAAATAAAGTCACTGGACAGTTGGTTTCTCCTAATGGTCAAATAATTGATGATTATAATGGTGAAGTAACCTTGACGCTATTTGATAAACGCATAGAACGTTCAACTCTTGGTAATGATGGTGTTACTGAAAATGGAGAACTATTAATAATGGATTTTACCACACTCGGCGAAATTTTATTCAAGGGAAAAGCGAGTGTTACAAATGGCGAATTTGAGTTTAACTTTGTTTTACCTAAAGACACCAGAATAGATGAAGGTGAAGGACGATTTAGCTTTTATTCCTTACAAAATCAAGCGCTCAATGAGTATAGCGGTTTCAATACAAGCATTTCTATTGGTGGTTTGAATGAAAATGCAGATGACGATCAAGAAGGACCACTAATTAATCTCTATATGAATGATGAAAATTTTGTTGACGGAGGAATTACCAACACAAATCCCTTTATCTTAGCAAATTTAGAAGATAATAACGGTATTAATACAGCTGGCGGAATAGGTCATGACATTGTTGCTATATTAGATGGTGATGAAGAAAATCCAATCATTTTAAATGAATACTACGAGGCCGCAACAGATACTTATCAGTCAGGTCAGGTTTACTATCAGCTTAAAGATTTAGAGCCTGGACCGCATACTTTAAGTTTTAAAGCTTGGGATGTTTATAATAACTCATCTACTTCAACCCTTAATTTTGTGGTGAGTAGTAATGATGAGTTGCAGCTTAGTAATGTTTTAAATTATCCAAATCCTTTTATTGACTATACTGAGTTTTGGTTTAATCACAATAGGCCATTTGAGCCGCTAGAAGTTCAAGTTCAGGTATTTACCGTGACAGGAAAAGTTGTTTGGACGCACAATCAAATGGTAAATACAAGCGGATTTCTGTCTAAGGATATTACCTGGAATGGCTTAGATGATTTTGGTCAAAAAATCGGTAAAGGTGTTTATATCTATAAACTAACTGTGAGATCTACAATTACAAATCAAAAACAAGAAAAATACGAAAAACTCGTTATACTTCAATAAAATTATAACTCTATATTTGCAATTCAATTTATATTATGAAACATAGTTTTTTATTTAGCATACTTTTAGTTTTAGGCGCACAAAATATTTTCGCTCAGGATGAAGATAGGCGAGTCGTGGCGACAGGCGTTCCTTTTTTATTGATTTCAGGTGACGCAAGAGCATCAGGCTTGGGAGATCAAGGTGTGGCTACACGGGTTGATGCTTTTTCTCAGCAGTGGAATGCTTCAAAATATGCTTTCTCTCAAGATCAGCAAGGTATAGCTTTAGCATTTACACCTTATTTAAGAGATATAGCAACTGATATTAACATTGCTCAACTCAATTACTTTAATCGAATTAGCGAAAGTGGTGCTTTTGCTGCGAGCTTAAAATACTTCAGTCTTGGCGAGGTTGAACTTAGGCAAACCGCTGATCAAGTTCCACAGATTGAAAGTCCCAACGAATTTGCCTTAGATTTAAGTTACTCATTACGTTTAAGCGATTTGTTTTCGATGGGAGTTACAGGCCGATTTATATCTTCTGATTTACGTATTTCATCTGTAGATGGAGATGCATCTGCGGCAAATACATTTGCGGCAGATATTTCGATGTTTTACAGAAGCGAAGAAGAAGTCTATAAAGATTTTAATGGTAGATGGCGAGCAGGATTAAGTATTAGTAACATTGGTCCTAAAATTAGTTACACAGATGACGATATTGGCGAAAATTTCTTACCTACCAACTTCCGTGCTGGTGTTGGTTTTGATTTTATTTTAGATCCATCTAATGTAATTGGCGTTTATGCGGAAGTTAATAAGTTGCTTGTGCCAACGCCTCCTAAAATAGAAACCGATGAAAATGGTGTTTTAACACCAGACAGCCAAGCTGCTCTTAATGATTATAATGATACAAATGAGTTTTCTGCCATATTTTCATCCTGGACAGATGCGCCAGATGGTTTTAGCGAAGAGCTTAAAGAATTTACTTGGGCCTTAGGTGCTGAATATTGGTACGAAGATAGCTTTGCTTTACGTTTAGGGTATTTTAATGAATCTGAAGAAAAAGGCTTTCGTAAATTCATGACGATTGGTGCTGGCTTTAAATATTCATCTATAACCATAGATGCTTCTTATTTATTTTCTACTTCTCCTATTCAAAACCCGTTAGAAGGTACTTTAAGGTTTGGCTTAACTTTCAATATTAATTCAGGCGCTTATTATGAATATTAAACTTAAGATTATCAAATAATATAAATGAAAAAAGTATCAATTTATTTTGATGCTTTTTTTGTCTATTTTAGTGATACCAAATTTCATTTATGATTAAAAAAACACTAAAAACTGAAATTGAAATCTACGATGGCTTAAATGAATTGTCAAAACAGCATCAAGATTTAATGCAACAGGCGCTTGAAGTTAGAGATCATGCATATGCACCTTATTCAAAATTTAAAGTTGGTGCAGCTATTTTATTAGATAATGGAAAAGTAGTTACAGGGAGTAATCAAGAAAATGCATCTTACCCTTCAGGCTTATGTGCCGAGCGAACTGCTATTTATTGGGCTGGTGCTAATTATCCTGATGCTAAAATTGTAAGTATTGCTATATGCGCTTCATCAATTCAGCAAGATAACCAAGAGCCAATACCGCCTTGTGGAGCTTGTAGGCAAGCAATCGCTGAATATGAACAAAAACAAAATACACCAATTTCAATTTTTTTTATGGGAATTAAAGGTAAAGTGGTTAAGGTTAATGCATTAGCCGATATATTACCACTAGCTTTTGATAATAAATATCTCAATTTTTAAATACCTATATTGGTTTTAAAATCTATTTTAAAATATTACTTTTGTAGTTCATTTTTGGAATCAAAGAAACAAACGCCTAATGAAAAAGATCACAAAGAAAACCTATCTAAAATGGTATGAAGACATGCTGTTTTGGAGAAAATTCGAAGACAAGTTAGCCCAAGTCTATATTCAACAAAAAGTAAGAGGTTTCTTGCACTTATACAATGGTCAAGAAGCAATTTTAGCTGGTGCTTTACACGTGATGGATTTAGAAAAAGACAAGATGATAACCGCTTATCGTAACCATGTCCAACCGATCGGTATGGGTGTTGATCCTAAGCGTGTTATGGCAGAATTATATGGTAAAGGCACAGGGACTTCACAAGGTTTAGGTGGCTCAATGCACATTTTCTCTAAAGAACACGGTTTCTATGGTGGTCATGGTATTGTTGGTGGTCAAATTCCACTTGGTGCTGGAATTGCTTTTGCTGATAAATACTTCAAAACAGGTGGTGTTACACTTTGTTTTTTAGGTGATGGTGCCGCAAGACAAGGTTCACTTCATGAAACTTTTAATATGGCAATGAATTGGAATTTGCCTGTTGTATTTTGTGTTGAAAATAACGGTTATGCAATGGGAACATCAGTTTCTAGAACAGCTAATCATGATGATATCTGGAAGTTAGGCCTTGGTTATGAAATGCCTTGCGGTCCTGTAGATGCTATGAAGCCCGAAAAAGTCGCTGAAGCTTTAGATGAAGCCATCGATCGGGCAAGATCTGGTGGCGGACCAACGTTTTTAGACCTTAAAACATATCGTTATAGAGGTCACTCGATGAGTGATGCTCAAAAATACAGGACTAAAGATGAGGTAGAAGAATACCAAAAGATCGATCCTATCACACAAGTTAAAGAATTGATTTTAGAAAAAAAATACGCCACTGAAGATGAAGTTAAATCGATGGACAAGCGTGTGAAAGACAAAGTAAAAGAATGTGAAAAATTTGCTGATGAGTCAGATTTTCCTGATAAAAACGTAATGTACGACGTTGTTTACGAACAAGATGATTATCCATTTATTCCTCATAAATTATAAATTATGGCAGAAGTAGTAAACATGCCACGATTAAGCGATACCATGGAAGAAGGTGTGGTCGCAAAATGGCTAAAACAAGTTGGCGATAAGGTAGAAGAAGGTGATATTTTAGCTGAAATTGAAACCGATAAGGCAACTATGGAATTTGAGTCTTTTCATGAAGGCACATTGCTTCATATCGGCATTGAGGAAGGTGATGGTGCACCAGTTGATAGTTTGTTAGCCATAATTGGTGAAGAAGGCGAAGATATACAAGCCTTGATTGATGGCGATAGCTCGGCTGAAGAAAAAGATGAAAAAGCCTCTGAAAAAGAAAACACCAAAGACAATATTGACGCTGAGAACAATAATTCATCTTCAGCTGAAATTCCTGAAGGTGTTGAAGTGGTTACAATGCCAAGACTTAGCGACACCATGGAAGAAGGTACTGTGGCAACTTGGCTAAAACAAGTTGGTGATGAGGTTGAAGAAGGCGATATTTTAGCTGAAATAGAGACTGATAAAGCAACAATGGAGTTTGAATCTTTTTATTCAGGCCAATTATTACATATTGGTATTAATGAAGGTGACTCAGCTCCCGTAGATGACGTTTTAGCAATTATTGGCCCAGAAGGTACTGATGTTGATGCTGTCTTAAACGCTTCAAAATCTTCAGATAATTCATCAAGTGATAAATCTTCTGAAGCTGAAAAAAATAATACGTCAACCCAAAATAAAGAAGAAAGTAAGTCCTCAACTGAAAGTCAAAGTCAACAGAATTCAAGCGCTTCGACTTCAACCGATGGTAAAGGTCGTATTTTGGCTTCACCTTTAGCTAAAAAAATGGCTAAAGATAAAGGGATTGATATTGCTCTAGTAGACGGTACCGGTGAAAACGGTCGAATCGTGAAAAAAGATATCGAAAATTACCAGCCAAAAGCAGCTGCTCAAAAAGAAACTTCATCAGAAAAACAAGAAGTTTCAGAACAAGAACAAGTACCTGCAAGTGTTGAGGTTTATCAGCCTGCAGGAGAAGAATCATTTGAAGAGGTTAAAAACTCTCAAATGCGAAAAACTATAGCAAAACGATTAGCCGAATCGAAATTTAACGCACCACATTATTATCTCACTGTAGAAGTAAATATGGAGCAGGCAATGGCCTCTAGAAAAAATATTAATGCCATGCCAGATGTTAAAGTTTCATTTAATGATTTGGTTATAAAGGCTTCAGCAATGGCGCTTCGTAAACACCCAAGAGTTAACTCGTCTTGGAATGGTGATGTAACAAAAATTGCTAAACACATTCATGTAGGTGTTGCCGTTGCCGTTGACGAAGGTTTAGTTGTTCCTGTTTTAGATTATGCAGACCAGCAAAGCTTAATGCAAATAGGTGCAAACGTCAAAGCCTTAGCAACTAAAGCCCGAAACAAAAAGCTTCAACCACAAGAAATGGAAGGTTCTACATTTACGGTTTCTAACTTAGGAATGTTTGGAATTACTGAATTTACAAGTATCATTAATCAACCCAACTCTTGTATTTTATCTGTTGGTGCTATTGTAGAAAAACCCGTTGTAAAAGATGGCGAAATTAAGGTTGGTCATACAATGAAACTTACATTAGCTTGTGATCACCGAACAGTTGACGGTGCAACAGGAGCTCAATTTTTACAGACTTTAAAAACTTATTTAGAAAATCCAGTCACGATGTTGGCTTAATTTAAATTTCTAATCAATAATTTAGCTGCCTTTAGATGTTCATTTAAAGGCAGTTTTTTTATATTCACATTATGAAAAATATAATTTTACTTTTAGCAATTAGCTTTGGTTTAATCGCTTGCCAAAAAGCGACAGAAAAAACAACTGAAGCCTTAACATCTTCAGCTTCGGCTGAAGGACAAGAACAAAACTTTACTTTAGAAGCTTCACTGAAATTTCTGTCTTCAGATTCGCTTGCCGGTCGTGAAACAGGAACTGTTGGTATTGAAAATGCAGCTGATCATATCGAGCAAGTTTTTAAAAAATTCAATGTTCAGCCTTATTTTGAAACTTATAAAGATAGTTTTCAAGTAAAAACTCAAACTGCCTATAATGTTGTAGGTATGGTCAAAGGTTCCAAACCAGAATTAAAACCAATCATGATAGGTGCTCATTACGACCATATTGGTTACGGCAAAGTTGTAGATAATGATAGTATTGCCAATGGTGCTAATGACAATGCAACAGGTACAGTAGCTGTTCTTGAATTAGCTAAGCATTTTTCTGAAAATCAACCTAAACGAAATGTGATTTTTGCCTTATTTTCTGCTGAAGAAAAAGGTTTACTAGGAGCAGAGCACTTAGCTGAACGATTCAGTAAAGAAGCCGTTGTGCCTTATTTTTTATTCAATATTGAAATGATTGGAATTCCAATGAATGGTAAAAACTATAAAGCCTATCTAACCGGTATTGAAAAATCTAATTTTGCTCAAGTTTTTAATACTGCTTCTAAAGCGTCAGTAGTTGGTTTTTTACCAGAAGCGCAAAAAATGGGTTTATTTAAGAGAAGTGATAATTACCCTTTTTATGAAGTTTTAAATATTCCAGCGCATACCGTTTGTACATTCGATTTTACAAATTTTAAGTACTACCACCATGTTGATGATGAGTTTGATAAGATGGACTTAAAGCATTTAAAATCTCTGATTAATAGTTTTAAATCTGGACTTACTAATTTGGCAAATACAACCAAAGACGAAATTAAATTAAACTAAATGAAACATATTGTCATAACAGGTACGAGTCGCGGAATTGGATTTGAAATGCTAAAGCAGTTTGCAGATTTAGGTCATCAAGTTTACGCATTATCGAGAAATGCTTCAACTGTAACCCAATTAAATCTAGATAGTGTTTACCCAATAGCCTGCGATTTACAGGATGAAACAAGTATTGCAACTGCGGTTGAATTTATTCAGTCTAAAACTTCAAAAGTTGATATTTTAATTAACAACGCAGGATTATTCTTGAAACAAGACTTTGCTGAAACAAATATCGCTGATGTTGCTGAAGTATATAAAACCAACGTTTTTGGTGTATTTTCCTTAACACATCAGCTATTAAATTTATTTAAAAATGAAGCACATGTTGTTACGATAAGTAGTATGGGAGGCGTCCAAGGTAGTGTTAAGTTTCCTGGATTAGCCGCTTATAGTTCAAGTAAAGCTGCTGTAATTACATTAACAGAGTTGCTAGCCGAAGAATATAAGGATACTGATTTGGCATTTAACGTTTTAGCTTTAGGTGCTGTGCAAACCGAAATGTTAGAAAATGCTTTTCCAGGCGTTGAAGCGCCAGTTTCAGCTGAAGAAATGGCTAAGTATATTGTTGAGTTTGCCTTAACCGGACATCAATTTTATAACGGTAAATTGTTACAAGTTTCTAACTCAACGCCATAAATGGCATGCGTGCAACCTTAAAAAATTATATTCCTCAGGCTGCTTTAACTTCAGTTATGCAATTAATTGAGCTTTATCAAGTTCATCTAAAAATAGTGAATGATCGGCAATCTAAACATGGTGACTTTAGAACCTTGAGTAACGGTAAGCATGTTATTACAGTTAACCATAGTTTAAATAAATACCGTTTTTTAATCACATTAATTCATGAGATAGCCCATTTAGTTGCTTTTGAAACTTATGGTCGGTCAATAAAGCCACACGGAAGAGAATGGAAGTATGTGTTTCAAAAACTAATGTTGCCGTTAATTAATCCTAAAATATTTCCTGACGAAATTTTACCATTCTTAGCTACACACTTTAAAAATCCAAAGGCTAGTAGTGATACTGATGCTAAATTATCGATTCTATTAAAAAAATACGACCAAACTTCAACAGGAAGTGATCATCCAGAAAAGGCTTCAGCAAAAAACTATATCTTTGAGCTTCCGCTGGGCAGCATTTTTCAAACCTCAAATGGCCGACTTTTTAAAAAAGGTCATCGTTTAAGAAAACGCTACCAATGTGAAGAGCTGAAAACAAAACGGCAATATGTATTTCAGCCAAATGCAGAAGTAGAACTTATAAAATCTTAATTTCAAAATAAATTATATGAACCAAAATAGATATGCTGTAATTATGGCTGGTGGCGTAGGCTCTCGGTTTTGGCCAGTCAGCAAAACAAGTCATCCCAAACAATTTCATGACATGTTAGGCACTGGAAAAACACTTTTGCAGCAAACTTTTGCAAGGGTGAATAAATCTATTCCGCAAGACAACATATTTATTTTAACCAATAATATATACGAAGACTTGGTGAAACAGCAGCTTGAAGATATTAAAGACTTTCAGATTGTTTTAGAACCAGCCATGAGGAATACAGCACCATGTATTTTATTAGCGGCTTTAAAAATAAAGGCAATAAACCCTAATGCATCTATGGTGGTTGCACCTAGTGATCATTGGATTGAAGATGAAGCAGCCTTTGCAAGAAACTTAGATCAGGCTTTTAAAGTGTGTGATGATCAAGAAGCCTTGGTTACACTTGGTATACAACCTAGCTTTCCAAACACTGGTTATGGTTACATAAAGTTTGAAGATACTGATAAGGATGAATTGAGTAAATCGGTTATCAAATTTACTGAAAAACCTGATTATGAAACTGCTAAGCGTTTTTTAGCTGAAGGTAATTATTTATGGAATGCAGGGATTTTTATTTGGAATGTCAGCTATATTTTGAAACAATTTGAGCAATATCAACCAGAAATGTTTCAACTTTTTGCAAAAGCTGAAAATATTTATAATACGCCATCAGAGCGTGATTTTATACAATCTAATTATTCAAAATCAGCTAATATTTCAATTGATTATGCTATCTTAGAACCATCAACTTCAGTTAGATGCATTCCTGCTGAATTTGACTGGAATGATTTAGGAACTTGGGGCTCATTGCATGATAAACTAGAAAAAGATTCAGAAAATAATGCTGTGATAAACGCAGAAGTTATTTTGAATCACTGTAACAACAACATTATTAGAACCGAAAATGGTAAGATTGTTGTGCTACAGCGACTTAACGATTATATTGTTGTTGAAGATGAAAAAGTATTAGTGATAGCTCCAAAATCTGACGAACAAGATATTAAAAAGTTACGCCAACAAGCTATAGAAAAATTCGGTGATAATATAGGATAAGACGTGAGTACAGAACAACAGTCCAACGAAGATAAAGCTAAGCAAGAATCTGAAGCTAAGCAAAAAGAGATTAAGGAAAGTGCCAAGAAAACTTATGGCAGTATTCGTTCGTATTTACTTCATTTACTAGATATTAGAGATGAAACTGATCGTGATTCGACCATGGATGCGATTATTAAAGACATTCCTTTTAGAGGTCACAATGCATGGATTCTTATTTTTTCAATTATAGTAGCCTCTATCGGTTTAAATGTTAGTAGTACTGCTGTTGTTATCGGTGCCATGTTAATTTCGCCTTTAATGGGGCCAATTGTAGGCTTGGGTTTCTCTGTAGCAATTAATGATGTTGACACCTTGCGTCGCTCTTTAATTAATTTAGGTGTTATGGTAGGTTTAAGTGTTGTAACTGCATTTTTATACTTCAAAATTTCGCCGCTTACAGAGTTAACACCCGAACTTGCTGCCAGAACAGAACCGACTATTTTAGACGTTATTGTGGCTATATTTGGTGGCTTGGCGCTAATCATTGCTAAAACCAAAAAAGGAACTATTGCTAGTGTAATTTTTGGCGTTGCCATTGCTACAGCTTTAATGCCACCACTTTGTACGGCAGGTTATGGCTTAGCCGTATGGGATTTATCAATTTTTGGAGGTGCTATTTATTTATTTACCATTAATACCATATTTATAGCATTGTCTACTTTTGTGGTTTCAAAGGTCTTAAAGTTTCCATTAGTTAAATATGCAAATTCGCAACGCCGCCGGTTTATTGCTCGAACGGCTTATTTTATTGCTATTATTGCTATCATTCCTAGTATTTATTTATTTTATCAACTTTTACAGGAGTCTTATTTTACTCAAAATGCTAAGGCTTTTGTTAAAGAAGAATTAGCTCAATATGGTAATTCATTTCTTCAAACTAACTCAACTCATATTAATTACAATTCAGGCGAAAATCCAGTAATTGAAGTTGCCTTTTTAGGAAAAGAAATACCTGATGAAGTTATAGACTTATGGGAAAATAAACTTAAAAACAATGATTATCTAAGTAATACAACCTTAAAAGTATTGCAAAATGAAAATTCTGAAAAATTTAATGAATATAAATACATTGTAGAATTAAAACGTCGAGACTCACTTGATTTAATCAACAAAACGAAAGAAATTGATCAGTTAAGGCAAGAGTTAAACTCTGTTTATTCGCAAAAAATAGATGTACCTTTTACTGAAGTCGCTAAGGAAATTAAGTTGAACTATTCACAGGTGACTAAGGTTAGTTTTTCTGAAATATTAGTTACCAATTTTAGTCAAGTAGATACCATTCCTACTTTTAATTTGATTTGGAAAGATTCGATTTCGCCGAGTACAAAAGAGGATTTTCAAAAGCGTCTTTCAGATTGGTTGTCATATAAGCTTAATGTTGAAAAACTCAAGGTTGAAATCTCGTACTAAAACAAGCCGTAAATTTAATATCCTTTTTGTTGAGCAATTTTTACTTTTCGGAATAAATTAGAGGAGTAAACAAAATCTGTAACAGCTTTGTTATCTGTTTTGTGAATTTCGTCTTTTGTACCTTCCCAAGCTAAAATACCATCTTGCAGATAAATTATTTTTTCGCCTATTTCAAACACAGAGTTCATGTCATGTGTGTTAATAATAGTAGTAATTTGGTTTTCTTTGGTAATTTCTTGGATTAAATTATCAATAACAGTTGCTGTTCTTGGGTCTAGCCCCGAGTTAGGTTCGTCACAAAATAAAAACTTAGGTTTATTTACAATGGCTCTAGCAATAGAAACCCGCTTTTGCATTCCACCGCTTATTTCAGCAGGAAATTTCTGATTAGCACCATCAAGATTTACACGATCTAAAACTTCTTCTACACGGTTTTGCATTTCAGCTTGAGATTGTTTAGTAAACATTCTTAAAGGAAATTTGATGTTTTCTTCAACCGTCATAGAGTCAAATAGAGCGCCACCCTGAAACACCATTCCCATTTGCTTTCTTAATTCACGTCGCTGTTTAACAGAGAAATCTCTGTATGTTTTATCATCAAAATAAATATCACCTTTAGTAGGCTCAAAAAGTCCAAGTAGGCATTTTAAAAACACTGTTTTACCAGAGCCAGACTGACCAATAACAAGGTTTGTTTTTCCACGAATAAATTGTGTATCAATGCCTTTTAGAACATTAACATCGCCAAAGGATTTATGAAGATTTTCAACTTTAATCATTAACTTAAGAGTAATTGGGTTATTACATAATTTGAAACAATAATAACAACACTAGTCCACACAAAAGATGTTGTACTAGCACGGCCAACTTCTAAAGCACCACCTTTCATATAATAACCGTGATATGAAGGTATTGTAGCTAAAATAATAGCAAATATGAAGGTTTTAATAAAGGCATATATGATGTGAAAGGGTATGAAGTCCTCTTGTAAACCTGTTAGAAATTCGCTTGAGCTTAAAAACCCACCAATTGTAGCAGCCATATAAGCTCCAAAGATTCCTATAAACATAGAAATTCCAATCATAAATGGGTAAAATAGCATGGCTATAATTTTAGGAAATACCAAATAATTGAGTGAATTAATACCCATAACTTCTAGGGCATCAATTTGTTCAGTTACTCGCATTGTACCAATACTTGAGGTTATATAAGAACCGACTTTTCCAGCCATGATAACCGATATAAAAGTTGGTGAAAACTCTAATATAATAGATTGTCTTGCTGCATAACCAATTAAAGATTTAGGAATTAAAGGGTTTGATAAATTTAAGGCCGTTTGAATCGTTATAACTGCACCAATGAAGAAAGAAATAAAAATTACAATACCCAAAGACTTAGTCATTAAAACATGAATTTCTTGCAAAATCAAACGTTTCAGCTGTGAGGCTTTGGTCATTTTTTTGAACAAATCCCGAAACATGATAAAATATTGCCCAATACTTTCGATGTAACTCATTGAATTCCCTAGAATTTTCGCTAAAAATAGAATAAAATATTGAGCTATCAATTTAACTTGCAGTTAATCTTTACTTTTGCGGGTTCATTTAACTTTGCAGTAAAATCTATAAATATGAGATTAACTAGTATTGTTTTGTTAGCCCTTTTTTCGGGGTTTATTTTTGCTCAAAATCAGTCTAAACCTAAACTTATTGTTGGTGTAGTCGTAGATCAAATGCGTTTTGATTATCTTACTAAATTCGATTCTCACTACTCAGAAGATGGTTTTAAGCGCTTAAAACGTGAGGGTTTTGAGGCTAAAAATCTTCATTTTAATTATGTGCCAACTTATACAGGTCCTGGTCACGCTTCAATTTTTACGGGAACAAGCCCGATGAATCACGGAATTATAAGTAATACTTGGTATGATAAGTTTCAAGACGATTTTGTGTATTGTGCTGGCGATGTTAATGTTAAACCTTTAGGTACTGACGCACGTGACGGTCAGATGTCGCCACACCGTATGCTAACAACAACTTTTGCTGATCAAAACAGACTTCATACCCAATTTAGAGGTAAAACTATTGGGATTTCAATTAAAGATCGTGGTGCAATTTTACCAGCTGGCCACACAGCCAATGCTGCTTATTGGTTTTACGGGAAAGACAAAGGTCACTTTATTTCAAGTACTTTTTATCAAGATGAACTCCCGAAATGGGTGAAAAAATTTAATAAATCTAAGGTAGTTGAAAATTACTTAAAAAAGGATTGGAACACCTTCAAAAATGTTGAATCATATACAGAAAGTGGAAGTGATTTAAATAATTATGAACATGGTTTTGAAGGTAAAGATGAAGCCACTTTTCCTTACAACTTAAAAGCATTAAATAAGCAAAATGGTCAATTTGATATATTGAAAGCAACGGCCTACGGAAATTCCATCATTGTTGATTTTGCTAAAGAGGCAATCAAAGCTGAAGATTTAGGTCAAGATGAGCACACAGATGTTTTAACTGTAAGTTTTTCGAGTACAGATTATGTTGGTCATAATTTTGGGGTTAATTCTAAAGAAATACAAGACACCTATATTAGGTTAGATAGAGATATTGCAAATTTGCTAAACTTCTTAGATTCGAAAGTAGGCAAGGATAATTATACTTTATTTTTAACCTCCGATCATGGTGCGGTTCATGTGCCTCAATTTTTAAAAGATCACCATATTCCTGCAGGTTATTTTGATACGAAACAATTAGAGGCTGATTTAAATGAGTATTTAAATAAATTTGTTTATGAAAATGTTATTAAAAATATAAGTAATCAGCAAATATTTTTAAACTATGACTTTTTAGTAACATATAGCAACTTAGTTAAACTTCAACGGGAAATCAAGCATTTCTTATTACAATACCCAAAAATAGACCGTGTTTTTACCCGAGAAAATTTGGCTCAAAGTTCTGCTAGTACAAGAGCCGAAGCTTTAATTAAAAATGGGTTCCATCCCAAGCGAAGCGGAGATATAATTTTTGCTTTTGAACCTTCATACATTTCTTATCCAAAAAAAGGCTCAACACATGGTTCAGGCTTAAATTATGATACGCAAGCACCATTTTTGCTTTATGGTCAAGGTGTAAAGCCTGGTTATACCTACAAAAAACTTTTTATAACTGATATTGCACCTACTATTTCAGCATTATTAGGAATCGAAATGCCAAATGGTGCTACAGGATCGGTTATTGAAGAGGCTTTAGACTAATTTATCTAAAACACCTTTCCAACGTAATTTGCGAATAAAAATTCCTTGTTTAGAGTCTACTAAATAAGGAATTTTTTTTGTTTTTGCTTTAAAAAAGTTGAGCATAGAAATGATAAAAAATTTCAAGCTGTGCTTTTTCAACCCCATTTTTAATGAAGTTAAAACTGCTAGACCAATATCATAACGAATTTGATGCAGTGAAATTCCAAATTTTCTAGCTAAAGAAGTCTTGTATCGCGTTCCAGTTGGCTTTAAATGCTTAACCACAAGTTCACTATTAGTTTTTACAGTAAAGCCATAATACTGGGCAAGTAACTCATCGATGGTGTCCCAACCCATTTCAGATTTTAACCCACCAATACTTTGAAAACAGTTTTTTGAATAAGCTTTTAGAGCACCTCGAACATGTTTACTGCCTGTTAAATTTTCAAGTTTCCAACCTGAATTGCTTTTAATTGAACAAAATCCGCCATAGATACCTAATTTAGGTTCATTAGAAAAAGCCTGTACAATAACTTCAAGGTAATCTGCTGGAAATATAAGGTCAGCATCAAATTTACAGATGAGATCCATATTTTGGGTCGAAGTATGCGATAGACCAAAATTGAAGGCTTTTACAATTTTACTGCCAGGTTCATGTGCATTTGATGAGGTTCGGTTGACTAATTTTATAAAACTATATTGTTTTGAAAAATCTTGTACAATAGCTTCAGTTGAATCTGTTGAGTTGTCATTAACCACAATGACTTCAGCTGGTAAGTGCGTCTGCTGAACTAAAGAATTAAGGGTGTCTTTAATAAATTCAGCTTCATTGTGTGCAGGAATAATAACTAGTACCTTCAATTTAATCAGCTTTTTCGCAATATACCAAATAATAACGTGGTGTGAACTGTCTTAAGATAGGTCTAATTCCTATTTTATTGACTGGATTTGTAAATTTTGTATGGTCTACAATTTTCCAACCTGATTTTTCTAATAACCAATCAAATTGCCAATCTTCAAATTCATGAAAGTGCCGATCTCTAGGGTCGGCTTTACTTTGGTAAGCTTTAGCAAACCAAAGTTTTAAAGGAATACTTGCAAATAAATAAGGCGTTTGGATTGACTTTAAAACTTCATATGGAGATAATAAATGCTCAAAAATTTCAAATGCTGTGGTTATTTGAGCTTTAGATGTTATAATTTCTGTTTGATCGTTATCTAAATCTGTTCCAGAAGTATTAGTTACATTATAACCTTGTTCTTGCATTATTTTCGAAAATGGATTTTCAACACCAAGGTCTAAAATAGACTGTGGTGGTGCTTGGTGCTGTTTTAAAAATTTTAAGGTAAGATTAAAACGTTTTTCGGGATAATGATGTTCGTACATCTCATTAAATTTGGTAGGTAATTGCATTGATATTCATTCCTGCACCAACACTTGCAAACATAATTAAGTTTCCTTTTTTGAATTCTTGACCGCCGTAATAACCCTGTAAGTATAAGTCGTAAAGTGTTGGTACAGTTGCTACACTGCTATTTCCAAGTTCACTAATACTCATTGGCATAATGCCTTCTGGCATTTCAGTTTTGTAAAGCTTATAAAAGCGTTTCACAATGGCTTCATCCATTTTTTCATTAGCTTGATGTATAAAAATACATTTAAGTTCATCAATACTATGTCCACTTTCATCTAAACAAGCTTTCATCGCTTCAGGAACTTTGGTTAGAGCAAAATTATAGATTCTGCGACCATACATTTTTATGTAGCCGCGGTTATCGAGTCGTTGAGGTGAATTAGATTTATCGAAAAATATATATTTAGCTTCATTTAAACTGAAGGTAGCGCTCTGATGAGAAAGAATACCGCCATTGTCTTCAGTTAATTCTAGAATTGTTGCGCCAGCACCATCAGCATAGATCATTGAGTCACGATCATGCGGGTCTATAACACGAGATAAAGTTTCAGCGCCTATTACTAATGTTCGCTTTGCGAGTCCTGCGTCTATAAAGGCTTTTGATTGAATACAGCCTTCAATCCATCCAGGGCAACCAAATACTAAATCATAGGCTACGCACTTAGGATTTTTAATCTTTAAAATTTGCTTGACTCTAGATGCTATACTGGGTACAATGTCTGTTTGCTGTGTTTGATGCTCGACATCTCCAAAATTGTGAGCCACAATAATATAGTCTATATCTTCTTGATTAACACCTGCATTAACAATAGCTTTTTGAGCTGCAATTGCTGCAATATCTGAAGTTTTCATATGATCATCAGCATAACGGCGTTCAGCTATTCCAGTGATGGCTTTAAACTTTTCTATAATTTCTTTAGGATGGGCATCAAACTTTGATTCATCTTGAGTGTAAAATTGATTACTTAAGAAATCCTGATTGGTTTTAACATTTTTGGGGACATAGCTGCCTACTCCCGCAATTTTTACATTTGCCATAATAAGCGTGTTTTAGATAAATCAAAGTTGATTTAAAAATATCAACTTATCAATAGTTTTGTAATTAATTTTTTTAAATGTTAAAAAATTACAGTATATTAAAATATAAGCCTTCTTATTGGTTATTTATCAAGAAGGCTTATGTTAATTTTGTTATTAATTATGAGATGTAATCTTCAATAGGTGCACAGGTACACATCAAATTTCGATCACCATAAGCTTCATCAACTCTTCTCACTGTTGGCCAAAATTTGTTAGACTTCAAATAGTCTAATGGGAAGGCTGCTTTCTGTCTAGAATAAGGGAAGCTCCATTCATTTGAAGTTAACATTTCTTGAGTATGTGGTGCATTTTTAAGCACATTATTAGGCTCGTCTTTAGTACATGTTTCAATTTCTTGACGAATTGAAATCATTGCTTCACAAAATCGATCTAATTCTTCTTTGTTTTCGCTTTCAGTTGGTTCAATCATCATTGTTCCAGCAACCGGAAATGAAACTGTTGGGGCATGAAAACCATAATCGATTAAACGTTTAGCAATATCTTTGACTTCAATACCAAATGCTTTAAAAGCACGACAATCTATAATCATTTCGTGAGCAGCTCGACCGCGTTCACCAGAATATAATGTTGGGTAGAAGTCATTCAATTTAGATTTAATATAATTGGCATTTAATATAGCCGTTTCAGTAGATTTTCTTAAGCCTTCTTCGCCGAGCATTCTGATGTAAGCATAAGAAATTAGACAAACTAAAGATGAACCAAAAGGTGCTGCTGAAATAGCAGATATTGCTTGCTCGCCACCTGTTTCAATAATCGGATTATTGGGTAAAAATGGCTTTAATTGTTTGGCCACACATATAGGACCAACGCCAGGACCACCACCGCCATGAGGAATAGCAAAAGTTTTATGTAAATTTAGGTGGCAAACATCAGCACCAATCTGACCAGGACTGGTTAAGCCAACTTGTGCATTCATGTTAGCTCCGTCCATATAAACTTGACCACCATGATCATGAATAATTTTGGTAATATCTTTTATTGCAGATTCAAAAACACCATGAGTTGAAGGATAGGTTACCATCAATGCTGCGAGATTTTCACTATATTTTTCAGCTTTAGCTTTTAAATCGTCAACATCTATATTTCCTTTCTCATTTGCTTTAACCACAATAACTTTCATGCCTGCCATAACTGCGCTTGCAGGATTAGTACCATGGGCTGAGGAAGGAACTAAGCAGATATTTCTATGACTTTCATTGTTTGATTGATGATAGGCACGAATCACCATTAGACCAGCATATTCACCTTGAGCACCAGAATTAGGTTGAAGTGAAGTTGCAGAAAATCCAGTTATTTCAGTCAAGTAGTCTGCTAAGTCTTTTAGTATTTTTTGGTAACCCTGAGCTTGCTCTTTTGGGGCAAAAGGATGTATATTTCCCCATTGAGGGTTCGACAGTGGCAACATTTCTGAAGCAGCATTTAACTTCATTGTGCAGGAGCCTAGTGAAATCATAGAATGATTTAAAGCCAGATCTTTGCGTTCAAGTGATTTGATGTATCGCATTAAGGCTGTTTCAGAATGGTAACGATTAAAAACATCATGTGTTAAAAATTGAGTTTCTCTTGCTAGCTCATGCTGATCTATGATAGGTTCTACTGAAAATGAAAACGATTTTGATGCGCTTGAATTTGCCTTTGCAAACACATGAATTATATTGTTGAGATCTTCAATTGAAGTTGTTTCGTTTATTGAAATACAAACAGTTTCAGCATCTGCATAGTGAAAGTTTAATTCGTGTTGTTCGGCTAAAGTTTTAATTCGTTCAGCTTCAGCTTTAATTTGAATAGTATCAAAATACAAACTATTAACCTGATAATATCCGAGTTTCTCGAGTTCATTGGCAAGATTAACTGCTTTATGATGAACGGCGTTTGCAATGTGTTTTAAACCTTCAGGACCGTGATAAACTGCATACATTCCAGCCATAACAGCTAAAAGTACTTGTGCTGTACAAATGTTTGACGTGGCTCTGTCGCGTTTAATATGTTGTTCACGTGTTTGTAAAGCCATGCGCAAACCAAAATTACCATCAAGGTCTTTAGTGACACCGATAATACGACCAGGTATGTGGCGTTTGTATGACTCTTTAGTTGCGAAATAGGCTGCGTGTGGACCACCGTAACCCAGTGGGATTCCAAAACGTTGTGTAGTGCCAACTACAACATCTACACCCCAATCACCAGGAGCTTGAAGTTTAACTAGGCTTAATATATCGGCTGCGACAGCAACTTTTATGTCACTTGCAATCGCTTTTTTTGTGAAGCCTTCAAAGTCAGTAATTTGACCATGTTTACCAGGATATTGCAATAAAGCACCAAAAAAGTTTGCTGAGTAGTCAAATTCATTTGGGTTGCCAACAACAAGTTCTATACCTAAAGGCTCTGAACGTGTTTCTAGTAGCGCTAAAGTTTGAGGCAAAACATTGCTGTCTACAAAAAACTTAATTACTTTATTTTTTTTCTGTTCGCGGTTACGAACAGCAAAAAGTAGGTTCATGGCTTCTGCTGCTGATGTAGCTTCATCAAGAAGTGATGCGTTAGCTAGCTCCATGCCAGTTAAGTCTGAAACCATGGTTTGAAAATTCAGTAAAGCTTCTAATCGGCCCTGAGCAATTTCAGCTTGATAAGGCGTATAAGCTGTGTACCAACCAGGGTTTTCCAATATATTTCTTTGAATCACAGCAGGCATTACAGTTTCGTGATACCCCAAACCTATAAATGATTTGAAAACCTTGTTTTGCTTTGATAAATTATTGATATGCTTTGCAAACTCATATTCACTTAAAGCTTCAGGTAAATCAAGAGGCTTTTTTAGCTTTATACCGTCAGGTATAGTTTCATAAATGAGTTGTTCAAGTGAGTTAACCCCAATGTTATCAAGCATATCTTGAACTTCAGCTTTACTTGGTCCGATATGACGTAATGCAAATGATTCTGTGTTCATTACAAACTTTTTAAAATTTGCTTGCAAAAATACACTATTTGTAAGAAAACACTTGTTAAAAGATAGTGTATAATAGTTAAGTTTAAAGGCTTAATTTTGTAAAATGAAGCTCATAAAAAAAATATTTGATTTTTATATCAATGCAAGTATTCACGTTGCATTAGCTGTGGTTGCTTTTACTTACATTACATGTTTGTGTTTTAAATATAGTTTAGATCTAAAATTAGCAGTAGTAATTTTTTGTTCAACTGTAACGGGTTATAATTTTGTGAAATATGCAGGTATTGCTAAGTTACACCATCGTAGCTTAACTAGAAATTTGAAATTTATTCAGTTATTTTCATTTTTTACATTTATTTTTTTTTTATGGTTTTTGACATATTGTAGTTGGCGAGAATTAGCACTTTTAGCGATAATAAGCCTTCTTACAACTGCATACGCTATCCCTTTTCTGCCAAAAAAGAAAAATTTAAGGGCTGTAAAAGGTTTAAAGATATTTGTAATTGCTTTAGTCTGGACTTTAACTACAGTCGTACTTCCTTTAATAGATTCTATTGCTATTGATATAAAACAAATATATTATTTTAGTTTACATCGTTTTATTTTAATTTTGATTCTATTAATTCCTTTCGAAGTGCGAGATATTGATTACGATGATATTCAATTAAAAACTCTACCTCAATTGTTAGGTGTTAAATTTTCACAAGTTTTGGGTGTTTTTCTTGTATTAATACAACTATGTTTGGTGATAGAATTTAATCTTGATTATGATCTATTTGTTTTGTCTCTAATTTCAATTATTCTTATGTATGCTATCTTAGCTTCAAATTTAGTGAAATCTTTTTATTTCGCTTCGTTTTGTGTTGAATCGATACCAATTTTATGGTATTTAGTGATGTAATTAATGGGTTAATTTGATTGATTTATAGGTATGAGTTAAGTTTAAATAGTTAGTTAGTAATTAATTAGGGATTATTTGTCAAAAACGTTTAAAAAAAGTTTTGTGATTGCGGATAAAGGTTGTAGTTTTGCGCCCCGCAAGGAAATAAAGTTCTTTAAAAGTATTTAAGATTGATTTTGTGTAAGGGCTGTAAAATTTTTTTTCTAAAAAAGCTTGTTATGTTAGAAAATAGTTTTACATTTGCACTCGCAAAATCAGAAACAGAAATGAGTCATTGATTTGGTTTATTTTAGCAAAGAATTTAGATTAAAGTTCATTGAT
>NZ_FQTW01000014.1 GCF_900129035.1 Psychroflexus salarius | reverse complement strand
ATTAAGCGATAAGGTACACCGGCTTCTAAATTTGTGTTTTTAGTGTCAGTAATCGCTTCCCAGCCATTAGCTGTGCTAAATCCAAATAACGAAGGGTTACCAGATGCTGTATAATCAATGCCTGTCGTCGCATTATATTCACCTACAGTTCCGACTTCGCCTGTAATATGCGTTCCTAGACCAGCATCATTAGCACCACTGTTTTGCCAGTTGTCAAATAAACTACCGCCATCTACGGGACTTGATACTAACCTGAAAGCACGTTTGGCGGGGTAGTATTTTTCTGTAATAACGGTTCCTGATGTTTTAGTGTAGGTTCCGTCAATACTTCCTAAGTAAGCATCGCCGTTAGTAGCATCAGATTTAAAGAGCAAGTCGCCATCGTGGATAAAGTTACCATTAGAAGCAATGTGCTGGCCTGCGGCAATGGTGGCATTTCCTTTAAACGCTAAATTAGCAGAATTAGTAGTTTCTAAATTGGCATTGATATCTATATCATTTCCAAATAACTCAATACCCGCATCGCCAATGACATCGGCATTAATTGTAATGTCTTTATCATTGGTTGCATTACCAATGGTTAAACCTGTATTCGTAGCCGCTAAATTTGTAATGGGATACGTAACATCGGCTGTAAAGGCTGTTCCTCTAGGAATGTATTTAAACGCACCTGCTGCGGTAAGGGTTCTTGACGTGGTTAAACCCAGTGGATTATTGGTATAAAGTGAAATGTCTCCGTTGTTGGTAGTAGTCAAATCGGCGTTTAAGGTTATGGTTCCTCCATAAGCCGTGATTGGCCCAGCGATAGTTGTTGCTCCTGCAATGGTGATAGCCGCTGTATTGCTTGCCTTACCTAGGGTTAAACCACTAACAGACGCATCTAAACTAAGATTACTTATCGGAAAGCTTAATACGGAAGTAAATGAAGTACCATACGGCTCTAAAGTTACCGTACCTGTAGTATTAAAAGAGGTAGCTGTTCCTCCTCCCTCAACAGATATCGCATTGCCTCGGAAAATAATATCTGAACTACTACTTGTAATATCACTTCCTGCCTTAAAGCCATAGGTGTTAGCGGTGTTTTTATTAAAAATTCCGTTTGTTCCACCATCCAAGGTAATTGTTCCTTTGTTTGCTAACACATCAATCGTTTGCAAGAAGATGCCTTGACTGGATCCTCCACCAACACCTTCTAACGTGATATCTCCACCAGCTGTAGCTTTAAGCTCCTTGTTTGAACTGAAATTAAATACTAATCCTAGAGAACTACTTGATACACCTCGGATGTAAATAGCGTCCCCTGAAGTAGCAGCAGAAGTAAGTGTAAGTTTAAGTTCTGCAGCTGCTGAACCCTGGTTTAAGTTTATCCCATAGAGATTCACCCCTTCACCAATCATGCGGATCCGACCCGTACCTGCATCTATAAATAAGCCTCCGAATTGGTTGATGCCATTATTATTAAAGACATTTGGTGATTCGTTATTGCTGCTATAACCATGCATGGTGATATTCCCACCACCTGAATAAAAATTCACATCCCCTGTGTTATCAGTGGAAAGCTCAATACCTGGGTTGGAAGCCGAACGCGCAAAACCGTCTGGCAAACCATCACTGGCCACGCCGCCATTGGCGCCATCATCAGCGCCACCGGCCAGTACAATAGCTCCGCCACCGCTCAAACCCGATGCAGTCGAACCATTAGCCGTATTAAAGGTTACATTGTTTCCGACCGCAATGAAGCCTTCGTTATTGGCATCGCTATCGGCCCATAAGATAATATCGCCGTTGTTGGTTATGATGTTCTTATTGGATCCATGTGTAATATTGCCTGACGACTTCAGCAAAATATCCGAACCGCTTGCTGTAGACCTTAGATGATCATTAAGAGTAATATTTCCAGCGTAAACCGAAATTGGACCATTAATATCATGCATTTCATAGAGGGCAATTGCTTGTGTCATCCCTTCTTTACCTAGGACAATGCCTCCTAACTGATCGGCATTATTTGTGATAAGCCAGGTAGATTCAGCGCCATTACCGGTAGCGGTATTGGTTCCGGAATCATAGGCTCCGCCGAAGTCTAATTGCCCTCCTGTTGCGGATAAATTACCTGCCAAATAATATCCTCCAAAAGCATTGGTATACGGTTCGAGTGTAAAGACTCCTGCAGTAGAAAGGTGAATCTTACCACGATTGACGCCATCCGTTGTATTGAATCCTGCACCATAAATACCTAAGGTGGTCAATGTAACATCACCACTGGCGGAAGTGGCTGCAGGAGTAATGCCTTGAATTGCTGTGGCATCTTTGCGATTCCCTAAATACACATTATGGTTAATCAGCTCAATGATTCCGTTTGAAATCAGGGAAATGTCTCCAGTGTTACTGAGGATTTGTAAGGTAGAGGCTGGATCGTTATTTCCTAACCATAGGGCTTTACCATCTCCACCATTGATGGCTTGTAAAACAATTCCACCACCAGAAGCACCTGTGGTCTGAATCAATGAATGACCAGATGCGGCATTGAAACTTATCACCATACCGGCACTCGTTGTATTGTCTGTACCCGTAGTAGTTCCAGAGATAGTGATCGCTGTTTGAGCCGTGCTGGCAGAGGTAATGGCAAAATTACCCTGAGCCATGTCAATGGCATGATTACCCGTATTCTGACCATCTATATTTATGGTACCCGCACCGCTATTGATGACAACACCGGCTTCAATTCCCACGGCATAATCGCTACCATTTTGGCGGCCACGTAAAATAATGTCGCCACCATCTGAAAGTAAGTTGACATTAGTTCGCAAACGAATGGCTTCTGAACCCTGACCTCCTCTATAGGCGTAACCATCAGGAATACCATCATTGATAGTTCCACCATTGCTTCCATCATCCAAGCCACCGGCAATAACAATGCTACCACCGTTTGAGTTAAGCGTATTATCTTGCGCAAGATAAACTTCGTTATTGGCTATACCGCTACTGCGATTAGCCGCGTTAGACCACAGGATGATATCGCCACCATTGGTCGTAATGTCTGCTTGGTTGCCAAGAGAGATATACCCATTACCATTTGTAGTGCCATCACCTTCTGTTTTCAGTAATACTTTTGAATTGGCACTTGAGGTACTAATCGTTTTATTATCTCTTAACAAAACATTTCTTTTTGTATCAGCAACAAATGAGCCACCAAGAGCAACGTTCTCCTTGGTGTCAATGTAGCCATCAGAATTAAGTATTAAATCATTATTCGCAATGGAAGTTAACGCTGCATTGATGGTAATATTCCCAGCCTCAATGGTTAAATCACCACTAGCTAAATAGTCTTCTACCACCGATGCGTTTACATCAGCTAGGCTAGATATAGTTGTTAACGTATTGCTGCTGCTGTCAAATGTCCAAGTGCTACCTTCAGCATCGCCACCTGAAGCGACAATGGTAAGGTCGCCTTCACCTGTGCCTACGCGGAAAAGCGCATAGATTCCAGAACTTCCTAATGCTGGGCTGATGCTATTTAAATCGGTATTTGCATCGACTTGAGAACGGGTATTCGCTTCACCGCCTACTTCGCCCAGTACACCTGTGCTACTAGCTACATTCCCTGAGTATAAAAGTGCTCTTGCACCTGACTCTGTGTTAACAGCACCATTATTAGCTATTTTAATGTTCCCATCTCCGGCTTGACCTGCCGTAGCATCGCGATCAGCAAATAACTGAATCGCTGTGCCACTTGATAACGATGATGCCACTGGAGCATTGATTGACAGGTCTTGAGATTCTGTGTACAAACGAGTAAACCCAGAAACAGAAACCCCATCAACACCAGCTATATTTTCAATGGCTAGTGCTTTGCTGTTATTGACGAATAACCAATCGCCGCCATCACTGGCAAATTTATTAACTGCTACCGTACCAACAAAGCTTGGAGATTTATAACCAACATAGGCCCGATGGAAATTACGGACTACTAATTCATCAGCAATGATATTCGCACCAGATAAAGTTTCAAGCGTTCCCTGAAAATTATTTGCCCCCCCCGATATTAGTGATATTCGATCATTGACGGCTTCCAGCTTGGCATTAGAAGTAATGTCATAACTGTATATATTAATGGGGCCATTAATACTTATATCTCTGCTGTGCTCAATTTTTGAAGCATTATTGCCTGGCTTTCCAAAAGTTAAGCCTGTTGCAGAGCTGCTTATATTCATTCGGAAGTCATTCCAATTCGAAGCAAAACTGCTACTTATGGGAGCTATAGTAATGCTTCCGCTGGTATTAAAATCAGAAGATCGCGTAGTGAAAAATAACTTATCAGTTTCAATCAGAATATCAGCGCTACTGCTACTCACATTAGTTCCATCTGCCCCTAACACAAACCCGTTTTCTGAAGCTGGTAGTACATATAGACCATTCCAGGTACCAGTCAATCCGTTTGGCTTCAAGTCGCGTATGGTTATTGTTCCGCTTTCAGAAAGCAGTTGCATGTTTTGGTTGTCTAAGGCCATGCCACGTGAATTTCCAGAAGCAGCTCCACCCGTCATATCTAGCGTAATGGCTCCATTCTCGGTAATAATACGCGCATCGTTAGGCTGCATGCCCCAGGCTGATTGTGTGGTACTTGGAACATTGCTTGCATCGCCCGTCAGGCTAATGGCTCCTGTACCTGAAGTAATCAAATCAGCGATAGAAAATTCGATGGCACGAGTTGTTCGATCACCCGCACCGCCCGCAGCGTAGCTACCTGCAATCGTAATATTCCCGCCATTGGCGTTAACTATGGCACGATCGGTTCCATCGCCTTTAATAGCGATTAGGGTTCTTTCGTCGCTATCTGGAGTTACATAACCACTAGTGGTATAGCTGATATCGGCTCCAGAGGTAGTCACATCAAAGCCATCGTCTTGCAGGATGCGCTGGGCTTCAATCAACACCCCTGTCCCACTACTTGCGGTGGTGGTGAGGTTGGCATCTAATAAGACTTGCTGCCCATAGAGTCTAATAGGCCCGGCTACGCTAAAAGACGAATTCATCTGAAGATTGTTAGTTGAACCCAATCGACCCAAGGTAAGTCCACCCAAGGAGGCCATATTGTTAATCTGCAACCACTGCGTCTCGGGTTGAGAGTTATTCCCTATAAAATTGCTTCCACTAAAGCTGCCATTAAACCCTAAGAAACTACCCCCCAAAAAGGCACTAGTCCAATTGGTGATTGGGGCAAATGTAAAGGAGCCCGTTGAGTTAATTACCAAATCCGTTCCACTATGCATAACCGCATCAGTAAGGATGGAAATATCTCCAGACCCACTGTTTAAGCTTCGGTCACTGCCATTAGTCGTAACCGAGGTGGTTCCTTGCAATAAAATGTTGCCATTACCCGAGCTAGTGTTGATGCCTGCAGCTATCGATAGCTCATCGGCGTAAATGCTCACCGGCCCCGAAATGCTTACCGGCGTATTCAAGCTGATGTTGGTGCTGGTATTATCGGTTTTACCCAAGCGAAGCGAGGTGATACTAGAGGCAAAGTTGTACTCATCGCTGATGTTGATATCGGCGGCAAAATTAGCTCCCGTTGGGCCTTCAAACACCACCGCGCCGGCACTTTCAATGGTAATGGCGCGGGCTCCCAAATCTGGCGTTTGCAGCGAGCCAGTCATGAAGGTGATATCTCCGGTGTTGGCATCGCCAATCGTGACACTGCCATCGCCAGTTACAGCTTGTGCTCTCAATGCTAAGCCATCGTCACCACCAGTGTAGGCGCTCAGCCCACTCCACGTTACCGCGCCACCATCGGTCGAGACATTAAACTGTGCAGAAGTGTAATTCCCATTATCTAATTGAACCACAATCCCTACGGCTTCGCCGGTCTGTAGCGCTGCGTTTGTTGCATCGCCAAGCAGTGAAATGTTCCCCGCCGTTGAGCTGATCGATAGGTCATCTCCCCCAGATAGCACGAAAGCTAGACCATGCGCCCAGCTGAAGGCAGCATTGGCTTCGGTTACCCCTTCGAGCGTGATGTCACCCGTAGTTGAAGAAATCGAGACATTTCCGGTCGACGCACTCGCGGCTATCTGCGTGCCGATCATCAAGCCTGCTGACCTATTTGGGTTACCGCTACGCTTACCTGAGATGCTTACATCACCGGCTGCGGTCTCGATTGAGGAGTTCATGACCATTACACCGGTATTGGTGCCATCAACTGCTGTGTTCTGCCCGCGAACCCGTAGGTTACCTCCGCCGGTATTGATGTTAGCCCCGTTTACCAGCACCCCATGCTGGGTGTTGTTAGTCGAAATAGCATTCCCTGCAGGCACACTCAGACCGCCCAAGCTTTCGCTGGAGCTACCGCCGCCCACATACAATGGCCCGCCGTTGGTGGTAATATTGCCACGTAGCTCTACGCGACCTTCATTATCTCCATTGGCATCGGCACGAATAACTAACGCACCGCCTTGGGTGGTGATATTGCCATTAGCCGTTTGCACAACATTGCTATTCGCTTCTAGGAACCAGCTATTAGCCGTTGGACTATTCACAGCTGCATCCACCGTAATATTGGCTGCTTCAATGATTAAATCACCGTTTGCTAGATAGCCTTCTATTACCGTGGTATTAATATTTGCAGTACCTGTTGCCGTAATCGTTATGGGGTTGGAACCTGAAACTGACCAATTGTTACCAGAAGTTCCAGTTTCACCACTATTACTAATGGTTAAGGTTTGGCTAAAACCAAAAAATGAACTGAATAAAAAAATCGAAAAAATGAAGTGAGTAAGTCTTAGCATCGTTTATTTTTTTTTCCAAAAATAAAATGTAGCATATTAACGACATTAAAATTCTACTCACGAAAACCTACTGAATAAGTAAAAGCAATTCACAAAAACTTACTTTATTTATATTAAAAAACTAATAAACAGTTAGATAGATATTATGAAATTTTGTAAATTTTCATTTGGACTAAGTTGCAGTTTTTTTCGTATAAGGCTTCTAGAATTTTCGATGGTACGCAGCGAACGGTTGGTGAGCAAGGCAATATCTTTAGAAGAATAGTTGATTTTAATCAAGGCACATAAAATTAATTCATTAGGACTTAGGTCGGGCCCTATTGATTTTAGTCGCTTGTAAAAATCGGAGTAGGTGGTTTGAAATTTAGCTTCAAAATCAGCCAATAACTCATGTGTTGTAGTTGATTTTAATTCTTGTTTAAGCACGTTGAACTTTTTCTTATGGGCGTTAGGCAAATCATCAAGGATTTGGTTAAGCTGGTTTCGCAGCCAATCTTTTGTTTGTTGAATACCTAAGTCTTTTATTGAGTTAGACAGCAATTCATTTGATTTAAGTTGCAACTGATATTCTAAATCCTTTTTTTCTTGCTCATAGAGTTGTTGTTTCTTGAGTTGTTTTTTAGAAATACTAAAATACATAGTCACTGAAACTAAGATCAATAGGATTAAGCCCATGGAGAGCCCATATTTTTTAAATCTTTGGCCTTGTAATTCGTTTTCGTAAGCCATACGAAGTTGAAGCCTTTTTTCGCGTTCTCTGGCTACTTCCCACTCGCTAACCATGCTCCTTGGCAAATCTCCTATGTACTTATTTTTATTTTCGGTGTATAATCTAAAATAGGTATTAGCCAAATCGGTTTGAGATAAGTCATCATAAATTCTATAAAGCAACTCATAGACCGACATTTTTAGTTTAGGATTATCAGCATCAACAACAAAATCTTTAAGCGGATTGATTTCTGAAAGTGCTTTATCAAGCTTTTTGCTGTCATAATATAGTTCAGCTCTATTGATTTTATTGTAGAAGATACCAACATTAACCTTTAGTTTTTTGCATATACTGTCTGATAAGCTTAGGTATTTTAAACCCGCTTCAAATTCTTTCTTTTTGCGTTTTAAGTTGCCGTAGTTAGAATAACTTTGTGCTAACAACATCGCTCGACCTTCTTGTTTTGATTTTTGTATTATGGTTTGAAATGTTTTTTCTGCTTCCTTAAAGTTTTTCGATTTCCCCTGTATAATACCTTGTGTATTGTAATAGTATAGAGGAATATCTTCGGGATTTATGAGTTCTAAGGTTAAATCTGTATAGTAGTTTGCTTTTTCAATATAGTCTAAATTTAGATACATGCTAGCAAGGTTGTGATAAAGCACACTTAAGTTTTTAGTATCGGAAGGGTCGGCATAATCGATGGCTTTTTGATAATTGACGGCTGCATTAAAGAACTCACCTTTTACATTAGCTAAATTTGCTTTATTGGAATACAAGGACATGTATGACCAAGGTTCATCATCTTTTTCTTGTATATTTCTCTCGAGTATATCGACATACTTGCCTAAACTATCTGCCTGTTTTTTTGCGTTGTAGTAAGCTGCTAAAATGGATGCTGCTGAACTTTTTGTTGCTTTCGAAATGCTTGTGTTTTCAATTAAAAGTTTTGTGGCATAAGGAACGGCTTCATTTACATAATCTTTTTCTAATAATAAATGGTTAAGTTCTGTAAAGTTAGATGAATTTATTTTGGTTTTATCTTGTAAAATTATAAGAATATTTTTAGCTAACCATTCTTTTTTTTCATCATGATTAGAATGTTCTGCTTTTATTGTGTTAATAATAAAAGCTACTCGATTATTCGGGGATAAAGGCTTAAACTGACTAGATGCTTTAGTCGCTAAGAATAATTCACTTGAATTATTTTTAGATTTTTTTTGTATTTTATGATTCTGGCAGGAACATAAACACAGCAAAACACTTAATAACACTGTCAACAGGTAATGTAAACGAACTTTAACTATATTAAATGTTAAGCATATCATATTTGCTAAAATGGTTAATAATTAATAAAAAACCACTTAAAATAATTTAAAAGTGGTTTTAAACTTCATACAATAATCAATCTAGATTAAATCTGTTTCAAGTTTTTAAATTGTTCTTCTAATTGGATTAGTCCCATAACAGCATCAATTAAAAGGAATAATACTAAAAGTAATATTGCAATTGTAATTCCAATTGCAATATTAATTAAATCTAGCTTAAAATCCATTTTAGACATTGGCTTAAAATATTAGTTTTATTATTTATTGTGGCATCTAACCCCTATAAAAACACCAGCTAAAATAGCTGAGTAGATATATGTATTAATAGTTGCTGCTGGTTCATCATCTACATTATCTTCAAAACCTATTGCTTCATCTATTGTTTGGCAATAACTTAAGCTGGTAAAAGCTATTAACACTACTATAGCAATCAAAAATCCATTTTTTCTCATTATTATTTTTTTATTGTTTAGCATTCAAATTGACTTTTGACTATCAGAATTATCTTTTAACTTTTCTTCTTTTTGCTTTTTTTTGAGATTTATTTTCTCTCTAAAATAAACATACAGATGAATAACTATTATAAAAAAAATTAATATCAATTCTTTAGCCATACTTTTAGATCTTAAGAATTTAAACTTTCTTAAAAAATCAACTTATAATTATTTTTTTCTCAAAAAAAAGAAACCGTGCCTTATTTAATAGGGCGGCACGGTTTCCCTACTAACCTAACCAATTAACTTTTCAATATTCTAAAATTCTTCAAACTTATTTTTTCTATCACGTTTTGACTTATCTAAAGTAAAGCGCAATAATAATTCACTTGTATTATTAGCTCTTGCCAATTGCTTCTCGGCTGCCACTTCATACACATAACCTAATGTAACATATTGACCAAACTTAACATTTAGCATTGCTCCTACTGTTTGGTCTGTTCTGTATAATGCACCAACTTCAATGTACTTAGGAAAAACAACCATTGCATTAAAATCTGCTGAAAGTTCAGCCGCATCAACGTAGCGGATCATCGTACTTGGCCTTAGGTTAATATTCGCCTCTTTAATTAAGGTAAATTCTGTTCCACCTGTTAAATACCAGTGTGGTTTTCCAGAGGAAGCAGACACAAAACCATCTTGCTCTTTAATTCTATTTGTATTTAAAATACGTGGTGTAGATAATCCAACATACCATTTTTCATGTTTTAAATAAGCACCTGCACCAACATTAAATAACATATTACCAAAGCTACCTAAAGATGGGTCTGAGGTTAAGTTATAGGTTTGTAAGCCATCTGTATTAGCTGAATAATCTTGACCACCTGCTTTTAAACCAAAAAACAATTCGTAGTCTTCAGTTAGCTGAACTCTATAGGAAGCATCAATAGTCACATAATTAGATTTTTCAATAAAAGTTTCATCGTTTAATACCGAGAGACCTATTGCTAAATTATTTCCTAATGGCATTCCAAAAGTCACAGCGTTTAGCACAGGTGACTCATCAATACCTGACCACTGCCGTCTAACAGAACCACTCACAAAGAGTTGGTCTTCGACACCAACATAAGCTGGATTAAAAATGCTCAT
>NZ_FQTW01000016.1 GCF_900129035.1 Psychroflexus salarius | reverse complement strand
TTTAAAATTGATAGTAGTTTCATATTTGTAAAATTTAATATTTATTTGAAATTATTTGCGTTTTAAGTCGCCACTTATGTTATACGCAGAACGTTACAGAGCATTGTAAAAAAAATTATAAGAAATGAAAAAAATAATTTATCTCTTAGCAATATTGAGTGTAATAGGATGTCAAAAAGAATCTAAAGAACTATACATAAAATTGATCGACCAAAAGGGTTATGGAAGTTTTGAGCCTGGTAATTCAATAGTTTTCCCATCTCAGGATTCAATTTTTTATAGCGGTGTTCCAAATGAAATAGATGAATTTGTAGTGAGAAAGCTTAGTGCGGACAAAAATCAAAAATTGTATAGTGATTATAAAAGTGGGTTAATTGATAAAAAAGATTTTATAGAACTGGTAAGAGACAGGAAAATTGATACCCTTGATTTGACAGATAAGGAAATAGATAATGAGATATTAATTCTTATTGGAACTAACAGAAAAAGCGGAAAAGTTATTATTGTTGATTCTGACAATGATGATAATTTTGAGAATGAGAAAGTTTTAGAATATCCGTATCCCTTAACAAGAAATCAACAGGATAGCATGCAACCTTTACTAGAAGATCTTATTGTAAAGTACGATGTGTTTTTAAAGGATAAGATTGTTGAGAAAAGTACAGTAATTAAACCAAGTCCATACAAAGGCGGTCTCGGGATTTCTCTATCTACTAAAAACCCAATCGAACAGAATTATTTTTTATTTGCTAGCATTCCTCAACATAAAAAAGGAAAGGCATTAATCAACAATAAGGAATATACCTTTGAAATCTCAAATGGATTTACAACCCCTATTTACAATAGTAACAATGTACGAATTTTCATTTATGGAGAGAGTCAAAATAATATTTCAGAAAGAAATGGCTTTATGACCTATAATATTGGCGATGTTTTTAATGCTGATGGTAAAGATTACACGATAAAAAAGATTTCAAAATTAGGTAATCAACTTTCTTTAGAATATTTAAAAGATAATGACAAACCAAAAGGTAATATAGTAGGTTTTTATCCTCTTGATTTTGAAGCAAAAATGATTGACAATACTAATCTTAAGTTAGAAACTTATAAAGGAAGTTATGTACTTATTGATTTTTGGGGAACTTGGTGCGCACCTTGTATTAAAGCATTACCTGAACTCAAAGATGTAAATAATCAGTTAAGTAAAAGTGATGATTTTAAATTAATAAGTGTGGCTTTCGATTCCAATATTGAAGAAGTTAAATCTTTTACTAAAAAACACGAAATGAATTGGGAACACGTATTTGTAGATAATACTCAATACAATGATAATTCAATAGTAGCTAAGTTTGATATTAACACTTTTCCGTCTACAATTTTAATAGATCCTTCTGGTAAAATTGTAGCAAGGAATGAGACATTCGAAGCTATTAAAAAAATAGTAAGAGAAAATAACGCTCTGTAACAGCATATATAGTTTATGGCGGAATTTGAAGCAAACTCGAAGTTTTGTGTATTTTTAAAAAATGAATTTATAAACTGAAAATAATAGCGTATTTGCCCGCCACAAAACCATATACGCGAGACGTTGGGCATAATTTGAAAAATGAGTATATATAAAAGAAACTTTTTTGAGCTAAATACAGAAGAAAAAGAAATTCTTCAACAGTATCGCGAATTGGATTCCCAAGTGTCAATAAAAGGAATTGTCCAAAGAAAGAATACTGTTGACCTGCATATGAAAATGCTTGAATTATATAGAAAAGGACCTTTTATCTTAAATGTCAATTCTTATTTCCCGAATAATTTTCTTAACGACATTGAATTAGCTACAAAAAATGCTGACTACAATATAAAACTGGAAAAGTTCATTGAGCTAATCGATAAAGATGTGAATGAAAGAGAAGTTTTAAATTTTATTCGTGACAATGAAGCTCATTTCATAATTGGTTCAATTCTATGTAATCACACACTTTATGGTCATCACGATAGGTATATTTTCCAAGAATTTCCATTACCACCAAATCATCAAGCGGACTTTTTAATTGTAGGTAGGAATTCGATGGGATTTCATTTTCTATTTATCGAACTTGAAAACCCTTCTGGAAAAATTACCCTAAAAGATGGTGCATTTGGAGAAACAATAAGGAAAGGTATCGGACAAGTTAATGACTGGAAACATTGGTTAGACAAAAACTTCTCTACTTTAATTAATGTTTTCAATAAATATAAAAATCCGACAGAAAACCTACCATCGGAGTTTTACGAATATGATAGCACTCGAATGGAGTATGTTGTCATAGCTGGAAGGAGAAAAGACTTTAACGACAAAACATATTTATTAAAAAGAGAAAGTGCAAAAAATGGAATTAAAATATTCCACTATGACAATATCATTGATGAAACTAAATGGCTTTTAAAAACGTGTTCCTACTAAAAAAACTATGCCCAACAATGGCTATAAGTAATTGCTTGTTCTCTCCTACTTCTGAAAATCCTCGCGGATTTTCAGTTTGGTGTGTACTTGCAAAGTTAAGTGCTAAACCACGCAACTACTCATAGCCGAGACCGTTGCCAGCAATTATAAGAGACCGTTACTAACATCGAAATGAAGTACAAAAAAATAAGAGAAGAAGAGTTAAAAAATAAAGTTGGAGCTGAATGGTTTAAACAATTCGATACAACTGAAATATTAGGTAATATCGATTTCACAGTATTTCCAAAGCAGGATAGTTTATTTGGTAGAACACCACTTCTTTGGGCAGAAGCAAAAACAGGTAATTTTGATGTTGCAACTATGTTTGTCCAACTCATATTAACTATTGGAAAAGCAAGGACATTTGATAAGACTATGCCACCTGCATTTCTTGGTGCTTTTGACTTTCAAAAAATGGCATTTGTTCCATATATCAATATTCAAGATATTTTTTATCTCAATGATTTTAATTGGAATGTAACATCAAGTAATCACGGAACTAAAGAATTTAAGCTAATAAAGGATAGAATTGAATCTACATTAAAGCAAAAAACTTATGTTTTTAATTACGAAAAAGACGAAAAGGAATTATCAACTTTTATCAATAATAATGTTGCTAAAGCAACAACAAAAAGCAAAATAAAAATTGATAAGAACAATTTTATACCTATTTATTTACGTTGGCTTGAATTTGTAAAACCGATAATAGATGTCAATTGGGAAGAATTAAACAAAGCCAATATTTATGATAGCGACTTTTATTTAGCAGACTTATTTGTAGATGATAAAGGAACCCAAAGTATTGATGACGACTTAACGATACGAGATAATTTATTTGTTGTTTTTGAAAATCAAGGTTATAAAATAAAAAAGGAAAACATCAAACAGATGTTTGATGCTACAATAAATCTAAAGAAAAAGGAAACCTACCAACATTTTTGGAAACTTTACAAGCGACCACCAATTAAAGAATTTCAAGATTATATAATTTATCGAAAAGATTTGTTAGTCCCACAAGACATTAGAGAACGAAAAGGTGCATTTTTCACACCACGACAATGGGTAGAACTTTCACAAAAATATCTTACCAATTATTTAGGAGAGAATTGGCAAGACGAATATTACATTTGGGATTGCGCTGCTGGTACTGGGAATTTGCTTGCAGGCTTAAATAATAAATACAATATTTATGCAAGTACATTAGACCAAGCTGATGTAAATGTGATGCACGAACGTATTGAACACGGTGCAAACCTTTTAGAAAATCACGTTTTTCAATTTGATTTTTTAAATGATGATTTTGATAAATTGCCAAAGAGTTTGCGGGAAATCATCTTTAGTGAGGAGAAAAGAGAAAAATTAATTATTTACATAAATCCACCTTACGCTGAAGCAACAAATGCAAAAACCGTGTCTAGAAGTGGGCAAAATAAATCTGGAGTTTCTACAAATTATAAAGTAAAAGAATTTTACAATCAAAAGATAGGTAATGCATCAAATGAATTATTTGCCTTATTTATGGCAATCATATATGAGAAAATACCACATTCTAAACTTGCAATATTTTCAAAATTAAAGTTTATTCAAGGAACAAATTTTAGAAAGTTCAAAACACTTTTTTTAGCAGATTTTGTCGACGGTTTTATATCACCAGCTAAAACATTTGATAACGTAACAGGTAAATTTCCAATCGGTTTCACGATATGGGACTTGAATTCAAAAAAAGCGGTTGAAGAAATAAAATGTGATATTTATAATAAAAATGCGGATTTTATTGGTCAAAAGGTCTTTAGAGGCAATCTTCCAAAAAGTATAAATAAATGGATTAAAACATTTGACAATGATGAAAATCGAATTGGTTTAATGGTTAGTTGTGCGCCTGATTTTCAGCATAATAAACAACTTGCAATTTTAAGTAAGCAACAAAAGAGATATTGTTTTAGTATTAATCAATCCAACTTAATATATTTTGTTGTTTATTATGCAGTAAGAAAATCAATTCCGGCTGATTGGATAAATGATAGAGACCAATTTCTTTGGCCAAATGATAATTGGCTACAAGACGATGTTTTCAAAAGCGATTGCTTTACATATACCTTATTTGACAATCAAATTGAGTCAAAATATGGTACAAACCATTGGATACCATTTACCGAAACAGAAGTAAATGCTAAAGAAAGGTTTGAAAGTAATTTTATGGCTAACATCATTAATGGAAAAGCACAACTTAAAAATACTACTGACAAATTACTTTTTGCAAAAAACTGTAAAAACTCATTGTCGATTGAATTCTCTGAAGAAGCAAGAGAAACATTCAATTCTGGTCTTGAATTATGGAAATACTATCACTCAAAAGAAAATGTCAATGTAAATGCATCTATTTACGAAATACGAGAGTATTTTCAAGGGAGAAATGATATAGGTAGAATGAACAGCTCAAGTGATGATGTGATTTATATGGAATTAATTTCTGATTTGCGAGATAAATTAAAAACACTTGCTAAAAAGATTGAACCTAAAATATATGAATATGGCTTCCTGCAAAAATAACTGCTGGCAACAACGTATATAGCTCATAGCTAATTAGTTGTTTAATCGAAGTTAAGGTATATTTGGAAAGTCGCCAAATTTTTAAATTTGACGATTTCCAATAAAAAAAAGATAAATAGTAAAATTTAAAAATCTGGCTTGTGCTTAATCCGAAAATAATTTTCTAACTTGCACGCTACGAGCCATATACATAACCGTTACCAAACAGTTGAAAACCGTACAATGAAACAACTTCTGATTTTAATATTAACACTTTCAATTTTAACAAGTTGCGACCTAAAAAAGTCGGAAAAAACGCAATCTGAATATAAGCCAGATGCTGAATTAAAAACAGAACCAGAATCGGAATCTGAAATGAAACAATTAGACACAACCGTTGTTTATTGGCAAACCGACTTTGATACTATTCGAAAACATCAAGAAGTGCAAATTGGGAATGAAATTCACCAACTTGAATTAAAAACATACTCGTTGAACGACAGCTCAATCGTCCGAATCAACGACTTGAACAAACCAATAATTTATAAAGACATATATCACGATAACGTAACTGAAATAATATTAAAAAAAGGTAACGATGTTATTCTTAAATCTCAAGTAAAAAAATCGACATTTAAAGATAGTCTTGATGGAGATTTTTTAAAATATTCAGTATTGAGAAGTGTGGAATATGATTTTATACGCTCAAACCGACTTTATTTTAAAGCAGACATTGATGTACCTGATACTGATTGGGCAGTTGGAACTGATTTTGCCATTTTCTACCGAACAGAGAAAAAAGGAAAAATTGATTATTGGAATATTAAAGACATTGGATTATAAAAAACCGTTTGGTAACACCGGCTATAGTTCATTGCTTCTGACTTTCCTTTCGGAAAGTCCTCGCAAATTTGCTATCTTCGGTTTACGGCGGAAAATCCGCGAGGATTTTCACGCAACGAAACCATAGCCAAAACCGTTGTGCCCAATTTATGAACGATAGATACGAAATAGAAAAACCTACTTCTGATTTAAACTTTTTGACAATCGGAATTAAATATATTGTATTATTCATTGTCCTCTTTTTAGCAAGTTGGATTGCCATTCCATTATTTGTTTCTAATGGAAGACCGACTAGAGTAAACACAACTGCTGAATTTCTATTTGAAAATCCGTTGTGGTCGAGTCTAATAATTTCGATTGGAGTTATAACTTGGTTTATCTATCGGACTAGAAAAAAATATAAATTCGGAGAAGTTTTTAAAATTGAGTTTAATGACTCTGACCGCAAATTGGAAATTAAAACTGTTAACCTAGCTAATAATGAGGAAAAAAATAACCAATACGATTATAAAAATTTAAGCTATGATTTTCAAAATAAGGAAGATTCTCTTTTTGGAAAACAAAGAATTTTAAAAATTAATAATTATGGTAGAACTGTTCACGAAATAAATTTTGACCGTACAGCTTGGTGCAGAAATGAACGGATTGACAAACTGATTGAAAAAATAAAAACTGGGCACAACAATGTATAACCGCAATTACGGCGGATTCGACTACGTCCGAATCCACTCGGAATTGCTAACGTCAGTGCTTAACCGAAAATTATTAACTTTAAATCCGTAACTGACGGTTATACGAGACCGTTACCTGCAAGCTTTAAAAACTTATGAAAACAACATTAACCTTTTTATTTATAATTATATTTAATGCTGCAAATGCTCAGCTCAAATTTGAGGAGTTAAAGCAAAAAATATCTGCCTTCGAAACAGTTCAAGAATTTGACAGTTTAATAACGTCGAAATATATTAAAGAGAGGAATGCGTTTTTAGTTTACTATGAGTTCAAAAGACCAGTAGATAGCGGATACCAACAAAATCGAATAACTATAGATGATTATATTAAAATAAACTTCCTTAGCAAAAACGGAAAGCTAATGTTTGGTTGGATTTCGAAATTTGACTCTTATAACGAAAAGATAAAACACACAGAAGAAATTAAACCTGCGCAAAACAAAATTAAATCATACATCAAAATACATAATTCACTTTATAATTCTCAACTAACTGAAAAGGAATTAAAAACTCAAATATTAGCGGAATATGTAGTAGGCTTTGGTTGCGGTTATAGTGGAAGTTCAATTTCAGATGAATCTTCCAAAATGATGAAATATGTTAAGCGAAAAGACATTGAGAGTTTGAATAAATGGTTAACCGCATTTTCACCAGAACTTCAAGCTTTAGGTACAATTGGTCTTATACAACTTGGGGAAATAAATGAAACGCAAAGTCAAATAATTGAGCGATTGAAAACAAGAAATACAACTATTTCAAATTGTATGGGATGCACGTATTCATATGATACTGAATTTAATAAGTTGATTGAAATATATAGCGAATAAGCCAGCAGGTAACACCGGCTATAGTTCATTGCGGCGGAATTTCCTCTCGGAAATTCCTGCGTATTTGTTAACTTTGGTTTACGGCGGAAAATCCTCGCGGATTTATCCGCAACGAAACCATAGCCAAGACCGTTGGCAACAATGTCCGAAAAACCTATGAACAGAATTTTAATCATTTTTCTAATAATCGGACTCTGCTCTTGTGGAGAAAAACAGAAATCTGAAAAGAAAACGGAAACTGTTACATTTGAACAAACCATTTCTGAACTTAAAGATTTTGAATTACTTCAAGATTTTGAGAAAAACAAAGCGGAATTCGGAACACCAGATACTTTTGAACTGAACGACCATTCTGCTGATGGTGGAGAATTAAAAGTATTTCACGATAAAGACTTTAATTACATTGTATTTGACTTTTGGTTGTATGGAGAAACTGGAAAACTGAATTACACATATTGGACTGACAAAAATGGAAATCTGGAATTCAAATTCGTGAAAAAATTAAATTACGAATACGACAAACCATATTACGAAGAGAACTTTAAAATTGATTCAACTATTAACTATCTCTCTTATTCAGGAATGAAAATCAGGATGTTTGACCTCAATCGGAATGAAATTCAAAAAGCGGAATTGATTGATACCACAAAAAACGAGTTGGAATCATTTTTTAAAGATGTAACAAAAGGAATTGAAATAATAAAATAAAAACACAGTTGCCAACAATGTATAACCGCAATTACGGCGGATTCGACTACGTCCGAATCCACTCGGAATTGCTAACGTCCGTACTAAACCGAAAAACATTAACTTTAATCCCGTAACTGACGGTTATACGAGACCGTTGGCGTGCATTAAAACGACACAAAATTGAGACACGATAAAATCGACATACCAAAATCAAAACAAAAAGGACGAGTAATTAGAAAGACTTGGCTGATTGAACCAATTTTTGATTTTTTGACATATGTAGTTATAGTAGGTGCTTATCCGTTACTTTCGGGACTTTTCTTCTTGGATCAATTGAAAAAGGGAGATTACATAATTGGTGCTTCAGTCCTTTTTGGACTTGCATTAATTCTCGGTGGACTTCTACTTTATTCAATTATTAATCTTGACAGACTAAAACGCATAAGTGGAACATTAAAAGACAAAAACCGAGAAGCTATTAAAAATTTGACTGAAAAACTTGGTTGGAACTTACAGATTCATAACCAACAAGTATCAGTTTTATCTCCACCTTGGAGTTGGTTCTCGACAAATTGGGGTCGACAAATTGTAGTTATCTATGACCGACAAGACATTTTAATTAACTCAACCAGCTATGGACTTCACGATTTGAAATCTCCTTTTCATTGGTTTGGAAACAGAAAATTAGAAAAGATAATAAAGGACAATTTTGAAGAAGAAATAAATAAAACGACACGCCAACAATGGGTATAAAACATAGGGCGGACAGTGGTTTCCGCAAGTTTTCGGCTCTTAATATAGTTCGTTTCGGTCGGACAATTAAGTGCTTCGAAATGCCCTACGTTTCATACCCGAGAACGTTGTGCAACATTTATGAAATCCGAAATAAAAATTGGATTCTCGATAAATACTTTGATTATTATTTAATGAAAATTCTGATATTTAAATATTATAGTTCAATATTGAGTTTGATGAAATACACAGGAATGGGACTGACCAATGAACATTCCAGAGCTGTATTTATTTTCAC
>NZ_FQTW01000004.1 GCF_900129035.1 Psychroflexus salarius | reverse complement strand
CACATTAATAACTTAAGAAACTTACAAGCTAAAACCAAGAAAGCTGTAGAACATTATAATACGAAAAGACAGCATGATAATTTAAAAGGAAAAACACCTAAAGAATTTAAAAGTTATGTGTTAAATTTGAACACCCAAAAAAGACCGATGGCGATTATTTATGCCGATGGTAATTATAAAGTCAAGGTGGCATTGAGCCACCATGACTTTACCCCAAAAAAAGTACCTCAGGCTCATAATTGTCCAATAGAATTATGAAAATAATCAAATAGTATATTAACCAAAACGGTCAACGCTATTTAGGGAAGGTCATAAAGCCTATTGCCTACAGCCTACAGCCTAAAGCCAACTTCACGACTCACAATTCTCGACTCACCAATCACGACTCACTGAAAACAGACAACCGATAACCGACATCTACCACTATACTATTATTCCATTACACCATTACACAAAAAAGCCTATTGCCTAAAGCTTATTGCCTAGAGCCAAACACACGACTCACGACTCACGACTCACTGAGAACAGACAACTGATAACCGATAACCGAATTAACAAATCGTAAAAAATAAACTAAAATCTTTTAAGTAATTGAATATTAACTATATTTGCTAATTGAAACAAAAAACTTAACCATGAAAAAAACAACTCTATTATTGGCTGTGATGATTCTTACTGTATTTCAGTCATTTGCGCAAACAGACCAATCTTCTGAGCAGAAATCTACTGAAGTAAACTATAACAAATGGTCGCTTGATTTTGGTGGTGGCGTAAGCAAGGCTTCAAACCCATTTTCTGACCCTTCAATTGAAGCTGGAATGTTTTCAGATTTCATGATTGACTTAGGTGTAAGGTACATGTTTAATGATAAGTTCGGACTTAAACTTGATGGTGGTTTCGGCGAAATATCTGCCGATGATGAGTCACCGTTTGACTTTTCAACAGATTATGCAAGAATTAATGCGCAAGCTGTATTAAATTTTGGTTCAATTCTTAATTTCCAAAGCTTCACGCAACGTTTTAACGTCTTAGGTCATGGTGGTGCTGGTATAAGTTTTTTCACTTATCCAGAGTCTAGTCTTGTCGATAACGAAGCTACAGTAAATTTCATGTTTGGTATTACCCCACAAATTAAATTGTCAGATCGGTTTGCTTTTTATGTTGATTTAACAACAATAGGTAACTTTAAACAAGATTATACTATTGACGGTCAAGCAAGAACGGTTTCGCGTGACTTCGATGGGATGATTGTTAATGCAACAGCTGGTTTATCGATTTACTTAGGCAGTAATGATCAACATGCTGATTGGGTAAATATTAGTAAAACAGATCAGTTTGAAGAACAAGTTAACTCTGTAGAAAACCGTTTAGCTAAATTAGAATCAGAGCTTCAAGATGACGACCGTGACGGTGTGCCAAATTATCTTGACTTAGAACCTAATACGGTTAATGGTGTCGCCGTTAATACAAAAGGTCAAGCCGTTGATAAAAATCAAAACGGTGTGCCTGATGAGTTAGAAAAGTCGCTTGAAAAACGATTCATGTCTAAAAATGAAGCAGAGTCAGCTATCGCAAAAGCTGGTCTTGAGAGCGTTAAAGCAATGGCTAATGATGGTGCTATAAGTGTGTATTTTGAGTTTGGAAGCACTAAGCCAGAAACTTATTCATACGATGCAATCAACAAAATTTTACTTTACTTGAGAGCCAACAATACAGCAACAGCAAGCCTAACAGGTTATGCTGATGAAATCGGAAATGCTGAATTCAATAAAACTTTATCTGAAAATCGTGCAAAACGCGTTTATGACATCTTAGTCGCTTCAGGAATTGAGGAATCACGCTTATCATACCAAGGTGGCGGAATTGATAGTTCAGTTAATAAATCGTCTAAAGATGCAAGACAACTCGTAAGACGTGTGGTTTTCGAAATTAAATAATAGAAGATCTTAATTATATGTAAAAAGCCTTCAATTCCCGTTGAAGGCTTTTTTTATTAGAATACTATTATTCTATTACACGACTACACCATTTCACGAGTTCGCAAATCTTCAAAAAAGCTTTAAGTAATAAGCCGTAAGCCGACCTACACTTCACTACTCACGACTCACTATTCACGACTCACTGATAACTGGTAAGTGCTAACCGAAAACCGAAAACCGATAACAGATAACCGAAAACCGCCAGCCGACATCTACCATTATCCTATTACACGAGTTCGCAAATCTTAAAAAAGCTTTAAGCAATAAGCCTAAAGCCTACAGCCAATATCACGCTTTACGACGGTCTTGTATATGGCTCGTAGCGTGCAAATTATAAAATTTGGCGACTTTCCAAATATGCCTTAACTTCCTTTAAGCAACTAATTAGCTATGAGCTATATACGGTGTTAGGCAACGTTTTTATTTCCGTAATGTTTAATTTCGTTCAATTCTTTTTCTTTCGCATCTTTTTCTTCTTCGATGTCATAATCATCTTGAATTCCAAGCCAAAATTTTGCGGAATTTCCAAAATATTTACTCAACCGTAAAGCTGTGTCAGCAGTAATTCTGCGTTTCCCTTTTATGATTTCAGATATTCGAGTTTGCGGAATTTTCAAGTCCTTTGAAAGTCGGTATGCCGTAATTTCAAGCGGCTCAAGAAATTCAAAATTCAAAATTTCTCCTGGATGTACGTTTGCTAACTTTTCCATTATTTTACTTTTTTAGTGATAGTCGATTATTTCCACTTCGCCTGCGTTTCCGCTTTCCCAAATGAATATAATTCGCCATTGTTTGTTAATCCGAATACTATAAAACTCTTTTAATTTTCCAGTCAGTTTTTCAAGTCGGTTAGAAGGCGGAATTCTCAAATCAGCAATATCTTGTGAATTATTCAACATTCTTAATTTTCGACGTCCAAAGTTCTGTATTTCAATCGGCATTTTTTTAACTCGGATTCCGTTCCAAATTTGTTCTGTTTGTTTCGAACCGAAAGAAATAATCATAGTTTTGTTTTACGTTACTAACGTCAAAGATAAGTAAATATTTTGAATGTTTGCAGAATTTTTTTTCAAATGTTGCCTAACTCACTGATAACAGACAACGGTCAACCCATAACTGATAACAGAAAACGACTCACGATTCACCATTCACGACTCACCATTTAAGACTCACTAATCACTGATAACCGATAACAGCTATTAATTAACCCCGAGCCCAGTCAACTAGTCAACCAGTTACCGACAAAACCCACAAATCACGCTTCACTATTCACTACTCACTGAAAACCGATAACAGAAAACGACTCACGGATAAACATCAGCGCTATTAAAAAAACTTTCAAAGCCTTAATGTTTTATTTATTGGTTAATTGTTTTATTTTCGCCAACTATATTATAAATAACTAACAATGGCAATTTTAAATAAGATTAGACAACGTACCGTCTTTTTAATTGTAATCATAGCTTTAGCTTTATTCTCATTTGTTTTAGCAGATTTGATCAAGCAAGGTGGTTTCACTTCAAACAAGTCCTTAAGTAATATTGGTGTTGTGGGTGACGAAGAAATCTCAAGAGAAGAATTTGTTCAAATTGTTGAAAATAGAGTGCAGCAATCACAAGGTCGCGTTTCAACAATTCAAGCGGTTAATCAAGTCTGGGACTCTAAAGTCTACCAAATGCTTTTAGATCAAGAATTTGAAAACTTAGGCTTAAATGTTGGTCAAGACCAAATTATTAACGTGATGGCCGAGCGTTTAGCTGGTAATCCTCAGTTTTCAAATGAAGCTGGTTTTTTTGATGAAGCAAAAATGAAGCAGTACGTAGCTGAAATTAAATTAACTTCTCCGCAACAATACCAACAATGGTTAGACTTTGAAGAAAGTGTAGAAACCATTGCTAAGTCTGAATTGTATTATGATATGATTAAAGCTGGTATCGGTGCTACAAAACTCGAAGCTAAACAAGCTTACAAACAACAAAACGATAGACTCAACATCGACTTTGTGAAAATTCCTTACACTAAAGCCGCTGATGTTGAAGTTTCAAAAGCCGACATTAAAGCTTATATCAACCAGAATAAAACCCAGTTTAAACAAGAAGCTGAACGTGATATTAAATTAGTACATTTTAAAGAAGAACCTTCAGCCGAGGACTTTACAGCAGTTGAAGATGACTTAAAAGAATTGTTAACTGACCGTGAAGAATACGATCAGGTTTCAGATAGTAATCAAGTTATACAAGGTTTTAAAACCACTGATGATGTCGAGGGTTTTGTAAATCGTAACTCAGATGTTCCATTTGCTGACGTTTATACCTTCAACTATAGCTTAAAAGAAAATAAAGACGAGATTTTAGCCTTAACTGAAGGTGAAGTTTTAGGACCGATTAAATCAGGCCAACAGTTTCGTTTAATTAAAATGTTAGAGCAAACTAATTTGCCAGATTCTATCAAATTAAAACATATTTTAGTCACTTATGAAGGCACAGGTGTTGATCCTCAAATAACGAGAACACAAGATGAAGCTCAAGCTTTAGCTGATAGTTTACAAACATTAATTTCTAATGATATTGAGCAATTTGGAGATTTAGCCGAGAAATTTTCAGCAGATCGTCAAAGCGCTGGAAATGGCGGAGATTTAAATTGGATAACTTACGGCCGATTAGTAGAAGATTTTAACGATTATGTTTTCGATCAACAACCAAATCACAAAGGTGTTGTTGAAACTGAATTTGGTTACCACGTGGTTTATGTAGAAGATAAAACCGAGCCTAAACCAGCAGTTAAACTAGCAACGATTGTAAAAACAGTAAACCCATCTGAATTAACCTTAAACAATCTTTATAGAAAAGCCTCTAACTTTGAGTTAGCAGCTGAAGATGCCTCTTTAGAAGAAGCGGCTAAAGCAGAAGATTTAAAGATAAAACCTGTTAATAACATGAAAGCGCTTGATGAAACTATCTCAGGTTTAGGACAACAGCGTTCAATCGTTAAATGGGCCTTTTCAGACGAAGCTAAAGTAGGTTCAGTTAAACGTTTTGATATTTCAAATGGTTATGTTGTAGCAGAATTAGTAAATGCTACTAATGAAGGCGTTCAAAGTGTTGAAGAAGCTTCAGCAACTGTAACACCAATCTTAAAAAAACAAAAACAAGCTGAAGAACTTATAGCTCAAATTGAAAGTGAAGATTTAAATGCGGTAGCAAGCAAATTTGAAGTTTCTGTTCAAAAAGCGTCTGCGGTTAATATGAGCAGTCCTGTTTTACCAGGTAGTGGAAGTGAGCCAAAAGTGGTTGGAGCAGCTTTTGCACTTGATAAAAATGGGGTAAGTCAACCAATTCAAGGTGAAAAAGGGGTTTATGTTATTAAACTAACAGGCAAGCAACCTGCGGCTGAATTACCTTCTTATGTCGGTATGGCAACGCAAGAAACTAAACGCCGCATTCAGACTTTTGACCAAAAAGTGCAACCAACCTCACGAAATTATACCAATCCTAAACTTAATCCTGTTTATAAAGCCTTAAAAGAAGGTACAGAGATTGAAGATAAACGAACTATGTTTTACTAAGAAAATTCTTATCACTTAAAAAAAAGCTGTCTTATTAAGACGGCTTTTTTTATTTCTTGTCAGTGTTCCGTTAGCAGTTTTACTGTGAGTAGTGAATGGTGATATTGCCTGTAGGCAATAGGCTTTACTTACAGCTTATAAGTCTTTTTGCGGATTCGCAGATTTGTGTAATTATTTAGCAGTTCTGGGTTGTCTGATCGAGGTTTCCAGTTCAATTTTTGTTAAAACACTCATCCCTACAGGAAAACGGCCTACTGAAAAATCAGCGTAAAATTTGACGTGATGGGTTCGTTAAATTTCAGACTGTTTAAGTTCCATTAGTAAAATGGAATGAGTTTCTGAAATTTAGAACCCAAACTATAAATTTAGTATAGTTTTCATAAGCCTAGTCCCGAAGCTTCGGGATTGTTTCGTTTTTTCATCAATGGAAATCGAGGAACGAGATTCATGAACACTTAATACAACTGCACATGAGTGAACTAAAAAATGAAAGGACATTCATAAAACCATAAAAAACTATTGAGCTAAAAAATATATTTCGATTTCACTCAATGCTAAACATAAATTTACATTTTGTTTCCAGTGGTTAGTGTAATAGAATATTAGTATAATAGTAGATGTCGGTTGGCGGTTATTAGTTTTACTGTGATTCGCTTACATTTTTTTGTTTGAATAGGCAATGCTTAAAGCATACGGCATACAGCGTATAGCAGTTTTTTGGTTAGCAGTTATCAGTAACTCGCACGTCTACGTATTTGATTATTCGTTCAATTGAGCTTTAAATGACCGATTAAAAAATCAGTGTTTAACTATAACGGGTTGGAGGTTGAAGCTGTAATACCAAATATTCTATAAGATGAGACAAAAAGAAATTAGAAACTATTTATTTATCTTATTTTATGGGATATTTGGGATAAGTTAAATTTACAAAATAAAGCTAGAATAGGCTTTGATAATAGGGTGGCCTTTATCTCTAAAATAATCTAAATCCTGAGGTTGCTTTGCTGTTACTAACATAAAATCGCCACCCCAAGCACCTAAGCTTTTTACTATTCCAGTGCTGTAATCTGAAAATAATTTTTGCTGAATCGGAGTTTGATTAATCAGCTTGCCTATGATGGCTTCATGCTTTAATAACAAATCTTCAGCTTGATGTAGGCTATCGGTTGAAGTTAAGGCTTTAGTAATCGCATCCAGTTGGTTAATGGCGTTTTGGAGGTCTTGTTTTGGCGTCTCGTGATACTGTTGTATTGCTTCTCGGCTGTTTTGTTTTTGATTACGATAGACAAAATAAAAATGCGATGTTAACTTTTGGCTTAATGCTGTGTAGCTAATTTTTGGCATAAAGCCTTGACGTTGATAAATAAGAGCTTGCTTAGCATTTGCGCAAGCCAAATCATAACCACTGCCACCAAAGCTAAGCTGCAACAATTTGTAAGCATTGACCTGAAAGCACTCGGCTAAATTAGCAACTAAAGTAGAAGATGAGCCTAATCCCCAATCTTTAGGAAACTCAAGTTGGGTCTTGACCTGAAAGGCTTGACTTGTATTTAATAGTGGCGATTTCAACTGGTAAATGGCATGTAATAGTTGTAAAATTCTGCCTTTAAAATCTAGTTCATTTAAGCTTTGGTCAAATTCTAAAATGGCTTTGGTGTCAAATTCAATTTGTTGCCATAGTTGCTTGTTGTGTAAATAACTTTTCCATTGCCAAGTCTTACCTTCAATAGGTTGAAGGCTTAATGATTGCCCAAGTTTTGTAGGTAGAGCAAGACCCAATGCACCGTCTAAAATGGCATACTCACCAGTAATGAGCAATTTTCCGTGACTGTAGGCTTTTTGATGCATTAAGCTCTAAGTTGTGTAATAAATTTAACAACTTCGCTGTGTGTTGCGGTGTGCGTTTTAAAATATTCAACCGCTTTTTGGCGCTCAGCTTCTGTGGCTTCAAACTGGTTAAGGATATTCATTAAATGCATTTTCATATGACCTTTTTGAATGCCTGTTGTTACTAATGAATTAACAGCAGCGAAGTTTTGTGCTAATCCAGCAACAGCTATAATTTGCATTAATTCTTCAGCTGAAGGTTCACCTAGCATTGCCAGTGCAACCTTAACCAACGGATGTAAACTAGTTAAACCGCCTATGGTGCCAATAGCTAAAGGAATTTCAATTGAAAATGTAAATTGAGTATCTGTGAGTTCAACTTGGGTTAAGCTGCGGTACTGACCGTCTTTTGCAGCATACGCATGAATACCAGCTTCAACGGCTCTAAAGTCGTTTCCAGTCGCCAGGACTACAGCATCAATACCATTCATGATGCCTTTATTGTGGGTTACCGCACGATACGGCTCAATTGTTGCTATGTCAATGGCTTGTTTAAAGCGTTTAGCAAAGTTTTGGGCTTCTGCTTCAGTTGAACCGAGTTGTTGTATAGGGCAAGAAACTTCAGCTTTAACGAGGCATTCAGGAACGTAATTTGATAAAATGCACATCACAACTTCAGGTCGGTTTTCTGAAGTAAAGTCTTCATATTTTACTGCTTGTGCTTCTAAGGTTTTACCAAATTGCTCTAAGCATGAGTTAATAAAGTTGGCGCCCATGGCATCTTTGGTTTCAAAATGGCAATGTAGTTGGTAGTAATTGTCAAGTTGGTTGGTTTTATTAATCAATGTAATGCCAGTGATGCCGCCACCGCGTTTTTCCATATTTTTAGTCAAAGGCTTAGCATCGGCATAGAGTTGGGTCTCGATTTGTTTAAAAAAATCTTCGACTTGTTGTGGCTTAGCTTTACACATAAAGTGTACATGCCCAACTTTAGTTGTACCAAGCACTTTTGTCTTAAAACCACCTTTATCATCCCAAAATTTTGCGGCTTTGCTTGCCGCTGCCACAACAGAGCTTTCTTCAATAGCCATGGGAATCGCGTAAGTTTGTTGATTAATCTTAAAATTAGGTGCGACTCCAAAAGGTAAATAATAATTTGAGATGGTATTTTCGGCAAACTCATCATGCAACTTTTGAAGTTTAGCGTCACTGTTCCAGTATTGTGTGATTTTATGTTTTGCCTCTTGGTGATTATCGAGATAATGCTTACAAATCCAGTCGACTTTTTCTTGTTTAGAAAGCTTTGAAAATCCGCTTATGTTTGCCATTTGAAGTTGCTTAATATGAAATGGTAAAGATACAATTAGATCATAAAAATTGAGAGGTCAGCTAAGAGAAATTATAAGACTTCAACCCAAGGAAATAATTTTAGTCTTAGATATTTTTAAACTGCAGCCTAAAACAGCTTTTTTATATGAAAACTTAACCGAAAATTAATGTTTTTTTAGTAAAATTGAAGACTCAAAATTAATTTACATGAAAAGAAGTCTGTTTAGTTTCATTTGTTTCGTTTTAATAAGTTCATTTACACAAGCTCAAACTAAAGAAATTACCCTTGAAAAAATTTGGGGTGGCGAATTTAGACAAGATTACCTAGAGTCTTTACAATCGCTGAATGACGGCCAATCTTATATCGTTCAAAACTTTGACCGGGAAAAACGCGAAATGACGGTCGATATTTATAGTTACAAAACTGGAAAACAAACAGGAACGTTGATTAACAGCGCTGATATGGCTTTGCCGTATTTTGAAACTTTTCAACTTTCGGCTGATGAGAAAAAAGCCATTTTAGGGGTTGGTGTAGAATCAATTTTTAGACGCTCTAAAAAAGCGGTTTACTATGTGTATGATTTATCAACAAAAAAATTGATGCAAATTGATGAAGCTAAAATTCAGCAGCCAAGTTTTTCGCCAGATAACACTAAAGTAGCTTTTGTAAAGCGAAATAATATTTTTGTAAAAGACTTAAACACTAATGAAGTGATTCAAGTCACTATAGATGGCGAGAAGAATAGCGTGATAAATGGCTTAACCGATTGGGTTTACGAAGAAGAATTTGCATTCGTGAAAGCCTACCAATGGAGTAAAAATGGTGAGCAGATTGCTTTTTTACGTTTTGATGAATCTGATGTGCCTGAATTTTCAATGGATAGGTATGGTCGTTATGGCCAAGATTTGTACCCATCACAAGAGGTTTTTAAATACCCAAAAGCTGGTGAAGATAATGCTAAAGTCAGCTTGCATATTTATGATTTGAATCAAAAGTCTAATTTAGATGTTAAGCTAGGGAATTACGAATATATTCCTCGTTTAGGAACAACTCAAAATGAAAACACCTTTAGCGTTCAAACCACGAATAGGCATCAAAATGAACTTAAACTATACCATGTAAATGGCAAAACTGCTCAAGCAAATTTAATTTTAACTGAAACAGATCCTGCTTATGTAGATGTTACTGATAACTTGACTTACCTAGAAGATAATAGCTTTATTTGGACGAGTGAAAAAGACGGTTGGCGACATATTTACCATTATTCAGCTGATGGCACACTCTTAAATCAAGTCACTGATGGTAATTGGGAAGTGACTAATTATTATGGTTATGACGCAAATTCCAAACGTATTTTTTACCAAAGTACAGAAACTGGTAGTGTAAATCGAGCGGTTTATTCAATTAAAATTAATGGACGTTCAAAACGAGATTTAAGCATAAAAACAGGTACCAATTCAGCTTCATTTAGTGCTGATTATACCTATTACATCAATACCTTCAACTCGGTAAAAACACCTAATGTGTACACTTTGCATTTAGCTAAAAATGGAAAATTAGTGCGCGAGATTAAAAACAACTCAGATTTAATTCAAACTTTAGAAGCTTACGAATTATCTGATAAAGAGCTTTCAACAATTGAAGTTAAGGGTAATAAACTTAACATGTGGATGATAAAACCAAAAGATTTCGATCCGAATAAAACTTACCCTTTATTGATGTATCAATATTCAGGTCCAGGCTCACAATCAGTCTCTAATAGCTTTTTTGGCACAAATGATTACTGGTATCAAATGCTGGCCAATCAAGGTTACATTATTGCATGTGTAGATGGTAGAGGAACAGGCTTTAAAGGTCGAGACTTTAAAAAAGTGACGCAAAAGCAGCTAGGAAAATACGAATTAGAAGATCAAATTGAAGCGGCAAAATTACTAGGATCACGATCTTATATTAACAAAGACCGTATAGGAATTTGGGGCTGGAGTTTTGGAGGCTATATGTCTTCTAATGCTATTTTTAGAGCTAACGATGTGTTTAAAGCTGCTATTGCTGTTGCACCAGTAACCAGCTGGCGTTTTTATGATACGATTTATACCGAGCGTTACATGACAACACCGCAAGAAAACGCCTCAGGCTACGATGAAAATTCACCTATTACGCATGTTGATGAATTTACAAAAGGGAATTATTTATTGATTCATGGTAGTGCTGATGATAATGTTCACGTGCAAAATACCATGCAACTTATTGAAGCCTTAGTGCAGGCGAATAAACAATTCGACTGGCGGATTTATCCCGATAAAAATCATGGTATTTACGGCGGTAACACGCGCTTACACTTATATACTTTAATGACGAATTTTATTAATAATAAATTATAACAAATGTCTGAAACGATTAAAAACGTAAACGAAAAAGAGTTATTTGGCCACCCAACAGGACTTTATATTTTATTCTTTACTGAACTTTGGGAGCGCTTTTCGTATTATGGAATGCGAGCTATTTTGACTCTATATATGTTAGCAAAAGTAAGTTCAGATAATCCTGGATTAGGTTGGGAAGAGGGTAAAGCATTAGCCATATATGGCTGGTACACCATGTTAGTTTATGTCGTTTCTATTCCAGGCGGTATTATTGCTGATAAAATCTTAGGACAGAAAAAGTCAGTCATGATTGGAGGCTGGCTACTTGTTGCTGGTCATGGTGTTTTGTCAATTGAACAAGACTGGGCATTTTTTACAGGACTTGGACTAATTGTTTTAGGTGTTGGTATGTTAAAGCCAAATATTTCAACTATGGTTGGTGGTCTTTACAAAGAAGGTGATCCTAGAAGAGATAAAGGTTTTTCTATATTTTATATTGGTATCAATGTAGGTGCTGCTGTGGCAGCCATATTAGTAGGTGTAATCGCTAAAGAATACGGCTGGCACTATGGTTTTGGTTTAGCAGCCATTGGTATGGTTATTGGCCAACTTGTATACGTTTTTGGTCAAAAATATCTATCTCATGTAGGTAATGCACCTGATAAAAGTAGTAATAATGAATATTCAGTTTCAATAGCTGAAATATTTAAACAAATGCTAACCACTACTAAAATATTGATAGTTTTATTATTGTTAATAGCAATCTCTGTTGCTATACCTCTTCAACTAATGGAGACTGAAATTATAGCTTATATGGTTTTCTTTATTTTCTTATCTATAGTTGTAGGTTTTATGATGACTGTTTATCAAGATTTAACTGGCAAAGTAGAAAAAGACCGTTTTATAGTTTTACTTCTTTCGTTTTTAATAGTTATTGTTTTCTGGGGAGCTTTTGAACAAGCTGGTGGTTTATTAAATATTTATGCTGAACAAAAGACAAACCGCTTTTTACCTGCATTTGATTACACAGTACCAGCTGCATTTTTCCAGTCCTTAAATCCATCTTACATTATTATTTTTGGTATTCCAGTAGCCTTGTTTTGGTCATGGATGAAAAATAAAGGTAAAGAGGCATCTTCTATTTTTAAAATGGCCATAGGTGTTATAATCATGGGCCTTGGTTTTGTTTTTATGGTGTTTGCTACAATTGAATACGAAAATAATGGTGAAGCTGCGTTATACTGGTTAGTTTTTGCCTATTTATTACACACCATCGGAGAGCTTTCTGCATCACCTGTTGCTTTATCTTTTATTACTAAACTTGCACCACTTAGATATGGCGCTTTAATGATGGGGCTTTATTTTGCAGCTACAGGTTTAGGAAATAAAGTGGCTGGTGTTATTGGAGAATCATCACAAGCAGAACCTATAAAAATTGAATTGACGGCTAACGAATCACAAATAAAGCCATTCGTTAAGAATGCAGAAAAGGATAGTATTTTTATTCAGAATAAAGGATTTCGTATTGAGAGTGATGCTTACTTAAATCAAAACGAAGTTATTTTAAAAAAATCAGAAATTTTAAGTCTCTTTAAGTTTCAGTCTGACGATTATGAAAATGAACTCAAATCTAGGTTGTCTGAATATAACGCTACCATCAACGAGCCATTGAAAGTATTTCTTAGTTTTGATTACAAAGAAGGAAAATATATTGGACAAATAATTGTAGATCAGTTTCAAACTGATTTAGAATTTAAAACTTTTGCTGGAATTGTAATTTTTACAGTAGCTTTTGGAATTCTTGTTATTTTATTATTAAAACCACTCAAGCGCTTAACTCATGGAGCTGAAGAGAAAGAAGTTGAAGGTTTAGAACAAGAAGGATTTGAATTAGCTGATGATGAGGTTAAATAATTAAAGATGACGGTAGGAACTCAAAAAAATCCTGACTTCTTTGATACAAAAGTGTTAGGTCACCCTGCAGGGTTATTTGTTTTGTTCTTTACTGAGATGTGGGAAAGATTTTCATTTTATGGAATGAGAGTCTTATTGGTAAACTTCTTAACAATGGCTATAATTAGCTATAACCCAGGTTGGGAATGGGTCCCAGAAAATGCAACATCATTGTTTGGAACTTATGCAATGCTTCTGTATATAACACCAATTTTAGGTGGAATTATAGCTGATAAATTTACAGGTTATAATTGGGCTGTTGTAATTGGTTCTATAATAATGACTCTAGGCCACGCAAGTATGTCTCTAGAAACAGAAGCTTCCTTGTTTGTTGGATTAGGTTTACTTATTGTAGGTACAGGCTTCTTTAAGCCAAATATCACTTCTATTATTTCTGAAATGTATAAATATCTACCTAACAAAAAGGATGGCGCGTTTACGATTTTTTATATGGGAGTAAATGCCGGAGCTTTCTTTGGAATGCTCTTGTGTGGATATTTAGCTGAAAAGTTAGGTTGGGCATATGGTTTTGGACTAGCAGGCGTTTTTATGCTTCTAGGAACTATTCAGTTTTGGCTAGCCAAACCACTTTTTGGATCTATCGGTGAAGTACCTAAAATTACACTAAAGGAAGTTGAACAACCGCAAGAAGATATTAAAAAGACTAACGATAAGCCCAATCCCTTTACGACATTAGATAAGATACTTATTGCGATAGCTTCTTTTATTGGATTAGGCTATGCTATAAACGATCCAATGTCAAAGATTGCAAATATCGATATGTTCGCTTGGGCACAGTTGCCTTCAGTATCGGGACAATATGTTGTAGTTTTATTTGGGTTATTGGTATTTTTATTTCTTGTGATTAGTCGTATATTGAGATATGAAGGTGTTTTACGTGATCGTATGTTTGCGTTTATCATTTTTGCCTTTTTTACAGTACTATTCTGGATGTCATTTGAACAAGGTGCCTCTTCATTAATTATATTTGCTAGAGACTATGTAGACAGATCATTAAGTGGTTCTGCAGCAATTGCTTTTAATGTGATTAATACTGCTTTAACAGTTATCCCTTTATTAATTATAACTTATGTATTGTTTTTATTAGGAAAACGTACGTTTAATAAAATACCAGGTTCTAATATTACACTAGCAATAACTTTTATAGGTGTTTGGATACTTACAGTTTGGATGTTGAATCGTGACTGGAATACAAATTCTTATGAAGTCAGTTACAAGTCTATTAAAACTAAAGTTGTTGAAAATGGAAAGCCTAAACTGACAGAAAATGGTAAGCAGATTTACAGTTATACGCCAATTTATGAAGATTACAAAGTAAAACCGAGTGATCTTGTTGTAGAACGTAAAGTCAACATTGCTGAAACATTTAATTTTAGGTTAGGCGAAATCATACCAATCATTACAAAAGATAATGTTAACTCAACATTTGGTTATTTGACACCAGCTAAATTAAAAGATACACGCCTTAAAGCTGAACAGTTAGACAAAAAAACTTCAAAAGTTGTGATGGCTGAGATAAGTGATATTAAGGATAAGGAGGTTGAAATAACAGTTTCTTGGTTTAGTATCTTAAATTCATTTTTTATTATAGCATTTGCATCTTTTTTTTCTAAATGGTTTGATAGTAAATATAATCCTTCAGCTACTGTGAAATATGGACTAGGCCTGATCGTAATGGGGGTAGGGTTTGGGCTTTTAGCTTGGGGCTCAAGTGGTATTCAGGATGGTGTAAAAGTAAGTATGGTTTGGCTAATTTTCGCTTATCTTTTTCATACTTTGGGCGAGTTATGTTCTTCCCCTATAGGCTTGTCATATGTCAGCAAACTTGTGCCAGCAAGAATGATTGCACTAATGTTTGGTATGTGGTACTTGGCCATTGCTATTGGTAACAAACTTGCAGCTGTTTTAGGTGGTGAAATTGAAAATATTACTCAAGAATATTCATTATCAACTTTCTTTTTAATCTTTACAGTTGTTCCGACCGTATTTGGCTTGATAATTATATCATTAGGAAAATTAGTAAATAAGTTAATGCATGGAGTCAAGTAAGATTTTATTACAAAAAAATAATATTAAATAAAGCTTTATGAAACTTTTTATAAATTCAATTATATTTTTAGTCAGCATTTTATCACTTCACGCCCAATCTATCAATTGGATGAGCATGAATGAAGCGCTTGAAGCCCAAAAAGATGAGCCTAAAAAAATTATTGTAGATGTTTATACCAATTGGTGTGGACCTTGTAAGTTGATGGATAAACGTACTTTTTCTCATCCAGAAGTCGCCAAATACATCAATAAGCATTTTTATGCGGTAAAATTTAATGCAGAAGGAACAGAAGAAATCACCTATAAAGATTATACCTATAAAAATATTCATTTTGATGAGTCGCGCTCTCCAAAACAGCGCAACGGTCAACACCTATTTGCAAATGCGTTAAAAGTATCGGCTTATCCTACTGTGGTCTTTTTTGATGAAAACTCTGATGTAATTTCACCTGTGGTTGGTTACAAAACACCACAACAACTTGAGCTCTATTTAAAAATGATTGCAACCGATAAGTACGCCGAAATTACAACTCAAGAAGCTTGGAAGGTCTACCAAGAAAACTTTACTTCAACCTTTTAATTTCTGAAAACTCAAACGCGCCATCTTCGTAAATAGAGTGAAAACTAACTTCATTAGCTTTGCAGGTTTCACGCCAACGGTCAACGTAAGATTTGTAATTAGTGGTATTAGCAATCAGCAGTTTTGGCTGAATATTTTTAATTAAACGTTCTAAGTTGAGTTTTGGCGATTCGCTTAAAAATACTATCGTTGGTAATTCATCTTTAGACTTTACATAAACACCTGACGAATCGATATATTGAATTTTAAACTTGTCTTTGTACTTATATTGATAGGCTAAAGGTTTAACTTCTATCGACTGTAAGCCATATACATTAGCTAGAGATTGAATCCGATAGCTTTGTTTTAGTTCTGTTGAATCGTGTAACCGATTAGTATATAAATTGAGTTGAGCGCCTTTAACATGAGCAATTTCAGATGAATTATAGGCTTTAAGTATAATTAATTCGTTTTGTGACTGATGGTCACGATAGGTGAAAAATATTAGCAAACAGAGTACTCCAACTGAAATGTTTAGGGCTATATAAGATTTTACTTTAGCATATCTCGACCATAAACAAGCACTTAAAACAACAATTAAACTTGACCATAACAAGGGTTTAGTAAACAAGATATGCTCAAATTGAAATTGTTCAAAACTTCCTAACCAATGAATGAGTAAGCGTAAATTTGTTAAAATAAAATCATAAACTTCAACCAGAATAGATGGTAACCAACCTATTTTCGCTAACGAAAGCACTAAAATTCCAATGCCCAAAATCAAACTTAATGTTGGTAAAATAAGAATATTGGCTATTAAAAATACACCAGAAAACTGATTAAAATAATATAAACTTAGCGGCATTATACTCAACTGAGCAGCAAGTGTAACCGTAATAATTCCCCAAAATAACCGATCGACATAATATCTAGGCTTGTATAATTTATACAATCGGGGCTGAAGTGTCACTATACCAAATACAGCTAGATAACTTAGTTGAAAGCCTACTTGATATATAATAAATGGATTGACTAGCACTAACACCAAACCCGACATGAATAAAGTGTTAAGCGAATTGGTGCGTTTTTGCAGTAACATGCCAATACTCAAAAAACTAAACATTACGGTAGCGCGAAAAACGGAAGGTGATAATCCTGCTAAGAATGCGAATCCCCATAAACCAATGAGTACTAAAAAAGGGCGCAATCTTCTACCTGATTTTGTATAGATACAAAAATGCGTTAAGGCGTTTAAAATGAGCAAAATAATACCAACATGAAGACCAGAAACTGCTAAAATATGAATCACGCCGGCATTTTTAAAGTCTTCATAAGTTTCATCTGAAATGCGCTGGCGCTGACCTAATAAAAAGGCTTCAATTAAGCTAATATTTTCTTGCTGAAAGTTATAGTGTTTTAATTGATTCCTCAAATTAGTTCGAATTTCATCCAGTGAATTAAATAAATTAAACTCTTGATTTTTACGGATGCTAAGGTGAGACTGCTCTGCTGAAATGGCCATGTACACATTTTGATGAGCCATGTAAGTTGAATAGTTGAAGTTTTGTGGGTTTTCTGGTGCATGAAATTTTTGTAATTCTCCAGCACCGTGAACAAAATCACCAATATTAAGTTGAAATTTGTTAATAGAGTCTCTATTAATTTTCAATAAAATTTTGCCTTTAAGTTTTTTATTGTTGACTTCAAAAAGCTGCGCATAATACTTATAATTAAAAGCATTAGGTTTAAGTTTTTCGGTAATTTTTAACTTAAAAGAGCTTGGTGTATCATAAGTTAATTCTGAATTGTTGTAATGCTGCTCTTGGTGTTTTGGTAAGTGAACTTGTGTATTTAAATAGCCTAGAAGTAGGATGCTAAAATTTAGAAATAAGTAATTTAACCCAAGTAATAGCTGATGTTTTTTGACTATAAAATGAGTGATGATACTAATTAAAAGACTTAGAATAAGACATATAAATACATAAGGAATCAAGATATGAAACCCTAAAATAATGCCAACACCAAAAACGATGGTGAAGCCTATAAATTTATAATTTAAAAACCTCAATTTGGTTTTACGATTGGTTACTTATTTGATGTAACGCCTTATTTCAGCAAAGTTTTTACGCCAATAAGGATTACTGAGGCTTGAAATAATGACACCTCTTGATGAGCTTGAATGTATAAACTCAATCTCATCACCTTCAACTAATGTTATTAAGCCCACATGACTTTTTTTGCGCGAACGCTTTAAGGTTCTAAAGAAAATTAAATCACCAACTTTAGCTTTGCGTTGTTTTGTTTTTTTACCAACCTTAGAGAGTTGCTTTGTTGTTCTAGGCATGTTGTAGCCAAATTGTGAATAACTCAGTTGTATTAAACCGGAGCAATCTAAACCGTTTCTTGATGTACCACCGTATTGATAAGGTGTTCCTAAATAACGCTTGGCATAATTAGCAATTTTATAATTATCTGCTTGCTTGTTTAGTGCTGACTTCTTTGTGCCACAACTCACAAAAAGCAGGCTTAAAGCTATGCTTAAAAAGATGTATTTTATTTTTGCCAGAATTTCCATTTAGGTGAACTTTTTTCAGCTTGTTCGTTATAGCCATAGCCATAGCCATAATTGTAGGTATAGGCACCTTTTTCAACAAGACCATTCATAACAATACCTATATTTTTGAGTTTATGGTGCTTATTAAGATCCTTAATATGTTCTATTAATCTGATGTCTGTATAACCTGCACGAGTCAAGTATAAAGTTACATCGGCGTATTGAGAAATCATGATGGTATCTGTTACTAAGACCGTTGGTGCGGTGTCAATAATTACATAATCGTATTTTGACCTGGCTTCTTCTATGAAAGTTTCGAAGCGATTACTTGTTAGGATTTCAGAAGGATTTGGAGGAATATCTCCTGATAAAATAATATCTAAATGTGAACCGTTAATATTTGAAATTCTAATATCTTCAAAGTTGATATTTGGGTTGTATAAATAGTTACTTAAACCTTTTGTGTTTTTATTTAAGTCAATATAACTATGAATTTGAGGGTTTCTTAAATCACAACCGACGAGTAATACTTTTTTAGATTTTGAAGACATCACTGTTGCAAGGTTCAAGGCAACAAAAGTTTTTCCTTCACCTTTAGTTGAAGATGTTACGTAAATGACTTGTTGCTTCTTTTCTTGAGTTTGGTCTGATACTTTAATAAAATTAATATTTGTTCTTAAAATTCTAAAAGATTCTGCCAAAGCACTTCTATCGTTTGGTGTTATAAGTTTAAATTCTTTTGCTTCATTTTCAGGGATTTCACCTAATACAGGAATATCTTTTAAATTAGATTTTAATACATCTATTGAATTGAGTTTTGTATTAAATAAAAATTTTAAATAAAGTACGCCAAAAGGTATTATTAACCCAATAATTAATCCGCCTAAAAAAATAATTTTACGTTTTGGACTAACAGGCATCGGGTTTGTGTAAGCATAGTCCACCACTTTAATTACAGGTGCTGTAATGGCGTAAGTTAAGGCGGCTTCTTCACGTTTTTGAAGTAAAAATAAAAATAGCTTTTCTTTAATTAAACGCTCACGTTCTATACTTCTAATCTCTTTGCTCTGTCCAGGTAATTTTTCTAACCTTGAATTAAAGCTTGATTCTCGTCTTGCGGTGTTTTGTAAACTGGTTTCTAAGTTATTAATGTAGTTGTCAACTGAATTTATAATATTACGTTTGATAGCTTCTAAACGGTCATTAATGGCAATAATAGTTGGGTTTTGAGGTGTTGCCGATACTAATATATTATTACGCTCGTTAACAAGTTGATTGTAGGCACCAGTGAGCGCATTTACATTAGCATTTTCAATACCTAAATTTGCAGGGAGTAAGTCAATTTCAGTGTTTTTTACAAGAATGTTTCTAAAGTTTTTAGTGATTTCTAATTGAGTTTCAACTTCAAAAACACGCATTTCAGTTTCACTATACTTACCAAATAAAGCTTCAGTACTGGCTTCAATATCAACTAATTCGTTATTCGATTTAAAGTCGACAATAGCGGTTTCTACAGTGTCTAATTCTTCGACTAAATATTTCAGTCGTTCCTTGATAAATTCACCTGTTCTTTTAGCAACCACGCGGTTATCATCAATACCATCTTGATTAAATTGTCGCATCAATTCATCTAGAATGGCTTCATTTTTTGTTTGGTTCTCACCGTTTAATGAGATATTAATAATATCAGCTCTTGCTTCAACTGCTTCAGCCTTAATCTTATTAGATAATGAAGTGGTAAGGCTTTCTAAGTTGTATTTTTTAAAGCTAAAAGTTGCACCTGTTAGTTCTGTATAAATTCCTTTATAGTAAGGATTAATATCAATAATAGCTTTAGTATTTTCAAATTGAAGTGTGTCTCCAGCATTGAGCTTTGCTGAAAAGCCAGATTCTTCTTCAGTAATTTTAAAGCTGTTTTGCGAACTGAATTTTAAATTTAAAAGTGGTGTTGACCTGTATTGAGCACTATCATCTATATTCCAATTCACTGTAAATGGAATTTGGTTTCCCCAAATTTCTGAAGCTTTTAATGTGCCTAATTTATAGTATTGAGTTTCTAAGTTTAATGTTTGAATAATTTTTTTAGAAAGTCGTCTTGATTTTAAAATTTGAATTTCATTTTCAAGGTTAACTTTACTCATATCAATTAAAGGAGAACTACCTTGTAAGCCTGACAAATCTAAACCTTCTTGCTCTTTTAAAACTTTAATTTTAGAGCTTGTTGTGTAAATGTTGGTCGCATATTTTAAAAAAATAAAAGAAACGCCTAAACTTATAATAACGCAAATCACAAACCATGGCCAGTAGCGAAGATATTGAAGGATAACAGCTTTGATATCCTCTTCTCTTTCTGGCTCGTTTTGATGGTATTGCGTAGACGGATTGTTGTTCATAAAATCGATTTATCTTAATAAAAGTACAGCTGTCGAGAGTAAAATTGAAAATACTGAAAGTAAAGTGCCAACATTTGTTATGAAGCCAGCTGATTTTATTTGAGGGTCGTTAGGTTCTATATAAATAATGTCGTTAGGATTAACGTAATAATAATCGGTATTCATCCAATCTACTGAAGTTAAATCAATGGTTTTTACCACACGTTTATCTTCAAGTTGTCTAAATATTTTTATGTTTTCACGTTGTCCTCGAATAGTTAAACCGCCTGCTAAACCAAGTGCTTGTGGTAGGGTAACGCGTTCATCAATAATTTCATAGGTGCCAGGTCGGCTAACTTCGCCTTGAACGGTAAATGAGTTGTTGATAATCCTAATATTCACAGTGGCATCTTTGACATACGTTTTTAATTGCGACTCTATTAAGTTTTGTGCCTTTTGGGTTGTGAGTCCTCTTACTTTTATTTTGCCTAATTCAGGGAAATTAATTTCACCGTTTTCATTAACGAGATAACCTTCAACTTTAAGCATTTGAACTTGTCTTGCTTGCATTTGTTGGGTGCCAGCATCTTTAGAGAACGCAGCGATACTTTCGGGATTAGCAGATGAAATACTGATGTGCAAAATATGATTGGTCTGTATGACAGGATGTGTGTAAACTTTTTCAATTGCCGATAAACTAATATCGTCGCTATTTTGGTAATAAACAACGTCTTTACGGGTGGCACATGAAGTAATAATTATTACTATTAAAAGTAGGAATCCAAATTTTTTCATGCTACAAATATAAATTAAATATTGATTTTATAACCTTTACACTAAATAGGTTTGAAGTAATGAAGTTGAATTATTTAGAATATTTTTATAAATTTGTATTCCTAACCAATTTGCGTAAACGTGCTGAAATTAAAGCTATTAACAATAGAGCTTCTTAAAAGGCTTTCTAGAAATTACGTTCCTCGTTATCTTATTTTTGCAATTGATTTTCTGATTGCTTTTGTCTCGGCTCAAGCCACATTTTTTTTAATATCCTCAATTCAGTCGCCTCAACTGATTTATTTTGAGTTTTCATGGAAACTTTTAACCATTCTATCAATTCAAATTATTGCTTTCTTAACCTTTAAAAGTTATTCAGGTATTGTTAGATATACGGGTTTTAGAGATGCCATTAAGCTCATACAAACCACTATTTTTTCAGTAGCTGTCTTGTTGATTATCAACAATATTTATTACATGGCTTATGAAATTAAAATAATTGTTGATGCCGGTTTAATTATGTATGGCTTTATATTATTTTCAATATTATTTTTATTCAGAATTGTAGTTAAAAGAGCTTATCAATTAATTCATGCCAATCAAACCACGACCAATGCCTATATTTTAGGAACAGGTCTTGCTGATGTTGCTATTGCAGAAGGAATTATCTCTGATACCCAAACACAATTTAAACTATCGGGTTTTGTAAACGTTAACTCAAAAATAAAACGCAACCGAATTTTTAACCTCCCAATTGTTCTTGTAGATGACTTGTTAGAAAGCCAAAACGAACAATGTGTTATCATTAATAGCAGTAAGTTAGACCAGCTAGACCAATCACTTCAACAAAAAATAGATATACTTCTTGAAAATAATATTAAAGTCTATAAACTTCCTGAAATTCAAGACTGGAATGATACAGCCAATGTCCTGTCTCAAATTAAAGAGATTAATTTAGAAGATTTACTTCAGCGGAACCCAATAAAACTGAATAAAGAAAAGTTGAAGTCGATTTATCAAGGAAAGACTATTTTAGTAACAGGTGCAGCTGGCTCAATAGGAAGTGATATTGTACGGCAGTTAATTCCGTTTGACCCTCAAGAAATTTTACTTTTAGATCAAGCCGAAACGCCATTACACGACATGTGTATTTATATTCGGAAAGAACATCCAGAGACCGAGTTTAAATCTATTATTGCTGATGTTCGAAATTATGAGCGCTTAGCTGAAATTTTTGAAGAATATAGTCCTGAAGTCGTATTTCATGGTGCAGCCTATAAACATGTTCCTATGATGGAAGACAATCCTATTGAAGCGATGCATGTGAATTATTTAGGGACTCAAAACTTAGTTAACTTGGCGTCTAAACATCAAGTTAATAGGTTTGTGTTTGTTTCTACCGACAAGGCTGTTAACCCAACAAATATTATGGGTGCTACCAAACGAAGTGCCGAAATTTTTGTACAGTTTGTCTCACGCCAAAAAAATAATAAAACCTTATTTATAACTACCCGTTTTGGTAATGTTTTAGGGTCTAATGGTTCTGTGATTCCGCATTTTAAAAAGCAAATTTTGCAAAACGGACCTGTGACGGTAACTCATCCTGAGATTACTCGGTATTTTATGACAATCGATGAAGCTTGCCAATTAGTTCTTGAGGCTGGTGCATTAGGTAAAGGTGGCGAGATCTTTGTATTTGATATGGGCAATCCAGTTAAAATAGTAGATTTAGCGAAACAAATGATTCGCTTATCTGGTTTTACGCCTAATGTAGACATTAATATTACCTACACTGGCTTACGTCCTGGCGAAAAGCTTTATGAGGAATTACTCGCTGATAAAGAAAATACGTTGCCAACACATCACCAAAAAATATTAATAGCAAAGTCATCTTTTGAGTTTGATAAAGAGAATACAATTTTGTTAGAGAATTTATCTAATCAAATTATGCAAAATCAAACTTTAGCTGCGCTAAAAATATTATATCAACTTGTTCCAGAATTTAACCATAATAAGCTTGAAAACAGAAAAATCGGTTAATATAGTTGGGCAACTTCTGCGTTAAGCCAAACTAGAAAGCTTTCATCTTCTTGAGAGAAAGCATTAGCAGTATTTGAATCAATATCTATTTGACCAATGTTTTCGTCATTTACAAATAAAGGAATTACAATTTCAGATTTTACATCTATACTACAGGCAATATAATTGTCTTGAGCACTAACATCTTCAACTAAAAAATTTTCATTACTTACGGCAACTTGACCACATATGCCTTTTCCAAAAGGGATAATAGTATGGTCTGTAGGTTTTCCAGCGTATGCTTTAAGCTTAAGTTCAGGCTTGTCTCCGTTTTTAAAGTAAAAGCCAACCCAATCGTAATGCTTTACGTTTTCTTGTAAGAATTCACAAATCTTGCTAAGTTTTGAGTCTACTGTTTTGCTTGTGCGTATAATTTTTGTGATTTCAGGCTTTAAAAGGCTTAAACTCATAATCTTTAATTTTGTGCAAAAGTATTTAGAAATCTTAATTAATTAGCTCATCTAAAAACTATAAATTTGTTAAATATATAAGTGATGGAATTAATTAAGAAAAATAAAGCGGTATTAAAATTCTTAGGAATTTTTTTTGGAAGTTATCTTATCTTCACGATAGCCTATAATTACTATTTGACTAACTTCTCATCACAAACCTATTACCCAGAAATTATTACTCATGTTGTAACACTCCAAAGCCAAGAATTAATTGAAGCTTTTGGCTATACAACAAAAAGTATTAAGAGTCTTAATGACCCGTCGATGCGGCTTGGAGTTAATGGCCAATATTTGGTTCGTATTGTAGAAGGTTGTAATGCCATAAGTGTTATGATTTTATTTATGGCGTTTATTCTGGCATTTAAAACCACTTGGAAAAAAACTTTGCTCTATATTTTGGCTGGATTGGCCATCATTTATGCACTAAACATCGTTCGTATTGCATTGTTAACAATTGCCTTATACGAATATCCTCAATATGAACACTTCTTGCATGGCACCGTTTTTCCTGCTATAATTTACGGTGTTGTCTTTTTACTTTGGTTTATTTGGATCAAGAATTTCAAGCCCAAGAAATAGTGAAATTAATACCGACAAGCTTCAAAGTAATTTCTATAATTTTTTTAATCTTCTCGTTAATTGCGATTAGATTTTTTGAACGCTCCTTGTTTCCTGAGGCTTTACTTGACTTTTATGCAACAACTTACAGTTTTAGTGAGCCACCAAACTTCAACTGGTTTAACTTAATTTCTACAACTATACTCAGGTATTTGGTTAATTCTATCTTATCGATTTTAATTATTTACATATTATTTCCTTCAACTAAAACATTAAAATTTGTAGTTTGGTTTTACAGTGTAGCCTTTGTTGTTTTAATTTCCGCGTTTTCAATTTTGTTATCTCAACTTACGCCTGAGTATTATATGACATTATTTTATATACGCCGATTTTTAATTCAACCTTTATTTTTAATTCTTTTAGTACCAGCTTTATATTATCAAAAAAAAGTAGCACAAAAATAATTTTGTGTAAATTTGCTTTAGATATGAAAAAAGGCTTATCACAAATATTAAGTGTTTTAATGGCTATTGTAGTCTTAGTTTCTACAATGTCAATGACAGTTAGCACCCACTACTGCGGTAATATTTTGGTTGATAAAACGATTATGAAACCCGCTCAAAAATGTGCGATGCACGACGCAACTTCGCAACACGAGAATGAAGATAAACACAACAGTTGCTGTGATGATGAAGTCAAAATCATTAAAGGTCAAGACCAATTAAAACTTCAATCTACTGATTTTGAATTGCCGCAGCCCATTTTTGTTCAAGCCCTAGTCTATACTTTTTTTGTAAAACCAGTTCTTCAAACTGATACAAATCCTAATTCCTACGAATATCCACCACCTTTATATCAAGGTGATTTTCAAGCTTTATACCAGGTTTACTTAATTTGATTTTAAAACATCACTCTTTTAGCTCTTTTTGATTTTCATCAAACTGAGCCGAGCTATAGTATTTATGTTTTAATCTCAAATTTTATGTTGAATAAAATCATTCAATTTTTTCTGAATCAACGATTGGTGTCGTTCATTCTATTGTCAGCCATAATTATAAGTGGTTTAATCGTTTCGCCTTTTCAATGGGCAGATTCGTTTTTGCCCAAAAACCCTATTCCAGTAGATGCCATTCCCAATACGGGTGCCAATCAACAAATTGTATTTACCGAATGGCCAGGGCGTTCGCCACAGGATATAGACGACCAAATTACTTATCCGTTAACTACCTATTTGCTCGGATTACCTGGCGTAGAATCGGTGCGTAGTAATTCTATGTTTGGATTTTCTAGCATTTACATCATTTTTGATGATGATGTAGCGTTTTATTGGTCGCGTTCACGAATTTTGGAGAAGCTGAGTTCCATTCCGCAAGGACTTCTTCCGGCAGAAGCTAAACCCACGCTGGGTCCAGATGCCACAGCACTTGGTCAGGTGTTTTGGTATACCCTAGAACCCCGAGATAAAAACAACAACCCAACGGGCGGCTGGAATTTAGATGAAATTAGAAGTGTCCAAGACTTTTATGTGAAATACGGTTTGAGTAGTGCGAAAGGCATTTCAGAAGTAGCTTCTATTGGTGGTTTTGTAAAGGAATATCAAATTGATGTCAATCCAGATGCGCTAAAGTCTTACGGAATTTCCTTAATGCAAGTAGCCAAGGCGGTAAAAGAAAGCAATCGCGATGTGGGCGCAAAAACTTTAGAAATAAATCAAGTAGAATACATTGTTCGCGGTTTAGGCTACATAAACAATCTTCAAGATTTTGAATCCATAGTGGTTGATGAAAATCAAAATGTGCCAATTTACCTAAAAGACGTGGCGCAGATCAAAACAGGTCCGGCTCAACGTCGTGGTGTTCTCGATAAAGCAGGAGCTGAAGTGGTTGGTGGTGTGGTTATAGCTCGAGACGGTTTTAATCCTATGGAAGCCATTAATCACGTCAAGGATAAAATCAAGGAAATTTCACCAGGTCTTCCAAGCAAAACTTTAGCTGATGGCACTAAAAGTCAATTGAAAATTATCTCGTTTTATGACCGTTCTGAGTTGATAAATGAAACCATTAACACACTTGAAGATGCCATAAGTCTTCAATTGATCATCGCGTTGCTGGTTGTCATAATTATTGTTTTCAATTTAAGGGCGTCTTTGGTCATTTCAGCAGTATTGCCCATTTCAGTGTTATTGGTGTTTATCGCCATGAAATGGTTTAATGTGCAAGCCAATATTGTAGCTTTATCAGGTATTGCTATCGCTATTGGAACGATGATAGATTTGGCGATTATCCTTTCTGAAAATGTATTGAAGAAACTTGAAGAATCCCCAAAAAACTCCTTAGTTAATAATATTTATAAAGGTTCTGCTGAAGTCAGTTCAGCCATTTTGACTGCAGTTTTAACCACCGTAGTCAGTTTTATTCCTGTTTTTGCATTAGAAGCTGCTGAAGGCAAGCTTTTTATGCCGTTGGCTTATACCAAAACTTTTGCACTGATTGCCGCATTTTTAGTCACAGTTTTGATTTTACCAAGCTTGATGCATATTGTGTTTAAAATTAAAATTAATAAAACCAAAATTTCATACGTCTTGAATGCTTTGCTTTTTGTCATAGGTGTTTGGACTATTTTTAATGCATTTTGGCTTGGCTTATTTGTATTGCTTTATGCTGTCAGTTATGGGTTGTCGCATCAATATTTTAATAAAAGATTTCGCATAAAAAATCTCCATTTTTATGCTTTAATCGCTGGAGTTTTAGTCTTATTATCAAAGCTTTGGTTGCCACTTGGCGCTCAGCAATCTATGGGTTCTAATATTATTTTTGTTGGACTTTTAGTAGGTGTGTTGTTAGCATTTTACCTGATTCTTCAAAAGTATTATGCTCAACTATTGACTTTCTTTTTAAAACACATCAAAGGGTTTTTACTCTTGCCTTTATTGTCAATTTTGATAGGAATTATGATTTGGCTTGGGTTTTCTAAGGTTTTTTATTATCCAAAACAAGCGTCAAATGCATTAGGATTTTCTATTGAAAATACCCGATTTTGGAATACTATGAATGATCTTTTTCCTGGAATAGGCAAAGAGTTCATGCCTAGTTTAAATGAAGGCAGTTTTATCTTGATGCCAACCAGCATGACGCATTCAGGGATCGAGTTTAACAAAGATAAGCTTCAACAGATGGATGTTTTAGTGAGCCAAATTCCTGAAATTAAAACTGTAGTCGGGAAGTTAGGCCGGGTAGAGTCTGCCATCGATCCCGCGCCGATTTCGATGTTTGAAAATTTAATCACTTATAAATCAGAATTTATTTTAAATGAAGATAACAGTTTACAAGCTTTTGAAGTCAACGCCAAGGGATGGTTTAAAATTCAGGGATTAAAAATTGAAGAGCATCAAGTTTATCTCACTAAACAATCAAATGATGTGCTTTGGTTTGATAACCAAAACTATGTGTTTGCTAATAAAAATGGAATGGTGTTTTCTGACGATATTCAATCTGAAATATTTTATGAAATTGAAAATGATTTCGCGCCCTATTTAATTGAAGACTCTAATGGAAATTACTTTAGAAATTGGCGTCAGCATATACAATCAACAGATGATATTTGGAATGAAATTGTCAAGGTGACTAAAATTCCTGGTTTGACTTCTGCACCAAAATTGCAACCAATTGAAACTCGTCAAGTCATGTTGCAAACGGGAATGCGTGCGCCAATGGGTATAAAAGTTTCAGGCCCTGATTTAAAAACAATAGAAGATTTTGGACAGCAATTAGAACCTATTTTAAAACAAGTTGATGCAATTAAGTCCCAAGCCGTATTTGCCGATAGAGTAGTGGCTAAACCGTATTTACACATCAATCTCAACAGGGAAAAATTAGCACGATACGGATTGAGCATCAATGATGTCCAAAACTATATTGCTGTGGCTATTGGTGGAGAAGTGTTGACGCAAACTGTTGAAGGTCGCGAGCGCTACGATGTGCGAGTTCGTTATCCTCGTGAGTTGAGAAACACACCCCAAGCGATTCAAAATATGTTGATTTCAACGTCATCTAATACGCAAATTCCTCTAGGAGAACTTGTGGATATTGAATATGAGCCGGGTCCGCAAATGATCAAAAGAGAAGAAACCTTTCTTAATTCTTATGTCTTGTTTGATCGAGCTGATGGCGTTGCTGAAGTCACTGCGGTAGAAGCCGCCAGAGATGCAATTGCTAGTGAAATCAAAAGTGGCAACCTGAAAGTGCCCAGTGGTGTAAGCTATCGATTTGCAGGTAATTTTGAAAATCAAGTGCGATCAGAAAAGCGCCTATCTATCATAATTCCTGTGGTTTTCGTGATTATCTTCTTGGTTTTGTATTTCCAATTCAAATCAGTACGCATCAGCTTGATGGTATTTTCATCAGTTGCTTTAGCCTTTAGCGGTGGATTCATCATGATTTGGTTTTACGGTCAGGATTGGTTTCTGAATTTTAGTTGGTTTGGAGAAAATCTTCGCGATATTTTTCAGCTAAAAACCATCAACTTGAGTGTCGCGGTTTGGGTGGGATTTATTGCTTTGTTCGGTATTGCTACTGATGATGCGGTGTTGATGGCAACCTATTTAAGGCAATCCTTCAAAGCGAATCCTACCAAAACCAAAAAAGAACTGCGTGAAGCGGTGATGGAAGGTGGATTGAAACGAATTCGTCCAGCGGTGATGACTTCCGTAACTACGGTTATTGCGCTTTTACCAGTGTTGTCTTCTACAGGAAAAGGCTCAAACATTATGGTGCCGATGGCTATTCCAGCTTTTGGTGGGATGCTGATGGCAAGTTTAACCTACTTTTTACTGCCTATTTTATTTTACGTCATTTACAGCAGACAATTAAATCAATCATCTGATATGAAATTCAAATGATTATAAACGACAAACTTATGTTTAAAATACATCACATAAAATCCATACCAATTTCAATTCAACTTGTGCTTATAAGTGTTTGGCTATGTTTTAGTTTTAATTTAAAAGCGCAATCTCTTGAAGAATTAAAAACTATTGCCGCTGAAAATAATTTAGCTTTAAAAGCTCAATACAAAACTTTTGAAGCCCAATTAGAACAAGTGTCGCAGGCCAAATCCTGGCAAGACCCCAATTTGAGCTTTGGCTATTTTATCAGTCCGATTGAAACTCGGGTGGGACCACAAATCGCAAGATTTTCACTGACACAAATGCTGCCTTGGTTCGGAACCTATAAAGCCAAAGGCGATATCGCATCATATAGAGCTGAAGCTGAATTTGAAAAGTTTCAGAATCAAAAATTGAAATTATATCTCGATGTTGCTGAAAAGTATTTCGACCTTTCTGCGTTAAGACACATCACCGAATTGGAAGCCGAACAACTTCAAATTTTAGAAGATTTGAAATCTATTGTGGAGTCGAATTACGAAAACAACAAAGCAAATTTGGTGGATATTTTAAGAGTTGAACTTCAAATAGACAAACAAGCCAATGTGCTTCAGGTACTGAAAGACCAAGATGCTGCAATGGTTGCACAACTCAATCAATTGATGAATCGACCGTTGAAAACACCCATTCTCATTTCAAATCCAAAACAAATTTTGGAGCAAAAAGAAATCGTAGAAACGGATTCTATTTCCAGTAATCATCCGCGATTGAAAGCCATTCGTAATTTACAAGCATCCAACAAAGCGGAAAGTCTGTTAGCCAAAAAGCAAGCGATGCCGCAGTTTGGGTTGGGCTTGGATTACGCCATTATTCAAGATCGAAATGTGATGTCGGCAGATGCTGGACAGGATGCGATTATGCCTATGCTTTCGGTGAGTTTGCCCATTTTTGGAAAGAAAAATAAGTCCAGAAAAAAACAAGCTTCACTCCAAGGCGAATCCCTTCAGCTTCAACTGGAAAACGAAGAAACACAGATAGCTACAGAAATTCAAGTCGCTCAATACCAATGCGATGAACTTTATAGTCTTTTGGATTTATATAAGCAGCAACTTTTGCGTTTAAAAGACATATTACAACTTTCAGAAACCGCATTAGCCAATGCCTCCATGGAAATTGAAGAAGTACTACGTCTACATGAAGAACGTTTGCTTTATGAAAAACAATGTGCTAAAACTTTGGCGAAACTTCAAAAAACAAATGAAACTTTAATTTACCTCACCTCAAATTCAGCATTATGAACATGGATGCTTTTTTAGAAAATTGGGGGAATGCAGCGAATACGGCCTTAGGATTTTTTTGGATGGCGCTTTGGGCTTTTATTTTGGGCTATGCGTTGAGCAGTCTTATCCAAGTCTTTGTGACCAAGAAAAACATGCAAAAAACCATGGGAGAATCCGATGCCAAATCTGTGCTTTTTGGAACTTTCTTTGGCTTTATCAGCAGTTCGTGTAGTTTTTCTGCTTTAGCGACTACCAAATCGCTTTTCCAAAAAGGAGCAAGTTTTGTGTCGTCTATGGCGTTCTTGTTGGCTTCAACCAACTTGGTGATAGAACTCGGAATCGTGATTTCCATCTTTTTGGGTTGGCAGTTTGTGGTTGGTGAATACGTCGGAGGGATTTTGCTCATTCTCATCAGTTGGCTATTGGTTGGGTTAATCAATCCCAAATCTATCATTTCAAAAGCTAGAAAAAACCTTGGTGAAGCAGAGAAAGAAAAAGCCGATTCTAACCCCATTTCAGAAAAATTAAGAAATACAACCAATTGGGTAAAAGTTGGGAAACAATATGGCATGGAATGGAAAATGGTCTGGAAAGATGTCACTATCGGTTTTACCATTGCCGGGATAATTTCTGCTTTTGTGCCAGATGCTTTCTTCCAAACTTTATTCATCAACACAGGAGAAGGACAAAGCAGTTTTGGTTTTTTCACACTGTTAGAACATGTTATTGTTGGGCCTTTTGCCGCTTTTATCACCTTTATTGGTTCGATGGGAAATATACCTTTGGCGGCTTTGCTTTTTGGAAAAGGCGTTAGCTTTGCAGGGGTTATGGCATTCATATTTAGCGATTTGGTGGTGTTTCCAGTATTGAGAATCAATGCTAAATATTACGGTTGGAAAATGTCACTTTTCATACTTTCTCTTTTGTTTACGGCATTAATCATCACATCATTGGTCTTGCATTACAGCTTTGAAGTGTTTGATTTAATTCCAGATTTTACATCAAATAATATTTCAGAAAAAGAACATTTTCAATTTAATTACACCTTTTTCATGAACATCGGATTTTTAATCATCTCGGGGATTTTAGTCTATCTGGGTTTCTTTTCAAAACAAAAAGACATTTCCTATATGAAGGAAATGGCCCCTAAAAGTCCACTTTTGGAGAAGGTTTTAAAATACCTTGCTTTTGTAAGTTACTTCTGGTTAGCAGGTGGAATTTTAGTCAAATATATATTCAATTTTTAAACAACTTAAAATGAACAATAAATTAAAAACCTTTAGTATTGCAGGGCTTATTCTAGTCCTAGGTGTCTTTCTTGGCGCTATTTTGTTTTCTTCAGAAGACAATAAAGAAGCACACGATCATTCTCAGGCGCAGGCAGATGAGACCGTTTGGACCTGCTCCATGCATCCGCAAATTCGTAAAGATGAACCTGGAGATTGCCCCATTTGTGGAATGGATTTGATTCCGGCATCTTCAATGGAAGATGATGTCGATCCAGATGCCATCAGGATGAGTAAAACCGCACGTAAATTGGCACAAGTCGAAACCATGTCTGTCGGTAACGAAGACCAAAAATCGAGCATGAATTTCTCTGGTCGCTTAGAAGTTAATAAGGATAATACATCGTCTATTTCTGCTAATTTTAAGGCGCGAATTGAACGTTTGTACATTAACGAAGAAGGCGAAGAAGTGCAAAAAGGGCAAGTCATCGCCGAATTGTATGCGCCAGAAATTCAGGTTTTAAAAGATGAATTGGAGTTAGCCACTCGACAGGAAAATGATGTTCTTCTGAAAAGCATCACCAGAAAAATTGAAAACTATGAGCTTTCCCTTAGCGACATTCAATCTTTAGAAAATGGAACCTTAAAATTGAGATCTCCCAAAAATGGAATGATTTCAAGTTTGAATGTACAACAAGGCGATAATGTAAAAGCCGATCAAAATTTGATGAGTATTGCAGATTTATCAACGCTTTGGGCGATTGTAGATGTGTACGAAAGTGATTTAAATCGAATTAAGAAAGGCGACGAGCTTAGAGTTTCTATTCCTAATGAAGAAAATTTGACCGGGAAAGTGGTTTTTGTTTCGCCTGTTTTGGACGCCAATTCTAGGTCGGCCAAAGCGCGAGTAGTTATCAATAATCCGTTTCGAAACTTGAAGCCAGGGGTGTTTATAACGGCTGAGTTAACGAATACAAAATCAGAATCTACTGAAAACCAAGTTTTGATGGTTCCAAAATCGGCTGTGCTCTGGACAGGCAAACGTTCGGTGGTGTACCAAGAATTGGAAAATGAAAACGGCGTGTATTTCAAAATGAAGCAGGTGGAAACGGGTTCTTCTTCATCAGATTTTATTGAAATCTTATCTGGTTTAGAAGCAGGAGATGAAGTGGTAACCCGCGGCGCTTTCAGCATAGATTCGGAAGCACAACTATCTGATAAATCGAGTATGATGAATCCTTCAAAACCTCATCGAGAAATTGAAATTGCTGAATCTGACCTTTCCAATAGTAATTTAGAGCAATTACTTTCGAAATATCTTGAATTGAAGAATATTTTGGTTCAAGATAATTTTAGTCAAGCACAAGGAAGCTTTAAGGACTTTATTTCAATTTTTAAGGAACAAAATTCAAACCTCAATATTCAACAAGACTTTAAAAATATTGAAGCCTTAAGAGAAGAATTTCAACTCATTTCTCAAATAATGATTAAAATCGTTAAAAAAGCTGAAGGTTTACCTAAAACAATATACATCCAAAATTGTCCGATGGCAGATGATAATTCAGGAGCAGATTGGTTGAGTTATTCAGATGCAATTCGTAATCCTTACTTTGGTTCAGCAATGCTTAAGTGTGGCAGTGTGATAGATTCTCTTCAATAGGATAAATGTAATTATAAGACTTATTTAAATCATTATTTACGTCCAAAATCCGCTGGAATTTCGCCCCATTCTTTTGTATTCCATTTTAAAATCTGAGTATTATAAGTGTTTTTTTTAAGCCAATGTTCAGCTCGCATGATGAGGTCAAATAATTTTTGATTTTTTTGATTTCTCGCTAACTTAGTTTTACATTTCTTTTGTTTCACCCAACTGATAGCAATTTTAGAATCAGAGTAAATTGCTGCGTTGCTTTTTTTAGTTTGTAGAAAGGCTAAACCATGGACTAAGGCTAAAAACTCTCCAATGTTGTTAGTGCCTTGAGCAAATGGACCAATATGGAATAATTGAGCCTTGGTTTTAGTTATGACACCGCGATATTCCATTTTTCCAGGATTTCCACTTGAGGCGGCATCTACTGAAATACTATTAAAATTGATTTCAGAAAGTACTTTTGAGGATAAATTTTGCTTAGATTTCTTATAATTAAAAAAACCTTCGTTGTAAGCTTGATTTGCTTCAGTTTTAGTTTTGAAGGATTTATATTTGGCATTTGGGTAATTATTTATCATCCGTTTGCAAGTGTTCCAAGAGTCATAAATTCCTGGCTCCCAACCATCCCAAACCACATAAAACTTTTGCTTTGCCATTAACTTAAAAGCTTGTGAATTTCTTTAGGGAAATGCTTGTATTCTAAACTGTGAATTTTTTCAGCAAGGGTTTTATGATTGTCATCGCTTGCAACATCTAAATGATATTGTGCAATAATTTCGCCCTCATCATAAACTTCATTCACATAATGTATAGTGATCCCACTTTTTGTTGCACCATCTTTGATAACTGCTTTGTGAACTTTTTCTCCATACATACCTTTACCACCATATTGTGGTAATAAAGCAGGATGAATATTAATAATTTTTTTAGGAAATGCTTTGATGAAATTATCAGGTATTTTCCATAAAAATCCCGCAAGAACAATTAAATCTGGTTGAAGCGCTTCAATGTAATCAAGTAATTCAGTGGTTGAATAGAAGGATTCTTTATCAAATTGAATGGCGGTAATACCCAAATCATTGGCCTTTTTTAAAACTTTAGCCTTAGCATTATTCGAAAAAATATGGCTAACGCTAATTCCTTCAACTTTATTGAAATAATGATAAATATTGATGGCATTAGTACCGTTTCCTGAGGCAAAAATGACAATTTTCTTCAGTTTTTTTGGTTGTTTCATCTTTAAATGGACGTTTCTAAAAGTGGTCTAATAGCAACAAATATCTGCTTTTAAGATCAATCCTTGTAATTTTATTCACATTTTTTTAATTAAAACTTGTTTTAAAATAAAGTTTTTTATTTTTGCTGACTGATAACATAAAACATAAAAAATCATGTCAGACATTGCATCAAGAGTAAAAGCAATTATCGTTGACAAGCTAGGAGTTGACGAAAACGAAGTTGTTACAGAAGCTAGCTTTACAAACGACTTAGGTGCGGATTCTTTAGACACCGTTGAATTAATCATGGAGTTTGAAAAAGAATTTGATATTCAAATACCAGACGATCAAGCAGAAAACATCTCAACAGTAGGTCAGGCCGTAGCTTACATTGAAGAGGCAAAATAATTTAATTTAATGGAACTAAAGCGAGTTGTTGTTACAGGTCTTGGTGCACTTACACCTATAGGTAATAATATTTCAGAATACTGGGATGGACTTATTGCTGGTAAAAGTGGTGCTGCGCCTATAAGTTATTTTGATACAGAACACTTCAAAACAAAATTCGCTTGTGAAATTAAAAATTTTGACACTAAAGCTTATTTTGATAGAAAAGAGCTCAGGCGTTTAGATAAGTTTGCCCAATATGCCATGGTTTCTTCAGACGAAGCTATTGCTGATTCGGGAATAGATTTAAATAATGTTGATAAGTATAGGGTTGGTGTAATTTGGGGTGCTGGAATAGGTGGTTTAGAGACATTTCAAAATGAAGTGATGAGTTACGCTAAAGGCGATGGTAAACCGCGTTTTAATCCATTCTTTATCCCTAAAATGATTGCTGATATTGCCCCAGGTAATATTTCAATCAAACATGGGTTTATGGGGCCAAACTATACAACTGTTTCAGCTTGTGCTTCATCAGCCAACGCATTAATAGATGCGTTAAATTATATCAGACTTGGCTACAGTGATGTCATTGTTTCAGGCGGAAGTGAGGCTGCAGTTACAGAAGCTGGTATGGGAGGTTTTAACTCTATGCATGCTTTATCAACTCGAAATGAAAGTCCAGAAACAGCCTCAAGACCATTTGATGCTAACAGAGATGGTTTTGTTTTAGGTGAAGGTTCAGGTGCTTTGATTTTAGAGGAATATGAACATGCTAAAGCTAGAGGAGCCAAAATATATGCTGAAGTTGTTGGTGGCGGACTATCTTCTGATGCTTACCACATGACTGCACCACATCCTGAAGGTCAAGGTGTTATTGCTGTGATGAAAAACTGTCTTAACAATGCAGGTTTAAAACCTGAAGATGTTGATGCTATTAACACTCACGGTACTTCAACACCATTAGGAGATGTGGCCGAGTTAAAAGCGATTAAAGAAGTCTTTGGTGAACACGCTAAGAATATCAATATAAATTCAACCAAGTCAATGACAGGTCATTTGTTGGGAGCAGCTGGTGCTATTGAAGCTATTTCTTCAATTTTAGCAATGCAAAATGGGATTGTTCCTCCAACAATAAACCACTCTCAAGCCGATGAAAATATTGATCCAGAGCTAAACTTAACACTCAATAAACCTCAGAAACGAAATATCAAGGTTGCTTTGAGTAATACTTTTGGTTTTGGTGGTCATAATGCTTGTGTGGCTTTTAAGACTTTAGAATAATTAATTCATTTTATGAATTTCTTACAAAACTTATTGTCAAAATCCCGTTCTGAAGCGAACGGGATTTTTTTTGCTTCACTTGAGAAAATATTAGGTTTTAAACCAAAAGCCTCTAATTATTATTTACGAGCATTTACGCATCGTTCAATGCAAGAGAAAAATGAATTTGGACATCCCGTGAATTACGAAAGACTCGAATTTCTAGGTGATGCTGTATTAAGCACGGTAATTTCAACCTATTTGTTTGAAAATTCTCCAGATGGTAATGAAGGTTATTTAACGGTTATGCGATCAAAAATAGTAAGTCGTAAAAACTTAAATCAAATAGGTCATGATCTCGGTTTAGTAGATTTATTAATAACTAATATGCCAGAACACCAACACGGTAAAAATATTTCTGGTAACTTGTTTGAAGCTTTAATCGGCGCAATTTATTTAGATCGAGGATTTAAGTTTACAGAAAAATTTATCCAAAAACATTTAATTTCAGCTTATGTTAATCTTTCAGAACTTGAAAAGAAAGTAACTAGCTATAAAAGCCTCATTATTAAATGGTGTCAGAAACATAAATTTGAGTTCGATTTTTGTACCAAAGCTGATGATGGTAAAGATCATGAAAAACATTTTTCTGTTTGTTTTTATATTAACAACGAACTCGTTTCAAAAGCCCGAGAAACTTCAAAGAAAAGAGCAGAAGAAAAAGCAGCTAAACGCGCATATTATGCTTTGCAAAACAAAATTGAAAGTAAAAGTTTAAACATTTAAGCCTTCTTAAACTATTTCAATCTTAGTATATTTACACTAAAAATAAATTGTATAAGTTAAAATCACTCGTATTAGAAGACGATTTTAAGTTAATTGGTATTCACACGTCATTAGAAGCTTATAAGTTAGCCTATCTGATTAATAAGCATTTTAGTATCAGTTTTGAAAGAGCAACTTATGATTTAGATATGACTTATAAAGATAGTTTTGCACATTTTCCACTATTCAATTATTACGACCAAAATTGGGATTGTGACATGTATTTAATTGCTAATAAATTTAGCGATGATGTCCCTAATTTAAAAAGTTCAGGTTCTCTATTTGATGAGGCACAAACCGAAACTCAAACGTTTTACCTCTTTAGTAGTATGAAACATATTGATTACTTTATTAAAGTTGAAGATGAATTAGATATATTTGACAGCCAACATATTTTAAAGACTATAAATTCTATAGGCCGTATTAAAAAAGCTTATTTAATCAACAACAAAAGCATAAAAAATCCTGAATATTTAATTTTTAAATAAAATGAAGACAACAAAAAAAACAAAGATAGTTTCAACCTTAGGTCCAGCAACTAGCCAAAAAGATGTTTTAAAGGCTATGATGGAAGAAGGCGTTAATATTTTTAGAATTAATTTTTCTCATGCTGAATACAGCGATGTACGTGAACGCGTGAAAATGATTAGAGGCCTCAATGAAGAATATGGCTTTAATGTTGGTATATTAGGAGATTTACAAGGCCCTAAACTTCGTGTTGGTAAAATGAAAGACGAAGTAGTTGTAGAAAAAGGTGACCGTATAAGCTTTGCAACAGGTAAGGAGTTTGAAGGTACGAAAGATCGGGTTTACATGAATTACGAAACCTTTCCGCAAGATGTTAAACCTGGTGAGCGTATTTTACTTGATGATGGTAAATTGATTTTTGAAGTTGTTAAGACCAATAAAAAAGATGAAGTTTTAACCGAAGTTGTTCAAGGTGGACCTTTACGTTCTAGAAAAGGCGTTAACTTACCAAACACAAAAATTTCATTGCCTGCTTTAACTGAAAAGGATGTTAAAGACGCTATTTTTGCTTGTGAATTAGAAGTTGATTGGATTGCACTTTCATTTGTACGCTATGCAAGCGACCTTAAAATTTTACAAAAATTGATTGCAGAAAACAGCGATCATAAAATTCCTATTATTTCAAAAATAGAGAAACCTGAAGGTGTTAAAAATATTGATAAAATTATTGCTTATTGCGATGGTTTAATGGTTGCAAGAGGTGATTTAGGTGTTGAGGTGCCAGCTCACGAAGTACCGCTTATTCAAAAGCAACTCGTGCTTAAAGCTAAGCAAGCCAGAATTCCAGTTATTATTGCTACACAAATGATGGAAACCATGATTACTAGCTTAACACCAACACGTGCCGAAGTTAACGATGTTGCTAATTCAGTCATGGATGGTGCAGACGCTGTAATGCTAAGTGGCGAAACTTCAGTTGGTAAATATCCAGTTCAGGTAATTCAAAAAATGGCTCAAATTGTTAAAAGTGTCGAGAACTCACCGCTTATTCGTGTTCCTCATGAAGCACCACATATAAAAACCAAACGCTATATCACAAAATCAGTATGTTATCATGCTGCTGTTATGGCAAATGAAATTAATGCAAGTGCTATTTGCACATTAACCAATAGTGGTTATACGGCGTTTCAAATCTCAGCATGGCGACCACAATCACATATTTTAGCTTTTACCTCAAACAAACGAATTTTAACCCAATTAAGTTTACTATGGGGCGTTAACGCTCAGTTTTATGATAAATTTGAAAGTACTGATCAAACCATTGAAGATGTAAATACAATTGCTAAAGAGAAAAAGTATGTTGAAAAAGGCGACTTTACAATTAACTTGGCTTCAATGCCAATTGAAGCAAAAGGTATGGTAAATACACTTCGCGTTTCTGAAATAGATTAAAAGATAAATAGTAATAAATCATCAAACACTGCTTTTAGAAAGCGGTGTTTTTTATGATTTACCAGAAACAACAATTACAAATTCACCTTTTGGTGTTTGAGTTTTAAAATGTGTGATTAACTCTATTAAACTGCCATTTATAGTTTCTTCATACAGCTTTGTTAACTCTCTTGATATTGAAGCTTGCCTATTTTCGCCTAAATATTTGGCTAAATGCTCCAAAGTTTTTAAAATTTTGTAAGGTGATTCGTACAAAATCATTGTCCGCTGTTCTTCAGCAAGAATGTTTAAACGTTTTTGCCGACCTTTTTTTATAGGTAGAAAACCTTCAAATATAAATTTATCATTCGGTAAACCGCTATTAACCAATGCAGGAACAAAAGCTGTAGCGCCTGGTAGACAATCAACAGAAATTTTATGCTCAACACATGCGCGACTCATTAAAAATCCCGGATCAGAAATCGCAGGCGTACCTGCATCAGTAACCAAGGCAAATTGCTCACCTTGTTTAATTCGCGCGATGATTTGCTCAGTTTTTTGGTGTTCATTATGTTGGTGATAACTCAACATTGGCGTTTCAATAGCATAATGCTTTAACAATTTACCCGTAACGCGCGTATCTTCAGCCAAAATAAAATCGACAGATTTTAAAACTTCAACGGCTCGAAACGTCATGTCTTTCAAGTTGCCAATTGGTGTTGGAACAATAAATAATTTAGGCATCAAATTTACGTTCTATAATAGTTAAAAAGCGTTCGTAAACTTCTGGCTTCTGCTCAAAGCTTGGGTATTCTGGCTTGATTGTTAATTCGATAAATGATTTAGCTTCATCAAATTGACTAAAAGAATCTAATTGTGAAAGTACACGGTTATAATCTTCAACTTTGCCGTCAAATAATTGTTTCGTAAAAGCTAATCGATCATTTAAACCTATTTTGATGCCTTTTTGAAGTTGATCGTTTAATGATTTCTTTTCCTGTTGAAATAAATCTAAGGTACGCTTAGGTGTTGAGGATTTATCTTCAACATTGCGTTCCTTTTTGTCTTGCTCGGTTGGTGATTCGTTCTTAGTTGAAGTTTCCGAAGCCACCTCTTTTGTAGAGCTATCGGTTGGCTCTTTAGGTGTTTTTTGTTGACTTGAATCAGTAGTTTCAGTTGGCTTGTTTTGGCTTGAGTCTTCAGCTGGTTTAGGTTCAAAGTCTGGCAAATCGTCAAAATGAACACCGAAATCTTCTTCTAAAGACGAGGATTTGTTTGATGAATCTCTAAGGTCATCAACTTGATTTTGATCTAAATTTTCTTCAGAAGTTGCATCGCTATTATTTCCTTCATTAGATGTTGTTTCATTGTTATCAAGATCGTCATTGTTATGGCGACCGTCGTCATTACTAATTTTAGATTCACTTGAGTTACTTGGCTGTTTTTCTTTAGTTTGCCCTAAATCTTCACTCGTAAGTTTTTGAAACTGTGCCATTAAATAATCAACTTGCTCGGCTTCTGGTGGCATTTGAGAGACAATGTCTTTAATTTTTTCAGTATTAGGCTCAGAGATCGCATCTTCATTATATTCGGTGCCATCAGGATATTTTTGATCACCATCATCATCAAAATCTTCATATTGTTTGAAGTAAGCCTCAGTAAACTCTTTTTTACCTATCGTTGGTCTTATTCCACCAAAATGTTGTTCAGCAAATGATAAAACTGAAAGTTTTTCATATAAAATACTAGCTTCTTTTTTTAATTGATGAATATCAGCCCGACTTTTTAACTTTAAAATTCTGTGTGCTAGACTTATTAACTCGTCTTCTAAAACTTTCTTCATAACTTTTAGCGTTTCGCCTTGTTATAGCGCTTAAATTTTTACTAATTTTAGCAATTAATAGTGATTAATTTCAACTTTAATTTAAACGCCTAAATTACAAAATGTTTCTCGAAAATACAGTAAATCCAGAAGAGCAATTTGGTTGGATAGAAGTTATTTGTGGCAGTATGTTTTCGGGTAAAACCGAAGAGTTAATTCGCCGGTTAAAACGTGCCCAATTTGCCAAACAAAGAGTTGAAATCTTCAAGCCACAGATAGATACGCGTTATGATGATGAAAACGTTGTCTCTCACGATGAGAATGAAATTCGCTCTACACCAGTGCCTGCGGCTGCTAATATTAGACTTCTGGCAGATGATTGCCAAGTGGTAGGCATTGATGAAGCTCAATTTTTTGACGACGAAATTGTAAGCGTTTGCAACGACCTTGCTAACAAAGGTATTCGCGTTGTTGTGGCTGGCTTAGATATGGATTTTAAAGGCAACCCTTTTGGGCCAATGCCAAATTTAATGGCTACTGCAGAATATGTAACTAAAGTTCATGCAGTGTGTACACGAACAGGGAACTTGGCGCAATACAGCTACCGAAAAACAAGCCAAAGTGATATTGTTTTACTTGGTGAGACTGAAGCCTACGAACCATTAAGTCGCGCTGCTTTTTATAAAGCCATGAATAATGAAAAACTTAAAACTATTGAAGTCAATAATTCTGAGGAAATCACTAAAGATTCAACACACTAATGCCAGTTAAAGAAACTAGACTCATTATTAACCTAAACGACCTAGCTTTTAATTATGCTGTTATAAAAGAAAAGCTAAAGCCAGAGACCAAAATAATGGGTGTTGTAAAAGCTTTTGCTTATGGTACAGACTCTGAAGTTGTAGCTCAAAAATTAGTCGATTTAGGCGTTGATTATTTAGCGGTTGCTTACATTGAAGAAGGTGTGAGATTACGCAAATTTGGCATAACAATTCCTATTTTAGTATTTTATCCGCAAGTAGAAGAATTAAAACAATTACTTACCTACAACTTAACGCCTAGTATTTATAATTTTAGATATCTAAAAAAATTAAATGCAACTTTAAACAAAGAAGACATTGAAGACTTTCAAATACATATTAAAATAAATACAGGTTTAAATAGACTGGGTTTTGACTTAAATGAGCTTGAAGCAATTTATAATGAAATTAATCAGTCTAAACGCATAAAAGTTGTGGGCTTATTTTCGCATTTAGCAGCCTCAGGAAATGCGAAAGAAGCTAAATTTACGCAATCACAAATTGAAAAATTCGAAATTGCTAAGCGTTTTTTTCAATCTAAATTCGACCAAAAACTAATAGCGCATTTGTGCAATTCAAGTGGCATTTTTAACTTTCCTGAAGCAGAATATGATATGGTTCGTGCAGGAATTGCTCTGTATGGTTATGGCAACAACACAAAAGAACACGAGCAACTTCAACCAATTTCAAGTTTAAAAACAGTGATTACCCAATTAAGAAGCATTCAAGTTGGTGAAAGTGTTGGCTACGAACGTTTATTTAAGGCTTCACGAAAAACAAAAGTGGCCACCTTACCACTAGGTTATGTAGATGGTATTGCACGACAATTTGGTAATTTAAAAGCCGAGGTGCTAATTAATGGTAAAACGGCACCAATTATAGGTAATGTCTGTATGGACACAATGATGGTTGATGTTACAGATATAGAATGTAAAGAAGGTGATCACGTCACTATTTTCGGAAAAGAACATTCTGCACTAAAGTTTGATAAGCTTCAGCAAAGTATTCCATACGAAATTATCACACGCATTTCACAACGTGTTACAAGAGTTATAGAGTCTTAAAGATTTCAACAAAGTGCACCGCTGCACTACATAGATGTTTAACCAAACCACAAGCTTAGAGTTTGTGGTTTTTTTTGATGTTATGCTTTAAATGATTTCAATTTAACCCGACTTATTTGTTAGAACTTTGTGATGAGATTTAAAAATACAATAAAATCAGCTGATTTGGAAGATTTAGCATTGCACAGCTATGGTAAATCTGAAAACTCCAATGAAATGTTGATTTTGAAGTAGTTTAAGGTCGTAATAGATTTTCTGATGCATAAGTCTGGTTTAAAGCGCCTAAAAATTGTTACTTTCGCATTAAATTATTTAATAATCGATTAAAATTTGAAAATAATATGAGTGAAATTGCCAAAAACTTCGGAATTGATAAAGCCTTTAAAGAATTAGGCTTAGAACACGAAAATAAAGGAACATCAGTTGGAACTGATTTTTTTGCTAATGGCGAAACAATCGAATCTTACTCGCCAGTTGATGGTGCTTTAATTGGTAAAGTTCAAGCAACGACAGAAGCAGATTATCAAAAAACTATTGAAACAGCTCATAAAGGCTTTTTAGAATGGCGAAAATGGACGGCTCCAGCTCGTGGTGAAGTGGTTCGCCAATTTAATGATGAGCTCAGACGCTTAAAAGAACCACTAGGAAAATTAGTGTCTTATGAAATGGGTAAATCTTATCAAGAAGGTTTAGGAGAAGTTCAAGAAATGATTGATATCTGTGACTTTGCCGTAGGTTTATCACGTCAACTTCATGGTTTAACAATGCACTCAGAACGTCCAGGACACCGCATGTACGAGCAGTGGCATCCTTTAGGTGTGGTTGGTATAATTTCAGCCTTTAATTTTCCTGTAGCTGTTTGGTCTTGGAATACAGCTTTAGCTTGGGTTTGTGGAGATGCTTGTGTTTGGAAAGGTTCAGAAAAAACACCACTTACATCGGTAGCATGTCAAAAAATTGCTGCTCGAGTATTTGAGAAAAACAATGTGCCAGCTGGCGTTTCGTCTTTAATAACAGGTGATTATAAAGTTGGTGAATTAATGACAAACGATAAACGTATTCCATTAGTTTCAGCAACAGGCTCAATTAGAATGGGTAAAATTGTTGCTCAAGCTGTAGCTAAGCGCTTAGGTAAATCTTTACTAGAATTAGGTGGAAATAATGCCATTATCGTAACACCAGACGCAGATATTAAAAATACGGTTATTGGTGCTGTTTTTGGAGCTGTAGGAACTTGTGGTCAACGTTGTACTTCAACTAGACGTTTAATTATACACGATTCAATTTACGATAAAGTAAAAAATGCAATTGTAGATGCCTACAAGCAAATAAAAATTGGAAACCCATTAGATGAAAATAATCACGTGGGACCATTAATTGATCAAGATGCTGTAAAAAATTATCAACATGCTTTAGAAAAAGTTGAAGCTGAAGGCGGTAAGGTTTTAGTTGAAGGCGGTGTTTTAGAAGGTGAAGGTTACGAAAGTGGATGCTATGTTAAACCAGCCATAGCCGAGGCAGAAAATCATTTTGAAATTGTTCAGCACGAAACTTTTGCACCAGTATTGTATATTATGAAATATTCTGGTGATGTTGAAAATGCATTAGAATTACAAAATGGCGTTGTACAAGGCTTGTCATCTGCAATTATGACTAATAACCTTAGAGAGGCCGAAAAATTCTTATCAGCTGAAGGCTCAGATTGTGGTATTGCTAATGTAAACATTGGAACATCAGGTGCTGAAATTGGTGGTGCATTTGGCGGTGAGAAAGAAACCGGTGGCGGTCGCGAATCTGGCTCAGATGCTTGGAAAGTTTACATGAGACGTCAAACCAACACCATTAATTATACAACAGAGTTGCCGCTTGCGCAAGGCATAAAATTTGATTTATAAGTTTTATTTAAAAGCCGATGAAATATCTCATCGGCTTTTTTATTTAGATATTTTAATAAGCAGAAGAACACTTTTTTGGTGTTAATTTGAATAGTATTAAGTCAATGTTAAATAATTGTTTAGCTAGTTTTTTGTGTAACAACAAAAAACATTTTACTTTGCAGTGTTTTTTAGTTTGTGAAATTAAAACCTATTTAATTTTGCAATAAAATAATCTTTATATGAGTCAAATTAAAGCAGCAATTACAGCTGTAGGTTCTTTTGTTCCAGAGCATAAACTAACCAATCAAATGCTCGAAGAAATGGTAGATACCAATGATGATTGGATTACCACAAGAACAGGAATTAAAGAAAGAAGAATATTAAAAGAAGAAGGTAAAGGTTCTTCTTATTTAGGGATTAAAGCTGTTGAAAATCTAATTGATAAAACAGGTTTAGACCCTTTAGAAATTGACCTTGTTCTTTTTGCAACAGCTACGCCAGATATGCCAGTAGCATCATCCGCTGCTTATTTAGCGACTCAAATTGGCGCTAAAAACGCCTTTTCATATGATTTGCAAGCTGCTTGTTCTAGCTTTTTATTTGGGATGTCAACAGCATCAAGCTATATTGAGTCTGGACGTTATAGGAAAGTACTTTTAGTTGGTGCCGATAAAATGTCTTCAATTATAGACTATACGGATAGAGCTACCTGTATTATTTTCGGAGATGGTGCAGGCGCTGTTTTGTTTGAGCCTAATTCTGAAGGCCTAGGTTTACAAGACGAAATCTTGAGAACTGATGGCATAGGCCGTGAATTTTTGAAAATAGATGCTGGTGGTTCACAATTGCCTGCAAGTGAAGAAACCTTGAAAAACAAACAACACTTTGTTTTTCAGGATGGTAAAGCCGTTTTTAAATTTGCAGTGTCTAATATGGCAGATGTGAGCGAAAAAATAATGTTAAAAAACAACCTCACTGCGAAAGATGTTAACTGGCTAGTTGCACACCAAGCCAATAAGCGAATAATAGACGCCACATCAAAACGCATGAATTTAGATCAAGATAAAGTACTTATGAATATTCAGCGTTATGGAAATACGACTTCAGCAACGCTACCTTTATTACTCAGTGATTACGAAAAACAATTAAAAAAAGGCGATAACATTATTTTTGCAGCATTTGGTGGTGGATTCTCTTGGGGATCTATTTACTTAAAATGGGCTTATAATGCTTAAGTCTAAAATACCTTAAACTATGGATATTAAACAAATTCAGAATCTTATTAAGTTTGTCGCTAAATCAGGCGCTAGCGAGGTCAAGTTAGAAATGGACGACGTTAAAATCACCATCAAAACCGGCTCTGAAGATTCAGGAGAACGTGCTGTTATACAGCAAGTTCCGATGGGGATGCCTCAGCAACAAGTAATACCTCAGCAACAACAGCCCGTACAGCCTGCAGCTCAACAAACTCAAGCAACGTCAGAATCTGCAAACAATGAAGCAAAAGAAAATGACAAGTACGTTACTATAAAATCACCAATTATAGGGACATTTTATAGAAAACCTTCGCCAGATAAACCAGCTTTTGTTGAAGTAGGCGACTCGGTTAATGAAGGAGATGTACTTTGTACAATCGAAGCGATGAAGCTTTTTAACGAAATTGAAAGTGAAATTTCAGGTAAAATTGTGAAAGTTTTGGTTGATGATTCATCACCAGTCGAGTTTGATCAGCCATTATTTTTGGTAGATCCGTCATAAATTCACTTTCCCCATAAACAAAACAACGCCTATGTTTAAGAAAATTCTTATCGCCAATCGTGGCGAAATAGCCTTACGTGTCATTAGAACATGTAAAGAAATGGGCATCAAAACAGTGGCAGTATATTCTACTGCAGACAAAGAAAGCCTTCACGTTCGTTTCGCAGACGAAGCGGTTTGTATAGGTCCAGCAGCTTCAAGCGATTCGTATTTAAAAATACCAAGTATAATTTCTGCTGCTGAAATTACTAATGCTGATGCCATACATCCAGGCTACGGTTTTTTATCTGAAAATGCTAATTTTTCAAAAATTTGTGCTGAACACGATATCAAGTTTATCGGTGCCTCAGCTGATATGATTAGTAAAATGGGAGACAAAGCCACAGCAAAAGAAACTATGAAAGCTGCAGGTGTTCCTTGTGTTCCAGGCTCAGATGGAATTATTAAAGATTTTCAAGAGTGTAAAAAGACAGCAAAAAAAGTAGGTTATCCTGTAATGCTTAAAGCCACTGCTGGTGGCGGTGGTAAAGGTATGCGTGCTGTTTGGAAAGAAGAAGATTTAGAGCATGCTTGGGAATCTGCACGTCAAGAAGCTAAAATTGGCTTTGGTAATGACGATATGTATATGGAAAAGCTGATTGAAGAGCCACGCCATATCGAAATTCAAATTGTTGGTGACCAAACCGGTAAGGCTTGCCATTTATCAGAGCGTGATTGCTCAGTTCAACGCCGTCATCAAAAATTAACCGAAGAAACACCATCGCCATTTATGACCGATGAACTTCGTGAAAAAATGGGTGAAGCCGCTGTTAAAGCTGCAGAATACATCAAGTATGAAGGCGCTGGAACTATTGAATTTCTTGTAGATAAACACCGTAATTTCTATTTTATGGAAATGAATACAAGAATTCAAGTTGAGCACCCGATTACAGATGAAGTTGTAGATCATGACTTAATTAAAGAACAAATCTTAGTTGCAGCTGGTATACCAATTTCAGGTAAAAATTATTACCCAAAATTACATTCAATCGAGTGCCGAATCAATGCTGAAGATCCATTTAATAACTTTAGGCCATCTCCTGGGAAAATAACAACTTTACACATTCCAGGCGGGCATGGTGTTCGCGTTGATACACATGTTTATAGCGGTTATGTAATTCCTCCTAATTATGATTCTATGATTGCTAAACTTATTGTTACTGCGCAATCACGAGAAGAAGCTATTAGTAAAATGCGCCGTGCCTTAAGTGAATTTGTTGTTGAAGGTGTTAAAACTACAATTCCGTTTCATAAGCAATTAATGAAAAATGAAGATTATGTTTCAGGAAATTACACCACAAAATTTATGGAAGATTTCGAGTTGAAACAACCCGTTAATCAAGAAGAAGATGATGATGATGACGATGAATAAATAATTTACGATTTACATATTCTAAAAACCGTTTCTATTTTGAAGCGGTTTTTTTGCTTCTGGAATCCTTTACAAACTGTTCACTTCAACTAAAACTTAAATCAAGGTGTAAGATTTCAGCTATGCAAAAAAGCTGAAGCTTTTTTCCTCTACAAGAGGTTTAATCAATTTAAATTCCAAATTTAAGTTTGCTACCTTTGTAAAAAATTAATTCATGTTCGAGAATACTAATAATAGCAAAACAAAATTGTCTGAACTTGGTGAGTTTGGTTTAATAGATCACCTAACGCAACACTTTAAAATCAAGCATACAACAAGTACTTTAAAAAGTATTGGTGATGACGCTGCTGTTTTAAAACATGAAAATGAAATAGTTGTTACCACCGATTTATTAGTTGAAGGCGTCCATTTTGATTTGGCTTATATGCCGTTAAAACATTTGGGCTATAAAGCTGTGATGGTCAATTTATCTGATGTATACGCAATGAATGCGCAAGCAAAACAAATCACAGTTTCAATTGCATGCTCAAATCGATTTACAGTTGAAGCTTTAGAAGAATTATATGCTGGCATTTCTGCAGCTTGTGAAGTTTATAATGTTGATGTTGTTGGCGGTGATACAACTTCATCTGTAAAAGGAATGCAAATTAGTATTACAGCTATTGGTGAAGCTTCAAAAGAAAATATAACTTATAGAAATGGTGCAAAACCAAATGATTTATTAGTGGTCTCAGGAGATTTAGGTGGTGCTTTTTTAGGTTTAAAAATTTTAGAACGTGAAAAAGAAGTCTTTAAAGTTAACCCAAATGCTCAGCCAGATTTAAGCGAGTACACTTATCTAGTACAACGACAGTTAAAACCAGAAGCACGTAAAGATATTGTAGAATTGTTAGCAGCTTTAGATGTTAAGCCAACAGCAATGATTGATATTAGTGATGGGCTTTCGTCAGAAATGATGCATTTGTGCAAAAACTCTAAAGTTGGTGCTAATTTATTTGAAGATAAGTTGCCGTTAGACCCAAAAGTTATTTCTACTTGCGAAGAATTTAAATTAGATAGTACAACCGTTGTTTTAAATGGTGGCGAAGATTATGAGCTTTTATTTACAATAGACCAAAACGACTTTGATAAGATCAAAGCAAATCCTCATTTAAGTGTAATCGGCCACATGTGTGATGCCTCTGATGGTATTCATTTAATCTCTCAGATGAACACTAAAATCCCAATGAAAGCAAGAGGTTGGAGTGCTATTGAAGATGAAGAATAATGAAAAGTTTTAGGCTTTTACATAAGTAATAATATTGTTAATGCATGTTGTAATTAATTCTTCAAAATGTATATTTGTAAATTAATTAGAATTAATCTAAAAACAAATGATTAAAGTAAGTGAATCAGCAAAACAAAAACTCATCTCGCTTATGGCTGAAGAAGGCTATAATACAGATGATCATTTTGTGAGAGTTGGTGTGAAAAGTGGCGGATGTTCAGGTTTATCTTACGATCTTAATTTTGACCAAAATAATCAAGATACCGATAAAATATTTGAAGATAACGGCGTAAAAATCGCCGTGAACAAAAGTAGCTTTTTATACCTTGTGGGAACCACTTTAGAATATTCTGGTGGTTTAAACGGTAAAGGATTTGTATTTAATAATCCTAATGCACAACGTACATGCGGTTGTGGTGAAAGTTTTTCACTTTAAAAAGTTAAATTATGGCGTATACAGAACATGAGTTAGAACAAGAGTTAAAAGATAAAGAATACGAATACGGCTTTTATACAGATATCGAGTCTGATACTTTGCCGCCAGGTTTAAATGAAGATATTGTTATAGCTATCTCTAAACGTAAAAATGAACCAGATTGGATGACTGAATGGCGTTTAGAAGCTTACAGACACTGGAAAACAATGGCGGAGCCTAATTGGGCCAATGTCGGTTATGAGAAGCCAGATTATCAAAATATTTCTTATTATTCGGCACCTAATAAAAAGCCTAAATACGAAAGTTTAGATGAAGTTGATCCAGAATTGTTAGATACATTCAACAAACTTGGAATTTCTTTAGATGAGCAAAAAAAATTAGCAGGTGTGGCTGTTGATGTGGTGATGGATTCAGTTTCAGTTGCCACCACTTTCAAAAAGAATTTAGCTGAAAAGGGTATTATTTTTTGCTCCATTTCTGAAGCGATTTCAGAACATCCGGAGCTTGTTAAAAAATATATAGGTAGTGTTGTTCCACCTAAAGATAATTTTTTTGCAGCCTTAAATTCTGCTGTATTTAGCGATGGTTCATTTTGTTATATTCCAAAAGGCGTTAGATGTCCGATGGAACTTTCAACGTATTTTAGAATTAACCAAGCAGGAACTGGTCAGTTTGAGCGTACTTTAGTTATTGCTGAAGAATCAAGTTATGTGAGCTACCTTGAAGGTTGTACAGCGCCAATGCGTGATGAAAATCAATTACATGCTGCTGTGGTAGAATTAGTGGCTTTAGATAATGCTGAAATAAAATACAGTACAGTTCAAAATTGGTTTCCAGGAAATAAAGAAGGTAAAGGTGGCGTCTTTAACTTTGTTACCAAAAGAGGTCTTTGCGAGAAAAATGCTAAGATAAGTTGGACGCAAGTAGAAACTGGTTCGGCAGTAACTTGGAAGTATCCGAGTTGCGTTTTAAAAGGTGATAATTCAGTTGGAGAGTTTTACTCCATCGCCGTTACTAATAACTTCCAACAAGCTGATACAGGAACTAAAATGGTGCATCTTGGCAAAAACACTAAAAGTACCATTATTTCAAAAGGGATATCTGCAGGGCAATCTCAAAACTCATATCGCGGACTTGTACAAGTGAATAAACGTGCCGAAAATGCTCGTAACTTTTCGCAATGTGATTCTTTGCTGATGGGGAATAAGTGCGGAGCTCATACCTTTCCATATATAGAAGCTAAAAATAAAACAGCTCAAATAGAGCACGAAGCTACAACAAGTAAAATTGGCGAAGACCAAATATTTTATTGTAATCAACGTGGTATTGATACTGAAAAAGCGATTGCTCTAATTGTAAACGGTTTTAGCAAAGAAGTATTAAATAAGTTACCAATGGAATTTGCTGTGGAAGCTCAAAAATTACTTGAAATTTCACTTGAAGGTTCAGTTGGATAAATATAAGTAACCTATGAAATCTGTTTTAAGTTTTTTAATCATCACCTTAACTTTAGTTGCTTGTCAATCTTCAACTAAAACTAAAGGCAAGACCGAAAATACTTCAACTTCAGCAAAAACTAAAATATATAAAGCTGAAGATTTAATTAAAGGTGAATTCATCTATGTTGACAGTTCAGCAGTCTTGAAAGGAAGTGATTTTATTTATGGCGTTGTTCTAGATGACAAAGCACAAGAGTTAATTAAAAAGACCAACGCACTTAAAACAGACCAATATGATATGTTTCCAGTCATTTTAACTGGAGAAATTATTGAAAAAAATTCAAAAGATACATGGCAGCAATGGCTTGAAATTAAAGATATTGTTGAAGTCAATGCACCAAAATCAAACCAAATACAACTACAAACGCAGTAATATGTTAAAGATAAAAAATTTACACGCCAGCGTTGAAGGCGAAGAGATATTAAAAGGAATTAATCTTGAAATTAATCCAGGTGAAGTTCACGCCATTATGGGACCAAATGGTTCTGGTAAAAGTACATTGGCTTCGGTAATCGCTGGTAATGAAGATTTTGAAGTCACTGACGGAGATATTTTATTTGAAAAGTCAAATATTTCTGAGTTGTCTCCAGATGAGCGTGCTCATAAAGGAATTTTCTTGTCATTTCAATACCCTGTTGAAATTCCAGGTGTAAGTGTTACAAACTTTATTAAAACCTCGATTAATCAAGTTAGAAAGTCTCGCGGACAAGAAGATATGCCAGCTAACGAAATGTTGAAAAAAATTAGAGAAAAATCAGCTTTGTTAGAGATGGATCGTAAATTTTTATCACGTTCGTTAAATGATGGTTTTTCAGGTGGTGAGAAAAAACGTAACGAGATTTTTCAAATGGCTATGCTCGAACCAAAATTAGCTATTCTTGACGAAACTGATTCAGGTCTTGATATTGATGCGCTTCGTATTGTTTCTGAAGGCGTTAATAGACTTAGAACTAATGAAAATGCCACTTTAGTCATTACACATTACCAACGTTTACTTGACTATATTGTTCCAGATGTTGTTCATGTATTACTAGATGGTAAAATTGTAAAAACCGGTGATAAAGAGCTCGCTAAAGAGCTTGAAGAACGCGGTTACGATTGGTTAAAAGAAGAATCTACAGCTAAGGTTTAATAAATTAAACACAATTATGTCATTAAAAGATAAACTTATATCATCTTTTTTAGCGTTTGAAGAAAACATCGACTTAGAAAACGATATTCATACGCAACGTGATTCTGCTATTAAATATTTCGAAAATACAGGATTTCCTACAAAAAAAGATGAAGCTTGGAAATACACTTCTTTAAACTCAATTTTAAAAGAAGATTATAGCATTTTCCCTAAAAAAGAATTTGCCTTAGATTATAAAGATGTCAAGAAATATTTTATTCATGATATCGATACTTATACCATTGTATTTGTAGATGGTATTTATTCTAGTCATTTATCAAGCACAACACATGATAAATTTGATGCCTGTTTAATGTCATCGGCATTAAATAAAGCAAAGTATAAATCTATAATTGATACCTATTTTAATAAAGCAACGCCAGAGGATAGTTTGGTTTCATTAAACACAGCATTCACTCGTGAAGGCGCCTATATTCGTGTACCAAAAAATGTAGCTGCTGAAAAGCCTGTACAGATTATTAACTTCTCTACAGGAAGTGAAACGGCTTTAATGGTTCAGCCACGTAATTTAATTATTGCTGAAGATGGTTCGCAACTTCAAATCATTGAGCGTCACCAAAGTTTAACCGATAATGCTGTATTAACCAATTCAGTAACTGAAGTTTTTGTAGGTAAAAATGCAAATGTAGATTATTACAAAATTCAGAATGATAAAACTTCTGCTTCATTAATTGATAGTACATACGTTAAGCAAGATCGTGATAGTGTTGCTTCGGTGCATACGTTTTCATTAGGCGGAAAGCTGACGCGTAATAATTTAAATTTTTACCAAAATGGTGAAAATATCAACTCTATCTTAAAAGGCGTCACCATTTTAGAAGATAAACAGCATGTAGATCATAATACATTAGTTCATCATCAGCAACCTAACTGTGAAAGTCATCAAGATTATAAAGGAATTTTCTCCGATAAATCGGTTGGTGTTTTTAACGGCAAAGTTTATGTAGATAAAATAGCACAAAAGACAGATGCCTACCAAAGCAATAACAATATTTTAATTGATGACACTTCAACTTGTAATTCAAAACCACAACTTGAAATTTTTGCAGATGATGTAAAATGTAGTCATGGTTGTACCATAGGTCAGCTTGATAATGAAGCTTTATATTATCTTCAAACTCGTGGTATTCCTTACAAAGAAGCGCGTGCATTACTCATGTTTGCCTTTGCAAACAATGTGCTTGACAGTGTGAAAATACCAGAAATTAAAAAAAGAATTACCAAACAAATTGCTCTAAAAATAGGTGTTGAATTAGGATTTGACCTATAATTTTAGCACATCACAATTGTTTGGGAGCGAATTTTAGAAAAAAAAAACACATGCAAACGACTTCTAAGCAGTTATTTAATGTTGAAGCAATTCGAGCTGATTTTCCGATACTCAATCGTAAAGTTAACGGTCAACCGCTCGTTTATTTTGATAATGCGGCAACTTCACAAACACCACAACAGGTTATAGATTGTATCGTAGATTATTACAGTAATTACAATGCAAATATTCATCGAGGTGTACATAGTTTGTCCCAAATTGCTACCGATGCTTATGAGAAAGCGCGTCAAAAAGTTCAGCAACATTTTAACGCTAAACATGCGCACGAAATTATATTAACTTCAGGCACAACCCATAGCATTAACCTTGTTGCAAATGGTTATGCAAAATTTATAACTGAAGAAGATGAAATTTTAGTTTCAGCAATGGAGCATCACTCTAACATTGTGCCTTGGCAAATGCTTTGTGAAAAGACAGGTGCTAAACTGAAGGTAATACCTATGAATGAAAACGGCATGCTTGAAATAGATCAATTTGAAGCCATGCTGACAAATAAAACCAAGTTAGTTTTTGTTAACCATGTTTCAAATGCATTAGGAAGTATTAACCCTATAAAACACATCATAGCAAAAACACACGAAGTTGGTGCTAAGATATTAGTTGACGGCGCTCAAGCAGCACCGCATTTAAAAGCTGATGTGCAAGATTTAGATGTTGACTACTATACAGTTTCCGCACATAAAATCTGTGGTCCAACCGGCGTGGGAATGCTATACGGTAAAGAGGCGCTTTTAGAAGAATTACCGCCATACCAAGGTGGCGGAGAAATGATTGCTGAAGTCACTTTCGAAAAAACCACTTATGCGGGTTTACCACACAAATTTGAAGCTGGAACCCCAAACATTGCTGGAGGAATCGCTTTTGGCGAAGCGCTTGATTATATGAATACGATTGGCTTTGATGTTATTGCAGCTTATGAACATGAACTTTTAGATTACGCTACAGCGCAACTTAACACTATCGAAGGTGTTCGTATTTTTGGAGCAAAACCAGAACAAAAAACTGCAGTAATTTCATTTAATATAGAAGGTATTCACCCTTATGATATGGGAACTTTACTTGATAAAATGGGTATTGCAGTTCGTACAGGTCACCATTGCGCACAACCAATCATGAACTTTTATAAAATACCTGGCACAGTTCGCGCCTCATTTTCATTTTATAATACCAAAACGGAAATTGACCGTTTTGTTGAAGGTGTAAAAAAAGCTAAAAGCATGTTGTTATGAAGTATTTAAAATCTCTAACTTTATTAATCACTATCATGTTATTTGCATGTAAAGCACAACAAATTAAAACGACTGATTTGTCTTCTGGAGAATATAATATTATCAGTATAAATAATAATGATGTTAGCCAGCATGAACTTACATTAAAAGTTAACGCCGAGAAAAACTTAATAACAGGTTATTCAGGTTGTAATAACTACAGGTTTAATTACAAAGAGTCTAAAAAGCAACTAGACTTAGGTTTTGGTGTTTCTTCAAAAATGTACTGTAAAGATACACAAGCTATTGAAGACAGTTTTTTTGAAGCTACATCTAATGTCAAGGCATTCAAACAATCGAAAACAAGTTTAGAACTGCTTAACAGCAAAGGTCAAGTTGAAGTGAAAGCGGTAAAAATAAATTAAAAGTATGAGCTCTATTCAAGATACACAAGCCGAAATTATAGATGAATTTAGCATGTTCGACGATTGGATGCAACGTTACGAATACATGATTGAACTTGGTAAATCTTTACCACTAATTGACGAAAAATATAAGACGGAAGACAACATTATAAAAGGTTGTCAAAGTCGAGTTTGGGTTCATGCTGAAAAAAATGATAAAAACTTAGAGTTCACAGCCGACAGCGATGCCGTGATTACCAAAGGTATTATCGCTATACTAATTCGTGTTTTCTCTGGCCAAACACCTGAAGATATCATGCAAGCCGATACTAAATTTATAGATGAAATTGGCTTAAAAGAGCACTTATCACCAACTAGAGCTAACGGCTTGGTGAGTATGATTAAACAAATTAAAATGTATGCCATTGCTTTAAACTCATCTCAAAACTCTTAAAACTATGTCTGAACAAACAATAGATACTGAAAAATTAGGCGAAGAAATTGTTCGTGTATTAAAAACAATTTATGACCCAGAAATACCGGTTGATATTTACGAGCTCGGTTTAATTTACGATGTCTTTGTAAATGAAGATTATGAGGTAAAAATACTAATGACTTTAACTTCTCCCAACTGTCCAGTTGCCGAATCATTACCTCAAGAAGTTAACGAAAAAGTAAAATCACTTGACCAAGTTAAAGATTCAGAAATTGAACTTACTTTTGATCCGCCTTGGTCACAAGACTTAATGAGTGAAGAGGCAAAGTTAGAATTAGGAATGCTTTAAATTATGGCTGAAGAAATTATTAATCGCGTTGCAAATAGCAAATTAGTCACGATTAATCTTGAAGATTTTTATCAAGAAGGCACACGTTTTGAAATTGATCTTAAAAATTGGCTTGTTGAAGGATTTATACTTCGAGAAAAGGAATTTAGAGCCGAATTGAAGTCTCATGATTGGTCTGTTTATAAAGATGCTTATGTTGCCCTTCACTGCTCTACTGACGCTATTGTACCAGCCTGGGCTTATATGCTTATTTCATCACACTTAAGTCAATTTGCTAAAAAAATAATTTACGGAAATCTTGAAACACTTGAAAGCATACTATACGCAGAAGTTTTGCAAAGTTTTGATGCTTCAGAATTCAAAAATAAACCAATCATCATAAAAGGATGCAGTAATAAACCAGTGCCTCAGAATGCTTATTTGCTTTTACAGCAAAAACTTCAACCTGAGGTTAAAAGTATAATGTTTGGTGAAGCTTGTTCAGCAGTGCCTTTATATAAACAGTCACGAAATAAAGTTTAAAAATTTAATACATTTGCGTTTTTAAAATTTTTAAACCATGAAACAAAACTTCATTTTCTTATCTCTAACTGTTCTTAGTTTAATAAGCTTTTCAGTTAGTGCTCAAACACAAACACCAAAAGATTCAACTTGGACAAGTGGTGGTAACTTTTCGCTACTTATAAATCAGTCTGCATTTAATGCCGAATGGCAAGGTGGTGGAACTTCAAATTATTCGGCTAATATTATTGTCAACTATAATTTGAATTATAAAAAAGGCAATTATACCTGGGATACCAAATTTTTAGGGGATTTTGGTATTAATAAAACTAAGGATCAAGATTTTTATCGTAAAACCAGTGACCGTTTAGAAATTAACTCGGTTGTTGGCAGACAAATTAACGAGAGTAAATGGTATGCTTCAGCTTTGTTAAATTTTAGAACTCAATTTGACAAAGGTTACAGTTTTAGTGAAGATCCAAACACAGGAGAAGAACTCAGAACAACACAAACTGAATTTTTATCACCAGCTTATACGCAGCTAGGTTTAGGTTTTCTTTGGAAAGAAAGCGAAAATTTGAAAGTTAATTTTTCTCCAGTTACAGGTAGAATTATCACGGCTAACAAGAAATTTACAACGACACCTGGCTACCAAGATGGCGATTTTTTTGGTATCGATCAAAATGATTGGATTAGAACAGAATTTGGTGCGTCTGTAAATGCTTATGGTAAATTTACCTTGATGGAAGATATTACTATGGAAAATATCTTAAACTTATACTCTAATTATATTGAAGACCCTCAAAATATTGATATTGATTATACGATGAATATCGTTATGAGTATCAATAAGTATATTTCAACAAACTTTACTTTCCAAGCTATTTATGATGATAACGCTGTTAATGGCTTCCAGATCAGAGAGGTTTTAGGTGTAGGCGTTAATTTTAGGCTATAAAAAAAGCGACTTTAAAGTCGCTTTTTAGTTTTTTTAGTGGCCATTATTTATTTTGAACAAGCATTTGAGCCTCTTCAAGACTATTTAAAATAGCTTTTTTCATTTTGGTAGCTTCTGAATTTAAGTTTTTCAACTCATTTAATTTGAGTTTAATACTGTCTAAATTTTCAGTTTGTAAGCCTTGATTTATTTCAGCTCTTGTAAAAGTGTTGCTAAAATCCTTCATCCAAGACATCATTTGGTCGTGAGCTGATTTTAAGTCTTTAATTGCTTGTTGCTGCTTCAGTGAGTCTATACTTTTTAGAGTATCTAGCTTTTGAATGTTTTGATTCAAGCTACTCATTTTTGGCATAACCTCATCATGAATTTCAATTGTTTCACCCATTAAAGTTTTAAACTTTTTTACTTCTTGTGGTGTTTCTTTAGCACAACTTAAAGCAACAATGGCAAGGCTAAATAAGCCTAGTTTTGATAAAATTTTCATATTAGTAATTTATGATTTCATATAATTTTCCTGGTAAAGGCCTTACAAGACCTTTCAGTTCCAAATTTAGTAAAATAGGTGCAATTTTATAGCTTGGTAACTGAGTTAATCTACAAATTTCGTCAAGTTCGGCTTTAGACTGTTTTTTTAGGGCTTGAATACAGGTTTCTTCTTCTGCTGTAAGCTCTACAAATAACTCAGTTTGTTGAACTTGTTTTTGTTCTTCTAAATCCCAATTGAGCATGTAAATAACATCTGCAGGTTCGGTTAAAACATGCGCTTGTTGTTTTTTGATCAAGTTGTTACAGCCTTTACTAAATTTATCTGTAGGTCTACCTGGAACTGCAAAAACTTCTCGATTATATGAATTGGCAATATCGGCTGTGACTAAAGAGCCGCCTTTTTCTGCACTCTCTATAACGATAGTTGCTTCACTTATGCCTGCTATGATGCGATTACGACCTAAAAAATTATTACGGTCAAAATTTTGATAACTGCAAAAATCGGTCATAAACCCGCCATTTTTTAAAATATTGGTTTCGTATTTTTTATGTGCTTTAGGGTAAAGTGTGTTAAGACCATGTGCTAAAACAGCAACAGTTTGTAAATTAAGATCTAAGGCTTTTTTATGAGCACAAATATCTGCACCATAAGCAAATCCTGAAATAATTATGGGGTTAAGTGGTGCTAAGGTTTCTATAAGTTGTTCGCAAAAATTTATGCCGTTGCTCGTGATTTGTCGTGTACCAACAATACTAATAATATGTTGTTTTTGAAGATCAATATTACCTTTTTGAAAAAGAACAATTGGACCATCAATGCAGTGCTTTAGGTTTTGTGGATAGCTTTTGTCTTTGAAGTAAGTCACTTGTATTTGTTCTTCTTCAATAAAACGGGCTTCTTCTTCGGCAAGTTTCAAATAGCTTGGGTCTCTAAACTGCTTTAATTTATGTTGACCAAAACCATTTACAGCGAGTAAGTCGGTGTTGTTGGCTGAAAAAACTGCTTTTGCTGAGCCAAAATGTTGTATTAATTTTTTGGCTGTAGCATCGCCTACGTTTGGGATTTGCTTTAGGGCGATGAGATATTGCAATTCTTCGCTGTTCATAAAGTTTAATGGTGCTGTTAGGCTTTCAATGTGTTTTCTTTTAAAACTTCGTCTGAGTTTTCTTTTTCAAACTCTTTACCAAGGTAAACTAGTTTATCATCTTCGGCGACTTCAACCGAAGTACTGTCTGAAGGTATAATTTCAAGATTACCTTCATTGTCTTTAATAAATAACGGTATAATATCGCTATTTCCTTTACTTATTTCAACTAAGCCATCGTAATGTTCTTTTGAATTGAGTTCAATTTCATGAATTTTAGGATAGCGTCTTGTTAAGTTGACCAATTTAATGTAATCATCAGTATGAGAAAATAAGCCTTCTTTAGGGTTTTCTTCTGGATTTTCCATTTCTTCAGAAGAGATTACTCTGAAGGTTCCGTGTTCACCAAAATTTTTCGCAAAGTTCTCAATGGCTTTTTTGTTTACAGATGTATTTCCAGTAAGCGCCATCATGTAACCAACGTCACTAAGTTCTATGTTATCGATTAAATCTTCAGAATAAATATTAGAGTTAATAGCGTCAATACCCATTTTTTTGGCGTTTTCGATATTACTTTTATTATTATCAACAATAACTACATGGCGGTTATTGTCGATAAGATATTTAGCGATAAGACGCGAAAATGAGGAAGAGCCAACAATTAAAATACCTTTCGAGTCTGTTAAATATACACCTATTAGTTTAGCAAATGGGCGTGCTGTTGTGGCGTTTAATAAAACAGTACCCAAAACAACGGTAAATACTAAAGGCGTTATTAATTCTGCATTTGGTATGTTTTGCCCCATTAAGCGTAAACCGAATAAAGAAGCAATACCTGCAGCTACAATTCCTCTTGGGCCAACCCAACTCACAAAGATTTTTTCATTAGTTTTTAAAGGTGATTTTATACTGCTTAAAAACACACCAAGAGGTCTCACAACAAAAACAACTACGACAAACAAAATAAGCGTTTCCCAGTTGTAAACCAGCATGAGGTCTTCAAAATTAATGTTGGCAGCAAGCAGGATAAATAAAATCGAAATTAAAAGTACGCTTAGTGATTCTTTAAAATACAGAAGCTCTTTTAAATTTGGTAAGTTGGTATTTCCCATGATAATTCCCATCACAACCACTGCTAAAAGACCGCTTTCATGAGCAAAATGGTCTGCTAAAACAAAGACGCCTAAAACAGTTGCTAAAGTAAAAACGTTTAATAGATAATGTGGTATCACTTTCTTTTTTATAGCGAAAGCTAAAGCATGTGCAAAAGTAAAACCGAATGTGAAACCAAATAAAACAATTTTTCCAAACTCGATTAAAGCCGTTCTTGTGTAGGCTTCACCTTGACCAGCCATAATAAACTCAAACACTAAAACTGAAATTAACGCACCGATTGGATCAATTAAAATACCTTCCCATTTTAAAATTGCAGAAACATCTTTTTTAAGTGGAATGTTCCTAAGTATGGGAGATATCACAGTTGGACCAGTTACAATAATCAGCGCAGAAAATAATAATGAAATTTGCCAGCTAAGACCAAGAATAAAGTGGGCAGCAATACCTGCGCCAACAAATGTAATGGCCACAGCAACAGTAATTAACTTAACAATTACAGGACCAACATTTAATATTTCTCCACGACGTAAGGTTAAACCACCTTCAAATAAAATAATACTAATAGCCAATGACACGAAATAAAATAAGCTTTCTCCAGGAAACAAGCCAGATTCACCATTCCAAATAGGTTCTATGAGTTTAGTGTTATCTTCTGTGAAAAGTGTGGCGATTGGCCCAACAAGTAAACCAATTAAAATTAAAGGTAAAATAGCAGGGATTTTAAACCGCCAAGCAAACCACTGTGCCATAATTCCTAAAATTATTATTCCTGCTAATTCTACCATTGTTAAAATTTTGTTGTTAAAAATAGCATAATTCAAATTATATGAAAGCTATAGTTAAGACAGTTTTAGTATTTTGCAATTTAAATTATTTGTATGACCTTACATCCTATTGAAACAGGAAATTTTAAGCTTGATGGAGGTGCTATGTTTGGCGTAGTCCCAAAATCATTATGGCAAAGGACTAATCCTGCCGATTCTAATAACATGATTGATATTGCAGCCACAAGTCTGCTTATTGAAGATGGTAAACGCCTTATTTTAATAGATACAGGCTTGGGCGATAAACAAAGCGAAAAGTTTTTTAGTTATTATTACCGCTGGGGCAACCACAGCTTAGATAAATCGCTTAAAGCAAAAGGGTTTACTCGTGATGATATTACAGACGTTTTTATGACCCATCTTCATTTTGACCATTGTGGCGGTAGTGTTCAGTGGAATAAAGACCGAACTGGTTACGAGCCAGCTTTTAAAAATGCAAAATTTTGGACTAATAAAGAGCATTGGGATTGGGCAGTAAATCCTAATGATCGAGAAAAAGCCTCATTCTTAAAAGAGAATCTTTTACCGATGCAGGAAGCAGGACAGCTTGAATTTTTAGAGCGTAGCCAACAACGGCATTTCTATGACGAGCTTGGTTTTGAAGTTTTATTTGTTGATGGACATACTGATAAACAAATGATTCCTATTATAGACTACAAGGGCAAAAAGTTAGTCTTTGCAGCTGATTTACTACCAACCGCTGGTCATGTGCCGCTACCTTTTGTGATGGGTTATGATACAAGACCTTTACTAACATTAAAAGAGAAAAAAGCATTTTTACAAGAGGCTGTTGCTAAAGACTACTTTTTGTTTTTAGAGCATGATGCACATAATGAAATTATTACACTTAAAGATACTGAAAAAGGTGCACGACACCATAACACCTATACATTTAACGAATTATTTAATTAATCTTTTATCATGAATATAAATTCAATTAAAAAAACCACAGGCTTTATACTGGCAACTGGGTTATTAGTTGGCTGTGCAAGCGGTCCTAAATTTGAAGCATCAGCTTTAAAAAACCAAAATAATGAAACAGCAAAAGTTTCTCAACTAGACGAAAATCAGCGTAAGTCATGGTCGTCATTAGACTTATTGACCGATACTATTCCCGGAATGAGTATTAATCTCGCTTATGAAGAACTCATCAAGGATTATGAAGGCGAAACAGTAATTGTTGCGGTTGTTGATAGTGGTATAGACATTGAACACGAAGATTTAAAAGACGTCCTTTGGGTTAATGAAGATGAAATACCAAATAATAATATAGATGACGATAAAAATGGTTATGTAGATGATGTTTACGGTTGGAACTTCTTAGGAGATATTGTTGAAGAAAATCTTGAAAAAACAAGAATTGTTCGCGACCTTCAGCCGAAGTACGAAAGCAAAACAGCCGAAGATATTTCAGCTGAAAATAAAGCCGAGTACGAAATGTACATGAAAGCCAAAGCTGAATTTGATGAAGATGTTCAGAAGGCAAAACAAAATTCAGATTATTATAAGGGTTTAAAGAAACAAGTTGAAGTTGCTCAAGTAAATTTAACGGACTCACTTAAAGGTAAACCACTAACTATCGAAAATCTTAAAGCACTCGAAACCAATGATGCGGCATTATCTCAACAAAAAATGTTCATGCTTAATATTATGAACAATGTTGGTGAAGATATTTCTGCAGCTATTGAACAATTAGATGGCGGTATTAATTACTTTCAAAGTCAGCTAGATTATCATTATAACTTAGATTTAAACGCACGTGCTGAAAAATTAGGTGATAATCCAGACGATTGGTCAACTAAATACTACGGAAATAACCAAGTTACAGGTCCAGACCCAGAGAAAGCAGATGCTAGACATGGAACTCACGTTGCAGGTATTATCGCAGCATCACGTCAAAACGATGTAGGAATGAGCGGTGCTGCTTCAAATGTAAAAATCATGAGTGTTCGTGCTGTTCCAGATGGTGATGAGTACGATAAAGATATCGCTTTAGGTATTCGTTATGCAGTTGATAACGGTGCAAAAGTAATTAATACCTCTTTCGGAAAATACTTTTCAACACACACAGATTGGGTAAACGGTGCTATTAAGTATGCAGAAGAAAACGATGTTTTAATTGTTAATGCAGCAGGGAACGAAGGTATTGATTTAGATGAAAACCGTGTTTACCCTAATGATGAATGGCCAGGGCAAACTTCTGAAATTGCCAACAACTTTATTAATGTTGGTTCAATTACACCAAGTTATAGTGAAAATCTAGTCTCTAGTTTCTCTAACTACGGTAAAGATGATGTTGATGTCTTTGCACCTGGATCTGCAATTTACTCAACAGTTCCTTTAGATAAATACGAGTTTTTACAAGGGACTTCAATGGCATCACCAAATGTTGCTGGAGTTGCGGCGATGATTCGTTCTTTGTATCCAAAATTAACAGCTGCACAAGTTAAAGAGGCTATTATAAATAGTGGTTTATCTTCTTCAATACAAGTTAATGTTGGTGGAGACCCAGAAAATAAAAAGGCGTTTAATGAGCTTTCAAAGTCTGGGAAAATGGTAAATATGTATAATGCTTTAATTTATGCTTCAAAACTATAAACTTATGTTTAAACAACTTTCAATTTTATGTCTTTGTTTATGGTCAACCTTCAATTTTGCGCAACGCAATAATACAAACTATTGGCAGCAAAGCGTCAATTACACAATGGAAGTTGACTTTGATGTAGAAAATTATCAATATGATGGTGAGCAAGAATTAGTATATACTAATAACTCACCAGATACTTTAACTCAGGTTTTCTATCATCTTTATTTTAATGCTTTTCAGCCAGGTAGTGAGATGGATGTTCGTTCAAGAACAATTAAAGATCCAGACCCAAGAGTTGGTGATCGAATTTCGAAACTTAAAGATGACGAGATTGGTTTTATGAAAGTTAACTCTCTTTATCAAGATGGTCAAGAAGTTGCTTACGAAGTTGCTGGAACAGTTTTAGAAGTTAAGTTAGCCAACCCAATTTTACCTGGAGAAAGTACAACTTTAGACATGAATTTTAAAGGTCAAGTGCCTGTTCAAATTAGACGATCAGGCCGAAATAATGCTGAAGGTGTTGCCCTTTCGATGACGCAATGGTATCCGAAATTAGCTGAATACGATTTTGAAGGTTGGCATGCAGACCCTTATATTGGTCGAGAGTTTCATAGTGTTTGGGGAAATTTTGATGTTAAAATCACCATAGATAAAGATTATATTTTAGGTGGCTCAGGCTACATTCAAAACCCTAATGAAGTTGGTTATGGTTACCAAGATGAAGGCACTAAAGTAAAACGTCGTGGTAAAACTTTGACTTGGCATTTTGTTGCACCTAATGTACATGATTTTACATGGGCTGCAGATCCAGATTATATCCATGATAAACGTATAGCTAGTGATGGCACAACGCTTCATTTCTTATATAAAGATAATAAAGACATCAAAGATAATTGGGTCAACCTTCAGTCTAAAACTGAAGATTTGCTCTTGTTTTTCAATAAACATATTGGTCAATATCCTTACAAACAATATTCAGTTATGCAAGGCGGTGATGGCGGTATGGAATATGCCATGTGTACATTAATTACAGGTGAACGCAGTTTTGGAAGCTTAGTTGGAGTGACGGCTCACGAAATGGCGCATGCTTGGTTTCAACATCTTTTAGCCACTGATGAAGCTCAACATGAATGGATGGATGAAGGTTTTACAACTTATATTTCAACTTTAGCTGAAAACGAGGTGATGGACAACAATCCTGAATTTCCATTTGATCGAACTTATAGAGGTTATGTGAGTTTAGCGAATTCTGGCTTTGAACAACCACAAACAACGCATGCCGATCGTTATCAGTATAATCAAGCTTATGGAATTTCAGCTTATTCAAAAGGTGCTGTGTTTTTGGCACAATTAGGTTATATTATCGGTGAAGATTTACTTGATCAAACGATTAAGCGTTATTATAAGGAATGGAAGTTTAAACATCCAACTCCGAACGATTTTATTCGTGTAGCTGAAAAGGTTAGTGGCGCAGAATTAAGTTGGTATCTAAATGATTGGACGAGAACTACTAATACAGTTGATTATTCTATTGCTTCAGTTTCAAATGATGTAACACAAAACACAATTGTGATTAATCTAGAAAGAAAAGGCCTGATGCCGATGCCTATTGAAGTTGAACTGACTTACAAAGATGGCTCTACGCAACTATTTTATATTCCTTTACGTATCATGCGCTGGGAGAAGCCACAATTTGAAACAGTTGAAGAAGATTGGCCTTGGGCTTTTCCTACCTATAAGTTAGAATTACCTGTTACTAATTATACTGTAACTAAGGTTGAAATTGATCCGAGCCAACGGATGGCTGATGTTGACCGTTCTAATAATGTAAAAACTTTAGAGGAATAATTTTAAATTATACCAAATATTCTATAATATGAGACAAAAAGAAATTGAATTATAATTGTCTTAATCAAGGCAAAAAAATTAAACATAGCCTAAGCTACGTTTCATTTTTTTAACGAAGAGAAAGGCAATTAGAAACTATTTATTTATCTTATTTTATGGAAGATTTGGTATTAGATAATTACATTTATTGAAAAAGCTCCTTAAATGAGGAGCTTTTTTGTTTTAATAAAAATTATTGTTTTAGAAGTTTGATATTTAAGGTATGATTAATCTTGATAAAGTATAGACCGCTTTTTAGTTCACTTAAATTAATTTTTTGATTTGGGTTATTAAAATTCTTTACTGATTTCCCTCTGATATCTAAAACTTCAACATGGTTAATCTTAATTTGGTGTGGGTTGCTAAACTTTATTATATCTTCAACTGGATTAGGATAAATATTAATTCCATTTAGCTTTTCAATATTTGTTTGGCTCAAATTACAATTAGAGGAAAAACTATACGAGCTAAATTCATTATCAATAATCGTCCATGTATTATAAGGTGTATTTTGATTAACGGCATCTTCAGGGTCATTAACTTTGATGCAAGTGTGAGCCATAAAAGAATTTGAGTAAGAAGAATTATCGGCTGATGGTCTTAATAAGCCATTAGCACGAATATCTATGGTAATTCCTGAATAGTCAAAATTAGGGTTGTCGATAATCAGTTCTCTTTGGCCACCTCTTATGTCTATATATTCAAGCAATTCAAGCTGACTCACATCTAATTGGCTAAATTCAATATGTACTGCTCCGCCATCAAACTCATACATATAAATTTCTTTTAAATTGATGTTTTGGTTTAAGAAATCGGCATTTGAGTCACTAATGCTTATATATCTTTGCCCTGTGAGATTAATGATTTCTAGAGCTGTAAAGTCTTCAATACCGGTAAAATCTGTAATGGGTGATAAATATTGAAAATCAATAGCATCGAGAGAAGAGAAGTCTAACTCAACCAAATTTTCTATATCAGCGGTAAGCACTTGACCATTTATTGTGGCATCACTATCTATATTAAGGTCGATTAAAGCTTGTTCAAAATTTTGGTCAAGTATGGTCGTTGTTTGTGCTTGCGTAAGTAATCCAAAACTAATAATACATAATGAAAGAAATTTTTTCATAATTAAATTTATTAAATGACTTAAACCGACTTTATTTGATGCTCTTCTAACAGCGGTTCTTGGCGTAATTTTTTCAAGACTTGAACTATTGCTAGGACATCTTTTTCGCAGTATTTTATAATTCGGTCTATATCTTTTTCGTTGTAAAATACGTCGCGAACTTGGCTACCATCAATATCATCTTTAGGCGACGGAATTCCTAATATTGCTGTTAACAATTTAAGTGAAGTATAATGTTTGTAGTCACCAAACTTCCATAATTCTAAGGTATCTAAATGCGGAATTTCCCATGGTTTTTTACCAAATAGTTGAAGTTTTTCTGGTAATGAAATTCCATGAATGAGCATTCGTCTAGCGATGTAAGGAAAGTCAAATTCTTTGCCATTATGAGCGCACAAGAGGTGATAAGGTAAATTGAAATGATCGTTTAGCAAGTGTTTAAACTCTAATAATAATTCTCTTTCATCACCATATAAACTTTTAAGTCTTAGCTGTGGTTCACTTCCTTGGCTTACCAGATATCCAACAGAAATACAAACAATCTTTCCAAACTCAGCCCAAATACCAGCACTTGAATAAAAATCCTCGGGTGAAATTTCATCTTTACGGCGATAGGCTGTTTTAGAAGCAAATAATAGCTGAAGTTGTTCAGGTAAGTCTGAAAAATTTTCATAAGCTGGAACAGTTTCAATATCTAAAAACAAAATATGCTCAAGTTGAAGTTTGTGTAACATGTTAGATTTGGTTTAACATTTGGTAGGTTTCATCAATATAAATATAAAAATCTTTCGGGAAATGATTGATTTTTTCTTTAGACCGATGATGACCAAGCCTAACGATAAGTAAATTGTCTTCAGGAATACCAATAACATATTGCCCTAAAATACCACGCATACTAAATAGTTGTTTAGATTTATAATTACTCAGCCAGAAACCATAGCCATATTGTGGGCTTTCTTTAAAACGGGCTTTTGTAGCTAGTTTTACATAACTTGTGTCTATGATTTGTTTTCCATTCCAACTACCATTTTGTAAAAACAATTGTCCTATTTTAGCAAAATCACGTGCATTAGATGCAATGCAACAGTAAGCTTTCTCAATGCCACTTTCAACATTATCTAATTGCCAATAGGCTGTTTGACGCATGCCTAAAGGACGCCAAAAGCTTTGACTTAAATATTCAGACAGGCTTTTGTTTGTGGCTTTACTAATAATCATTCCCAGTAGTAAGGTATTGCCACTTAAATATTTAAAGCTTTGTCCTGAAGCTTGGTTAACCTCTAAACTGTTAACAAGTTCACCAATTTCATCATCATAATAAGCGCGAGCCGTCATCGAAAATGGACTGTAATAATGTTCTTCCCAATTAAGTCCGCTAGCCATCGAAGCTAAATCGCCTACTGTAGTACTTTTAGCAAACTCACCTTTAAAGTCTGGAAAAAAATCGGTTATAGGTTGCTCTAAACTTTTGATGTAACCATCTTGAATTGCTTTAAACAGTAAACTTGTTGTAATACTTTTAGCCATCGAAAATGAATTCGTTTTTGAGTCCTTAGTATAATCAGGTGCATAGTTTTCATAAATAATTTTCCCATTTTTAATAATCAAAAAAGCGGTGGTACCAAGCGCATTGTTAACCGAATCTAAGCGTTCTGTTGGTTTAATAGAGTTATAAGTGTTAGCCTTAGGCCAATTTTGAACGGTTTTATTTTCAATACTTCGGTTGTCAAAGTACTTATAATCATCTATAAAAGCTGTGGTATGACCTGTCAAGTACACCACTCGAATACCTTTTAAAATATAATTGTAATCGGTTACATAAAGTAAAATAATTAGTGTTGCGATGCTGATTAAGAACCATTTTAAGAGTTTTCTCATATCTATAAACTTCAACTGAAGTTATAAATATAATTCATTTTGTGTAGTTTTGATTTATTTTCAAAAAAAGAAGCCTTTTAGTTAAGTAACTAAAAGGCTTCGATTCGATCTATTTTTGTTGATGTTACCAGATTCTTACGCGATCTTCTGGTTTTAAATACAATTCATCACCTTCTTTAAGGTCAAATGCTTCATAAAATGCATCTACATTTTGTAATGGCACATAAGCACGGTATTGTCCTGGAGAATGTGGATCGGTTTTAATTTTGGTTTTCAAAGCTTCATCTCTCATTTTCGTACGCCAAACGGTTGCCCACGATAAAAAGAAACGCTGTTCTGGTGTAAAGCCTTCAATTTTACCTGGATTACCATTTTCTTTTAAATGCATTTGTAAACCATCGTAAGCGCCTAAAACACCACCCAAGTCACCAATGTTTTCACCTAGAGTAAATTTACCATTAATGTAAACGCTATCTAATACTTCAATGCTACTGTAAAGTGCAGCTAATTTTTCACCACGTGCTGTAAACTGTTCTAAGTCTTCATCAGTCCACCAATTTTTAAGATTGCCATCAGCGTCAAAACGGGCGCCAGAGTCATCAAATGCATGTGAAATTTCATGACCAATTACAGCACCGATTCCGCCGTAGTTTACAGCTGCATCAGCTTTATAATCATAAAACGGTGGTTGTAAAATAGCGGCTGGAAAAACAATTTCATTATACAATGGGTTAAAGTAAGCATTTACAGTTTGTGGAGACATGCCCCATTCTGTTTTGTCTACTGGTTTACCGATTTTAGATAAATTGTCTTTAAAATTCCATTCGCTAACTGCTAACATATTTTCGTAGTATGACTTGTTTTTGCCAACCTTCAAATCTGAATAATCTTTAAATTCATCTGGATAACCAATTTTAACGGTGAATTTGTTAAGCTTTTCAATAGCTTTAGCCTTAGTCGAATCTGTCATCCATTCTAAGTTGTTAATTCTGTTTTTGAATGCAGAAATTACATTAGTTACCATAGCTTCAGCTTTTTCTTTAGCTTCTGGCGGAAACTTTTCGTCGACATATAATTGACCTACAGCTTCTCCAATTGTGTTGTTGACTACTGATAGTGCACGTTCTTTGATAGGTCGTTGAGCTTTGGCACCACTTAAAGTTTTACTGTAAAACTCCCAATTGGCTCTTTCTATCTCGGTTGAAAGTTGTCCTGTGGCATCGTTAAATGTGGCCCATTTTGTAAGAAGTTTTAAGTCTTCAATAGGCGTTGAAACCAGCATTTGGTCTAATTGACTCATGTACTTTGGCTCCATAACTAAAACTGTATCTGGTAGTGATTCCATTCCTAAATCTGACATGAAATTTTTCCAGTTAATGTTTTCGGCAACGGTATTTAAGTCATTAACATGATAGCGATTATTGTAATTTCTGAAATCACGACGCGCTACTTTATCTAAACGAGGTTCAGCTAGCTGAGTCTCCAATTCTAAAATACGCTCAGCTTTAGCTTCGGTATCAGTTTCGCCAATATAGTTTAACATTCTAGATACATGAGCTACATATTGTTCGCGAATTTTTTTAGAATCTTCATCTTCTTTCAAATAGTAATCGCGATCTGGCAACCCTAAACCACCTACGCCTATGTAGGCTACATTTATGTTACTATCATTCGGGTCTGAATACGCAGAAAGCCCAAAAAATGGTGCTGATATTGCTGAAGGATTTGTGGCTAGCAACTCTTGTAGTGCGCTTATTGAAGTCACTGCTTCAATTTTATTAATGTAAGGCATAATTGGCTTTATCCCTTTTTCATCTCGTGCTTTGGTATCTAAGATTGAATTAAACACCGCAATTGCCTTAGCTTGATCGGTATTTTTATCATATTTACCGGAAGCTTCAGCTTTTTCTAAAATACTTAAAACATCAGCATCGGTTTGCTTTCTTAAGATTTGAAATCCGCCCCAAGATGTTCGATCATCTGGTATTTTAGCCGTTTCATTCCATTTTCCATTAACGTACGTATAGAAATCGTCTTGAGGTCTTACGCTAGTATCCATGTATTCAACATCAATACCTGGCGCATCTTTTTGTGTTTCGTTTGTTGAGCAACTAGCTGCAAGGCCTAATGTTGCTACCGACAAAGCTAAATGTTTAATTTTCATAGGTTTACTTGATTTTATAATATATAAGTCTTGTTTTTTTGATATCGTTACAACTTAGACTTCAACTTTTGAAAAATGTTTAGTTTTAGGGTGTTTTGATGTACTCAGTATCATGCTGTTTCTTTTTATCATTAACTTGATCGACTAATTCATTAGGAACGAGAATAGATAATACATAATGTTTAATTTTCCATTGATGATCAACTAATTCTACAATACCACTGCCACGGCATAAACCCATATGAGTTGAGGTTAATACTTCATCAAACCAAGCTATATTATTGGCGTTTACATAAATATTGCGACTCACAGGCGTAAACGTCCAAGCTTTACCATTGTTGAAGTATGGCATGGCAAATGCTTTAAAGTTTTTTAGACTCCAAACTTCATCGGCATCTGAGCCAACAAAAACAGCATCTTCTGTCATTAAATCAAAATATTTTTCAGCATTGGCATTGGCAGCGGCTTTATGCCATTGGTTGAGACTTTGGTTAATCTCTTCTTGTTCTTGAGCAAAACTGAGATTAACAACAAAGACTAAAATTGTAATTAATTTAAATTTTAGGTTCAATAAATTGAGGTGTTTCAATAAAGCGTTCATTTATTTGTCTATTTAAACTACTAAAACCTTGTACAAGCTTGTAAATACTTTCTTTAATTGTTGCTGTGTCCTGACTTTTACGGGTGAGGAGCTGTTGCTGAGTTTTGGCTTGTGTTTCAATAAGTTTTAGCCTTGCTTTTATAGGTTCTACATTAAAAGTATCAGGTAAACTGACCTTTAGAGAATCGCTTATTCTAATAATGTTTTCGGCATTGTTAAGCGCATCGCCAATATTCATGGCTTTTGTTCTTGTTATTTCAGTTTTAATAGCAAGGTAATCGTTCCATTCATTGGCAAATTCTTCAGCTTTGTTAGAAAGTTGAGCGATAGCAATGGTATCCACTTTTAATTGTAAAGCATAAAAATCAGTGTTTTTAGTCACTGCTTTTTCTTCAGTATGGTCACAAGACCAGCAGCACGAAACTATAATAAAAGCTAATAAATATTTAATCATTTAATCTGATTTATAAGATATTATCAAATATAAGAGATATTATCAATTTATAATTATGAAATAATTAATCTCTCGACTACTTCAATCTGTATATTTGCAAAAACTTTTTAAATTATGGCAAAGACATTAATTGTTGGCGCTTGTGGACAGATTGGTTCTGAATTAACTGCTACATTGCGTCAAAAACACGGTAAAGATACAATTATTGCAAGTGATATAAGAGAAGGTTCTGCCGAATTAATGGCTTCAGGACCTTTTGAAGTTTTAGATGCGACGAATTTTGCACAGCTTCAAGATGTGATTATGCATTATGATATTGACACGGTTTATATGATGGCTGCCATGTTAAGCGGGACTGCCGAGAAATTTCCGATGAAAGCTTGGGAATTGAATATGAATTCTCTTTTTAATGTTTTAAATCTTGCTAAAGAACAAAAAATAAAGCATTTGTTTTGGCCGTCAAGCATCGCCGTTTTTGGTCCAACTACACCTAAGCTTGATACGCCTCAACAAACCATAATGGAGCCTAGCACAGTTTACGGCATCAGTAAACAAACTGGAGAGCGCTGGTGCGAATATTACTATAAACGCTATGGTGTTGATGTTAGAAGTATTCGCTATCCTGGACTAATTAGCTATAAAACACCACCTGGTGGCGGCACAACTGATTACGCGATTGAAATTTTTCATAGCGCTGTTAAGGGTGAAGTTTACACATCTTTTTTAAATGAAGACACCGCTCTACCAATGATGTATATGGATGATGCCATTAAAGCGACCATAGAATTAATGGAAGCAGATGGCGATAAAATCAATGTACGTTCATCTTACAACCTAGGCGGAATTTCATTTACACCGCATGAATTATCCGAAGCGATTAAGTTGAAGGTATCAGAATTCAAGATTAATTACAAACCCGATTTTAGACAAGCCATTGCCGATTCATGGCCGTCTAGCATAGACGATTCTGTCGCTCAAAAAGATTGGAATTGGGAGCACAAATACGATTTAAAAACTTTAGTGGATGTCATGCTTAAAGGCGTTGAGGAATCAATAAGTTAAAAACATTACAACAAAAAAAGCACCTCTTAAAAGGTGCTTTTTTTAGCTTTTTTTCAACTTATCCCAAATATTTTATAGGAGATTTGGTATTATTAATCAGCCCTTAAAACTAGCTGATAAATATTCGCGGTTTAAGCGTGCAATGTTTTCTAAAGAAATTCCTTTTGGACATTCAATTTCGCAGGCGCCTGTATTGGTACAATTACCAAAACCTTCTTTATCCATTTGCTCAACCATATTTAATACGCGCTCGGTTGCTTCAATTTCACCTTGTGGCAATAATGCATATTGAGAAACTTTAGCCGATGTAAATAACATTGCACTTGCATTTTTACAAGCAGCTACACAGGCACCGCAACCAATACAAGTTGCTGCATTAAAGGCCATATCCGCGTTTTCTTTCTCAATAGGAATAGAGTTAGCATCTTGAGTATTGCCAGAAGTATTTACTGAAATATAACCACCTGCATGTTGTATACGGTCAAAAGCTGAGCGATCTACTACTAAATCTTTTATGACAGGAAATGCTTTTGCTCTAAACGGTTCTATAGTAATGGTGTCACCATCTTTAAATTTACGCATGTGTAGTTGGCAAGTAGTCACGCGACGGTCTGGTCCGTGAGGCTCACCATTAATTTGAAGTGAACACATGCCGCAAATACCTTCGCGACAATCATGGTCAAATTCTACGGGTTCAACTCCTTGTTCAACTAAATTGTTATTAAGGACGTCTAACATCTCTAAAAATGACATGTCACCATCAATGCCATCTAAGTCATAACTTTCAAATTGTCCTTTTGCGTTGGCATCTTCTTGACGCCATATATTTAATTTAAGCTTCATAATGATCTTATTTATAGCTTCTCGTTTTTAATTCAATATTTTCAAAAATCAACTGCTCTTTATGTAGAACAGCATCTTTAGGTTGACCTTTATATTCCCAAGCAGAAACATAACGGTAATTTTCATCATCTCTTAGGGCTTCTCCATCTTCAGTTTGGTATTCTTCTCTAAAGTGGCCACCGCAAGATTCATTTCTATCTAAAGCGTCTTTAGCAAATAATTCACCTAACTCTAGGAAATCTGCAACACGACTTGCTTTTTCAAGTTCTGCATTTTTAGCAGTTGCTTTACCAGGAATTCTAACATTGCTGTAAAATTCTTCTCTAAGCTGTGCAATCTCTTCAATCGCTTCTTTTAGTTCATTTTCATTACGAGACATTCCACATTTATTCCACATAATTAAACCTAATTTTCTATGGAAATAATCAACTGGTTTATCACCTTTAATGTTCATTAAACGATTTAAACTATCAAGAACCTCTTTTTCAGCTTGCTCAAATTCTTTAGTTTCTGTTGAAATAGGACCAGTCTGAATATCGTTCGATAAGTAATCACCGATTGTGTAAGGTAATACAAAATAGCCATCAGCTAAGCCTTGCATAAGTGCTGAAGCACCTAAACGGTTAGCACCATGGTCTGAAAAGTTTGCTTCACCAGCGGCATAACAACCAGGAATAGTGGTCATTAAATTATAATCTACCCAAAGTCCGCCCATAGTATAATGTACTGCAGGGAAAATCATCATAGGTGTTTCATAAGGATTTTGGTCGGTAATTTTCTGGTACATATCAAATAAGTTACCATATTTAGATTCCACCACTTCTTTACCTAATTTTATAATTTCATCTTGTGATGGATTTTTATGGCCAGAAGAAAAGGCTTTTTCTTTACCATAGCGTTCAATAGCGCTTGCAAAATCAAGGTAAACAGCTTGACCTGTTTTGTTAACGCCATAACCAGCGTCACATCGTTCTTTTGCTGCACGTGAAGCTACATCACGCGGAACTAAATTACCAAAAGCTGGATATCGACGTTCTAGATAGTAATCGCGATCTTCTTCTTTTAATTCTGTTGGTTTTAATTGGCCAGATCTAATCGCTTCGGCATCTTTTTGATGTTTTGGCACCCAAATACGTCCATCATTTCTTAATGATTCAGACATCAGGGTTAATTTAGCTTGTAAGTCACCTGATACTGGAATACAAGTTGGGTGAATTTGCGTAAAACAAGGATTAGCAAAAAATGCACCTTTTTTATGAGCTCTCCAAGCAGCAGTAACATTGCTTCCCATGGCATTGGTTGACAAGAAGAAAACATTACCATAACCACCTGAGGCTAATACAACAGCATGAGCCGAGTGGCGTTCAATTTCACCAGTCACTAAATTTCTAGCGATAATCCCTCGCGCTTTTCCATCAACTTTTACAATATCCATCATTTCATGACGGTTAAAAGCCTGAATTTTTCCTCGATTAATTTGGCGGTTCATAGCTGAATATGCACCGAGTAGTAATTGTTGTCCTGTTTGTCCTTTGGCGTAAAAAGTTCTTGAAACTAACACGCCACCAAATGAACGGTTGTCAAGTAAGCCACCATATTCACGTGCAAAAGGAACACCTTGAGCCACGCACTGATCGATAATATTACTTGAAACTTCAGCTAAGCGGTATACGTTAGCTTCTCTAGAGCGGTAATCACCACCTTTAACTGTATCATAAAATAAGCGATAATCAGAATCGCCATCGCCTTGATAATTTTTTGAAGCATTAATTCCACCTTGTGCTGCAATAGAATGCGCACGTCTAGGTGAATCTTGAAAACAAAATGTTTTTACATTATAACCTAATTCAGCTAAAGTTGCTGCTGCACTAGCACCAGCTAATCCAGTACCAACAACTATAATGTCTATATTTCTCTTGTTTGCAGGATTAACAAGATTAATTTCATTTTTATGCTTGGTCCACTTTTCTGCAATCGGACCGCTTGGTATTTTTGAATCTAAAATTGACATAATCCTTAATTATAAATTATTGATGTAGTGAAATATAGCAATAAATGCGAAGCCTAAAGGGATAACAATTGCAAAAGCTTTGGTAAAAACTTTTAAACCTTTAGAATATTTATTGTTAAACCCAACAGTTTGAAAAGATGAAGCAAACCCATGTAAAAGGTGAAGCATTAAAAAGACAAATGATAATACGTAAATACCTAATCTTACGGGTTGACCAGCAAATTTAGCAACTGTTTCTTCATAATAACGAAATTCGCCAGCAGCATTTAAGCCGCTCATGTCACCTTGGAGATATTTAACTTGCATTTCATGAATCCAGAAATCATAAAAGTGTAAGCCTAAAAATGCCAAAACAACAGCTCCTGAAATAATCATATTTCTAGAAACCCATGGTGCGTTTGCGCCGCCATTGTAGTTTTTGTACTTAACCACTCTAGCTTTATTGTTTTTGATTTCTAAAACAAAACCCATAATGAAGTGAAAGACAACCCCAAAAATTAATACAGGTTGTAAAATGGCTTGAACTAAAAAGTTTGTACCCATAAAATGGGAAATTTCATTAAAGGTGTCTGGACTAACAACCGACGTAAAATTAATGGTAAAGTGTTGTGCCAAAAAAAGAACTAAAAATAGTCCTGAAAGTGCCATAGCAAATTTTCGTGCTATTGATGTTTTTAAAATTCCACTCATTGTGATGTTTTTGAAAAATTTATTTCAAAAATACATCGCATTCGCCTTACACACAAAAAACTAAGCTTAATTCGTGTTAATTTAGAATAGTTTTAAAACAATTTCAATCGATTTCGTCAATTTCATTAAGATATGAATCTGCAGTAAATAATCATTTAAGTATTTCTAAGGTTTAAATTTAGTTTTTGTTTGGAAAATGGAAGCTTAGTATAGCGTTGAGAGAAGAATAAAACTCAGCGTTTCAGCGTAAAGTTAGCTTTAAGACGTTTTGGTTCACCCGTTTTAGGGTCTTTATAGTTAAGGATAAACCAATAATCACTAGTTGGCATTGCTTTACCATTAAAAGTGCCGTCCCAAGCGTTGTTGTCTTGGTTGAGTTTTTGAATTAGCTTACCGAAACGATCAAAAATAAACACTTTTGCATCGGGCAAATTTGTAATCGACCAAGTATCATTAAATCCGTCATTATTAGGTGTAAAAAACTCAGGATAATTTAATAGTAAAACGCTTTTAGTGTTTTGACCACAACCTGCTAAACTTCTGCCAATGACTTGAATTTCGCCACCAGGTAAGTTTGAAAAAATTAGCTGGCTTTCTCCTTGATAATTTTGCCAATTTTGGCCATTAACTGAAAACTCAAAGTCACCAACACCTTGAATATCGGTAATTTCGATGCTGTTATTCTGATTAAAATTTTGACCTATCACATTAACTTCAAAATCAGGGATTGAACTTACAATCACTTCTGCCACATAACTGGTTTGGCAATTGGTTGTAATCTCGGTCACGATAACTTCATAGAATCCAGCTTCTTGCACCTCAAGGCTATTTCCTGTAAAGTTTAGAAGTTCACCATCTAAAAACCATTCAAATGTATAATCAGTTTCATTCAGTTGGGTGTCGAGTATGGGCGCACTGATGATGGTATTGCTTAAAAAATCAATACAAATCACTAAATCTTCACCTTGGTAAAAATCAATAATAGGTATGTTTGCTACCTGTATTGTGATGATAGTTTGCGTAGTAGAAGCGCAGCCAGAGACTGGATTAACTACTTCAGCGATCACTTGAGTAGTGTTGGCGTTGATTTGAAAATTATCAGGTTGGTTAATTGGCAAGTTGTTATCAAAATCAGTTTGGCTTTGATAATACACCACATCATGCTTAGGGTTAAGTTTAATGCTAATATCAAACTCAGTAAGATTTACAAAAACGCCATTACTGACATCATCACAGAGATTGACCGTTAAAGGCTGATCGTTAATGGCAGGGCTTTGTGGTATAATAAGATCAGCGCTAAAATTATTGTTTAAAACATTAGCTTCGTTAATAGGTTGTGAGCCATCTTCAAGCGTGTTTGCTTTTAAGATTAAAGTTGTGTTATTTGGGATTTGTGGAGGAATGGCAAGCGTTAAAAACTGAGTTTCAGAACCGTTAATAGGAATGATATTTTGGGTAAAAAAAGTGTCTAAAAATACTTCTTCATTATTTTCATCCAACACAAAAACAGAAACAGGCGTATTGGCAGGTAAAAGGTCACTGGAATTAAGATTATAAACAGTCGCTTCAAAGCTAAGACTTTGCGCATTACAATTACCTATACCCGAAAAATTGGTCAGTTGCACCGTGGCATCCGGCAACTCAGAGCGAGTCACGGTCACTACGTTTTGGATTAAACGATCTAATGAAGATGTAAAAGTAATATTACCATCTGTATCTCCAACAGCTATAAAATTAGAAATATCAAATACATCTAAATCCATATTATAAAGGTCATCAGTACCTGTGTAAGAGTTGGTGCCATTAAAGGGGTTATCACTAGGATTTAAAGGCGGATTGCTTAATAAATTACCGTTAAACGAAATACTTTCATTAAAAAAACTATTCGAACTCCCATTCCATGCCAAAAAACCCATACGTGCATTATTTGTATTAATGATATTAAGATTTTGAATATTGATGATAGCTGATGAAGTAATATCTCCAATTTGTCCATAAACAGAAGCTAAACCATCATAAACATTAACCTGTTGTGTAGGTAAAGTAGTATCTTTATAAATGACTAAAATAGACCAGCCAGCATAGTACTGACCAGTAGAGCAGTAATTTCCAATTATAGGATTTAAATCCAAATCAGAAAAGTTATACAAACCGTTACCTTGTTGATCAATTATATTGGTTATATCTTTAAAAGAACCATAATAAAGAGCAATACCATTTTGTTGTGGATCTACAACATTTATTTCGTCTGCAAATAATGATTGCCCATTTAATTGAATTTCTGGATCAAACAAACCATCTCCAATACCCGACCAATATAAATAAGCGGCCTCGAGTGTTTGACCAGGAGCTAAGTTTAAATTAGCTGATGATTCAGAGAGCATTTCACATGGACCTGGCAATTTATTATCGACTTCATTTAAAGTATTGCCTACAATTTTATAATCATATTGTCCATTGTATTGAGCACGAAGCTCAAGAGGAATAACAGTTGGAGTTTGAGCATTAATATTTAATATTATTAGAAATAAAAAAGACAAATAAAAATATGTGAAATAATTATGACTCATATTAACCAAATATAATTAATTTAATTAATTCTTTGACCTGATTTTGAACCAGGGATTTATTTATACAGTTTGGTAAGTGGTAGTAGTGAGATTATCACTAAGAAAATGATTATTAAGTAAACACAAGAAATTTTACTAAAAAAATCTATCATAAATTTGATGGATTTTTTGATTTAAAACCTTTTCAACAACAAAGCTTTTATATTTGCTTAAAACATATTGATGAAAGTTTTACATCTCGACCAAAATCATCCTGCATTAGCTGAAGGTTTAGCCCAACTCGGTTTTGAAAATTAAACTAAAAGCGCCTTTAAAAATAATAGAATTGTGTTTATGACTTGAATCCACAAATACAATCTTTATCTTTGAAAAAAATCATTAATTTATGCGCTACGAACCTATTTCAAACGAATTATTTATTCAAAACCGCAAAAACTTTATGGCTCAAATGAAGCCTAATTCAGTTGCGGCCTTCAACTCTAACGATATTTATCCCATAGGTGCCGATAGTACCATTCCGTTTCAACAAGACCGAAACATTTACTACCTCAGTGGTGTAGATCAGGAGGATAGTATTTTGGTATTATTCCCTGATGCTCCAAAACCAGAACATCGCGAGATTTTATTTTTAAAAGAAACTAATCCGCATATTGCGGTTTGGGAAGGCGAAAAAATAGATGAAGAAAAAGCCCTCCAAATTGCTGGCATCAAAACGGTTTATTGGCTAAAAGACTTTCATAAAATATTTCACGAGCTGATGTCTCAAAGTGAAACTATTTATATTAACACCAATGAACATTATCGCGCTGCTCATGATACCGAAACCCGTGAAGACCGTTTTAATAAATGGTTAAAAGAAAACTATCCAGCGCACCAAGTGGCTAAAAGCAATCCGATTTTACAGCGTTTACGTTCAGTAAAACATCAATTAGAGTTAGATACGATGCAAACGGCTTGCAATATCACTGAAAAAGCCTTTAGACGTATTTTAAAAGAAACGAAACCGAATATCTGGGAATTTGAACTTGAGGCTGAAATTATGCACGAATTCCTAAAAAATCGTTCACGTGGTTTTGCGTATACGCCAATTATTGCTTCTGGTAAAAATGCAACCGTTTTACATTATATTGAAAATAAACATCAATGTAAAGATGGTGACTTAATCTTATTTGATGTTGGCGCTGAATATGCCAATTATGCCAGTGACATGTCACGAACCATTCCAGTTAATGGAAAATTTACCGATCGCCAAAAACAAATTTATAATGCCGTTAATCGCGTTAAAAAAGAAGCGACTAAAATGTTAGTACCTGGAACATTATGGGCTGAATATCATGTTGAGGTCGGTAAATTAATGACGTCAGAGTTACTTGACTTAAAACTACTTGATAAAGCCGATGTTCAAAATGAAGACCCTAAATGGCCAGCCTACAAAAAATACTTTATGCATGGCACATCACACCACATTGGTTTAGATACGCACGATTACGGCTTATTGCATGAGCCAATAAAAGCCAATCAAGTCTTCACGGTAGAACCTGGTATTTATTTGCCTGAAGAGCATATTGGCGTTAGACTTGAAGATGATGTCGTGATCCAAGAAAACGGCGAACCTTTCAATCTTATGCGCAATATTCCTATCGAAATTGAAGAAATTGAAGATTTAATGAACCAATAATTTCAACTGATTTAAAAAACCACAGCCTTGTTGAAACTGTTCAGCAAGGTTGTTTTTATCTATGCCGACATTCAATTTTCGACAAACTAAAATTCACTTTACCCAAACTGAAACCGCTTCAAAAAAGCCTGTTTTAGTCTGTATTCATGGGTTTCTAGAAAATGCCACCATGTGGCAATCTATCATTCCGCAGTTTCAGGATAAGTATCGAATTATTTGTATCGATTTACCTGGTCACGGCCAAACTGAAGCGATGGGCTACATTCATACCATGCCTAATTTAGCTGAAATTATTCGCGGATTATTGCATCATTTAAACTTGCACCATGCACATTTCGTTGGGCATTCATTAGGCGGTTATGTGCTTTTAGCTTTAGCTGAAGTTGCTCCAGAAGTCATTCAACAACAGATTATTTTGAATTCTACTAGTTTTTCCGATTCTTCCAGTCGAAAAAGGGACCGCGATCGCGCCATCAAAATGGTACAAAAATATCCTAAGGCTTTTACAAGTATGGCGGTTAAAAATTTGTTTTTACCCCAAATGCATTTACGTCATGAAGATGCAATCAATGAAGCTGTTAAGCAGGCTAAAACTTGCAGCACACAAGGTATTATCAATACGCTTAAAGGCATGCGTGATCGTGAAGACCGAACCAACACTTTAATTCATTTAAAAGCTAAAACGCACATTATCGCTGGTCAAGACGACCCTATAGCAAATACAAACGCTTTAAAACAAATTGCCCAAAAGCATAATTTAAATTTTAAGTTATTACCAGGTGGTCATATGAGTTATATCGAGGCATTACCCGAATTAATTCAGCATTTAAAGTCTATTTTGTAAATTTAAATAAAATTGATACAAGATGATTCAAAACACAAGTTTGCAAATTACAAGTGAATCCGGCTTACCGATTTTATTAGATTACACTTACGACGACGCACAAACATCACATCAGGTCGCTTTATTTTGCCATGGCTATAAAGGTTTTAAAGATTGGGGCGCTTGGCATTTAATAGCAAGTGAGTTTGCTAAAAACGGAATTGTATTTGTTAAGTTTAACTTCTCGCATTATGGCGGAACACCTGAGCAACCGACAGAATTTAATAATTTAGAAGCCTTTGCCGAAGACAATTATACAACCCAAGTACAAGATGTTAATACCGTTATTAATTGGGCCGCTCAGTATTTTAGTCAACATCCTTTTATAAACCTAAACCAATTGACTTTAATTGGGCATAGTCGTGGTGGTGGTATTTCGGTTTTGGTTGCTGCACAAAACCATTTGGTAGACCGATTAATTACTTGGGCAGCAGTATCAGATTTTGAGTCCAGATTTCCAACAGGCAGTGCGTTTGAGCAATGGAAAACAACTGGCGTTTATCATGCTAAAAATGGCCGAACAAATCAGTTAATGCCACATTACTTTCAATTTTTTGAAGATTTTAAAGCCCATGAACCAGAGCTTCACATTCTAAATAATGCTAAAACCATTAAGCAGCCTTGTTTAATTATTCACGGAGACCAAGATGAAGCGGTGCGTTTAGATCATGCAAAAGACTTACATCAACACATAAATCAATCAGTTTTAAAAGTTATTCCTGGAGCTAATCACGTTTTTGGAATGAAACATCCTTGGGATGAATTACATCTTCCTGAAAAAGCTTCAACCTTAGCGCAATTAAGCATCAATTTTGTGCTTGAGTCTTAGTTGAAGTAATTGTTGTTGATTGCACTTTCTAAAAACTTTTAATTCTTTGTTTCGGTATTTCACTACTAAAAAGGTGTAATTAATAATAGGAATCGTTTTCCGCTTTATTGAAGTAATTTGCTCTTCATCTAATTCAACTTTATTGTATTTCGGGTGAAATAACTTTACAGCTGCTAATATTGCATTAAGCAAAAAAATAAAACTTAAAGCAAAATAACCACCATTATCAGTTGTTGATTTTATAAAAAAATGAATTGCAACCCCACTAAAAAAGATACATTCAAAACTTCTTAAAAGCCAAAGATCATTTTTAATTGTTATGGTAGGCATTTTAATTTAAATTTCGTTTTTCTATAAAAAAGCGCTTCAATAAACTTGAGGCTTCTTCAGCTAAAACACCCAATTTGACTTTAGTTTTAGGGTGTAACTTTGTGCCCATGTTTCTATAACCGCGTTTTTCGTCTTCAGCAGCAAAAACAAGTCTTGAAATTTGGCTCCAATACAAAGCGCCAGCGCACATTTGGCAAGGTTCTAAAGTGACATAAAGCGTACAATCTTTCAGGTATTTACCGCCAATAAAATTTGCGGCCGAAGTAATCGCTTGCATTTCAGCATGTGCGGTAACATCAGTTAGTTGTTCGGTTAAATTATGGCTCCTTGCTATAATTGTATTTTGATGCGTAATCACAGCACCTACAGGAACTTCAGCCTTTTCATAAGCTAATTGAGCTTCTTCTAAGGCCTTCTTCATAAAATAATTATCATCAAATGGTGTAAGCATACTCAAAAATACAATTTCTAATTGGTAACTTTGTAAGATGACTTATAAATTGCTTTCAACCATCAATTCACCAGCCGATTTAAGGCAACTATCTGCTGAACAACTTTTAGAATTAAAAGATGAACTTCGCGATTTTATTATTGATATTGTCTCGACTAAAGAAGGTCATTTAGGCGCTAGTTTAGGTGTGGTTGAATTAACCATTGCTTTGCATTATGTGTTTCATACACCAGATGATTTATTAATTTGGGATGTTGGTCATCAAGCCTACGGACACAAAATTTTAACAGGTCGTCGAGAATTATTTGAAACTAACCGACAGTTAAATGGCATTAGCGGTTTTCCAAAACGTAGCGAAAGTGAATATGATACTTTTGGTGTTGGGCATAGCTCAACTTCAATTTCTGCAGCTTTAGGCATGGCCATTGCTTCAAAGCTATTGGGGAAATTAAATAGACAACATATTGCTGTTATTGGCGATGCATCAATTGCATCAGGAATGGCATTTGAAGGTTTAAATCATGCTGGCGTTACGAAAGCTAATTTGTTGGTTATTTTAAATGACAATGCCATAGGAATTGACCCAAGTGTTGGTGCTTTAAAAAACTACTTAACTAAAGCCAAAATAGGAAATAAGCCAAAACAAGACAATATAATTGAAGCTTTAAACTTTAGTTATGAAGGTCCAATTGATGGTCATGATTTACCCAAGCTAATTGAAACTTTAAAGCGTTTACAGCAGCAAAACGGACCGCGTTTATTACATGTAATTACTAAAAAAGGTAAAGGCTTGCCTAGTGCAGAGCAAGACCAAGTGACTTATCATGCGCCAGGAAAATTTAATAAACAAACGGGCGAACGTTATAAATCTTCTCAAACCGATTTGCCACCTAAATTTCAAGATGTTTTTGGCTTAACCATGCTAGATTTAGCCAAAAATAATCCAAAGATAGTTGGTGTAACACCAGCGATGCCAACAGGAAGTTCTTTAAAGTATATGATGCAAGCATATCCTGATCGTGCATTTGATGTAGGTATTGCTGAGCAACACGCTGTAACACTTTCAGCTGGCATGGCAACACAAGGCTTTAAGGTGTTTTGTACCATTTATTCAACCTTTTTACAGCGCGCTTATGATCAAGTCATTCATGATGTAGCCTTGCAAAACTTACCTGTTGTATTTTGTATAGATCGTGCTGGGCTTGTTGGTCGTGATGGTGCAACCCATCATGGTGTTTTTGATTTGGCTTATCTAAACTGTATTCCCAATTTGGTAATCGCTTCACCAAGAAACGGGATTGAATTACGCCAATTATTATACACAGCTAGCCAGTTTAATGAACATCCAATAGCCATTCGTTATCCGCGTGGGCAATCGTTTCATAAAAATTGGCAAGTTGATTTTAAGACCGTTCCAATTGGTAAAGCTGAATTACTTCAATCAGGTCAAAGATTTGCTGTGCTTAGCATTGGTAGCATTGCTCAGGAAGTTACTCATGCTTTTAAATTACTCCCAAAAGAAATTAAGCCAGCACATTATGATTTCAAATTTTTAAAGCCACTTGATTCTGAAGTTTTAGATGAAATTATTAATCAGTTTGAATTTGTAATTACCGTTGAAGATGCATCAATTATTGGTGGTTTAGGTGATGCGGTGTCGAGTTACTTCAATCAAGTTGAAGCCAATACACAACTTATTAAAATGGGCATTCCAGATCAATTTATTGAACATGGTAGTACACAAGAATTGTTTGAAGTTGCGGGTATATCAGCAAAAGCAATAGCTAAGCAAGTCTTGCAGCTTTAATTTCGGCCATTTTCTTTAGGATAATACTGGTAAACAGGCTTACTTTGAATCACTTCCCCCGAATTAATTTCATAAGCTGTTAGCGGACCTTTAAAAGCAGCACCTGTATCAACATTAATTACATTTGCTATCTTAATAGGTCTTGTTTGATTCAGCCTTGTAGTTGGTGTATGGCCAATGTAAATTTCATTAAATAATTTTAAGCGTTTGGGGTAGCGTTGGTCTGTTGGCTTCAACTTAGGATCCATCGCTAATACCATTTCCCATAAACTTCTATCCCAATAAACGATATTGCTGTAAAATTCATGTTGAGGTCCATGTAAGTTGGCAAATCCCGCATGAACAAATAGTCTGTTTTCTTCGTCTACGATATAATCTTCTAAGTTTTCTAAAAATTGGATATGCAACTGCTTTGTTGTTTCATCAATAGCTTCATAAGCTTCTTTTGTACTTTTACCACCATGTTGCAACCATTTTTCATTGTTGAAATTAGTCGTTAACCATTTTAACACTAAGTCATCATGGTTACCACGAATAAAACGACAATTGTGCGTTTCTTTCAGCTGAATAAAATAGGAAATGACTGCGGCAGAATCGCTCCAACCATCAACATAGTCACCTAAAAAAATAAGCTTATCGTTTGGTTGAAGATTGAGCTGAAATAGTAAGTCTTTTAAAGCCTTCAGGCCACCATGAATGTCACCAATTACATAACATCGCTGCATATTAATTATATTTAATTTTTCGTAAAACTCTTAAGTTATCTTTTACGCGTTGATGCGCTGTTGGATAAGTTTTTTTTAGTAAAAATTTAGCATTGTACAAAGCTTCAAGTGCAGTTTTAAAACCGTTTAAATAAGCAATTAAATAGATGCTAGGTGCTTGCTCAAGATCTGCCAACTCATTAGGCGTTAATTTAATGTGTTTACTTACTTTTTGGAGTAGTGTTTTATTGTGGTTTAAAAAATGGCGTAGGGTTGCCGCATCATATTTTGGTGGTTTAAAGATAAGTTCGGTTTCAATTTCGTACTTCATTGTATTTTGAAATTTGATGCTTACTTTTTCTAAAGGATAATAGGCAAACTTTTGTTCTAAACCGAGATGTATGTATTCTAAAATTTCAAATTTATCATCATCATATTGAATTTCAACTTTATCTAAATCTGAATAAAATAGCTTTACTTGCTCGTTAATCAGCTCGATATTGACGCGAGAGAGTAGTTCTTTACCATTAATTTGTTTAATTTTTCCAGCCCAACAGACAACGAAATACTCTTTAAATACTTGATATTGTGGGTTGTAATCTTTGCTTTTTTCAATAAAATCGAAAACACCATCTAGCGTTAGTTTAATGTTGTTTTGCGAATGACTTTCAATTTCGTTAACCAGTTTAGAGTTGAAATCTTTAATTTCAATATCAAATACTTTTGGCTTGCTAATACTGCCTTCACGCATAAAAACAGTACCGCCCCAATATTTCCATATATTTTTACGAAGTGCACAAATGCTGGTTTCTGTTTTAGGTCTAATGCTAACGAGACCTACAACTTTACGCTCTGGAAGATGAGGAAAAGGGATGTTTTCATAACTGACTTTAGGTGGATGGACGAGATAAGCGTTGATTAAATTTTGAATTTTACTGTCATCAAAGAAGTCTACACCAAGAATCTGATTTGTTTCGTCACTAACACCGATAATTATATAAGCGTTGTTATTAGGATTTGAATTTGAAAGCGCACAAATATGTTTTAAAAACTTAGCTTTACCTTCTTTATTGCTAATGTCAATTTTCAGTTTTTTATCAAAAAAGCTGTTTTCGCTATTATGGGCGAGTAGATTTTTAATAAGTAAACGCTTATTTAACATGTGACTTAAATGTAAGCTAAAGATATTTAAATTGAGAGACTTAAGTAAATTTAAACCATAAAAAAAGCGAGACCAATTGGTCTCGCTTTAATGGCTAATCTATCAGTTTTTATTAGGCATCAGGGTTTATTTCCCAAACACCATCTTGTTTAATTACAAAAATAGTTTCAGTACCACTTGTGCCATTATAGATGGCATAAGTAAGCTCATATTTTTGGCCATTTTCAGCCTCAGGATTTTTACTGTCAAGTAAAACATTCATCGCTTCTAAAATCATGTCATCACTCCAGAAATTAGAATTGCCTTCTCTTCTGTCGAAGTTTCCGTAGTTACCAGCACTTGAAGTTGGTCCGGGATATGTGTCAGCTAAAGCATTTGCAATTAGGTTAAAGTCATCAGCAGTTAATTCATATTTAATAGTATTATCAGGAACCCAAGTTTCGCCATCATGACCAAATTGAAGCGTTTCTGTTGCAACATTAGTTAACAACATCCACATATCATTTGAATATACAAAGTTAGCAACTTGATAATTTACAGATCCGCTGTAAAATTTATATAGCATACGTTTTACAGTACCTTCTTCAATAACATCATAAGAAACGGTATTATTGAGTAAAATTTCAAGTTTAGTTTCAGCTTGGTCTTCGCTATTAAAATTATAATACTGACCGTGACCCATTTCTTCGTATTGAGCATCTGTAACCATAGTTGTTTGAGCCCAATTAGTACCGTTAAAAACAAAACCCTCAGTTAAAGTTTCAGTAGAACCGCTATAAAACTCAAATGTTAAAATGACTAATTCACCTTCAGCTGCATTTGGATACTTATTACTCAAGAAATCTTTGATATCTGTGTAGTTATCAAAATTACCATAGTTTGAATATGGGTCGTAATCTTCATCCATTAGTGTATACTCAGTTGGATCACCTTCAACTGATAATTGTGGAGCATACAAATCGAATGTAACTAAAGCCTGTGAGCCTTTTCCCCAGAATGGGTACATTTCAGTAAGTAAAGTTGGCACAAGTTCTCTGGCTTGGTCTGAATTACTGAAGTTTGGAAAGTTAAGCTCTAAAATATCAGTATAATCTTCTTCTACTAAAGTATATTCTACAACACCGGTAATAGGTGTGTTTTCAAGTTCATTGTTGATGTCGTTTTCGAGGTCTTCAACAGGTTCACAGCTCGTAATAAATAAGCTAATGAATAAACCTCCTAAGAAAAATAGATTTTTCATTTTAATTTGATTTAAAAGTTAATTTTAGTTCCTATTGTATATGTTCTTCCGAAACCATACCATACAAGTGCATCTGTTCCAGTAGCTGATGCACCATTTCTAGCATCTGCGATATATTCAGTATTAAATAAGTTATTAACGTTACCGATAATTGTACCATTTAAAGAACCTATTTTGAAATTATGGGTTAGGCCAAGATCAAAGAGGCCATATTCTGGAACTTTCCAAGATTGTGGGGCGTCTGGAGTTGTTCTTGTATTTGGATCAAAATCGGCATAAAAGTCGCCTGCGTAATTGTAGTTTAAACGCATTTTAGTCCCAGGGAAAACTTCGTAGTCTGCACCAAGCGCAAAAGTTGTTTGCGCTGCATCACCAACTTTTAAGTCTTCGATGTATAAGTCTATTGTTCTAACAAGATTTTGCTCGTCATCAAAAACTTGAACATCAGTCACATTGTTATCCCAAGTCCAATCACCTAATGAAACCATACCAGTGAAAGTTAGGCGGTTATTTGGCTTGTATCTAAAGTCTAATTCAATACCTTGGTGAATTGCGTTAACTCCTAAAATGTTAGCAGAGCCAAACGTACCATCCTGATTTTGGAAACTTTGTGTTAATGTTCTGTCATTCCAACGTGTGTGATAAATGTTCAAGTTACCTGAAAATTTACTTGATCTGAAGCCATATCCAAGTTCTGCACTAAATATTTTTTGATTTTCAGCACCTTCATTAATGTCATTTTGAAAATTTAAGAATACAGCGTTAAAGAAGGGCGCTCTTTCGAAGTATCCTACGTTAGCAAATATGTTTTGTTTATCATCAATATTATAGTTAGCGCCACCTTTAGCAGAATATCCAAAGAAGTTTTGGAAATCGGTTTCTTGTTCAGGATCAGAATCTAAATAGTTGAAGTAATCGATACGTTTGTAAGATGTATTTGAAGCTGCTAACGAGATAAATGCAGATAAGTCGTCTTTAGCATATTCGGCTTGTAAGAAACCGCCTTCCCAAAGTACAATACCATCATTCCAGTAGTTGATTTTTTCACCTACTTCAGCTGTATTAGTTGGGTTATTTATGTTAGAATCATCAAAATAGAATTGACCGCCTAGTAAATCTTTCACTTCTTGAAAGTGTTTACCTTCGTAATATCTGATATCTAAACCAGCTAATAAAGTAATATCATCAGTTAAATCTGTTGTTAAGGTAGATAACCCACCAAACCAAGCATGATCGTTTCTAGAGTCTCTTAAAATTGTTTCAGAACCAAGAGCACCAAGTGCTACATTTTCGTCTACAATCTTATCAAAGTTAACAGGTTGAGCAAAACCGTCTCTATATTCAGAATCTAATCCAAATTTGTTAACACCAGAGAAACCTCCGCCACCACCTGTACCAAAAGATGCATATAATGCAGTAGATAATTGTGTGTTATCATTAATATCCCAATAGTGATTTAAAGACATTTGAGGTTTATGATAGAAATTGTCTTCTACACTAGTTACTTGACCGTTTTTGTAACCCCAATCACGATTAAATCTAATTTCTCTTTCACTTCTTTGAAATGTACTTATTAATTCTCTGTTTTGACGTTGACCATGTTCCTGTGGTGCCCCAAATGCAGTAAATGAAATTTGATGATCTTCATTAATATCTTTGGCAACATTAATGAAATAAGAATAACCTTCAAACCAAGTCCCATCAACAAAGCCATTACCGGTAGTCTTAGAAGCAGAAACAGTTGCAGCCCAACCATTATCTAGACGACCAGTTGACACTGTTGCGCCAAATTTTTGATAACCATCGTTACCAGTTGTTGCAAAAAAGTTACCGCCTTTCTCGCTGTCTGTAGTTTTAGTTACAATATTTATTGTACCACCAATAGACGGTACAGCTACTTTAGATGCTCCTAAACCTCTTTGAACTTGCATTGATCTTGTAACATCAGATAAGCCAGCCCAGTTTGACCAGTATACACGACCGTTTTCCATGTCGTTTACTGGAACACCGTTAATCATAACAGCAATGTTTTCTGAATTAAAACCTCTTAACCTTAAGTTTGCGTCACCATAACCACCACCTTGTTTAGTTACATAAATACCAGGTGTTGATTTTAGAATTTCAGGAAATTCTTGGTTACCTAATTTAGTCTCAATGTCTTTAGCTTTTAATGTAGACACAGCAACAGGTGTTTGGCGGTCAATCGCTAAAGAGTAAGTTGTGATTACAATTTCATCTAAAGCATTAGAATCTTCATCAAGCTTAATTTCACCAAGATCAACTTTGTTTCCATCTAGTACTTTAAAGTCTACGTAAGTTGTTTTAAAGCCAACATAAGAGATTTTTAATTGACCTGATTTTACATTTAAATTTAAGCTAAACTTACCATCAAAATTAGTAGTGGTACCATTGTTAGATCCATCAAGTACAATGTTAGCTCCTGGTAATGGTGCATTCATTTTACCATCTAAAATTGTCCCAGTAACAGTGTTTTGTGCAAACATGCCTAATCCTAATATCAAGAAAAGACCGAGTAATAATTTTTTCATTGTGAAAAATTTTTGTTTTTAATTTTCCGCAAAAGAACAGCACTTTTAAGTTTTAAAGATTAAGACAAGGTTAAGAAATCTTATTAAAATAAAGTTAACAAGCATTTGTCAGTTGTCTAGTAAATTATTTCTAGACTTTTTTTCAGCAAATCTTGTTCTAAAGCCAAACAATATTTTCTTATATATTAATTACAAAAAAAAGCGAGACCAACTGGTCTCGCTTTTAAAACTAATTTTCTTCAATCTTTAGAAGTTATATTTTAATGCAGCGTTAAATGTTGTTCCATTTAAATTTATAAGTCCAAATCTATCTGTTTGTTGAATGGCATCATTATCAAATAAATTATAAACATTAGCTGTGAAAGTTAAATTTTGATTGTTGATACTAAAGTTATAATTTAAACCTGCATCTGAAATACTATAAGCAGGAAGTGTATTTACATTTTCAGTTTGTACAGAATTGCTATCATTAACCCATAGCTCGTCATACATATTAATATTGTAGTACAATGAGAAACCATTAAAAAGATTAGCTCTAACACCTAGACCAGCTGAAAATTGAGGTGCATTAGGAACTTTAATACCTTCTCTATCGGTTCCTGTTTCAGTAGCAACAAGCTCACCAGTTTCGTCATTATAAATAGAAACGTTTGAAGAATCTCTAAAAACCCAATTACCACCAGAAACAAATCCTGTAAAGGTAACAGCATCAATTGGTTCATACTGAATATCAAACTCAAAACCTTTGTGTAATTGTCTTACACCTCTGTCAAAGATGTTAAGTTCAATATCATCATTTGTATTATCTGGTGTACCATTATCATCAATATCACTACTTAAAATAACTCTGTTGTCCCAGTCAGTATAGTAGAAGTTTAAATTAGCTCTAAAATCTTTAGCATCATCTTCAAAAATGAAGCCAAGTTCAAGACCAGTAATTTCTTCATTGTCTACTGCTGGGTTAAGGATATCATTAGAGCCTCTAATATTTTCAAAAATGTTATCTAAGAATGGTTGTCTAGAGTAAAAACCTGCGTTAGCAAATGCTTTTATATTATTGCTAATTGCGTATGACGTACCAGCTTTTAAGTTGTAACCAACTTTGTTTTCTTTTTCAGATTTTCCTGGGTCATCAAATCTTCCTTCTCTTTGGTAAGATTGGTTAGATAGTGCTCCTTGGAAAAATGCGGTAAAACCGTCCTTTGCATACTCAACTTGGGAGAAAATCCCTTGGTAATTAATGTCTTCAGAGTAATCATAGTCAATTCTTTCACCTTCGTCTGCAAAATTAAATAATGCTGCCCAAGGTGTTGCATCAAATCTTTCAGTTACAACTGCGCCATCAGGTCTATCGTTACCCCATCCAGAAAGACCATAAAAATCTATAACTTGTCTAAAGTGATCACCGGTGTAAAATCTAACATCAGTACCAACACTAAACTCAACAGATTCAGATAAATCAGTTGTAAGTGTTGAAACAAGACCATACCACTGGTGATTATTCATTGAGCCTCTTCTAATGTAACCTGCTCCAAGTGGTGCGCTATAATCTCCACCAACTCCTATTTGTTGATTTTGTGCTGTAATTGCATCATAATCTAATTGGCCATATAATGGACCATCTCCGTCTGGGTCAGCTGTTCTGATTCGTCCATTTCCTCTTGGTCCTGTACCACCGCCGCGTCCCCAAGAAGCATAAGCTACAGAAGATAATTGTGTTTTTTCACTTATGTCCCAATCCCAGTTAAAGTTTAAAACCGGTTTATGATAAAAGTTTTGTCTTTCTGATTCAATTCCATCTTCTGTGTAGCCCCAATGTTGATTGAATTTTGGGTTTGCTTCTAATATTTCTCGTGATTGAGACCATCTTTGGCCATGCAATTGCGGTGCGCCAGTAAGTAGTAAATTGAAAGTATGATTATCATTTGGTCTATAGCCTGCAGAAATAAAGTAAGTCTGGCCTTGACCATAAGTGCCTTCAGCCCATTTTCTGTGTCCTTGCCAATGGTCTAATAAAAAAGAAAAAGACCAACCGTCAGCATTTTCGCCGGTATCATACGAAGCAGTTGCTTTGAAATAACTATCGTTTCCACCAAGTAGTCTAACAAATCCTCCTTCTTCTCTCTCAGAAGATTTCATGATCAAGTTTATTGTACCACCGACTGAAGATATAGCCAATTTTGAAGCACCTAAACCTCTTTGAACTTGAACAGCATTTGCAACATCAGCAATACCAGCCCAATTAGACCAATATACTCTACCATCTTCCATACCATTTACTGGTTGACCGTTTAATAAAGTTGCAATGTTGGTTTGATCAAAACCTCTCATATATATTTGAGAGTCACCAAAGCCAGTCTGACCTGAAACGTAAGTTGAAGGTGTATATTTTATAATTTCAGGAACTTCAACATTACCAATTGCTCTTTGCTGAATCATGCTTTTTGTTACAGTAGAAACAGCTACAGGAGTTTCTCTTGTGTTTGCCAAGTCAATGACACCATTCCCTACAATAACCACTTCGCTTAATTGATTGCCAGCTTTAAGCTTAATTTCTCCTAAATCTACTTTTGAGTTGGAGTTTAAATCAAATTTCACTTCACGTGAAGTGAAGCCTAGAAAAGAAATTTTAATTGTACCAGTTTTTAAATTTACTTTTAAAGTAAATTCACCATCAAAATCTGTTGTAGTGCCATTTTTAGTACCGTCTACAACAATATTTGCACCGGGTAACGGGCTTGAAGTTTCGGAATCAATTACAGTACCCGTAATTGTTCCTTGTGAGTAAACACTTAATCCTATTGTTAAGAATAAGCCGAGTAATAATTTTTTCATAGCGAAAATTTTAAATATTAATTTTCACCAAAAAAACACTGATTCTGACAGTTTGGGATTAATTTAAGGTTAAAATAAAATAGCTTAATGTAAGCTTTTTGATTTGAATGTTAATTTACAAAAGGAATTTTATCTAGTTGACTTTTTAAAGACTTGATAAAATCAAAGTATGCTGGTTTTAATTTTTCGGCCATAGGTTCGGCATCTGGTAAATCTTGTTTGTATGGATCTACTTGACGGCCATCTACCCAAAAGCGGTAACAAACATGTGGTCCAGTTGCTAGACCTGTACTGCCAACATAGCCAATAATATCACCTTGTTTAACATAATCGCCTACATTTACTGCTCGTCTTGACATGTGTAAGTATTGCGTTGTATATTTATTGGTATGTCTTACTTTTACATATTTACCATTACCTCTTGTGTAGCTTGACTTGATGACAACACCGTCTGCAGTAGACCAAATCGGTGTGCCTGTTGGTGCAGCATAATCTGTTCCTTTATGCGCTTTCCAACGTTTTTGAACTGGGTGAAACCGCCTTTTGGTATACCTTGAAGATATTCTTGTATATTCAAGTGGTGCTTTTAAGAAGAATTTTCTTAAGGTTTGTGCATTTTCATCAAAATAATCAGTTCGTCCTGTTGTGCTATCAACTTCAAAATTGAAACCGTAAAAATCACGATCTTTATGTCTTAACAATGAAGCTTCTACCTCATGTAGGCCTGCATAAATTGAGTCATTTATATATTTTTCTGAGTAGATAATTTTAAATTGGTCACCCTTTTGAAGCCTAAAAAAGTCTACTGTCCATTGGTAAATTTCAGAGAACCTAAGTGCGATATTATAGTTTAAACCTGCATCATCAATGGCTTGTGATAAAGATGATTTTATAATTCCGCTAGCTTCTTTCTGCTTTATGGTAACAGGTTTTTTACCTGTTGTTCCGTGAATGCTGTCTTTTAAGTTAATGACGGCATAATTTATACGGTCTTTTTCGTAAATAAAATGCGTGGGTTTTTGGAGGCTATCTTTTGTTTTTAAAATGACATAAGGCTTACCAAAATTTAGCCTTCTAAAATTTAAGATGCTATCTGAAATAGATTGGGTAATGTTATAAACGGTTGTTGGCCCAATGCCATTTTGGTCTAAGATTGTCCCAAATGTTTCTCCGCGTTTAACAGTATCTTTTTTAACTAAGTAGTTGTCGAGATTTATACCGTAGGCGATTAGCGGTTTTTTTTCAACAACTTTTGGTGTGGTTGGTTTAGTTTCAATTTCAGTTTTTTGAGAATCATCTTTACAAGAACTGAAGATAAGAATACTAAAAAAAGATAATATAAAGAGTTGATTTGATATATGTTGTTTCATTATCACCGATTAATAGGGACTAATTATTTTGCAATAATACTAAAAGAATGCTTTAAACCCTTAAATTGATCAAGGTTTGCAGTTAATGACCCAACTGCTAATTTAGCTTCAATTTTTAGAGGAACTTTATTTTCGTCGGCACTTACCCAAAAACTCAGACTTTCTTGTTCTTTAAACACGCGATCTGCTTTAACATATGGTCTAAATTTTAAGGTTGAAATGTCTCCAAATTTTGTTTCTAATATTTCTTTTTTTAAAAATTTAACCTTAAAGGGATAATTTTCTTCGTCGAAAAATAAATTTAATGTAAATGTTTGTCCTGGTTTTAAACGTTTTATATCAACTTTATTTCTTAAAAAGTATAGTACAGACATCATGTCTTGCGTTCCTTCAATAAAGCTAAATGAGTTTTTAGTGTTGTGTTTTTTGTCAATTACCTCAACGGTGTTTGTGGTATGGTTAAAGTTTAAAATTTTATTCTTTTTGTAGCCACCTTCATTTATTCTTCTCACAAATCTGACAGGTAAATTTGTGTCTGGATTGATATAAGTTTCATAATGGTCTCGAACTTTAAAAAACACATCTAACAAACCAGTCGATTTTCCGAAGCCATCGATATGCAAAACTTTTTGACCTTTTATTTTAGCTTTTTTAACTTCTATTGTGGCCTCACTAGCTTTAAACCAGCCATATTTAATTTTAAATTTCAGCCATTCGCCATTTTGATAGGCCTGTGAATGCACTGAAGCAAATGAATGAAGTAAAAGGATGAAGGCTATTTTTTTCACAATATGTTTTCTTCAAATTTATAAAACAAAAATCCTACCAAAAATTTTTAGTAGGATTTTATGAGTTCTAAGTTATCAAAACTTCTTAAAGTGTTCCTCTTAAATTCTGTTCTCGTTCTATTGATTCAAACAGGGCTTTAAAGTTTCCAGCGCCAAAACCGCGCGCGCCCATTCGCTGAATAATTTCAAAAAATAATGTTGGGCGATCTTGTACGGGTTTGGTGAAGATTTGTAGCAAATAACCTTCTTCATCAGCATCAACCATAATACCAAGGCTTTGTAGTGTTTTAAGGTCTTCTCGAAGTTCATGGCTAAATTCATCTAATCGGCCAGGGATTGCATCGTAGTAAGTTTCTGGTGGTGTGGATAAAAATTCGACACCTCTTGAGCGTAAATCGGAAACTGTTTTTACAATATCGTCAGTCGCTACTGCGATGTGTTGTACGCCTGCGCCTTCATAAAAATCGAGATATTCTTCAATTTGTGATTTCTTTTTTCCTTCGGCAGGCTCATTGATTGGAAATTTAATTCGGCCATTTCCGTTGCTCATCACTTTACTCATTAATGCTGAATATTCGGTGTGAATTTGCTTATCGTCAAAAGATAAAAAGTTAACAAATCCCATGACATCTTCATACCATTTTACCCAAGTGTTCATCTCATTCCAGCCAACATTTCCTACCATGTGGTCTATAAATTTGAGACCAACAGGTTCAGGTTTAAAGTCTGATTCTAAAGCCTTGTAACCTGGTAAAAATGTACCACTATAGTCTTTGCGTTCTACAAATAAATGCACTGTTTCTCCATAGGTGTAAATTCCAGATCTTACCACTTTGCCGTGCTCATCTTCTTCAACTGTTGGAGACATAAAACTCTTGGCGCCGCGTTTAGTGGTTTCTTCCCAAGATTTTTGAGCATCTTCAACCCAAAGTGCAATAACTTTTACGCCATCACCATGTTTTACAATATGGTTGTTTATAGGATTTTTAGAGTTGAGCGGTGATGTTAACACCAATCTTATTTTGTCTTGCTGTAAAACATAAGACACACTGTCTTTGCTTCCAGTTTCTAAACCTTTATAAGCTAAGGTCTGAAAACCAAAAGCCGATTTATAAAAGTGTGCAGCTTGTTTTGCATTACCCACATAAAGTTCTACATAATCTGTACCGAGTAATGGTAAAAAGTCTTGTGCGCCTTCAAATATTTTTTCTAGTCCGTAGTTAACTGATTTGATATCTTTCATTTTTTTCTTTGTTTTAAAGTTTATTCAAGCCAAGATTTATGGTAAGATTCATCGGCGATGTTTAAGCCTTGTTTGGTAACTTGTAATGGCTTAAAGGTGTCTACCATAACGGCTAACTCTTCTGTTTTTGATTTGCCAATACTGCGTTCGGCAGCGCCTGGATGTGGTCCGTGAGGTATGCCAGCGGGATGTAATGAGATGTGTCCAGCTTCAATATCGTTACGACTCATAAAATCGCCATCTACATAATATAAAACTTCATCGCTATCTATATTACTGTGATTGTAAGGTGCAGGAATAGCTTCTGGATGATAATCATATAATCGGGGACAAAATGAACAAACTACAAATGCATCGGTTTCAAAAGTTTGATGTACTGGTGGTGGTTGATGAACGCGACCAGTAATTGGCTCAAAGTCATGAATTGAAAATGCGTATGGATAATTATAACCATCATAACCGACCACATCAAACGGATGCGTGGCATAAACCATATCAAAAATTCGGTTTTGCTTTCTGATTTTAATTAAAAACTCACCTTTTTCGTCATTGGTTTCTAACTCGTAAGGTTGTCTAAGGTCACGTTCACAAAATGGTGAATGCTCTAATAATTGCCCAAAATGGTTGCGATAGCGCTTTGGAGTATAAATAGGACTTGAAGACTCAACTATAAAAAGTCGATTGTCTGAAGTTTCAAAATCTATTTTATAGATAACGCCACGCGGGATCACTAAATAATCACCATAACTGAAATCTAAATTACCAAGTTGCGTTCTTAACTTTCCACTGCCTTTATGAATGAATAACAACTCATCTGCATCAGCATTTTTATAAAAATAAGCTTCAGTTGAAGTTTTTGGTGCAGCTAATGTAATATTGCAGTCTTGATTGTGTAAAACTGTTTTTCGGCTGTTTAAAAAATCGTCTTCAGCCTTAATTTTAAACCCGTGAAGCCGGTAAGATTTTAAATTGTTTTCTAAAGCAATTTCAGGCGTTACATCATAAGACTGCTTAATTTCTTTAACTTGAGTTGGTCGGTGTACATGATACATATTAGACGACATGCCATCAAAACCAATGGTACCAAATAACTGTTCGTAGTATAAATCACCATTTGGTTTTTTAAAGATCGTATGTCTTTTATGTGGAATTTTACCGAGTTTATGATAAAAAGGCATAATTATTAAGATTTGTTCAAATATCGATAAAATATGCGTAAATATGAAATGAAATAGTGAATGAAATCTACTCGATTTTTGAACTGCTATGTTCGTATTTTAAAGCTAAACCCATTAAAATATATATATTTGCAGGCTAAATTCTGTTTGATTGAAGTGGTTAGGTGCATTTATAGGTTTTATTTTTAGAGGTCTCGGCGGTGCCGTTCTTGGGTTTATACTCGGTAGTATTTTAGATCGTTTATTTAGTTCAGGTTCTTCTGCTTCAGGCGGCTCGATATTTCAAACCCAAAACACCAAAGTAACGCCGAATGATTTTGAGCTCAATTTACTTTCATTAGCATCGTTAGTCATTAAAGCTGATGGCAATGTTTCACAAGCCGAAATGGATTATGTGCGCATGTATTTTGTGCAAGCTTATGGCAAAGAGCGTGCTAATGCCACTTTTAGAACCTTTAATACCGTTGTTAAAAATCGAGAAGTTTCAGCCGACCGTGTTTGTGATTATCTTAGGCCAAGATTGAGTTATGAAGTAAGATTGCAAGTTTTACATTTCTTATTTAATATCGCTAATGCCGATGGTCATGTTTCTGATGCTGAAGTGGCTATGATACAGCGTATCGCCGGCTTTTTACGTGTAGGTCATCAAGATTTTGAAAGTATTAAAGCCATGTTTTTTAAATCGGCCGATAATGCTTATAAAATTCTTGAAATTGATAAAACAGCCACAAATGCCGAAATCAAAAAAGCTTACCGTACCATGGCTAAAAAGTATCATCCAGACAAACTTCAGCACATGGATGAAGCTTATAAAAAAGGTGCTCAAGAAAAATTCACAAAAGTTCAAGAAGCTTACGAGCAACTTCAAAAAGAACGCGGTATTTAATCTTTTCTTTTTTCAGAAATTTAATATTTACATTAATTTGAGCTTAGTATCTTTACGCTGATATTTTTTGTTATGTCGGCAAGCGCAATAGAGTTAAAGCTAAAAACCTTACCTGAAAGTCCTGGTGTATACCAATATTTTGATAAAAATCAACGTATACTTTATGTTGGTAAAGCCAAAAATTTAAAAAAGCGCGTTTTATCTTACTTCAATAAAAATCACGATAGCCATCGAATTGCTGTGATGGTTAAAAAAATTGCAGAGATCAAGCATATCGTGGTTGACTCTGAAATGGATGCACTTTTGCTTGAAAATAATTTGATTAAAAAGCTACAACCACGTTTTAACGTGATGTTACGTGACGATAAAACTTACCCTTGGTTATGTATTAAAAACGAGCGTTTTCCGAGGGTTTTTTTAACCAGACGTGTGATTAAAGATGGTAGCGAATATTTTGGGCCTTACCCAAGCTTAAAAGCGGTTAAAATATTATTAGAATTAATTAAAGGCCTATACCAATTACGAACTTGTAATTATGACTTATCTGCTGAAAAAATTGCCAACGGAAAATATAAAAAATGCCTTGAATACCACATAGGTAATTGTCAAGCTCCTTGCGAAGATTTGCAAACTGAAGCCGAATATAATGCACAAATTGAAGCCATCAGGAAAATTGTAAAAGGTAATTTTAAAGATTCACTTAACAACTTTAAGCAGCAAATGCAAGACTATGCTGAAGCCATGCGGTTTGAAGAGGCACAACGCATTAAAAATAAAATAAAGGCACTTGAAAAATACCAAGCCAAATCTACGGTTGTTAATCCTAAAATTAATAATGTAGATGTATTTTCTATCGTGAGTGACGAAGGTTACGGCTATATTAATTACCTTCAAATTTCGCATGGTGCCATTATCAGGTCACATACCATTGAGTTAAAAAAGAAACTAGACGAAACAGATAAGGAATTATTAGAATTAGGGATTATTGAAATTCGGCAGCGATTTAAAGAACATTCACCGCAAATTTACGTTCCATTTGAAGTTGATTTAGGCGAAAAAACTCAAATTTCAGTACCAAAATTAGGCGATAAAAAAGCCATTGTAGACTTATCAACTCGAAACGCCAAGTATTTTAGAATGGAGCGATTTAAACAAATGAAAATTGTTGATCCTGACCGACACACCAAGCGTTTAATGGCGCAAATGAAAGAAGATTTACGCTTAAGTGAAGAACCGAAACACATCGAATGCTTCGATAATTCTAATATTCAAGGCACCAATCCTGTTGCAGCTTGTGTGGTCTTTAAAAACGGAAAACCAAGTAAAAAAGATTACCGAAAATTCAATATCAAAACGGTAGAAGGTCCAGATGATTTTGCTTCGATGGAAGAAGTCGTTTACCGCCGTTATCGCCGCTTATTAGAAGAAGGTCAAGACTTACCACAGCTTGTGATTGTAGATGGCGGTAAAGGCCAACTTTCATCTGGCGTTAAAGCTTTAGAACGTTTAGGCTTACGCGGTAAACTACCTATTATTGGTATTGCCAAGCGATTAGAGGAATTGTTTTACCCAGGAGACCAATATCCTTTATATTTAGACAAAAAATCTGAAACCTTAAAAATAATTCAACGTTTACGGGATGAAGCCCACCGATTTGGTATAACTTTTCATCGTCAAAAACGAAGCAAAGCTGCCGTTGGCACAGAACTCGAACAAATTGAAGGTATTGGTGAAAAAACAGCCATCGAACTTTTGAAGCATTTTAGGTCGGTTAAACGCATAAAATCAGCTACAAAAGCCGAACTTGCCGAAGTTATTGGACCATCAAAAGCTCAAAAAATAATCAATCACTACGCCCAAGAATCATGACCTCAAAAATTCTTTTATTAAGTTTTTTACTCAGTTGGGCAAGCTTTGCTTTTCAGCCGCAGGACATCATTCTACCAACTAACGATACTTTAAAAGTTGGCTTAGTTTTAAGTGGCGGCGGAGCCAAAGGTTTAGCACATATTGGTGTATTAAAAAAAATTGAAGAAGCTAACTTACGCATAGATTATATTGGTGGTACCAGCATGGGCGCGATTGTTGGCGGGTTATATGCATCAGGTTTTTCGGCAAATCAGCTTGACTCTATTTTTAGAAATACAAATTTTCAGAAATTAATACAAGATGAATTACCACGTGAATCGATGACGTTTTTTGAAAAGCAAGAAGCCGAACGTTATGCTTTAAAACTTAATTTTGATCGTTTTCAGTTGAAGTTGCCTTCTGGAATATCAAAAGGTCAAAATATTTACAACTTGCTTGCTCAGCTAACAGCACGCCTTCAAACCAAAGATTTTACACAATTGCCAATTCCATTTTTTTGTGTGGTTACCAACATAGAAACTGGAAAAGCTGAAATTTTAGATCACGGTAATTTAGCTGAAGCGATTTCGGCAAGTGGTTCTATACCAACCTTATTTCAACCGGTGCAAATTGATAATCAAATTTATGTTGATGGTGGTGTACTCAATAATTATCCTGTTGAAGAAATGAAAAGGCGAGGAGCAAACTTCATCATAGGCGTTGATGTACAAGATAGTTTAATGACACGCGAAAACCTAAAAAGCGGACTTGATATTTTTACACAAGTCAATAATTTCAGAACAATCAATGTTATGGCGCCAAAACGCCAATTAACCGATTTGTACATTCAACCAGATATAGACGAGTTCACAGTTTTGTCTTTTGAAGATGGTGCGAAAATTATACAAAAAGGTGAAGAAGTTGGTCTTCAGTTTTTACCAGCATTTCAAAAAATTGCTGCCCGTCAAGATGGTCAAATTCAGCATCATTCTAAATCAATAATTGATAGCTTGCAAGTGAGTTCAATTGCTATTGAAAGCAATTCGGCTTACCCACGAAATTATATCACAGGTAAGTTAAACTTCCCAACCGATGAAAAGATTGCTTTCAAGCGCTTAAATACAGGCTTAAATAATTTATCGGCTACTGACAATTTCAGGAAAATTCATTACAACTTGAAGGAAATTGATTCTGCTTTTGCTTTAAAATTAAAAGTTTATGATAATAATACCGATGCTTATTTACGTTTTAGCGCCCATTATGATGAGCTTTATAAAACATCAGTTTTAGTTAATTACACTAAAAAAAGTTTGTTTTTTGAAAATGACCACAGCTCTTTAGATTTAATTTTGGGGGATAATTTACGTTATAACTTCAACTATTACATAGACAAAGGAAAGTATTGGAGTATTGGTTTAAATTCGCGTTATAATCGTTTTGCTGATGATGTTAACTTTGAATTTATTCAGCAGAATTCAACTATTCAAAATGCTGAAATTAATTCACTCAGGTTACTAGTTGAAGACTTTACGAATCAATTTTTTATACAAACGCGTGTATATAACAGTACAATTTTTGGAGTTGGTGCCGAATTTAAACATCTTGAAGCTTCAACCAATACGTTGATTCCTGATGAAGATTCGGCCACAGGCAATGATGAATTTGTAACTCAAATAGAAAACCAAGATTTAACCAGTGTTTATACCTATTTTAAGCATGATAGTTTTGATAGTAAGTACTTTCCAAAACAAGGCTTATTTTCTGAAATTAAATATAACCTTTACTTGCCAATTGTTGATAATTATAGCGAGTTTAGCATTTTTAAGGCTAATGTTGGTGTTGCTTTTCCGATTGCTTCAAACCTGAGCACTTATCTTTCTTTAGAAGGTGGAGGCACAATTGGCAGCGATAATGTTGGTGGGTTAAATTTTTATCTAGGCGGTTATGGTAATGAAACCATTAATAACTTTAGGCCATTTTTCGGTTATGATTTTTTTACTATTTCGGCTAATTCTTATTTAAAATCAACCATTAAATTAGATTATGAGTTCATTAAAAAAAATCATCTTTTGGGTTATGTAAATTATGCTAATGCCGATAATAATTTATACAGTTCGACGGCTTGGCTTGACGCGCCAGAGTTCACGGGTTATGCGCTCGGCTATGGTGTAGAAACTATTATAGGTCCGATAAATTTAATTTGTTCTTATTCACCTGAAGTTAACAAAACCGAGTGGTATATTAGTTTAGGTTATTGGTTTTAAGCAGTGAAACGCTTATCTACTGGCATGACTTCACCACATTGATTGCAAGTTCTTAAATCTTTATTTGTATAAAAATCTTTAAAATGTTTAAGAAAATCTTGTTCAATATCGTTTAGTGGAAAATATACCTCATGTAATTTATGATTGCAGTTGTCGCAAAACCAAAGCAAGCCATCATTAATATTTAAATGCTTGCGTTTACGCTCGATAACTAAACCAATTGAGCCTTCTTTTCTTACTGGCGAATGAGGTACCTTAGCAGGATGTAAATACATGTCATCAGGACCAAGTTTCATCGTTTTTTTGTGTCCGTTTTCTTGAATATGGACTTCAATCTCGCCTTCTAATTGGTAAAATAACTCTTCGGTTTCATTATAATGATAATCTTTTCGAGCATTTGGGCCGCCAACAATCATCACAATATAATCACCAGCATCTTTATATAAATTTTTGTTGCCGACAGGCGGTTTTAAAAGTGATCGGTTTTCACTTATCCATTGTTTCAAATTAAAAGGTTGGGCTATGCTCATGTGTTTCTAATTTTGTTGTTAAAGATAATAAATTAGGTTAGGACGCTATTTAGATTTCAAAAATTATTAATTTTCCCGTAACTTTTTTTGAGATATATTGACTAACCTAAAAACAATCTTATGAAGTTAAGCAAGTTTTCAAGTTTTGAGTGGAAGAAGTTTTCACGCTCATCTTATTTTGAAAAAGGAGTTGTTGTCAAAATACTTTTAATTCTTGGCGCACTTTATTTTATTGGTCTAGCTGCCTTTTTAGGCTTTGCCATTATTTTTGGTCTTGAAAAAGCCATTCCTGATCAAGACCCTTTTGTTACGCTTAACAACTTTTTAATTTATTATGTATTAGCCGATTTAGGTTTTCGGTATTTTTTACAACAGTTACCAGTTATGAACATTAAACCGTTTATGATTATTCCTGTAAAACGCTCTAAAGTAATCAACTACTTATTGTTAAAAACAAGTCTATCGTTTTTTAATATTTTACCAATTTTATTTTTCTTACCAGTTACAGGCGTTTTGATTTATAAATCTTATGATGTTTTAGGAAGTATCATTTGGTTTATTTCATTTTTATCGATTAGTTTTTGTATTAATTATGCCAATTTTTTAATCAACAAAACCCAGGTGTTTTTCTACGCGATAATTAGTGTTTTAGCTGTTTTAGTTGGCTTAGAATATTTTAGTGTTTACCCAGTTTCTGATTTATTTGGTGACTTGTTTTACGGATTTTACACCGATAAATATTGGGCAATAATACCTATTGGCTTAGTTTATGTTCTTTTTAAAGCTAACTATAATTATATTTTAAAGCACTTTTATTTAGATGGTGCAATAGTCGAGAAAAAAGAAAGCGTTAAACAATATGATCTTAGTTTTTTAAATCGTTTCGGCAAACTCTCTACTTTTTTAAAGAATGACGTCCGAATGATTCTACGTAATGCACGACCAAAACAAGTGGTTATGATGTCGTTTTTATTTCTGTTTTATGGCTTGTTTTTTTACACACAAGATATTTATCAAGATATGCCAGCATTTTTAGCTTTTGCTTCTATGTTTATCACAGGCGGATTTTTAATTTCATTTGGGCAACTTGTACCTTCATGGGATAGCGAATATTATAAACTAATGATGAGTCAAAACATTTCATACCGCCAATATCTTGAGTCTAAATGGTTGCTAATGGTTGTGGCTTGTGTAATTTCGTTTATATTGAGTACACCCTACATTTATTTTGGTTGGAAAATTTATTTAATGATTGCTGCAGGCGCAAGTTTTAATATTGGGCTTAACTCATTTATTACTTTGTATGGTGGTGCTCTAAATCGAGTGCCAATAGAGCTTAACCAAAAAGCTAAAGCATTTAGCAATACAAATGGTTTTAACCCAACTCAGCTACTTATAAGCTTACCAAAAATTTTAGGACCGATGATTATTTTTTATATCCCTTACAAACTCCTAAATTTTAATGCTGGTTTAATTGCTTTAGCAGCAAGTGGTGTTTTAGGCTTAATTTTCAAGCAAAAGTTTCTAAGCATCGTAGAGAATGTATATCAAAAAGGAAAATATAAAACCCTTGCAGCTTTTAACGAAAAACAATAAATATTATGGATAATCAATATACAATTCAAACCCAAAATCTATCAAAGTCTTATAAAGGCGTTGAGGTTTTAAATATAGAAGAACTCAATATCCCAAAAGGCCAAAGTTTTGGTTTAGTAGGTAACAACGGTGCTGGAAAAACAACTTATTTTAGTTTGTTACTCGATTTAATTCAACCTACAACAGGTCAAATTATAAATAATGACATTGTTGTTAGCGAAAGTGAAGACTGGAAACCATTTACATCAGCATTTATAGACGAAAGTTTTTTAATCGGCTATTTAACGGCTGAAGAATATTTTTACTTCATAGCCGATTTAAGAAAAGTTACTAAAACTGAAGTAGACGAGCTTTTAGCAACTTTTGAAGATTTTTTTCATGATGAAATCCTTAACAAGAAAAAATATTTACGAGATTTATCTAAAGGCAATCAGAAAAAAGTAGGTATAGTAGCCAGTTTTATCGGAAATCCTGAAGTAATTATTCTCGATGAACCTTTTGCAAATCTAGATCCAACTACGCAAATCAGACTAAAAAAAATCATTAAAGAATTAGCATCAGCTAAACATACTACGGTTTTAATTTCAAGTCATGATTTATTACACGTCACAGATGTTTGCGAAAGAATTGTTGTGCTTGATAAAGGCGTTATTGTAAAAGATACTTTAACTAACGAGACAACCTTAAAAGAGCTTGAAGCTTATTTTGGAAGAGAAGATGAAGAAAATATTGAATTACCTGCAAAAGACCATTCAGAAGAAAGTGCACAATAAAACATTAATTTAAAGCTAAATAGTTTTAGTTGAAGTGACTCTGCTAAGTATAATCGTTTAGTCTTTATAAAAACACTATTTTTGCAACTTATAATAATTCTGTTAAAACGCAGTTATATTAAAGCACACTTCAGTTTAATGCCTAAAAATTACCGATTTCATATCATTGTTACTTTGCTAATTGTTAGTGTTTTAGCAAGTTGCTCACGTAAAAAAGATAAATTTTTAAATCGCAACTTTCATGCGATGGGTTCCTACTACAATATAATTTATAACGGCAATTTAGCGCTGTCTGAAGGTCAAGAGCAGTTAGCTGCGAGTTATAAAGAAAACTATTGGGATATTTTACCTATAGAACGTTTAGAAATAACAACTGTTGATGGCGTAAGAACAGAAGCCAAAAATGAAAAATTTAAACGTGCCGAAGAAAAAGCAACTAAAGCCATTCAAAAACACTCGATGTACATGGGTGGAAAAGAGTATAATCCGCAAATAGATGAAGCTTTTTTGTTATTAGGTAAATCGCGTTACTTCGATCAACGCTTTATTCCTGCTAAAGATGCTTTAAGTTTTATTTTAACGCACTATCCTAAAAGTAGTACCATAAATGAAGTTGAAATCTGGCTGCAAAAAACAAATTTACGTCTAGGTTACTATCAAGAAGCCATTGATAATTTAATCAATTTAATAGATACTAAAAATCTTGAGCCAGAAATAAGCGTTTTGGCCAATTCAACCTTAGCTGAAGCCTACATCATTGCCGAAAATCTTTCAGCTGCCATTACACCTTTAACTACAGCAATTCAGCTGACTAAAAATAATAATTTTAAAGGTAGAATGTTGTATGTGAAATCGCAGTTATTTCAGCAATTAGAAGAAACTGATTCAGCTTACGCTAGCTTAAATCAAATTATAGAACTTAACCGAAAAACGCCACGCGACTATCGTATTCATTCATTTTTAGAACAAAAAAAACTAAAAGATTATACCAAAGTTCATTTTGATTCAACAGTGTTGTTTTTTCAAGACTTAAGCGAAAATCGCGAAAATAGACCGTATTTAGATTTTATTTTTTACGAGGAAGCTCAGTTTTTTAGAGCGAATGACTCTTTGAAGCAAGCTATTATTTCTTACAATAAATCTTTAAAAGAAAATCCACAAGACCGTTATTTGAAAGCTCAAGATTACAAAGAGTTAGGAGACATTTATTTTAATCGTGCCAATTATATAACCGCAGGAAAGTACTACGATAGTACTTTGGTCAATTTAACTAAGCGAACACGTGAAAAATTAAGGATTAAGAAAAAGCGTGAAAACCTTGTTGACGTTATTAAATTTGAAGGCATTGCTAAAACCAATGATAGTATTTTGTGGCTGGTAAATGCTAATAAAAAACAGCGAATAGATTATTTTGAAACCTACATAGATTCACTAAAAGCTGAAGCAGAAAGTGTTTTTGCTTCTGAAGATGCCATACAACTCGGCAGTGATTTTAAACGTCGTGAAAGCAGTAGAAGTAGTGCTAGTTCTGGTTCTTCTTCATTTTATAACGAAAAATCAAAGAAGCGCAGTTTTGAAAAGTTTAAAGAAACTTGGGGTAATATTAAATTAACCGATAACTGGAGAACCAACCCACAATCAGGTTCGTTTGCTTCAAAAGATGTTACCGAAACTACTGAAGAAGATAAGTTTACAGCACCAGAGTTTCAGGTAGAAACTTATATTGCTCAAATTCCTACAAAAAAGGCGATGATTGACTCTATTAATGATGAGCGCAATTTTGCCTATTATCAATTAGGGATTATTTATAAAGAAAAATTTAAACGTCTTGATCTAGCTTCAGCAAAACTAGAAGCTGTATTGCAACAACAACCTGAAGAGCGTTTGGTATTGCCATCAAAATATTATTTGTATAAAATTTATCAAGAGACAGGTCAATCAGCTTTAAAAGAAAAGTGGAAAAATGACATTTTAAACAACTATCCGGAGTCTAATTATGCTAAAATTATTAGAAATCCAAAAGCACTTCTTGAGGACGAAAATAGTCCATCAAGTTTATATTACAAGACTTATAAACAGTTTGAATCGGGTCAATTTAAAGCTGTTTTAGAAAATTCTAATAGGTACTCAGCACAATTCACAGGAACTTCAATAGTACCAAAATTTGAATTATTAAAAGCAAAAGCCATTGGCAGAACTCAAGGATTAAAAGCCTACAAAACAGCCTTGAATTATGTTGCTTTAACTTTTCCGCAGTCTGAAGAAGGTAAATATGCACAGCAACTTTATAATACTGTTGATCAAAACTTTATCAAAAATAAATTTGAAAAGCCAGATGAAGACGCTACGTTTAAATTGGTTTATGAACTTCAAGAACAAAACCATAATTCGGAGAAATTAAAAGAATTAATCAATAAGTTCTTGATTGAAGAAGGTTTAAATTTTAAAGTAACAGTCGAATTTTACACCGACCAAATAGATTTCTTAATTATTCACGGCTTAAATTCAAAATTAGGTGCTGAAGGTTTGGCTAAAAAGTTAAAACAGGTTGAAGAACTCTTGTCAATTAAATATTTTACAGCATCTTCGAATAATTATAAAGTTATTCAGATTTATAAAAACAAAAACGAGTATTTAGAAACACAATCATAGCCAATGTTTTCAGATAAAAAAAAGCAAGAACCAGACTTAACTAAAGAACAAAATAAAATCGCTCAAGGTAGTACTTTTAAAGGCGATATAGAGTCTCAAGGTAGTTTTAGAATAGAAGGCAAATTAGAAGGCACCATAAAAACACAAGGCAAAATAGTTGTTGGAAAATCTGGCGTGGTAAATGGCGAAATAGAATGTGATAGTGCAGATTTTGAAGGTGTTTTCAAAGGAAAGTTAAATGCAAAATCTTTACTTATTCTTCGGTCTAAAGCCCAAATTGAAGGCGAGGTTTTTGTAGATCAACTTTCGGTAGAGCCAGGCGCTATATTTAATGCAACTTGCACAATGAAAAGTACCGTAAAATCACTAACTAGTGATGACAAAAAAACAAAACAAAAAGAACAATCAGCCTAATTCTTGGCTGTTCTTCACAGGTTTAGGTTTACAAATCGGCGTCATTGTTTATGTGATGGCTTACCTTGGTGGTTTATTAGATGAAAAGTACGAGACTTCTAAGCCTTATTTCGCATTTGGCTTAGTCATCTTAGGCCTGATAGCTTCAATTTATTCCGCCGTTAAACAACTCAATAAAATCAATAATGAATAAACCAAGCTTTAAGCCCGCGTTTATAATTTCAGTTTACCTTTTCATAATGGTAATTCTGTTTTTTATTAACCGTTTTTTTGAACCTGTAGAAAATTATAATTTAATGTATTGGTGTTATGGTTTTAATGCTTTAATCACTTCAATTTATCTTTTTTTGATATTGTATTTAGGTGAATTATTCAAGCACCAAATTGGATTCGTTTTTTTAGGTTTTGCTACAATTAAAATAGCCTTATTCTTAATATTAAAATATTACAAAGGCATTGAAATTGAAGTTACACAATTTATAGCTTTTTTTCTGCCTTATTTTGCTTCTGTCGTGTATGAAATCTTAGTGACAAAGCATATTCTTGATAAATTATCATTTAAGGAATAAAACGACTTCTTTGCCTTTAAAAACTTCTCAAAATTTGATGTAAAATATTTAGATTATTTAATTACATTTGCACCCAAATTTGAAAAGAATTAACGCAATACAAATGCAAAACTTCAGTATTACCAAGTTTATCTTAAGTTTAGTAGTCTTTTGTTCACTCAGCACATTTGCCAAAGGTGATAATGAAAGCAAAGGCGCTGTAGATTCAAAATCTGAAATCGATGCATATATCGATCATCACTTACAAGACTCTTACTATTTCAACTTTTGGAGCGATGGTGAAACTGGAGAACATGTTGGCTTTCCTTTACCAATTATTTTAATTGATGATGGGTTAAAAGTGTTTTCTTCCTCAAAATTTCATCATGGTGAAACAGTCGCTGAGGTTGATGGAAATTATTACAAAATCTATCACGGAAAAATTTATAAAACCGACGCTGAAGGAACTATATCTTTAGATGAAGATAACCACCCAACTAATTCTAAACCTCTTGATTTATCAATAACAAAAAATGTAACTACAATGTTGCTAACATCTGTTTTGTTGTTGTTGATGTTTGGTAGTTTGGCTAAAAACTATAAAAACTCTCAATTACCTAAAGGCTTTGGTCGTGTTTTAGAACCTTTAGTGATTTATGTGAGAGATGATATTGCAATTCCTAACATCGGAGAGAAAAAGTATAGAAAATTTATGGGTTTCTTGTTAACCGTATTTTTCTTTATTTGGATATTAAACTTATTAGGAATGACACCGTTAGGTGTTAATGTAACAGGTAATATTGCGGTAACAGCTTGTTTGGCACTATTTACTTATTTAATAACACAATTTAGTGCTAATAAAGATTATTGGAAGCATATTTTCTGGATGCCAGGTGTGCCAGTCCCAATGAAAATTATTTTAATCCCTATTGAATTATTAGGAACCTTAACAAAGCCGTTTGCATTGATGATTCGTCTATTTGCAAACATTACAGCAGGCCACGTTGTAATTATGAGTTTAATTGCCTTGATATTTGTTGGTAAAAATGTTTATGCCGACACTTCAATATCTTTGGCGCTTGCTTTGTTTATTTCGGTTATAGAGTTATTAGTTGCTTTTCTACAAGCTTACATTTTTACAATGTTATCGGCACTATTTATAGGTTTAGCGGTAGAAGAACATGACCATGCTCATGATGAAGAGCTTGAAACAAATGAAATTATTTAATTGTTAACTATATAAATTGTAAATTATGGAAATTCCAGTATTAGTTGGAGCAGGTTTAATTGTAATCGGTGCAGGTATGGGTCTTGGAAAGATCGGTGGTTCTGCTATGGAAGCAATTGCTCGTCAACCTGAAGCTTCAGGAAAAATTCAAACAGCAATGATTATTATTGCGGCCTTATTAGAAGGTTTAGCTTTCGCTGCACTTATTTTAGGTAAAGCATAAGCAAAAATGAAAAAATCAAACCGCCTGTAACGATTGGTTGCAGCGGTTTGTTTTAACATTAATCTGAATATTATTTATAATGGAAAAGTTAATTAACGACTTTAGTTTTGGTTTGTTTTTTTGGCAAGGAATTATCCTAATAATACTAATTGTATTGTTAAGAAAGTTTGCTTGGAAGCCAATTCTTGATAGTTTAAATACAAGAGAAGAAGGTATCAAAAATGCTCTTGAATCTGCTGAAAAAGCCAAACAAGAAATGGCTAATCTTAAAGCCGATAATGAGAAAATGTTACAAGAAGCGAGAGCTGACCGTGATGAAATGTTGAAAGAGGCTCAAGAAATGAAGAAGAAAATCATGGCAGAAGCAACTGAAGACGCCACTGAAAAGGCGAATACAATTATAGCTAAAGCACAAGAAACAATTCAGTCTGAGAAAAAGGCTGCACTTTCTGAAATTAATGAGCAAGTTGCAACACTTTCACTTCAAATTGCCGAAAAGGTTATTAAGCAAGACCTAAGTGATGATAAATCGCAAATGGAGCTGATTAATAAAATGCTAGATGACGTTAAAGCCAATTAAACCATGAGTAGAAGAGCTGCTAAACGATATGCAAAAGCACTAGTAGAATTGTCTCAGGAAAATAATAACCTAGACACAATCTACAAGCAAATGCAACAAATCTTTACAACAACTACGCAAAATAAAGAACTTAAAGCTGTTCTGCATAGCCCAGTTGTAAGCCTTTCAGACAAACTCGCTGTGGTTAAGGAAGTTTTTTCTTTTGCAGATAAAATAGTACTTGATATATTCAAGGTGCTTTGCGATAACAAACGTATTAGCCTTTTAAGTCTTGTAGCAGATGAATTTATAGTTCATTACAAACAATTGAATAATTTACAAGATGCTCAAGTTACTACTGCAGTAAAAATGACAAACGCTATTGAAGAAAAAGTACAAGCTAAAGTAAAAGCAGTCACAGGTAATACGGCTACGATTACAAATATTATAGATCAAAGTATACTCGGTGGATTTATCCTAAGAGTTAACGACTTGCAATTTGACGCAAGTGTACAAGGTAATTTAAACACCTTAAAACGAAAATTATTAAATTAAGCAACGGTCCACAAGACCAATTAACGCAATTATAAGTTATGGCTGAAGTAAATCCTGCTGAAGTTTCAGCAATTTTAAAAAAGCAAATCTCTGGCTTCGAATCAGAAGCATCACTAGAAGAAGTTGGAACAGTTTTAAAGGTTGGTGATGGTATCGCTAACGTTTACGGCTTAACCAATGCTGAATACGGTGAACTTGTTCAGTTTGAAAGTGGTTTAGAAGGAATGATATTAAACCTTGAAGCCGACAGTGTTGGTGTGGTTATTTTAGGGTCTTCTGTTGAAATCGCTGAAGGTGATACAGTTAAACGAACTAATCAAATTGCATCGATTAACGTTGGTGAAGGTATTGTAGGCCGTGTTGTTAACACATTAGGTCAACCTATCGACGGTAAAGGCGCTATTGAAGGCGAAACCATTAAAATGCCACTTGAACGTAAAGCGCCAGGTGTTATTTATCGTGAGCCTGTTTCTGAACCTATGCAGACTGGTGTCAAAGCTATAGACGCTATGGTTCCAGTTGGTCGTGGTCAGCGTGAATTGGTTATCGGAGATAGACAGACCGGAAAAACGACGGTTTGTATTGACACAATTTTGAATCAAAAAGAATTCTACGATAGAGGAGAACCTGTTTTCTGTATCTATGTAGCAATTGGTCAAAAAGCTTCTACAGTTGCTGGAATTGCTAATCTTTTAGAAGAAAAAGGTGCACTTGCTTATACAACTATTGTTGCTGCTAATGCTTCAGATCCTGCACCAATGCAGGTTTATGCTCCAATGGCAGGTGCTGCAATTGGCGAATATTTTAGAGATACAGGTCGTCCTGCATTAATTGTTTATGATGATTTATCTAAACAAGCGGTAGCTTACCGTGAGGTTTCTTTATTATTAAGAAGACCTCCAGGTCGTGAAGCTTATCCAGGTGATGTATTCTTCTTACACTCAAGATTATTAGAGCGCTCAGCTAAAATTATCAACGATGATAAAATTGCAAGTCAAATGAATGACTTACCTGAGCAATTGAAAGATAAAGTAAAAGGTGGCGGTTCGCTAACAGCCTTACCAATTATTGAAACTCAAGCGGCAGATGTTTCGGCTTATATTCCAACAAATGTGATTTCGATTACTGATGGCCAGATTTTCTTAACGACAGATTTATTTAACTCAGGTGTTAGACCTGCGATTGATGTTGGTATTTCAGTATCACGTGTTGGTGGTTCTGCCCAAATTAAATCGATGAAAAAGGTGGCTGGAACATTAAAACTTGACCAAGCACAATACCGTGAACTTGAAGCTTTTGCTAAATTTGGTTCAGATTTAGATGCTTCAACACAAAGTACTATTGAAAAAGGTAAACGTAATGTTGAGTTGCTTAAGCAATCAGAATCCAATCCTTTTCCTGTCGAGCATCAAATTGCTTCAGTTTATTTAGGCACTAAAAACTTATTAAAAGAAGTTCCTGTAGAGCGTGTACGTGAATTTGAGACTGACTTCATTAATTATTTAGAAGCAAAACACAAGGGCGCTTTAAAAACGTTGAAATCTGGTAAGTTAACCGATGAAGCAACCGATGCTTTAGAAAGTGCTGCTAAAGAAGTTGCTTCAAAATATAAAGCTTAAACACCATTTAGCTTATGGCTAATTTAAAAGAATTAAGAAACAGAATTACCTCGGTATCCTCAACGATGCAGATCACGAGTGCCATGAAAATGGTTTCGGCTGCAAAGTTGAATAAAGCTCAAGACGCTATCACTAAAATGCGGCCTTATGCTGAAAAGTTAACAGAACTTCTTCAAAATTTAAGCGCATCTTTAGAAGGTGATGCTCAAAGTCCTTATACGCAGGTAAGACCAGTTGAAAAGGTATTGATTGTTCCTATTTCCTCAAATAGAGGTTTGGCGGGTGCTTTTAATTCGAATATTGTAAAACGAACTAATGCGCTTGTGAATGAATATGCTTCTGCAGAAGTTGAATTATTTAGCATCGGTAAAAAGGCCAACGACATATTGAAGAAAAATCAAACAGTTATTGATGTTAATACCAATGTGACTGAAAATCCAACTTACGATGAAGTTGCCGAGATTGCTGAATATATTATGAAAGCTTACGCAGATAAAACCTATGATAAAATTATCTTCGTTTACAACAGCTTTAAAAATGCAGCAACACAAATAGTTAAGGCTGAACAGTTTTTACCATTAGAAACTTCAACTGAAACGCCACAAGATGCTGCTTCAACAGAGTATATTTATGAGCCAAGCAAAGTTGAAATTTTAAATGAGTTAATTCCTAAGTCATTAAAGATTCAATTATTTAAAGCGCTTCGTGATTCCATTGCTTCTGAGCATGGCGCAAGAATGACGGCAATGCATAAAGCAACAGATAACGCAACAGAATTGAGAGATGGTTTAAAATTATCATATAATAAAGCACGTCAAGCAGCGATTACAAATGAAATTTTAGAAATTGTTGCTGGAGCAGAAGCATTAAGCTCATAAATATTTACATATTTTTCAAAACTAAAAAAGCCTCGATTCACGAGGCTTTTTTAGTTCAATTAAGTTTTGTGGTTAATTTACCTCTTTAATAATATGTACAAATACTGGGAAGTGGTCGCTATAACCACCCGTAAAACCACCATCAGCAAATGCACGGAAAGGATACCCTTTATATTGCCCTTCAGGGTTTTGTAAGAAATTAGCATTAAATACGCTGGCTTTGTACATTTGATAAGTACTATAATCTTTTTGAATAAGTGATTTAGACATCATAATTTGATCAAATAAATCCCATGTATCTCTCCAAGCAATCGTGCCGATACCTTGTTTGTAAATTTTATCAAAAGGATTATAGAGTTCTTTTAGTTTTACTTTGCGTCTTTTGCCCACGCCTAATAAGTTATCAGTAATACTTTTGTTGTAAGGTCCATCATTAAAATCGCCCATTATCATAATTTTTGCATACGGATCCGCACCTTGAATGGAGTCGACGACAGATCGAGATGATTTCGCTGCTAAAATTCGTTTAGCTTCAGAACTTCCACGTGAAGGCCAGTGGTTAACTAAAAAATGTATTTCTTCGCCGTCAAGTAAACCTTTTACGTAGAGCTGATCTCTGGTATAATCTCGTTTACTCCGATCACTTCCTCTGTACATGATAAGCTCTTCAGTATCGCTAAAGGTGGGTTTAAAAATAGCTTTTTGGTATAGTAGCGCATTATCAATTCCACGTTCATCTGGAGAATCATAATGTACAATGCCGTAATTGTATTTTCTTAAAGCGGGTTGATTGACCAAGTCTTGTAATACATCAAAGTTCTCTACTTCGCAAACGCCAACAATGGCTGGCGCATTTTGAGCCAAATCGAAACCAATCTTACTAATAACGCGAGCCATATTTTTTTGTTTTTTTTCGTAAACGCTAGCGCGAACGCCTTCACTCATTTCCATAATTGGGCTGGCCTCATCATTTTTAGTGACATCGTTAATAGTGTCAAATAAATTTTCAAGATTATAAAAGGCAATGGTATTAACTTTATATTCTTTTTTTTGCGCATAAACGTTAATGCTTAGTGCGATTGTAATAACAACGAGTAAACTCTTTTTAAACATAGATTCAATTTTAAGATAATGTAAAATTAGATTATTTTTAGGCCTCAAAAATAATCAATAAACAATATTTAACTACATTTGCAGCCCGAAATAATGTTTTCTTAAAATTAAGACAATTTAATTTAAATTAACAAAATGCGTAAACTACAACTATTAAGCATTTTCACATTCCTTTTAGCATTGCAGTCTTTTGCACAGCAAACCAACGTAAAAGGGCGATTGTTCGAAGATGTTTCTGGAGATGCAATTCCAAATGCAAAGATTAGCATCGATGGTACCGAAATTAAAGTGCTTACTAACAATTCAGGGGTTTTTAACTTTGAAGGTTTAAATTTACCACTAGGTGAGCAGATTTTACTAATTTCTAAAGAAGATTATGAATCTAAAAAGTATCCTATTGTTATTAATGAAGGTCAAACTTTAGATTTAGGAGATCTTTTTTTAAATTATGACATTACTAAAGAGAACTATCAAATTAGTACAATCAGTCTTGCAGATAACGAACTAAACGGAGATGACGTCTCTTCATCAAACATTTCTGGTTTGTTGGCTTCATCACAAGATACGTATTTAAGAGCCGCAGCTTTCGATTTTAGTGCAGCCTTTTTTAATCCACGTGGATTTGATAACGCTAGCGGTAAAGTTTTAATTAACGGAATCGAAATGAATGAACAATACGACGGTAGACCAAGTTGGGGGACTTGGGGTGGCTTGAACGATGTTCAGCGTAACCGTGTATTTGTTAGAAACACAAAAGCAAGTGATTACAATTTTGGGGATATTGGTGGTACAACTAACATCATCATGCGTGCTTCAAAAATGAGAAAAGGCGGTCGTGTTTCTTATGCATCATCAAATCGTAGCTATCAAGGACGAGTTATGGGAAGTTATAATTCTGGCGCTTTAAATGGCGGTTGGTCTTATTCAGTTTTAATGTCTCGCCGTTTTGGAGAAGAAGGTTTTAAAGAAGGAACATCATATGATGCTAATTCTTTTTTCTTAGCTGTTGAAAAACAATTAAACGATAAACATAGTTTGAATTTTTCTAGCTTTTATTCTCCTAACCACAGAGGGACAAGTACTGCAATTACTCAAGAAGTTATTGATTTAAGAGGGAATGAATATAATCCTAACTGGGGTTATCATAATGGTGAGAAACGAAACACAAGAGAAAATAGAAATGAGCAACCTGTTTTTATGCTGAATCACTTTTGGGATCTTTCAGATAAGTTATCTATAAACACAAATGTCGCTTATCAAACTGGTTACAGCTCTCGTATAAGGTTAGAAAATGGCGGTACGAAATTGTACACAAACCCAAACACAGGTGAACAAACATACCTTGGTGGAGCTAGAAATCCATCGCCTATTTATTACCAGAATTTACCAAGTTATTACCTACAAGATTTTACGCCATCAGCTTCCGATTATCAAAATGCATATGATGCAAGGGAAGCTTTTGTAAATGATGGACAGTTTGATTGGTCTGAAGCTTATCTAGCGAATAAAAACTTTGGAGGTAACTCTGTTTATATGTTAAAGTCTGACCGAATTGAAGATGACCAACTCACATTTAATTCAATTATTAATGCTGAGCTTTCTGAAAATATAACCTTAAATGGAAGACTGAATTATCGAAACTTACATAGTGAAAATTTTGCACAAGTTGAAGACTTACTTGGAGGCCAACAGTTTCTAGATGTCGACTTCTTTGCTGAGGAAAGTGAAACTGTGAGTGGAGTTGCTCGAGATTTAGCACAAAGTGATTTAAATAATCCAAATCGTCTTGTACAAGAAGGAGATCGATTTGAATATAATTATGATATTGATGCTGAAGTCTATGATGCTTTTACACAACTGCAATTTAAATACAGAGCTATCGATTTTCATGTAGGTGCAAAATTTGGAAAAACAACTTACCAAAGAACAGGTAATTTCCGTAACGGATTTTATACATTGCTTGACGAAGAAACGGGAGAAATTATTGAAGACAATTCATTTGGGCCAGGAGAAGAACTTGACTTTACGACTTATGGATTGAAAGCGGGAGCCGTTTATAAAATTACTGGTCGCCACTTAATTGATTTTAACGCGGCTTACCAGCAAAACGCACCAACAATAAGGAATTCATATAGTAATGCCCGTCAAACCCATGAAATTGTTGATGGCTTGACTGAAGTTAAATCACAAGCCTTAGACCTAAGTTATATTTTTAAATCTCCTTTATTTAATGCTAGGGTCACAGGTTTTTATGCAGGTTTTCAAGATGAAACCAATGTAGGCTTTTATTTTACACAAGATTTAACAAATCATTCCCTTGAACAAGCGCCTCAGACAGATTTTAGTGCTTTTGTGCAAGAAGTGATGACAGGCATGGATCGCCGCCACTATGGTATGGAGTTTGGTGTTGAAGCTCAAGTGCATTCAACCTTAAAATTGAAAGCTGCTGGGTCATTTGGTAATTACGTTTATACTAATAATCCAGACCTTTATCTTACAAGTCAGAACTTTCCTGGTCAACAATTAAGATTTGGTGACGGCAAAACAGATATGAAAGATTTACATGTACCTGGTGGTCCAGAACGTGTATTTCAATTAGGTTTTGAATATCGAGATCCTGATTATTGGAATTTAGGTGTAACCGTTAATCATTTCTCAAATTCGTATATTAGCCCAAGTGGTATTTTAAGATCTGATAACTTTGCATTAGATCATGCTGGACTGCCATATACTTTGTATAACGAGTCTATCGCAAGAGATTTAATAAAGCAAGAAAAATTTGATGATTATATGTTGGTTAACCTTACAGCTGGTAAATCTTGGAGAATAGATGATTACTTCCTTGGTTTCTTTGCAGTGGTTAACAATGTATTAGATGAGGTCTACAAAACAGGTGGTTTTGAGCAATCACGTACCTCAAATTATATTTCTAGATTAGAAGATATGTCTAGACCAAACGGCGCATTGTTTGGAAACCGATACTTTATGGGTTATGGAACAACCTATTATTTAAATGTTTACTTAAGATTCTAAAAAATAAATTGATTATAATGAAAACGCTAAAATTTAACCACGTATTAAGCCTGTTGTTTATTGCAACAGCCACATTATTCACTTCTTGTGTAGGTGAAGACGATTATGCTGATATTACTTTTTCGGCAGTAGAGCCTGAAATAAATGGTGATATAGTAGAACTTTCTACTGTTTATGCAGAGTTGATTCAAAACAATTATGAACTTTATACTTTTCAAGGCACAAATAACTATGCAGTAGGTTATGTGGTGTCTTCAGATAATGGCGGAAATTTTTACAAAGAAATAGTAATCCAAGATAAACCTGAAAATCCTACAGTTGGGTTTTCAATTCAAGTGAATAAAGCACCTTTATTTACGTTATTTGAAGTTGGCCAAAAAGTCTACATCAAACTAGATGGTCTTTCTGTTGGTCAAGATGTTGATAATCCCAACGATATTGCAAGCGGTGATTATGGAGTCCCAGAGTTAGGCTTCAATGATGGAGGTCAGATTGGTCAAATAGGAGAATCGTTTTTTGATGATTATGTTATTAGAAGCTCCGAAGTTGCTGAAATCACACCTACTTTAGTTAACCCAGGAAATCTTACACCAGACTTGTTAAACACAGCAGTTGTGTTTGATAATGTTCAGTTTTTAAGAGAATATATGACTTTTGAAGGTGATAACGTTGTTAATTCAATTTCTTATGCTAGTGAAGATAATGACGAGTTTGACGGTGAGCGTATCTTGGAAAGCTGTGAAAATGGTAGTCAAATTATTTTGAGTACTTCAACATTTGCTGATTTTAAAGCGCTTTCAATCCCACAGGGTTCAGGTAGTGCAATGGGTGTATTGACACGTACTTTTGAAGCTGATAAATATACGTTTTATATGCCTTCACCTAATTTTATTGATATGAATGGAGAGCGTTGTGACCCATTAGTTTATTCTTGCGGTACAACAACGGCTGCTGCTAATGAATTGATTAATCTTGATTTTGAAGGTGAAGGAACAGGTCCTGTAAATGTTGCTGGTTGGACTAATTATATCGAAGCTGGTTCTGTGACTTGGGAAACTTACTCCGCAGGTGGTACAAATGCTTCTTTAGGAACTTCTGCACGAATAGGCTCATTTCAATCTGGTGATGATAGTAGTGTAGCATGGTTAATCTCTCCTGAAGTTGATATAGAATCAAACTCTAAAGTCACTTTAGAGTTTAAAACATCTAATAGTTTCTCTGATGATAGTAATTTACAGTTATTATATTCTACAAATTGGGATGGTACTGAAGCTGGAATCGCAACGGCAGATTGGGGCTTAATTGATGACGCTGTCATTGTTAGCGATGATGAATACTTCGCCAATTGGGTTGAGTCTGGTGTTGTAGATATGTCATGCTTTGAAGCGAACGGCCATTTTGCATTTAAATACATTGGTAGTGGTAGTACAGGTGCTGATGGTACTTATGAATTAGACGAAATTATGGTTAACGTAGAGTAATATCTATCTATCAACTTAATAAAAAAAACTGCTTGATTCATTCAAGCAGTTTTTTTATGCGTTAACTTTAATTTTAATACATTTGAGATTCAATACAAAATCAACTTGTCAGCATATAAATCACTTTTTAAACAAACTTTTATTTATGGTTTAGCGACAGTTCTACCACGAATGATTAGTTTTTTGTTGGTTATTGTCCATACCAAGTATTTTGATGATCGTGAATTATATGGCGAACTTTCAGTGGTTTTTGCCTATTTTGTTATTTTTAATGTACTACTAACTTATGGTATGGAAACCGCTTTTTTTAGGTTTTATAGTAACCAACCAAAATCCAAACAAAACGATGTTGTCAATACTTCAACTTGGTCGCTCATCATTACAAGTGTTATTTTTTTGGCATTGGCCTTTTTAAATCTAAATTCTATAAGTCAATTTCTTGATATTAAAGCTGATTATTTGGCTTATGTTATAGGTATATTAATTTTAGATGTTCTAGTTGTTATTCCGTTCGCTTATATGCGCGCTAATAAAAAGCCTGTAAAATTTGCAGTTATTAAAGTGACTAATGTTAGTATCAACTTCTTGCTCAATTTTTTTTTCTTAGCTTGGTTAGTTCAATTACACTCAAAATTTGAATTTTTAGAAGCGATTTATGTTGATGATTTTCAAATCAGTTATGTATTTATCGCTAATCTAATTGCAAGTTTATCATCTTTAGTCTTTGTCTTGCCGTTTTATTTTAAGCTTAAATTTAGCCTTAACACGAAGCTTTTAAAGCAAATGCTAAACTACTCTTGGCCTATTTTAGTTGCTGGTTTAGCTTTTTCGGTTAATGAGGTATTCGACCGAATTTTATTGAACTATTTATTGCCTGAAGACAATCCTAAAGAAATTATCGGCGCCTATTCCGCATGTTATAAAATTGCTGTATTTATGATGCTTTATGTTACCGCCTTTCGATTAGGAATAGAGCCATTTTTTTTCAGCCATTCTAAAAGTAAACAACCCGAAGTGGCTTATGCCACAATTACCAAGTATTTTGTGATTTTTGGAGCCCTGATTTTAATTGGAGTTGTTGTATTTATTAACCCTATTAAATCAATTATTCTTCAAAAAGAAAGCTATTATGAAGCTTTGGCTATAGTCCCAATTTTACTTGTAGCCAACTTTTGTTTAGGTATATATCATAACCTTTCGGTTTGGTATAAAGTAACTGATCGAACTAAATTTGGGGCATATATTTCAACCGTAGGCGCAATTATAACGCTTGCTGTTAACTTCAGCTTAATTCCTTATATTGGCTACATGGGTTCTGCTATTGCAACTTTAGCAGCCTATTTTTCAATGATGTTAATTTCATACCTTTATTCCCGAAAATATTATCCAATTCCATTTCAATTAAAACGCATCAGCTTATATTTTTGTGTTTCAGTTGTAATTAGCGTGATATCGTTTTATGTCATGCCAGAAAATTATATCTTCGGTATTTTAAGTTTATTAGGCTATATCACATTAATTTACTTAAATGAAAAAGATGAAATTAAACATATGTTACAAAATTAGTCAGGATGAAAGTTACCATAAAAAACACTTCTAAACATCAATTGCCAATTTATGAAACCGAGCAATCAGCTGGTGTTGATTTGCGAGCTAATTTAGATCAATCCATACAGTTGAAGCCTTTAGAGCGCGCATTAATTAAAACTGGCTTGTTTATAGCTTTGCCTCCTTGTTACGAAGCACAAGTTCGCCCCAGAAGTGGTTTAGCCTTAAAAAAAGGCATTACGGTTTTAAATTCCCCAGGCACAATAGATGCAGATTACCGTGGCGAAATTGGCGTTATATTGGTTAACTTATCTAATGAAGTCTTTACCATTCAAGATGGCGATCGTATCGCACAGCTTGTATTCGCACAGGTTGAGCAAGCTAAGTTTCTTGAAGTTGAAACATTAAATGAAACCACTCGTGGTCACGGTGGTTTTGGAAGTACCGGAATTAACTAAAACTAACATATACTAAACTTATGAAAATAATTGTACCAATGGCTGGTCGTGGCTCACGTCTTAGACCGCACACTTTAACAGTCCCTAAACCATTAATACCAATTGCTGGCAAACCTATTGTTCAGCGATTAGTCGAAGATATTGCTGGTGTTTTAGACGAAACTATAGATGAGGTTGCCTTTATTATTTCTGAAGATTTTGGCCAAGCGATCGAAGAAAAATTGACTGAAGTCGCCAAAAATTTAAATGCCAAACCAAGTATTTATTATCAAGACCAGCCGCTTGGCACTGGTCATGCTATCATGTGTGCAAAAGATTCTCTTCAAGGTCCAGCAGTTGTCGCTTATGCAGATACTTTATTTAAGGCTGATTTTAATTTAGATAAATCTGCAGACGCTGTGATGTGGGTAAAACAAGTTGAAAATCCTAGTGCCTACGGTGTTGTAAAACTCAATCAAGATCATGAAATTACAGAACTTGTTGAAAAGCCAAGTGAATTCGTTTCTGACTTAGCTGTTATTGGCATTTATTATTTTAAAGATGTTGCCGTGTTGAAGTCAAAACTTGAAGAAGTGATTGCACAAAATATGATGCGCGGTGGCGAATATCAAATTAATGATGGTATTGATAAAATGAGAGCTGATGGTGCAAGCTTTAAGCCTGGAAAAGTAAATGAATGGATGGATTGTGGTAACAAAACTGTAACTGTCGATACGAATTCACGTATGTTGAATTTTATTCAAAAAGAGGGAAAAGAACAACTGATTTCTAAAAATGTAACTCTTGAAAATGCTGAAATTATCGACCCTTGTTTTATAGGCGAAAATGTAGTTCTTAAAAATGCTAAAATAGGCCCAAATGTATCGATCGGAAATCATAGTGTTGTTGAAGATTCTAAGATTAAAAATTCGCTTATTCAAGAACATTCACATATTAAGAATGCTGCTTTAGATAACGCCATGATTGGCAATCATGCTAAATTTAATGGTGAGTTTACATCAATTAGTATTGGTGATTATTCAGTTTTAGACTAGTAAAGATGAAACAGTTTTACATTGTCATGTTTTGTATTTGGGGTTTTGCGCTACAGGCACAAAACCCTAGCATGGCTTTAGAGCCAGCAACCGATGATTTGGGCAATGTAACAGACGAATTTCAAGAACTGTTTTTTAAAGCAATCGCACAAACGGCAATCAACAATCCTTCAAAAGCTATTGAAGCACTTCAACAATGTAAAATGATAGACAGCACGCAAATGGCTGTCTACAATTTATTAGGCAAGAATCACCAACAACTCAAAAATTTCAAATCAGCTCAGTCTGCCTACCAAAAGGCACAAAAATTAGCTAGTGAAGACAATAAAAAATTAATAAGAAGACAGTTATTTGATTTGTATTTAGAACAAAAATCAATCGAAAAAGCCATTGAACAAGCATTGATTTTAAGTGAAACTGACTTCAGTTTTAAGCAAGAGCTTGCTAATTTGTATTTGCTGAATCAGCAGCCTCAAAAAGCATTAGAGGTTTTAAGACAAATTGAACAAATTTTAGGTTATTCAGATTATCGTGACCAAATGCGTTTAAATATTTACATGTCTACATCAATGTTTCAAGAAGGAGAAGCTTATTTTTCAAATCGACTTAAAACAAATACAACAGATACAAGTCCTTATTTAGCTTTATTAGAGTTATTTTCAGTTAAAAAAGATTATAAAAATATTATTAATATTGCTCTTCAAGCTAAACAAAATATCAGCTATTCAGACCAAGTCGATGCCTATTTAGCAAAAGCTTATATGGTCTTAAATCATCCTAAGAAGGCTAAAAAAGCCACTAAAAACGTGGTGCAAAGCAGGCGCTTAACTGAAGCAAAAAAGTTAGAAGTCATTAAAGCTTATAAAACATTTACAGCCCAAGATCAAGACTTGCAGCAAGACCTGTTAGAAGTTTTAAATTCGGCGATTTCAACTGAAGAACAAAGCGCTAGTAAAGCTGAATTAGCCCAATTTTATAAGACCAAAAATCCCCAAAAAGCCTATGACTACTTTAAACAAGCTTTAGACAATAAGCCTCAAGATTTTAAGTTATATAAAGAAGTGATTAATTTAGGATTAATGTTAGGAGCGTTTTCTGAAGTTTTAAACTATTCCAATTCAGCTTTAGAGCTTTTTCCTGCACAACCTGTTTTTTATTATGCTAAGTCTGCCGCATTATATGAACAAAGCAATCTTAAAAATGCTTTACAACAATTAGATATGGGATTTAGTTTACTTGTTGGTCAATCGGTATTACAGCAAAAGTTTCATACGCTTTACATCAAAATTTATAAAGGCTTAGACCAACCCGAAAAAATTAAATTTCATCAATCACAGCTCAACAAATAAATATGAGATATCAATCGGTTTTAATAATAATCATCAGTTGTTTTCTAATTTCATCCTGTAAGTCTACTAAGTCACTATCAAAAGAAAAAGACGTTGTATCTGAACGTGTGGCTTTAAAAAACTACCAAAATAATCAACCAGATTTCAAAACAATTAACGGTAAAATTAAAGCTATTTACGCTTCTGAAGACGATACACAATCTTTAAACATCACTTATCGTATAGAAAAAGATAAAACCATTTGGCTAAGTGCAAAATTAATGGGTTTGCTCACTGTTGCAAAAGTCTTAGTGACACCTGAAGAAGTTATGTTCTACGAAAAAATTAATAAGACTTATTTTAAAGGTGATTTTAGTATTGCTAAAAAGTATTTAGGTGTTGAAATTAATTTTGAACAACTGCAAAATTTATTGTTGGGCATCAACTTTTATCCTTTAAAAAAGAAGTCGCTTTATTATAGCGCACCAAACTTTGTTAGTTTAACTGAAGCTCAACCCTTAATGGTGTTTAAGGCCGTTTTAGATGCAAAACAATTTAGGTTATCAGAACAGAGTTTAGCTAAACAAAACCGTTCATTACAAGTTAATTACGATAAATTTAGAAAGCTTAACCAACAATTTTTTCCAGAAGAATTACGTATTTTAGCTAAAGAAAATCAATCAGTTATACATATTGACTTAGATTTTAAATCAGTAACTTTAAATGAAAATCTTCGTTTTCCATTTTCAATTCCATCTAATTACAAACCAATCGAGTTATGAGGTTTTTTAGAGCAATCTTATTTTTGATTATTTGTAGTGCGGTAACTTCAACAGTTGCACAAACTAAGGCAGAGCTAGAAGCAAGGCGGAAAGAAATTCAAAAAGAAATAGCTTCAATTAACAGCATATTAATTTCCACTCAGGAGCGAGAGAAGTCACTCCTAGAAGAAGTTGAAGACTTACAGCTGCAAATCAAGTCTACCGAAAAGTTGATACGGGTATATAATCAAGAAGCCAATTTAATTACACAAAATATTGATGAAAACACCCTTAAAATTGACCGCCTTAGAACTGATTTAGAGCAATTGAAAAACGATTATGCTTTAATGATTAAACAGTCATATCGCAGTAAAAATAAACAAAACCGCGTTATGTTTTTATTGTCGTCTGCATCGTTTTTTCAAGCTTATAAACGCTTGCAGTACATGAAACAATATGCTAATTACCGCAAACAACAAGGTGAAGAAATTCAGCAAAAAACAATTGAGCTTCAACAATTGAATGAACAACTTTTTGCTCAACGTCAAAATAAAGAAGCTATTTTAGCAGATAACAGAAAGGCTAAAGCAAAGCTTGTTGATAAAAAAACAAACCTTGACCAGTTGATTAAGCAAATCAAATTAGAAGAAAAAAATTATCAAAATGAACTTGAACGCAAGCAAAAAGCAATTGCTAAAATTGATCAAGAAATTGAACGCTTAATTAAAGAAGCTATAGCTCGTGAAAATGCCATTGCCGGTTCAAAATCATCAACACGGTTTAAATTAACACCAGAAGCAAAAGCCTTAGCCGATAATTTTGCAGATAATAAAGGAAAGTTACCTTGGCCAGTTGTTTCAGGAATTGTTTCTACGCGTTTTGGAAAACATCGCCATCCGATTGTAAAAACAGCTATGATTGAAAGTAATGGTGTTAGAATTGATACAGAAGTAAACAGCAATGCTAGGGCTATTTTTGAAGGAACAGTAAGCCAAATTAATAAAATTCCAGGTGCTAATATTGCCGTGATGATAAGGCATGGTGATTATATTTCAGTCTACAATAACTTAGCCGAAGTTTTTGTTGAGCCTGGCGATAAAGTTTTTAGAAACCAAGATATTGGTCGTGTTGGTATTAATTCATCTTCTGGTAAAACCACTTTGTTTTTTCAGTTATTTAAAAATTTAAATAAACTTAATCCTGAAGTTTGGATTTATAAAATGTAGGCTGATTTACAGCTAAAACCATAATTTCTAATCTTAAAGTATTGGTTAACCTAAGTGCAATTTGCAGGGTATTCATAATTTGTTGTTTTTCTTTGGAGTATTTCTAAATAAGTTTTTGTTTAAGTTTTTAGCCTAAACTTTTAAATAATCCTAATAGATTTGATAAAACTCACTTAAGCTTTTCTTTAATCAATTTTTTTAACCACTCATTAACAAGCGCAGTACAATTATTTTTTCAATTTGCGTACATATTAGTAAACCTAATAGTTATATAAGAAATTTAGATTATGGAAGACCAGAATTCTAGTATGGACATTGCAGCAATCAATGCAAAGATTAAAGAGGAAAGCGCTTTTGTAAGCCTTTTAGTGAATGAAATGAACAAAGTTATTGTTGGCCAAAAACACATGGTTGAACGATTATTAATAGGTTTATTAGGTAAAGGACATATTTTGCTAGAAGGTGTTCCAGGTTTGGCAAAGACTCTGGCAATTAATACTTTATCAAAAGCGGTTCAAGGCGACTTTAGTCGTATACAGTTCACACCAGATTTATTACCTGCCGATGTTGTTGGTACCATGATTTACAACATGAAAGAAAACGATTTTAGTATTAAAAAGGGACCAATATTTGCCAACTTTGTTCTCGCTGACGAAATAAACAGGGCGCCAGCAAAAGTACAATCTGCACTATTAGAAGCAATGCAAGAAAAGCAAGTCACTATCGGAGATGAAACCTTTTCACTTGACAAGCCTTTTCTAGTTATGGCAACACAAAACCCGGTTGAGCAAGAAGGAACTTATCCTTTGCCTGAAGCACAAGTAGACCGTTTTATGCTAAAAACCGTAATCGATTACCCAAAACTTGAAGAAGAACAACTTATTGTTCGCGCTAACCTAAAGGACGTTTACGAAAAGGTAAACTCTGTTGTATCTCTAGACCAAATTTTAAACGCTCAAGAAGCCGTAAAATTGGTTTATATGGACGAGAAAATTGAGCGTTACATTCTTGATATTATTTTTGCAACTCGTTACCCAGAGCAATATAAGCTTGAAGACATCAAACCACTCATTAGTTTTGGTGCATCGCCACGTGGTAGTATCAATCTGGCAACTTCAGCAAAATGCTATGCCTTTATCAAAGGTCGTGGTTATGTAATACCAGAAGATGTTCGTGCGGTTGTTTATGATGTTTTACGCCATAGAATTGGTATCACCTATGAGGCTGAAGCCGAAAATATCACTTCAGAAGATTTAATAAGTAAGATTATCAACGTTGTTGAAGTACCATAGATTAATTATAATCTCAATTTCAGTTGAAGTTATCAGCTTAATATAACTTAGAGGCTATGGATACTAAATCACTGCTAAAAAAAGTACGTAAAATCGAAATTAAAACACGTCGTCTGAGCGATAATGTGTTCGGTGGCGAGTACCATTCTGCCTTTAAAGGTCGCGGAATGACATTTAGTGAAGTGAGACAATATCAATTCGGTGATGATGTCAGGTCAATAGATTGGAATGTAACTGCGCGTTATAATGAGCCGTTTGTCAAGGTCTTTGAAGAAGAAAGAGAATTGACCATGATGTTACTGGTAGATGTTTCAGCGTCTAACCAATTTGCAACACATACTGAGTTTAAAAATAATATCATTACTGAAATAGCAGCAACCTTAGCTTTTTCAGCTACAAAAAATAATGATAAAATTGGCTTAATGCTTTTTTCAGATCAAATTGAGCTTTACATTCCGCCTAAAAAAGGGCGCTCACATGTGTTGAGAATCATACGTGAGTTAATTGAATTTGAGCCAAAAAGTAAAAAAACTGACTTGTCAAAAGCTTTTAAGTACATGGTAGATGTACTCAAGAAAAAGGCAATTGTGTTTGTATTGTCTGATTTTATGAGTCAGGATTATCAACACACCTTAAAAATTGCTGCAAAAAAGCACGATTTAACAGGAATTAGAATATTTGACAAAGGTGAAACTGAAATGCCAAATATTGGCTTAGTACAACTTGAAGACGCCGAATCGGGACAGCTTACTTGGGTAAATACAGCTTCAAAACTAACACGATTAAACTATGCTAAGCATTATAATTCACAAGTTGAATATTTTAATAAAGCATTTAAATTAAGTGGTTCTGGGCAAATTCATTGCCGAGTAGATCACAGTTACGTTAAAAAACTATTAGCTTATTTTAAGGCCAGATAATATGCAAAATTTTACCAAACATATCATTTTTACCCTTAGTAAACTAATACTTATAATTGGTATTCTAGGTGCTTTTCAAAGCTTAAATGCACAGCAAGTAGAAGCCCAACTTGATACGGCTAAAATGCGTATTGGTGAGCAAATTAACTATAAAATTACAGTTGATGGCATATCAAACCAAGACTTAGTTGTTTTCCCAAAAGCACAGAGTTTTGTGCCACTTGAACTAGTTGAAGATCTACCAATAGATACTTCAACCGTAGATCAAGACTTGTTTCGCTTGATTAAGTCGTATAAACTCACACAATTTGATTCTGGTGCTTATACAATTCCACCGCAGCTTTTAAAAATAAATAACAAACCTTATTTAACTGACAGTTTAAAGGTTTTAGTTAATACTGTTGAAGTTGATACAACAAAACAGAATTTGTTTCCGATTAAGCGTGAAATCAATGTAGAAAAGCCATTTCAAGTCCCTAGTTGGGTTTGGTGGTTAATTGTTACAATACTGATTTTAGTTTTGGCTTATGTATTATATTTTAAATATCGCAAACAAAAAGATGAATCAAAAAGGCGTTTACCACCTTTTGAGCAAGCAAAATTAGAACTTGAAACACTTGAAAATAAAGGCTATATTGAAAGCAGGAAGTTAAAAGCTTATATCACAGAGCTCACTAACATTAGTCGTCGCTATTTAGAAGAAAAAATTGAAGTCAGCGCGATGGAATATACAACTGGAGAATTAATGCAGGCCTTGTATCAAAAACGTGACAATAAGCAAGTGCTATTTAAAGATGAATATCTAGAAAGCTATAATTCTATTTTAGTAGACGCAGATTTAGCAAAATTTGCAGGTCATCGACCAGATGTAATCACATTAAAATCATATAAAAAACAGATTTTAAAGTTTATCAAGCATGTTCAAAGTGCAATTCCACAACCAACTGATGCTGAAAAGAAAAACGATGAAGCTTTTCAAGCAAAACTAAAACATAAAAGACGTAAGCAAAAGCTCATTTTTGGGAGCCTTATCGTCGTCTTGATTTTGGTAGCTTTGTCTTCAGTATTAATTGCAACAAAAGGCTTTGATTATGTTAAGGACAGTGTTTTTGGTAATGAGACCAAAGCTATGCTTGAGAATGACTGGATCACGAGTGAATACAGTGTGCCGAGTATTCAAATTACGACACCAGAAGTTTTAGTTCGTCAAAACCCTGATAGCCTAGGTATTAAAGCACCTCAAAACTTAGAAAGTGAAATTTTTGCCTCAGGAAGCTTATACAGTAAACTTTATGTTGTATTAAGTCAAGTTAATTTTGAAGGCAAAAAAGAATTTGAACTAGACCAAGCGCTTGATGGTGTTTACAAAAATCTAGAAAGTAAAGGTGCTTATAACATTTTAACCAAAACAGAAGATTTTAAAACTCTTGAAGGCGTTGAAGGGATTAAAGTTTTTGGAAGCTTTGCTATAGAAAACCCAATTACCCAAAGTGATATTAAGAAAAACTATCAAATCTTAAATTTTGGTTACGCAGGAAATTACCAGCAATTAACCATTATTTATAATGAAGGCGATGAATATGCTGAAACTATTACGAAACGTATTATTAATTCAGTTGAATTTGAAAAACCAAAGCTAAATGCTAAGTAATCTCACATTCGAACATCCGCAATGGTTTACGGCACTTTTAGTCTTGCCACTATTAATGCTTTGGTACATTTTAAAGCACAAACAACAATGGGCTAGTTTAACTTTGTCAAGCACCAAAGGCTTTAACAAATCATCCAGTATTTTACCTAGATTACGCCATTTTCTATTTGTGTTTAGGCTATTAGCTTTAGCGTTGTTAATTACGGCAATGGCAAGACCAAGAACAGTAGATGAAAGTACTAAAATTAAAAAAACTGAAGGTATAGATATCGTCATGGCAATTGATGTTTCAGCAAGTATGCTAGCAAAAGATTTAAAGCCGAATCGTTTAGAAGCTTTGAAAAAAGTAGCCACAGATTTTGTTAGTAACAGACCAAACGATCGTTTTGGAATGACTGTTTTTTCAGGTGAAAGTTATACCAAAACACCGTTAACAAGCGACAAAGAAATTACTTTAAATGCCATACAATCAATTGAATATTCAGAAATTATAGAAGGTGGTACAGCTATCGGTATGGGCTTAGCAACATCAGTTAATAAGTTAAAAGATAGTAAAGCCAAAAGCAAGGTCATAATACTACTAACCGATGGTGTTAACAATACTGGATTTATAGATCCTGAAACAGCCACCGAACTTGCCATTGAATATGGTATTAAAACCTATACCATTGGCCTAGGAAGCAACGGCGAAGCTTTATCACCTGTAGCAGTAAGACCTAACGGAAGTTTTGTATACCGTAATGTTAAAGTTGAAATTGATGAAGAATTGTTAAAAACTATTGCCGATAAAACAGGTGGTAAATACTTTAGAGCAACAACTAATTCAACTTTAAAAGCGATATATGATGAAATAGATCAACTAGAAACTTCAGAAATAGAGGAATTGAAGTTTTATAACTATGACGAAAAATTTAGATTGCTTTTGTTAATTGCACTAGGTTTATTAGTTCTCGAACAATTATTAAAATTCACTTTATTTAGAAGCTTGGTATAATGTATGTATTAGAAGAAACATCTTACTTTTGGTTGTTAGCAGTTATTCCCATTTTACTGTTTATATACCTTTTATACCGAAATTGGCAAGTAAAAACCCAATTGAAATTTGCTGAAATTAAATTTTTCAAGCAGTTATCGCCTAAACATTCAAGAATAAAGTCTTTTGTTAAACTGAGTCTTTTGCTCTTGGCTATCGGTTTATTGAGTATTTCACTAGTTAATCCTAAAATGGGAACTAAAATTGAAACTCTAAAGCGTGAAGGAATAGATATTGTTTTTGCTTTAGATGTTTCAAAAAGTATGTTGGCTGAAGATATTGCACCCAATCGTTTAGAAAAATCTAAACAAATTATTAATCAAATCATTAATAAATTAACCGCTCACCGTGTCGGTTTAATTGGCTATGCAGGAAGTGCTTTTCCTCAAATTCCTATCACAACAGATTACGCCACAACTCGTACGTTTTTAAAAGCCATGAACACCAATATGGTGTCTAGCCAAGGAACTGCCATCAACCAAGCTATAGACCTGTCACTTACCTATTATAATGACGAGCAAACTAATAAAGTATTAGTTATTTTGAGTGATGGTGAAAACCATGATACTAATATTAATGCGATTACAAAAAAAGCAGCAGAAGCTGGTATAAAGGTCTATACTATTGGTGTTGGCACACAAAAAGGCGCGCCAATTCCACTTAAAGAAAATGGTCGTGTTTTAAGCTATAAAAAAGACCAAAATAACGAAACAGTCATTACAAAACTTAATACTTCAACATTAACAAACATCGCCAAAATAGGAAATGGTAAATACATTCCTGGCTTAAATTCTTCAGAAGCGGTAAAGCAATTATTTGAAGCTATTACCGAAATTGAAAAAACCGAATTTGAATCTAAACAATATGCCGATTATAAGAGCCAATTTCAATGGTTTTTAGGATTTGCCATTTTGTTAATTATACTTGAAAGCTTTATTTTCGATAAGAAAACAGCTTGGGTCCAAAAATTAAATCTTTTTAATGAAAACGAAAACGACCATGAAAAATCAAATTAAACTAATGCTAATATTTTTTGCGTTGAGTTTTACAGGTGTTTTCGCCCAAAGTAAAGCCAATTCTAAAACTCAAAAACGCATCTTAGCTGAAGCATACGAAAAAGCTAAAGAAGGCGATTTTGCAAATGCTGAAGCCGATTACCGAAAAGCGCTAGCAACACCAAGTAACAAGTCTACAGCAGCCTATAATTTTGCTAATTTGTATATTGATAATGATAAAGCGGAGTCAGCCCAAAAGCGAATTTTAGAAGCTATTGAAAATACCGATGATAAATCTATAAAACATAAAGCCTTTCATAATTTAGGGAATACATTTATGAAAGAAAAAAAATACCAAGCTGCTATTGAAGCCTATAAAAATGCTTTACGTAACAATCCAAACGATGAAGAAACACGTTATAATTATGCCTTAGCTAAAGAAAAGCTAAAGAAAGAAAAAAATGATGGCGGTGGCGATGGTGATGATAAAAAAGATCAAAATAAAGATCAGAAAAAACAAGATCAAAAAGACGAATCTAAAGACGATAATTCTAAAAAAGATCAAAAAGATAAAGGCGACCAAAAAGATCAGGACAAGAAAGAAGGTAATCAAGACAAGCAAAAAAATAACGAACAAGAAGACGGGAAACAGAATAAAAATAAAAAGTCAAACAAGCCAAAAAAATCTAAAGATGGCCAAGGTAAAGATAACCCGCAACCAAAACCACAAAAGGGCAAACTATCGCCAGAACAAGTACAGCGTTTGCTAAAGGCTATACAAAACCAAGAAAATAAAATTCAGGAAAAAGTAAATGCTAAAAAGGCAAAAGGATCTAAAGTAAAAACTGAAAAAGATTGGTAGCATGCTAAAGAAAATCAGTTTCATATTCAGTTTGTTTTGCGTCACTTTTATGACGGCGCAAGTGACATTTGTAGCTAAAGCAAGTCGAGAAAAAGTAGGGATTAATGAACGTATTAAAGTTGAGTTTGAAGTCAATAAAGATGGCGATAATTTTATAGCACCAGATTTTGAAGGCTTTAAACGTATTGCAGGTCCAGGACAGTCGGTTAAACAGCAATGGGTTAATGGTAAAAGTTCATTTTCAAAAACATATACTTACTTTATACAACCTATGAAGCGTGGTCAACTAACTATTGGTCAAGCCGAGATTGAAGTTCAAGGCCAAGTTTATAAAACATCGCCAATTACTATAGAAGTAACAGCTGCTGTCGATAACCCAGACGATGGTAATGGTAACAGAATCGATTTATCTGATGCGATTCACTTAGTAGCAGAAGTTAGTGACTACAAGCCTTATGTAAACGAAGGTATTTCTGTAGTTTACAAATTATACGTTAACCAAACCACCAATGTTCGCAATTGGAGAAGCCTTGATGAACCGAAATACAACAATTTCTGGAGTCAAATTATTGAAATTGACCAACCTGAAGTAAAACAAGGCACTTACGGCGGAAGTAACTACCGTTATGTTGAATTAAGAAAGACTGTGCTATATCCTCAAAAAAGTGGAAAATTAACAATTGAACCTTTATCATTATCAGTTTCGGTTGAAGTACCTAGTAATAGAAGAGATTTTTTTGGTCGCCGTTTGTATGATGTCGTTGAACGCACAATTTCAGCAAAGGCTAAAACCGTAGATGTTAAAGCTTTACCTGAAGCTAATAAGCCAGCTGATTTTTCTGGTGCTGTTGGTAAGTTTAGTTTAAATACAAGCCTTAGTAAAACTGAACTTTTAGCTAGTGAATCTCTAAATTATGAAGTTAAAGTTTCTGGTAATGGTAACTTAAGGTTGTTTTCCCTACCAAAGCCTAAGTTTCCATCTTCAGTAGATGTTTATGATCCTGAACATGATGAAAAAGTTAGTACAAGATTATCAGGTTTGCGTGGTCAAATTACCGATAATTATACCATTGTGCCTAATGTAGCAGGAAGCTTAGAAATTAATCCTGTTCAGTTTTCTTATTTCGACGCTTCTGAAGAAACTTACAAAACTTTAACAAGCAAAGCGCAAGTCATTAAGGTTAACCCTAATCCAAATCTTGCTTCAGCTAATAACACATCAGCTACTTCAACGGGAAATTCGGTGGCTTCAACAGGAGCTAAAAATATTATTTCTACAACTAATACCTTCAACTTTATTGAACTTGAAACAGAGTTTTCAGCTATCAATTCTAATAGATTTTATAATTCATTTTGGTTTTGGCTATTAATTATACTTTCGTTAGGTGGTATTCCTTTAGCTATTCTTATCAAAAAATTTATTCGATCTAAATCAGGTATACGAAATACTGACCATAAACGGGCCAATAAATTGGCAAAACGCTATTTAAGCGGCGCAAAACAATCTATAGGAACAAGTGAGGCTTTTTATATGAATTTAGAATTGGCCTTACACAAATTCTTGAAAGCAAAATTACGTATTGAAACACAAGAACTTACAAAAGAAGGCTTGCGTGATAAATTAAGTGCAAAACAAGTTAATGATAGCGAAATTGAAGCGGTGATTAAATTGATAGAAAAATGTGAATTAGCGCGTTATGCATCTGAAGCTAATCAAGATATGCAAACTGATTATAAACAAGCTACAGAATTAATTTCTAACATAGACAAACAATTATAGCATGAAAAAACAACTAGTTTTGGTGGTGTTTCTATTAATGAGTTTGTCTTTTTCAGCTCAAAACACCAGTGTACAAGAACGTTTTAGCCAAGCAAATGAAGCTTACAATAATGCTAAATATGAGCAGGCTGAGGCTTTATATAGAAGTATTTTAAAGCAAGATATAGTTTCGGCAGAATTACATTTTAACTTAGCAAATACTGAGTTAAAGCAAAATAATTTAGGTCAAGCAATTTTACATTATGAAAAAGCTTTAAAATTAAAGCCTAACAATAGTTCTTTTCAAGAAAATTTAGCTTATGCAAACTCATTAACTATTGATGAAATTCAAAGTATAGAAAAATCTCAATTACAAATCTATATTGATAAGTTTAATTTTTTACTTTCAGTAGATCAGTGGAGTTACTTGGTTGTTGTATTGGCAATGCTTATGTTCTTCGCTTTTTTAGCTTACGTATTTAGTACCAAAACCATTACAAAACGACTGTTTTTTACGGGGTTTGTAGTTTTTTTAATATTTTCAGTCATAAGCTTTTCTCAAGCCTACCGTTTAGACCACCTGCAACAAAGCCAACAGTATGCAGTTATTTTAAGTGAAGAAGTACCTGCTTTAGCTGAACCTAATGCCAGAAGTAGCCAAGTACTTACGTTGCATGAAGGTACTAAAGTTAAGTTGCTCTCGAAATTTAATAATTATCAAGAGGTTCAATTAGCTGATGGAACTAAAATATGGATAAACATCAAGGCTTATAAAAAAATTTAGAGCATAAATTATACCAAATATCCCATAAAATAAGACAAATAAATAGTTTCTAATTGCCTTTTTCTTCGTTAAAAAAATGAAACGTAGCTTAGGCTATGATTAATTTTTTTGCCTTGATTAAGACAATTATAATTCAATTTCTTTTATCTCATTTTATAGAATATTTGGTATTAGATAACTCAGCAGACCTTTAAGTAGCAAGATTTTTGAAGTGATTTTTAATAAAATTTCATCACATTTAGAAATTAGTTACATCAGTTTTCAACTCGGTTGTTATTATTCTCAGAAATCAAGGTTTTTTTAATTTCTTTATTTAAATAAACTGCTGTAATAATTGTAGATAATAAGTCGGCTAATGGGAACGAAATCCACACACCAAATGCGCCATAAAACTGGGGTAGAATTAATACCAACGGAATAAAGCAAAATCCTTGACGAGACAAGGTAAGTAACAATGCAGGAATAGCTTTACCAATGGCCTGAAAGTATGCTGAACCTATAAGTTGTACAGCAATAATAGGCACAGCAGCAAAAACCCAACGCATTGCATTAGGTGCTTGTTTAAGAATGGTTAAATTAGATGTGAAAACACTTACAATTTCTTCTGAAAAAAACATGATAAAGCCAAATACTAATAGACCTAAACCCGTGGCATAAAGTATGGCGGTATTTATGCTTTCACGCACTCTGCTGAAATTATTAGCTCCATAGTTATAACCAGATATTGGCAAAAACCCTTGTGTGACACCTAAAACAGGAAATAAAGCAAACATTAGCATTCGCGCAATAATGGCATAGCTAGTAACGGCATCTTCGCCACCTAAATTAAATAAAATATTATTTAGAATTAAGTAAGTTACACTAACAACAGCTTGTCTTGAAAGCGTAACAAAACCAAGGCTGCTAATTTCATTTAAAATGGGTTTTTGAAATCCTAGGTTTGATAACTTTAGTCTGAGTTGAGAATTTTCAGAATAAAAAAACCATACAATGTAACCAAGACACAATGCGTATGAGCCAGTGGTTGCCCAAGCGGCACCTAACATTCCATAGTCTAAGATGTTTATAAATAAATAATCCATCAGGAGATTACCAACCGACGGAATAATCATAGCAACCATTGCAAATTTGGGTTTTCCTTCAGCTCTAATCACCGTATTTCCCATCATTGCTAATGCTAAAATTGGCACACCAATAACCACTACACGATAGTAAACTTTAGCAGGTTCAAATATTTCACCTTTACCACCAAAAAGCGGAATAAGCTGATTAATAAAAATCAAACCCAAAGCAGCCATGCTTAAGGTTAAAACCAATGTAATGCTGATTTGATTTCCAAAAGTAGTTACAGCTTTGTGGTACTTATTAGCACCAAGTGCTCTCGATATAATTGAAGAGCCACCGATACCGATGGCTAAACCAAGCGCTGCAATAAAAAAAGAAACAGGTAAAACGACGTTGATGGCGGCAATAGCTGTTGAGCCAATCCAGTTACCAACAAAAATAGTATCAACTAAAATGTTGATCGACATAACCAAAATACCTATAGAAGCTGGTACAGCCTGCTTAATGAGTAGTTTACTTATTGGCGCCTGACCTAGTTCTTCAGCATTTGATTTAGCCATTTGAAGTTATGATGCTTTTGTGTCTTTTACGGGTTGGTTAGCCCATTCATCAATCCATCTGCTCAGAGTTTTAACCCAGTCTTGACGATCGTTGATACATGGTATAAAATGGAAATCTTTTCCACCATTTTCATGAAAAATTTCTTCACCTTCCATAGCGATTTCCTCTAAAGTCTCTAAGCAATCAGAGACAAATGCCGGTGTTGCAATAGCCATTTTTTTAATACCATCTTTTGCAAGTTTTTCAATTGTGCGATCTGTATATGGTTTTAACCATGGATCGAAACCTAAGCGTGACTGAAAACTGGTACTAAATGTACCTTCTTTTAAGCCTAATTTTTCACCAACTAAACGGGTTGTTTCATAACACTGATGGCGATAACAAAATTGATGTGCTTTTGAAGGTGTTTGACAGCATGAGCCATCAATTTTACAATGACTATTTGTAATGTCGCTTTTTCTGATATGTCGCTCAGGGACACCATGATAGCTAAATAGTAAATGTTCATAATCTACATGATCTAACTTGTCTGCAATACTTCTAGCTAAAACAGTAACATAGTCAGGATGGTTGTAAAATGGTGGTACAACTGTAAAATTTATCTTGGGGAAAAATTGATCTCTTAATTCTTCAGCTAATACAATAATAGTTTCTGTAGTAGCCATGGCGTATTGCGGATATAATGGAACCAGTAAAACATCTGTAACGCCTTGGTCGTAAAGTTCTTGAAGGCCATTTTTTATTGAAGGTTCACCATAACGCATAGCTAATGAGATAGGAACACTTGTCATGTCATCTACTTTGTTTTGAAGACGCTCAGACAACACAATTAAAGGAGAACCTTCATCCCACCAAATTTTAGCATAAGCTTTTGCCGATTGCTTAGGTCTTGTATTAAGAATAATACCTTTTACTAAGATAGTTCGTAAAAGTTTTGGTAGATCAATAACGCGTTCATCCATTAAAAATTCACCTAAATAGGTTTTAACGTCTTTAGGGTCGGTTGATTTTGGTGATCCTAGATTAACAAGTAGAACTCCTTTCATAGCTTCAAATTTATTGCAAGTCAAAAGTAAGGGCTTATTTTGGTTTTAATTGAATTACCCATCAAATCTTAAGATGATTTTAAAAGACTTTTTTCTTTATGAGGCAATTTTACGGTAAAGGTAGCGCCTTTATTTATACCATTACTCTTTGCAGTGAGTTTTCCACCGTGCTTTTCAGTTATAGTTTTACTTAAAAACAGGCCTATACCACTGCTATCTTCGTTAGATGTTCCTTTATGGCTAATAGAAGTGAATTTTTTAAATAGTTCAGTTGACTGTTCTTGGTTAAAGCCAATGCCTTGGTCAATAAAACTTATATGTGGCTGATTTTCAAAGGACTCAATATTAATATTTATTTCAGAATTTTTGTGACTGAATTTAATAGCATTTGAAATTAAATTTTGAATAACACTTGCTATTAGCTTCGGCGAAACAAACATTGAAGTATTTTTAGTTGATTCTATTATGTTAATTGAAATGTTTTTATCCTTCAGTAGTGGTTGGAAATTTATAAGTTGCTTTTCAATAAAATCTTTTGTATTTACATTCTGCATTTCCTGAGGATCTATTTTGAAATTTTTTGATTCTATGACTTGCAAAATAGACTTGATCATATTAAGGGCATTACTCCCTAACTTATGAAGCATATTCGAATATTCAATAATATTTTTGTCATCTGTTTCATGTTCAATTACTTCGGCAATAGCAACAATAGAAGATAACGGACTTCTTAAATCATGAGAAATCATACTGGTAAAGTTTTGACGCTCCTTAGATAAATCCTCGATTCTGTTTAAAGCGTCGTGAATTTTATTAAGTAAAACACCAGCTTCATCTGTAAAATTTTTAGGAACGTCAATAATAGTATTGTTAAGGCTGTAGGCGTTCATAGCTTTTGTTGCTATTTTGATAGGGTCTAAAAGTTTGTTGAGTGCAAACATTGTTAATACTGCTGCAAGTACAGTAAAAATTAGGATACTAGTTATCATAATCGTTGTATTCAGGTTCTCCTTAGGAGAAAATAGAACAAATAAAACGATACCTATAAGCGGAACATGAGTTCCTAAAAAAGCAATAAATAAAAATTTACTAGCATAAGATTTTTTAAATCCAATTTGATTGATAAAATTATAAATCTTCATGTTTATTACATTTTATAATTTATTTTTCACTTTGTATGTATTTTTTAGGTGTTGTGCCGAACTTTTTCTTAAATGCAGCAATAAAATGACTTGCAGTTGAATAACCAACAGCTAGACCAGCTTCATTAACGTTGTGCTGTCCTTTTTCAAGTAATTTTCTGGCATAATCCATCTTGTAATCAAATAAAAACGAAAATACTGTATCACCATAAATTTCTTTAAAACCTTCTTTTAATTTTTTTAGGCTTAAGCCTACTTCATCTGCTAATGCATTAAGTGATGGTGGCTCAGCCATTCGTTGAATAACAACTTCTTTGGCTAATTTTATTTTTTTAACGTTATCTTCATCATCTAGGAATGGACATTGCTCGATATCTGCTTCTTCAGGGCGATTAAAATACAAGCCAATTAACTCATAAATTTTACCTTTCAAGTAAATGGTTTTAATAGAAGGATGTAGGTTAAAATTTAGAACTTGTGTTAATACAACAGCCATTGCAGGGGTTATTTGACGCTCATTATAATATTTTTTATCTTTATTATCATCGGTTAAAAAGTCAATGTAATTGGCTTCAGCTGAAAATAATGTATGTAATTTTTTAATTGAAATTAGTATACTTACCGACCAAGTTTGACCTTCAGATTCAAGATTTATCGGTAATTTACGTTGTGGATTATACAATAGTAAAGACTGGTCTTCTTTTATGTTCAATGCATAGCGACCTTCGTTAAAATTAAATTTTAGGTTGCCTTTCACACAGAAATGAAATTGAATAAAATCACTACCAATGTCATGCTTTACACAAATATTTTCATTCAAATCATGTTGTATACCTATAAGTAATAAACCGCTCTCAAGTTCGATAAAATGACTTGAACCTTCAGCGATATTTTTTTCTAATTCCATCATAAGAAATATTGATATTTATTTAGAATCATTCTAATTAAAATAGCTTAAAACACTAACTATTGTTACAAAAATAAGTCAAATACATGATTTATGTCACTTTTTTTTAAAAAACACTTCAAACGATAAAAAATGAACTTTTAGCGTTACTTTTAAAAAGGCTTCTGCTCTAAATTTGCATCAAACTTTCTAATTACTAATGTATAAATATAACGTTTCTAAATACCAAACTTTCTATGCGATTGGTCTAAGTTACCAAAAGGCAGATGCAGAGACAAGAGGGAAGTTTAGTTTGAGTTTAGATCAAAGAAAAGCGCTTTTAGATCAAGCTGAAGCAATCGGTTTAGATGCGATTACAGTGACATCTACCTGTAATCGAACTGAGATTTACGCTTTTGCTGACGATGAAGATACTATTATAAATTTACTATGCCAGTTTAGTCATGGCGATCCTGAAGTTTTTAAACAAGTAGGCTACATTTATCAAAACCGTGCAGCAATTGCTCACATGTTTCGTGTAGGCTGTGGTTTAGATTCTCAAATATTAGGTGATTTTGAAATTATAAGCCAATTAAAATCAGCCTTTACAAATTCTAAAAAGCGTCACTTAATTAATCCGTTTCTAGAGCGCTTAATCAATTCAGTCATTCAAGCGAGTCGAAGAATAAAAAATGAAACTGAAATTTCATCAGGGGCAACTTCGGTTTCTTTTGCATCAGTTCAATACATTTTAGACAATATTCAAGATGTTACTAATAAAAATATTTTACTATTCGGGACTGGTAAAATAGGTCGAAATACCTGCGAAAATCTTGTTAAGCATACAAAAAATGCGCACATTACTTTAATTAATCGAACTAAAGACAAAGCGGAAGAAGTTGCTGGTAAATTTAATTTGAAGGTTAAAGATTTTAGCGAGTTACAAACAGAAATTAGAAAGGCTGATATCTTGATTGTAGCGACTGGGGCTCAAAATCCAACCATTACTGAAGAGTTGATTTTCCCTAAAAAACCACTTTTAATTTTAGACTTATCAATTCCTAAAAATGTGTCTGACCAAGTTGAAGCAATTGATGGCGTAAACTTACTACATCTAGATTATTTGTCTCAAATTACCGACGCTACTTTGGCTAAACGAAAAGAACATATTCCACAAGCTGAAGGTATTATTGATGAGGTAAAAGAAGAGTTTTATGAATGGTTAGATACCAGAAAATTTGCACCAACAATTAAAGCCTTAAAAGATAAGTTTAAACTTTTTCAAGAAGAGGAATTAGATTATCAGAGTAAGAAAATAGCTAACTTCGATAAAGATCAAGCCGAAATTATTAGTGATCGCATCATTCATAAAATTACAAGGAGTTTCGCTAGTCATTTACGTGCTGCAAATGGATCGACAGAAGATAGTATAGCTTTACTTAAAAAGGTCTTTGAACTTGAACAACAGCACTAATTTTAAACCGCTTAAAATTGCAACAACAACCTATAATTATTGGTACACGTGATAGCGAATTAGCTCTATGGCAAGCCAAAAAAGTTCAAGATTTACTCCAAAATAATGGTTATTCAACAGAGCTTAAGCCTGTAAAATCTCAAGGCGATTTAAACCTAGATGTTCCGTTGTATGAAATGGGTATTACAGGTATTTTTACCAAAACTTTAGATATTGCCTTACTTAATAAAGATATTGATATTGCTGTTCATTCCATGAAAGATGTCCCGACAGCTTTACCTAAAAATGTTGTAAAGGCAGCGGTTTTGCCAAGAGCAAATCATAAAGATATTTTAATCCATAAGGGGCTTGATTTTTTAAATGAATCTGGCACAATTGCAACAGGAAGCCTCAGGCGTAAAGCACAATGGCTGCACAAATATCCAAATCATAAAGTCGAAAATTTACGTGGCAATGTAAACACACGTCTTCAAAAATTGAAAGATAATAATTGGGATGCTGCTATTTTTGCAGCAGCCGGTCTGGAACGCATCAATCTGCTACCCGAACAACACTTGGCTTTAGACTGGATGATTCCTGCTCCTGCACAAGGTGCAATGTTGGTGGTTTGTTTAGAAGAAAATATGCAGTGTTTAAATGCTGTAAAAGAATTAAATCATCAACCAACTGATCTTGCTGTAAGTGTTGAACGAGATTTTCTAAAAACTTTAGAAGGTGGTTGCACAGCGCCAATTGGTGCTTATGCTGAAGTTAGAAATCAGAAAATACATTTGCATGCTGCTTTGTTCAGTCTTGACGGTCAACAAAAATTTGAAATAAAAAAGTCTACAGCAGTAACTGACGCTGAAAACTTTGGCGAAGATTGTGCGCGTGAAATTTTAGCCCAAGGCGGCGATCAATTAATGAAAGCCTTAAGAGCGATATTATAATGGCAAGATTGCTTTCAACTAAAAAACTTACAGAATCACAACGCCAACTTGTTTTAAATACAAATCATAGTTTGGTAGAGTATAATGCCATTTCTACTGAAGTTAAGCCTGAAGCAATTCCTAAACGTAATATTAAAAATGCTATTATTACCAGTCAAACGGCTGCTAAAATTTGCATTAAGCATCAGTTGATGTTTAAAAGCGTATTTTGTGTCGGTCAAAAAACAGCAAACTTACTTATAAATGCTGGCTACAATGTGGTTTTAATTTGTACCTATGCCAAATATTTAAGTCAAATTTTAGTTGAAGCTTACAGTAATGAAACCTTTAATTTATTGTGTTCAACTCAACGCCTAAATACAATCCCAAGTGCGCTAACTTCAGCTGGAATTGAATTTAAAGAACATCATATCTATTCAACTATTCCTCATTATAAAAGCTTTTCAAATCAATTTGACGCTGTGCTTTTTTTCAGCCCAAGTGGAGTGAAGTCTTTTTTCAGCGTTAACACAAAAACACCGAACTATTTAGTTTGTATTGGAGAAACGACGGCCCAATCAGCTAAAAAGTTTAGCAAAAATGTCTCGGTATCTCTTACAACCTCAATTGAAAGTTGTATTGCTAGAGCCATCAAATTATTAAATAATCAATAAGTTTATAAACTTTTACTCATGATAAAAAACGATTTATTTCTACGTGCTTTAAAAGGTGAAACAGTTAGTAGGCCACCGGTTTGGATGATGCGTCAAGCAGGACGATATCTACCAGATTTCATGAAACTAAAGGAAAAATATGATTTTTTTACACGTTGTCGAACACCTGAGTTAGCTACTGAAATAACAGTAATGCCAATTCATCAAGTTGGTACCGATGCGGCAATTTTATTTAGCGATATTTTGGTTGTTCCGCAAGCTATGAATATAGAGGTAGAGATGAAGCCAGGTCTTGGGCCTTGGTTGCCTCATCCTATTCGAGACAAAAAAGGAGTTGATGCTGCCGTTGTGCCTAATGTTTATGAAGAGTTAGGATATGTATACGATGCGATAAAACTCACAAAAGAAGCCTTAAATGATGAGGTGCCTTTAATTGGATTTGCTGGTTCGCCATGGACGATTTTTTGTTATTGTGTGCAAGGTCAAGGCTCTAAGAATTTTGATAAAGCCAAGGCCTTTTGTTTTTCAGAACCTGAGTTAGCACATCAATTGCTTCAAAAAATAACCGATACGACTATTGCTTATTTAAAAGGAAAGGTTGAAGCTGGCGTCGATGCAGTGCAAGTATTCGATTCTTGGGGCGGCATGTTATCACCAGAAGATTACCAAACTTTTTCTTGGCAGTATATGCAGCAAATTATTGATGCCTTAAGACCAGACATTCCTGTGATTGCATTTGGAAAAGGCTGTTGGTTTGCTCTAGAACACATGTCTAAATCGGGTGCAGCAGCACTTGGAGTTGACTGGACTTGCAGTCCAGAAGTGGCAAGAAAATTAACTAATAACAGCATTACATTACAAGGTAATTTTGACCCATCACGTTTATTGTCACCAATACCAGAAATTGAAAAAATGGCGCTTGAAATGCTAAATCGCTTTGGAAAAGATAAATATATCGCTAATCTTGGTCATGGTATTTTACCAAATATTCCTGTAGACCATGCAAAGGCTTTTGTGAATGCCATTAAGAATTATGAAAGCTAATACCAAATATCCCATAAAATAAGACAAATAAATAGTTTCTACTTGCCTTTATCTTCGTTAAAAAAATGAAACGTAGCTAAGGCTATGCTTAATTTTTTTTACCTTGATTAAGACAATTATAATTCAATTTCTTTTTATCTCATTTCATAGAATATTTGGTATGATTGCTAAATTTATTCTGAATTAAACTCAAAATGCTTCAATTCTATTGAAGCATTTTTTATTTGTTTAAAAATATCGCAAGTGAATTGTTGAAACTTTAAAAATTACGTATTTTTAGGCTAAAATTAAATAGATGATTACGAAAACTGTAAATTCTGTCAGTGAAGCTCTTGAAGATGTTCAAGATGGAATGACCTTTATGCTAGGCGGTTTCGGTCTCAGCGGAATTCCTGAAAACGCTATTGCAGAACTGGTCAATCGAAATATTAAAGATATTACTTGTATATCAAACAATGCTGGCGTAGATGATTTTGGTTTAGGCTTGCTACTCAAAAAAAAGCAAATAAAAAAAATGATTTCATCTTACGTTGGCGAAAATGCTGAGTTTGAACGCCAAATGCTTAGTGGCGAACTTGAAGTAGATTTAATTCCGCAAGGAACTTTAGCTGAACGTTGTCGAGCAGCCCAAAACGGTGTTCCAGCATTTTTTACACCAGCTGGTTATGGAACAGAAGTGGCTGAAGGCAAAGAAGTACGTGAGTTTGATGGCAAACCTCATATTTTAGAGCACGCCTTTAAAGCTGATTTTGCTTTTATTAAAGCTTGGAAAGGCGATACAGCTGGCAATTTGATTTTTAAAGGTACCGCTCGAAACTTTAATCCAAATATGTGTGGTGCTGCAAAAATAACTGTAGTTGAAGTTGAAGAACTTGTTGAGGCTGGTGAGCTTGACCCTAATTTTATCCATATTCCAGGTGTTTTTGTGCAGCGTATTTTTAAAGGTGAATCTTTTGAAAAACGCATCGAAAAACGTACAGTAAAGGATTAAATATAAACAACTAGACTTTTAATTAAAGAATTAAAATACATTAAATATATGCTTGACAAAAACGGAATTGCAAAACGCATTGCTCAAGAGGTGAAAAACGGTTATTATGTAAATTTAGGTATCGGGATTCCTACTTTGGTGGCTAATTTTGTGCGTGATGATATTGAAGTTGAATTTCAAAGTGAAAACGGGATTTTAGGAATGGGACCTTTTCCTACTGAAACACAAGTCGATGCTGATTTAATTAATGCTGGTAAACAAACCATTACAGCTCTACCGGGCGCTAGTTTTTTTGATTCAGCCTTGAGTTTTGGAATGATACGCGGTCAACATGTCGATTTAACAATTCTTGGCGCGATGGAAGTTGCACAAGATGGTAATATTGCCAACTGGAAAATACCAGGCAAAATGGTAAAAGGTATGGGTGGCGCTATGGATTTGGTAGGTTCGGCAAAAAATATCATCGTTGCAATGATGCATACTAATAAAGCTGGTCAATCTAAATTGTTAAAATCCTGTAGTTTGCCTTTAACTGGCGTGAAATGTGTAACCAAAATTGTTACAAATTTGGCAGTCTTAGATATTGTTGATGGTCAATTTAAATTGATAGAACGTGCGCCAGGCGTAAGTGTTGAAGAAATTAAAAAGGCCACGGAAGGTGATTTAATTGTTGAAGGTGATGTGCCTGAAATGAAATTTTAATTAAGTTAGATTACACTTAATATCACTAAAAGTCTTAAAGAAAAGCTTCAACAGATGAGTTGAGGCTTTTTTATTTTAATAAACCAACCATTAATTGGGCTGTTTTTTGGCTAGCACCAACGCCTCCTAGAGCTTCTTTTAAATGCTTATAATCTTTTTTTAGTTCTTCTGCTCGTGAGTTTTCTAGTAGAAGCTTCAACTCTTCTTTAAGTCGTACTTCATTAAAATCATTTTGAATTAATTCAGTCACAATTTCAGCATCCATAATTAAATTGACTAAAGAAATATATTTTAAGGTGATAATGCGTTTTGCAATTTGGTATGAAATTTCATTTCCTTTGTAACAAACAACTTCAGGCACCTCAAATAAAGCAGTTTCTAATGTTGCTGTCCCAGAAGTTACCATGGCAGCTTTGGCATGCGAGAGCAAGTTATAGGTTTCGTTAGCTACAAATGAGATGTTTTCTTTTTGTGTGTACTGCTTATAAAAGCTATTCTCTTGGCTAGGTGCTCCAGCAATTACAAACTGATAGTCTTTAAATTGTGAGGGCATTTTGAGCATTGTGCTTAGCATTTTACTTATTTCTTGCTTTCTGCTTCCAGGTAAAATAGCAATAATTTCACGGTCATCAAGTTGATGCTTTTCTTTAAACGCTTCTAAGGTGTCTGGTTTAAATTGAGCAATAGCATCAAGTAGAGGATGGCCTACAAAATGGACTTTAAAATTGTGTTTATGTTCATAAAAACTTTTTTCAAAAGGTAAAATCACAAACATTTGATCAACATCACGCTTAATTTTTTTAATCCGATTCTCTTTCCATGCCCAAATTTGTGGAGAGATGTAATAAAAAGTTTTAATTTCTTTTTGTTTTGCCCATTGAGCAATGCGCATATTAAATCCAGGATAATCAATAAAAATAATCACATCAGGTTGGTACTTGGCAATATCAGCTTTACAAAATTTAATGTTTTTAAAAATTGTTCTGATATTGAGAAGAACTTCTGCAAATCCCATAAAAGCTAACTCACGATAATGCTTTACTGGTTTAGATTGCACAGCTTTAGCCATTAAATCGCCACCCCAAAACCTGAATTGAGCTTGTGGATCTTCAACTTTTAGCGCCTTAATTAAGTTAGACGCGTGTAAATCGCCAGAAGCTTCACCTGCAATAATATAATATTTCATATATCTGTAAAACTAACGAAATTAAAATATTTGCGGCATATAGCACTATTTGTCGTTGCTTAGTTTTAGTTTTTTTACATTTGTAAGTTAATTTTTAAATTCAGGGTATGATTCAATCAATGACGGGTTACGGCAAAAGCTTAACCGAGCTGAGCCACAAAACTATTCGTGTTGAGCTTAAGTCTTTAAATAGTAAAAATTTAGATGTTAATTTACGCATGTCTTCGCAGTATCGCGAACTTGAAATGCCACTCAGAAACTTAATAAGCGAACACTTATACCGAGGGAAAGTAGATGTTTCTCTTCATGTTGAATCTAAAACCGGAGAAACTTCAACTGAAATTAACACCAAGGCTGTGCAAGCTTATGTTCAGCAACTAAAATCTATTTCAACTGAAGGCGACGAGCTAAACTTTAAAGATCTTCTTCCTATTGCAATAAATTTACCTGAGGCTTTAGTGAATGAAAAAAAAGAACTTGACCCTGCAGAAGCTGAAGCAGTTAAGGAAACATTTAAGTCTGCCATAGAACAATTGATCCTGCACAGAAATGATGAAGGAAAAGCTTTAGAGCAAGATTTTAACCTACGAATTTCAAACTTAAAGTCGTTAATAACTGAAGTAAAAGCTATTGATCCTGAACGTATTGATAAGGTTCGTGAACGTTTGCATAAAGCAGTGACAGACTTGAAAGTAGATGTTGACCAAAATCGTTTTGAGCAAGAATTGATGTATTATCTTGAAAAATATGATATTACAGAAGAGAAAACCCGACTTGATAACCATCTTGACTATTTTTTTAAAACGATGAATACAGCAGAATCTAATGGCAAAAAGCTTAATTTCATTTGTCAAGAAATCGGACGTGAAATTAATACTATTGGCTCAAAATCTAATTTCGCACCGATGCAAAAATTAGTAGTTAAGATGAAGGATGAGCTTGAAAAAATCAAAGAGCAGCTTTTAAACGTGTTATAATATGAGTGATTTTAAAGGAAAACTAATTGTATTTTCGGCACCTTCAGGCTCAGGTAAAACCACGATTGTCAGACACTTACTTGCTCAACAAGAATTAAATTTAGATTTTTCAATATCAGCAACTTCTCGAGAACCTCGTGGTCATGAAATACATGGTGAAGATTATTATTTTATGAGCTTAAAAGAATTTAAGCAACATATTAAAAATGATGATTTTTTAGAGTGGGAAGAAGTCTATCGAGATAATTTTTATGGTACACTTAAAGCTGAAGTCGAGCGAATTTGGGCAAAAGGTAAACATGTTGTGTTTGATATAGATGTGGTTGGCGGTTTAGATATTAAACAAATTTACCCTGACCGAACTTTAGCAGTTTTCGTGAAACCGCCAAGTATTGAGGAACTTAAAATTCGTCTAAAAAAACGAAAAACCGAAACTGATGATAAAATTAATATGCGAGTTGCAAAAGCTTCAATTGAAATGGCAACAGCGCCACAATTTGATTATACCATTATAAATGAAGTTTTAGATGATGCACTTGATGAGGCTTACCAATTGGTTTATAATTACATTAATTAATCATGAAAAAGGCAGTCGGACTCTATTTTGGGACATTTAATCCTTTTCATATTGGTCATTTAATTATTGCCAATCATTTAGCTCAGTTTACAGATTTAGATGAAATTTGGCTAGTTGTCACCCCGCAAAGTCCATTTAAAAAATCAACCAATTTGCTGGATAATCACCATCGCTTAGAAATGGTTTATCAAGCCGTTGAAGCCTACGATTATCTAAAGCCATGCGATATTGAATTTAAAATGCCTCAACCTAATTACACCGCGTTAACTTTAGCAGAACTAAGTGATCAATATCCTAATCGTGATTTTTCTATAATTATGGGAGAAGATAATTTAAATCACTTTCATAAATGGAAGAATTGGGAATACATCATAGATCATCATTCTATTTATGTTTGTCCAAGATTGTCTAAAGGCAATATTCCTGAGCAGTTTAAAAATCACCCTAAAATAGTGATGACAAATACGCCTGTGATTGAAATATCATCAACATTAATTCGTTCATCTATTAAAGAGGATAAAGTGGTAGAACCACTGTTGCCTGCTAAAGTTTGGCAATATATTGACGAGATGAATTTTTATAGAACATAAAAACACGCTTTATTTTGACAGACCAAACAACCGATATAAAACAAGTATTACAGACGCCAAACCCTAATTTTGGTGTTATTGGCGGTGGTAGCTGGGCTACTGCAATAGTTAAAATGCTATGTGAAAATTTACATGCAGTCAATTGGTATATGCGCAATGAAACTGCAATTGAGCATATCTTAAAAGAAGGTCATAACCCAAACTATTTGAGTGCAGTTGAATTTGATACAAATCAATTAAAATTAACCAACCAAATTAATAAAGTCGTTGAGCAATCAGATATATTAATTTTTGTTGTGCCATCAGCATTTCTGCAAAATGAATTGGATAAAATTACAGCGCCTTTTAGCGATAAGATCGTGTTTAGTGCTATTAAAGGCATTGTACCAGAAAGTCATTTGTTAGTTGGTGAGCATTTTAATGAACGTTACCAAATTCCATTTGAAAAAATTGGCGTTATTACAGGACCATGTCATGCTGAAGAAGTTGCTCTTGAACGATTATCTTATTTAACCATAGCTTGTGCTAATGAAAATCACGCCAATACAGTTGCCCATTTTTTAAGTAGCGATTACATTAAATGCAATGTTTCTGAAGATATTATCGGTACAGAATATGCGGCTGTATTGAAAAATATTTACGCTATTGCAGCTGGTATTGCTCATGGTTTAGGTTATGGTGATAATTTTCAAAGTGTATTGATGAGTAATGCCATAAAAGAAATGAAACGCTTTATTAAAAAACGCTACAAAATGAAGCGTAACATTAATGATTCGGCCTATTTAGGAGATTTGCTTGTTACAGGATATTCAGTTTTTAGCCGAAACCGTTTATTTGGAAATATGATTGGTAAAGGCTATACTGTAAAAAGTGCACAAATGGAGATGAGCATGATTGCTGAAGGTTATTATGCTACCAAAAGTGCTTTTGATATAAGTCATAAAGATGGCAAAAAGAAGGTAAAAACACCAATTATCAATGCTGTTTATAAAGTGTTGTATCAAACGAAAAATCCAAAACAAGTGTTTACCAAATTAGCCGATAAGCTAAGTTAATTCTCAAAAAATACACATGAACAAAATATTTAACGGCGCATTTTTAGTCGCCCTGGCTGCATCTTGCTATGGTTTGCTAACCACTTTTGTGAAATTAGCCTATCAAGATAATTATACGACTTATGAAGTGACTTTTTCTCAGCTTTTAATAGGTTTTATAGCTTTAGTTATTCTTAATCTGTTTATAAAGAAAGAATCAAAACCAATCGAGTCAAAATCTGTTCGGCAAAAGTCTATTTTGTCTTTAATCTTGTCAGGAACATCATTAGGCTTTACAAGTGTTTTTTATTATTTAGCTGTTCAAACCATCACAGTTTCAGTTGGTATTGTATTATTAATGCAAAGTGTATGGATTGGAGTTGTTATAGATGGGCTTATTAATAAAGTTAAGCCTACCAAAAGAAAATTATTTTCGGTTGGCCTAATTTTAATAGGAACAGTACTTGCTGCAGATTTATTAATCGAAGACCAAAAAGTAGACCTTGTTGGTATTGCCTACGGTTTTTTAGCCGCATTATCTTATACAGTTACTATGTTTACATCTAACCGCGTGGCACTTCAGTATCACTCAATTACCCGCAGTAAGTGGATGATGCTTGGTGGTTTATTTATTGCCATAATCTACACATTAGTGAGTATAAAAGGTGATTTTGATTTTGGAATTTTCAAACTTTGGGCGCCAGTTTTAGCTTTGTTTGGCACTATTTTACCACCTTTATTATTTACCGCTGGAATGCCAAAAATTAATGTTGGTTTAGGTGCGATTATCTCATCAATTGAACTACCTGTTGCTGTTTTAATGGGATATTTTGTGTTAAACGAAGATCAGAATTTAACGAAATGGATTGGAATTATTTTAATACTTTCAGCAATTATATTGATGAATTATAAAAAAGCAGCTAAGATTAAAACTTAGTTGAAGTTATTGTGCTAAAACACCAATTTTATCAATGAGTTGAAGTTGAGTTGCTTGCTTTTCACTAATACTATTTGCTTCAAATATAAAGTCTTTATGATAAAGTGTATGATTTAAAAAGTAACTGACTTTAAACTTATTCTCAAACGCTAGTAATTCATCTTGAAGAAATTCAATTTTAGCAATGGATTGAGCTGGTAAGATATCTATTTTTTTACGTAAAGTTGAGGTTTTTTGGGTTTCAGAATTACCTTCAGAGACAATTAATACAGTTTCCAAATCGCTTTTGTTTTGGTTAATTAAATATACTGTCCAGACTTTATCTTCTAAGGTTTCATCATTTTCTAAAATAGCAGCCACCTTAACACCACTAACTTCTGGAATTGATATATCTTTCCTCATCTTTACAATACTGATTTAAACTGTTTTAAAAAACGGATATCATTTTCATAAAACATTCTAATATCTTCAACTTGATAAAGTAGCATTGCAATTCTTTCAATTCCCATACCGAATGCAAAACCAGAATACTCATTAGGGTCTATATCAACATTTTTAAGCACATTAGGATCTACCATACCACATCCCATAATTTCTAGCCAGCCAGTTCCTTTGGTAATACGGTAGTCAGTTTCAGTTTCAAGTCCCCAATAAATGTCGACTTCGGCACTTGGTTCTGTAAATGGAAAATAAGAAGGTCTTAGCCTGATTTTAGATTTACCAAACAACTGCGTTGTGAAATACGAAAGTGTTTGTTTAAGGTCTTTAAATGAAACATTTTTATCTATGTATAATCCTTCAACTTGATGAAAAATACAATGTGATCGTGCTGAAATATCTTCATTACGAAATACACGTCCTGGTGAAATAGTTCTAATCGGTGGTTTATTGTTTTCCATATATCTTACTTGAACACTTGAAGTATGTGTTCGCAGCAAAATATCTTCAGGATTGGTCTGAATAAAAAAAGTGTCCTGCATGTCACGTGCTGGGTGATATTCAGGCAGGTTTAAAGCTGAGAAATTATGCCAATCGTCTTCAATTTCTGGGCCTTCTGAAACATTAAATCCAATATTTGAAAAAACTTCAATAATTTGATTTTTAACAACAGAAATCGGATGTCTTGAACCAATTTCAATTACTTCAGCAGGTCGGCTTAGGTCACCATAAATGCCTTTCTCATCTAATTGAGCTTTGAATGAAGCCTTCAGATCTTCTATTTTTTGATTGGTAGTTTGCTTGAGCTCATTTATAGCTTGACCAAAGTCTTTTTTATTTTCGTTTGGTATAGTTTTAAATTCTGCAAAAAAAGCATTTAATATCCCTTTTTTACCGAGATACTCAATTCTAAACTGTTCTAATTCATCTTCAGTTTTAGCCGTAAACTGCTTTACTTTCTCGACATGTTCTTTAATCTGGTCAATCATTTTTTTGAAGTCTAAAATCAGTTGGCAAAAGTATAAAAATTAAAAATCTTATGTTGTGTTTAGTTAATGTAATCTCGATTAATAAAATAATTTACAATAGCTTCTTTCATCAACACGCTTTGTTCACCAGATTTTAAAGCAGGTAATTTTGAAATATTTTTATAATGTGGCCAGCCATCATCATCTACAAAGTCAAATTCATAATAGCCATAAGGTTCTAATAACTTACAGATGGCAATATGCATGAGGTTAACTTTGTCATCTTTTTTAAACTTTAAATGTGGTTGTCCTAATTCTTGTACGCCAACTAAATAAATAATTGCGTCAAGATCTAGTGTTTCTCCATCAGCAAATTGTGCAGAAAGTTTTTTAACTAGAGTGTTCCAGCGAAGTTTTAATTGTTCATCTCCTATCATTTTGCAAATTTATGGCTTTGTATCAAATTAGTATATTTACCACATGAATATTTTCGATATTATTATAGCATTACTAGCTTTGTTTGTTGTTTATAAAGGTTTTAAACGCGGACTTGTACTTGAATTAACTGGCTTATTAGCACTTTTTTTAGCTTTGTTTCTAGCGTATAATTTTTATGACCTAGTTTCTGATGATTATTTATCTACTTATGTTGACTGGTCAAGTGAATTATTAGATTTAAGTTCTTTTATTCTTGTTTTTGTAGTTGTAGCGATAATAATAAACTTGATTGGAAGGTTAGTTACTAAGTTGCTTGATATTGCAGCGTTAAGTTTGTTTAATCGTTTATTAGGTGGTCTGTTTGGTCTATTAAAGTTAGGCTTATTTTTGTTATTTCTAAACGTGGTTATAGATTATGGTATGCGTTTACTTGACCGTAAAGACTTACCCGAATTTTTAGAAACTTCTATTGTTTATCTGGTTTCTCGTGATATTTACAAGTCTATTATGCCACAAATATTTCAATTATTAGCATAAAAAAAGCCCGCTGTAAGCGAGCTTTTAAATTGATTAACATATGTAATTAGTCCGTAAGAATAATTACTTTGTTATTATTCATTTCTAAAACACCACCAGAAATATTAAAGTGAAATTTATTTCCTTTTTTATGAAATAAATCGGCAATTTTATCATCTAACTTTACATCGTCACTTAATTTTAAAGCGCCTTTAGTTAATGCAGAAATAACAGGTGCGTGGTGATCTAAAATTTGAAATTCACCTCTTATTCCAGGTGCAATAACTGAAGTAACTTGTTGGTTAAGGATAACTTTTTCTGGGGTTACAATTTCTAGTTGCATATCATTTTGGTTTAAGCTTCAGCTAACATCTTCTCGCCAGCTTCAATAGCCTCTTCAATACTTCCTTTTAGGTTGAATGCAGATTCAGGAAGGTGGTCTAATTCTCCATCCATAATCATGTTAAAGCCCTTAATAGTTTCTTTGATATCAACAAGAACACCTTTAAGACCAGTGAATTGTTCAGCTACGTGGAATGGTTGTGATAAGAAACGTTGAACACGTCTTGCTCTTGAAACAGCAAGTTTATCTTCTTCAGATAATTCTTCCATACCGAGAATTGCGATAATATCTTGTAATTCTTTATAGCGTTGTAATAATTCTTTAACGCGCTGTGCACAGTTATAGTGATCTTCACCTAAAATGTCAGCTGTTAAAATACGTGATGTAGAATCTAATGGGTCTACCGCGGGATAAATACCAAGCTCAGCAATTTTTCTAGACAATACTGTTGTTGCATCTAAGTGAGCAAAGGTTGTTGCTGGAGCAGGGTCAGTAAGGTCATCCGCAGGGACATAAACGGCTTGGACTGATGTAATAGAGCCTTTTTTAGTTGATGTAATACGTTCTTGCATAGCACCCATTTCGGTAGCAAGTGTTGGTTGATAACCAACCGCCGAAGGCATTCTACCTAAAAGTGCAGAAACTTCTGAACCAGCTTGAGTAAATCTAAAAATATTATCTACGAAAAATAATACATCTTTACCTTGACCATCGCCAGCACCATCTCTAAAGTACTCAGCAATAGTTAATCCAGATAGAGCAACACGCGCACGAGCTCCAGGTGGTTCGTTCATTTGGCCAAAAACGAAAGTAGCTTTAGAATCTTTCATAGCTGATTTATCAACCTTAGATAAATCCCATCCGCCATCTTCCATTGACTCCATAAAGTCATCTCCGTACTTAATAATTCCAGATTCTAGCATTTCTCTAAGTAGGTCATTTCCTTCACGAGTACGTTCGCCAACTCCTGCAAATACAGATAAACCGCCGTGTCCTTTAGCGATGTTATTAATTAATTCTTGAATAAGTACAGTTTTACCTACACCAGCACCGCCAAATAATCCAATTTTACCACCTTTTGCGTATGGTTCAATTAAATCGATAACTTTAATTCCTGTGTATAGAACTTCAGTAGAAACTGATAAATCTTCAAATTTAGGCGCTTCTCTGTGAATTGGTAAGCCATCTTTTCCTTTTTTTGGTAATTCTTCCATACCATCAATTGGATTACCAGTTACATTGAATAATCTTCCATATACATCTTGTCCAATCGGCATTTGAATTGGGCTTTGTGTAGAAACGACTTCAGTACCTCTTTTAAGACCATCTGCAGAATCCATTGCAATTGTTCTTACAAGGTTTTCTCCAACGTGAGATTGAACTTCAAGGACTAATGTGTTACCATTGTCTCTGTTGATTTCTAAGGAATCGTAAATCTTTGGTAAATCTTTTGAATTTTCGAACTCAACATCGATAACTGGGCCAATGATTTGAGATATTTTACCTGTAATTTTAGACATTATCAAGCGTTTTATGGTGTTTTAAAAAACTATTATTTTTGGTTTGCAAATATATATTAATTTTATAAAATTAAGATTGGAATTTGCTATTTTAAATTTGTTTATTCAACTGTTACTGACTTAGCTAAATTTCTTGGCTGATCAACATTTTTACCTAATTTCACGGCAATATGATACGATAATAACTGCAGTGGAATAGTGGTAAGCAATGGTGTTAAAGCTTCAAAAGTCTCTGGAACTTCTAAAATATGGTCGGCCATTTTTTTAACTGATGTGTCTCCTTCAGTAACTACCGCTATAATTTTTCCTTTTCTAGATTTAATCTCTTGAATGTTACTCACAACTTTTTCGTAATGGCCTTTTTTGGTTGCTATAACTATAACAGGCATCATTTCGTCTATAAGTGCTATGGGTCCATGTTTCATTTCGGCAGCAGGATAACCTTCTGCGTGTATGTAAGAAATTTCTTTCAATTTAAGTGCACCTTCAAGTGCCACCGGGAAGTTGTATCCTCGACCGAGGTATAAGCAATTTTTTGCATTTTTATAGGCCTCTGCAACTTTTTCGACCATATTATTGGTTAGCAGCGTTTTTTCTACCTTTTCAGGGATTAACTCTAGCTCATTTAGATATGCGTGAAAATCTGATTGTGAAATTTCACCTTTAGTTTTGCCGAGTTTAAGGGCTATTAATGATAGAACCGTTATTTGTGTTGTGAATGCTTTGGTAGATGCTACACCTATTTCTGGCCCTGCGTGCGTATATGCGCCTGCATGAGTTTCTCTTGAAATTGAAGACCCAACAACATTACAAACACCAAATACAAAAGCGCCGTTTTCTTTAGCGATTTTAATGGCAGCCATTGTGTCAGCGGTTTCGCCACTTTGTGAGATGGCTATAACAACATCTTCTTTGCTTATGACAGGGTTTCTGTATCGGAATTCAGAGGCATATTCAACTTCAACAGGAATTCGGGCTAAATCCTCAAATATATATTCAGCTACTAGTCCAGCATGCCATGAAGTTCCACAAGCCACAATTATAATTCGTTTAGCATTCATTAATCGGTCTATGTTATCATTAATACCAGACATTTTAATGAGTCCTTTTTGAGGTAGCATTCGTCCGCGATAAGTGTCTCTTATAGCATCTGGTTGCTCATAAATTTCTTTAAGCATAAAGTGATCGTAACCTGCTTTTTCAATTTGATCGAGATTTAGTTGAAGTTCTTGAACATATGGATCTACAAGTTTATCGTTTTTGATTTTTCTAATACGAACTTCACGACCTAATCTAACAACAGCCATTTCGCCATCTTCTAAATAAATAGATTTGTTAGTATACTCAATAAATGGAGATGCATCTGAAGCGATAAAGAATTCATTTTCACCTACACCAATAGCTAGTGGACTTCCTAGTCTAGCTACAACAATTTCATTAGGCTTATTCTTGTCAAATACCGCAATTGCATAAGCGCCAACTGTTTGGTTTAGTGCTATTTGTACAGCTTTTCCAAGCTTTACGTTTTCTTTTGTTTTAACATCTTCAATTAGGTTGACTAAAACTTCAGTATCAGTTTCAGATTGAAAATTATAACCGCGCTTAGTTAACTCTTCTTTTAGAGGTTCATAATTTTCAATAATTCCATTGTGGATGATGACTAAGTCACCAGAGTTTGAAACATGAGGATGAGAGTTTATATCATTAGGTTCACCGTGAGTTGCCCATCTGGTGTGGCCGATACCTATTTTACCAGAGGTAATTTTTTCGGTTTTACATTTATTGTTAAGATCTGAGACTTTACCCTTGGTTTTACAAATCTTTAATTGGTCATTATTGAACAAGGCAATTCCTGCACTGTCATAGCCTCTGTATTCTAAACGTTGTAGACCTTTTAGAACAACGTCGTATGCATCTTTTGGTCCGATGTATCCTACGATTCCGCACATAATTAGTTAGATTAGTTAGTTGTTAATTGTCAGTTTCTGTGTAAATGATTCTTAATTTAAGGCGTTTATTTTCAAAAGGTGAGTTGTTACCATGTAAAACTGTGCCTCTTGGGCTTAATGCAGAGCTTTCTAATACACTTTCAAATGTTTCACTATCATCAATAATATCTAGTGTTCTTGTGATGTTTACATTTTGAGAGATAGATAAACCGAGTTCTACATTGGTCGAGTCTTTGTTAATTATGTTATTAATGTGATTTGTAATTCTCAGCCTGTAAAATTTATTTCCATCACTGTCTTCTTCAAGTGGCGGTAAATGTATACTCGCAGAGGTTTCCGGATTTTCTGATAGCGTTGGATCTAAGCGATAATCCTCGAGTATAATATTGTTTTCGATATCATAAATGAATAATCGATTAACAATATTTTTGTTAGAAGAGGCTAAATCTTCGTTTACGTACATTATGAGGTTAGCTTCATTAATAACCCATTGGTTCTGTCTTAATTCTTCAAGTTGGTCTGAAATACCGTCACCATTAGAATCTAATCCTGTAAAAAGGTTAATAACACCTGAAGAACCTTCACCACCTTTTAAATAAATGTATTCTTCGCCTTGATTTTGATTTTGGTTAGATAAATCTACAGCAAATTGATTATCATAAAAATTGACATTTATTCCTGAGAAATTTAGGCTTAATTCATCAAAACTTTCAACAGGCTCAGGAGTAACGTCAGGATCTAGTGAAATGCCTGGCCTCATTGTTTTGTAATGCAGCGTGATGTTTGATTGTTCTGTATTTAAGTTTAAATTAATTAACAGAGGTTCAGGTGTTGTAGGCTCAATGACCATGTGAATGCCTCTAAAATAATTAATAAAATTATTGTTGTTGACTAGTTCTTGTTCACCTGCTTTGCTCATGATTTTTTCATTGAAATAATCAAGCGGTAACTTTAGTCTAATTCTAGGGTTTACTGAAGTGGTATCAGGATTATCTTCATCAGACCTATCAATTAAAGTAATACTCTCTTTAAGTTCGTCTAGATTAATTGTTTCAGATTCAAAAAAAGGCGTAGTTTCTATGAATGGCGAAATTTCATCAATTTGGTTTGAAAAATACTGTTGGTTATTATCAAATTCACCGTTTTCTCCAGGGTCAAGTTCTCTTAAAAAATAATTCGATTCGTAAAGTTTGAGTTTGAAATCACCAGTTCCAAAAATCGAATCTAACTCAAATTCGTCGGTATCAATTTGGGTTAAATATAAAGGTAAATTTAATATAACGCTATCTAACTCAGGTTGCATTCCAAAATCTTCATTTGGTGTTGCAAGTCTAATTTGAGATAAAATAGTATTTTCAGTAGTCCCAAAAACTGGGTCGTTATAAGTACCAATTAAATAGTTGGTGAGTGAATTGGTTTGTATGGCTGTGATTTTTTCACTGTATGCTGTAATTTCTTCAACTTCATAGGCTGGTTGAAGTTCTATACTATTAATATAACCACCACCTAATTCACTTATATTTTCTTGACAAGACAAAAGACTTATAAATAAAAGACATAAGGTTAATTTGCCAACTATTTTTTTTTGCATATTATTCAACTTCTTCATTTAAAATATCACTCAAATAAAAATTTTGGTAAGCTTGAGCAAAGGCTTCTCTAGGTTTGTATTCTAGCGTAGGGATTTCTTTAGACTCTACATAATCTATTAATTCCTGACTTACTTCTTCGCTCCCAAAAATAATACCGTCTGAATTATCAACGGCTGTTTTTAAAAGGTTATTGTAAGTTGGTGAAGATAAATGTTCAACGGCATTATCGTCAATACCGTCAAATAAAATTTTCTTGATCATATCTTGATCAAGCGTGTTTTCAAAATCCCTATTGTAAACAGATGTTACAATTTTAGATTCTTTAAATAAAGGTTCGTTGCCGTAGTAATGTCTTAAATATAAAGGTAAAAGGGATGCTAACCAGCCATTAACGTGAATAATGTCTGGTGCCCAATTTAGTTTCTTAACGGTTTCAATAACACCTTTGGCAAAAAATATAGCACGCTCATCATTATCTTCAAATAGTTCTCCATCTTCATCAGTGAGTGTGGCTTTACGTTTAAAATAATCTTCATTATCAATGAAATAAACTTGCATACGTTCTTTAGGAATCGAAGCAACTTTAATAATTAGCGGCATGTCTAAATCATTGATGACCAAATTCATCCCTGATAAACGAATGACCTCATGGAGTTGATGTCTCCGCTCATTGATGTTTCCAAAGCGCGGCATAAAAATTCTAGTTTGTCCACCAGAAGCATTAACCATTTTTGGTGCTTCAAAAGACAAAGAAGAAATGTCGTTTTCGGGCAAGTAGGGAACAACTTCAGATGATACGTAAAGAATGCGTTTATCTTTCATAAGGTATTAAATGCTAATTTATAAAGTTGCAAATTTACAAATTTTTATGTGGATTAATGCTAAAATATTAGCTTTGCAGCTTAACATTAGAAATATAGAGTGAATATTTCAACTAATACAGCGCTTCAAGAACAAATTCAGGACTTGAAAGCTCATGAAAAAATAATAGGTTTAGTACCTACAATGGGTGCTTTACATGAAGGACACCTTAGTTTAGTCAATTTTGCTTACCAATATTGCGATGTTGTGGTCGTTAGCATTTTTGTAAATCCCACGCAGTTTAATAATTCTGGCGATTTAGAAAAATATCCTCGTAATTTTGAAAAAGATTATCAATTACTTATTAGCAATAACCCCAAAACTATAGTCTATACACCAAGTATAAATCATGTTTATGGTGAAGATGTAAAAGCTGAAGAATTTGATTTTGGAAGCATAGTCTCATACATGGAAGGTCAGTACCGCCAAGGCCATTTTAACGGTGTTGGTACAGTTTTAAAGCGTCTGTTTGCTATTGTTAAACCGCATAAAGCCTTTTTTGGTGAAAAAGATTTTCAGCAACTGCAATTAGTCAAAAAATTAGTTGAAATTACTCAACAACCTGTTGAAGTTATTGGAAGTCCTACGCTAAGGATGCCTAATGGTTTAGCTGAAAGTTCTCGTAATTACAGGCTAACACCAGCTGAAGTTGAAGAAGCTAGTTTGATTTATAAAGCACTATCTCAAGCTAAAACAATGTTTAATGATTTTTCAATTAACGAAATTAAATCTAGCATTCAAGACCTATTTGAAGACCACCAATTGCTTGAACTGGAGTATTTCGAGGTTGCACCAACTTCAACTTTAATACCTGCTCAAACAAAAAAAACACATCTCAATTATCGAGCATTTATTGCAGCATACATCAGAGATGTTCGATTAATAGATAATTTAGCTTTAAATTAAATCATGCAAATACAAGTTGTCAAATCTAAAATTCATCGTGTAAAAGTTACAGGAGCCGATTTAAATTATATTGGGAGTGTTACCATAGATGAAGATTTAATGGACGCCGCAAATATCATTGAAGGCGAAAAAGTGCAAATCGTTAACAATTCAAATGGTGAGCGTTTAGAAACCTATGTTATTCCTGGTCCTAGAAATAGTGGAGAAATTACATTAAATGGCGCTGCAGCACGTAAAGTTGCTAAGGGTGATATTCTTATTATTATGTCCTACGGCATCATGACTATAGAAGAAGCGAAGTCATTTAAACCTAGTTTAGTCTTTCCTAATGACGATAATAAACTCAACTAAATGCAACCAAAATTAAAAAAGAGACTAAAATTCATTATTCCTCTATTAATAGGTTTCTTTTTTGTATTCATATCCTTGTATAGATTCGAGGCCGAAGAGCGGCAACTAATTTGGTCAAACATTAAGCAAGCCAATTTATTTTGGGTTTCTGTTTCTGTTGTTCTCGGCATATGCTCGCATTTATCACGAGCTTATCGCTGGCAATTTTTACTTCAACCTTTAGGCGTAAAACCAAGATTTATCAATTCTTTTTTTTCAGTCATGTTTGCATACCTTGCCAATCTTGGTGTCCCACGTTCAGGCGAAGTTTTAAGAGGTGCAACCTTAGCCAACTATGAAGATGTTAAGTTTGAGCAAGCATTTGGGACAATTATAACAGAACGCGTGATTGATTTTTTGATGCTGTTACTTATTGTTGGTGTTACTATTTTATATCAAGCCGATTTAATTTTAAACTTCTTTGAAAACAAATCGATTAATCCATTATTTACCTTAATATTATTAGGCGTATTAATATTATTAATTCTCTTAGGGCTTAAATTATTTTCAAGATCTCAACAGCCATTAATTTTAAAAGTTAAACAATTTTTAGAAGGTGTTGTTCAAGGTATGAAGACTGTACTAAAAATGAAAAATAGTCTTTTATTTATCTTACATACATTTTTAATTTGGACTTTATATATAGCCATGTTTGTAGTTGTAAAATACAGCATTCCAGGCACATCAGATGTTCATTTATCAGTACTTTTAGTGGCTTTTGTTTTTGGCTCTTTTGCAATGTCTATCACCAATGGCGGAATTGGTATTTACCCACTAACAATCGGTGCCACCATCGCTGGTTTTGGAGGCGACGCTGTAGCTGGAGAATCATTTGGGTGGATTGTTTGGACGGCTCAAACTCTACTAGTGATTGTAGTTGGAGGTTTCTCAGCCTTGCTCATGCCAATTGTTAATAAGGATTAATTTTTTTTAATTAAATTTAGGCACTAATTAATTCAAAATGAAAAAATTACTCTTCCTTTTAGCCGTTTTATTTAGCTATCAAAGCTATGCTCAAATAGAATATGTTGAAGTTGATTCAAAAATTTTAAATGGAACCCGTCAAATCAAGGTTCAGCTGCCACGCAATTATGAAAAAAATGAAGACAAATCCTACCCAGTAATTGTTGTTTTTGACGGCGATTACTTATTTGAGCCTGTCGCTGGTTTAGTAGATTATTTTAGTTATTGGGAATATATACCTGAAGCTATTGTCATCGGTGTTAATCAAGTAGGCTTTAGAAATGATGATGGTTTGATTGACAGCGACGTGCAATATCCAATCGATTCTGGAGCACAATTTTACGACTTCATAAACCTAGAAGTAATGAAGTTTGTAGACGAAAATTATAGAACATCACCATTTGTTGTCATTACAGCACAAGACTATATGGCCAATTTTGCTAGCTTTTTCTTGATGAAAGACAACCCGCTTTTTAGAGGCTATGTTAATATTAGTCCCGATTACACCTCAAAAACTACCGATCGATTAAAAGAAGTGTTTAGCTCAACAAAGCAAAAAACATGGTATTACATAAGCACTGCTGAAGATGATATCAAAGAACTTAGAAAAACAATTCGAGCATCTAATGCTACATTCCAAGCCATAGATAATAACAACTTTTATTACTATTATGATGATTTTAAAGATCAAGACCATTTTACTCAAGTAGGTTTTGCACTCTCAAGTGCTTTTCAAAAAATATTTTCACTTTATAAACCTATTTCAGAAGACGAGTACCTAACCAAAGTTTTGAAGGCTGATGATTTTGTAGAATATTTAATCGAAAAATACGACGATATTGCCGAACTTTATGCTTTAGATATCAAAATGAGAACATCCGACTTTTTTTACATCAACGACGCCATCGAAAAAAACGAAAAATGGGAACAATTTAAAGATTTAAGTGACCTTGCAGAAGATCAACTTCCAGAAACGCTATTTTCCAGTTATTTTTTAGGGCGTTATTATGAAGAAATCGGAAAACCTAAAAAAGCAATGAGATCCTACAATTCAGGTTATGGTTTAGAAGAAGTCGGTTTTATTACTAATGATTTAGTGATTCAAAAAGCCGAAAAAATTAAAGAAATTTTTGGTTACTAAATTAATGTATGGCAAAAGTTAAAACCGTTTTTTATTGTCAAAATTGTGGTGCACAACATGCCAAATGGCAAGGTCAATGCAATTCATGTAAAGAGTGGAATACACTTTCTGAAGAAATTTTAGAGAAAAAAGAATCTAAATCTTGGCAATCAACTTCGAGCTCATCACTTCAAAAACGGCAGTCTCAGCCACGAAAAATTGAAGATATAGAGCTGAGCAAAATTGAACGTCTATCTACCTTAAACGGGGAATTTAACCGTGTTTTAGGTGGTGGCCTTGTGCCAGGATCAGTCACCTTACTGGGTGGCGAACCAGGGATAGGGAAAAGTACTTTATTGCTTCAAATTTCACTTTTATTTCAACAAAAAGTGCTTTATGTTTCAGGCGAAGAAAGTCAGCAGCAAATTAAATTACGTGCTGATCGAATATCAAACCAACCAAATAATTGTTTCATTTTAGCTGAAACCAAAACCCAATCTATTTTTAGACAAATTGAAGCACTTCAGCCAGAAGTCCTTATTATAGATTCTATACAGACTTTACATACCGATTACGTTGAGAGTTCGCCAGGTAGCGTTTCACAAATACGAGAATGTACTTCAGAGCTTATTAAATTTGCAAAAGAAACACATACGCCTGTTTTGCTTATTGGTCATATCAATAAAGAAGGCCACATTGCTGGGCCAAAAGTTCTTGAGCACATGGTCGATACCGTATTGCAATTTGAAGGCGACCGAAATTATGTTTACCGTATTTTAAGAGCCCATAAAAATCGTTATGGCTCAACCCACGAATTAGGGATTTTTGAGATGCAAGCATACGGTTTAAAAGAAGTGAGTAATCCTTCAGACTTACTTATTTCAAATACTGAAGAGCATCTTAGCGGAACTGCCATTGCTTCCACACTTGAAGGTTTAAGACCTTTAATGATAGAAATTCAAGCGCTTGTAAGCTCGGCTGTTTATGGCACACCGCAACGCTCTACCACAGGCTATCCTGTTAAACGGCTGAATATGCTTTTAGCAGTTCTCGAAAAACGAGCAGGATTTAAACTCGGTGCAAAAGATGTGTTTTTAAACATTACAGGAGGTATTTCAGTTGAAGATCCTGCGATAGACTTAGCGGTTGTCGCAGCTATTTTATCCTCTAATGAAGACGAACCTATACCGTCTGATATGTGTTTTGCGGCTGAAGTTGGTTTAGCTGGCGAAATAAGACCAGTTACCCGTGTTGAACAACGTGTAGTTGAAGCCGAAAAGTTAGGTTTTGAACGTGTTTTAATTTCAAAACAGTCTAAGTTACCTAAAAATAATTATGGGATTCAAATTTTGAAAGTGGCTAAAATTCAAGATTTAGTTAAAATTCTTTTTTAGGCCTGCGCAGCTATTGTATTTTTGAAATTAATTTGCAATTCCTATAATTTATGAAGCACCTATTTTTTGTTGCTATCACTGTTTTTAGTGTTAGCCTAGGATTTAGTCAGAATAATTCTAAAAAGCAACACAAAACCAAACCTTTAAACATGCAGCAATTTCATGAAATTGTGCAAGATAGTCTACGTTATGTGTTTTATGATTACATTAAAACCGTCAAACTAGATGAACGGTGGCAAAATGCTTTAAGTGACTCACAGTTGTTTGATAAGATGCATTCGAGCATTACCGATAGTTTGATTAACCGAGAAGCCATTCAGCAAATCTCTACAGAAACATTAAAGCAACGTTTAGCAAATTTAAATGCTAAAACACCGTTTCAAATAGAATATAATGAAAGTTTAGAAAGTGTTATTAACTATTACCTTCAGCGAGAACAGAAAAGCACAGAACGCCTAATTAGTTTGAGTTACTTTTATTTTCCGATGTTTGAAGAAATTTTTGCTAAGCATAATATTCCGTTAGAAATGAAATATTTAGCTTTAGTGGAGTCGGCTTTAAATCCCAGAGCCAAGTCTCCAGTTGGTGCAACAGGTTTATGGCAATTTATGTACCCGACAGGTAAGATGTTCGATTTAGAGGTTAGTAGTTATGTTGATGAACGTATGGATCCGTTAGCTTCAACTGAAGCGGCAGCCGAATATCTAAATCGGCTTTATAGTATTTTTAATGACTGGGATTTGGCTTTAGCAGCTTATAATTCTGGACCTGGAAATGTTTCAAAAGCAATAAGACGCAGCGGAGGCCAAACTAATTATTGGGAATTAAGGCGCTTTTTACCGCGTGAAACGGCAGGCTATGTGCCGTCTTTTCAAGCTATGATGTATTTATTTGAGTATGCTGAAGAACATCAACTTGTTGTTGAAAAGCCTCAACAGTTGTATTATGCTACCGACACAATTAGAGTAAAACAACTTGTTAAATTAGAGCATATCGCTGAAGTCACTCAGGTAGACTTAGGTTACTTAAAGTTTCTAAACCCAAGTTATAAGTTAGGGATTGTTCCTTTTGAAAAACATAAAAGCTATTACATTAGATTGCCGTATCAAGCTGCAGGTATCTACGCCACTAATGAAGATAAAATTTACAATTTTGCTAAGCAATCTATTGCACTTGATGCTAAACCGCTTCCTAAAAATAAAAAGGCTGAAGATCGAATTAAATATCGTGTAAAATCTGGCGATTATTTAGGTAAAATAGCCAATAAGTTTAGTGTTCGAGTAAGTCAAATTAAGCGTTGGAATAATTTACGCTCTAACCGATTAAAAATAGGACAGCGTTTATGGGTTTACCCTAAGAATCCTGATTATGTCAAAGCTGAAATCAAATCTAAGTCATCTCAACCAAAGTTAAATTCTAAGTCAAAAAATAACAAAACTTACATCGTTAAAAGTGGAGACTCGCTTTGGAGTATTGCTAATAAATTCCCAGAAGTTAGTGTAGAAGAATTAAAGTCGATTAATAAACTTTCATCGTCTAAACTTCAACCTGGTATGCAGTTAAAACTTCAAAAAAGCTGAGATCTACGTTTAAACATAAGTTTCAACGGGTAAAACGGCTAATCTTATAGGATTATTTTCTGCTTGATGACTATTAAAATCTTTTACTAAATCAATAACTTTATTAAGCTGTTCGGTTTTAGTAAACGAGAAAAATAAAAGTGATTCACTGCCACCTGCAGTCATCGGAAACCAACTTTGGGTTGCAATGAGTTGATTACTCATTTTATAACCATCAATTTCAGAACTACTAAAGGCTTCAATATTAGCAGCCTTTAGTAATTTTAAAATTTCGTTTTCGTAGCTAGATACGCTAGTTAAAATCATTAATTTCATTTTGAATCAATTTATTCTACACCAAATTTTTTCAATATATCTTCCATCAAACACCATTTTGTGATCGATGACTGTAACAGGTTTAAGCCTACAAAAGCAGTAAACCAGAGCCAATTAATATTGACATAAATCGTTAAGACAATGCTAATAAGTATAAAACTACCAGCTATGGCTCTAATAATACGTTCTCTCATGATATGTTATTTTACTTTGTTTTTCATTATTAAATAATAAACTAATGGTACGATAAGTAAGGTTAAGAATGTAGAACCAATGGTACCACCCATAAGTGAAATGGCTAAGCCTTGAAATATCGGATCAAACAAGATTACAAATGCGCCGATAACAACTGTTCCGGCCGTTAATAAAATTGGTGTTGTTCTAACCGCACCGGCTTCTATTACCGCTTGTTTAAGTGGAATACCTTCGTTTAATCGGATGTCTACAAAATCGATTAATAGCACCGAGTTACGTACCATGATTCCCGCTAAGGCAATCATTCCGATAAATGAAGTTGCTGTGAAAAAAGCACCCATAATCCAATGCCCAATAATAATACCTATCATCGATAAAGGTATGGCCACCATCATGACTATTGGCGTTTTAAAGTTCTGGAACCAGCCTACTATTAGCATGTAAATAATAATAATTACACCACCAAAAGCTAAGCCTAAGTCTCTAAAAACTTCAAGCGTGACTTGCCATTCACCATCCCATTTAACCGTAAAGTCATCGGTATTCTCAGGTTGCCCAAGGTAAAGTTCACTTAATTCGTAACCAGTAGGTAAGTTGATATCTTTAAGCTTTTCGGACATTCCTAAAATAGCATAAACAGGGCTTTCAAATTCTCCAGCCATTTCTGCTGTTATATAAACCAAGGCTTGTTGATTTTTACGATAACGACTTTTTTCAATTTCACCTTCTTCTAAAGTGATTAAAGATTCAATTGGAATCATAGCGCCCGTTTGGGATGTTATGTGCAATTGATTAATATCTTGTAAGTTTCTATCAGCATCTTCAACACTTAACTTTACTAAAATTTGTTCTGTAGCATTTGGATCATAAATGGCGCTGATGGCTTGCTCACCCACCACTAAGCCAAGAGTTTGAACAATTTGTTGAGTGGCAATGCCTGATTTTGAGGCTTTATCTTTATTAATGTTGTAGGTGTATTCAATTTGTGGGGCTTCAACCCGCCAATCAACATCAACAACGTCTTGTGTTTCAAGTAAAATCTGCTTTATTTGCTTGGCAATTTCAATGCGTTTTTCTTGGGTTGGCCCGTAAACTTCAGCTACAATAGTTGATAAAACCGGTGGTCCTGGTGGCACTTCAACAATTTTTACGTTGGCATTATGTTTTTTGGCCACCTCTTGAATTCCAGGTCGCATAAGCTTGGCGATATCATGACTTTGTAAGTCTCGATGGTCTTTGTTCTTAATATTCACTTGAATATCGGCCATGTTTTCGCCTTGTCTTAAATCGTAATGCCTTACTAAACCATTAAACGTAATAGGTGAAGCCGCACCAATATAGCTTTGATAATTCACGACTTGATCCTGTTGACCTATATATTGCGAGATGTCTTTAACGGCTTTAGCTGTTTCTTCTAAAGTGCTACCTTCAGGTAAATCAACAATCACCTGAAACTCGTTTTTATTATCAAACGGTAGCATTTTTACCAAAACACTTTTTGTGAAAAATAAGCCGATTGAAGCAAAAAGCACGATAGCAGTCACTAGAATCGCTAAAGCTGACTTTTTCTTGTTTTCAAGTAGCGGCCGTTCAATCGCGTTGTAAAGTTTGTAAATTTTAGTCGATTCAATTCCTGTTGCTTCGGATTCGTTTTCTGCTGTTGCTTCAACTTTATTAGATTTAACCCGTAAAAATAAATACCCAAGGTATGGTGTAATGGTTAATGCTACAAAAAGAGATAAAATCATTGCAATTGAAGCGCCAATAGGCATTGGACTCATGTAAGGTCCCATTAAACCACTTACAAATGCCATTGGTAATACCGAAGCAATGACGGTAAAGGTGGCTAAAATGGTAGGATTACCAACTTCATTAATCGCATAAAGCGCTGCTTGTTTAAACGGTAAACGTTTCATTTTAAAATGCCGGTGCATATTTTCGGCGATGATAATAGAGTCGTCTACAACAATTCCTGTAACAAAAACTAATGCAAAAAGTGTAATTCTATTTAATGTATAATCTAATAAGTAGTAACTTAATAGTGTTAATGCAAATGTAATGGGCACTGATAAAAAGACCACTAAACCGCCACGCCAACCCATGGCTAACATTACCACAATAGTAACTGCTATGATAGCTCCTATCAGGTGTAAGAGCAATTCGGACACCTTTTGAGATGCGGTTTCACCATAATTTCTAGTCACTTCAACTTTAACTTGATCTGGAATCGTAGTTTGTTTTAGCGTTTCAACCTTTTCTAAAATTTGGTCTGCAATTTTCATTGCATCTGCTCCTTTTCGTTTTGAAACGGCTAAGGTAATTGAAGGGTATTCAGATGGAAAACTAGATTTCATCTCTGCATCTCCTGCGCCATAGCCAAAGCTTGTGTATTGGTGAGCATTTTCGGGACCTTGAGTAACATTTGCGACTTGATGTAAATAAATGGGCATCCCGTTATGCTGTCCAACCATTAGGTTTTTAATTTCTTTAGCACTGCGGAAGAAGCCATTAGTCTTTAATTTAAACGCCGTATTGGCTTGGCTAATTGCCCCCAGTTGAAGTTGATGATTTGCTGCTTTAATTTGTTGAACTATGCTTAAAGCATCGACACCAGTGGCTTGCATTTGCGCAGGCTGAAGCTGAACGTTTAGAACTTCATCACGACCACCAATAATATCTGCATACGATACATTGGTAATGGTTTTAAACTCTTGTTTGGCCTGTTGTGCAATTTTTTTGAGTTCGTAGTCATTATAAGTTTCACTCCAAAAGGTTAATCCTAATACGGGAACATCGTCGATGGAGCGTGTTTTAATTAATGGCGGTGTGACGCCTTGAGGCATTTCGTTAAAATGCTTCATAATTTCATTATACAATTTTACGTAAGAGCGCTCAATATCTTCGCCCACATAAAATTGAACAATCATCATGCTTTGACCAGCCATTGAAGAGGAATGCACGTATTTTACACCTGTAACATTAGAGATAATTTTTTCAAGTGGTTTGGTGATGCGCGATTCGACTTCAGTTGGGTTTGCACCAGGATAGCCGACAAAAATATCGGCCATTGGTACGTCTATTTGTGGCTCTTCTTCACGCGGAATTAAAAACGAACTGTAAACACCTATGATCATAAACACAATCATAAGTAAAACAGTTAGTTTTGAATCTATAAATCCTTTAGCAATTTTGCCTGCAATTCCTTCTTTCATAGTTCTTTACTTTTGCTCGATGGGAGCACCATTATATAATTTAGCTTCAGCTGAAGTAATGTAGATTTCGTTTGCTGATAAACCACTAATCACCTCAATTAAATCACCTTTTCTAGGACCAAGTTTCAGCCAATTTAAAACGGCTGTGTTTTGTGAACTTATGGTATAAACACCTCTTAATTCGCCTTGTTTTACAATAGCATCAGACTTGATGTAGAGTTGAGATGTTGTAGCTTTATTTACTTGAAATTCTACGGTAGCGTACATACCAGATTTCAAGGTTTCAGGACTAGAGTTTAATTGAACGCTCACAGCATATTGTCCTGCAGTAGTTGCAGAAGATGCTAGTTCAGTAATTTGACCTGGAACTTTGGCATCAATGCTTTGTATATTTACTTCAACTGGAGTTTTTATACTAATCCTATTGATTTGACTCTCAGCTAAACTTGTACTTACTTCAAAAAGCTGGTTATTCTCAATTTCAACTAAATACTCACCTGGTTTTGCTAAGTTGCCTACCTCTGCAAATATATTTGTTATGGTCCCATTAAAAGGTGCTTTAATAATGCTGTAACCGAGTTGAGCATTAACTTCAGCTTGCATTTGTTGAGCAGCGTTCAAACTTTCTTTGGCCATTTGATAAGCCATTTTAATGTCGTCAAATTCTTTTTGACTGATGCTTTGCTTTTCCAACAAGTTTTTAAAACGGTTGTAATTTTTTTCAACGTTTAGTAAATGGCTTTTAGCTTTAGCAATTTGAGCTTGCGCTTGTGCTTTTTTGGCTATTAAATCTTGACTGTTAAGTTGGACTAATACATCGCCTTTTTGGACTTCTTGTCCTACTTTTGCAGGAACAGACTCGATGTAACCCATCATTCGAGTGCTTATTTGCGCTTGATTTACGGCCTTTATTTTTCCGCTTGTTTTTAAGGTGTTTTCATCAGAAGCGCTTACTTTTTCAACCTGAACTGTGATTGGTTCGGTTGCTGTTTTTGAAACGTTCTCCTCTTCTGAATTGCAACTTACAAAAGCTAAGATTATAATAACGAGAGTTGTATAAATAAATTTCATAGGATTAATTGTTGGTTAAAAAGTTGAGGTAATAGCTTGTATAATTGTAATTAAATATGGTTTGGAAGTATTTGAGTTCTTGCAACTCAACTTTGGATTGAGCTGCTAATACATCACTGGATTTTTCAAGTCCTTCATCGAAACGGTCTTCAATAATACGCAAGGCTTCTTTAGCTTGATTTACGCTTATTTGAGCTGTTGTAATGGCTTTACTGAGATTATCAAGTTGACGTTTTGTAGACTTTATTTCGTTTTGAGCTTCGTCTTGATAGGCTTTCGCTTCTAATTTTGCAATGTTAAGTTTTGCTTTTTCTGTTTTGGTTTTAGCAATACGTTGGTAACCTTTAAAAATGTCCCATTTTAATTGAACACCCACTAAATAGCCTTGCGCATCAGCTTGAAGAAATTCATCATCAAACAATTGTAAATTACCAAAGGCATTAAGGCGAGGTAAGTAACTAAGCTGGTTTGATTTTAGTAATTGCTCTTGCGCTTGAACCCCTAGATTGATAGCTTGTAAATCGGCTCTTGATTCAAGCGCATTTTGATTGTTGGTTTGGTGTAATTTTAAATTGAGCTTAGTTTTTGGTATGTAAACCACCTCAGAATTGTCTTGCATTAAAAATGCCAATTGATCTGATATATTTTTAATGCTAGCTTCAGCTTGATCAACCTTCGTTTCTAGATCATTTACGCGAATATTTACGGCTAATACATCAGCTTTTTGGACTAAGCCTTCATCATAGAAATCAGTGATTTGTTTTAAGTATGCTTCAGCCGTTTTAAGTGCTTTTTTCATGACATCGCGGTTTTTATAAGCTAATTGAAGCTGCATGAAACTTGTTTTAGTTTCAAGATTTAAAGCTTGTTTGAGTCGTTCGCCTTGGTATTGTTGTGCTAAATAAGCGTACTTAGCAGCTTTTCTTTCAGCAAATTTGTCAAAATTTAGTAAACCTTGCTCAACACTTATAGTTGTTGAAAAATTTTCTATGCGATCAGGGTCATTTAATAAGGCTGGATTGAAATCATTTTGCGTTAAAATTTCTTGATTTAGTTTTGAGCCAAAAGCCATAAGTGGATTAGTTGTACTAATAACACTGTAATTGGCTGAAATATTTGGTAAAAAAACAGCATTAGATTGTTGATACTCACTTTTAGCCGCTTTAGTTTGAGCAGCTGAAATTTGAAGTTTTAGGTTGTTGCTCTCAACTTTACTTAATAAGCTATCTAGATGTAAGTATTTGGATTCTTGAGCCCAAATTCCTAAACTAAACATTAGACTTAAACTGTAAATTATAAATCTCATTTTCTAAAATTTAGTGCAAATTTAAGGTGTAGTCAGTTTGTGAAATGTAACCTAAGTTACTACAAGATAATAATTTATGGGTATTTATGATAAAAATCAGTTTTATGGAAAGTCTTATATCACTATAAGTTAAATCAATTGAGTTATCAATTTAAGATAGTTAAATACTATTACATTTGTATTCAAATAATTTTAAAAAATAAATATTATGGAAACAGAAAATCAAATTACAGAAATTAATACGATGCCAAGAATTGGAGATCAAGCTCCAGATTTTGAAGCTGTTACGACTAAAGGAAACATTAAAATGTCTGACTTTGCAAAAGATAAATGGATTGTGATGTTTTCTCATCCAGCAGACTTTACGCCAGTTTGTACCACAGAAATGAGTGGTTTTGCAACTCGCAAAGCCGAATTTGATGCTTTAAACACAGAACTTTTAGGTTTAAGCATAGACAGCATTCATGCACATTTAGGTTGGGTAGATAATGTTAAGCAAACCACAGGCGTTTATTTTGACTTCCCGATTATTGCTGATATAGATATGAAAGTGTCTAAAAAATATGGAATGTTACAGCCAAATGAAAGCGAAACTGCAGCTGTTAGAGCCGTATTTTTTATTGATCCTACAAAGAAAATAAGATTAGTGATGTATTACCCACTAAATGTAGGTCGAAATATGGATGAAATTTTAAGAGCACTTGAAGCTTTACAAGTTTCAGATAAACATGGTGTTGCTTGTCCGTTAGATTGGAAAAAAGGAGATAAAGCAATTGTACCACCACCAAAAAATTTAGATGAATATAATGCGCGATTAGCTGATGATTCTGTAGAAAAAACTTCTTGGTATCTTGCTAAGAAAAATCTAGATTTATAATTAATGTAGCAACAATTTAAAAAGGGTCTTAATTGGCCCTTTTTTTTAAATTTATAACAGATGAAAAATATTTATTTAAGTTTACTTTTAATATTAGGATTATCAACTTCAAAGGCACAAAGTATTTTTGATGCTGCAAGAAGCGGTGATATCAATCAAATTGAAACTCTAGTTAAATCAAATCCTGAGGCGATAAACTCAACTAATACTATGGGATTTGCACCTTTGGTACTAGCTGTTTATAATAATCAAATTAAAGCTACTAAATTTTTAATTGAGAAAGGTGCAACTATAGATGCTCAAGATGGGTCAGGAAACACAGCTTTAATGGGAGCAGTTTTTAAAAATCATCAAAATATGGTTGAGTTGCTATTGAATAAAGGCGCTAACCCTAATATCCAAAATTCACAAGGTCAAACTGCTTTGGCATTTGCTGTTACTTTTAATAAAATCGACTTAGTGAAGTTGCTATTAAAAAATAATGCTGATAAATCTATTGCAGACAAAGCAGGTAAAACACCATTACAAATAGCTGAAAATAGACAAAATCAAACTTTAATTGATTTACTTAAAGATTAATTTTCCATACGCTCTAATTGAATATTTAAGGCTTTAACACTTATTTGAATTTCAATAATTGATAAAATAAGTGATACCATAAGAAGCACGAGTGATATCCCGAAGATTATACTTCCCCAAGTTTGTAAACTTTCATAAATCAGAAACATACTTAACACGCAAAGCAATAGGCTAAATATGCCGAAGCTTTGCATGTTTTTTATAAGGTAAACACGTCGTTTCAAATTACCAATTTGCGCTTTAATATTAACATCTGACGTTTCTATATAGCTTTTATGTAAATTTCTAATCAAACCCGCAATAGTTAAAAACCGGTTTGTGTAAGCGAGTAATAATAATGAAATTGCTGGAAAAAGAAGAGCTGGCGTAGTTAATGAAATTTCCATTTTACTTTTATTAATTTAATTAGCCAAATATAGATAGGCTTTTTTGATTCTTAAAATAGAATTGTTTTTAAAAGAGCTGGACAGACTTATATCCATTAATTCGTGTTCATTTCCACTAATTTCTGACTTTAATTTAAGGTTTTATAACCTCTTATAGTTTAATTTTAAACGAATTATTGAGATTAAATGAGCTTAAAAATTATTTATTTTAGTTAAAACTAAAAATTTAAATATGCACAACTAAATGCTTTATGTATTTCAATAAAATTATTAATTTTGTTTGCTTAAAAACTGTTTATGTTTTCATTATCTGAAGAAAATTACATAAAAGCAATTTTTCATCTACAAAAGCACCCACAATCAGGTGTTAGTACAAATGCATTAGCAGAAGAAATGCAAACTAAAGCTTCGTCTGTTACTGATATGATTAAAAAGTTGTCAGAAAAAAAACTGGTTATTTATAAAAAATATCAAGGTGTTTATCTCTCTGAAACTGGACGCGAAACAGCGCTAAAAATTATAAGAAAACATAGATTATGGGAAGTGTTTTTAGTTGAAAAACTTGACTTCTCATGGGATGAAGTGCATGAAGTCGCGGAAGAGTTAGAACATATTAAGTCTGAAAAATTAATTTTAGAGTTAGATAAATTCTTGAATTATCCAAAAAGAGATCCGCATGGTGATCCAATACCAGATGCTAAAGGTAATTTTCAAGTGGCTAACAAAATCTTACTTTCTGATTTATCAATAGGTGAAAAAGGTACCTTAGTAGGTGTAAAAGATAGTTCTTCAGAATTTCTGAAATATTTAGATAAAAATAATATTGCTTTAGGTAAATCTATTGAAATACTCGATAAAGAGGATTTTGATGGATCGATGCTTCTTAAAATTGAAGATCAAACGCTAAGAGTTTCAACAATGGTAACAATTAATATTTATATTAAAGTTTAGTGATGGAACAAATAATTTCTTTTTTTGAAGCTCAAGATCCAGTTATGGCAGCCCTCATAGCAACAATCTTTACATGGCTAGTGACAGGTTTAGGTGCATCTTTAGTGTTTTTATTTAAAGATATGAACCGTAAGCTTTTTGATGGTATGCTTGGTTTTACTGGAGGCGTTATGGTAGCCGCTAGTTTTTGGAGTTTGTTAGCGCCTGGAATTGAAATGAGTGAAGGCGAAGGTTTTATAAAAGTAATTCCAGCTTTTGTAGGCTTTTCACTCGGTGCGCTTTTTATTTTTGGTTTAGATAAAGTTCTACCTCATTTACACATTAATTTTAAAGAAAATAGAAAAGAAGGCGTAAAAACAAAATGGCACAAATCTGTTCTACTTACGTTAGCAATTACATTACATAATATACCTGAAGGTTTAGCAGTTGGTGTATTGTTTGGCGGAGCGGCAGCAGGTCTTGAAGGCGCTAGTATTGGTGGTGCAGTAGCATTAGCATTAGGGATTGGCTTACAAAACTTTCCTGAGGGCTTTTCTGTAGCAATGCCTTTACGTGGTCTTGGCTTAAGCCGCTGGAAAAGTTTTCATTATGGACACTTATCTGCTATTGTTGAGCCTTTTGCAGCGGTATTAGGTGCTTGGGCTGTGTTATCCTTTGAGCCAATTTTACCTTATGCACTATGTTTTGCAGCCGGAGCTATGATTTTTGTCGTAATAGAAGAAGTTGTACCAGAATCACAACTCGAACGTAATACTGATATTGCAACTTTAGGATTTATTGGCGGCTTTTTAGTGATGATGACTTTAGATGTTGGATTAGGTTAATACGCTAATTCGTTTCAATTAGATATATTTGCTAAAAATCAGTTTATGTTTTCAAAACAAGCCAACCAAATTTTTAAAGAAGTTATAGATACTTATCATATTAAAGATACTGTAAATCAGGACTTTAATAATCCTTATAATCGAGAGTCGCATTTAATTGAACACTTATTATACCGTAAATGCTGGATTGATACCGTACAATGGCATTATGAAGATTTAATTCGTGATCCAGAAATTAATGCTAAAGATGCTTTGATTCTTAAGAGAAAGATTGATGCTTCTAATCAAGATCGTACAGATACGGTTGAATTTATTGATAGCTATTTTCTTGATAAGTACAAAGATGTTCAGGTTAAACCCGATGCAAAAATTAACACAGAAAGTCCTGCTTGGGGAATTGATAGGCTATCGATATTAGCTTTAAAAATCTATCACATGGCTGAAGAGTCTAACCGAAGTGATGCATCAGAAGAGCACAAAACAACTTGCCAAAATAAATTAAATATTCTGCTTGAACAACGTGTTGATTTATCTACAGCTGTTGACCAATTACTTGACGATATTGCTAAAGGTGAAAAATACATGAAAGTTTACAAGCAAATGAAAATGTATAATGACGACGAGTTAAATCCTGTTCTACGTAGCAAAAAATAATGAAATCACGCCAACATCTGGTATTAATTCGATTGTCGGCAATGGGTGATGTGGCAATGACAGTTCCCGTTATTAAAGCGGCATTGCAACAAAACCCAAACTTAAAAATTACAATAGTAACAAAAGCTTTCTTTGGGAAGCTTTTTTTGCACTTACCAGAAGTAAATGTCATCGAGGCAAAAGTTAAGACAACGCATAAAGGTATTAAAGGTCTATGGCAATTGTCTTCTGAAATTAGTCAGATAAAGCCTGATTATGTTGTTGATTTGCATAATGTATTGCGATCACGTTTAATCTGCGGATTTTTAAAATTACGCGGTTTCGATTACAGACGTTTTAGAAAAGGCCGCAAACAAAAGCGTGCACTGACAAAACTGAATTCTAATAAAAAACTAAAAGCGCTTAAATCTACTCACGAACGCTATGCTTCTGCTTTAAAACGGTATAAATTGAAAGTCGATTTGTCTAAGTTAGAACTTGATGTAAAGCTAACAATCCCAAGTTCCATTCTTCAACAAATTCCGTTTAATTTTGATGAAGAAATAATTATAGGTGTAGCACCTTTTGCAGCTCATAAAGCGAAACAATATCCACTAAATCTATTGGAAAAAGTGATTAAAGAATTAGCACCACATACAAAGATTTTATTATTTGGTGGTGGTGAAGCTGAAGTTAATGCGTTAAATCAGCTCTCTAATTCTCATCATAATTGTTTTTCTGTTGCGGGAAAATTCAATTTTGAAGATGAGTTAGCCTTAATCTCAAATTTAGATTTGATGTTATCTATGGATAGTGGTAATGGACATTTAGCAGCTATGTTTGGTGTTAAAGTGATGACGGTTTGGGTTACAACTCATCCTGCAACTGGATTTGCACCTTACAAGCAAACCAAAGATGATCAATTTTTACCAGATTTAAATCAATACCCGCTTTTACCGCTTTCAGTTTATGGTAATAAAATGATTGATGGTTATGAACACGTTGCAGAAAGTATCTTGCCAAGTTCGATTTCAGAGCGAATTAAAACCTTTTTAAATAAAAAGCCATCTGATTAACAGATGGCTTTAATTTATTAGGGAGTAATTAATTACTTATTAGCTTCATATCTCTTAGAAACTTCGTCCCAATTAATTACATTGAAGAAAGCTTCAATATAATCTGGTCTTTTGTTTTGGTAGTTTAAATAATAAGCATGTTCCCATACATCAATTCCTAAAATTGGTGTACCTGCACAACCAACATTCGGCATTAAAGGGTTGTCTTGGTTTGGTGTAGAGCAAACTTCAACTTGACCGCCTTCGTGAACACAAAGCCAAGCCCAACCAGAGCCAAATTGTGTGGCTGCTGCTTTTGAAAACGCCTCTTTAAAACTATCAAAATCTCCAAAGGCTTTATCAATAGCATTAGCTAAGTCTCCACTTGGTTTTCCGCCTCCATTTGGAGACATCACTTTCCAGAATAAACTGTGATTGTAAAATCCACCACCATTATTTCTAACAGCTGAATTAGTATGGTCTAAATTTTCTAAAATCTCTTCAATAGATTTTCCTTCAAGATCTGTACCTTCAATGGCTGCATTTAATTTAGTGGTATAACCATTATGATGTTTTCCATGGTGTATTTCCATAGTTTTTGCGTCGATATGTGGCTCAAGAGCATCATGAGCATAATCTAGTTTTGGTAATTCGAATGCCATAATTTTTGTTTTATTATTAATTAGATTTATTCAAATGTAAGTAGATTGCATCATTTATTAAATATTTTGGTGTTATAAAATACTTAAAATCAAATCTCTTGGTCTTTCAAATTTAATAGCTTTCGCGCAAAAAAATCGTACTTTAGGGGCTTATGGAAAAACAATCTAATTTTACTATTTATAATGCTTCAGCTGGTTCTGGTAAAACCTTTACGCTCAGTTTAAATTATTTATCTAAGTTATTACTTTCAAATAACATATTCAGTTTTAGGCACATTTTAGCAATCACATTTACAAATAAAGCGGTTGGTGAAATGAAGTCACGAATTTTAAACAGCTTACAAGAGTTTTCAGCTTATAAAATTGGTGATGAAACTTCAGATTTATTTAAAGAAGTCGTTAAAAAAACAGCACTTCAACCTAAAGAAGTTATATCTAAATCAGAAAAAATACTGCGATTTTTACTTGATCATTATGCGGCTTTCGAAGTTTCTACCATTGATGCATTTACACATAAAGTAATTAGAACATTTGCAAAAGATTTAAATTTATCAATTAATTTTGATGTTGAACTTGAAGCTAATGAACTGCTTGCAGAAGCAGTTGACCGACTGATCAACCGTGTTGGTTCTGATGAGGTTTTAACGCAATTACTTATTGATTACACGATTGAAATGGTTAATGATGATAAAAGCGGAAACATCAAATCAGATATCCTCGAAACTGCAAGTTTGATTTTAAGCGAAAATGATTTACCTTACATTGAAGCTTTAGAAAGCTTTTCAGTTCAGGATTTTGTTGAAACAAAACAAAATTTAGAATCTCAAAATAATGAACTTGAAGCACAGCAAATTGAAATAGTCAAGCAAATATTAGCAGTGTTTGATGCGCATGATGTTAGAGCTGAATTTAAACGAAATTCAATACCAAAATTTTTTGAAAAAATAATTAATGGCAGTCCTCAAAAGAAACTTAATATTGATGGGACCGATTGGATGATGACTATTGACGATCCATCAACTTATTACAATAAAACAACTCCAGATAGTGTTAAATCAACTTTAGAAAATTTATCTCCACAAATTGTTGCAGCTTACGAGCAGTGTAAATTAATAAGTGCACAAATTAGAGTAAATGAAAAGCTTTGTGAATCTATAACACAACTATCTGTTATCCATTTAGTGAAAATTGAACTAGAACTTTTAAAAGAAGAAAAAAATCTGCTGTTAATATCAGATTTTAATCAAAAAATTAACGAGCAAATCAAAGATCAACCAACACCATTTATTTACGAACGTTTGGGTGAAAAATTTCAACACTATTTTATAGATGAGTTTCAAGATACCTCAACTATGCAGTGGCAAAATATAGCGCCTTTAGTTGAAAATGCTCTAGGAACCAGTTTTAACGAAGAACAAGGCTCAGCAACTTTAGTAGGCGACCCCAAACAATCTATTTATGCTTGGCGAGGTGGTGATGTACACCAATTTATGAACTTGATTAAAGGTGAAACCAGCATTCCTATACCACCTGAAACCCTAACCTTAGGCTCTAATTATCGCAGCGCTAAAACAATAGTTAACTTTAACAACCGTTTTTTTGAATTAGCAAAATCACAAATGTCGAGTCCGCTAATTCATGAGATTTACACTGATGATAAGCTAAAGCAAGTCCCCAAAAAAAACAATAAAGGTTTAGTAAGAATTAAGTTTATAGATGCTAAATTAAAAGCTGATGAACTTGAAATCTATCCTGTTGAAGTTTACCAGTGTATTACCGAGAAAATAGAACAAGGCTTTAAACTCAATGAAATTTGTGTTTTGGTCAGGAAAAAAGATGAAGGGATCTCGATTGCAAATTACTTAAAATCACAAGATATTAACGTGATGTCTTCTGAAACTCTGCTTATTAGCGCAAATGCTCAAGTACAAGAATTAACCAACTTTTTAAATTATTTAAATGATCATGAAAATCTTGAAGCTAAACACAACTTTTTAAAATATCATTTCTTAAATCAATCTCAAACGCTCGATTTTAAGACGCATAAAAGTTTGTTGCAACTTGATTTTAAGATGTTTATAAAAGCGTTAAGTGACTATGGTATCAGTTTTGATATTCAAAAATTTCAGCGTTTAGGTTTGTACAACGCCGTAGAATATTGCTTAAGTTCACTACATATTGAAGGTAATGCTTATGTTCAGTTTTTTTTAGATGAGGTTTTTCAGTTTGGAGAGAAAAAAAATAACGATTTAACCACTTTTTTAAGTGATTGGGAGCTAAAATCTGCTTCAAGAAGCATTTCAACATCATCGGGTTTTAATGCGGTAAATATTATGACTATCCATAAAAGTAAAGGCCTTGAATTTCCTGTCATTATTTACCCTTTTGCTAACCAAAAATACCATGATATAGGTAAATCTCACCTGTGGTTACCACTTGATGCTAAGTTTAAAATTCCGTTTGGTTTAATAAAAACACCAGGAAATATTTCAGGTCTCGACTTTTACGAAAAAGCTTACCAAAATTTAATCTATGAAAAAGAACTTGACTGTTTAAATGTATTGTACGTTGCATTAACAAGAGCATCAAAAGAACTGCATATTTTTTCAAAAAATGAATCTGATCACAATACAAAGGCCATATCGAATTTATTTAAAAACTATATTGAAGTTGAAGGAATTCAAGGAGAAAATGATGATTATTTTATAGGTGAAACACTTCCTCAAACTTCAGCTGAAGAAGATTCAGAACAGTTTCAACTTCAGTTTTTTGGTCAAGATAAACTAGAGGTTGAACTAGTTGATGAGGTTAAGCATAGCACTAAAAATCAAGCGGTTAGTTACGGCTTAATGCTGCACGATTTACTAGCTAAAATTTATACTGAAAGCGATATAAAACGAATCACTTCAACTTTAAATCCTGACCATCTAGACCTTAAATTTATTCAGCAACAACTTGAAGCAGTTGTGAAGCATCCTAACTTAGCACCTTATTTTTCCGCCGAATGGCAAAGCTTTAATGAACGTGATATTTTTTATAAAGGTGAAGTTTTTAGGCCAGATAAGTTTTGTGTTAAAGATAATCAAGTAGCTATTATTGATTATAAAACAGGTGATAAAAGTAAGCAGCATGAACAACAGCTAAAACAATATGCCACGATTTTCGAATCGATGAATTATAAAGTCTCAGCTTTAATCTTGGTCTATATTTCAGACCAGATTGAGTTGATAAATTTGTAGATTTGTAAAAAAATTGAGTTATGTATTCAGAACAATTAAAAGAACAATTAGAGCAAGAGATTCACAATATAAAAGATGATGGCTTGTTTAAAGATGAGCGAATAATTACCTCGCCACAAGGGCCTGAAATTACTTTAGATACTGGAAAAAAGGTGCTTAATTTTTGTGCTAATAATTACTTAGGATTATCATCGCACCCAGAGGTTGTTCAAGCCGCCAAAGATACTTTAGATTCTCATGGGTTTGGGATGTCAAGTGTACGTTTTATATGTGGTACACAAGATATTCATAAAGAATTAGAAGCACGAATTGCTAAATTTTACAACACAGAAGATACCATCTTATATGCCGCTTGTTTTGATGCTAATGGCGGTATTTTTGAGCCACTTTTAGGCAAAGAAGATGCTATTGTTTCTGATTCTCTTAACCATGCTTCAATTATTGACGGCGTGCGTCTTTGCAAAGCAGCGCGATACCGCTACCAAAATGGCGATATGGCAGATTTAGAACAGCAATTAAAAGCAGCTAAAGAAAATGGGGCGCGTAATATTTTAATTGTCACCGATGGTGTCTTTTCAATGGACGGTTTAGTAGCGCCACTTGATCAAATTTGCGATTTAGCTGATCAATATCAAGCTTTAGTAATGATTGATGAATGCCATGCCACCGGTTTTATAGGTGAAAAAGGTATTGGAACACTTGAAGAAAAAGGAGTTTTAGGCCGTGTAGATATTATTACAGGGACATTAGGTAAATCTTTAGGTGGTGCCATGGGTGGCTACACAACAGCTAAGAAAGAAATTATTGAGTTGTTGCGTCAGCGTTCAAGACCATATTTATTTTCAAATTCCTTAGCGCCTTCAATTGTTGGCGCTTCAATTAAAGTATTTGATTTATTAGAAAACGATAATACATTACGTCAAAAACTTACGGCAAATACAAGTTACTTTAAAAAAGGACTTCAAAAAGCTGGTTTTGATATTATAGATGGCGAATCAGCAATTGTTCCGGTAATGTTGTATGATGCAAAGCTATCACAAGAAATGGCAAAACTGCTTCTCGAAGAAGGTATTTATGTAATTGGTTTCTTTTATCCTGTAGTGCCTAAGGATAAAGCAAGGATACGGGTACAGCTTTCGGCTGCTCACGAGCAACAGCAATTAGATAAAGCAATAAATGCATTCATTAAAGTTGGAAAGCAGCTTAATGTTATCGAATAATCGCATTGTTATAAATTTCAAAATAAATTTGTTAAAACAACTGAATAACCTACATTTGCAAATTAAATATTAATTAATTGAAATAATTATGAAACACTTAAACAAACTAGCACTAATCCTATTACTTGCTATTGGTGTTACAGTACAAGCACAGACAAAAGATAATCCATGGGCGATTAGTATAGGTACTAATGCTGTTGATTTTTATCCTACCGGAAATGGAATGGGTGAAGGGACTATGTCTAGTGAAAACTTCTTAGATGAGTTTTATAACTTAACAGATCACTGGAATTATATCCCTTCATTTTCAAAACTTACTGTTGGTAAATATTTAGGTGATGGTTTTATTCTTGAATTAAATGGTTCGATAAACCAAATTGATAAAATAGGAGACGTTCCTGCAGACGATTTATCGTTTTTATCTTTTAACGGTAATGTACAATATAGCTTTAAAGAAATTATCAAAGGCCAAGATTGGTTTGATCCTTATTTAGGTGTTGGTGCTGGTTACTACTGGATTGATGGTAACGGTGAAGCAACCTTTAACACTGGAATTGGAACTAACTTCTGGTTATCTGATAAAGTAGCTATTACAGCTGAATCGATGTATCAAACAGCTTTTGAAAATTCAGGAATGGATTTATTTCAACATTCTGTAGGTTTAAAAGTCGCTTTCGGTGGTAAAGATACTGATGATGATGGTATTTATGATAAATATGACGAGTGCCCAACTACTCCAGGTCTTAAAGACTTTAATGGTTGTCCAGATTCAGATGCAGATGGAATCCAAGATAAAGAAGATAAGTGTCCAAATACACCAGGTGTAGCAGAATTTAATGGTTGTGCTGATTCTGACGGTGATGGTATCGCTGATCCAATGGATGAATGTCCAAACGATGCAGGTTCTGAAGCTTTAAACGGTTGCCCAGATGCTGATGGTGATATGATTGCTGATAAAAATGATGAGTGTCCTAATGAAAAAGGTCCTAAAGCTAATAATGGTTGCCCTTGGCCAGATACTGATGGAGATGGCGTTTTAGACAAAGACGATATGTGTCCTGAAGTTGAAGGAACATCTTCTAATAATGGTTGCCCTGAGGTTACTGAAGAAGTTCAAAAAGAATTAAACGATTACGCTAAAACAATCAATTTTGCAACTGGTAAAACAACTATTACTAAGCAATCTGAAGAGGCGCTTACAGCTATTTTAGCAATTTTAGATGAATATCCAAATGCTAAGTTTACAGTAGAAGGCCACACTGATAGCGTTGGTAGTGCTAAAAATAATATGGAACTTTCTGAAGCTCGCGCACTTTCAGTTAAAAATTATTTAGTTGAAAACGGTGTAGATGCATTTAGACTTTCTTCTAAAGGTTATGGTGAAACTCAACCAGTTTCTTCTAACAATACAAGAAAAGGAAGAGCTGAAAACAGAAGAGTTGAAATTAACTTAGTTAAATAGTTAAAACTCTTAATCAATTTTATAAAACCACCTCAAGACGAGGTGGTTTTTTTATGTCAAAAATTTAGATGGTCTAACTTAAATTATGTAATTTTAAAGATAGGTTTTATTAACTTCGAGCTTAAATTCAACAACAGCATTTTAATATTATCAATACCATTAAATGAATACCTTTTTAGATCAAGTTGTAGAATCAATTACTACTCAAGACTTAAGTCATACAACCCTTATTTTTCCTAGTAAAAGAGCAGCTAATCTATGTAAAAAAAAACTGGTTGCTAAATTAGATTTACCTGTGATTCTACCTGAATTTATAAGCATAGAAAGCTTTATAGCTAACTTGGCTGAGGTTGAAATCATAGATCATACAGAAAGCATATTTCAGTTTTATCAAGCTTATCTATCTGTTACTAATAAAGATCAAGCTGAAAGCTTTGAAAACTTTTATAGCTGGGCTGAAACATTGATTCATGATTTTAACGAGATTGACCGATATGACATTAATGCTCAAAAGTTATTTAAACATTTAAGTGATATAAAAGATATTGAACACTGGTCTAATGCAAAAAACAAGTCAGATTTAGTAAAAAAATATCTAAAATTTTGGGAGCAGTTACCCCAATATTATTCTGCTTTTACAGCCCATTTGCAAAATCAATCTAAGGCTTATCAAGGTTTAGCTTACAAATTGGCAAAATCTAATTGTACCCATTATTTAGAGCATACACAAAATCATTTTATTTTAATAGGTTTTAATGCGCTTAACACTTGCGAAATTGATATTTTTAAAATGCTACTTAATTCAGGTAATGCCACAGCTTTTTGGGATATTGATGCTTACCTATTACAAAATCATAAGTCAGCTGAGTTCATAAGGTCTTACAACAGTTGGCCATATTATAATAAAACACCTATTCAACCAACAAATCGAAGCTTTACAGAAGCTAAAGCTATCAATATATATCAAGTTTCAAAACAAATTGGTCAAGCCAAAGCTGTTGCTCAAATTTTATCAAAAATACCGCCCAAGAAACTCCAAAATACTGCCTTGGTTTTAGGTGATGAAAGTTTATTACAACCCATAATCAATGCGCTGCCAAATACAATTGAGCAAGCAAATATTACAATGGGCTTACACTTATCTAAGTCAATTTTAAGTCCATTTTTTGATGATTTAATTGCTTTACAGCTCAATTCTAACGAGTATTTGTATCATAAAGATTTATTGAAAATTATAAATCATAATCTCATAAAACAGCTTTATCCTACTGAAGTTTCTAAGGTTAACAAATATATTTTAGATCAAAATTTATTACAAGTTGAAGTTGCCGAGCTGGCAAAAAAGCTAAAACTTTCAGATGATTTCTATCAGGTAATAACACTAAGCCTAAATACTTCAACCGATGTACGACACTTTTTAGAGTCTAATTTAGGTCTGATTTCCTTTTTATTGAAGCATAATAGCTTAAGCAAGCGTATGCAATTTTTACTTCAAGAATTTGAAAGTGTTTTCGAAGAAATTCAATTGCTATTTTCAACTTATAACTTTAAAATTTCATTTAAAAGCTTCAAAAGTTTATACCAATCCATATTAGCCAAGAAAAATCTTGACTTCAAAGGTACAGCAGACAAAGGATTTCAGATTTTAGGTATGCTAGAGACGCGAGTACTAGATTTTGAAACCATAATATTAACCGGTATTAATGAAGGTGTTTTACCGTCTGGAAAATCTCAAAATTCATATTTGCCATTCGATCTAAAACTAAATTATGGTTTGCCAACTTATACTGAAAAAGACAATGTCTATGCCTATCATTTTTTCAGATTATTGCAACGTGCTAAAACAGCGCATTTACTTTTTAACGTAGAGGCTGAAGGTATGCAAAAAGCCGAACAAAGCAGATTTGTAACTCAACTTGAGGTTTTTAAACAACCTAAGCATACTATTAAAAAGTATAGTGTATCTGCTGATGCAACTATGCAAGTAAACAGCTTGCAAGAAGTTCAAAAGACATCAGAAATGATGGAAGAATTAAACCGACTATTTAATAGCGGGATTTCACCTTCAGCTTTGACTACTTACATAAGAAACCCAATAGATTTTTACAAGCGTTACCTTTTAGGCGTTAAGGACCAAAATGAAATTGAAGAAGAAGTTTCTTACAAAACACATGGTACTATTGTTCACAACACTTTAGAAAAACTCTATGAAAATCATATTGGTAAGCCAATTACAGTTAAAGATATTAAAGAGTTCCTAAATATTTATGAGTCTATTTTAACTCAGCAATTTTCGGAACAATTTGATATTAACGCTATAAAACAGGGCCAAAACAGACTCATTTTTGAAATTGCCAAGCAACAAACTAAACGCTTTTTGCATCTTGAACTATCAATGGTAAAAACTCAAGATGTTAAATTAATAAAAGTTGAATCAACCAAGACTAAGTCTTTTCAACTCAAATCAGGACAAAGAATTAAATTAAAAGGAACTGTAGACCGTATTGATCAAATCAACGGAAAATATCGTATTTTAGATTATAAAACTGGCAGAGTAGAACCTTTACATTTAAAAGCTGAGCAAGATTGGGAAGGTTTCACAAGCAATTATAAATACAGTAAGGCTTTTCAGGTTTTATTTTATACTTTATTAGCAGAAGATGAAGTTTCGTTCCCGCTTAACGCAGGTATTATTTCATTTAAAAATTTAAATGCAGGTTTTTTGAAGTTTCAGCTTAAATACAATAAAACTAAAGGAAATCCTGATATTTCAGTTCAAGTTTTGGAACAGTTTAAGCAGGAACTCGATCAACTTATATCTGAAATACTAAACCCCGAAATACCGTTTTTAGAAAAAAAGGTCTAAGATGAAAAGATGGACATTACACCAAACCCAAAACCCAAAACTCTGCGAGAAATTAGCCCAAGAATTGGGTGTTCAAGCTGAAATAGCTCAATTACTTATAAATAGAGGTATTTCAACCTTTAATCAAGCTAAATCCTTTTTTCGTCCAGATTTAACTCAACTTCACGATCCATTTTTAATGCAAGACATGTTAAACGCAGTAGAGCGTATTGAACTTGCCATATCAAAAAATGAAAATATTCTGGTTTATGGAGATTATGATGTAGACGGCACTACTTCGGTAACTTTAATGTATGAATATCTAACAGAGACTTACCCTAATGTTACAGCTTACATACCTGATCGTTATAAAGAAGGTTATGGCGTTTCTTATCAAGGTATTGACTATGCAAGTGATAACTCTATCACTTTAATTATTGCTTTAGACTGTGGAATTAAAGCAGTAGATAAAGTAAAATATGCTAAAGAGAAAGGCATCGATTTTATTATTTGTGATCATCACAGACCAGGAAAAAACATCCCAAATGCGGTAGCCGTTCTTGACCCTAAACGAAACGATTGTCAATACCCTTATAAAGAGTTATGTGGTTGCGGCGTAGGATTTAAATTAATTCAAGCTTTACAAAAACAACGCCAATTAAGTGAGCGAAAAATATATAAATACCTTGATTTAGTAGCCATTGCTATAGGTTCAGATATTGTTCCAATTACTGGAGAAAACCGTATTTTATGCTTCTATGGTCTCATGTTAGTTAATGCTCGTAAACGAATTGGTATTAAAGCGCTATTAGGTCAAAATGATAAAAAAAACTTTTCAATAACAGATTTAGTATTTGGTGTTGGTCCAAGAATTAATGCTGCTGGTCGAATGAAACACGGCTTGCATGCTGTTGAATTATTAGGTGAAAAGGACGAAGAAAAGGCTAGGGAGCAAGCACTTAAAATTGAAGAATACAATACCAATAGACAAACTGAAGATCGGCAAACAACTATTGAAGCACTAGCGCAAATTGAAGCCAATAAAGAAACAAATAACTTTACAAGTGTTGTTTATCAAGATAACTGGCATAAAGGCGTAATTGGGATTGTGGCATCCAGGCTCACAGAGACTTATTATCGTCCAACCCTAGTTTTTACAAAAAGTGGCGATAAGTTAGCGGCTTCAGCTAGAAGTGTTTCTGGCTTCGATGTTTATAATGCTTTGGAGCAGTGTGACGAGTTTATAGAACAATTTGGCGGACATAAATACGCCGCTGGTTTAACCTTAAAACAAGATAATTACCAAAACTTTAAGCAGAAGTTTGAAGCTGTTGTTAAGTCTACAATAGACAAAAATTTATTAACACCAGAAATTAATTTTGAACAAGAAATTAAACTCAATGCAATTAATTTTAAACTCATTCGTATCTTAAAACAATTTGCACCATTTGGCCCAGGTAACATGAAGCCAACATTCTACGCCAAAAATTTGAAGCTCGATCAATATGCTAAAACTGTCGGTGCTGAACATAAACACTTAAAATGTAAACTTATTCAAGATGAAATAGCTATAGATGCTATAGGCTTCAACCTAGGCGCTCAATTGTCTCGTTTGAAAGCTGCTAATCAAATTGAAGCTGTTTTTACAGTTGAAGAAAATGAATGGAATAATCAAGTCAGCATTCAGTTAAATATTAAAGATATGAGGCCTCAGTAGCTTGTTAAAACTAGATTTATTAACTTTGAGCTAACAATCATAAGTTGATGCTTGAAGATATAATTTCCGCAATACCATTAGGTGTCTTTTTAGCCTTTATGGTTGGTCCTGTTTTTTTTGTACTTTTAGAAACGGCCGCTTTACGTGGTTTTAGAGCGGCATTTACCTTTGATTTAGGCGTTATTTTAGCCGATGTATTTTTTCTTTGTATTGCTTATTTTAGTACATCTCAACTTTTAAAAAGTATAAAAGACGATCCTGCGCTATTTATTTTTGGCGGTTCAGTATTAGTCGTTTATGCTCTAATTAGTTACTTGAAAGTTAAAAAAGCCACCTATACGACTGCTGATTTTGAAGTTCAAAAGCTAAAGCGTAAAGACTATATTAGTATTTTTATTAAAGGCTTTTTACTTAACTTTATAAACATAGGTGTTTTAGGCTTTTGGTTAGGCTTGCTTATTATTTTTGGGCCAACACTAAATATGGAGCCTTCACGTATGATTACTTTTTTTAGTACAATTTTAATTACTTATTTAGTGATAGACATTTTAAAAATATTGCTGGCTAAGCGTTTAAAAAACTCACTCACACCAAAACGCGTCGTCATTGTTAAAAAATTAATCAGCTTTGTATTGCTTATTTTCGGTGTTGTTTTGGTTATACGAGGCTTATTTCCTGATGATGTAAAACAGATTGAAAATCAATTTGAAAAAACAAAGCTAACACCTATTTCAGTATTAAATGATAAAAGTCATTAAAGTCTATTCAAGGTTTTAGTATCATCGTGTTTTATTTATTTACTTAAAAATTAAAACTTTGTGGTATTTTAAAAATGCATTAACTCGTAAAAACTTAATGGCTCTGACAGGTCTTTTTTTAAGTTTTTTCTTAATTATTCACTTAGTAGGTAACCTTCAGCTACTTCTACCAGCTAAAGAAGCACAGCTTCAATATAATTGGTATAGTGAATTACTATCGGGCAGTTGGTTTATTAAAATTGTATCTTATGGTTTATATGCGAGCATCTTAATACATGCCGTAGATGCTTTTTATCTTAGTCAAAAATCCCGTATGCTATCAGGTCAATACGCAAAAGATAGACGAAACCGCGCCAGTAGTTGGTATGCTAGACATATGATGCTTTTAGGCCTTATTATATTCGCCTTCTTAGTCATTCATTTTAAAGATTTTTGGTATCCCTATAAATTTGGAGAAATCGGACTAGATGCTGATGGTCAAAAGGACTTATATAGTTTGGTTGTTGTGGCTTTTCAAGATTGGTGGTACGTTATTTTGTACGCAGTTGCTATTTTAGCCTTAGGATTTCATCTGATTCACGGTGTTTTTAGTGCAACAAGAAGTTTAGGCTTATATAGCCCGTTTTATACTAAGATGGTTAAAGGTGTAAGCTTGGTATTTGGAATTATATTAAGCTTAGGCTACCTCATAATTCCTATTTATCTTTTTATAAATAATTGAGAATGGCAAAGACAATTAAAGCAAACATCCCAGCAGGAGAATTAAACCAGAAGTGGGCAAGTTATAAGGCTCAAGCTAAATTGGTGAGTCCTAATAATCGAAAAAAGCTGGAGGTCATAGTTGTAGGAACAGGCTTGGCAGGAGCATCTGCTGCTGCGTCTTTAGCCGAAATGGGCTATAATGTAAAAAGCTTTTGCTTTCAAGATTCACCACGGCGTGCACATTCAGTTGCAGCACAAGGTGGCGTTAATGCGATGAAGAATTACCAAAACGACGGAGATAGCATTTACCGAATGTTTATTGACACTTTAAAAGGTGGCGATTTTAGATCACGTGAAGCAAATACTTATCGTTTGGCAGAGTGCTCTGCTAGCTTAATCGATCAAGCTGTTGCGCAAGGTGTTCCGTTCGGTCGTGAATATAGTGGGTATTTAAAAAATAGATCTTTTGGTGGCGTGCAAGTTTCAAGAACTTTTTACGCTCGGGGACAAACTGGTCAACAGTTACTTCTAGGTGCGTATCAAGCTTTAATGCGACAAACTGAAACAGGAAAAATCAAACTATATAGTCGTCATGAAATGTTAGATTTAGTTTTAATCGACGGCAAAGCTAAAGGTATAATTGCAAGACATCTTGATACAGGCAAGATTGAACGTCATGGCGCACATTTGGTTGTGCTTGCAACAGGCGGATTTGGTAAAATTTATTATTTATCAACTTTAGCTATGGGTTGTAATGCTTCAGCTATTTGGCGGGCTCATAAAAAAGGAGCTTACATGGCAAATCCTAGTTGGACGCAAATTCATCCTACAAGTCTACCGCAAAGCGGTCCTTACCAATCTAAACTGACCTTGATGTCAGAATCACTTCGTAATGATGGTCGCATTTGGGTGCCAAAAGCGAAAAACGATCAACGCTCACCAAACCAAATTCCTGAAAATGAGAGAGATTATTATTTAGAACGTAAATATCCATCGTTTGGTAATCTAGCACCACGTGATATTGCCTCAAGATCGGCTAAAGAACAAATTGATGCAGGTAAAGGAGTTGGAACACTACAAAATGCCGTTTATCTAGATTTTGCTCATGCAATAGCTGAATATGGTAAAGATGTAATTGAGCAGCGGTATGGTAACTTATTTACGATGTACCAAAAAATTACAGGAATTAATGCTTATGAAGAGCCAATGAAAATTTCACCATCAGCTCACTTTTCTATGGGCGGACTTTGGGTAGATTATGATTTAATGACGACTATTCCAGGCTTATTTGCGATTGGAGAATCTAATTTTTCAGATCATGGTGCAAATCGCTTAGGAGCAAACTCTCTATTGCAAGCCTGTGTTGATGGCTATTATATTGCACCTTATACGATTCAAAATTATTTAGCAGATGAGATCAATACGCCGAAAACTAATATTAATCATCCTGCTTTTGAAGAAGCTGAATTAAACGCTCGACAACAATTACAACAATTCGTTAATTGTAAAGGAAGTAAAACAGCAGAAGAATTTCACAAGGAATTAGGAAAAATACTTTATGATAAATGTGGTCTTTCTCGTTCAGAGTCAGGTTTGAAACAAGCGATTAATACTATACAACAGCTAAGAGATGAATTTAATGAAAACTTATTAGTCCCTGGAGATGTAGAAGATATCAACAGTGAACTTGAAAAAGCGGGTCGAGTTTACGATTACATGGAGTTAGCAGAACTGATGTGTAAAGATGCATTGAGTCGTGATGAATCATGTGGTGCGCATTTTAGAGAAGAGTATCAAACTGAAGATGGCGAAGCACTTCGAAATGATCAAGACTATGCTTACACTTCAGCCTGGGAATGGACAGGAAACCCATCTGAACCCTTATTAAATAAAGAAGAATTAGTGTTTGAATTTGTCAAGCCAATACAACGAAGCTACAAATAAAGATTATGAAAATACATTTAAACGTCTGGCGACAAAAGCATAAAGACAGTAAAGGAGCGATTGTAAAATATAGCTTAAACGAGGTAGCTCCCGAAATGTCATTTCTAGAAATGCTTGACATGTTAAATTTGAAATTAGCTAAAAAAGGTGAACGCCCGATTGAGTTTGACCATGATTGTAGAGAAGGTATTTGTGGTCAGTGCGGCCTGATGATTAATGGCATTGCTCATGGACCATTAAAAAATACAACTACCTGCCAGTTACATATGCGATCTTTTAAAGATGGTGATACAATCTATATAGAACCCTTTAAAGCCAAAGCATTTCCAGTAATACGAGATCTAAAAGTAGACCGTTCGGCTTTTGATGCGATAATAGCAGCTGGTGGCTATGTCTCTGTAAATACAGGTCAAGCACCCGAAGCTAACAGTGTCATGGTTACTCATGATGAAGCTGAGTCAGCCTTCGACTCTGCGGCTTGTATTGGTTGTGGAGCTTGTGTGGCAACTTGTAAAAACGCAAGCGCAGCATTATTTACTTCAGCCAAAATTTCTCATTTAGCAAAACTTCCTCAAGGTAAAAAGGAAAGCGAACAAAGAACAGTAAATATGGTTAACCGTATGGAAAATTTAGAATTTGGTCATTGTACTAATACTGAAGCTTGTGAGGTTGAGTGTCCTCAAGAGATTTCTGTTCTTAACATTGCAAGAATGAATTTTGAATACAATAAAGCTAAACTATAGTTCTAGGCTGAAGTCAAGATTAACAACTTAAAATGAAAATTTAATAAGTAAATAATGATTTAGAACACTTTATGTGTAAAATAAATAAACCTCTAATATACTAAATATTAGAGGTTTATTTTGAGGTGTCGAGCGGATTCGAACCGCTGTAGATGGTTTTGCAGACCACTGCCTAGCCACTCGGCCACGACACCATTATTTTATAAGAATTGCAAATTTAATAAAACTCTTTAAAATTCAAGCAAATTATCTGCGTTTTGTCATTAAAATTGTAACACCTTCAACATCACCACCAATTGGTGGGTTTAGCTTGCAAACTTTTACTTCAGCAAAACTAACCAAGTCAAGCTCATTAAAAATGCGATCTAAAATACGTTTACCAACATGCTCAAGTAGTTTAGAGCGTATGGCCATTTCTTCTTTAACAATAGCGTTTAAGCTTACATAATCTACGGTGTCATTTAAATCGTCACTTTTAGATGACTTTGTCAGGTCGGCTTCAACCTTTAAATCAACACGATAATTACTGCCAATCTTAGACTCTTCAGTTAAGCAACCGTGGTTACTAAATATTCTAATATTTTCTAAAATAATAGCATTCATAGCTTTTTTCTTGCAAATATAAACTTATTTCAGGCGTTAAATATGTTTGTATCTCATCAATTCACTACATAAAAATCAGTAAATTTGTTGACTTAATTAATTACTATGTCTGAAGAAAAAAAGTCACTAAATTTTATTGAACAAATTATAGAAGACGATTTAAATAACGGCTATAATAAAGAGCAACTCAAATTTCGTTTTCCACCAGAGCCTAATGGGTTTTTACATATTGGTCATGCATCGTCTATTTGTTTAAATTTTGGTTTAGGGTTAAAATATAATGCACCTGTTAATTTAAGGTTTGACGATACTAATCCAATTAAAGAAGAAAAAGCTTACGTTAATGCTATTAAAAAAGATGTTGAATGGCTTGGCTTTAAATGGGCTAAAGAATGTTATGCTTCAGATTATTTTCAGCAGCTTTATGATTGGGCTGTTGAGTTAATTAAACAAGGTAGTGCTTATGTTGATAGCCAATCTTCTGAAGCTATTGCAGCTCAAAAAGGAACACCAACTGAGCCTGGACAATCAAGTCCCTATCGTGAGCGACCTATTACTGAAAATTTAGAGTTGTTTGAAGCCATGAAAAATGGTGAAACACCACCAAGAGCCCACGTTTTAAGAGCTAAAATAGATATGTCTTCTCCAAATATGTTAATGCGGGATCCTGTCATGTACCGTTGTTTACACGAACCACATCATCGTACAGGAAACGATTGGCACATTTACCCAATGTACGATTGGGCACATGGCGAATCTGATTTTATAGAACAAGTGTCACATTCATTTTGTACGCTCGAATTTCAACCACATCGTGAGTTATACAATTGGTTTGTTGAAAAAGTTAGTCACGAAGGAGAATTACTCCCAAAACAGCGTGAATTTGCTAGACGTAATCTAAGCCATACCGTAGTTAGTAAACGAAAATTACTTCGATTAGTAGAAGAAAACATAGTGAATTCTTGGGATGATCCGCGAATGCCAACAATTTCAGGTCTAAGGCGCCGTGGTTTTACGGCTGCATCAATTCGTAATTTTGCCAATGATATCGGTATTGGAAAACGTGAAAATATGATTGATGTTTCTCGTCTTGAATTTTCAGCAAGGGAAGACCTTAATAAAACAACGCCACGAGTTATGGCAGTTTTAAATCCCTTAAAACTTATTATTACTAACTATCCTGAAGATAAAACAGAGCAGCTAACTGCTGAAAATAACCCAGAAGACCCAGAATCTGGTTCTCGTCAAATACCGTTTTCTCGTGAAATTTATATTGAACAAGAAGATTTTAGAGAAGAAGCTAACCGAAAGTTTTTTAGATTAAAACTAGGAAAGGAAGTTCGACTAAAAAATGCTTATATCATTAAAGCTGAGAAAGCGATTAAAGATGATAACGGCAACATTATTGAAGTGCATTGTACTTATGATGAAGATAGTAAAAGTGGTAGCGGTACCGAAGCCTCAAAACGTAAAGTAAAAGGTACGCTGCATTGGGTTTCTGTTCCTCATGCTATTCCGGCTGAAGTAAGACTTTACGACCGTTTGTTTACTGTTGAAGATCCAACGGCTCATAAAGAAAAAGACTTTCTTGACTTCGTAAACCCGAAAAGTCTCGAAGTTATTACAGCACAAGTTGAACCAAGTTTAAAAACAGCTAAAGCACTAGAAAAGTTTCAATTTCAACGTATCGGCTACTTTTGTGTCGATCAAGATTCAAGCGAATCTAATTTAGTTTTCAATAGAACTGTTACACTCAGGGATTCCTGGAAAAATAAATAATATATGTACCCACTTAATCGCTTCCGAAGATTGCGCCAGAATGATAGTATTCGTCAACTAGTGCAAGAAAATCAGCTCAGTACAAACGATTTTATTGTGCCTCTTTTTATAGTTGAAGGTGAAAATATTAAGGAAGAAATTCCATCAATGCCAAATTACTTCAGGCAAAGCTTAGATCACATTCCTGCTGAAGTTAATAGTTTATGGGAACTCGGTTTAAAAGCGGTGCTGCTATTTGTTAAAGTAGATGAATCTCAAAAAGACAATACAGGAAAAGCCGCTACTAATCCACAAGGTTTAATGCAAAAAGCCATTAAACTTATAAAAAAAACCAGACCTGAAATGCTTGTAATGACCGATGTGGCACTTGATCCATTTTCAAATTTAGGTCATGATGGTATTGTAGAAAATGGCGAAATTGTTAATGATAAAACGGTCGAAAAACTTGCTGAAATGGCATTGAGTCATGCACAAGCAGGAGCGGACTTTGTGGCGCCAAGCGATATGATGGATGGCCGAATTTTAGCAATGCGTTCAAAATTAGAAGATGCTGGTTTTCATCATACAGGAATCATGAGTTATTCTGCCAAATATGCCTCAGCATTTTATGGGCCATTTCGAGATGCACTAGATTCAGCGCCAGTTGATGTTAAAGACGTACCTAGAGATAAAAAAACTTACCAAATGAATCCTGCTAATCGGCAAGAGGCAGTAACCGAGACTTTAGCTGATATTGATGAAGGTGCAGATATAGTAATGGTAAAGCCGGGTTTATGTTATCTTGATATTGTTAGAGATCTTGCTAATCATGTAGATGTTCCTGTGGCTGTTTACCAAGTTAGTGGAGAATACGCCATGTTAAAAGCTGCTGCAGAGAAAGGTTGGCTAAATCATGATGAGGTTATGCTTGAGCAACTAACAGCAATAAAACGCGCCGGAGCAAAATTAATTGCTACTTATTTTGCAAAAGATGCCGCTCAACTTTTAAATTCAAAGTAAATTTTAGCTTTCAAGTTTTAAAAGATAACCCAAGGGCTCAATAATTACCCAGCATTTATTGTCTTTAACATACTTGACAGTTCCTTTAATGTTTTTGAAGCCTTTCTCGGTTAAATCAACTTTATAACCAGGCTTTAAATCTTTTATATCATGAGATTTAAAGCCTTTTTTAAAATTGATAGACTGTTTTAAAATTTCAATCTCACTATCACTAATAATAGCAGCTTGTTTTTGCCAAAACAAATATCTTACAACATTTGGTACCTCAAAAACGCGCTCTCGCAAATGATTTTCGATGTGAACAAATAGCATTGAAGGTAAAACAGGTGTATCAACTTTCTTTTTTCTATCGCTCCATTGTTTTATGATTTTGATTGTAGGGCAATACACTTGAATACCTATTTTTTCAAGCTGTAGAGCTGTTTTCTTTTCAGCATTTGGTTTGGTGTAAATGACAAACCAATTTTTAAGTGATGTAGTCATGTTAATGCGCTTCTAGCCAGTTTTGACCGATTCCGATTTCAACATCTAATGGGACATCAATTTTAAAAGCATTTTCCATATGATTTTTGATGAGTGGTTGAAGTTCATCCAGTTCATCTTTATGTGCATCAAAGACTAATTCATCATGGACTTGTAGTAACATTTTAGATTTAAAACCACCTTCAATCAAGGCTTTGTGTATATTAATCATGGCAACTTTAATAATATCAGCGGCACTGCCTTGAACAGGTGCGTTGACGGCGTTTCTTTCAGCAGCATTTTTGACCACGTGGTTTCGCGCATTAATGTCTTTTAAGTAACGTCGACGACCCATAACGGTTTTTACATAACCATGTTCACGTGCAAACTCGACTTGATCGTCAATGTAATCACGCAATTTAGGATAAGTTTTGTAATAGGTTTCAATAAGTTCTTTAGATTCGTTTCGGCTGAGTTCTGTTTGGTTACTTAAACCAAATGCCGAAACGCCATAAATAATACCAAAATTTACTGTTTTAGCATTGCTGCGTTGTTGACGCGTCACCTCTTCAATTGGGACGTTAAAAACTTTTGCAGCTGTTGAGGCGTGTATATCTTCACCATTTTTGAAGGCATTTAACATGGTTTCTTCTTGACTTAATGCTGCAATGATGCGTAATTCAATTTGTGAATAATCGGCTGCGAGTAAAACGTAATTTTCATCTCTTGGGACAAAGGCTTTTCTAACTTCACGGCCACGTTCTGTCCTGATCGGAATGTTTTGAAGGTTTGGGTTGTTAGAGCTTAGTCTGCCAGTCGCAGCAACAGTTTGCATAAATTCGGTGTGTACGCGCTTTGTTTTAGGATGAATTTGTTTTGGCAAGGCATCAACATAAGTGCTTTTTAACTTAGAAAGTTGACGCCATTCTAAGACGTCTTTTACAATTTGATGGTCGTTTGCATGATAAGACAAAACATCTTCGGCAGTTGAATATTGCCCTGATTTAGTTTTTTTAGGTTTATCGGCTATTTGAAGTTTACCAAATAAAATATCGCCAAGTTGCTTAGGTGACCCAATGTTGAACTCTTCATCGGCGGCTTCAAATATGTTAGTCTCCAAACGCTTTAGGTCACTATTCAGTTCTGCAGATAAGTTTTCAAGTGCCGCTTTATCAAGTTTTATCCCTTCAATTTCCATAGCGGCTAAAACACGTAATAATGGAATTTCAATATCGCTATAAAGTGGTTTGTTGTGTGCGTCTTCTAATTCTTTTTCAAAATAGTTTTTGAGTTGAAAGGTGATATCTGCATCTTCAACAGCATATTGGGTTTGTGCATCAAGTTCAACTTCTCTAAAACTTTTTTGCTGTTTACCTTTTTTACCTATTAAATCTTTAATGGGTTTTGGTGAATACATTAAGTAAGTTTCAGCTAAAATATCCATGTTGTGGCGCATATCAGGATTGATGATGTAATGTGCCAACATGGTGTCAAACAATGGTCCTTTAACTGAAATGTTATGATTAGCTAAAACTTTGATGTCATATTTAAGGTTTTGTCCTACTTTTTCTATTGTTTCAGCTTCAAAAAAAGGTCTAAATTGTTCTAAAATTTCTTGGGCTTCAGCATCATTTTCGGGAATACTTATGTAGTAACCTTTGTGTTTTCCCCATGAAAAGGCCATGCCTACTAATTTGGCATCTAGTGTTTTTAAGCTTGTTGTTTCGGTATCAAAGCAAACAGAGGTTTGCTGCATTAACTTTTTAACAAATAAATTTAAGGCTGTTTTACCATTGATAAGCTGATAAAAATGAGGCGTGTTTTCAAGCGATTTATAGCCTTGGAAGTCAGCTGCGTTAGCGTCTTTAGAAGAAGTATCATTACCAAAAAGCGAAAATTGACCAGCACCAGCTGTCTGGGCGTCGTCTTCAGTTGAAGTTGGTGCGTCTTCCGATTGGTTATACATTTTCATAAACTGCTCGGTTAAACGTCTAAACTCCAATTCTTTGAAGATTGAAACTACTTTTTCGACATCTGGCGGTGAGAGTTCATAACTCTTTTCATCAAAAGTAACCTCACATTCGGTAAAAATGGTGGCTAATTTTTTAGACATTAGTCCTAATTCTTGATTGGCTTCAATTTTTTCTTTGGTTTTACCTTTAAGGTCGTCAATATTTTCAAACAAGCCTTCCATACTACCATATTTGGCAATAAATTTCTTGGCTGTTTTATCGCCAACGCCAGGCAAGCCAGGAATATTATCTGCAGAGTCGCCCATCATACCAAGATAATCGATCACTTGTTCAGGACGTTCGACTCCAAAACGTTTTTGAACTTCAGGAATACCCCATTTTTCAATGCCATTCCCCATTCGCGCTGGACGATACATGAAAATATGTTCTGAAACAAGTTGAGCAAAATCTTTATCAGGCGTCACCATGTAAACTTCATAATTCTGCTGCTCGGCTTGTTTGGCTAGCGTGCCGATAATATCATCAGCTTCCATTCCTGAAATTTCTTCGATAGGAATATGCATCGCCTTAATAATTTGCTTAATCACAGGAATCGACTCGCGAATGACTTGTGGTGTTTCGTCGCGATTAGCCTTATAGTCACTATACATTTCAGTTCGTTCTGCACTGCCGTCTTTGTCAAAACAAACCGCTAGGTGATCAGGCTTTTCACGCTTAATGACGTCAAATAATGAATTCATAAACCCCATAATTGCTGAGGTGTCTTGACCTTTAGAGTTAATTCGTGGATTTTTAATTAAGGCGTAATAACCTCTAAAAATTAAGGCATAAGCATCGATTAAAAACAAGCGTTTCTTGGCGGACATAGCAATAAGATTTAATGAAACGTAAATGTAATAATAAAGCGATTAAGGGCTAATAAATACCTTAGAAACTTCAGCTTTTAGCTCTAAATTTTAATCACCTGTAAATAACTTGAAGCTAACATTCAGTATTCAAATTACATCGCTTATATTTGCTACTTTTATAACGTATGAAACTTCACGATTTAACATTCGAGCCTTACATTTCAGCAGAAAAAATTCAAAACACCGTTAAATCTTTAGCAGTAACAATAGCAAAAGATTACACTACAAAAACGCCTGTTTTTGTAGGTGTTTTAAATGGTGCATTTATGTTTTTAGGCGATTTAATGAAGTATTATCAGCAACCTTGCGAAATTAATTTTACCAAATTAGCATCTTATCAAGGCACAAGTTCAACCGGTGAAGTGCAAACCTTAATCGGTTTAAATTCGCTTGAAGGCCGAGATGTTATAATTGTTGAAGACATTGTCGATACCGGTCATACGCTTGCAAAAATTATCGATTTGTTAACTGAAGCTAAGGTTAATTCATACAAAATTGCAAGTTTATTTTACAAACCCAAAGCTTATAAATATGACTTTAAAGTCGATTACGTTGGACTTGAAATTCCACCAAAATTTATAGTAGGATACGGCTTAGATTATGATGGTTTAGGTCGAAATTTACCAGAGATATATCAACTAAAATCATAACAATGACCAATATTGTTTTATTTGGCCCACCAGGCGCAGGAAAAGGCACACAAGCCGAACGTTTAAAAGAAAATTTTAAGTTGAAACACATTTCAACAGGCGACATATTTAGAAAAAATATTAAAAATCAAACAGACCTAGGAACTGAAGCTAAAGCCTACATTGATAAAGGTGAATTAGTGCCAGATGAAGTGACCATCGGTATGTTGAAAACAGCCGTTGAGGAAGATAAATTTGGAAACGGTTTTATCTTTGATGGCTTTCCTAGAACAGTGGCTCAAGCAGAAGCCTTAGATGAATTGTTAGCTGATTTAGACACCGAAGTTCATGCGATGTTATCACTTGAAGTTCCTGACCAAGTTCTTGTAGATCGCCTTTTAGAACGCGGCAAAACTTCAGGTCGAGCAGATGATGCAAACGAAGATGTTATAAAAAATCGTGTTAGTGTCTATTATAAAGAAACCTCAGTTTTAAAAGATTATTATAAATCAAAACATAAGCTGCACACAGTAAATGGTGTTGGTAGTATTGAAGAAATCGCTAACCGCTTAGCTGATATTGTAAAGACATTATAAGGAATGACTGAAGGTAATTTTGTTGACTATATTAAAATTTTTATCAAATCTGGAAAAGGTGGTAAAGGATCTACGCATTTAAGACGTGAAAAAGCCGTTGCAAAAGGCGGTCCAGATGGTGGTGATGGCGGTCGTGGAGGCCATGTTATTGTTCGTGGCAATAAAAATTACTGGACGCTATTTCATTTAAAATTTAAACAACATGTTCGTGCAACCCATGGCGGTGATGGCGGGAAACAAACCAGTACAGGACATGATGGTGAAGATGCGATTATTGAAGTGCCTTTAGGTACAATTATTCGTGATACAGAAACTAACGAGATTATAAAAGAAATCACCGAAGATCAGCAAGAATATATAGCTGCAAAAGGTGGTCAAGGCGGTAAGGGTAACGCACATTTTAAGACATCTACTAACCAAACGCCACGTTATGCGCAGCCAGGAATTGAAAGTGAAGAAAAACAAATTACGCTAGAGCTAAAAGTCTTAGCAGATGTTGGTTTGGTAGGTTTTCCTAATGCAGGAAAATCTACATTACTTTCGGTCATAACAGCGGCTAAGCCTAAAATTGCTGATTATGAATTTACGACTTTAAAACCAAATCTAGGAATAGTTAAGTACCGTGATTATAAATCATTTGTCGTTGCCGACATTCCAGGTATTATCGAAGGTGCGGCCGAAGGTAAAGGATTAGGCTATCGCTTTTTAAGACATATTGAGCGTAATTCAACTTTGTTGTTTTTAATCCCTGCAGATGCCGATAATGTTGTTAAATCTTACGAGATTTTACTCGACGAACTGAAGCGCTATAATCCTGAATTATTAGATAAGTCACGTTTGATTGCAATTTCAAAATCTGATATGCTAGACGAAGAACTGAAAGCGGAGTTAAATGAAGAACTGAAATTAGGCTTCAAAAACACACCATATTTATTTATTTCATCTGTGGCTCAAGAAGGATTACAGGAATTAAAAGACAAGCTTTGGGAGTCTGTTAATGCTGATAAAGCCAGGTTAAACTAGCTAAACTTGAAAACTAACAAAATAGGTTAAAGCATTTGTAATTTAATTTCAAAACAAGCGCCTTGTTTAACATCACTTTGTTTAACGCGTATTTTGCCTTTATGATAATCTTCAATGATTCTTTTGGCAAGCGATAAGCCAAGTCCCCAGCCGCGCTTTTTTGAGGTGTAACCGGCTTCAAAGATTTGCTTATGACGATGTTTAGGAATACCTTTTCCTTGATCACTTATCAATATTGATACCCAGTTTTTAGTGATTTCGCTGGTAATTTTGATCTTACCTTTGCCTTTCATAGCATCAACAGCATTTTTTATGATATTTTCTATTGTCCAACTGTATAAAACAGTATTCAGTTTAACATCAACAACTTCTTCAGTTAACTGAACTTCAAAATGAATTAGCTTACTGTGTTTATTTCGCAAATAGTCAATAGCAGATTTAGTTTCTTTAATTAAGTCTGTTTTTGTTAGTACAACTTCAGAACCAATTTTTGAAAATCTATTGGTGATGGTCTGTAACCGATTAACATCTTTTTCCATTTCATCAATATAACTTTTATCGACTGAAAGATTTGTTTTTAAAATCTCTATCCAACCGACCAAAGATGATAAAGGTGTACCAATTTGATGTGCTGTTTCTTTTGCCATTCCTGCCCACAGCTTGTTTTTTTCACTGTATTTTGAAGTCCGAAAAAATAAAAAAATTAAGCCTGTAAAAAGTGCGAAAATGAGTAGTAAAATGATAGGGTAATACTTGATTTTTTCAAGAATTTGAGAATTACCATAATAAATGTACTGGTAGTTGTTGTTACCTAAATCGACTTTTATGGGCTTATTCGTACTTTTTAGCTCTTTAAGAAATTGATACAACTTCAGTGAATCTTCTTCGATTTTTGGTGGAATATTGTTATATCGAAAAATGGTTCCTTGTTCATCAGTGTTTATAATTGGTATTTCAAGATCTGTACTTAAAATGTACAATTCTAAACCTAAATCTACATCTTTAGTAGAAGCATTGTTGAAGGATTTTTGGGCTTCAGACCAAATGGCCATTTTTTGGCGCTCATCTTTTTTAATTCGTTCATAGAATAAGGCCACATTCCAAGACACTAAAATGACAATACTTAGCGATGAAAAAATAATAAACCATCGCGCAAAGTCTTTATTTTCAAAAATTCGCATGGGTGCTTTTTTCAATATTACAAAAATAGAACGATAAATTACTGATTATATTTAATCAAGAACCCCTATTTTTACGCTGTAATATTTTAGGCTATGTATAATTATTTCTCTTCAAACTTTACACTTGGAATATTGGGCGGTGGCCAACTCGGCAAAATGTTGCTTAACGAGACTCGAAAATATGACATAAAAACGAAGGTTTTAGACCCAAATCCTGAAGCACCAAGTGCTATTGCATGCAATCAGTTTGTTTGTGGAAGTTTACTCGACTACAAAACAGTGATGCAGTTTGCTGAAGATGTAGATGTGTTAACTATTGAAATTGAAGCCGTTAATATTGAGGCTTTACGAGATCTTGCTCAACAAGGAAAAAAAGTTTATCCTTCAGCTGAAACTTTAGCAGTTATTCAAAATAAGCAAATACAAAAAGATTTTTATAAAAATAATAATATTGCAACATCAAGGCATTTCAATTTTGCGTCAAAAGTAGAATTAGTTAATCATCTCAAGGCTCATCCAAATTTATTTCCTCAGGTTTGGAAAGCTGCCACTGGCGGTTATGATGGTAAAGGCGTTCAAGTTATCAAGAATTTAGACGATGCAAAACAGTTACCAGATGTCGCTTGCTTACTTGAAGATCTCGTCGATTTCAAAACAGAATTAGCGGTTATTGTTGCACGAAACTCTTCAGGCGAAGTTAAGTCTTATCCAGTTGTTGAAATGGAATTTCATCCAGAAGCCAATCAAGTTGAGTATGTGTTATGCCCAGCAAGAATTTCAGATGAAATAGCTCAAAAGGCGAGAGACTTAGCTGAAGAAGTTTCATCTAAAATTAAGCATGTCGGTTTATTAGCAGTCGAATTATTTTTAACACAATTGAATGATGTTTTGGTCAATGAAGTTGCACCTAGACCTCATAATTCTGGTCATTTTTCTATAGAAGGAAGCTATACCAATCAGTTTGAACAGCATTTACGCGCTGTATTAGATTTGCCATTAGGTGACACATCAACCAAGCAGGCTGCTGTGATGGTAAATTTAGTTGGTGATGAAGCTTTTGAAGGAAATGTATTATATAAAAACATAGAACATGTCATGTCGCTAAAAGGTGTAACTCCTCATATTTATGGCAAAAAATTCACGCGTCCATTTCGTAAAATGGGCCATGTTACTATTATAAATCAGTCAATTGAGCAAGCAAGAGAAATCGCTGCTCAAGTTAAATCTCAATTAAAAGTTATTGCTCATGAAAACGCATAAAGTAGCTGTTGTGATGGGAAGCACAAGTGATCTTCCTGTCATGCAAGATGCCATTGATATTTTAAGACACTTCGGTTTAGAAGTTGTTGTTGATGTGGTTTCTGCTCATCGCACGCCCGAAAAAATGTTTGATTTCGGAAAAAATGCACATCAAAACGATTTTAAAGTTATTATTGCTGGCGCTGGTGGTGCGGCACATTTACCTGGAATGTTAGCATCATTAACACCTTTACCAGTAATTGGTGTGCCTGTAAAATCGAGTAATTCGATTGATGGCTGGGACTCAGTTTTATCAATTTTGCAAATGCCTAATGGTGTTCCTGTGGCAACAGTAGCCTTAAATGCTGCTAAAAATGCAGGTATTTTAGCTGCTCAAATTATAGCCAGTAATGATAAGGTTTTACAAGAGAAATTGATTGCCTACAAACTTGAACTAGCAGAAAAAGTTTCTAAAATGTCGTCTTCATTAAAAAACAATTAACTCAGCTGTTAAGCAATTGCCTTTTTAAGCATAATTTCTTTTTGAATGCCATCCCATAGGATGTGACGAAGTTTCAAGGCCTCAATAGCGCAATGCTCTGCTTCTTCCCAATATTGGGTGTTGTTGCCACATAGTTCAGAAATTAATTCTAGTGCCATTGGTCCGTGTTCATCTTCATCTAATTCAATATGACGATCAAAATAGTATTTGAATAAACTTAAGTCTTCTTCAGGAAAATTCTGTTGAATTTCTCCAATAATAGAGGTAAACATATCTGGGATGAGTTCTTCACGACCAAAAGTGAAGGCTGCTGCTATTTTATGCGCTTTTCCTTCGTTGATGAGCTGAAATGTAAACTTCAAAAACTGCTTGACGCTTGTAGGAAGTTGACTGTCTTCAACTTGTTTAATAAGTGAAGCTGAAGTAGAAAGTGATTCAATAAAACGGCTAACTTCATTAGTGTTTGCATTGGCTTTTTTCATGGCATCTAAATACATTTCAAAATGACTTTGACGCTTGCCTTCTTGATTAAGATCAGTTTCTTCAGCTAATACAATTTCATTAATTAAATAGCGGTGTTCAGGTTTTCCAACGGGTTTCCAAGGTGTACTTACGCATGTGAGTTGTTGCTGCAGGGCTTTTAGTAAAGACATAAAATCCCAGACGGCAAAAACATGATGTTGCATGAAAATTTGTAAATCTTGAGGCGATTCAACATGCTTGTATAACTCATGTTTTAATAGACTTTCTCTATATGACTTTGTATGGCTTTTAAGTAATGAAATTGACATAGCAAATTTTTATTTAAAAATAGAAAGCAGCTAACTAAAGCTGCTTTTTTGAGTTTAATAATTAGGAAAAAATTATAGATTTATTTAAAAGCTGGAATTCCTGTAATATCCATTCCTGTAATAAGTAGGTGAATATCGTGTGTGCCTTCATAAGTTATGACACTTTCTAAATTCATCATATGGCGCATAATACTATAATCACCTGTAATTCCCATTCCGCCTAAAATTTGTCTTGCTTCACGAGCTATGTTAATGGCCATTTCAACATTATTGCGTTTGGCCATAGAAATTTGAGCTGTTGTAGCCTTGCCTTCATTTTTAAGTTGACCTAAGCGTAATGCCATCAATTGTGCTTTAGTGATTTCGGTTATCATTTCAGCTAATTTTTTTTGCTGAAGTTGATAGGCTGCAATTGGTTTATCAAACTGAATGCGTTCTTTTGCGTATCTTAAAGCTGTATCGTAGCAATCCATTGCTGCACCAATAGCGCCCCAAGCAATACCATAGCGGGCAGAGTCTAAACAAGATAGAGGCGCACCAAGTCCGCTTTTACCAGGAAGTAAATTTTCTTTTGGAACTTTAACGTCATCAAAAATAAGTTCGCCTGTTGCAGATGCCCGTAAAGACCATTTGTTGTGGGTTTCTGGTGTTGTAAAGCCTTCCATGCCACGCTCTACAATGAGTCCGTGAATTCGGCCTTCTTCGTTTTTTGCCCATACTACGGCAATATCACAAAAAGGTGCATTTGAGATCCACATTTTTGCACCGTTGAGCACATAGTGGTCGCCTTTGTCTTTAAAATTAGTGGTCATACCACCAGGATTTGAACCGTGATTTGGTTCGGTAAGTCCAAATGAGCCCATAAACTCGCCTGAAGCTAATTTGGGTAAATATTTTTTCTTTTGCTCCTCTGTACCATAAGCATAAATTGGAAACATGACGAGTGATGATTGTACCGAGGCGGTTGAACGGACACCGCTATCGCCACGTTCTATTTCTTGCATAATTAAACCGTAAGAAATTTGGTCTAGGCCAGCGCCACCATATTCTTCAGGAATGTAAGGTCCAAAAGCGCCGATGTCTGATAAGCCTCTAATAATCGATTTTGGAAATTCAGCTTTTTGAGCCGCATCTTCAATAATCGGGCTTACATCACGCTTAACCCAATCACGTGCTGCTTCGCGAATAAGCTTGTGTTCTTCGGTTAATAAATCATTAATATTGTAATAATCTGGTGCTTGAAAAGTATCTTGTTTCATAATTTTAAATTGAATTTCAAAATTAACTAATCTTGCAGCATTGGTCAAGGTACAAGTGTTATATTTTTATTGAATTTGTAAATTTTAAGCTTTGAAATTGAAAAACAAATAAACAACATTAAAATTTAAGTGCTTAAAATTATAATTATTGAAGTTTTAAAGTTTAAGGTAAAAGTCTTTAACTAAGTTGAAGTATTCAGTAGTGTATTGATGCCGCTCAATTTCAATTGTGAGTTCGGTGACTTCAACAGGTGTTTTTAATTCGTGTTCTAGGCAAATTAAACTCCTTTTAATTGGTGAGTTTTTGTGGCCTTTAACGTGCAAAATTTCAGCAGGAAATAACTCAAAATTTTGGGCAATGTCTAAGAATTCAGCTTCATTTAGATATGGAATAATCACGCAAAATTTTCCATTTTGATTTAAGAGCTGATTAGCGCTATAGAGCAATTCTTTGTAGTTTAGGCTGTTGGTAAATCTTGCATTTGTTCTTGCGCTAGACTTTATGTTGTTTTGTGGTTCAAAAAATGGTGGATTAGAAATAATTAAATCGTAAGATTCATCTATTTCATCTACAAACTCTTGTAAACTAGCGTGATAACAGAATAGTCGGTCATTCCAAATACTATTTTCGAAATTAGTAACACAATCTTCATAGGCATTATTGTCAATTTCTATAGCGTCTATGAGTTCTGCTGAGCTGCGTTGTGCAAGTTGAAGACTAATTACGCCAGTGCCAGCGCCGATGTCTAAAATGCTGTTGGGCTGATGCTTAATGCTTGCCCAAGCGCCTAATAAAACGCCGTCTGTACCAATTTTCATGGCGGTTTTGGCTTGCGTGATGCTAAATTGTTTAAAATGAAATGGTTTTGACACGTTAATCTAAGTAAAGTTCAAGCAGACCGTCGGGTAAATTAAAATGAATTTCTTGATTAGCTTTGTCAATTTTTTCAATAAAGACATCGTTTACAGGCACTAAGATTTCAGTGTTGCCTTTGTAAATAATAAATAAGGCTTGAGGCGAAGTGCTGTCTACAGATTTTATTTTACCAAACTCGCCATAGTGTTTATCAAACACTTTATAATTTGTGACTTCGTGATAATAAAATTGATCGTCATCAAGTTCCGGTAATTCGGTGAGCGGCAGGTACACATCTTTTTTAATTAACTCAAGGGCATCAGCTTCATCATCAACATCTTCAAGCTTAACGCGAAGTAAATTACTGCGTTGTAAATTAGATTGTAAAATAAAAAAAGGAACCAGTTTTTGGTTAATTTCAACCAAAACTGATTCCAAATGTTTGTAAGTTTCAGGCTCGTCAGTATCTAATTTGATTTGAACTTCGCCTTTAAAACTGAATTTGCTAACGATTGTACCAAGATAAAAGCAATCATCTTTTGTCATCGTTAACGCGCTGTTTAAGCTTTTTCTTCTTTAGATTCTTCTTCAGCAGATTCTGCTTCATTAGTCTCTTCGGTTGCTTCTTCAGCTTCTGCTTTGGCCGCTTCTTCAGCTGCTTTAGCTTCGTCTTCAGCAGCTTTTGCTTCAGCCTCACGCTTAGCATTTACTTCTCTTTCAGCATCTAATGCTTTTTGTTTAGCTTCTTCTTTGGCTTTTTGAGACTTTTCAGAAGCATTTTCAATCGATGCATTTTTTTCTTCTAACCAAGCCTCAAATTTCTTGTTGGCTTCTTCTTCAGTTAAAGCACCTTTATCAACACCTGCTAGCAAATGTTTCTTTAATAAAGCCCCTTTGTAAGATAAAATACGTTTTGCTGTGTCGGTTGGTTGTGCACCATTACGCAGCCATTTTACAGCATTATCAACATCAAGTTCGATAATGGCTGGTTGAGTAGTTGGATCATAAACTCCTAGTTTTTCTAAGAATTTACCATCTCTTTTCTCACGACTATCGGTAGCAACAATCCAATAAAAAGGTTTTCCTTTTCTACCGTGTCTCTGTAATCTAATTTTAGTTGGCATATAAGATTAAATTTTAAGGTTCTCGACCTCAGTTATTAATAAGGCGCAAAGATAAGTTTTATTTTTGATACACAATCAATTATATTTTTAGAATTTTTATTTTACATTTGTTAGCAAAATTTTAAGATAATGAAGATTTACATTCTAGCTATTTTGGTACTTGTTTTAGGCAGTTGTTCTGATGATATTATTAAAGATGAGGCAACCGTTCAAGGCTTAGTCAATAACGATTTTTACAAGGCAGTCTCAGCAACAGCTTCAGTAGATGAAAATGGATTATTTTCTATAAGAAGTTCTTCTACGGAAGTGATTAGTTTTAGAACTGAATCTATGAATCTCGGTACTTATGAAATTACACCAAATGGTATAAATACGGCTAGTTACGAAAATGTAAATGGTGTTGTTTATACCAGCAATCATGAAGATGTTGTTGGTGAAATTACAATTACCCAAGTTGATGAAGATGGCTTTGATGGTACGTTTTTCTTTAACTTAAAAAATGCTGAAGGTGAAGAGGTTTTTATTAGAAGCGGCTCCTTCTTTAATGTACCACTTTTGGACGCAGAAATTGATGACCCTACTGATCCTACAAATCCTGATGAATTTTTAAATGCAAATGTTAATGCAACTGCTTTTCAAGCTAATGTAATTAATATTCAAGAAAGCAATGGTGTATTTACAGTTTTTGGCTCGGTTGATAATGCGGTAATTACAATTGTTTTTCCAAATACGCTTGAAGCAGGTAATTATGATGTTTCAACTGAAGACAACATTCAGCTAGGTTATTCTGAAAGTGAGACTGTCGAGTTTGCTGAAACAGGAAATTTAACCATTTCTGAAATTACTGACTCTGCGATTTCGGGCTCATTTGAGTTTACAACAACAGCGGGAATTCAAGTTTCTTCAGGTGAGTTTTCAGTGAATTTGTAGGAAAAAATGCAGATTTATTATCCTAGAAAGCGATTTCGAGGACTAGCTTTAGTTTGTTTAGGTTTGCTTTTTGTAGCAACCGTAAATTTGACTAGCGAATTATTGATATTTCAAATAGTTGGTGCTCTTATCTTAATATTAGTAGTCCTGTTAGGGTTTACTTTATTAAGTATCCTTGCGTCAAAATTCAGGTTATTAACACTCACTGAAACTGAATTTATTGATTACAGGGTTTTAAATTCACCTATTAATTTAAGCGATATCAGAGGTTTTAGCATTGATAATCAAAGTTTACAATTACAGTTGAAGCCAACTGCTCAACTAGAATTTAAAACTTTTCATAGGCTGTTTTTACATCTTTTTTATAAAGATCATCAATTAAAATTAAATACTTCAATCTTATCAGCTAGTCAAATTAAGCTGTTAAAACATCAACTTAAATCAAATTGCTCATCATCTAGTCTGTAACTAAATCATAACAAGTTTTTAATTTTATATCAATTAGCTATAATAGCCGTATTTTAGTTTCAATTTAATTACTAAAACTATGGGAACAATTAAAGCTATAAAACCACTCGGTTTTCATTGGGAAACGATAAACCCTTTTATATTTTGTGCTTATCATCAAGATGATTTTCCGCAAGGAAAGCTTAATTTAGGACCTGATCATCGGTATTTGAAAAACAGATTATTAGGGAATGATTTCACTAAAAAAGATGGTTTTAGAATGTACCATGGTCAAAAAGTACCAGGATTTCCTTTCCATCCACATGCTGGTTTTGAAACCATTACTTTGGTTGAAGAAGGTTTTGCCGACCATACAGATTCATTGGGTTCCTGCGGACGTTTTGGCCATGGTGATGTGCAATGGATGACTGCAGGTAAAGGTGTTTTGCATTCTGAAATGTTTCCATTAATACATCAAAACAAGCCTAATCCATTAGTGTTATTTCAACTTTGGCTCAATCTACCAAAAGCTTCAAAACAGGTTAATCCACATTATAAAATGCTTTGGCATGAAGAAATTCCTGTAGTTCCAATTCAACAAAACCAGCAAACAGTTGGTCAAGTAAAAATAATTGCAGGGCATTATCAAAACATCAAAGCTTTATCACCTACACCGAATTCATGGGCAGCAAACCCAGAAAACGAGGTTCAAATTTGGCGAATAACATTACAAGCTGGTGCAGAATTTGTAATACCAAAAGCAAAGGCGCCAAAGCTTAATAGACAATTGTTTTTTTACAAAGGCGACTCTATTAACGTTGAAAATCAGTCGATTTCATCAGGTCATTCATTAGAGCTCTCACCACTTAAAAGTCCTAAGATTACAGTTAATTCTAAAACAGCAGAATTTTTGTTTCTACAAGCCAAACCCATTAATGAGCCTGTAGTGCAGCATGGTCCGTTTGTGGCCAACTCAAGCCATGAAATTAATACAATTATCAAAAACTATCAGCAAACACAATTTGGTGGTTGGCCTTGGCCAGAAGCCGAATTTACTCATGGTCCTAATCCGCGACGATTTGCTAAGTATCCTGATGGTACAACCGAAGAAAAATTATAAATTTGAAGTTTCAGCTTCTAGTCTCTTTGCTAAAACTATTTTAATACTTTTACTATGTACATCATTTTTGATACCGAAACCACAGGTCTTCCAAAACGTTGGGATGCGCCTATAAGCGATGTGGATAACTGGCCAAGAGCTATACAAATTGCTTGGCAAGTTCACGATCAATGGGGTCAATTAATTGAAGCAGAAGATTATTTAATTCAGCCTGATGGTTTTGATATTCCTTATGATGCAGAACGTATTCATGGTATTTCTACAGCACTAGCAGAGACGGAAGGTAAAGAGCTAAATTTTGTTTTAGAGCGTTTTAACCAAGCGCTTGCAAAGGCAACATTTGTAGTTGGACAAAATGTTGGTTTTGATGTGAATATTATGGGAGCTGAGTTTTTTAGAGCTCAACTTGAAACACCAATGCTCAATATGTCCGTTTTGGACACTTGTACTGAAAAAACAGCAAAATTATGTCAAATTCCTGGAGGTCGTGGTGGAAAATATAAATTACCAACTTTAACTGAGCTACATGAGCATCTTTTTAATCAACCATTTAAAGAAGCTCACAATGCTACCGCCGATGTTGAAGCAACAACCCGATGTTTTTTAGAGTTAGTCAGAATTCATAATTACACTGAAGAAGAGTTAAAAGTTGAGTCTGGTTATTTAGAAGAATTTAAAGCAAAACATCCTTCTGCAATTCAGCCAATAGGTTTAAAGCATGTTAATTTAAAGCAAGCTTCAGATAAGCTAAAAGCAAAAGAAGCTTCAACTGAAACGCAACCCACTAAAGAAGAAATTCAACAAAACTTAGCACAATTAGAGGCTAATCATTTTGTTCACCTTCATAATCATAGTCAATTTTCAGTGTTACAATCTACCAGTTCTGTGGCTGATTTAGTTGCTGCTGCTGCAAAACATCGTATGCCAGCTGTTGCCTTAACAGATCATGCCAATATGATGGGTGCATTTCATTTTGTGAATGCCATAAAAAAGCACAATAAATCTATTACTGAAGATAGTGACCTTGTACCACTTAAACCTATCATCGGATGCGAATTTTTTGTTTGTGAAGATCACACCGATAAATCCAGAAAAGATAATGGCTACCAGATTGTTTTACTTGCAAAAAACAAAAACGGTTATCATAATCTTGCAAAATTATCTTCAATCGGTTTTACCAAAGGCTTTTATTATGTGCCAAGAATAGATAAGACTTTAATTGAGCAATATAAGGAAGACATCATCGCTCTTTCTGGAAATATGTATGGTGAAGTGCCAAGTAAAATTTTAAATCTTGGTGAAAAACAAGCTGAAGAAGCCTTAATATGGTGGAAAGAGACTTTTAAAGATGATTTTTATATCGAGTTGATGCGGCACCATCAAGAAGATGAAGATCGTGCCAATGATACTTTAATAACGATGGCTAACAAACATGATGTTAAGTTGTTAGCGACTAATAATACTTATTATATCAATCAGCAAGACGCCAATGCACACGATATTTTACTTTGTGTTAAAGATGGTGAAAAGCAATCTACCCCAATCGGTCGTGGTCGAGGTTACCGTTATGGTTTACCTAATAATGAATATTATTTTAAGTCGGCCGATGAAATGAAATCTTTATTTAAAGATTTACCAGAAGCCATTACCAACACAGAAGAAATAGCTGATAAAGTTGAAACTTTTGACCTTGCCAGAGATGTTTTATTACCAGCCTTTAGAATACCAGAAAAGTTTCAAGACGCTGAAGATCTAAATGATAATGGTAAGCGTGGTGAAAATGCTTACCTGAAACACTTAACTTATGAAGGCGCCAAAGAGCGATATGGAGAGCTAACAGAACCTATCAAAGAGCGTTTAGACTTTGAACTTTCGGTAATCGCTAATACAGGATATCCAGGTTACTTTCTAATTGTTGAAGATTTTATTCGTGAAGCTAGAAAAATGGGCGTTTCAGTTGGGCCAGGCCGAGGTTCAGCAGCAGGAAGTGCAGTCGCTTATTGCTTAAAGATTACCAATATAGATCCAATTAAATATGATTTACTGTTTGAGCGTTTTTTGAATCCTGAACGTGTAAGCATGCCTGATATTGATATTGATTTTGATGATGAAGGTCGAAGCAAAGTTATGCAGTACGTGATTGATAAATATGGTGAAAATCAGGTGGCACAAATTATAACTTATGGAACAATGGCAGCTAAATCTGCTATTCGTGATACAGCTCGTGCTTTAGATCTACCACTTTATGAAGCTGATCGCATTGCCAAGTTAGTTCCTGACATGTCTAAATTGAGTAAAATTTTTGGTAAAACGGATAAAGAGCTCAAAGAAAAATTTAGAGCTGAAGACCTTGTAAAAGTGCAAGAGCTTTTAGGGATTTCAGAGCAAGATTCGCCTGAAGCCGATACTGTAAATCAGGCTAGAATATTAGAAGGCTCAGTTAGAAATACAGGTATTCATGCTTGTGGCGTAATTATTACACCTGATGATATTACCAAATTTGTTCCCGTTTCTTTAGCAAAAGATTCAGACTTATACGTGACGCAATTCGATAATTCAGTTGTTGAAGATGCTGGTTTACTTAAAATGGACTTCTTAGGTCTCAAAACCTTGACTTTAATTAAAGATACAGTTGAAATTGTAAAAGCACGCCATGGTGTAGAGCTTGACCCTGAATCTTTTCCTTTAGATGACCAAAAGACCTACGAGCTTTTTCAACGTGGAGAAACTGTAGGGATTTTTCAGTATGAATCACCTGGCATGCAAAAACATATGAAAGATCTTAAGCCAACAGTTTTTGAAGATCTTATCGCTATGAATGCCTTGTATAGACCAGGACCAATGGAGTATATTCCTAGTTTTATTAAGCGTAAACATGGTGGCGAAGAAATTTCTTATGATTTACCTGATATGCAAGAATATCTTGAAGAAACTTACGGTATTACTGTTTATCAAGAGCAAGTGATGTTGCTTTCTCAAAAGCTAGCTAACTTTACAAAAGGTGAAGCTGATGTTTTACGTAAAGCTATGGGTAAAAAGTTGAAGGATGTACTGGCTAAATTGAAACCAAAATTCATTAATCAAGCTAAAGATAATGGCCATCCTGAAGAAAAGTTAGAGAAAATATGGAAAGACTGGGAAGCTTTTGCAAGTTACGCTTTTAATAAGTCTCATTCAACTTGTTACGCATTTGTAGCATACCAAACAGCTTATCTAAAAGCACATTATCCAGCTGAGTATATGGCGGCTGTTTTATCTAACAATATGAACGATATTAAAAAGGTCACCTTTTTTATGGAAGAATGTCGCCGAATGGGTTTAGATGTATTAGGTCCTGATGTTAACGAATCTTACTACAAATTCTCCGTAAATAAAAATAACGCCATTCGATTTGGAATGGGTGCTGTAAAAGGTGTTGGTGGTGGTGCTGTTGATACTATTGTGCAACATCGAAAAAAAGATGGTCATTACAAGTCTATTTTTGATCTTGCTAAGCGCATAGATTTACGAGCAGCTAACAAAAAAGCCTTTGAGAGTTTAGCTTTAGCTGGTGCTTTTGATAGCTTAGGTGAAGTTCATCGGGCACAATATTTTCATCAAACAGAAAGTGATCTTAACTTTTTAGAGAAAGTGCTCAAGTATGCTTCTAAATTTCAAGAAAATCAAAACTCTGCTCAAGTAAGTTTGTTTGGTGAAGCTAGTGAAGTTCAAATCCCTGAACCAGAAGTGCCGCCTTGTGAACCTTGGCATACAATGAAAACGCTTAAAGCAGAAAAAGAAGTTATTGGGTTATTTTTGTCTGGTCACCCACTTGACGATTTTAAACTTGAAATAAAACATTTTTGTAATACGGATATTAGATGTTTTAATTCTATTGAAAAGTTTTTGAATAAAGAACTTCTCTTCGCCGGTGTGGTAACCGATGTTCAACATCGGGTCAGTAAAAACGGTAAGGGTTTTGCAACTTTTATTTTAGAAGATTATTATGAAAGCCATGAATTCTGGATTTTTGGTGAAGACTATTTAAAGTTTAGACATTTTTTAGTGTTAGATAATTTTGTTCATGTTAAAACAACGGCAAGACAATTTATCAACAAAGAGACTGGTGAGAAAGGCCGAACACGTATTACATTTAAAGCATTTAAGCAATTACAAGATGTAGTTCAAGAGTTTGCAACTAAACTTACGCTAACTTTAGATATAAAAGAATTAAATGATGATTTCGTAAAACAGCTAGAACAAGTAATTAGCCAGCATAAAGGCTCGAAGCATGTTAAATTTAAAATTAGGGATTATCAGGATAAAATTGAATTGCAAATGCCAAGTAAAAGCAAAAAAGTAGAAATTTCTAAAGAATTACTCCTATCACTTCAAGATTTTAATTTGAGTTATAAGCTCAACTAGATTTTATAAATTAACACACGGTCTGGAAACTTCAACCTGACCGTGTGTTATAGTATTTATTGATTATTTTTTCTTATTGTTTTAAAAAAATGCCCCTTTAAATTATCTATTAATTATTTTCAGCTTGTTTTAGTTCTGTGAAATGTTTGTAGAAGTAAGGAATGGTTTCAATTCCTTTTAGAAAATTCCAAACCCCAAAATGCTCATTAGGTGAGTGAATCGCATCAGAATTTAGCCCAAAGCCCAGTAAAATTGTTTTAGATTTTAGATAACCTTCAAACAAAGAAACAATTGGGATGCTGCCACCGCTACGCTGAGGTATGGCCGGTTTGCTGAAAACGTCTTGAATGGCTTGGTCTGCAGCTTGATATTCAATACCGTCTATAGGCGTTACGTAGGCTTGACCTCCGTGATGAGGTTTTACTTCTACAGAAACACTTTTAGGTGCTATTTTTTCAAAATGAGTTTTAAAGAGTTGCGTAATTTCTTCCCAGTCTTGATTCGGCACCAATCGCATTGAAATTTTAGCAAAAGCTTTACTAGGGATTACGGTTTTTGCACCTTCGCCAATATAGCCGCCCCAGATGCCATTGACATCAAGAGTTGGTCTAATTGAACCACGTTCTAATGTGGAGTAGCCTTTTTCGCCATGGATGTCTTTAATATCAATATGCGCTTTATATTCTTCTAAGTCAAATGGTGCTTCACCCATTTTCTGACGTTCGGATTGGGATAAATTTTCAACTTTATCGTAAAATCCGGGTATAGTGATGTGATTATTTTCATCTTGAAGAGAAGCAATCATTTGGCTTAAAATGTTAATTGGGTTGGCTACTGTCCCGCCATACAAGCCAGAATGTAAATCTCTATTTGGGCTGGTGACTTCAACTTCTACGTAGCTTAAGCCTCTTAGCCCTGTTGTGATTGACGGCGCTTCTTTGCTAATCATTCCTGTGTCTGAAATGAGAATGACATCATTTTTAAGTTTTTCTTGATTGCGTTCTAAAAACCACTCTAAACTGACGCTGCCAACTTCTTCTTCACCTTCAATCATAAACTTGATATTACAAGGTAAATTCTCGGTCTTAGTCATAAATTCTAAGGCTTTAACATGCATAAACATTTGGCCTTTATCGTCACAAGCACCACGAGCGAAAATGGCGCCTTCAGGGTGAATTTTGGTTGGTTTTATGACAGGTTCAAATGGTGGGCTGTCCCACAAATCTAAAGGATCTGGCGGTTGCACATCATAATGTCCGTAAACTAAAACGGTTGGTAGGCTTTGATCAATTATTTTTTCACCATAAACAATTGGTAATCCTGGTGTTTCACAGATTTCGACAGCGTCACAGCCAGCCTGACTCAAGGCTGTTTCAACAGCTTTAGCTGTTTTTATGGTATCATTTTTATAACTAGAATCAGCGCTGATTGAAGGTAGTTTTAATAGTTCAACGAGCTCATTTATAAAACGATCTTTATGTGAGTTAATGTATGATTTCGGATCCATAAGAATGATTATTTTTAAAAGTTACAATTTAAAAATAATTAAGGAACTAATGTTTGAAAATTTAGATTATTGTTTATATTTGCAAACCAATTTAAATAGCCGCGGATGTGGTGGAATTGGTAGACACGCTAGACTTAGGATCTAGTGCCGCGAGGCGTGAAGGTTCGACTCCTTTCATCCGCACTTCTAAAAGCTGAACAACCTGTTAAAGGTGTTCAGCTTTTTTGTTTATAGCTTTTGAGTTATTATTAAATCAAAAGCTCTATTAATTGATGAATTTCATTGTCCACCTAAGGTTATATACTTGTCCCGACTCTAGAACTTGCAAACCAGACTTATGATTAAAACTATCAGAATAACCAGTCATAGGTTCAATTGCAAGTGCATTTTCAGCTTGGGGTTTATATAACTGTAAGTAGTTAATTTTAGGTTTTGAGGTTAGTTCTACTTCGTAAGTTGGTGTTTTAAATTTTACCTTGTCAGAGCTAATAATGTAACAATCATCTAGTTTATTTGGAATTTCAAAAGGTAAATTAATATTAGATTTACATGTATCAACACCAATTAATTGGTGATTATGAATGACTTTACGATGACTCTCAAATTCAAGAGTTGAGTTATCTATTGAGGTTGTTTTGAAGTAAGGATGCCAACCTAATGTAAATGGAAATGCTTTAGAGTCTGTGTTTTTAATAGATATACTAAAACTGAAACTATCTTGACTAATTTGATATTTTAAAATTATATCATAGGTGAACGGAAATCCATCAACGGGATTTTGTTCTTGGTAATTTAATGTAAGTGTGTCTTCATCTGGATTCCTTTCATTCTCTATTACTTTAAAAGCTTTATTGTAAACTAAGCCATGAATAGCATTATGACGGTCAATTTCATTAATGTCTAATTGGTAATGTTTATTGTTAAACGTATACTTACCATCTGATATTCTGTTGTTAACAACAAGCATAACCAACAAAATTTCACGAATTTGATTTTGAAAATATACCAATAGTTGGTATATTTGGTAAAACTTTTAAGTTATGGCCAAAAATACGTCGATATTATTAGGAGACTACTTTGATAGCTTTATAGATCAGCAAATAAAAAAAGGAAAATATTCTTCTGCAAGTGAAGTTGTAAGAGCTGCTTTAAGAATGTTTGAACACGAAGAGTCAAAAAAAACCGAACTTATTAAAGAACTCAAGAAAGGTGAAAAATCAGGATTTGTAGAGAACTTTGATCGTAAAAAACTTTTAAAAAAACTTCACCAAAATCATCTGACTGAATGATGAATTATAAAATTAGTGAAGAAGCAAATCGAGATATTGAAAACATTTGGGTTTATACATTTGAAAACTGGTCTCTTGAACAAGCGGACAGATATTTAAACTTAATAATAGATGAAATTGAATATTTGACTAAAAATCCGCATTCTGGAAAAGATTATGGTCAAATTAGAAAAGGATATTTTCGTTCTCTAGTAAAGTCACATTTTATTTTCTATAAAATCAACCTTAAAAATGAACAAATTGAAATCATAAGAATTTTGCACCAAAGAATGGATATTGAATCTCGATTGAATGAATAAAATGCCAGTTGCCAACACTGCATATCGCTCATTGCGGAGTTTGTGGCTTAATCGAAGGTTTGTAGTTATCTGGAAATTAAAATCCATAATTGAAAAATAATCGCTAATTTTGCCGCAACAAAGCGTTATGCGGAACCGGCAAACGGAAATAATACAGCACTCGCATAATTTTCTTGATAAGATGTCTGCGATAGATCTCCAATAATTTCATAGTCACGAAACTTTAAGCTCTTGACTCGTCCACCTTCATTAGGAGCTACCATCAATTGAATGGATTGACTTGAGTTACTCAGCTTAATTAAGCTTGAATCTTTTTCTGGAGAAATGTTGTTTAAATCAACTATATTTCTATGATTTACCTTCAAATTGGTAGCCAATGCTTTCAATTGTAGATTTTATTTGATCTTCAGTTGCTTGACCTTCAACCTGAACTGTTCCTTTGTCTAAATTAACATTTACATCATTGACTTGCTCTAAGTTACCTAGATTTTTTTCAACATTTGCAACACAATGGTTACAGGTCATTCCTTTTATTTTATAAGTTGTCATATCTGTTGTTTTTAAATTTTGTTTTTTTGGTATAAACCGAATAATTTCGGCTTGGATAATTAAGTAAATAAGTATGATACCGCTACCAATCATTAACCAATGTGGCAGGATATGATGTTGCTGTTCTGTGATATTGGTGATAGGTAAAAAATAATTGTAGAGTGATTCAGGCAAGATGTAGTCTATTAAGAAGCCAAAAAGTAAAGCACCGCCGATAATAGAACTTAAATAGACTAAGGTTGTTTTTTTACCGATCGTATTCCACAAAACGGTAAAGGTGGCAATATTTGTTGCTGGTCCAGCCATTAAAAACACAATAGCAGCTCCTGGCGAAATTCCTTTTAATAATAATGCGGCTGCAATCGGAACACTAGCTGTAGCACAAACATAAAGCGGAACACTTGCTATTAAAACAATAAGCATATTTAACCAGGCTTGATCAACATACTCGGTAAATAAACTATCGGGTACAGCTACAGTTATCAATGCGGCTAAAGCTAGGCCTAATACCAAATAGCGTGAAATATCTTGTAAAAATGTAACGAAGGCATATTTAAAAATACGGTTAAACCAGCCTTGCTTATTTGAGGCTGAATCTTCTACCTCACATGAGTTACATGAATCATCTGTGCAGTCAGACGCATTAATTTGTTCGGTCAAAACATAATTATCGGCTATAAATCCGCCGAAAACACCAGTAACAAAAGCAATAATCGGTCTTATAATTGCGTAAGCCCAACCCATTAAAGCATAGGTGATTAATATACTATCAACACCGGTTTGTGGTGTAGAAATTAAAAATGATGTTGTTGCGCCTTTTGAAGCGCCATTTTTGTGAAATGAAACGCCTGTCGGAATAACACCGCAAGAGCAAAGCGGTAAGGGAATGCCGAACAAAGCAGCTTTTATAGAAGAGGCAAATCCTGGTTGACCTAACTTACGTTGTAACCAGTCTTTTGTGAATACACCATTTAAAAGACCTGCTATTAAAAAACCTAGTAATAAATATGGTGCCATCTCTATGGTTAAATCCCAAAGCGCCGTAAAATAATTTTTAAAAAAATTCATATTACAAAATTACTTAATTTAGAATAGTTCTATGTAATATTTGTTACTGATTTTATGCTAATGTTTATCGAAATCATTTGAAGTCCATTAAAAATTCTCAAACTTATTTTACAATGAATAATCATTTGTTTAGCTATCACCGCTTATATTTTTATAGGCGAAGATTGATGTTAGTTATAAAAGGCTAATTTTGTATAAAAATAAATTCGAATGTCTGAAATAATTGATTGTATTGTAGTTGGAGGTGGAGCGAGTGGCTTTTTTTTTGCCATTAATTATGCCGAGCAGCATCCAGATCAATCGGTTGTGATTTTAGAAAAATCAAAACAAGTGCTTCAAAAGGTAAAAATTTCTGGTGGTGGCCGATGTAATGTTACCCACGCGGAGTTTATTCCTAAAGATTTATCGAAGTATTACCCGCGTGGTGAACGCGAATTAATCGGACCATTTCATCGATTTATGACAGGCGATATGATGTCATGGCTAGAGCAACGTGGCGTAGCACTTAAAATTGAAGATGATGGCCGTATCTTTCCAACCTCAGACTCATCACAAAGTATTATCGACTGTTTTGTAAATGAGGCGCGTCGTTTACATGTATCAGTAAAAACATCTCAAGTAGTTACTGATTTTAATTACGTTAATAAACGCTGGCAGGTGACAACTAAAACCCACAACTTTGAAGCAAAACAATTAGTGATTTCAACTGGAAGCAGTTTAAAAATATGGAAAAAATTAGAACAATTAGGACATAAAATCATAGCTCCAATACCATCATTGTTTACATTCAATATTCAGCACAAAAAACTAACGCAGTTACAAGGTTTAAGTTTATCAACGCATATTAAATTATACGAAATAAATTCCACTAAACGCATGTTGTTAGAGTCTTCTGGCGCTACATTAATCACGCATTGGGGTTTAAGCGGTCCTTGCGTTTTAAAACTTTCGGCATGGGGAGCTAATCTACTCAATAAGCTAAATTATCATTGCTTAATCAGTATTAATTGGCTGCCAGATTTAAGTGAAGATGAGGTTAATGAGGAGCTTAAAAAAATGAAATTGGAGCAGTCAAAAAAACAATTGAGTAAGCAGTTAAGTTTTAATTTACCTAAGCGATTTTGGCTTTTTATTTTGGAAGAAGCCGAAGTAAGTATTACAAAAAATTGGGGTGATCTCTCAAAATTAGAACTTAATAGAATTTCTTCTACTTTGCAAGCGTTTACAGTTGAAGTTAAGGGTAAAAGTACATTTAAAGATGAGTTTGTAACAGCAGGTGGTGTTCACTTAAAAGAAATCGATTTTAAAACTTTTAGAAGTAAACAATTACCTCAATTAAAAATAATTGGCGAGGCGCTAAATATCGATGCCATTACAGGTGGATTTAACTTCCAAAATGCTTGGACAAGTGCTTATATTGCCGCAACGACTAATTAAGTCGCCAAATTTCAAAATTAAGTAGCATAGCAAACGCCACCCAAACTAAATAAGGAATAAGTAAATAAGCAGCCTTGTTAGAAACCACTTTAAACCACTTAAATGTAAGTAAAATTAAAATTAAAAGTGCTACAATTACAAATAAGGCATATAGCGGTTTTTGTAAACCAAAAAATACAATAGACCACAAAGCATTCAGCAATAATTGAAAACCAAAATGGTACAAAGCTGTTTTAACCCATACATGATGAAAGCCTCTATGCCAAACTAAAGCAGCAGAAACGCCCATTAAAATATACAAGATAGTCCAAACAGGTGCAAATAACCAATTTGGAGGATTAAAAACAGGTTTATTTAGCGTTAAATACCAAGTATTAACACTGGTTTGGGTAGCGATAGACCCAATAAAACCAATAGCTAAACAAATAAAAACAGCAATTATTATTTTATAAATAAATTTTATCTTCATGAGGTTCCAATTTCGCATCCTAAAATAGACATTTTATATATGAACTGCAACTCGTGATTAGCCTTCATTGAACTGGTCTAAAAATTATAATTTACTTGCATATTTTAAATTATCTTTGTTAAAAAAACTTATGCAGGCTAAAGATTTTATTGCACCAAATTTCAAGCATCATTTTGTAGGTAAAAAAGTTATATCGACTGCACCAAGTAATATTGCTTTGGTTAAATATTGGGGAAAATATGATCAACAACTACCAACCAATGCCTCTATAAGTTTTACTTTAAACACTTGTAAAACAACTACTGAAATACATGTAGAAGAAAAAAATACAACTGAAGACTTTAATTTTCAGGTGTATTTTGAAGGGAAATTGAAGCCAGATTTTAAACCTAAAATTGAAAGCTTTCTAAAAAAAATTGAAGTTTACAGTCCTTTTTTAAAAGACTATAAATTTTCAATACATACCAAAAACACCTTTCCACATAGTAGTGGTATAGCTTCCTCAGCTAGTGGTCTAGCAGCTTTAGCAAAATGTATTGTCGATTTAGAACAATCTGCAAATCAATCACAATCAGCTGACTATTATAAGCTAAAAACTTCATTCTTGGCACGTTTAGGATCAGGTAGTGCTTGTAGAAGTACACATGGTAATTTAGTGGTTTGGGGTCAACATTCATCAATTCCAGAAAGCTCAAATCTATATGGGATTGAGTTTCCATTTGAAGTTCATGAAAAATTTAAAAACTTCTGTGACAGCATACTATTAGTAGATAAAGGTCAAAAACAAGTCAGCAGTTCTGTTGGCCATCAACTGATGTATCAACATCCTTTTGCAGAACAACGATTTAAGCAGGCTAATGAAAATTTAACGCAATTAACTTCAGTTTTGCAAAATGGAAATTATAAAGATTTTTTTTCACTTGTAGAAACTGAGGCTTTAAGTTTACATGCGATGATGATGACGAGCAAGCCTTATTTCATCCTGATGCGTCCAAATACTTTGCAAATTATAGAAGCGATTTGGGACTTTAGAAATTCAACTCAAACACCGCTTGGCTTTACCTTAGATGCAGGTGCAAACGTGCATTTGTTATACCCTAAATCAGTTGAAAGTGAGGTTAAATCTTTCATTAAAAATAGCTTAGCAAGCTATTGCCAGAACAAAGAATACATTCATGACCAGGTTACAATAGATTAAAACACTGTTAACAAGTTGCTTAAATGTTTGTTGTATCTCATTTTTTGTCTAATTTCGTGATACCTAACCACAGAAACACTTAAAAAATGAAAGGACCATTATTTTATTCTAAGATTTTATTGTTTGGTGAATATGGAATTATTAAAGATTCTAAAGGATTATCAATACCATATAATTTTTACAATGGCGCATTAAAGATTGATGATGAACTGAGTGATACCGCCAAGTCATCAAACTTAGAATTAACACGTTTTTCTGATTACTTGAAAACATTAAACCAAAACCAAGATATCAAAGTTCAATTTGATGTTGACGCTTTACAGCATGATATTTCTAAAGGATTATATTTTGATAGTAGCATTCCGCAAGGTTATGGTGTCGGGAGTAGTGGTGCTTTGGTTGCTGCAATTTATGATAAGTATGCCATCGATAAAATTACAGTTCTTGAAAATCTAGGTCGAGAGAAACTACTGACTTTAAAATCGATTTTTGCAACAATGGAGTCCTTTTTTCATGGTAAATCTTCAGGACTTGACCCTTTAAATAGCTATTTAAGTTTACCAATCCTTATTAACTCTAAAGAAGATTTAGAGCCAGCAGGAATTCCTTCTCAAACATCAAGTGGTAAAGGAGCTGTTTTTTTACTAGATAGTGGTATTGTTGGAGAAACAGCGCCAATGGTAAATATCTTTATGGAAAACATGAAGCAAGAAGGCTTCAAAAACATGATTAAGACCAAATTTGTTAAACATACTGATGCCTGTGTTGAGAATTTCTTAACAGGAGATTTCAAATCTTTATTTAAAAATATTAAAAGTCTTTCAAATACTGTTTTAGATAATTTCAAACCTATGATTCCCGCTAAATTTCATGACTTATGGAAAAAAGGTATTGAAACCAATGATTATTATTTAAAACTTTGCGGCTCTGGCGGTGGTGGTTATATTTTAGGTTTTACTGAAGATTTTGAAAAAGCTAAAAAAGCACTATCAGGATATAAGCTTGAAGTGGTTTACACCTTTTAAACACTTTTATGTCAACCGAGACTAATAAGTTTTTTTTAAAGTTATTCAGTTTATTTTCGGTAGTTCGAGGTTATAATTTATTAGTACTTGCTTTAGCTATATATTTCGCGTCTATTTTTATTATGGCGCATGATATACCTGTTAAAGATGTTTTATTTGATTTAAATCTTCATTTACTTGTACTCTCAAGTTTGCTAGCTATTGCTTCAGGATATATTATCAATAATTTTTATGATTCTGAAAAAGATTTAATCAACAGACCTGCCAAAACACTCTTAGATAATTATGTCAGTCAAAACACTAAATTAGGGGTTTACTTTGGCTTAAATTTTTTAAGTGTTATCGTTGCTAGTTACGTTTCATTTAAAGCAGTTTTATTTTTTTCAGGTTATATATTTTTATTGTGGATTTACTCTCACAAATTGAAAAGAAAAGTTGGTATTGCTACACTAATGGCTAGCATGCTGGCTGTTTTACCCTTTTTTATAGTATTTGTCTACTATAAAAATCTTGATCTAGTCATTTTTGTTCACGCTTTATATTTGTTTCTACTCGTTAGCATTAGAGAGCTGATTAAAGATTTAGAAAATCTACGAGGCGATTTTGTTCAAGAATATCAAACATTACCTGTTGTTTATGGAATGCGATTGACTAAAAAAATAATTAGTGTATTGTGTGTTTCCTTAATTGTGCCAGCTTTGGTGCTTATAAGTTTATTTGACATCGGCTATATGACCTATTATTTCGCAACGAGTGTCTTATTCTTCATTTTTTTCATTTTAAAATTATGGCAGTCTCGAACAAAAAAACACTATGTATTGCTTCATAACCTACTTAAACTTGTAATTGTTATCGGTATCTTTAGTATTGTATTAATTGATTTACAGCAAGTTGTTGATCGAATATTCTAAAGCGAAAGGTTTTAATCTCAAATTTTAAAGCTTATCTTTGCAAAAAATTTAAAATGCAAAAAAAATCATCAAATTCGAAGCACAAACCAAAAGGTAATAAGAAGAATTTGAAGCAGGCTAAAGTAGACCAGCAAATAAAAGACCCTAATGCTGGTATGCGATTGAACAAATACATAGCTAATTCAGGCGTATGTTCAAGACGAGATGCCGATATATATATTAAATCTGGAAATGTTACAGTAAATGGCGAGGTTATTACTGAAATGGGACATAAAGTAAAACTTCAAGACGAAGTAAAATTTGACGGTCGTAGAATAAATCCAGAACCTAAAGTTTACTACTTACTTAATAAGCCAAAAGGCGTTTATTGTACCGGAAGTTATAAAAATAATAATACAACCGTTTTAGATATGGCAGCAAGAGTAACTAAAGCTGCGGTAAAACCTGTTGGTACATTAGAAAGTTCTGCGCTTGGTTTAATCTTATTAACTAATGATGGTACTTTAGCCAAAAAGCTATCTAATTTAAAAAGTGGTATACATCAACTTTATGATATTGAGCTTAAAAAACCTTTAGATTATGTTCATCTTAATCAGATAAAAGACGGGATTATTATTGAAGGTCACAAAGTATATATTGATGACATTAGCTATGTTGAAAATAAATCTAAACATAATATTGGGTTAGAATTGAGAAGTCAGCGACCAAAAATTGTACAGAAAATATTCAAGAAATTAGGTTACGAAATTGTAAAGCTAGATCGTGTGATGTATGGTGATTTAACCAAACGAGATTTACCTAGAGGTCGTATGCGTGAGTTAAATAAACAAGAAATAATTAATCTTGGGATGTTATAGTTCCCTATTGAAATATAAAACTAAAAACCGCCTCAATTTGAGACGGTTTTTTTATTTATAGAAGAAAGATTTTAAAAACCAAACTAATCTTTAAAAACGCTTCTTGAAATAACAATTTTCTGTATTTCAGAAGTACCTTCATAAATTTGAGTAATCTTGGCGTCTCTCATTAAACGTTCAACATGGTATTCTTTAACATAACCATTTCCGCCATGAACTTGAACGGCTTCAGTAGCTACTTCCATAGCCACTTGAGACGCATATAGCTTTGCCATTGCACCAGATAAGTCGTAATTATTGCCCTGATCTTTATCCCAAGCCGCTTTCATAACTAAGTGTCGCGCTGCTTCAATTTGAGTATGCATATCGGCAATTTTAAAAGCGATAGCTTGGTGATTCATAATTTCAGTACCAAATGCTTTACGTGTTTTAGCATATTCTTTGGCTAATTCATAAGCGCCAGCAGCAATACCTAAAGCTTGTGCTGCAATACCAATTCGGCCACCTGAAAGTGTTTTCATGGCAAACTTAAAACCAAAACCATCTTCACCAATTCGGTTTTCTTTAGGAACTTTAACATCATTGAAGTTTAAAGAGTGCGTATCACTCCCGCGAATTCCCATTTTTTGCTCTTTTGGGCCAACTTCAAAACCTTCCATGCCTTTTTCAACTATAAAAGCATTAATACCTTTATGCTTTTTTTCACGATCGGTTTGTGCAATCACTAAATAAATATCAGCAGAATTACCGTTAGTAATCCAGTTTTTAGTACCATTAATTACATAATGATCACCTTTATCAATAGCAGTTGTTTTTTGAGAAGTAGCATCACTTCCAGCTTCAGGCTCGCTTAAACAAAACGCACCAATCTTTTCGCCAGTGGTGAGTTGAGATAAATATTTTTCTTTTTGCTTAGGTGTACCATAAGTGTCAAGTCCCCAACATACAAGTGAATTGTTAACAGAAACAACAACAGAGGCAGATGCATCTACTTTAGACAATTCTTCCATAGCAATCACATACGAAATCGTATCCATTCCGCCACCACCATACTCAGGTGAAGCCATCATTCCCATAAAGCCTAATTCGCCCAATTGTTTAATCTGAGCTTTTGGAAATTCTTGTTTCTCATCACGTTCAATAACGCCTGGTAATAATTCGTTTTTAGCAAAATCACGCGCCGCTTGACGAATCATTTCATGCTCTTCAGTTAGTTTAAAATCCATCTGTATTAATCTCATTTTGTTAATAGCACAAATATAATGAGAACTACCGAATTTTCAGTGTTTATTCGTTATTTTTACGAATTGTTAAATGAAATTGATTTTTAACCTAAGATTTTGGAAATACCTCAAAATAATTATCATGTCCTAGGCCTGATGTCTGGAACTTCACTTGATGGTTTAGATATCGTTGAAGTCCTTTTTACAAAGGCATCAAACTGGAAGTTTGAAATTTTAAATGCTAAAACTTATTCATACAACACCTCTTGGCAAAAGCGATTAGCCGAAGCACACCGATTATCTTCAGTCGAATTACAAAAATTATCTGAAGATTTTGCAGAACTTTCGGCCAGATACTGCCTTGATTTTAGGTCTGAATTTAAGTGTGGTAAGATTGACTTTATTTCGGCTCATGGTCACACGGTTTTTCATCAACCTGAAAAAGGCATTACCTTGCAAATCGGTAATGAAGCTTTATTAGCTCAGTTAACACAATTGCCAGTAATTTGTGATTTTAGAGTGCAAGATGTACAATTAGGAGGTCAAGGTGCACCATTAGTGCCAATTGGTGATCAATTACTGTTTCAAGATTATGGTGCCTGCTTAAATATTGGTGGCTTTGCAAATATATCTTTTCAAAGTGATGGAAAGCGCGTTGCTTATGACATTTGCGCTGCTAATAAAGTTACTAATTATTATGCACGACAACTCAACTTAGATTATGATGTTGATGGTAAAATAGCTGAATCATCACCAATTAATACAAGATTATTAAAACAACTCAATCAGCTGAGTTACTTCAACCAGTCGCCACCTAAGTCTTTAGGTTTAGAATGGATAGAAGCTCAGGTTTTTCCTCTAATTGATTCATTTTCGCTTTCACCAGAATATATTATAGCCACTTTTACACATCATATAGCTCACCAAATTACCGAAAACACTAAAGACTTTAGCAATGTATTAATAACAGGTGGTGGTGCGTATAATAAATATTTATTCAAATTACTTCAACAATTCCTAAAAGATAAATTAATTTTACCATCGCATAATTTAATCGATTTTAAAGAAGCCTTAATTTTTGCGTTTTTAGGGGTTTTGAAACATAGGAATGAAGTTAACATTTTGGCTGATGTGACAGGTGCCAAACATGACCATTCAAGTGGTGTTTTATTTTATCCTTAAAATAACTAAAACAGAATTTAATTAACCAATGCCAATTGATATAATTTGGCATATTTAACCTAACAAATACAATTACATGAAAGAATTGCTCGAACAATATGAAAGTAAATTACCAGAAATTGTTTTTCACTGGAAAGATTCTGAAACCGAAGCTCAAGGCTGGACAGTTATTAATTCACTTCGTGGTGGCGCTGCAGGTGGTGGAACTCGTATGCGTGAAGGATTAGATAAAAATGAAGTTTTATCACTCGCAAAAACCATGGAAATTAAATTTACGGTTTCTGGTCCTGCCATTGGTGGTGCTAAATCAGGAATAAACTTTGATCCAAGTGATCCTAGAAAAAAAGGCGTACTTGAACGTTGGTATAAAGCAGTATCACCATTATTAAAAAGTTATTATGGTACAGGTGGTGACTTGAATGTTGATGAAATTCACGAGGTGATTCCTATCACCGAAAGTTGCGGCGTTTGGCATCCACAAGAAGGCGTGTTTAACGGTCATTTTCAACCAACTGAAGCCGACAAAATTAACAGGATTGGTCAGTTACGTCATGGTGTGATTAAAGTTCTTGAAAACCCAGATTACACACCAGATTTACTTCGTAAATACACAGTTGCTGATATGATTACAGGCTTTGGAGTAGCCGAAGCTGTTAAGCATTACTATTCAATTTATGGTGGTGATGTTAAAGGAAAAAAAGCTATTGTTCAAGGCTTTGGTAATGTAGGTTCAGCGGCGGCTTATTACTTAGCATCAATGGGCGCAAAAGTTGTCGGAATTTTAGACCGTGCAGGTGGTTTGATTAATGAAGGTGGCTTTAGCTTTGAAGAAATAAAAGAACTCTTTTTAAACAAAAATGGTAATACTTTACATGCTGAAAATTTAATTCCGTTTGATGAAGTTAATACTAAAATTTGGCGTCTCGGTGCTGAGGTTTTTGCACCATGTGCAGCTTCACGTTTAATTACTAAACAACAAGTTGACGCAATGATTAATTCTGGTCTTGAAGTGATTTCATGTGGTGCTAATGTACCATTTGCAGATAAAGAGATTTTCTTTGGCCCTATCATGGAATATACCGATGCTAAAACAAGTTTAATTCCTGATTTTATTTCTAATTGTGGTATGGCTCGTGTTTTTGCTTACTTTATGGAGCGTAAAGTACAGATGACAGATGAAGCCATCTTTAACGATACTTCAATTACCATTAAAAATGCAATTCAAAATACTTATGATAATAATAGCGATAAATTAAATATTAGTCGTACTGCATTTGAAATTGCACTTAATCAACTTTTATGACTTATTAAATGACAACATTTATTATTTTAATTTTCGTGATTGGCTATTTAGCCATTACCCTTGAGCATCCACTCAAACTTGATAAAGCAGTTCCAGCCTTACTGATGGGAACTTTAATGTGGGCGCTTTTATCGATTGGTTTTAACCAATCCTGGTTTGATGTGATAAACTATAAAGGTGAAGTTTTTAGTCTAGCTGAAGGTTATAGCGAAACTGAAGCTTATGGTTTTAAGAAAAACCTCATGCATCATTTTAGTAAAATTGGTGAAATCCTTTTCTTTTTAATCGGTGCAATGACTATTGTAGAAATAGTTGATTTACATCGTGGATTTGGCATCATAAAAAAAGTTATCAAACCTAAAAGTAAACAGCGTTTATTATGGGTTCTCGGAATTTTAGCCTTTGTTCTCTCAGCGATTATAGATAACCTTACAGCAACTATAATTCTAATTACCTTATTGCGAAAAATATTAGCAAAACACCAATATCGCGTCTGGTATGCCGCAATGATAATTATCGCCGCAAATGCTGGTGGCGCTTGGTCTCCAATTGGTGATGTGACTACGACTATGCTTTGGATTGGAGGTAAGGTCACAGCCGTAGGCCTATCTGAATACTTAATTATTCCTTCTTTAGCATGTTTTGTAGTCCCGTTTTTTATAGCGACTAAGTTGAAACCATTTCGAGGAAGAGCTATTAGAAAAGAACTTATTATTGATGAAGACACTGAACGCTTATTGAGTAGTAAAACCATGCTTTATGTGGGTTTAGGAGCAATTGTATTTGTGCCTATTTTTAAAATGATAACAGGTTTACCGCCTTATCTCGGGATGATGTTTAGTCTTGGTTTAGTTTGGCTTGTGTCTGAATATGTTAAACCAGTAAAAAACTTACCTTCAAATCAGAAGTACCGCTACTCAACTCATAAGGCATTGTCTAAAATTGAGTTTTCTAGTATTTTGTTTTTTCTAGGAATTTTACTGGCAGTTGCAGCGCTTGAAAGCTTAGTTTTTGGAAGTATAAGCGGTGTTGAGGTTGGTACGCTTCGTTATGCTGCTGAAAGTATTTCAAACGCTATCCCGAATATGGATGTCGTAGTAATTTTACTAGGTATGCTTTCAGCTTTGATTGACAATGTCCCAATGGTTGCAGCAACAATGGGTATGTATACTTTCGAGGTAGATAGTCCTGTGTGGCATTTTATCGCTTACTCAGCAGGTACAGGCGGGAGCTTGCTTGTAATTGGTTCAGCTGCAGGTGTAGCTGCCATGGGAATCGAGAAAATTGATTTTATTTGGTATCTTAAAAAAATCACTTGGTTAGCTTTGGTTGGTTTTCTGGCAGGTGCAGGTATTTTTGTATTTATTGAATATTTTTTCTACAACTAAGATAAAAATCTAAAAGTTAACAATTAAATTTTAAATTTGACGTTATTACACAGAAGCTATTACTTATGATTTACACGATTTTACAAGAAGTTTCTTCAGAACAAGCTGAAGGTGTTTCTGAAGAGAAAACCCTATCAGTAATCGATTTAATTTTTAGCGGTGGCGCTGGTGGTACAATTATTATCGCCATTCTTGCTGTCTTGCTTTTTGTAGCCTTTTACATCTATTTTGAACGTTTATTTGCCATCAAGGCAGCTTCAAAAACAGATAAAGATTTTATGAATAAAATTAAAGATAACGTTACAAATGGTAATATTGAAGCGGCTAAAATGCATTGTGCTCAAGAAAATTCTCCTGTAGCTAGATTAACAGCTAAAGGTATTTCCCGTATTGGAACTCCGCTTGAAGATATTAATACGGCTATAGAAAATGCCGGGCGTTTAGAAGTCTACAAATTAGAAAAAAATGTAAGTGTGCTTGCAACTATTGCTGGTGCAGCACCAATGATAGGATTTTTAGGGACAGTTATCGGTATGGTTTTAGCGTTTTACGAATTAGCCACAAGTAGTGGGCAAGCTGAAATGGGCTCGCTAGCCGAAGGAATATACACAGCCATGACAACAACAGTTGCGGGTTTAATTGTAGGTATTATTGCTTACATTGCTTACAATCACTTAGTGGTTAAAACGGATAAAGTTGTGCATCAAATGGAAGCCACTGCAGTCGACTTTTTAGACTTACTTAACGAGCCTACTTAATTCTAACTTATGAATTTACGCGGAAGAAATAAAGTTAGCCCAGAATTTAGCATGTCGTCTATGACAGACATCGTGTTTTTATTGCTGATATTTTTCATGCTAACTTCGCCAGTAATTACGCCAGAAGCTCTTGATTTAATTTTACCAAAAGCTAAAGGTAAAACAACCAATAAGCAAAATGTGTCTGTAAGTATCACAAAAGACTTGAAATACTATGTTGATGGAGAGCAAGTGCCGCTTAAAAATTTAGAAACAGCTTTAAAATCTAAGTTAAATGGCGTAGAACAACCGACTGTTATTTTAAGAGCAGAAAAGGATGTAATTTTACAAAAAGCGGTCGACGTGATGTCTATTGCTAATGACAATAAATACAAACTTGTTTTAGCCGTAAAACCAAACTAAATTGAAGTTCCTTAAAACAAAACACGAGCGTAAATCATTTATTATTACCACTGTAATATATGCTATTATTTTGGTCTTGATGTTTATGTTTGGATTTAAATATTTTGATCCACCAAAAGAAAAAGGAATTGCCGTTAATTTTGGTACAACCGATTTTGGTGCAGGAGAAGTTCAACCTCAAAAACCTATAAAAACCGCACCTGTTCAGGATACTCCAGAACCAACGCCTGTAGAAGAGGCAGCATCAGCCATAGAAGAGGAAGAAGTCATCAACCAAACTACTGAAGATGCGCCTGTAATTAAAGATGATAAGAAAGAACAACCAAAGGAAGTTCAAAAAGAAAAACCAGAAAAGCAACCTGAAGAGGTTCAGCCTAAAAAAGAACCTAAAGAGCAAGAAGAACCAAAAAAGCCTGAGCCTAAACCTAAGCCAAAACCTGACAAGTCAGTAACAGATGCTATGGAAAGTTTGATGAATGGCCCTGAAAATAATGGTCAAGAAACCAATGGTGAAGGAAATGATACTTCTGGCGGAGATAAAGGCAACCCTAATGGAGATCCTAATGCTAAAAACTATTATGGTACTGGTAAAGGTTTAGATGGTGATGGTAATTACAGACTTGGCGGTCGTAAAGCCTTAAATAAAGAAAAATACATTCAAGATTGTAATGAATCTGGTGAAGTCGTGGTACGTATTGAAGTTGATCGTAACGGTAAAGTTATTCGTGCTATTCCTGGACAAAAAGGAACAACCAATACTAGTCCTTGTCTATTAGAGCCTGCTAAACGTGCTGCATTAGATACTCAATTTAATAGTGATACTAATGCACCTAGTAAGCAAGTTGGTTTTATTACATACGTTTTCAAACTCTCTGAATAACTGTGATGACCTATCAATATTGCATAGATTGGTTATTTCAACAATTACCAATGTACCAATCTAAAGGTGCTTCAGCCTATAAAGCCGATTTAAGTAATAGCTTAAAACTTGATGCCTACCTCAATCAACCACATCATTCCTTTAAATCAATACATGTTGGTGGAACTAACGGTAAAGGTTCAGTAAGTCATATGCTAGCTTCAGTATTACAAACTCAAGGCTATAAAGTTGGTTTGTACACATCACCACATTTAAAGGATTTTAGAGAACGCATTAAAGTTAATGGACAATGTATTTCAAAAGAAGCTGTTGTTGAGTTTGTAGAACAGCATCAAACTTATTTTGAAAAACAAGCGCTGTCCTTCTTTGAAATGACGGTTGGCTTAGCTTTCGATTACTTTAAATCACAAAAGGTAGACATTGCCGTTATTGAAGTCGGTTTGGGAGGTCGCCTAGATTCTACAAATATTATTTCCCCAATTCTATCAGTTATTACCAATATTGGTTTAGATCATACGCAATTTTTAGGTGAAACACATGCTCAAATCGCTTCAGAAAAAGCGGGAATTATTAAGCCAAAAACACCAATTGTTATTGGAGAAACGCAACTTGATACTGAAACTATTTTTAAAGCAAAAGCCAAGGCTGAAGACGCACCAATTTATTTTGCCAATCGGTTGAAGTTAAAAGTTCCAACAACAGATTTGCAGGGTTATTATCAACATCATAACGCAACAACAGTAGTTTGTGTTCTAAAGGTGTTGCAAGAACATTTAGGCTATAAAATTTCAAATGAAAACTTAACACAAGGTTTTTCAAATGTAATTAAAAACACTGGTTTATTAGGACGTTGGCAAATTTTAAGTGAAAATCCCAAAATTATAGCAGACACTGCACATAATTTTGAGGGTTTAAGTTATGTTATTCCACAATTACAAAAGCTAGATGCAAAACGGCTACATATTGTTATTGGAGTTGTTAATGATAAAGATTTGTCTCGTATTTTGCCTTTATTTCCACGTGATGCAGAATATTATTTTGTTAGCCCAAAAATAAAACGTGCCTTAGTAGCTCGGCAACTTCAATTAAAGGCTAAGGCGTATCAATTGTTAGGAGAAACTTACGCAAGTGTTCAAGCCGGTTTGTTGGCTGCTAAATCAGTTGCCTACTCTGATGATGTTATTTATGTTGGTGGCAGCACGTTTACAGTAGCCGAAGTTGTTTAAAGTCCAGATTAATTAAATCAGAAAAAACTTAAGTTTATATTTTGAGATATTAAAAATAGATTTATATTTGCATCCGCAATAGCGAGGGTGCGTAGCTCAGTTGGTTCAGAGCATCTGGTTTACACCCAGAAGGTCAGGGGTTCGAATCCCTTCGCACCCACAAAGCTCAAGCTTCGGTTTGAGCTTTTTTGTTCTTATCGGGTCATTAACTCAGTTGGTTCAGAGTGTTACCTTGACAGGGTAGAAGTCACTGGTTCGAATCCAGTATGACCCACATCAAGCAGAGTCCCAATATCTAGGATATTGGGATTTTTTATTTAGGAGTGCTCTAAAGCTGTGCTTTAAGAGGACGGATAAGTAAAAATCCCTAAATTATGCGATAGCATAATTGGGATTCTATTTGCAGGAGTGGGCTTCAACTCTGGATCATAACAATAATCCAGTATGACCCACATCAAGCAGAGTCCCAATATCTACGATATTGGGATTTTTATTTGGGAGTGCTTTAAAGTTCTGATTTACGAAAGCTAATGTTTTCCGCTAAGTTTTATGTCGTGAAAGAAATTCGTGAACATGCTATTGTGTTAACGGCTTTAAGTATTTTAAATCTTTTTTTAACTTTAAAGTTATATATAAGTAATATTAGTTGTTTCATATTAGTAATTCGTTCTATAGAATTTCTAAAAATTAGAAAACAGTCTATTTTTTATACTCAACAATAAGACTGATCAAAATCTATTATACTAAAAATCAATACTTTATATTACTGGTACAACTTTGGCTATTAGGTCCTAAAAAAATATAATGAGAGTAGCTATAATTGAAGATTGCGATATTACAAGATTTTTACATGCGACTTTAATCAAAGACTTAGACTTAACTATTAATTTACAGCAGTATAGTTCTGGTGAAGATTTTTTGAAAGACTTAAAGTCTGATCAAATTGATATGCCCGATATCGTATTGACTGATTATAACATGGGCCAACTAAATGGTGTTGATGTTATTAACGAGTTAGCAAGTTTCTGCTCTGCTCATCAAATCACACATAAATTTCGTTCATACCTTGTGAGCGCTAATGTTGATGTAAAATCTATTTTAGATGATTGTGATAAGGATTTCTGTCAAGGATTTATACCTAAACCATTAAATAGTAAGCGTTTAAAGGATATTATTAGTGCAAAGCATGGTGAATATCGCTTGAGAACGGCTTAATTTTTGCCTGATTGATGTTTATTACTTATGTTTTTTTCAAGCTTTATTAGAGCTATTTTAATAAGATTGCTTTGATATTCTATGACTTCTAAGTCATCCGAGTTTTCAACTAGTTTTATTTTTTCTAAAAGTTCATCAAGCATTAAGTCTGAAATACTAGGCTTAATTTTGTGCAGGGCATTTTTAATCAAGCTTACATTTTTACTAAGGTATGCTTGATCTAATTTTGTTACTGTTTCTTTTATAAGTATTTGGAAAGTGCTAAGTAATTCGTCTATGAAATTTGAATCTCCAGCTGCTATTTCATTCAAATTTTTGAGGTTATAATCGATATTGATTTTAGGGTCTTCATTTTGCTCTGTATCTTTAGGTTTATTAACAAAAATACTGGTACAGGTTTCTAATAATTTTTTTTCTGTAAATGGCTTCGTGATGATTTTGTTAATGCCTTTATTAATGTAAGAATCTAAATCAGTTTTAAATACATTTGCTGTTATTGCTATGATTGGCGTTGTTAGGCTTAATTTATTTCTTATTATTTTTGTTGCCTTAATGCCATCCATTATTGGCATTTGTATATCCATTAAAATTAAGTCATAAGTATTATTTTTTTCTTTAAGTGCTTCTATTGCTTCTAGGCCATTTTTAGCTAAACTGATGTTGGCTTTTTCTCTTTCTAAGATTCGTTTTGCGATTAAGGCATTCATCTGGTTGTCTTCTACAAGGAGAATGTTTTTCTCTCTAAGTAAATCAAATTTTTTATGCTCTTTTTTCTTACGACTTTGTTTTTCAGCAGTTTTGAGGTTGAGAAAAAGTTCAATTAGAGTTCCTTTATTCTTTTGAGACTCAATTTTTATTTTACCATTAAGTAAGTCTATAATGTTTTTAGAAATGGGCATACCTAAGCCTGTGCCTGAGTTTTCATTACTGTTTTTTTCTCTTGAGAATTCTGAAAAAATGTCATTGAGAAATTTCTTTTCAATGCCAATGCCATCATCTTTAATACTGAAAAGTACATCAACGTAATTTTCATTTTTTTGCAAGCACTTAACACTAAATTTAACACTTCCATTATTTGTAAATTTAAGGGCGTTATTTAGAAAGTTGACTAATACCTGAGAAATTTTAGTGGCATCAGAATGAACATCTATATTGAGTTGCTCATCAAAATTAAAGAAGTATTGATTATTATTTTTCTTTGCTAAGAAAGCTAAAATTGTGAATGTGTTTTGACAGAGGTCTTTTAAGTTAAAGTTGCTGCTATCAAGACTAACCTTACCTGCTTTTATTTTAGCTAAATCTAATACGTTATTAACTAAGTTTAGAAGATAAGAAGATGCGTTGATGGTTTGGTTGAGGAGTGTTTTTCGATCTTCTGTTTTGTTTTTGTAGTTAATGAGTTCGTTAATATTTCCATTAATAACATTTAATGGAGTTCTCATCTCATGACTGATGTTTGCTAAAAACTTTTCTTTTTCATTGGCTGCAACTTCAGCAACTTTTTTAGCTTTTATAAGCTGCTTCTCTAATTTTTTTTGCTTTGTATTGTCAATAAAAGCCCCTATTATGCCTGTTTTTTCTCCGTAAATATTATTTTTTGTCCCTAAGCTAATTAAAATACTTCTTTTAAATCTATCTTTTGTAAATGCATCTAATTCTAAATTTAAGTTTTGATTTGGTTCTAATTTGTTTAAGGCGCGCATTAAATAGTCTTGATTATCGACAGGTATAAATTGCTCAATAGCATTTTTCCCTTCTACCTCATCAATGGTGTATCCAAATAATTTGGTGGAGGTTTCGTTTATAAACTCTACATTAAAGTGATTGTCGACTTCAATTAAACCAATTTCTACATTTTCAAGTAAGGATTGGTATTTTTGCTCTTGGTACTTTAGTTTTTCTTGAGCTTCTTTTCTTAATTGAATATTAACTAGTAATTCTGCGAAAAGTTGAAGCAGGCTTTTTTCTTTATTAGTATAAGTTCTTATTTGTTTAACTGAATCAAACCCTACAAAGCCCATTAAATTAGATTTGTAAACTAATGGTAAGGTAATAAGACTTTTAATGCCCTGAGATGAGAGTATATTTTTTAAGCAATATTCACCACCGTCAGGCAATTTAGAGACGTCTTCAACAACAAAGGCTTGACCTAGTTTATGCTTATTAATCCAATCTGGAATTTCAGATGTAGGGATATTTTGTAAGTTATCTATTTCAGGTGATATGCCTTCCGAACACCACTCATAGGTGTTAGAAGATGTTTTTAATTCTTTATCGTAATTAAATATGTATGATCGGTCGGCATTAACAAAAGCACCTATTTCTGTCAAGGAGTTTTGTATATTGCTTTCTATGTCTTTTAAATCAATATTGACATAGGTAGAGGCCATTTTAATCAGTAAATTTTGAATGGCTATTTCTTGATCGATTTGTGTTTGAATTCTGTTTTTTTCTTCAGCAATTTCAGCATTTTCAAGTGCATTCGCGTAAAACTGAAAAACAGGGATTAAACTCTTGCAAAAGTTTGGTGAAATGGGTTGGTTTCTAACTAAAACAAAATATCCGAAATTGGTTAGTTTAAATATCGAGTAATGTAATTTATTAATTCTTGAGCAGCAGAAATAAAGTTCTTTTAGACATTCTTCTTGAATAATGTGCTTTACTTGTTCTAAGTCTAAATCTTGTAAAAATGCCTTTGGAAACACAGCACCACTTGCCACATTAATTTTATCTTCTTCTAGTATAAAAGCAGAAAGGCAGTTGAGTTTTTTAACATAAAAAGGTAAAGTTTCTTTAAACAGTGTTTCTTTACTAGTTGCTTTTATGGCAAACGTAAGTTCAAGAATAATCTCTTTTTCATGTATTGGATTTAACATTTTGCAGTGGTTACAATTTTATTGAACATTTCTAAGTAGGAATCACCTTGATTAACAATTTCACCGATTGAAAAGGCACCAATTAGATTGTTTGGTGCGATTTTATTGAGTTCTAAACTAATGTTTTCTTGATGAAATAGTTTTCTAGAGATACAGTTAAAACAAATGGCGTTCTGGTTTTTATTAATTCTTATAGCTTTGGTTGAATTTAACAAACCTTCAGAAGTACCGAACATAATTTTAATAAATTCGCCTTCCTCAATTTTGTCAACAACTAAAATGCCTTCTCTTTTCGTAATTCCGTAAGGATCTCTAATAATTAGTTCGCTATCTAATCTAAGCATTCCTAGTGGAAATTGTTTAGCGACTTCAAAAAAGTTAGTTTTATTAATATTTAAGTTATATTCTGAAGCGATTATTTGCTGATAAACTTTAAAAGCTGGCTCCCAATTGATCGATATAATTTCATTACCCACACATTCGGTTACCTTGTAGATATTATCTGAAGATTTCCAACCGTGAGCATAGTTAATTTCAAGTTTAGATTTTAATTGAAGGATTAAACCTGAATTTGAGGCAAAGCCCTTATTGCTTACAATTTCTTGACCTTTATTTTTAGAAATTGATCCACAACCAGCGCCAAAGTAGTTAACTGTATTGCCAAAAGTGTTATACAAGCTTTTTAAAAAGATAGTTTTATCTGTGCCAAAAGCACTGACTAGAGTAAAAATAGATTTTACATCATTATTATGTGAATTTGTTTTGAGCCTGTTTATTGTTTTGTTTAAATCTTTGGGTTCTAAATCTAAAGGTAATAGGCTTGCGTTTACAATATCAGGCATAGCAACTAGTATGAAGCCATTATCACTTGCTTTAGAGTTATAAATTAAACTTGGGAATGTACCGCCATAAATTTCTAATTGGTGGTCATTAATCATGCCTAGATATTCAGCTCTAAAATCATCTTTTATTAGGTCTGAAACTAAGACTAGAGCTTTAGTTGTACCATTGTTGTTAAATTGCTTTAAAGCCTTTAAAAGTTGTGCTTTGTTTTTAATTAAAAAGTGCATCTATTTTAGTATTATTCTTTTTTGTTTGGCTAAGTGATATATGGTTGAAACACCAATATTAAGTAGTTCGGCTACTTGTTTAACGTTAAAGTGATACTTTTCTAAATAATACTGAACTATTTCGTCGGTGTGTTCTTGCAATGTTTTTTCTTCGCTAATAAATGTTCTTGTCTTATTGGGAAGCCTAATGTCATTTTTTTGAATTGTATGGTTTTCGCATAAAACACATGCTAATTCTATTATAGATTTTAGTTCTCTAATATTTCCAGGAAAAGGATATGATTCTAGTTTTTTTAAAGCATTTGTTGATATAGAAGGTACTTTTTTATGATTTTGTTTTGCAAAAATTTCTTTAAAATGAAGGCTTAGTAATTTTATATCTTTTTGGCGTTTTCTAAGCGGTGGTAGTTGAATAGGAAACCCATAAATTCTATAAAATAAATCTTCTCGAAAGTTTCCGTTTTCAATTTCAGTTCTTAAATCTTTATGTGTTGCGGTAATTAATTTAAAATCTACGCTAATTAATTTACGGCCACCAAGTCTTCTGATTTTTCGTTCTTCAAGAGCTCTTAGTAACTTCGCTTGCAATTCAATTTCTAATTCGGCTATTTCATCTAAAAAAAGTAAACCTTTATGTGCTTTTTCAAATAAGCCGGCTTTAGATTTTTCTGCTCCCGTAAAGGCGCCTTTTTCATATCCAAATAATTCACTTTCAATCAAGTTAGATGGTATAGCAGAAACATTTATAGACACAAACTCACCAGTGATTTGTGTGGCATTTTTATAGATACTTTGTGCAACCAGTTCTTTTCCTGTACCAGTTTCTCCAGTAACATGTATATTAATGTTTGTTGTAGCTGCTTTCTTAATATTTTGTTTTAGAATTTTTATATCTATACTTTCACCAATTATAGTATTGTCTTCTTTAACTTGTTTTTTTACTTGTGATTTTAAAGATTTAATTTCATTTTTTAGCTGTCTTTTTTCTTTAATATTTTCAACAGACTTCCATAAGCTATTTTTTAAATGCTCTGTTTTAATAATATAGTCTCTAACCCCAATTTTAAATAAATCAACTACGTTTGTGATATTTTCTTGGCCACTTATTACTAAAATATCTTGATGTGGGTTTTGTTTTAAAATTTCATGAATTAATTGTTTTCCATTCATTTTAGGCATTAAAAAGTCAACACAAATTAAATTGGGTTGGTTTTTAAGCGCGCTTAAAAGTTGAAAGGGGTCATCGAATAAAGTAACATCGTGATCAGGATTCATACTTAAAATGTGCCGTATTTTCTTTGAAGACCAAGGATCATCATCAATCACAAAAATTGAATAAGCCATATGTTAGTTTATTATGCGAAATTTTAAATATCAAAACTAAGCAATTTCTAAAATATAGAAACGATTTATAAAAAATAGATCGCATCTTAATTTTAAATAACTGAAAATCAATTTAATATGTTTAGGCAGTGGTTTTGCTAATATTGTTGTGTTGAAATATTTCTCCTTATAAAAATTAGTCTTTGTATGATTTATTACCTGATTTCGATTTTTGTTTTAGCTTTTTGCAGACTCTACTATATTGGTTATAAAGATAAAGACAGAGCGCTTTTGTCTATGAATCATCCAAGCCAGAAAGATGACGGAAAACAAAAGCTTTCATAGGTTTGAATTATAGTAGTTCTGCGTATTAGTATTCTGCAGAATATTTAATTCCATGTTAGATTTTGGTTTTTTGAAAATTATCAAGTGTAGTTAAATCTAAACTTTTACGTAAAATTTATTCAAAATAATTGCTTTAATTTTACTATTATTGCTAAAAAATCCCCAAAAATGTTTTCAAAACAATATCTTCTTGTTTTATGCTTGTTAATTTTTACTTCTACTATAGTAGCTCAGGATATTGATACAAAGTCTATTTATAAATATCAAAAAGACGCTTTTAGACTTATATTTAAGCAGCCTAAGCGAGCGATTAATATTACTGATAGTTTAATATCTATACATAATCATTGGCCAGATTCTTTAAAGGCTAATAACTTTAAAAACAAAGCTATACTAAATGCCATACAAAATGATTTAGACACCGCCTTGTATTATTTTAACTTAAGTCTAGAACATCTAGATCCAAAACAGCCTGAATATCCAAAAATGCTTAATAATATTGCAGTTGTTTACAAGAAACAAAATAGATTCCAGAAAGCTTTTGAAGTTATAGAACTAGGCGATAGTATTGCAAGGGCAGAATCAAACTATAATGCTTTAGCACTGCTTGCTGGTCAGAGAGCAACTTGCTACACAAGATTACAAAACTTCAACTTAGCTATTGATTTTCAAAAACAAGCTATTGACTATTTTGAAAAAAATAAGGCTAGTCGAGAAGAATTAATTATTGAAAAGCACAATTTAGCAAACCTTTACATGGAATCTGGCAATTATACTATCGCCAAAAAGTGTTTTAAAAGCTTAATACCTAAGTTAAAAGACATTGATCGCCAACAAACCTATTATTTAGCTCAACTCAATTTAAGTAAATGTGAGATTAAATTAGGTAATTACCGAATAGCTGATAGCCTGGTTATATTATCAAAGTCAGGTTTAAAAGAATTTAATAATACTAACTTCTTGAGTTATGCAGATGAGTTAAAAGCTGAAATCTTAGTTGAACAAAAGCAATTTGATGAAGCTAAGCAACTTTATCAATTTATTGTAGATAAAGCCTTTTTAAACAATAATGAACGCCTATATGATATTGCTAGTAAGTATGTAAAAGTCTTAATAGAAACTAATAACCTTCAGCAATCAAGAGCTTTTATTAAGAAGATTTTAAATTTTTCTCAAACCAACCCTACTAGGAGTTATGGTTTAATCGATCAGATAGAATTTTTTAAACAAGTGTCTTCGCTAATTTCTCCAGAAAATATAAATGATCCTAGTTTTTATGCATTAAAGCGACTTTCTGTTTTGCAGGACTCTCTACATCAACTTTCAAATTTTGCTTTAAAGCGACAATTAGCTTTAGAGTATGAAAAGCAATTAGCCGAAAAAGATAACATCATACTTTCCAAAAAAATTAGTAGCGAAAAGGACAAAAATTTTATATTAATATTCTTTGCATTATCGGTTACGCTTATATTGCTATTTATGATCAATTATTTTCGTAATAAACAAAAAATAGCCCGATTAGAAGATTTAAAAAGACAAAGAGAAGAAAAGCTTTTAAAATCTAAACTAAAGGCTGAACAAAATTTAAATGAATTTAAAGAACATGAAATAGAAAAGCAAAAGGCTGAAGTAATGGCTTTAACTGTTGAGCGAACTAAGACAATTAATAAATTTATTGAACTCTCCAAAGAATTTGATAAACAGACCCAAAAAAAAATAAGCGAAAAGATTTCTCAAGTCACCAAAACCGACAAATACTGGGATCACATTCAGCAAAAGTTTAAGCGTTTAAATCCGCACTTTGTTAGTCAATTAAAACAACTTTATCCTAACATCAGTAATTCACAAATAGATTTCTGTACTTTAGTAAAAATGCGACTAGACAATAAAAGAATTGCAGATATACTAAACATCACCCATGAATCTGTGATTACAAAAAAGTATAGAATAAAGAAAAAAATGGGTCTTGATAAAACAATAGATTTTACATCTTACATAGAATCTTTATAAAAATTACATTATTACTTTTCCTACTTATTTGAGATGATCTCATCTAATTTTTTTCCTTCATAAAATGTTTTCATAAAAAATACTTAGTACATCTGCAGATGAAGCTTGTTAAATATAAGTCTGTTGACAATGGTTTAATTATCTGATTTTCAATTAACTGTATTTTAAATCTATAATTTGTCTATATCTAAAATTGAACTGTCTATAATTAATCTATGCTGTAAGTTGCGATTTATTGCTATGTCTATAGTTTATTTGTTCCATATACTTATAAAACCTAATTATATGAAAAACATTTTAATTACAGCAATGTTATTTGCTACAGTATTTATTGGTTTTGGGCAAACCAAAAATGCAACAGATAAAACTATTATTTCAGGTCAAATTGTTGATTACCTGCCTAAAATCTTAAATGATTTCAAAGTAGATAATAGAATTGTAGTTGTTGATAAAGAGTATTTTGAACTGATGCCTAAATCTAAAATAGTTGATTTAAGAAGATCATCTGAAGGTTTATCAACATTTTTATTAGTTGAAGTATTTTATTCTACATATCAAATAAGTTATTCCTTCTATAAAAATGATAGACTAATTAATAGAATTTTTAAAAATTACTAACCTATGAAAAAAATTATCTTCACATTATTATGTTTAGTGTTTACTTATTCTGTTGCACAAAACTCAGCAGCATACGTAAGTAATACCTCTCAGCCTTGGGGTCAAAACAGCTTGATCCAAGGTATGGATGAAATTTACCCTTCAGATTACACGCACTATTTTTATAATTCAGTCGATGCTAGTGACGTTTTCGTTTCAAGTAGAAATTTTGTTTTTGTTGAAGGAGGTGATTCTGACACGTCGATGATGCTTAATTTTCTTAATAGTAATATGACTTTAATTGAGTCTTGGGTAAACAATGGCGGAATACTTTTTATAAGTGCTGCAACGAATGAATATTTTCCTAATAATCAATTTTCTCCTGGTTTTGGTATAACATCAACAAGGATTTTGATAAGAAGATCAGAACCATTCAATGTAAATCACCCGTTTTACACAGATACTGAATATACCCCAATAATAGCTGATGAATATACTGGGAGCTTTATTGCTCACAATGTTTTAACAGGTCCTGGTTTAGACCCTATCATTAAAGTTTCAGACCAAGATGCTAATGCAGGCGCTGGTAATGTATTTGCTGAAAAAACCATAGGTAGTGGTAAGGTGTTGTTTTCAGGAATGACTACGCCTTTTTTTCTGACCAATGCAGGTTGGCAACCTCAACCTCAAATGACGAATATGTTATATGCTATGATAGACTATGGTAAGTCTTTAGGTTTTTCAGCTTCTGTTGATAATATTACATACACATCTGGAGATTTGACAGCGCAAACAACTCAAGACTCTCAAACTTATTTCCTAGTAGTTGAAGCAGCAGCTACAGCACCTACTGAAAGTCAAATTATTGCTGGTGTAGATTATAATGGAGTTAACGTACTTTTTGAAAATAATATTTCAACTACAGCCAACACCCCTTTTGTAGAAAATATTACAGGTTTAACTTATGGTACAGATTACACTGTTTACTTTGTGTCTGAATTTGATGATGGTTTCGGTAATCAAGTTACAAGTGAAATATCTTCAATAAACTTCAGCACCTTACCCAACGATACACCGGTAGTTTCCGCCATAGATGATTTAAGTTTTTGTGTGGGTGAGACCTTTGCTCCGGTTAATTTCACGGTGAGTGATGACTTTCCTGCCACACCGCTAACGGTGACAGCAGCTTCATCTAATCAATCATTAATTCAAGATGCTGGCCTAACAATTTCTAACTCAGGTACAGACTATCAATTAACATATAGTTTTGTTTCAGGAGCAATAGGTTCTACAGACATTACCATCACTGCAACCGATGGTGAGGGTGAATCTACCACAGAAACCTTTGAGATAGCCCTTAACCCGAGTGCTTCAATTACGGCAACGCCGGGCAGTACCGATGCTTTAAATAGCGGATTTGCTTATGTGGTAGATCCAGGTATTACCATTGTTCAAGATCAATCCATCAGCGAGCTTAGAGTAAGCATTACTAATGTGCAATCAGGCGATAATTTAGAAGTAGGCATGACCTTACCAGCAGGAGTGACAAGCTCATTTGATGCAACCACAGGCGTTTTAAGTATATCAGGAAGTATGACCGATGCCGAAGCACAGTCGATACTTCAGGCGGTTAAGTTTAGTACAACGAGTACAAATTTAAGTAGCCGTGATATAGAGTTTACCTTAGGAAGCGCTCAACCTTTAGAAGATAACGGTCATTTTTACGAATTTGTAGCCGACCCAGGTATTACTTGGCAAGACGCAGAGACAGCAGCGAGCAATCGCAGTTTATATGGTTTACCAGGCTATTTAGCCACGGTGACCAGCCAAGCTGAAAACGACTTTATTTTCGCTAAATTAGCTGGAGAAGGTTGGATAGGTGCGAGCGATGCAGCTACTGAAGACCAATGGTTATGGGTCACAGGCCCAGAAGCGGGTACACAATTCTGGCAAGGTGAAGGATCTGGTAGTGCTGTAGGTGGCGAGTATAACAATTGGAGTACGAATGAACCTAATGATTCTGGTGGCGAAGATTATGCCCACTTTAGAACAAATGGTACCTGGAATGATTTTGCCTTTGACAATTCGAGTATAGACGGTTATGTGGTCGAGTACGGCGGTTTAACCGATGAGTCTTGCGTACAGCTGTCAGATATAAAAACCGTAACTATAGAAGATGCCGAGGTGGTTTGTACATTTGATGTAGATATCACCAAAACAGATGAAACTTGTGGGAATTCTGGTGATGGTACTGCAAGTGCTAATATAAGTAATGGCACCGAAACCGATATCTTCACTTATGAATGGACAGGTCCTAACGGCTTTACCGCGAGTACAGAGACGATAACCGGTCTTGAGGAAGGGATATATAATGTGACAGTGATCAACCAAGAAGGTTGTATAGCAACCTCAAGTACAGAGATAATCGAATCGATTGAGGTGGCTATCGATGTTCCAGAATCAAGCTATGTTCTTGCTATTAATGAGGCCATTACGCCGATACAGCCAACAGAAGTTCCTGATGGTAATACCGTATTTAGTATTACGCCAGAATTACCAACAGGCCTAAGTTTAAACACATCAACAGGCGAAATTTCGGGAACACCTACAGTAGCTCAAGATGCTACGGAATACACCTTAACAGGAACATCAGTAACCGGTTGTACAGATACAGCTATCTTTATATTGGGAACGAATACAGACCCAGAGATAGATCCGGTGTCTGATATCACTGAAAATTGTCCGAACACAGACGCTGTGGTTGATGTAATTATTTCAGATAATGAAACCGCAGCTGATGATTTAATACTAACAGCGACTTCAAATAACACTTCGTTATTGAATACCTTTGATATTACAGCCACTGGCGCAACAAGAACAGTGACCATGACCCCTGAAGCAGATCAGACAGGAACCGTAACGGTTACTTTAAGTCTCGAAGATGAGTTTGGAGCAATTGTTCAATCAAGTTTTGATGTGACCTTTATAGAAACAAGTCCTGTAGCGGTTACTCAAAACATAACTGTGCAATTAGATGAAAGTGGTCAAGTCTCAGTTGATCCTACAAGTGTTGATAATGGTTCATACAATTTCATAGAAGATTTAAACGATTCTAATAGTTTTCAATTTTATTTGAATACATCTGGAAATATTGGGGTTTCAAAAATTGACAATAATTCGTTTAACTTTACATATTATACAAGTTTTAATCGTGCTAAGTTTAATATTGTTTCAACTTCTCCTCAGAACCAATCTATAAAAATTGGTGATCCTGTTTATTTCAAATATACCGGTCATCAATCTGGAACACAGGTCACTCAGGATATGAGATTATATGAGTCTGGATTCTTCTGGATCTCAGGTTCAAATAATTATAATGAATCAAATTCTACTTTCGTAATAGAGCAAGATGGATTGGTCGCTGGAGATACATTTGATCCTACAAAACCATTTTATGTAAAAAATCTTGCTTCTGGTAATTATATGAGTGAAATTGGAAATTGTTGTGGTTCAAACACAGGTATAACTTCTACTGCTAGTCTTGAAAATGCTGTGCCATATACCTTACGATTTGCAACTGACCCAGAATTAGACTGTTTGGTCACTTTAGATTACAGTTTAGATACTACAGACTTTGATTGTACAAACGTTGGTGTTAACACGGTAACTTTAACGGTGACTGATGTCAATGGCAATGAATCTTCAGAAACAGCGACAGTTAACGTTGAAGATAATATCGATCCAACAGTTTTAACGCAAGACATTACAGTTGAATTAGATGAAAACGGTGAAGCAAGTATTACAGCCGACCAAATTAATAATAGTAGTAGTGATAGTTGTGGTATTGAAAGTTTAGTATTAGATACAACAGAATTTGATTGTTCTAATGTTGGAGCTAATACAGTAACCTTAACGGTAACTGATGTTAATGGTAACGAATCTTCAGAAACAGCTCTTGTTACAGTTGAAGATAATATCGCTCCAACGGTTATAACACAAGATATCACGGTTGAATTAGATGCTAATGGTGAAGCGAGTATTACAAAGACACAAATTGACAATGGTAGTACTGATAATTGTAGTATTGAAAGTTTCACTTTAGATGTGACTGAATTTGATTGTTCTAATGTTGGAGCTAACACAGTAACTTTAACCGTTACTGATGCAAATGGTAACGAATCTTCAGAAACAGCGACAGTTAACGTTGAAGATAATATAGATCCAACTGTTGTAACACAAGATATTACAGTTGAACTTGATGCAGAAGGTCAGGTTGCAATTACTCCTGAAATGATTGATAATGGTACAACTGATAATTGTTCGTTTGAAGCTTCAGTTTCTCCTTCAGTTTTAGATTGTTCAAATATAGGCGCTAATGAAGTGACTTTATTTGTAACTGATACATCTGGTAATCAGTCATTTTCTACTGCCACAGTAACGGTTCAAGACAATACTGTTCCAACGGTTCAAACGCAAGATATCACGGTTGAATTAGATGTCAACGGTGAAACAAGTATTACAGCCGACCAAATTGATAATGGTAGTAGTGATAATTGTGGTATAGAAAGTTTAGTATTAGATGTAACTGAATTTGATTGCTCTAATGTAGGTGCTAACACAGTAACTTTAACCGTTACTGATGTTAATGATAACGAATTTTCAGAAACAGCTCTTGTTACAGTTGAAGATAATATCGATCCAACTGTTGTAACGCAAGATATCACGGTTGAATTAGATGAAAATGGTGAAGCGAGTATTACAGCCGACCAAATTGACAATGGTAGTAGTGATAATTGTGGTATAGAAAGTTTAGCTTTAGACGTCACTGAATTTGATTGTACAAACGTTGGTGTTAACACGGTGACCTTAACGGTGACTGATGTGAATGGTAATGAATCTTCAGAAACAGCGACAGTAAGCGTTGAAGATAATATCGATCCAACGGTTGTAACACAAGACATTACAGTCGAATTAGATGAAAATGGTGAAGCGAGTATTACAGCAGACCAAATTGATAATGGCAGTATTGATAATTGTGGTATTGAAAGTTTCACTTTAGATGTGACTGAATTTGATTGCTCAATGGTCGGTGAAAATACAGTCACTTTAACGGTGACTGATGTGAATGGTAATGAATTTTCAGAAACAGCGACAGTTAGCGTTGAAGATAATATCGATCCAACGGTTGTAACACAAGACATTACGGTTGAATTAGATGTAAACGGTGAAGCGAGTATCACAGCAGACCAAATTGATAATGGTAGTAGTGATAATTGTAGTATTGAAAATTTAGTATTAGATATAACAGAATTTGATTGTTCAAATGTAGGAGCTAACACAGTAACTTTAACAGTTACTGATGTTAATGATAACGAATTTTCATCATCAGCAGTAGTAACTGTTGAAGATAATATAGCGCCAACAGTAATTACTCAAGATATTTTAGTAGATCTCGACGATAACGGCGAAGCGAGTATTACAGCCGACCAAATAGATGCTGGTAGCAGTGATAATTGTGGTATAGAGAGTTTAGTATTAGACATCACAGACTTTACGAGTGCAGATGTTGGTGAGAATACGGTAACTCTAACAGTAACCGATGTAAACGGTAATGTATCCACTGAAACAGCAATTGTTACTGTAGGTGATAACATACCACCAGTAGTCATTACACAAGATATAACGGTTGAATTAGATGAAAACGGTGAAGCAACTATCACACCTGACCAGATTGATGCTGGCAGTACTGATAATATTGCTATTGCAGCGCTTGCGCTTGATACTTCTAGTTTCAATTGTTCAAACCTTGGAAACAACACGGTAAGCTTAACAGTGACAGATGTAAATGATAATCAAGCATCGGCAGAAGCTACTGTTACAGTCATCGATGTTATAGCACCAACTCTTGATATTCAAGATACTGTAACTGTGTTTTTAGATGAAAATGGCGAAGCAACATTAGAGGCTGAGACTGTCGATAATGGGAGTTTTGATAACTGTTCAATTGCGAGTATAGCTATATCTGAACCTATTTTCTTCTGTAGTGATGAAGGCGAAAACATTGTCACTTTCCAAGCGACTGATATTTCAGGAAACGTTTCTACACTTCAATTCGTGGTGAATGTTGTGAGCGAGTTTGATGATAATGACGGTGATGGCATTAAAGACAATTGTGACTCAGATGATGATAACGATGGTATTCCAGATACCGAAGATAACTGTCCATTAACATTCAATAAAGAGCAATTTGATTTAGATGGCGATGGTATTGGTGATCGTTGCGATGATGATATTGATGGAGACGGCGTTATGAATTCAGAAGATAATTGCCCAGAAGCCTATAATCCAGGCCAAGAAGACCGTGATGATGATGGTATTGGAGATGTGTGTGATTTAATGGAAATTAATGTGTCTGAAGCCTTTACACCAAATGGTGATAGCATTAACGATACTTGGATGATTTACAATTTAGAGAGTTATCCTAATACGTCCGTGAGAGTCTTTAATAAATGGGGTGATGAAGTCTTTAAGCAAACCAATTA
>NZ_FQTW01000008.1 GCF_900129035.1 Psychroflexus salarius | reverse complement strand
TAAAAAAAGTTATCAATGTTACGTGAATAAAAACGATATTTATGAATGAAATTTTTAACCCAAAAAAGATCAACCTATTTCAGGACAAGACAAAATGATATTCAATAAAATAACTTAACGCAACAAACCTAAAATTATAAATTTATAGGATAGATTTAAAAACATAGACTTCTTACCATAAATGTCGAGTTTAAATTCTTTATCTTTGAAGAAAATATAATCAATATGAAAATTATTAAAACACTTTCAATTTTAATTTTTACAAGTTTACTGATTGCCTGTGGCCATTCAACTGATGTTGTGGAATCAGGAACCTACCAAGGTACAATATCTGAAGTTGAAGCTGATAAAAATGAAATTTATGTTAAAACTGACGATGGCAAAACGCTTGAACTCTATTTTACTGAAGAAACTCAACTTATGCAAAATGGTAAAATGGCAGAATTTTCAATTTTAAAAGAAAACCAAAACGTCGAAGTTGAAGTTGAAAAAGTTGGAAAACGTCTAGACCCAATTTCAGTTAAAGTTTTGAAATAAATGCAAGAAATTGAATTTTGGCGAACAGCAGTTTATCATCCGCTTAGCGTTCATTTTCCAATTGTAATCATCATCTTAGCAACTTTGTTTAAGTTGCTAAGTTTGTTTAATCACAAATTTAAGAGCACAACCCAAATCTTAATTGGGTTAGGTTTAATTAGTACTTGGATAGCTTATTATACAGGTTCCCAAGCCGATGGCGAAGTTTCTAGAACAATCTGTGATCCTACAGTTTTAAAAAATCATGAAAACTTTGCATTGTATCTTGGTTATATAATTAGTTTAATAGCTTTAATTGAGTTTAATCTGAAACTTAAAATTTTTAAAATTTCTAACAAATGGCAGTCGTATGCTGTTTTAATTGGCTTAATCGTTAGTTGTGTAATTTTAACTTATGTTGGTCACCTTGGCGCTGAACTTGTTTATAACCAAGCAGCTGGCGTTAATATTCCTAGCGAAGACTGCCGAGAATTTGAATAATTTTGTTTATTAGATTTTATCCTTTACATTTAAGTCATGAAAGAAAATCCAAAGCTCAAGTATAGTGACTTAAAGCGATTATACCAATTCACACGTGAACATTTTGTTGTTTATGTTGATGTTCAGCGTATTTTCGTAAAAGAATTGGCAGAAGGTATAAAACAACAATGGGAACAAAACCCTGACCTTAAATTTGAAACAGCACTTGAACGTCAATTTAAAACCTACGGTATTTATGGGTTCTCTGATCGAAATGATACAATTGTTCAAAAACTTCAAACCTATTATCTAAAAGTCTCAATAAAATACAGCTTAGAAAAACTTTTAAGTAAAAATATTTTATTAAGCCTATTATTAGCTTTTTTGGTTTACTACCTGTTTTTCGGTTTAGGTTGGCAAGCTTACTATCTTTTAACGTTTGCAATTTTATTTATAATTGGTGCATTTTACCTACATTTTAGACATCAGCGTAAACTAAATAAATCACGTAAGAGTCATACAGCGAGTCTCATTAACGAAACCATTAAAACTGGTGGTAATAGTGGTATGGTCACGCTTATATTAGTTCAGTTTCCGCTACAAATAAGTAAAGCGAATACTGGTGCTTTATTAGATGAAATCTTTTTAGTGACTATGTATCTAGTTATGATTTTGGGTGTTTACATTTTATATACATCATATTTTATCTTACCTCAACAAAACTTTAAAATTAAGCGTTTACTCCATCAAAAACTTCATAATTATCAAACCACATGAGCATAGTTAGATTAATTTTTGCAATAATTTTGCCACCATTAGGCGTATTTTTTACCGTAGGCATTAAACCTGCCTTTTGGCTTAATATATTACTAACAATTCTCGGTATTGTTCCAGGTATTGTTCATGCCGTTTGGCTTATTGCAAAACACGACAACTAATGCTGTATTTAATTCTAAGTAACTTTTTATTAAGTACATTTGCCATTATACCATTTCTTGAAATAGATCATTGGTCTGTTCGTTTTTTCGATTTTCCTCGAGTTCAATTTTTAAGCTTAAATATTCTTTTAATCGTCATTAATTTAAGTCTTTTTCAAACCGAAACTTGGTTTTTAATAAGTTTTACAATACTCGTCTTAGCAAGCCTTTACCAAGTCAAAAAAATCATTAAATACAGCCGCATTTACCCTGTTGAAGTTAAAAGCACAAAACAAAATATTCCTGACCAAGAAATCAGCATTCTAGTCAGTAATGTGCTCATGACTAACACATCAACTCATCAATTAATCAAATTAATAAAAAAGCACCAACCTGATGTTTTACTTTGTCTTGAAACCAATAAATATTGGGAAAATGCATTATCTGAAATCACCAAAAATTACACAGACCAAGTTAAAATTCCACAAGAAAACTTATATGGAATGCATTTGTATTCTAAATTAAAACTATCTCACCTCAACATTAGAAATTTAGTTGAAGACGATGTCCCTTCGATTACATGCCAACTACAGTTGAAGTCAGGTCAGAATATTCAATTTTACGGCTTGCATCCAAAACCACCAAGCCCAACTGAAAACGAAGCGTCTACAGAACGTGATGCCGAATTATTAATGGTTGCCAAAGAAGTTAAAAACGCTAAAATCCCTAGTATTGTTTGTGGTGATTTAAATGATGTAGCTTGGTCTAAATCTACTGAATTATTTAAAAAAATTAGTGGCCTACTCGATAGCCGAATTGGTCGTGGCCGCTTTAGCACATTTAATGCAAAATATTGGCTCTTGAGATGGCCGTTAGATCATTTTTTCCATTCGGCCCATTTTACACTTAAAAATATTAAGGTTTTGCCAAGTATTAATTCAGACCACTTCCCTATTCTAACCAAACTTCAATACCAATCTGTTGCCGAGCTAGTTCATGAAGCACCAAAATTTGAACCTGAAGATCTTGATGAAGCCAACCAAACCATTAATCAAGTTACTTAATTTTTTCAAAAACTAATATATTAAAGCCCTATTTTTAGAGATAAACTTATATTTGCTCTATGGAACATTTTGTTGTATCTGCTCGAAAATATCGTCCTCAAAACTTTGAAGATGTCGTTGGCCAAAAAGCCATTAGCAATACTTTACTCAACGCTATTAAAAACGACCATCTTGCCCAAGCCTTATTATTTACTGGTCCACGTGGTGTAGGCAAAACATCATGTGCGCGAATATTAGCAAAAACAATTAACCAACAAGAACTTGGCCCTGATGCAAGTAATATAGAAGATTCTGATTTTAGCTTTAATGTTTTTGAACTTGATGCAGCGTCAAACAACTCGGTTGACGATATTAGAAACTTAACTGACCAAGTTAGAATTCCACCACAAACAGGAAAATACAAAGTCTATATTATAGATGAAGTACACATGTTATCGCAAGCAGCTTTTAATGCCTTTTTAAAAACATTAGAAGAACCACCAAAACATGCTATATTTATCCTTGCCACAACCGAAAAACACAAAATTATACCTACAATTTTGTCGCGCTGCCAAATATTTGACTTTAAACGAATTACGGTAACTGATATTAAAGAACACCTCAAAAAAATTGCCCAAAAAGAAGGTGTTACAGCCGAAGATGATGCGCTACACATCATCGCTCAAAAAGCTGATGGTGCCATGAGAGACGCACTTTCTACTTACGATCGTGTGGTTAGCTATTGTGGCAAGAATTTGACAAGACAAGCAGTGACTGAAAATTTAAATGTTCTTGATTACGAAACTTATTTTAAAGTCACAGATTTATTACTACACAACCAAATTGCTGATGTCTTAATTAAATTCAACCATATTTTAGCCAAGGGTTTTGATGGACAGCATTTTATAAGTGGTCTAGCTAGCCATTTTAGAGATTTAATGGTTTGTCAAAACCAAAAAACAATTGCTTTGCTTGAGGTTGGCGAACAAACCAAAACACGCTATTTTGAACAAGCGCAACAAACAAATATGCCATTTTTACAAACGGCGTTAAAGCTTGCCAACCAATGTGATTTTGATTATAAGTTGAGTCGAAATCAGCGTTTACATGTGGAAATTTGTTTGATGCAATTAGCCTCTATTACTTCTGAAAATAATCCTGACTTAAAAAAAAAAGCTGAACCAAAAATCATAAGCCCATCTGAAGTAAAAACACCAGAAAAAGAGGTGTCCGCTTCAGTTGAAGCTAATGGAACAAAGCAAAATGCACATACAACTGAAAAACCAGCAAATCAAAAAAGTGTAGAAACTTCAACTGAAACTGAGCAGCCAGAGCCTGCTATTTCTACTCAGAAAAAAGTTGAAAGTCCTACTAAAAAAGCGGCCACAGCGTCAGAAGTAAATTCATCTATAACTCAAGTAGAAGAAGCCAAACCTTCAGGCTTATCTTTAAAAGCTATTAAGCATAAAAAAGCTCTCAAAGCCGAGAAAGAACGATTAGAGTCAACTAAAACAGAGCGTTTGTCTGAATATTCACAAGAAGATTTAGAACGTTCTTGGGGCGCCTTTGCTAAAAAAGTTAAAAACAAAGGCCAAAAAATATTAGCGACTTCGATCGGGATGTGCAAACCTGTAGCAAAAGAAAATTTAATTTGTATTGAGGTGCCTAATGATACGATGAAAGCTGAAATTTTACAGCAACAAGGAGACTTGATGGGCTTTTTAAAAAAAGAGCTGGATAATACCACTTTAGATTTACAAATTGATGTGGTGCATAAAAATGAGAAAGAAAATACTAAGTATTTATACACCGATCGTGAAAAATATGATAAACTGGTTAAAAGCTATCCAAGTTTAGATAAATTAAGACAAACATTTGATTTAGATTTGAAATCATGATTCTAGGACTAAAATTACCAACAGACCCAAGATGGGCAAATATTGCTGAAAAAAATATTTCTGAAATTTTAATCGATCACGCTTATTGCGAACAAAAAGCGGCTTCAACGGCTATTTCATTAATTGTGAGTTTCCCCGAATATGAAGACTTAGTAACTGAAATGACGGCTTTAGTGCAAGAAGAAATGAGCCACTTTAAGCTTGTGCATGATTTATTAAAAGAGCGTAAGATTGAGTTAGGACGCGATCGAAAAGATGAATATGTTAACCAATTGCTTCGTTTTTTCCCGAAAGGTGGCAGCAGAACTGACCAATTAATACACCGACTATTATATGCTGCTTTAATTGAAGCAAGAAGTTGTGAGCGTTTTAGGTTACTTTCTGAAGAACTTCAGGATGAGAAATTACGTAAATTCTACCGAAAATTAATGATTAGTGAGGCTAACCATTACACGATGTTTTTAAATTTTGCTAGAAAATATGGAGATCGTGAAATTGTTGATCAAAAATGGCAAGACTTATTAAATTATGAAGCTGAAGTTGTAAAAAGTTTTGAAAAAGGCACAGGTGTTCACGGCTAGTTTGTGATGATATAAAAAAGCAGGTCTGTAAGCCGGATTCTGTCGTTAACCTCAGTTAACGCCTTATCATTTATCTGGTTTTAATATTACTATTAAAATCTAATCTACCAACCCTCCAAGATTGGCCGCACAAGCCTCGAGCCTTGGTTTACTTGGTATTTCACCGCGTAGAGTTTACCTGATTTCACTACAGCTTAACCTGTACATTCTTTCTGTTGCACTTGTCCGATTTGTCATTAAAACAAATGACGGGCGTTACCCGCTACGCTGTGCTTTGGTGTCCGGACTTTCCTCACTAAAAAGCGCGATAAGGCGACCTGCTTTGGCAAAGATACGTGTAAAATTGGGTTGTCTATAATTAATGAAGTAGAATTTAATTTTCATACCCTAACAGAAATAAACCTGTAATTTTTGACTTATGAATCATAAGCTAAAAAAGTACTTATTTATTAAAAACATACAACTTGAATATTGCTTTATAGATATGTAAGTTGAATCACAGTTTTTTGTACTTTTGCAGCGAAATAATAAATATCATGTACAACAAAAATATTAAACTTATAATAGCAGGCTTAATCATTATTTATGCTGTATATCAATTTACAGAATCACAAATTGGTAATGGCATTGCTTTAATTTTATTTTCTGGTATTTTTATATTTCTATACTTTAAAAACGAATTTATTCTTCTAGCATTTCTAAAATTAAGAAAACAAAATTTTGAAGGTGCTAAAAATTGGTTAGACAAAATCAAGAATCCAGAAGCAGCTTTAACTAAAAAACAACAAGGTTATTACAACTATCTACATGGCTTAATGCTATCACAAAAAAATATGAATAAAGCTGAAAAGTATTTCAAAAAAGCCATTAAACTTGGACTTGCCATGAAGCATGATTTAGCTATGGCAAAAATTAACTTAGCAGGAATAGCAATGACTAAGCGAAGAAAACGAGAAGCTCAAACCTTAATTAAAGAAGCTAAAGATTTAGATAAGCATAACATGTTGGGTGATCAAATTAAAATGATGAAACAACAATTAAAACGAATTTAGTATTTACCTTTTCTGTATTTTGAAGGCGTAATATTAAATCTGTTCTTAAAAGATTGATTTAAGCTAGAAGGTGAGTTAAAACCCAAGTCGTTAGCGATTTCCTGTATGTTGAGATCTGTGTTTCTCAATAACTTTTTTACCTCTTGTAAACGATGTTCAATAACGTATTGATGTGGCGTTGTACCTATTTCTTCATTAAATTTTCTGATAAAATGAAATTTACTCCAGCCTGAAATTTCAACTAGAACATCAGTATCAATTGGTTTATTAAGGTTATTTTGAATGTAAGTTATTACACGCTGTATGGGCTTAGAAAATTCTTCACTTTCCTTTTTAGATACTTCTTTAGCGTTATCTTCGTCGTTAGCCTTTGTGTTATATAGAGCTACTGCAATATTATTAATTATATCTGATTCGCGCAGTGGCTTAGACAAGTAACCTGTAGGACTTGTAGTTTGAATTCTTCTTAGAGTTGAAGAGTCTGAATAGTTTGTGATGTAAAAAAATGGGATATCAGTATTTTGGCTAATGTAACTTCCAATTTGAATACCTTCATTTTTTCCCTCTAAATTTATGTCAAGCAAAATGAGATCTGGAACAATTGAAGCAATAGCATCAATACATTCTTTAACACTTTCAAATTTGTGAATAACATCATAATTATTTTTTTCTAAAATCTTTACCAGTTGAAGCTTGAGTGGTAAATCATCTTCAACAACCATTATGCGTGCATTCATATATTGTATTCTATTTTAACTAAATCTTCTGTAAAATTATGATTTAATTTTAATTGTTGATAAATAATTTTAAATAAAGTGAAGTTTTTCAATTGATTTTCAATGCTGTTAAAAAAATCACTTGGTTTTGAATGCGGGCTCTCATACATAATTTGTAAAGTGGCATTTTTAATTTCAAAAGTTATGATAAGATCATCATTATTCAATGAATTCTGGTCATCTAAATGAGTTGTAAAAATTAATTCATAAATTAAAAAACCAAGATATACAGCATCTTTAGCTTTTATAATAGTATTGTTATTTATGCTTTGGTAATCAAATTTAATTGAATTAAGCAAACTTAAATCAAAGATTTGCTCAAACTTCAAAAAATAAGATTTTAAATCGACTTCTGCTTTATAAGGCTGATCACGAGTTAAAGACGCATATAACGAGTTAATAGCTAACAAATATGGTTTTACCCGACTGTATTTTTTATCATTAGGTAAGTCTGATAGTTCAAGTAAAGCAATAACTGACTGCAAATTACTATTGACATCATGGTAGAGTATTCTGAATTTATTAAGATCAGTCATAAATATTTTAACTTAAAATTACAAATTGTGTGAATTTATTATTAATTTTCAACTATATTAATATTTGAAATATGAAAATAAATATTATCATTTACTTTCTGTTCTGCCTTTTTTGTACGGCTCAACAAAACTCTAATAAAAGTAATGATTTATTTTTTGAAAGTATTTTAAATCATCAAAAAAAGTTTTCATACGATATTGAAAGAGCCTACCTCAAACAAAATTTTGATAAGGCAAATAAAATTTTTAAGAATTTTATTCAAGAACAACTAATCAATAAAAAAATGAATGATTTTAGATGGAGCCGATTTAGATCTAAATCGAAAGCACTTTATGATATTGAAATGCCTATTTATTTACAAACACGTTCATCATGGTGTTTACCTAGTGAAGGTGAAATACCTACATTAAATAAGCTTGCTAAAAAATTTAAAAACAAAATAAAGTTCGTTGTATTATTTTGGGACAAAAAGTCCAGAATGAGAAGTGAAGGAAGAAAATATAATAGTGTGATTGATGTTGTATACATCAATGAGTTAACTTATAAAAATGACTATATAATTAAAGCTTTAAAACATGTATTAGGCGTGCCAGTAGTTTACCTGATTGACGAGCATAAAAAAGTTAGGCTCATAGAAAGACCAGTAAGTACGCCATTTCATTTCGATAGCGAAACATCTAAAGAAATTTTTGAAGGTGCCATCTTGAAACAAATCAATCACTTAGTTAGTGATTAGTTTACTTACCAAAAATCATTTTTAGACCTACGATTAGCATTACAACACCAAATATTTTCTTTAAAAGTGCTTGATTAATCGTAATTGCTAGTTTTGATCCAAAATAACCACCTACAATAAAACAAAGTGCCATAATTAGGGCGTACTTCCAATTAATTTCACCGTCTTGATAGTAATTGTACGCCGAAATAAATGTTACAGGAACGGCTAAAATAGCTAAGCTTGTACCTTGAGCTTGTTGCTGTGAATAGTTGAGAAAAATAAGCATGAATGGCACCATTATTATACCACCACCAAGACCTAACAAACCACTAGCAAAGCCACCTAAAACACCTATAACAACTAAAAGCAAAAAAGTTGATAAAGCCATGATTATTTCATTTGTGGAATTTTAATTTGATAGAGCTTCCTAGAAGAATTATTTAGATTTTTATCACGCAACCAAGGATTATAATTTTTTAGTGTTTTGTAGCTCAAATTAAATTGACGAGCAAAATCTGCAAAATTTGCCACTGCTGTATCAACTTCAACAATTTTGTAAGCTTGTAATTCATATAAATCATCAGCTTCAAAATGAAAACCATAAGCTTTTGGTTGAGACAAGATTGTCTTTAAAGCTACTATTCTAAATACATAACGTCTAGTTTCTTCATTCAATAGTAAGTCGTAATAATTAGAAGTTTCTTGACGGTCTAATTGATTTTGAATACCTGCCATTCCGCGATTATAAGATGCTGCAGCTAAACTCCATGATCCAAACTTTTCTTTCGCTTTTTTTAGATACTCACAAGCTACACGAGTCGACAATTCAATATGGTAGCGTTCATCTACATTATCATTAACTTCTAGACCATACTCACGAGCAGTCTTTTTCATAATTTGCCAAAAACCTGTAGCTCCAGCAGGTGATACTACTTGGGTTAATCCACTCTCAGCGACAGCTAAATATTTAAAATCGTCTGGAACACCTTCTTCTTTCAAAATAGGCTCAATTAAAGGAAAATATTTATTTGCACGTTTTATTAAAAGTAATGCATTAGATTGCCAATAAGTATTTACAAGTAATTCACGATCAAAGCGTTCGTAAATATCTGGGTCTTCAAGCGGAATTCTCTCTCCGGCGAAGTTCAAATTTTCTGGGGTTTCTAAAGCAAAAACATTGTAATCTTCTTCAAAGCTTTTGTTTTCTTTTGAAGTACTTACGGCATCAACTTCATTATCTATAAAAGCCGAAACAGTTATAAACCCTAAACCAACGATTGTTAAAACGCCTACTATTTTTAAAGTATTAGATATTAATTGATTTTGCATAATTTTTAATTTATAAGATTTGGTAAATGCTCGTTAAACCATCTAAAACGATTTAAAATCATGAGATGTGTTCCGCCTTCAATAGTCACACAGCCTTTTATATATTTGATTGGAAAAACACCATCTTGATCTCCATGAATATGTACAAAGTTAGTATTATCTTGAGTTTGTTCCCAATTTAAAATGCGTTTTATTGCCCAATCAAGATAATGTTTATCACTCATGGACATATAAGTTTTATACAATTGTATGCGTTTTTTTACGACATCACCTAACGGCAGTTTATCTATTTGCTCTAAATAATTAAAAACGCCCGTAGGTAAAACTTTATAAACACCTGTATCACGTGCGATTTTCATTCGTGGAGGCAACTCATTTTCATGTTTGACACTTGAAATAATTATTACTTTTTTAGCATTAACTAGCTTATGAATTTCTTGCACAATGATACCACCAAACGAAACACCTATTAAAACCACCTCATCATTTTTTGGTATGTGTTCACTTAAGCGTTTTGCGTAAGATTCTAAAGATTCATCTCCTAATGGGTCAAGCCAATCTAACCAATGCACTTTAAACTCATCAGGCAATTTAATATGCTCAAATATTGTAGGATTAGCAGCCATTCCTGGCATCATAAACACCTGAGTTTCCATAGATTTTATTTTGACAAGGTTATAATTGCAAAGCTACAACTTAAAGCTAAATGTTGTATTTTTATCAATACTTTATAAAAGTAGAATAACTGTGATTTCTACATACAAAAAAATATTGACAATAGGTTTGCAAAATCCATACTTTTTTTACGGAAAATGAAAATTTAAAATTAATTTATTATAGTTAAGTTTGAATATTAATATTTAAATCAGAAAATTATGAAAAAATTTAATTTATATTCAACTTTAATTTTAATTGTATTCTCAGTTATTACCTTATCTTGTAGCAAAGAGAACACTGAAGACTTGAACGAGACTCAAAACATCAAAACTGAGTCTAAAAACTACATACCTCCCACAATTAGTGATGCTGATATAGAAATTGGTTGTGAAGGTGGTTGCGACGAAGAAGGTAAAGCGTGTATTTTAATTATATCGACGACGACTCAAATTGGGGAATGTAGATGTGCAGGTTCTTGTAGCTTTTATATGAGACAAATGGGTAAAAGTAATTACAAAGAAATTAAAGAAGAAGCTCTTGAAGATTTCACTTATCTCATAAGAAAAGAATATGGCCTTGATGAAGTTGGTGTTAGAAAAATAGTGTTTAAGGAAGAAAATGATACCGAAGCTGCATTTTTCGAATTTTATCTTCCTGATGTTAAACAAGTTCAAACTATGCTTTGGTTAAAAACAAATAGCCAAAATAAATCTTTAGGTGGTAAAAAGATTTATAGTTGTGCGGGATCTTGTGACGATGAGAGTAAGACTTGTAGAGAAAGATTCTACATGAGAGAAGGTAGAGTAGAATGCACATGTGAAGGTAGTTGTTCTTTAACAGTTTACGAAGAAGAAGAAATAACTCCACCAAGACCATAATAGTTGACTAATAATTTTACTAGTAAACCTAACTAAAATTTTGGGTAGGTTTTATTTTTAAGCTTAAAATATTAATTTTAATTGCTCACTATATTGATAGTTTGGGTTTGAATAGCCTAAGCGTTTACAATGTTTGACACTTGAAATAATTATTACTTTTTTAGCATTAACTAGCTTATGAATTTCTTGCACAATAATACCACCAAACGAAACGCCTATTAAAACCACCTCATCATTTTTTGGTATGTGTTCACTTAAGCGTTTTGCGTAAGATTCTAAAGATTCATCTCCTAATGGGTCAACCAATCTAACCAATGCACTTTAAACTCATCAGGCAATTTAATATGCTCAAATATTGTAGGATTAGCTGCCATTCCTGGCATCATAAACACCTGAGTTTCCATAGATTTTATTTTGACAAGGTTATAATTGCAAAGCTACAACTTAAAGCTAAATGTTGTATTTTTATCAATAATTTATAAATGAAGATTATGAGTGATGATGATTTGAAAATTGAGAACAATACGTTTTTAAGACAGTATGAATTTAAAACAGAAGAAGGCTTATTAACCATAGAGTATCAAGACCAAGGAAGACAATTATTTTTAACTAAGCTAAATTTACCCTCTAAACAAATAAGCCTCGAAACGGTTGAAGTTTTTATCGCTCAAGTTTTAGAAACTTATCGTGACTCAAGAATTAAAGTGATGCCTACTTCTCCTGAAATAGCTAAGTTTTTTAAAAAATACCGTCAGAAATATAAAGATTTATTGCCAGCTGGCATTACTATTTAGACTTCAGAAGGAACCGAAACTAATTGCGCTTTTACCAAACCATCTTCAGCTATTTCAGTTAAAGTAACTTGTTGAAGTGTATTTACTAAGTAAGGATTCCAAGGAAATTTTATTTTAACGTAGTTTTCAGTAAAACCATGAATATAACCTTCTTTATTTTCGCCTTCAAATAAAACTTCATGCGTACTTCCTAATTGAGATTCGTAAAAAGCACGACGCTTTTTTGCTGAAAGTCCACGGAGCATTTTACTACGTTTTTTTCTTGTTTTTAAAGACACAGCACCTTCCATTTCTGCAGCCAGTGTATTGTCTCTTTCAGAATAGGTAAATACATGAAGATACGAAATATCAAGATCAACTAGAAAATTATAAGTTTCTAAAAACAATTCATCTGTTTCACCGGGAAAACCAACAATCACATCAACACCTATACAAGCATCAGGTAATTGTTGTTTGATGCGATTTACGCGGTCAACGTAAAGTTCACGCATGTAACGACGACGCATTTGTTTTAATAATGTATTACTACCACTTTGTAAGGGAATATGAAAATGCGGTACAAATTTTTGACTTGCCGCAACGAAGTCAATCGTTTCATTTTTAAGTAAATTTGGTTCAATAGACGAAATTCTTAAACGCTCAATACCTTCAACTGTTTCTAGGGCTTTCACCAAATCTAGAAAGGTATGTTCGTGTTTTTTATTTCCAAATTCTCCTTTTCCATAATCACCAATATTCACGCCTGTTAAAACAATTTCTTTAATATTCTGTTCAGATATTTCTTTAGCATTTTTCAATACATTTTCTAAAGTATCTGAGCGTGAAATACCCCGAGCAAGCGGAATGGTGCAATAGGTACATTTATAATCGCAACCATCTTGAACTTTTAAAAAAGCACGCGTACGGTCACCAATAGAATAAGAACCGACATAGAAATCTGCATCGTCTATTTCGCAAGAATGTACTTCTCCAAAATCATTTTTAGTTAAGTCATTAATATAATCGGTTACTTTAAATTTCTCGGTAGCGCCAAGAACTAAATCAACACCATTAACAGCAGCCAATTCTTCAGGCTTAAGTTGTGCATAACAACCAACACCTATAATAAAAGCATCACTGTTAATTTTACGCGCTTGTTTAACAATGGTTTTAAAGCGTTTGTCTGCATTTTCAGTAACGCTACATGTATTAATCACCACAACATCAGCTGGCGATTGAAAGTCGGTTTTTTGAAACCCTTTTTCTTCAAATTGACGTGCAATTGTGGATGTTTCAGAGAAATTTAACTTGCAACCTAAGGTGTAAAACGCTACTTTTTTTTGCATAAAGCTTTTATTCAATTATTATCTTATTCTAATGATAAAACTACATTTAGATCAAGATTATAAATTCATTTTTAATTACTTTGCAAATATACCAACTAAATCTTGTTTATTAAATTGAGACAGCGCCCAATCATTTACTGCATTTTAGCAAGTCTATTTATAAGCTTATATAGCTGTAAAAATTCATCTAAAGACAAACATTCTCACATGGTATTTCGTTACAACGAACATGCTAATATTACATCTTTAGATCCAGCTTTTGCAAAAGACCAACGCAATATTTGGGCATGCCATCAAATTTATAACACACTTGTTAAGCAAGACCATAACTTACACATTAAGCCTGATTTAGCTAAGAGTTGGCAGATTTCTGAAGACGGTAAAATCTATACATTTCAATTACGAGATAGTATTTTTTTTCATCAACATCCTATTTTTGGTAAAGATTCTACAAGACAAGTGACAGCCGAAGATGTTGTGTTTAGTTTAAAAAGACTAACTTCAACTGAAATTGCTTCACCTGGCAGTTGGGTTTTAGACCAAGTTGAAGCTATCAAACAGATTGATCAATCTCGATTACAAATTATACTTAAACAAGCTTTCCCGCCATTTCTAGGTATTTTAAGCATGAAGTATTGTTCTATTGTTCCAAAAGAAAGCAAACAGCTCAACTTACGCAAAACACCTATTGGCACTGGACCATTTTACTTAAAACGTTGGCTTGAGAATGAAAAAATGGTACTCAGAAAAAACAATCTGTATTTTGAAACTGATAGCTTAGGACATCAGCTGCCTTATCTCGAAGCGGTAGCGATTACATTTTTGCCTGACAAACAAAGTGAGTTTATGGCATTTTTACAAGGAAAATTAGATTTTTTAAGCGGCCTTGACCCTAGTTACAAAGATGAATTATTAACTAACACAGGTCAGCTTCAGCCGCAACATAGTGATAAAATTATTCTTGAAAAATCACCTTATCTAAATACAGAATACATCGGAATTAACATGGAAGGCCAGGAACAGGCACTACAGAATATTAACTTCAGAAAAGCTTTAAATTTCGGTTTCAATCGTGAAAAAATGATTACCTATTTACGAAACGGCATTGGTTTTCCTGCTAACAATGGCTTTATACCTAAAGGATTGCCAGGCTACCTCAACACAAAATTATATAGCTTCAGTAAAGACTCGGCTTCATATTATTTAAATAAATATAAAAAAGAAGCCAAAAATTCACCGAAAATAAACATTACAACCAACGCTAATTATGTAGACTTGATTGAATATATTCAAAAATCATATCAAGAAATCGGTATAGAAACATCGGTTGAAGTTTTGCCGCCATCAACCATAAGGCAGCAGCGGTCGGCTGGACAACTTGATTTGTTTAGAGCCAGCTGGATAGCCGATTATCCCGATGCTGAAAATTATTTAGGTTTATTTTTCTCAGAAAAAAAAGCACCAAAAGGTCCTAATTATACGCGTTTTAGCAACCCGTTATTCGATAGTTTGTTTGTGAAGTCACAAACCATTCAAAATGATAGTTTACGTTACACTTATTACCGAAAAATGAACCGATTAATCTCAAATAAAGCGCCTGTAATACCACTTTATTACGACCAAATTACTCGATTTTATCACAAAAACATCAAGGGTTTACAAATGAATCCTGTAAATTTGCTTGACCTCAAAACCGTTTACAAAGAACACTAATTATGGAATATATTATTGTGGGCATTGTTGCCATTGTATGCTTACTTATTGGATTATTTATCGGAAAAAAACTAGGCCATTCTGATGCTCAAGAAGCTCGTAAAAGAATTGAAAATGAAGCTATAGAGCTAAGACAAACCAACAAAAATTTAGAACTTCAATTAAAAGACTTAAACGCTAAATTAGAAACTCAACAAGAGACAGCTAAACAAGAGTTGAAAGAATTATCTGCTGAAAAAAATAAAGTAGAAATAGCTTTAACACAACGCAACACAGAATTTAAAAATCTACAAGAAAAACTAGACCACCAAAAAGCAGATGTTGAAAAACTACAAGAAAAATTTTCAGCTGACTTTGAAAATTTAGCCAATAAAATATTAGATCGAAAGTCTGAAAAGTTCACTTCGCTTAACAAAAAAAATATTGAGCAAATTTTATCACCGCTTAAAGATAAAATAAAATCATTTGAGGATAAAGTTGATAAAAACAATACAGATTTCATAAAAACACACTCTGAATTAGGCCAAAAATTAAAAGACCTCAACGAGCTCAATTCAAAAATTAGTGAAGAAGCTCAAAATCTAACAAATGCTCTAAAAGGTGAAACTAAAACCCAAGGGAATTGGGGCGAAATGATTTTAGAACGTGTGCTTGAAAAATCAGGTTTAACCAAAGGACGCGAATACGATATACAACAAAGTTTCGAAAATGAAGATGGCAAAAAACAAATGCCAGATGTGGTGATTAATTTACCTAACGAGAAACAAATGATTATCGACTCTAAAGTATCTTTAGTTGCTTACGAACGTTATGTTAATAGCAGCGAGTCACTTGAAAAATCAAAACATCTAAAAGACCATATTAAATCTTTAAAAACTCACATTAAGCAATTAAGCGAAAAGAAATATGAAGATTTAGGTTTTCAAAAATCGCCTGATTTTGTACTCATGTTTATTCCTATCGAGCCAGCTTTATATTTAGCTCAAAATGAAGACCAAAACTTTTTCTACTCAGCGTTTGACCATAATATTTTATTAGTCAGTCCTACAACGCTTCTTTCAACATTACGAACCGTAGATACCATTTGGAAAAACGAAAAGCAACAGCAAAATGCTAACGAAATTGCTAAGCACGCTGGTAATCTTTATGATAAATTCACAAATTTATTAGTTGAATTAGAAACTATCGGTAAGCGATTAAAATCGACTGATGTGGCTTACAGCGATGCGATGAAAAAACTAACTGGTAAACAAAATCTAATTAAAGATGTTGAAAAGTTAAAGCAACTTGGCGTTAGAACATCAAAAGATATCAGTCAAAAATGGATTAAAAAAGCTAATGAAAACTCTTTACTAGATCATGAATAAAACATACAAACACGCTTCTGAAAGTGAAGTAACATTATCTCAACTCATGTTACCTTCACATTCAAATTTTAATGGTAAAATTCATGGTGGTTTTATTTTATCGGTTCTAGACCAAATTGCTTTTGCTTGTGCCTCTAAACATTCTGAAAACTATTGCGTTACAGCCAGTGTAGATCGTGTTGACTTTCTCAATCCTGTTGAAGTCGGCGAACTACTTACTTTAAAATCATCAGTAAACTATGTCGGCCGCACTTCTATGGTTGTAGGTGTTAGGGTTGAATCTGAAAACATCCAAACCGGACATAAAAAACATTGCAATTCTTCTTATTTTACAATGGTGGCTAAAAATCAAGATGGCGAAGCCACTGAAGTTCCAGGGCTTATTCTTAAAACTGAAAATGATATCAGACGTTTCATTAAAAACATTAAACGTCGCGAATTACGCCAACAACATGATAAAACCTTTAATGACTTTCAATTAGACCTTGAAAATCACCTACAACTTCTAAAAAACCATAATGCAAAAGTTGAACTAGATAAGCATTAATAAATATGATTACAGATTTTCTAGAATTCGGTACTTTAAATTAATTTAATAATATTTTACTTTTTATTTTCTAGAGCTTTTGAATGTTTAAGTAAGCTATTCTTTTCTTTTGCAGCATCCCAATGATCAAATAAATCAATAAAATCGATTGCTGAATTCGGGCTTTGTTTTTCTAATTCTCCTTTTACGAAACCATGAACTAAAATCGATTCGATATAAAAATCTTCTTTAACCTTGTAGGGTTGGTAAGTTTCTTTTAATGAAATATTAAACAAACTCGCGGTTGTATTATACCAAAAAGCTCGCCATCCTGATTTTAAATCTTTTACTAAATCAAATGTTGTGATTCCTGTTTGGCGATGCATAAGCTTAACCAATATTTGTCCTTCTGTTTTGGTAAGTTTCTTCAATTCATCTGTAAAGCGATTCTCAATATAATCTTGAATTAATCGGGTATATTTTCGGCGTTTTCGCTTTGATTCAATTTGTTCTAAACGCTTATTTAAGCTGTCTAAACGCTTAGAGGCTAAAATAGCATAAGGCCAAACACGTTTAACTTTTCGCTTGAGTATCAGATATTGCCTAATATCTTTTCGGTTTGTTAACTTCAACTTAGGATAAATGACCACTTCGTCTAACTCAATTGAAGAAACCGCTTCAGGGTTTTCATCGGTTAAATCATAAAATTTCTTTTGCTGTGTTGAAGCTGTGGTTGTGTCCTGTGACCAAAGCACAAAGAACTTCAAGAAGAAAAAAATGATGATAAGAAATTTCATGTTTTAAAGACAGCTAATTCAATGCCAAAATTAAGATTTTGTAAAGTAAAATATCTTAAATTCTTTCCTAAATTCGCAGAAGTTAAAAATTTAAACTATGACAGATACATCTTTAAAATTTCTAGAAAAATACTTAAATAATGCAGCTCCTACTGGTTATGAAGCCGAAGGCCAAAAACTTTGGATGGACTATTTAGAACCCTATGTAGACGAATTTATCACCGATAATTACGGCACAGCTGTTGGCGTTATTAATCCTGAAGCAGAATTTAAAGTTGTGATTGAAGGTCATGCTGATGAAATTTCTTGGTATGTTAATTACATCACAGATGAAGGCTTAATTTATGTAATTAGAAATGGCGGAAGCGATCATCAAATTGCAACGTCTAGACGTGTTAATATTCACACTAAAAACGGCATTGTAGAAGGTGTGTTTGGTTGGCCAGCGATTCATACCCGTGACAAAAGCAGTGAACAATCGCCTAAACCTGAAAATATTTGTATTGATGTTGGTTGCTCAACCAAAGCCGAAGTTGAAGAGTTAGGCGTTCATGTTGGTTGTGTTATTACGTATCCAGATGAATTTTTTGTGCTTAATAATAATAAATTTGTATGTCGAGCTCTAGATAATCGCATGGGTGGCTTTATGATTGCTGAAGTGGCTAGATTGCTTAAGGAGAATAATGTTAAACTCGACTTTGGACTTTACATTACCAATTCAGTACAAGAAGAAGTTGGTTTACGTGGTGCTGAAATGATTACTCAGCGAATTAAACCTGATGTTGCCATTGTAACAGATGTTTGCCACGACACCACTACTCCAATGATCGATAAGAAAAAAGAAGGTTTAACTAAGATTGGTGATGGTCCAGTGATTAGTTATGCACCAGCCATTCAAAACAATTTAAGAGAACTTATTATCAACACAGCTGAAGATAAAAAAATACCGTTTCAGCGTTTAGCTGCAAGTCGAATTACAGGCACTGATACTGATGCTTTTGCTTATAGTAATGGCGGTGTTGCATCTGCTTTAATTTCGTTACCACTTAGATATATGCATACCACAGTAGAAATGGTACATAAAGATGATGTTGAAAATGTGATTCAATTGATATACAATAGCTTGCTCAATATTAAAAACAAGCACAACTTCAGTTATTTTAATTAATATTATTGAATTATACCAAATCTCCCATAAAATAAGATAAAAAAAGCCGTTTTATTAAAACGGCTTTTTTTAATTTTAATAGGTTTCTAAAAATAGTCCTTAAGGTTACTTTCTATTCTTTGGTTGATATCTGAAACATCAGCCTTCACAAATTTTTTACCTGTAATTTTTTCATACAACTCGATGTACCGATTACTTACGGATGTCACAAAATCGCTTGTCATCTCAGGGATTTTTTGATGGTCTTTGCCTTGAAATCCGTTTTCAATTAACCATTCTCTCACAAACTCTTTAGAAAGTTGCTTTTGGCGAAGTCCTTTTTCTTGTAATTCTTCATAAGTATCGGCATAAAAATAACGAGAAGAATCAGGTGTGTGTATTTCATCAATAACAACAATGTCACCTTCAACTGTTTTACCAAATTCATATTTTGTATCAACTAAAATTAAGCCACGCTTTTGAGCGATTTCTGTCCCTAGTTGAAACAGCTTCAAACTGTAATCTTCTAAAATTTCGTAATCCTGTTGTGATACAATTTGTTGATTTAAAATTTCATGCCGAGAAATATCTTGGTCATGTGAGCCTTGATCGGCTTTAGTAGTTGGTGTAATAATTGGTTGTGGAAGTTTATCATTTTCTTTTAAGCCATCAGGTAAATTAACGCCACAAACCTCACGTTTCCCAGATTTATATTCACGCCAAGCATGACCAGCCAAGTAAGCACGTACAACCATTTCTACCTTAAACGGCTCGCATTGATGACCAATTGCCACATTGGGGTCTGGAGAATTCGTCAACCAATTCGGCACTTGATGTTCTGTTGCTTTAAGCATATCGAAGGCAATCTGATTTAAAATTTGTCCTTTAAACGGAATTCCTTTTGGTAAAACCACATCAAAAGCACTGAGACGATCTGTGGCAATCATGATAAGTTGATGATTTGATAGTGTATAAACTTCACGCACTTTACCTTTATAATAATCAGTTTGAAGCTTAAAGTTGAAATTAGTCTCTAAAAGTGTAGAACTCATCATTTAAAATTGTGATTAATCTTGATTTTCAATTGATTTATAAGCTGAAATAACTTTTTTAACGAGTTTATGACGTATAACATCTTTATCGTCTAGATGTAAAATCCCAATCCCTTTAACATTTTTAAGAACTAAAAGTGCTTCTTTTAAACCAGAAATTGAACGTCTTGGTAAATCTACTTGGCCAGGATCGCCCGTAATCATAAACTTGGCATGTCGCCCCATTCGTGTTAAAAACATTTTCATTTGGGCATGCGTGGTGTTTTGAGACTCATCAAGAATAACAAAAGCATTATCTAAAGTTCGGCCTCGCATAAATGCTAAAGGTGCAATTTGGATAGTCCCTTTTTCTATAAAACTATCTAATTTTTCAGGCGGAATCATGTCACGCAACGCATCATACAAAGGCTGCATGTAAGGATCTAACTTTTCTTTTAAATCACCTGGCAAAAAACCAAGATTTTCACCAGCTTCAACCGCTGGACGCGTTAATATGATTCGTTTTACTTCTTTGTTTTTTAGCGCTCTTACGGCAAGCGCTACGCCAGTATAGGTTTTACCAGTTCCTGCGGGACCAATGGCAAAAACCATATCGTTTTTTTGCATTAACTCAACTAATTTGCGTTGATTAGCGGTTTGAGCTTTAATACTTCGACCGCCAACACCGTGAACTAAAACTTGGTCAGATTGTTTAGAGGTTTGATAGTCAGCTTTAGAGTCGCTTGTCAAGATGCGTTCTATACTATTTTCATCTAAGTTATTATACTTTAAGAAATACTCCGTTAACATTTTCAAGCGTTTCTCGAACTCGTCTAACATTTCTTCATCCCCAAAAGCTTTAATAGTTCCACCTCGAGCAACAAGTTTCAACTTGGGAAAATACTTTCTGATAAGTTGAAAGTTTTTATTTTGATCACCAAAAAACTCCTTAGGATTGATTTCTGAAAGTTCTAAAATTAGTTCATTCAATAGACATCATATTTGTGCATTAATACTTAATTTCGCATAGCAAATTTAGCGAAAAAAATAGCGTTATTCTAGTTTTGATATTAACAATTAATTAAATGCCTTTAGTTACCTTAACAACCGATTTTGGACTTAAAGATCACTCTGTTGCTGCAGTGAAAGGTGCTTTGTATAGTGAACTTGAAGATGTTGAAATTATTGACATTACGCATTTAATTTCGCCTTTTCATATTATCGAGGCGGCATATGTTATCAAAAATGCATATCATAATTTCCCAAAAGGCAGTATTCATATTGTAGGTGTTGATTCTGAAATTACACCAGAAAACAAACACATAGTGATGGCACTTGACGGCCATTTTTTCGTTGCGGCTAATAATGGTATTTTATCACTAATTGCTTCAGAGGTTAATCCCGACGAAATTGTTGAAATTAATATTCATGATCGCGTTGAAACAAACTTTACAGTTTTAGATATTTTTATAAAAGTTGCGGCTCATATAGCACGTGGCGGAAATTTAAGTGTAATTGGTAAAAAACTAAATGAAATTAAACAACTAAAACATATAGAACCTTCAGTTAATAATGAAAATAAACAGATGATTGGCCATGTGATTTATATTGATAATTTTGGCAATGTAGTTACCAATATCAAGCGGCAGTCATTTCTTCAAATAGCTAAAGGCCGAAGTTTTACAATTACAGCACGTTCTCAACAATTTAAGAAAATATATGAAAGCTACAGTGATGCGATCAATTTTTCGCTTCCAAAAGACCAGCGAGAAGAAGATGGTAAAAAATTAGCCTTATTTAATTCATCTTCCTATTTAGAGTTGGCAATTTATAAAAGTAATCCTTCAACTGTTGGTGGCGCTTCAAGTTTGTTTGGGTTAAAAGCTTTAGATACCATAACCATAAATTTTGATGAATGATTATACGTATTGTTAAAATGACATTCAAACCTGAGCGTATCAATGATTTCAAAGCTATATTTGAAGCTTCGAAAGAAAAAATTAGAGATCAAAACGGCTGTAATTATTTGTGCTTATTGCAAGATAAAAACAATACATCTGTTTTTTTTACGTATAGTTATTGGGACAATGAAACTTGTTTAAATCATTATAGAAATTCTGATTTATTTGGCCAAGTTTGGCCTAAAACAAAAGCTTTGTTTGCCCAAAAACCAGAAGCTTGGACTGTTGAACAACATCACGAATTAAAGTAAATTTATGATTGCTATTTTAAAAAAAGAGTTTAATTTATTTTTTAGTTCAGTTTTAGGCTACCTTATCATCGTTCTTTTTCTTATCAGTTTAGGCTTATTTTTATGGGTCTTTGACTCAAGTTTTAATATTTTCAATTCAGGTTATGCAAATTTGACACCTTTCTTTGAGCTTTTGCCTTGGGTATTTATCTTTTTAATTCCTGCAATTTGTATGCGAAGTTTTAGCGAAGAGCGTAAACAAGGCACAATAGAATTACTATTCACAAAGCCAATATCAACACGCGCTTTAGTTTACGGGAAGTTTTGGGGTGCTTTTTTACTGGCTATGATTAGCTTAATCCCAACTATTGGCTATGTGTGGACAATTTCAAGCTTAAAACAATACACCAATCAAATTGATTTAAGTGCTATAATCACTTCTTATATGGGTGTTTGCTTAATGCTGTTTGCGCTAATAAGCCTTAGCATATTTAGCTCTGTTTTAAGCAAAAATCAAATCACAGCTTTCATTTTGGCTGTTTTTTTCAACTTATTGTTATTTTATGGATTTTATGGCTTGAGCAATTTTAAACTTTTAGGCTCTGAAATTTACGCCTTAGAATATTTAAGTCTAAATTTCCATTATAAAGCTATGAGTCGTGGTGTTATTGACACACGAAACCTCATTTACTTTTTAAGCATCGCAATTATTTTTAATGAATTTACGCGCTTGAAACTCAATCAACTTAAAGCTTAATGAAAAAATATCTTAAACATATTAGTCTTTTTTTGTTAGTATTCATTAGCATTAATCTTGTATCATCACAATTGTTTATGAGACAAGATTTTACTCAAAATAAACGCTACAGCTTATCTCAATACTCTATAGAATTAACAGAATCTATAGAAAAAAACGTTTTAGTTGAAGTTTTTTTAACTGGCGATTTACCGAGTAACTACAAACGATTAGAACGTGAAATTGGCTACTTACTAGAAGAATATTCGGCTTACAATTCGTTAGTGAAATTTAATTTCATTAATCCGCTTAATGAAACTGACGATGCTATGGAAGTTGCCAATCAGTTTTATGAAAATGGCATGTCACCCAAAATACTCAACCAATTGAAAAATGGTGAAATGCGTGAGAAAATAATATTTCCTTGGGCCATTATCACCTACAACGATCAAAAACTTCCTGTAAAATTAATTAGCGAAAACAACCAAGCTAACCAAGAAGAGTTAATTAACAGTTCAATTGAAGAACTTGAATACCAACTTACCAATGCCCTTAAAATTCTAAGTCAACCAAAAGCTAAAAAACTAGCTATTATTAAGGGACAAAATGAATTAGATGATATTTATATTGCTGATTTATTGAAAAGCCTTAAGCAGTATTACTACATCGCAGCCTTTACTTTAGATTCGGTTGAAGTTTCTCCGGTAAAAACACTCAACCAACTTTCGGAATACGATTTAATTATTGACGCAAAGCCTCAAGAAACTTTTAACGAAAAGAAAAAATATTTACTTGACCAGTACGTAATGCAAGGTGGTAAAGCAGTTTGGCTTACTGAACACGTTAAAGCCGAAACCGATAGCTTAATGAAAACAGGTGAAAGCATAGCCTTAGCCTTAGATTTAAATTTACATGATTTGTTTTTTAGCTATGGCATCCGAATCAACCCAAAACTTGTTAAAGACATTTTTTGTGCGCCTATTAATTTAGCGGTTGGTCAAGGCCAAAACACAGAAATTAATCAGTTTCCATGGTACTATTTCCCACTTTCTCAACGGAACAAGCAACATCCTATAAATCAAAATCTAAGTCCAGTAAAATTTGAATTTGCCAATCCGATAGATACTTTAAAAAACGGACTTAAAAAACATATTTTACTGCAAAGTTCACCATTATCAGCAGCTATTGGTACGCCAATGGCTATTAGCTTAGACGAAATTAAATCTAAACCCAATCGAAATCTATTTAATGATGGCCGCCAAAATTTAGCTGTTTTACTTGAAGGTAGTTTTAAGTCGGCTTATAAAAATAGGATTAAACCTTTTGAGTACCCTAACTCAAAAGATAACAGCCTATCGACACACCAGGCCTTTATAAGTGACGGCGATTTTATTAAAAATAAAGTGTCACGTGGAAAACCAATGCCCTTAGGTTTTGATCGTTTTTCTGGCAAGAATTATGGTAATAAACAATTTTTTATCAACCTAATTAACTACATGCTAGCCGACCAACAACTTGTAAAACTTCGTAATAAATCTATTAAAACAGCCAATTTAGATAGTGACAAATTAGCTGCCTCAAAACTTAGTTGGCAATTGTTGAATCTTATTGGCTTACCTGCATTAATTATTGTTTTTGGTTTTGTGAGCTACTATATTAAGCGTAAGCAGTTTGTAAAATAAAGACTTATATGTACTAAATTATTGTTTAAGTTTTATAGCTTATGTTGTCTTCCAATCGCTAAATAAAATATAGAACCTAGAAACGGGATAAAAATTACAACTAAAGTCCATATTAACTTTTCGTTGGCTTTAAACTTGCTTTTCAAAACATCATACAAGCAAAACAACCAAAACAAAAAGGTGCTTAACAACAAAAACTGCCATATTAAAAGGTTAAAAGAAAAATCTTTTAAAAACAAATCCATAATAGTCAATTTTTCTTAATACTTCAACTTAACCTAAAAATTCAAGAATTGTGTTGGTAATAAATTCAATTTGTTCAGTATATAATTCAGTATGCATTGGTAATGAAATCACTTCATCAACCAATTGGTTAGTCACTTTAAAATCGGCTTCATTGTAACGTTTATCGGCATAAGCCTTTTGTAAGTGTAAAGGTATTGGATAATAAATACCAAAAGGAATATTCTTTTCTTTTAAATGTTCTGCCAAATGATCACGTTTACCATTTGTGATTCTAATGGTATATTGATGAAAAACATGACAATCGCAAGTATCACAAATACTACAATTAATATCGCAAGATTTATGCGTAAACGTAGTAGGCGTTACAATCGCTTGATGATTTTGAAGTGCTTTACTGTAAGCTCTTGCAGCATCTTGACGTCTAGAATTGTAAGTATCTAAATGCTTTAACTTGATATCTAAAATTGCAGCTTGTATACTATCTAAACGCGAATTTACACCAACGACGTCATGATGATAACGCTCGTACATGCCGTGATTAACGATTCCTCGTATTGTATGCGCAAGTTTGTCGTTATTGGTGAAAATTGCTCCACCATCACCATAGCACCCTAAATTTTTAGATGGAAAAAAAGACGTTGCACCAACATCACCAATAGTTCCGGCTTTTTTGGAAGACCCATTTTTGAAGGTGTAATCAGCTCCAATCGCTTGGGCATTATCTTCAATAACTTTTAAATCGTGAGCTTTGGCTAAATCCATTATAGCATCCATATTGGCCACATGTCCAAATAAATGCACTGGCACAATTGCCTTGGTTTTTGGAGTAATTGCCTTTTCAATCGCATTGATATCGATATTATAAGTTTCTGGATCAACATCAACTAAAACTGGTGTTAATCCAAGAAGCGCAATAACTTCAACGGTTGCAGCGAAGGTAAAATCTGCTGTAATCACTTCGTCACCTGGTTTTAGACCGAGACCCATCATAGCAATTTGCAATGCATCTGTTCCATTTGCACAAGGAATCACATGTTTAACATCTAAATATTGTTCAAGATTAGCTTGAAAAGATTGAACTGCTGGTCCGTTAATGTAAGCTGTAGAATCTACCACATCGATTACAGCTTGATCAATTTCAGGTTTTATGTGTGTATACTGACCTTTAAGGTCTACCATTTGAAGTTTTCTCATAAATAAATTTTCAGATACCAAAAATACAAAATAAGCATTCGCATTGCAATCGTTTTTAAGTAAAGCTGTATTTTTAACCCAAAATTAAGTGCTATTTATTCATTTTTAATTCATATTTTTAAGACTCTATTGCCTTTTTTTACAAGCGTAAATAAGAGTTTGGCTAAATTCTATGATGGCCGACGTGATTTATTCAAAAAACTTGAAGTTAAGTCTAGATCGCTTAAAAACCCGGTTTGGATTCATGCCGCATCACTAGGCGAATATGAGCAAGCGGTACCAATAATAGATTATCTTAATAAAAAGCAGCAAGATGTGGTGGTTAGCTTTTTTTCGCCCTCAGGTTTTGATATAAAAAAAGATGATAAAAAACTAGCAGCAGTTACTTATTTACCGATTGACACCTCACAAAATATGAAAGAATTTGTAGAGATTTTAAATCCTAAATTAGCGCTAATAATTAAATATGAAGTTTGGCCAAATATGCTTCAAGCCCTTCAAAAAAAAAATATTCCTAAGGTTTTGGTTTCTGCTACATTTTCTAAACATCAGCTCTATTTTAAGTGGTATGGCAGCTTATTTTTAAAAGCGCTTCAAAAATTTGATGCTGTTTTTGTACAAAATGAAGACAGTTTTAGGTTAGCTCAAGAACTTCAACTAAAAGACATTCATATTTCTGGAGATACAAGATATGATCGGGTTTTTAATCAGCTTCACCAAGACAATTCAATTGAAGGCATTTCAGAATTTATTGGTGACCAGCTATGCTTAGTTTGTGGAAGTACTTGGCCAGAAGACGAAAATTTTATTATTAACTACATCAATCAAACTCATCAACAACTCAAAGTTATTATAGCACCACATAAAGTAAATACAGAACATATTGAAGCCATAGAAAACAGCTTGAAAGTTGATTATATAAAATGGAGCGATGGTATACATACAACAAATTTAAATCAAGCTAAAGTTGTAATTATCGATTGCATTGGTTTATTGACAAAACTATATAGTTATGCTAACATCGCTTATGTTGGTGGCGCTGTTGGCACTACAGGTCTACATAATATTTTAGAACCTTCAACCTTTGGAGTACCTGTATTGTTTGGTGAAAATCACCAAAAATTCCCAGAAGCTAAAGCGCTTTTAAATGCTGGTGGCGCTTTTGAAATTAAGCATCAAACAGACTTCAATAACAATTTAGACGCATTAATTTCTAATCGAGAAAAACGCCTAGAAATTGGTAAAAAAGCATCACAATTCGTAGAAAAACAGACTGGAGCGACGACTTTAATTTGTAATTATATTGAAGAACAACTTAAACAGTAACTGCTTTATTAAGATAGTTTCTGAATGATAACATAGCTCTGTAGTGTTCGAGTAACCAGTCATCAAATTCGCTTGAAAACAACAAATTTTCAGAAAAAGCAGTTTCAACAACAAAACTTTTATGTTTCAATAAATCGATATGTTGATGTTCTTTTGAAAAACCTTTAGGTGCATTTTGAAGCATTTCAACCTCAACTAAATCTCCAAATTTTGCTTTAAAGTTTGGTTGATGTATTATTTCTTTTAATGTTTCGCCATTATAATCTATCGCTTCACGAATACTTTTCAAAAATGTAGAATTGGGCTTATAAAATCCACCAGCAATAAATTTTTCATGTAGCCCAACATGAATGTAAAAGTCACTTTGCTTTGGCTTTTTATCAAACCCAAATCCGAAATGATCTTTGTAAGGTGGCTTATTAGGATGATATAATAAGTTATTATTAATTCTATTTAAAGCCTTGTTACCGGGTAAACTGTAATAATCAGGATCAACCTGGCTTAACTTAAAATCAAAAGCTTCAGCCCAATCAATCATGTCTTTTCTAATCGATTTATAAGTTGAGCGATTTTGATCAAGCCACTCTTTATAATTGTTTTGGTTTAAATCAGCTAGAAACTTCAGCGCTAGTTTAAAGTTCATTATTGGATGGCTTTAAGTTGAGATTTCAATTCTTCCATAGAATGTTCTAATTTACGTAAAACAGAATTTTCAGCATTAGCATCTAGACTAAAAGTTAACTTACTTGTTACTTCCCATATTTCAAGGACTCGTTCTGGCTCTACGAAAATTGGTGGGTAATTTTCATTTGTTGAAATTAAAAGAATTTCATCTCGATTAGGATTTAGGCTGATTTTTTTTACCAACACCGAATCGTCTAGTACAACAACATACATTTTATGGCTTGAGGCTGAACTGATGTCTTCTAAAGACTTGGCTAAAACCCAATCGCCAGGGTATAAATTAGGCAGCATACTGTCGCCTTCAACTTGAAAACCGCGGTATGTGGCATTTCTAAATTGTGGTATTGGCATGTTGAAGGCTGGTAATTTTTTATACCAAGAAGCATCTTGAATATTGCTTGGGTAACCAGCGGCTGCTTTTTGACTTACCATGAGCATGTTTTCATGTTCGGTGTCGTTATCTAAAGTAACAACTTTAGGCATCACATTAAATGCTGAGATTTTTATGTGTTTGTCGTGAGATTTACCATACAGCCACATCGGATTTATCTGATACTTTTGCATTAACAATGCTACGGTTTCTCCAGTAATACGTGTTTTACCACGTTCAATATCTGCGGTAGAATTGCCTAATGAAAGTTCTTCTGCAAATTGAGATTGAGTAAAATTAAGTGACTGCCGTATTTCTTTAAAACGTTTGGCTTCAATGGGGTAACTTACTTTCATATTCAAATATAGCTGAAAAAAGGAAATATTCCAACATTATTTGAAAATTTCCAATTATCTGAAAAACTGCCAATCAATTTTAAGTGAAAACACATTTGAATATAATGAAGCGCTTTGATCACCAATATCGGTTAAAGCATAATCAATTTGAATGCCTTTGTACACGAAACCAACACCTATGTTAGGTTGAAATCCTATATTATCGCTTCCATCAAGCTGCGTTATGGTTTGAAAATTACCAACACCACCACGCAAATAAATCATGTTAATGTAACCTAAGTCGAAACCAAATGCTGGAGTCATACTTATATTTGAAGTTGAAATTAAGTCATTGGTTTGTGCAAAACGTGTATTAAGATTTAACGCTGTAGACATGCTAAAATCTCTATTAATTTCAAAAGATTTAGCAATACCCAATTCTAATTTTGGTAAAGTAATTTCAGTATCTTCAGGTATACTCTGGTTTTGACCTTCAACTGCAGCACGAATTGTTTCGAGTTGTTCTTCATCAAAAGTCCATGAATTATAGGTAGTTGTAATATCTCTTGCCATAATGCCAAACTCCCAAGAATTAGATTTAAATTGAATACCTGCGTCGAAACCAAACCCCCAAGCTGATCCAAAATCTCCTATAACACGTCTAATTATTTTAGCATTCACGCCATACGAAAAGCCTTGTAGTCTCATTTTACGAGCATATGAAAACGTAAAGGCATAATCGGCTGTTGAAAATAAACTGATACGATTATAGTCGATATTACCTTGATCATCAATTAATTGGGTTGTGTTTAAAATATCATCTACTCCAAACCGAATAACACTAATACCAAAAGATGAAACATCGTCTATTGGTTTGGCAAATGCAGCGTAATTGTAAGTGGCAATATTGGCGAAATAATTGGCATGCATTAAACTCATTTGATTGTCTTCAAGCTGAGTTAAACCAGCAGGATTCCAATACACAGCATTTACATCTTTGCTAATGGCAGTCATAGCGTTAGACATACCAAATGCTCTTGCATCTACGCCAATATTTAAAAACTCATTAGAATATTTCCGTGAGCTTTGTGCGCTACTGAAAGCACTAATCATTAAAATACTTAAAAGCAATAGTTGCTTAGGCACAGTTTTTTAGATTTAAACTTAAAAAGTTCAAATATATTGCGTTTTAAAGAGCTACAATAGTAATTATGTCTTAAATTCTGTAAACTTGCATTCACAAAATTGTTTTAATTATAATTAAAAAACTCTAGGATGAATCTAAAGGCTCAAATCCCAAATATCATCACTTTACTCAACTTATTTTCAGGTTGTTTGGCTAGTATTTATGCATTTCAAGGTGATTATTTATGGGCTGGTTTTTTTGTGTTTTTAGGGATTTTCTTTGATTTTTTTGATGGGTTTTTTGCTCGTATTTTAAAAGTTAGCAGCGAATTAGGACTTCAATTAGACTCTTTAGCCGATATGGTTACTAGTGGATTTGTTCCTGGATTAGTGATGTTTCAATTAATAGGAACTACAATAAATCCTGATTTTTCTTTATCTAATTTCGATTTTTTTACTTTAGACAGTCTTGCTTTGTTGGGTTTTTTAATTACTCTAGCTTCGGCCTATCGCTTAGCAAAATTTAATATTGATGAAGCCCAAACTGAGAATTTTATTGGTTTACCAACGCCGGCAAATGCCATTTTAATTATTAGTGTCGCTATTTTAACTGAACCGCTTCAATTTGGTTTTAAAATTGAAACTTTACTTTTATTGACTTTAGTTAGCAGTTATTTACTGAATGCAAACTTAGCCTTGTTTTCGTTTAAATTTTCTAATTTCAATCTAAATGAAAACTGGTTTCGGTATGTAATAATCGTTGTTTCAATTATACTTTTAATCACACTTCAGCTGAAGGCAATCCCTTTGATTATTGGGTTTTACATTTTGCTTAATCTCGTATTAAATTTAAAAAAAAGGATTTAACGCCGTCTCGTAATTGAAAATAACACAATTAACCCTGCCAGTAACAAAGCTAATCTTGGAATTACATTACCGTAAGTTACATAAAAGGTAGGCTCAGACGTATAAATTGGTAGTTTTTCAACCAGTGCTGTTTTGGTATTATATTTTGATCGACTTAGTTCGCTTCCATCACGATCGATAAAACCTGAAATTCCTGTATTAGCTGATCTAGCAACTGCTTTTCTCGTTTCGATGGCTCGAAGCTTGGCGTAACTCCAATGTTGCTGATATCCCTGAGTATCATCCCACCAAGCATCGTTGGTGATAATGGCTAAAACATTGGCTTTATTTTTCACGTAATTTGTTACATACTCGCCGTAAACAGATTCATAACAAATAATGGGTGCCACTTTTAGGTCGGTATTTGTAGAGAAAACTTCGCGATTAGCCTGAGTGGTTTTAGTCGCTACAGTGCCACCTAAATCAAGCATAACATTGCCTAAAATTGGTTCTAATAGGCCTTTGTAAGGAAAATTTTCTACACCGACCACTAACTTTGATTTATGATAAAAGTTTAAAGTATCTTTATTTTGAAAGACGGCAGAGTTGTAATCATTATACCACAAATTTTTTCTCAAATAATTGCTTTGAAGTGTTAATTGAGATTGGTCCCTAATGAGCTCATAAGCAGAAATTCCCATTAATATTTGGGCATTCGGATTTTTTAATAAAACTTGTTTAGTAAAATCTTTGGCGTGAGAATACTTATAACTTTTAAATTCGGTACCATTAGCAAAAACCGTTTCTGGTGCTAAAATCAGTTGCCTATGCTCTGGCTTTAATAATGGCATCACTTGTTCTAAAAGTTGTTGCTTTATTTGGGCATCTGTTAAATTATATTTCTCTTCATAAGGATCTATATTAGGCTGCAAAACAATGGTTTCGATATACGATTTAGTTGAAGTGCTTGGCTTAATTAAAACACTTAAAACAATAGGTAAACCAACAAGCAAAACTGTTTTAAAAATAGCTCTATAGATAATCGCTTTTTCCTTGTATTGATTGAATAATAACACAGATTTTAAAATAACTATGTTAACTAATAACACCCAAAGCGATCCGCCAAAAACACCTGTATATTCATACCATTGAATAAAACTAATCGATTCTGAAAACACGTTTCCTAAAGTTAACCATGGCCAAGAAAACTCCCAGTGATAATGCAGATATTCAAACGAAAGCCATAAACTTATAAACAAACTTGCTGAAGCTATGAAGTTTAGTTTTTTAATAAATTTAATAACAACTAACATCACAAGACTCATCAACGCACTATTGACCAAAACTGCAAATAGCATCCCAAAACTTGAAGAGTAATATAGCCAACCTGTAGAAATAAAATTCCATACAACAAAACTCAAATAATTTAAAAAGAAAAGTTTTGTATGGGAATAGCCGTGTTTAACTAAATTATAATTCTTAAATAGAAGTGGTACAAAAGCAATAAAAATCAATAAGCTAAATCCATTAGTTGGCCATGCAAAAGCTAGTAGAAATCCTGATAGAATATAGTAAAGTAATGTTTTCAATTTATTTGTTTAAAAGTGAACCTAAATTTATAATTCTTCGTAATTATAATAAAATGCAAAGTACTATCATTATTTTTTTAAATTTGTATTAAACTAACCAAAAATGCCTCTTAAAAAAGGAACTCATTTTGAAATATCTGAGCGTAAGATATTGCTAAGAATTATTGATATAATAGTAGCTTGGTCGTGTCTATATGTGGTTTCGCGTTTTGATTTTTTTAACTATTTTACATTTTATCAAAGTTATGCGATTAATATCGTTGTACTGGCTTTTTATATTTTTAGTTTTGGCACTGTTTTCGAAATTTATCACTTACGCAATGCAGAGTCTAGATTTACAACCGCAAAAAACCTTTTACTCACAACATTTTTTACAGTTGCATTTTACCTTTTTACGCCAATTTTAACACCTCAATTACCTGAAAACAGACTACAGATACTCATCTTTTTTGTCGTTATTTACATCAGCATTTTCATTTGGCGTATTGCTTATATTGGCTTAATAGCTTCGCCAAGATTTTATAAACGTGCATTACTCATTGGTGACGATTTTGATGCTGACTCAATTAAAAAAGAACTTCAAATTTTTGATCCCAATTATGAAGTTGTCGGTTATTTCTCACAGCAGCCACAAAATGCTGAAAAATGTATTGAATTTGACAAAAATAATCTTGAAAAGCTTTTAGAAGATTACAAAATCAGTGAAATCGTTGTCACAAATTCATTTAGAGGTGTCAGCACTGAATTACAAAAATTACTTCTGCCACTGCTTCAAATTGGCTATCCAATTAAATCTTATTCTCATGTCTACGAAGAACTGACCAACAAAGTACCTGTACAGCATATTGGTAATGATTTTTATTGCTATTTCCCGTTCAGCAGAAACAATCAAAACAAGCTCTATTTGCTGTTTTTAAGAAGCTTAGATATTACAGTTAGCACTTTAGGTTTGCTGAGTGCTTCACTACTTTTACCAATCGTATTAATTGGTAACTTAGTTGCTAATCGTGGTCCTCTATTTTATTCTCAAAAAAGAATCGGTAAAAACGGCAAAGCATTTAAAATTATCAAGTTACGCTCAATGATAAAAAATGCTGAAATTTATGGTGCGCAATGGGCTACTAAAAATGACATGCGAATAACAAAGTTTGGTAAGTTTTTACGTAAAACAAGATTAGATGAAATCCCACAGTTTATCAATATTCTGAAAGGCGACATGAGCCTAATTGGCCCGCGACCTGAGCGCCCAGAATTTGTAAAAGAGTTAGCCAAAACAATTCCGTTTTATGAAATTAGACACGTCATAAAACCAGGTGTAACCGGTTGGGCTCAAGTAAATGCTAAATACGCTTCAAGTGATGCTGAAACCATCGAAAAGCTTCAATATGATTTATATTATATAAAACACCGTAGCGCATTTATAGATTTTAGAATTATTGTTAAAACTTTAAGTACGGTTATCTTTTTTCGAGGTCAATAAAAAAGCCACCCGAAAGTGGCTTAACTTTAATCAACAAAATTTTATCTAGTTAAAATAAAAAGAGTTTGGCCCAATGCCGACTTCCTGTTCTTTAATTAAATCTCCTTGTGAGTTTCTAATTTGAATAAAGCCATTTGAAGCAAAATCAGCTCCATCGGATAGATAAATGAAGCCATTATGCACATCAAAACCGTAAAATGTACCAAAAGCTGAAGTAGTTTCATAATTAAATAATGCTGTTTCCGAAATAGTATCATCAGAGGTTGTGAAGTTGTAAACCGAATTGCTACTGGTAAAATAAATCGCGTTACCTTCAACTGCTAAACGTGAAGCCCCAACGTGAGTCTCAGCTAAACTCCATGTTGATGATGTTTGGAAATTGGTGAGGTTTACTTGAGTGATTTCATCTTGAGCCAAGACATAAAGGTTACCATTGCTTAAATATGTATCTGAAATGGCCGAAGAAAAACTTAAATTTTGCTCTACCGTCTGGTTTTCAATATTCAGTTTTGAAATCTGATTACCAAAGCCATAGCTAGCATTCTGAACATAAATTTTATTTTCAAATTCATAAATTTTTTCAGCATAATTGCCTAAAACAATGGTATTTTCTAAGGTTCTTGATGCAAGATCAATTACGGCGACATAATCATCAGCAGTAGTCGAAAAATCAGCCTGATTGGTAACATAAGCCTTGCCATTTAAGATAAGGCCGTACCTCGGAACGTTTAAACCACTATCGATACGGTCTACAAATTCTAAAGTGTAGCGATTAACAATGGTAATCATGTTTGAACCATTGGAAATGATGTACGCAAATTGTTCATCAAAAAAAATCGATTGAACAAATAAACCTAAATCATCGTCAGGATTAACGCTTTGATAGGCATTTTGAGTAATTTCTGAAAAATCTGAAGTCATAAAACTTAAACTTCCGCCAGCTGAATTACCTTCATTTAAAATAAAAATGCCATTGGCAAAATCGCCTTCTAATTCTACCGGAATACCAAAATCATCGTCACTACAAGACGTAAGGATTAAAAAGCTGAAAATTGATAAAAAAAATAATTTAATGTTCATGATGTGTGTTTATAGATTAATAATTGTGTTTACGTAAAATTGGTGACCTGGCATTGGTCGGTTTTCTATGGTTTGGTAAGCTTGATTAAATAGATTTTTAAAACCGATATTAACACTAAAAAAGTCGATCTGTTTTGGTTGATAAGCAAGATTTAAATGGCTCAGCCAAAAATCCTCTAATATTTCATTAGGCGCGTTATCTGTTCTTGTAAAAGCTTTACCAGTATAAGTTTGTGTAAAATTTAAGGCAAAAGTTTTATACTGTAAATCTAAATTTAAAAAAGCCGAATGTTGTGGTGTAAAAGTGAGTTGTCGCTGGGTTCTTGCATCAATAGCTTTAGTAAATTCATAATTTAACTGTGTTTTGAAGTGAATTGGCATCAACTTAAATTCTTTAGAAATTGAAGTCGTCAAGCCATAAGTTTTTACTTCATCAACATTTTCGGGTTTCCAAGTTGAAGTTTGGTCTGGTAACCACCTAATCATTTGAGAAATATCATTGAAAAATCCGGTAAGCTGAAAACTTAGAGATTGGTGTTTAAAGTTAAATTGATGCGAGGCTTCATATTGAAGTGCTGTTTCAGGTTGAAGGTTGGTTGTCCCTTCTACCCAAAATAAATCGTTTAAACTGGGTTGCCTGAAATTTTTTGAATGACTTAATTTTAAATTGTAAGCTGAAGTTACGGGAAGTTCAGCGCCAATCGTATAAAGTAATGGACTATCAAAGAAATTTGAAAATTCTTGTCTTAAACCAAGACTTAAGGTTGCCCATTTTGAATTATAATTTAATAAAGTTGAAAAATTTAAATGCTGTATATGTTCATCTATAATATTATCGCCATCGGCAGCAGTCTGTTTTATTGAAATATTAAAATTGGTATCTAGCTTACCGTAATTTTGGTAAACTTCAGTTTTTACAAGATGTGTATTGGCTTTATTAGCTGTACTTAAATTGGTTTCAATATTCTGGTTATACTCAAATGCTTCATGCAAAAACGCGTATTTAACAACCGATTTAAAATCGTTTTTATCATATTCCCATTCAATTAAGTTTCGGCTATCTGTATTGCTGTAATTTGATTTATTTTCTGATGGACGCAAAACTGAAAAATGTCGTAAACCATCGTAAAATTGACCATGATAGTTAAGTTGTGAATTTTGTGATAATTTATAGGCAAAGCTTAAATGCGCCGACCACTGCTCAAATTGACCGTTTAAATTAGTCCTAGAACTTCCTAAAATCGGGTAATCATTATCAGATGCAGACCGATTTAAGTTAAACTTTAAGCTTGTCTTTTCGGTTGAATGTTTAGTTTCTATAAAATTTTCGAAAGTATTAAAACTACCAATTTGAGAAAATAATTTAACCTGAGTTGTGTCTCTAAAATACAGTTGATTATTTAAATGAATACTGCCACCAACTGCACCTGAGCCATAGAGTAAACTGCCACCACCAGGACGAATTGAAATCTCTGAATAGCCATAAGTTGGCATGGTGTTAAAATCAGTTTGGCCATTAAATTGAGAATTTATGTTAATACCGTTCCAAACAACGGCTGTTTGCTGAGCGGTTGTGCCTCGAAAACTTGCTGAAGCTACCATTCCATAGCCGTTTTGCCTAATGTGAATAGTTGAGTTTTCGAGAAGTAAATCGCTTAATTTATTAGCCGTAATGCGCTTTCTTGATTCAGGAATTTCAATCAGATTTTGCCCTACAGAAAATTGCTGCAACTGACGATCACTTAACACGACTTCGTCTAATTGCTGAATACTATCTAGTTGCGCAAGTGCAGAGGATACAACCAAACACAAGCACACAAAAATGTGAGCTCTAAACTGTTTCATAAACGTACAATCTTTATCCCGAAGATTATGACTTGATTTAAGAATATGGCAGGTCTCCTGGCTTGCGTTTTTGTAAAAACCTTCCCATTTCTATATGAAACAGTGGTTATTGAAGTTTTTTAATTACAAAACATGCACTAAGTGCACATAGCTTACAGTTGCGGGAACAGCTTTCGATTTTAACGAAATTCCCTTTTAATTGCTGAATTAAACCCTAATTCAGCATACCAAATTCGTAACAAAAGTAAACAAAAGCTTCTGAATTTTAATCATAACTCGAAATAATCTTACATTTGTTAAAAAAAGTTAGTGAAATATTTCTTTTACATTTTATGTACTGCTTTCGTACTTGGCTGCCAAAATTCTTCTAAAGAAACTACTAAAATTGAATCAAAACAATTAGGCTATTCCGTCAAGCATGCCAAAGGATTTTCAATTGAAGTTTACAAAGATTTTGCCATTATAGAAGTTGAAAAACCATGGCCTAATAGTAAACAAAATTATCGCTATTTAGTACAATATACTTCAACCCATGAACAAGATAAAGGAAATTTTGATGCAGTCATTTCAACTCCAATTTCAAGCTATATACTAAGTTCTACAACACATATTCCTTCGGCTGAGAGTTTAGGTGTTTTGAATAAATTAGTCGGCTTTCCTAATACTGATTTTATTTCTTCAAAAGCAGCTCGTAAACGTATTAAAGCTGGTAAAATAACCGATGTTGGCCAAAATCAACAACTTACCACCGAACTCATTTTAAACCTCAATCCAGATGTTTTTGTAGGTTTTAGTGTTGATGGTGCAAATAAAGCTTATTCTGTTTTTGAAAAAGCTGGAATTCCTATTTTATATAATGGCGATTGGGTAGAATCTACACCTTTAGGAAAAGCCGAATGGATCAAGTTTTTTGGCGCCTTGTTTAATAAAAATAAACTTGCACAACAACAATTTGAAGCCATAGAAAATGCTTATCATAAAACTAAACAATTGGCCAAGACTGCTAAAAATAAACCTAAAGTGATTTCCGGTAGTTTATATAATGATAAATGGTATTTACCAAATGGAACAAGTTGGCAAGCACAATTTATTAAAGACGCTAATGCTAACTATATGTATAAAAATATATCTGGTTCTGGAAGCTTAGCTTTGGCTTTTGAAAGTGTTTTAAATAAAGCCAGTGAAGCCGATATTTGGATATCTCCAGGGAGTTATACAAGCTATGAAGCGATGCTAAACGACCAGCCACATTATAAAAAATTTAAAGCCTTTAGCAAAAAGACAGTTTACAGCGTTGCTCAACAGAAAGGTGAAACTGGTGGTGTTTTATTTTACGAGCTTGCACCTAACAGGCCTGATTTAGTGTTAAAAGACTTAGTGAAAATTTTTCATCCTGAATTATTACCTAATTACAATCTTCATTTTTTTAGTCCGCTTCAATAATGCAAACTTCAAAATCAATTTTATTATTAAGCTTCTGTTTTGTTGCCTTGTTATTGTTGAGTTTAAGTTTAGGTTCAGTCTATATTCCATTTTTAGAGGTTTTAAAAGCGCTCAGTTTTCAAACACTTGATAACGAGACCTGGCAATATATTATTCAAAATTACAGATTACCAAAAACTATCACGAGTATTTTGGTTGGTGGTGCCTTATCCTTATGCGGACTTTTAATGCAGACACTTTTTAGAAACCCTTTAGCTGGACCTTATGTTTTAGGTTTAAGCAGTGGCGCAAGTTTAGGTGTTGCCTTGGTTGTTTTGGGTAGCTCAAGTTTGGGTTTTGTTTTAAGTGCAGAAATCAGCGAACGTTGGGTGATTGTTTTAGCCTCTAGTTTGGGAAGTTTTTTAGTTATGCTCTCAATTTTAGCCACAGCTAAACGTCTAAAAGACACCATGGCTCTATTGATTGTCGGATTGATGTTTTCAAGCATTACAAGTGCTATTGTAAATGTTTTATCATTTTTTAGTAGTTCAGATGAACTTCAAAAATACATATTTTGGTCTTTAGGAAGTTTAGGAAACCTTAGTTGGTCTGAAATCGGTTTATTAAGTATTTGCTGCGGTTTAGGTATTTTGTTAAGCATCATTTTAATTAAGCCACTTAATGCATTGCTGATGGGTGAACACTACGCGACTAGCCTCGGCATTAACATTAAACAAACCCGTTTATTAGTAATTACGGCAACTTGCTTAGTGGCAGGCGCAATTACAGCATTTACGGGACCTATTGCATTTATAGGTTTAGCTGTGCCACACCTGACTAGACAATTAGTTAAAACAACTAATCATATTATTTTGGTGCCAAGTGTTGTTTTGTTTGGCGCTTCTCTCCTACTACTTTGCGATAGTATAGCGCAATTACCATTTTCTGAATTGAGTTTACCTATTAACGCTGTAACATCAATTATAGGTGCGCCAGTGGTTATTTGGTTATTAGTGAAACAAAAATACATTCGTTTTTAATGGAGCGTAAAATGATTTTACATACTGAAAATCTAAGTATAGGTTACCAAAATTCTGCTATTATTAATAACATCAATATTGCTGTGAATCAAAGTGAATTAATTGGTGTTATTGGTATTAATGGTGCTGGAAAATCAACGCTACTGAAAACAATTTCGCAAATGGAAACAGCTATCAGCGGAAAAGTCTTTTTGAATCGAAAACCTATTGAATCTTACGACCTAAAGTCAAGGGCAAGACAAATGGGATTAGTGTATGCCAATCAAAATATCAATAAAACATTAAGCATAGCTGAAGTGATTGCGCTTGGTAGACATCCTTACACAAATTGGATTGGAAAATTAACCCGAGAAGACCAAAAACAAATTGTAAATGCCGCAAGAGATGTTGGTATAACAAAACCACTTAACACAAAATGTAGCAACTTAAGCGATGGTCAGTTTCAAAAGGTCATGATTGCGAGAGTTATTGCCCAACAAACACCACTCATTATTTTAGATGAACCAACAACACATTTAGATATGTATCACAAGATACAAACCTTTAAGCTGTTGCAAAATATTAGTGAACAAAAGAATAAAGCGGTTATTTTCGCAACGCATGAAATAAATTTATCACTTCAACTTTGTGATAAGATTATTTTGATTCATGAGGGTTCAACACATTTCGGATCACCAAAAAAATTAGCTTCTACTGGAATTTTAAATCAATTGTTTCCTTCAAACATGATTAAGTTTGATGAAAATCAATTACTATTTAAATTATAATATGGCTCATATTTTCATTTTATGTACAGGAAGGTCTGGTTCAGTAAGTTTTATAAAAGCTTGCAAACACATAACCAATTTCACATGTGGACACGAAACAAAATCACGCTTACTAGGTAAAGAGCGTTTTGAGTTTCCTGATCAACACATCGAGGCTGATAACCGATTAATTTGGGATTTAGGACGACTTGAAAAATACTATGGCAACAAAGCCAAGTATATTTACCTTAAACGTGATTCTGCTAAAGTGGCCAAAAGTTTTACCAAGAGAACTTATTACCCGAATAGTATTTTTAAAGCTTACTGTGACGGTATAAAAAAAACACCAACCGAAAAACTTAATGCAAAGCAAATAGAGCAAATTTCAACTGATTTTGTAGATAATATGACAACGACTATTGAAAATTTTATCAATAAGCAAAAGCATACCTTGGTGATTGATATAGATCATATTGAAAATGATTTTAAGACATTTTGGGACTTTATTGAAGCTAAAGGTGATCTTCAAAATGCCTTAGATAGTTTTAAACATAATCACAACGCATCAGCGTTAAAATCAAAAACTTACATAAAATATCATATTAAACTATTTTTTTTAAGATTCTTTAAATCAATTGTTTAATTATATTTCATTTTTATATATATTTGTCTGTACCCCAAAATTTTAAATCATGACTAAAAATCAAGAAGAAGAATGGAGAACGGTTGAACTTGAACCGCAATTTAAAGAAAATCAGAGCATTGAAGTCTCTAATCTCGGTGACGCAAGACGAATAAAAAAAACAGGTAAAACTTGGCCCGTAAAGCTTGGTAATATAAACGGTTACGCAAGTGTAAGTATCACTTTAAAAGCTGGCGGCAATAGATCCAGATATTTACATAAATTGATTGCTGAAACTTTTTTAGATAAAAGAGACGATCAAATCTTTGTGATTCATAAAGACTACGATAAGCAAAATAATCACGTTTCTAACTTGGCATGGGCTAATAAAAAAGAAAAAGAAAAACATCAATTTAAAAACCCTAAATGGCTAGCCAAGTCTAAGATGGTCAAAAATTCTAAGCTAAGCGAAGATGATGTTAGAAAAATTAAGCGCATGCTAAATAGTCCAAACCGCAAATATAAAATGCGTGATTTAGCAAAAAAGTTTCAAATTTCTGAAATGCAACTTTACCGCATCAAAAAAGGAAAAAACTGGACTCACGTTAAAATTTAACTTGACTTAAACCGATAAATTTGAATTTAAGCCTCTTACTTAGAGGCTTTTTATTTCCATTTAATTCCGCAACCCATGGCAGGTTTTTGAGTTTTTATAGGCGACTTATTACTTAATATAAAGTCTAAAGCTTGCCTTAATGAAGTCCCTGAAATTGGGATATTGTTTTGAGGTCGCGAGTCATCTATCTGTCCGTGGTAATTTAGCTTAAGGTCTCTATCGAATACATAAATATCTGGTGTGCACATAGCTTGATAAGCCTTTGCGATTAATTGAGTTTCATCATATAAATATGGAAACGGAAAATCATGTTCTCGTGCAAATTCATACATTTTTTGAGGTGAATCTTGAGGATATTTTAAAATATCATTACTCGAAATAGCGACAAAGCTAAATCCGGTAACACGATAATCATTGGCTATACGGACTAATTCTTCAATCACATGCACAACATAAGGACAATGATTACATATAAACATAATTACAGTTCCTTTTTCACCGCGTAAATCTTTATAAAGTTCAAAAACTTCATTAGAAACACTGTCTTGTAATGTAAAGTCTGGTGCTTTAAAGCCTATTTCAATTGGGTTTGATTCTGTTAATGCCATTGTTTAAAAATTAAAAAAGCTATCTCGTTAAAGATAGCTTATGTAAATTTAGATCTCAAAAAAAGATTATTTCTTTTTATCTTCTTTAGGATTGTTTAGTTTACTTGTTAATTCTAGAGAAATCGCTGACTTATCAAAAGTCATTTTCCCAGAACCTGTTTCGATAATAATAGCATCTAACTTTTCACTAGTATCTGCTACTTTACCGTGTAAACCACTTTTTGTAACAATACGATCACCTTTTTTAATGTCATTAATAAAGTTTTTTTCTTGCTTTTGTTTTTTCATTTGTGGTCTAATCATGAAAAAATAAAGCACAACAAATATTAAGACTAAAGGTAAAAAACTTTGTAATTGCTCCATATTATTTTACTGGAGAACCAGCTTTAGGATTTTTAGGATTTACAAAAGCCTTAATTCTTAGAGTTTCAGTACCTTTTTCTGTATTGGCAGTAATTCTAATGCTTTTCATTTGTTGGTTAGGCTTACCATTAGAATTAAATTTTACGGTCATTTCACCTTTATCGCCAGGCATGATTTGCTCATTTCTTGGATAAGTAGGTACTGTACAACCACAACTTCCTTTTGCGTTTGTAATTACAAGTGGCGCCTCACCAGTATTGGTAAATGTAAATACATGCTCTACGATATCGCCTTCATTAATTGTTCCAAAATCGTGCATTGATTCATCGAACTGCATTTCTGGAAACTTTTGCTCTTTAGAATCTTGTACTGCTGCTGTTTCTGCTTTTTTAGTATCAACTTCTTCAGCTGCATTTTGTTTACATGAGGTTAAACTCAATGCACCAACGGCTAATAATGATAAAAAAATTCTTTTCATTTTTACTAAATTTAAATTTATTCAAAAATATAAAAAAAACGATGATTACATCAATCCACGTCCTATTTTATTAATTTTTCCAGATTCTTCAAACTCTTTAGATAGTTTATCAAGCACACCGTTTATAAATGTTGCGCTTTTAGGCGTTGAATAATTTTTAGCTAACTCTAAATATTCATTAATTGTTACTCGAATAGGAATGCTTGAAAATTGTGTGAATTCGCAAAGCGCCATTTTAATTAATATCCGATCAAGCTCTGCAATTCGGTCTTTATCCCAATTTGGTGTTTTCCCTACTAAAGCTGTTTCAAACTCTTCATTAAACAGTAAAGATTTTGTAAATAATCTGTTGGCAAAATCTTCATCATCTAAATTAGCGAAAAGTTGAGGAACTTTAATTTGTTCATCGTCTTCAGAAATATTACTCAAAAATTTAACTAAACTCGTGTTAACAATCGGGAAATCATCTATCCAAGTTAGCTTGTTATCTTCATAATAATCGTATAAAAAATCATTTGGAGCGATGATCTTTTTGAATAATTCAATAACAAAATTTTTGTCATCTTTAAATGATGATTGTTTTTGAGAATTGTAATCTGAATAAAACTCGCTTTTTAAACAATCTTCCCAAATTTGTTTTGGAACCTCATCGTCATGTTTCCATTGATTTAACTTTCGATTAGACAAAAGATCAAACAAGTTAGACTCATCTTCTAGCTTTTGAATTAGCTTATTATTAGTGAAATTTAAGTTAGGTTGGCGATCGGCTTCGGTTGCTAAAAACTTCTTTTTACTTAATTCGTAATAGTTTGAAGCTATTTCTTTAACTTCAACTAATAGACTTAAATTAAGCAAGAATAAGTCATGCATATCTTTCATGCTTTTCTTTAGAAACTTTTGTTCTGTTTGCATCACTTCTCTATTTCCTTTATTAAAGGCATAGATAGATTGCATAACTTTAGCACGAATATGGCGTCTTGTAAGCATTTAATAAAATTTTCAGTTTGCAAAAATAAGATTTAAAATAAGAGTAATTCAATTTTATTAGATTTTTAGTCAACTTCTCTATTAAACTTATGTTAGTAGCAATAGCGCTAAACTGAATAATATTACATTTGCAGTCTTACAAATTAAACCAGTTGAAAGCATTAAAGCATCTTAATAAATACCTCTACAAGTATAAGTGGCGACTATTGCTAGGGCTTATCATTACAATTGGTGCTCGTGTGTTTGCCATTTTTACACCACAACTTATCAGAAACTCTACTACGGTTATTGAACGCTACTTGAATAATGAAATTACTGATTTAGAAGTCGTTAAAAATGAATTAATGCTGAATATTGCATTGATTATTGGAGCCGCTTTGGCTTCAGCCATTTTTACATTTTTGATGCGGCAAACCTTTATTGTAGTATCTCGCTTTATTGAATATGACCTTAAAAATGAAGTATTTGAACAATACCAAAACTTATCACTTAATTTTTATAAGAGAAATAGAACAGGTGATTTAATGAATCGTATATCTGAAGACGTTTCAAAAGTAAGAATGTATGTTGGTCCCGCTTTAATGTATGGTGTACAAACCTTAACCTTGTTTGTTGTGGTTATTTCATACATGGTTAGTGCTGCACCAATGCTTACTTTATACACTTTAATACCTCTGCCCATTTTATCGGTTGCTATATACAGATTAAGTGTCGCTATTAATAAACGTAGTACAATTGTACAGCAATTTTTATCCCGATTAAACACTTTTACGCAAGAAAGTTTTAGCGGAATTGCAGTCATAAAATCTTATGGTATTCAGCCTAAATTTAAAAGCGACTTTAAAGGTTTAGCTGAAGAAAGTAATTTAAAGAATGTAGACTTAGCTAGAGTTCAAGCCATATTTTTCCCGTTAATGGTGTTATTGATTGGCTTTAGTAACCTTATTGTAATTTATGTAGGTGGGCAGCAATATATTGATGGCCAAATTGAAAGCGTTGGTGTAATAATTGAGTTTATATTATATGTAAATATGCTTACTTGGCCTGTGGCATCAGTTGGCTGGATTACCTCTATGATTCAACAAGCTGAAGCCTCTCAAGTTAGAATAAACGAATTCTTAAGTGAAAAACCAAGTGTTAAAAATACGTCAGACCGAAATCAAAAAATTAAAGGCAAAATTGAATTTAAAAACGTAAGCTTCACTTACGAAGATACCAATATTACAGCGCTAAAAAATATTTCATTTGTTTTAGAACCTGGAAATAGTTTGGTAATTTTAGGAAAAACAGGCTCAGGAAAATCAACCATTCTTGAGCTCATCGGCAGGCTTTATGATGTCACTGAAGGCGAAATTTTAATAGATGATCAGCCCATTGAGAGTTTTAACTTATTTGAACTTAGAAAGCAAATTGGATATGTACCTCAAGATGCATTTTTGTTTAGTGAAAGTATACGAGAGAATATTAAATTTGGAAAACATGATGCCACTGAAGATGATATTATAAAAGCAGCTAAATATGCTGCAGTTCACAACAATATTAAAAACTTCAGTAAATCTTATGATACTGTGTTAGGTGAACGAGGCATCACGCTATCAGGTGGGCAAAAACAACGTGTTTCTATCGCTAGAGCTATTATTAAAAATCCTAATATTGTTTTATTTGATGATTGCCTTTCGGCAGTTGATACCGAAACTGAAGAAGAAATATTTAACAACCTTAATGAAATTTCAAGTAAAAAAACAGCTGTAATTGTAAGCCATAGAGCTTCTTCAGCTAGAACTGCAAACAAAGTTTTGGTTTTAGACAACGGCAAAATTATTCAAGAAGGCACTCACAACCAACTTGTTAAAACTAAAGGTTATTATAAGTCGCTTTACGAAAAACAACTTACCAAAAAAGAAACCTAAGTAAAGCTTGGTTTTTTTTATTTTTTTTTATGATTTTTGACACTTAAACAAATCAAAAAATTATTATGAGTGATCAAGGCATGATGAAGAATGACGACATCTTTTCAAGGGTGATTAGAGCTGGTAGAAGAACTTATTTTTTTGACGTACGTTCTACAAAAGCAGATGACTATTATCTAACAATTACTGAAAGTAAAAAGTTTACAAATGATGATGGTTCATTTTTTTATAAAAAGCACAAAATTTATCTTTACAAAGAAGATTTTGATGGGTTTAAAGAAGCCTTAGAAGAAGCCACACAGTTTATTGTTAATGAAAAAGGCGAAGAAGTGATTAGTGAGCGACATCAAAGTGACTTCAAAAAAGAAAACAACCTTAGTCATGAAAATGTTTTAGAAGAAACAAAAGCTTTTACTGATGTAAAGTTTGACGATATATAAAAATCTACTTTTTTTAAAAACAAAACCCCAAAACTAAAGTTTTGGGGTTTTGTTTTTATGTGAAATAGCTAAAAGCCTTTACGATAAATGCTGTTTTACAAGCTTAGAAATAGTTTTGCCATCAGCTTTCCCAGCCAATTGCTTAGAGGCTAAACCCATAACTTTACCCATATCCTTCATACCTTCAGCATTAACTTCAGTTATTATTGCTTTAACTTTCGCTTCAATTTCTTCTTCAGATAATTGTTCAGGTAAAAAAGTTTCAATAATTTTTGCTTCACTCAATTCAGCTTCAGCTAAATCTTCACGACCTTGTTCTTGATAAACTTGAGCACTCTCTTTACGTTGTTTCACTAACTTTTGTAATAGCTTGAGTTCCTCAGCTTCACTCAATTCTTCAGCTGAACCTGAAGATGTTTTGGCTTTTAATAATTCATTTTTTATCGATCTTAAAGATCCTAAGGCGACGCTATCTTTAGCTTTCATAGCCGCCTTCATTTTTTCCATAACTTGTTTTTCTAGAGACATAATTGCTTATTTTTAGCAAATATACGCAAAGACTTGTTGTATTTAAAGTGCACTGTAACCAATGTTACTGCTACTACTGAAGAATAAAGTTAATTTTGAATTTTATTTAATTACTATGGAAATTATAGAAATTCTTGGTTACGTTGGCGCTTTAATTATAGGGCTCGTTTTAGGTTTAATTGGTGGTGGCGGCTCTATATTAACTGTTCCTGTTTTAGTATATTTATTATCTGAAGACCCAGTAATCGCTACGGCATATTCACTTTTTGTGGTTGGTGTATCTTCTTTGGTCGGTGCGTTTAGAAATATGCAAAAAAAACTAGTAGATTTTAGAACAGCTATTGTCTTTGCCATTCCTGCTTTTATTGCGGTTTATGTTACTCGTAAATTTTTAATCCCGTTTATCCCAGATGAGTTATTTAGTGTTGGTGGTTTTTTAATTACTAAGAATATTGCCATCATGCTCTTTTTTGCTGTGATAATGATATTAGCATCTTACTCAATGATAAAGAGTAAAAATAAGGCAACAGATGAGCACCAAACTATACAATACAACTATCCATTAATTATTATAGAAGGTTTTGTTGTAGGTACATTAACAGGAATTGTTGGAGCTGGTGGTGGATTTTTAATAATTCCTGCACTGGTGATTTTAGCAAAATTACCTATGAAAAAAGCGGTGGCAACTTCATTGTTGATCATCGCTATAAAATCATTAATTGGTTTTATTGGCGATGTTCAGAATCTTGAAATTGAATGGAATTTCCTTTTAAGCTTTACAGCACTTTCAGTTGTTGGTATCTTCATCGGCATTTGGCTTAACAAATTTATTGATGGTAAAAAACTAAAGAAAGGCTTTGGCTGGTTTGTCTTAGTCATGGGAATTTACATTATCTTTAAAGAATTCACTAAATAACTTAAACATGAATAAAATATTAAGCCTGATTTCAGTAATTTCATTAGCACTAGTGAGTTGTCAAACTTCAACTAAAACTGAAGCAAATGAAAATAATAAATATGTAGATGTTTCTGAAGCTGAAATAGCGCAAACTGAGTTAGCCTCTAAAGGGAAAACTTTGATGGAAAATCAGTGCTATGTTTGCCATAATCCTAAAGCTAAAAAAGAAAACAGGATTGCACCTCCATTTATCGCAATTAAAAATCATTATCTAAAAAAATATAATTCAGAAGAAGAATTTACGGCTAAAATATGGACATTTTTAGAGAAGCCAACTAAAGAGAAAGCAATCATGAAAGGCGCAATAGACAAATTTGGACTCATGCCTTACCAAGTATTTAAAGAGAAAGATATTAATGCTATTGCACACTATTTATATAATTACAATATTGAAAAACCAAGTGATTTTAAACAGCATAAGGGCAAAGGAAGAAAAAAAGGCAAACAAAAAAAACTGGGTAAATCACAACCAAAAACAGATGCAGAAAGAGGTATGCATTATGCTAAATCTACAAAAGCTGTCTTAGGTCAAAATTTAATGGGAGCTATTCAGAAAAAAGGCGTTAGTCATGCTTTAAGTTTTTGTAACGAACAAGCTTTACCACTCACCGACTCGATGGCTAACTATCATAATGTCAAAATCAAACGTGTTACGGACCAGCCAAGAAATCCTTCAAACGCTGCCAGTAACATAGAGGTAAAACATATTAAAACGTTTAAGTCTTTATTAGCTAACAGTGAAGACATCAAACCAATTGTAGAAAAAAATAATGGCCAAACTAACTTTTATTATCCTATTGTAACCAATAATATGTGTTTAAAATGCCATGGTACACCAAATAAAACAATTGCAAAAAGCGACTACAATAAAATATTGAAATTGTATCCTAAAGATCAGGCAGTTGGTTACCAAACTAACGAAGTTAGAGGAATTTGGAGCATAAGTTTTAAAAGTGATGAACAAAATTAAATCTATATTTCTTATCCTGATTGTAGTAACAAGTTGTGGTACTGAAAGTGCAACTGACAAAAACGCTAATCAAAACCATTGGAGCTACGAAGGCGAAACAGGACCTGAACATTGGGACGAACTAGAAAAAAACAATCAATGTAGCGGATTATTTCAATCTCCAATAAACTTAGTTAACTTCAGCGAAGACAAAAATCTAAACCCACTTGATTTACATTATGCAGATAGTACGAAAATTCATAGTGTAGAAAACAATGGACATACCATAAAATACAATTTTGAGAAAGGAGATTATTTAATTTATAACGACAAACGTTTTAATTTAGTTCAATTTCATTTTCATGAACCAGCAGAACACTTAATTGAAGGTGTGCGTTATCCACTTGAAATACATTTGGTTCACACCTCTGAAGAAGGAGAAATATGTGTTCTAGGAATCATGGCAAAAGAAGGAAAAAACAGTGAACCATTTGAATTTCTTGAGCGCTTTTTACCCTTAGAACAAGATGAATCAAAATTAATTAATAAAAGTTTTGATATACAATCTACACTACCTGAAAACCAAAACTATTTTACTTATAAAGGCTCTTTAACCACGCCGCCTTGCACAGAAAATGTGACATGGTTTGTATTTAAAGAACCAATTAATGTATCTGAAGCTCAAGTAGAACTTCTGAGAGGTTTTATGCCAATTAATAATTATCGCGACCATAAACCTCAGAATGGAAGAATCATTAAATTAAGTCATTTTTGATATGAAACTACTTGGACTCATTGGCGGTACCTCTTATCATTCAACTTTAGAATATTATAAGTTGATTAACGAAGGTGTTAGTAAACAAATTGGTTTTGATGCTAATCCTGAGTTACTAATCTATAGTATTAATATAGATGTTATGAGACGGCAAGATATTGATGAGATTAACTCTACTTATCTAAAAGTTGCTCAAAAGCTACAAAAAGCCGGTGCTGAAGCAATCATAATTTGCGCTAACACACCTCACATGGCTGTTGAATTTGTACAACCTAAAATTGATATTCCATTTTTACACATTGCAGACGCTATAGGTCAAGAAGCCAAAAAATACAACTACAAATCTTTATTACTACTTGGTAATAAACCAACAACTACCAAAGCTTTTTTGAAAGATTACCTAGCAGAAAACTATGGTTTGAAAATTGTCATTCCTTCTGAAAGTAATATTAATAAGTCTCATTATTACGTTTCTAAAGAACTCACACAAGGCCAGTTTACATCTGAAGCTAAACAATTTTATAAAGAACTCATAAAAACACATCAAGAAAGAATTGATGCTGCTATCTTAGGCTGCACAGAACTCCCAATTCTATTAAAAGATGAAAAATCAGTTGTCCCTTTTTTAAAAACTACCGATTTACATATAAAATCAGCTATTAATTTTATTCTTAATAAATAAAAAGCCATCTGCTTAAGGATAAGCTAAACAATTGTAACTTTAGTTACATATAACGTTATAGATTTTTCATAATTTTATTAAATTTTAAATAAAACTTCTTATGAACTCATCACATGATATTTTAATTATCGGAGGTGGTACAGGCGGCATCATGACGGCTGCGCAACTTCTAAAAAAAGACAAAACATTAGACATTGCTATCATAGAGCCAGCTGACACCCATTATTATCAGCCAGCTTGGACTTTAGTTGGTGCAGGAACTTACAATTATGAAGATACTGCTAAACCAATGAAAGACTTAATTCCGGAAGGCGCTAAATGGATTAAGGATTATGCCACGAAATTTAATGCTACAGAAAACATTGTCGAAACCAAAAACAATGGTTCTATTGGTTACAAATATTTAGTTGTATCTCCAGGTTTAGTTATGGACCCTAAACAAATTGACGGTCTTGAAGAGTCTTTAGGTAAAGGTGTGGTTTGTAGTAATTATACCGACCCTAAACACACTTGGGAAGTCATTAAAAACTTTAAAGGTGGTAATGCTATTTTCACTCAACCTACAACTCCTATAAAGTGCGGTGGAGCTCCACAAAAAATTGCCTATTTAGCTGCAGATTATTTTAGAAAAAACAAAATCGACTCTAAAGTTGTGTTTGCTACGCCTGGTTCAGTGCTATTTGGTGTTAAGCCTATTCGTGATACTTTAACTAGAGTTGTAGAACGTTACGGTATGGTGTTCAAACCGTTTTATGCACCAAGACATATTGATGCAAAAAACAAAAAAATTATTTTCTCATACACAGGAGATGATGAAAACCAATGTGTAACCAATGAATCTAAAGAAATTGGTGAAAAAATTAGCGGGGTAGCTAATATAGAAGTTCCATTTGACATGCTGCATATCGCTCCACCTCAAGCTGCACCAAAATTTGTTCGTGATTCTGAATTGGCCAATAAAGATGGGTGGCTTGATGTCAATATCAATACACTTCAACATAATAAATATCCAACTATTTTTGGGCTAGGTGATGTTGCTGGCTTACCTACGGCTAAAACTGGTGCAGCCATAAGAAAGCAAGTACCTGTTTTAGTTGACAACATTTTAAAACTCATGAGTAATCAAGAAGCGAATAATGATTCTTATCAAGGCTACTCTTCTTGTCCGTTAGTAACCGGTTATGGTAAAATGACGCTTGCAGAATTTGATTATGAAGGTAATTTTACACCAGATCCAAAACTCAAGCAGATGCTAGTTTTTAATTCTGCTAAGGAACATTGGCGATTATGGATGCTTAAAAAATATGGACTACCTTATTTATACTGGAATAAAATGATGAAAGGGGAAGCTGTTTAATTTAGTTTCAACCTAAAAAACAAAAAGGTCAACTGATTAGTTGACCTTTTTTTGTGCAAACCATTTTTATCTAAAATTTATACTTGGCGAATACGCTAAAATTTCGACCTGGTTCAGTAATTGGTCGTCTTGAAAAACCATCTTGATTAGTAAAAGCAAAATTGAGGTGGTTATTATAAAATTCATCAAAAATATTAAGTACAGCTACACCAAATTGATAAGATTTATAATTTAAACCAGCTTTAAAATCTAATGTTTGCCACGCTGACGTTTCAACTTCACCAAAAGAGGTTGAAAGTTCATCTTGTTTACTTACAACTTGATAAGCTAATTCACTCCAAAATGTATTGGTGGTATATGCCAATGTAAACCTGTTTCGCCATGGCGGCGTTAATGGTAAAGCTTCATCAAGATCTTCATTTTTGGTCATAACATAAGCAGATTGCCAATTTAAATTAAAATCGTTTGGTAAAGCTAAGTTAAAACTAGTTTCAAAACCGTATTTATAAGCGTCATCTAAATTTCTAAACACTTTTGGATGAATTGGTTCTTGATTTGGCATATATTTCCGATTTAGACTTGTGTCTATCAATGGTGCAATATAATTTTCAAATATTGAATAATAAGCAGATGCTTCGAAACTTATTCCCTTAAAAAAGCCATGATTAATTGCATAATTAGAAGCATATTTAACTTCAAATTGATTATTAACTTCAGCGTCAAGATTTGGGTTACCAATATATTCGTAAGGATCTGAACCTACAGAAAAATGATTGATATATCGCTCAATCATATTAGCTGATCGAAGACCGCGACCAAAGGCAAACTCTAATGTTGAATATTCATTTAAATCTTGAGTTAAAGATGCTGTAAAACTGAAGTTGTATTCTTCACGCTCGCCTAAGTTAGGATATAAGTCTTCAAAATCGGCTTCTGGATCCTTAATATCTGAAGTTACTAAATCAAGTCTTGCTCCCAATGTTAAAGATGTTTGCTCTAAAAGCTTCCATTTGGCTTCATTAAAAAAACCAAACGTGTTAACATAAGAATCTTGCCAAATTTTATCTACAAATACCTGAGCTTCAGGTAACGGCATTCCCATCATGTTTTGTTTAACAACGCGTGTTCGTGAACCATCTCTAGCTAATAGTTGTGCATCAAAACCACTAAATACTCGAATTTCTTCAGATAATTGCCAATCAACTTCTAATTTACCGCCAGTTGTTATGGACTCTACTGGCGAACTTGCTTCAACTATTGATCGATTTGGTCTATTTTCATTTGTCATTAAATGGTCAACAAATGAATAATATAACTTAAATTTTAAAGCATTAACACCTTCAGATAATTCCTTAATATGATAATCTAAAGAAGCAATAGATGAATCGTCATATTCTGTATCCATAGGCAAAGAAGCATGTAAAACATCACGACCAAATGATTGACGCCAATTAAGTTGAAGTCGTTGTTGCTCGGTAAAATTATAACCTAAATTTATGCCGTAATCAATACTTCTAAAACTACTTGGTATCTCGGTATTAGAGCCATCTTCGTAGTTACCGAAATCGCGGTAACCATAGTTGACACCTAAATCAAACTTTTCATCAACGTAATTCACTTTAGCCATTGTGGTTAAAGCATTTCCATTGGTTTCATAACCTGAAGATACAGATCCAGAAACGCCTTGCTTGTAGTTTTGAGCTGATTGCGTAACTAAATTCACAACACCACCAAAAGTAGCGCCATAACGCATACTAAACGGACCTTTAATAACTTCAATTTTAGCAATTTCTTCTGGTGAAACGTGACTAGTTATAGGATCCATACGATTAGGACATGCATGCATAACTTTAGTGCCTCCATCATATTGAATATTGAGTTGTTCGTACTGAGCTGCTCTAAAGCTTGGATCTATAGCGTAATTACCGCGTTTTATTAACGAGAACCCATTTAGTCCCGAAAATAAATCAGCTACATTTTTTGGTTGAACAACATATTTTGAAATATCTGGCTTTACCATAGTCATTACAGGATCTTGAAGCCGATTACCTGTAATTAGAACTTCAGCTAAACTATTTACTTTTGGCTGAAGCACTATAATTTTTGGAGTAGTTGAAGTAATTTCAACCTCAACTGGTTGATAACCTAAGTTTTTAATGCGATAGCTTTGTTGTACCTGAAGTGCCAAGCCTTCAGCAGTAGCATAAATTATAGCATTAGTTGTTGTGTTTTCGGCATAGGCCGAAGTTAATTCTTTCTGTGTGTTTTTATCTACAATTTTAAATACACGAGTTTGAGCAAAGCTTACTGCTGTACATAACAGTAACATTGCTAAATACAATTTTTTCATTTGTTTTTAATTACTTGATTAAACATTATTATAGAATCCTGAAAAATCTACAATAGTTCTGGTGGTTTAATCAAGCTATCTAAGCTCCTGCCGTTATAAAAATTAATGTATGCAAATTTTGAAGAATTTGGCTCTACTGGCGCAAAACCAAAAAGTGAATTAAGTGATAAGACATAAATAAGCTCATTTTCAACAAACAACTTAAAAGAACTTGTGTGATCATCAGTTGGTGACTTATCTAGCATTTTAGACAAAAAACACTTTCCATCACACTCTAATTCTGGTTGGTCTTTATTAGCACAAAAGTTTTCAATAAAATTGTTAGTGAACGCTAAATAATAAGACATTAAAAAGCCACTCTTTAAAGTAAAAAGACTTATTAAAATAACTAATAAGATGGCTTTATTTTTCATTGATTTATTTCTATTGCAAAGATACAAAGCTCTGGAATTTCTTTTGTGACTAAAGTCACAATATAACCAATGTTAAATTTACTTCGTCTGTAACAATAGTTACCCGACAAAGGAATTAGAATGCTTTAATTTTGTAAAAAAAAAGTTATGGATGTAGAAATTCTCTCACGTATCCAATTTGCCTTTACCGTTGCTTTTCACTATATCTATCCGCCTCTAAGTATTGGTATTGGTCTAATCATGGTCGTTTTTGAAAGTATGTATTTGCGTACTAAACTTAAAGAATATGAGGTTCTTGCTAAATTTTGGACTAAAATTTTTGCAATTACTTTTGGTATTGGTGTGGTAACTGGTATTGTTATGGAATTTGAGTTCGGAACCAATTGGGCAACATACTCGCGTTATGTTGGTGATATTTTTGGTAGTGCACTCGCTGCTGAAGGTATTTTTGCCTTTGCTCTAGAAAGTAGTGCTTTAGGTGTCTTGCTTTTTGGATGGAATCGTGTAAAACCTTGGGTACATTTAGTAGCTACTTGGGCTGTTTTTTTAGGCTCGATGTTCTCTGCAGTGTGGATCGTTGTAGCCAATTCTTGGCAACAAACGCCTGCTGGTTATCATATTGTAGGCGAAGGAATGCAAGCCAGAGCAGAAATAGTCGATTTTTGGGCTATGGTTTTTAATCCTTCATCTGTAGATCGATTAACGCATGTTTGGCTTGGTGCATTTTTAGCAGGAACTTTTTTAATTTTAAGTGTTCATGCTTATTATATTTTAAAAGGGCGATTTGTATTCTTATCAAAAAAAGCATTCAAAATAACTTTAATTGTTGCAGCTGTTGCCTCTTTAGCTCAATTATTTACAGGTCATAGTTCTGCTGAAGGCGTTGCTGTTAATCAGCCTGCAAAGTTGGCCGCTATGGAAGGCCACTTTGAAAAATCTGCACCAGCAGATTTATACTTGCTGGGTTGGGTAAATAAAGAAAATAAAGAAGTTAGCGGTTTAAAAGTACCTGGAGGACTTTCATTTATGTTACACCAAGACTTTGAAACACCTGTAACGGGTTTAGATGCATTTCCAAAAGAAGACCAACCACCACAAGTCAACGCAGTTTTTCAATTTTATCATTTAATGGTGGCCATTGGCATGTTTCTTATTGCTTTAAGCTTATTTGCTTTGTGGCAGTGGAAACGTGGCAAACTCTTTCAGAAAAAATGGTTGTTATGGACTTTTGTTTTTACAGCACTATTGCCACAATTAGCCAATCAATTTGGCTGGTTTGCGGCTGAAATGGGCAGACAGCCTTGGGTGGTCTACGGTTTACTAAGAACTTCTGATGCTTTATCTAAAAGCGTACAAGCCAATCAGGTCTTATTCTCATTAATCTTATTCTTTGTTGTTTATTTCGTTTTATTTCTTTTATTCATTTACTTAATGAATAAGAAAATTAAAAGCGGTCCTGACAGTGATATTAACTTTGATGATGGTAGTTTAAATAAAGAAATAGCTGAAGTAGTTACTAAATAAAATATTATGGAAACTTTATTAGGAATAGATTATCCAACTTGGTGGTTTTTAGTCGTCGGAGCACTTTTTTCTGGCTATGCCATTTTAGATGGATTTGATTTTGGAGCTGGTGCTTGGCATATGTTTTTTAGAAAAAATACAAGTAGAGAAACCGCGTTAAAAGCCATTGACCCTACTTGGCATGGAAACGAAGTTTGGTTGGTTATTGGCGGCGGAACATTATTTGCTGGTTTCCCTGTTTTTTATGGTACTTTATTTTCGGCTATGTACACGCCATTCATTTTATTTTTACTTTTTATTATTTTTCGAGGTATTTCAATCAAATTTAGAAATATGGAAGACATGCTTTGGTGGAGAAGATTGTGGGATTGGAGCTATTCTATTTCTAGTATCATGCTGGCATTTCTATTGGGTGTAGTTTTAGGAAACATTCTTAACGGAATGCCACTCGATCAAAACTACGAATATGTTGGACGCGGCTTTTTTGAATTTCTCAATCCTTTTTCAATTTTAGTTGGCGTTACAAGTTTAGCACTCTTCATGATGCATGGTGCTATTTATCTACTGCTTAAAACGGAAGGCAAATTATTTGATAGGATTCAAGGTTTTTTAAAAAAAGGAATGGCCTTTTTTATCATCGCTTATATTATTACCACGGGCTACGGCTTTTTATATCTAGACCATTTGCTAGTTGTTTTTGAAGAAAACAAAGTTTTATTTATAGTGCCTTTATTGGTGTTTTTAAGCATTGCCAACGTACCTAGATTAGCTAGTAAGAAAAAATATGGCTGGGCCTTTATTTTTACAAGTATTACCATTTCCTTATTACTTGTAATTGTGGCTTTTGAATTGTATCCAAGACTATTAATGTCTAACCCAAGTATAGAAAATAGCATTACCATTTACAATGCAGCAGCATCGATTAAAACCTTGAAAATTATGATGGGTTTTGTAGCTATCGGCGGACCTTTAGTATTATTGTACAGTTATTTTGTTTATAGAACATTTTGGGGAAAAGTAAAACATAACCAAACTGGTTATTAAATTTCGAATCATATTTTTTTAACACAATTGCTTATTTACACCTAAAATTAAGGACATTTGGTCTATGCCAAAACCGCTTAAAAGACATACAGCATTACAAAATCTAAGTCGGGAACATCACGACATTTTGGTATTTGCTTTACGTTTAAAGAAAGGTCTTAAAAAAGCTGAATTAGTTGAAATAAAAAATTATATCGACTGGTTTTGGGAAGAATACCTTAAAATTCACTTTCAACAAGAAGAAGTTTATCTATTTCCTATTTCAGTTGAAGTCTCTAAGCTTACAAATACAGCACAAGAATATCATGAAAAAATAGAGCAACTTATAAAGGCCAATCATATAGAAGAATTACATATTAATGAAATTCAAAAGACTTTGATTGATTATGTAAGATTTGAGGAACGCAAATTATTTCCTGAATTGCAAATTAAACTTAGTGATTCTGAGCTTGAAAATTATGCAAAAAACCATAAAGTACAGCTAAACTGCCCTTATTGGCCTAACTCATTTTGGAAATAACGTCAAAAGTTTTGATTAAAGATTAAACGTTTAAATAACAAACATCTCACTAACATTATCTATAAAATTTTGTTCTATCTTTTTAAATGATATTCTTCTGAGATATGGTCATGATTATACCAAAATAGTGGTTATTTTGTGTTGTGCCCAATTAAAAAATTCCGTTTCAATACATAATTAATGCTAAATGAATGTATCTTTGATAGTATCAAATGATATTATCATAAAATGAAACCACCTTACGAAATAACATCTTCTATTTTAAAACAAATAACCTCTATTTCAGAGAAAATGGGAGAAGTAAACGCTAATTTATTAAACAAACCTTCACCTAAATTAAGAAAACAGAATAAAATTAAAACTATTCATTCTTCTTTAAAAATAGAAGGAAACACGCTTACAGAAGAACAAATAACAGCACTTCTAGAGAATAAAAAAGTAATTGGCCCAAAAAAAGATGTTATCGAAGTTTTAAATGCAATTAAAATCTACGAAAAATTAAAAGATTATAAACCTTTCAATGAAAAATCATTTTTAAAAGCACACCTAGATTTAATGGAAGGCTTAATTGAAAACGCTGGAAAATACAGAAATCAAAGTGTTGGAATCGTAAAAGGTTCAAAAGTTGAACACTTGGCGCCACCTTTTGAAAATGTTCCTTATTTAATGAAGAACCTTTTTCAATACTTGAAAAAGTCGGACGAGATTGAATTAATAAAAAGTTGTGTTTTTCATTATGAAATGGAATTTATACATCCATTTTTAGATGGAAACGGAAGAATGGGGCGTTTATGGCAAACTTTAATTTTAATGGAAAAATATCCAATCTTTGAATTTTTGCCATTTGAGACTTTAATCAGCAAAGACCAAGAGAAATATTATAAAGCATTAGCAGATAGCGACAAATCAGGACAATCAACAAAGTTCATTGAGTATATGCTTAATGTAATTGATATTTCGATAAGCGAATTATTGGACTTTAACAATCGAACATTAAACGAAAAAGACAGATTGGAGTATTTTACCTCTTTGAACAAAACCGAATTTTCGAGAAAAGATTATATGGACATTTTTAAAGATATTTCTTCAGCGACAGCAAGCAGAGATTTAAAAAAAGGAGTAGAATTAAAAATATTTGAAAAAGTAGGAGAAAAAAGCAAAACAATTTATCGAAAAAAATAACTGGACACAACAAAGAACTGAGCTAAAACCCTAATAAAAATCCAGTTATTTTTGGGTGTGTAAATTAAACTCTGTCTAGTTAATTTCAAATTCGGTTATTTCTACTGTTGAAATGCATCCTAGCTTTATCGTTATGGATAATTAACAAAAAACCTGTCTTATCCAGACAGGTTTTTTGTTATATACGACTTCAAAATTAATCGACATTATCATGTAAAAATGAGTTGTTAGATTTAAAGTTAATACCATCTTCATTAGATTCTAATGATGTTCTTGATATACTTTGAGCATTACGTTGGTGTTCCTTAAGCTCTACTCCTGCACGTTTATAAGCAGGTTGTTTTTCTATATCATCTATATTGTTACTACGATTAAACTTGTAATTAAACTGCTTCATTTTAGCACGTCGCTCTTCTGCTCTTGCGGCTAATTCTGAAATAGATGAATTAAATGGGTCAACTTCTTGCGAGTCATTAGTATTTTGGACAGATTCCGTATCTCTTATAGAAGTGGTAAATAAATCTTCTTCTTGAGGTTCTTCAACTTTTTTAGGTTGGGTTGAAGTTTTCTGTGAAACACTTTCGAATTGCTCCTCTTCGAAATCTTCTAAATTATAACGCTTAACTTCATTTTCTGACTTAGGCTGAAATTTTATTTCTTCAAAGTTATGAACTTCAATTTGGCGTATTTCTTCAGCTGATAATTGGCGTTCTTTATTAATAGTTTCATCAGGATATGACGAATTTAAATCGAATTGTAAAAACTCATCATCTTGACCTTCAGCCTGTTCAGGTTTTGTCTCATTTACGGCTGGTTTTTCGTGAATTTCAAATTCAATATCATTATTAACAGCTTCGTAATTAACCTCTATATCGTTAATTTTACTAGACTGGTTATTCGGCTTTGGTTCATTATCTTCAGCTTCATCTAAATCTAAGGTGTGAATAATTTTTTTAGGTTCTTCTGTTGCTCTTGGAGCTTTTGGTTTTGCTTTAAAGTCGTCTTTAGGCATCAAATCTTGCTCTACCTTTTGCTCATCTTCAAGCGTATGAATAATTTTTTTTGTTTCGGTATTAACGATCACATCTTGCTGTTCGGTATTAAAACCAGTAGCAATAACGGTTACTGAAATTGACTCTTCTAAGCTTTCATCTTCACCAACACCCATAATAATATTAGCGCTGTTACCTGCTTCAGCTTGAATATGATCGTTAATTTCTCCAATTTCATCAATTGTAATTTCTTCTCTACCAGAAACAATTAATAAAAGTACATTCTGGGCACCTGTAATTTTATTATCGTTTAATAAAGGAGAATCAAGTGCTTTTTCAATAGCAATATTAGAACGGTTGGTACCTGAAGCTGTTCCAGAGCCCATAATTGCAGTACCACTATTACTTAAAACTGTTTTAGCATCACGAAGGTCAATGTTTTGCGTGTAATGATGCGTTATTACTTCTGCAATACCTCTAGATGCAGTTGCTAAAACCTCATCGGCTTTAGAGAAACCAGCTTTGAAACCAAGGTTTCCATAAACTTCACGTAATTTATTGTTATTAATAACAATTAAAGAATCTACATTTCGGCGTAACTCTTCAACACCTATTTGTGCTTGGTCATTACGTGTTTTACCTTCAAACTGAAAGGGAATAGTTACTATACCAACAGTTAAGATATCTAAGTCACGTGAAAGCTGGGCAATTACTGGTGCTGCACCAGTTCCTGTTCCGCCTCCCATTCCTGCAGTAACAAAAACCATTTTAGTATTTTTACCAAGTAGATTTTTAATATCTTCTGAAGATTCTTGTGCGGCTTCTTTTCCAATTTCAGGGTTTGCGCCAGCGCCTAATCCTTCGGTTAAATTAACACCAAGCTGTATTTTATTCGGAACTGGACTACTTTCTAAAGCTTGAGCATCGGTATTACAAATCACAAAATCTACACCTTTGATGCCTTGGCTAAACATGTGATTAATAGCGTTTGAGCCACCGCCACCAACACCGATTACTTTAATGACGTTTGACTGATTTTTTGGTAAATCGAATGCAATGTTATCTAATTCTGAGCCCATAATATGTTGTTTTTGTGTATTCTTACTTTTGAAATTATTCTGCTTTGTCTAAAAAATCTTTTACCTTATCAAAAAATTTATCGAAAAAACTTTTCTTAGGTTCGGCTGGTCTTTTGGCGCCGTAGTTATCATTCAAGAATGAATCTTCGTATTTTTGCTCTTGATTTTGTTCTGCTTCAGTTGATGATGCATTATCCTGATGTTCATCAGATGTGGTTGTTTCAGCTTCATCACTAACTTCATCTGCTTTTTTGCTTTCTAATTCTTTTTGTAATTCTAAGTTACGTTTCAGTCCGTCCATAACCAAGCCAACAGCCGTGGCATACATCGGGCTTGCAATTTCATCATCAGTATCACCTGCTAAGTGTTCATTAGGATAGCCAATTCTAGTATCCATTCCGGTAACATATTCAACTAATTGTTTTAAATGTTTTAGTTGAGCGCCACCGCCTGTAATCACAATACCGGCAATAAGTTTCTTTTTTTGCTCTTCGTGACCGTAATTTTTAATCTCTAAAAAGACTTGTTCAATAATTTCAACTGCTCTAAAATGTATAATTTTAGATAGATTTTTCAGCGAAATCTCTTTTGGGTCACGACCGCGTAAACCAGGAATAGAGACAATTTCATTTTCTTTATTTTCACCTGGCCAAGCAGAACCAAATTTCACTTTTAATAATTCAGCTTGTTTTTCGATAATTGAGCAGCCTTCTTTAATATCTTCAGTAACCACATTGCCACCAAATGGAATAACTGCTGTATGACGAATAATGCCGTCTTTAAAAATAGCTAAATCGGTAGTACCGCCACCAATATCAATTAATGCAACGCCTGCTTCTTTTTCTTCTTGGCTCAAAACAGCATTAGCAGAAGCTAAAGGTTCAAGTGTCATCCCTTTTAGTTCTAAGCCTGAATTTTGAACGCAACGTGCAATGTTACGAATAGATGAAATTTGACCAACAACCACATGAAAATTAGCTTCTAAACGACCACCTGACATACCTCTTGGCTCAGTGATTTCAGATTGGCCATCAACTTTGTATTCTTGAGGTAGCACATGAATAATTTCTTCGCCAGGAAGCATCACTAATTTATGCACTTGATTGCAGAGTGAATCTATATCATCGTCGTTAATAACTTCTTCAACATCGTTTCTTGTGATATAATCACTATGCTGTAAACTGCGAATGTGCTGTCCTGCAATACCAACTGTTACGGCATCAACTTTTAGTTGAGAGTTAGCTTCTGCCTGTTGTAGTGCTTGCTGGATTGACTGTATTGTTTGTGTAATGTTGTTTACAACACCACGATGTACACCAAGACTTTTAGTGCGGCCAATACCTAAAATTTCTACTTTGCCATATTCGTTTTCACGACCAATCATGGCAACAATTTTAGTTGTACCGATATCTAAACCTACTGCAATGTTTTCATTTTCCATCATTCACCTATTGCTTAAATGTACAAACCACTTGATTGCCAAATTGCAAATTCACCGATTTGTAATCGTTTAATTTTTGTTCTTCTTTTGCTTTTAAATAGAAAGCTTTATAGTTAGTAAATTTCAGTTCTAAAGCTTCAATCTTACCAAGATTAATGCTAAAGTCTTGATTCCTAACATTTAATTTTATAGTCTGATTTTTTGAATTTTTTCGGATTGCAATGATATGCTTTTTTAAAAATTCATCCTTACGAATCTTTAATAAAAGTGGATAAATTGTTGAAATTTCTTCAGAAGAAAATCCGTAAACTAAAGGAACTCGCGCTGAAAATTGATGAGATAACGGCATTAATAAGCCTTGCTCATCGATATAGTTGAAGTCGCCATCAAAAAATCTTGCAATGGGTTGCCGTTGTGAAATAATAACGCCTAAATTACCTTTAATGTCTGAAAATATATCAGCCGATTTAATCATATCATGCTTATTGAGCAAATGCTCTAAACCTTTCAAATCTAACATATATTTATAACTATTTAAGGAGTCTTTAAGATTATCTATTAACAAGTTTTCAACAGATTCGGCAGTTACAAAAAGTGCTGCGTTGTTATTAAAATTTATCTTAATATCACCTAACTTTCGTTTGTTATTTATGGAGTTTGCAAACCCAAATAAGCCTAACATTAGGAGTAAAATCAATACCAATCGTATGTATTTCATATTAAACATTGGTTTTTAATTGTTTAGTTAAATTACTCACTTCTACACCTATATCGCCAGCGCCTAGCATGGCAACAACTTCACATTGGCTAGAAAGTACTTCTTGATAAATACTTTCTTTTGAAATTACTTTTGCATGATTGCCTATTTTTTGTGCCAAAAAAGTAGAATTAACACCTTTAATTGGCGCTTCACGAGCTGGATAAACCTCTAACAAAGCAACTACATCAAATTGTTTTAAAACTGAAGTAAAATCAGTTTCAAAATCGCGTGTTCTACTAAATAAATGGGGCTGAAAAACCACCATTTTTCGTTTATTTGGGTAAAGTTCTTTTAAAGTTTGGTAAACCGCTTCAATTTCTGTTGGATGATGCGCATAATCATCTATCAATACTAAATCTTCAGTATCTATAACTTTGTTAAAACGGCGTTTAATGCCTTTAAAAGTTGAAATGGCTTTTGCAAAAACTTCAGCTTTTTCTGGAAATTCAGAAATGGCTAATGCTAGAGCTAAAGCTGAGTTTATGCAGTTATGCAAACCTGGTAGATTACTTCTCACCGACTTCAATTCAACGTCATTGAGTTTAAAATCAAATTGAAATGCTTCATCAACCACCTTAACATTTGATAATGTAAACTTACCTAATGAATTAAGTTCTAAATTAATTCCGTTTAAATTAACCTGAGGACCTAAAAAGACATGAGATGAATCTGGTATTAATTGAACAAATTCTTTAAATGTTTGATTGAATTGTTCTGTAGTTTCATAAATATCTAAATGGTCTGGATCTTGAGCAATCACGCAAGCCTTAGTCGGTTGAAGGTAGAGAAATGAGCGATCAAACTCATCGGCTTCAACCACAAATAAATCACATCCAGTGGAAATATAATTTGAATCAAAATTATTAACTACACCACCTAAAAATCCGGTAAAATTAATTTGAGCTTCAAATAAAAGATGCGCTAAAATAGCTGATGTTGTGGTTTTACCGTGAGTTCCAGCTATGGCTAAAGTTGGCTTATCTTTGGTTATTTCACCTAAAACTCTTGCCCGCTTGTAACAATCAAACCCTTTAGATTTAAAATAAGTTAATAGTTCATTTTGTTGACTGATGGCAGCTGTGTAAATCACTAAAGTGTCTTCAGGTGATAAAGGTTTTAGATGTTGAGTATCTAAACTTGTTTGTATTGAAATACCTTCAAGCTCTAATTGTTGCGTTAACTTAGATGCTGTACGATCATAACCAAAAACTTTTGCATTATTATTATTAAAATAACGCGCAATTGCACTCATACCAATACCGCCAATACCGATGCAAAAAATAGTCTTATAGCTGGTTAAATGTTTCATTATCATAAAGGCTTTTGAATGCGTTTTACTTCATCTACAATATGTTGAGTGGCTTCAGGTTTTGCTAAATTCTTCAAATTATTAGCTAATTTTACCTTTAAATTTTGATCGGTAATTAGTTGACTCATTAAGTCTTGGAATTCGGCCTCTAAATTTTGTTCTTCAATCATAACACCTGCATTTTGATCACAGATAGATTGAGCATTTTTAAATTGATGATTCTCGGCTACGTTTGGAGATGGAATAAACAAAACAGGCTTACCTACAGTAGCCAGTTCACTCACCGTACCAGCCCCAGCACGAGAAATAATAATATCAGCAGCTGAATAAGCTAAATTCATATCTTCTATAAACTGCTTGACCTTAACGGATTTAGATTGTTTTGATTGATAGGTTTGGTAATAAATTTTTCCTGTTTGCCATATGAGTTGCAAATCTTCTGAAATCAACCACTCTAAATTTGAATTTATTAATTGATTAATGCGCTGAGAACCTAAACTTCCACCAACAACAAAAAGCGTTAATTTTTGCTCTAAATGAAGTTTTTCTTTAGCTTCTGAAGAATTCAATTGGTTTGCCAAAAGACTATTGCGAATAGGGTTTCCTGTAAATTTTAATTTTTGCTTCGGGAAATAGCGTTCCATATTCGGGTAAGCCACACAAATTGATTTTGCTTTAGCAGATAGCCACTTATTAGTTACGCCAGCATAAGAATTTTGTTCTTGAATTAAGGTTGGGTAACCTAACCATTGTGCTGCTTTTAGGGTTGGCGCCGAAGCAAAACCGCCTGTACCAATAACCGCGTTTGGCTTAAATTTTATAATAATAAAAACAGCTTTAATTAAACTCACAATTAATTTTAGTGGAAACAATAAGTTACTTAAATCTATTTTTCGTTGAATTCCGCTGATCCACAAACCTTTAATATTGTAACCCAATTGCGGAATTTTTTCCATTTCCATTTTACCTTTAGCGCCAATAAACAGTATTGAAGTTTCAGGGTTTTCTTGTTTCAGTGCATCTGCAATGGCTACAGCCGGAAAAATATGTCCACCGGTTCCGCCACCTGATATGATGTATTTTGGTTGCTTCATATCGTTTCGCTTAAAACTTCTAAAGGATTATCTTCAGTTTCATTAGAAACTGATGTCTCTTTTGTTTGATTGTCTTCTTTGTTGCTCACACTTAAAATAATGCCTATTGAAATACATGTCATCCAGATAGAGCTTCCACCACTACTAATTAGAGGCAAGGTTTGCCCAGTAACCGGTAGCAACTCAACTGCAACACTCATATTAATCAAAGCCTGAAAAATAATAGGTAACCCAACAGCAATTGTAATTAATTTACCAAAGAGGTTTGAAGATTTTGAAGCAACAATACTAATTCTAAACAATAATAAAAGATAGGCTAAAACAACGCCAAGACCGCCAAACAATCCCATTTCTTCTACAACTATTGCATATATAAAATCTGATGATGATTGCGGTAAAAAGTGACGTTGAACACTTTTGCCAATGCCATTACCTGTTAAACCACCAGTTGCAATAGCAATTTTAGCTTTTTCAACTTGATATTGTTCATCGCCATCTGGTTCAGAAAAATTTTCAATTCTGCTCATCCAAGTATCTACACGATTAGGAAATAAACCTGGAAAAGCTTTGGCTGTTAATACAAAGATAGAAAGCATTACTAATCCTATTCCTAGGATAAATCCGAGGTATTTCAGTGGATATTTACCAATGTAAACAACTAAAATTACCATAAAAAACAATAAGGCTGCAGTTGAAAAGTTTGCTGGTAAAACTAAGCCGACAACTGCAAAAACAGGTAACCAAAGCGATACTAAACTTTGTTTAAATTTAAGGTCACGTTCTTTATACTTCGCTAAATATCTGGCAACGTAAACTAATAAAACAACACCAGCTAAACTTGAGGTTTGAAATGACAGATTTACAATTGGAATACTAATCCATCGACTTGCATTAGCACCACCTATAGTTGTACCTTGAGCAAGTGTAATAATAAGTAAAACGATAACTAATGGCAACATAATTAAAGAAATACCCTTAAAATAATGGAGTGGCACTTTATGAACAGCGTACATTAATCCAAACCCTAAACCTAAATGAATAAAGTGCTTTATTAAATAACTTATAGTATTACCATCTCCACCATTTAAATAAGCCAAGTTACTGCTTGCACTAAAAACAGGCATAAACGAAAATATAGCCATCAAAGCTACAATAGCCCAAATAGATTTATCTCCTTTAATATGTGAAAACAGTTGCTGCATTAATTATAGTTTACGCACACATTCTTTAAACTGTCTACCGCGATCTTCATAATTTTCAAACAGGTCAAAACTAGCACATGCTGGCGATAATAAAACCGTATCACCAGCATTTGAAAAATGCTGAGCTGCTAAAACAGCATCAGCCATATTAGCAGTCTCTACAAGCTCATCGACCGTTTTTCCAAAAGCATCAATAATTTTAGAGTTATCAATACCGAGACAGACAATCGCTTTTACGCGTTCATTAACTAATGCTAGCAAATCTTGGTAATTGTTTCCCTTATCAACACCACCGACAATCCATACTGTTGGTTTAGTCATGCTATCTAAAGCATAAAATGTAGCGTTAATGTTTGTTGCTTTAGAATCATTAATGTAGTTCACGTTATTCAAAACTTTTACCTCTTCAAGGCGGTGCTCAACACCTCGAAAACTTTCCATACTTTCACGAATGGTTTGTTTTCTGATTTTTAAAAGTCTGGCTGCCGTAGAAGCTGCCATAGCATTTTGTGCGTTATGCGTGCCTTTAACGTTTAAATTATTTATAGACATATTAAATGTTTTTTGTTGATTAAGATTAATTTTAATAGTATTCTGTTCAATAAACGCAGCAATATTTTGTTTTAGTTGCTTTTTACTAAAAGGAATGAGTTGCACGTTAGTTGAAATTTTCGGAAGAAATTCAGTAATGGCTAAATCATCTTCATTGTATATAAAGAAATCGTCCTGACCTTGATTTTGAAGAATTTTAAATTTAGCTTTTCGGTACAAGTTGAAGTTATTGTTGTATCGATCTAAATGATCTGGTGTTATATTAGTTAAAATTGAAATATGAGGTTTAAAACTCACACAATTATCCAGTTGAAAACTACTCACTTCAATGACATAGTTATCAACTTCGGGTTGAGTGGCTAGATGCATGGCAAAACTATCGCCAACATTACCAACCATAGCAACAGATAAATTGGCTTGCTCTAAAATATGGTAAACCATTTTAGTGACAGTTGTTTTTCCATTAGAGCCTGTTATAGCAATTATTGTAGCATCGGTAAATCGGTAGGCAAATTCAATTTCTGAAATTACTTCGACACCTTGATTTCTTAAATTATTGATAAGTAGTAAATCATCTGGTATACCTGGACTTTTAATAACGATGTCAGCTTTAAAAATTTCACTTGTTGTATGTCCTTCATCTTCAAAGGCAATGCTATGCTTTTGAAGTATTTTTTTGTATTTCGGTTTAATTTTACCTTGATCACTCAAAAATACCGCAAACATCTTTTGCTTTGCTAGTACAGCTGCACCAACACCACTTTCGCCACCACCAAGTACAACAATATTTTTCATCATCTAATTTTCAAGGTTACAATACTAATAACAGCTAATAGAATACCGATTATCCAGAAACGCACTACAATTTTACTTTCATGAAATCCTTTTTTTTGATAGTGATGATGTAAAGGAGACATTAAAAAAATTCGTCTACCAGCACCAAACTTTTTCTTAGTATATTTAAACCACCCAACTTGTAAAACCACCGATAAGTTTTCTAGAAAAAAGATTCCGCATAAAATAGGTATCAATAACTCCTTTCGGGTAGCAATTGCAATAACCGCTATAATTCCGCCTATTGTTAAACTTCCAGTATCACCCATAAAAACTTGTGCTGGAAAGGTATTATACCATAAAAACCCAATAAGTGAACCCGTAAATGCAGCTATAAAAATGGTCATCTCTCCAGATCTTGGAATATACATTACATCTAGATATTCAGAGAAAATAAGGTTACCTGAAACCCAAGCAAACAAGCCTAACGTAAGTACAATAATAGCTGAACTTCCAGCTGCTAAACCGTCTATCCCGTCTGTTAAATTAGCGCCATTTGAAACCGCTGTTACAATAAAAATTACAATTGGAATAAAAATTAACCAAGCGAAAGGTTTTAAGTCATTTGAAATCCAGGTTAATACCTTTGAATAATCAAGTTCGTTATTTTTAACAAACGGAATAGTTGTAGTTGTTGACTTCAACTCTTCACTTTGTACAACTTCAGTATTAGTGAGTGTATTTTCTTTTACCGTAATTTCTTTTACAGTAACATCTTCATGAAAATACATTACCGAACCTACAATAATGCCTAAACCAACTTGACCTATAACTTTAAATTTTCCTTTTAAACCTTCTTTATTTTTTTTAAAGGTTTTGATGTAATCATCTAAAAAACCGATAGACCCCATCCAAACGGTTGTAATAATCAGCAACAAAATGTAAATATTGTTTAGATTATTAAGCAAAAGTACAGGGACTAAAGTTGCAGCAATAATAATTAAACCACCCATTGTTGGTGTTCCTGCTTTTGCTTTCTGGCCTTCTAGACCTAACTCTCTTACGCTTTCACCAACTTGTTTGCGCTGAAGTAGTAAAATGATATGCTTCCCAAAAACAGTTGAAAACAATAAGGCAATAATTAAGGCTAATGCTGCTCTAAAAGAGATGTAACCAAACAATCTTGCACCTGGCAAATCGTAATTTTGTTCTAAAAATTCAAATAAGTTATACAACATTGTTTAGAGCTTAAATAATTTAAAGTTTTCTAGAATATGCTCACGATCATCAAAATCATGTTTAATACCTTTAGTATCTTGATAAGTTTCGTGTCCTTTTCCAGCTATTAAAATAATATCATTAGGTTGTACTTGCTGACATGCGGTTTTAATAGCTTGTGCGCGATTGCTTATTGCAATGTATTTAGATGTATTTTGAGGCTCGACACCAGTTTCTATATCTGCTATAATTTCATCAGGATCTTCAAATCGAGGATTATCACTCGTAAAAATTACTTTATTACTCAACTGAGTAGCAATTTTGCCCATTTTTGGGCGTTTACTTTTATCGCGGTTTCCACCACAACCAACCACAGTTATTAAAGTCTCGTTGTGAGTGCGAATAGCATTTATCGATTTCAAGACATTTTGTAATGCATCTGGTGTATGCGCATAATCTACAATTGCGTGAATATTTTGATGTGGTGATACCATGTGTTGAAATCTACCAGCAACTGGTTTTAAGCGTGTAATTGCTTGTAAAATTTGAAGTTTATCAGTACAAAATTGAAGCGCTGTGGCATAAACAGCTAATAAATTGTAGACATTAAATTCTCCTAAAAAAGACGACCAAATTTCTTGCCCATCAAGATCAAGCTTAAGTCCATCAAAATTCTTTTCTAAAATTTTAGCTTTTATATCAGCAATAGACTTTATAGCATAAGTTAATTGATTAGCGCTTGTGTTTTGCAACATGAATCGCCCGTTTTTATCATCAATATTGGTAATTGCAACGGCTTGAGGTTTTAGCTGATCAAAAAGTCTTTTTTTAACGTTTCTGTATTCTTCAAAAGAATTGTGATAATCTAAATGGTCATGTGAAAGATTAGTAAAAATAGCTGCGTCGAAGTCTAAACCTAAAGCGCGTTTTTGATCAATCCCGTGAGAACTCACTTCCATAAAGCAGTAGTCTACGCCAGCTTCAACCATTTTACTCATCGTATTATTTATGGTAATAGAATCTGGTGTTGTGAGATTTGTAGGTATATCTTTATCGTTAATTTTTATAACTACTGTGGAAATTAGCCCAACTGAAAAACCTAGGTCTTTAAATAGTTGAAATAATAAACTGCTCACAGTGGTTTTACCATTTGTACCCGTAACACCAACTAGTTGAAGTTTTTGTGATGGTTGGCCATAAAAGTTATGAGATAAATGTGCTAAAGCTTCGCGCGTATCATCAACTCGAATGTAGGTAACATTACTCACCAGTTGTTCTGGTAAAGTATCACAAATAATAGCACTTGCACCTGAGTCAATTGCTTTAGTGATAAAATGATGACCATTGGCTTTTTCGCCTCTAATGGCTATAAAACAGGTTGATTTACTCACAGTTCTTGAGTCAAAACTCAAGGCCTCAACTTCAACTGAAGTTGAACCAACAACTTGTTCTATAGCAACGTTTAATAAGATGTCTTTTAATAACTTCAACCTAAAACTAAATTTATCTGTTTATTTTCTTTAACTGACTTCCCTGGTGCAAGCGATTGCTTAATCACTTTTCCTTCGCCAAATAATTTCGCCTTCAAACCAAGATTTTCTAGGATTGAAATAGCATCCATAGCTGGCATACCAACTAAATTTGGCATGATGGTTTTATATTTGTTAAGCACTTGATTGTAATTATCTTGTTCAGTTAACTGTAACTGGTTTAACTTTGTTCTTGGTAATCGGGCTTCAATAGGCGTATCTGAATAAATTTTCTTAGCGATACGTTTAAAAACTGGTGCTGCAACTGTACTACCATAATAGCCTTTTTCAGGATTTGGCTTATGAATGACAACAATGCAAGAGTATTTAGGCTTGTCTGCTGGAAAATAACCTGCAAATGATGCAATGTATCGACCAGATTCTACCCAATATTCAGTTTGGCAAGTTCCAGTTTTACCAGCCATTGAAAATCTTGGCGAGTAAATATTACTTGCGGTACCTCTATTGACAACATTTTTTAAAATTGCTCTTACTTGTTTAGCTGTTTCTTTAGAACAAACACTTCCCGTAATTTGCGGCTCTGTGTATTGCTCAATTACCTTATGCCGGTCACGCACAGCTTTTATAAAACGTGGTTTTACCATTACGCCATCATTAGCGATGGCATTATAAAAACTTAAAATTTGAAGTGCTGTTTGTGAAACACCATAACCGAAACTCATCCATGGTAAAGTAGTCCCGTACCAATTTGAATCATTTGGGTGAGGAATACTCGGTTGCCCTTCACCTTTTATTTGAAGGCCAATTTTTTGATCTAAACCCATCATTTTTAAACGATCAACAAACTGATTTGGTTGGTTTTTATAGTTTTCATAAATCATTTTAGCAAATGCGGTGTTTGAAGAAACTTCAAAAGCTTTTGCAACTGAAATCTTACCATATCCACCTCGTTTAGAATCATAAACAGTGCGGTCAAAATATTTTAAGCGACCATTTTCTGTATCAATTACAGTGCTAGTATCAACTACATTATCTTCTAGCGCAGCAACTAAGCTCATCAATTTATATGTAGAGCCAGGTTCGTGAGGTTCGTATACGGCATAGTTACGCTTTTCATAATATTTACCAGGTTCGTTACTTAAACCAAGGTTTGAAATAGCTTTAATTTCACCTGTTTTGGTTTCCATTACAACAGCAGTTCCGTGTTCAGCCTCAAAATATTCAAGTTGCGCTAATAATGCGTGATGCGTAATATCTTGTATGTTTACATCTATCGTTGATATAACATCTAGACCATCAACTGGTTCTACTTGGTTTAAATCAGTTAAAGGCTTCCATTGCCCTTTTGCGATTTTTTGCTTAAGCCTTTGACCTTTTTCGCCTTGTAAATAATCTTCAAAAGCACCTTCTAAACCCACATTATTGTAACCAACAGTTCGACGACCTATTTTCCCTAATGGATGCTCTCTAACAGTTGACTGTTCAGCAATAAATCCTCCTTTGTAAGCGCCTAGATTAAACATCGGAAAATTTTTAATTCGGATATATTCTGAATAATCTAAATTTTTAGCAATAAAAACGTAGCGATTATTCAATGCTCTTGCTTTTTTAAGCTTATTTTTATAATAAGCTGAAGATTTTGAAAACATTTTTGAAAGCGAATCTGAGAGCGGATTTAAGTAAGTGTTGAAGTTTGATTTTGTTACTGAAATTGGATCAAATCTAATTTCATATTTAGTGACTGATGTTGCTAATAAGTTCATATTAGCATCATAAATATTTCCGCGATTAGGCTCTATTTTAAAGTTTTTATATACCGTATTTTGAGCCAATTCTGTATAGTAATCACCTTGATTAAATTGAATATTAAAAAGCTGGTAAACAATAGCAAGTGCCACTGTCACAAATAATACAACTATTAAATAATAGCGTTTTAATATGTCTTTATCAGTTAGATTCATCTGACTCAATTACAATTTTTATAGCTGGCTGATCTGAGGTGAAAATTCCTTTTGGTTTCATCATCTCAGCAATATTAGACTCCATTTTTAACTGCATTAATCTTTTTCTAGAATCGACAAACTCACTTCTTAGTTCTTGAATTTCTTGATTAAGCTCAGCTACTTTAAAAACTTTCTTTTCAGCTGTGTGTGAACTCGCAATCATAATAATAGCAAGTAGCGTACAGAACAAAATAAAACTCCAATTTTTTGAAGCATCTTTGTTGGTCAAGAACTCACCTTTTAATATGGCAAAAACGCTTTTTTGCATGTTATAATTTTTCAGCTATACGTAATTTGGCACTTCTAGCCCTACTATTATCAATGATTTCAGACTTATCAGGAATTATTAACTGGCCTACTTTTTTAAAAGGCGCAAGCTTATTCCCGTAGAAATCTTTCTCTACCTGACCCGTAAAATTACCATCTCTAATATAACGCTTCACTAAACGGTCTTCTAATGAGTGATAGGTTATAAAACTTAACCTTCCCGAGGGTTTAACAAGGTCTTGTGTTTGCAGCAAAAATTCCTCAAGCGCCTTCATTTCTTGATTCACTTCAATGCGAATTGCTTGATAAATCTGAGCTAAAAACTTAAACACCTTAGTTTTTGGCAACAATGGTTCTAAAACTGAATTTAACTCCGATGTAGTTTCAATAGGCTTATTTAAACGTTCACTAATAATGGCTCTTGCCAATTTTGGCGCCATTTTTAACTCACCATAAGTTCTGAATAAGCTCGTTAAATCTTGCTCTTCGTAAGTATTGACGAGCTCATAAGCACTGAGTTTATCATTCTGATTCATGCGCATATCTAGTTGCGCATCAAAACGTGTTGAAAACCCGCGTTCAGGGATATCAAACTGATGCGATGAAACACCAAAATCAGCTAAAATTCCATCAACTTCAGTAATTTTAAAAAACTTCAAAAAGCGTTTTAGAAATCTAAAATTAGCTTCTATCAACTCGAAACGATCATCTTTTAAACTATTTTGCTGTGCATCTTTATCCTGATCGAAAGCAAATAATTTACCTTTAGAACTTAATCTAGAAAGAATTTCGGCAGAATGCCCACCACCACCAAATGTTGCATCAACATAAACACCATCAGGGTTTAACACCAATGCATCAACGCTTTGTTTTAGTAAAACTGGTATGTGATAATTAGTATTCATCTTCTTGAGTTCCCATGACTTCTTCTGCTAAATCAGCAAAATCGTCAACCTTATTTATAGCGTTTTCATAATTTTCTTTATCCCAGACTTCAATAATATTAACAGACGATGACAAGACAATTTCTTTGGAAATACCAGCGAACTGAATTAAGTCTTTTGGAATTAAAACACGAGAATTCGCATCGACTTCAACTAATTTTACGCCAGCTGTAAACTTCCTAATGAAATCGTTATTTTTCTTCTTAAATCGGTTTAATCCATTTATTTTATTCATCAATGCATTCCATTCCTGCATAGGATAGAGTTCTATACAATTTTGAAACACTGAACGCTTTAGCACTAAACCTTCTTCAACGACTGGCATTAATTGCTTTTTTAATGCTGAAGGCAAGGATAATCTGCCTTTTGCATCAATTTTGCACTCATATGTTCCGATAAAATTCAGCATTAATGTATAATTACACTTCAAATATATTGAATTTTTTTCCACATTATCCCACTTTTTACCACATTGTTGATAAGTTTTTACACAAACTTTTTACCAATACTCGTTAAGGCTTTATTAGCAAAGGTTTAGCCACTTTAACTAACAGAACTACTTGATTGTTAATAAGTTTAGTTTTGAGATAAGTTTCAAATTCAAATATTTAAAATTGAATAGATATTATTCTAAAATGCTTTTATAAATATGACTATATTTGAGGTTTGAAAGATTGATAGTTAATGGAAAAACACATACAACAAGACGGCAAGTTTAGGTTTTTTGAATTCGGCGAAGGTCAACCCTTAGTAATTTTACACGGCTTAATGGGCGGCTTAAGTAATTTTGATGGTGTTATGAATTTTTTCCCACAAAAAGGCTATAAAGTTATTATCCCTGAATTACCGCTTTACGAATTGCCATTGCTTAAAACAAATATTAAAACCATTACAACCTACATAAAAGAATTTATTGACTTACGCCAATATGGCAAAGTTGTTCTCATCGGTAATTCTCTCGGCGGACATATAGGTTTATTAACTACAAAATTATATCCTGAAATTGTTAAAGCACTTGTAATTACAGGAAGCTCTGGCCTTTATGAAAGCGCGATGGGCGAAAGTTACCCTAAGCGTGGCGATTATGACTACATTAAGCAAAAAGCAGAAAATGTATTTTATGACCCAGAAGTGGCTACTAAAGCCATTGTTGATGATGTTTACAACACAGTCAATGACCGTTCTAAATTAATAAGAACGCTTGCGATTGCTAAAAGTGCTATTAGGCATAACATGGCAAAAGATTTACCAAAAATGAGCACGCCAACATGCATCATTTGGGGAAAACAAGATACAGTTACACCACCAAATGTAGCTGAAGACTTCAATAAACTATTACCAGATTCTAATCTATATTGGATTGACAAATGTGGCCATGCTGCGATGATGGAGCATCCAAATAAATTTAACGAACTACTTTACAACTGGTTAACTAGCCGAAATCTGTAAATCATGCAAATTAAAACAGCAAAATTTGTCATGAGTAATAGCGATGTAGCAAAATGCCCAAATTCGCCACTACCAGAATACGCATTTATTGGCCGTAGTAATGTTGGAAAGTCTTCACTGATCAACATGCTAACAGAACGTAAGAGCTTGGCAAAAGTCTCTGGTAAACCTGGTAAAACAAGACTTATTAATCACTTTTTAATTAATGAAAGTTGGCATTTAGTAGATTTACCTGGTTATGGCTATGCAAAGGTGAGCAAAAAAGAAAAAAAAATCTTTCAAAAATATATAACTGATTATTTTAGAAAACGTCCGCAGTTGGTTAATACTTTTTTGTTAGTTGATATTAGACACGAACCGCAGCCAATAGATATAGAATTTATGACTTGGTTAGGTAAAAATCAAATTCCATTTTCAATCATTTTCACTAAATCAGACAAACTAAAGTCACATCAAGTTGAAAATAATATCGCCAATTACTCAACAGAATTAATGGAAACTTGGGCAGAATTACCACCCATATTTATAACATCTTCTAGCAAAAAAACTGGTCGAGATGAAGTTTTAAATTACATTGAGCAAATTAACCAAAGCCTTTAAACATTTGTTACATGAGGCTTCAACTTATCTATTAGTTGATCAAGATGAACTAGTTGATTGATTTCTTTAGCTGAAAGAACAAGTTCTAATTCATAATGATTTTGTTTAAGGACAACTGGCAACTCATATTGAATACCAAATTTTGATTTAAATTGAGACATAAACTCATCGGCGTGTAAAAACTGCATTTCAGTTGAAGTTTGCAATTTAAATTTTCTCCACTTCGTCTTCTCTGAAGTCAACCCATAAGTTAAACTACATAACCGACAATTTGAAGCCTGAGGGTTCAATAATTTTTGCAAAGATTCTTTAAAAGCATTTCGAGTGCCAGAATTAGCATTATAAACAAAAATTAATTTAGACAACTTATTCTTTTTTTAAATCTAGTTTTTCAGCAAAATAATCGCAAAAATCGTTAAAGGTCGCTGCCATTTTATCATCATCAGTAGCTCTTTTGTAGGTACTCGCCATACTTACTAAGGTTTGATGAAAAAACTTTTTCATTTCATCTACAGGCATATCTTTTGTCCATAAATCAATACGTAAAGTTTCTTGTGTTTTATGATCCCAAATAGATAGCATCGCTGCTTTAGCAGATTCATTTTCAATGCCGCCATCTTTAGCTGACCAATTAATAGATTCTGGAATTTTATTTTCGTCGGTCTCTATATGTATGTTAATATCAGATTTTGCCATAGTTAAGGTTTATAATTTGATTGTTTAAAAATTTGTTGCCCATCAAGCAACATAAGTTTATTAGGCTCAATTTCGGGGTTATTTTTCATGAAATCTCTAACTATTTGCCAACCGATATATTGCCCGATTCTAGGTGAAGAATCATTATCTAATTCAAGATAAAATTTAGAAAATGGTGCTGGATTAATAAAACGATCTTTCAAATCAGCCTGTGTTGAAAAGACGTAATCTTTATCAATAAAAAACTCCCAAATCTTAGTTTCATTAGATTCTGCCCATTCTAATTGCTCTTTTGTATACTGAATTTTTTCAGCATCACTCTCCCAAGGTATTACCAAATCCTTAAAATAGAGCAGCTTACCATGATAAATCATATATGAAATAAAGCGTCGGTCTAAGGGTTCAAAAGTAGCATTTTTAGCATAAGCACCAGCAACGTCAGACATTAAATACTTTTTATCTTGATAGTTTTTAATGTAGTCAGGGAAACTTTCGTAGAATCGATGTTCGCGTCCCAAATAGTTATCTAATGAAATTACGATGATAGAATCTGAGGTAACAACTTTATTTTTATAATCAACGCTTTCTGCAATTGTAACAATTGTCGGGTGTTTAAATGCTGTAAAATAAAATTTTAGATATTTAAAAAATCGCTCGATATCTTGTTTTTCTTGATCAAAATCTGGAAAGGCTTTTAATACCTCATGATTTATTTCGTTTTGTAATGTGTCTTTCATTTTTTTATACCACAAGCTGTCAGGAACAGCACTGTTGAAGAAAAAAGGATAACCTATTTTTAAGCTTTCTAGGTCTAATGAATCAGATGCCGCAAACTCACGGTCAAAACGCATAAGGCTCAAGTCTAAATTTTTATTTTCAATACGCTCAATAATTTTCGATTTCTTTGAATCGCAAGACGTTAGATAAACACAGGTCACAAGAATTAATAAAACTCTAAATATTGTTTTGAATAACATTGACTTTGTTTTAATATATTTGATGCAAATGTAGTTAATCTTGAACTTAAATTTAACGCCATGCAAAACGAAAAAATAATAAATTATATTAAAAATTGGCTAGATAATTATCTTGTCAAAACCAATTTAAATGGTTTTGTAGTTGGCGTTTCAGGAGGAATTGACTCTGCGGTAACTTCAACTTTGTGCGCAATGACCAAACAAAAAGTACTTTGTGTTGAAATGCCTATTCATCAAGACATATCACAAGTTACTCGAGCACAACAACATATTGCATGGTTAAAATCAAATTATAATAATGTCTCATCAGTTGAAGTCGACTTAACACCAACATTTGATGCATTTAAACAGGGCTTACCAAAAACAAATTCAAAACGAGAAGATTTAGCTCTAGGAAACTCACGCGCTCGATTACGCATGACAACCTTATATTATCTTGCAGGTTTACACAATTACTTAGTTGTAGGAACAGGTAATAAAGTTGAAGATTTTGGTGTTGGTTTTTATACTAAATACGGCGATGGCGGTGTAGATTTGAGTCCGATTGCCGATTTAATGAAATCTGAAGTTTACAGCTTAGCTCAAACGCTAAACATTATAGATGTTATTCAAAATGCCGAACCAACCGATGGACTTTTTGGTGATAGCCGAAGTGATGAAGACCAATTAGGTGCGAGTTATGATGAATTAGAATGGGCAATGCAATATGAAGGAAATCCAGAAGAACTAAGCAGTAGACAAGCTGAAGTTTTAAAGATTTATAAAAGTTTAAATTCTGCTAATCAGCATAAAATGAAGCCTATACCGATATGTAGTATCCCTTCAGAATTTAAATAATTCGGTTTAATTTGCGAGCAATTAAAACCTCGAGTTGCTTATACTCCATTGTTTCTTCTAGAACTTCAGTAGGGTTTTCATGATCACCACTTTTAAGGAGCTCACCCATTTCATCAACTTTTTGATGTATCAATATTCGTCTAAGGTTTAAAATTGTTTCAGTTACCTCAGCAGGTTCCAGTTTGTCTCTATGTTTTACAAAAATATTTTGGCTTTCCCAATTGTGTAATTCGTAGCGTTCAAAATTCATTAAGATACTCGTTGCTTCTTCTGCTATAGTTTGGTCGAGTTTACTTGTAAATTTAGAGACATTAAATTCTTTCTGGGTTGATAGTCCATCAATTAAAGAATGGTAGAGTAACTTAAAATTTTCATCCGTAAACTCAATTTCATCACTTTGCAAATCAAGATAAATTTTTTCGTAAACTTTATGTGTTTTAATGATAGGCTTTAAAACTTCGTTACCTTTTTCATCAATTTCAATTAAAAAATCTTCAAATTCTGCTTCTTGATCACCATATTTTAATAATAGGCCAATAATAATACGCTCAAGCTCTATCTTAGGGTTAATTTTTTTCGTCGTAGTCGTAGTCTCTTCAACTTTGCTTAATTGTGGTACTTGACTTTTATTTTTTTTGCGCTGATCGCGGCTAGATTTAGCCAAAATTTGATCTAAACTACTAAATAAAACGGCCTCAGAAACATCCATTAACTTTGAGCAAGATCTAATATAAAGTTCTCGTTTAATTTGATCAGGAACTTGAGCTATACTTTCAACTATATCGCGAATAACTTCTGCAGTTTTTATCGGATCATTTTCAGCTTCTTTGATTAAAAGCGATGCCTTAAATGTGATAAAATCTTTTGCGTTGGTTTCAAGGTATTCCTCTATAACATGGGTTGAGTTAGCTTTTGCAAAACTATCAGGATCTTCGCCTTCAGGAAACATGCAGACCTTAACATTCATATCCTGAGCTAAAATCATATTTACACTACGTAATGAAGCACGCAAACCTGCAGCGTCGCCATCAAACAAAACGGTAATGTTTTTAGTTAAGCGATTTATTAACCGAATTTGTTGATCGGTTAAGGCTGTTCCTGAAGAAGAAACCACATTTTCAATTCCTGCTTGATGTAACTGAATAACGTCAGTATAACCTTCAACTAAGTAACAATTATCTTGTTGAGCAATGGCTTTCTTTCCATAGTATAAACCATATAAAATTTTACTTTTATGGTAAATTTCACTTTCAGGCGAATTTAAATATTTCGCAGCTTTTTTAGAATTATCTAAAATTCTTCCGCCAAAGCCCAATACACGTCCTGACATAGAATGAATTGGAAACATAACACGACCTTTAAACCGGTCGAAAGATTTTTGGTCTTTTGTGATGGTTAAGCCTGTAGCTTCAAGATATTTTTTTTCGTAAGCCTTATTGATTGCTGCTTTTGTTAAAGCTTCCCATTGATCAGGCGAGTAACCTAGATCGAATTTTTTTATAGTTTCAGTAGTAAAACCGCGTTCTTTGAAATATGACAAACCAATTGTTTGACCTTCAGTAGAATGGTGTAATTGGTCTATAAAAAATTGATTTGCGAATTTAGACACTAGAAACATGCTTTCACGTTCAGAAGCTTTTTCTTTTTCTTCTGAAGTTTGTTCAGTTTCTTCAATTTCAATATTATATTTTTTGGCTAAGTATCTTATAGCTTCGGGATACGAGTAATGTTCGTGTTCCATGATAAAACTCACTGCGTTTCCACCTTTGCCAGACGAGAAATCTTTCCAAATTTGTTTTACTGGTGAAACCATAAAACTTGGAGTCTTCTCTTCGCTAAACGGACTTAAACCTTTAAAGTTTGAACCTGATTTTTTAAGATTAACAAAATCACCTATTACCTCTTCTACCCGAGCGGTATCAAAAACTTTTTCTATAGTGCGTTTGGTAATCAAATTAATTTATTTTTCGCGATTAATCACATAATCTACCATTAATTTCAAGGATGACTTATAATCAGATTCAGGATATTGGGCTAAAATTTGAAGTGCTTCATCCTGAAACTGATGCATCTTTGAGGTGGCATAATCTAAACCTCCAGAATTTTTTACAAAATCTATTACTTTATTAACGCGCTTTTTATCTTTATTATGGTTTTTGATAGAATTAATAACCCAATTTTTATCTTTCTTTGAAGCTTGATTAAGCGCATATATTAAAGGTAAAGTCATTTTTTGCTCCTTAATATCAATGCCAGTAGGCTTTCCTATTTTGTGTTGTCCATAATCAAAAAGGTCGTCTTTAATTTGAAAAGCCATACCAATTAATTCGCCAAATTTTCGCATATCGTTGACATCAGATGAATTGGGTTTTACAGCGGCTGCACCAAGGCTACAACAAGCTGCAATTAATGTTGCTGTTTTTTGCCGGATGATTTCATAATAAATAGCTTCAGTAATATCAAGTTGTCTCGCCTTTTCTATTTGTAATAATTCACCTTCACTCATTTCACGCACGGCCACTGAAATAATTTTAAGAAGATCAAAATCATCATTATCAATTGAAAGTAATAAACCTTTAGACAAGAGATAATCACCAACTAAAACGGCAATTTTATTCTTCCACAACGCATTGATCGAAAAAAAACCACGACGTTGATTACTGTCGTCAACCACATCATCGTGCACTAAAGTAGCGGTATGTATTAATTCTATTACTGAAGCACCGCGATAAGTACGGTCATTTACCTCACCATCAGACACCATTTTAGCAACTAAAAAAACAAACATCGGTCTCATTTGTTTTCCTTTTCGGTTAACAATAAAATGGGTAATTTTATTTAAAAGCGCAACTTTAGAAGACATAAATAAAGAGAATTTTTTCTCAAAAACTTCCATTTCATGGGCGATAGGTTGCTTAATTTGATAGACGACTTTCATGTCTCAAAAATACCAAAGTTTATTAGATTTTAACAAGCTTAAACTTTTATTAACTTAAACTTTATTTATATTTACCGCTAAATTATAAATACACACACTATGAAAAAAATTACTTTATTATTTTCTTTATGCATGTTTTCATTAGGATACTCTCAAGTAGTCCTTACGGAAGATTTTGAAAGCAGTACTTCTATTCCAACAGGTTGGAATAATAACGATATTGCAGGAAATGGAGAAATATGGACAATTGGAACAAATGGTGAAGCCGTTGGATATAACTCACCAAATACTATTTACTATGATGCTGCCAATTTTTCAGGAAATTACGCATTATTCGATAGTGATGGATATGGTGATGGTCCAGCAGAAAGCGCTGCTTTAGAAAGTCCAGTATTTGACTGTTCAAGTTTAACTAGCGTTGTATTGAAATATAGTCATTTTTTTACAGCTGGGTTTGGCGGGCAGGCTTCTGTTGAAGTTTATAATGGTACAACCTGGGTAGAAGTTGAATCTTACACCACTCCACCAGGCGGCGATCAAAACGATTCTGAATTTGGAAACGTTGAAGTTGACGTGACATCAGAATTAGCAGGTGTTTCTAATGCCCAAGTTAGATTTGTCTGGTCTGGAAATTGGTCATGGGGCTGGGCTTTTGATAATGTTGAGGTATTTCAATGTACTGATGCAGCTCCAGGCATAACAATTAACCCAATGCCAGCTGATGCTGCTTCTAATGTTGTGGTGACTACGACTGATAATGACGAAACTCAACTTTCTTTTAGTTGGGATGCTCCAGCAACTGGTGGTCCCGTGACTGATTACTTAATTGTTATTAGTGACGATCCTACACTTGACCCTGAAGGAAATACAATAAGCGGAACATTTTCAACTAATAATCCAGGGAATATTTTTCTACCTGGCCAAAATTATTTCGAAGTAAGTACAACTTATTATTGGACTGTAATTCCTCAAAACTGTGCTGGTGGTCCATCAAGTGATCCTACAGTATGGTCTTTTACAACTGATAGCACGCTTAACAACACTGAAATTGAAGCAGAAAAAGTATTTGAATACTTTGTTTCTAACAACGTTTTATCTATCAGTTCTAACAATCAAATCAACCAAGTTGAAATTTATAATATGCTAGGTCAAGTTGTAAAAACTTTACAGCCTAACAATTCTAAAGTTAATGTTGATTTAAATGAACTTAACAATGGTATGTTTATTTCTAAAGTTAGCATAAACGGTCAAACTCAAACTTTCAAGTTTGTAAAGTAATTAGATATTAAATTAAATCTAACAAAAAACCCAGCAGAAATGCTGGGTTTTTTTAATTATTAAAATTATAATTTTAATGTTTATTTGCTAATTGACCGCAAGCTGCATCAATATCTTTTCCTCTAGAATGACGTAATGTTACTGTAATTCGATTAGCTTCTAAAGCATTTTTATATTGGGCTACTGAAGCATCTGAACCTTGTTTAAAAACACCATCATCAATTGGGTTATATTCAATCAAATTGACTTTACAAGGGATAATTTTACAAAACTCGATTAAGGCTGAAATATCTTCGCGAGAATCATTTATTCCATCCCAAACTATATATTCGTATGTTACCGCTTTACCAGTTTTTTGATACCAATATTCTAAAGATTCTGCTAAATCTTCTAATGGAAATTTGGCATTGAACGGCATAATTTGCGTCCTAACTTGATTTCTGGCTGAATGCAGAGAGACCGCTAAATTAAATTTAACTTGATCATCAGCTAACTTTTTAATCATTTTTGGAACTCCAGAAGTAGATAAAGTAATGCGCTTGGGAGACATCCCTAAGCCTTCAGGAGAAGTGATTTTTTCAACCGATTTTAAAACATTATTGTAGTTCATGAGTGGTTCTCCCATTCCCATGTAAACAATATTAGATAATGGCATGTTGTTATATAAACGACTTTCTCGATCAATCGCAACAACTTGATCATAAATTTCATCTGCATTTAAATTCCTTAAACGCTTGAGTTGTGCAGTTGCACAAAATTTACAATCTAAGCTACACCCAACTTGAGATGACACACATGCTGTTGTCCGCGAATAAGTTGGAATTAAAACAGACTCGACAGTAAAGCCGTCATGTAACTTAACGGCATTTTTAATAGTACCATCTTGACTGCGCTGCATGGTATCAACTTCGATATTATTAATCACGAAATTTGCATCAAGCATGGCACGAATTTCTTTCGAAATATTTGTCATTTCATTAAAATTATAGCAGGACTTTTGCCATAACCATTCATAAACTTGTGTGCCACGAAAGGCTTTTTTTCCCTGAGATACAAAAAAGTCTTGTAAGTCTTTTTTACTTAGTGCACGTATATCTTTCTTAGTTGCTTTCACATTGCAAAGGTAAAAGAGAAATAATGAAGTGACTAACTTTAGTTAAAAAACCTCCAAAGATTTGTTATAAGCTGCTTCAAAACTAGTCATCTTGATATTAGAGTCAGTATTTTTTTTGTTGAAATAAGAGACTAATTTTTCGGTTGGCATATTTCCTGTGAGCTTATCTTTTGCCATTGGGCAACCACCAAAACCTTTTATAGCACCATCAAATCTTTTACAACCTGCAAGAAAAGCTGCATCTACTTTATCAAACCACTGATCTGGTGTGGTATGTAAATGTGCGCCAAATTCTATTTTTGGATATTGAGGAATTAAATTTGAAAACAAATAAGCAATAGTTTCACGATCTGAAGTGCCCACAGTATCAGATAAAGACAAAATTTCTACACCCATTGAAGCCAGTTTTTGGGTCCATTGAGCCACAATGTCAACATTCCATGGATCGCCGTATGGATTTCCAAAACCCATTGATAAGTAAGCGACAACCTTTTTGTTTGAACGATGTGCAATGTTAATGATATCTTGTAAAACTTCAACTGATTGAGCAACTGTTTTGTGCGTATTTCGCATTTGGAAATTTTCAGAAATTGAAAATGGATAGCCGAGATAATCAATTTCTTCAAATTGACAAGCGTCTTTGGCACCTCTAAGGTTTGCTACAATAGCTAAAAGCTTACTTGAGGCTTCTGTTAAATCCAACTTAGACAAAACTTCAGCCGTGTCACGCATTTGCGGTATGGCCTTTGGTGATACAAAACTACCAAAATCTATGGTATCAAAACCACATTTTAAAAGTGATTGAATATAATCAGCTTTGAGTTGTGTTGAAATAAAAGGTTTAATCCCTTGCATAGCATCTCTAGGGCATTCAATAAGTTTTACACGACTCATAAGCTTTTTTTAACTTGACGTCAAATATACAAGTTTTGAAAGATTATCACTAAATTTTTAATCTGATTACACTTATACTAAAATTAGAACCGCAATAAGCAAAAAAATAACGATTTGAAAATATTTCATGCTATCACCAAAATGCTTTTGATGTTTTAAATATTGTGCTAAACGATCTGAAAAAAAGGCAACAAAGCTAAAAATCACAAAAGCTTGCAACATAAAAACACCACCAAGTAGGTAAAACTGATAAATGGTATTTTCTGTCTCATTCCATAAAAATCCAGGAAAAAATGCTAAAAAAAATAAACTCACTTTAGGATTAATTAAATTCATAATCAATCCCTTTCTGAAATAATTATTTAATGATTTTGACCCTTTAGTTATTTGAATTTCAGCTGATGGTGACTTATAAACTTGATAAGCTAAATAGATTAAATAAACTGCTCCTACTAACTTTAACGTAAAAAATACTTGTGGAAATTCTATTAGAAGTGCAGAAACGCCAAAAGCCAATAAACTCGTATGAAAAATAATACCGCTTACTAAACCAGCTGCAATGATGAGTCCACGCTTAAAACCACCAGCTATACTTTGACTTAACACATAGATAATATCTGGTCCTGGTGCTAAGGTTAATAAAATTGAGGCTAATAAAAAGCTACTCAGTTGAGCTAACATTTATTTATTACGCTTTAAAATTGCTTTGTTAATAGACTTGATCAGTTTTGGCCCATGAAAAACGAAACCTGTATAAAGCTGAATTAAATCGGCACCAGCCTCTAACTTTTCGAGTGCATCCTGAGCTGTCATTATACCTCCAACTGCAATGACTGGAAACCTAGCTGTTTGATGTTCTTTAATAAATTTTATCGCTTCTGTAGAGCGCTTTGTTAAAGGTTTACCACTCAATCCGCCTGCTTCGGCTTTGTGTTTTGATTGCAATCCATCTCGACTAATTGTGGTATTTGTTGCTATTAAGCCATCAATTTCTGTTTGCTCTACAATATCGATAATATCTATAAGTTGAGCAGTATTTAAATCTGGTGCGATTTTTAACAAAATTGGTTTTGGATTAGATTTTTTAGCATTTAATTCTTTTAAATGACTCAATAAATTGGTTAGTGGTCTTTTATCTTGAAGTTCACGTAGATTTGGTGTATTTGGTGAACTAACATTAACCACAAAATAATCTACAACCTCAAACAAAGCTTCAAAAGCATACGCATAATCGTTAATAGCTTCAGCGTTTGGTGTTACTTTATTTTTACCGATGTTACCACCGATAATAATTTCACCTTTAGACTTCAACCGTTTTACAGCTGCCATAACACCTTCATTATTAAATCCCATTCGATTAATAATAGCTTCGTCTTCAATTAATCTAAACAAACGTTTTTTGGGATTCCCAGCTTGGGGTTTTGGGGTTAAGGTTCCTATTTCAATAAAACCAAACCCAAAGTTATTCAATTCATTAATCAGTTTTGCATCTTTATCAAAACCTGCAGCTAAACCAACAGGATTAGGAAATTTAATTCCAAAAACTTCTCGCTCTAAGGATTTAGAATGTATGCAAAACTGTTTCCGAATGAGTTGATCAACAAATGGAATTTTATGCAACAACTTGATTGACTTAAAGCTGAAATAATGAATTTTTTCGGGATCAAACTGAAATAATAAAGGCTTTATAAGAGAATTATACACTGCTGAAGTTTTAGCAAAAGTAATCTATTTAAAAGGCTTTTTAAAAAATAATTGGTTTAAAGCATATGTAATCTGTATTTTTACCTAAAATTTTTCTGATGCTAGACACCAAACAATTACTTGACCGCTTTATAAGCTATGTAACTATTGACACGCAGAGTGATCCTCACTCCAAATCGACGCCAAGCACAGACAAGCAGTGGAATTTAGCCAAAAAGCTACATCAAGAATTATTAGACATTGGTCTAGAAGACGTTAGCATAGATGAAAATGCTTACATCATGGCTACTTTGCCGTCTAATGTAAGTCATGAGGTCCCAACTATTGGTTTTATTTCTCATTTTGACACCTCACCAGATTTTTCGGGTACCAATGTTAAACCACAAATTCATGAAAATTATCAAGGTGGCGATATAATTTTAAACAAAGCCAAAGATATTATACTTTCTCCAGCCTATTTTGAAGACCTTAACAAATACATCGGTAACACTATCATCACGACAGACGGAACAACACTTTTAGGTGCAGATGATAAAGCTGGCGTCACTGAAATTGTTTCAGCAATGGCTTATCTTATTAAACATCCTGAAATTAAACACGGAAAAATAAGAGTTGGTTTTACCCCTGATGAAGAAATTGGCCGTGGCGCACATAAATTTGATGTTGAAAAATTTGGTGCAGAATATGCTTACACCATGGATGGCAGTGAAATAGGAGAATTAGAATACGAAAATTTTAATGCCGCTGAAGCTAAAATACACTTTCACGGTCGTATTGTACATCCAGGATATGCTAAAGGAAAACTTAAGAATGCTATGTACATGGCGACTGAATTTGTAGAAAGTTTACCTAAAAATGAAGTCCCTGAAAAAACTGAAGGTTATGAAGGCTTCTTTCATTTAACTGATATGAATGGAGAAGTTGAAAAAGCCTATCTACATTACATTATTCGCGACCATGATAAAACAAAATTTGAAGCCCGAAAAGAGCTTATTTACAAACTTGGTCAATTATTAAAAGACAAATATGGTGAAGATGCCATAACAGTTGAAGTGAACGATCAATATTTTAATATGAAAGAACAGGTTTTACCTGTAAAACATATTGTAGATATTGCCGAAGAAGCCATGAAAAGTTTAGATATTACGCCTATTTTAAAACCTATTCGCGGTGGGACTGATGGCGCGCAGCTTAGTTATATGGGTTTACCATGTCCTAATATTTTTGCTGGCGGACACAATTTTCATGGAAAATTTGAATATTTACCTTTAGAAAATCTAATCAAAGCCACAGAAGTTATCATTAAAATAGCCGAATTAACGGCTAAAAAATCTAATTAAATTGTCCTTTAAGAGTATTTTATTAATCTTTATTGGTGGTGGCTTAGGCAGTATAGTTCGTTATTATCTAAGCCACTTGATGAATAGCTATCAGTTAATAAAATTCAATCTAGGAACGCTCAGTGTTAACGTTATTGGTAGCTTTTTTATTGGACTTATATTAGGTTATGTTTTAAAATCGCAACCTGAAAATCAAAATCTAATTAGCTTTGCTGTCATAGGCTTTTGTGGCGGTTTTACTACTTTTTCAAGTTTCAGTTACGATAATTTTCTGTTACTTAAGCAAGGCGATTATCTTCAATTTTTAATCTATGCTGTAGGCAGTTTAGTGGTTGGTTTATTAGCTGTAGCTGTAGGATTTTTAATTACCAAATTTTAATCAATAAGCTTTTTCTCTATCTACCTCATTTTTAAGTCTCTTATTGTTTTCCATCCTGTTGAAATTATCTAAAATTTGATTAACCACAGAATTAGGGTCGGTCATACTAGCTACATGAGGTGTTACTGAAACTTTTGGATGAGACCACAATTTAGATTCTGTTGGTAAGGGTTCAGTTTGAAAAACATCTAAACAAGCTAATGAAAGATGGTCTTCGTTTAAAAGTTGAATTAAATCATCTTCAACCATATGTTGACCTCTTGCTACATTAATAACTTGAGCATTTTCAGGAAGCTTCTTTAAATTATTATAGTTTAAAATAGCCTTTGTACCTTCAGTAATCGGTAATAAACAAACTAAAATTTGGCTTTCAGCTAGAAATTGGTCAAGTTCATCTTCTATAAAACTGGTAATACCTTCAATGTTTTTTCGACTTTTTGATAAGCTATTAACCTTAAATCTGTTAAGCTTAAGTTGTTTTGCTGCTGCTTTGCCTAAAACGCCAAAGCCCATGACACCGACTTTTACGGCTTCAGGCTGCTGATAAGATTTAATTTCCCAATGCTTATCAAGTTGGTTTTGAGCATGAAATTTTAAATTTCTAATACCGTATAAACAATTTAATAGCACAAAATCTGCCATATCTTTTGTTAAATTATCATCTACGATTCTAGTGACTTTAACAGATTTAGGAATAGTTTTATCTTTTAAAATGTGGTGAACACCAGCCCCCATTGACGCGATAACTTTAAGGTTAGGAAACTGAGCAAAAACACCTTGTTCATGTTGCCAAGAAATGGCAAAATTTATAGAACTAACATCTTTAACGTCTGGATAAACCTGAATGTCAAGATCTGGGTTTTTATCCTTAAAGGCTTTTACCCAAGGCTTTGGGTCACGATGGTTACAAACTAAAACTATGGACATTTTTTAAAATTTTAGAATTAAAAACGAAATCGGTTTTCTAAGGCAAACTTTAAAAGATCACTTTTTCCTTTTAACTTCAACTTATGTATGATGTTTTTTCTGTGGGTATAAATTGTGGTTAACGCTGATTGCCTAATTTCTGCAATTTCTTCACTTGTTTTTCCTTCAGCAATTAGATTTAAAATTTCTGTTTCAGAATTAGAAAGTAATGATTTGTAATTTGAAGACTCATTATTTTCAGCTAAACTAGAAATAGCTTCGTCATAAAAACTTCTGCCACTGTGAACCGTTTCTATGGCTTTAAACAAAGTTTCTAAGGGCGATGTTTTAACCACATAACCTGAAGCGCCTGCTGCTTTAATTTCATCGACAGCTGATATTTGATCAAACATTGAGAAGGCCACAACACCTATATTTTTAAATGATTCAGAAATTAATTTAGTTAAATGAATACCACTCATTCCATTCATTTTAATATCGGTTACAACAACATCTACATTTGAAATTTCTAAATTAAGAAATAAAGCTTCAGCTGAAGTTGCTTGCAAAACAAGTTTAAAATTAGGCATTTGTTTAATCTTTAAAGCAAAGCCATCTAAAAGCGATTGATGATCATCTGCTATGGCAACTCTAATCATAATTTACATTAATTATAAAGGTTGAACCACGACCTAACTTAGCATCAATATCAAACGTACCGCCAAGCTCTTCAACGCGTTTTTGAATTGAACTTAGTCCCATTCCTGAAGTTTTTAATTGTTCAGGTTCAAAACCTTTTCCGTTATCTTCAATAATAATATTGACAGACGATTCGTAAACGTTTAAATTAATATCAAGTTGAGTCGCTTCAGCATGTTTAATGGTATTTGTAGAAAGTTCTTGTATAATCCTAAACAAAGAAACTTCAATATAAGATGGCAGTTGAATTTCAGAATTAAATACAGAAAGATTGACTTGTATATTATGAAGTTGAGATATGGTTTGTTTTAATTCATTTAAAGAACGAACTAAACTTTTTTCAGCTGAAATTCCGCCGTTATTTTTATGTGCTAAAGCACGTATATCCTTATAAGTTTGAGAAAGTAAATTATAAGTTGTATTGAAGACATCACGTTGACTTTGATCTGAAATTTGATCTTTTAACACTGAAAAATAAGCATTAATTGAAGCTAAATTTCCACCAACTTGGTCGTGTAAATCACTTGCAATTCTTTTACGCTCTTTGTCTTGTCCCTTCAGCATAGCATCAACAGATTTAAGTTCTTGTTCTTTTAAGAGTTGCTGATTTTTCTGGAATTGAATTTCTGTAGACTGTTCTGCGATTAATTGTTTGCGCTTGATGTTTTTGTAGACTAGAAATGAAACAAAAACGACAACAACAAAACCGCTTAAGCTAGCATAAATGAGGTTTTGTTGCCGTTCATTTTTTTGCCGTAAGATTAAGTTTTGTTTCTCTTTACGTTCTGTTTCAAATCTTGTTAAGGCAATATTCTGCTTTTCTATATTTAAACTATCGCGATATTTCATTGATGCATCAAGGTAATAGTAAGCCGAATCGTATTGACCAAGTGCCTTATAATCTTGAGCAAGTAATTCATAATTAAAAGCTGTTAAATCGTAATCGTAACTGAGATTTCTGTAGTTGTTAGCTTGTTTTAAATAATTTATAGAGGCTTTATAATTACCTTGAATGCGCTCTACTTCACTAAAATTAATATAAATAAGAAGTGATTTGTTTGGTAGATTTAAATCTTCATAAATTTTGAGTGACTTTTGAAGATAGGCATTAGCCGAATCTTTATTAAACTCAACATCTATATAAAACAATGCTTTATAAGCATTTAACATACCGTAAGTTAAAGGATTTTTATCTAAAGAGTTATAATAAAATGCCTTATCAAAATAATTTAAAAAAGCTGAATTATCTAATGTATCTAGACTATTAAATGCAAGTTCAATTTGAAGGTTGGCTAACTGATTAGAGTTATTGAGTTTTCTAGCTGTCTTTGCATATAAATCAAGATAATTTGTACGTTCACCTATAAAATCGCCTTCAAGCAAAATATAAAATAAATCAAGATTAATTTCATTATAGCGTAATTCATGACCTGTTTTCAAGAATAATTCTTGAGCTCGCTGAAGATGATTTACCGCTAAATCATAATTAGTATTACGGTCGTATAAATCGCCTAAAATATTGAAATAATAAGCTTTCTGATCAGTTGTTAAATCTAGGGTATCTAATTTTGCTAATGTCTTGAAGCCTTCATTAAGTTGCTTAGTAAAATTAAAATAGTTGGCTTTGATTAACAGCTTATTATTAGGTGAAAATTGATTGTTTTTTAATCGCTGTTTTACTTCCTTAACTTCTCCTCGCTCAAAAAGACGATCTATTTCAGGTGTTTGTCCAAAACAAAAATCTATGGAGCTTAAAACCAATACCAATAAAATAATTTGCCGCATGATTAATAAAATATCACACTAAAATATAATTTTAGAATTAAAAACTCTACATTTAAGATTATAAAAAAACCACATCTTAAAAAATGTAAGATGTGGTTTATAATAATTTGTGACCCAAGTCACCGATACTTCTAACTTAGTGTCTGATGTTAAGAAAGTTATAATTTTTGATGTGTGATTTTAAAATTGAGGAATAAAAAAATATCCCCAAGCATAAAAAATTATGTTTGGGGATAATTTGTGACCACGGCAGGATTCAAACCTGCAACCTTCTGAGCCGTAATCAGATGCGCTATTCAGTTGCGCCACGTGGCCTAAATTTGCTAAAATAGAATATGTTTTAGCGGGTGCAAATATATTTCTTTTTATACTTTTACCAAAGAAATACTTTGTTTTAATTATGAAATTAGAAAAATATATCAGGACAGTTCATGACTTTCCTAAAAAAGGAATCTCCTATAAAGATATTACACCTTTGCTGCAGAATGCTGATGCAACAAAAGAAGTCGTCAAGAAATTAGCAGAACCTTTAAAGAATCAGCATATCACAAAGGTTGTGGGTATAGAATCGAGAGGTTTTCTTTTTGGGATGTTGTTAGCAAGTGAATTAAATGCTGGCTTTATACCTATTCGTAAGCTAGGCAAATTACCATTTGATGTTGAAAGTCAGTCTTATGATTTAGAATATGGCACTGATCAAATTGAAATTCATCGAGATGCCTTAAACGTAAATGATAGGCTTGTTATTCATGATGATGTTTTAGCTACTGGTGGTACTGCACAAGCAGCTTGTAAGCTAATTAACAAATTAGGCGGAAACATTATTGAACTTAATTTTTTAATCGAATTAAATGATTTAAAGGGTAAAGAAAAAATTATTGAATACCCATACCGAAGTTTACTTAACTATTAAAATCACAAAAGCTGCAATATTGCAGCTTTTGTGATTAAATGTGAACACTTAAGTTTTATCGTTTTAAAGTAAAGTGTGATTTAAATATTGTTTTTTCTCCTGTACGTGGTTCTACATAATCTATCGTGAACCAGTAATCGTCTGATGGTAAAACCTCACCTTGATAAGTCCCATCCCAACCTGATTGATCTGGTGTTAATTTATACAAGTGTTTCCCATAACG
>NZ_FQTW01000020.1 GCF_900129035.1 Psychroflexus salarius | reverse complement strand
ACCACCGACTTAAGCGTATCTTCAGAAAGTATAACGAACACCTCAGAGCTAGTACTTAACTTACAAGACGACAATCAAGCGGTGATTGATGGTGTTCGACTTCGTTTTAGTCCATCGGGTAATACGGGTATAGATGGTTTAGATATCACCAAACTGGGTAATATCGACGAGAATTTAGCCCTTGTTAATAATGGAACATTGTTTACGATTGAGCACCGCAGTGATCCAGAGGCAGGGGAAGAGGTTCCACTATTTACGAATAACTGGCGTAAACAAGACTACAGCTTTGTAGCTAACTTGAGTAACTTAGAGGATACCCAAGTGTATTTACTAGACCAGTACTTAGAGACCGAGACTTTATTAACCAATGGAGAGCCTTATAGTTTTAGTGTAGATGCGAATATAGAGGCCTCGGTAAGCAGTTCACGTTTTAAGCTCGTCTTTAGAAATGAGGCTTTAAGTTTTGATGAAACAGCAGCTGTAAGCTATCGTTTATTTCCTAACCCAGCAACAACTCAAGTTCACATCAATACGACTGCTGTAAATGGTGAGTTACTTAAGCTTAAACTATACAATAGCTTAGGGCAAGAGGTTTACCAAGCAGAAAAGCTAGTGAGTGACTCAAGTGTAATCCTAGAAGTGAATCAATTAGAAACAGGGGTATATCACTTAGAGATTGAAGATAAAACCGGCCATAAAATGGTTGAGAAATTAATTAAACAGTAAATAATTAAACTTTTAAATTATGAAACAATTAGGATATACTTCAGTTATAGTATTACTCATGCTGTTTATGGAGATAAGTCATAGCCAAACAATAGATGAAGCAATAGGTTTTGAAGATAATGTAGATGACGTGCCGGCTGCACCGGTAAATAGATTCATATCTGTAGGCTTAATAGCTGGAGTGGTGGTAGGAGTCACCTATTTAAAGCCCCGTTTAAGGTAATCTCCAGTTATTGTATACAAACCACCGCTAGACAATCTCTAGCGGTGGTTTGTATTTTAAAAATGATACATCCAATTTTAATAGAATATTGAGAATAGATCCTTAACAAGAATCCTTTGTCAAGCTAAATACTTGTGATTATCAAAAATGGAACTGACAGAAATGTAAGATTATTAATTTATCCTCAAATCTAACTATGTACTTATTAAATAATGAGAAATTGTTTTAAGCCTAAATATACCTAACAAATCTAAGTAAACATTCTATTAGTGCATATATACTTAGAATTACTGTTCAGGCTGGTCGAATAATAATTGAAAAAGACTAAAGTTTGTAAAGTTTAAGTTCAATAGGAATTACAGAGGCTCATTTCGGTATATGTAGGTTTCTTAAATAGTAAGATTTCATTAACGTATGGATTGATTTATTCATAATTAAGAGCCATACTCAGTATCTAACTATGCCTATAATTCTGTAAATTTTTTTTGGCAAAACTTCAAGCAAACACGTTTTACAAGCCCTTTCTACTAAAACGCTCTTATGACTGAAGCTCTTTTTCCTTAATCATATATCTTACAACAGTTTTAATAACTTTTCATTTTCCAATTATTTTTTTATTTTACTAGTCTCAAGATATTTATTTTAAAAAATCTATCTACTCACGTAACAGCCTCTTGTTCTAAATTAAAGAAAGTATCAAAATTGTTTTGGTGCTTTTCGTAACCTATTACAAGCCCTAATGTAATCTCGATGATAAAATTAAAGATCCCTTACCAGATCAGGGCTTTTAAGTTTACCATACCGTTAAGTTAAAACTTATAAAGGCTATGTTATTTATTCTCAATTTATAAAATGAGAACAAATTTTATGTTTTGAGAATAAATTTGGCGGTTTTGAGAACAATTTCTTTTGGGTATCTGTATTTATTTGTATTCATTACTACATTAAACTCACGTTTACAAACAAATAATCTATTTAAATGAAGCGATTACAATTACTCCTACTTAGTTTGGTAAGTCTTTTTTTAGCTAACGTTACCTTAGCACAAGGCTCTATTGAAGATGCAATTGGTTTTGAAGATGAAAATGTTCAAGACGTACTAGAACCCTTTGTCACCACCTGGCAAACCACCAGTTCTAATGAAAACATCACCATCCCAACCGGTGGCGGAGCAGACATTACCGATTTTGATTTCACGATAGACTGGGGCGATGGCACTATCGAGACCATTACCGGCGATGATCCGGACCCAAGCCACAGCTATGCAGCAGCAGGCACTTATACGGTGAGTATTCGTGGTACTTTCCCTTGGATGCAACAGACTGATGCAGCTAATGCTGTAAAGCTTCAGACCGTGGTGCAGTGGGGTGATATTCAGTGGGAAAAGACAGCTGAGATGTTCTTTCAAGCTGAAAACATGACCTACAATGCCACCGATGCCCCTAACTTAACTCAAGTGACCAATATGGATGGTATGTTTTTCCGTGCATCTAGCTTTAATGGTGATATAACTAATTGGGATGTCTCTAATGTGACGACTATGAAAGAAATGTTTCGAGAAGCCTTATCTTTTAACCAACCTATAGGCAATTGGAACACGACCAATGTGACTGATATGGCTTATATGTTTGCTTTTAATAATGCTTTTAACCAAGATATTAGTGGCTGGAATGTGTCTGGTGTTACTAACATGGAGGGTATGTTTTTTGGAGCATCGGCCTTTAACCAAAACATCAATACCAAAGTGATTAATGAAGGTACTCCAGAAGAGTACACAGCTTGGGACGTATCGCATGGCCCATCATTCTACGCGATGTTTTTGAATGCTACGTCCTTTAATCAGCCTTTGGACCATTGGGATGTATCACAGGTAACTGATTTAGATTATATGTTTGCCGGTGCAGCAGCTTTTAATCAGAATATTGGTGGCTGGGATGTGTCTAATGTTAACGACAATTTTGGCCCATTTTTGAAAGGTTCTGGTTTATCTACAGAGAATTACGACGCCTTACTAGAAGGCTGGAGCCAGTTAGACTTAGTAGATGGCATGACGATGAACTTAGATGCCATGTACTCTTGCGCCGCCGCAGACGCCCGCCAGAGTATTATAGATAATAATAACTGGACGATTAATGATGGCGGTTCGGCAGTAGATTGTGATTTTGCACCCTTTGTCACCACCTGGCAAACCACCAGTTCTAATGAAAACATCACCATCCCAACCGGCGGCGGAGCAGACATTACCGATTTTGATTTCACGATAGACTGGGGCGATGGCACTATCGAGACCATTACCGGCGATGATCCGGACCCAAGCCACAGCTATGCAGCAGCAGGCACTTATACGGTGAGTATTCGTGGTACTTTCCCTTGGATGCAACAGACTGATGCAGCTAATGCTGTAAAGCTTCAGACCGTGGTGCAGTGGGGTGATATTCAGTGGGAAAAGACAGCTGAGATGTTCTTTCAAGCTGAAAACATGACCTACAATGCCACCGATGCCCCTAACTTAACCCAAGTGACCAATATGGGTGGTATGTTTGCCGATGCATCGAGCTTTAATGGTGATATATCCAATTGGGATGTACCTACAATCCAAGATTTTAGTGCCATGTTTAGAGGTGCAAGTTCCTTTAATCAAGACATCAGTGATTGGGATGTGTCAAGCGCTACCAATATGGCATCTATGTTTTTTGAAGCTTTGTCCTTTAACCAGCCTGTTGCCAATTGGGATGTTTCCAATGTTACAGTTTTTGATAATATGTTTAGAGGTCCTGCAGATCCAGATGGGCCTCAAATGAGCTTTAGTCAGGATATCTCAAGCTGGAATACAATTAGTGCTGAAAGCATGGTTAGTATGTTTGAGCGCAATAGAACATTTAACCAAAATATTGGGAACTGGAACGTGTCCAATGTCACAGATTTTGCCGAAATGTTCCGTGATGCGATCGCCTTTAACCAAGATATTGGGAACTGGAATGTATCTAGTGCTACATACATGCGTAATATGTTTAGAGACGCATCATCTTTTGATCAGGATATCAGCCAATGGAATGTTTCTAATTTAGAAGAATTTGGATTAGGGCGTTTTGTAATGAGTCTATCTACAGCTAATTACGATGCTTTGTTACAAGCTTGGAGTCAATTAGAATTAACAAACAGTCTTTCGCCTAACTTCGGTGAAACTACCTACTCTTGCGCCGCTGCAGATGCCCGCCAGAGTATTATAGATAATAATAACTGGACGATTAACGATGGCGGCTCAGTCATAGACTGTGATTTAGTGCCTATGGAGTTGGTTTATACTATACCTAACGATGGCGAACTTGTTCGTCTGTATTTTGGTACTATTAATGAGTTTAACAATGCAGAAGTCACCGTTGATATTATTGTAGATTGGGGTGACGGTAGTCAACTTATGGAGGTTAACAATATTAGAGATTTCTCTAAAACCTATGCCACGAATGGCACGTATACCGTTAAGATTTATGGTGCCCTATCTCATTTTGGGGGTGGCGAATTTTCACCAGCTGGTGCTGAATATCTTACTACAGTGAACAGTTTTGGTGAGCTTGGTCTTCAGGATTTAGATTATGCCTTTTACGGTGCATCTGCATTAACGAGTGTGCCAGAAGCGCTTCCATCAACAGTAACAAGTTTGTCTTATACCTTCTACAATGCTTTTACATTTAACCAAGATCTGAGTAGTTGGGATGTAAGCAACGTTACAGATTTTAGTTTTTTGTTTTCTAGAGATACATTTGATGAAACACCAAACATGAGCTTTAATCAGCCAATTGGCAATTGGACTATGACCAATGCAACAGACTTAGGTTTTATGTTTGCTTTTAATAATGCTTTTAACCAGGACCTAAGTGGCTGGAATGTATCTAATGTCACGGATATGCAAGGACTGTTTTTTGGGGCAACGGCCTTTAACCAAGACCTAAGTGGTTGGGACGTCTCTAATGTGACTAATTTCTTTAGTATGTTTCGTGGTTTCAATGACCCAACTATGAGTTTTAATCAGGATATCTCTGGTTGGACAACAAGTAGTGCTGAAAATATGAATAGTATGTTTCGTGGCAACCCGGTCTTTAACCAAGATATTGGGGGATGGGATGTCTCTAATGTTACAGATATGGCCTCGATGTTTAGAAACGCTAGTAGTTTTGATCAAGACTTAAGCCAATGGGATATAACAGCTAATGTTAACGATGAGTTTGGCCCATTTTTGGAAGGTTCAGGCTTATCTACAGAGAACTATGATGCCTTACTAATAGGCTGGAGCCAGTTAGATTTACCATCTGACACGTATTTAGGCATTGGGTCAACGACCTACTCTTGCGCCGCTGCAGATGCCCGCCAGAGTATTATAGATACTTATGGCTGGACGATTGATGACGGTGGCTTAGCTGATGACAATGAAGCACCAACGGTTGTCACCCAAGACATCACTGTTGAATTAGATGAAAATGGTGAAGTAGCTATCACAGCGGACCAAATAAACAATGGCAGTAGCGATAGTTGTGGTGTAGATACCTTAACCTTGGATGTAAGCAGTTTTGACTGTAATGCTCTAGGAGAAAACACTGTGGTGTTAACCGTAACCGATGCCAGTGGCAATGAGGCCACAGGAACGGCAATAGTAACAGTAGAAGATAACTTAGCGCCAACAGTCTTAACACAAGACATCACAGTTCAGCTAGACGCTAACGGCGAAGCGAGTATTACCGCCGACCAGATCGATAATGGTAGCAGTGATAATTGTGGTCTAGAGAGTTTAGTATTAGACATCACAGACTTTACCAGTGCAGATGTTGGTGAGAATACGGTAACCCTAACGGTCACCGATACAAGTGGTAATGTATCTACTGAAACAGC
>NZ_FQTW01000047.1 GCF_900129035.1 Psychroflexus salarius | reverse complement strand
TCAAAAGTCATATTTTAGGACTCTGTTTCGTTTATTCATATTTAAAAACCAATTTTCGATAGAAGCGGAGATTTCGACTTTTAAAAACAGCTTTTTAATTCGTTTCAGGTAATGCTTGGTAAATTCAGATTCCCAACTGTCATATATCCAACCCGAGTTTTTTCGGAGTGTTTATGTGTAACGGTCTTGGCTATGATGTCGTTGCGGAATCATCCGCAGGATTATTCCGCTGGTAAACGAAAATACACTTTTAACTGGAATTTTCAACAGAAAATTCCAAACCGCAATGCATTATAGCCGTTGTTGTAAAACGTTTTTTATTTACGGTTTTTTATTAATTCATTTCCAAAATATAATACAGATAAACTAATTAAGAGACAAGGGAAAAGTCCTGAAATAAAACCTCTCGGAAATCCGTGAGTTATCATTATTATTAGAAAATATGCTATATATCCAAACCCAAATTTAAGCATTCTTTCTATTCCGCTCATTTTTTTTGACATGACAACTATGAAAAATGGCAAAAAAACACTCAATAAATAACCACCAAAAACACTGTTCATATTTGCGTTCGAATCTAAAGTCAAAAATCCAATTATTCCCATTAGGACTAAATTCAGAGCCAAGAGAAAAAGTCCGTTTACTATTTTCGTTCCAATACTTTTTTCACTGAATGGTTTTTCATTTAGAATCAATTCTTTTGAGTCAATTTCAAGAGCTTCGCAAATTAAATTTAGGGTTTTGCCTCTCGGTTCACTTTCAGAGTTTTCAATTCGTTGAATAGTTCTCAAATTTATTTTTGCCTGGTCAGCTAATTCTTCCTGAGTTAGTCCTTTAATCTTTCGAGTTTCGCTTATTTTCTTTGCAATCCAGTTCATTAATTAAATACTTTTATTTTATTCTAAAAGTAGTTATTCGGTCTATGTTTTCTAACGGTTTTCCTTTGATTTTTATGCGACACTTGCTTTGTCGTTAAATGTCGTAAAGTTTTTGTCTTGTCCTGAAATAGGTTGATCTTTTTTGGGTTAAAAATTTCATTCATAAATATCGTTTTTATTCACGTAACATTGATAACTTTTTTTA